>DF820467.1:141894-448095 GCA_000739535.1 Candidatus Vecturithrix granuli | reverse complement strand
CTGTACATGATGTACGTTCCCTGAGCGAAGTCGAAGGGAACGCCTGCATGCTCGTCTCGACTCCGCTCGACGACCGGTCATCATGTACAAGGTAGCCACTACCAAAATTTTTACTTACGTAACGTCATCCACCACTGGCGACTTTTTAACAGGAGTTGCTCTACAGAGGAGAAATGAACGGCCAGGCATTGGAGCAGGGTAGAGGGGATTTGTAAAAGATACATGAGCAGCGGTTCTCTGCGCGTGAACTTGATTACGTGAACATGAGTTGAGGGAAACAGCAGTTTTGAGAGACAGACCACTTTGAAAAACCTGACGCTGTCACAAAAAATATAAAGGGTTTCAACAGGCTCATGAAGATGACCCAGGAGGATTTTGGAATAATATAAATTGTGGAAGGTTGTCATCGCCTGTGTTTCAAAAATATAGGTAATATGCGGAAGTCGTGTGTGCAACACCTCATGTACCACTTGTGCTTCTGTTTTTTCACTATCCCTTCTTGTTTGTCCGCCAGAGAGGATCAAGGTATCAACCTGCCAATCGCTGACATATTCGATCACTGCTTGAAGATACGTTTGCAAACGTTCATCGAGCACTACGCCATAGCCACACACAATACCGACATGCATACCTGCTCCTTCTGTTAAAACCTGAGGGAATATCAATTTCATCTTTCATAACTGTCACGCTTGACATCACAGCCGGGAAAACATAAATTTTATTCCTTGCATCATTTCATATTATCGAAACAATCAGCATATATAATTTTTTACTGTCATGAAGATGAGATTGTCAATTATCACAAACAAACTTGTACGTTTCAGGGATAATATTATGGCAAAAACAATGGTTGTCATTCCTACCTATAATGAAAAAGAGAATCTCGAATATCTTGTGCGTTCGATTTTGATCCTTCATCCTGATTTTTTTATGACGATTGTTGACGATAATTCTCCTGATGGAACTGGTGAACTCGCAGACAATCTCGCGGAATTCTCGCCGACGATGCACGTGATTCATCGCCCGAAAAAAGGGGGGTTGGGTTCAGCGTATGTTGTGGGGTTTCGCTACGCCTTATCAACCGAAACAGATTATATTATTGAGATGGATGCCGACTTGTCACACGATCCGGCCTCATTGAATGATCTGGTCGAAGCGATTGAGCAGTACGATCTTGTGGTGGGAAGCCGGTATTTGAACGGGGTGCGTGTTGAAGGATGGCCGTTTCGACGTTTATTACTAAGCAAATTTGCCAATATTTACGCTGCGCATGTTATGGTTATCCCGGTGTGGGATTGTACCAGCGGATTTCGGTGTTATCGCCGTGAAGTGCTGGAACACATTGATTTGACGCGCATTCGCTCTGATGGCTATGCATTTCAAATCGAAATGCTGTACTATGCCTATACCCACGGCTTTCATATCAAAGAAGTGCCGATCATGTTTCGAGAACGTATGCACGGATATTCAAAAATTTCCAGGCATGTGGTCTGGGAAGCCTTTTGGCTGGTGTTAAGATGTCACGCCCCCTTCTGGAAAATCGTCAGGCATCTACGCTATTTATTTCACGATTACAATGAATTTGTTCAACACCATCCGGTCACGCAGAAAAAACCTGAGCAAAAGGAGAACGTTCACCCGCCAGCGCAGGATTATTGACAGGAAGAAAAATTTTGTGTTCTTCTTTTAACTCTTTCAAGATTAAAGTTGACAGAAAAACGCGATTCTTAAATATAAGAATGTATCAATGTGATACTATGTGTACTATTTTGTCAAGGTTTACCTGATGAGCTTGTTGTTCTTGCTTGAGCGAGTTCTTCCATCTGAAGGCGAAACGACAAACCTATCAGGCAAACTTTGACAATGCAGTAGTTGGATACGAATGAAGCCAAAGCGGCTGAAATCATTGCTAGTGTGCAAAGAAATTGTGCCGTTTTCACATCCTGAAGCAGCCGCAAAAATGGCGAAAAACAGTGTTACAAACTTGTGTAAAACGATAGTGTTTGGTGCGTAACCATGAGGCGTCAAACGGCGGAAGTCGTTCGGGGTTATGCCTTACGTATCATGCACGTTCAGGCAGATTATGGAATATCCAACAATTCAGGAGTTGATCGCGCAACTTGACCAGAAGAAACAGACAGTTGCAGCCGGCGGCGGCGAACAACGTGTTCAGAAACAGCATGAGATGGGGAAATTGACAGCCAGAGAACGGCTGGACAAACTGTTTGATCCGGCAACCTTTGTTGAGTTAGATATGCTCGCTGAACACCGCTGTACGAATTTTGACATGGAAAAAACGGAGGTTCCGGCGGATGGTGTTGTCACTGGTTACGGTCAAGTGAATGGCCGTCTGACGTATGCCTTTGCGCAGGATTTCACTGTGATCGGTGGTTCACTGGGAGAAATGCACGCCAAAAAAATTTGTAAGATTCAGGATCTTGCCCTGAAAATGGGTGCTCCGGTTATCGGGATCAACGACTCCGGTGGCGCGCGGATTCAGGAAGGAGTGGACTCGCTGTACGGGTATGGTGAAATTTTCTATCGGAATACAATTGCCTCGGGCGTCATTCCGCAAATCTCTGTGATTGTAGGTCCATGCGCTGGAGGTGCGGTGTATTCACCCGCATTGACAGATTTCGTGTTTATGGAAAAAGGGTCGGCCAGAATGTTTATTACCGGGCCTGAAGTGATCAAATCTGTGACGGGTGAAGAAGTTTCTGCGGAAGCTTTGGGCGGCGCAATGGCGCATAATCAGAATTCCGGAAATGCCCATTTTGCCTGTGATAGCGAGGATGAACTTTTTGAAACCGTACGTCGGCTGTTGTCCTATCTTCCTCAAAATAATATGGAAGATCCGTATCCAGTTGAAGCAACAGATGAGCCGAATCGGCGCGAAGAATCGCTCATTGATCTGATTCCAACCAATCCGAACAAACCCTATGATGCATGTGAGGTGATTGCGAAAATCGTTGATCATGGGGAGTTTTTGGAAGTTCATCACTACTATGCGCCCAATATTGTGGTTGGCTTTGCCAGATTACACGGAGAAACCATTGGAATTGTTGCCAATCAGACCCGAGTCATGGCAGGCTGTCTGGATATTAATGCCTCAGATAAAGGGGCGCGTTTTGTCAGATTTTGTGACGCCTTCAATATTCCGTTATTAACGATTGTTGATACCCCGGGATATCTTCCCGGAACTGCCCAGGAACACGGCGGGATTATTCGTCATGGCGCGAAACTCTTATATGCCTATTCTGAAGCCACGGTCCCGAAAGTCACGCTGATTGTCAGGAAAGCGTATGGCGGAGCCTATATTGCGATGTGCGCTCGTCACCTGGGAGCAGATATGGTTGTCGCCTGGCCGCAGGCCGAAATCGCGGTGATGGGGGCTGAAGGCGCAGCCAATATTATTTTCCGCCGGGAAATTAAAGAGGCTGAGAATTCCAACGCCAAACGTCAGGAAAAAATTGCGGAATACCGGGAAAATTTTTCAAATCCGTATCAGGCGGCGAAACGCGGATACGTTGATCAAGTCATCAATCCAGGCGATACTCGCCCCGTGCTGATATCTGCATTTAGGATGACTACGAATAAGCGGGAATCGCGTCCGAGAAAAAAACACGGAAATATTCCTTTATAATGAACGATGAGCGGAGGTGAACTATTATGTTAGAAGGATTTGGGGGCGGTGTTATTGTCGCGATTGTGGATTTCTTCATGGTGTTTCTCGTGTTAGGCGGTTTATCCGCAATGATCATGGGACTTGAAAGAATTATTGCGCAGTGGGAGCGCAGAGCCGCCGTTCCGTCCGCGCCACCTGAAACAATCCCCGCCCAAAAAGCTGTTGCTCCTCCGGAAAAAGACCAGACAATGACAGCGCATATCGCGGCAATTTCGGCGGCTATTCAGGAATATACAGGATTAGCGCCAGGCTCATTCAAGATTGATACGATTACGCCGTATGAAACGATGCCGGCAAAAACGCTGAATCCTGCGCATATTGCAGCAATTTCAGCGGCACTTTATGAATACGCTTCGTTACCCAAAGCCGGCTCGTTCCAGATTACCGGCATTACCCATCTTGGCAATGTCAGTTCCTGGAAAATGGCAGGTAGAATGGAATTAATGGGTTCTGAACAATGAAACTATTACTGGCGTGTGCATGATAGTACGAAGGAGGAATATATATGAAAACATACCATATCACTGTAGATGGCCAAATGTATGAAGTCACTGTAGAGGAAGTAAGAGGAACGAGTGCGGGAGTTGTAGCACCGCCGAAACCTGTTGCTCCGGTTCCGCCACCTCCGCCGCCATCAAAACCGGCGCCAACTCCGGCGGCTCCGAAACCAGCCCCGGCTCCGGCTGC
Organism: Candidatus Vecturithrix granuli; assembly: GCA_000739535.1. Taxonomy (GTDB): domain Bacteria; phylum Moduliflexota; class Moduliflexia; order Moduliflexales; family Moduliflexaceae; genus Vecturithrix; species Vecturithrix granuli. The sequence continues at coordinate 443,723 of DF820467.1, read as the reverse complement.
AAGTGCAGGCGGCGGAAACCAGGTGCAAGCCCCCATGCCCGGAAAGATTTTGAGCATTCAGGCGAAACCCGGGGATAGCGTCAAAAGCGGCAAGGTACTCTTAATTTTAGAAGCCATGAAAATGGAAAATGATATTATGGCTTCTGTGGATGGCACGGTTCAGGCAGTGAATGTGAATGTTGGAGATTCTGTCAATACAGGTGACGTACTTGTCGTGATTGGCTAACACAAGGAACAATTTCACTATGGTTTACTTCTTGCAAAAAGGGAGTCTGATATGTATGTCTTGACAAAGATTCTTGAAATATTCACGCAATCTGGTTACGGCTCACTGACATGGGGAAATATGATCATGCTGGTGATTGGCGCGGTGTTGCTGTACCTGGCGATTGTGAAAAGGTTTGAACCCCTACTCTTACTTCCGATTGCCTTTGGGTCTATCCTGGTCAACTTGCCGCTTTCCGGTATCATGGAGGAGCATGGATTTTTATATTATTTGCACTTTGGAACAAAACATGAACTTTTTCCGATCCTGATTTTTATGGGGGTCGGGGCCATGACAGATTTTGGCCCGCTGTTAGCTAATCCTATTACCTTGCTCTTAGGGGCGGCGGCCCAGGGAGGAGTTTTTGTGGCCATGCTGGGGGCTGTTGTGCTTGGCTTCCCCCTGAAAGCCGCGTCTGCCATTGGCATTATCGGAGGCGCTGATGGGCCGACCTCAATTTACATGGCAGCCAAGATGTCGCCGGAATATCTTGGGGCCATAGCGGTGGCATCGTATTCCTATATGTCACTGGTGCCGCTCATTCAGCCACCCATTATTAAATTATTCACAAAACCGGAAGATCGAAAAATCGTCATGCAGCAGTTACGTCCGGTTTCACAGGCGCAAAAAATTCTGTTTCCGATCGTTTCTACCGTGTTGGTCGGATTATTACTTCCGCCAGTCGTTCCTCTGTTAGGGTCATTGATGTTTGGAAATCTTTTGCGAGAATCGCTGGTAACGAACCGCCTCTCAGATACAGCCCAGAACGCGATGATTAACATCGTCACGATCTTTCTTGGTTTGACGGTCGGGGGAACAATGGATGCCACCAGTTTCTTGCAGATAGATACATTAAAAATCATCTTTCTTGGTCTGGTTGCGTTTGCCTTTGGAACTGCCGCTGGAGTGGGATTGGGCAACGTGATGTGCAGATTGTCGGGAGGGAAGATTAACCCGATGATTGGCGCAGCCGGTGTGTCGGCGGTCCCTATGGCTGCACGGGTTGTCCAGCGAATCGGGCAAAAAGAAAATCCGGCTAATTTTCTGCTGATGCACGCGATGGGGCCGAATGTTGCCGGAGTCATTGGGACGGCTGTTGCCGCTGGGGTGTTTATTTCACTCCTGCAATAAATAAAAAAGTATCAGGAGATGTCGCATTCTTTTAAGGTTTAGCTGATGGGTTGAGATGTACCTGTGAACAGCCGTGTTCGCAGAGTGCCGACAGGGTTGTCGGCAGGTATGTATCTGTCAATTACACCTTGAAAGAACAGTAGTGCATTGATTCACAAGTTTTCAGAGGAGGGCATAACTTGAGTTTTGCCATCAAACTGAAGTTTGATACTCCTGCTGGAGGAGGATAAGAATATGCCTTTTTACGATGTCAATGAACTGCATGAAATTCCTTTAGTCAATGGGATTACATTGACAGCCATTTATGGAGAAAAAGTTTCGGTCTCCTTTCTCAATCTTCCACCGCTTTCTCGTTTGCCGATTCACCATCATGTCAACGAACAGGTTGGAATTGTTCTGGATGGCGAGATCGAATATACGATCGGCGAAGAGACGCGTATTTGTGGGAAGGGTATGGCCTTTGTCATTCCACCCAATGTACCGCATTCACTCGTTGTAGTTTCTGAACGACCTGCCAAGCTTGCCGATATTTTTACTCCGCCGCGCAAAATTACCGAGCCGCTAAAATATCTTGAGGAGCGAAAGGAATAAGGAGACGTATCTGATCAAAAGTAAAAACCGAGTTTCTTGAAGAAACTCGGTTTTTTTCTTATTGGACGGTGAAGCGAATAGGGATCGTCCCCCAAATTTTTTCTTGAGGAACCCCGGGAGACAATGGTTCAAATCGCCATTGTTTCAGGTAAGTGATAGCAATACGCTCGAGTTGCGCATCGCCGCGTTTAATCGGAATGACCTCGCCAATCGTCCCATCCGGCAGCACCCAAAATTTCAAGCGCAGTTCCACTTCTATACTGACATTAACCTGGGGAGGTTGAGGGCGACGAATAATTGCTCGTCCCTTGATGGGGCCCTCAATTTGAGTTTCACCAGTCAATTTTTGAGCGAGTTCGGTTTCTTCACGAAGCGGCAGCGTTTGTTGTGCGACGGGAAGTGCTTCTTCGACGGTATCTTTGGCTGGTAGTTCATCGAATTTTTTTCCGGCGAAAATACCAAACTGATTGGTATCGGTCTCTTTTTCTTTGACAATACCAAATTGCCGTTTCTGTGAAAACGTTGTGATATCTTTGCGAGCAAAGTCAAGTGCAGGCGATTCTTTGGCAAATTCTGTCACCTGCAGTTTGCCGGTATGGAATGGGCTGACAGATGTGTCCTGCGACAACATTGAAGGGGATTTTTCGTGTTGAGGCGGACGTAGAGGCAGTTGTATGCCCTGTTCACCGGAATCTTGCTGCGGGAGCTGTTTATGTGAGGATGTTCTCATTTTTACAGGTTCATATTCATTGACTTCTCGCGGTGGTTGGATCTGAAATGGGTGGGACGGTGGAGTCATTGCGACCTTTTCTAAGGGCTGCTGTTTGGGAATTAGCGGTTGCTCGTGATCTGGAATCTGTGATAAAGACCGTTTCGATAGCAGAGAAATATCTGGCTTACTTTCGGTGAATTGAGAAAGTAAAAACGTGCCATTATCTGTATCTAAATGCCTTTCCATCCGGGGGATCGCCATTTCGAGATCACTCCGGTCAGATTCCGTTTCTGTTTCTACGACATCAGCGGGCTGTTCAATAGGAAGTCTATCATCGGCTGTTGGAATATCTGCCAGAAATTGATCGGAATCCGCCTGAGAAATGTCTGTCAGCGATTCCGTGGAATCTTCTTGAAAAAAATCAACCACGATCGGTTCGGCAGAGGAGTCAGGCCCCTCAGAGAACACATTGACGGCCGGAATCGAATAGATCACAATCGTGTGCAGAATGAGAGATAAAATAAACGCAAAATAGATGGTACTATTTGAATACTCGACCCACAGGCTTTTCTTTTTCTTTTTATTCAGATGTTTCATCAGTATCATGCCCTTCGGCACAACTCAGGGCGAACAGAAGGAAAATAATTCGCCATAGGAGAATGAGAGCCTATGCGTATCACCCCCCCGAAGAGGCTTGATTTCTCGATCTACTTAATGTGTGAAATCTCTTATATTCTTCTGGTAAGACAAGTGTTGCCTAAAATAGTTCCTGATTACGATGCCATTGTTGCAATTCCAGAATATTCCCCTCTGGATCGGTAAGATATACGAACGTAATCTGACCTGCTCCAGGAATTTCAGCGGTTGTCAGTTTTCCGACCTCTCCTCCGCCTGCGTTTAATACTATTTCTCTGGCAGCGGCGACATCATCTACTGCAAAGGCAATATGAGTCAGACCAGGACAATGAATGGCTGTTGGGGCTTTTTCCGGTTGTTGCTGATACTGAAAGATTTCCAGCGTTGGGCCTGTTTCACCATAACCGGGAAGGCGTAAATGGACGCCGCGAAGCGCGGCATCGGGAACTCCGGTTGCATCTTCCAGCCATTTTCCAGAGAGAGCTCGCTCAGGAGGGATACGTACACATCCAAAAGTCTGTTCATAAAAAGTAGCTAACACCTTCCAATCTTTCGCCACGATGTTGGCATGGACAAATTTAGCAGTTATTTTCATGTTCTTTCACCTTTTTTCGATGTTGCTATGTCCTTATATTTGACGCATAACACCCCTGTTGGGGATAGCGTATTGTTTATGAATAACGCGGTATTTTGCTTGCAAAAAATTGCGATGTATGCAAAGAAATCTAAATCTGCGAATCAAATTTATCAACAATTTTGCAATCAGAACAGCCCGGAGAGTCCTGCCATGCCCCAACAATCTGTCGTTGACAAATATTCTACACAACAAGGATTTATGCAAGTCTTTTTGGGATGTTTTCTGTAAGAAAGGCATCTATGAATTTGCAAGGAACACAAATCTTCGCTTGTGAGGCCTCTGAATTTTCGCACAATCAACGAAGGATATTGGCGATTGCTGTGGCCTGGGGCATCAATGCTCTGGCGTATTCGATTGTCTATCCCTTTTTACCCATTTACCTTCACAGTATTCGTGGTATTCCGATGTCAACCGTCGGCGTCATGTATCCCATCATGGGCATTGCTGTGATCATTGGGTCGCCGGTTTCCGGCGTTTTGACGGATCGCGTCGGACGACGAATGCTCTTGATAGGGGGACCGGTGGGGAGAAGTTGCGTCTTTTTTGCGCTGGCTCTGATGGCCGTCTTTGATGCACCATTCGTCTATATTGCCGCAGGGCTCTTTTTTAGTACACTATTAGGCCAATTTTTTCAAAATTCCGCCAATGCCTATATTACAGATTTGACCTCTCCGGACGAACGAGCACCCGCGTTTAGTAAAGTCCGGGTTGGGTTGAATGTCGGCTGGATGCTTGGCCCGGCAATCGGCTCGTTTCTGGCACGGACGCCTTTCTCGCTCTTATTTTCTCTGACCGCAACCCTGTGTCTTGTCACGGCAAGTATTCCATATAAATTTTGTCTCCGGGCTACAGTGAGAAAACAAGAGGCCGCTGGGTTACAACGAGAATCTTTCTGGACAATCCTGCGCCATGATCATCGCTTGCTGCTCCTTTTAGCATTAACATTCACGCTGTTTCTCTCAGTCGCCCAATTTGTGTCAACGCTCTCTATTTATGCGACTCTCATTGTTGGAATCAGTCAAACTTCTTTAGGTTTTCTTTACACTTTGAATGGGGTTCTTGTCATTCTCTTTTTGATCCCATTGAATACATGGTTAAAAAGAACTGAAATTTTCGAACGCATCGGGTGGGGGGCGTTGTTGTATGTGATAGCCTATGTTGGCTTCGGCGTGAGTCGGTGTTGGGGGCATCTGGCCTTGAGCATGGCTGTGATGACAATAGGAGAAATGATCGCGCTCACTGCGATTGTGAGTGCGGTCAGTCACATGGCACCTTCCCAGATGGTTGGTCGCTATATGGGATTGCATGGGCTGGTTGACGGGTTGGGATGGGCTATCGGCCCCTTTTTCGGGGCGATCCTGTTTGAGCACTTGCACTCAACTCCGCTCTTCCTATGGGGATTTTTGGCGTCAGGAGCATTGATCGCCGGAGGAAGTTTTCTGGCATGGCATTTCCTCACCGCTGCTAAAAATTGAATAGGCGAGAAGAAATTTCTTTATCTTTTTGACGTTCATACACTATTTTTGCGATGGATCGCGTCAAACTATGAGCATCGGAGAAACAATCTTGACAAAAGCCTTAATGTTCATGATAGAGGATGTAGTTCAAGATATGGCGCTCGCGTCCTGGAACACAAGAGATATTTAAGGGATGATCATCTTATGACATTACGAAAAAAGACGATATTCATTATAGGGGTCATAGGCATCAGTTTGTTGGTGATTCTCTCAGGCATTTCTTACGTCATTGTGCTGGATAGTTTTACAAAAATAGAGGAAAATTCTGTCAAAAAACAGCTCCAGCTAACGCGGCGACTCATTGACAATGATCTCGCTAACATGAGCAAAACCCTTGGTGACTGGGCACAATGGACAGCAACCTATGATTTTATGGCAGGCACGTATTCGGATTATATCGCAGAAAATCTTATGGATAGTACGTTCGTCACGCTGAAGCTTCATCTCATACTCTTTCTGGATATTAACGGGACTCTGGTGTTGGGAAAAGCTGTAGATATCGACAAGGGAGAAGAGGTTCCCTTGTCTGAACATTTGAAAAAAGTTCTTAATCCTGAGAACCCTCTCTTACGTCATGCTTCGAAAACCAGTATAAAAACCGGCATTCTGAACTTGCCTGAAGGACCTTTATTAGTCGTGGCCCACCAGATCTTAACGAGTGAAGGCGAAGGTCCTGCGCTCGGTACACTCATCATGGGACGTTATCTGAATACGGAAGAAATTGAACGCCTAGCTCAACTCACCAATCTCTTGCTAACGATATGGCAAGTAAACACAGCCCCATTTCCTCCTGATGTTCAGACGGCGTTTGACCGCTTATCACAGGATATCCCGGCAGCTATCCATGTATCTCCTCTCAGTAGTGAGATTATTGCCGGATATGTTTTATTAAAAGATATTTATGACCAGCCGGCGATAATTATAAAAGCCAGTATCCTTCGAGAGATTTCCATGCAAGGTCGCTTGAGCGTCCTGTATTTTATTGGATCACTTTTCCTGGCGAGCGTCATACTAGGCGCAACCAGTATCTTCCTGATCGAAAAAGCCGTGCTCTCCCCTTTAACTCGGCTCAGTAATGGAATAGAAAATATTCGCAAGAGCAGCACTATCTCTGTGCTCATTGATCTTCCCGGTCAGGATGAGTTAGCGAATCTGGCGCAAGAAATCAATGCGATGCTCACTGCGCTGAAACACTCCCAAAATGAATTAGAAGAAAGAGAGCAACGCTACCGGCGTTTGATCGAAAACTCACCTCTGGGCATTTTCAGCGTCGATCTTCAGGGACGGATTATTGACATAAATGCTATGTTAGCGGCAATTTTCGGAGCGCCTTCGGGCGAAGCTGTACAAGGTCTGAATGTGTTAACCTCGTCAGACTTTGTCCAGGCTGGCATTGCGGAAGATTTTACTCAATGCCTCTCTTCAGGGAAGATATTGATCGCTGAAGAACGTTTTTATATATCATCCTGGGGAAAACAGGCGGATCTTCTTTATTATTTGACCCCAACCTACACCATTGATGGAGTTATTAGTGGCGCCCAGGCCATTGTGGAAGATATTACCGAACGCAAATGGGCCGAAAAATCTCTCCGGGAAACGGAAGCGGAACAACGCTCCTTGTTTAAAAATTTGTTCAATGGGCTGGCCTATCATAAAATTATTCTGGATGAGCGCGGACAACCCTGCGATTACATCTTTCTCGAAATCAACGAAGCCTATGAACAATTATTCGGCCTGGGGAAAGAGGTGATCGGAAAACGAGTAACGGAAGTCTTTCTGAACATCACAGACATCGAACCTGATTTAATCCAAATTTTTGGTGAAGTTGCACTGACTGGCGAGGAAAGACGGTTTGAATTCTATTTTGCGCCTTTTGAAACCTGGTATGCCGTAGCAGCTTATAGCCCGGAGAAAGGTTATTTTATCGCCTTATATGAAGACATTACCGAACGCAAGTTAGCAGAAGAGACATTGCGGCAGATTAACGAACAGCTTGAACAGCGCGTTGAAGCGCGAACCATAGAATTACAACAGGCAAATAAGGCCTTACAGGAATTGTTAGAAACCCTGAACCAGACCCAGGAACAACTCATACAATCGGAAAAAATGGCGGCGCTTGGGGGATTAGTCGCCGGCATGGCGCATGAAATTAACACACCCCTGGGTGTGGCAATTACAGCCGCATCCTATCTTGAACGTCAAACCCAGGATATTGAACAATTGTATTATCAAAATACCATGAAACGGTCTGATTGGGAACAGTATCTGGGGACATCCAAAGAATCAACTAAAATGCTGATGTACAATTTGCAGAATATCGCCAATCAAGTACGTGGGTTTAAACAGGTGTCAGTGCAAGAAATCAAAGATCAGAAAAAATTCTTTTCTCTCAAAAATCACATTGAAACCATCCTCCTCGGTCTGAAACCAACCTTCCAAAAAACAGCCCAGAGCATTCGTGTGAATGTCAATTGCCCGGACGATCTGATTCTTGAAAGTTATCCCATAGCGTTTTCCCAAATCCTAACCAATTTCATTATGAATTCATTAATCCATGGGTTTGAAAATCGATCTTACGGAGAGATTGTGGTCGGGGTACAAAAAAACACAGACATGGTCCAAATTGTCTATCATGATAACGGCAAGGGAATGACCGAAGAAGAACGTCTGCATATTTTTGAGCCCTTTTATACAACGAAACGTACCCAGGGAGGCATGGGATTAGGACTGCACATTGTCTTTAACCTGGTCACGCAACTTCTGCAAGGACAAATTCGTTGCGAGAGCGAATTTGGAAATGGCACGACCTTTACGATTCAACTGCCCGAGTGACGTGGAAGCATTGCAGAGACATTAGACATTATCGCAAATAAAATCTCTATACGACGAAATCGCCTGAATTCCCCTCCTGGGAGGGGTGAGGGGTGGGTTGCCGAAGTTGGCGACAGGAATAACGTAAATATAATAAAAGAATCATAAATACCATGTCGATCAAAAACCTGTAAGGTTCTTGACCTGTCTCTACTTTTAGACAAATTAGCATATTAAAATAAATCAGCATTTTCAGGAAAAAGGGGTTGGCAATGGAACAGAATCAAGCGGATCAATTGCGTATTCTTATTGCTGATGATGAGTCCACTATTTTAGCGTTCTATCGAGAAGTCCTTTCTTCAAAGCAAATCCCTCCTCTGACGATTGGTTTAGCTGATGAATTTGAGGATTTTGTGTTAAGTGATAGTGTGCCAACCATCTCCACCCCATCGTTTGATCTCACTCTATGTACAGAGGCAGAGGAAGTGCTACGTGAGATCAAACTCTCCATTGAAGAAGTTCGCCCGTTTGCTATGGCTTTTTTGGATATTCGTATCTCGTCCGATCTCGATGGAGTTGGCGTGGCGGAACAAATACGCGCGATAGATCCGAATATTGAAATCATTATGATGACAGGTTATACAGATATTGATGCCAGGGAAATTGCGCGCCGAGTGCCCCCGCTGCACAAACTCCTGTATCTGGAAAAACCCTTGTATCCGCAGGAAATTCATCAAATTGCTCTGGCTTTAGGGTCAAAATGGCAGGCGGAGTGTGAACGCCAAAAAGTACACGATGAATTGGAACGCTGGCTTGAAGAACGAACCACTGAGCTCATGAACGCTAACGAACAGTTAGCTGAGGAAATTGAAGAACGGAAACGGATAGAAGAGGCTTTACGCAAAAGTGAAGAACGCCATCGAATTGTGTTAGAATCCGTACCGGATCCCGTGGTGGTGTACGATATGGAGGGCAAAGTGGCCTATTTTAACCCGGCGTTTTCACGAGTATTCGGGTGGAGCTTATCTGAGGGCATCGGATGTGCGATTAATTTTGTGCCCGTCGAGCATCTATCGGAAGTTCGGTTGATTTTTGAAAAAATTCAGCGCGGCGAAATGGTGTCCGGGATTGAAACGACCCGGTTAACCAAAGATGGAACACCCGTTGAGGTGAGCATCAGCGGCGCAGGGTTTTTTGATCATTCCGGGACATTACAAGGCAGTGTGCTTACCATTCAGGATATTACCGCCCGTAAAAAAACCGAACAGGAGATTCGTTACATCGCCTATCACGATATTCTCACTGGCCTTCACAATCGTAAATCCTTTTATATGCGACTGGAAGATCAACTCCTGCAATCGCAAAGTTCCAGCGGAAAACGGCGTGGCTCACATTTAAAATGGGCGATTCTCTTTCTTGACCTTGATCGTTTTAAATATGTCAATGATACCCTGGGGCATGATGTTGGCGATGAATTGCTGAAAATGGTATCAAAACGCTTACAAGCTCATTTGAGAAAAAGCGACTATCTGTTCAGATTAGGAGGGGATGAATTTACTATCCTGCTCAATGGCGTGACGAATAATACGGATGTGGCAAAAGTCGCCAAAAAATTACGTGAAGAGATCGCTCGACCATACCTCATTCACGACCATGAGATTTATATCAGCGTGAGTATTGGCATTAGCATCTATCCGGTTGATGGAGAGAATGTTGAACGATTAGTCAAAAATGCGGATATGGCAATGTATGCTGCGAAAGAGGAACGCCAGGGATTCCGATTTTTTACGGAAGAGATGAATAAAATTGCCTTAGAGCGCATGATGCTGGAAGGGAGTTTACGCAATGCGCTGCGCGATAATCAATTCATTATTTACTATCAGCCTTTAGTTGATAAACGCGAACGCATTATCGGTTCAGAAGCCTTGTTGCGCTGGCACCATCCAGAAATCGGTTTGATTAGCCCGAGCAAATTTATCCCGTTGGCGGAAGAAACTGGCGTGATTATTCAGATCGGGAAGTGGGTTTTAGCTTCAGCCTGTCTCCAGGCCAAGGTCTGGTATGACAGGGGTTATACAGAATTTTATGTGGCTGTGAATCTCTCAACACGCCAGTTCAGAGAACCCGATCTGGTTGAAACGATTGAACAGGTTCTTGAGGACATTGGATTACCGCCGCATTGCTTGAAACTCGAAGTGACCGAAAGCGGCATTATGGAGAATCCGGAACAAGCCATCGAAAAGATGCGGCAACTTCGTCAGATAGGGATTCATTTTTCTATTGACGATTTTGGCACAGGGTATTCCTCGCTAAGTTATTTGAAACGTTTTCCGATTGATACATTAAAGATTGATCGCTCTTTTGTCATTGATTCGACAACGAATAAAGATGATCAGGAGATTATTAAAACCATTATCGCCATGGCTCGGAATCTGAAGTTGAGTACTGTGGCGGAAGGTGTTGAAACCAAAGAACAGCAAGATTTTCTGGTGACCCAGGGCTGTCAGATGATGCAAGGCTACTATTTCGGCGAACCGATGCCGGCCGAAGCGTTTGAAGTCATCTTGCAAGCTCGGAAATTTTGAAACATAGATGGAACAAGTCGCCCAATTATCAATGCTACTCGACCGCTATCACGCGCTCTGTCAGTATTGTGATGATCTGTTTCAACGTACAGTGCAGACATATCGCTCGCAGATCCAGTGCGCCAAAGGCTGCGTCGAGTGTTGCCTCCTTGAAACGGTCGTCCCTCTTGAAGCGTCTGTGATTGCCGCGTATCTGCAATCTACGCCTGCCATTCGAGGACAGCTTTGTCTATCAGACCAGCAACAGGATTCGTACTGTGTCTTCCTGAATAACCAGGTATGCCTGATTTATCCGGTTCGCCCCATTATTTGTCGAACCCATGGCCTTCCGATCAGATATTCGGAGCATGAGGGAATTGATGTCTGTCCCCTGAATTTCAATAATGATGATTTGACGGAGATTGAGGAAGAGTTTGTGCTCGATGCTGACGTGATTACGACCAATTTGCTGCGCCTGAACCTGGCGTTTTGCCTGTTGACCGCAACGGCTGAAACTGCCGGAGAACGGGTTTCTTTACAATCGCTTATGACAAATCTTTCGAAAAATTCGACCATGACCTCAGTAATTCCATTAAATTCTTGACAAACTCTTCTGGAATGATTATATGATCTTCTTACTAACCTAAAAATTACAACGAGTTGAAGATAGAATAAATTTTGCTATGATGAGCTATGATATCGTTGCTGTAGGGGCTATTTCACGTGATCTCAATGTCGTAATGGGGAATGAAGAGGTTCGATATGGCGGAGGTTCGTATTGTGCGGCCTTTGCTGCGTATGCGGCAAGATGTACAACCGCGGTGGTCACAAAACTTGCCCGGGACGATCTTGCCAGCCTTGCCCCATTTCAGGAGGTTGGAATTCCAGTATTCTCTACGATGTCATCGCAAACGACCTCGATTAAGAACGTTTATACTACACCGGATTTGGATCGCCGTACCTGTTTTATGATCGCGATGGCCGACCCATTTCAAAAAGAAGATTTTCCTCAGGATCTGAACGCCAAAATATACCAGGTTGCAGCCTTGATTGCCGGCGAAGTTCCACTGGATGTGTTAAAATTTTTAGCTCAAAAAGGCAAAATCGGGATAGATGCTCAGGGGTTTATTCGGACGGCTGTAGGGCATGAGTTGGTGTCAAAAGATTGGCAAGACAAATACGAAGCCTTTCCCATGATTGATTTTTTGAAAACCGACGCCGCGGAAGCCGAAATCCTGACCGGGTGCACCGACCGTTCTCAATCGCTTCAGGCGCTTGCTGCGATGGGCGCAAAAGAAATTGTGCTCACGCATAGCAGCGAAGTCATGGCGTATGCTGAAGGCCAAATTTATCGTGCGCCGTTCAAGCCGAGAAATCTCTCTGGCAGAACCGGGCGAGGGGATACGTGTTTTGCCGCATATTTAAGTCAACGTCTGTGCCGTGCTCCCGAAGAATCTCTAAAATTTGCCGCTGCGTTAACTTCACTGAAAATGGAAGTCCCTGGACCATTTCGAGGAAGTTTGGAGGATGTTCACGCATTATTGGCAACGTACTAGCAAAACATTACGATTGACAGCCTATTAGATCATGCCTCGGCAAAAACAACACTCAAATCGTTACATAATCCTGATGAAAACTATCATTTTCTTGTTGTGCCTGAATGGGATGCTGTCGCCATTCTCTCTGGCTGGTGCACAGGAAATCCACCATGAAATCACCAGCGAACTCCAGTTCAGCGGGAATGATTCTACGCAGGATCACTATGTCGTCAATGATGAGGCTTTTCCTACTGCATTGTGGCTGTTTGAAAGTGATGTCTGGCGTGTCATGACATCCTATTCATTCTTTTTTAAGCCGCTGGATGCCTCTCGTGTCCCCCACAGAGCATTACAACATTTTTACAGCCATCCAACTTTGCTGCGGGTCTATATTGCCGTCCAACCGGAAACTGAGACGACTTATACGTTTACGCACCGCGACCAGAATTATCGCTCTCAAACTCTCACGGATGACCGCGCCCGCGAAGCCGGGCTGGAATTTGAATATTATTTGTGGGATAATACTGGTGTGATTTTTCTTGTCAATTCGGTCAAAAACGAAGAAATGACTTCCTTTTCGACGAGTTTGGATCTGCGTGGACGTGGAATAGAAAATGAAATCCGCAGGTATTATGGTATTGGCGTGTCGCACTATTGGCGCGAACAGATCAATCTCAGGGCCATGTTTACCTGGTTTGATTTCGAATACGCGGCGGTTGAGACGACCTGGTCAACAACAAATACGTTATTATTGACCGAGGCCGGCCGAGAAGCTGATACCGATGGATGCAAGCTGCGGATGTCTGGCGAGTATATATGGAACAATCGTATAGGAGTGCAAGCATTTTATTTGTATGCCCATTATAACAGTCATTCCAATATCCTCTCTTCATTTTACGAAAATTTTCCAGGATTCACTTCGTATTATGATGATGAAATGACATCTCACGTTGCCGGGTTACAGGTCAGCGCGTATGTTGGAAAGCGTATCACCGCCCAGATTGGTGGGCGTTTTGGCGTTGAAACTTTCGACCAGGTCTATGAAACTGACCAGGTAGTTTCGTATAACTGGGATCTTAGGACGCTTAACACCTCTGTTGAGTATTCTTTGAACCAACACTGGAGTGTGCAATTAGGGTATGAGTATGCTATCCGTGACGCCGATGCCGAAATTGGACATCCTGAATCTGAACCTCGTTCCTCAACCACATCTCAGATCAGGTCTGACACTCATACTGCTTTTGCCGCTATTATTGCACGTTTTTGATGCTATGAGAAGGAACATCGCAGATGGTTTCATCACGTTGTATCAATGTCATCACGTCAATCTTACCCCGCTTCCGGTTGGAAATTCACCGCCATCCTCAGGGAAATTCGCCGTTGAAGCAGAAATTGCGGTTTTCTTTCCAGGTAAGGACTCGGACAATGTATAACTGTATAATTATTAAATCGTAAGGGAGAAAAAAAGAAGTCGCTATGAAACGAGTAAAAAGAGATGATCATCGCGAAGAGCGTATAGACATGGAAATTCTTGTTGATGCCTATACTGAAGAGGAACGAGCTATGGGGTGGTATTATTATCTTGCGGATACGGTGAAGTTTCCCTTCAAAGCGCAATGTATTCAAGAACATCATAAATCTCCTTTGGAAGAGCATGAAATGGTGGAAGTTCTTGATCTGTCTCCGGAAAATACGTGTTTACGGGAAATTTATGTTGATGTGCAAGGGAACGGACAGCAGCTTTCCGTTCCCTTAGCGCAATTAAAGGCGATTTCAGTTGATGAAGACACTCAGGAAGCCCTTGATGACTGGCACTATTGGGTTGGCCGGGGCTATGGATTTTAGACGCTATTTTTTGCCGGAACGTCCAGCACCTGAACTGGATGCCCGGTTTCCTTGAAAAATCGTTCAATTCCGCTGTGGGGAATGATCAGGGTGCTGGTGTTGACGAGCGGATGGCAGCGTACGGCTTGCGCCTGCCATACCGCTTTGTCAACAATGACTTCAACACGCTGCTGCTGCATATCATTGAAAACACCTAACATCGTCACCGCGCCCGGGGTTAACCCGAGATGCTCTTCCAGACGATGCGCTGAGGCGAAACTTAATTTTTGGACGCCCAGTACCTCTTCAAGTGCTTTCACATCTACCTGCTTTTCTTCGTCAACCGTTACCAGAAAATGTCGTCGTCCTTTTTTATCGCGCAGAAACAGATTTTTGGTTTTTGCGGCATATTCCGGCATCGGTGGACACAGGCGGCTTGATTCTTCACATGTAAACACCGGTGGGTGATCAAAACGTTCATACGAAATACCATGTTTTTCGAGAAATTGATAAATATCCATTACAAAATCACTCCTACTGTTATAGGGATAAAGTACTCTCTTTGATCAGTTTGATCATACTGACGAAAATGACAAAAAATTCTACGCAGAATTTTCTGCATATTTCTTCCATGGAAGATATTAGATTGACTCTGGATTAAACCCAATCAGAAACCAGATAATAACGCTCATTACTAGCATCTCGCCGCTTTCTTCGACTGTTCCTAAGATGAATTGCCAGGTGGCGTCAGGACTCAGGCGTTTCACTATACTTGTTGCCACGCCAAAGAGCAGTAAAATGATCAGCATTGTGAAAAAATACCGCGAAAAATGTTTGGCTTCTTCATCATTTACTCGATAGGTAACACCGATCGCAATAAAAAATAAGATGCCAAAAAACCCGGAGACAAACAATTCTCCGAGATCAGAGGCTTGCAGGCCAAAGAGTTGCAGATTGCCCAGAGTCTGCCCTAGCTGTTCTCCCAGCACTTCATGCACGCCAAAGGCATCGTCCACAAGAAAATAGCCGAACAATAACATCCAACTGACATAGAGCAAATTTTTTGTTCTCACCGCCAGGATCGCCAGAAGAAGGGTCGCCCAATATTCTTTGAGATATTGGAATACTTCGGCAAATCCCTGTTCTTGTTGCAGTGAAAAATTCACATCATAAAACAATCCGATTGATGTATGAAAGACATGAAAAATGTGAAATGCCATAAAGAGCAGATCGGTTGTGATGAGTAAAATCAGGAGCTTATCGGCTTCTATCTCGATATCAAAATCAAAGAATTCCATGATGATCTGTTGGCAGAACTATGGCTGAATTGCTACAGTAACTTCTTTGACAGAGAAGGCTTTCCGCAAATCCTGCGGCGCAATTCCGACCAAAAACCCGCGTTTTCCGCCATTAATGTAAATTTTATCAAGGGTAAAAATGGACGATTCAATATAGACCGGCAAGGGGGTTCTTACGCCAAAGGGACTGATGCCCCCAACCAGATACCCTGTCACTTTTTGCGCCAACTCCATTGAACAAGGAGAGACACGTTTAACATCCAATTCACGTGCAAGTTGTTTCAGCGAGACTTCACGGTCCCCATGCATAAGCACCACAAACGGATGATGCTCGTCTGTTTCCATGATAAGCGTTTTAAGCACGGCATGTTCTGGTAAATCTAATTCATTGGCAGCCCGTTCGGTTCCTCCATGATCTTCATACGAGTAAAAGTATGTCTCAAAAGGGATTTTCTTCGCATTCAAGAAGTGAATTGCCGGTGTTTTGGGGTAGTGCGCTTTTACCACAATCGTCTCCTCCTGCTCAGTATCTGAGCAAATATCTTGCCCCCGACCTCTTGAAGAAATCGGAAACTGTTTATGAACACAAACTCACGGCGCTTATTCTGTGAGCGCTTCATTCCAGTGGTCAACATATTTGATAGAGAGATTATCCCATGAACCGACACATCGTATAACTCCAGACATTGGCTGATAGAGATCTGGCTCTAAAAGTTTTTCCAATTTGGGCAGTTTCCACCAGGGAATATCATACGTCCTGGTCCATGTCCCTGTATTGTAATAAAGAAATTGTTCGTGCGTTCCTTCAACCTCTAATAATTGAGCATCCATTCCTTTATGAGTGTGTCCCATGATGACCGCGCGTGTTCCTTTATGATAGCGGGCAATATAACGTGCTGCCTGCTGATAGTTATCTGTTTGTGAGAAGATACTTCGTGATTGCGGACGGGATTCGACGCTTTGCACGAATTTGAGCATGTCATATTCAGTGCCTCCGTGCGAAGTCAGCATGCGTTCCCATTGCTCATCATCGAGTTCCTGAAAAGCGATATCAAATTCTCTTCGGAATTCAGCGTTTTCTCGTCGTTCCTGTATCTTTTCACGGAGTGTGTCAAGTTTGATATCCGCAGTGACTGTTTCAATGTCCCTGGGGCGCAAGGTACGACTTTTAGGTCTCCAGCCCCAAATTGCAGAACTCATATAGTCGCGCAGCGGCATTCTGAAATTTTTGAGAAACATTAAAAATTCCGCTGCAATCCGCCCCGTGACCAGGATTTTTTCGGATAACAACGCACTGAGCGCAACTTTCCACATAGGTCTGGCGTTATCCAGGAGATGATACTGAGCCTCAACCTGATTAAAGAAATGTTCGACAAAATGGGTGCCCCAACAGCTATTCAGCCGATTAAACGTAAAATTAATCGGCACGTCAATCTGATTGTCGTCGGAATATTGGTGACCGTGCGTCACATAGACCCCGGCTTCTTTATAGACCATTCCGAATTTGAAGTTGATCGAAGTTGCTCCGATTCGCTGCATGAATGTGGATAATACCCGATTCCAGGCAAAATCCACATCATGGTTGCCCGGAATCAGCAGCAGTTCATTGCCTTTAACGGTCAGAAAATGTTTAAGTGCGTTAAATTCAGCAGGATGTCCGGCAATGACTTTTTTCAAACGCAGTGTTGATTCAGCTTCGGTTGTGCCAAGAAAACGTTTCGGCGGGGTCGTCATGGTGCCTAATTGTACCTGGGGAAAATCAATAAAATCCCCATTGATAATGATCTTCACGCCGCCCAATGCAGAAATTTCCTCAAAAAATTTGATGAAATTTTCCGACGCCTGGTCATCAAAATCTTCTAATTTACTTTGTCGTCCATCTCCAAGATGGAGATCACTGATGATAAATCTGGGTTTCACATTCACACCCCCTTTGAAAGCTTTGAATGATTAGTATTTTCCGGAGGAAACAGCGATTGTTGCATACGCCTCTCCTGACGGAATAATCGGAAATAAGCGTAGTAACAGCCCAATATCGTTCCACTTGTATTCGCAACAACATCTGACACCGAAGGAATCCGGTGGGGCAATCTGGCTTGAAAAAGTTCAATACACATGCTGAGGAGCAATCCCGTACAGCTCGTTATCACGCAAGGAATTTTTTTCGATTCAGGGAAATACCGATGAAGCCCTCCCAAAATTCCCATTCCTACAGGGAAAAATAGCATAACATTTAGTGTGATATCAGCGCATCGCAGGAGTTTCGCAAACGTGACCGGATGATGGTGTTGAAGCGGATATACCAGCATATCCTGGATTCGTCCAGGTGGAATAAGCGCCTGTACCCATTCGTACAGAGAGCGTCCTGGGAGAACAAGCGTTCCCAGGAGAACCAGCCCGGCATAAAACAAAATAATCAAAACCCAGTATGTTTTCAGAAATCTTGACAGCATCGCTTTATTGATTGTTTAGTAATGATTGATTGTTAAGAGCATAGATCGTTTGTTCATAAGTAACTATTACGCAATAATATTTCTTCTACGTCAAGTATTTATTCAGAGTTTTGTGGGAAATGGGAGAGAAGAAAAATATTAATTCTTTCACAAGCATAATGTTAAGAGAGACAAACAGAGAAGGGGGAATAGTGAAACGAAAATATTCACAAAATATCTGTATTGCCTGTCAATGAGAGAGCAGGGGAGAGGTAGGCGGGATGGAGAACTTCTGATGAGAGGAAGGATGGTGTTGCTCTAATTCACTTTGAGCGATTGTATCCTGAAAAATAATAGCGAGAGTCTTCCAGTCCAGATAGTCATAGTATTTCTTGTGCAAGTTTTTTTGAAAGTTCCGATAGCATGTCCAATATCTTAAAAGTCCTTGATTTCAAGGGTAAAAGCATGATTTCAGAATATATTTTGAGTCCGAGAATCAATATTATGTTAACTTATTTATTGATGTGAAATACTATTTGAAAGAGATAAGCGATAAAAGTGCGTTTTGGAACATGGTGCAATATTGTTCAACAACACACATTTTTAATCAGATGAACATTCATTCCCGGATTGTTCACCTCCTCCTCTCTCGCTTTTCCCTGATTTTCTGGAATGTTGTGTTAAAGTTACCCGTCTTGTGAAATTTTTATTTATATAATATTTTCGCCTTTTATTTACCTTTAAATTCTTATCAATATTTCTCTTGACAGAATCCTTTTTCTCCATTTTTAAATAATTTTCCTGTCTTTTTCATGTTCACGGTTATTCCTTTAACTAAAATTTTACCAATAGACAAGGAGGTTCAGTATGAGTCAGAATGATGGATATGAATTCCGACTGGTAAACCCAAATACCCCGCCTGCCATAAAAACCCGCAAACTTGGCTTTGCGATTGCGTTTTGCGTGGTGATTTTACTTCAAGCGTGTTACTGGTTGTTTGCCAATTCAGCCACGCCGTTTGTGCTAGGTATGCCGTTTGGCATGTTTGTGATCACACTGCTCATAGTGATTGAATTTGTGATGCTTATTGTGCTCTATCTGCTGGAATCCAAAGAAGAAACAAATTAAGTAAGGAGGTGCGAGTATGTCATGGTTCGTTGTATTAGTTATTATTTTTCTGTATTTACTGTTTGTACTGTTCCTCGGCTCTTTTGCTGGTCGAGGTCGGGAAAGTTCTGTGTCAGAATATATTGCTGCGAATCGGAACCTGGGTACTGTCGTGATGTACTTTCTGATGGGCGGGGCGATTTTTAGCGCGTTTGCCTATCTGGGCGGCCCCGGCTGGGCCTATTCAAAAGGGGCAGCTTCCTATTATCTGCTGGCCTATTGTGCAGCAGGATTGATTCCCTGGTGGGTATGGGGTCCCCTTGCAGCGCGGGCTGGAAAAAAATTTAATTATGTTACCCAGGCTCAGCTTTTCGCCGACCGGTTTCAATCCAAAGCCTTGTCAGTCATTATGGCCATTGTCTCGATTCTGGCCTTTATTCAGTACATTACGCTACAAATGAAGGGGAGCGCCTATGTGTTCGAAATTGCTTCAGGCGGACGGATTCCTTTCTGGGCCGGAGCGTTGATCGCCTATCTTGTTGTGCTAGTATATGTCTTTTACGGCGGCGTGCGCGGCGTGGCCTGGACGAATGTGTTTCAGGGTGCATTTATGGTCATTACCGCCTGGGTACTCGGTCTGTATTTTGCGTTCAAACTCTACGGCGGCCCCACAGAGATGTTCCGCCAGATTGCGGAAGCGAAACCAAATCATCTTCTGGTTGGACCAGGAACAGGGATGGGATTTGCCGAGTTTACTACGGCTGTGCTGGTATCAGTTTTAGGGTTTGCATTGTGGCCGCATTTGTTTATGAAAGCCTATACCGCGAAAAGCGAAAAAGTGCTCAAACAGACGATTATGATGTATCCCACATTTGCGATCTTTATGGTGCCGGTGCTATTCATTGGATTTGCCGGGATTATGCAGGTGGCCCCTGATGTCCTGGGCGCGCCTGACCGCATTCTACCCTGGATGTTTTCCAACATGCAGTTTCCTTCCGTAGCCATTGGGCTAATTCTGGCCGCAGCATTAGCAGCAGCGATGTCCTCACAGGATACCATTACCCATGCTGCCGGAGCGGTTTTTGCTCAGGACCTGGTGGAAGTGCTCAAAAAGAAGAAACACACAGATCAAGAAGCCACCTTATGGATTCGCGTGTCGGTCGTTGGCTTTGGTGCGGTATCCTATCTGATTGCTATTTTTGGCGGACAAACTCTGGTGGCCTTGCTGCTCGGAGCGTATGGCTCGATTGTGCAGTTTCTACCCTTGACCATTGCGACGTTTTTCTGGCCCAGAGCCACCAAAGCTGGCGCCATTTGCAGTCTGTTGGTTGGCGTGATTTATAATTATTTGATCGTCCTGAAATATGTCCCTGAATTCTTGGGTATTCATGCCGGAATTCAGGGACTTGTGCTCAATTTCATCGTCCTGATCGTGGTTTCTCTGCTCACCAAACCGATGAATAAAGAGCATGTACAAAAATTTGTAAACTTGTAATTCATAACGACAAGGATTGAGTTCAGAATTGTCTGCGAAAATTTCCTTCTAAGAGAATTCAATCTTTGTCGTTTTTTCTTATGCCTGATTTCAAACAGTTTGTGATTGAAGAACACGATCGTATGATCGCCACACGCCGGGATTTGCACCGCATTCCGGAAACCGCATTTACTGAACACAAAACATCGGCGTATATTGCCAACTATCTGCAAAAAGAAGGGATAGAGGTCATGACTGGCATCGCCAAAACCGGCGTGGTCGGTTTGTTGAGAACCGGGAAACCTGGCCCAACTCTGATGATCCGAGCAGATATGGACGCCCTGCCTGTAACGGAAGCCACCGGACTGCCTTTTGCTTCGGAACATGAAGGCCGGATGCACGCCTGCGGGCATGATGGTCATATCACAATGGTCTTGAGCGCTGCGACGGCGATTAACAAATTTAAGGATCAGCTGAAAGGCAATATCAAATTTCTTTTCCAACCAGCGGAAGAGAGTCCGGGAGGCGCGAAGCCGATGATTGAAGAAGGTGTTATGGAAAATCCACATGTGGATTATGCGGTGGGTTGCCATGTTTGGCCGCTTCTGCCCCAGGGTCAGGTCGGCGTGAAAGCGGGGCCGATTATGGCGGCGGCCGACCAGTTTGACATTAAAATTCTCGGCAAAGGCGGACACGGCGCCATGCCGCACCTGTGTGTGGATGCCCTGGAAGTCGGAACGCAGGTTGTCAACGCGCTGCAACGCATTGTCAGCCGCCACACCAATCCCCTGGAATCTGCGGTGCTGAGCGTCTGCCGTTTCCAGTCCGGAACGGCCTTTAACGTCATTCCCGGCGAAGCCGTACTGTGCGGCACCACGCGGACATTCAGCCGGGAAATCTGGGAATCCTGGGAAGAGCGTATTAATCGTATCCTGCGCGGAGTTTGCGAGTCTATGGGGGCAGATTATGAATTCACCTTTACCCCCTATTATCCGCCGACAATTAATCATCCTGAAATGGCTCAACTCGTAGGGCGTTGCGCTGCTGAAGCGGTCGGCGCGGAAAATGTGGTCGAACCGGAACCGAGCATGGGCGCGGAAGATATGTCCTTTTATCTGGAACGCTGCAAAGGCTGCTTCTTTTTCCTCGGCGTCGGACGAGAAGAAAGTTACCCCATTCACCACCCGAAATTCGATTTTGATGAAGCGGTGCTGCTGACCGGCGCGGAAATCTATTGCCGCACAGCCTTTGATTTGCTCGGAAAATAGGACAAAGAAGTGTCAATGCTGCCACAGAGCCACAGAGAACACTGAGAAAATGTGAAAAGCATGAACATAAATCTCCGTGAACTCTGTGGCTCTGTGGCAAAAACATCGTAAAGAACCTACTTTTGAAGCAGAAGTTTCGGCGGTTTTTTGGCCTGTGAAAAATATCTGCGTTTTCTCCGGAAAGCCGGAGCAAAAAACCGTCCCCACAAGGTACCCCATTTACGTCCTTCCCCTTCAGCGACATGGCGCAGCGTATTGAGCAGTGTGTCCAACAGCAGATCAATGGTTTCCACGCTGACTTCCTGCCTGCTGATTCGCAGTCTTTCCGCCTGAGTTTCGCATAGTCTGGCGGTGAGGTGTGGGTCGTGAGATTGGCGTGCGTATTCTTCGACTATTCGACAGAACTGGGCGACCGACTGCATCTCTGGCTGTAAACAATGTTGTGGTATGTGTTGAATCATCTTGTACCCCCTGTAATTAACGACAAGAATTAAGAATAAGCAAGGATTTGCGGTTTTCATTAAACAAACTGTGAGGTGATTGTGTGTATGGACATATCGAGTCAGGATGACGCCGATTTTTTTTCGATCTTTTATGATCAACTTGAATAAAAATACAATAACACAGGAGGAAAAAAATGTCAAGAAAAATTTTATAAATGAAACTTTTAGCAAATAAAAAGCGAAAACAATCACAAATCTGTTTTCTTTAAGATCGTTCTCGAACCTCTCGGATCGATTCGACAATTTCCTATAGTTTATCAAACTGTTGTCGGGCATTTGTATATGTATAAACTGACGTCTTACACCTCAATGCAGAAATTATCGGAGAGAGGCATCCAGAATGGTCATGCCCACCAAACGCTCATCCTGATTATAATCAAGAATAACGCCATCATCCCGCATCTCACTATGCGTAGAAGATGATCGTTCCTCAAAATGGAGGTACAAAGCATCAGCTTCCGGATCGTAATCTAGCCACATTCTGGTCTGCGGCAATTTGATCAAGTGGCTCGTGGCTTGAAACAAATGCCGCACCATCTTCTTTTCTAGGGGGTTTACCTTTTTAATTACCCAAAATATCAGAGATCTTACGCCCGCAAAGAGGCAGAAGGGAAACCAGGAAGATTAATTTTGCAAAATATTGAAAATAATATCTTGAAATTAATCTTCGGCGTGCTAAAATCGGACATGTCATACGTGGAAAATTATAAGTCGTTACCACCAGATTTTTAAAAACCAATAAATTTTTTATAGAGTTCTTGACAAGTCAGTAAGTCTATGTAATAAGGATATTTTTAGAAGGTAAATTTTCGACATATTTTTCTTGGTGTGGTAGAGTTTTTGATATAAGAAAATGGAGTGATTATGAAATCATCAGGAATTGCATTCCTCCTATGGTGCGCATGGATTTTTGGTTTTGGCGGCATTCATCGTTTTTATTTAGGGAAATATGGCACAGGTATTCTTTATTTGCTGACCTGGGGGTTGTTTGGCATCGGACAGGTTATTGATTTATTTCGGATTAGCGGCATGGTAGAACAAGAAAACTTGAAATGGCAATTGCGCCAGGGACCAACCGTGAATATCAATATCCAGGGGCAAACAGACTATTCTGCCTCAACACATTCGTCACATCAGTCGCCCCGTTCTCAGACCTCGTCTCGGAAACCTGAGCCAGACGCCAATCCGGCCAAAACCCTTGAGACAACAATCCTCAAGCTTGCCCGTAAATTTCAGGGAAGACTCACTCCCCTGGAACTTGCCGCGAATAGTGTTCTTTCGCTCGAGGAAGCCGACAACGCGCTCGAAGATTTTGTGCGTAAAGGCTATGCCAATATGGTGGTTACGGATGCTGGAAATATCGTGTATGAATTTCCCGGATTTTTGCAGTTCGATTCTTCTTCATCTCGGGAATTACGAGATGACTATGATACGCTTTAAATTTAGTATATGTTGTTTGGCTGTCTCCGGAATTTCGAAGATTTATTCCCGAAACACCTTACAACTTTGAATATCGAGTAACAATATAATTCATACTATATTACAGGATGAAACGCTATGAAAAAGATGTGTGTATCTTTAGTAGTCTTTTGTCTGTTGACGGTGATTTTCTGTTTGCAGCCCTATGAACAGACATGTTCTGCTGAAACCCTGAAAGTTATCCAGGATCAATTTGAATTTCGAGATGAACCGCGAGTTGCTGACGAGACGATCTTGGGAACGCTGCGCCTGGGAACGCCTGTAGAATGGACAGGAGAAGCTTCTGGCGATTGGTTGCGAGTCAAGGCCCCCAATGGGCAAATGGGCTGGGTTCACAGTTCTGGCCTTTCAAAACCAACGACTCCTGTACAACCTATCCCGACGCCTCGTTCGCAGACTTCTCGAAGTATTTCCGCTCCTGCGGCTTCTGACCAAACTAAACTTGAGACTACTATTCGAAAATTAGAACAGACCAATAAACAATACCAGGGAACGCTTGCAGAAAAAGACCGGCGAATCGCTGAATTGACCAAAGATATTGAAGCCCTGGAAGCTAAGTTGACTGACGTGGCGCAAATGATTGATGATCAGGGGCAACTTCACAAAGTCGATCAGATCAAGGCCACCGAATTACAAAATGAAATTGTGGCGTTGCAGGATGCAATCAAAAAGAAAGATGAAGCCTTATTGACGGAAAAAGTGGAACGCACCAAACTTTCTAATCACCTGAACGAATTACAGATCCGGTCTGGAATTCAGAGTTCACAGGAACGATTCTGGTTATACGCCATATCCTTGCCCTTGAATCTCCTGGCGTTTCTTGTGATTGGGCTCTGGGGAATTCGGCGTCTTCGCCGCCAAAAACCTGAAGATGCCATGCTTGAATCGCTGATATCGGAGCGAGAAGACACTGAAACAATGATGAGCGCCCAGAAACAGGAAGTGCAAGAGGAACCTGAGAGTACGTTGCCTTCCCAGCAAGAAAAGGTTGGGAAACAAGGTGTTGAGAAAGAATTGGAAGAGCTTGATATTGTGATGGCCGCATCTTCCAAAGCAGAAAGTTCTGTCAAACTAGAACCCGAGGCGACAACTGAAGAACCTGTTAGAGATGAAGAGGTTGTGATTGATCTGGCAGATGTCTTGCCGACTGACCAGGGCATATTCTTGATGAGTGAGAAAGAAGAAGAGATTGAAATTGTCATCACGGATTTGGAACCTGAAGAACCTGAAGCAATTCTTTCAGAACAAGCCATTGCCACGATCGAGGAAAAACGCCAATCCGAAAGGCAAGATGAAACCTTTGAGTTTGAGGAGCCTGCAAGTGCGGTTGAAATCTTCCCCCAGGAAATTGCAGATGAAAGCGTTGTTATGGAAGAGTCGGATCAGGTCATGATTGTTGAAACCGATGAAGTACTGACACCCCTTGATGAATCGCTTGACGACCATATCGAAGCGTTGCTAGAAAACGTTCCTCCGATACCTCAAGATACAAGCCTTGAAGAACTATTAGAAGAGGGTGAGCTTGAAGAACTTGAAGAAGAAGCACGCTCAGAAACAGAAGCATCTGCCGAAGCTCTTGAATCTGAAATTCCCGAAGAAGTGGAAATTGAAGGCGAAAAATTTGAAATGCTTGTAGAGCGAAATACCCAAATTATCGAATTGACAGAAGAAGAAAAATTTGAAGAAGAACAAATCTCTGAGATTGCCATAGTCGCTGAAGAGGCAGCGCAAAATCTTCACGCACAATTGGTAACAAGAAAAGCTGAAGTTCCTGAAAAAGTCGCCACCTTTGACGAGATGATCATGACATCTGCTGAATCTGATGAGGAAACATTTGAATCCAGCGACGTAGAAGTTGCACCCGATTTTGAACCTGAACTCACCCCTGTTGAACAAAGCGCACCAGAAAAATTTCTTGAAAGCGTTGAACTCGAAGATCAGAAACTTTTGGAACAAATTCCTGCATTTTTAGAGCCGACCCCATTCCTGATCGAACCGGAACATGAACCAGAAGAGCCTTCAGCCGGCCAGGAAACCGAATCCGCCGTATCTGCAGAACATGCCAAAGAATCGCGCTATGACATTGAGTTGGTTGACGTTGGAAAAAATCTGGGGCATATCATCCATATTTTGTCAAAAATTGAAGGATTAACAAAATCGCCCCAGGAACTCGTCGAGCATGTTCCTTGTATCATTGCCCGCGGCGCAAAAGAAACGGATGCAAAAAACTTTCAGGTGGTGATGCAGAAATTCGGGTCAGAAGTGAGCCTGATCAAAAGATAAGCCGGAAGAAAAAATCATTATTTTACTATCAGGAGTGTCAAAGCTTGTCTTTGACGGCGAAAACAAAAGCTCTGCGATTCCTAATAAAATGAGAAATATGCGCGCAGTTCTTGTTCTTCAAAGCCAACCATGGCAGGTTCAGGCACAAGGGTAAGCCCGGTGTGACGGTACACCTGTTGGCGGATTTTTTGTACCAAACTCAAGACCTCATAAGCAGTTGCCTGTCTGGTCGCATTGATAAGAATCAATGGGTGATGGCAATATACTGCGGCCCCTCCAACATGCCAGTCTTTTACTTTGCACAGATCTAATAACAACGCAGTCGAAACTTTGATCAGGGCAACTTCCTCTGCTTGTGGCGAGCGCAATGCCTGAATTTTGTCTGACGCTGCATGACCCAGAGAACGTTTGATGTTTTGACGTAATTGTTCAAATTCTTGCGGAGCTAACAAAAAATTTTTAAAAAACGACCCGGCACTCCCAATTTGCTCAGGATCAGGAAGCTTTTTCCGACGAATGGAAATGACTGCTGAACGAAGTTCTTGAAGCGTTGGAATGTCCTTTTCTGTAAAAAACTCGCGAAGTTCTCTGTAACTAAGATTGGGGACGCCATTTTTCTTTAAACGCAGGATGGTGTGGAGAATCAGATATTTTCCCTGTAATGAGGAATTAAAGACACTGGTGCGATAGCCAAACTGGCACTGATCATGAAAGAGGATTTTGTGGTTGCCGGTTGCGACCTCACAGACTTCGACTGCTTCAATCACATCTCCGGCTTCCTGACCATAAGCCCCTACATTTTGGATCGCCAATGCTCCTGCATGTCCAGGAATATAGGCTAAATTTTCAATACCCCACCATCCGGCGTTGATGGCTTTGCTGACAACATCATCCCACAATTCTCCGGCAGCTACTTTGAGCCAGACATGTTCGTCATTCTCTTTGATGACCTCGAAGCCTTTCAAACAAGGTTTCAACACAAACCCCGGAAAGCCCTTGTCGCTGATGAGAACATTGCTGCCCCCGCCTAAGATAAACAGCTTTAACCCATTATGTCGTACAAATTGCAACGCCCGTACCACATCATCCTGGCAATGAGCTTCAACAAAATACCTGGCGGGTCCGCCAATCTTAAAGGTTGTCAAATGCTTCAACGGATAATACTTTTGAATGTTCATAAGTGATTATAAATAATTTTTTTCAGTCTCTCGCAAAGCTCGCCAAGCTCGCAAAGAATGGATATTCAAAGGCTTGGCGTCTTTGCGGGCTTTGCGAGAGAAATCAAACATTAATTATTCATACTTAGATTGGTCAATAGCATTTCATGATGAGTGTATATTTTACGACACACCTGTTTCTTTTTAGACACAAAGATACTATTTCCTCTGTTTAGCCGAAAATCTTCAGAAAATAACATGTCCGAAACAAGACACTTTTCTTTTTGAAATGATCACTCCTTCCTGGGCTTTTTGCGTATTTTCAAGGGTTTTATCGTCTTTTCTATCATAAATACAACGATTTTTCTGATTAATGTGAAAAGATCATCCCACTGATTCTAAAATAATCACAAAGATTTCCTCATGTCATATCCCTCTGGAACGCTCTGAAAATCAAGGAAAAAAGGAAAAAATTATCTCAAGTTTTTCGAGCAGAATACGGCCTTATCTTCAAGTTGGCATGGATTTCGCTATATAAGAAAAGTGATAGTTGATTCATTCGTCAAAGTGTTGAATCACAAAAAATGAGTATAAAATATTTGTGACACGGCAGGCTGTTCGCCGAATACCATCAGAAACAATGTTGAATGCCTGCACGGAGTCATAGATATTTTCATAAGATATGATCAGATCGAAGATTATAGGAACAGGCGCGTATGTCCCGGATCGCGTGATGACCAATTTTGAACTTGAGTCAATTGTAGAAACCAGTGATAAATGGATTCAGGAACGTACGGGTATTAAAGAACGCCGAATTGCCCTGGATGGGATTCCGGTTTCTCATCTGGCGTTTGGGGCCGCAGAACGCGCCTTAAAAGATGCGATGCTTGATCCCCTCGATATTGATATGATCGTGTTGGGGACGGTTACTCCTGATATGCCCATGCCTTCGACCGCCTGTATTGTCCAGCACAAATTAGGTGCTGCCCGCGCTGCCGCCTTTGATGTATCGGCCGCATGCAGCGGATTTTTGTATGCACTGTCTATCGGCGATCAATTTATCCGCAGCGGAATGTATCGGCGCGTTCTGGTTATTGGCGCTGATATGTTCTCGAAATTTGTGGATTGGAGCAATCGCGATACCTGTGTGCTCTTTTCAGACGGCGCAGGCGCCATGCTTCTGGAAGCAACGACTTCAAAACAGGAGAGCCGGATTGTGAAATCAACCCATCTGTTCTCCGATGGAAGCCAGGGGGATAAACTCTACATTCCCGGCGGAGGGTCCTTAAATCCGGCGAGTCATGAAACTCTATATGATGGGTTACATTATGTGAAAATGCGAGGAAACGAATTATTTAAAATCGCCGTTAAGGCCATGGTTGACGCTTGTCACGTTGCCCTGGAACAGAATAACCTTCGCGTAGAGGATATTGATCTGGTCGTTCCTCATCAGGCAAATATTCGCATTATGGAAGCGATTGCCAAAAAACTGAAAATCCCGATGGAAAAAGTGATGGTGACGATTGACTATTATGGCAACTCGTCAGCCGCTACCGTGCCAACCGCGTTTGATAAAGCCCGGCGCGTGGGCAAACTTCAGGAAGGCGATACGGTGTTAGCTGTCGCTTTTGGCGCCGGCGTCACCTGGGCTTCATCCGTTATCCAATGGTAAAATCGGAGTGCGAAGAGCTTCTGCTTTCGCTGTCAAAGCAGAGCTTTGACACTCCGCAGAGCTTTGACACCCCAAAGATATAGAGGAGACTAACAATGGCACACGCAGAAAAAGTCAAAGAAATTATCGCATCGCAACTCGGGGTCGAAATCACAGAAGTCACTCCGCAAGCCTCATTTATTGATGATTTGGGTGCTGATTCTCTTGATACGGTCGAATTGGTCATGGCCCTGGAAGAAGAATTCGGGATTGATATTCCCGATGAAGACGCCGAAAATATCTCGACCGTGAACGATGCAATCAGCTACATCGAATCACACATTTAAAACATGTTTCTTGGCAGGTAAATACTATGAAAAAACGAGTTGTTATTACAGGTATGGGGGCTGTAACCCCGATTGGCAATTCGCTGGAAACCTTTTGGGAAAATGCGAAAGCCGGGGTTTCTGGAACTGACCGAATTGCGTCTTTTGATCCGAGTGACCACTCTTCACAGGTGGCGGCTGAAATCAAAGGTTTTGATCCGACGACATTTATTGACAAAAAAGAAGCTAAACGTATGGATGCTTTTGTCCAGCTTGCGATTGCCGCTTCAGACATGGCGATTGCAGACGCCAACCTCCCGCTTGATCATATTGATCTTACTCGCGCCGGCGTATTGGTCGGCTCCGGCATGGGAGGCTTAAAAACCCTCGAAGAGCAGCATCGCATTTTGTTGGAAAAAGGGGCCAAACGGGTTTCTCCGTTTTTTATTCCCATGGAAATTATCAACTTAGCGCCAGGACAGCTTTCGATCCGCTATGGATTCCAGGGCATAAATATCTCTGTGGCAACGGCCTGCGCTACCGGCGCTCATGCCATTGGCGAGGCCCTGCGCTACATTCAGCGCGGCGAAATGGATGTCATGCTGACCGGCGGCACGGAATCCTGTATTACGCCGCTTTCGGTGGCAGGATTTGCTAATATGCGTGCCTTGTCCACCCGCAATGATGATCCCACTCACGCCAGCCGTCCTTTTGATAAGGATCGTGACGGGTTTGTAATCGGCGAAGGGAGCGGCATTTTGATTCTGGAATCCCTGGAGCACGCGCTCGCTCGCAATGCGAAGATTTATGCGGAAGTTGTCGGCTATGCCGCTACAGCGGATGCTTATCACATTACCAGTCCTGATCCGGAAGCGAATGGCGTGACTCGCTGCATGCAGCGCGCCCTTGACGACGCCGGCATCAGCCCGAAGGACATCAATTATATCAACGCGCACGGCACATCAACACCGTTTAATGATAAATTTGAAACCCTGGCCATTAAGCGGGTCTTCAATAGCCATTCAAACAATGTAGTGATTAGCTCGACCAAATCTATGGTCGGGCATACTCTGGGTGCCGCCGGAGCGATTGAACTCATTGCCGCCGCGCTCTCTGTCAAACATGACGTGGTGCATCCGACGATTAACTATGAAACACCGGATCCTGAGTGCGATTTGGATTACGCGCCCAATACGGCTCGCCATGTCACCGTGAATGCCGCCCTCTCCAACTCCTTTGGTTTTGGCGGCACAAATGCGTCGGTGGTGGTGAAAAAATATATTAGCAACAACTAAACAATATCCCTTCCCCAACCCTCCTCATTCATTGCGACAACTTCCGGAGTGTCCCCCACTCCGGAAACATGATCGCTTTTATCAAGGTTTTTGAAACTACTCAGCCCACGAAACACACGAAATACACGAAAAGAAAAAACATCTGGGAAAAAATATCTCCGAAATTCATCCATTTTGTTCGGGCGAAATCTATAGTCGCGCCTTCAAGGTTGGCAGGTCAATCTCGCCCTCGAAAAAGGCGATGAAATGCCGGGTGATCTATTGGATTTCCTCAACCTGGCATTCAATGGCGGGAGATGTGCTAAAAAAGTTCCAGTCAAAAGAGAGTTCCGGTTTGGCTTCTTCAAGAGCGGTCATTACAGGCTGCCACCCCTGGTCAGGCCGGGTCAGCTAGGCGAAAAAGGGCAGCAGCACGAAAAGTTGGTCATCAGGAGAGATGTGTGGCCGGACCGCCTCAATTCGAGTCTGAAGACGGGAAAGGTTGCCCTGTACCAGAGCTAATTCATCGTCATTTGCCAGCATCGTCAGATCATCGGGTTCTTCCTCCAGAATGGCGGCATGAATATTCTCAGCCTGTTTCCAGGTATCGGTGGCCTGCTGCAATTGGCCTTGTTTCCAGAACGCGATTCCCATATCAATCCAGGCATAGCCCGCATCGGCAGTGTCAGGCGTAATCTCAATCTGCTTCTGATAGGCCGTAATCACCCTATCCAAATCTCCCTCTTTTTCAAACGCCATCGCCAGATCTTTCCAGGCTGTCTCATGAGTTGATAGGCGTCAATCGCTTCTTTTAGCATTCCCAGGCTGATATACGCATCGCCTAAATGCGCCCAGGCGTCTGGATGCTTCGGTTCGATGCTCACTTGTTGGTGATACGCCTCAAGCGCCTGCTCGATATGCCCTTGCTGCTCGAACGCCAGTCCCCAAAAATCCCAGGCCCAGGCATGGGCCGCAGTATGATCAATGAGTTGTTGGTAGCGCGACAGCGCAGCTTCAAAGGGATAGTGGTGCGTCAACACATCGGCCAGATCAAACCAGGCTTGCCCATGTTCCGGTAACACTTCGATCTGTTTCTGATAGGCTTCGGCAGCCCCTGGGATGGTATTATTGGCTTCCAATAGCTGTCCCAGAACATGCCAGGCGGCCTCATGATCTTTCTTGACGCCCACCTGCTTCCGAAGCGCCTCAATAGCCTCAGGATATTTCCCCTGGTGAGCCAGCACAATTCCCAGAGACATCCAGGTGGTTTCATGGTTTGGTATGACCTCCACTTGCCTTTGATAGAACTCAGCGGCCTGCTCAAAGTGCTCCTGGTCAAAGAACATATTGCCCAGGATGCCCCAGGCCCAGGCATACGCCGATGTGCGTTCCATCTGCTGCTGATACAGGGCAACAGCTTCCTCTTGAGTATGTTGGATCGTCAACGCCACACCTAAATTGTACCACGCGTTCCCATACTCCAGTATCATTTCGGTCTGCTTGCGGTAGGCTGCGATAGCTTCTGCACTGACAAATTCTGATATAATACCATGCCAACCGTTTCACAACATTCACATTCACAGGGAAATGCTTTTTTATACCGGTCGATTTAACAGTCTATAGCTGACCAGTTCAAACAAGGCCGCTCGAACATCAAGAGCTGGTGTGTGATTTTTACGCAGCAGTCTATCTCTCAGGCGAGAGAGCAATCCCGGTTGCGGTGCCATGTGAAGAACATTTTCCAGCGTCTCCTGGTGGAACGGCGCATACGCCAGCGCGCCGACAACTTGCAGCACCTGCTGTGCCTCTTCGCTCACTTGCTTCAGACTGCGCTGCATCAGAATATCCACACTCTCTTTGCGATGTTCGCCTTGATCGAGAGCAACCTCCAGTCATTGCTGATATTCGAGCGCAGGTTCGCCTGTTTGGTGTAAGTACCTCCCCACAAGTCGCAAAGCCAGCGGTAAACCGCCGACGAGTTCGTAAATGCGAGTTACTATGCTTTCAGCGCCAATAGGATTTCCGCTCCATTTCCGTAACAGTTCTACGCCTTCGGCTGTCTGTAAAGGAGCAATGTCCTGCCGGTCGGCCCCGGCGTCCTTTTTGCTGCGACTGGTGATCAGGACGCCGCACGTTCCGCAAATATCCAACACTCTGGGTAAATTGTCCGCGTCTTCCGCTCCATCAAGGATGAGTAACGCTTTTTTCCCGGCTAAAACGCGCAAGGCAGCCATTTCGGGGCCTGGCTTCGGCTCCTCGCCAAACTGGCGGCAATCTCCAAGCGTGATCACCCGCCCCGGTTGCAATGTGAACAGGAGTGTCAAAGCTCTGCTTTGACAGCGAAAGCAGAGCTTTGACACTCCTCACCTGCAAACTTTTAAAACAGCTTCTGAGAGTCCGGAAAAAATGTGAGTGCATGAGAGATCCCTGTTTGAGGGTTTACTCGTCTGAGCCAATCGATCGTTTCCAGGGTCACCACTTGTAGCAGCCAGCGTTCAAACACACCTCGATCGGCCCTATAAGAGCGTAACTTGCGAGTCAGATCTTCCACTTCAAAAATCCGTTCGTAGATCTCAAAAAAGACCGTGTTATAATACGTGTTCGCGTCGGAATACTCCAGTCCCCGGCTTTGCAAGACTGCGCGAATCCGACGGTCGCACTTCTCACAATAGCGTTTAAACAGTTCCGCCGCCACATCTGCTTTTTCCTGAGCACTCTCAGTTATCAGCAAGGTTTCCCCCAGTTGGTGATCTGTGAAATCTCGATACGGCATGGGGCCTTTCACAATCCTGGAACCTGACCTGAATAATTTTACAGCTACGAAGAGACAAAGTCATGAAAATAACGAATTTAGAGGAACTCTATTTTTTGCTGCGGAAAGTGTCAACAAATTTTTCAGGCTATACAGTAATCATCACTTCGGAAGTTTAAGTGCATACCAGAAAAAAATCGGGTTTCCTGGAGAAACCCGATTTTTAGTTATAAGGAGGAGGAAAAACAGAAAAATCGAATTTTTTCAAGCCCCCTGGTTTTTTAACGGATAATCTTTACGGACAAACAGGTAAATCACGACCACAACTGCCAGTCCCACGAATTTCAGTGGATAGGTGGGAAACAGCGTCAGAACGCCTCCAACCATCATCACACCGCGTTCCCAGAAGGTTAATTCACGGTGAATAAAGCCTTCTAAGGCTAATGCCAGGCCAACCACGCCGACGCTTCCCAGAATGATCGTGATGAGGTTATGAAACAGTGAGCCTTTGAGTAAAAACCCTGGGTCATACATAAAGGCAAAAGGGAGCAGATAGGCCACAAAACCGAGCCGGGAAGCCATAAACCCGGTTTGCATCGGCGACGCACCGGAAATACTGGCGGCGGCATACGCGGCCAGAGCGACCGGCGGCGTAATTGCCGATACAATCGCAAAATAAAAGACAAACAGATGGCACGCCATGGGCGTAAACCCTAATTTGATCAACGCAGGCACGCCCAGGGCCGAAGCGAGAATATAGGCCCCCGTCGTCGGCAGCCCCATACCAAGTATAATGCAAATCAGCATAATCAGAAATAACGCCAGAAATGGAATCCCCTGGCTGAGGGAAAACATCGCGGTCACAAATTTGAATCCAAAACCTGTCAACGTCAATGAACCAACCACGATACCGGCGCAGGCGCAGGCAATTGCCACGACCACGATATTTCTTCCTCCATCCACAATCGCATCAAGCATGGCTTTCGGTCCCAACCGATGTTCTTTGTGCGGCAGCGAGATCGCAATGGTGACCAGAATGCTAATGACGGCAGCCCACATGGGGGTATAGCCGACAAGCAGCATATAAATTAGCACCAGCACTGGCGCAACCATGTACAATTTTCTCAGTACTGCCATTTTATTTGGTAACTCTTCCTCGGCCATGCCGCGTAAATCGCGCCTGACCGCCCGATAGTGTACCATCACGCCAATCGCAAAATAGTACAGAACAGCCGGGACCAACGCTGAAATCATCACATCTTTATACGGCACTCCTAAAAACGATGCGATAATAAAGGCGGCCGCGCCCATAATCGGCGGCATAATCTGTCCGCCGCTCGAGGCTACCGCTTCCACCGATCCGGCAAACACATCGGAATAGCCAATCCGTTTCATCAGAGGAATGGTAAATGTGCCCGTACCGTACACATTGGCGACTGCGCTGCCCGAGAGCATTCCGAACAATCCGCTTGATACGACGGCAATTTTAGCCGGCCCGCCGCGCGCTTTGCCGGTTAACACAATCGCAATACTCATAAAATACTCGCCGATGCCGCTCAGATTCAGAAATCCTCCGAAAATTAGAAAGATAATCACATAAGTCGCTGACACACCTAAAGGGATGCCGAGAATCCCTTCACTAGTGAGATAGAGTTGTTCAATAACTTCAGGCAGCGTGAATTGAAATCCGCGCAGCATACCCGGCAGATGATACCCATAGAGCATATAGGCCGCGAAAAGAAAGCCTATCAATGCCAGAGGCCAGCCAACCACCCGGCGCGTGACTTCGAGCAGGACAAGGGTTAAAATGATTCCCAAGATCAGTTGCGGGCGCGTGACTTCGTCAACCTGTACAATTCTCGTCGAGATCTCATCATAATGAAGGATGGCGTACACACCAGGAATCACGGAAACGACCGCCAACACCCAATCATAAATCGGGATGTGTTCCAGGGCCGCAGGGGTTTTATACAGCGGATAGAGCAGAAAGGCTAAGGGCAGCACAAAGGTGAGATGAATCATGCGTTGCAAATACGCTTCTTTCACCCCAAACAACGCCGTATATAAATGAAAAAACCCCATCAGAAGTATGATGAGGTAGGTGACATGATATTCCCAACCCTTAAGTTTTCTCAAAATTCGATTCCTCTGTATTCGTCAGGTTGTTTCGGGAATCCCATTCCCGAAACAACCACAGGTTCATGGTATTTATGGCAACACACCAACTTCTTTGTAATATTTTGCCGCGCCGGGGTGAATTGGGAAGACTGTATCTGACGATCCATCCTTCGGGTTGAGTTCTTCGAGCGCACTGATGGATTGTACCAGCGTTTCTTTATTTTCAAACAGGGCTTTGGTCATCTCATAGACCAGATCTTCAGGCAAATCCCCACGAATCAGGAGGTTCGTATAATCTCCAATCACGGGAATATCTTCCGTTGCACATTTATAGGTGCCTTTGGGGATGATATGAGTTGCAGTGCCCCAATCGGCCTTCATTTTGTCCAGAATTTTCTGATCCGTCGGAAGAATCAGAATATCTAACTGGGTTTCAATCTGCAGAATGATTGAGGCCGGACTGGACACCGTAAACACAAAGGCGTCAATATGGTTATCAGCCAGCAGATTCGCTCCATCTTCATAGGAGGCGAATTCAATCTTGCCTCCCAACGCCTTAATATCATCATAGGATGATCCGGCGGCCTTAAAAGCATGGCGAACCGCAAATTCACTCACGGTGCCTGGAGCTAAAG
This sequence comes from Candidatus Vecturithrix granuli, assembly GCA_000739535.1. Classification (GTDB taxonomy): domain Bacteria; phylum Moduliflexota; class Moduliflexia; order Moduliflexales; family Moduliflexaceae; genus Vecturithrix; species Vecturithrix granuli. Next base: position 407,740 of record DF820467.1, on the reverse strand, counting down.
AAGCCACTCGGATCGGGAGTTTTTTATCAAAAACATCCGCCAATGTCTTGATGTCATGTTTTTGTGCATAATCGGCTCGGATGATAAAATAGAAATACTGTTTATACAGGTTCGCTAAACAATAGGTATTCGGCAGGGGAGATTTAAACGGCTCTTCCCCTTTTTTTGCAGGCATCCCCAGAAGCGCTGCCGAAAGGCCAAGATCAGCTTTGCCCTGATGGATATTGACCACATTACTGACCCCGCCGCCAGTTGAAGACGTTGTGGGAATAACTTGTTTCGTCATAATGTCAGAAATTGTACCTCCCAGCGAAAACCAGGTACCTCCCGGAGGGCCAGACACAAATTTGAGTTGATCAGGACGTTGAGCAAAACTGTTTCCAACACAGATTACGACAACCAATGCCATCAGAACCCCGCCAAAAAGCAACTTTTTCATAACCTTCACCTCTTATTTTGAAAAGAAAGGAGTGCTATGTGCAATATCTTTCCTAATCTTCCCCAAACCTCACTGATCTCATAAAAATTTCATTGCTCAAAGGAAGGAAATTTTAGCAAAGAGATTGACATATACCTGTTGATAGTGATTAGAAGCTGCAAAAATACAAGCATATCATAGAAGAAGAGACCTGAATGTCAAGGGAAAAATATCTTTTCCTGAAGAGTTTAGAATTTCGAGAGGAAACACCGTTTTTCGTGAACTTCTCTTGACAAATTCAGGGGTAATTGCATGTAGTACTCAGGATGATATTGACTTTCATTGTGGACACGAAAAATGGTGAAAGAGCATTCAAGGGATATAATAATTATGCCGCAGTTTAATTATAACACCGGAGAAATTATTGCGAAAGTTGTCTATTACGGTCCTGCCTTTGGAGGTAAGACCACCAGTTTACAGTGGCTGCACCATAGATTTGATCCTCTCAAAGCCAGGAATCTATTTTCATTAGATACAGAAGGCGATCGTACTTTATTTTTTGATCTGCTTCCCATGAATTTTGGTAAAATTGATTGGATGACCTTACAGGTAAAAATTTATACGGTACCCGGCGAGGTCAAATACAATGCGACTCGCAAAATGGTGTTGACCGGCGCAGATGCGGTCATATTCGTCGCAGACTCCGAAATCTCCCGTCATCAAGAGAATCTGCACAGCTTAAAAAATCTCGCGCAGAACTTGTCGCTCAAAGGCATGAATATCCGCACAATTCCTCTGGTGTTTCAATACAATAAACGCGACTTGGCGCATGTACTGCCACTTGATATCCTGGATCAGAAATTAAATTTTCGCAGTCTGCCATCATACGGATCCATCGCGATAGATCCGTATGATTTCGGCGTGTTGGAAAGTTTTATTGCGGTGCTGCACGCTATGATTGAATCCTTCGGACAGAAATACAATCTGGCAAAGTTAGGCGATCTTGATCGGATAAGTCGCACGATTGAAGAACGACTCCGTGAAAAAGCCCATCAGAAATAACAAAACCGGTTCGTAGTTCCGCCTTCAGGCGGAAGACTCACTCAAGCGAGAACTACGAACCCAATTCTCATTTATTCTGGTTGTGATAATAACTTGATTGCAGACGACGCTGAGGACTAACAAGCTGCATGTTTTTAGCCTGTATCCCGCTTTCATGTCCATCGGCTTCGGCGACCTCAAATTCAAAAATCAGAGTGCGACTCGGCAATTCTGCAAAACTTACCTCCGCTGGTAACTGTGAATCGTGAAAAAAGACGCTGTAATAGGGGGATTCTTTCTGGCGCGAATCAATTTTCCACAAATCCGGTGCAATCGTTTTCATTGCTCGCAGGAAACCATAACCTTTTGCTGTGTGATTATAACACACGCCGCGCATCCGCGAACCGATACTCCCCCAAAACGCTTTATTCGGCGTGGGATTGGTCGGCAATAAATTCGGAATGAGGTAGCCGGAAATAAATAAATCGGCTTCGCGCCGTAAATCTGAAGAAACATTTTCAAATGCCACGACTTCGACGCGACAGCCGCTATTTTGCAAAGCCTGGACGACCCGGATAAAATCGCCGTCACCGGTCACGAGCAACACCCGATCCATATTTTTCGATTGCAGCAGGGCGTCAACCGCCATATCCAGGTCAGCATTCGCCTTTCCAAAACGATTACCACTTTCATCCACATACCAGCGTACATTTTTTTGAATGACTTTATACCCAAAATCTCGCAATAATGAATAAAATCCATACTGCCCTTCTTTATAAGCGTAATCAACATCTGCCCGATCAGCGTCAAAACTGACATACGCATTGAGACGGATTGGCTCAGCATTGTCGCGACAGGCAAACTCGCGTAACACATCATAGCGCATTCCATAGCCGCCATTCATAGCCAGGTTCGCTACATCAACATACACTCCTACTCTGCGTAGTGCTCGACTAAACATATCAATACTAACCTTTTCTGTGTGTTTTTCCTGGTGTTTCAATGAAACTGTTCCTAACACGTTTAACAATTAAAGAAAAATTTCTGCCATTTTTCGGGTGATAGAACACTCGTAAGCTCTGCTTTCGCTGTCAAAGGCGAACTTTGACATTCCTGACGTCTCCTAAAAACTTTAGTTACAGTCTATTTTACAGAATCTTCATCACGAAAAATTGACAGAAATAACATTTGATGTCATGCGATTTAACGCAAAAAATTTATCAGGTTCTCTTTTTCGATGTTCCACAATTGTCAAGATTTTTATGATGCCTTTCATGCTCTCTGCGAAAATTGGCTGACGTACTGCTTCAACGCAGAGCTTAACCGACTCTGATCCAAAGATGCCAGTTCCTTCTGACGCGGAATTCCTGTTCTCCCTCCAACAAAACAAGCGGTCAGCGAAGCAAGCCATGCTGAAAATTCCAGACGGACGGCAAGCGGCATCTCGGCTAATATTCCAGCAGCATACGCACCATGAAAGACATCGCCGCATCCGGTCGTATCAATGGCAGTGACCTGAAACGCGGGTTGGTGAATGATACCTTCCGGCGTCAACGCCCAACTTCCCAGGGTGCCTTCGGTCACGACAAGCTGCCCACTTGTTTCCCGGGACAATGCCCGCAGGACATCTTCTGGTGAATTTTTTCCTGTTAGTATGCGAGCGGTTGCCATTGGAAGAATAGCATCTGTAGCAAGCGCAATGAGTCGCAACAATTCATCCACATCGCCCTGTTCGACATCAAGCACAGAGCGACACGGAGTTCCTTGAATGGCCTCCAAAGACGCTTGTGCAGCCTCAGGTTCATAGCCGTCAACCAGCAAGATCCTGGCTGTTTTCATAATCTCTGCCGGCAAATCTGCGGGTCTCAGGTATTGATAGCCATCCCTGGTGAAAAAAATTGTGCGTTCAGCGGTATGAGGGTCAATGTGGACATTCGCTGCGCACGGTCGCGCCTGAGGGTTCTCAAGAAACAGATCGGGTAATATCCCGCGAGTTTCAAATTCCAACCGAGCAACCTGACTCAGCATGTTGTCTCCAAACTGTGTCACAAATGCTGTACGCCATCCCAGGGCGGCGCAGACGCAACTTCCGGTACCAGCCGGGCCTCCGCCCTGAATCGTCAGGTGCTCTACCTTTTGCTTTCCTCCTATCTCTACGCGTGAGGGAAGCTGCACCAGAATATCAACCACATTTACTCCTACCCCGATCACATCAAACTGCGACATAGCTCTTTCCTTTTTCATTTTCTCCTAAAAACCGGGTTTCTTGAAGAAACCCGGTTTTTTGTATTACAAGGTTTCTTTAAACCATTGCACGGTTTTCTCAATTACGCTGTTAGCGATTGTTTGATCTTCTCCTAACACGCCAAATATATGATCAGTCCCTTCAATCACAAATTTTTCTTTGGGAGAACCTTGTATCGCTTCTAAATAACCGTCAACATAAGCGACCGAAAAATCTTCGGTGCCGGCAATGGCTAAAAAGGCCCCGGCATACTTGCTGATTTCTTGCTTTAATTCATAGAGCTTCAGACTCTTGAAAAATTCCGATCCTAACGTGACTTCACGCCAGCCTAAATCAATCGTTACCTGTCCATCCTGTTCAGCTTTTTCAAAATTTTCCTGCCCTAAGGATGCCAGAAAATCCGCATGAAAATCGCCGACTGAGGACCAGACGGCCATCGAGGCGTACCATTCTGGATGTTGAGCGGCCGAGACAATCGCAATTCCTCCTCCCAAACTAAACCCAACCACGCCGATCCGCGCCGGATCAACAAACTTCAATTGCGTAAGATACTGATAGGCTGAGGCAGCATCCTCTACCTGACCCTGAATGCTGCTTTCTACCATCTGCCCGGCACTTTCACCCCAACCGCGAAAATCGATCCGCAACGATGCGATTCCCTGGGTTCCTAACGCTGCTGCCAGACGTTTATACATATCGCCGACTTCATCTTTCTGACTGGCAAAGCCGTGCAATAAAAGCACTGCCGGAACCTGCCCTTCGACTCGCGGCTCGATTACGATGCCTTGAATGCCTTGTGCCAGCGTAACCTGGTATTCTTGATATTCTTCGGCCTGAACAGGCGTAGAGAGCATACTCATCACAAACAATAGTCCTGCAAACATCACAACACCTCTGATTTTCATCTTGACCTCCTTATTTTGCCGGAGTGTCAAAGCTCTGCTTTGACAGCGGACAAACTTTGACACTCCTTTGAACATATCTGTACCGACGGACAGCCTTGTCCGTCGCGCTCCTCTGCGGATACGGCTGTCCGCAGTTACGAATTCGTCATTTCCATTAAAATACGCTCATAATACACTCCTGAAACTCCGGTTTCATCCTCAGAGAAAATTGTCAACCAGAAAACATGCACTGCATGATGATTTCTGCGGTTTGACGCGCCAGGGCCACGCCATTCGAAAGTTGGCGATCGTGCGGATAAATCTGCGCCATGGTACACACAAAGAAATTGGCAAGCGGCGAAGCAATTGCCGGAATACTGTGGCGGTAACCGACATGCACAATCGGTTGCGCATAAGCCGCCTGCCAGGTAGCATTATGTTCGACGTATTTGAGCGTGAATTCCGGAAACAATTTTTGAATCGAGGGCAGATAGTACGCGAGCAATTGTTGGGCGTCCATCTGTAAACGCGGGTCTGCGGGATTGACATAGGCGGAAAGATAGACCACGTGCTTTCGATTGAAATCTTCCGGTTCTGCCCAATTGGTTTGCTCAATAATCCCGACAAAAGGCGCATTCCCCTCGGTGACGTTAGTCCAATAAAAGTCAGACAGAGAACGATTGAGCGTCAGGACCAGACAGACATTCGCCAGAAAATTGATTTTCCGTAACTCCTGGCGGTAAGTTTCTACTGTTTGTGGCAAAAGATCAGCTAACTCAGGTAACTGGGCGCAGCCGACAATCACATCGGCAGCAAAGGCGCCTTCCTCTGTGACGATTGAGGTCAATCGCTCTTCTGGTCCTTCAAGGCAACGGACAGCCTGCCCCAGGTGGACATAATGACCAGAGTTGCGAAGCCACTTAACCAGCGCCTGAAACAATTGTCCCAGCCCGCCGCGTACATATCCAAGTACTTCATGCCCCTGGGCGTTACGCGACCCGCCGCGATCAACCAACTTAGACCAGAGCCAGGCCGCGGAAACTTCGTCGGCATAAGATCCGAATTTACCGTGGAATAAGGGCTGCCAGACCACTCGATAGACATTGGCCCCAGCTACCTTGTGAATGTATTCTTTGGCAGAGATGTCGTCCAGACTTTGCCAATTTTTTATGGTTCGAGCGTGAAGCGCCAACCAACCAAGTCGCAAACGGTCAACAAACGGGAGCGGCTTGAAACGCAGGAGATCAATTGGAGAAGCTAATTTGTAAGGCTGTTGAAAATAATAAGCCCCGGTTGCTGCAGGACGCCAGACAATCTCTCCGGCCAATCCTAACTCCGATAGTAATTCCTGAAGAGCGCGATCACGGCGAAAAATATGATGATAAAATTTTTCAACCGTGAAATCTTGTGTGCTAAATGTTCCAGCTAATCCCCCTGGATTCCCGTCTTTTTCCCAAACGTGAATTTCTCCTTTTTTCTCCGTCTGGTTCAAATGGCGAGCAAGGTAATAGGCGGTCGCTAATCCGCTGATACCTGCTCCGATAATATCAATGCGAGGCACACGCATAAAGAATATTCCTCTTTAAATCCTGTCATTCTGCCTTTGTGAACTTCCGATGAAGGCATCAAATCTCAAACCATCTAAAACATCAAGTTTTTTTCTCAATAAACCTCTTTCCGCAAATGACAAGGATTTCGGCTTGACAAAGTATTTACAGAAACTTATATTACTGATGGAGAGGGTACGAAGTGTCGCTGGCGAAAAATTTTTCGTCAAAAAAGAGTACAATATTCACCCTTAAAAGGAAAGGGGGAGGGGCTTATGGCCGTTATCACAATTTCGCGCCAATCCGGGAGTTTAGGCACAATTATTGCCAAAATGCTCAAAGAAGAACTTCATTTTGAGTATTTAGATAAAGCCAAGATCGAAGAAATCCTGGTGAGCGAATATGGGATTCCCGAAGAGCACGTTGAGAAATTTGATGAAAAAAAACCTGCGTTTTGGGATATTTTTTCATCCGATAAAGACCGTTACCTTCACTTCATGAAAACCGCGATTTATGAATTTGCCAGAAAAGGAAACACCATCATTATTGGACGAGGCGGGCAGGTTTTATTGAAAGATGTGCCAGGGGCATTGCATGTATGTATTGTGGCGCCGACAGAACTGCGGATCGAGCGCATTAAAACACGCTATAACTACAATGATAAACTTGCCGAACAAATCATCCGTCATAGCGATTCCGGACGCACGGGCTTTCACAAATTCTTTTTCCATGTCAACTGGGAGGATTCTTCGTTGTACGATTTGATTCTGAATACTCAAACCTATTCTGTTGAACAGGCTGTCAATGTGATCAAAGCATCTCTCGACCTCCTGGGAACATTGCACCAGCAAGAGGAGACGGCGAAAAAGCTGGCGGATCTGTGTTTAGGGCAGGAGATCATGACGCATATTGCCTATGAAGAAAAAATTCCGATCCAATTCCTGGAAGCTCAGGTTCAGAATGGCGTGGTTACGTTACGAGGTTCAACTATTACTTCCGATGATATTCAGCGCTGCGAGGCAGTTGCCCGGCAGGTTCCGGGAGTTAAAGATGTCGTCAACGAAATCTATTTTATTCCCAATACTTATGGCATGGCATAATATCATAAGCCAAAAACCGAGTTTTTTTTGAAAAACTCGGTTTTTCTGCCTCTTTATTTGAGTAGAAAGCGTTGCACCCGCTTATTGCCCGTATCGGCCACATATACAAACGTATTATCCCAATTCAGCGCGACATCCATGGGCTGATTAAATTCGCCATATTTATTCCCTTTTTTGGCATCTTTCTTGCCCCAGAATGTAAGCAGTTTTCCCCCCGTGCTCGTATATTTTTTGATGCGATGATTGTTCGTATCCGCAATATACAAATATAATTTATTATCCACCGTGATTCCGTGCGGACGATCAAAAAAATGAGGTTTATTTCCTTTCACGTTAGGAATATCCGAGGGAATCCATTCGCCATCGAAAAATTTTTGCACGCCATGCCCTTCAGTATCGGCAATATACACATAGCCAAACATATCAACAGCCAGGCCCTGAGGACGAGTGGCGATTTTATACTGATTCAGGTTCTTGATGGTCTCGTGCTGCTCATACTGTCCCCATTGGTGTAGCAGTTTGCCCTGACGATCGCATTTGGTGATAATCCCATTCTCTTGATCCAGCACAATCAAATTATCTTCAATATCCAAGGCCAGCAGTCCTGTGGCAGGGAATGCAGCTAGCGTCTCATCAGGCCGCGTACAGCCGGTGATGGGCAAATGCTGTCCCTCCCAACGGTCAAGAGGCTTCCCTTCCTGATCATAGATCATGATTTGGCCGCCGACAGGATCGCCCTTCTTTTTCTTATCATTCTGCGTATAGAACACCCACAGATGTCCTCCGTATCCGACAGCCATTGAGTTCGGCTTCCAGGTATCTCCGATCCCCATGCTCTTTCCATAGTCAGGTACATGATTTCCGGCAGCATCGAATTTGAAAATCTGGGAAAGTTCCGCATCCAGAACATAAAGTTGATCTTCAAGATCTACGGCCAATTGCGTCGGAGCTTTATAGGGTACCGCCTTTGGACCTTTATACGCGTCAACCTTTGTCCAACTGGTATCCTCAAGCGGGGCTTTCATATCAATAGGATCAATCGGCTTACACATCGGGGGAATAAACATGAATTCCCCTTCTCCGCTAATTCTGTTAAATAAAGGGCTTTGGCTAAAATTTGAGGCCTGGGGGACAATTTGTTTCAAATATGTGCCCAATTCACTGGCCATCAACACACAATCGCGATCAGAATCTGCCACGCCATCTAAAGCGCGTAACAAATAATAGGTGAATACGCCATGTCCAGATTTTTCATAAACGAGTTCACCAGAGCTGCCGGCTGTGAGCACCTGCACAGTGTCGCGCGCCGTAATCACATCAAGGTAATTCTGTGGGTGCAATTGTTCTTGCGGCGTTGGAGACGGCAAACGCATATCTTTATCAATTTCCAGGCTTAGGCCCCGCCCTCGTCCAACTGTTTGCAGATTTTTGCCAATCCGCTGTGATGGTTGGAGTTTTGCATACACTGCCGGATCAAGGAAACCGGAATAGCAGCCGTCAATGATATACAGGATATGTTTTGCAGGAATAGTATCTGAGATAGCGCGAATTTCATCAACAGAAATAAAATTGGTTCGTTCCGCAAAGGTTGCATAGTCGTCAACCAGGATTTCCCCGCCGATAATCTCAATATAGCGTCCATCAAGCATTGAACGCCCATCGTATGGAATAATAAATCCCACTTCTTCGCCGGAGGGCAAAATACCGGCAGCACCATGTCCGGCATAGAAAATTACCAGACGATCCTGTCGTCCGATCTGCTGGGGCAATTCTTCTTTGAGCACCTGTAAAATCTGCTGTTTTGTGGCCTGATCATTGTGCAGGGCTATCACCTCGAATCCCATGCGCCGGAAACGAGCTTCAACGGCCCTGGCATCATTGATAGCATAATCGAGCGACGAGAAATTCGGATACTCGTTAATTCCGATCACCACCGCCCAACTTTTCGCATAAAACGACGATTCGTCCAGTCCTTGCTGAGCCTCTCCGAAAAGACTGATTGACAGACAGCAGACAATATAAACAAGAAACATCTTCTGTTTCATCAGTTATCCCTCCCTGGCTAAAGCATTAACTATGAACCTTATTTCTAATAATGCTCATATATAGAGGTCATTGGTGTCGTTGTCAAGGTTTGTTATCGAGCAACTGCATGAATCGCGGCTCGACATACTTGCGCGGAATGCTCAATCGTATAGTCCTTGATAATTTCTAATGACCGCTTTCCCATTTCCTGGCGCAAATCTGGGTTACAAAGTAATTGTTCCAACGCTTGCTTTAATACCTGGCTGTCGCGGGGTGGAATGAGAAAGCCATTGCCCTGAATCAGTTCTTGCGCTCCGACGTTGGTCGTCGTAATTACCGGCAATCCCGCTGCCATCGCTTCATTAATCGTTAATCCCCAGGGATCGCTGAAACTCGGCATAACAAAAATATCAGCCATCGCGTAATACCTGGCCGTCTCTTCATCATGCCCTACAAAGAGAATATCAGACCGAGGTTCGGAAATCAGACGTTGAAGTTCCTGCTTATATTCACCATCCCCAACAATCACTAATACCGCATCTGCCCGATTGATTTGGAGAAATGCCTCGATGAGATATTGAATACCTTTCCGTTTCTGAAGATATGAGACGGAAAGAATTATGGTTTTGTTGAATATGCCAAATTGATTTTTCAATTCGGTAACATCCTGCATTTGAACCTGTCGTTGGAATCGTTCGGTATCAATCGTACTGCCATGCCTGAAAATTGGACCGGTTGCGCCAAGCCTTCTCAGATGTTCTTCGGTTTTTTTTCCGGCAGCAATACATACATCGGCATGACACTTCACATAGTCGGCCCCCCAATAAAATGGAAAAAACAGCAAATGGTGCAACTGACGCCCTGCATAAGGGAGGATTTTTTTCAGACATTGTCGCAACGTATATTCTCTTCGATCTCGAATAATATCATAATCAATTTGTTCCGACCACACGATGAAGGGTTTTTTGGTCCAACGAGCCGCTAAATAGGCAATTTGACAACCTAATTCATTCTCAGAAGCGATAATCACATCATACTGTTTGCGGAGGAGTTCGTGAAATAGTGTATAATTGAATTTATGGGGATACCAGGGGATCGTGAGATGGGGGAGTACGCTGTAAGAATATCTGTCGCCAAACTCTACACGCCAGGCGCGGTGCGGATCTTTTTTTGAACCGTAATACACGGTTAGATCAATGTCATCATACGCAGCAAGGCGTTGAAAGACCGGGACGCGATATGGCGCAAAACTGGTGTGCCAGAAGGCGACGCGAACTTGTTTTTTCATGTCGTGATAGCATGGAGATGATGAGCGATGCCATCTTGATAGCACCTCCACGGGAAGTGGCAAGCCTGTTGTCGCGCCTGTACGCCCATCGTGTGTAATTGTTCCCGATGATCATAACAATAAGTCAATGTTTCCGCAATGCTTTCGGAACAATACGGAGGAATGATAAATCCATCAAGCCCGTGGCGGACGCAATCTTTGGCTCCGGTATGTTCCGTGATAATGACAGGTACGCCGCAGGCCATGGCTTCCAGAACCACTAATCCAAAGCCATCTTCCAGAGTCGGAAGAATACACACCGACGCCTGTTGGTAAAGTGCTACAGGATCGTCAACATGGGCTGCTACGCGAATTGTCCGACCTTGATCACAAGCAAGTGCATCGTGTAGAATATTTTTGAATTCAGGCAGCAGATCGCCAACAAGCACAAGTTTTGCGTATTTGAGCTGTAAGGTATGCCAGGCTTCAAGTAGATATTGCACCCCTTTTCGTAAACAGAGTTGTCCGACATAGAGGACGCGAAACGTCTCATCTGTACCGCGAAACTGAAGTTTCGCAGGCATATCAGGCGTAAAATGCTCAACATCTACGCCTAAAGGAGTGAGCAGAATCCGTTGTTCATCAATGCCATGTTCCAGAAGGCTCTGTTTGGTAAATTGTGACGTGACGGCAATGTAATCCGCGACCTCAAGTTCTTGCAGATGTTTTTTCAAAATCAGCGGATGATATGGTCTGTCTGTCAGGCCATATTTCCGATATTCAGCCTCAAGCAGGCGCGAATAGGTCAACGGATGAGCATTGGCGCGTTCCAGTACTGTCAGCATCTTCAGTTTTTTCGCCTTTTTTAAAGACCAGAGCGCATGATGAGTCCAGCCGTAAAATATTGTAGCTGCGTGTAGTTGTCGCGCTACCCACCAGTCAAAACCATTATCTCTGAGCACATATTGATTGATTCCGGTATATCTGGCAAGGCGGTACGCCATTTTTTCAATGAAGTAGGTAGCATGAATAGATGGTAAAGCGTTTCCATTTTTGCGAACCTGCATCACGAAACCTCGTAATAACAGATGATGACGTTCCAAACCTTGAATCAGGTGATAAGCATGATTCCCCATTCCTTCACCTGGAATACCCACGCCGACAGAAAAAATGACTGATGGTGTGTTCATAGATTATTTCAGAAAGATAACTACACATCTAAAAACCGAGTTTTTTGAAAAAACTCGGTTTTTTTTGTGATATTGCCTGTTGACGCTCCCAGAGTTTAGAATATTTTAATGTCACGGTAAACGCCGCAAGCAGGCTGACAATCATGCCGCGTGTCCCATCTCGGAAACCTTGTTGTAGCAGATATTTTTTGAAAAATGTCAATACCGTTCTCCCCAAAATGCCCGCCCCGCTAACAGCCCCCTGTTTTTGAGACGCTGCAAGGCTTGTGAAACTGTTCATCTTTTCAAGATGATCGGCGATATCCTGATAGGTATAATGATACAGATCATGCTGAAAGTAGTTGACCGGCCCATTCACCTGTACCTGTTCGTGTAGAGCTTGCCCTACCCAAACGCCGCAATCTTTGCGATAAAGGCGCAGTTTATAATCCGGATACCAGCCACAATGTGCAATCCATCCGTCTAAATAATAGGTTTTGCGCGGCATCAAAAATCCAACATACTGCGATTCCTGTGACAGGGCATTCTGAATTTCTCTCGCAAGTTCAGGGGAAACCCGTTCATCCGCGTCAATATTCAAAATCCAGAGATGAGACGCCTTGTCCGTAGCAATATTTTTCTGCTCAACATAGCCATGCCAGGGAATCTGATAAATATGCTCGGTGTATTCGCGGCAAATCTCCACGGTTCGGTCAGTACTCTGCGAATCAACCACCACAATTTCATCCGCCCAACTCACGCTTTCCAGGGCTTCACGAATGTATTGCTCTTCATTGTAAGTAATAATCGTAACTGAAAGGGCCTGTTTCTTCTTCATGCTGCTATATTTGGTCGTTATTTCGGGAATGAGTCTTCTAACTTCCCGAAATAATGGAATTTAGATTAATACGGCAAGTTCTGAAATCACCCGCTCCATTGTAAAATATTCTTCTATGCGTATTCTCGCTTGCTGTCCAAATCTGATCTGAAGTTCAGGATGCTGTGCAAGGTTATTGACGTGCGCTGCCAGTTCCTGCATATTACCGGATTGAGCTAAAAAACCTGTTTGCCCGTGCTGAATGAGTTCTGGATTACTGCTCACGTCAAACGCCGCTACCGGTTTGCGGGAAGCCATAGCTTCCAGAATAACATTGGCCGCACCTTCATACAACGAAGGCAGCACAAAAATGTCAATACTTTCCATAAAATTTTTTATCTGGTTCACAAAGCCTAAAAAAACGACTTCCTGCTCTATTCCCAAATTGCGGACTTTCTGTTGCAATTGCTCGGCTAAAGGGCCTATTCCGGCAATCAAAGTCTTGCAACAAATTCCTCGCTCTTTCAAAATTCTGGTGAGTTCCAGCACTGCGGTGTGTCCTTTTTCTGCTGACAACCTTCCGGCAGCGCCTAACACCACTTCTCTCGGAATTTTGTGATATACCGGAGAAAAAGGTTGCTGATCCCAGGCTGATAGATCAATGCCGTTATAGATGACCCGGATTTTGTCGGCCGGAATAGGCACAGAACTCTGCTCCAGCAACAGACGCCTGGTTTCCTGAGAATTCGTGATAATCCGGGTTAATACGCGCTGAAACAACCAGCGATTCAGCCAGCGATCTTTGACGGGCAGGGCAATCCCGCGGCGATAAATAATTTGGGGAACCCCGGCGATTTTTGCAGCAATTCCCCCAAGTTTGAGGTCTGAAGCTGAATTCAAAAAGATCGCCTGTACGCGATGTTGGCGTAAAAGCCTCGCTATAGTCAGAATTTTGACCGGATTCAGAAAACTCAGGGTTGAAATACGAGGGTGATAAAGGACAAGCTCTTTCTGTGATAGTCGCCGGAGCAGGTCGCTGTTATGGTTTGTGATCGCCAGTACCGGATACCCAGCCTCCTTAAAACGGAGCACAACATCATGATGCCATTTTTCGCCTCCGCCCCACACTCGATTGCTATTCAAAAAACAAAGCGATTTCATCGGCAGCGACCTTCATTTTTTTATGTAAATGTAGCGCGAAAATTTTTTCGCGTGCACGAGAGTCACACGATTTTCAATCAGCAGCAGCATTCCCCAACTCATGCTCCGAGACAGCACCGCCCAACGACGCCAACTGAAGACGTCATCTTTTGCGGATGTGTAAAAACATCAAGAAAAAAATACGCGCGATGAAAAGAAGAGTATCCAGATTGACGGGAAATCTTGACTATTGCATGGAAGGCTTCTCTGAGTAAAGGGCGGTCGGATGCTTCCAATTTTTCATTCCTGTAGGTACAGCCGGAACATAAAGGCTTTACGCTCAAGGCAAACAGTTCCTGGTTTTATCAATGAGATGATTGCTGAACTGAGAACGCAAGTTTCGCAATCGAAATTTTCATAGTAAAAAAGATTGACATCTATCCTTCGTTCAGCTCATTTTGTTTTTATTGTAAGTTTTTATCATGCATGTTCATTTAGAAAATATAAGAAAAGAGATGATCCAGCATGATTCAAAAGGTCATAAAAACAGTTCTATTTTCCCTGGCAATGCTTATTTTCCTGCTGTTTCCCATGCCAGGAAGTTGCGCGCCGGTTTCGCTTGAATATGTCCTGGGATTTCAAGGTTATTTTCAACTCAATGCCTGGACGCCGCTCACGGTCGTACTTGAAAATCGAGGGCGGGCCATGGATGGCCGCCTGGAAGTGATTGTCACTTCGGGAAGTGAATATCTTGGCGATGTACGCCAGACCCCTTTTGCGCTGGATGTCGAATTACCGTACAATTCATCGAAACTTTGTGCGTTTACCATTCCTATCGAAACATTTACACATGACCTGCTAATTCGGCTGCGACAGAATGAAGAGCTGATCCTTTCACAAACGATTAACCTCAGACCGCATTATACGACAAAAGCTCTGGCCGTTGTCGTGGATGACAAGACTTCCCCGGATTTTCTCTCTGTGCTGCCAGACGACCTGTTGGCCGTAAACGTGCGTCCCCGCTTTCTGCCAGAAACCTGGTATGGCTATGATGGCGTCGAACTGCTCATCATGAATGCCGAAATGATTCAGAGTTTGCGCGACCGGCAGTTTCAGGCTTTGCAAGAGTGGATCAAACGCGGCGGCGCGCTCGTGACGGCCGGTGGGGTCAATTATGGCGCGTTTTCCGACAAAAGAACAGCGCGCCTGCTGCCCCTTCGGATTACAGGCTTAAAACAAGTGACCGAATTGGCGTCATTACAGGGATTTTGCGGTCACACGCTTTCCAGTCCGGAGCCATTTCTGATCTTAGATGTAAATATCCCTGATGCTACTGCTATTGTGCAAGAAGCGTCGCTTCCAATTATCCATCAACGTGCGTTTGGAACAGGCAACATTCTGTTTCTGGCCTTTGATTTTCAAAATCCGCCGTTCAGCCGCTGGCCCCAGCGTCCGGCATTCTGGCAGAAAATCCGATCATTGTTCCCTGCATTCGAACGTAAAGACATTCGGATCGATCCGCATAATATTATCGAGATTCTGCTTGCCAATATGCCGTTGCGTTTCCCTGAGAGTTGGGTCATGGGAGGCTTTCTCGTTATCTATCTGCTTGCATTGCGAATATTGATACGTCAGATCGGAAAGCAGCCTGATACGCGGGTACGATTGAAAATCGGAGCGTCTCTGCTATTCCTGATGATCTTTTTTTCACTGCTGAGCTATGCGTTGTTTTTCCGGCCTCAGATCAGCAAAAAACTCAGTTACAACAGTTTCTTGCACCTTCATCTGGCGGGGCAGCAGAAAATCGCCTTCGGAGAATATCTGATTGGACTGTATTCCCTGAAAACGACGGCATATACCCTGAATTTAGGCGCAGATTTTGCTCCTATCACTCCTGTGCTGCCCATAGCGTCGGAAAAGAGCACGCCTCAAAACTTTATGATCTACGAACAAGAGGGGGCACAATACATTTCAGGGACATCAGAACAATGGGTCCCTGGTTTTTTCATGGCGCAGACAGCCCTGGAATTTCCTATGCTCACTGAGGCTCGCCACGATCACCAGGGTTTGCAGCTTACGATCAACAATATGACGCCCTATGCCATCAGCAATTGTTGGGCCTATGTTGACAATCGCCTCTTTGCCTTAGGAGATGTGGCCGCAGATTCAGCGTTCACCTTCTCTACTTCCAAGTCAGAATTTGAACAGACGCCAATGCTCGATGAACAATCCCTGCGGCAATTCGTCCAGGAATTTCGGGTAAATGGCGTATCTTCGGCAACAAAGACGATTCAAAAAGGGCTGTTCAAAACGGCCTTACGCGAGATGCAGGCCAAATACCAGACAACACAGCACATCATTTCTGTGCTCGGTTGGATTCAATCCAACGTCATTCAGGCGCATTTTACGCAGCCAGGAATTCTGGGTGATGATCTTACATTGCTCACCTGGGAAATCCCGCTGAATACCCCATGAGACTTGCATATCTCATTAATGATTCCGAACAATCGCTCTCCCCATTCTTTTCAAAAAGGATGCTGTCAATCCTGTTCAACAGCGTCCTTATCGTGTGTGGAGTGCTCTTGCTGTTCTGGCCCTGGAAGAACCTGGTCAGTTTTATCAGTCAGCAGAAAATTCCTTTGACCTTTTTTCACGTGTGTACCACAACGCTTGTGATCCTGGCTTATATTCATCTCCGTTGCGGCGGGGGTGAGATAATGAAAGGTAACTATTATGCCAGCACGTATTCGAAAGAAGTCAGTTCCCTTGCAATGGAACAGAATTTTTTCAAATATGGACTGGTCGAATTTGCGGCGTATGTCATTCTGCTGCTGTTACCCTTTCTTCCGCTGCTCATTCTGGCAGCATCCGTGTCTGTGATTCCCTTGCTTCATTTTTTGAATGCTTGCGCCATTGTGCTGGCAACCTCGTTTCTTTGCCGTGTATTTGGGTTTTTTATCTACCTCGTCAGAGGCAGATTTAGTTCACTGGGCTATTTTTGTTCCAGAATTTTTCTCGCGCTCTATCTCTTTGCAACCATTACCCTGGCGCCGGCAATCAATCCGATTTTAAATATCTATCGCTTCAATAAAAACTTGCAAAATATCGGGTTCTTTGTTGAGAATGCTTTGCTATTCTATGTGACGACTCTGGGGGCAAGCAGCGTATTTATCGCACTCAACTATTTCTTGATCAGGCGTCATCTCAGGAAAAGTGGCAGTGAATAATTGCGATTACAATTGAGATGTAGCGCGAAATTCCTTTTCGCGCTACGAGCCGCGAAAAGGAATTTCGCGCTACATATGAGAATTTCGCAGGCGCGAAAAGGAATTTCGCGCTACAGGGGATATAAGGAGCAGACGCCATGACTGCCGAACGTCTTTTTCTCGAACACATATCAAAACTAAAAAAGCGCGCCCTGTTTCAGACCACGCAGCAGGGTATCCTGGTCGCGTTTATCCTGTTTTTTCTGACTTCTGCCCTGACCACAGGACTTGAGAAAACCGGAACCTTAACCATTCAAGATCCTTCTGTATTTTATGCCATTGTGCTCGGTATCGCTCTGGTTGCTGCACTCAGCTATACGCTGCTCACAAAGCCGCGTTTTCAAGATTTGCTGATTGACATTGACCGCCGGCTGCACTTGCGCGACAGGCTCAGCACGGCGTATGAATATTACACCCGGGAAAAATCGTCGCAATTCACGGATTTGCTTATCGAAGACGCCAGCCGCAAATTGAATGGGATCAGCATAAAGGACCTGCTTCCCTCGCGGTTTTCAAGAATATACCTGTTGCTGCTTTTCCTGCTGCTGCTGAATCTGGGCTTGTTTTTGCTCAATTATTTTTCTTCGCGATTATACCGAACTGAAAGTAACCGGGAAACAACCGAAAAGATCGAGAAGCTCATGAAAGACTACGCTGCGCAAAAAGCACAGGATGCTCAACAACCTCGGGAAGCACAGAGAAAATTAGCGCGTCAGATGGATGAGCTTGCCCGGCAACTGCAAGACCAGGCCATGAATCGCCAGGAACTCTCCAACGCCGTGAATCAGATGTTGAAAGAAGTGCAGAGCGAGCAGTCGCGCCTGGCAAAAGACCTTGAATCGCAACTAGACGAACAGGAAATCGAAAATTTTCAGGAACTTTCCACCCAAAAAACCCCATCATTCCAGCAATTGTCTCAGGAGGACTTGCAAAAACTACAACAA
This sequence comes from Candidatus Vecturithrix granuli, assembly GCA_000739535.1. Taxonomy (GTDB): domain Bacteria; phylum Moduliflexota; class Moduliflexia; order Moduliflexales; family Moduliflexaceae; genus Vecturithrix; species Vecturithrix granuli. The sequence goes on along the minus strand of DF820467.1, from coordinate 389,877 downwards.
TTCCTGAAAAACATGCTGAAGAATCAGATGCCGCTCGCGCTTGACCAGACCCTTTCTGATTTGAACGCTTTACAGAATCTTGAAGATCTGTTGTCGCAAATGCTTGATGAACTTGGCGAAGAGAGTCCTGATTCCTCAGAAGGATCAGACGCTGCCGCGCAACAGGAAGAAGATTCACAAAACCAGGATGGTTCTGCCAATGACGGCGAAACTGCTCAGGGAAGGAATGGGAATCAGGCCGGCTCTGAAGCTCAACAATCGGAAGAGGCCGCCAACCAAACCGGTTCAGGCCAGGAACAGCAAGAGGGGCAGGGGGTAAGTGCCCGCGAGGAAGGCAATATTTCCGACGATTCGGAACAAGGACATTCGATTTCTGCCGGTCGCGGTAAGGCGGATGGCAGTCAATATGCGCCGTATCAGATGGAAGGCGCGCCCGGTCCAACCCTTGAGGATCATACCGTTCCCAGTAAAAAAAGCGAGTATAACATCCATATCCGTTCCGTCACCTCAATTGGCAACGCGACAGTGCCGGAAGAGGAGATTACCCGCGAATACCAGCGTGAAGTGGAGAGCATTTTACAAAAAGAAGAGATCCCCGCGAATTATCGGGAATTCATAAAAAACTATTTTATTTCTATCGGATTAACGCAAGCTCAGTGAGGAAAAAATGAAAGAAAAAGCTGAAGCAATCAAAAACACGTATAATGTGATGAACGCTGAATTATCAAAAGTGATTGTGGGGCAGCAGGATGTGCTGAAAAATTTGTTTGTGTGTCTGCTGTGCGGAGGACATGCCTTAATTGAAGGGGTGCCGGGGTTGGGCAAAACCTTAATCGTGAAATCTCTAAGCCAGCTTCTGGATTTGAAATATTCGCGCATTCAGTTCACGCCCGATTTGATGCCGGCCGATATTCTGGGCACGAATATTGTCAAAGAAGATGAGCGCGGTAATCGCTCGTTTGAATTTTATAAAGGCCCGATTTTCGGTCAATTGATTCTGGCAGATGAAATCAACCGCGCCAGCCCGAAAACCCAGTCCGCTCTGTTAGAAGCCATGCAGGAAGAACGCATCACCGTATTTGGCACGGAATATGCCTTAACCCCGCCCTTTATGGTGCTGGCGACCCAAAATCCGATTGAGATGGAAGGCACCTATCCCCTGCCGGAAGCCCAGATTGACCGGTTTTTTTTCAAACTGAAAATTACCTATCCTGATGCTGATGAATTGCGCGAGATTATTGACAAAACCACGCAGGACTATCACCCGGAACTGCAAAAGGTGATGCATGCCACTTCCGTCCTTGAGATGCGCGAAGTCGTCAAGCAAGTGCCGCTGGCCGAACATGTTAAAACTTACGCGATCCGCCTGGTGCTGGCGACGCACCCGGATAATAAATTCGCCGTGCAGAAAACCAAAAACTATGTGCTCTACGGCGCAAGTCCCAGAGGAGTGCAAAGCCTGATCCTGGCCGGAAAAGTGTCGGCCCTGCTCGACGGACGGTACAATGTCTCGATTGACGACATCAAAGCCATTGCCAAACCCTCTCTGCGTCATCGCATCGTGCTGAATATCAAAGGCGAAGCCGAGGGCATTGATGAAGACACGATTATTGGGGATATTATCGAGAGCATCCCTGAAAAAATCCTCTTTCACGGCAAAACGAATAATTGAATTGTTTCGGGAACGGAGCGCAACAGAAGTTTTTACTAATAGAGGTTGTCGGACCTTGTCGGCCAACTCTGACTTGTCCGACAACGGATTCCGAATATGGATTTTGAATCATTCCTGGATCAAAAATTTTTAAAGCAATTAGAAAAACTCAAGATCGTCACGAAAAAAGGGGTGAAAGGGCCGGAGCGCGGCGAGCATAAATCCTGGCGCAGCGGCGAAGGACTTGAGTTTCTGGATTATCGCAAATATCAGTTGGGCGACGATTTGCGTTACGTGGATTGGAGCGTGTATGGACGGCTCGATAAACTCTTCATTAAGCTGTTTCACGCTGAGGAAAGCCAGACTGTGCACATTCTGCTGGATGTCAGCAAATCAATGGGCGCGGATACGCAGACCAAAGAGACCAGCGCCAAAAAAATCGCGGCGGCCGTAAGCTATATCTGCCTCTCCAATTTCGATAAAATCAGCCTGATTGCCTTTGCGGATAAGATTCTCGAAATTCGTCCCTTAACCCGCGGCAAACGCCGTTATCCCCAAGTGCTCAATTTCCTGATTTCTTTAACGCCGGACGCTGAAACCGACATCAATGCCTGTTTGACAGAGTATGCCAACTTGTGTAAAAACCCGGGGATTGCTCTGGTCATGAGCGATTTGTTTGATCCTAAAGGCTACCAGGAAGGACTAAAAGCCTTGACGTATCGTGATTTTGATATTCACCTGCTCCATATTCTCGATCATGAAGAACTGGCCTGGTCGCGCACCGGTACCCTGATTTTGCAAGACATTGAGACCGGTGAGAAAAAAACCACCTTTTTGGATAGTGCCCTGGTACAGCTCTATCGCCAAAAAATGACAGACTTCCTGACCGGAGCGCGAGACTTTTGCCATAATTACGGCATCCATTATTATATATATGACACCAGTATCGTGTTTGAAGATTTTTTAATTGACTATTTGACCAGAGGCGCTATTTTACGCTAATATGAAAGATTACGTAGCATGACTCATTGAGTAATCTGTTAGTAGTGCTCTGGGACAGAAGTTTTTAGTACTTAGAAAATCCTTGTCCGGCCGGCCTTGTCGGACAAATCAGACCTGTTCGACAAGGTCCGACCAAATCCTGTGAGTAAGAACTTCAGTCCCAAAGCAGTAGTTGCTCAGGAACGATAGAAGCACAATTATGCAATTTCTCCAACCGATGATGTTCTGGGCCCTGGGCCTGATTCCGGTGCTGCTGCTGCTGCACTTGTTACGACCGAAACCGCAGCAGGTTGAGGTGACAAATCTGTTTTTATGGCAGGAAATTCTGAAAGAGCGCGGTCAGCACGTCGCCTTCAAACGACTGCGTAAAAATCTGCCGCTGCTGCTGCAAATTTTGCTTGTCATTCTGGGAGCATTGGCTCTGGCCAAACCGGTTTGGTTTTACTTTTCCCCCAAAAAGGGAGATATGATTCTGGTGATTGATACCAGCGCTAGCATGAAAACCCGGCAGGCTTCGGGCACTCGCTTTGATCTGGCGCGTCAAAAGGCTCTGGAACTCATTGACCAGCTCGAACGCCATCAAAAAATTCTGCTCATCAATGCCGGTTATGAACCCACGATTATGTCAGGCTTTTTGGAGGATGCGAATCAGGCCAGAGAGATGGTCAACAGCCTTAAACCCACCGACGCGCCCGGAAAATTAGAGCAAGCCGTTTATCTGGCGTTGTCTTTCGTTGATCCTGCTAAAGATGATACGATTTATCTGATCACTGACGGCGCGGATGCTTCCCTACCAGAGATTTTGCAGATGCGGCAGCGGATTATTCCGCACATAGTTACCGGAGGTGAAACCAATATTGGCATCACGAAATTTGAATTTCGCCAGGAATTAGATCGCCCGCAAAGCTATCAAATTATGCTGGAAGTGAAAAATTTCTCGCCTACGCTGCTTGAATGTCCGCTCAGGCTCTCCATTGATCGCAGCGTGATTGTTGACACCACGATCTTTCTTGAATCACAAGAGAAACGGCTGTTGATTTTTCCGTATTTCGGCTTGATTTCCGGCATTGCGACTGCCGAACTTGACATTGAAGACGATTTTGCGGTTGATAACACCGCTTATCTCTCGCTGACAACCACCGAAGATATTTGGGTGTTATTGGTTTCTAAAGGCAACTACTTTTTAGAGAAATTGCTCGAAACTTATCCCAACGTGCTGGTCAATAAACTCGAAGACATCATCCCCTCATCCTGGGAACAACAGGTCATGGAGCACGATATTGTGATTGTTGATCGTCTGAATTTTCCTCCAACACCGAAGGGTAATTTTCTTTTGTTCGATGCGTATTCCCCTTCTATTCCTGTCACTCCGGTCGGACAGGTTGCTTTCCCACAAGTCTATGATTGGGATTCCAGGCATCCGATCATGGCCAATGCCAACCTCAGCAACCTGATTGTTGAGCAAGCGCAGCAGTTGCAAGCCAGCGACGGCGCTGTGCACCCTCTGATCGAAACACAGCAGACCGGTTTAATGATGAGTTACGAACATGAAGGGCTGCGTGCCATTCTTCTGGGATTCGACATCGCGCGCTCGAATCTGCCATTAAAAGTCGCGTTTCCCGTCATGATAAGCAATATTATCACCTGGTTGAATCCGCACAAACTCAGTTTATCCGTATTACAGACCCAGGCCGGCGAACCCTATCCGATTCACCTCAGCCCATTTACTGAATCCTTTTCCCTGCGCCCTCCGGGAGAACGCTGGCAAAAACAACAGGTCACTGAAAATCCGGTAATCTACAGGGAAACAACGAAAGTAGGGGTCTATATGATCGCGGAAGACAAGCAAACCCGCTATTTTACAGTCAATCTCGTCAATGAAGCGGAATCCGATATTGTCCCGACAATTCACGGTCTGGACGCAATATTCCCTGAAGAAACCCAAGAGCAGGAACATATCAAGACCCAACAACCCTTATGGATGGCCTTTCTTCTAGCTGTTTTGGGAATCACAATGCTTGAGTGGTACGTATGGCTGAAAGTCGGCTGAATTCGTGATATTTGCGCCAAATGTAGCGCGAAACTCCAGTTTCGCGTATCGTTGACAGTCGCGAAACTGGAGTTTCGCGTTACATCCTGTTTTCACCGCGTTGAGCGAGCTTATGCTCATGACAACTCCTGTGAAAATACATCGTCAAAAATTCTACTCGACGACTTGTACACGCGCCGTTCTCAATTTACAGAGATCAAGCTCATAGGTAATCCCAACCGGTCGCAATGCATCGGAGTCAGACACGGCCCCAACCGCTTCCGCCTGGAGACGGCAGACGGCTTCAAATCGATCTCCAGGCATCACCATATTAGCTTTCGTGTCGACAAATTTCGCGAAGAATTCTGTTCCAGGATGGGAAACTGCATAGTCAAACAATTCTTTTGCCGCCGCGCTGATGCCAGGATCGCCGCTATAGTTGGTTAGTTTAAAGCGGAGAATCACCTTGCCGCCGGTTTTATCACCCGCTAAGGTGCCGTACATCAAATCACCCAGAGCAAGAAAGGTGCCTTTTTGCGCACGTTCCTGGCGAATAATCCCGGTTGGTGCACCGGTAATTTCGCCGCTAATGACATAAAAATTCTTATCAACCGGCATTGTTCCGGAGGCAAATGAGAATTTCCCCTCTTGTTCCGGAGCTACCCGGTTAAAATATTGATAGATTTTGAACCCGGCAAAACTAAGCACCGCAAGCAGCAGCACAACGCCAATAATTTTTAGAATGTCCAAAAATTTTTTCATCTTGTTTCCCTCGCTTTATTTTTATAGTGTGATTTATGTTCATACCATTGAAAAGTGTTTCGTGTCTTATTTCTTGAGTCTTATGTCTTGTGTCTTGCGTATTTATTCTTTTGGTAGATTTCCATTTTTGCCACCTGCCAAATTATCAGCAATTTTCTGCTTTATCAAATTTTTCACCTCTGAAGCAATCCTGAAAGCTTCACGGGCTTCCTCTTCTGAAGGCATGTAAAAATCGTCCGGATAGCGCATTTCAACCGCATAAGGGGTCAGTTTTTCCGTTTCTGTAATATAGCTTGAAAATGAAAGATCGATCTGGCTGCATATCCCGATCAAATCCGCAAGATTGTGTGTTTTGGGAAAATCCGTTTCTTTGTAACTTAAGTAGCCCTTAATATATTTTTCCGAAGCCTGTTGGCAATGAAAGCAGAGTGTGTCGTAGGGAATGTCGTTTTCACCGCAGTTCAGCAGTATTTCAGCGTTTCTTAAATCATTGTCCGCTTTTTTAAACCATTCCTGAATATATGCCAACAGTTCATCGTTCATATAACACGACCCCCTCTCTGATCACTGTGGCAACAAAAGACTGTCTCACATTTTGCCACCTGGCAACGTCCTCGTGCGTATAAAACAGAATATCTTTCGGTACCCGGATGTCGGACAATTTCACTCTCAACCGCAACCCTCTTTTATATCTCGGCAGATGTTTTTCTTGATCGGAAATGACGAGAAGATCGATGTCGCTGTCTGGCCTGTCATCCCCTCTCGCCCGGGACCCGAAAAGAATGACTTTATCCGGGTGATAGTCATGGATAATCATCGCGGTTATCCGTTGGATTTGGTCGTCATTTGCATTCATTTCTTCCCCAATAACCTTACTAACCAACGCACGCGAACAAAAAGTCTGCTGAAATGCGCTTGTTAGGAGACATAACTTCCCTATTTTTAAAGAGTTGAATGGTTTCTTTATCGTCTTTTCTGCCGATACACCAACCTGTTATATTCTGAATGTGTCCCAATCCAGAACCACACAATCGCGTCTTTATCCTCTGAGCCTAACGCCCGATAGTCGTCGCTGGCACGAACTGACCAATATTTCCCAATTTTTTTAAGAGGTATGATGAATCATAATGGTCGTGTCCGTCCTTGCCGGTATTCACTGATCGCCTGGTCTGCCAACCAATCTAGGGTGCCATTATATGAATCGTCTTTAATCTGCTGATCCCATTGCTGCTGATCACGCTCTCTCATCCACTGATACAATTTTTGAAAATCATCCTGTGTGAGGGTCATCACGGCTTGTTCAATTTGCGCTAAAGTCGTCATTATGTCTTCATCATGTCTTTGTCATATTATAAAAATCGGTGTTTCGAACAAGTTACTGGTCTCTATGCCTGAAATACGAGGGCACTTAAACGAAATATGATCTCCCACCGTGTCTTTGTCAAGACAAAAGCAGGGAAGAATACGACCCTTCTCTTCCCTGCTTATTTCCTGGCAGTATTTCGAGAGTATCGCTGACAGGCATTCCCTCGACAATAGCATGATTTCTAACGGAGGGAGTTGGAGCGCGACACCGCTCAACTCCCTCCGTTCGTCCCCCGCTGCGGATGACGCGGCGCGGAGTGCGGCGGCGGGTCGCCGCTTAACGCCAGCATTCAGGCGGCAAGACCGCGCCCTTGCCGAAGCGTACCAATGTTGCAGAACCACTGAGCCTTACCGAATCGACGTGTGTTGGAACTACACTGTGTGGTCTTACTCGCTTGCAATGCAATGTTAGCGATTCTCAACATCTATATCATTGTGTCCAGAGCAAATAAGCATTTTTATTCAATTTCTCTCCCTTATACCACGAAGACCATCCACTATTGACATCGCATGTTGTAATTTCACAATATCGTAAATAAACGTCCTCATCTTCTTGAACGACTGACTGATAGAGTTTGTTATTAAACACAGTAAGGGCAACATTTCCTTCTGCCATTCCGCCTTGCTGCCAACCAGCAGAGCTGCCAACTACACGAGTATAAACCTCTCCGTCACTTTGAATGACTGCCTGATACAGGCTTCCTTGATACGAGATCATTGCGACATGCCCCTGAGCAACTCCAAATTGTTCCCATGTTCCCCATGTAATCGCGTCAGTAGAGGAGCGTGTATATATCTTCCCACTTAATGCGACCAAAACAGCTTGATACAATTGTCCATTATGAACAATCGTTGAGATGGAAATTCCACCTGATTCAGGAACATTTCCTGTCAGTATCCAATCTGAAAAATTTATTCCATCTTGTGTGTACCGATGGTAAATCTCTCCGTCAGCCTGCACAACACTCTGATACAGCTTTCCAGTAAACTCTGTCAAAGTTACATTACCTTGTGCCATCCCATTCTTCTGCCATGCAGACCAAACTCCTCCTTCTTGCCATCAAATGTAAACATCACCGTCATTTTGTATGACCGATTGGTAAAGGCGCCCATTAAAAGTTGCCATTTCTACATGACCTCGGGCTTCTCCATTCTGTTCCCATACATCTTCATCAATAATACGCGTAAAAATTCTTTCATCAGTTTTAATTACTGCTTGAAAAACCTTGCTATTATACACTATCATTGAGGCACTTCCTTGTGCGACACCATATTCGTCCCATTCTGCCCAATGTACCCCATCAAAACTATATCGAGTAGCAACATTCCCATCCCGACGAATAACAGCTTGGTATAGCCGATCTCCTAAGACTGCAAGGGTCGGTTTGCGAGGATATTGACAACTTCTATTATCTACAGTGGCATCAGGATCATAATTGATGGCATTCGGGTCGGTGCAGCCTTCTGATATGACAACAGTATGACAATTAAAAGGAGGCGTTGCCCGGGTTGGGTTAACTTGTGTATTATCAAGATTATCTCCAAAATAAGGAGACGGATCGATATTGCAACTTTCAGACGCACATGTATTCACAGAAAGATGTAGATGAACGAAAGTAGTTCCTTTTATCCCTTGATATCCCAATAGTTGACCTGGTGTGACCCTTGAGGTCGGGTTCCCTGGATGAAATTCAGATAATACATAAGAGACGCTCCCTGAATAGTTACCCATGTGAGTGTAATAAATCCATACCTGATTATGGGGAACCTGAAAACTTGAATCAATAGGATCGCATTGAATGAGAAATGCTGTTGTTGTGTAGGGTTGGAGCGACCCATTACATACAGCATATACGGGTTCAACATTTTCTTGACCGTTGACTTGCCCAATATCTATCCCATCATGAAAACCATCATCACCTACATATTCGATATTTCCACTATAAAAACGCCATAATGCTCCTTGCTTTCCCCAAGTCGGCCAGACAAATGGTGCTCCTTCACACGCTGTTCCAGGAGTGAACGCATATACTGAAATTTGAGTAATGAAGAGAGTGGTCATTATACTTGCTAAAATGATTGTTATTTGTTTTATATTCATTTTTCTCCTATTCAATGTTGCTAACTTTTTATTAGACTGTCAAAAGCTGTCACTATAATCTCCTTTTGAGCGCATATCATAAGCCGTGTGCAGAAATTCTCCCAACTTCTGATCAACTTTACGATCTTTAACAAAGTTCTTGTTGAACTATCCGATCAACTGCTTGTGTTTTGTAGTAGAAAACCGGTGTTTGACCGCCAGAGCTGACAAGGCGTAAAACATGCCGTAATACATTCTGCTGACGGCAATGATCAATTTGCCATTGTCGATCAAAAATCGCACACCAGCTATTGCGGTCTTTGCCCGTTCAAGCTCGTGCTGAATAAGGACTTGCCTGTGAGTCTCATCAAGGGTCATACACTCATTCCTTTTTGCAATGCGTTGACAATATAGGGCTGTTGCCCCTTTGGAGAATGTAACTCGTTTAAGGAAATGACTTTCACATCAGTGAGAATATCATATTTCAGATCAAGGTGATAACAGGCGTTGATAATCTGTTTCTCTTTGCGCCAATCATACTCATGTTGCAGCACCACCAGAATATCATAATCGAAATCTTCAGTGGCCGTGCCCTGACTCTGAGACCCAAAGAGCATGACCTGCTGCACCTCTTCTCCAAACCTGTGAGCGAGAAGGGCCTTGAGTTCAGCTAAAATTTCACGCGATGATGCGGACATAAATTTTCAATCTCCAGGCTTCAATTTCAAATCTAAGCGAATCCATCACAGTGACATGACAACGGTTCTTTGTAATAATGTCAATGAGAATATGGCAAAGAATGGGGAAAATTTTTCTTTTCCGGTCATTTTTTTCATTGTCTTTTTTACGCTCAGGGGATAGATGACATCTTGAGTATGGTTATAACTCAGGAAATGGAGGAAGAATGCGATGCAGGTGACAGCAGATGGTCATATGAAAATACCCCGGCATGTCCGGGAACGCTTAGGGATTGCGCCGTGCACAGAAGTGGAATTTGTGGAAGAAAATGGACGGTTCTATCTCATCAAGATAGCGATTCGTCCTCGTACCCAAAACAAATTTCAGCGTTTCCGGGGCGTTGCCACTGTGAAAATGCGAACTGATGAGATTATGCAGCTCACGCGAGGTGAAGCATGAAGGGCGTCCTGGTGGATTCCAACATTATTCTGGATGTCTTCGAAGCAGACCCGGCATGGGTTGAGTGGTCGGAATCACTGCTTGAATTTTATAGCACTGATCATTCCTTGTATATTAATCCTGTGATTTATGCTGAGGTTTCGATTGGCTTTGAGCAGATTGAGGAATTGGAAGATGCGCTCACCGGATGCGATTTTGAAATGATCGACATTCCTAAGTCAGCCCTTTTCCGCGCTGGAAAAGCCTTTATGGAATACCGCAAGCGCGGCAGCGCTAAAACCTCTCGGTTACCGGACTTTTTTATCGGAGCGCATGCGGAAGCTGCTGGATTTCTTCTGCTTACCAGAGACTCAGCAAGATATAAGACCTATTTCCCATCTGTAAAGGTTATTTCGCCGGAAAATGATGTACCATTTCCCGAAACAGCCAAATAACGAAAAAGCTGCGGGAATGTCAAGGACGTATTTCCGCAATACCATATATGCCAATCTCTTTTGACAAACCGTTGTTTTTGCTTGTCTGGCTGCTGATTCCGCTGCTGTGGATTATGATGCGCCGCTCGTTTTTGCAAGGCAGCGCCCGCCAGCACCGCTTGCTGATTGGCGCAGCGCGGTCAATCTTATTGCTGGTATTGGGTTTTGCCCTCGCAGACCCGCGCCTGATGACGCGCTCGGATCAGGTCAATATCCTGTTTTGCCTGGATGTGTCGCAAAGTGTGGGCTCTGAACAGATTACCGCCGCGCAAGAATTTATGCGCCAGGCCGTCGCCGGGATGAATCCTGAAGATCAAGCTGGATTGGTGGTCTTTGGCAAACATCCTTCCCTGGAAATTTCGCTCAGTTCAGAATTTGAGCCGCGCCCGATTCGCTCGGATGTGAATACGAATTTCACAAATATTCATGAAGCCCTGCAATTTGCCATCGGCAAGCTGCCCCAGCAAGGCAAAAACAAAATTGTATTGTTTAGCGACGGCAATGAAAATCTGCAACAGGCGGTTGACATGGCCTACCTTGCAGCTTCCCTCGGTATCGAAATTGATCCTGCGCCGCTGGGATCCTGGTACGGACAGGGGGAAGTGTTTCTGCAAAAATTAGAAACCCCGGCGACCGTTGCCCTGGAAACCCCGTTTGAGATTCGCATTGCGATCATGAGTTCCGTCGCGCAGCAAGGGGAATTGGTGCTGCTGCGTAATGAAACCCTGCTCGCTACCCAAACTGTCAATTTACAATCCGGCAAAAATGTCGTGATCTTTGCGGATACCCTGTCAGAACCGGGATTATTCCTGTATAAAGCGGTGGTCAATGTTCCTAATGATCTGTTTTTTCAAAATAATGAGGGACTCGCTTTCATCAAAGGCACACGCAAAGCGCAGATTCTGTATTTAAGCGGAGATGCTGCCTCAGATCCGTTTGCCGAAACGCTAACCGCTCAAGGGCTGCACTTAGTCCGCAAGCAATTAACGGAGTTAAGCGGCTCAATTTACGATTTGCTGGAATATAACGCGATCATTCTGAACAATATTTCCGGCCAGCCCATGTCGTTTACCATCATGGAAAATATGCAAACTTACGTCAAAGACATGGGCGGCGGGCTGATCATGATCGGCGGAGACCAGAGTTTCGGGGCCGGAGCGTACAAAAAAACGCCGATTGAAGACGCGCTGCCGGTGTTTATGGATGCGCCCACTGACCTCAAGTTCTCAGCGCTGTGCCTGATTTTCGTGATTGACAAATCGTCCAGCATGACCACCCGTTACGCCGGGAAAAGTAAACTGGAAATGGCGAAAATCGCCGCTTTTTCCTCGATAGAACTGCTCAATCCCACCGACCGGGTCGGCATTGTGGCTTTTGATTCGCAATTTAAGTGGATCGTACCGATCATGAACGCCATGTATCGCCAGGAAATTGCCGATCGCTTGACCCAAATCAAAGAAGGCGGCGGCACGATTTTGTATCCACCCTTAGAAGATGTGTTCAACACCTTACAAACAACGGAAGCCGCTCGCAAACATATCATTATTTTGTCAGACGGCATGACCGATAAAGCTGATTTTGAAACCCTGGTGAAATCCATGAGCGCGGCTGATATATCGGTTTCAACCGTTTCGATTGGCAGCGGCGCAGATCTTGACTTGATGCGTTCCATCGCAAAGTGGGGCAACGGCCGCAGTTATTATACCGAGGATCCAGCCACCATCCCGCGTATTTTTACCGGCGAAACCCAGATTGTTTCAAAAGAGTTGATCTCGGAAAAAACCCTATTGCCAACGCCCATGATGCTGCACGAAATGCTACAAGGCCTTCAGACCGACGCCTTCCCGCCGCTGTACGGCCAGGTGATCACCTATCCCAAACCAGGCGCGAACGTGCTGGTGAACACCTCGCAAGGCCCATTATTAGCCGCCTGGCAGTATGGACTGGGACGCAGCGTGGCCTTTACCTCGGATTTATCCGGGCGCTGGGGCAAGGAGTGGGTGCAATGGAAACAATACGGCCAGTTTGCAGCCCAGATGGTAAAATGGGCGCAGCGTAAAGATACGCCCAAAAATTATGCAGCCACGATTGAACGCAACGGCGAACAGGGGATATTTACAGTTGATGTGACCGACGCCCAGAACCAATTTGTCAACAACCTTGATCTCAAGGTCAATCTGCTCGCGCCTTCAGAACAGAGCCAGACCCTTTCACTGACGCAAATTGCGCCCGGACGCTATCAGACCACGTTTCCGGCCGAAGAGATTGGCGACTATTACGTCAGCGTGTTCGCTGAACAGAGTGAAGAAGCTGGCCCCCCCGAAGTCTTTGGCTTTGGCGTCCCATATACCGATGAATTTAGCACGACCGGCGTCAATACAGACACCCTGGAACAACTCGCCGCACTCACAAACGGCGCAATCCTCTCCTTTGATAACATTCCACGCGATCTGTTCACCGTCCAGACAGCAGACACGGCGCAAGGACAGGCCCTCTGGCCTTTTGTAACCATGAGCTTTCTTGCCCTGCTCCTCGTGGATGTCGCGCTACGAAAATTGATCAACCCCGGCGTTGACTAAGCCTGGTTCAAATGATAGACGTCATACAGGACGCTAAACGCCAGGAATTCGTCTTTTGGAAGAGCGATACCCGTACCGGAAGCCCCATATTTTTTCACCAGGAATTGTTTCATTTCCGGCTTCATAAACGCCAGATTCACCCCTTTCATCGCCCATGCGCTGAACACCCGCTGATGAATCGGCGTATAACTGATCAAGAGACAATTTCTATGACGTGCATCTTGCGATATTTTCGCATAGAGACTGCTCAAATTTTTCGCCGGTCCTTCGAGTACTTGTAAAAATTTATTATCTGAAAATACCAACATTCCTGTCACATCTATTTTCGCGTTATTTTTCTCGCTTTTGGTCAGAATATCTTTCAAATCTTCCCAATCAATATAATCAGCCGCGTCACTCATATAAATTAGCCGATATAAGTTCATACGTTTCTCTCCTCATTGCTTTTGTAAGTAAATTGGTACGCATAAATCCATAAAAGATACATCTTCTGTAATTATGGTATCGTCCAAACATTCTTTCCAGTCAAGTTCTTAGATGAGGAACATTTTCCATTTCAGATTTGTCAGGGATTGATGAAATTTCGGTTGACAAAAGATGAATAACGCAAGAATAAATCCATAGAGACCAAATTTAGTGTGAACAAACATGACGATAGATCAATGATATGACCTTGCAGAATAGACAGTCAGCAGCGAACATCAAGATTCCTTCAGGTTTTGAATTGCTTCACACGCTTAAGAGTTCTGAAGGATCCATTTTTAGTCTGGCCTGGTCGCCGGATGGGAAAACGATTGCAATAGGCACAACAGATAGCGCGATCCAGCTCTGGGATGGGCAAAGTGGGGAACTCAGAGCGATTCTGAAACATAAAAGTCCTGTTTCAACTATCCTCTGGGCTCCAGACGGACAAATGCTCGCCACGGGACTATGGAATAAAAGTCTGTACCTCTGGGATGCCCGTAGTGGCGCGTTAAGTTGGACATTGGAGCATAGCGGCATTATTTCCAGTCTGACCTGGAATCCTGATGCCCGCATTATAGCAGCAGGTACCGGCGAAAAACTGGTCTATCTCTGGAACGCTAAAAACGGCGAATTACTCCGGATTCTCAAAGGGCATGAAGACGGTGTGATCTGCCTGGCCTGGTCGCCGGATGGACGAACCCTCGCCTCAGGCTCTGATGACCAGACAATCCGCCTCTGGGATACGCCCTCAGGCCAATTATTGCGTATCCTGAAAGGACAGAGTGGGGAAATTATTAACGTCGCCTGGTCAGTAGATGGACAAATCCTCGCATCAGGAACAATAAATGAAAGCATCCAACTGTGGCAGCCTCAAAGCGGCTTGTTACTTCAGAGCTTCGAAGGGATCTATGGCAATGCTGAGACGACAGTCTGGTCCCCCAACTGTCCGATCCTCGTTTCAGGCTCAAAAGACAAAATCATTTATGTGCTGAATGCATCCCCATATCTTACGCCGGATTTTTGGAAACATCTGGAAGAAAGTCCACTGAGCGCAGCAGACATTCCACTGCCTCAAATAGAATTGCTTCAAGGACATACCCATCGCATCCTGAGTCTTCGTTTTTCACCGGACGGTCGTCTGCTGGCGTCAAAATCGGAAGATCATACAGTTCGTCTCTGGCGCTGTGATACCTGGGAAACAGTGTCAATTTTACCCGAATCGAGCGATCCTATCTTTGGAGGACTTTCATTCCATCCACACCAACGAATTTTAGCCACAAGTGATAAAACGGAGAACACTATCCGCATCTGGCGGTTAGACTTCGATTTCTTATTATCCGATAGAGATGTTCAGCAGTCTTCTCCGCTCTTTATCGAAAAAAAAGAAACACGATCAAAAGAAACACGATCAGAGGAAACTCCTGCTGCGACAGTTGAGCCAGAAAGCCCCTCTTCACTTCCTGAAGAACCTGCGCCGCCAGGTTTCACATTGATCCAGACGCTTTATGCAGATGGCAACGTGTGTGAAATTGATTGGGGTCCCCATGGAAACATTCTTGCAGCCGCGCAAACGAATCATGCCATCCAACGCTGGGAGGCTTTGCAGGGTAAGGCGTTACCCACGCTCATAGGCCACGAAGACCCGGTGTATGAGGTTTCCTGGTCTCCGAACGGACGCTGGCTGGCGTCAGGCTCAACCGATCAAACCGTTCGCCTCTGGGATGGAGAAAATGGCATCCTGCTGCATACCCTGGAAGGCCATAGTAATGATGTCGGGAGTCTAACCTGGTCGCCGGACAGTACGATGTTAGCTTCAGGCTCACGCGACCAGACAGTTCGCCTTTGGAACAGCCAGGAAGGCGTGTTGTTGAGGATCCTGGAAGGACATCGCGGACCAATTTATGATCTGGACTGGTCGCCAGATGGCAAGATGCTGGCCTCAGCTTCCTTTGATAAAACCATTCGGATTTGGGAGATTCCCGGCGGACAACTCATCCGAACCTTAGAAGGGCATGGCGGGGCCGTGACCAGTGTTGCCTGGTCGCCGGACGGACACATGATTGCTTCCGGTTTTTTAGATAACACGATCCACTTATGGAATGCGCAAACTGGCCGGCAAACCGGGATTTTAGAAGGACACACCGATATTGTGTTGTGCATTCGTTTTTCGCCCGACGGGCGTTTTTTAGCCTCAAAATCCTATGACGGCACGATCCGGCTCTGGCGCTGCGACAACTGGAATGTCGTCGCGCTGCTCCAGGAACCAGCGCAGTCCCTGATCTTTGGCGGGCTTGCCTTTCATCCATCATCACCATTTCTGGCAACGCTAGGACCAGATACAGGCGAAATTCGTCTCTGGCAATTGGACTACGACGCCCTGCTTCAGATCGAAGTCCACGCCGATGTGCGCTATTATCGCAACGCCAAAGTGGTGTTAATGGGCGATACTGGCGTCGGGAAATCAGGGCTGGCATTGGCATTAACCAATCAAGCATTTCAGGCGACGGAATCCACGCACGGCCGGCGCGTCTGGACCTTTAATCTTGAGGAAGCTGCTCTGCCCGACGGACAAACGGAAACCCGCGAAACGTTATTATGGGATTTGGCCGGACAACCCGGCTACCGTTTGATTCATCAATTACATCTGAATGAAGTGGCTGTAGCATTGATGGTGATTGATTCGCGCAGCGATCAAGAAACCTTCGGCGGCCTCCAACATTGGGATCGCGCGCTCCAGCAAGCCTATCAAATCCATAGCGACGAAGACTGGCCCTTAAAAAAATTTCTGGTGGCGGCGCGGGCCGATCGCGGGGGATTATCGGTCAGCCGTCAACGTCTCACGAATTTTTTGGAAAAATTAGGATTTAACGGCTTTTTTGAAACCAGCGCGCGCGAAGGCTGGCAAATTCCTGAATTACAAACCGCTATCAAGGATGCAATTCAATGGGAAGCCCTGCCGAAAGTCAGTTCCAATGAACTTTTTCAAGTCATCATGCAATTCCTGGTTGATGAAAAACACGCCGGCCGAGTCCTCTCGAACACCAAAGATCTCTATCAGCTATTCTGCCGCCTGCACTCAAAATTTGCCCAGGACAAGGAGCTTCAGGCAAAATTTGAGACCTGTATTGCCCGAGTGGAGACCCGGGGGCTGATCCGGCGTCTCAATTTCGGCGGATACCTCTTGCTTCAGCCTGAACTGCTCGATAGTTACGCCTCTGGAATGATCAACGCCGCCAAAACGGAAGTCAACGGGTTAGGCTGTCTTGCAGAAGAAGACGTCCTTCTCTGCCGGTTTCGTATGCCAGCCGACGAACGGATTCAGGACACAAATCAGGAAAAATTGTTAGTCATTGCGACAGTCGAAGAATTGCTGTGTCATGAATTAGCCCTGAAAGAAGCCGATGCGACCAGCAGCTATCTGGTGTTTCCCTCCCAGATTACCCGGGAATATCCTCATCTGAACGATATTCCCGGAAAGTCCGTCATTTACACCTTTGAAGGCGCGATCCTGAACGCCTATGTTGCTCTGGTTGTTCGTCTATCACGCAGCGCCCATTTTCAAAAACAAGAGCATTGGCAAAATGTGGCGACCTATGCGGCTTCTACCGGGGGAACCTGCGGCCTCGTACTGCGGACGCTTGAAGAAGGACCGGGGGAACTGACGATCTTTTTTGAGGACAATGTTGATGCCATTATTCGCGCCCGCTTTGAAGCGTATATTGCCGCCTACCTGAAACGAGTGGCGCTGCCGAACACGGTACAGCGACATCCGATTATTACTTGCCCGGAATGTGGAGAACAGGTGCCCGAATCCATCCTGAAACGGCTGCGCGAACGTGGACGCACGAGCATGACGTGTCCAATTTGCGGCATGGATATTTCCCTTGAAATCGAGGAAAAACAGGTGGCCGAAGCGCATTTGCTAACCGAAATGGATCAGGCGGCTGATGACCAGCGCAAGCGCGACACCGCAGCAATGGTGCTGCGCGGGAAGATTGAAACCGGAGATTATGATGTCTTTTTGTGCTGTCTCCCTCAAGATACAGCGCAAGTGAGCCAGATTGGCGATCTGCTGAAAAAACGCGGGATTCTCCCCTGGCTAATTGCCTGGGAAGTTTCTGGCGGAGTTTCCTGGCAAAAGAGCCTTGAACAAAGTCTAGATCGCATCAAAGCCGTCGCGATCTTTATCGGAGATTCCAGGAGCATCCCCCCCTGGCACAATCCGGACGTGCTAAAAATTTTACATCGTTTCAGAACACAGCAACGTCCAGTGATTCCTGTCAATTTACCGACCAGCCAGACGCTCCCGCAGTTCCCGGATATTCTCCAAAGCACTACATGGGTTGATTTTCGTCAGGCAAAACCAGATCCCCTTGACCAATTAATCGCGCGCATCAGCGGAGAGAGAGAACTGTGATAAAAGCAGGACTTACGCAGTACCCCCGTAAACGGGGGGAGGTTCACAGAAGAGCGTCACGTCTCTTCCCCCCGCTTGCGGGGGGATAAAGGGGGGTGTGCGTAAGTCCTGAAAAGAAATTCCACGACCAGGGGCTCTGCCTAGCGATTAATCGCCAGGCTCAAAGCTGAAGGACGCTGAAGCGCCCTCCGGAATTCAGCAGCGGGCTTCAGCCTGCTTCTGCTTTGAAACCGGTCCTTGATGACCGGTATAACAGGGAACATACCTACTACAGAGTTTCGGAAATACGTATACATGAGGCGCGACAAAGAAACCAGGTTTTTTCCTACAATAGTTCGGACAGTTTTCGTGTGACCCCTTTATCCCGCGTAAACGGGGGGAAGTTGGAAATGGAATCTTTCATGTCTGCTTCCCCCCGCTTGCGGGGGGATTGAGGGGGGTGAATTCAAAACTGTCCGAACTATTGTTCCTAAAAACCTGGTTTTTTCGTGTAGAGTTATTTCTGAAATCATGTACTACCCTTGTGAGCCACCACCACAGGCGGATACGAGAACCCGGAGGAATGTGACACATTTTCTCATTGGCTGAGAAAACGTGACATTTTTCGTCAACACGCTCGTTGTCTTTTTCGTTTTCCAGAGGTGCGTTTTCGCTCTTTCATTGTAGTATTCACGCAGAGACGCGCCGCTCTCCATGTCTTTTTACCTCCAAACCTCTTTCTGGCGCGTATTTTGCAATACCTGTATCCACAATCAGATAATCCCAAATGTGTTGTTCTGATAAAGCCAAACCCATCGTGAGGTGGGGACGGAAAGCTACGGGTCTTGGTGTTGTCTTCACGAAGATCGCCGGGCTGCCAGAAAAAGACACGCTTCTTTTCTGGCAGCCGGCATGAGACCATGCCGGTGTTTTTCTGCCCGCCGATATGCAAAGACGTTTGTGCGCACATTCAAACGTCATCATTGAATAATTTTTTCAGTTTCTCGCAAAGTCCGCAAAGACGCAAAGCCCCTGGAGATCAATTTTCTGCGAGCTTTGCGAGAGAGAGCACCGGTACAGCTGTGGCCGATACCAGTTTTACGACCACCACCATTTCATTTTACGCCGGATTCGACCTCACGAGCGGCATGACTGAGCTCGACCCCACGGTGCTGACGCTCATCATCGGCGACGGCCAGGAGATCGAGGCCATTGCCGCCCCGCAGATCGATCCGTTGTTCGAGTTCAGTCCTGAAATTGATCTGTATTTCGGATTCAGTGCCAATGCGGACCGACCGTTGACCGTCGTCGCCGAACAGATCAAGGGCATGACCGTACTGGAAAATACAGATTTCGAGGCCGTCACGGAAGACATGCTGAAAGCACTTGACATACAGGCCGTGACTGAGGTCATGATCGATCAGGATGATCTGGTCGTGCTGCTGACGCAGGACGACCAGTATGTGCTGCTCGGCAGCGTACAGCAGGTACCCGGCGTACAGGTGCAGTTGACCTATCAAACTATGAGCGGCGGAAGCGGCGGTGAGCCTGGCGAGGTGCCTGAACCGTCCACATTGCTGCTTCTGGGAGTTGGGCTGGCAGGCGTGTTGGGATGTCTCAGACGAACACAACACCATTACAAATTTATAGGAGGAACATCTATGAAACACTTCACGATTTTTTTGTTGTTGCTGCTCTTCGGAGTATGGTCCGCAGGAACCGCCCTGGCGGATGAGGCGGAGGTACAGATATTGGTGATTGGCGAGGGGTTTGTGCGTGGAGAAGAGATCGGCTGCAGCTCCAGTTGTACGAAATCCTTTGAGAAAGGCACCGTGGTGCATTTAAAAGCCATTCCCTTTCCGAACGCCCGCTTTGTGGCATGGAAAGTGAACGGACAACTACATGAAGGCGTCATCACGATCGAGGGGGATACGGTTGTCTCGGCCATTTTTGAGAGGACAATTGAGGATCCGATGCTGGCAGACGGCATCACCCTGTATTGGTACGGCGCCTACGGCGGAAAGAACTACGCCAAGATCGCGTTAAATGAGATGTTCATTTCTTTTCAGGACCGTGAAACATGGAATGTGACGACAGAAGAGGAATATCAGGCCATCATCAAGACGATTGCTCACACATTTCACCCACAAGCAGAGATCGTGGGCCAAACTCCTTATCAGATGTTTCTCAAAAGTCCGGAACGTCTTGAACGGGAGCAATGGTTTCACACCGTGTTTACTCTTCTGGAAAACCCATATATCCGGTGGGCAGGACCAGTCCTTTATAGGGACCCGTGGAATGTCAGGTCGCAAGTTGTTGTATGGGACGGAATCTCCGTCTACTTTCCGTTAAGCTATACTGAAGAGCAAATTACAGCGATTGAATGGGTTAGTACGCCTTAAAGTATCTTCTACCATACCGAATAAAGTGACGTATCAAGCAGATCATCCGTTAGAAGCCATAGAACTGGCAAATCGGTTATATGAATCCGGTCTGGTTGAATTGGCTTGTCCTGACATATCTGAGAGCCTGGGAGCCACAAGTGAGATTCCTGATGATGAATTTTTTCCCATGCAATGGCACCTGAGCAATCCGGTATTTCCTGCCGGAGATATCAATGTCCTTTCGGTATGGCAGCAAGTGAAAGGCTCCGGGAAGGTCATTGCGATTGTTGATGATGGCGTCGAATTTGCTCATGAGGATCTCTCTCTCAATAAATTGCCTGATCACCCTGAGGACAATCAGAGCTATCATGCAGATTTTCTCGAAGGCGATCATGATCCCATTGATAATGGAGGAAACCTCATGCCAGGAGTCACTCTCAAAAAAGAATTATCGCCTGAATGTCCTTCAGGCTGTCATGGAACTGCTGTTGCAGGATTAGCCGGCGGAAGAGGCTTTAATGCAACAGGGATCAGTGGAGCGGCTCCTTTCGCGAATTTAATCGGCTTTCGTATAGGTTTGGGTGGTTATGCTGTTAATCCTGGTATCTATGAGGGGCTTTTCTCTGGTGGTAAAGACATGAAAATAATAGATGTTTACAATAATTCCTGGGCACCAACATCCATGAGAGCGCCGGGGGATTCTGCTCTATTAAAAGAAATGGAAAACGGGAGCAAAAATCTCAATATCAGTTATATCTGGTCGGCTGGCAACATCGAACCCTACTCGCTCACTGATGATCAGGGAAATGTCATAGAAACGTTCTCCCTTGCGAATTCTAATTATAATGGCTATGCGAACTCACGGTACATTATCGCCGTAGGGGCTTCCGGGTATAGTGGAAGATCTGAAAGCTATTCATCCCCTGGAGCGAATGTGTTAATTAATGCCCCTGCCGGGGGGTATACCACCGATCGCGTCGGGAATAAGGGGTATGTGTCGGGAACTCTTCGTGTCAACTATGAGGTTATCAACTATTTGGGGACAGTGTGCCAGATTCCTCCTGCCTTTTATTTGGCAGCAATCTCTCCATTCATAGACCAGGAGTTTGAGACTATTCATAATTTTCTTCAGGCGATAGAAGAGAAGGCTGTTGAAACAGGAATAGCCCCAGAGACCATTGCTCAATATACCCCTCTTATTTTAGCATGCGCCCGGAACAATTTGGAATATTTTCCAGAGGGAAATTATACACGCTTTAGTGGGACTTCGGCCGCGGCTCCTCTCGTCTCCGGAGTGATCGCTCTGATGTTAGAAGCCCGAGAACAGGCCGGAAAACCTGAATTAACCTGGCGAGATATCCAGCACATCCTGATTGAATCAGCATATAAAAACCCCGATGAGGATTGGGCCTCCAATACAAATGCTGCAGGATATAGTCATACATATAAATGTGGTTTTGGCCGGGTCGATGCTGCGGCAGCGGTTGAAAAAGCCGAATCCTGGACATTGCTGCCTGCCCCCGCCGCAGAAACAATAGAGTTCCAGAATTTTGGTCAGGGAGACCTGCTGGATGGCGACCCGCAAGGACTGTCATCCACCAACCCGGTCTTTCAAAACATTAAAATTGACTTTGTGGATATTGAATTCACAGCGGATGAGCATCCGCGCTGGGGAGATTTGGAAATCACGCTGACGTCGCCGACCGGCACCGCCAGTATGTTAGCGGAACCGGTTCCGAGTTCTCAAGGTTCCTACAAGAAGTGGCATTTTGGGAGCTGGCGCCATTTTGGGGAACCTTCCAAAGGCAAATGGCATCTGGATGTGAAAGATAACACTGCCAATGGCGATCAATGTACCGGTCCTTCCTGTCATTATGCCTGGGTCTTAAAAATGTATGGCGACAACCTCCCCACCTGGACGCTCACCACGCCCACCGAGAGCACCTGTCAGGAGCGGAATGGCGGCGTGGTCTGTACCTTTACCGATGACAGCGGTAGCGTGACTCTGACTCCCACAGGTGTTGCCAATCCGAATCTTCAATACGTGTTTACGGATAAATATTGTGAAGGGGGTTATCAAAAATATTGTTCTCCAGACACCACTCACAACGGCACATACTGGTTTCCTCGATTATAGGACGGCAGGATGTCCCCGGTTCTGACGCGTGCGACCGCCGGGCCTTCCCGGGATGCTCGCGTGAGAGGACGGAACTTTTTGTTTGTACTCATACGTCATAAAAACGTTGACCTGAATAGACAACCAATATGAGGTAAACATCATGAAACGTATCTTCAGAAATTTCATGCACAAATTATGTTGGGGGGCGTTGTGCGTTCTCATCAGTCCCTTTATCGAAACGACAGTGTTCTCTCCCTTTCTGGGAAGCCAGTCTGGATGTGTTCTGGCTGAAGAAGGGATTGGCGTGTTGGTCGAACTCGACCCGGCGACCTGGCTTGAATTGCCCGAGTTTGAGCCGCAGACTGTAACATTACCCTGCGATCAGTCGGCGCCATCGCCAGGAGAGTCGCTCCTCAAAGCATTCCCCTGGGAGTTTAGCACGCAGGAGCTTTCGAATAGCGATGACCAACAATGCGTGATCACCTTGAAGGTGGGCGGACGCACCGTGACTCACATCGCGGCGCAGGGCGGGTGTGAACGCTGGCCGGAGCCGCAGTCCGGAACGATTAAGGCCATCGCGAGTTATGGCTGGAACGTCATTGATCAGGAAGTCGTTTCGAATCACACACTGCTTCCGCCCATCACAGGAACGAGCAGGGGATGCCGGCTGAAAAGGCCTCACTATTGTTCCTCCCTCGCCACACCCAGAACAGATTTTAGTAGTCAGTGTCCCTGGCCCGGGGCATATAATTTTCTTCATTACCTCCCCATCTGCAATAGATGGGAATCCCCCTGGCCGCCAGCGCCGGAAGATGACATCCGGGAGACCCCTCTTCCTGATCGTCCCGGCGCCTACATCATCTCGATCCTGTACGGTCCAGTGGAAACCTTCGTAAATGAGTCCTGTGATGAAGTGTTGTTTATCGCTGATTTTAAGGAGGTTTGCTGGAAGTTCGGCGCCCCGCTTCCGACGCCGGACCCGCCCCACGAGAACGCCTATGCGTATAGTTATACGAGACAGATGGTGCAAGTGACTACCGAATGTCTCACCACAACTTATGAAAGTAGGATGCAGAGTCTGCGTTATGAAGGCGCGGGCACGGCAGTCTTTCGTTTGCGTGATTTGTAAGCTGAAAACGCTTGACATCCCGGCCGTGGCTGAGGTGATGATCGATCAGGATGACCTGGTCGTGCTGCTGACGCAGGACGACCGGTCTGGGCTGCTTGTCGTGCAATTGCCTTGAATGGGGACTCTGGCAGGAAGAAAACCACAAGATACATTTTTAACAAAAGTGCTATCTGCCAAAACGCCAGTTTCGACAGACGTAGCGGATAAATATCAGGCGTATGTGTGAAACTTCAGTTTCGCACTACATTTTCACAGGAGTTATCATGAACGGGTTGTTCGCCCGGCGTGATAAAACTACAGGGATTTCACATAACCAGGGATAAAAATCCTTGCTTATGAGGAATCCTTGTAGTTTCAAAGGAGATGTATGATGACTACAGACCAACTGAAATCACTTGCAATAGAAGAGATTGATCGTCACCGCGACGTCATTATTGACGCCGCGAAATCGATCTGGAACGAACCGGAAGAAGGCTACCGTGAATACAGAACCGTTCGGAAAATCGAAGAAATTTATCGCCAGTTAGACATTCCCTATCAAAAAGAACTGGCGCTCACTGGAGTCAAGGGTTTGCTGAAAGGAAAACAGCCAGGGCCGACCATTGCGATCCTGGGTGAATTGGATGCGGTGCGCAATCCTGAACATGCTGCCGCCGACCCTGCCACCGGCATGGTGCATGCTTGCGGTCACGCCTCGCAATTAGCCTGGCTCATCGGCGCAGGATTCGGATTACGCAAAATCATCGCGTCCTTGTTTGGCAACGTGGTGTTGTTTGCCGTGCCTGCCGAAGAATATTTGAATCTGACCTTCAGACAACAGTTGAAAGATGAGGGTAAAATCACGTATTTTGGCGGAAAACAAGAGCTGGTTAAACTGGACGCCTTTGATGACATTGATATAGCCATGATGGGACATGCCATCGGGACTGACCCGGGCAAAGCGATGTTTATTCCCTCAAGTACCAACGGCTTTGTCGGCAAAACCGCCAGATTCATTGGCAAAACCGCCCATGCCGGGGCCGAACCCGATAAAGGTATTAACGCATTGAATGCCTTTCACGTGGCGCTTGCCGCCATTCATGCGCAACGCGAGACCTTTCGCGACGAAGATATGGTGCGCGTGCATCCGATTCTGACGAAAGGGGGTGAGGGCGTCAATAATGTGCCCAGCGATGTGCGCACGGAAATGTATGTGCGCGCCAAAACTGTCGAAGCGATTAAAGACGCCAATCGCAAAGTGGATCGTGCTCTGAAAGCCGGCGCGATGGGGATCGGAGCGCAAGTTGAAATCGTCAATACGCCCGGCTATTTGCCGCTCAAACAAGATCAGACTTTGCTGGATGTGTGGGTGCAACAGTGTCATGCTTTGCTTGGCAGTGAGAACGTGCACTTTAGCGGGCATAACGGAGCTTCGACCGATATGGGCGACATTACGCATCTGCTTCCGGGTATTCACCCGTTTATCGGAGGATTTCAGGGCAACCTGCACGGCAATAATTTTGAAGTGACCGATGAAGAGATGGCCTACATTCTGCCGGCCAAATTGTACGCGCTGACCGTGATTGATTTGCTCGCGGATGAAGCCGGACTCGCCCGCAAAATTGTGCAGAAATTCAAGCCGGTCTTGACGAAAGAGGAGTATCTGTCTCTGTTAGATTCATTGTCGTATCAGATGCTCTGGACCGAAGAACAATGAAAAACTCCAAGGATTTCTTATAACAATAGTTCGGACAGTTTTCGCGTTCCCCCCTTATCCCCCCTAAACGGGGCAGGGCTGTTAAGTTCTACGGATTATTGTCATCTCGACTTCGCTCGATGACCGGAACACCGCACGTCGAGCGAAGTCGAGACGCTCTATTTTGCGAAAACTTAACAGTCCTGCGTAAACGGGGGGATGTTGGAAATGGAACCTTTCATGTCTGCTTCCCCTCAATTGCGAGGGGATTGAGGGGGGGAATTTAAAAATGTCCGAACTACTGTAACTATTTAGCACGTAGTGCTTCAAGTATTGTAGGAACGATAACCACTCCCATCATCTCTCTGCCTACCGCGTAGCGGTTGTCAATCGCCCACGGCGAAAAAGAAGCAGGGGAGGATATCTTTTATGACTACAATACTCTATCGCCTACGGCGAAAAGATGAGCTGCATAGCAACTCATCACTGACAGCGAAATCCGCATAAAAATCCTTGCTTATGTGAAATCCGTGGAGTTCAATTTTTCAAATCAACCCTTGCAGTTTCAAGATGATCTGCGCGACAATGGCTGATCCAAAAAAGGTGCCCAGAAACACCAAAAATGCCACAAGCACCAGTTTCCAGCTAATCCGTTTAATTTCAAGAACCTGCAATCCGATGGAAATTCCGGCATACGCCAGAATCGGGGTCGTGGTGCCCAGAAAATTGACTTCATTGGTATATTTTAGGATGATGGCAGAGGTCGGCAGCCAGGGCATCGTCAACACCAGCGCGATCAGCGAAGCATAGGCAAATGCCGGGATCTTGAGCGGAATAAGGCGTTTCAACGCCAGGGCCGCAAGACAGATGAGCACAATCACAATCATGCCCGGCAGCGCTTTGAGCGGAGAGATCCCATAGCCGATTTTCTGGCCAATCAAGGTAATCAAGCCGACAAGAATCAACATGTTGAGTTGACCGCCAAGTTTTTCCCAATCAATTGACGCCATAATATTTCCTCCTTTATGCTTTTTTTCGGCCCAGTATCGGCTCAAGTTTACGATACAGAAAATTGACCATTGGTAAACCGATGATTAAGTCCATATACAGTCCGGTGACGCCGGTTAACAAATTACTGGTGGCGGCATACGCCAGAATTGTGTCTTTCATTTCCGGCGCAATGGCCGCAGACAGAGATGCCGAACTAGCGGTCATCATGCTTGCACTGCCCATCCCGCACGCCATTGCCAGGGCATACGGATGCAGGCCGGTCAACGGGCTAAGTCCGCCCAGAATTCCAAAGAAGATGGTACCGAGGATCGTTCCGGTCAGGTAAGTACCTAAAACTCCGCGTCCTTCAGGAGAATCAATGCCATAGTATTCGCTGATAATTCCCAGAGTTGGTTCGCGGCAAATACTGACGGTACCGCCGACCGCTTCGCGTTTTAATCCCAGGAGCAGCGCAAAAGGCAGCGCGAGTACAATGGTGCCTAAATTTCCAAACTCCTGGAGGATAAAGGCCGGCCCGGCTTGAATAACTTTGGGCATATTCGGCCCCACCAGAGTTCCGTATTTTACCCCAAGCGGCAGCAGTGAAATCGTGAGCATGGAAGTCGCCAACTTACATTCCTTTGTGGAAATCACTTTTTTCAACGCCTCAATTTTGCTTCCCAACACATCCGGCGTAATCAGAATACCAATGACAACCGCGTACAACATCGGCAGCAACACAAGCGAGCCTGGACCGACA
Source organism: Candidatus Vecturithrix granuli (assembly GCA_000739535.1). GTDB lineage: Bacteria > Moduliflexota > Moduliflexia > Moduliflexales > Moduliflexaceae > Vecturithrix > Vecturithrix granuli. The sequence goes on along the minus strand of DF820467.1, from coordinate 362,881 downwards.
ATAAATTTGTGAGTCCCGATCAATTCACAAATCATGACGATCACAAGCACCGTCAAATGGAGTTTCAGATGCAGATCCACCTGCCCTCCAAGTTTGAGCAGTTGTTTTTCCTCATCAACAGGAATCATATTCTTCTTTTGCTTACTCACAATAGAACCTCCTTAGAGCGTCCATCCAGTCTTTTCTGTGTAAGACTGCACGAAGGATTCACTGGTACTACACGGCTACGACTGTTTTCATCACCATGAAAATCGGAGACATACCAGAACACTCCGAATATTGTCAAGTTATTTGCATAAAGCCCTGCTATTTTCGTATTGAACGAAGATTATGCTTTTTTTATTCGACTCTTTTCAGCATTATCTTGAATAGAACCAGGTTTTGAAACTCTCTTAACCCTTAATAGCCCCTCCCGTTGCTGTGCTTACGAAGTAACGTTGCATAAAAAGATACATTATAACAATTGGAACAGTAATCATGGTAAGGATGGCAAACATCGCTCCTGGCCGAGCCATGAATTGGCCGCTGTAAATCAGAGGCACAAGCGTCAGCGGTTTAATCTCGTTGCTTTCGATGGTGACCAGGGCCAAAATAAACTCATTCCATGAGATCATAAATTGCCAGATAATGACAACGGAAAGCGCGGGCCAACTCGACGGAAGAATGATCTGCCAGAGAATACCAAAAGAGGAACAACCATCTATTCGTGCAGCATCCTCAATATCTTTCGGAAATCCACTGAAAAAATTTCTCATCTCGAATTGTGGGATATCAGTCGACCGTCTTTCGCTACCAACACGAGCAGATCTCGCTGGCAAAAGCCGCCAGTCTGGCTGGCGTGAGTTGGGCGCGAATAAAGAATACTTTACTGGAGCACGGTTTTTCTCCTTGTTTAGGCATCGAAAGCATCGAGATGCGCAACGTGATATTCTGATGTTACGTAATGAATTGGAGCCTACAGCATGAGTGTGATTGCTCATAAAGCTATCTTCTTGAGATTATTGCGCAAAGCTATCGCTCTCCTGTCACCGATTTAATAGCAGTTGAAATCTTCTGTGTGAAAACTCTTGACAGGGAACTCAGCGTTCAGACATATAGTGTATGTCTTGTGATTCTTACGTAAATGTCAGATTGTTTCAGGGGATTGAGAGAATGCGATTACAACGTAATATGCTTTTGATGTTGGTGCTTGCCCTCTTGTGTGGAGGAATGTTCACCGGGTGTTTTGATGAGCGCCATTCGTTGACTGATCCGACTGTCTCCGAAGAGGATCCCTTTGATGAGGCTGATTCTATTTATTTGAAAGGTGCGGGGAATGCTGTGCGGATTGTCGCTGTGGGGGATAGCATTACCTGTGGCTATGGATCTAATGTCGGCGGATATCCGACTCTGCTTAGAAAAATGCTCAGGAGGGCCGGCTATAATGTCATCGTAGAGAATCAGGGAGTTCCCGGCGAAAAAACGCCATGGACATATCAACGTTTCCCCTCTGCAATCAGCGGCGCAGATATTGTGTTGCTTATGATTGGCGTAAATGACATTGTGAACCCCAGCCGATGCCCTGATTCTCGCTGCCGTACGAGCTATCATATTGGCCTGATGCTGGATATAGCGCTGAGGTCGGGCGTCACGCCCCTGGTCAGCACGGTTACTCCGGCGAAATCAAGAAGCAGTTATGTCAAATACAATCCGGAAATTAAAGAGCTGAACTCGAAAATTTCGCGTGAGGCGTCTAAGCGTGGAGTCATTCTTGTGGATAACTACCGCACAATTTACGCCAATGGTGGAGATTCACTGTTTGTTGACCGGCTGCACTTCAATGATCGCGGCTATAAAGCGATTGCGTCGGCATGGTATAAGGCCCTGACTCGCAATAAAGTGATTCGGTAAATCAGGTTACACAGCTATGTGAAATTCAGCTTGACAAGATCACACGTATAGATATGAGATGCTCACTGATCGAAATGTGCATGATGCAGAGCACGTGAGCAGATCTGGTTTAGCCCGAATTGGTAGCAAAGGATGTGATATGTATGTCTAAAAATTGGAAACAGAAACTTACGTTGTTATGGAAAGGTTGGGGCTGGAGTCTGGTGATCGCGATTTTGATTGCGACCTCGTTCCGTTCGGCGATTGCGGATTGGAATGATGTGCCGACCGGCTCGATGAATCCGACAATTTTAGCAGGCGATCGTATTTTTGTGAATAAATTGGCGTATGATCTCAGAGTTCCGTTTACGACCTGGCGTCTCGCGCGTTGGGATAATCCCAGACGCGGTGAGATAGTGGTCTTTTTCTCGCCTGTTGACGGCACCCGTCTGGTCAAGCGTGTGATTGGCGTGCCGGGCGATATTATTGCCATGCACGGCAACCGACTCTACATCAACGGCAAGGCCCTGCGCTATGAGCCGATTGATGAGGCAGACCTGGAGCAAATCCCCTCCGAGCTTCAAGCGCGCCATCTGTTTTTCACGGAAGACCTCAGCGGGAAAACGCATCCAGTCATGCTTACCCCCCAGCTTCCCTCGCGCAACACCTTTGCGCCGATTATCGTTCCGCAAGGACAGTATTTTATGATGGGCGATAATCGCGACAACAGCGCGGATTCCAGGTTTTTCGGATTTGTGAAGCGAGAACAGATTGTCGGAAAAGCCACAACGGTCGTGTTTTCCTTAAACTACGAGCATTATTTTCTTCCTCGCTCAGACCGTTTCTGGCAGCAGCTCCAGTAGAATTCAGAATACGTTTGTAGTAAACGCTTTAGCGTTTTAGCCCGCCGCTAAAGCGGCTACTACGAACATTTGCATCATCAATATCTATTCATCCAGCATCAAAAGCAGTTCGCGTACGAGTTTGATCGCAGTAATCGTGGAAACATCGCTGCGGTCATAGGCGGGACAGAGTTCGACAATATCTGCTCCGACCAGCTTGAGTTGCTCAAACAGCAGCAAAGCCTGAAGCAGTTCCTGAAAGCTGACGCCGCCGGGTTCCGGGGTACCGGTGCCTGGAAAATAGGCCGGATCTAACACATCTAAATCCAGGGTCAGATACACCGGACTGCCCTGTAATTGTTCGACAACGGTTTGAATGATTGCGGGGTTGAGGCTGAATGGATAAAAATGAGTCGCCTGGTCTCCAAAGGCAAACTCCTCTCTGGTACCTGAACGAATCCCAAACTGATAGATATTCTCTGTGCCAATAATCTCGCTTATGCGGCGGATGACGGTCGCATGAGAATATTTTTCGCCCAGGTAATCCTCTCGCAGGTCAGCATGGGCATCAAGGTGGATCAATTTCAGGTCAGGATAGCTTTCAGCATAAGCTGCTGCGACCGGTAGAGAAATCAGATGTTCTCCCCCCAGGGCCAATACCTTTTTCTCTGAGCTGAGATCGTGTATAACCTGCGTGTGCACGGCCTCGCGCAAGACTGAAAAATTACTGATCGTCAGATCAATATTGCCAGCGTCCGTGAAAGCGCACTCGGCTAAATCTTTGTGCTGGTAAGGACTGTAACTCTCGATCCCTTCGGAATACAGACGAATATGATCCGGCGCAAAACGGCTGCCGGGACGAAAAGAACTAGTGGCGTCAAACGGAATGCCGAGCAACGCCACACGACTTGTTTCAAGCTCTTCTCTGGCGCAAAAAAATTGTTTAGGCATCGTATTAGAGACCTCAAGACTATTCAATTCTCGCCAGAAATGGCGTCTCGACTTCGCTCGACATCCGGTTTTCCGGTCATCGAGCGGAGTCGAGATGAGGAGAATATCGAGAATCGAACAGTCCTGTATCTATATCCTACCTTGGCAAAGCTTTTGCACAAAATTCGGCAGCGCAAAGCAGGCGCGGTGAATCGCTTGGTTATAGTAGCGTAAATCTAACTGCAATTTTTCATAACGCGCCTCATCGAAAAACTGCGCAACCTCGGGTTGTTTACAGCAAAACGCGAAACTCCACAACCCACCCGGATAGGTAGGAATCGTTCCCAGATACGCTTTCACGACCGGAAACACCTCGCGCAATTTTGCGAAAGTCTGCCATACCCAATCAGGACAATTAAATACAGATTCGGCCTGCGCGACCAGGATACCGTCATCGCTCAGGAGTTTCAGACAGTTGGTATAAAACTCCGAGTTAAACAAGCCCTCGCCAGGCCCAATAGGATCGGTGGAATCAATAATAATCACATCATACGCAGTGGAGGCTTTTTTGACAAACTCGACGCCGTCCTGAAAAAAGAGATGCACTTTAGGGTTTGTCAAATCTTCGGACAGAAAAGGCATGTACTGTTTGGACATCTCCACCACATCCTGATCAATTTCCACCATATCAACATGCGTCACGGTCGGATGTTTCACAACTTCCCTGGCAGTTCCGCCGTCACCGCCGCCGATAATGAGCACGCGCTCAGGCTGTTTGTGCGCAAATAAGGGCACGTGGGTGATGAGTTCATGATAGACAAACTCATCTTTGGTGGTTGTCATCACCAGATCATCTAAGGTGAGGAGCGTGCCGTATTTTTCGGTCTCATAAATATCTAATTTCTGAAATGGGGTGCGTTTTGAAACCAGGGTTTCTTTAACTTTTAAAGAGAGTGTCACCCCATCTTTATGATCCTCGGTGTACCAGATTCCTGAAATCATCGCCAATATATTTTTAAACGTTGCACGCTGTCTTACAAGACAGCGTGCAACGTGGTTTTATCTCCGTATTGAAGGCAAGGCTGTTAAGTTCTGTGGATGTTTGTCATCTCGACTTCGCTCGATGACCGGAATACCGCACGTCGAGCGAAGTCGAGCCGTTATATTTTGCGAGAACTTAACAGCCCTGCGTATTGAAGGTGAGTTGATTAATACCACAACACGACTGACGCAAACGCCGTTCCAATTTTTTGGACTTCATGTTGGATCGCCACGCTTTTTATTTCAGCCACTTCTTCGCCGCGCATTTCCTCCATCCCTTTTAATGCCATTTGCCGGACAATCTTTTCCACATCTTCTCGATGTCCGCGGGAGGAATATTCCATAATTAATCCGGGTTTCGTTGTATCTTTCGGAAATGCGGCCGCTACCGCTGCTGAAATAATTTCGCCAACCATGTCTGATGTAATGGCCGCATAGGCTACCGGCACCAAAGCCCCATAGGGCAATTGAATCGGGGCAATTTCCTGGCAATGAGGCGGCACAATGCTGCTCATTTTCACCAGATTGGTATTCCCGATTCCCGCGTTCAGCAGCGCGCCATCAAAAGAATTCAGTTCTGTATAACCTTCAGAGCTCCCGGTCGCCATAAAAAATTTTGTCGGTGTGTTACATAACATCGTCATTTTCCTCCAACGCTCATACGCCTGACCTGCCTGCCTGTCATTCTCCGCGCATCCCGGACATTTCTCCCGGAATGAGCATGACCGGCCAACAAGAAGGCGTCGCCTTGATCCTTTATCCAGGTTGTCAGTCACGCGGCCGCAGCCTGCACCGAGGGTTTATGAGAAAAGTATTCGGGCGTCAACATCTGGTGGTTAACGCTGTTTTTGACAATATCATCCAAACGCCCGCGGCGAATTTCATGGGCTTCATAGGATTCGGCCTGAAACCTGTCTTTCAAATAATGACAGGCTACCCAGGGATCAACTGTTGTCCCGCAGGTAAAAATATCAATGGCGGCATACCCGTATTCAGGCCAGGTATGAATTGCCAGATGGGATTCGGAAATGACGACGACTCCGCTGACTCCATAGGGGCTGAACAGATGAAACACGGTTTCGACGATCGTCGCCTTAGCTTCCAGAGCGGCTTCTTGTAAATATTGCTCAACCAGCGCGACATCATTCAAGATGTCACGGTTACAATTATACAATTCAACTGATAGCGCTTTTCCTAATGCTTTCAACGCATAAAACCTCCAACATAGGTTTGAATACGACCCGAAGACGCAGATACAGCCCGAGACGTATGGCGCAAAAAGACACACCCCGTCCCTGGCAGAAACTATCATACAGGAACAACTTTTTACGTTGGGATTTTACGGCGATTCTCAGAAGGGAGGATTGACATGCAGTTCACAACTACCGGATACAATACGGCGTAGTTGTATAAGAAGGTTTACCAGACACAACAGGTCCGGTAACAACCTATCCTCCTCTGAGGCCGGTTTCCCATCCTAATCTCAATTTTTCAGTAACCCTGTCAACGTCCATACACTCACAAAGTTATGGTTTTACTTATGATAGAATATGCATCTTCAGACACACGCATTCAACTGTTACTTTCTATCATGATGGATACAACGATTTTGCACTTTTTCCACGAAAGAACAATGCTGTCAATAAAAATATGAACGGATTTTTCAAAATTTTTCAGAGGAGATGGCATGAGCGTATGCTCAGCCGACACAATGAAAATGAGATGTAGCGCGAAACTGAAGTTTCGCGGCTGTCAATGTACCGCGAAACTGGAGTTTCGCGCTACATTTTCAGGGGAGATGTCATGAACGGATTATTCGCCTGGCATAATGAAACTACAGAAATGAAGAAGAAGCAAGAATATGATTTCTACTCCTCCATTCTTGCTTCTTCTTCATTCCTGTAGTTTCAAAGGGCGCTTATTCCTGAATTTCAACCAACGTCCCCACCTGAACAACATTGAATAACTCAATGACATCCTGGTTATACATCCGAATGCAGCCATGGGAAGCGGGTTGGCCGATTAAGCCTTCTTCAGGCGTGCCATGAATATAAATAAACCGGGCATGTGAATCAATTCCTTTCCCTTGATTTATCCCTGGTTCCAGACCTTGCAACCAGAGAATCCGAGTGGTGACCAGATCATCTTCCACATCGGTGTCATCGGTGTAAATCGTCGCCATTTCCCCTGTCGCCGCGCGTGAGCGAAAAACTGCCCCTACAGCAGCGCCATCGCCAATCTTATGGGAAATCTTATGCGCGCCTAAGGGCGTCTGATTACTTCCGACCTTATTCCCAACGCCGTACTCTGATGAGGAAATCGGATAGCGCGCCAGGATGTCTCCATTTTTCACGAGCAACAATTTTTGTGCTGAAATGCTCACAATAATTGCCGGCTGATCCTCTTGTAATCCGAATTGTTCTTGCAATTTTTGCACTGAGGTGCTGATATCAATTACAGGTTCGGCAGGAGGTTCAATCTTCGTTTCCGATTCTGAACAGGCGAGTAATCCGAATGAGAGTAACAGGCAAAGCATCAGCATGATCATTGATGGTTTTCCTTTAATCGTATAGAAGTATACATTTTTCTTTTTCAGCATAGCTATTCTCGTGATTCCTTTTCCCCTGAAATCGTCAAGAAAAATCGTTCTGTCGGAGGCTTATGATGCACAACTGATCTAAGTTTATGACATTAGAGGAACTTGTCAAGTATTGAATCAGGAATTGAAAATACTTGACGGGTTTTCAGGGGAGGCGATATAACTACACGGATTTTACATAAGTAAGGATTCTACGGCCTTTATCATATTCGCAAAGGCTTAAAGGTAGTGTTGAAATAGTCAGTGATTACCTGCTCGTTGAGCGAAGTCGAAACGAGCCGTTCATTGTTCCCTTCGACTTCGCTCAGGGAACGCATCATTTACCATTTAACTACTACCGACTTAAAAACACCAATAACCCTCATGGAACACGTTAGTGGATCGAAAACAATCTATACGACGCGCCTCAACCGGGTCATGCTTTTTATTAACGACAATCTGTCGGAAAAACTGTCGTTAGAGATCTTAGCTCAGGAGGCGTGCTTTTCACCCTATCATTTTCATCGCATTTTTACCGCAATTGTTGGGGAAACGCCCAATGCCTACATCAATCGCGTGCGGTTGGAACGCGCCGCCAACATGCTGCAAAGCAACCCGGGAATGTCCATCACTGATATTGCCTTTGCAACAGGATTTTCCTCTTCGGCGGCATTTTCCAGATCGTTTAAACAACATTTCGGCTGCCCGGCCAGCATCTGGAAAATACGACAGGCGCAGAGCTCTATTCATCCTGTTGAGGAAGCCCCAAACGCAATGCAAAATTGGCAATTCCCGCAAAGCAGATGCGATCCCTTACAACGCCAAACTCTCATGCAGAGGGTCATAGTGAAACGAATGCCGGCGTTTCATGTGGCGTACGTCGCCAGTCAGGAAGGGTATCGTCTCAAGGAAGTGCAAGCTGCCTGGGATAAACTGTGTAAATGGGCTTTTGTGAGAGATCTCCTCACATTTGAGGCTGTTATGCTCGGCATCAGCTACGACAATCCAGAGATTACGCCATATCACAAATGCCGCTATTATGCTTGCGTGACCGTGCCTGATCATATCCCTTCCGACGATACGGTCGGGATTATGGACATCACCGCAGGCAGGTATGCGGTCTATCGTTTCGAAGGGACGGCCGAAGGCATTCAAGCGGCGTTCAGATTGATCTACGCTGAATGGCTGCCGGATAGCGGCTACCAACCAGCGCATACCCCGTGTTATGAACTCTACTACGTGACCCCTGAAACTCATCACGAGGAAATCTACACCCTCGACATCTGTATGCCGGTTGAACCGTTATAAAGAGCAAGATTTGCAAAACGATTCGCAAGATATGGAAAGACAAAATCTTCCGCAAAGATTATGGTGGTTTCTTGAAGGATAACGATTCAGCAGGACTTACGCAACCCCCGTAAACGGGGGGAAGCTCGCAGAAGAGCGTCACGCCTCTTCCCCCGCTTGCGGGCAGGGCTGTGAAGTTCTCAAGAATTTTCACCATGAAAAGCATCCAGGAGTGCGACGTGGTCGTCGCAGCAGCATTTCTGATGCGACGACCACGTCGCACTCCTGAGAGAATTTCAGAGCCCTGCCCGCTTGCGGGGGGGGGCGTAAGTCCTGAGATCTCATCAATGAAACGCACGCACATCATGAAAATCTCATTTACATGGGAGTTAATATGAACGGACGCTCACCCGACACAATGAAACTACAAGAAGGGCGATAAGCAAGAATGTGCCTGAACTCGAATTCTTGCTTATTCTTTATTCCTGTAGTTTCATAGGAGCTATCATGAGCTTGTGATCGTCCATCGCCATGAAACTACAAGGATTTCGTGTAGGAAGGATTCTCAGAGGCATGCTTCGGTGTCACACCGACCAATTCGCCGTTAGAAATCCTTCCTACAGAAAATCCTTGTAGTTTCAAAGGAGTTATTCATTCGTTTTGGCAAACGCACCACGGCGAATGAACATGCCCTGTTCAGGGGAGATGGATGTACCGCGAAACTCCAGTTTTGCGGCTGTCAACGATGCGCGAAACTGGAGTTTCGCGCTACATTTTCAGGGGAGGAAAGATTTATGTCAACATTGCCACGTACTATGCAAGCTGTTGTCTGCCATGGCCCGGAAGATTATCGCCTGGAGGAAGTTCCTACTCCGCAGGCCGGGCCAGAAGAAGTGGTTGTAAAAATTGCCTCATCCGGGGTCTGCGCCAGTGATTTAAAATGTTATCTTGGAGCGCCGTTATTTTGGGGAGATGAGCATCGCACAGCTTATGTTGAAACGCCTGTGATTCCCGGCCATGAATTTGTCGGAGAAGTGGTGGAACTGGGAGAGGGTGCGGCGAAAAGATATGGCCTTGAGATCGGCGACATGGCGATTGCCGAACAAATTCTGCCCTGCTGGCAATGTCGCTATTGTTTAAATGGGCACTATTGGATGTGTCAGCAAGCTCGCGTGTTCGGCTTTAAACATGTGGCTCAGGGATCAATGGCAGAATATATGAAATTTCCGGTTGGATCGCTCGTCCATAAAGTTCCCAAAGCAATTCCTGCGGCAAAGGCCGCATTGATTGAACCGTTATCCTGTTCGATTCATGCCGTCCAGCGCGGCGACATTGAATTTGGAGATGTCGTGGTGATTGCCGGGACCGGTACGCTCGGCCTGGGCATGATCGCCGCCGCGCGCCTGAAAAATCCGGGAATGCTGATCGCCATCGATCTCGTAGATTATCGGCTGAACATTGCAAAACAGTTAGGCGCGGATTTGGTCATCAACGTCCAACATGAAGATCCAATCCAGCGCGTACTCGATCTGACCGATGGCTACGGCTGCGATGTGTTTATCGAAGCGACCGGCCATCCCAAAGCCGTGGAACAGGGCTTACATATCATCCGCCGCCTCGGCACTTTTGTCGAGTTCAGTGTGATGCGTGAACCGGTGACAGTCGATTGGACGATTATCGGCGATACCAAAGAACTGAATATTCACGGCGCACATCTTGGCCCCTATGTCTATCCGATTGCCATTGATTACATTCATCGCGGCATTATTGACGTCGCCCCAATGGTCTCGCACCAGTTTCCGCTGGCAGAGTTTCAAAGCGCAATTGATACTGTTCGTGCCGCGAAAGAGTCCATAAAAGTGTTAATTACCCCGTGATGATCGAGGTCAATGAAGCCGGTCTATGTAGAAGTGAATCTTAAACTTCCGAGGCCCTCAAAACCTCGGAAGTTTTTAGCATTGGGGAAAAATTCTCGCAAAACATGCCCTCTCGACTTGGTTCAATGACCGATTTCCCGCTCATCGAGCGTAGTCGAGATGAGAAAAATCCGAAAAGCTTAACAGCCCCGCTCCTTTGAGCGCAGATATTGAATAACATCTACCACTTGATCGAGTTGACTTTGCTCTGCCAGCAGGAGATTCTGAGGAAACTGAATTGATCGTCCATATACCTCTGTCACTACAGGGAAATATTGATCCTCTGACTTTGTTCCGCCCCAATTGGCAGAGGAGTAGTCAATCCCTTTGCGAAGTTGTCTGTTTTTGAAACACACGAGAGTATGTAAGGGTGGATAACAATCAGCGGTCGGAATGCCTGCCTGATGCAAGCGATTTTTGAATTCGGCGTTGCTAATCTGCCCAAAACAGGCCGGATCATAGACAAAAGGATAGATATAATAGCCAAGCTCTTCCGTGCCGGGGGTGGGCTGCATCACGCGAATGCCTTCGATGGCATTCAAATGTTCTGTCAGATATTTGGCGCGAGTATTGCGCAACGCATGCTGCTGCGGAAAATGTTGCAACTGTTTGCGCAGCAAGGCTGCATGAAATTCCGACAGACGATAGTTGGTTCCGTATTGAAAGTGAGCATAAAAATACTCCCCTTTTTTGCGGCCGCAATCTGAGATGCTGTATAATGCGTCGGCCAGCGCATCATCATTGCAGATAATAGCGCCTCCTTCTCCGGCGGTGAGTGTTTTCGAGGCTTGAAAACTGAATGTGCCGGCCGCCGACCAGTTTCCCGCGCGTTTGCCATGATAGCGCGAGCCATGAGCATGAGCGCAATCCTCGATAAGACTAATGTGGTGCTTCTCAGCGATCTCTCCTAACCGTTTCATATCTACGGGATTCCCACCCAGGTGGACGGCAATAATGGCTTTAGTGCGAGGCGTAATCAGGGTTTCCGCTTTGTTGGCGTCCAGAACAAAGGTGTCGCGATCAATATCGCAGAAGATCGGTACCGCATTCGCAGCAATGACGGCACTGGCTGAAGCCACAAACGTATAATCCGGCACGATCACTTCGTCTCCCAGTCCGATTCCTAACGCCAGCAATACGACCTCAATTGCAACAGTACCATTGGCGACGGCAATACAGTGTTTTACTTCCTGAAATTGGGCGAATTCTTCCTGAAACGCCCACAAATTCTTTCCAACCTGGTTCAGCGGCGCGCCGCACCACCATTTCCCGGATTGGACAACCTCTGTAACAGCAGCCAGATCGTCCTGATCCCAAATCGGCCATTGAGGAGTTTGAAACATAGGCATATCCTCCAAAGGCATAGATTTTCAAAAAGTCGGTTACTGTAAATAATTCTGTGCTGGAGTGCAAAAGTTCTACGTTTGCGTGTCAATTTTCCGGCAAACACTCACTTGCGAAAGTAGAACTTTCGCACTCCAGCCAGGCGGCCCAGAATTATTTACAGCAACAAAAGTCGTGTACAGAAAAAATGTGAGTTTTTTGAAAACTCGGGTTTTCTGAATTTTTTAACATGAGGAATAGGGGCGAGAACTCCTCTTGTCAAGGACTATTTTTTCTATTCACCATGATTCTGCAAATCTACACAAGAAATAGTTGACTTCTTTTGTAAGATACGTATAGCCTTTTCATGCGCTGAGTGAGAACCTGAAAACATTATAAACATTGGAGGAAATGTTATGAGAACGATCATTATAGTATTGCTGGTGCTAGCTGCCTTTGGGGCGGCAGGCTCCGAATTGGTCTTGGCTGCATCAGCAGTTGAGACAGAATGTACGCTTCACGTCGGATACAATCTGAATACCGATTTGCCCGGATTTTCTTGCGACGATCCTTCAGGCAGCGTATGCGTCCCGTTTACGCCAACCATTCAACTGCCCCCGGCAAACGTTCAGGGGGATTTTTACGTTGACGAATTTACGGATGCGAAACTCAAAGCCAAATGGCTGGATTGTGAGCAGCATGCTGAATGCGTGACGCAGGTACAGGGAGTCATCAATTATGGCATTGGCGGGGTGCCGCATGAATTTCGAAATACAGGTACGGTGTCGGATTTTGGGAAAATTGATCCGCATGTGGATTGGGTCAATCTGGTAGAAATACGACGCCCGGCTTTTTTTGGAGAACCGCCTTACAATGAAGATATTGCGAAGGTTGACAACAACACCTCCATTGTGGAGTTTACAGTTCCCCGTGATGCTTATGAACGTTTACATTTACAAAAGCAAGATTCAATCAAACTGCGCGGATGGTTTATTGAAGGTGCCGGTCTGGAAGACCCAACCGGAAAGCGAATTCACGCTGTAGCGATCATGATTGGCGGACGGAGTATTGAAACCACGGCTATTCATCACCCAGAGGATCCCTTATATGCGATTGATGAGACCAGCGGGCAATATAAAAACATTCCGTATCCCAGTCCGCAGGGGCGAACCGAAAAATGGGGACTGCGGCAATGGCGACAATATTTATACGCGCTCAATCAGGTCGGATTTGATGTGCTCACTGTTGATAAACGCGGACACGGGATTTCAGGCGGGTTAAATGATATGGATACTGCCGAACAGGCGGAAGATATTTTTCGGATGTTAGACCAATTAGAAACCGGAAACGGACTGTGCATTCTTACGCAAACTGGCGAAATTCTCAAAGAGGAACAGGCCGCTGGACGTTTACTGCGCGGACAAAAAGCCAAGGAAGTTCCTGTGATTCTCGGCGGGCCATCGCAAGGTTCGATGGTCACAATCTGGGCGATGCAGAAGAATTTTGCTGAATTTTGCGCCTACCAACTCCCTACTGTCGAATGTACGTCCCCGGCGCAGTACGGCTACAATATTCGTGGCGCGCTGCTCCTGGCCGATTTTGCTGCCGGCGTTGGCTATACGGCTCCAATTTTTGGGCTTGTGGAAGGCTATCTGCGCAGCGTTGAAAATATCATGTTGTTTCCCAGTTCAGAAGTCCTGGCAACGATTGATGCATGGCCGGCCGTCTTCTTTGGTAAAGGCTTGTGGGATAGTTATGAGAGTATTGAAGGCTCATTTGACGCCTACCAACGCGTTACTGGCTTAAAAGAGATCGTCGTGGTGCGTGGGCCCCATTCCGAAAATGAGTTTGGCACCGAGAATGTCGCCTATATGATCGAACGAATGATCAATTTTGCCAGACATACGATTTTGACCCCGGATGCACCGATTGCAGGCCCGGCAACCCTGAAAGACCTGGTGTGCAGCAGTCCACCTTCTTGGGAACCGTCAACGAAACCTTCCCATGAATAATTGGTTGCTGTAGATAAATTGACAACGTTAAATTTCTATTTTTGTGATGAGCAGGAATAGGCCGTAGGTCTTCAGGTATTGTAGCAATGAAGGCTGCCCGTCCCTGTCCTACTGTATAGCGATTGTACTGAGGATCGCCTGCGGTGAATGTCTGCTTACATTCCATTCTTGTAGTTACATATAAGAGGATTCCTGTGATTTCCGCCAGCCTGGAGATCACCTATATCACTATTGAAAACAGAAGGAGAATACTTATGAGAACATGTATGTGTGCGATGATTCTGCTCTTACTCGCGACAGGAGTTTTTGGCGAAGAGATTACGATTCTGGGCAATGATTACTCCCCTCCCAAAATTTTCATGGATGGTGAAACGCCAGCCGGGATTCTTACGGACATTGTGAAATATCTTGATCAACAGATGCCGGATTATACCTTTAAAATCGAATTATACCCCTGGGTCAGAGCCTACGAAAATGCAGTTGAAGGCAAGGGAGGAATTATCGGGTTATCCATGACAGAAGAACGCCTGAAAATATTCGATTATTCAGAGCCGGTGTATTATGACGAAGTGGCGATTGTTGTGCTGAAAGGCCAGGAATTTCCTTTTGAAACCATCGAAGATTTGCAAGGGAAAACAATCGGTATCGGCCGAGGAGGCAGTTTCGGGGAAGAGTATGAAAAAGCCAAGCAGGCCGGTTTATTTAAAATAGAAGAAGACAATGGTCCGGTGATGCGCCTGAGAAAACTGCTGGCAAAACGTATGGATTGCGCCTTTATCAATCCGGGAGAAGTTGCACTTCATTATACTGTGAAACAGGATGAAGAACTGCTGCGGCACAAAGAGGAATTTGTTGTACTACCCACGCCATTCAAGCGCGATCCGAATTTTCTGGGATTTTCCAAAAAGATGGGCATGGCGAACTTTCTGCAAGCGTTTAACGCAGAACTCAAAAAAGCTTATGAAAGCGGGGCGATTCAAAAAATCATTGACCAATACTCCAATTAGGCCATGTTATGATATTCAACTGCACCTGTCTCGACTTCGCTCGACATGCGGCGTACACTGAACGAATGCACCTGTCTCGACTTCGCTCGACATGCGGCGTACACTGAGCGAAGTTGAAGTGTGCAAGTATATGTCTGAAAAACTATAACCACAACTTACCCAGACGACCAACGCCCGAAAATCGACATAGAGAGCGCTTTCTCAGAAGATGTTGGTTTCAGGGCGAGTTCCCCGACTTCAATCGCGCCGCCATAGCCGCGCAGCATATCCTGGAGCAGATTGGCAATCAGCAGCGCCGATTGATCAAGCGAATACATGGTAAGCAGTACAAACAATGGCTCAGGACTGAGCAGCTGACGGCAATCCGCTAAAAGGTCGGTCAAATGCTGCTCGATTTTCCAGAGTTCCCGCTTGGGGCCGCGCCCAAAAGAGGGCGGGTCCATCAGAATCGCATCGTACTGGCGCTGACGGCGTACTTCGCGTTGCACAAATTTCGAGGCGTCATCCACAATCCAGCGGATAGGGCGGTCATCCAGACCGGAAAGCTGCTGATTGCGTTTGCCCCAGGCCACGACTCCTTTGGCGGAATCCACATGCGTGACTGACGCGCCATGCGCGGCGGCAATCAACGTGGCGATGCCGGTATAGGCAAACAGATTGAGTACGTGGATTTCTCGTTGTCCGGCGTGACGAATCTGATCGGCGATCCAACGCCAATGTGCCGTTTGTTCGGGAAATACCCCTACATGCTTTGAAGTCGCGGTAAACCGCGCTTCCAATGTTAACTGTTCGAACTGCAAACGCCATTCCTGGGGCGCAGCCCGGTGAAATTCCCATTTACCCGGATCTTCGCCGTGATGCGAGGCTATCGCCTTTTCCCACTCCTGTTCCGGCAATTCCGGCCGCCACCAGGCTTTGGTTTCCTCTCGAATCACGCGGTATTTCCCAAACCGTTCTAATTTCTTACGATGACCGGAATCGAGCAATTCATATTCCGGCCAGTCATCGTAATAGACCTGAATCGTCATGTACTCACTCTGGTAAAAACCGAGTTTTTTCAAAAGCTCAGTTTTTTGTCTTAGTCGTCGTTCGTATAATTGTTCATAAACTCAGCATAGAACTGCTCAAAACGCTGCTCTACAATCGCTTTACGGGCGTTCTGAAGCAAGCGTACGCAAAAATGAATATTATGAATCGCGGCATACACGTGCGCGGTGGTTGTGGTGGTCTGATACAAATGGTGCAGATAGGCACGGCTGACATGTCGACAGGTATAACAGTCGCAATTTGGATCAATCGGGTATTTGTCTTTGCGATATTTGCGATTCTTGCCCAGATTAATTGTCCCGCGATAGGTGAACAAGGTTTTTTCGCGAGCGTATTTCGTGGGGATAATGCTATCCATAATGTCCACCCCGGCGTTCACCGCTTCCAGCATGGCTTCAGGCCGCCCCACACCCATGATATAGCGTAATTTCTCACGCGGCAGCAATGCAGTCGTCGTCGTTAAGGTCGCAAGATATTCTTGCGGCGTCTCGCCGACATTCAGGCCCCCAATCGCATAGGCCGGAAATCCGATTTGTTCCAGGGCATCAACACATTGTTGCCGCAAATCCGGATAGACTGCGCCCTGGACGATGCCAAACAGAATTTGTCCCGGACGCGCTTTAAACGCCTTTTTACAACGTACAGCCCAACGCAGGGTGCGTTCCATGGCTTCTCTGGCAATAGGATAGGTAGTGGGCAAATCCGCGCAAATATCAAGGGGCATGACAAAATCCGATCCCAACACGCTTTGCATGTCAATCGCATCCTCGGGAGTCCAGATTTCATGCGCTTTTTCATCGTAAAATTGAATGCCCTTTTCAGTAATCGCATGTTCCCGCAGACGCGATTGAAAGCCACCACTATCAGTCAGAATGGTATAGGGCCAGGCCATGAATTCGTGCAGATTCTCAAATTTCGAGAGAATCGCTTTGCCCGGATGTTCAGACAGGCGAAAAGCGTTGCTGACCAGAATTTCCGCGCCCATATCGAGCAAAATTTGCGGCGTGATGCCATTGACTGCGCCGTGCGTGCCGACCGGCATAAAACAAGGGGTGTGCAGCACATTGCGGCTGGTCTGAAATTCCGCTGCCCGCACCCGGCTGCCTTGTGATTCAGCAGTTATCGTAAATTGCATAGGATCTCAGGTGGAACTACATGAATAAAGCATAAGCCTGAATCGTTTTTCCCTGCTGTTCAAATGTTTCTCTTCCTGCTTATCGCCCTTTCTGTAGAACCGGGAGGTCAGTTCCGTTCCGTTTGAACTAACCCTGCTCATTACTAAAATGTGATAATCTCATACCCTTCGTCCCGGTAGTGTCCCATACTCGGATGCCCGGACATTTCGCGATTCAATGGCAGTCCTTGCGCTTCTGCGTCTTGCAGCGTTCCCATTTTAGCGGAACAAGCCTGGCACACCGCGTCAATCAATCCGGCCTGTTTCACCTTCTGATACAATTCGCCAAACATAGCCCCAGGCTCTGCCAGGGTTTTGATCAGTCTGGTTGCGCTCCCTTCAATTACCAGTTTGACATTGTATCCTCGCGTTTGCATATCCAGCGCATTCAATAACACATGCACAAAACACATCGGGTCTCCATTAAACGCAAACAATGCCACTTTTTTCTCCATGATGTTTTCTCCTGTAAAAATGTAGAGCGAAATTATAATTTCGCTCATAAGACTGGTCATGTCATATTGAACTTTCTACGTCTTCTCGCTTGATCAAAATCTTTAATTTGCCAATTCCCGGGATAAGGAGCGCGATAATGATTCCAAACAAACGGAGCACGCTAAACATTGCAAGATAAAAAAAGACCTGTATGTAAATCTGACTGAAATTATTGCCTGTGAAGGTAAAACGTACCTCATTTTCTCCTGGGATAGCTCAACTGCTTTAAAGGCGAGATTGGCTGTGAAAAAATCTTTTTTTACTCCATCTTAAGAAATTAGCAATACTTTGTGCCCAACCACTCAACCGCCTGTCCAACCAATTTGCCAAACATAGCGGCTTGCAGCGTAGTTGCACCAGCCTCTTTCAGGGTCTCAGTTGCTTTTTTCAGATGATTAGCAATGGTCCTTTTGTCCGGTTCTTTACCTTGCTCCGGCTCTTCGATCTCCGCAATCGCTTTTTTCACCTCGGCCTCCGCTTCGATTTTCTTCCTGCGCGATACACCTTCCACATCATTCACGGTGGTTAGCATTTGCTCAAACAGTTTCAAGACCTCTGCGATGGGCATCTCTGTTTGTGTTGTGGCAGTTTTTGTGATTGTGATATCGTCCGCCTGCACCAGATCGCCAGCGTTTGTGACCTTATTGATGAATTTGTTTGCATGTCCAAAACTGACGCCATCGAATGTAGCATTGCCCCCAACGGGAATCCAGCCTAATTCGCGAATCAGGTTGTCACACACTGCTTTGCGATCAGGACCTACAAACTGTTTTGCAGCTTCCAGGACAGCCTGGAGTGCATAACGGCCATCGTTGAGCCGGCCATATTGAATAAGAATCGGGAGCAGTAAATTGAAAAATTGCCCCGGCGCGCCCGCAAAGCTAATTTGATTGAGTAATTGGGAATCTAAGTTTGCACTCTGAACCAACGCCTGTGGTTTGCCAGGATTATAAATGTCCGGAATTGACAAGAAAAATTCAATAATCTGACGGCGTAATGACACAGTCAACTCCATTGGTTTGACCTCCTTTTCGACTGAAACAGGTATAGTCCGGTCTTGCGCCATTTTCGTTCGAATGGCCTGTAATAACGGTTCAAAATTCGAACCTTTCAGTGGGTGAGTGTTAATATTGCGCAAGAAATCTATTAAACGAGAAATGTTCTGACGAATTTCGACATACAGGTTCAAATCATCGGTAATACCCTGAAGATTGGCGATATTAGGAGTACTTTTAATTTCCTGCTGTAAATGTTCGACTTTCTCATCCCAGTAGCGGGCGTACCTGAGCAAATCTTCCGCTTCATAAATACTGAGTCCTTCTACGGTGACCGGAAAAATACGGTCGTAAAGGCCCTCCTGCCGTGACAGTTCCAACAACTCGAACATGCAGCTTTTAGATTTGAAATACGCGTCGCTTAACACGACGACGACATACTTGCCTTTGCCGAGCTGTTGCATGTACTCTTTAATCAGCCCTTTGTAGCCAATATCCCGGTTATCGCGGACTACAGTGATCCCTTGCGCTTGCAAAAAAGCATCTAAGGCTTCGGTGATTGTGAGGCTTTCGTCTCGCCAGCTATATGAAATAAAGATTTCGGGTATCTCCATAGATTGTAAGTAACGATCCATAGAAACCAGGTTTTTTCCGAAAAACCTGGTTTCTCAGGCTTATTGTTCATCTTGGCCAGAGCATGATATTCTTTTTTTGAATCCGCATATTTATGTTTATCTCTCCTGGTGAAAAATGTCAAGACATTCCTGGTTGTTTGCGTAACTATTGCTTTGGGACACAAATTTTTACTATAACAGGATTTGTCGGACCTTGTCGGACAAGTCTGATTTATTCGACAAAATCGCTCCAGTCAAGGATTTCCGAAGTAGTAAAAACTTGTGTCCCAAAGCACTACAAGGAGAAGAGATAAAAAAGGATGTCTGAATATTGCCTGAAAACAAATGTTTTGCCCTAGTTAAAGTTTAGAAAAATTATTTGTAATCATTTATCGGTAGTGGCTACCTTGTACATGATGACCGGTCGTCGAGCGGAGTCGAGACGAGCACGCAGGCGTTCCCTTCGACTTCGCTCAGGGAACGTGCATCATGTACAGGATACCACTACCCATTTATCTTCTAAAAATCTCTTGCGTTTCTCGAGCAATGAGAGAATATGTCACAGAATGTGATCTGTTGCGGAGATTTTAGCGCATAATCGGCGTTTTGACCTGGAAGAGAGGAGAAACATCATGGCTCAGATACATTTTACCACTAATCTGGCGGTGCGCAGCGAATTTTGTAAGGAGCGCAAACCTGATCCTTGTGGAATCATTATT
The DNA here is from genome assembly GCA_000739535.1 of Candidatus Vecturithrix granuli. Classification (GTDB taxonomy): domain Bacteria; phylum Moduliflexota; class Moduliflexia; order Moduliflexales; family Moduliflexaceae; genus Vecturithrix; species Vecturithrix granuli. The sequence goes on along the minus strand of DF820467.1, from coordinate 343,032 downwards.
TTCGGTGCGTCCGGCGATTTGACCCACCGGAAACTATTGCCGTCGTTGTTCCAACTGGCTGAAAAGCAATTAATGCCCGACCAGTTTTACCTTGTAGGTTGCGCCCGTACCGTCATGTCAGATGAAGCATTTCGCCAGAAAACAGAGGAATCGCTGCGGCAACGATTTCCTGAAGCGTCTGCTGATAGGGTGCAAGCGTTTCTACAACGCTGTTTTTATCTCAGCGGGAACTATCAGGACTCTGAACTCTATCAGGCGCTTGCTCGCCGTCTGCCTGAACTGGATAAGCAGTTTATGGCTGTTCAGAACCATATATTTTATCTTTCAACGCCGCCAACCTTGTATTCCCCGATTGTGCAGCAGCTTGGCGCTGCCGGATTAACCAGAGAGACTAATCCCAAAACCTGTCCCTGCACCCGCGTGATCATTGAGAAACCTTTTGGCCGCGATTTGGACAGTGCGATGGCGCTGGATCGGGAATTGTACGCTGTGCTCTCAGAATCGCAAATTTACCGGATTGACCATTATCTTGGCAAAGTCACGGTGCAGAATATCTTGATGTTTCGCTTTGCCAATGCGATTTTCGAACCGATTTGGAACCGGCGGTATATTGACAATGTGCAAATCACGGTGGCAGAAACCCTGGGCGTGGAACACCGCGCCGGATATTATGATCAGGCCGGACAATTGCGCGATATGTTTCAAAACCACATGCTCCAGATGGTTGCGCTGGTAGCGATGGAGCCGCCAACTTCCTTTGATGCTGACCGGGTGCGCGATGAAAAAGTAAAACTGTTACGTTCGATCAAGCCGTTCCAGTTGGATAATCTGAAACGCTGGATCGTGCGCGGGCAATATGGTTCAGGACGCATCAGTGGCAGGGATGTGCCCGGTTATCGCCAGGAACTCGGCGTTGATCCAAGTTCCCAGACTGAAACCTTCGTGGCTGCCAAGTTAGCTCTGGAAAACTGGCGCTGGCAGGGTGTGCCCTTTTACCTGCGTTCCGGCAAACGTCTGGCCGGCAAGATCAGCGAAATCGTGGTCACGTTCAAGCGCGTGCCGCATTCCATGTTTTCACCGATTTCGCCGGATGATCTGCCCCAGAATATTCTGGTGTTCAATGTGCAGCCCGAAGAAGGGATTGCGCTCACGATTCAGGCCAAGCACCCCGGCCCTAAGCTGTGCATGAGTTCGCTGGAAATGGATTTTCATTATCAGGATATTTACGGCATTGAACCACCGGAATCCTATGAGCGTTTACTGCTGGATGCCATGCTTGGAGATCAAACCCTGTTTGTGCGCCATGATGATATGAGCGTGGCCTGGTCTTTGATTACGCCGGTGTTAGACGCATGGGCCGAGGACAAAAGCGGCAAGCGTACCGGCATGCTCTATACCTATTCCGCAGGTTCCTGGGGCCCTGCCGAATCGGATACGCTCCTGGAACGCGCCGGTTATCAGTGGCTCACATCTGGTAGGTATTCACAATAAATATTAGGTAGTGGTTACATGGTACGTGATGCGTTCCCTGAGCGAAGTCGAAGGGAACAGTGAGCGGCTCGTTTCGACTTCGCTCAACGAGCGGGCATCACTTACTATTCAACCACTACCAAATATTAAAAAACCGGGTTTCTTCAAGAAACCCGGTTTTTCAAGTACCCTAAAATTTTGTATAGAAACATAATGACAACAAACGCCCAACAATTTCAGACGCTTCAAGCATTGAGCACCGCAGCAGCAGAATTGTTCTGCCGTGTGGCGCAACAGTCCCTCAAGGAACATGCTCATTTTACCGTCGCGCTGTCAGGCGGAAGCACGCCGCGCCTGCTGTATGAATATCTGTGCCAGGAACCGTATTTGAGCCGCATCCCCTGGTCAAAAACACATATTTTCTGGGGCGACGAACGCTATGTGCCCTCTGATCACCCTGACAGCAATTTTGCCATGGCTTCACAGGCATTGATCCAGCATGTTCCGCTGCCAGTCGAGCATATTCATCGTATCCCGACGGAATTAGCATCGCCGGAGCAAACCGCCGAGGTTTATGAAACGACGCTCAGGAAGTGCCTCTCTGTGTTCGATCATCGTTCGCAGCAGAACAACCTGCCGGTTTTTGATTTGATCTTATTGGGAATGGGACCCGATGGGCACACCGCCTCGCTGTTTCCTGAGAGTCCGGTGTTGGAAGAACATACCCGCTGGGTCGCGGCAACCCCTGTGCCCAATTTGAATCCGCCTGTGCGGCGCATCACGCTGACCTACCCGGTCCTGAATGCCGGAAAAACCGTGCTTTTTCTGGTCAGTGGCAAGCAAAAGCAGGCCATTGTACAGCAGATTTTGAATCATTCGCAAGAAGCTCGTCAACAGTACCCGGCCGCCCGGATCAATCCTTCCGGAAACCTGTTATGGATGCTCGTTTAGGGGCTTGTATCCAATGCAACTCTATGAAACTACAAGGATTGAATCTCTGTATGGCAATGCATCTCAAATTCTTTGTACACTTAATCCTTGTAATTTTAGAAATATCCCGGAAGAATCGCATTTTAAAAAACCGCTGAAGCGGCTGCTGTAAATTTCGGGTCCTACAGATTTTCTCGTAACTTCTCTAACGTATTGAGGACTTTTTCATATTCAGCGGCAGTCCGGGTTAACAAATCCTCTGCACCCTCAAAAACCCCATCTTTAGCCCGGGTTTCCAATGTCTGACACAGTTCCGCTAAGGCTGTCGCTCCAAAGTTCTTGCTGAGCGATTTCAATGTATGCGCCGTCCGCCGAAGCTCTTCAGTCTGACGCGCTTCAAAGGCCTGCTGCGCCTCGTCTTGTAATTTGACAGCATCCTTGAAAAAACTCTCTATCAAAGCCGGCAGCATTTCGTCAGCATGTTTACCGAGGGTGACCTTCGGCGTGTGAGTGCCTTAGGATCGAGAATCGAGGATTGAAGATTACCAGTTTCTGCCTCATTCCCCTCCTGGGATGGGCCAGGGGTGGATTTCCCTCCTCGGACGATGTCCTGAGCCTGTCGAAAGGAGGGCACAGAGGTGAGTTTCCTCTCCTGGGAGGGGATAGGGGCGGGCTGCCTTCCAGTTCGACTTTGTTCCAGCGTATGCAACAGTTCTCGAACTTCAAAGGGTTTGCTGATATATTCATCCATCCCGGCCTTCAAGCACTGTTCGCGGTCGCCGTGCATGGCGTTCGCAGTCACGGCGATAATATAGGGCTGCTGCTCAGGCGGAAATTTCTGACGAAGACGCTGCGTGGCGATGATCCCGCCCATTTCCGGCATCTGCACGTCCATCAAAATGACATCGTAAGGGCAGCGTCGAAAGGCTTCCAGGACTTCCAACCCATTGGCGGCCACATCGGCGCGATACCCAAAGCGTTCTAAGGTCAGCAGGGCTAATTGCTGGTTGGTAGAATTATCTTCAGCCAACAAAATCCGCAAGGGCAGGCGTTGGGCCAGGGTGGAATCAAAGCCCAGGTCTTCTGCGGGGATTCCCTGGGGTGCTCCTTTTTTCCTTGATTCTCCGGCAAAGACTTCTCTGAGCGTATTCTGCAATTGCGAAGACTTGGCCGGTTTCATCAAGAAAGACGTTAACATAATCAAGGGCAGGTCGTGCAGACAGAGCTTATATCGGAATCATTATCGCTAAATGAAGTAATGCACCGTAAAAATTATAGTAACCGGCGATGCTTCCTGGGAGAGTATTAAGGTATTCTTCCATTACCGCCGCATTTTCCGCAGCCTGTGAGTATGCCTGAAATAGATATCTCAGACTGAATTTATGAAAATACAATAATCCCAGCGCGCCTCTATCATTTGTGCGCCGATGGCGAGGCAGCATCTGTTCTTCATCGTAGGCTTCTCCGACTAAGCGCCACGGGACACAGCCTTCAGTTGTTCGTACGAGGTTCAGGATCGCCTGCCGCTGGATTGCGTGATACTGATACACTGTTTTTTGCTTGAGTTGGTTGATGATATCGCTATAGGCCGCCATTTCCCGCTCAAGTTCGGTCAAGGCTCTCCCACAGAAATAGGCGTGAAAAAAATAGCTCGTGGCAGAAACCGTCGCATAGGCTAAATCGCCTGTTTCCAGTCCGGTTTGACAGGCTTCCAGTAATGAAGGCAGGGTTTCTTTGAGATGTTCCTTCCAGGGTTTGGTGAAACCATTGATGGTAAAAACTGTGCTCGATGCGTTTCCCGAGGAGCCCCAATTTTACACTGAATAATGCGCGGATCACATCGAATTTCCCGGGTTTTTCAGGAAACGCGACGCCCCAGTTCCAGGACAGGCAGGGCGATTTGCACAGCTTCCAGCGGTTTATTCTGTGCGATATAGGCCATAATCTTGACCTCATAGATTTTGACTTTATCTACCAGGGTTCGGGCGTGTTGCAACACGATCCGGGCCAACTGTTCCATCTGTTCAAACTCGCCGCTCAAGCAGGCGGCCTCCGCTGCTTCTACATGCAGCGCTAACGTCAGGTCGTACTGGCGCTGCCAACGGTTTTCCGGCAGCAGGCCAATTCCAACCTGTAAATATTTGAATGCGGATAGATACGCTGCTGAGGCTTGCACCTTTCGACCGGCGGCCAGGTTGAGTTCAGCCAATTTGTTTTGCTCTGTTTGATTTCCGCTGAGGTCTTTGCCGAGATTCAGGTGATTCACAATGGTAAAGATCTTTTCGTCGCGTTCACTCCCAGTCAGATTGGCAAGCAATAACCGCCCGATTTTTAAATGGATTCCCTGCCTGGACGCCTCATCAATAAAGGCGTAGGCGGCATGCTGCACGCGGTCGTGCAGGAACTGGAAACTGGCGGCTGGCAACGGGCCGCCGGAAACCGGGAGGTTCTCAGCCATTCTGTCGTAATCAGCGCAATAAAAGACCTTCCCATCACCAAAGACGTAATACACACATCCATTATCATCGACACAGTACTGCCACCATAACACAATGGATCTACAAGGAGTTTTGTCAGGATTACAGTATCCTCCAAGCGGGCCAGGAATTCCTGATGATTCATCATCACTATTTGAACCATTATTAGAACCAGACCCGCCGCCTGCAATTGCGACAACTCCTCCAATCGCGGCAACTGCTCCAGCTCCAATAGCGATTATTGTGCCTCTGCCAATCCCTGATATCGGTGCACTGGTGTCTGGTTCAGTGCTTGCAGATGAACCAGGTTTCGTAGGCGGCCTGCCCTCCGCGGCCCCGGCCGTTTCCACAGATGGCTCACTCGGGGCAGTTGGCTTCATCTTAGGAACTGCTCCCCCTTCAACAGATGGGTTCATCTCAACAGGAGGATTCGCATCAACAGGAGGATTCGTCTCAGGAGATACTTGATGCTCAGTCGGCGAATTTGCATCAGCAGACGGCCCGGTTTCCGCAGAGATCGAGCGCTCAGAAGCGGATGCCGGTTCGGATTGTTTGGCGAGTTCGCCTTGAAGCATGCCTATCAAAGCCAGGGACGGTTGTCCGTCAACAGATACTTGCAGTTGTGTTTGAAAAGCTTTGATTGCAGCTGCGGTTTGTTTCCCCATTATGCCGTCAACTGGACCAGGATTATAGCCCAATTGTTGAAGCGCCGCTTGAATCTTTGCGATGTGCGCCGCGCTGATTTTGAGTGTTTGCCCCTGAGTCACCGTTACAGAGGGAATCAGGGAATACACGCAAACAACGCACAGTATCCAAACCAATCCGCGCTGCCGAAAACTTGCTATGCGAAACTCTAATGATTTGCTATACATGGTTAATACCTCTCTAACGTTATAGTTCATAATGAAAACGGAACGACGAACCAGTCAGTAACACCTGAACGAGTCAGGATGTTCCTTCTGGTTCGTTAACACTTTATTTCGGTTCTTTCAGCGTGTTGACGTACTCAAGGGGGCGCAGCAGCGCGGCTTCAATTGATCGCGCAGCCTCCCGAAGGAGTTGGATGTCCTGTTCTATAAACCCGTCTTCTTGCGTGTTTTCAATCCCAAGATACCCGACCGGCATCCCATGCTCATCATCCAGTTCCATGCCATAGATCTTCGGCAGGTTCTCTGTTGAGAGCCACCCAGCTCTGTAAGTATTCTCTTCCATTTGAAGCCAACTCGATCGCCCTATCCCGTGCAAACGCTGAAGGTCTGGCGTAACGCCTGTCTTTGTCGCTTCCAGGATGTGAATCACCTGATATTCGACCCATACGTCTTCTGTCACGCCATAGACAGCGATATAGGCTCGATCAGCCTGAAGATCGCGCCGCAGCGCGTCGAGAGTGGCGATCATCGCCTGTTCCCGCGCCGCAGTTTCATGCGCATACTGCTGATCCGCAAAGCGGGAGAGCCGGATGCCTGCCTCAGACACCTCAGTGAATGGGAACGTCCTCGCATCATCTGATTGAAGACTCAGCGCATGTCCTACCCCCAGAATGATCCCTAACGCCAGAACCAGCGTGACGAGCGCGTGCTGCTCAATCGTCATGCGACTGCGTTCAACAATATGTAAATGCTGAAATGAATGGACGTGCATAATCATCACCTCCTTACTCAAAGGGTAAAAACACAAGCCTTCCTACGGCGTCTTTACCACGCGGAAACCTTCCAGAGCGAAGCCCTTGATGTTCGGTTTTCTCATATCACGATACGCTGAGCGGCCGAGGAAAGGATAATAAATCCAGGAACCTCCGCGTATGATCCGCTCTTCCCCTGATGCTGGCCCCTGCGGATTATGTAACGGACTTTTCCCATAATACTTGACATCATGCCAGTCTTGACAATACTCAAACATGTTACCGATGATATCATACAGCCCAAACGGATTGGGACGAAAGCTCCCAACCGGCGCAGTTGCGGCATACCCATCATGACACGTGTAATAATCCACGCTCAGATTCGGCCATCGCTGCTTCGTGGCCTGATCACCAACATTGGCATATTGACAGATATCATTCAGATCATCGCCCCAAAAATAGAGGGATGTTGTCCCTGCGCGGGCTGCATACTCCCATTCTGCTTCGGTAGGCAGACGAAATGTATAAGCCATGCTATGCCTTTTGGTAAGCCATTCTGTGAAAGCCGTCGCATCCTCCCAACTGGCGAATACCACCGGCAGACTCTCCCCATTCAATGATACTCCGTCAGCATCTCTACTATCATGGCTGGCGTCCCATACGCGATATTGAGCATTCGTGACCTCATATTTGCCCATCCAGAAACCATCCACGCAGACGCGATGTTGAGGGAAGACGCCATGATCGATATACCAGAATTTATACCCCTCTTCTCCCATTTCCTCGATAAGCTTCTGCTTCTCTTGCTCCGTTTGTCCCATTTGAAAACAGCCGCCCGGGATCCACACAAATTCCATGCCGGTCGCCGGCTCCGTCCATATATCTCCTGCCTTCGGATCTGGTTTGGCCTCTGCTTTTTTGATGACTTCGGTTTTGACTTCTGCAAACGCCGCTTTCAGTTGCAGGGCATTTTGGGCCGAGAAATAGCGGCCTCCTCCGGCGTTGGCAATACATTCTAACTGAGCTTGCTGCTCGGCATTGACATCAAAGCCCACCACATGCATGGTAAAAGCAAGGCCTTTTTCTTTCAGGCTTCTTGTATAACCGCAGGGATCGCCTTCGCAGGTTTCTTCGTCGTCGCTGACCAGCACGATGCTCGTCTCGTCTTCAATGGTTTCAAGCTGCTGCGCGGCGAGTTCGATGGATTTGGTTATCGGGGTTTGGTCTTTGAGGTGAATGGCCTGAATCTGCTTGAGGATGGTCTCACGATTGCCCGCGTCCAACGGCGTCACTAGTTCAATATCGTGACAATCGCCTCTGCTGCGGTGGACAGAGACGATCAAACCGATATTCACATTCTCCGGCAATTCCTTAATCAGTTCACTCAGCCGCTCTTTAGCAATCACGATTTTCTCGACATCCTCCAACCGGCCACACATACTGCCGGAACCGTCCAGAATAAACAACACATTCGCGCCGGTAGATTCGGCAGAAGCTATCTGTGAATTAGAGTAAAAACCTGCCAGGATGATAAGACACGCACAAAGACCTTGAAGAACTTTTATTGCTGTGTTTTTTGAAGTTCTCATAATACATACCTCCATTTTTTACCAAAGATTATTTCCATACGATTTTTCAAATGACTTCAACCCGGCTCTTAATAGTTATCCGCATTCAATAGCTGGCTTGAGCCTGCTTCAGATCTCAGACCGGACATTGATGCCCGGGATTTCAACGCCACCCTCCGGCCAACACAAAGGGCGCCCAGTAAAATGGATGCGCATGAGTCACGGGAATTTCTCTGTTATCTTGCTGAACGCCAAAGAACACTAATGTCCTGAGAGTTTCTCCTCCCTGACCTTGCTGGTCAATTAAAGTTAATTTCGCCTGTCGTAAAGCTTCAGCTTTGTTCAATCCGGCGGTCAGATTGCGATAGAATTCGATCATCAGAACTGAAGTGGATTTATCGGCGACGTTCCATAGGCTCACCAGAACCGAGGGCGTTCCGGCATACATAAACGCCCGCGTCAACCCCACCATACCCTCTCCGCATTTGAGAGATCCTAATCCTGTTTTACAAGCGCTGAGGGCGACCAGATCCGCGTGCAAATCCAGATTAAAAGCCTCATACATCCGTAAGATGTCATCATGAAAGGCAACGCCGGAATACAGAGGGCGCTGCGAATCGAGCAAACCATGCGTCGCCAGGTGGACATAGCGATAGTCTTCCGCCTCCTCGAACATCACCGCTTTAACGGCTTCTGATCCCAGAAAATATTTCCGGCTTGATGGAAATAAACTTCCGATGGTTTTGATTTCGTTCTCAGAAGACTCCAGAAAAGCGAGATTTGAAGTTCGGTCTTCGTACAGGAGTTTTTCAGTAAATGGGGCCAACGCCAGGAATGTGTGCGCTGGTTGTTCATTTTCCTCCGCATGGTACAAAATGGCCGGTTTTAAGACACTCGCAGAGGGCGCATACACAACAGCGTAGCGTCGAATCAGATATTGGGCCTCATGATACCTGGCTTCTCCTTTTGTCTGAGTTTCAGGCGGTTGTGTGACAAGCATTTCAAAAGGCAAGTAGTGGAGCGCGCCGTCCGGGACGATTAAGAGCGTGTGGGTATTTTGCAGAAATGGTTCTGTGGGCTGGATGAGCTGCTGATACAGGCTGTGTGCCAGAGGAAAATCGCTCTCAGACTCTTCTCTGGCTGACTTTAACAAATTGTCCACCTGACTGACCATTTCCTCTTCTCTAACCGGGAGCGTCACGGCCTGGAAAGATTCGCATCCTGCAAGAAACAGATGCAACTCTTGTTCGCCCCAAAAATATTCCAGCAGGCTTTCGCCCTCTTCTAACACGGTATTCTGTACCTCTTTGAGACCGATCGGCTCGGGGTATTTCAGATCAGCATAACGGGGATTTTTGTAGCGTATGGTGCGCTGCAAACTCGCAAGTCCTTGTTCCAATTCTCCGATGCGGCGCTGCAGCCCTTCTAATTCCGGCTGCAACGCGGCACGTTCTGGCAGGGATGTACTCGCGTTGTAGGCGTTCACTTTCTCTTCCAGCGTTTTCCAGGCGTCCTGAAGCTGGCGATGAACCTGCTGTTCTTCAGCTAACAGGTTTGGGTCAATCCCTTTGCGAATTCCGGCCCCGGCTTCGGTCAGTTGGTCTAAAAAGGATCGCGCTTTGCTGCGTTCAGCATAGGCAAAGGCATCTTCAGGGGAGTTCTGCTGCAAAAAGAGTTTCACGAGCCGCTTGTAAATCCAGAGGTAACGCTCTACCAGGCTTTCTTTTGTGCCGCTGTCTTTGATCTCGCCGCGCAGGTTTTCAAGCAGGTCGATCGCCTGTTTGTAACTGACAATCGCATCGTTCCAGGTACGGTTTTGCTCATGTTTCAGCCCTGCTTCGGCATAGCTTTTCAACAGTGATTCCTGTGTGGCAATCCCCAGCGTCGTCGTCGCGTCTTCGAAAAGAATCCCCAGGGTGTCTGCAAAACCAGAGACTCCGCCTCCTTTTTTCGATTTATTTTTGCCCTGCAAAAGACCTCCAAGCCCGCCAAGCCCCTGTCCCTCAGCAAATAGCGGGCAAAGCAAAAACAAGAGACAGACGCCGATAAGGCTTTTCATTAAGAAAAATCTGCGCATACTTGATCCCCATTTAGCTAAATATTAATTTTCAGGGTACAGGTCTATCGCCTGTTTGCCAGACTTTTTGAAACTATACACTTTTCCTTCCTCACAAGATTGCTGGTTCGCCTCATATCTTTCCAGGATATAGGTTTTCTGGTTTTCTTTATTAGAAAAATCTGCATCAAACAGGATCGTGAAATCTGGCGACGCTGTTTCGCCTGGATCGTATTCCCAGGAGTACCAGCTAATATAGTTGGGTTCAAGGCTCCCTGATTCCCAGGGATCGTCGCCCCATTTATACATATAGTTAATCTGCCAATCGGTTTCATTGCTGACACACACGATTGCATAAGGTTTTGCTCCTGCTCTCTCCGTTTCAGTCTTCGGCTGACCTTCTTCCTGCTCCACCGTCGAGCTTTCGGCGCCAGTTTTCAGTATCGATCCTATCGTGCCGACCGCATCGATATCTGCGCCGGGAGAGTCTCCATCACAATGGGTTTTTAAATCCATCAAAGCCACATAGCGAAACTCGTCCCCAGGCTTGACAAACGGGGAAATATCAATCGAAGCTTCGCCGCCGGCAATTTCACCAAGTTCGATCCATTCTTCGCTATCTTGAGAAATCGCGAGCGCGGTTGGTTCAACTGCAGGACCAACCTCAAAAATATACTCCAACCGACCCCACATACTGCCGGAGCCATCCAGAATAAACAGCACATTCGCACCGGCCGACTCCGCTGCGACAGAATTCTGAACCCTCGGATATCCTGGCAGAAACATAAGGCAAAGACAAACAATCTGCACAGTTTTCACCAAAACAGATTCTGAAAATCTCATCGCCCTACCTCCATGTTTGGTTTGATACATTTATAGAATTGAGAACATGAAAGAGCTTTCATACGTTCGTAGTCCCGCCTTTAGGCGGAAGAAATGACTCAAGCGTGAACTACAAACCGGTCAAAATTACGTTGATTTATATAATAGTTCCTCATTTCGGTTTTTATGGCGATCTCTTTTTTTCTGCCTATTTTTCTTGCAACTGAGATGCCAGCTATTCTTGATGTGCTTGAACTCTTTATGTTTTGGAGGTTTCTGTCTATTGATGTGTTCTGGGGGCAGAAAAGAGGATGGAAAAATTTGCAATAAATGGCAAAGATCGTGATAGGAAATCACAAATAACGCATTGAAAAAACAGACGTTATGTCTATTTTGCTAAAATCTGCACAATTGCTGAAATTGACAATTGTATTCAGTTATTCAATACGAATATCAAGTTCTACAAATTTTCTCGTAACTTCTTCAATGCATCGCGAACTTTTTTATACTCAGTCTCAATCTGCGTGAACAAATCCTCAGTACCTTCAAAAATCCCATCTTTAGCCTGGATTTCCAATGCCTGACACAGTTCCGCGAAGGCGGTTGCTCCAAAGTTCTTGCTGAGCGATTTCAAGGTATGCGCCGCCCGCCGAAACTCTTCAGCCTGCTGAGTTTCAAAGGCCCGTCGCGCTTCATCTTGTAATCTGACCGCATCCTTGAAGAAATTCTCGATCAGCGCCGGCAGCAGCGTTGCTGTTCGTTTACCGAGCGTGGCCTTTAAGCGTGTAAGCGCCGCGGGATCAAGGATTGTAGCTTGCGATCCTGTCTCATTCCCCTCCTGGGAGGGGCCAGGGGTAGGTTTCCTTCCATATTGACTCTGTTCCAATGCATGCAGCAGTTCTCGAACTTCAAAGGGTTTGCTGATATACTCATCCATCCCAGCCTGCAAACAGCGTTCGCGGTCGCCGTGCATGGCGTTCGCAGTCACGGCAATAATATAGGGCCGCTGTTCAGGCGGAAATTCCTGACGAAGATGCTGGGTGGCGACGAGGCCGTCCATCTCCGGCATCTGTACGTCCATCAAAATAACGTCGTAAGGGTGACTTCGAAAAGCTTCCAGGACTTCAAGCCCATTGGCGGCCACATCAGCGCGATACCCGAAGCGTTCTAAAGTCAGCAGAGCTAATTGCTGGTTGGTGGAATTATCTTCAGCCAGTAAAATCCGCAAGGGCAGGCGTTGGGCCAGAGTCGGATCAAAGCCCAGGTCTTCGGCCGGGATTTCCCTCCGTGTTCCATTTTTCCTGGATTCTCCTGCAAGTACGTCACTGAGCGTATTGTACAATTGCGAAGGCTTGACCGGTTTCATCAAAAAGGCCGCGAATTCACGCAAACGCGCGTCCTCCTCCTCTTCATGTTGTCCTAACGAGGTTAACATAATCAAGGGCAATTCATGCAACCCTGGCTCCTGCCGGATCTTCTCGGCCAGGGTCAAGCCATCCATTTCAGGAATATGCATATCCAGGATAGCCAGATCAAGAGAAGGTTCTCGACGAAGCAGCTTCAACGCTTCCGCGCCAGAGGCGGCTGCCACAGCTTGCATGCCCCAGGCTTGCGTTTGCAGCGTGAGGATGCGGCGATTGGTGGCGTTATCATCTACAATCAGTACGCGTTTGCCTCGTAATGATGGTTGTTCTTTGCTGAGATAAGCCGGGGGAGAACTGTCGGCTACCTGCGCTCGGATCGTGAAATGAAAGGTGGCACCTTTTCCGATTTCGCTTTCCACCCAGATGGTTCCCCCCATCATCTCGATTAAGCGTTTGCTGATGGCTAAGCCCAATCCTGTGCCGCCATATTTCCGGCTGGTTGACGCATCTACCTGACTAAAGGATTGGAACAACCGATCCTTATGATCTTCAGGAATTCCAATGCCAGTGTCACGGACGGAGAAATGGAGCAAAGAGACCTCACCCCCGGCCCCTCTCCTACGAGGAGAGGGGAGTTCTTGCTCCCCCTCACCTTTCAGGAGAGGGAGATGGGAGGTGAGGTTATTACTTTCACTCGTTACATTCACCACGACCTCGCCCTGCTCAGTAAATTTTACAGCGTTACTGAGCAGATTGAGCAGGATTTGGCGCAGACGGGTTAAATCGCCGGTAATGGCGATGGGGACGTGGGCCTCTATCAGGTAGGCGAGCTCCAATCCTTTTTCAGCAGCTTTGCTCGCAATCAGGTCCAACGCGCTCTCCACACAGTCGCGCACATTCAGGGGATGATATTCTAAATCGAATTTTCCGGCTTCGATCTTGGAGAAATCAAGAATATCATTGATAATGGACAGCAAGGCTTCGCCGCTATTACGGATAGTTTCGGCAAATTCTCGCTGATGCAGGGTGAGTTCGGTATCCAGGAGCAGATTGGTCATGCCGATTACACCGTTCATCGGGGTGCGGATCTCGTGACTCATGGTCGCCAGGAACGTGCTTTTGGCCCGGTTGGCCGTCTCTGCCGCTTCTTTTTGTAATTCTAATTCGGCCGTGCGTTCCCTGACCTGTCCTTCAAGCATGTTTTGTCGTTTTTTCATTGAATGTACCCGCATCTCAAAGATACTAATCGCTGCTCCTAAAATTCCCAACACCATGAGCGCCCGAAACCACAGGGTTTCCCAGAATGGAGGGAGAATGGTGAGCTTGACTGACACGCCTTCTTCATTCCAGATCTCATCGTTATTCGAGCCTTTGGCTTTGAAGAGATACTCCCCGGCCGGCAGATTGGTATAGGTCGCCACCCGTCGCGTCCCGGAGTATCCCCACTCCTTATCAAAGCCCTCCATTATGTAGGCGTATTGATTCTTTTCCGGCAGAGTGTAATCCAAAGCGGCAAATTCAAAAGAAAAGACGCTTGCTTTATAGGATAACACAATATTTTGGGCCTCTGTAATCGCCTTTTTCAGGGGTGAATCATCTTCTGCCGCATCAGCGCCTACCCGCACCGATTTATTGAAAATTTGAAAATCCGTCAGCACAATCGGAGGTTTGTGTGCGTTATGGGCTGGCGAAAACCTGACAAATCCATTGACCCCGCCGAAAAACATTTCACCGCTTTGACTCTTCGCGTACGCTCCCTGGCTAAAACGCAGCACCTGCAGCCCATTCTCCTTGTCATAATTTCGAAAGATCTCTGTTTGCGGGTTAAATCGTGACAATCCGTTCGGCGTGCTGAGCCAGAGTTTTCCCTGCGGATCTTCCAGGATCCCGTACACCGAATTGTAGGGCAATCCATCTTTCTGGGTGTAACGGATGAAACTTTTATTCGTTCGATTAAACCCTTCGACTCCGCTCAGAGCTTGTCCTGAGCCAGTCGAAGGAACAAGTTTGTTGAGACCATTGCCAGTACTGATCCAGAGCGTCCCTGACCGGTCTTCATAAATGGAGTTGACCCAGTTATAACTCAAACTATAGGAATCAGCAGGATCGTTCCGGAAATGGGTGAATTGCTGCGTATTACGATCTAGCCCTTCGACTTCGCTCAGGACAAGTTGGTCGAGGCCGCCGCCAAATGTGCCGATCCAAAGCACGTTGGCGCTGTCTTCATAGATTGTGGTGATATTATCATTACTCAAGCTGTTGGGATTGTTGGGGTCATTTTGGAAGCGGAGAAATTGTTCTGTGGTTGGGTCGAACCGGTTGAGACCGCCGCCAAACGTACCGATCCAGAGCATTCCGGCATGGTCGGCAGAGATGGCCGTCACATTATTCTCACTCAAGCCGTTTGGATCCTTTGGGTCGCTGTAATAGGGGGTAAATTGTTCCGTTATGGGGTCAAACCCTTCGACTTCCCCTTCGACATCGCTCAGGGCAGGGCTCAGGACAAGCTTTTTGAGTCCGGCGCGTTTCCCTCCGGATTCCCCCTGGGTGCCGATCCAGAACGCCCCGGATTGATCTTCATAGATTGACGTAATTCTCATTTTCGCCTGGCTATAGGGATCAACTTGTTCAACCTGATAATGCCGAAATTTTCCGGTTTGCGGATCAAAGCGGTTCAGCATGCCGTACGCTGTTCCGATCCAGATCATTCCCGCACGATCTGCATATACGGTAGTGATCTCATTGTGACTCAAACTTTCAGGATTTTCAGGATCGTGGACATAATGCAGAAAATGCTCGGTTTCCTGCGTTACTTTTTTGATACCGGTACGAGAGCCGATCCAGAGCACGCCGGAACGATCGGCGTACATTGCCAGCACTTCGTTGTCGGTCAGACTCTGAAGCAGCGCATCAGCAGAAGGCTGGTCCGCGAGAAATTGTTCGGTCTGAAGAGAGAATTGCATCAAGCCGCTGCTCGTACCAATCCACAAGACGCCTGTGCGATCCTCATAGAGCGATGAGATTGAGTCACAGTGAAAATGGATGAATTGGCCGCTTTTCCGGTCAAATTTCTTTAAACCGCTGATCGCGCCCAGCCAGAAATTTTCGGCTTGATCTTCATAGATCACATACACCGGATCGGTCTGGTAATCAATATAGCGGCCTGTTCCCCGATCAAATTGTTTTAAGCCGCCTTGCGTACCAATCCAGAATGCGCCCGCAGGATCTTCATACAGCGCAAACACCCGGTTGTGAAAGCTATAGGAATCACCGGGGTCAGCCTGGTAGAGCAGAAAGTTATTAAGACTCCGGGAGTCTCCGAGACTCCCGGAGTCTATCTTTTTCAGATCAAGTTTATTTAAGCCGCGCAAGGTTCCGATCCAGAGTGACCCTGATTGGTCGCCATGCACGGCAAACACTCTATTGTCGCTCAAACTGCGGGGGTCGTCAGGATCAGCCTGATAAGAGCTGAAATATTCCTGTTCGCGCTCAAATCTATTCAATCCCCCGCCATTCGTGCCGATCCAGAGGTCGCCGGAAGCATCTTCATAGATGGAGGTCACATGATTATGACTCAAACTCCGGGGATTTTCAGGATCATGACGAAAAATGATGAAGTTGTAGCCGTCATAACGACTGAGTCCGTTTTTTGTGCCAAACCACAGAAATCCGCGGCTATCCTGAAAGATACAGACAACAGACCGCTGCGCAAAGCCCTGTTCAATCGGAATAGACTCGACATGTTGGGCGTAGAGGGGTGGTAAGAGCATCACGCTATAAAGGAGAACCAGACCCCCAATTTTTGCCCAGAATGAACAGTGGTTATAAGTCGAGCGTGTTTTCATGAGCATACTATACTACATCTTGCCACAGAGACACAGAGGACACAGAGAAAAACCTTTCAAAAAAGAATCCTCAGTGCGCTCTGTGTCTCTGTGGCAAAAGACCATAGGGAATTTTGGGCAACCGCAGATCCATCTGGAAAAGATGGTTATACCTTCTCAAGGAAATTTTCTAGCACAAATATTTTCCGCCGGCGAAAGTACACAGGACTTTCAACAATCGCGATAGCTTTGAGGTTTTCTATTCCGGAAACAAACCAGAGGTCATGACATGAAGGGATTTCCCAGATCCAATCCGACGGTTCTATGCAAGCGACTTCATGGCTAATAGATTGAGATGTGTAGTGTTATCATCCCCTTTCCGTTAAGTTTTCGGTAAGATACTTTCACATTCTTATCGAAACAAATCGGCATGAGAACCTGTGCAGTTCTCCGAATCCGGTATTTCACGACAATAGATCCTTTTGTAATTCTTGAATTGTTTCAAATACCGGCATCCCGGATCTCTCTTCAGCAAACGCTTTCAGCGTCACGTCATTGGGGATTTCTAAATGCTCAAGTTGTTGCCGAACGTCTATATCCTGTAAAATATACCTGGCGATAGCAAGACGATCAGATTTCGACAAGGCGCAGAATACTCGATAAAATGCTTCTGCCGTACTAATATCAGCGGGCGCTGGACTTGTTTTTGTAGTTAATGATCCCATACAGTTTTCCCTGTTCCTTAATATTTTTGAAGTTTCTTGGGGGAAACTTCTGTATTTAGCATGCTCATCAATAGAGAGAAGATTCGTTTTTTCTTACTACATATACCATAATAAGTGGTTCTGCCTTTGTCAATTGTTACCTCTCTGTATTTAGCATCCACCAAGGACTTTCATAAGATCTTCCATGTTATCAGTTGATTATAGCTACAAAGATTTCCTTTCACTCAATAATCCTCAATCGTCCTTCGACTTAATGACCTACAACGGATTGAAGAATGGAACGGATAAAACCACTGTCCCCTTCTTTAATCTGTTCCATTTCCAAATTCGTTGTAGTTTCTCACTCAATAATCCTCAATCGGCATCAGGAGCGGGATGATGAACACCTGGGAATTTGGCAACATGCCCGAATTACACACGTTCCAAAACCCATTGAGTAATTAACCGCCTGCTATCAATATTTTCGACGTTTGCTTTCTCCTCAATACTGGCAATCTGTTGTTTCGAAAGACCAAGTAACCTATACAATTTTTTGAGCTCAAGTTTTGATTTCAACTCAGGAGAGAGTTGCATATCCACGTCTTCCATCTCCTCCCAGTAATCAGCGGTTGAATGGACATCCCAAAAATCTTGAATCTCTTCAATAGACGTAAATTGTTCGGGAATTTGAACTTTATTTTTTGGCATATCTTCTCCTTTCTTTCTTGTCCATATCTCGCGCACTTACGATGAAAGCGTCGCATGTTTTCTTGTAAATAAATGTATTGACATACAAGGTTATGGACATTTTTCGGAGTGCCAAAGCTCTGCTTTGGCCGCGCAAGCAGAGCTTGCGCACTCCGGAGAGCGTGTCCATAACCTTCTGTGTCATTACAAATAAACACTATAAACATATAGCGACCACTATCTGTTTGTCCATAAGCGTAGTATAAATCTTCACCTTCAAATTTGCCTTTTTGGGCTTTTCTATATTGGGGTCTGTTGTAAAAGACTTCTTCAACTTCTTCCGGAGAAACGTGATGTTTGGACTCGATCTTCTCAACAACGTGTTCAAGCCAGATAATATCATTGATGTACATCTTCAACTCCGTTTAATTGGTAGAATATTTGAGTACCCACTACCTATACCATAATAAATGGTTCTTCTTTTGTCAATTGTGACCTCTCTGTATTTAGCATCCACCAAGGACTTTCATAAAATCTTCCATGCTATCAGTTGATTATAGTTATAAAGATTTCCCTTCATTCAATAATCATCGCCCGTCGACTTGATGACCTACAACGGATTGAAGAATGAAATGGATAAAACCATTGGCCCCTTCTTCAATTCGTTCCATTTCCAAATTCGTTGTAGTTTCTCACTCAATTATTGTCAACCGTCCCTCCACTTTGGGCGCGACTTTGCCTTTTTTCATGATATATTCTCGCAGGCCAGAGGCAAGGGTGAACCCGAGATCATATTGTGGGGCGTCTGTGAACATTGTGTAGCGGTCGCCGCCGCGCGCCAAAAAATCACTGGTCGCTACTTTGTACATGCGCTCGAGATCAATCGGCGCGCCGTTTACCATCACCTGTTCAGGGATACCTTTGTTATTCGTCCATGTCAACCCTGAGGCATGCAGAAAAGTTCCGGCTCCGGGTTTCACGGTGGCTGCATAGCTCAGGACTTCCATCACCTGTTCACCGGTCATATCCAGCAGTACAAGTCGATCCCCAAAAGGCAGCACGGTCAAAATATCGCGGTAAGTTATAGGCCCTGCGGCAATCCCGGCGCGAAAGCCGCCCACGTTTTGAACCGCGATTTCAGCTCCGGTTTTGACCCGCATACTATCGGTCACCAGATTCGCCAGATTCGTTTCCCGATACCAGATCGCGTCCCGGTCGCCGTCGAGGTTCACCAGCGCTTCCCCTACTGGCTGTGAGAGGATCTCATCAACTTGCGCTAAATAGGGTTGAATGAATTCGAGGACTTCGGGATCTTCCGCATAGCCCTTGTCAGCGTACATGTAATAAGATTTCCCCTGATATTCCACTGCTGTTTTCAGATTAACAGGAAGAAGCTTGTATGTGTATTCCGTGATACTATCGGTTTCACTGTCAATCGTCAAATCCAAGCGACCGATATACATACCATATTCACTGGCCTGAACAATCAGCGTATTTCCAACGCAGAGAGCTTCTTGAAGGACTGTGCGCGATTGTCCGCCAATGATCACATCAATGCCAGGGACTTCTTTGGCGAGTTTCACATCACCCGGGGTTACGATAGCCAACGCCAGCAGTTTCATGACAGCCGATATGGGGCAGGCCAATCACCAGATCCGCTTCCGCTCTCAATTTCGGCACGAGGTCTTGCGCTGTTTCGATCACACTCCTGAACTCCAGATCCCCGATATATCCATGGTCGCCGAGGACCGAAATTTCCTCCAGTGTCAAACCAAAGATCGCAACTTGTAATCCATCGAACTCTTTGATGATATAGCGATCGACAAGCAGTTCGCCGGTCTGTTTCTTGATCACATTGGCAGAGAGGAACGGAAACCCCGCCCACTCGCGCTGCTGCATTAATATCTCACGCGGGCCGGTAAATTCAAGATCGCCCAATGTCATGGCGTCGTACCCTAACATCTTCATCAATTTGAAATCCGGCTCCGCGTGCAACAAGTCCGATTCAGGAATGCCAATAAGTATTGGCTACCTTGTACATGATGACCGGTCGTCGAGCGGAGTCGAGACGAGCACGCAGGCGTTCCCTTCGACTTCGCTCAGGGAACGTGCATCATGTACAGGATACCACTACCCCAATATTCACATTGCCCGCCGAGAGAAGCAGCACGTGTCCGCCCGCGTCTTCAATCTCGGCCCGCACAATATTTACCAAAGTCGAACGCGCCGCCATGCCGCCGACATCCGGGTTGTTGAATGGCGAAAACTTGAGAAAATGTCCATGATGATCGTTGGTGTGCAGGATGGTCAAATAGTAGATTTTGGCAAGGCTGGTAGTTGGACAAAGAAAAAGACAGACAACAGCGACGAACACAATAACTCTGAATGATGTTTTGAAAGCTTTCATCATCATATCCTCCTTATAAACGACTTGTTATCTTTAATCTTTATTCTTTTCAATAAAAAACTCTCGAAAAAACATAAAATAATTGTAATCATTTAGCTCCACGTACCGTCAAACAGCTTTGTTTGACGAAAGGTATTGAAAAACCGCGTGTTCTCTTGCGGCGCACAAGGCTGTTCGGCTAGTACATCTAAATAATGACTCCATTTGTAAAACGAATATATTGCACCAGCAAGCAACTTATCAACATTCAGACCTGAATGACTCTGTATATTTGCAAGAGGGATGCCAACACACCTGTTATGTACTTTAACTCTGGATATTCATTCTAGCTATGGTCGTTTATGAGATGGTGGAATGTGAGAAGGAAAAGGGGAAAATTTGCTAAAAATGGCAATGATAATCTTCAACGATCATTCGAAACAGCTTTATAGACGATGAAAGTCCAGCATGGGATCGATTGTGCAAAAACCCGCAAAATTGCAAAATTTAGCAAAATGGTTTACCCATAAGGAAGAAAAACAACGGGCGGCTTCGCAACTCCACATGTAAATAGGCGTACCGAGCGACAGCCCTGTCCGTCGAAATCTCGTTAAGCCGCGACAGAAAAGGCGCGCTGCACAGCTTCCGGCACCTCGATCGGCACAAAATAGGCAACCGGATACAGATAATCTTCGCCAGATTCGTCAATAATCCGTATTCGGTGATATTTATCAGCCTGAGGATCAGCAATAACCTGGTAGAGCTTCCATAGTTCTAATGACGCCGGATAGCCTTCATTATGAATACACACAGCAAATAGCATTTCTCCATCATCCTGTTTCATCGTTTAATCATCCACAATACGTTTAATTTTCATTTCTTTTTTCCCGATACCATGGGCTTCATACCAATGTATTTCAGCTTTGCAGAGCATATCATCCGGGAAAAGACGCACCATCGCAAATCCTTTGCATTTTCTCCACCGACCGGGACCGTAGCGTTTTCGTAGTCGAGCGACTTCACGAATAGAGCCGCTGACAGCAATTGTCTCAATATAAGCTATGTCCCCGACAACTTCAAAATCCATAGGAATGAGTGCTCTTTTTGCGTTAACATCCGTACCTCATCGAACAATTTGAGAATAGGAACTGTTATCTGGCTTGTCAAGCAATTGTTTCGAAGAAAACGAAATTACGAATAGAACTTTTTGTTACTGCGTAGCTGGAAATCAGGTTAACATTACTTCGTTCTCCCTTTACTCAATAATCCTCAACCGTCCTTCGACTTTGGGCGCGACTGTGCCGAGTTTCATAAATGTATTCCCGCAGCATCGAAGCATCTGTAAATCCGGTGTCATATTGCGGAATATTTTCAAAAGCCACATAGTGAGGTCTACCAGCAGCTATGTAACTCGTCGTGACAACTTTATACACTCTCTCTAACTCGATAGGAGCGTTTCCTACCATCACCTGTTCCGGGATGCCTTTTTTGACGGTCCAGGTTAAGCCTGACGTATGAACCATCCCACTTCGTTCAGGTTGATCCAGATAAGGCTGAATGAAATCCAAAACGGCAGGGTCTTCAACATATCCTTGCTCAAGATACATATAGTATGATTTCCCCTTATATGTCACCTGTTTTTTTAAGTTGACCGGAATGAGTGTATAGGTATAGTCGCTAACTTTTTTCTGCGCTCGCTGTCAATCGTCAGATCCAATCTTCCTACATAGCGCCCATACATACCGGGATTAACGAGCAGCGTGTTCCCGATAGCTTTGAGTCCTGTAAAGATTGTATTCGTTTCTCCACCGACAATGACGTCGATTTCAGTGACCTCTTCGGCTAATTGGATGTCGCCTGGCGTCCGATAGCTGCCACCTGATTCTATTATATGCCCTATATGAGTGAGCGCAATGACAATATCGGCCTTTTGTCTTAATTGCGGGACAAGTTTTTTCGCTGTTTCGATCACGCTTCTGCTCTCAAACATTCCTCCATGTTTCGAAGTAAAATCAGCCTGTTCCACCGTTAAACCGAAAATGGCAACGTGTAACCCATCATATTCTTTCACGATATACGGGTCGACGAGAATTTCTCCTGCTTCCTTTTTCACGACATTGGCTGAAAGGAAAGGAAATCCTGCCCATTCCTGCTGTTGCATCAATACCTCAGGAGGGTGGTGGAGATCAAAGTTGCCAATCGCCATGGCGTCATAGCCAAGCATGTTCATCAATTTGAAATCTGGCTCAGCATAAAGTAAATCTGATTCCGGAGTGCCAATATTGACATCGCCGGCGGAGAGAAGCAAGACATGTCCGCCCGCTTCTTCGACCTCAGCCCGCACGATATTCACGAGGGTCGATCTGGCCGCCATACCTCGAATGTCGTGAACAGGATATTCATCAAATTTCAGAAAATGTCCACTATGAGTGTTGGTGTGCAGAATGGTCAGATGGTAGATTTTGGCAAGGCTGATGGTTGGACTCAGAAAAAGACAGACAACAGCGATAAATACAATGGCACTAAATGATGTTTTTGTGAATTTCATGATGTAGCCTCCTTTTGGTAACTACATCGGATTTGAGAATGGAACGGATAAAACCACTGTCCCCTTCTCCAATTCGTTCCATTCTCAAATCCGATGTAGTCTTTTTCTGATTGTCACGACTATCCTCTTCTTCAATCCATTCCACTTCCAAATTCGTTGTAGTTCCTTCACTCAATAATCGTCAGCCGCCCTTCGACTTTGGGTGCGACTTTGCCCGCTTTCATAATATATTCCCGCAAAGCAGAGGCATCCGTAAAGCCGGTGTCATATTGCGGGGCTTCTTTGAACATCGTATATCCGTCTCCTCCGGCAGCCAGGAAATTATTGATGACCACTTTATACATGTTCTCCGACTCAATTGGCTTCCCTCCAATCATCCCCTGCTCAGGGATGCCTCTATTGTTCGTCCATGTCAGACCTGAGGCGTGAAGAAATCCCCCATTGCCAGGTTTAATCGTGGCCGCATAGTCGAGCACGTCTCTAATCTGCTCGCCTGTCATGTCCAATAGCACAAGGGTATTTCCGAAAGGGAGGACTTTCAAAACATCCCGATACGCGATAGGACCTGCCGCAATATCTGCTCGAATTCCACCAGCGTTACAGAAGGCGATCTCTGCCCCGGTTTTGGCCCGCATACTGTCGGTCACAAAATTTGCCAGATTCGTCTCCTGCGATCGGATGATCTTTTTGTCACCGACAAGTTGAACTAATGCTTCTCCAGCCGGCTGTGAGAGGAGTTCAGCCGTTTGTTCAAGATAGGGGTGAATGAACTCAAGGACTTCGGAATCTTCGACATAGCCGTTGTCAACATACATGTAATAGGATATATCATGATAGGTGACCTGCCTTTTCAGATTCACAGGAAGGAGTTTGTACGTATATTCTGTGATGTCATCCGTATCACTGTCAATCGTCAAATCCAATCGTCCGACATAGAGTCCATATTCGCCAGCATGGACGATGAGAGTATTTCCGATGATTTCCGGTTCTTCAAGTACTGTGCCTGATTGTCCCCCAACGATCACAGCTATGCCGGGAACTTCTTGCGCTAATTTCAAGTCCCCTGGAGTGCGATAGCCCGCTCCTGAAGTTTCATAGAATCCGATGTGGCTGAGAGCGATTACCACATCTGCCTGTGCCCGGAGTTTCGGGACAAGTTCCTGAGATGTTTCAATGACGCTTCTAATTTCCAACGTTTCGAGCGGTTGCGGTAACGCAAGGATCTTCGTTTCTTCCATCGTTAATCCGAAAATAGCGACTTTTAACCCATCAAGCTCTTTGATAATATAGGGATCGACAAGCGGTTCGCCCGTTCCCTTTTTGACAACATTGGCTGCCAGAAACGGAAATCCTGCCCATTCGCGCTGTTTCATCAACACGTCAAGAGCTTTATCAAATTCATGATTCCCAAGTACCATCGCATCATACCCTAGCAGGTTCATCAATTTAAAATCAGGCTCGGCATCCAGTAAATCGGATTCCGGAACTCCGATATTCACATCCCCTCCCGAAAGGAGCAGGACATGTCCGCCAGCCTTCTCAACTTCGGCCCGCACGATATTGATGAGCGTCGATCTCGCTGCCATGCCCCCGACATCCGGTATGCCATTCCAGGAAAATTTCGTAAAATGCCCGTGATGATCGCTATTGTGCAGAATGGTGAGATGATAGATTTTGGCAAAAGCTGTCGTTGCACTGAACAGAACGCAGACGATAGAGACAAAAACAATGAGACGAATAAAAATTTTTGAGCGTTTCATGATAGCCTCCTTTTGGTAACTACACCGGATTTGAGAATAAAACAGTCGGCCTCATCAGTACCGCCAATCCACAAAAAATGCTTTGCATCTTTGAAGTGGCGATAGACAAAATCTCTTTCTTCTTGAGAAGTCACTGTCGCTAAATATCCTCCTAAGCTTTCGCAATAATCTTTTGCGGCATGCCAGGTCATTGGCGTCGTAATTTTCTGATAACAATGACCATTGTGAGGATTTGAAATTCGATTCGGATCATCACATGTCGAAGAGGGAGAAGCCTCTGCCTTCATCCATTCTTTGGCAATCACGATTTTTCCAACATGCTCCGGTTGCCCCCCCTCTACTGCCGGATCAGTCCGCAATAAGCCGCGCGTTCGCATTGTCCGATTCTGCCGCGGCCGGATGCGCCAGCATAAACAGGCATCCTATCGCAAGTGCAGCGCAGATCCAAATTGTCTGATATCTCTTGCTAAAAATATAGGCTGAATTTTTCATAACGCTTCCTCCTCTGAAAATGTAGCGCGAAACTGGAGTTTCGCGCCTTCGTTGACAGCCGCGAAACTGGAGTTTCGCGGTACATCTGAAACTACAAGGATAGGGTTCGATGTCACGCCGACCAATTCGCCGCCAGGAATCCTTCCTACACAACATCCTTGTAGTTTTATGCTGATGGACGAGCCTGAGCTTCATAAGAGCTCCTTTGAAAATGTAGCGCGAAACTCCAGTTTCGCGCATCAAAACGTTATATTTTCATATATAATTAATGCAAGGGGTGTGCCAACAGGTCTGAATAGAAGTTAACTCTTTGTTTATTTTGAAGTTACGAGAAACAAGAATCATAATAGATGAAAGCGAGGTCATTGAATTTTTGCAGGAAATGGCAAAATTTTCGCATCTTCATTCCTGAAAAAACTTACGATATGGGAGAAACTGGCTATTTTGCTCAAAACAGCCAGATTGCAGATTTTAGCAATTTTCTGTGAATTCTGATCAGCGCAGGTGATATTTTTTGATTTTGCCATAGAGGGTTCTGAGCGGGATCTTCAATATGGCTGCGGTCTGGTCTGTATGCCCCTGGTTTTGTTCCTGTACCCTGGCAATCACCTGTTTTTCAAAAGCTTCGACAAGTTCACGCAGACTTCGCCCGTCTACCCCGGCATCGCTGGCTGGCACAAGAGGCGGTTCAACGCCTTCGCCATGATAATCGCCGATAAATTCCAGGCGTTGTTCGACCACATAGCGTTGGAGTTCGTTTTGGAGTTCCCGAATATTTCCGGGCCAATGATAGGAGCAGAGGGCCGTGACAAGATGAGGGGACAGGGTCGTACAATCGCGGTTGTCGCCGTATTCCTTCAGGAACGCATCGATCAACAAGGGAATATCTTCTTTCCGGTCGCGTAAGGGAGGCAGAGTGATCACAATCACCCGAATGCGGTAAAAGAAATCTTTGCGAATCGCGCCCTGGTGCAGTTGTTCGAGCATATCTCTGTTTGTAGCCGAGATAATGCGTACATCAACGCTTTTTGTGGCCGCATCTCCCAGCGCGCTATATTCTTTGTCTTGCAGCGCACGTAATAATTTGACCTGCATCGAGGGGTGCAATTCCCCGACTTCATCCAGGAACAACGTGCCTTTGTGAGCGCGGTCAAAATAGCCTTGTTTATCCATCAGCGCCCCGGTAAACGCGCCTTTGCGATATCCGAAAAACTCGCTTTCAAACAACGCTTCGGGAACCGCCCCGCAGTTCACAGCCACAAATTCCTTGGCTTTGCGATGGCTGAGGTTGTGGATAGTGCGAGCGACCAATTCCTTCCCGGTTCCTGATTCACCGCAGATTAGCACATTAGACTCAGTGGCCGCAACATTCACGATCTGTTCATACACGGCTTGCATGGCCGGACTCTTGCCGATAATGGGGCCGAATTTGTAGCGGTCTTTGCTGGCGGCCTGCACCTGATGCTGCAGATATTGCTGGCGGGCATGCACCTCACTGGCCATGTTTTGAAAGACACACGCTAACTGTCCTAAGGCGTCAGGGCGGGCTGCGACCTCTGCCAGACTGTCGGGGCTGAAGGTCTCCTCTTCAACTGCAGCCGCAGCGTCGGTGAGCAGGGTGACGTTGCGCAGGTATTCGTGTTCCTGGTCGTGTAAGCGTTTCGCGGCCAGAGAAGCGTTGAGACGCGCTTGTAACAGCACCGGGTCAAAGGGTTTGGGGAGATAATCGGTTGCGCCCATTTCAATGCAGCGTACCACGCTTTGAATATCTTCTACGACCGAGATGATGATCACCGGCAGATGTTGAAGCCGCTCATTGGCCTTGATCCATTTAAGCACCTCGAAGCCATCCATGCCCGGCATCAACAAATCTAACAACACGGCATCAAAACTTTGAGCGCGAAGCTGCTCCAGAGCTTGCAGGCCATCTTCTGCCATTTCCACTGAGTAGCCCTGATCTTCCAGACTCGCAGCAAGCAAGGTGCGGTTCGTAAAATCATCATCCACGACCAGAACGGTTCCTGTCTGTGTTGCCATGTCATGTTCCTCCTGAAAGCATACTCAATCGTACTGGCGAACAGCCTTGTTCGCCAGATGCCAGGTAGATCGACGAACAAGGTTGTTCATCGGTAATGAAAATGAGATGTAGCGCGAAATTCCAGTTTCGCGCACCATTCATCTGCCCGCGAAACTGGAGTTTCGCGCTACATTTTCATAGGAGTACATACCGCGTTATTCTGCTTGTCAAGAACTTTTATGCTCAGGGCTGAGTTTTGCAATTATCACCCTCAATATTTTGCTTGACATCTGGCAACAGACAATGTTCAGGTATTCATTGAAGACTCTCGAAAACATTTGAATCAAACCTGGGAAAACCGACGATGATGAAATATATCATTCATAAAACCGAGGCAAAGCCATCTTTTGCAGGAGAGTGGGACAGTCCGATCTGGCGGCAGGCCGAAACGCTACAGGTTGAGCACTTTCATCCGCAAAGCAGCAATCACCATCCGCAGACTCAGGCAAAAGTCTTGTATGATGATAACAATCTCTACGTGCTGTTTCGCGTTGATGATCAGTATGTGCGGGCGGTGCATACCGGCTATCAGGAACTTGTGTGCCAGGATAGCTGCGTCGAATTCTTCGTGCAGCCTGACCCACACAAGGGGTATTTGAACTTTGAAATCAATTGCATCGGCACAATGCTGCTCTATTATATCGAAGATGCAACGCGCACTGCCGACGGCTTTGAAAAATATACGTCGGTTCCCAAAGAACTGACGCAGAATATGACCATGTTTCATTCTATCCCCGGGCCAATTACAGAAGAAATCACGACTCCAATGACCTGGTATTTGGAATACAATATTCCCTTTGCGTTGCTGGAAGCGTATCTGGTACCTTTGCACCAAGCAGCGGGAACAACCTGGCGCGGGAATTTCTTCAAATGCGCGGATCATTGCTCTCATCCGCACTGGGTCAGTTGGTCGCCGATTGGGGAAGCCCTCAATTTCCACCAGCCGAAATACTTCGGAATCCTGGAATTCGGCTTATAAGGATATAAAGAACAAATCCGTTTCGTTCTTTCATTCGTTGTAGTGTTTGACATCTATTCCCCTGGTTTAGGCAATTCTCGTTCAATCTTCCTGGTCGAGATGCCGACAAAGCGTTTCAGATTTTCAGTATAGATATTGGCGATGACATCCTCAGAAAGGTCAAGCTCTTTAAAAATTGCGTGGTCGTGTTCAATCCATTGTTGCGTCCAGGCTGTGTTATACTCATTGGCGTTGCAATCACTGCCAAAGATGGCGTTGTGCTGCACGTCGTACCCCACACTAAAAAGATTGACTAAGGCCTGGCGGCGGTAAATCGGCGGAGTTCCGGGAGTCAAATCAATAAACATTTCAACCATTAACTCCGGATTGCCGACCTGGGCGTTTAAAAACTTGCCATACATCGCGATAAGTTCGTCACACCAGGGCCAGGCAACATGAGCAAGCGCAAAGCACAGTCCTTGCACCTGGAGTAAACTTTCGAAGGCGAGTGGACGGTTATACTGTGAGGACGGCTTTCCATCCCACAGAATGCCGGAATGAAACAGAATCGGCCGATCGAGCGCGGCAATGGCCTGAAAGATGGGCAGAACCCGTGTATCGCCCGCATAATAGCGGTCGCAGATGACTTTGAACCCCATGACGCCCGACTGAGACGCCATCTCAACCTGAGTGAGGGCATCTTCTTCGAGCGGGTCGATCCAATAAAACGGATAAAGATCCGGCCCGGCCTCACACCAGTACAAAAGATTTTCTAACCGCTCAGCCGCCGGAGCAGCAGGAGCAATCGTCGCAAATGAGGCAGGAGGACGCGAAATCAGGAGTCCCCCTTGCATTTCAGCCTGGTACAGTTTGTCCAAAAACTTCTCGCGATCCTGGCAACCATCTAAAATATGAATATGTCCATCAAGCATTTTTGATCTCCATCGCTGTTTTTATATGTTCTGGTATTCTCATACCGTCTGAGAAGTCAAGCAGAAACTGAAACAAATGTGAATCCGAAGCAATATAACAAATAAAGGTAATTATTTAGCCACGAAGAAACACAAAGAATCACGAAGTGTTTTGAAAGAGGAGTTCCCAAACTGTTGAGCAAAATCAAAGCATAGACAATATCATCTCTACAACACGTGGCCTCTGGGTTCCTTCGCGTCACTTCGTGGCTAAATAATTATCAAGAAAGAATCCTGACTAGGCAATGTGAAAAAAAAGAAGGCTCCACCTGAGAGATGGAGCCTTCTTGCCTTCCATTCGCAATTCGGTACGTGATAATATGCGATAACAAAGAATTTTTGTTGCTGTAAATATTTCTGTGCTGCTGTTCTACTTTCGTGCGTGGCACACGCGAAAGTAGAACTTTCGCACTCCAGCAAGGAATTATTTACAAGTACAAATTTTTCACGTTCCGTTCCTCTGAAATACTGGCATTATCGTGATACAAGTTTCTGGGAGTAGAGAGATACCGAAAGATGTCCATCCCTCCAACACGCCAGTTCTCCATTCTCCTCATGGTTCGACGCGTGTCATGCCGGCCGTCAGGTCTTTGACGCGGGTTTTTTCTGGATCGTCAATCACGCGGAACACCAGATGGACCGGTACGTCTCCTTCTTTTTGGATCAGAACTTCATATTTTCCAGTATATGGAGACGGATATCCACCCCCCTGATCTTGTTGATAATAAACGCTCCCTTCAAACCAAACTCTTCCGGCGACCAACGGGAAACTTTGCAGGTTCTCACGATTGTAAGCCAACCAGTAAGTCCCATCCGGCGCGTATTGCATATAAGCTTCTATTCCCCGAAAATGCGTTTTCCAAAGACCGACCAGAACTTCGATCCGAGTGACAATTTCACCTGTTGTCTGAAGCGCTGGCTCCACACGCGTCATTCCGGCTGTAAAGTCTTTAACACGAAATTTGTCCGCATCATCAATCACGCGGAAAGACAGACGGTCAGGCATGCCTTTGGCTTTGTGGATCCGCACCTCATATTTTCCCGGAGAATCAGGGGCAAGCGGATGGTCGTTTTTCTGACAGTACACATTGTTCTCAAACCAGACATGTCCTATATGAAGTGGCGAAGTTTGCAGGTTGTCGAGCGAGTAAGCCTCCCGGATCGTTCCATTGGCTTCATACTGCCTATAGGCTTTCGCGCCGCTGTCCCCGTGTTGTGATTCCCAGATGCCGACCAGGTCTTCGATTTTGTTGACGATGACTCCCTCAGATGCCGGCGTTGTTTGTTGGGCTCTCGTCACGACCGGAACCAACACACTGACCATGATCAGCAGCAGCACCCCGATCACTGACCACTGACATATACGATGATAAAAAACTGTGATACTCATAGTGGACTCCTCCTGTGAAACTACAGGGATTAGGAATAAGCAGGAACTCGAGTTCAGAACCATTCTTGCTTATCACCCTTCCTGTAGTTTCATGACGATAGACAAGCGCAAGCTCATGAAAGTTCTTATAAAAAAATTTCGTGAATGTGGCATAAAAAGGGATTTCTGGATGTTTGTTTACACGACATTCATGGCGTTCTCAGCACCTCTTCTTCGAGCATGTTAGACACCCGAAGGTGAACATAGCAACCATCCTGCAAGATTTACTTGACAGGAAACGTCCGCAGGATATATTCTTTCAATCTATGGTTACGACGATCAGCCAATCATAACAGTCCATTATAGAATTATAATATACTCCTTCCGTCAACAGATCGTCAACAGAATGTCAATACGATCAAAAATCGGCTATCAGGGTCAACTGGCTGTTTAGTGTTAGCGGTCGAACGCCGCCTGTGTTCTCTGGAAGAGGGGAATACATGGTTGACGCAGATGATTCAAGCAGGTTATCATGCGCCTGTAGAGGATTTAAGCGCATTCGTTCAGCCGTAAGTGCATGATCAGGAAGGCGTCAGAACCCTCTATTCGGTTTCAGGAAATTTTCGTCTTACGCGGCGCGGTGGATTCACGCACGACTAGCGGACATTCCAGGAGCGTGAATCCACCCATATCGGTTTCATAGCCATTTAAACTGTTATAAATTTTTTCGATTGCTAGTTGTCCGACCCGGTGTTGAGGCTGGGAGATGGTGGTTAAAGGAGGATTCGTATGGGGCGTCAGGTAGATGTCGTCAAATCCCACCACGGAAATATCGTCCGGAACAGTCAGGCCAAACGTGCGAATGGCGTGTAAGGTTCCGATTGCGAGCAGATCATTAAATGCAATAATGGCTGTAGGGTAGGCAGGCAGGCGCAGGATGCTGCTTGTGACCTGAAAGCCCCACTCAATGGTGGGAAAACACCAGCGATGAAATTTCGGGTTGAGTGTCAGTCCCTCTTCGCTGAGCGCGCGCTGAATCCCTTGTAATCTGACTTGCGAGAGTTCCCATTCCGGCGGGCCGGATAAATAGCCAATCTCTGTATGGTTGAGGCTGATCAGATATTTAGCGGCCTGATACATGCCATTGGCGCGATCGGTATTAATGCAATGCACGTGCGGGGAATTGACCATTTTCCCCAGTACGACAATCGGAACATCGTGCAGATGGAATTCTTCCAGTAGATCATCCGGCTCAATTTGACCATGCAGCATAATTACCCCATCAAAAGAAAAATGTTTCAACAATTGGAGGTTTTGTCTTTGGCGTCCGGGTTTTTCAGTGACAGTAAAAACAACTAAACACAAATCGAGTTTTTCCGCTTCTTCCTGGGCCGCCATGGTTACTGCTGTTAATGCAGGATTCATCAGATCAGGAATGATAAAGGCGATGACATAAGGTCTTGTCCGAACTTTTGACTGTTTTGGTTCAAATCCGAGTTCTTGCATGGCATGTTTGACCCGCAGTTCCAGATCTTTGCTGACCGGGCTGGAGCTATTGATCACGCGGGAAACGGTCGCTACAGACACTTCGGACAAAGCCGCTATCTCTTCTAATGTGGGTTTTGACTTCTCTTTGGACATATAAAATGATCTGTTTTAATTTTTTAAAAACCGGGTTTTTTCAAAAACCCCGGTTTTTATTTACTACAACTCAGGGCATAGTTGCATAGACAATTCTTAAGAGTCAAATATTGCAATGGAATAAAAATAGCAAGAAAAATTTCACGGCTTTTACGATAAAAAACGATTTTTTTCTGAAAACATGTAAAACTTTACGAAAAATTGCTTGACAATAACATGATATTCACCTCAATGTTCCAATGTCGTATAATGTTATGTGTTACTTTTCACCGGGAGGGATGTTATGATGAAAAAGTTGTGGAGTTTTTTGGTGATGCTTATGATCTTTACTCTGCCGATTCTGTTGGAAATTACCCCAGTATCAGCAGAAGATCAGATTGAACTGCGGATTGCCTGGTGGGGATCGCAGAGCCGGCACGAACGGACAATCAAAGTGATTGAGATGTTCATGCAGGAACATTCGAATATCAAGATTACGTATGAACCGTCCGGCTGGAACGACCACTGGACCAAGTTAGCCACTCAGGCGGCCGGCGGGAATTTGCCGGATATTATCCAGCAAGATTACGCCAGACTGGATGAATGGGTGTCGCGGGATTTGCTCTATCCCTTAGATGAATTCGTCGAATCCGGCGTGCTGGATTTCAGCAACGTTACCGAAGCGGCATTGGAAGGCGGACGGATCGGCGGAAAACTATATGCTGTCAATCTGGGCAATAACTCCCATGCTTTTGCTCTGGATCTGGATGCGTTCAAAAAAGCAGGCATGGAATTGCCGCGGGAGAATTGGACCTGGCCGGAATTTGAAAAAATTGCGACCGAACTGCATGAGAAATTAGGGATTTGGGGCATGGACCCCGGATTAACGAACGAACAGTTCTGGAAATCGCTCTATCTCGGTTACGGACAATGGGCGTATGCGGAGGATGGCAAGTCTTTGGGATATACGGATGACCAGCCCTTAATTGACTATTATAACATGCTCATCCGTTTGCAAAAATCCGGAGTGCTCCCGACCCGCGCCGAAGAAGTCGCTGGCAATTATGAAAATCAGGGGGTTGAATCTCTGCCGATCGTGACAGGAAAATCCGCGATGTCAAGCTTCTGGAGTAACCAGATTGTTGCGGTACAGACTGCGGCCGGAGAAGATCGGAATTTTCGATTGATCAATCAGCCTCGTCCGGAGGGTGGACAATCTCAAAACTACATCAAACCCTCCCAATTTCTCTCAATCACATCACAAACAAAACATCCCAAAGAATCAGCAATGTTCATAGATTACTTTACGAATTCGGTCGAAGCCAACAAAGTTCTCTTTGCCGAACGCGGCGTGCCAATCTCTTCAGTGGTTCAGGAAGCCTTAAAACCGCTGTTAGGCAAAGCGCAGCTTGAGATGTTTGAGTATGTCGCCAGGGCTGAAAAAGACAGCAGTCCGGTTCCGCCGCCTGATCCGGTCGGACACAGTGACATTGTTCATAACGTCTGGTGGCCGGAATTTGTTGATCCGGTATGTTTTGAGCAGATATCGCCCGAAGAAGGAGTCAAAGTTCTTAGAGAAATGGCAAATGAGATTCTGGCCAAATAACTCATAATCGTATGCCCGGCAAGAAGCCATGTTTTATAATGGCTTCTTGTCGAATGAAGGGGGTACACGATGCGAACAATGGTATCTGAAACGCCTGTGCAAGCAACTTCCTCGAGGCTCTCTAAGAAACCAAAGCGATTCAGACGCAGACACAATGGTGCGGGTTATCTATTTTTATCCCCCTGGTTAATAGGGTTTTTTGTCTTTACGCTGCTGCCGATTCTGGCCTCATTATTTTTAGCCTTTACCCAATATGACATTTTAACGCTGCCGAACTGGATCGGGTTCGAGAATTTTGATAAAATGTTATTCCATGACCGGCGATTCTGGCGGTCAATGCGGGCCACCTTCTATTATGTCTTCACCGCGATTCCCTTACGCCTCGTGTTTGCCCTGATCGTTGCGATGCTGTTAAATACCGGACGGAGGCTGGTGCCCGTCTATCGAGCGATGTATTACGCGCCTTCCATTGTCGGAGGCAGCGTCGCAGTCGCTGTCATGTGGCGTGAAATCTTTGGCCCGAACGGCTTGATCAATTTTTTGCTCGCCCTCTTTGGCATTCCCGGCCTCGCATGGTTAGGAGATCCCAGAACAGCGATCTGGACTTTGATTCTGCTGGCAGCCTGGCAATTTGGCTCTCCAATGCTGATTTTTCTGGCCGGATTGAAACAAATTCCGACCGAATTATATGAATCCGCTTCGATTGATGGCGCCGCACGATGGTCCCAATTTGCCCATATTACGATTCCGATGCTCACCCCGGTCATCTTATTCAATCTTGTGATGCAGATTATTGCTGGGTTTATGGTCTTCACACAGGCTTTTATTATCACAAGCGGCACTGGCGCGCCGTTGGATACCACATTGTTATATTCGCTCTATCTGTATCGCCGCGCTTTTGAGACGTTTCAGATGGGATACGGCTCAGCTATGGCGTGGATGTTGTTATTGATTATTGCCTTTTTTACGGCTCTCATCTTTAAATCGTCGCAATACTGGGTATTTTACGAATCAAAAGGAGGGGAGTAGATTTCCATGGACTATCCCGCCGCAACTCATTCGTTGGAATATAAATCATCACAAGCGCGAAGAAAGCGGATGCGTACAGCCCTGTATCATCTCGCGGTCGGCGTGCTCGGTTTTATCATGATTTACCCCATCCTCTGGCTTTTTGCCAGTTCGTTAAAGAGTGCGGATGAAATCTGGACTCAGGCCGCTTCACTCATCCCGAAAACGCTGACGTTCAAGAATTATGTCAATGGCTGGCAAGGGTTTGGCGGCATCACCTTTGCGACCTTTTTTAAGAATTCCTTTGTCTATGCCGGCGTGACCACGATTGCGTCGGTGGCTTCATCGGCATTTATCGCATACTCCTTTGCCAGAATAGATTTTTTAGGACGAAAATTTTGGTTTACGGTCATGCTGCTGACAATCATGCTGCCGCCCCAGGTCTTACTGATTCCTCAGTATATCATGTTCAGCAAACTGGGCTGGTTGAATAGCTTTAGACCGTTGCTCATCCCGAAATTTTTCGGGCATCCCTTTTTCATTTTTCTAATGGTGCAATTTATTCGAGGGATTCCAAAGGAATTAGATGAAGCGGCCGAAATTGATGGATGCAGCATGTCCGGAATTTTTTTTAAAATCATCCTGCCGCTCATTCAACCGGCGCTGATTACAGCCGCAATTTTTGCCTTTTACTGGACCTGGGAAGATTTTATGACACCCCTGATTTATTTGAATGATCCGAAATTATACACCATTTCCATGGCCCTGCGCACCTACGCTGATCCTTCGTCGGCCACTGACTGGGGCGCGATTTTTGCCATGTCAAGTCTCTCGCTTGTCCCGGTCTTTGTTATCTTTGTGCTCTTTCAAAAATATATTGTGGAAGGCATTAGCACGAGCGGACTGAAAGGATAAGTAACTACAAGGATTTCTCTCGCAAAGCCCGCAAAGACGCAAAGTTTTTGCATATCCGTTCTTTGCGAACTTGGCGGGCTTTGCGAGAAACTGAAAAAATTATTGATCATTACTTAAGGAGAATACTATGAAAATTGCATTTATTGGCGGCGGGAGTGTGCAATGGACGCCGATGCTGGTGGCTGATATGGCTTTGACGCCTGCATTGGCCGGTGCAGAAGTGGTACTTCACGATATTGACGCCGAGGCGCTTGAACTTTTGACGCGTGCCAGCAAACAGGTTGTCTTGCAGTTAAACGGCAATCTCACAATTCACTCTGCTCTTGATCGCGGCGAAGGCCTGCGCGACGCAGATTTTGTGATTTTGTGCGTCTCAATCGGCGGTCTTGCGGCGATGTGTTACGATCTGGACATCCCGGCACGCTACGGGATTTATCAATCCGTCGGCGACACTGTCGGGCCGGGAGGACTGGCGCGCGGCTTGCGCCATATTCCCTTTGCCGTGCAGATCGCCCGCGAAATGGAGCAATTATGCCCCAATGCCTGGCTGCTCAACCTCACGAATCCGATGACGACTATTTGCCGCAGCGTGACTCGCGCCACACGCATTCGAACAATCGGATTGTGTCACGAAGTTGATATCTTCCGTCAGCGTCATCTGGCCCCCTTGTTCAATGTTGCAAAAGAGGCAATTACCTTCGAGGTGGCAGGCATCAATCATCTGCCGATTATTTTGAATTTTCGTGTGAACGGTCAGGATGGGTACTCATTGCTGCGCTCCTGGTTAGCAGAACATGGTGTGTTTAAATTTGCACAAGAACATATTCCGGATATTAGCGATATTTTCAAAGATCGTCTGGCAGTGAAATTTTCATTGTTTGAGAAACTCGGAATTTTGTTTGGTTCCGGCGACCGGCATGTCGCCGAATTTTTCTCAGGAATTCTGACTGATGAGACCAATCACGGAGATCGCTACGGCGTGGTTTTGACCACGATTGCTCATCGTGAGGAATTAGTTCGCCAGCGTCGCAAACGCATTGAAGGATTTCTTGACGGGGCCTCAGAAGAATTTCAGATGTCGCATGAACAAATGGCGTCCGTCATGGCCGCTTTAAGCAGAGGAACGTCCGGACAATTTATCGTGAACGTTCCCAACATAGGGCAAATTGACAATTTACCCCGTGAGGCAACGGTCGAATGTCTGGCCCATATCAATAGTCTGGGGGTGCATCCTTTGTCGGTAGGAACGCTTCCGCATCCGGCCTATAGTGCGGTTGCTCCGCATGTGGCCCGCCAGGAACTGATCGTTGAGGCTGCCTTAACCGGAAAACGTGAATCTGCCCTGGCTGCGTTAACAACCGATCCATTAGTGCGCGATCCTGAAACGGCCGGGCCGATGCTTGACGAACTGCTCGTCGCAAATGAAAAATTTATGGGACCTGAATTCATGGGAAATCCGGCGATTTAAACATTGAGGAGAAAAATCAGGCTCGTAGTAGCCGCTTCAGCGGCGTGAAGAAACGCTGAAGCGTTTACTACGAACGGGTATTTTCAAAAGAGGAGGGAAAGAATGGCTCAACCGACCATTCGTTTTTCGGTGATTGGCTTGAATCACCCCCATATTTACGGCCAGGTCAATCTGTTATTGCGTGCAGGAGCCGAATTTGTCGTATTTTACGCCAAAGAGCCGGAATTGATTGCGCAATTTGCGCCGAATTATCCGCAGGCTCGACAGGCGCAGAGTATGGAGGCGATTTTAGAAGATCCCTCCATTCACCTGATTATAAGCGCCGCGATTCCGTGCGAACGCGCGCCGCTTGGCATCCGGGTCATGCGTTACGGTAAAGACTTCATGAGCGATAAACCCGGTTTCACCACGCTGGAACAATTGAAGGAAGCGCGCAAGGTTCAGGCTGAAACCGGGCGCATCTATTCGATCTGTTTCAGCGAACGTTTTGAAAACCGAGCCACTGTCAAAGCCGGAGAACTTGTCAAGGCTGGCGCGATTGGCAAAGTCGTTCAGACCGTCGGACTTGGGCCGCACCGTATCCGGCTGACGGAACGTCCGGACTGGTTTTTCCGGCGCCAACAATATGGCGGCATCATCACGGATATTGCTTCGCACCAATTCGATCAGTTTCTCTTTTTTACCAATTCCACTGAGGCTGAGGTTGTCGCTTCACACACCGCGAACTATAAGTATCCGCAATATCCCGAATTAGAGGATTTCGGCGAAGTGTTAGTACGCGGAAACTGTGGCAGCGGCTATATCCGGGTTGATTGGTACACCCCCAACGGTCTGAACACCTGGGGCGATGGCCGCTTAACAATCCTGGGCACTGAGGGTTATATCGAATTGCGCAAATATTGCGATGTCGCCGGACGTCCGGGCGAAAATCACCTGTTCCTGGTTGACCACAAAGAGATTCGTTATCTTGACTGTAATGCCGTAGATTTGCCCTATGGCAGGGATTTACTGAATGATATTCTGCATCGAACAGAAACCGCAATGTCTCAACATCACTGTTTCCTGGCTTCTGAACTGGCGCTTCAAGCTCAACTTCAGGCTCAAAGGCTCGGAAACCTTTAATACTATCAAGCACTACAACGGATTGAAGAATGGAACGGATTTGCAAAAGAAATCCGTTCCATTCTTCAATCCGTTGTAGTGCTTTGTGGTTATATGAATAAAACATTACGCGTTGGCGTGGCGGGCGTCGGGATCGGTGCTCAGCATGTTGACGCCTATCGTGAATTACCGGAACAATTTGAGGTCGCCGCGCTGTGCGATATTGATGAAAACAAAGTCCGCGAAATAGCTGCCCGTTATCAGATTCCCCAGGTTTTTACGGATTTTTCCGTACTTTGCCAGCGGGATGACCTCGATCTGATTGATATTTGCACTCCCTCGTACTTACACGCTTCGCAGACATTAGAGGCCTTGAATGCTGGAAAACACGTGATCTGTGAAAAACCGGCAGCCGGATCGCTGCAAGAAATTGACCAACTGCTTACGGCTGAGTCCCGTTCAGGGAAGCGAGTCATGCCAATTTTTCAATACCGCTTTGGGCATGGCGTTCAGAAGTTGAAATATTTAATTGAGCAGGGACTCGCAGGTCCGGCCTATTTGACGACCGTTGAAACGGCGTGGAGGCGCAAAGCCGCCTATTATGCCGTGCCCTGGCGCGGAAAATGGGCGACTGAATTGGGCGGCGCATTGGTGACCTTGGCGATTCATGCCCACGACATCCTGTATTACGTGCTTGGTCCCGTCAAAAGCGTGTTTGCAAGAACAGCTACGAAAGTCAATCTGATTGAAACCGAAGATTGTATGTGCGCCGCGCTGGAAATGGCCGACGGCTCGCTCGCGTCCTTAGCCGTGACCACCGGTTCTGCGGTTGAAATCACCCGTCATCGCTTTTGTTTCCAGGGATTCACAGCGGAAAGCAATCACGAAGCCTATCGTAATACTTGCGATCCCTGGAGTTTTACCGGCGATACGCCTGAGATGACTGAACGAATCAATGACGCGCTGGCGCGGTTTATGCCGCAACCTGAGAAGTTTGTCAGACAATTTGCCCTGTTCCATGAAGCTCTCCAACACAACACTGAACTCCCGGTCACGCTCGCTGACGCCCGCGCATCCTTAGAACTGATCACCGCCATCTATTATTCCGCACAAACCAGCCGGGACGTGACCTTGCCAATAACGCCAGATCATCCGAATTACGATAGTTGGCGGCCGTAAACATGTTGTAATGCTCGCGTTGTTTCGGGCAATCCGCTTCGCTTCATTCCCGAAACAACGCAGATTCTCCTGCCTGAATCACGCTGTATTTTTTTTCGGAAATTTTTTTGGCAACGTGCGAAAAACGTTTAAAAAGAATTGTTTGGCGTCAAATAAACACGTCACGAATATAAAGCTTAATCCGCTCAGAAGGATAAGATACGAATAAGGTCTTTGACATCCTTCTAAAACTAATCTGTTGTTTTAACAAAATTTTTCTTTACTATCCTCGATGTGTATTCCATATTGTCTTGTCATGAATACATTTTACTCATTTCCTACTATTGCTCAAAAATTATTTGGCGACGATACCGAATTGTTTTCTTCGGTAAATGAGCTGTTTGAAATGGAAATGGCAAATTTAGAATATGCTATTTTGCCTCAAGAACAGCTCATAAAGAGAAGTGCGTTTTTTAAAATGATCAGTGGACAACCGACGAAACATTTTTTATTATATGCTCACCAGGCTCAGGTTATTTCAGAAAATCGCTCAGCCAAAACAAAATCATATTTTGAAGATAGTCAATTTTCAACTGGATATGCCACGCATTCCTTATTCCCCTATCGCGGTAAGTTTCATCCCCAACTCATTAAGGGGCTGTTAAATATTCTTGGCATTCAAGAAGGGGAAACTATTTTGGATCCAATGTGTGGGAGTGGAACAACAAATATTGAAGCTGCTCTCATGGGAATTCATTCTTTTGCTGTTGATATTAGTCCATTTTGCCAATTTATGACGCAAACAAAATTTGAAGCATTAACGTTACAAAAAAACCTGATAGAACATCTACAGGGCAAAGCTGAATCTTTATTTCATTTTTTTCATGTTGATAATATAGCCGAACAGTTTAAAAAAATTGACGATCCTGAAAAATTAAAAGTGTATCACCTGGCATTACTGGCTTTTCTCGATGCGATGGGATATTCAAAGCGAGTGACCACATCAACACATCAACAATTGTTTGAAAAAGTACTAGCACGTTATATTGGAACCGTAAAGAATTTTTTAGAGAATCCCCATTTTTCTCAACATGACATAGGAAATGTCGTTATTTTATCAAATTCCAACGCATTACAAATAGAACTCGGAGATAATACCGTTGATGGTGTGATTACCTCTCCCCCTTACTCTTTTGCGATTGATTATGCTAAAAATGACGAATCGCAATTACAGTATTTCGGATATAATATCTCAACATTACGTTCTCATATGATCGGTTTAATCGGAAAAAATAAACAAGAACGGTTAAACAATTATTTTCGCGATATGGCTATCGTGTGTGGCGAAATTTATAGAGTTCTAAAACCAGGGAAATATTTTGTCATGATTATTGGTTCAAATACGAATCAAACCGGAGGGATACGTTTAGAACAAACAATTATTGATGAATGTAAAAAATTAGGGATGCCCTTAGTGAAAAGTATTCTTAAACCGATTAAAGGCATGAGAAATACGATGAAAGATGAGTATGTCCTGTTCTTTCAAAAAGTCACGCCATGAGGAACTTATGAGAGCACCAGAAGAAAAATTTGCAACGATTATTGAGAAAAATACGTTTTATTTTTTCAATCCAGCCTTTGAAGAGCAATATGAAGGGTATCTCAACTCCATCAAAGAAACTCTGTTAGTGCTCAAGAACAAGATTGAAACCTCTGGCCTTCACAAGCAGTTATTTGAGGATCTGCTTGTTCAAA
Organism: Candidatus Vecturithrix granuli; assembly: GCA_000739535.1. Classification (GTDB taxonomy): domain Bacteria; phylum Moduliflexota; class Moduliflexia; order Moduliflexales; family Moduliflexaceae; genus Vecturithrix; species Vecturithrix granuli. Next base: position 302,317 of record DF820467.1, on the reverse strand, counting down.
AAGAACATGGTTTACGAGCATTATTGGCATTGACAGGGTTTTCCAATGAATATCTCAAACGGTTGACAACTATTATCCGGGTAGTTGATGATCCTGAACTGAACAATGTTGTCTATAAATCGCATTGGATTAACGAAGCTGAAGAATCCACAGGAGAAGGAATTCAGGAATGGTCTGATACGCAAATTTTGTCTCTGCTGAAAAAGAATGAATTCTTTCGAAAAGGATTAGTCAACCTCTTTTTTGAAGGGGCCACAGTGCCTTTTTTGGCGAAAACCATTCCTCTGTTTGAACTGAAAAAATTGAGCATCTTGAAATTGAAATTCGAACTTCCGGAAATGATTGATACCTTGATTCGATATAAAGAGAAAGGGTCGTATGTCGGCAAGAAGCCTAATAATCCAGAGGTGTTGATTGAAGCTATTTTGAAAGACTTGAATACTGACTGTGAAAAAGGGGATTTGTCCGAGTTGATTGATAATGCGCCTTACACGAAGCGCACAATGGATTTTATTATTCCAAACAAAGCTCATCCTCGTATTATTGCTGAAAGTTCTTTTCTTGCGACAACATCATCGGGACAGGGAGATAAATCGAAAACAGAAATTTCCGTTGGCGCGTTAATCAAAACCCATTATCCCCATGCCAAATTTATCGGATTTGTAGATGGAATCGGATGGTACGTCAGGAAAGGCGATTTAAAGCGGATGGTGTCAGCGTATGATGAGGTGTTTACTTTTCATCAAGACGAATTGAAACGATTTGAACGATTTGTACTGGAAGAGATGGCTTATGACAGAAGAGTACATTAATACCATTACGCAGGGCGATTGTTTGAAGTTGTTCAAACAGATTTCCAGTGAAAGCGTTGACATCACGTTTGCAGACCCGCCGTTTAATTTGCAAAAAAAATATAGCCACTATAAAGATAAACGGCATGTTCAAGAATATCTGGCCTGGTGTCAGGAATGGATTCGGGAAATGGTGCGCGTGACCAAACCAACGGGGTCAATTTTTCTGCATAATATTCCGAAATGGTTAACATATTATGCCGCGTTTCTGAATGAGATTGCGACCTTTCGACATTGGATTGCCTGGGATGCTCCGACTGCGCCGATGGGGAAATCGCTTCAACCATCGCATTATGGCATTTTATATTATGTCAAAAATATTAAAGCCAATAAATATTATGAGATTCGTTATTCTCATAAACGCTGTCGTAAATGTGGGTATTTACTGAAAGATTACGGAGGAAAAAAAGCCGGATTGCACCCGTTCGGGCCCTTAGTCTCTGATGTCTGGACGGATATTCATCGCATCAAGCATAATAAATATCGCGACAACCATCCCTGTCAGCTTCCGATTCATCTTTTAGAGCGGATTATTCTCATGTCAACGGATGAAGGCGATCTCGTTCTCGATCCATTTATTGGAACAGGAACGACGGCAATTGCCGCCAAGAGACTTGGAAGAAACTATATTGGGTTTGATCTTGATGAAAACTACGTGCAGATTACGAAGGATCATTTAGCCCAGGAAGAATCGAATTCGAAAATTGGCCCGGTATGGGTCTCGATGTATCTTCACGAAGTTGTGACAATTCGAGATCACGATTGGGAGGAACTCAGCCGTTTTTATGACATACCGGCCCCAAGAGAACACATAGATAAGGAAAAAATTACCTTCAAAAAGGAACAGCAAGCGAAATTTACATTTTTTGTTGGAAAATAGAAGATGGCGATTTCGAACAACCCTTACACCGGTTGCTATGACAATTTTGAAAAGACAGGTGAAAATGTTCGCTGCTGTTCCTGTAACTTTGGTTGTGCCCGCCTTTTCCTTGCGCTGAAGCATGACCATTAAGCTCTTGTGCGTATCGCCAGGCTGACGATTAACGCGCTTCTTTAGACAAGCCCCTTCATCACCAATTCATTCCAGCCTTCCCGGAGTTTTTGGGCGGCGAGGCGTTCAAACCAGCCGGAAATTTCCACCAGGATTTCATCATGAGAAATTTCCCCGCGAATGCGAGTGCCTGTGGTTTTACCCTCGAATTCAAAACCATTCCATCTTATCATAGAATCAATTCCATAGGAACGAAGGACATCCATAAATAGTGTTTTCAAGTGTTCTCGAGTTTTTTGATGCTGTTGACGAAGAATTTGCATAACAACGCTCAGGGTTCGACTATCATCGCAATGACCTGACCTTCATTCAATGAGAGCCGGACTTTTGAAAATGGGCCGTACGTATTCCAGACTTTTAACATGTCAGTGGCAATTGTTGGCGGCAAATCCCGGCGAAGCACTCCCATCCGGGCAAATGCCGTGGTTTCATCAACTAAGGGCAGAAAAAACATCTGAAACGAGAGAATCTGATGTTTCTCCTTATCAAAACTAATCGTCAAGGTCTGATCCTGATAGGTATAATCGCGATCAATAGTTTGTTCACTCTCATTTTCTGCCAGCGGCGTCCCAAGCCGCTGCGCTATCTGTTCAGCGTTAAGCCGAGTCAAACTTGTCAGCGGTTCGGACTCGTTTTTCAGAAAAGGTTCAGCAGGAGAATCTTGATCCGTGGTTTCAGCACGGGCTGTTGTTTGTTGGTCCGGTTGTTCTGGCGAGGATGGGGAGGTATTGGCTGTCTCAAGTTGCGAAGGAATCCGAATATGAGGCGCGGATTCCGGTTCAAGCTCTTTGAGCATCACATCAATCATGGTATTAGGTTGCACCCGCGCTTTTTGAAATTTCTGGCGGTGCTGCATGAGAAAGACAAACAGTTCTTGCGCATGCTGTTCGGCCTCCGGAGTTTGAATCAGGATAGCCAAATCCTGCATGGCCTGTTCGAATTGCCCTAATTTGACGGCAATGACCCCACGCCCAAGATAATTCCCTTCTTCTTCAGGGTTCAGGGCGATCACGGCTTCAATTTCCTGAAGCGCCTGCTCATACTCTTCGTTAATAATCAATAATTCCGCATAGACCCCGCGAAAGGTCTGCAGCACTTTGAGATCCTCGGCAGAATACTGCATCACAAAATCCCGCAGGAGTTTCGCCTCGCGCAGCGCATCCTGATATTTCCCCAGGGCCGGATATAACAACATCAATTCACTGTGCAATCCGAAGGTTCTGGCGTTTGTAATTGCATCAGGGGCATACTCAGGGCTGGCAAGTAATTTCTCAATCAATTCTTCGGCGCTCAGGTCGCCGCCATGCTGTGCAAGTTTTTGTTGAACGGCTTCTCGAAATTCATAGCCAATTCCGGGAAAACGTTGATTCAGATCATCAATCCAACGCTGTTCCATCGCCAATACCGGCATTGAGAGCAGAAGCCATATCCAGAGCGTCGTCAAAAAAGTCCGTTTCATCATGTTTCGAGCATTCCAAAAACCGGGGTTCTTCAAGAAACCCGGTTTTTCTGTTTCATCAGATTCATCACCAAAAGTGTGCGAATATTTTAAAAATAAGATCTATAAGCAAAATGCCTATACCCTGTCAATAATTTCTTGTAAAGAAAATTGACAGAATTATTTCTTGCATGAGAACGTGTGCAGCGTACATTGAAAAATTTGAGACTTCCGTACAGCAACAGCAGATTGAAGGAACCAACGTGTGTCTCCATGTTATCCGTTGATTCCTTTAATTCGTTGTTGCCTAATGTGACAAGGAAAATCTATGAAAGGTATTCGTTTACGCACGAAAATTCTATTGTCGGTGGGAGTAATTATTTTTGTTGTCCTGGGTACCAGCACGTTAATTCATATTCACGATTTGAGGCAAGATTATCTGGAAGCGTTAACCTGGCGTTCTGAAGCCCTGGCGCAAGATATTATCAATGAAATCACCAAGATGCAAAGCCTGGGCCTGCATCGAATCCGCGACATGTTTCCTCCGCTGGCTTTGCGGTGCATTAAGTTGTATGCTTTAAACAAAGACAAGAACGTGACCCATTTTGCCGTTATTGATGAGACGGGTACGATAGGTCCGCACAATAACGACGCCTTGTGGCATACCCCGGTTCAAAGCCCTATCTTACGCGAATACCTGCAACACCAGAAACAGATGACGATCCTGGATGGCGATCTGTTTCATACGCTGGTCCCAGTCTTCGGCGCATCGAAAGCGTATCTGGCGACAGTTGATATTGGCGTCCCCAAAAGTGTGGTTGATGAAAAAACGCAACGGGTCCTGCTGCAATCCATCGTCCTTTTTGTGGTGTTCTTATTTCTGGCGTTTATGATGATTTCCTTCCTGATGCACGTGCTGCTCACAAAACCGGTTCAGAATCTGGTATTCCTGGGTCAGCAACTGGCGGCCGGCAATCTGGTGGATATTCCGGAACCGCCGGAACAGGGCGATGAAATCACGATTCTGACGTCGGCCTTTCACCGGATTTCAGTCTATTTCTGTAATGTCGCAGAAGTGGCGACAACGATCTCGACCGGCGATCTGCGCCGCCATATTCTCCCGCGTTCGCAGCAAGATGTCCTGGGTATGGCGTTTCAGCGTATGACCGCCTATCTTGATCGCCTGGCCAACGCCGCCACCTCGATAGCCAGCGGCAATTTACAGCAGGAGGTACAGCCGGAATCAGCCCATGACGTCTTAGGGAATGCCTTTCAGACTATGGCGGTACAATTGCGCGAAAATTTTGAAAAAATTCAACAAGAAGTTGCTGAACGAACTCGCGCTCAGGAAGCGCTGCAACAATTGAATGCAGAATTGGAACAGCGGGTTGAGGAACGGACGGCTGAGCTAGCGCGTGAAAAATATATTCTTGACACCTTTATGGACACTGTACCAGATAAGATTTATTTTAAAGATTGTGATGGTCGCATTACCAGGGCTAATAAAGCTCATGCTGCGAGTTATGGATTTGCGGATCCGGATGAAGAAATCGGCAAGACCGATTTCGACCTGCTGCCCGCAGCTCTGGCGCAGATGACACTCGATCAGGAACAAAATATTCTCCGCAGCGGCGAACCGATTCTGGATCGGGAATTGCCGATTCCGCAGCAAGACAGCAGTGTGCGTTGGGCGCTTATCACCAAAATGCCGTTGCGCGATGAACATGGTCAGCTTATCGGCACCTTTGGTATCTCCCGCGATATTACTTCGCAAAAACAAGCGCAGGCGTCGTTAGAACAAGCCTATTTAGAAATTCTCTCGTTAAACCGCCAGCTTCAGGAAGATACGCTGCGCTACTCCATGAAAGCTTTACTGTTAGGGACTCCTTCCGTAACATCTCCAGCGAGTATTCCGGCGACTGTTCAAGAAACCTGGAATGCCCCCTGTTTTTGTGTGGTATTGATTAAATTGCTGCCAGCAGATCCAGTGATGCCATCTGCCATCAAATCAGGCATATCAGCCAAAAACATGCTATTCAGTTTGACGCGCCTGTATGAAGATTATACCCGCGAGATTCCGCTCGCCGGGATATTTATTCATTTGACGGATACTGAAGCCGGTTTGATTCTGAACTTCGATGACGAAACTCAGGTGCGATCACTTTGCACATATCTGGTTTCCCGGAGCACATCTGTTTTGGAGGAGTGTCATTACCGGCTCGCGGTTGGAATCGGTAATATTGTCAATGCTCCTGAAGATTTACACAGCTCGTATGATAAAGCGCAGCAGTCACTTCTGACCCGACAGAATAGCGGGACGGTTCAGCTTCTCTTTGCAGCCGATGCGGAACAACACAAACGCGATGCCTTGATCTACTACTTTCCGTTCGAAAAAGAGCAGCAGTTAATGACCGCCGTGATTGCCGGACAATCTTCGCAGGTGCACTATCTGCTTCAGGAGATTCTTGAACAAAATGCCCTGGAACAGTCGAGTTATCAGAAGCTACTTGCGCTCTATCACCATTTCTTACAAACGGTTGGGAAAATTCTGGCCCAGTCGCCGGTCCAGGATATGAGCATCAGCGAATCACCGTTATTGCAGACCTTTCGAGTCGCAAAGCCTGAAACCATTCAGGAATTTCAAGAACGTTTAAATGAAGTCTTTCGCCAATTGTTGATGTTGTATGCCAGAGATCGACAACAACAGGCTGATGCGCTCACCAAAAAACTTTTCCGATATCTTGAACGCCATTACGCGAATCCAAACATTTCATTAGACAGCCTGGCCGAAGCCTTTAACTTGAATTCGAGTTATCTCAGTCGCTATTTTAAAGAACAAACCGGCATGAATTACGTTGAATATCTGGCGATGTTACGCATCAAAATCGCCAAAAACCTGCTCCTGGCTCAACCCCAGGAAAAAATTGATGAGGTGGGAATTCAGGTAGGGTTCTCAGGCAAAGCTACATTTATCCGTACATTTAAACGGTTGGAAGGGGTCACGCCCGGCACCTATCGCAAACGCGCACTCTCAAATGTAGAAGTATAGGAACAGATTTTTCCCTGCTAAAAACCGGGTTTTTTCAAAAAACCCGGTTTTTTTGTTACATAATGTTGCATCGCTACCTCCCTAACAAGCTCGGCAGCCAGAGCGATATTTGGGGGATATAGGTAATGAGCATGAGCGTAATAATCATCGTGACATAAAACGGGATCATTGGCTTCACCATGTCTTCAATTTTGATGCGCCCGATAGCACACCCCACAAATAAGGTTGACCCGACCGGGGGCGTTAATAACCCGATGCCCAGATTCAGCATCATCACAATGCCAAAATGGTGCGGATCCATGCCAAAATTGGCCACGACCGGCAGCAGAATCGGCGTGGTAATCAGGATAAGCGGCGACATATCCATGATCATCCCCAGGAACAGCAGGATCATGTTCACAATGAAAAAGATCACATAGCGATTATCCGTTAAACTGATCAAACTCTCGGTGACCAGCCGGGGAATATCGAGCCGCGTCATCATGTAGCCGTACGCGCTCGAGGTTGTAATCAGGGCTGCCACAATCGCTAAGGTTTTGAGCGATTCATACAGTACGCTTTTGATATTCTTCCAGTTGATTTCATGATAAATAAGCCAGGTGACCAGAAACGCATATGCGACAGCAATTGCCGCCGATTCCGTGGCTGTAAACACGCCTGTCAGTACGCCGCCGATAATAATCACCGCCGTCATCACGCCAAAGAATCCATCAGCGATCTTTTGTAGGCCTTCTCGAAAACTCACTGGCGGCTCTTTCGGGTAATTGCGTTTCACCGACATATAGTAAGAGATCATCATCAGCGTAATTCCCAAAAAGATCCCCGGAATGACCCCTGCCAAAAAGAGTTTGGCAATTGAGAGGGAAAGCTGCCGGGTCACACCATTAATAGTCACCGAGACCCAACCGGCAGCCAGCGCATAAATAATCACATTATGGCTGGGAGGAATCAACACCCCCTGCACCGACGAGGTAATCGTGACCGCCACAGAAAAATCATTATCATACCCGGCTTTTCGCATAATGGGAATCAAAATTGAGCCGATTGATGATGTATCTGCCACTGATGATCCGGAGATGCCCCCGAAGAACATGGAGGCTAAAATATTCACCATGGCCAATCCGCCGCGAATTCTGCCGACAAAGACATTCGACATATCAATAATTCGCTGCGAAATCCCCCCAACCCCCATCAATTGTCCGGCCAGAATAAAAAACGGAATGGCCATCAATGAAAAGGAATTCAACCCTTTGGCCATTTGCTGCGCCACTATCATGAGCGGGAGGCCAAGATACCATGCGGTGAGCACCGTTGGGATTCCCAGCGCAAACGCTACAGGAGTCCGCAACGATAAGAGCAGAAAAAATGTCCCGACAAGAAGGGTAATCCCTAATGGATCTGCATGCATACGTCATTTCAACTCCAGGAAGGAGAAGTCAGCAGCCAACACAACGCATATCTGTCTTCATCTCCCTGACAGTCCCTGGTGAAGTAATTCTTCACCGTATCGCAAAAAAATCCTGGTTACATAGGGATATCAACCGTTGCATCCCCTTGTTCTACATACGTTGTATAAGAAACAAAAAAGAGTTCTAAGGCATTGTAGATTAACGTTAAGCCCGCAAGTGGGATCACCGCATATTTGACCGCGCTCGGAAGTTTTGTCGCTGGTAAAGTTGACATCGCCATAAACTCGACTAACTCAATGCCCGCGACAATCATTACCAGACCAAACGCCGCGATCAAAAAATAAATCATGCGCGACACGATCCACTGTATCCGTTTCGGAAAGCGATTGAAGAGATACTCAATCCCTATATGCAGGTGCAGTTTCACTCCGATCGGAATACTTAAAATCCCAAACCAGATGAGCAGCACCAGCGAAATTTCTTCTGCCCATGAAGGCGAGGAATTGAAGAGATAGCGCAAGAACACCTGGTAACAGATAATCACAGTCATGGCGACTAACATGACCATGGAGATGACTTCAAAGACTTTTTCGATGACGCTAAAGATACCGCGAATAATCTTGACAACGTGTTGCATAACGCGCCTACCCTGAAAGCAACGATGCCATCCTGGGACAAGATGGCATCGTTATCGGTCTCAGATCTTACTCTTGTGCGGCCCGGATTTCATCAATAATCGCTTTATGTTTGGCTCCGTATTTTTCATATAATGGCTGTACCGCTTGTACAAAACCGTTAAAAGCTTCCGGGGTTAACTCTGTCACGGTGACGCCGCCGCTATCCAGAACAATCTTTTTAGAGGCTTCCACCCGTTCATTCCATTTCTCAATGACGTAATCCTGAGTATCTTGCGCCGCCTGCATCACCAGAGCAATTTGTTCCGGGGTCAACTTCTTATCGAAGGCAATTTTTGAAGCAATCAGAATTTCAGGAACACGCGTGTGCATATCTAACGTGTAGAATTTTGCGACTTCATAGTGGGCAGTAGATTCATAAGAAGGCCAGTTATTCTCGGCGCCGTCAACAACGCCTTTGCTGATGGCATCATACACTTCGCCAAAGGCGATTGGCGTGGCATTTGCCCCCAGGACATTAACCAGATCAAGCATTAATTGGCTGGATTGCACCCTGATTTTCAACCCTTTCAGGTCTTCTACTTTTGTGATTTCTCTTTTTGAGTTGTAAAATGAGCGCGCCCCAGATTCATAATAGCATAAACCATAAAATTTATAATTTTCGACCTCTTTTAACAATCTGGCGCCAATGTCGCCTTTCAAGACCTTCCACATACTTTCCTGACTTTTCCAGATATACGGCAGGCCAAAAGCTTCCAGTGCCGGCACAAATTCCGTCACCGGGGAAATGCTGATGCGAGCCATATCCAGTGCGCCGAACTGCACCTGTTCCACAACTTCTTTTTCGCCCTGTCCGAGCACGCCGCCAAATTTGACATCAATCACAATCTCGCCATTTGAACGTTCTTTTACCAGTTCAGCGAACTTAAACAGGCCTTTTGTCGTAGGATAGTCTTCCGGATGGATTTCAGCGACAGTGAGTGTGATTTCGGCGAATGCGCCGGATGATACTGTCAGGATAAAAGCAAACATAACAGCAAGAATCACAGACTTTTTCATAAGATGTTCTCCTTTTACAGTGTGATAAAAAATTTTCATAATAATTCGAGTTGCATGATGCGACAATACACTTCAACAGAAATGCGCTTTCTCACTTTCGCACGCCTCACCCCCTTTTTACGAAAAAATGATTATTAATCACTATGTAAAATTCATATCGTAATACATAACGGAATTCACAAAATTGTCAAGAGACGGTTTTTGACATTGGTAACAATTTTTTACTTTTTATGCGTTGTTCTTTTCTGAATACCCCTGTTAAAAAGTAAATTGCAAGATTTCTCTCATTGAAAGAGGCAATTTTTGACATCGGTAACAATTTTTTACCTTACGATCTTCAGGAAGTCGGAAGATAGAAGTTCTTTCGGGGTATTTGGAGAATTATAGGCACGGCAAATAAAAATGAATAAAAGTTGTCAGTATCGGAGTATGAAAGTTCTACTTTCAGTTTGGAGTGCAAAAGTTCTACTTTCACAAGAGAGGGTTTGCTGAAAAGTTGACACGCAAAAGTAGAACTTTTGCACTCCGGTTTTCATCGTTCTGCTTATACCTGAAATGAGGTAATCACCTGATTTCATCCTCAAAAACTCCAACTGATTTATTTATAATATATTACAAACATAATCGCTATCTGAATGCCTGAAATCAGGCATGAATTTCTGCTTGACTCCTTCAAATTACGCTGGCCTGCATAGAACAAAGATAAGGATTTCCCTTGTTCTGCCTATATCTGGCATGATTTTTGTAAAATAATCTGGAAGTGAAACTCAAAACCGAGTTTTTTTCAAAAACTCGGTTTTTTCCTGTTTGCAATGCGATCTGAGTGATGTACTGATGAGGAGGATATTATCTTATGATTCACGTAGAGAACTTGAGTAAATTTTACGGCGCGATTCCGGCCATTCAAGAAGTCTCATTTTCCATTCAACAAGGTGAGATCACTGGGTTTCTCGGCCCGAATGGTGCCGGAAAAACCACAACCATGCGGATTCTGACCGGATTTATGCCTGCCACGAGCGGTAAAGCATCGGTCGCCGGTTTTGATGTGTTTAACCAATCTTTAGAAGTTCGCAAACGCATCGGCTATCTGCCCGAAGATGTGCCCTTATATCGTGATATGGATGTGACGAGTTTTTTGCAATTTGTCGCTGAAGTGAAGGGAGTGGCAAAAGCGCAGAAAACGGCGCAGGTTGACGCTGCAATTGAACGCTGCGGCATTCAGGGGGTTCGCCGCCGTTTAATCGGACACCTGTCAAAAGGCTTCCGCCAGCGGGTTGGCCTGGCGCAAGCCTTGATTGGCGAACCGGATGTCCTTATCCTGGATGAACCAACTACCGGACTGGATCCGGCTCAGATTATCGAAATCCGCGAATTGATTAAAGAGCTTGCCAAAGAAAAGACAATCATTCTTTCCACGCACATTCTCCCTGAAGTGAGCATGATCTGCCAGAAAGTGATTATTCTCAATCGGGGCAAAATTGTGGCGGTAGATACCACTGAAAACTTAACCTCGCGGATGCAGAAATCCAGCCGCGTCCTCATGGAAGTTGATGGACCAGTTGATGATGTGCAGAAAGCTTTGCGAGAAGTGCCAGGGGTGCTCGGCGTTGAGCAGCTTGAACAGATCAGCGATCAAATCTTCCGTTATCAGATTGACTCCGAGAAAGATCAGGATGTCCGCCGCCAATTAGCGGCCGCGACGGCAAACCATCATTGGGGCTTGCTGGAACTGCGGACCGCTGAAATGAGCCTGGAAGATGTCTTTGTCCAACTGGTGACAGAAGAGCAGGCTATTGCTGAGGGTTAACTCACAAGAAGGAGGAACATACACAATGAGAAACTTTATGGCAATCTGGAAAAAAGAACTCAAGTCATATTTTTATTCGCCGATTGCGTATGTGGTCATCACGATTTTTGTGGCGATTTCCGGATACTTTTTCCAGAATATTTTATCGTTTTACATCATGATTAGTTTCAACGCCATGCGCAATCCCTATCTCGCTCAGGGGTTAAACATGACCGACGGCATTTTTCGTCCCTTGTTTGGCAATACCAGCATCATTATGTTGTTAATGATGCCGCTGCTCACGATGCGACTGCTGGCCGAAGAAAAGAAAAACGGTACCTTTGAACTTTTGCTGACCTATCCGATCCGCGATATTGAGACTGTGCTCGGTAAATTTTTTGCCTGCCTGCTTGTGTTTGCGATCATGTTAGGCTTGACATTGGTGTATCCTGTTTTCCTTGGCTTTTTTGCCCCAATCGAATTTGGCGCCCTGCTTGCCAGTTACCTCGGATTGCTGCTGATGGGCAGCGCATTCATTGCCTTTGGCCTCCTGGCGTCGTCGCTCACCTCGAATCAAATTGTGGCCGCCGTGATCTCCTTTGGCGCGCTGTTGATTTTCTGGCTCATCGGCTTTTCAGCGCAAACCGCTGGCCCGGTTCTGGGCGGCATCCTGAGCCATCTCTCCCTCTTAGAACATTTTGATACCTTCAGTAAGGGTATTATTGATACACGGGATGTCATTTATTATCTGAACGTGACCGTCTTCTGTCTCTTTTTGACCATACGCGCATTGGAATCGAACAAGTGGCGTGGATAACAGCAGGAGGAAACCAACATGAAACTTTCAAAAGAGCAGCTTATACTACTTGGAAAAAATCTCTTAGTAGAACGTTATATCGGCTATGTCGGACTGGCCGGATTAATTTGTCTGGCGTTGAGCGGCGCAACCTGGCTCGTACAAATGCGCTTTGGCGCATTAGCCGCATTTTTTGCCATTGTGGGCTTTATTGGCGTATTGATCTATCTGGTTGGCGATTTCAAACATATTCTGGCGCAATTCTCGAAGCGGTCGGTCAAATATGGAACGAACGTGACCATCATGATTTTCGTGGTGTTAGGGATCGCCATCTTTGTAGAAGCCATTTCCAGCCAGCATAGCGTGCGTTTCGATCTGACGCGCAATAAACGCTTTACCCTGTCAGAGCAAACCAAAAAAATTCTGAACACCCTTGAAAAAGATGTGAATATTATGGCGTTTTTCAGTCTGGATCAGGGCGACCGTGAAGCTGCTAACGATCTGTTGCAGCAGTATAAACGCCTGTCTGCCCACATCTCCTACGAATTTATCGATCCTGATAAAAATCCGGGACGGGCAAAGAGCTATGACATCAAAACTTATGGCACGATTGTGCTGGAAACCAAGGCAAAACATGAAAAAATCACCGAATTGACCGAAGAAAACCTGACCAATGCTCTGGTTAAAGTGATTCGCGACGAACAAAAAGTGGTCTATTTTCTCAAAGGCCATGGCGAGCGCAGCCTGGATGATGTCGGCGAACATGGATATAGTCAGGTTAAACAAGCCATTGAAAAGGAAAATTATGTGGTGAAAGATCTTTTGCTGATGCAGCAGCAAGCCGTGCCTGAGGATGCAACCTTATTGATTATTGCTGGCTTGCAGAAAGATTTAGTGCCAGCCGAAGAAGAATCTTTAAAAGCCTATATTAACAAAGGCGGCAATGTGTTGTTTCTGCTCGATCCGGATCAATCGCCCGGCATGACGCCCTTTTTAAAAACCTATGGCGTCATCGTGGGGGATGATATGATTATTGATACCTTCAGCCGGGTGTTCGGCGGCGGGTATGAGATGCCGGTGGCCTCGGCCTACACGCAGCATCCGATTACCGAGAATTTTAATATTGCTACCTTTTACCCGGTAGCGCGGTCAATTCGGCTTGAGGAACAACTTCCGCAAGGTATCAGCGGCACGGTCCTGGCGACCAGCAGTCCGCAAAGCTGGGCCGAAACCAACAAACAGGAACTCCAGGGGGGTGCAGTTGAATTTAATGAGGGCCTTGATCTCCAGGGGCCAGTGCCTTTAGCAGTGGTCATTACGCGTGATCTCAGTCAGAATGCTGAACAGCCCGACGCTCCAGAGAATCCGACAGAGGCTTCGCAGTCCCAACAAGGTCGGTTGGTCGTATTTGGCGACTCAGACTTTGCCAGCAACACCTATCTGGGGTTATCGGGCAACAGCGATTTGTTCTTGAATACCGTGAGCTGGATGGCAGAAGAAAAGGATTTGATTGCGATTCGCGCCAAAGATCCTGAAACCGCGCCGCTGATTCTCACCGCCGGCCAGGGAAGATTTGCCTTCTTCCTCTCAGTCGTTTTTCTGCCGCTTCTGGTTATTGGAACCGGTATGATGGTGTATATGAATCGCAAAAAATCCACGCAATAAATAAACAGCAATGTAGCGCGAAACTCCAGTTTCGCGAGCGGATGAATGGTGCGCGAAACTGGAGTTTCGCGCTACATTTTCACAGGAGAAAAATACTATGAGTATTAAGAAAACAATCATCTTATTCATCATATTGGTATTGATGGGCGGGTATTATTACACCCGCGTCAATCTTTCCGAAAAACAGCAGGCGCAAGAAGAAGCGGCCAAAAAGGTATTTAGTACGACCGAAGAAGCGCTTCAGGAAATCAGCATAAAACGCCAGAATGAAGAAATTGTGCTTAAAAAACAGGAGGAGACCTGGAAAATGCTGCAACCGGTCGAAGCCTCCACCGATGTAGAGGCTGTAAAACGACTGGTAACAGATTTTGTGAAGGTTGAGCAGCAGAAAACGGTTGCAGAAGACAAGTCTCAGGATCAAGAATTTGGTTTGGATCAGCCGCAACTCGTCGTCATCGCCAAAGGACAGGAAGGAAGCAGCCCGATGCAACTGGCGATTGGCAATGAGACGCCCACGGCTTCCGGTTTTTATGCTCGTGTGGACAACCAGGAGAAGGTGGTGATCGTCAATTCTCTGGTAAAAACTGGTCTGGATAAGAGCATGTATGATCTACGCGATAAAACGATTCTGGCCTTTGCGCCGGATCAGGTGAAAAAAGCCATTTTGACGCTGCCTTCCGAAGCTCACCCAAGCGTTGAATTGGAACAAAATGACGCAAAGTGGCAAATCGTGGTGCCTCAAAACTATCAGGCCGATACGGCGAAAATGAATGCGCTGCTATCCAAAATCACGAGTTCCTCCATCAAAGCCTTTACCGCAGAAAAGGTCGAGGATTTAGCGCAATACGGCCTGGATCAGCCAACCGCGACATTATCCTTATTTGTGGGCGAGGATAAGAGCCAGAAAACCTTGTTCCTGGGCCAGAAAAATGAGAGCGGAGATGGCGTCTATGCCAAACATGAAGGCGCGGAAAATGTATTTCTGGTTGACGCGACCATCCTCGACGAATTCCCCAAAAACGTAAATGATTTGCGCGATAAGACCTTGTTTGCCTTCAAAAACCCTGATATTCAGAAAATCGAACTGGCCTCGCAGGGGGAAACCATTGTCTTAGAACGCGAATCTGAAGAGGAGTGGCAGATTACCCAGCCGGAAAACCTCAAAGCCGATGGCGCGAAAGTGCAACAGCTATTATCAAACGCCGGAGCCACGACGGTGCAGCAATTTGTCAGCGATACGCCCGAGAATCTGGCGCAGTATGGCCTGGCTGCGCCGCCCTTCACGATCCGCCTGTGGCAAAAAGATCAGGAAACGCCGCATGAGTTGCTTTTAGGATCCCCTGATCAGGCAAATATCGGTATTTACGCAAAACTGGGTAACCAGAACTCAGTGGTACTTGTCAAAGCCGATACGCTGGCCCAACTGCACAAAACTGCGTTCGATTTGCGCTACAAGAAGATTCTGTCCTTTGATCGCGCCCAGGTCGAGCAAATTCAACTGACGTATGCGGATCAGAAGCTGTCCCTGGAGAAAGACGGGGATGATTGGAAGGCGACCGAACCGGAGCAAAAGAAAGTTGCATTTTTCAAGGTGAATAACCTGCTCTACGATCTGAATGAACTGGAGTTTACCCAAAAACTCGACGAACCGGACGCTGATCTGAATAAGTATGGCTTAGTTAAGCCGGAAGTCAGGATCACTCTGCGAGATTCAGATAAGGAACTGCTCGTCTTGCTTATCGGAAAAGCCGTGGAAGGGCAGGAGAACCGGTATGCAAAGCTCGATGCTGACGCCACCGTTTACGCCATTGCTCCGCAATTCTTGCAAGAACTGCCTAAAAACCTGACGGATTTAGAGGAATAAGCGTCAAACCGCTCGGGATGTCAAGATCGGATTCTTGAATAATCCGGTCTTGACACGTGCCAGATTCTTCCCGGCTGCACACACCGCATTTTTTCGGAAATTTTCTTGACAACACGAGAAAGTCGTTTGAAAAAAGGGTAGTGGTTACATGGTAAGTGATGCGTTCCCTGAGCGAAGTCGAAGGGAACAGTGGACGGCTCGTTTCGACTTCGCTCAACGAGCGGGCATCACTTACTATGTAACCACTACCGAAAAAAGAATGTTCGATGTCAAGCAAACACGTCACACTTATGACGCTTAATCACGAGTTCGTATGCATACTTTTGAAAAACACGAACACCATGGTGTTCATACACAAGGGAACATATCCGATGAAAACACAACAATCTGATGCAGCATATTTGCCAGCACTCCCCGCGCATATTCAACCGCAGATTGCTCAGATAATTCGAAGTTTTGCCAACGACACGAAACAATTGCTGCACGAGAATATCAGGGCAGAATATCTGTTTGGTTCGTATGCCACGAATAGACAGACGCCCCAATCAGATATTGATATTTTAATTATTGTCAACCATTTCACCCACGATCTTCAGCGTCAAGTCAGTGGATTAGCGGCAGACTATTCCTTGAAATATGATCTGTATATTTCTCCTATTGTTCAGGATATTTCTGCGTGGGAAAAGAACCAATATTATCACACATTATTCTATCGGGATATTATTCAACAAGGGATTCAATTATGATAGACTACGCGCATGATTTATCGCGACATCGCCTGAACAAGGCCAAAGATGTCTTACGGCAAGCTGAGTTACTCCTGAAGAATCATGAGTATGATGGGAGTATCAATCGATCGTATTATGCCATCTTTAATGCGATCCGAGCATTGCTTGCGCTAGTGGGTCTCGATAGTCGCAGACATACTGGCGTCATCTCGTATTTTGATCAGTACTTTGTCAAAACCGGTATTTGTGAGAAACAATTGAGTACCATTGCTCATACGGCATTTGACAGCCGGCAGGTTCATGATTATCAGGATTTTCAGAGCCTGACTTACGAACAAGCCAAAACACAATTTGATGAAGCAACACGATTTGTTCAAGCAATTGAACAACAGCAAATGCTTCTCATGCAAGGGAAAACGGCACTTCCTAACGTGCCATAAAGGATAAGAAATGTGGTATTTCTTTAAGTGCAGGACGAAAAGCCTGGGGTTAAAATAACAACATTAAACTTATACATTTGGAGGTTCGCATGAAAAAAATAGCGATTCATGGTTTTGGCCGTATTGGCCGTTCAACGCTCAAATCAGCGTTAAAACAAGGGTTATTTGTTCCGGTCTCGATCTCCGACATCAAAGATGTATCAACCCTGGCCGCCCTTTTTGAAGCAGATACCAATTACGCCCGTTGGCCTGAAGAAGTCAAAGTGGCCGGGGATAAATTCCTGATTGGCGGCCGTGAAATCAAATTCGTTGATACAAGCCAATCCTTGCCAGACTGGGCCGGGTTAGGCGTCGAATTGGTGATAGATTGCACTGGTCGGGCGACAACCAGGAGTGGCGCTCAGGCTCACTTTGAGCGCGGCGCCAAACGTGTCCTGGTGAGCGCCCCCAGTAAATCCTTGCAAGAGTGTGACGCGGTACTCTTACCCGGCATCAATCTTGACCAGTTTGATCCGGAAAAGCATCATCTCATCAGTATGGCAAGCTGTACGACTAACGCGCTAGCCTCGGTCGTCAAAGTCTTGATCGAGAATTTCGGTATTAAGACCGGCTTTTTTTCATCGATCCATGCTTATACCAATACCCAATCGCTGACCGACCAGCCTATGCGTGATCGGCGCGACTCCTGGGCGGCGGCCGAGAACATTATTCCATCCTCCTCCGGCGCCGCAAAGGCACTCAGTTTTATCTGGCCCAATCTCAAAATCACAGGTAAAGCCTACCGTGTGCCGGTGCGGACGGGGAGTATTGCGGAACTCAATGTCGTGGTGGAACGGGCAACAACAGCCGAAGAGGTCAAGCAGACTTTCCGAAACGCGGCCATGACTGCACCGCTCAAAGGGATTATGACAGTGTTGGAAGATGAGTGGGCATCGGCACGGATCATTGGCGACCCGCATTCGTCCATCGTGGATTTGCCGCTGATACAAGTACTTGATGGCACCCTGGTTTCTGTCGCGGCCTGGTATGACAATGAGATGGGATACGCTCATCAACTGGCAGAGGCCGCTGCTCGATTGGCTGTTTAGTCCATTGCTTCTGAAAGCGAATCCCCACTTGCACCGGACGGTGGGGCTTCGCTTTGTTCCAGGGAGTATGACGTCAAAAAGTGCGCCCGTCTTCCAAAGGTGAGCCTGATCTCGTCCGCCGCTCGTGAAGTGGGACGACTCACCATCGCTTCATCTTTTAACGGCGCAGGAGACGACGATAGATCCATGAAACACAGCGATAACAGCGCGAATCGAAATGGACAGAGGCAACACATGCCTCTTATTCGATGCCTCTCCCTATGTATAGCGTGTTTGGTGCTACAGGCCTGTCCTGCTCCTGGAGAAGGAAAAAAAGCAGAACACGGATACGCAGTCTGTCAGCCGATTATTGAGGCACTCGAACGCTATCACCAGGAGAATCGGAGCTATCCGGATACATTGGATGTCTTGATTCCTGAGTATATTGAGGGGATTCCGGAAGAGGTTCACGGTTATCCAATTTTGTATAACATCACAGAGGAAAGTTACCGGTTACGGTTCAGTTATGAACAACCAGGCATGAACCATTGTGATTATATGCCTGAGACTGGTTGGAAATGTTATGGGTATTATTAGGAATTTAAGATGGCATGAATCATTCGGATATGTCTATTGATAGTATAAAATAAAGTGGACAAATTTTCAATCAGGGGAGAGGAATAGTTCGCCTGTTCGTGAACCGGAGACCACATCGTATTAAACCACCTGAAAATGGCGTTAGGCTGCTGGTTTGATGACAGTAATAACTTGATATCATTGAGGAGAACTGTGCTATGAATGAACTTTTGTTCGATCCCGAAACACACCGTAAGGCAGGTCGTCTCCTGGGAGAACTTCTGGCGAACTATGAAATTGATCTCTCGAACCAATCCGTGTTTCCTCAGATTAATCGAGACGCCATGCAAGCGATCCTGACTGAACCCTTTCCTGAAGAGGGAAAAACGCTTGAGGAACTGTTTCAAGAATTCCGAGAGGTTGTTGTGCCAAATTCTACCCACGTGGCGCATCCGCGCTTTCTTCCTTACGTACTTCCTTCATCGAATGGCATCTCAGCGTTTGCCGAGGCCCTGGCAAGCACCCTCAACCAGAATTGTAATCTCTGGACGCTCTCACCGGCGGCAAATGCCATTGAGCAGCGCGTCATTTCCTGGTTTCACGAATTATTCTCATTTCCCAAAGGCAGCGGAGGCATCATCACCAGCGGAGGCTCTATGGCGAATTTGACGGCTCTCGCGGCAGCTCGTGACACATATCTCGGAAATTCCGCCAGAACGGAAGGAATTCAGGGGAGGACCTCACCGCTGCGACTCTATGTTTCAGAGCAAGTACATAATAGCGTTGACAAAGCGGCTGTGATTCTTGGACTTGGGCTGAATCATGTCTGTCACATCCCGTGTGACCCACAGTTTCGGATACGTATGGACCTCCTCAAAGAAGCCGTCTTACGAGACCGTCGTGAGGGTTTTAGCCCGTTTTGTGTGGTTGGTTCAGCCGGAACCGTTACAACGGGGGCAATTGATCCGCTTGATGCTCTGGCAAATTTTTGTGGAGAGGAACATCTGTGGCTTCACATTGACGGGGCGTATGGCGCTCTGGCGATTCTCAGCGAACGGATGCGCGCCCAATTGTTACCAGCAGGCCGCGCGCATTCATTGTCACTCGATCCTCACAAATTCCTTTTCACTTCTCTGGAGGCCGGATGTGTGCTTGTCCGCCGCGCTGAAGACATGCGGTCAACATACAGTTTCATCCCAAGCTATCTTTCGATGGTGTCTGATACCGACTTTCTCAACTATGCGGAATATGGCCCCCAACTGTCACGGAGTTTTAAGGCGCTGAAGGTATGGTGGTCATTACGGGCCTACGGACGAAAAACGTATGCGAAGGCGATCGATAATCTGTGTGATCTTGCCGCATATATGGGAGAACGAAGTCAGGCCGAACCAGAATTGGAACTCATGGCCCCGGTCACGTTGAATGCGGTGTGTGTCCGCTGTCGCAATCTCACAGACTCACAGAATGAGCGCGTGCTTGCCCGACTGCTGTCCGAAGGGATCGCGTTCCTGGGCCGGGCAGAGGTGAAGGGAAAATTTTGTCTCCGCGCTTGTTTCATGAATTTACGCACAACAGGTGAGGATGTGGATCGGATTCTTGACGAAATGATCCGTTTCGGGCAAGAGGAACTGAGAAATTGAACAGGAGTCGGTTTCGCCATGACCGGTCATCGCGAACTCCGAAATCATCTCAACTCTTCACCGAACCGGCGGTCATCCCGGCCAGGAAATGCCGCTGGGCGACCAGGTACATAATCAGGATGGGCAGCGACCCTAGCAAACTCATCGCCATCATCTCATTCCATTCATAGGCATGTTGCCCCATGAGTTGTTGGATGCCGATCGGGACCGTTCGCATCTTGGTCGTCTTGGTGAGCGTCAGCGCAAAGAGAAATTCATTCCAGCAGAGCAAGAAAGTATAGACGCCAGTGGCGACGATGCCGGGGAGCGACACGGGTACAAGCACGCGCCAGAGGGCGCAGAAGCTCGAACCCCCGTCAACCATCACCGCTTCGTCAAGTTCCCTGGGCAGGGTATTGAAATATCCGGTCATCATCAGGATTGCGTAGGGCAAGGTGAACACCATATACGTAAAGATCAATGCGAAATAGGTGTCGTACATCTTGAAGGCTACCACAAGCCCGAAATACGGAATCAGGAGCGTAATCGGCGGCACCGTCTGGGTGCTGATGATGAAGAGATTCAACGGCTTCTTCAATTTGAAGGCATACCGGCTGAAGCTGTATCCTCCCAGAATAGAAACAAGCAGTGTCAGAAGGGTGACTGCAATCGCCACAAAATAACTGTTGAGAAAGAATCTCACCTTCATCGGACTACTGAAAATGGCATCATAAGCCTTCAGGGTGAATACTCTCGGCAGCAGTTTTGGCGGGATGGAGAAAATCTCCGTGTTGGATTTGATGGAGCAGGAAAGCATCCACAGGACAGGGAAGCTTGCATACACCAGTCCGATTGCCAGCCCTGCGTAGGTCAAGATGGCAAGAATGCTGTTTTTGGCTTTGATTGATTTGATCATGCGCTATTCTCTCGCTTTCTGATGTCTGACGTAGAACAATGCCACGCTCATGGATAATAAAAGGATGATCACCGCGCTTGCCGAGGCGAGTGAAAACTTGTAGGTGCTGAATGCAAGTTTATACGTAAAAGTGCTCAGCATTTCGGTTGCCCGAATAGGGCCGCCGCCCGTGGTCATCCAGATGAGGGGGAACACCTGCATGGTCCAGATGAAGTCGAGCATGGCGATGCTGATAATAATCGGCACAAGATGCGGAATCGTGATATACCAGAATTTCTGAAATTCATTGGCCCCGTCAATGATGGAGGCTTCATACAGTTCACCGGGCACCCCCTGAAGACCTGCGAGCAGACTGACCATATAGAAAGGATATCCGGCCCAGATATTGATGAACGTCACCGCGTGAAGCGCGGTGTTCGCCGATGCAAGCCACTCGATATTGCTGCTCGTGATGTTCAGGGTCGTTAAAATATAGTTGATCACTCCGACCGGGTTCAGCAACAAACGCCAGATAATTGCGACGATGGTCGCCGTAAACACCCAGGGCATGATGTAAAACACTCTCAGAAGACTTCTGATCTTACTATTGATGAGCTTCGAATTCAATAACAGGGCAAACGACAGACCGATCAATAAATGGAAGATGACGCTCATGATAGTAAAATACAGGGTGTTTCCTACGGAGATCCTGAAAGTCTCGTTTGCCAGGACGGATTTGTAATTCTGCAGACCGACGAAAACCGGATGCTTGTTCATGATCACGTTGTCTAAAAGGGAATAGCGGATAACAGTGATGATGGGAAAGAGCATGAGAATCGCCAGAAGAAGAATGGTCGGCGCCAGATAGATATAGGGCGCCATCGCTCGCCGGGCCTTGTACGAAATCAGAGGAAGGGCTGTGTCCGGTTGAAAAAATGCCATTATGTCCTTTCTAAATGATTATGAATAAATTTTCTGAACTTTCTTGGATCGCAAAAAATCCGTTTTTGCGGCAAGCGATGCATCATCACACATGATGCACTCCTGGTGACGTATTTGTAAAACAGTGTATTAGTACAGCATTTCGGAAATAAGTACCCATCAACAATGCCTGGTAGTCCCGCCCTACGTGGCGGGTTTATCGGTGTCATTGCCGCCGCGTAGGGCGGGACTACCAGATGTGCTTCATAAAGGCGGCGCAATACAATTTATTGCGCCGCTCATACTTTAGTGTCATTGCCGCCGCGTAGGGCGGGACTACCAGATGTGTTTCATAAAGGCGGCGCAATACAATTTATTGCGCCGCTCATACTTTAGAACTCAGCTTCCCACTTGGCCTGAGCTTTTGCAGCAGCCTCTTCGGCGGTCTGCTGGCCTTCAAGCATTTTTTGAATCTCTTCGTCGAACATTCTCATCAGTTCCTCGGCGACAGGAAGACCAACAAATTCGTTGGCAAGATAGCCAGCCTGGAAAATCTCAAATCCCTTACCAAACAGTTCATCAGCAACAACAAAGTCAGGCTTTGCATGGATATTGCCGGGGAAAGCATTGGCAATAGAGACGAGCTTGCTGTTGACCTCAGCGCTCATCAAATAAGAGACCAGTTTCCAGGCCTCTGCTTTGTGTTCGCTGTTCTCACTGATGCCGATGCCCCAGGCCGCATACGGCAGGCCCTTGCGACCGGTATAACCATCAACCGCCGGAAAATCGGAAATCGTGAACTTCAGATCTGGATTTCGGTCGCGGATCATGTTGATGTGGGCGAGGGTATCAACCATCATACCAATGCGGCCATTCACAAATTCCTCGACCTTATCCTGCTCTTGCTTTGCAAAGGATCCCGGAGAAATCAAGCCTTCTTTATACATGGATTCGATAAATTTCAGGGCGCTGATCACATTTTCATTCGTCAGATCAGGTTTGCCGTCTTTGAGCATGCTTCCGCCAGAGGCCCACACCCACGACATGACATCATTCTGGACGCCATTAGGCGTCTGCAGGGAAAGCGGAAGTACCCAGCCATATTGATTCTTCGCCGGATCGGTCAGCTTTCTTGCCGCTTCGACAAATTCAGTTCTGTTTGCCGGCGGATTCTCGATACCGGCGGCCTTGAGCAGGTCAAGATTGATGAAGATAGGATAGACGAAGGAGGCCACCGGAAACATATAGCTCTTGCCATCCAGCTTAATGATCGCTGCAACCTGACTGGCGTCAAAATTGGTAGAAGCCATCAAATCATCAAGCGCAGCAATCGCGCCCTGCTTTGCCAGGTCATTCACCCATGCGCCGTCTAAACCAACAACATCACTGAGCGTCCCGGTCGCAGCGCCAGCCACAATCTGATCGCGGGTATTCGAATACGGCCCACTGATCAGTTCCACTTTAATTCCAGGGTTCTGAGCTTCAAACTCATCCATAATCGCACGGAACGAACCTTCCGGAAGTTCCGGGGCCCACCACTGGATAAACTCAATCGTCACATCCTCTGCCCAGGCGAACGAAGCAATCAGCATGCAAGACAGTACTAACAGAACAGCTTTTTTCATAACTCTTCTCCTTTGTTGATTATTTTTGGGGAATTGTTCCTCATATTTCGACGTAATTGCGTATGAGACGGCTTCTCCCTTCTGTCAAGTAAAAAGTGCATCAAATGAATGATGAAAGATAGAGAGGGTTATGAAGTTTTCTTGATGTTTTAAAATCTGGCAGTGACGTAAATGACGCGAGGCTTCCGAAAAGCGAGAACTACAAACGAGTTATAGCGATCCTAAATTAGTTGTGTCTCGACCCCGCTCGACAGCCGCCCGGTCACTGAGCGGAGTCGAAGTGGCATGTGGCAAATGATTTAGAATTGCTATATCTGCCGCCTAATGCTTTTTATACTACAATCCGATAAATCTTCTTATCTGTGATTTCCTCGATCAGGCTGGCCAGCATACCGCCGGCGCGCGCGTAGCCGACCACCACGTCGTCCGCCAGGGCGAGCATCAAGCGATTACGCGCAGCGGCGGTTTCAGCGGTGACGCGCCTGACCTCGCTGTCAAAGGGGGTCACAATCAACAATCGTCCGGCTGCAAGCGCGGCGCGCAGTTCCGGCTCGATGCGCGTTTTCAAACCCCGCGCCAGGGCCATGATGACCGGCTGAGTGCCGGCCAGCAAGTAATGAAACACATCGCGTTCGATTTGGGAATGAAAGCCGCTGATGACGCAGCGGCCGGCGTCGCGCTGCGCAATCGCCCAGTCATAGCACTTCAACACCGCCGCGGCCGGCACCTGCCGGCTGCACAAAAAGGCGGTTTTCGGGACAGCAAGCAGTTCCCGGTTGCCGTGCGCTGCCGCGATCATGCTCCCCCTCCGCATTCACCCGGTTCATAGTTCTCACTTGAGCGAGTTTTCCGCCTGAAGGTGAAACTATGAATGGGTCAACCTCATTTCCGAAATTTGTTGTTTCGGGAATAAGTCTTCGAAATTCTCGAAACAACTCAATACCAACACTTAGAGTTTTAGCAAGTCTTGGTAGAGGTGCTCACTTATGCGGAAACCAACGCGGCGCAATGTGTCAAGAGCGCATTTTTTCTGAACCGGAATACCGGCCAGAATTGCCATATTCATCACGCCGAGCACCCCTGTCGTTTTAACGCCGAGAAGAGCCGCAATATTTCGGGCGATTTTCTCATCAATGAGTGCGTAATCACATGCTAATTCTTTCGCCAGAATAATGACCTCGGCCTCTCCCCGGCTGAGGTTGGCGAGCAAGGCGTCAACTGCCAGCTTATCTTGCACCGACCGTTGGACAAGCCAGCCAGCGTGAACAGCTTTTGCCGTCTCATCCGCTCCTGGTCTGCCTTTTCCGTTTACCACGACCTCATGATAGACGCATTCAGGAATGGAGACATCCTGAAAAATATCCGGCAGTCGATCAAAGAGGCCAATGTGCGTCAGTCCGATAATGCAACTGCTATCCACAACAACGCGAAAGGCTGTCATGACTGCACCGCCTGCTGATAGGCCGCCACAGCTTCGTTATCCCACGCGAACGCCTGTTCGGTGTAATCATAGGCGGCAATACCGTGCGCTTGCAGCACATCAAGAAATTGTCCGTAACTCATGTCAGCAACGTCCGCAGCTTTTCCAAGCGAGATGGCATCTTCCTGGAATAACAAAAGCGCCAGAGCCGTTTTAACCTTTTGTCGGATGACGCCAGGCTGTCCAAAGCTTCTCAGGGCAAACAAGACATCGCTCGGAAGATCAAGTTCGATGCGGGTTGTGGCATGTCCCGTTGTGAGCATATCCGATCCCTCCATCCGGTTTCCCCGGAAAAAGTGTCAGGTTTATGTCATTCCGTACTCGATCACCATTTTTCTCGCAAAGCCCGCCAAGCTCGCAAAGAACTCATTCTCAAGGGCTTTGCGTCTTTGCGGGCTTTGCGAGAGAAGTCAAACGAAATTATTCTTCATCATTTCCTTATGATAATATGAAGTTCTCGCTGGCAATTGTCAATAAAAAATGCACTGGCGTTGTTCATGCGCCTTCCTCCTCTGCGCTGCGTAGTTCCTTGCCCAGGCGGTATTTGATGTCGTAATTGATGATGAAATCCAGTTCGGCCTGGCTGAAGCCGTAATGCTGGGCTAAAACGGTATCGATTTCGTCTATAATAGGCTTCGCTTCACGAGGTCTGAATTGTTCTAATTTTATCTCTCCAGTTTTTTGATGAGTTATATTGATAAATGTACTTGAAGAATCTATGCTTTCTTGTAACTTTTGTGATAAAGATGAAAAATCCTCTGAATCAAGATTATCTGGAATTGGAAAGGTTTTGTAATCTGATGGATTGAAGTCTCGACAATTTGTTCTAACTTGATAAAACCAGTAAAATAACGAACTATTCATGAGAGTAAATGCTTGATCTCTAATCTGTTGGTTTGTAAACGTTATAGTATTTTCTCTGGTAGAAGAAGATTCTATGCCTTCTCGGAAAAATCGTGGAGGACGCACTGTTATGGTAAACCAATGTCCAACACCAGTTATTTTATAATAAATTTGATAATTGGCTTCACGATTTGTTCTCCAATACGCTAAAAAAGTAGGAATTGAGACTAATTGGGCAATCATTGTATTTTCAAGAACAGAACCCATTTTAGGAAAAACATTAAGTTTTAGATGATGCTCACTTTTTATATAATTCAAGATTTCAAAAACTATAGAAGACTCTTCCTTGTACCATTTATTATATCGTGTAACATACAAATCTACTAAATTTATATTTTCTTGCTTGTGGGTCTTCTGAGCAATCAACACTGCCATACGAGCATGATGCATTCCATCAAATAATTTACTTGGCCTATCATCAAAAGTACTGGATAGAACAATTTTTGAGTTTTGCAATAAAATTTTCCTTACAACCTCCATTCTTTGGGTTGATACAATTGGTTGCTGCACGATCATCCCGATCCATCCATCTATTCTTTGAATTGCTAAACTTCTCTCAAAACATAAAGCATAGAGATTCCCTGCTGATTCAGATTCATAAGCATTAGCTTTTAATTGGTATGTTTTCTTTGTCTTACTATATTCCACATAAGGCGGATTGCCGATAATCGCATCAAAGCCGCCGCGAGCGTGGATAATCTCATAAAACTCCGCGAACCAGTGCAAGGGTTGGTGCGCGGCCTGCCAGTGCTCGTAAGGAATGTGCGCGTAGTGCTGCTTGTGCAGCAGCGCGTTCAGTTTGTCCGTCAGGTGCGCCAGGCGGCGGTTCAGGTCGTCTTTGGCCTGTTTGAAATCCGCAAACTCCGCGCGGCCGGCAAGCTGGATTTCCTTATAACGCGCAAAGGCGCGGGCCACGATGTCGCACTGTTCTTTGATCCTTCCGGCGTCATTATCAAAATCGAATCTTCCGACAAACGCCTCATTGAGTTGCGTTTCGGTCGCATAGCCCACAAGCGTATTCCCGGCGCGGATGTTGAAATCCACATCCGGCAGCGGCTCAAGCCCTAAATTCGGTTTGCGGTAGTCTGCGTCAACTGTCGCCGCCAGTTTCAAAAACAGCCGCAGTTTGGCGATTTCCACCGCCTCGTTCATGATGTCCACGCCGTAAAGATTGTTCAGGATAATGCTCTTGTATATGAAATACTGCAAATTCGGATGTTCCGGCGCATTGACCTGCCGCAACACCTCCTCAAAGAATTTGTAGTGTGTTTTCCCCTGTTTCTGATCTGTGGCAATCTGCGGGCCTCTGTGGTTCATTTCCTCTTCATCAATAAAATTTTTCATTCTGTGAATGCAGGCTTCATACAGCGGTTCGAGGATATTGAGCGCGGCGAACAGAAACGCGCCAGAGCCGCAGGTGGGGTCAAGAATCGTGATGCGGTTCAGGGCTTTATAGAACTGCTTGACGAACTCAGCATCGGCGGTGGTTTCAATCACATCCTGGGCAAACTGGCGGATATTGAGGTTATAGGTGATAAAGTCATTGATCGCATGGATTTCGCCGTTGGCGATTTTCGCTGTAATCTCGGCGTAACGCCTGCGCCGTTCGATCAGTTCGCGGTAGGTTTCGGTCGGCAGCGCGATGTCCGCTGGCGCAGACCTGTTCCAGCTTTTGCGCAGTTCCCAGAGCCAGGGGCCGCTGCCATCCACAATTTTCTGTTCGAGTTCCGGATCAAAGCCTTGTAAAATCTCCGGCGGCAGATCGGCAAACAGGTCTGTCTCTCCCACCTCCCCTCGCCCTCTGGGAGAGGGGTTGGGGGTGAGGGTTGAGGGTTCAGGAATACCATATTTCACGGCGTCGTAAAGATACTCATCGCCGCTGTGCCTGAACATGAACCACAGCCAGCCATCGGCCGCGAACGCAGCCGGATACTGCCGTTTGACTTCATCGAACAGCCAGGGAATCACACAGTTTTTGCTGATGTAGTCCGTGATGTCTTCTTTGGTGTAGTACGCGCCCATCTGCGCGCGGTCGTTGATATATTTTTCAAAGATGTAGCCGATGACATCAGGATTTATGTCGCGGCCGGAAGCCGCGGCGCGCGTATCCAGATGCCATTCGTACTCGTCAAAAAAATCAAACAACGCTTCAAAGGCTTGATCCGCAATCTGGATTTTGGGAAAGGTCTTTTCAATCTCGTGTTCGTCAAACAAGCCGCCGTTCAAATAGGGAATCTGGCCGAGTTCCACCTCAAGCTGCTCGTCGCGCTGCGGCGCGCCTAAGCCCTGATGGAACAGGGCCAACAGAAAATTCCGGTAAAACGAATAAAAAGCGTTCTGGCCTTTTCTGGCCTGACACGCGCGGAGTTTCGTTTGCAGGTAATTCGTATTATTGTCCAAAAAGCCCTTTTTCTGAATGAAATAGCAGAACATCAGGCGGTTGAGCATGAGCGAGGCGTACCAATCGCGGCGCATGTTGTCATCAATGCCTTGAATGAATTTCAGGAAGGCAGCGTGCTGTTTTTTGAAGCGTTCATAGAACTTTTTCGTGACTTTTTCGTTGTTCTGCTGGAAATTCTCAGCTACCCGCGTGGTCACGTCAATGATCGTTACGTGTTCCTCTTCATCCAGCGTAAAAAACAGGCCGCTGGCGCGTTGATACAACAACTGCGGGTCTTGCGCGAGGCTGTAGCGCGTTTCGCTGATCCTGGTCGGGCTGCCAGCTTTGCGCACCGCCAACTGCCAGATTTGCTCCTGCTGCGCCGCGTCAATAAAAATAATCAGATGTTCCTGAAACAGTTTCGTAACTTTGCCCTCGATTTGCTTGCGCGTCAGGCGGTCAGGCAGGGCGGCGCCGTCGGCCGGCGTACAGGTGAAAATCCGAAACCCGCGTTTTTCCGCAACGCCGGTGAGCGTATAGCGCGCGCCGTCAACCACCAGCGTTTGTTTCGAGCGGTCATTGTTCCAGCCCATTTCATTGAACACTTCTCTGAATTGAAATGCTTTGATGAACTGCGCAAAAACATCTTTTGCAATCGCCATAGTTCTCCTGTGAAACTACAAGGATTCCTCATAAGCAAGGATTTTTTATTCCTGGTTATGTGAAATCCCTGTAGTTTCAGCACGCCGCTAAAGCGGCTACTACAAACCTTTTCGGGAATTTCGTCCCTCATTCCCGAAACAACTCAAAACCTTAAATATCGAGTTGATATCTTCTTATCCAGGGAAATCAATCTCATCAGTTTCAATCAGAGGTTCAGACATTTTTGATTCCCAGGGAGCAGATAATCTGCGGCAGACGATTAATATTTTCGACGTTT
Organism: Candidatus Vecturithrix granuli; assembly: GCA_000739535.1. Lineage (GTDB taxonomy): Bacteria > Moduliflexota > Moduliflexia > Moduliflexales > Moduliflexaceae > Vecturithrix > Vecturithrix granuli. The sequence goes on along the minus strand of DF820467.1, from coordinate 273,140 downwards.
TCGGTGATGCAGAGTTTGTCGTCGTCGCGCAGGGAAACCACCAGATTGGCGAGCACCTCGTCTGAAATACCGGCTTTCAATTCCCGGTTCAGCGTGTCGCGGGCAAATTCTTTCAAGGGGTATTTGAAAATATCATCAACCGCTCTTTTCATTTCCTCAGTCACAAAAAACGTGTTCTCATTTTCTTTGAGATAGCGGTCGAGCCGCATATATACGCGATGTTTGACGCTGGTTTTTTTGCCCAGCGCGTTACTGGCGCTCACATCTTCTTTGCTGATTAAATCCACCGCAGTTTTGACAATGGCGTGGTGATCGCTCAATTTGTTCTGGGGAGCAGTATCCGGCCCGCACTCCGCCGCTTTCAAAATCGTCAGTTGCGATTGCGTCAGCATATTGCGCTGTGTATCAAGCCAGGCCAGCACATCGTTGTCTTCGGCGGTGCGCGTATAAACAATCACACCTTCCTGATGCGGTTCAAATGGATTGGTTTTGGTGGCATAGATGACGTTGGGTAAATCCGGAATAGTTTTCGACAGCGACGGGTCATGATCAAGGGCGTTTTTCCAAATCTGGTAGGCATAGGAGGCCAGGTCCACTTCGGCGTCGTCATCCTCATCGAAAATTCCGGCCTTTTCATTATAGAGGTCATGAATATTCACCGGGTCCCCGTCAAAAAAGGTTTCGTCAGACCCCACGACTTCGGCGTTTTGTTTGATGCGTTCTGTCAGTCGTCCGCGTAATTTGATGATTTTTTCAACCCCATCTTCGGGCAGGAACGAGTAACACACAATCGCATCCGCTTTTTGTCCGATTCTGTCCATGCGGCCGGCTCGCTGAATCAAGCGGATAATCGCCCAGGGCAGATCATAATTGACAATAATATGTCCGTCTTGCAGGTTCTGGCCTTCACTCAGCACGTCGGTCGTGAGCAGCACGCGCAATTCCTGCGCGCTGCCTGCCAGTTCCGGCCTGTCGTTACTGAACGGACTGAAACGCCGGGCGTACTCGGTGGGATGCTCGCAGTCGCCGGTCACACACGCAAGATTCTGGACGCCGCGCTGCTGCAATTGTTGATCAAGATAGCGGGCGGTGTCGGCAAATTGTGTGAACACGAGCACTTTATCTTTTTTGTGGCTGGTGTTGATCAGTTCTGCAAGCGCGTTAAGCTTGCGATCTTCGCAGGGATTCCAGGCTCCGGCCAGGGCCAGGATGTTCATAATTGTCCGGCTGTCGCGCAGCAGCGCGTGTTTCAACTCCGGCGCAAACAGTTCGCTGCGAATCCACGCAAACTTGTTTTTGTATTGCGCGGTGAACAGCGTATAAACTTGCTCGGCCTGCGCTAAATATTCTTCCTCGCGGCGCATGAAAGCAATGCGGTTGTCATCGCCGTCGCCATCGGTGTCGTTATCCTCGATAAAATCATCCAGATTGGCAATGAGGTTCTGGCCGATAGGGAAGGGCAGCCTATTCTGCATAGCATACACGAACACAAAGTTGCGCAGAATGTGGCGTGCGAGGGAGAGTAAAAAGGCATAGCCGCTGCTTTCCAGACGTTTGAACAGGTTGGTGCGGCAAAACCCCATGAGCCGTTTCCCGGCGCGCGACAGGTTGGCGATGATGACTTTTTCAGCGCCGTTCGGCTGTACTGTCGGTTGGGGATTGATATAATTGCCCAGCCCGTAGCGCGGCAACTCCAGCCCGTTGATCATCTCTACAACGGTCTCAGCATAAAGGCGAGCATACTGATCTTTTTGATCCTGGGCATCAAAGGGGTATTCAACCTTTTTGGGCAAGCGGTCGGGAAAATAGGATTTTATGCCATCTGAAAAGGTGAGATATTTGCGCCCTGCACCGGTTTTCGGTTCAGCGTAGTTATTTTTGACAAAACTGCGCGTCCTTCTGACCAGATAGAGCCGCATGAGTTCGCGCCAGTCGTCGGAGAACTGGCTTTTTTCAAAGGCTTTGATGCTGCGGATAAAGGTCTCCGTGTGTTTGTCGTTAAACTGCGCCTGGCCGCCCAGACTTTCAATGTAGCGTTCGGGACTGACGCCAAGGTCTTTGTCGTCAGCAATAAACAGCCGTAACTGATTTGACAGGTCAATGTAGGATTTATTGTAAGGAGTCGCCGTGAGCAGGATGACTTTGCTCTCATTTTCTTCCAGATAGGCTCTAATCGCCCGGTAACGGCTGCCTTCGTCATTTCTGAGATTGTGGCTTTCATCAATGATGACGATGCGGTAACGCCGTAAGGTCGGCAGCAGCTTTTGCGCCATGCTCTGAGAAAGCACTTTGGCGTGCAATTGGTATTTATGTACGTATCCTTCCCACATATCAACGAGGTTTTTAGGGCACAAAATCAGGGTTTCCAGAAAAAAATCTTCCTCAAACATTTTGGCCAGGGCGGTGGCCGTGATGGTTTTGCCCAGGCCCACCACATCCCCGATTAACACGCCGCCGCGTTTGTGCAGATGGTGCGCCGCAATCAGCACGGCTTTTTGCTGAAATTCCAGCAATTCCTGTTGAAACACTTTGGGCAGTTTATATTCGCTGATGCCGGCGCGCGCTTCTCGGGAAAGATGGTAGGCGATGTTCAGATAGATGTGGTACGGCGCAACCAGGCGGTCTGCGGCCCAGCTTTCGTCAATAATCCGGCTTAATTCCTGCGTGATGTCAATACACTTGCTGTCATTCCAGCGGTCATCAAACCACTGCGCTAATTTATCGGCCGCGTCCTGATCCATGACATCAATATTCAGTTCGCCTTGTTTCGCCAGCCCTGCCAGAGTCAGGTTGCTGCTGCCTAAAAAACCGACGACCGGCACGCGCACGTCATCGCTGTATGCCAGATACAGTTTGGCGTGCAGGTGATGCCTGAGATGTAGTTTCACCACGACTTTCCCGGCTTGTAACTGGGTACTGAGTTTGCGCAGATAGATTTCATCGTGTTCGCTCGGCGTGCCGATGGTTAACTGCTCTTTGAACTCGTAAGCCAGTTTCTTTTTCAATTTAACGATTTCGGCCTGGTCAATCAGATAGGTTTCATCGTGCAAAAACGACTCACGCAAGATCTCAACCGGCAGCTTTTGCATTCCGACCAGCAGCCTGCAATAGCGATGGATTGGCCCTATATTTTCAAGAACGGTCATGCCGTCCAGGGCGTCTATGTGATCGGCAATTTCATGCCATCCGCGCAGATTGAAATATCCGACGCAGAAATCGCAGCGTTGTGACACGTGCAGCGTCTCTGAAAGTCCGCTGGAAAGGTGATGTTGAATATTGTCATAAATTCTGGGCATGCTAACCTCGTTTAACGTCTGCTCACGCGCCCCGCGCTCACCGGGCGATTTTCCCCTGGCGGAGAATTTTCCTTTGGATACCCAATTCCTCAATTTTACGAAGAATACATTTTGGTTCTTTGATATTTCCCGTGAAATCATGTCGAAACTGAACGATATTTTTTGCCACAGAGGCACAGAGCACACGGAGAAGATGTATAAAGAGAATACACGTGAATCTCTGTGTACTCTGTGTCTCTGTGGCAAAATCACGAGAACTATCAGAGGGTCTACATTTTTTGTCAAACAATTATTGATTTTAGCGTAGTTTTATCACGCCATGTTTTACTATCTTCGGAATTCTGAAACTTGACACAGTTAAACTATGAGCGTTTTTTCAGGTGAAACAGAGTTGCTTATTTTCCTCGGTAAAAGTTTCTTAGAAGTTTCCGGGCAAGAAAAAATCGGGTTGCTTCAAGAAACTCGGTTTTTTTCTTGACAAAAAGATGTTGTCGCAATTGGACAACACAGCGTGTCATATATACAACAACCTCAGAACTACAGAAAAAAGATATGCAGGAATTGCTATCTGGCAGCTATGTATGGAACAAGTGATAATCAGGAAACCTCATAATATCCGTAAAACCTCAACGCGAGAGATGATCGCCTACGGCACTTTTTTTGCCTTTTTTCTGTTCGGCTGGATCGGCAATATGACCGGGGCGACGCTTCCCACTATCCTTCAGGACTTACATTTGAGTTATAGTCAGGCAGGTACCATCCTCTTTGGGATTTCTCTGGGATTTTTCCTGGCGACCTTCCTGGTCGGCCCGCTTTCGGATATGATCGGGAAGAAAGCAGTCATTTTTATCTCCTGTGGGTGTTTCGTCGTTGGCATTCTGGGCTTTAGCAGTTTCAGCGCCTTTAGTGTGCTCACAGCGTCAATGTTTTTCATAGGGCTGGCCCTGGGATCCTTAGAAGTCGGGGGGAATCTCATCATTGTTGATCTCTATCCTCAGAACAAAGGGCGGTATCTGAATCTGCTCAATTTTTTCTATGGCGTCGGCTCCATGCTGGTACCGTTTTATGTCGGATTTTTGCTCTCGACCGCTATATCCTGGCGCACGATTTATCGTTCCGGTCTGCCCCTGGTTGTCGTATTATTCGTTTATTTTCTGTTGGCCCGATATCCTCTCTCAATATCTTCAGCACCAACATCTGCTTTTGATTGGAAACAGGTGGGAAAATCGGCGTTTTCAGGCGATATGCCTGTGTTTTACTTCATTATGATGCTCTATGTGGCGGCAGAACTGGGCACCGGCGTCTGGATGGTTGAATTTCTGCAAAAGGCGAAAGCCCAGTCTGTCATGACCAGTTCGCTGTTTTTGTCGTTATTTTTTGGCATGATGACCGTCGGACGCTTTGTCGGAAGTTTTGTGGTAGAGCGCATCGGCTACCTCAAAAGCATGGTATTTGCCGCTCTCGGCGCGATCCTGTGTGTGGCGGTCGGAACCTTCGGCCCCTCGTCCCTGGCGTTTGTTTTGCCGGTGTCTGGTTTGTTTTACTCCATTGTGTTTCCGACTTTAACCGCGACGGTTTCGGAACTCCATCAGGAAAATATCGGCACTATTTTAGGACTGTTATTTACCTTTTCAGGACTCGGCGGGATGCTCGGCCCCTGGTTAATCGGCGTGCTCAGCGATTGGACCACGATCCGCCTGGGATTTGGCATTATTACCCTGTTTTGTGTGATTGTCTGCATTACCCTGTTTTGGCTCATGAAACAGCAGACTCTCGCCAAAACTCGCTAAGTTTTCTGTTATTTCGGGAAAGAGTCTTCGAAATTCCCGAGATAACAGATCGTGTACCTGCGGGCAGCCTTGTCTGCAGAGAGTCTCGACAGACAAGGCTGTCTGTCGGTATGGGTATTTTCAAAAGAGTTATCATGAGCTGACGCTCACCCGGCACAATGAACATCTAATGTACCGCGAAACTCCAGTTTCGCGGTAGGAGCAACGGTGCGCGAAACTGGAGTTTCGCGCTACATTTTCAAAAGAGTTATCATGAGCTGACGCTCACCCGGCACAATGAACATCAGATGTAGCGCGAAACTCCAGTTTCGCGGCTGTCAACGATGCGCGAAACTGGAATTTCGCGCTACATTTCACAGGAGAAGAGATATGAGTTCAAAAATTGTGTTAATCGGCGCAGGCAGCGCTACTTTCGGATTTAATGTGCTTGGCGATATTTTTAAAAGCAAGGTGTTACCGGGCAGTACGCTGGTGTTGCACGATATTAACGCCGCCAGGTTAGGTCAGGTTGAGAGTATCACGCAGCGCTACATTCAGGCGCATAATTTACCCTACAAGCTCGAAGCTACAACTTCGAGGGAAAAGGCATTGAAAAATGCTGACTTCTGCATTATTTCCATCGAAGTCGGAAATCGCTTTGAACTGTGGGAACAGGATTGGCGCATTCCACAGCAATACGGCAACCGGCAGGTGTATGGCGAAAATGGAGGCCCCGGCGGCTTGTTCCATTCACTGCGCATTATTCCGCCGATTCTGGATATTTGTAAAGATATTCAACGGATTTGTCCCCAGGCGCACGTCTTTAATCTGAGTAATCCGATGAGCCGGATCTGTCTGGCGGTCAACCGTAAATATCCCGGATTAAGCTTTACCGGATTATGCCATGAAATTGCGACTTTGCCAGAGATTCTGTCTAATATGTTAGGCGTGCCGTTTGCGGAGTTAGAGACCAAATCCGGTGGGTTGAATCATTTCACAATTTTGTTAAAAGCCACGTATAAAGCGAGTGGGAAAGACGCCTATCCGGACATCCGGGAAAAGGCGGCGGCCTATCTTGAAACCTTGCCGGAGTTGACGGATTGGCTGCGAGAGACCCACAAACAAACCGATATTCCGGCGACATTCAAAGGCCGCCGCTGGTCTGACCGCTGGCTGATCAAAGCGATCTTAGAACATTTCGGCTATCTGCCGATTACTGTTGACAGCCATTTCGGCGAATACATTCAATGGGCCCAGGGTGTGGTCGATCATAAAGGCATTATTGACTTTTATAACTGGTACAAGGACTGGTCATTTACGCACACTCCGGAAATCAGACCTGAAGGCACGGAAGGGACTGAACGAGTGATTCCGATTATCGAAGGCATCCTGACCGATTCGCAGCATGAAGAACTTGCGGTGAATGTGATGAACGACGGCTTCATTGAGAATTTAACCTCTGATATCGTCGTGGAAGTTCCGGCCATTATCAGTAAACAAGGCGTTCAGGGCGTGAAACTCGGAAAGTTTCCCAAAGGAATTGTCGGTTTGTTCAACAATCAGGTGGCCGCCCATGATCTGACGGTTGAAGCCGCGTTGGCCGGTTCGCGTGAACTTGCGCTGCAAGCCCTGCTCGTGGATCCACAGGTTGATAGTCTGCGTGGCGCAGAGCAAATGCTCGACACGATTCTGGACCTGCAAAAGCCCTATTTGGGGTACATTCGGTAAAAATCCCATGATTTTTGCCACAGAGACACAGAGAACACGGAGATTCACGTGTACACATTTTCTCTGTGTTCTCTGTGTCTCTGTGGCAAAAAATAAGGAGATGTATCTATGCAATATCGTAAGTTTGGAACATTGGATTGGGAAGTTTCTGCGCTAGGATTCGGCTGTATGCGCTTACCAACCAAAAATGTCGCGATTGACGAAAAAGAAGCGACTCAGATGTTACATTATGCCATTGAACATGGGGTTAACTATGTTGACACCGCCTATTCCTATCATAACGGACAAAGTGAACCCTTTGTCGGAAGGGCGTTAAAAGGTGCATATCGAGCAAAAGTCAAACTCGCCACAAAAATGCCCTCATGGTTGATCAATGAGGCGGCAGATTTCGACCGTTACTTCAATGAACAGCTTGAACGCTTACAAACCGACATCATTGATTTTTATCTCCTGCACACCCTGAATGATCGCTGGTGGCCGAAACTCAAGGAATTAGGCGTATTAGACTGGCTGGAAAAACAGATGGCGAACGGTCGTATCGGCTATGCCGGATTTTCATTTCACGATAAATACTCCGTGTTCGAAGAAATTGTTGACGCCTACGACTGGACCTTTTGCCAGATTCAATATAATTACATGGATATCAACAATCAAGCCGGACTCAAGGGACTGAAACATGCGGCCTCCAAAGGTATGGCGATTGTGGTGATGGAGCCGTTATTAGGTGGAAATCTGGTCAATCCACCCGCGCCAATCCAGACACTTTGGAACAGCGCGGAAACGCAGCGTACTCCTGTGGATTGGGCTTTGCAATGGGTCTGGAATCATCCTGAAGTCTCGGTGGCCCTGAGTGGGATGAGTAATTTTGACCAGACCGTTGCCAATGTGGAAAGCGCGGAACGCGCTGTAAGTGGGGTCTTCACTGAGGCTGAATTACGTCTTGTTGAACAGGTGCGTAAAAAATATCAAGAACTACGACCAATTCCGTGTACCTGGTGTGGCTATTGCCTGCCCTGTCCGCAGGGGGTTGCGATTCCAGTGAATTTTGATAATTACAACAAAGGCTTCATGTTTGATAATCCGACGGGCGCGCGCGGCGAATATTCCTGGATGGCCGAGGCGCATCGCCTGGGGATTGCCCCTGTTGATGGGCGAGCCGTGAATTGTATTCAATGCGGCGTTTGTGAGGAAAAATGTCCACAGAATATTCCGGTCAGCCGGTGGATGCCGATCGTTCATGATGTGCTTGGCGACGGGAAACCGTATCAAACGGCCTTATAAATTTCGACCTGAGTAACTACAAGAATGAGGAATAAGCAAGAATTTTCTGACTTTTGCTGAATAACGGCAGTTTTCGCCAACAAAAATCAAAGAAAATTATTTGTGCTTATTTGATTGGCTGAGAAACCGGGTTTTTTCGGAAAAACCCGGTTTCTCATGTGTACTTATGGTGTTAGAAAATATCATTACTCATCTCGAACTGCTGCGCTTTTCCAGAATAGAAGCCCAGGTCTATGTGACGCTGGTGAAACATTCCAAACTGAATGGATCGCAAATCGCGAAGGTTCTCAATCTCTCCCGTTCTTCAGTCTATTCAGCGCTGCACAGCCTGTATAACAGAGGCATTGTGTTTCTGCTGCCGGGTGAATCCAATGTGTATAAAGCTCAAGATCCTGACATTCTATTGGAAACCCTGAAAAATGAATACATTCAGGCTACCAATGAGTTAAAGGATGAACTCTCACGGTTTAAATTTGTCGAGGTAGAGAAAGAATACTGGAATATTCGCGGGTATCAGAATTTTCTGCTCAAAACCAAAGAATTGCTGCTGCAAGCTGAGCTCGAGGTGTATATGAACACCTGTTTTGATCTGCGGATTTTCGCCGAGGAGCTTGAGAAGCTTGCGAAACGCGGGGTGCGGGTTATTGTGTTTACTCTGGCGGCGGAAATTGATCCTGAAGGGCTGCCGGTGGAGTTCTATCGCAAATTCTGGCCGGACACCCAGTGCGATCACCAGCGCATGATGCTGGTGGTTGATTTCAAAAAAGCCTTGATCGCTGGAAGCTATCATGGCAGCGAGGTAATGGGAACATTTACGGAAAATCCGCTGTTAGTTGCAATTGTCTCAGAACACATTCACCTGGATGTCTATCTCTTGAAATTGCAAGAGAAATATCATGATCCTGAGTTTTTTAATGGGATTTTGCTGAACAGTCAGTTAGAACGAAGATAAAAAAACCGGGTTTTTTGAAAAACCCGGTTTCTCATATTTAGAGCAGCGATAAAAAACCGGGTTTTTCAAAAAAACCCGGTTTTTCTCGGATTATGATCCGGCTGTGATCGCGATTTTTTTGGCTTTCGCTTCTTCAGCCTTGGGCAAGCTGATTTCCAACACGCCATCTTTAAAGGTCGCTTTAATGGCTTCCTGTTTCACAGCCGCAGGCAGCGTGAAGGTGCGGCTAAAACTGCCGTAACTGCGTTCAACCCGCTGGAAATTCTCCTGCTCTTCTTTGGTTTCTTTCTTCTTTTCACCCTTCAGGGTGAGTATATTGTCCTGAAGATTCAATTCAATATCTTCCTGTTTCATGCCCGGCAGTTCTGCCCGGACAATCATCGCAGATTCATTTTCCGACACGTCAACCGCAGGCATCCATGCGCCTTCGGCCAGGCCAGGCTGACGTTCGCCAAAAAAGTCATCAAATAACCGGTTCATTTCCCGTTGAATATCGTTCAACTCATTAAAAAGATTGCCTCCCCGGCGTCGTAAACCGCCAAAAGGCTCCCAACGTGCTAACATAACTCTCTCCTCCTTGTGCAAGGAATCAGGGAACAGTAAGCAAGTCGCCTCATCTTTCGACGTCCGGCTTCCTTCCCTGCCTTCCATCATTTATCCAACTTGAATCTCGATTTTTCTTGGTTTTGCGGCTTCAGTTTTCGGGAACGTTAACGTGAGTACTCCATCTTGATAATTGGCATCAACCTTAGAAATCGCGAGCGTATTCGGGATTTCAAAATAGCGTTCAAAGGGGCCGTACAGATTCTCGACCCGGTAATATTGCCGTCCAGAAACATCCCCGCTGAATGCACGTTCGCCTTTAATGCTCAACATGCCTTTTTCGCACTGAATATCAATCGTCTCCGGTTTCACTCCCGGAACATCGAGTTGCAAGACAACGTTTTCCTGGGTTTCGTAAATATCTGCTCGCGGCGTCCACGGCCGTCCGTATCTTTTCATTTCCTGTGCCATAATGTCTGCCTCCATGTAAAAAGGTGATATAATTTTATTCTTGCTTGCCTGGATTCTAAACTTTTTATTGATTTCGTGTGTAATATAATATTTGAGTTTCTTCTTGTCAAGTCTTATGCAAAAAGAAAATAAGAAAATTTAGATAATTCTATTTCATTTTCTGTTATAGCCTCTTTTTTTGGCAAAAATGCGATATGAAAGAATTTTTTCTTGCGAAAATGACTTTTTAGCCATATAAGTAATAGAGTTGTTGCGCAATAAGAAACATGACCCGAAAAGCCATCCATCGAAGGAGTGCGACGCGGTCGTCGCATAGGGGCAAACTCCTCTCGCTGTCGCGCTGATACAGCGACGACTACGTCGCACTCCTGTTATTGCGCAACAACTCTAATGGTAAGAATTTCTGGCTTTTGCGTGAAAAAGAGTTGAATACGCAACAACGGCATAAAGGGGGCGCAGGGCAGGGCAGAATGCTTTCGATCTGTACGCGCTGCGATGAGATGACATCATGGCAAAACAACTTGAAATTTGGGGCGTCAGCGATCCAAATACCTCGGCTCAGCTTGCGCTGGCTGTCCGTATGGATCTGTTCAAAAAAGAAGCAAATCTTAATGTTACCTGTCAATTTCTTGAATCGGGCACCACGATGCCGGATGAAATTTTGAGGGCCTCCGCCAGACCTTTTGCCTTTACCCAGACGCCCATTACCGCCATTCAGTTACATGACAAAGGATACAGTACGAAGGTCGTCGCCCCGCTAGCGGATATTGCCGGCACCCAGCAAGTCATCATTCACCCCGACAGCCAGATTGACCAACCCAGGGATCTTGAAGGCAAACGTCTGGGATTGGCGCGAGGAGCAGCCGTTTATATGGCTATTCGAAATATGGCCAATGATTACGGGATTGATTTGCACAAGGTAGAATTTATTGACCTCCTGCCCCATGATCAGATAACGGCTTTCAACGCAGGCACGCTGGATGCCATTGCCTGTTGGGAACCCTGGACCACGAAAGCGCGGAATCTGGGCGGACGGCTGTATTTTTCAGGAGCACGATCCGAAATTCCCGGTATGGAAGGGGATGTCAACTGGTTGATTGATGAAGGTTGTATGATGGTACCGGACGAACACATTGCGAAATATCCAGAAGAAGTTATCGCGATCCTGCATGTGATGCGCATAGCCACCCACTTCATCAACGAAAACCGCAGAGAGGTTGCTAAAGAACTGGCCTCGTTTTTCGATGTAGGACAACAAGAGCTGATCGCCGCCATGCGCAAAAACCTCTATTCGATGACGTTCGATAACCTCTTTCGCATTGGTCTGCTGGGATTTCGAGATTTTCTGTACCATGAAGGCATGGTCTCGCAAAAATTTTCAGAACAGACATTATATGATTTTACCCTCCTGCGCCAGGTCGATCCTTCTTTGATAGCTATCGAAAAAAATATCTCACGCGATGTTTCCGTGGTTGAAAAACATCAGGTCTATTATCGCAAAGATATGACGATAGTTGGCGACGGACGCGACGTGCGTTTTCTGGTGGCCGACGATTCCAAAGTGGTCAGAAGTTCGCTCGTGCAAATGATTGAAATTCTCGGCGGAGAAATGCTGGGTGAAGCTCGAACCGGTCAGGAAGCAATCGACATGTTCGAAAAACTGCACCCCAATTTTATCACCATGGATCTTTCAATGCCCGGCATGAGCGGGATTGATGCGGTTAAACGGATTCTCAGCCTCGAGCCTGAAACGAACATCATCGTCATCAGCGGCACTGATCATAAAGAACTGCGGGAAGAAGTATTCGATTTGGGGGTGAAAGTCTTTATTGTCAAACCCTTTGATCCCCTACAAGTTGCCGAAATTATCGGCTTGCTACTACTTTGATTTCTCATGACAGGATAAAACTAAAAATCGAGTTTTTCGAAAAACTCGGTTTTTACGGTTTTTATCGCTGATTCCTGAAGTGCTCCGGTTTCATCTCTTCTCGCGGCGGATTGAAATAGCCGAACTTGATCCAGGGATAACGTGTGCGTAAATGTCCGAGCCAATTGCGAATGCCCATATTCTCAGGAGAGAGATGTTGCAATTTCATCAGGTCAATGTACCACTCCGGGTCCATATTCAGATTCCGCGTCTGAATCATGTTGATCTGAGTGGCGTCAATCATCCTTGCTAACGCCGCGAATTCGGTCGGATGATCGGTCAGTCCCGGAAAAATGAAATAATTCAGCGATGACCAGCGCTGATGCCGATGCACAATTTTCAGTGATTCCAATACATCTTGAAAGCTATAGTTTCGCGGCTGATAATAGGCGTTGTACAAGTCAGGTTGCGCGGAATTCAGACTGACGCGTATACTATCCAACCCGGCTTGCAGCAGGCGTTCGACCACATCAGGACGGCTGGCATTGGTGTTCAAATTGATAATTCCGCGCTGCGTTCGCTGGCGAATCAGCTTGATCGCTTCTTCCAGTACGTCTCCGACCAATAACGGTTCGCCTTCACAGCCCTGTCCGAAGCTGATCACCGCGCGTGGCGCGTGTTCCAGATGCGGCACGGTAAATTCGGCGATTTCTTCGGGCGTGGGAATAAACGCAATGCGCTCCTGGGGCGGCGTGACTCCTGATGCTTGAGGCTGTTGGGAGATACATCCCACGCAATCGGAGTTACAGACCGGACTCGTGGGGACCGGACATTCCCAGCGTTCTAACACGAAATTACGGGCTGCCGGACAGCCATAACGACAAACGCAGTTATCAACCAGATGATGAACCAGGCGATTCTGAGAATACCGTGCTCGCATTTGCTGCGCTTGACGTTGAACCAGGTTCAAATCAACCAACGCTAAATCCTGGCGCCGGTCAAAATCAATCCGTTTCCCTGCTACAAAAAATTGTTCATCGCGCCAGCCCAGGGCGGTATAACTAAACAGTGGCAAACGCGGTGCGTCAGGAAGCGTATTGTATGCGCTGCGATAATATTGGACATACGCCGGGGCCATAAACGCCGCCGTCGGATATACGGGTTCTCCTTCATATTCAGGCACTTCAACAAATTCATGACGTTCAGGATCATATCCGATCGCTGTACGTCCGGGCAATTTAAATAAATCGCTCCCCTCCGGCAAGGGAATTAATTCTCCTTTTTCAGGTAATTTGATATTTTGTAATTCCATGCCAACCATATACAACTCAGGAATCTCAAACACATTTCCCTGACCGTCGCTCACAACAAGAAAAGGATATTTAAATGATTTACTCATGAAAGCTAAAGTTATAAGGGACTCAAAGGGCGAAAGGGACGACAGTTGAAAACCCCCTTTCAATTTTAGTCCCTTTCCTCCTTTGAGTCCCTTATAACTTTAATAGTAACTGAGGGTTGTTCTTTGAATGTTTCCCTGCTTTCCGGCCTGCCCGCTGTTGAATTTCTTTGAGGGCGTTTTCAATGTCTTGCAAAAAGCGGGAGGGCGGATTCTGCTTTGTCTGGCCGAATAAAAAGCGTTTTTTAGCGCAGGTAAGAATCAATTTTTGCTGCGCACGAGTCATACCGACATACAATAAACGCCGTTCTTCTTCAAGATTGTATGTCTTGCCTTCACGCTGGTAGGGAATCAGCGTTTCTTCACAGCCGACGATAAAAACCACCGGAAATTCCAGACCTTTCGACGCGTGCAAGGTCATTAATGTGACCCGGTCGGCGCGCTGATCATAGTCATCAGTTTCTTTGTGCAACACAGTCATTTCCAGAAATTGCTGCAAATTGTGTCCAAAAGGCGCGGCTCTGGAAAGTAAGCGTTTCAGCCGTTCTGTGCGTTTTTCATCAAGATCATCAAAGGAAATCATGTTATGTATGCGCTCAATCAACTGTGTAACTGGCTGCGTGTTGAGGGATTGACGCAATTCATTGAGAAATGGCTCGATCTTGTTTGTCTGGCGGGCGAGAAATTGCAGATAAAAGCGAGCATCCTGAGCAAACAACGCCCACAAACACGCCAGAATCACTTGAATGTCTTTGTATTCGTACAGCGACGTTTGTCCGGCAATCTGGTAGGGAATCCCGGAGCGTTGAAACGCCTCGAATAAGGGCTGACTTTGCGCTCCAAGCCGATACAACAACGCAAAGTCGCCAAAGGAGTACGACCCCTCTGCATGCGATTCCACCCGCCCGGAATCCAGAGAAAAATAGGTAGTTCCTCCCACCATTTTCTCAATTTCGTGTACCACATATTCGGCTTCGGCTTTATAGGTTGGCGCATGATAGATGTCGAGTTTGGTTTTACTGACCACTTCGGACCAGAGCTCCAGGGCTGCGCTCTCAGGACTTTTCAGAATGACCTGGCGCGAGGCAGCCACGATAGACTGGGTGGAACGATAGTTCTGATTCAGGTATAAGGTCTTGGCGTCGGGGAAATCCTGCTGAAATTGCAGAAAATAGGTGCGATCTGCCCCTCGAAAGCCGTAAATCGCCTGATCCGAATCGCCAATCACACACAGATTCACATCCAGAGCTTTCAACAGCTTTAACAAGCGATACTGTGCAAAATTGACATCCTGGTACTCATCAACGGCAATCCATTGAAATCTTTGCTGGTAAGAGCGTAGTACCTCCGGTTGCGTTTCAAAAAGCTGAACCGTCAAAAAAATCAAATCGTCAAAATCAACCATCCGGTAGGCCTTTAACGCCGTCTCATATTTGCGATAGTGCGCGATGAAATCGGGAGAATCGCCAGTTGGCGATGCATCTGGCGTCAACAGTTGATTTTTTGCAGCCGAAATCTGTTCCAGACACTGCGCGATCTCCTGGTCTTTCAAAGCAGGCAGCACAGATTTGAGCAAGGTATGTCGGTCGGTCTCGCGGCAGATCGTAAAATGTGGATCAAGTCCGATATGCTCTGCCTGTTCCCGTAAAATCATGGCGCAAAAGGCATGAAAGGTTTTGATGATCATCCGGTTAGCAAGGCTTTCCCCAACCAGACTGATCAAACGATTTGCCATTTCTTCTGCGGCCTTATTCGTAAAGGTAATCGCTAAGATATTTTCCGGCAAAACGCCTTTTTCAGAAATCAAATAGGCGATACGATGCGTGACGGTGCGTGTTTTTCCGGTACCTGGCCCGGCCACAATAATCAGCGAGGTGTCCGTACACAAAGCCGCCGACTGTTGCTGCGGATTCAGGCCGGAAAGCAGAAAAGATCCAACTCCATCCTCTTTTAAAACTGATATGCATGGTTTTTTGCACGGCGAAGTCAGAAACTCCCCTCCTGGGAGGGGTGAGGGATGGGTTGCCAGGGGAGTAAGATCACCAGATTCCAGAACCCACCCCTCACCCCTCCCAGGAGGGGAAACAGTATCTTCAACATTTTCTTGCTTATTCTGTTTCTGTGCGGATTTTGTAGGTAAACCGGGAAAGAACCCCAACTGCGTGGTTAAGGATTTTCGTTCCTGATCATCGAATAATTTAATCACGCCATACTCCCCGTCATATCCGGCATCTGCTTTCACTCTGCCTGCGCGCATACGCCGAATTCCTTCTGCCAGCAGACCGCCGCCGATGCGTTCAATATCTTCCAAAGGCGTCTCTTGCAGGATAGCAACTTCAGATCCTAAGTGCGTCAGCAAGTATTCATAACTCTGCTGGACGCGCTTGCTGGTTGACCCGATGTTGTAGGCTTCTGCCAGAATTTCAGGCAAGGGAATCAGGCTGTAAAACGGAGCAGCGTTGTCAGGTTTTGCGCCTTCCTCGCGATCGGCCAGGACTGCGACCCGGTGCATCACGCCAACCGTTACATTTTTCCCGCATACCGGACAGATTCCATTATGCTTGCGCGTAGTTTCAGGGTCCCAGCAGATGTTGCACTTACGATGTCCATCGTAATGATATTTCCCTTCTTCCGGGAAAAATTCGATCGTGCCCAGAAAGGTTTGCAGATTTCTGCGTTTCAACGCTTCGAACATTGCCGGATAAGAGAGGTCCGTATTGAAAAGATTCGCTTCCCGCGCCAGTTTTTGAGGAGAATGAGCGTCGGAATTCGACACCAGCGTATAGCGATCCAGAGTCGAAAGTCGCCAGTTCATCGGCGGATCAGAGGACAATCCGGTTTCCAGCGCGAAAATATGCGGGGTCAAATCTTCAAAACATTCTTCAATGCTGTCAAACCCGGATTTCGACCCGAACAGCGAAAACCAGGGGGTCCAGATGTGCGCCGGAATCAAATAGGCTTGCGGATCGGTTTCCAGCACGATTTCCAGTAAATCACGGGCATCCAGCCCCAAAATCGGACGTCCGTCAGAACGTATATTGCCAATCTTCTCTAAACTGGTCTGAAATTTCTCCACCGCTTCAAAGGAAGGGAGGAACACGACATGGTGGTTTTTGCGGGTTTTATCGTGTTTTTTATAAATGTTGCTGATTTCCCCCGACAGAATAAAACGCACCGGCTGCTGGCAAGCCGTAAAAATCTCCGGCTGCATGGCTCTGGCAACATCCTCTTTGAGGCGAAATAACCCCTCTTCGGCCGGCTCCAATTTTTCTCGCATCTCTTGCAGCCAGCCGGGATGGGTGAGATCCCCGCTTCCAACTACCTGCACGCCTTTCAACTGCGCCCATTTGTGCAGATGTTCAAAGGTTAATTCGCTGCTGGTGGCGCGAGAATAATGGGAGTGAATATGAAAATCAGCCACAAATTTCATGCTCGTATCCTTTTTACAATCCTGAGTTCCTCTTCCCAGACGGCTTTAGGATAGAAGTTCTTACTATCAAACTTTGTCGAACAGCTCAGACTTGTCCGACAAAGTCCGGCAAGGTTTGTTAGTAACAACTTCTGTCCCAAAGCACGATCAATTTTTTTCTTGTTGCCTTAATAACTGATTGCTGAAATATTGAAAGCTCTGATTTTCGTCAATGAATTTTTCTGAGATCAAGGAATTTGAGAATGAAGATAATGAAAATTGGGGTGAAAAAATCGATCGTAAACGTGGTGGCGGGAGTGCGTAGGAATCGAACCCACCCAGGACGGTATTAGCGCCCCACACTGGATTTGAAGTCCAGGAGCGTCACCAGACCGCTATCCACTCCCCCATGACATGTGTACTTCTTTTTGAACGCCGTTCGAAAAAAGTCAAGCTTTTTTTCAAAAATGGATGAAAGATAATCATAATCTGGTAAATAAGGGTATATACGAGTTATTTGAGAAAAGAACTACATAAAACTGTTGACAAGGTTGGGATAATGCGTTTCCAAAAGCTTTGTTGGATTTACTCAACAATATCAACCCCATAGAAATTGAATAAAGGAGTTTTGTATGAACACGAAATTTCGCTGCATAATGCTGTTTTTGATATTTTTCAGTGTTTCTTTCATCCTGAATCCAATGCTGATGAATTGTTTCGCGCAAACGCCGTCCCCGGTTTTGGGCGGCAAACTAGTGTATGCCATTCCTGGAACCCCGGATACTCTTGATCCACAGGCAACTTCAGGCACCTTAACATTTCAACACGTCAAAAGCACGTATGATACCTTACTTGAACCTGATGAACACGGCAACCTAGTTCCTGCGTTGGCGGAATCCTGGGAGTTATCTCAAGAAAATAAGACACTCACGTTTCATTTACGTCCAGGAGTTGTTTTTCACAATGGCGACCCGTTGACGGCAGCGGATGTCAAAGCCACATTCGAGCGCATCCTTGCCCCGGAATCAACATCGCCGCACAAACCGGAATTTAAATTCGTCAAAGAAATTACGGTGCTTGATGATCTGACAATCCAATTCGCCCTCGAAAAGATTTATGCTCCGTTAATGGCAACGTTGGCATCGGGATGGAGTGCGATTCTGCCGAAACGGGCGATTGAAGCAGGGCATGATTTCAGTACGCATCCCATCGGAACAGGACCTTTTATGTTCAAAGAATGGATTCGTGATGATCATCTCAGTTACACCAGATTCCCGAATTATTGGCAGCAAGGGAAACCGTATCTGGATGAAATCGAATTTAAGGTCGTGATTGATGCCACCGTGCAACTGCAAGGCTTATTGGTTGGAGAGTTTGATATTATCCAGAGCCTGGATATGCATAATGTCCCCAAAATCGAAGGAAATCCCGAAACAAAACTTTTTACCTATTCGACGGCGTTAGCTCTGGTCGTAGCAATGAACCATCAACGTCCTCCATTCGATAATCTACTCGTAAGAAAAGCGATCTGCCATGCCATTGACCAACAAGCATTACTCGATATTGCTTATACTGGCGGCGCGATCATCGGATCGTTTCTCGATGTCGGAAGTCCGTATTATGTGGATTATAGCGACATGTATCCCTATAATCCGCAAAAAGCCAAAGATTTGTTGACTGAAGCCGGTTATCCTGATGGGTTTAAGCTCACACTCGCCTTACCCCAAAATTACAGCCCGCACGTTAACGCCGGCAATATGGTACAAAATATGTTGAAACAGGTCGGTATTGACGCTAAAATACAGTTGATGGATTGGGCGACCTGGTTAAGCAATGTGTATCGGGGGCGCGACTTTGACATGACGATCATCGGCCATACCGGCAAACTCGATCCGAATGGACGGCTGGCAGGATTCGGCGACCCGGAACAGAACTATATCAATTATAAAAACCCGGAAGTGGCGCGGCTGATCAACGAAGCGGCCGTGACGGCAGAACCGGAACAACGCAAAATCATGTATGCTGAAGTCCAACGCCTGATGGCTGAAGACGCCATGATGGTCTTTATCGGCACGATGAATGGGTTACATGGCCTGCGCAGCAATGTAGAAGGTTTTCGCATGACCTATGCCATTGAAACGCCAGACTTCAGGGAGGCCTACAAAATTCGGTGAACTGAAGAACAACAGAAGCACAACAACGGAGGCAAGACATCAACGGATTGTACCCGTGTTCACTTGTAAAATTCATTGATTTCTTCAATCCGTTGGTGTCTTCTGTAAGGCACTAAACATAGCGGCATGACATCTATAAACACTCACATCATTTCATCGTTCAAGATTTTGCTTATCCTGCCGGATGGCAGGATTCACAAGCTACGGTTGGGGCTGTTTGATGTCTCATTCCGCGAAGCGCCCTTAACTGCCACGATGCTGGCCGCATTGGTTCCGCCGGAATTGAAGGCGCAGATTGAGATAGTGGATGAAAGTATCCAGAGAATTCCTTTTCACAAACACTACGATCTGGTCGGTATAAGCTGTATGACCGGCACGTCAACCCGCGCGTATCAGATTGCCGATCGTTTCAGATCGCAAGGCGCAACGGTGGTATTAGGCGGGGTGCATGTCACGCTGCTGTCAGATGAAGCCAAACAACACGCGGATGCGGTGGTCATTGGATTCAGTGAAACTACATGGCCGCAGCTCCTGCGCGATTTCGCACAAGGGTGCTTACAGCCGGTATATCACACAACGGGCCCGACGTCGCTTGAACATCTTCCCTGTCCCCGGCGCGACCTGCAACGCCGCTTTGGTTATATGCTTCCGAACACTGTGATGGTCACGCGCGGTTGTCGCGGAGTTTGCGACTTTTGTACGGTTCCGGCGGTCAAATTCGGCTGGCAGACGCGCCCCATCGCTGATGTGATTGACGAAATCCGCAAGCTTCCTTCCCGCAGATTTGCCATCAGCGACGTGCACTTAACCGAAGACCCGGAATATGCCAAAGAATTTCTGCACGCTCTGATTCCGCTTAAAACATCCTGGGGCGGGCTGGCTTCAACCCGAATCGGTCAGGATGAGGAATTACTCGATTTAATGCAGCAAAGCGGCTGTAAATTTTTGTTGATTGGCTTTGAATCAATTAACCACCACTCGCTCACTTCCATTCATAAAGGTTTTAATAAAGTCGAACAGTATCAGGAATTTGTCAATAAACTGCACGACCGCCGTATCATCATTCAGGGCTGCTTTATTTTCGGTCTCGACGAGGATGATACATCTATTTTTGCTACTACAGTAGAGATGGTGGATACTTTGCATATTGATATTCCCCGCTATGCCATTTACACCCCCTACCCCGGCACACGCGCCTTTGAACGGGTACAAGCTGAAAATCGCCTACTGCACACACGCTGGGAATATTACGACACGCAACATGTCGTTTTTCTGCCGAAACGAATGTCCCCTCAGGAGCTTGACGCCGGATTTAAGTGGGCGTATCAACAAACGTACAGATTCCCTTCAATTGTCAAACGCACACACGGATCAGGCCTGAATTTCCCGATTACTTTTGTCGGAAATCTGGCATATAAGCTCTACATCCGCCGCTTATTGGCTGAAACACAACGATTTTAGCCACGAAGATACACGAAGAAGCACGAAGTTTTTTCCTTTCTTTGTGTTCTTTCGTGTATCTTCGTGGCTCAAATAAAATCATGATGCAAAAAGATCTACTCTACAAAGAAGAAGTCTATAACATTATTGGAGCAGCAATTGAAGTACATAAGGAGCTTGGCTCAGGATTTTTGGAAGCTGTTTATGAAGAAGCGATGGAACTCGAATCTTATGATCGCCAGATTCCCTGTGAAACTCAGGTAAAAGTTCCTGTTGATTACAAAAGAAAAAAGCTGAAAAAAGAATACATTGCCGATTATGTTGGCTATGGTAAAATTATCGTTGAATTGAAATGTATTTCTCGTTTAACCACAAAAGAAGAAGCACAATTACTCAATTATTTAAAAGCGACTCGAATGAATGTTGGATTACTGATCAATTTTGGCAGCCATGGAAAGTTGGAATGGAAACGATTTATCTATACCGAAGATGATTGATCAGAGTTTTTTGAGCCACGAAGATACACGAAGGAGCACGAAGATATTTTTGTTTTTTTCTTTTCTTCGTGTTTCTTGGTGTATCTTCGTGGCTAATCTTCTGGGGTCACAACATGAAATTGACATTCATTTATCCGGCGGTCGGGAAAAAGCCGGGACAAAAATATATTCACACCTGGAAGATGGAACCGCTGCCCATCGCTACGCTCAGCGCGCTCACGCCGCCGGACATGGAGAGAGAATTTTTTGATGACCGGTTGGAATTGATCAATTATGACACGCATACCGATCTGGTCGCGATCACGGTCGAAACCTACACGGCCAGACGCGCCTACCGTATTGCTGAAAGATTCCGGGCGCGCGGCATTCCGGTCGTTCTGGGCGGCTATCATCCGACCGCCCTCCCGGAAGAAGCGGCTGCATACGCTGACGCCGTGGTGATTGGCAATGCCGAAGGGGTGTGGCATCACCTCTTGCACGATGCGCAACAGGGAACACTTCAGCCGTATTATCCTGGAAAACCAGGTTATACGGTCCTGCCGGATCGGAAGATTTTTCATGGAAAAAAATACCTGCCCCTTGGCTTAGTAGAAACCGGGCGCGGCTGTGTGTATGACTGCGAATTTTGCGCGATTACTTCCTATTATGATGCGAAATACCACCGCCGTTCGGTTGCTGATGTGGTTGAAGACATCAAATGTTCCGGTAAACGGTATTTCTTTCTGGTGGACGACAATATCATTGCCAATCCCCGGTACGCGCTTGATTTATGTCATGCCATCGAACCGTTAGGCATTCACTGGGCCTCGCAAGGGACATTGACCGTGGCTCAGCATCCTGAATTACTGCGCTGGCTCAAAAAGAGCGGTTGTGATATGCTGCTGATAGGTTTTGAATCATTAGAGCAACAAAATTTAGAACAGATGCACAAAGCCTGGGCTGCAAAACTCGGCAATATGGATGAATTGGTCCAGCGCATTCATGCGGCCGGGATTCATATTTACGCCACCTTTGTGTTTGGGTTCGACTATGACACGCCGGCCTCCTTTGACAAGGCTCTTGAGTTTTCAATGAAGCACAAATTTTTCTTTGCCGCCTTTAACCATTTACTTCCATTGCCGGGGACCGCCCTGTATGAACGCTTGAAACAGGAAGGGCGTTTGCTCAGCCCGCATTGGTGGCTGGAATCCGATTATACGTATGGCACCATTCCATTTCGCCCCAAAAACATGTCGCCCGCAGAATTATCCGAACGCTGCGCCGCAGCCCGCCGCGAGTTCTTCAATTTTTCTTCCATTTTTAGACGCGGAACCGCCTTATTCGGACGAAAGGCCACGTCGCTTTTCTTTTTGAGTTATTGGCTGCAAAATTTGAATCTGCAACGCGAGGTTGACCAAAAGCTCGGCCTCCTGCTTGGAGAAGGTCTGGAGGAGTTGCCGAAATAAATGCCCACGCAACATTCCCGTTTTCTATTTGAGCAGGCGACGGCTCAGGATAGCGATGAAATTTTACACATCCTGGAAGAGGCGTCATTCAAAGGTCATATTGCGTTGATTTACACCCGCCGCCCGGATGCCTATTGGTCCTTTAAGCAGGAAGGGGACGAGGTGGATATTATTGTCGCCAGAGATACTCAATACGGCAAAATTGCCGGATTCGGCGCGTGCGCCATCCGTAACCTATTTGTGAATGGCATCCCTACCAGAGTTGGCTATTTATTCGGACTGCGCGTCGCCAGAACCTACCTGAAAAAGTTTCCGATTTTGCACCGGGGATATGCGTATTTGCGAACATTACACCAGACGAAGCATGTCGCGTGCTACATCACCACAATTCTCGAAGAGAATCTGGATGTACAGGCGATGTTAGAAAAACACCGGGTTTTCATGCCCACTTACCAGCCTTTTGGGAAATATGAAATTTTTGCCCTCCGCACCGGACGACCTCTAAAATCACGTTCAGCCCTGCTTGCTTCCTGTTCCTTCAGACAAGCCACGATGGCTGATTTGCCGTTACTTGTCGCTTTTCTGCATGAGCAGGGGCGACAGATGCAATTTTTCCCGGTGATCACGGAAACTGCTCTGCTTTCCGGCGTATTTCCTGATTTGGGGGTTAAAGATTTTTGGGTTATGCAAGATGCTCACGGCGAATTTTTGGCAGTTGGGGCGTTATGGGATCAACGTTCCTACAAGCAATATCTGCTGCAAGGCTACGGTGGATACTTCAGATGTCTGTATCCCTTTACCAAACTTTTGCCCCTGTTCGGATTTCCGGCGCTGCCTGCTCCGGGTAGTATCTTAGCCTTCTGTACCCTGTCGTTCTGGGCCGTCAAAGACCAGAATCCGGAAATTTTTTCTCTGTTTCTTGAATATCTGGCGTATGTAACCGGCTCTGTCCCTTTTTTCCTGATTGGTGTGCATGAGTCTCATCCTCTGGGTTTCATCCTGCAAAAACGCCCGCATATCAGCTACAGAAGCAAGATGTACCTTGTATTTTGGGAAGAACAGCAAGAATTTATCAACACGCTGAGACAGGAAGACAGGCGTTACCTCGAATGCGGTCTGTTATAACCAACAGAATCCGATTTTTGAAAACATGGTAAAAAAAAGTTGACAGAAACCATTCCATCTCATTAAGTGTTGCCTTAATTATGAGAGCAAGACAAGCACACCTACAGATTGACACTAAATTTTTGCGAGATGCCTTTTTTATCCGGGCGCGGCGAAAGGTCTTTCTTTTTGCTCCTGTTCCCAGTAGGAGGGATGATCCCCTTGATCATAGCGATCAAGGGGATTTTTTTTACCCTTCGCCCTTTGCTCTTTACGAGCAAAGGGCGTTTTTTTTGGACATTGATGCGCGAAATACCATTTCGCTCTGCATTTTGAAAGGAGTTATTCATTCGTTTTGGCAAACGCACCACGGCGAATGAACATACTCTGTGCAGGGGAGATGAGATGTACCGCGAAACTCCAGTTTCGCGGCGATCAACGATGCGCGAAACTGGAGTTTCGCGCTACATTTTCAGAGGAGAATCGTATGGGATTTGAACAAGAATTACGCAATGCGGTCAGGAATCTGGGCGGCTGGTTTAATGCCCATGCTCACATTGACCGGGCTTATGTGATGGAATCTAAATACGTCGAACATGCAGATATGGATCCGTGGGAAATCGCTACATATCCATTGGAGGCCAAACAGCACACTACCGGTGCATTACATGAAGGTTTGGCCTATACCAAAGAGTCGCTGAGAGAACGAATGTCGCGAGTGTTAGAAGAATCCATCGCTTGCGGAACGCGCCGACTCGACAGTTTCATTGATACAACTGCGGATTGTATTGGGACATCTGCGCTGGAAGTGGGATGCGAGCTTAAGCAGAAATATAAAGACCGCATCGAGTTTCGGATCGGTGTTTATCCGATTTTCGGATTTAAAGACGATCAGCCGGAACGCTGGAAGGTGTTCAGTGAGGGAGCCAGAATTGCCGATTTTATCGGCACTCTGCCGGAACGTGACGCTCGTCTTGGCCATATCGGTTTCAATGAACATTTTCGCCGGATTCTCGAATTTGCCAATAAAATGGAATATAAAGAAGTTCATCTGCACGTTGATCAGAGTAATCGTCCCGATGAAAATGGTACAGAAACCTTGATCGAAGCGGTACGCTGGCTGCGTCCCGATTCCAGAGGCCGGACAGAAAAACGCACGCCTACAATCTGGGCAGTGCACGCGCTGTCAATCGCTTCTTATGACGAAGAACGTTTTCAGCGCGTAGTAGAAGGCTTGCGAGAAACGAATATCGGCGTCATCGTCTGCCCTAGCGCCACGCTATCAAACAAACAAAATCGGAATTTGTTGGTGCCTATGCACAACAGCATTACCCGTGTTCTCGATCTATTACTGGCTGACATCCCTGTTCGAATCGGAACGGATAATGTGGAAGATTTCTTCCTGCCGGCCGGGAATATGGATTTGTATCATGAAATTTGTTACGCTGCAAATAGTCTGCGGTTTTACAATTTCACCACCTGGGCTAAAATTGCCGCAGGCCAGCGTTTGAATGAAGTGGATAAAATGAAAATTCGGAGCGCGTTAGTGAACTAAGGGCTTTTGATATGCCCACGAAACACACGAAAAGACACGGAAAAAAATACAATGAATTGAGAAATAGAACGAATTTCTTGACCATTCCCAATTCATTGATTTCTCACACCTGTTGTTGTCCCCAAAATTTCCCCAAATTTCCGCGTCTTTCCGTGTGTTTCGTAGGCAGAAAAAACTATGAAAGAATTATACATCTTACGCGATACGCTCGGACAACTTCAGGATGTTGTCCTGACCGATGTTTTAAAAGCGGAACGGATTGTGAAATCGAGCAACGGCCGACTGACTTTTGAAAAAATCCTGTGGCTAAATGATGGCCTGGATTGCATTTTTTATGAACGCGAACTCGCCCAAAGTCAACTTGGGCGTCCACAGGATAGGACCCGACAAGCGCGGGAAATCGCACAGATTCTGCTTGAAAAGGAAGCGGTCACGATTAACGCAGACGAACCATACATCTATGTTTCTGGCCTGAGAAGCCCCATTTACTGTGATAATCGCCGTTTGATATTTTTTCCGAACGAACGCCGAATCATTTCCCACGCCTTTGCGGAGCGTGTTCGCAGTTTCTCTCCAGACGTCATCGCCGGAACCGCAAGTTCGGCTATTCCCTGGGCTACCTGGGTTGCTGCCCTTCTCAACAGACCGATGGTCTATATTAGAAAAGCGAGCAAAGAGTATGGGCAGCGTCGATTGATTGAAGGCGGCGATATTCGCGGCATAAGCGTCGTGGTACTCGAAGATCTGGTCAGCACTGGTGGTAGCAGCCTGAACGCGGTCAATGCCTGTCGCGAGGCCGGAGCAAATGTGCTAAGCATGATGGCGATTTTCACTTACGAATTTCAGGAAGCAGCGCAAAAATTCCGAGACGCGCGCTGCCATACAGAGGCACTGACGAATTTTAGCACCCTGGTGCAGGTTGCCGCCGAAAAACAGATGATCCGTTCTGAAAAAATTACCATGATCCAGGAATGGAACACTAATCCGCAACAATGGGGACCCAGACACGGTTTCCCTAATGTGAGTCCAATGTCATGACATCTACATTTTTAGGTAAGCAGATTTCGGGCTGTTTTACGATTCCTTCCGGCGTGATGACCACGCAGATCAGTGTCATTGAACGCATTGCCCGTGACATTCCTGAAATCGGAATCATTACTACAAAAAGCGTCGGCTTGTACGCGCGAAACGGGTACCGGGAACCGGTGCTTACGCAGTATGCGCCAGGGAGTTTCATGAACGCCGTTGGTTTGACCAATCCGGGCGTGGAAGCCTTTGCTGCCCAACTCCAGACACTTCGTCTCCCTCCAGATCGTTTCCTGCTCACCTCCATATTCGGCGGAACGATTGACGAGTTTGTTGAAGTCGCAAAACGACTTGCGCCCTATTCAGATGGCCTGGAATTGAATCTGTCCTGCCCTCATGCCAGCGGCTACGGCATGACGCTGGGGCAGAATGCGCAATTGGTACATGACGTCACGCATGCTGTAAAACAAGCGGTCTCCATTCCGGTTATTCCCAAATTAACGCCTAATGTCAACAATATCGCTGACATTGCAAAAGCAGCAGTTCAGGCCGGAGCTGATGCCCTGTGCGCGATCAATACCGTCGGACCGGGTTATTACACGTACGATGGCTCTCCTGTGTTAACCAACGCTTACGGTGGGATGTCTGGCAACGGGATTTTCCCGATCGGTTTGAAATGCGTGCGTGACATTGCGCAGGCCGTTGATGTGCCGCTGATCGGATGCGGCGGCGTCAGCACGGCGGAAGACGTCAGAGCGTATCAACAAGCCGGAGCGTCAATTATCGGCATTGGTTCGGCTCTGGCCGGACTTCCCTCTGAAAAATTGCCCACATATTTTCACGCCCTGACAACGGATCTACGCTATCAGACGAATACGGCAAGTATGCTCTTGCAGAATGTTGATATGACGTTCACGCCGTATTGCCTCAGCGAAAACAGGCGATTGGCTGAAGATTTGTCGCTGCTGACCTTTGACGGCAATCTCGCCATTCAGCCCGGTCAGTTTATCTTCCTCTGGCTGCCTGAAGTTGGCGAAAAACCCTTTTCAGTGCTCGATGAACAGCCGCTTACATTGGCGATTCAGCAGCGCGGTTGTTTCACCAAAAAACTCTGTCAGCTTCAGCCTGGCGATCTGGTGTATGTGCGCGGTCCTTATGGGATGTCTGTCAACATCCCGCAAAACAGCTCGCCGATCTTTGTGTGCGGCGGATGCGGACTGGCGGCGATCTATCCTCTGGCAAAATCTATCCAACATTCCACGCTCTTCGTTGGCGCGAGAGATGCACGTCATCTCTTTTATCTGGATCATGCCGGGAAAATTGCGGAACTGCATATTGCGACTGAAGACGGTAGTTTGGGTTTTCAGGGCGTTATTACCGAATTGTTGGATCGCTATTTGCAACAGCGAGCGGCCGGCATCTCGCCAATCTTTTTCAACTGTGGCCCGCAAGCCATGATTGCAACTGCCGTAGAGCTTGAGCAATGCTACACATCCACTGAAAATATTTATAGCGCCATTGATTATGTTGCCAAATGCGGCGTCGGATTATGCGGCAGTTGCTCCGCACCCGACGGTCGCCGTCTATGTGTTGACGGCCCATTTTTGAAGGAGTCGTACATGTGAACAGCCGTGTTCACATACGCATGAATGAACGTATCAGCGCAGACTGGTGCCAACAGGTTTGTTTGTACGTACATAGGAGTTTACACGAGCTGACGCTCACCCGGCACAATGAAATGACAAGGATTTCACACATGCCCAGGGATAACAAATCCTTGCTTATGAGTTATCCTTGTAGTTTCACACGAGGATAAAAATGCAACTGACAGCACAAGAACAACGCGCCAGAAAGAAAATCTGTCTGGCCTTAGATAGCTTTTATGATTTTGAAGCGATCAAGCACTGCCTTGTAGAATTAAGCCCGGTGGTCGGGTTATTTAAGATCGGGAAAGAGTTGTTTACGCGCTTTGGTCCGGACGTGGTAAAACTCGTGCATGATTTTGGGGCCGAAGTGTTTCTGGATTTGAAATACCATGACATTCCGAACACGGTTAAAGGCGCAGCATACGCGGCCACGCAGATAGGAGTGTATCTGTTTAATGTTCATGCTTCCGGCGGATTGAAAATGATGCAAGCTGCGCTTGAGGGCGCGAAAGAAGCCAGCACTGCGCATCGCCTGCGTCTGCCGAAAATTATCGGGGTGACAGTGCTCACCAGTATTGATCAACAGACGCTTCATACGGATTTGCAGATTCCCGGTTCATTGGAAGCTCATGTCTTACATCTGGCGCAACTCACGCAGCAGGCCGGGCTTGACGGCATTGTGTGTTCGTCGGCGGATTTACAGGCGATTCGCAGGCATTTACCCTCCGATTTTTTGTATGTCACACCGGGAATTCAAGGCCCCAATACGGCTGCCGGTAATGATCAAAAACGGGTGTTGACGCCCAGGCAGGCAATCCAGGCTGGCGCGAGCATTTTGGTAATTGGACGAGCAATTACCGCAGCTCTGGATCGAGTCGCGGCAGCCTTCGAAATTCTTGGTGATATTGTGAAAACTGAACAGGACGAATGTTGAGGCTGCCGCCGCGTAATTTTCCTTGACGGATCTCACGTCGCCTGCCTTGATGACGAAGAATAGACAGGTCATACGGCTTATTGAGCAACAACTCCAATGTATTCATAAAGTTTTAAACGTATCAGCAGGAAAAATAATAAGGAGGAATCCGTGCCCATGAGGAAAATTGAAGATTTACAATCAATGACAGCAGGCATCATCCCAATTACGCTTGAAGAACGGCAAGGGCGTATAGAGAAAGCTTGCCGCCTGATGACAGAGAATCGTATCAAGGCCATCTACCTTGAACCGGGAGCGAGCCTGTTTTATTTCACCGGGATCGCCTGGGAACGAAGCGAGCGCATGATGGCAGCCGTCATTTCGGATCAGGGAAAAATCGCGTACGTGTGTCCGGCATTTGAAGAAGAGCGGCTGCGTGAATTACTGCTCTTTGGTGATGAGGTTCGCGTCTGGGAAGAGCACGAAAACCCTTATGCCTTAGTGTCCGAGATTTTCAAGGATTGGGGTATCAGCAGCGGGCGAATCGGGATCGAAGAGAGCGTGCGTTTTTTCCTGTATAACGGGATTCGCATCGCCGCCCCTCACCTGGAATTTCTCAGCGCCGACCCGGTCACCATTCCATGCCG
Source organism: Candidatus Vecturithrix granuli (assembly GCA_000739535.1). Lineage (GTDB taxonomy): Bacteria > Moduliflexota > Moduliflexia > Moduliflexales > Moduliflexaceae > Vecturithrix > Vecturithrix granuli. Next base: position 243,981 of record DF820467.1, on the reverse strand, counting down.
CGCTGTGAAATCGCCTACAGAGATTGCCCTGATCCAGCGCGCCATGGATATTACGGTTGAGGCATACAAAGTGTGTATCTCCCTTTTACGCGAAGGAATGTCACAGGCAGAATTTTGTGCGAATAGTATCGCAGCGCATAAAGCGTTAGGCGTACAAGGGAGTATTGAGGTTCAGTTCGGAAAAAGTACCGCTTTTCCGCATGGAAGTAAAGAAATGACCTATCTCAAGCAAGGGGATGTAGTGTTGATGGATGGCGGTTGTACGTTGGAAGGCTATCATTCTGACATCAGTCGCACCATTGTGTTCGGCGACCCGACCCAACGGCAGCGCGATGTGTGGAATTTAGAAAAAGAGGCGCAGGCCGCCGCGTATGCTGCTGCTCAGCTCGGCGTACCTTGCGAAGATGTGGATGCCGCGGCTCGCAAGGTGATTGTCGGTGCCGGCTTTGGGCCAGGGTATAAAACGCCGGGGCTGCCGCACCGTACCGGTCACGGCATCGGCCTTGAGATCCATGAGTGGTATCATATTGTCCAGGGTAATAAGACTCCTCTGCAACCAGGGTTATGTTTCAGCGATGAACCCATGATCGCAATCTACGGGGAGTTTGGCGTCAGGCTGGAAGACTGCATTTACATGACTGAAGCCGGTCCGAAGTTCTTCACGCAGCCCAGCCCTTGCATTGAACGGCCTTTTGAATAATAAGGGAGAAATCACCATGGAACATGCCATTTCCCCACTTGATGGCCGCTATGCAGAACGGTTATCTCATCTGAGTGACTATTTCTCGGAGTTTGCGCTCATGCGTTCGCGCTGTCGGATTGAACTGCTGTATGTGCTCGCGCTTGATAGCACGAGGCTCTTTGCGCCGCTGACATCCGATGAAAGAGAACGAATTGCAGCGTCCCTTGATCTGTTTTCCGAGCAGGATTATGACAAGATCAAGGCGATTGAAGCCACGACCCGGCATGATGTCAAAGCCTGTGAAATGTTTCTACGCAAAAAGGTCAATCTTGCCGATAATAACTTGATTCATTTTGGGCTGACCTCAGAAGATGTCAATAACCTCGCATATAACCTGTTGTTTAAGGAGTACCTCGCACAAGAACAGTTGCCGCAGTTGGGTAAACTGTTGAACACGTTATGCGACCTGGCTGAACAGTGGAAAGCGATCCCTTTTCCGGCGCGGACGCATGGACAAAAAGCCTCACCTACGACCGCTGGCAAAGAAGTTGCCGTGTTTCTCAACCGGCTACATCGGCAATACCGGAAGCTCAAAGCGTTTCGGTTTACCGGCAAACTCAATGGCGCGGTCGGCAATTTTTCAGCAATGTTAGCGGCCTTTCCTGAATATGATTGGATGACATTCTCAGCCAATTTTGTGCAAAGTCTGGGACTGGTTCACAATATCGCCACAACGCAAATCGAAGATCACGATACCTGGGCCGAATATTTTAACATCACCCGCCAGATTAATAATATCGTGCTGGATTTGGATCAGGATTTCTGGCAGTATATCGCGTTCGAACTGTTTTACGAATGCACGGTCGCCGGGGAAGTCGGGTCTTCTACCATGCCGCACAAAGTGAATCCGATCAATTTTGAGAATAGCGAGGGCAATCTGCTGATCTCGAATTCCCTGCTTGCCCTATTTGCGGATAAATTGTGCCGGTCGCGGATGCAGCGCGATCTGTCTGACAGCACCGTGACGCGCAATATCGGCGTTGCGCTCGCTCATGCGTATCTCGCGCTGACAGAAACTCTGCGAGGATTACAGAAAGTTACGATCAACCGGGAAAAGTGTCTGGCCGATCTCAATGAGAGTCCTGAGTTATTGGCTGAGCCAGTGCAGACGATCCTGAGAACCGCCGGCGTCGAAGATCCCTATATGCTGCTCAAAGAACACACCAGAGGCAAAAAGATCACACGTGAAGCTCTGACCGACCTTGTGAACAGCCTGGCTATTGATGATGATCTGAAACAACGGATGGGTAAACTGGAAGTCTCAGCCTATATCGGTGATGCGGCGCGAATTTGTGATAACGTTGTCACCCTCGTCAAAAGCGCAATGTCTCCGGAAAAATAAGCAGCCTGGAGTGTCAAAGCCTGGCTTTGAAAGCGAAAGCAGAGCTTTCGCACTCCACTCTTACTCCGCGCAGCCCTGGCACTCTACCACAACTTGTTGGCGCAGGGGTTCGAGTTTATACATGATGATCGCCCCTTGTTTCGGTTTTTTCAGCAGAGTTTTGGTATCGTAGGTAATATTTTTGACCATAGGCGTCTTTTTCAACAAATTAGACACCAGGCCGCGAAACGCCTCCACGATTTCCAGATTATAGCGTCCTACCGAAACATTCCCGGTTTGATTATACCCTTTGCGTTCAATCGCAATTAAGTTTGTAATCACAATTCCCGGCTTTTTCATCAATAAAAAGGTCTTTTCCGGCAGGGTAAACTCATATCCCAATCCCAAAAAATCGCCGCAGATCGAAGTACGCGCCAGCACTTCTTGACGTTGCGTCTCATCATGATCCGGAAGCACCTCTAAAGAAACAAAATAACAGCGATCGTCAATCACGTTTTCCACGCGAATTTGAGCCAGCATTTCATCGGCCTGAAACAAGGGCGCAAGAAACAGCCATAAGGCCACGCCTAACAGCACCACGGCGCCAAGCAGTAATCCGATCACATAAGAAATAAATTTTGTCACAGGGCAACCTCTTGATACATTTGGCAATCAACGTTAATTGTACATTGGCAATCTACATCGAAAGAACGTGTGACAAAACATATAAAGCGATGATAAAAATTTGTCAAAGATAATGTTCAAATTTTTATCACCAGTAAAGATCGTTTTCTGCTATTCATCCAACTTCGTTTGAATTCTCTCGCAAAGCCCGCAAAGCTCGCAAAGAATTCATCTTCAAGGGCTTTGCGTCTTTGCGGGTGTTGAGAGAGACTGAAAAAAATTATTCATGACTACTTAAATGACCAGAGATACGCTTTTACAGGCAGGACTGTTAAATTCTCGCAAAACATACCGTCTCGACTTCGCTCGACGTGCTCGACTTCGCTCGACGTGCGCGACTTCGCTCGACGTGCGGTGTTCCGGTCATCGAGCGAAGTCGAGATGACAATAAGCCTCAGAACTGAACAGCCCTGCTTTTACAGGGAGGTATAGCACTCTGAACTTGTTGATCAGACAAGCCATACTCCCCCTGTGAAAACCTCTACCCCGTCAATACCTTTGCACACTAATGATGTGGCTGCTCTTTATCGTTTTCTTCAGAAACTGCCGGCTGCGCCTGCATCATCTTACACATTTTGCACATCTTTTTGCCATGCCTCATGGACATCATGCCCTCTTTGTCAGACATCATACCCATCATTGGCATCTGTTTCATTATATGCGCCATCTGCTTCAATTGTTCCGCCACCTGCTTGACCGCTTCCGGCGAGACATTATCCTGGCTTAATGTGGTCGCCATCTGGTCCAACAGCATCCCCATCATAGTGGGCATCATTGACTGAGGTTCAACGGTTTGTTCGGGTTGTTTCACATCTACCCAAAAATCAGCGGTGATGATTGTCCCACCCTTATTAAACTGTCCCCAGAGTTTATACAATCCTGGCTGCGGAAAATTCGTCATAAATTGAATCACTGAAGCTTCGCCGTCTTTCATGGCATGTGCATGGATGTAGTCAGTCCGGGTCAGATTTGGCGACTGTCTGATAATCACCAGATGCCCTTTTTCACCCAAATATGGATGTAATTCGGTCACCGGTTGACCCGTCGCCGCTTCTCGCAGATCAAAAGTGACCACTGTTTCATCGTCAGCTTTCAGAGGCGTCGGCGACACACTGAACCGCACCATTGTGTCTGCAAACATTTTTTCTGTGATCTTCGTATCAATGACAGGAGCAGGGGGATTTGTTCCCAGGATCTCAAGTTTGAGCACAGAAACCTGCTCAGCTTGACCTGCCGGTTTATAATCGCTAAACAGAGTGTACACTCCGGCCGTAGGGAAATTGGCAGTCATTTCAAAATTTCCATGTCCGTCATATTTCGGATGAAGATGATCGAAGAACTGCAAGTCTTCGCTGACAACAATCAGATGCATTAATGCTTCTTGAAACGTCTCAAAGTCCGTGACCTTGTGTCCGTGAGCATCCTGAATATGAATAGTCATCGTCGCCATCTGGTTCGGTTTGATGACTTCAGGCGTCGAAAGCGTGGCTTCAAAATGCTGTTCTGGACTTGCTGATGAAGGCATCTCATGTTGAGTATGTGCGCCATGACCTTGACTCATGGCGTTTGATGCAAACGCGATCCAAACAAATATGAGTCCAATACCGAGGATCAAACTTTTGTTCAATTCTTTTATATTCATAGGTGCCTCCAACTTGATTGAGGAGGTGTTCTCAAATACCTCTCTCGCTCAATGTAATTTCGGTTGTCATTCCTTAGCAACATCTCCTAATGGTTGCAAGATTTGTTAAAGCTGCATTATAGTTATAAGCTAAGCTATACAATCCAGGAATACCAATGTCAAGTGCAAGTGATATGCTTTTGTAAAATTTAAGTACCTGTAAATAATTCTGTGCTGGAGTGCAAAAGTTCTACTTTTGCGTGTCAATTTTCCGGCAAACACTCGCTTGCGAAAGTAGAACTTTCGCACTCCAGCCAGGTGGCACAGAATTATTTACAGTAACAAATTTAACCATAGTGGTTGGAAAATTTCAGACAGGTGTTGAAATTACCATTGACAAGTTTCAGAACAAAGCTATATAAATTATAAGAGAGTATTGGAAAGAAGGTGACTATAATTTATAAAAGGGAGGTTCTTTTATGAGCACACATATTGGAGAACTGTTAGGGAATGAAGCCCAGGCATTATTAAGCTATGAATGCAAAGGAGTTCCGAAGAGTAGCCTGCACCTGCCGGGACCGGATTTTGTTGATCGTATTTTTGCTCTCTCTGATCGCCCGGTGCGTGTCTTAACCAATTTGCAACGGTTGTTCGATCACGGTCGTTTAGGCGGTACCGGTTATCTTTCGATTTTGCCGGTTGATCAGGGCATTGAACATTCGGCCGGTGCTTCCTTTGCCCCGAATCCGGTCTGCTTTGATCCGGAAGGGATCGTCAATCTCGCAATTGAAGGCGGGTGTAATGCCGTGGCCTCAACGTTGGGCGTACTCGGCTCGCTTGCGCGGAAATACGCTCATAAAATTCCATTCATTATCAAATTGAATCATAATGAACTGTTAACCTATCCTTCGAAGCACGATCAGGTGATGTTTGCCAACGTACAACAAGCCTTTGATTTAGGGGCGGCCGGGGTTGGGGCCACCATTTACTATGGTTCTGATGAAGCCACGCGCCAGATTCAGGAAGTGTCGGAAGCTTTCCATGAAGCGCATCAAATGGGCATGTTCACGGTGCTCTGGTGTTATCTGCGCAATTCCGCCTTCAAAACCGAAGAGGCCGATTATCATCTGGCCGCTGACATGACCGGTCAGGCTAATCATCTGGGCGTGACCATCGAGGCCGATATTATCAAACAAAAACAACCGGAGTGCAACGGCGGTTACAACGCCCTCAAATTTGGAAAGACCCATAAAAAAGTCTATTCCGATCTGATTCCCGGGGATCATCCGATTGAAATGACCCGTTATCAGGTGGTCAACTGCTATATGGGACGTATGGGCCTGATTAACTCCGGCGGCGCATCCGGTGAAAACGATCTGGCGCAAGCCGTGAAAACCGCTGTGATCAACAAACGCGCCGGCGGCATGGGCTTGATTTCCGGACGCAAAGCCTTCCAGAAACCCTTGAAAGTCGGGGTCGAACTCCTGAATGCGATTCAGGATGTGTATCTGAGCCAGGATGTCACCATTGCTTAACGAACCTACTGGTTTTTTTCTGGAACTACGAGGATCTGGATACGAAGGATTTCTGATGTGAGTAAACAGGCAGAGTTAATTCCTTGCCCATTCAATCCTTGTAGTTCTCCACAAACTTCTATGCTGCTTATGTTCTATGTGCGCGATACATCGTAATCCATGGTAATAGGTTGTGTAACAATTTCTTCATAATAGTCTCTGTTCTTGTGATGAAAATCGCGGGCGATTGATAAGCTTCCCCACCATAAGCGCTGACAACATCACTGACTCCTCGGACAATGAAGACCGGGATGCTGTTTCGTTTGCAAATATGGGCAATAGATCCAGATTCCCAATCACCGGCAATAGCATGATACATTCGGTGTAATCGCTCCACGTCCTTCGGATCAATATCGCGATCAGCAGACACAAGCAATGAGCGTATGACAGGAAAATCAGGAATATCCTGGACCCATGACACATCAATATCCGTTGCGTACGCCTGGATGGCCTGGCCTGCATCAAACATGCGCTCAACAATATCATAGACAAGGGTTTTGTCAACCACGAGAATATCCCCGGCCTTCGTGTATCCGGCAAAACCGCCACATGTCCCGAAATTGATGATCAATGCTGGAGCATAGGTATCAATGATATATTGTGTGGAAGCTGCGGCATCAATCTTGCCGTACCCGCCGAGGAAAAAATCGATCTCTTCCTCATCGTATTTCAAACTAAATTTCCCTCCGAACGGCGTTGATTCGAGTTGGGTTATGGCGTAATAGGCTGTGACAACATTCCACTCTGTTTTAGCTGATATGAGAACGGCAATCATAGCCTCTCCTTGTGGCTTGCATTCCTCATGGGATCAATAACAAACCTCATAAGTGATTATGAATATATTTTCTTTGAAGAATGTTGTTTTGTGAATTTCGAGGACTTTTCCCGAAACAACCCAACTTATTTTAAAACTGCCAGTAGTCGTCGGATCCATTTCACTATCCTATCATGAGGTTGTCTTTTCTTGTCGGGTGACAAACATTGGTTTATGGCATTTTGTACACTGCGTTTTAGCCCCGGCCGCGGGAATTTTCATACCATCAATCCAATATACTTCGCCGCAATGTTCACACTGGAATCTGACCGCCCCTTTAAGTTGTTTCCAAAAAATTTTTTCATGTAGCGCCAGTTCATTCTGGTCCGGAAATATTCTGGCTTTGCCAGATTGCAAAAAATTCATGGTACCCTGATCCACATATACGGAATACAACTGTGAGACAATATGAAAGATGAATTGACGGAAATTATCCAGGGAACTACGATGAAGCTTGCGGAAAAACTGGGGATAGGCGATTTGATTGCTTGCGATGCGATATGGACGCGATTCTCCGGCCATAAACAGATCAGCAAACAGAATTTCCTGGGAACTCATCATAAGGCCGGTTTCTTTTGGGCCTTTTCCTTTTTTCGAGGGTGAAACAGGTTTGGGTTTTTCCTGCTTCAGTTGAAAGATACAGATCACATAGATATCAGCAAATCTCAGGGGCGGCTCAGATAGGCGTTTCAAATCCAGACCACCTTCAACCGGCAACACCTTATTCGCTTCGAGCGGAGCCACGGAAGGCACATCGTACTTCGCAGGTGCATCAGTTTCCGGGACAAGTTTCAGGCGTTTTTGAATCGGGATCGTTGGCGTGACATCTTTAGGTTTAGCGGGAATGTGATCCGGATCGTATTGCGCCCTGGTTGCTTCAATTTTTTTATTCACTTGTTTGAGTTTTTCGGCTTTAGCCTGCTCCGAGACCATTTTCATGGCGTATTGAATGCGTGCTTGAATCTTTTGTTTCTGTTCGGGAGATGGTTGGGAAGAGCGCATAAGAATTTGATAGGCTTTCCAGGCCTCCTGGGGCTGCTTCAGATAGGTGAGATGAATATCGCCATAGCGGCTCAAAGCTTTGATAGCATCAGGGTGTTCTAAGGTTTCTTTACCGCCGCGCTGATAATGAGCGACAATCTTTCGATAGGCCGAAGCGGCGTGAAGATAGAGGGCTTGTTCTTTTGCCAGGGCTTCTTTGTCGTCAGGGCCTTTCTCACCTTCCTTGACGGCGCGTTGTTCCAACGCGCTGGCAATTTTCATTTGCTGCGGAGGGTCAAGCATCAATTCGGGCATTTCAGCGCTCAATTCCAGATATTGTTCGACTGCTTCATCCATTTCACCGCGTTTCATGTAAAAGTTGACGGCGCGTTTGAATTCGCGTACAGCAAGTTTACGGTCGCCTTTTTTAAAATACGCTTTACTAAGTTCGCTTAGCGCATTCGGATCGTCAGGGGTATGTTGTAACGCGACTTTGAGATCGTTGATCGCGCCGTCAAGATCGCCTTCTTGAAATTTTTCGATGCCGGTTGCCAGATGCTCATCAACGACTATCAGCTTCTTTTCAATGGTCGGAGCCAGAATATTTTCCTCAAAACCGGTCACTTTAAACAATAACGCCACCAGGGCGCCAAAGATAAATCCGCCAATATGCGCCCAGAACGCCACACCAGAGCCAGACGTTCCGGCGGTTGCTGCGCCCCACAATTGCTGTAAGAGCCACAGTGGGAGCATGATATAGGCCGGCGCGCTAAACCGTCCCCTCATGATACGAAACATGAAGACCAGATAGACAAAATAAATTTTGGTGTTATACATCCGAATCATGAAGGCGCCCATCGCCGCCGCAATTGCGCCTGATGCTCCGATCAGAGGAATCGGACTTTCAGGCTGCATCATGCCGTGCGCCAGGGTGGCCAGTATTCCTCCCGACAGATAGAACACCGGATAGACAATCCGACCCCATAAATCTTCAATATTACAGCCGGAAAGCCAGAGAAAGAGCATGTTAAAAAGCAGATGAAAAAAACCACCGTGCAGGAAAATAGAGGAGAAAATAGTCAACACACCGCCTCGATTGGGGATATATCCATATTTTATGTAGAAACTATTTTTGTAGGCCTGTTCAAAAGCCTTAACCAGTTGATCAAGTTCTTTTTGTTCTTGCTCTCGTATTCTAGCTAAACGTTCTTGCCGCTCTTCTTCAGTTTCATCGTACATGTTCTCTTGCATATCCTGCAAAATATCGTTGAGTAGAGCGGGATTTTGATTGAGTTGTCCGAGCGTATCCGGAGACTGCATGCGTTTCATGATGTCAATTTGTTGGATATTGCCCGGGGAAAGCTTTTGATAGGTTTCGGTCGGGAGTTCAAGATACGAATGGTAGAGATAATAACTAACGAGTTCAACTTCATGTTCATAATGTTCCATTTGAGTTTTCGGGGCGACAAGCACGGTAATAATATAGAAGAAAACATTGAGAAGCACGATGCCCAGGGTCACATAGGGAAAACGCTGTGCTTCCATACGTTCATGACTCAAGGGGAAAATAATGAACATCGTTCTCTTCGGGTATATCCGTGGAATTTACACTTCACGAGTGTATCCGATTCAGTATGTTTGCATATAAAGGCTTTAGCACATTGTATGCAAAATTGACACAATACTCACATTTCAGGTTTGTTGTTAGGCGAAATATCCTGACGCCAATATATAATTTTGCAATAACTATGAGGATTGTCAAGGATTTTCAGCTTGTGAAATCAAAACGGGATTTTTATATAAATTTTTTCATAAAAATGATCGCACGGGTCTCGACTCCGCTCGACAACTGCCTCACACTGAGCGAAGTGTTATCCTCAGCGATGTCGAAGGGTCGAAGTGTACAATTTAATTCCTGCAATCCATAACTTCTGGAGTATGAAAGCTCCGTTTTTGCTTACCTAATAAGATTTTCGTAAAAAGCAAGAAAACTTCCTTGACAGAGACTTGCCGGGTTATTTAAGAAATTCATGGTTTAATCCCAAAGCATGAACACGCTATATTCAGGGTAAGGAATAAGATCTTATGGAAAATAGATTAGAACACGAGTCTGAACAAAAATCAACAACGCAATATAAAGCTTTATTGTTTGATTGGAGTAAAACCATTATTTTGTCAATTCTTTTTGCATTAGTGATCCGCCTGACCATTGTTGGCGCTTATTATGTGCCAACCGGGTCGATGCAGCCAACCATAGAAATTGGCGACCGTTTATTAGGATGTAAATTTTTGTACTGGTTTACCGAACCGAAGGCTGGTGATATTGTTGTCTTTGAACCGCCGCCGCAAGCTCAGGCCGATGTCTCGCGTTTTGTGAAACGGATTGTAGCAGTTGAAGGCGATATCGTCGAAGTCAAAAACGGACGGTTGTATATCAATGGAGAACCGCAGCAGGAACCCTATGCCTCCAGCCCACTCTATCGAATTCCTGCAATCAAAGTTCCGAACGGAGAATTATTTGTGTTAGGCGATAATCGTAATAATAGCGCGGATGGACATGTGTGGGGATTTTTGCCGGCGACGAATGTTGAGGCCAAAATCATCTTCCGCTTCTGGCCGGTCACACGCATAGGAATGCTTGAATAATGCAGGTGGCAGATTTTGATTATACACTTCCTTCCGAATTGATTGCTCAATACCCTACGGAGGTGCGCGATCGCTCACGCTTAATGGTGGTAGAAAGAACAAGCGGTAAGATCACGCACACCATATTTTCCCGAATTCTCGAATGGCTGACGCCTTCAGATACGCTAGTTGTGAATGATACCAGAGTGATTCCGGCCAGGCTTTATGGACGAAAATTACCGAGCGGCGGGAAAGTGGAAGTCTTTCTTTTGCGACAGCGCGAGGAGGCGATATGGGAAGTGTTGATTGGAGGCAAAGTGCGGCCGGGAACGCTTGTAGAGTTTGGCGACGGCGAATTAACCTGTACAATTCAGGAAAAAGGGAGTGCAGGCAAAGGCGTTGTCGTCTTTGAAAAACAGGCAGATTTGAAGGAGACGCTTTACCGCTTAGGACAGGTGCCGTTACCGCCCTATATTCATCGAGCTGAGGGCGTTTTGCCCGGTGACCATCTTCGGTACCAGACGGTCTATGCCCGGCATGAAGGAGCTGTCGCAGCTCCTACCGCGGGATTACACTTTTCAGAACAACTTCTTGATGCGATCAGGGAAAAAGGGATCGAGATTGTGACTGTTACCCTGCACGTCGGCATTGGCACATTTCAGCCGGTAAAAGTCGAACATGTCGAAGAACATCAAATTATGCCGGAATGGTATGAACTGTCCGAGCAGGCTGCGGAGCGCTTGACACAGACAATCACTCACAATCGCCGGATTGTGTGCGTCGGCACTACCAGCACGCGCTTAATCGAGTCGGTCTATGCGCAACATGGGGCGTTAGCGGCCGGAAATGGCTGGGCCGATATTTTTATCTATCCCGGTTTTCGGTTTCGCGTCACGAACGCACTGATTACAAATTTTCATCTGCCGAAATCGTCCCTGTTAATGCTGGTTTCAGCCTTCGGAGGCATGGAATTGATGCGCAAAGCGTATCAGGAGGCGATTGACCAGCGGTACAGATTCTATAGCTATGGCGATGCAATGTTGATTCTTTGATTGCGTTGATTCTTTAATGTAAGGAGAAATAGACCATGAACATTCTTGGAATTTCAGCGTTCTATCACGATAGCGCCGCCTGTCTTGTGCAAGACGGCACCATTGCCGCGGCCGCCCAGGAAGAACGGTTTACCCGCAAGAAGCACGATCATTCGTTTCCAAAGAATGCGGTAGCCTATTGTCTCCGAGAGAAAGGATTAACCCCTGGCGACCTGGATTTTGTGGCGTTTTATGATAAACCCTTTGTCAAGTTTGAACGGATTTTGGAAACCTATCTGGCTTATGCGCCGCGCGGCCTCCAATCCTTTATCAAATCAATGCCGCTCTGGGTGAAACAAAAATTGTGGATCAAAGAATTAATCGCAAATGATGTGGGGTACAAAGGTAAAATTCTCTTCCCTGAACACCATGAATCCCATGCGGCCTCGGCATTTTTCCCCTCGCCGTTCCAGGAGGCGGCATTTTTGACAATTGATGGGGTTGGCGAATGGACAACTGCCAGTTTTGGTATTGGCAAAGACAATCAGATTGATCTCCTGGCTGAGATCAAATTCCCTCATTCTCTGGGATTACTGTACACGGCCTTCACGTACTATACCGGATTTAAGGTCAACTCCGGAGAATACAAAGTGATGGGATTGGCGCCTTATGGCGAGCCGAAATACGTGGATCTGATTTTAGATAAGCTGATGGATTTGAAAGGAGATGGGTCATTTAAGATGAATATGGCCTATTTTGATTATTGTGCTGGTTTGACGATGACCAACGAAAAATTTCACAAATTGTTTGGTGGTCCGCCGCGCCAGCCTGAAGCGAAACTCACGCAGCGCGAGATGGATCTGGCGCGGTCGGTACAGGATGTCACCGAGGAAGTGATGCTACGCATGGCGCGCCATATTCACAAGGAAACCGGGCAGAAATATCTTTGTCTGGCAGGTGGGGTGGCGTTAAACTGCGTGGGGAACGGGCGAATTCTGCGTGAAGGTCCGTTTGAAGACATTTGGATTCAACCGGCGGCCGGAGACGCTGGCGGCGCGTTGGGCGCAGCCTTGCTGGTTTGGCACGCTTATCTGGATAAGCCGCGTCAGGCGGATAATCACAACGATTCTCAACAAGGCTCCTATCTGGGTCCCGCATTTTCCGATCAGGAAATCGAAGCATATCTTCACGAACAGGGGTATCCTTATACGAAACTGACGAATGCGGAAGTTCCTGAGAAAATTGCGGATCTGATTGCAACGGAGAACGTCATTGGGTGGTTTCAGGGTAGAATGGAATTTGGCCCCCGGGCCTTAGGCAGCCGTAGCATTATTGGCGATGCCCGTTCGCCCAAAATGCAAGAAACTATGAATTTGAAGATCAAATTCCGAGAAAGCTTCCGCCCCTTTGCGCCCTCTGTCATTGAAGAAGAAGTTTCAAACTATTTCGAACTCGATCGTAAAAGCCCCTATATGCTGCTGGTGGCTCCGGTCAAGAAAGAGTTGTGCCGCGAAATGAGCGTGGAAGAACAGACCTATTTCGGTCTCCAAAAACTGAATCTGGTCAGATCGACGATTCCGGCGATTACGCATGTGGATTACTCGGCCCGGGTACAAACTGTGAGCAAAGAGACAAATCCGTTGTATCATGCTATGATCAGCAAATTTCATGAGAAATATGGCTGTGCAGTCATCATCAACACGTCCTTTAATGTGCGCGGGGAACCAATTGTGTGTACGCCGCAGGATGCGTATCTCTGTTTCATGCGCACGAATATGGATTATCTGATCATGGGAAATTATCTGCTCGAGAAGAAAGAGCAGATGCCGCTTGGCAAAGATATTGACTGGTTAAAAGAATTTGAACTGGATTAAGAGAGGAAAATACTATGATTCGAGAAGAAATTGCCGCAGAAGTACAAAAATTACTGCTTGATCAGGGGAGTTTACGAAAATTCGGATTGACGATGGCTGGGGTTTTTGGGGCCTTTACGATCATCGCTTTTTATCGCATGAGCACAGCCTTTCCCCTGGTATTTTTGTTGTTTTTAGGATTTTATGGCGTAGGAATCACATATCCACAGGGGTTAAAACGGATTTACCTCTGGTGGATGACGTTTGCGATCACTTTAGGGTATTTCATGACGCGTGTGATTCTGTCTCTGCTATTCTATGTGATGTTTACGGTCATCGGCCTGATTACAAGAATTTTCAAATCGGATATGCTTGATGAGCGGTATGACAGCCATGCATCGAGTTACTGGCAGCGCCGGCAGCCCTCAAAAGATGCCAAACGCCGCCTTGAACAACAATATTGAAAGGAACTACAGGGACTACAGGGACTAAAGTGTGAGAAGAATTCTTCAACTTTAGTCCCTTGAAACTTGAGTCCCTGTAGTCCCTGTAGTTCCTTTCAAAAAATGACCGTTTCAGGCACCCTCAATAATTTACCATTGATCCATTTCACGCGTTGACCGTCGTCGGTTTGAATCAGTACGTAATTCCGGCCGATGGCAATGACTTTGCCAATACGTTCTCTATCGCGATACGGACAGGGAAGAGAAGACACTTCAACCACGTAGTCATCCAACTGAATATTTTCTAACCACTGCATAGCCTGATAATCTCCTTTCTCTTCGAGAATTCGGTAGAGGTTTAAGATATTGACTCCTAACAGATGCTGCCAGCACGCATGAATCGGTGGTTTTTGATGTGGAAAAAATGCCACATTGTCAAATATATATTCTTGTTGTAATGCAAATCCCATAATTACTCCCCCCTTCCCCTGATCTGGTGAGAGGTTTTACATTCTCATAAACGTTTGTTGAGTTGACGAATAAAGATTACATTGGTTACATTAAAAAAAACATACTTGCAAAAAACATGTGATCTGAACAGCTAAACCCTTGACAGAAATGAATTTTCGTATTGATTATACTGAGGAAGCATGTACGCTGTACCGCTTCGCGGAAAGTAGAATGAACCGGCTTATGTAAGATATACGGCAGAAAAAATGGCGGAATTGCGAAATATCTCTGCCGAGGAAGTAGCGGAGATTACTTTGCAGAATTTTGCCAGGGTATTTCATCCATGGGGTAAATAAACGAAAACCACACAAATCTTTGGGAGACGGCCTGACATTAGTTAAGACGCTTGGGGTCTCCTTGCTGGTGCATGCGGCGGTTATTTACCTGATTCCATCGGTCGATCTGCTTCCCCAGCCCTCTTCTCAATATTTTGAGATCGAGACTGTCACGATAGAACCGGAAGAACAAGATATATTGACGGAAGATGAACAACCATCAGAGCAACAAGCAATGCAGCAACCGGAAATTTCGGAATCTGCGCAGGAATCTGTGACGCCGTTATCTGATTATGAACCCATGGCCCCTGAGATCGTCAGCAAAGCACGGGAACAATTGCACGCGCAGTTGGTGATCCCTCAACAGCATTTCACGTTGCCGGAAATGTTGGAAAGTGTTAATACCATCATAAGCCCTCAAAAACCGGCAGTACACACAAATCCTACTACTTTAGATGTAGCGGTTCTGCCTGAAAGAGCGTTTTCCAAAACAGAGCCAGAGGCGTCAGTCCCAGAAACTTATCCTGTTCAGGAACGAACTAAAGACACGGTCGCAATAGCAGAACAGCCTTATGAGCGTTCTGTCGCGCCTAGCATCTCTGTTGCTGCGCAAGAGATGCTTCCGAATTTGAAGAGAAGTCAAATGTCTGAAGTGATTGAACAGACAAACGTTCCTTCTCTTTCTACGGAGCCAATTATGAAACGAACGACAGGCTCAGATGTATCTGCTCCTGTTCGTCCAACTCCACCCAATATTCACGCTTCTCCGGAAAGGCCGGCTCTCCGAATTTCTGAAGCAAAAGCCCTACCGCAGCATCTCCCTGCGGAACAAGTACGTCCGCCAATCTTATCTGAGATTGAACCGAGTGTAGAGACCAGAGTAGCGACCATCTCAGCCGAAACCGAACCGGAGTTTCGCCCGGCGCAATCGGTGCTGTTGCCCACAAGCCATAGTCAGGACGTGATCGATGTCTCGGAGTCTGTGCTGAAATCTCTCCAGCGTCCGACTGCTATCATGGAAAACCCTGTTATGCGGATCGATATGCAGCCTGCTCATATCAGATCTGAGGAGAGATTGACTGACATCAAAGTCTTTCCAGCCATAACGTATGATCAGATTGTCCAACATGCTGAAGGCGTAGAGCGTTCGATTTCGCCGGAAACTGAATCGTCTGAAACAAGGCCTGAGATAGAAGACACTGCATTGCCTCAGATCGCGCGACCTGTGATGGCTCAAGCAATTGACGCCCCAGAACCTATCTACTCCCCTGCGCTGTTGGCAAAAAGCCCGCGAAAGATGGAGATGCTTGTCGAAGATATTGAGCAGAAGGTCATTGATATTCGCCAAAGTAAATCCCCGGTTCAGGAAGAATACTCTTTGCAAAAGATATTGCCGTCATTCCAATCATTTTCGTCTCTTCCTCCGTCACTCATTGCGACACAACAAAGCCAGCAAGATCGGACGGTCCTGCCTGATGAGAATGACATTCTTGACACCATTCCCAGACCTAAATTGCCTGATGTCGTTCCATTTGAAGAAAACAGACAGCCCTCTGTGCCTCTTACGATGATTTTTTCGTTTACACGCCAGGTGTTGAGTCCACAGAAATTGCTGACCTCGGCGACACTTATTCCTTTCATCTCGACAGAGAAGATAGTGACAACCATTGAAGAGGCCTTTGAGATGAAAAAAATAGCTGAAGACGCCGAACAGCCGGGATTGAAGCTTGTTCGGCAATCGTTACCTGCTCAACAACAAGCCAGAGAACAGGAATCTGAAACGCTTCAGAGACCCCAAAAACTCTTAGCGCGCCCGGGTAGCGCATTGTCTGCTATTCCGGAACAATCGCCTTCATTCAAACCTGGACACCGTTCACTGGTCTTTGGCGCGGAAACAGATTCAAGCGTATTACCCGCAAAATCGCTTTCTTTTGGGATGTTTGTCAGAAAAGATCATTCCGTTCCTGATGCCGGATCGCCTCAAAAAACGATTCAGATAGATGATGCGCTCCAGCAGATTAAAAAAGACGCGCCTGAAGAAGATTCTACCTCTTTAGTCATTGAAGGCCCGGCCTCAATGCGCCAGGTGATTTCTAAGCCATTACGCTTACCTGAAATTGACCTGGATGTTGAAGTCACGATTCGCTTAAAGTTTTGGGTGCTGCCCGATGGCAGCGTTGGCGAAGTGGTTCCTCTGCAACGCGGGGATATTCGCCTGGAACGCGCCGCCATTCAATATCTGAAAAGCTGGCGATTTACGCCGCTCTCTTCGGGCAACCAGACCGTATGGGGGATTATTCCGATTACCTATAAATTAAGATAGTGTCCTGAAATCCTTTGTAGTTCTGCTTTAGCAAGGTTTCATGCCTGAAGGCAGCACTACAAACCCTGTTGAATATTATGAAAATATACCTCTTGCTTTTATTAGGAAGTTGTTGTACTCTGAGTTGGTGTAAACCGGCTTCCACGCAACCTTTAGAAATAATCACTGAACAGATCAAACCGCAGGTCGCCCAGCTTCGAGAATTGCCGTTTTCACAGGAGATCGAAATTGTCTTTCAGTCGCCAGAGGACCTCCAGCGCGTCTTGCAAAGGGAAATTGAGCGTACCTACCCCGGCGAAACGCTTCGCATTCTTGAAACTCGTTTGCTCAAATTTGGCTTTATTGTGAGTCCGATTCACCTGGATATGCTGCTCACGCGCTTATTTTCCCAGCAGATTGCCGGATATTATGATCCGATTGAGAAAAAAATGGCCTTAATTCAAGGGAATGCATCAGGGCCGCACACATCCCTGTTTCCATTGGAAATGATGAGCCAACTGTTCGTTCAGAGTATGGGACTTTCGTTAAACAATATCTTACTTGTCCATGAACTGACCCACGTGCTCCAGGATCAGCATTTCGATTTAATGTCGCTGCTCTTTGAAGACCTTCAACAGGAAGATATGGCTTCTGCTGTCAGAGCGTTGGTTGAAGGGGATGCCACTCTGGTGATGATTGATTACATCCTTGATCAGCAGCAGGCAGGTCTTGACGCTACGCAGGTTCCTGATATTGCCGCATCCATGCAGCGTTGGGCAAACAGCCCATTAGTGCAGGGGTTGGGGCTATTTCAAACAGTTCCGCGTTATATCATGGATAATTTGTTGTTTTCCTACCTTCAGGGTTTTGAGTTTGTATTGCGCCTGAAGCAGCAAGGGCACTGGAAGGTGATTAATCAGGCTTATGCTGATTTGCCGGTATCCACCGAACAGATTTTGCACCCTGAAAAGTATTACGAAGCACGCGATTGGCCGTCTGTGATTGGATTGCCGGATTTTGCGGAAAAATATTCTGACTGGCGGCTGCTTGAACAGAATACATTAGGAGAATTTAATATTCACCTGCTGCTTGATGGCTTCCTGCCGGAAGAACAGGCTCGCCTTGCCTCAGCCGGATGGGATGGCGACCGGTTTGGCCTGTATGAGCACACCATGAACGGAAAGCTCTTTTTAGCCTGGTACACGATCTGGGATACGCCCCGGGATGCCCGCGAATTTTTTGAAATTTACGCCGCCATGCTTGCAAAACGTCATGTCGGACATTCCGAAAATCAGGTGCTTGGTGACCGCATCACTGCTGTGACCTGGACAACAGAAACAGGAACGATATTACTTGAACTTCGTGGCAGTGATGTGCTGCTGCTCGATGGTTTCCCTGAACAATTTCAGGAAGATATTATGACGACATTTTGGCAAAGCGTCAAAGCTGATTTTCAAAAGGATATTGTCTATTAACTTTACTTGATCATGCGTGGTCGGAAACGGGGGTCAAGCCAATCGCGCAGGCCATCGCCAAATAAGTTGAACCCCATCACCGACAGAGCAATCGCCAATCCTGGCAGAATGGCAGCCCAGGGCTGTAAATCCATGAAATCTTTGGCTTCCTGAAGCATGGCGCCCCAACTAGGGATCGGCGGCTGGGTGCCAAGCCCCAGAAAACTGAGTCCGGCTTCAATTAAAATTGCATTCGCAAACGACACAGTGGTCTGCACGATCATCGGCCCCATCACATTGGGCAGAATATGCCGCCAGATGATAACGCGATCAGACGCTCCTAAGGCAATCGCCGCCTGCACATATTCTTCTTCCCGAATCGTTAACACTTGCCCACGCACAAGCCGGGTAAACGCTGGGAGCAAAATAATGCCGATACTGATGGTTGCCTGCAAATGTCCGGGCCCGAGAACAGTGATGATAGCAATAGCTAAAAGTAAGGCCGGAAAAGCCAGAAATCCATCCATGAGGCGCATGATCAGAACATCGAACCAGCCTTGTTTATATCCGGCCAGCAGTCCTAAAAACAATCCCGGAATCGCGCCGAATGTCACGGAGAGAAAGCCCACCAAAAAGGCAATGCGACTGCCATAGATCGTCCGCGCAAAAATATCGCGTCCGAAGTAATCTGTTCCAAAGGGGTGCAGCCCGGAGGGCAATTGAATTCGATCTTGATAGTTCATCTGGTCTGGCGGAAACGCTATCAAAAAGGGAGCAAAGATCGCACTCGCGAGAAGGAGAGACAAAATCAGCGTGCCAGCCACGAACGCCTTGTTTCGCCGTATCATGAGCGCAGAGAAATTTTAGGGTTCAGGATGCCATAGACTAAATCAATGCTTAGATTCAGTCCGGTAAAGACGATAGCAATAAATGCCACAATCCCCTGAACTACCGGAAAATCTCGTCCTGAAATGGCAGTGAGCAATAAGCGCCCGAGACCGGGTAAGCTGAAAATCTGTTCAATGATAATCGCCCCGCCGAGTAAATAGCCGAATTGCAGCCCCGCGATGGTGATGACCGGGAATAACGCATTGCGCATGGTATGGTGCAGAATGACGACGCGTTCTGTGAGTCCTTTGGCTCTCGCCGCCATGACATATTCTTTCTCCAATTCATCCAGTAGAGAAAAGCGAATCATGCGCGTCAAAATGGCGGCGCGAATAAATCCCAGGGCAAAAGCCGGCAACAGCAGGTGACGTAGCCATTGCACAGGATTTTCAGCAAAATTGACATATCCAAGCAAAGGAAGCCATTGGAGTTTTACGGCAAAGAGCAACATCAACAGGATACCCAACCAGAAATCTGGCACTGCTAATCCTAACTGTGCAGCAAACGCGCTGAAGAAATCCACCCACGACCACGGTCGCAACGCAGAGAAAATTCCCAGAGGAAACGCAATTGCCACAGAAATAATGAGTGCAAGGGTCGCCAGCCAGAATGTCACGGGCAGGCGGCTTAAAAGCAAGGAGAGCACTGGTTCTCGCGACCTGAGCGACTGTCCGAAATTGCCGACGCACAAATCTTTAAGCCAAACAACATATTGAACCACGATAGGGCGATCTAATCCTAAAATTCGCCGAACTTCTTGCACCCGCTCCTGGGATGCTTCCAGGCCAACAATGAGTTGCGCCGGATCCCCGGGAATCAGCCGTAAGATCACAAACACGACCGTGAGCACAATGAGAATCGTTATGAACGAGGCGATGAGCCGTTGAAAAAGATAGGTCTGCAATTGATAGCGGAATAACTCACCCCCATCCCCTCGCCTGCGAACAAACCGGAGAAGGAAGAGCAGAGGTGAGTTATTCTCTCAGAAGTTATTTATTCAGCCGTAAGAGTACGCTCGGATCAAGCACTCTGAAGGTAAAAGATTCAGTCAAAAAGAGTTTGACCTTTTTGCCATCATGAGCCTCATACCCAATCGAAAAATCCTGGCCGATAATCAACTCCAGATCGCCGCCGCGCAACGACACCAGGAAGGCATCTTGAATTGCCGGACAAGGAATTGTTGGCCCGTCAATAATATTTTGAACTCGTTTTGTAAGAGGATAGCCCTGGATTGACCCGGACATAGCAGCCCACAGTTCAGGATTGACCACTAACGCGTAGGGGCCGCCGACGGATGACTGCGTTAACATTGCGACTCCCTTCACCAGGGCTTGCAGAAATCCGCCGGGGTTATCGCCCGCAGGAATCGCTTTGTGTTCGATTGAGGCGACAAGTCCGGCAATCGCCCCTTCTTTGAATCCATGATAAATAGCATGTTCTTCGAAAAGCGCGGCTTTTCGAGCGGCGTCAATCAAGGGTTGGAGTTCAATATCCCGTGCGCCGCGCACAATATTATCAAGCTCCCAGATGTCTAATTCAAAAGGCACGCGGGTTTCAATTAATGGCTGCACCTGATAAATTCCGTATTTGACGCCATCTTTGGCCTGATGCTCAGGAATCGTCAATCTCCCGGTTGGCACAACCGTATAATCCCA
Source organism: Candidatus Vecturithrix granuli (assembly GCA_000739535.1). Taxonomy (GTDB): domain Bacteria; phylum Moduliflexota; class Moduliflexia; order Moduliflexales; family Moduliflexaceae; genus Vecturithrix; species Vecturithrix granuli. Next base: position 223,208 of record DF820467.1, on the reverse strand, counting down.
GCCTTTGGGTCCAACAACATCAACAAATTTTCGCGCGGTTAATGTTGAGGTTAGAGTTTTTTTCGCCTGCTCTTGAATTTCGCCCCAGGCTTCATCAGTAATTGGCGCTAACGAACGTTTCAAAATATCCATAATTTTTCCTCCTGTGAAAATGTAGCGCGAAATTCCTTTTCGCGCATAAGCCTTTGAAATGGCCGCGAAAAGGAATTTCGCGGTACCTCTTATATAACTATTTCAGGCTTCCAATCCCAAGATCGCCGCGTCCGGCTGGATCCGCGGCGTCGGCTTCTTCTCCTTCCGCGCCTTCTTCGATTTCTGTAATCGGCGCATCGGTGAACAGGTACATGCGTAACTGGGCATCCCAGGCCGGCATATTGCGGCGCAGCCATTCAAGCGCCATGCAAGCATGCTCGATTTCTTCATCCCGGTTGTGCGCCACCAGAGCTTTAAGTTCCGGATCAGAGGCAGTCACAACGCGCTGATGATACCAATCAATAGCTTCAATTTCTTCTTTCAATGAATTTAGCGCGCGATGAATATCACGATCAATCGCTTGTAATTCTTCGACAGGTTCATGATAAGCCATACACTTCACTCCTCTCTTCTAATTCATAAGTTCATATCATGGATGTATATGCATTTTTATGTTTATAACCGCGAGGTGTGAAGTCAAGGAAAAATCGTTATTCCTGAAAATAAGATGCGAGGAACCTTCATTTTGAAAACTGTAGAACGTTTTCTTGACAGGAAGATGCAGATGTGTCAGGGCTGGTTTAATGTTGATTTGTCAACCCTAGCAGCCAGCTACACAAGATAATCAGTCTGGGTTCTCTTTGTGTATTTTCTCATTTTATAGAAGATGCATCAAGGGAGGCCAACAATGTGAAGTGAACGATATCGACGCGGAAATTGAAAAATATCACACTTTCTTAGCATCACATTCTGAAGATTCAGCGCAGACCGTTCCGCTGCGCCTGGCGCTTGGCAAATCCTATGAGCGTGCCGGGCAGCAAGAAGCCGCGATCCAGGAGTTTGCGAAAGTCGCGCTATTTTACGCCGATCAGGGGCAGATCATGAAAGCCATGGCCGCCGCTCAACTGATTGTGCGGATTGATCCTGAGCGCGAGGAAGTGCTTGAACGTTTAGGCGAGCTGTATTTCCAGCGCAAGACCATTTCTGCTGCCCAGTTGGATGAATTTAATGAATCCATGAAACACATCGAAGCCTTACAAGGCGAGCAGCCAGAAGCGTCTGAGACCGAATTGTCTGAAGAAGAGGAAGATCTCTCAGAGCAGCAGCCTGCGGCAGAGTTCGATGTTCTGACAGCGTTGAAGCAGCTTCCGTTATTTACCAAGCTCTCTATCTCCGAATTGCGGGGAATTCAAGAAAATTCCATTCTCAAACATTTTGCGCCCAAGGAAGCGGTTATTCAAGGAGGCAATGTGCGACGCTCGCTGTTTATCATCCTCCAGGGGAATGTGAAAGTGATGGGCAAAGATAAAGAACAGCGGGATATCTTTTTGGCGACGTTGGAAGCGGGAACCTCCTTTGGAGAATTTGCCTTGTTTGGGCGCGTTGATCCCAATCTTTCCGTGATTGCTGATCAGGCGTGCCTCGTTCTGGAAATTCCGCGTGACGTGGTGCTCAAACTTGCCAAAAATCGTCCTATTGTCACTGAAACCTTAAAGTCGCTCTATAGACGCCGTATGTTGGATACGGCCTTAGCGCGTGTTCCGCTTTTCAGCCAGCTTGCGCCGCAAGATCGTCAGAAGATTGTCAAATATTTTAAACCGGTCAAAGCGAAACAAGGCGTCAAAATCGTGCGCGAAGCGGAGCCGGGAACCAGTATGTATTTTATCGTATCTGGGCAGGTCGGAGTTTATATCTCATTGATTGATGATGAGAAGATTGAAACGGAGACAGAGCCGTTCATGCTGGCAACGCTGACGAGTGGAGATTTTTTTGGCGAACAAGCTTTAGTGACCGACGAACCCCATTCTGCAACTGTGATTGCCGAGACAGATGTGATCATGCTGCGCTTTACGAAAAATGATCTTGCGGTAGCGATGAGAAAATATCCCTGGCTTGAGTCGTCTTTGCAAATTGAAGCATTCCACAACCAGATGCGAACAAAATACACCCTTCTCAAAGAAATGCTTCCGGATGCCAAGACTTAACGGGAGCGAGTAATTTCCACAAAATCTTAACAATTTGTTAATTCTGGGCTAATGAAGCCATTATCAATAAATATGTGCAGTATGAATAAAGAACAGGTCACACTATAAGCATGGAGGTCTATTAATGAAGAAAAAAATTCTACTTGTCGTTGGAACGATTCTTGTGTTAGCAATTGGGGGCTATTTGGGATATTCTTTTGGCAAGAAATCCATGGAAAAGTCGCTTCAACAGCAGACGACTGAACAATCCACCCCACAGGGAGCCGCTCAAAGCAGCCAGTCGCCGGTCCAAACCTCTCAAACTCTCCAGGAAGGCCAGGGTATCCCTGTGAAAGTCGCTCCGGTCAAACAAGAAGATATTCATATTACCCAAACCTTTTATGGCACCGCCGTTCCTTACGCAGAAGCCAATGTTCAGGGTAAACATGGCGGCGAAATAGTGGTGTTAAAAGGGAAAGAAGGCGATTCGGTCAAAAAAGGGGAAGTCATTGTTGAATTTGATGATAGCGACCTGCAACTTGAAATTCAGCAGGCGATCACAGCGAAAAATACGGCACTGCAAAATGTGAACCAGGCGCAATCGAATTTTGAAACCATTCGGACGAACGCCACCCGCTATGAAGAACTGTTGAAAGAGGGCTTTGTCCCCAAACAGCAAGTTGATGAAGTCAATAATCAACTGCAAGCCGCTCAGGCCGCGTTAAATACGTCGCTCGAAGCAGTCAAACAAACAGACGCGCAAATCCGGCTGTTGCAAAACAAATTACAGGATTTAAAAATTACCGCTCCTATCAGCGGAATTATTGATGAAAAACGCTACAATCTGCACGAGATTTATAGCGCAGGCGAGATTATCTTTCATTTGATTGATATCGATCGCGTCTATATTGAAGTCGAAATTCCGGAATCCTATATCAGTCAGATTCAAGAGAACATGACGCTTCAGGTATTTTTTGATTCGCTGCAAGATCAGGAATTTTCCGGGAACATCGAACGGATTATCCCCAAAGGTGATCGTCAAAGTCGAAATTTTCTGGCAAAGGCCCTGGTCAAAAATCCCAATCATGTCGTGAAACCCGGCATGTTTTCGCGCGTCAATATCGAAATCGAAAGTATTCCTGACGCCTTAGTCATCCCTAAAAAAGCTCTGGTCAAAGAAGGCGAGAATCATTATGTATTTAAGGTGGTTGATTCAAACGTCCAAAAGATTCCGGTTGTGGTGAGATATGACGAGGGTGTAAACGCTGCAATCTCCGCGGATGAATTGCAGCCGGAGGATCAAGTTGTCATTGAAGGCACGCATCTGTTAAAACCTGACGTTCGTGTGAAAGTGTTATAAGTTTGTAGTCTTCGCTTTAGCAAGTATTCCCCCTGAAGGTGGAACTACGAACGTGTCAAAATTTATGGAGCTATATGCTTATTTCAAATAGAAAAAACAAGGAGGCAGACGATGAAAAACACGATTAAAGGAATGCTCTCGCTCTTGCTAATCATTATGCTGCTGCAAATTCTGGCTGCGCTCGGATATGCCCAGCCCCAAAAAGATATTTTACGTGTCGGCGCTCAAACCAGCGCAATGTTAACGCTTGACCCTGCCAGAACCACAGGAGAAGGCACTACGGTTATTTTAAGCCATTTGTATAATAAACTGGTAGATTTTGAATTCGGCGATAGTACCCGAATTGTTCCTGATCTGGCTGAATCCTGGGAAATTGTCCCTGACGGGAAAACCTGGGTGTTTCATCTCAAGCACGATGCGACCTTTGCCAGCGGGAATCCAGTGACGGCTGCTGATGTGGTGTTCTCGTTACAACGGGTGTTGCGCATTGCCGAAACTCCGTCTCGACGGTTAAGCCAATTCGGTGTGACCCCGGAATCCATCAGCAAAATTGATGAGTACACGGTCCAAATCGTTTTGAAACGTCAATATGCGCCGCAGTATTTTTTGTCATGTCTGGCGTATCCTTCGGTTGGAAGCATTCTCGATCAACAACTCGTGTTACAGCATGAGGAAAATAATGATTTCGGATCTGCCTGGTTAAGCTTACATGCTGCCGGATCAGGTCCATTTGTTGTAGAACAATGGGTTCCCGGGCAGGGGTTAACGCTTAACGTCCGCGAACACTTTTGGGAAAACTGGACGCCCTTTTTCAATAAACTCACGGTTAAAGAGATGGATCCCTTACTGCAAATGACAATGGTGCAAAAAGGCGACATTGATTTGGCCTGGAATTTACGACCCGAGCAAATTCATCATCTTCGTCAAAACCCAGATCTGTATATGTATGAAACCCCGGAGTTTACGATTATGTACCTCGGGATGAACGTGGGGTATGAACCGCTGAGCAGATCGGAGGTTCGGGATGCCATTCGCTATGCGATTGATTATGATGCGATTATGCACGAAATCTTACAAGACGCTGCTATCAAAATCCAGACTATCATTCCGCAAGGGATTTTTGGCTATAATCCGGCGACGCCATACAACTTTGATCTTGAGAAAGCGAAAAATTTACTGGCTGAGGCAGGCTATCCCGATGGATTCGAGGTCGAACTGCTTTGCGCGCCTTCCCATCCCTGGTCTGCAATTGCAGTCAAACTGCAAAGTGATTTAGCCAAAATCGGAATTCACGTCAGCCTCAAGTTTATGGACGGCCTGGAACTCTATACCACCTATCAGACTCAAGCGCATCAGATGGTGCTGGCGCAATGGCAATCGGATTACGCTGATCCGAATGACAATGCCATGGCGTTTGCGCATTCAACCAGCGTTGACAAGGACGCCAAAGTGTTATCGCTTGCCTGGAGAAACAAATATGTCAATCCGGAAATCGCAGCACTTGTGGACGAAGCGGCCTATGAGCTCGACCGAGACCGACGAGCAGCACTTTATCAGACGATTACTGAAAAGATCTTGGATGATGGCCCGTTTGCGGTTCTTGGATCCCCATTGCGGCAAGTCGTTGCCCGCTTTGAAGATTTTGAAGTCCCCCCGTCATTTTTCATGTTTGACGCTTCCACGTTCAAATAGAGAATATGCCTACTTTATGAAAATTTGACGTTTTGCAGGGCGAAAAGAATTTTTCGCCCTGCATTTACATGGGAGAAATACAACAATGAAATCGTTTTTCAAATTTTTTGCAGAACGACATCTTCTGGCGAATCTGATGACAATTATGGTGTTCCTCATGGGGATTGCCTCGCTCATCAACATCAATCGCAGCGAACTTCCGAAAGTGGATATTGGTGAAGTCGTGATTACGACCCGCTATCCCGGAGCATCAGCAGAGGATGTAGAATTGAATGTCACCAATAAAATTGAAGAGGAATTGAAAACGATTACCGGAATTAAGCAGATTACCTCCACCTCGATGGAAAATAGTTCGTTGATTGACGTTATGATTGCAGATGATGTGTCTGACTTAAAAGACGTGCAAACTGAGATTCGGGAAGCTGTCGCCCGCGTGACCGATTTACCTTCAGAAGTCACGGAAGCGCCAACCGTTACGGAAATCAAAACCGCCCTGATGCCTGTGATTGAAGTGGGGATGACAAGTGAAACACTGGCCTACGCAGATTTACGAGAATACGCCCGCCGATTGGAGAAGAAATTGAAAAACATTCCTGGCGTCGCAAAAGTCGATAACTATGGTTATCTGGCGCGAGAAATTCGCGTGGAAATTTCGCCGGACAGCATCATGAAATACCGCCTGCCGCTCAGTCAGGTGATCGCTGCCATTCAAGCCAGGAATATCAGAGCTTCCGGCGGTTCCTTAGAATCTTACACCAGTGAAAAAAATGTCGTCACTCTCTCGCAGTTCCGCGATCCCATGGATGTCGGTGATGTGATTGTCCGGTCAACGATGGATGGCGCGATCATTCGGATCAAAGATTTGGCTGTCATCTATGATGAATTTGAAGAAGAGCGTATTATTCCCCGCATAAATGGTAAAAAAGCGATCTCTTTTGTGATGACGAAAGATGAAAATGCGGATATTGTACGCACGGTTGATGCAGTCAAAGCCTTAGTTGATGAGGAAAAACAGAACCTGCCCGACACAATAGAGTTCCTTTATACCAATGATGTGTCAACGAGTGTGCGCGATAAATTTGAAATCGTCAAAAATAATGGGATCATGGGTCTTATTCTTGTGTTGGTCGTGCTTTCCGCGTTTTTGAATATTCGCAGTTCCTTTTGGGTAGCTGTAGGCATTCCATTTTCAATGTTAGGCGTGCTTATTCTGCTACCCCTTTTTGATGTAGATCTCGACAGTATCACCATGACCGCCATGGTGATTGTGATTGGGATTATTGTTGATGATGCCATTGTGATCAGCGAAAATATTTTCCAGCGCCGCGAAAAAGGCGATGCTCCGTTGGAAGCCGCTGTCAATGGCGTCCATGAAGTGTACCTTCCCGTATTAGCTTCGGTCACGACGACCTTAGTGGCATTCTTACCCATGTTTTTCATGAAAGGGATGATGGGTAAATTTGTCTATGTCATTCCCTTAACCATTACACTGGCCTTATCGGTGTCGCTGCTGGAATCCCTGCTGATTCTGCCGGCGCACATTCTGCCCGGTTTAACTGCACAATCCGGTGGGAAAAAACGGTCATTTGGCAGAACCTGGTTCCGTCCGATCCGCGATCGCTTTAAAAAGTTGATCTATTTCTTATTAAAGCTGCGTTACCTGGTATTGCTCATATCAATTGCGATCTTAGTCGGAGCGCTGATCTATGCGGTCACCTCAATGGATTTTGTGCTGTTTGCCTCTAAGGGAGCAGAAAAATTTTTTGTGATTGTCGAATTGCCGATTGGAACATCACTACAAGCCACCGCTGATAAGATAAAAGAGGTTGAAGCGGTGATTAGCTCGCTGCCAGAGGATGAACTCGAAGCCTACACTTCGCGGGTCGGCGCAAGCAGCACAGATATTATTAACGTGGAAAGTGAACATGTCGCTTTTTTAACCGTGGATTTAACCCCATTTTCTCAACGCCAGCGCCTTGCGGAACAGATTGTGGAAGATGTGCGCGCTCAGCTTCAGCAAATTGAAGACATTGAACATCTGACCTTTTATCTTGAGGTGGGAGGTCCTCCGACCGGAAAACCAATTGAAATTCGCGTGGTTGGCTCTGATGATTATCTGCGAACCCAATTAGCGAACGATGTGGTCGCCTATCTGAAAACGATTGAAGGGGCGAAAGATCTTGATCGTGACGATAAAGCCGGGAAAGACGAAATCAATATCAATATTCATTATGAACGGTTGGCTCGTTACGGCCTGACCGTTGCGGATATTGCGCAGAATGTCAGAATCGCCTACGATGGCCAGGTTGTGACCAGTGTCCGGTATGGGGATGAAGATGTGGAATTTCGCGTTATTGTCCAGGAAGATTTCCGGCAACGATTTGATTATTTAAAAAGTCTGAGAATCCCGAATTCGCAAGGAGAGTTGATTGCGTTAGAAGAAGTCTCTTCTTTGGAACTCGGACCGGGTACGTCAACCTTTCGGCATTATGACGGAGATCGTTCCATTACGATTACGGGCGAAGTGGATCAGGAAAAAACCACCCCGATTCAGGTAACCAACGCTGTCCTCAATCATTTTCACCTGAGCCGGGATTATCCCGGAATGCAATTACATGTTGGCGGAGAAGCAGAAGAATCGCAGAAAGCGATGATCGAATTGGTGCTGTCATTCGGACTGGCCGCACTCGGGATTTATTTTCTACTTATGTTACTCTTTGATTCGATCTCACAGCCCTTCATGGTGATTCTCTCAATTCCCTTCGGGTTAGCCGGGGTAATTATTGCATTTGCTTTGCACGGTGAATCCATGACTTTTCTCGCCATGACCGGGGTGATTGGGATGGCTGGCGTGGTGGTGAATGATGCGCTCGTGCTTGTCGATCATCTCAATAATCTTATTCGTCGCGCCGGATCTGAACATATTGCCGAATTAATTGCTGCTGGTACCGCAAGCCGCCTGCGTCCGATTATTCTGACGACGCTGACCACCGTGGCCGGATTATTGCCCTTAGTCTATGGCATCGGCGGCGAGGATATTTTTATGACCCCTATGGCGATGTCGTTGGGGTATGGATTGTTGTTTGCCACGCCAATCACTTTAATCCTGCTCCCATGTCTGTATATGATCGGGCATGATCTAAAAACTCTTTTCACAAGGCTCAAGAATTGGAAAAAGTAATACTATGAGGAGAGAACTATGACAAAGAAACTCACATTTGAGTATGAAGACGGCGAGGTCATGCGCTACATTCGGGAGAACGTTGCTGTGATTAAATTAAAAGGCAATGTGTTTGGAGGCATGACTGATCTGGAGACAGTTGAAGAGAATTTTTCGTATTATGATCTCCTGGAGGAAGATGCCAATGTGAACGCGCTGGTCGTCGTCAATGAACATGGAATTTTCGGAGAAGAAGCCTATCGTGAATTTTTGACGGAAATTGCCGGGAAAGAGGCATCACCTGATCATTTACAAAATTTTCTCGAATTTGATAAATGGATTTTTCGTGCCAGAGAAATTCGTGTCTTGCAACGTCTGGTCATGAAAATGCTGAATTTTCGTAAGATCTGTATTTCCGGATTACAGGGTACGGTGGTGACACCGTTTTTTGGATTAAGTCTGGCGGCCGATTTCCGCTTTGCCACCGAAGATATGCGCTTTTCTCTGTCTCACGCCAACTACGGGTTACATCCCAGCGGCGCGTTGGCGTTTTTTCTGCCGCGTTACCTGCCGCAAAGCCTTGCTGTCAAGCTGCTGCTGGAAGGCGGAGAAATTCTCGCTGAGCAAGCTCTGGAATTAGGATTAATTACAGCCATTTTCCCTCGAAAAGATTTTGAAACGCGCTGCATTGAAGAAGCGCAAAAACTCTGCGCCGTCAATCCGCAGGTTGTGAGCATGACCAAGCCGTTGCTATATCATTTCAAAACGGAATTACAGGAATATTTTATAACAGAAGCCAATCTGTTTGAATTAAAAGGTGGAAAGCGTTAAAGATTTCTGTTGACAATTTCTTCAAAAGGACACAATTCTTTTTTCAGGACTACCACTTTTTTTCATCTCTGCATAAGGGGCCAGTGAGAAAAATCCGGTTTTTAGGAAAAAACCGGATTTTTAGCCGCCCAGAAGACAATTTCATTGACAGGAGGAGGTACATAATGACTGCACAGGAAAAACTCAACAAAATTGAAGAGATCGTTCAAGAATATATTCAGGATAATACTCTGCTGGCACCGTCAGTACGGGAAACAGCAGGACAAAAAAATATTCGTGAAGATATGCAGGCGATTATCAGTGTCATTTCTCGAGAGGATGTCGAGTCGGATATGACAGTCGCAGACATCAAAGCCAAATTACGGGAGATTTGGGAAAAAGCCAAACCTGAGAACTGGTAATGAACCAGTGTTAAGAAGGGTTGTTCAATTCTCTGTGACGTTCATTTCTGTGCAGAGGAGGTCGATTCGTTTCCCTCGCTTGCGGGACAGGGTTGTGAAATTCTACCCCCTCAGTCCTCCGCAATCGGGGGAGGTCGATCCGCTTCTCCTAGCTTGCCGGGGGAACAAGGGGGGTGGTAGGTTCTCTCTGCGAGAACTTAACAGTCCTGCCAGCGAATCGGGAAATCGCTGTCGGATCAGATTGCTGCGTGAGGTTTATGAGCAGTGAGAAGGCATGCTGCCGACATTGATGGTGGCGACCAGCGACGTTTCCCCCAAACTGATGCAGACGATCATGGGGCCGCCCCGCCCGATTGGGATCATTTCCTATGAGGGGGAAGACTGAAACGTCCGCTTATACCGGCCGAAATACTGGCTGACCGTCATCTGGATGTCATAAAAAAAAGAGAGGTGTCAACCGTGCCCATTCCTCATTCCTTATTTCGCATTCATTCCTGCTGCTCCTCCTTTGTATCGTATTCCTCCTCCGGTTCCAACCAGCGGTGGTTGTACTTTTGGTACCAGTGGTACAAGTTCTGGCTTTGGAAATAACGGTCAAAAGTCGCATAATTTTCGTCCCATTTCCCAAGTCTACCAATAACAATATGGCTTTTTAGTGAAGGAATATAAAAAGCGAATTGTATGTTATTATCTGTTGTGATAGTCTCCAAAAACCAACGGTGCTTTTGAGAAGCCACTGTATCATGGTTGGGATAATATGAACGAGTATCTCTGAGAGATTGCAAAAATTCATGAATCATTCTGTCAGGAGCACTAAATTCTTTAGAAATCCCAATTGGACGGATTGCTCCAGGATACATTTTAAGAGTAATGACTTCGTGAGGCTTGACTTCAGTTAACTCCTTTATTTTATTACGAAATTTTATCTTATCACAGAACGATGTCATCACTAAGATAGTGACAATAAACAGGATGATGCTTAGAGGAATTTTTCTATTCATAAGTGATGATTGGAAACCTGATAGCCTATTGGAACCTTGCATGTGGATGAGTCCGGTGTACGGGCGCCATTCACCAGCCAGCCGGAAAAAGATGACCCGTCATCCGGCAGCGCTTTCAGGTGGAGAAGTTCGCCATTGCCATAACTCACACGGCACGACGCGCCGCAGTCGATCGCGCCGCCGCGCACCACGCCGCTGCCGCTGCCAGCCCGCTCCACCGTCAGGGGACAGGTCAGGCTGGGTTGGGCGGTCAGCCATAAAGAAGGCTATGCGTTCTTTTTTCTGTGTCGTTCCGTGTGTTCCGTGGGCTTAGATATTAGGGTTATGAGAGAGAAATATCTCGAAACGGCGCGGTAAACTCCGGGCCGAGAATATCATCTTTACAGGATAATTCAAGCAGTGAGAGGGTTTTGATTTGCCAGGCCGTCTGCCAGGAACCCATATTGATTGTCACCTGGAATTTCAAAGAGATCCAGGCGCGAAGGGACATCCATATATATTCAATTGTATTTTCAACCTCGCCGCTGAGCACCTGGACTCGCGCTGAATATTGCTTGCCAGATTGGTCAAGCACTTTGACGCCGGGACGAATCGCCAGTTTTTTATTCTGTTTATTGCTCTTCACCTGGAAGATACAGAGGATGTTGTTGCCTGAGCGTTTGCACTCTTGTAATTCAAAAATAAAGCCCTGGGCTTCTATTTTGGGCGTCACTTTGGGTTTGGGAGGCGGAGGCGGAGCAGGTTCAGAGCGTTGTGTTCTTTGTTCAGGGAGAGGAAAAGGAGGGCGGCTGCCAGAAGCATCATGCCGGATGATTGATCTTTGTCCGTCAGGGGGCTGAGATTTAGGCAGCTGCGAGGGAACTGTCTCTCTGGTTACTTCACGTTTGAACCACTCCTGCTTTTCCTGCTGCGCTTTTTCGACGATGCCGGGAAAAGTGTAAAGAATGCCGCCTGACTCGGTCACATCCATGATGACGTAGCCTTTCACGGTCATCTCTTCCATAATCTCATCCGCTTCTTTGGTGCTCATGGACGTTTCAGCCACAATTTCAAGAATGGACAATCGCCCTCCTTTCCGTTGCGCCAGTTTCACAATCTCTTTTTCCAGATGCGAGCGTTTTTCGTCTTTCCCCAGAATGTCTCGGACAATCTTGCCAAATGTTGATGATTTTTTCATGAATCCTCGCGTTCCTCCCCCTCGATTCTCTGGCGATCAATCGCCAGTCTCAAAGCTGAAGGACGCTGAAGCGTCCTGTAGTTTGGATAAGCGGACTTTTACCGTTGAAATCGGTCATTGATGACCAAGGTAACTTCACTATGTTTCATCGGTGTGAACTGTCAAGAAAAAACGTGGCGTATTCCGATTTATTCTCCTGTGAAAAAAGTACTTGACAAACCCGTTCTGTTGAGTAAAAAGTTTGTAGGTTTTTTTCATCTTTATTCCAGAAATTTTACAGTGATAGGAACAGGAGGCAAGAGCATGGCGACGTTAAAACCGAAGGTCACACTGAAAACGAAAGGCCAGGAAGCGTATGTCTCTGTCAAACAATTGATGGTTACCCTCCAATGGACTGCTTCTGTTGACCTCGACCTGATGGCGTTTTATAAAACCAAAGATGGGCGCGTGGGTGGTATTTTTTCCGATAACTACGCGGGCGGGGATATGGGCAGCCTGAACACGTTTCCTTTTATCCAACTCAGCGCAGACGCCGGGGTTGGCGCTACCGGCGGTCAAAATGAAGAAGTGATCCGCATTACGAAATTAGATGATATGGCGGAGGTGTATATCTGTACGATTAATTTTACCGACGCCAGCCAGGGGCAGGAGTCGCGCTTTAGCAAGTACGATGCGCAAGTCACGGTCGTTGATGATAAAGGGGAGAATGTGTCTGTGCCCCTGGATTCTTCTCAGCCTGGTGCGGTTGCGGTGATTGCCAAAATTGATAATACCGGGTTTATGGGCGCGAAATTGATCAATGAAAACCGGATCATGAGCATGGCAGAATTTCAAGCAAATATTCCAGGTGCCAATCAACTGAACCTGGCCTCGAAAATTGTGTTGAAGAAAAAGGGTGAATCGGTTACGCTCAAACCAAAAAGCGGCGGCAAAGTCGGGGAAATATTAGTGAATCTGAATTGGAATCAGCGTCCTCAGCTGAAACAATCTGGCGGATTACTCTCCAAAATATTCAGCGGCGGCGGGCAGGCGATTGATCTTGATCTAGGCTGTCTCTTCGAATTAAAAAATGGCATCAAGTCCGCGATACAGCCTCTGGGGAAGACCTTTGGCGCGTATAATCAATCGCCCTATATTTTTCACTGCGGCGACGACCGCACCGGCGCCTGGGCCGAAGGAGAAAATCTGCGCATTAACGGTGATTACATGCAGGAATTCAAACGGATTCTGGTCTATTCGTACATCTATGAAGGCGTGGCAAACTGGTCGCAAGCTGATGGCATGGTGACGATCAAACAAGCCGGTTCGCCCGATATTATTGTACACCTGGACGATCACCGCGATGGAATGCCTATGTGCGCCATTGCACTGTTTGAAAATGTGAACAATGCCTTCAAGGTTACCAAAATCGTCCAATACTTCCGTGGTCATCAGGATGTTGATCAAGCGTATAAATGGGGCTTGCAATGGGTTGCCGGCAAAAAAGATTAAATCGATGAAGGGGGCTTGCTGCTCGGGAAACATACGTGTTTACATCATAACGGCGTGTTTGATGGGCGCAAGAAGATAAAAGATGAGTCAAGCGGTGCAGCTCAAACGAAAAAAAGCTGAAGAACACCTGGTGCAATTAAAAAAGAAAGTCACGCTTGCCGTAAAAAACGCCGGATTAGAAGGGCAGCGGGCGCGGGTCGCCTTGGCCCTGGATATTTCGGTCTCGATGCGCAAAATGTTTGAACAGGGCATTGTGCAGGAAGTCTGCGAACGCTTATTAGCCCTGGGGGTGAAATTCGACGATAACGGCGCGGTTGACATTTTTTTATTTGGCAGGGATGACTATGAAGTCGGCGAATTATCGGAACAGAATTTTTTTGAGTTTGTGGAACGTGAAATCACAAGCCGCTACCGGCTTGAAGGCAGCACGAATTACGCCGGCGTCATCAACCGGATTGTCAAAAAATACACAACTCAACCGGGCGATCCGGCGTATGTGCTGTTTGTGACAGATGGGGATAATCATGACCAATCGGAAGCTGAGAAGGCCATTGTGCAAGCCTCCAGGTCTCCGATTTTCTGGCAGTTTGTCGGCATCGGCAAAGGGATGTTCAGCTTTCTTGGAAAATTAGATACGATGTCGGGCCGCTTTATTGACAACGCCAATTTCTTTGCGCTGAACGATATTGGCAGCATTTCAGATGACGAATTGTATAAGCGCATGTTAACAGAGTTTCCATCCTGGTTACGAGAAGCCAGGCAGAAAAAGTTATATTAAAGAGTGCAGGAGTGCGAAAGCTCTGCTTTCGCAGCGAAAGCAGAGCTTTCGCACTCCTGACTGGAAAAAAAATATGGCAACGTTGAAACGCAAGGTAACGCTTACCACCAAAGATGAAGAAGCGTATGTATCGGTGAAACAGCTCATGGTGTCGCTGAAGTGGACGGCGGCAGTGGATCTGGATTTGATGGCCTTCTATAAAACCAAAGATGGACGAACCGGCGGCGTATTTTCAGACAATTATCCGGGTGGTGATTTAGGGAGTTTAAACAGTTTTCCTTTCATCGAACTTAGCGGCGATGAAGGATTTGATGATAATAAAGAAGCCAAAAGCGAAAATGAAGAGATTATCCGTATCACCAAATTGGATGACATGGCTGAATTGTATATTGTCACGATTAATTATGACGACGCGGTTGATAATAAATCCTCGACGTTTAGCAATTATGACGGCTCTGTCACGGTGACGAATGATAAGGGCGATGCGGTCGAAGTACTCCTGAATTCTCGGGATAAGGGGCATGTCGCTGTCATTTGCAAAATTGATAATACCAGCCCGATGGGGGCCAGGCTGATTAATAAGAATGATATTATGGATCTGGCTCAGTTTGCCGAGACAATTCCTGGTGCGCATTTAATTGTCAATGCGTAATCCGTACCTGCTCCATCGCCTTTCCTCTGGAATTGCAAGTAATTGGGTTGGAATTCCGAGAGTATTTCCGAGAGGGTAGAATGTGATGATGCCTGGAGTATCAATAGAAGACATTCTTCGCAGTGCAGAAGACGCTGTATTCCTTTTACGCAGCGGCAATGGGATGGGAACCGGGTTTGTCGTGAGTTCGGATGGCCATATTCTCACATGCCGCCATGTGATCCATTCGGAAACGCTCGAAGTAGTGTCTTCCTATGGAAAAATCTGGCAATCACCAGTGCTGGCGCAAGATCCGCTGTACGATCTGGCTATGCTTAAAATCGATCAACTTCATGCGCCCTGTTTGACTTTTGCAGACCCTATGTCGATCCAGACCGGTCAGCGTGTGTACGCGCTCGGCCATCCCTTAGGCTTAGATTTTACCGTGTCGCAAGGCATTATCAGCAATCGCAATCGCCTGATTCAGGGCGCAAGTTTTATTCAGACGGATGTGGCTCTCAATCCAGGAAATAGCGGCGGCCCCATTCTGAACGAAAAAGGTGAAGTGATCGGCATGGCGAACAGCATGATTTCCATTGAACATGCACAAGGGTTGGGTTTTGCGATTGCGCTCAGATATATTTTTGCCTTTGCCTCACAATTGAGGATCAAATTACAACGTGCACGTGAATTTACCGTTGCAGAGTGACAAGAGAGGTATGCGAGCGAAACTACAGGAATTGATATATAAGCAAAAATTCTCTTCGAAATGATTCCTGCTTATATATCAATTCCTGTAGTTTCAAAGGAGAACATCATGGCTTACGCAGTGGGGATTGATCTTGGCACCACCAATTCTGTGGTATCCATCTATCGTCGCGGGATCGCTGAGACGCTCCAGATCAAGGGGCGTGCGACCATGCCTTCGGTCATCTCCTTTCGTGAAGAGGGCGATGTGCTCATCGGTCAGGCCGCTAAATCCAGAATGTTGATCGACCCAGAAAATACGATTTTTTCCTCAAAACGCTTTATGGGAGATCGCAGCAAATCATATCGTATCCGGTTTAAAACCCTGACGCCGGTCAATATTGCCAGCATGGTCTTAAAACAACTGGTCGAAAGCGCACAAAGTGTCCTGGGGGAAGAAATCTGGGATGCGGTCATTACAGTGCCGGCCTATTTTACCGAGGCTCAGCGCGAAGATACGAAAAAGGCCGGGGAAGAAGCCGGATTAAACGTTCTGCGTCTGCTTCCTGAACCGACCGCTGCCGCGATTGCGTATGGATTGGATAAGGAACGCGATCAGACGATCATGGTCTATGATCTCGGCGGCGGCACGTTTGACGTTTCGGTTCTGGAAATTCGCGGCAATAACTTTAACGTCAAAGCCGTCGGCGGCGACAGCCGTCTCGGCGGCGACGACTTTGATCAGGCCATCATCAACTGGGCGGCCGCGGCCTTCAGAAAAAAAACCGGGATTGATGTGCTGAATAACAACAGCCGCGAAGGGCGCATCGCCCAACAACGCTTGAAAGAAGCCGCTGAAACTGCCAAAATCGAACTGTCAGAATCCGAAACCGCCTTCATCAATCTCCCCGACTGTTTAGGCTATCCTCTGAGCCTCGAAATTTCGATAACTGAATACAATCGGCTGATCGACCCATTCTTGCAGCGCACGATTCAGTGCATGAAAGCCGTTCTGCGCGACGCGAACCTGACGCCGCGCGACATTGACCGGGTGATTTTAGTCGGCGGCTCAACCAAAAATAAAGCGGTGCGTGAGGTGATTGCCCAACAGATTAAAGATCCATACATTGCTGACCGGGTTGATGAAGTCGTGTCACATGGCGCGTCTATTGTGGCGGCCAATCTCTTTTTACCGGCAGAAGAAGCTCTGCCGATAGAAATTTCTGATGTGACCGGGCATTCGCTCGGAGTAGATGCGTTAAATGAACAGCAGCAATTGATGTTTCGGGCAATTATTCCGCGTCAAACCAGCTATCCCTGTCGCGGCGGATTTCTCGGATCTACCGGTTATCCCGGACAGCCATTTGTGAAAATGCGGGTGTTTCGCGGAGAACAGCCTAACCCGTTGCAAAATGACTATCTGGGAGAAATCGAACTGCCCATCTCACCGCCCCAGGAAAACCTTGTCCCGGTCGGGGCAATATTCGAATTAGACGCTGACGGCATCATTCATTTTACCGCAGTCCAATTTCCGATCAGCGAAAAACTGCTGCCGCTTATCAATTATGCCGCCATGCACAATGGAGATCTTGATCTGGCGACGGTAGATGACATGTTGAGATATGGAGATGCCAAATCCAAAACCGTTCAGGTGAGGATGACAACATAAAGAGCTATCGTTCACGTTCGTAGTAGCCGCTTCAGCGGCGTGATAAAACGCTAAAGCGTTTACTACAAACGCGTGATTGACAAGGGAGAAAAATCATGAGTCAGACAGGAGAAACCTATAGCGGCTATGTTCTTGGAATTGATTTGGGCACCACCAATACTGCTGTTGCGGTGTATAAAGCCGGACAGGCTGAAATTATCCCAATCTATGGGGCCAAAACCCTGCCTTCTGTGGTGTCGGTGCTGAGGAATGGCGACATCCTTGTCGGACAGCAAGCGAAATCGCGCAGCATCATCGATCCTGAAAATACGATCATTTCTATCAAACGCAAAATGGGAGAAGACTGGACCAAAGTCTTTGATGGCAAACCGGAAAAAGTTTATACCCCCTCGGATATTGCGGCCGAAATTCTCTTAAAAGTCGCAGCGGGCGTGCAGCAGTATGAAGCCTTTGAACTCGGCGGCATTCCCAAATATGCGGTGATCTGCGTGCCTGCCAATTTCGACGACGCCAAAAAGAAAGCGACCAGGAAAGCCGCGGAACTGGCAAATCTGGAGGTGCTCCACCTGTTAGAAGAACCGGTGGCGGCCGCCTATGCTTATGCGCTGGAAAAAGAGCGCGACCAGACGATTCTGGTCTATGATCTCGGCGGCGGCACTTTTGATGTCTCAATTCTCCAGGTCAATTCAACAGAGGATGATCAGAAAACCTTCAGCGTGCTGGCAAAAGAAGGCATTTCGGAATTAGGCGGCGACGACTTTGATGAGCGGCTGATGGCGATTGTTGCCAGCACATTACGCGAGCACTCCGGCATTGACATCCTCGATCTGAAAAAAGATCAGGGGATCAATGAAAATAAACTCCGCAACGCCCAGCAAAAACTGAAAGAGGCCGTGATGGAGGCCAAACATGAGCTGACCGAAGCTTCGACGGCCAATATTCATATTCCCAATATTATTCACGATGAAAGCGGCACGCCGTATCATGTTGAGATGGAAGTGACGCGCGAGCAGTTTAACGATGTCATTCGTGATCTGGTCATGGACACCAGAGAAGCCGTGCAAAAAGCCCTGGATGCCGCTCAATTTACCATCAGAGACATCGATCGCATCATACTGGTCGGCGGCTCAACCAAAGTGCCTCTGGTCAAAGAAATGCTTCAGGAAATGTTTGGCAGAGAACCGTATTCGGATATTGATCCGGATACGGCGATTGCGCGCGGGGCCGCAATTCTGGGAGCAACCATGAATCTGCCGCAAGACGCCGATTTCGTGCCGAAAGAAGCTGATGATACCCCGGCGTTCAAAATCCAATTGCACGATAAAGTGACGCATAACCTGGGCATTGAAGTGGTCGGCGGCAAATTTAGCTGTCTTATCCGCAAAGGCACGGATATTCCGGCTGATGAGCCGGCGGCTGCCACAAAGGAATACAGCACGCCCAGGGATAATATGACCGAACTGGCGATCCGAGTGTATCAAACCCTTGATGAAGTCGAATATGTCTCCTCAGAAGGCGTGAAATGTATCGGAGAATTTTTCCTGACCGGCATTCCGCCAAAACCACGCGGCCAGGAACGAATTACAGTCAGGTTCGAGATCGATCAGCAAAATTTACTCAAAGTCAGAGCAAGCAGTTCAAGCTCTTCGGAGGAATTGGAAATTAAAGAATCATAACCGCATAAACTCAGGAGGAACGTGCGATGACAACATCAGAAGCACAGGTATCTGTTCAGGAGGAACCGAAGGTTTTAGAGGAGCAACCGACAGCGGACCTCCAACCGGAATTCGATCTTGACGAATTGATTGCCAGCGCCAGGAAAAGCGAGGAAGCACAGTTTGAAGACGATCGGCAGCAATATGACGCCAACCTTGAAGAAGCCCGTTACTGGGAAAAACACGGCAAAACCTTATTGTCCGAAATCGAACGCGCCGCAGACGCAGCTAAACAGATCATTGTGGAAAACCGGGAGATTGTCGCCGCCTTCCCTGACGAGTTGCAACAGGAGATCAAAAACCATCAGGAAGGACTGGAAATTATCGGCAGAATGTTGGAACGCCTGGTCACGCCAGGGGATCGCTTAAAAAAACTCGCCAGTGATCTCGAATTGTCGGGCGACTTGCAGATGCATACAGAGCAGGAATGGCAGGCATTGATAGAAGAGATAACGGAAAAAGAACTCGCGCTCAAAAAAATTCAACAAGAACTGAACAGCATCGGAAAAGACAATTACAAAGTCGTTTCCCTGTCAAATGATCTGGTGAAAAATCGCAAAAACCAGATATTATCTTTCCTCGAAAAACAAGTGCTGCCCATTCTTGACGGCATCTATGACGGCCAGAAACACTTGCCACCTCGCATTGAAGAGTTCCGGCATCGTTATGCGGAAAATGCCGCAGACCTGGATGCCTGGTGTGCGGCTTATAACAAAATTGGAGAGGAGCTCGAACACGTTTTTGAGCAGCTTGAGGTGCATGAGATGGATGTGGTCCCGGGCGCAGTGATTGATTTTGAACGTCATGAGCCATGCGCCGTTGAGCCTGACCCCAGCATGGAAAATGACCGGATTAAAGAAATAACCAGAAAAGGCTACGAATATGTCACACATTGCGGTGAACGTCTGGTGCTTCGCGCCGCCCAGGTTGTGGTCGTGAAGAATGAGAACGAAACACAGGAGATGTAGCGCGAAACTCCGGTTTCGCGCATCGTTGACAGCCGCGAAACCGGAGTTTCGCGCTACATTTTCACAGGAGGAGAGGACATGTCTGGTGATAGCGAAAAAAATCCGGTGTTAGGCTTCGATTTGGGAACCACGTTCAGCGCCTTAGCCCGTTGGATTGACGGTAGAGGGCCGCGTATCATTCAAAATAAAACCGGGCAGGACACCACCCAATCGGTCGTCTATTACAATCCTGAAAAAGATGAATATATTGTCGGCCAAATCGCATATCGCAGGGGTTTGATCACGCCTGAAAATATGATCGTTGGCGTCAAACGTCTGATGGACGACGCCAATCAAAAAGTTCTGCTTGGCGGCAAAGAATTTAATCCTGTTGACATTTCGGCGATTATTCTGGAAAAAATTTATGAAGACGCCAAATCAAAATTTCCCAAAGGGGTCTTTAGCAGCCGCGGAAGTGTGGTGACCGTGCCCTTTTACTTTAAAGCGCACCAGATCGAGAATACGCGCACGGCGGCTGAGAGGGCGAATATCAACTGTATCGGCATTATTCAGGAACCGATCGCCGCTTCCTTGTGTTATGCCTATCAACTGAGTGAAGAATACCCTGAAAAAGAATTCAGCGAAAATATTCTGGTGTTCGATCTCGGTGGTGGTACCTTTGATCTAACTCTCTTTCGTCTGGAACAGACCAAAAAGAGTTTGAATTTCGAAGTGCTGGGCACAGGCGGCGACGACCGGCTCGGCGGCATGGACTTTGATGCCTGTTTTGCCGATCTGATTTTGAAAAAAAATCAGCTTTCGTTAGATGGCCTGACGCCGATTCAGTTCAATCAGTCGCGCCAGAAATTGATGGAAGCCACGATTGACGCTAAAAAAACTCTCAGCAGCACAACCGAATGCTGGGTCTCCGTGCCGTTTATCATCCCCCCGGATAAAAATATCGATTGCGAAATGACGCGTGAAGAGTTTGAAACGTCAATCCAACTACATGTCAGAAAAATTAAAGAGATCATTCAAAATCTCTGGAAGAAATCCGGGATTAAGCCTTCTCAGGTCGATCGCATCATTCGCGTCGGCGGCTCAAGCGCGATTCCGTGTATGAAAGCGTTGTTAGATGATGTCATTGGTGAATCCAAAGTCTGGAGTAACGCCAATCCTTCAACCAGCATTGCCGAAGGTGCAGCCATGTACGCAGCATATTTGGATAATCGCGGCTTTTTTGACAAAGACATCGTCATCTATACCCGTACCTGTCATGCGCTTGGCATTAAAACCGTCAAAAGAGAGGGACGCAATTTCAAAGAACTGATCCCGGCCAATCATCGCACTCCCTGTAAAGTCAAACAAGTGTTTACCACATATCAGGATAATGTACCCTTTCTCGATATTGACATTTATCAAGGCGCTGGCCCGGTTATTAGAAGAGATACGCATTCTCACATCGGCACCATTTCCATTACCGATCTCCCTCCCCGGCCAGCCGGGAAGTTGGATGTAGAAGTCACGTTTAAAATAGATGAGGAACAAATGCTTTCGGTCACGGTGGTGGCCGAAGGCCAACAGAAATCTGCGATTCTGAATTATACATAACTGGATAACTAGTACTTAGGGGGACAGAAGTTTTTACTAACAGGACTTGTTGGACGTTGTCGGACATGTCTGAGTTGTTCGATAATTTTCAGAGGAGGAAAGAGGTTCGCTCAACGTTGTCTCTGTATGTTCAGAGGCATTGTTGAGCGAACCTCGTAACCGTTATGGCAGAACTTAAACGCAAAGTAACATTGAATAAAAAAGGGGAAGAAGCGTATGTATCCGTCAAACAACTGATGATCACCTTACGCTGGACAGCCGATGTCGATCTGGATTTGATGGCCTTTTACAAAACCAAGACCGGTCAGCCCGGCGGGGTATTTTCCGACGGGTATCCAGGCGGCTCAATGGGGAGTTTGAATAGTTTCCCCTTTATCGAATTGAGCGGCGACGCCGGGGTTGGCGCAAAAGGCGGCGATAATCAGGAGATCTTGCGGATTACGAAGTTAGATGATCTAGCCGATCTCTATATCGTGGCTCTGAATTATACTGATGCTTCGCAAAAAATCGCCTCAGCGTTCGGCTCCTATGATGGCTCGGTCATCGTGATGAATGACCGCGGCGAAGAAGTGGAAGTGCCGTTGAATGCCAGCGAAAAAGGCCCCGTAGCCGTGATTTGCAAAATTGACAACACCAGCCCTATGGGCGCAAAATTAGTGAATATGAATGAAATTATGGATTTAGGTACCTTCGTGAACAAGATTCCGGGAGCAAACGCCCTGATCGGGTAAAAGAGGAGATCGTACCTGCGGACAGCCATGCCTGGGGCAGACAGGCTTGTCCGCAGAGGATTTCGACAAACACGGCTGTTCATCGGTACGGGTATTTTCAGAGGAGTTATCATGAGCGTATGCTTACCCGGCATGATGAAACTACATGGATCTCACATAACCAGGGATAAAAACCCCTTGCTTATGAGGAATCCTTGTAGTCTCAGAGGAGAAAAATCTACGCCAGAAATACTATCCTGGATGAATGTTCAACAGTAGCGGATTTGTTGCTGAATAGATAGAATATGGGAATAATTGTGTTTATGCCTCATTATCATGAGGCGATCCGCACATTTGCGCCGATTGCCGACCAACTCCGAGCTTCAGGAGAGGAGTCCCTTTTTCTTTTGCCGTACAATGATCAGGCATCCGGATCGCTGTGTGCAGAATTTGGCCTGTCCGCCCTCTATCTTCCGCATTTTGTATGGGGACGCCATCTCACTGGCGGCGTGCTCCAATTTTTCCGGGAAAATAGGCGTCTGCGTCATTTTGCCCAGCAATTCTGCGACGAAATTCACCCATCAGCCTTCGTACTGATTGATGATCGCCGTTATATCGAAGCCTTTCTGGTTAAGCAGGCTAAAGTCCGCCAGATCCCTTCTCTGGTCGTCATGTGGGCGGCGACAAATGATGTAGAAAACATGCTGATCTGGCGGCAGAAAAGGAGTAATCATTACAATGTATCGTTCTCGGAGCAGATTTTGAGACGCAGTGTTGAATGGTTTGTACCCCAGGCCGTCAAGTATGTTGATGGCCAAGCGGTCTTCTGGCAGCCGCCTTCAGCGATTTTAGGGATGCGGCTGTTTGCCGGCTATCCCGAAAATCCCTGGATTTTAGGCGGCGGACAGGCGGACTATGTAGCGGTCACGGGCGAACATTACCGGCGCATTTTGCTGAAAGCCGGGGTGAATCCCGCCAAAATTCTGGCGACAGGGCATCCGCGCCATGATCTGTTGATTCAAGACGGATTACAGTGGAAAACCAGAGAACGCGAACGCATCTGTCAGGAGATCGGCGCGCCGGCGGAAAAACGGCTGCTGCTGCTCGGCGCGCCGCCGGTTGCGCATATTACAGCCGGCACGCGGGCCGGACATATTACGGCGGATCAGATGAATGCCTATTTACATGAGGTCATCGCCCGATTACTTTGCCTGGATGAGACCTTTCATTTGGTGATCAAAGTTCATCCGCGCGATGAAGCTGAAACGCTGCCATATTTACAAGGTCACTCTAAAGCTTTTACGGTGATTCGCCGTTATGAAACCGGCAAACTGATCGCCATCAGTGATCTGCTGATCTGCCAGGGATCAACAATTGTGTTTGATGCGCATATTTTAGGCACCCCCACCCTGACCTTCGATTTTTATCAGACTCCAGGGTATGATATGTGGGCAAAGGCCGGAGGAGTCTTTCATGTGACCCGACAGTCCGATTTGCTCCCCTCTCTGCGTCGTGTGCTTGAAGATTCTGTCGTCCGCAGCAAATTGGATGCAGAACGACAGACGTTTTTACAGGAATATGTTCGCTGCGACGGACATGCTGCCGAACGAATCGCCAGGGTTTTGCAACAGATCATAAGGCATAAATGTAATGACACAGAAGGTTATGGACACGCTCTCTGGAGTGCGCAAGCTCTGCTTGCGCGACCAAAGCAGAGCTTTGGCATTCCGAAAAATGTCCATAACCTTGCATGTCAATACACATTTCATTTACACGGGAGAATGAAAAATATATTGACAAGAACCGGAACATCCTGACAAGACTTGATTACTTTGAAGAGTGTCAACACAACGCGTGAGAAGCTTATACTAAAATTTCTTGAAGAACCCCATCCCCGGTTACTCCCAAAAGGAGTAGGACTGTTAAGTTCTGTGGATGTTTGTCATCTCGACTCCGCTCGATGACCGGAACACCGCACGTCGAGCGAAGTCGAGACGCTCTATTTTGCGAGAACTTCACAGCCCTGCCTTTGGAGAGACGCCGGGGTGGGGTTGAAAAATGGCGCGAACACAAATTATTGCAGAAGTTGGAGCCAATCACGGCGACGACGTTAATCTCGCTGTCAAAATGATCGAAGCGGCGGCGCAGGCCGGAGCCGATTGGGTTAAATTTCAATCCTGGCAAGCCAAAAATCTGAAACCGGGGGACCCGAATTTTGAGCGTCACGCTAAAGCCGAGTTGTCCGATGAAGCGCATCATCGTTTGATCCGGGCGTGTGAAGCTAATCATGTCAAATTTTTAACCACCTGTTTTGACATCGGGCGCGTGGAGTTTTTAGCCGGACTAGGTCTGAACACGATCAAAATTGCCAGTCCTGACCTGGGGAGTCACGCCATGATTCGGAAATTGCGTGAACGCTTTGAGCATCTGATTATTTCAACTGGGATGTCGTATGATCAAGAAATTCAGCAGACCGCGGAATTATTGGGACAGACGTCATATACCTTTTTATACTGCATCTCGCTCTATCCGACTCCGCTGGAACAGGTGAATCTGGCGCGTATGGATTGGTTGCGGCAATTTACCCCTTCTGTCGGATTCAGCGATCATACTCTGGGAACAGCGGCCGGAAAACTGTCCATTGCCAGAGGAGCGACGTATCTGGAAAAACATTTTACACTGAGTCGGGAATTACCCGGGAAAGATCAAGCGATCTCGGCTGAACCGGATGAAATCCGCGAATTAGCTCAGTATGCGCGGCAAGTTGAACAGATGATGGGCGAGCCGTGCCCCGGTTTGAGCGCGAAAGAAATCGAATTGCGGGGAATTTACATCGGAAAGTGGGGCGATAATAGATGAAAGGCAAACGGACGTGAGCATGGAAACGCGAAAAATCTGTGTGATCGTGATTAACCGGGCGAATTATGGACGAGTAAAATCAGTCTTACATGCCATTCAAGAACACCCTGGTTTAGAATTACAGTTGGTGGTCGGGTCGTCAATGTTATTGCCGTGTTTTGGCGAGGCGGTGAATATTGTGCAAGAGGATGGTTTTCCGATCCATGCGCGCGTCAATTTTGTGGTAGAAGGGCAGACCCCGGCCACAATGGCAATCAGCGCGGGATTGGGGATTATTGAACTGGCGACAGTGTTTGAAAACCTCCAGCCTGATATGGTCTTTGTGATCGCCGATCGTTACGACGCCCTGTCAGCAGCAGTTGCGGCAGCGTATATGAACATCCCGGTCGCGCACTTACAGGGCGGCGAGGTGTCGGGTTCGATCGATGAAAGCGTGCGTCATGCCATTACCCGCCTGGCACATCTCCATTTTCCGGCCACCCAATTGAGCGCGGAACGATTGATAAAAATGGGGGAACCTCCGGAAACCGTATATCATGTCGGTTGTCCGTCGCTTGATCTGGCGCATAAGGCGTTACACATTCCCTTAACCACGCTCCCACTCAACGGAACAGGTCATGGACAATGCCAACGTGTTTTTAATCTCACTCAACCCTATTTATTAGTGGCCCAACACCCAGTCACGACCGAACAGCAAGCGGCGGCAAGCCAAATTAAGTGTACGTTGCACGCTTTGCTTGAGTTACAGATGCCCACGATTCTGTTAAAACCGAATGTTGACGCTGGAGGGCGCGCGATGGCGCAGCAGATTGAAGCCTTTTGTCAATTCTATCGTCCAGAATTTTTGTATCTCTTTACCAATTTCGCCCCTGAAGACTATATCCGCATTCTTTCTGGATCCGCCTGTTTTATCGGAAATTCCAGCAGCGCGCTGAGGGAGGGATCCTTTTTAGGCACGCCAGTGGTTTGCGTCGGCAATCGTCAGGCCGGACGAGAACGAAGCCCAAATGTGATTGATGTGGAGTATGACTGTGATGAGATCGTGGCAGCAGTGCGTAAGCAATTAGCGCATGGCCGTTATGAACGTGATCTTATGTATGGCGATGGTCATGCCAGTCAGCGTATTGTTGATATATTAGCGACCGCCAAAATAAACTTGCAGAAAACGCTGTCCTTATAAATGATGATGAATATTTTAGGCATTATTCCGGCGCGCGGAGGCTCCAAAGGGATTCCGCGTAAGAATCTATATCTCTTAGCAGGACAGCCGCTGCTCTGGTACACTTTTCAGGCTGTCCGCACCAGTACAATGTTAACACGCACAATTCTCTCAACTGAGGATCAGGAAATCGCTGAATATGCTATGCAGCAGGGCATAGATGTCCCATTTATGCGACCGCCGGAACTGGCGCAAGATGAGACGCCGAGTCTGGCCGTGATTCAACATGCCTTGCATGCACTGGCGCATAACTTTGTTCCTGATGTAGTTGTACTGTTGCAACCGACCGCGCCGTTACGCCAGGGATTACATATTGATGAAGCTGTCAGATTGCTTGTAGAGCAAGACGCAGAGGCCGTTGTGAGCGTGACGACGATTCCGGCGCATTATCACCCCTACTGGGCGTTTGCATTGAATGAGGCGCATCTCATGCAGCCCTTTGATGATCGCGGCGGACCGCAGCGTTATCCCCGTCGCCAACTTTTGCCGGCGGCGTATTACAGAAATGGGGCGGTGTACGTTGCCCGGCGACAGCTTATCCAGGAACAACACACGCTCTATGGTTCAAGACCCTTAGCTTATATCATGCCACCGGCTGTCTCGGTCAATATTGACACCCTGGAGGATCTCCAGGCCGCAGAACGTTCTCTCACGCAAGCGAAAAGACTATGACGAACCTTCCTGAAGAACTGACCCGGCAAGCCGAAGATATGTTCGCCCTTACTCCACCAGGATTGCGCAAAAACCCGAGGGAATCGGCGCGACCGCGCATATTGGTCGGCGCGATGCGCCAACATTACCTCGGCAGCGCGATAGACCTGATTCTGTCCAATGCATTGCGCTTACACGGCGCGCGGGTTGATGTCTTGCTGTGTGATCAGGTGATGCCGGTCTGCGATCATCGCAACATTGATACGGATACGGCCGAAACCTGCGCCGCTTGCTGGCATCATGCGCACTCGTTGTTTATGGCAACGGACTTGCCGTTATGTCGTGTGAGCGAATTTCTTGACAAAATTCGCGAGATTGAGATCTATGCGCTGTTGAGTTCCCGTCCCAGAGAAACCTGGCTGGAAATGGAATATCTGGGCGTTCGGGTCGGGCAGATCGCCTATAGTTCAACCTTACGGCACTTTTTACGAGGACGACTCAATCAGGAGCATCATTGGCAGAAATTTCAACAATTCCTTGTCACAGCGATCATGATGGTTGATATGAGTCGCAAGCTGATTGCTCGTCTTCAACCGGACGCGCTGTTAATTTCACACGGTCTGTATGTTACCTGGGGCGTATTAGCCGACTATGCGCGGCAGAATGGAGTGCAAGTGACGGTCTATGGCTACGGTTATCGCAAAAATTCTCTGCTCGTATCGCAGGGCAGAACCTATCATCATGATCTCCTGGTCGAACCAACGGCGACCTGGCGCGACCAGCCATTCGCCGACGAACAGCACGAGGAAATCACACAGTATTTACGCTCTCGCGTCAATGGCGGTTTAGATTGGATTTCCTATTCACCGAATCCTCAAGTGAATCATCAGGAGGTCATTCAACAACTCAACCTCGATCGGTCGCAGCCAACGATCGGCATGTTTACGAACCTGGTCTGGGATGCAGCGGTGCTGTTTCGAGGCGCGGTGTTTTCGGATATGACCAGTTGGGTGGTGGAAACCATTCGATGGGGGATTGAGCATTCGGACATGCAATTGCTTATCCGCTGTCATCCGGCGGAAGTCCGGCGCAAAAGCCAGACCCGTGAAAAAATCGCCGATGTCATCCGCAGTGTCTTTCCTGAACTGCCATCATACATCAAGATCATCCCGGCTGAAAGCGATTTGAGTACCTATACCCTGAGCGAACTGATTGATGTAGCGATAGTGTATTCCAGCAAGATCGGGCTTGAGTTTGCTGCGCGAGGCATTCCGGTAATTGTCGCCGGCGAAGCGTTTTACAGAGGGAAAGGATTCACGTATGATCCGTTGACGAAAGAGGAGTATTTTGAGCAGATCTCTGAAGTGAATGCCCAAAAACAGCACAAGCAGACCCACGGAACAGCGATGATGCCGTCGCTGCAGGCAACAGATTTGGCTCTCAAGTATGCCTATCATTACTTTTTTCGACGGCACATTACGCTGCCATATTTTGCAGATCATGGCGTGGGTAATCCGATCACGCATTTCACGCTTGATGATTTGAGACCGTTAACTCCGGGACAGAATGTCATGCTGGATCGCTTCTGTGAGATGGTGCTGGAAGGGAAAAAATTTTTTTAAGATTGGAGATGAAAGATATTATGGAAAAACAACAAAAGAAATATTATGCGTACCTTCTCATTGGTTCGGCTTTCGGGCTTGGTTTGATGCCCTTTGCTCCTGGAACGTTCGGCACATTATTCGGAGTTTTTCTGCATGTCGTGATTGCGCTGACGTTTCCTTTGAGTTTGCAATGGCCTGCGCTTTTCGTGGTATTTTTTCTGGTCTGCGCGGCCAATAATTGGCTGACGCCCTGGGCTGAAGCTTATTGGCAGCAAGAAGATCCGGGACATTTTGTGTTGGATGAAGTCGCCGGTTATTTGCTCGTGCCGCTTCTTTTTCGTCAGGGGCAGCTTTGGCAGGTTGCGCTCTGGGGATTTCTGTTATTTCGAGTATTTGACATTATCAAAATTCCGCCTGCCAGACAGGTTGATCAACAAATTCACGGCGCCTGGGGAATTTTACTTGATGATCTTATCAGTTCCGTATATGCGGTTCTTGTTCTGCATGGACTATGGTGGCTCGGCCCTAAAATAGGATTGGCAAGATGGCTTATCAGTTCAATGTAATGGCAGAGAAACCGGGTTTTTAGCAAAACCCCGGTTTCTTTCACGACATAGGAGGAGACAAAAACATTATGGCAGCAACAACCCACAAACAGCTCACCTTACGCTTTAAAGGCTTGACCTCAGCCGAGGTTGAAGCAAGTCGCCAAAAATACGGCAGTAATATCCTGACTCCGCCAGAGCGCGATCCCTGGTGGAAACTCTTATTAGAAAAATTCGATGATCCGGTGATTCGCATTCTGATCATTGCCGCGATTATTGCGGTCGGCGTGGGTATTGCCGATGGAAAATATGCTGAAGGCATCGGTATTATTATTGCGATTATGCTCGCTACGACGTTAGCGTTTTTGAATGAATATAAGGCGAATAAGGAATTTGATATTCTCAATCAGGTGAACGATGAAGTGCCTGTGAAAGTGATTCGCGACGGCAACATCACCACAGTGCCCAAAAAAGATCTGGTCGTGGATGATGTTGCTCTGGTAGAATTAGGAGAAGAGATTCCGGCCGACGGACAGATCCTGGAAGCGGTTTCATTCCACGTCAACGAAGCCTGTTTGACTGGCGAATCAGTTCCAGTACACAAAGTGTCGCAGGAAGAGGTCGCCATGCAGCCGGTTGAGGAAACCGCTTACACTCGCGACAGATTATACCGGGGAACGATGGTAGCCGATGGACACGGCATCATGCAAATCTCGGCTGTCGGCGATACGACCGAAGTTGGGAAAACGGCTCGCACTGCTGCTGAAGAGACTGAAGAACAAACCCCACTGAATATCCAACTCGAACGCTTGAGTAAATTAATCGGTGTAGCGGGTTTTACAGTCGCAGCTTTAATTTATATTGCCCTGGTCATCCGCGATATATTTACCGGGGAATTACAATTAAGCCTGCATCAATGGTATTTTGTCGGTGTGCTAAAAATTGCCGTCATTGTCGCTCTGGTGCGGGTATGGCTGCCCATTGTCTATGATGGGTTTGAACTGTTCGGCAAAGAATTGCAAGCCCCCGACTGGCTTGAGAATGACAGTTTAATCGGTTGGGCGAAAACGGCTGGCATTGGCCTGGGCATTCTGATCCTTGGCACCCTTTTTGGATATCTGGTTGGTCTCACGCCCGGAACCTCAGAAAGCTGGCTGCCAGCGGAGATCGGGCGGAATTTTCTGACCTATTTTATGATTGCCGTAACCATCATTGTCGTGGCTGTGCCGGAAGGGTTAGCTATGAGCGTCACCCTGAGTCTGGCGTATAGTATGCGCAAGATGACGGCGGCCAACAATCTGGTGCGCCGGATGCACGCCTGCGAAACCATTGGCGCGGCGACTGTGATCTGTTCTGATAAAACCGGCACCTTAACGCTCAATCAAATGCAGGTGCACGAAGTCAGTTTCCCCTGTCTTGGCGGAAAATCAACGCTTGCCAAAGAACAGCCAACTCAAAAGGAACGCCTGATTATCGAGGCGATTGCGGCAAATACAACCGCGCATCTGGATCGTAGTTCAGGAACGTCCGTTCCGCTTGGAAATCCGACCGAAGGCGCGCTCTTACTCTGGCTTGAGAATTTAGGTATTGATTATGTATTGCAGCGCGATGAGTTTCCGGTCAGCTATCAATGGACATTTTCGACGGATCGCAAATATATGGCAACCCTGGGAGCATCGCCAATTACGAATACAAATATTCTCCATATTAAAGGCGCGCCCGAAATTATTCTGAGCCACTGTACCCGGATTTTGACTCCACAAGGTGAACGGACTTTCCGGGAAGAGGAAAAAGCTGCCATTGAGGCCCAATTACATGGGTATCAGCAGCGCGGAATGCGCACGCTAGCGTTTGCCTATCATGACGCGCCTGCCGACCATACTGAGATTGAAGAGATAACACGTGACATGATCTGGCTTGGCTTTGTCGCGATTGCTGATCCGATCCGACCTGAAGTGCCGGAAGCCATTCGGGCCTGCCGCGACGCCGGGATCAAGGTGACGATTGTCACCGGAGATAATTCGGAGACGGCGAAAGAGATTGCGCGACAGATTCATTTATGGGAGGAAAGTGATACCGATGATCGCCATCTCACTGGGCGAGAATTTGAGCAGCTTTCCGACAAAGAAGCTGAACAGGTCGTCACGAACCTGAAAGTGCTCTCACGCGCGCGTCCCTTAGATAAAATGCGTCTGGTCAAATTACTCCAGAAGCGTAAACAGGTGGTTGCCGTCACAGGCGATGGCACAAACGATGCTCCTGCGCTGAATTACGCCAATGTCGGGCTTTCAATGGGAAAGACCGGCACCTCGGTCGCCAAAGAAGCAAGTGATATTGTGCTGCTGGATGATTCCTTTAGCAGCATTGTCAAAGGAGTCATGTGGGGACGTTCGTTATATGAGAACATCCAGCGTTTTATTCTCTTCCAATTAACCATCAATGTTGCGGCTCTGGGTATTGCGCTGCTCGGTCCGTTTATCGGCGTCAAAATCCCGTTCACGGTGACACAAATGCTGTGGGTGAATTTGATTATGGATACCTTTGCGGCCTTAGCCTTAGCTACAGAACCGCCGCATTGGGATGTGATGAAACGTCCGCCGCGCGACCCGCACGATTTTATTGTCACGAAAGCCATGACGAAAAATATTCTAACGGTCGCTTCCGCCTTTCTCGTCTTCTTTGTGGGGCTGCTGATTTACATTCAGCGCGACGGCGTTGTCAGTACCCATGAACTGACCGTCTTTTTCACCATCTTCGTGATGTGCCAGTTTTGGAATATGTTCAATGCGCGTTGTCTTAGTTTAACGCATTCCGCCTTTGATCACCTTATGGAAAATAAGGGATTTGTTGCTATCGCTTCCGCCATTTTTATCGGACAGATTTTTATCATCCAGGTCGGAGGAACTGCTTTCCGAACCATTCCGCTTTCCTTGCAAGAATGGATTCTGATTATTCTGGGAACCTCTGTGGTCTTATGGGCTGGTGAAGTCTGGCGTTGGATGCAGCGGAAGAAAAACGAAAAGTGATATATCCGCAGAGAAAAACCGGGTTTTTGAAAAACCCGGTTTTTTGATCAGATATGTTGCTGAACGTCTTATTCTTGTTTGGGTGCTTCCGCTTCGGGTTCTGCGGGAGTTTCAGCATCAACTGCGGGTTCTTCCGGTTTTGCCGCCTCTGGCTGCTCTTGTTCTGCTACAGGCGTTTCTTCTACGGGCGTTTCAGCAGCTTCAGTTTCGGCCGTTTCAGTTGCCTCCACCTTTTCTTCAGCAGGTTCAGTTTCACCTTCTGCGCCTTTGCCCATCTCTTCGTCATAGGCCTTAATGCTCAACCCAATGCGGCGATTCTCTTCATCCAGCTTAATCACTTTGGCGGTAATTTCCTGTCCGACCGCAAGCACATCTTCAGGTTTTTTGACATGCTGGTGTGAGATTTCAGAGACATGCAGCAGACCTTCGATGCCGTTTTCCAATTCGATAAAGGCTCCAAAATCAGTCAGGCGCACCACCTTCCCGATGACGTTATCGCCAACCGAAATCGAATTAGCAATCCCTTCCCACGGATTCGTCTGTAACTGTTTAATACCCAGGGAAAGTCGCTCATGTTCAACGTCGATGTTCAGTAAAACGGCCTGGACCTGTTCTCCTTTTTTCAGGACTTCAGAAGGATGTTTCACACGCGTTGTCCAGGACATATCGGAAATATGCACCAATCCGTCAATGCCTTCTTCCAGTTCGATAAACGCCCCGAAATCAGTCAAGTTTCGTACTACGCCCGTGACAATGCTTCCCGGAGGATATTTCTCAGCCACCACCGCCCAGGGATTTTGCTCAATTTGTTTGAGGCCCAGTGAAATACGGCGATTGTTCACATCCAAATCGAGCACAATGGCTTCAACAATATCGCCCATTGAGACAATTTTCGATGGATGTTTCACTCGTTTGGTCCAGGACATTTCGGAGATGTGTACCAATCCTTCGATGCCGGTTTCCAGTTCGACAAAGGCGCCGTAATCCGTAATACTGACAACTTTGCCGTTGACTCGTGAGCCAACCGGATATTTTTCTGCCACAGTTTCCCATGGGTCCGCAGATTTTTGTTTTAAACCGAGCGATACTTTTTCTTCTTGCTGATTAAATTGCAGAACGACGACTTCAATTTCGTCGCCAACCTGGAACAGTTCAGAAGGATGATTGACTCGTCCCCAGGAGATGTCGGTAATGTGCAGCAAGCCGTCGATACCACCTAAATCAATAAACACGCCGTAGTCAGTGATATTTTTGACCACGCCGTTGACGACCTTACCTTCTTCCAGATTCGCTAAGGTTTCCTGACGTGCGCTTTCGCGTTCTTCTTCAAGAATTGCGCGTCGTGAAAGCACGATATTACCCCGGCGACGGTTCAGTTTGATAATCTTGGTGCGGATGGTTTCGCCGATCAGAGTTTCCAAATTGCGAATCGGACGTAAATCAACCTGCGAGCCTGGCAAGAAAGCTTTGACGCCAATATCCACTGATAAGCCGCCTTTAATTCGTTCACAGACTTTCCCCTCAACAACCCGACCATCTTCATACGCTTTGGTAATATCTTCCCAAATCTGAATCCGATCGGCCTTTTCTTTTGAGAGAACAACCAGCCCATTTTCGTCTTCCGTATTTTCGAGGAAGACATCAATTTGATCGCCGACGTTGACTTCAAGCGGCTCGCCATTTGGCGTTTTGAACTCACGTAAGGGGATAGTGCCTTCGGATTTGTAGCCAATATCTACTAAGACATCGCTATCATGAATTTGCACAACTGTCCCCCGGACAATCCGTCCTTCTTCAACATTCGCAAAGGATCGTTCTAACAACGCCACCATTTCTGGATCGCGAAAACTATCGGCGGATTCCTGCTCTTCTGAAGATAATCCGGTGTATTCCTCAGTCTTTTCTTTATCTTCTTCTGATTGGTCCGCAACTGTTTGTGTGTGAATATGCTCTTCTACCATGAAAAAGTTAACCTCCTAAAGATATTAAAATCGCATGATTCCATGCAGTAGGAGTACACTTATTGAAAGTTCTGAAATTTAGTCAAGATATTTAGTGTATTTTCTGAAGAATTTTTCTGATATGTTCTTCCATGACGCTTACCACATCTTCAGGCGACAAAGAGGTCGAGTCGATATACATAGCGTCTTCTGCCTGTCGCAATGGCGCGGTTTGACGGTGGGTGTCGTCATAATCACGCTGCTTGATATCCATCAATAGCCGATCAAAATCAGCCGCAAGGCCCTGTTCCTGTAATTGCAAAAAACGACGTCTGGCGCGTTCTTCAGGCGAAGCATCCAAATAAAATTTGGCTTCAGCGTCAGGGAACACGACCGTGCCAATATCGCGGCCGTCAAGAATAACGCCGCCATCCTGTCCGGCGCGTCGCTGTAGGGCGAATAAGCCCTGACGTACTTCCGGAATGGCTGACACTTTCGAGGCCAGTATTCCGGCTTCGTTTGTTGCTAAATTATCTGAAACATCTTTTCCATCAAGAAACACCGCAGTATTGCCGTTATCCCGGTGTTGAAAGGTGATAGCAGTGTGGACAATTAATGCTTGTAAAGCCGGAATATCGTGTAAAGGAATCTGGTGCTGGTCGGCCTTCCAACCAATCGCCCGATAAAAGATACCCGTACTGATATGGACGTATCCGAGGCGCTGCGCTAGCATGTCCCCGATGCGGCTTTTGCCTGATCCTGCGGGGCCGTCAATGGCAATCACGAATTTTTTCATCAGTTACCTCCCGCAGCATTTTTTGTATTTTTTGCCACTGCCGCAGGGACAGGGATCATTGCGGCCAACTTTGGGATGATCTCGGACGACTGGTCGCGGCTTCAGATCAGTTTCGCTGGTGTTAGTAGCGTACGCATCGGCGGATTGCGGCTGCATAAGCTGCTGGCGTCCGCGCCGCATCGCCATACCCTGCGAATCTTCCGTGCGTTCGCTGGCTGAGACGACGACCGCTCGCTGTGGCTGTTGCTGCGGGCGCAGGCTGAATTTCATCATCAATTCAACGGTTTCGGTGTTGATCCGTTCGATCATGTCGGCAAAAATGTCGAAAGCTTCGCGTTTATATTCGATCAGCGGGTCTTTCTGTCCATAACTGCGCAGACCGATCCCTTCTTTTAAGTGATCCAGGGAGAGCAGGTTGTCCATCCAATTGCGATCAATACGATCGAGCATGATCGACCGCAGAAACTTATTGACTTTGGTTTCCCCTTCGCGCAGATCGCCGAAAAAGACATCCGGGATGCGTTCGATCTCAAATTTTTTCTCTTGAAAAGCCAGTTCAAACCCTTTCTTGAGCAATTCTACCAGCTCTTCGCGGGTCAGAGCTTCTTTATTGAGGCCATCAAAGGATTGATAAATGGCAAACCGATCCAGTAATTCACCTTTTAATCCTTCGTAATTCCAATCTTCGGGATATTGATCCTGAGGCGCGTGTTTTTCGACCAGTTCGTAAATCACGTCTTCCATCATGAACAGGAAGTCGCGTTCCAGATTGTCGCTGAAAATCACATGATCGCGGCGGGTGTATATCACTTCGCGCTGCTTGTTGTTCACGTCGTCATATTTCAACAATTGTTTACGGATTTCAAAGTTAAAGCCTTCGACCTTTTTCTGGGCATTTTCAATCGTTTTTGAGATTAAGCTATGTTCAATCGGTTCATCCTCATCAACACCCAGGCGTTCCATGATTGAAGCCACACGTTCAGACCCGAAAATACGCATCAGATCATCTTCTAGCGAGAGGTAAAAACGCGAGGACCCCGGGTCGCCCTGCCGTCCGGAACGTCCGCGCAACTGATTATCAATACGGCGGCTTTCGTGGCGTTCCGTGCCGATGATGTGCAAACCACCCAGTTTCACCACGCCTTCGCCTAACACAATGTCCGTACCACGCCCGGCCATGTTGGTGGCGATGGTCACAGAGCCGAATTGCCCTGCTCTGGCGACAATTTCCGCTTCTTGCTCATGGTATTTGGCGTTCAACACGTGGTGCGGAATTTTGCCTTTGTGGTCCCGGTCTTTCATTACCTGTTTCAATTCTTCCAATTTTTCCGGCAACAAAAGTTTATTCAGATGCTTTAAATCGAGCATTTCACTCAATTCTTCCGAGACTTTAATCGTAATTGTGCCGACCAGGGTCGGCTGTCCGCTGATGTAACAATCCACAATTTCACGTGCTACATTACGGAATTTGGCCTTTTCGGTTTTATAAATCACATCGGCATAATCTGTGCGAATCATCGGTTTATTGGTCGGTACGACCACGACATCCAATTTGTAGATGTCCATAAATTCTGCAGCCTCGGTTTCGGCCGTGCCCGTCATGCCTGCCAATTTGCGGAATAGGCGGAAATAGTTTTGCAGCGTAATGGTCGCCACTGTTTGGCTGGCTTTGGCGACCTGCACCCCTTCTTTGGCTTCCAACGCCTGGTGCAAACCATCGCTGTAACGTCGGCCTGGCATCATCCGGCCGGTAAATTCATCAACAATTAACACTTCCCCATTGTTAATGACGTAATCAACATCCTTTTTAAACAGGGTGTAGGCTTTGATCAACTGATGGATATTGTGGATTTTTTCATGGCGTTCATCGTACAACCGCGAAATATTCCGTTTTGCCTCGGCTTTCTGATAATCATTGAGCGAGGTATCCTGATCAATACGGCTGAATTCGGCGTCCAGATCCGGCAGCAGAAACAGATCAGCTTCTTGACGCGAGAGTTGATGCTGTCCTTCTTCAGTCAGTTCCACGTTGTGCTCTTTTTCGCTGATCGCAAAAACCAGCCCTTCCGTGAGTTCATGGACGCGTTTATCGCGCATGTAGTCATTCTCCACTTGCATCATGCGCTTTTTCGCGTTTTTGTTTTCGGCAATATAATCCAGCAATTGTTCGTGTTTGGGATTGCCGCGTTCAATTTTCAGCAGCAGTTCGTATTTCTCATACGCCTCCGGTTCCGTTTCATCGTACTGCTTGACCTGTTTAAAAAGTTCGTTAAGAATGACCCGTTGTTTCTCCACCAGAGCGCGTACCGGACCGCGAAAATCGAGAAATTTATTGGTATCGTGTTCCACTTCGCCGGAGATAATCAGCGGGGTGCGAGCTTCATCAATCAGGATGCTATCTACTTCATCAACAATGGCATAATTCAATTCGCGCTGCACACGCTCATCCGGATTGCTCTTCAGATTGTCGCGCAGATAATCGAAGCCGAATTCGTTATTGGTGCCGTAGGTAATATCGCAATTATAGGCTTTTTGTCGGTCGCGGGTGCCCATACTGTTCTGAATAACGCCTACCGTCAGCCCCAGAAATTCATAAATTTGCCCCATCCATTCGCGGTCACGTCTGGCCAGATAATCATTAACTGTAACCACGTGGACACCACGACCGGTTAACGCATTCAGATACACCGGTAGCGTGGCCACCAGAGTTTTGCCCTCGCCAGTTTTCATTTCAGCAATTTTCCCCTGGTGTAAGGCGATACCACCCATTAACTGCACGTCGAAATGGCGCATCTTGAGCGTACGCTTCGAGGCTTCGCGTACGACCGCAAAGGCTTCCGGCAGAATCTCATCCATCGAGGTTTCCATTTCCTGATGTAAGGTTTCTCGCAAATATTCTTCAATCCCTTCGCGTAACAGGGTCGGATCGGTCTGTTCAAATTGATCGAGTTCCCTCAATTCCTCGATTTTTGTTTGAATTTCCTGATCTAACGTGGCAAGAACGCGCGTGAGTACCTTATTATGGTGTTTGTTCACGCTTACTGCCAGAAAGTCGTTCCCTTCTTCTTCGCCAAAAATCTCATCCAACGTTTTGCGCAAACCGCGCTGATCATTTACCAGCCGTTCTTTCGCACGTTTCACCGCGTTCTCAATAATGCGCGTGCGAAACTCTTCCGTCATCCCACGCAAGCGCTCGTCGCTGTAGCGTTCGTATTCCGCTTCGAGTTTATTGATCGCAGTGACTAGCGGAAGATATGTGTCCAGGGTGCGCTCATTCTTGGGCTTAATAATTTTATGCAATAAGGATTTTAACATAATGCTTTATCTATTCAGTAAAGGTAACGCGCTGAACAAAACAGTTTTGGCCAACACGTCACCCTTCGTAGTAAATGCTTTGGAGTATTTCGAGAACCTTTGAAAAATGCTAAAACATTCACTACGAGCTATTTTCGTTATTTTCGATAATGTCTATTCTTCATCTTTGTTATTACTTAGCAAAATAAAGATAATATTGAGAGCTTTGTCAAGTATCGGATGCAAGAAAAGTAAAATAAAGGAAGAGAATCGTTATTAAAAACCAGGTTTCTCAAAGAAACCTGGTTTTTGTCAGCGATCACCAGGCTTTATCCAGGATAGCGCGGGAACGTTGATACGCCTCATCCCACTGGTCCACATCCTGCGGTTCATACATGAGCACGTCAAAAGACCGTTTGACCAGATCGCGTCCTTCGGCAATTGAGGCGATGTCGCCTGTGGCAATGGCTTGCATCATGATGTTGCCAATTGCGGTCGCTTCGATCGGCCCGGCAATGACTTGTTTTCCTGTGGCGTTCGCCGTGAATTGGCACAACAGGGTGTTTTGAACGCCGCCGCCGACAATATGCAGTACCTCGACCGGTTTGCCGCGCAGGTCTTCCATTTTTTCAAGCACATTCCGATATTTTAACGCCAGGCTTTCCAGAACGCAGCGTACGATTTCTCCGCGAGTTTCCGGGGCTTGTTGACCTGTATCTTTGCAGAATTGGATGATCGCCTGCGGTACGTTCGGTGGATTCAGAAAGACGCTGTCATTCGGTTCAAGCACGGCAATAAAGGGTTTTGCCATTTGGGCAAGTTGAGCCAGATCCGCGTAACTCAGGGGCCCGCTCTCACGTTCCCATAAACGTTTACTTTCCTGTACCAGCCATAATCCAGCAATATTTTTCAGAAAACGATAAGTTCCGCCCACGCCGCCTTCATTGGTCAGGTTATAGCGCAGACAATCATCAGTGATGATCGGTTCCGGAATTTCCAGACCCAGCAGCGACCAGGTGCCTGAACTCAAATAGGCCCAATCTTCGCCATGCGCAGGCACAGCGGCGACAGCCGATGCAGTATCGTGCGAGGCCGAAGCAATCACCGGCACCTTTGATAATCCGGTCATCATTGTCAGGTGTGGCAGCAGGTCGCCGACAATTGTTCCGGGCGTGACAATTTCGGCAGAAAGCATGTCGGTCGGAATGTGCAGTTGTTGCAACAGATCGTAAGCCCAGGTTCCTGTTCTGGGGTTATACATCTGAGAGGTGGTGACATCTGTAAATTCATTGACTTTACGGCCAGTTAAAAAATACTGAAACAGAGATGGCATCATCAGCAGGGTCTCCGCCATATCGAGGAGAGGAGAATGATGTTCTACCATGGAAAACACCTGAATCAGGGTGTTTAATTGCATAAATTGGATCCCGGTGGCATCAAAAATCGCTTTACGATCAACCAGCTCAGATGCTTTTTCCACCATGCCGTCGGTTCGAGGATCGCGATAATGATGCGGGTTGCCTAGCAAGCCGCCATCTTTCGCAAGTAAGGCAAAATCCACGCCCCAGGTATCAATACCGATTCCATTCAGCGTTTTGCCATATTTTTGCGCATAGAGAATCAACGCCTCGGTCATTTCGCTAAACAAGCGCAATACATCCCAGTGCATATTTCCGGGAATCGTGACCGGTCCATTGGGAAAACGGTGCAATTCTTGAATCCGCAGGTGATCCTGTTCCAGAGTTCCTACCACGCCCCGTCCACTCGAAGCGCCAAGATCAAACGCCAAAAATCGTGTCATATCAGCAGTCATCATAGTCTTTCCTCCCTTGTGTCAGACAAACAGATCAGAATCAATCAGCGAGACATGATATCTATTTTCGGCACACTTTATCGGAAGCCAGGAAACATGCAAGAAATTTTTCAAAGAAGGAAAAACAGATTTTGGGAAGAGGATGGAAAATCTATTTTCGAATAAACGATAACAGAAACAAAAACACGACTGAGTCTCCCGTGAAAACAAGAATGTTCACGCATTATGGTGCGTTTGCCAAACGCTTAAACATCTCCCTTGCTTTTGCGATTTTGAGCTTATCCTAATTTTTCTGAAAATCACAACTTTTCTTGCACTCCAGGTCCTGCCACACAGGCAATTCCGGGAGCCGCAGCGCCAGGAGTCGTAAAATCCTGATTCCCGGCTTTTGTTGCAACAACTACCGAGCCAGTTCCGATCTGAAATTCTTCTGCCAATGCCGAACCATCCAGCGTCACAAGATAACTCTGGCATTGTTCATCCCTCAAACGCAGTGCATCAAATTTCACACCCATTACTTGCGTGGCGGGATCTAGCACTGTCAACCCACAGGTTTCATTGCCAGAGGTATCCAGAATGCCGCAATTCACATATAGATCAGACATTGTCATATTCTCAGCCAGATATGGAAAAAACTGATCCAGCCCCAGAACCCAATAGCGCAAATCTTTGACTTCCGGGCTGGTTTCGAGTTTGCAGATTTGATAGGTAAAGGTGAACAGATTTCCATGCTGCTTCAAAGGCATCAGTTCAATCCGAAACTCATTGTTTGACGTGATTGCCGGATTATTATATTCGACGCAGGACATGTCTGCGGCTGCTACTGCCTGGTTTAATGCTTTGGAACCTGCCGTAGGTGCAGTTACCATGTCCTTGTCACGCGAACACCCCCAAAATCCAATATTAATTGTCACCAAAACCAACCACATAATGTTATATTGAAATTTTTGCATTGAATTCTCCCTTATAATTCAGGAATGCAAACTTCAGTTTGCCAGCCATTTTTCAGCAAATTCAAGCCTGCACTCCTAACCGTCTGCTAAACCTTGAAAGAACCATTAACATATCCAGAGTATTCCTAATAGCATTCCTCAATGTTTTATCTTATGCTCTTCTCTCTCGCAAGGATTGTGCCATTTCTTTGCAAGACATGGTTCTCATGGGTGTTTTAGAAGAAAACGTTGATATAATAGGAATTTTCAGGAGAAAAACTAGGCGCGATACTTAATAAACGTTCAATAAAAAACAGAAGTGCTCTTTCTGATGGGAAGCCATCTTTCAAGTGCACATTGGGGGTTCTTTTGATATACATAACGTGAGTTCGGGATAAGCTTGTAAGCCCCAACGGGGCGGAATCTGGTAACCCAGGGTGTCAGCCCTGGGCTACCAGATCCAGTCCCTTCGGGACTTTTACGGCGTTTTTCTTATCCCGAACTCACGTTACATAGTACCTATTTGACAAGTTCGTAATTCTGCGTTTAAGCGGAAAAACTTGCTAAGGTGAGAACTACGAACCTATCAAAATCAATGTGCTCATGTAATAGAGCAATTGTGCCTTAATCACGCACGTAACGCGGATAAGTGTGTTTGGCTGCATCAGCGACGCGCAGATCAATGTCTAATGTCAAAAACGGCTGCTGCTGAGAAGTGACCCCTAAAACTGTTCCTTCTTCAGGCTCAATAATCCAGCCCGCGCCGCCGAAATCGACTCCGTTTGTGACAGTTCCGACCAGATTCGAGGAGAGGCAAA
Source organism: Candidatus Vecturithrix granuli (assembly GCA_000739535.1). Classification (GTDB taxonomy): domain Bacteria; phylum Moduliflexota; class Moduliflexia; order Moduliflexales; family Moduliflexaceae; genus Vecturithrix; species Vecturithrix granuli. The sequence goes on along the minus strand of DF820467.1, from coordinate 181,694 downwards.
AAGCCCCTGACACCACGGCTGCGGTGCGGCCGCCGGCAATCCACTTGTCAATCGAACTTTGGGGCGTTACTCTTGGGCAGAGCAAAAGATGAATTCCCTGAGTTACATACTCGCGGGCATGCTTGTTGAACCACAGTTCGGTACAGATCAGAAATCCGGCCTGAACGTTGTTGATCGTCGTTATTGCAAAATCCCCTGCGCCGCGTTCGTACCACGACGCTTCCCAAAATCCCGCTTCATCGGGAAGATAATATTTCGTGTGTACTCCGGCGTACCCCGTTGCTTTCTGCCAGACAAAGGCTTCATTCAAGCGTTTTCCGTGTTTGAGCACCGGCCGGGTTGCTGCAATGCTGGCCGGAGCCAGTTCTGTCAGACGCGCGATCCAGGCCTCATGCACGTTCATAGACTCTTCCCAGCGCGCCGGATCGACTTCACGGGTACGGGCTAACCAGGGAAAAAACGGCATTTCCGGCAGCAGTACGAATTCACTGGCGTTTGCCTGCACATGACTGACCAACGCCTGCCAATCTTCTTTCAACCCATCCAAATCATTCCTCAATTCACACACCGTAACTTTCATACATATTCTCCTTCAAACTACAGGGATTTTCTGTAGGGAGGATTCCTGACGGCGAAGTGGTCGGCGTAGCGCCGAACCATGCCTCTGAGAATCCTTCCTACAGGAATCACATATAGGAAAGAATAGATTTGTGCCGTACCTGACCTCACATTCTTTCCTATATGCGATTCCTGTAGTTATTTCAGGCAAAATGACAGGCTGCAAACCAACCTTGGCTGATTTCACGAAATTCCGGTTCTTCTGTACGACAGCGTTCCTGCATGAAGGGGCAACGCGGATGAAAGCGGCAGCCCGGCGGAATATGCATAGGGCTGGGGATTTCATCCTTTAAGGCGATATATTCCGGTTTCTTTTCCGGGTCAGGAATCGGCACAGAGGAGATTAAGGCCTGCGTATAGGGATGTTTCGGCGTTTGACACACCGTTTCCGCTGCGGCCAGTTCCACCATTTTCCCCAGATACATAATCGCAATACGGTCGCTGATATGTTTCACCACGCTGACATCATGGGAAATAAACAGGTAGGTCAAATGCAGCGTGGTTTGCAACTCTTTTAACAGATTGATAATCTGCGCCTGAATCGAGACATCGAGCGCGGAAACCGCTTCATCGCAGATGACGATTTTCGGCGACACAATTAAGGCGCGTGCAATGGCAATGCGCTGCCGCTGCCCGCCGCTTAATTCGTGCGGATATTTATCAATGTGGATGCGATCCAGGCCGACTTTTTCTAACATGTCAATAATTTTTGCCTGCTTTTCCTGAGGATTGGCCGTCAATTTGTGCACCAACAGCGGTTCTCCGACAATTTGCCCGATCTTCATGCGGGGGTTTAGGGAACCATACGGATCTTGAAAAATGACCTGAAGATGTTGGCGCATCGCAGTCATTTCACGTTCCGCAAGGCTCGTGACATCCCGTCCGTTAATCAGAATTTGTCCTTCTGTGGCTTCAAGCAGCCGTAAAATGCACATCCCTAAGGTGGTTTTTCCGCAGCCGCTCTCGCCGACCAGCCCGAGCACTTCACCCTGTTTGACCTCAAAACTGACGTCATCAACCGCTTTGACAATTCCCGCTTTTCCTAACATCTCGATTTTCTTGACGCTAAAATATTTTTTGAGATGGACGACGCGCAGAGCGGACATTGCTGAGGTTTCCCGTGCTGCTGAGAGATTCGCAGGTTCACTAACCTTTTTATCCGGTTGGGGAAGTTGATCATAGCGCCAGCACATCGTGAGATGCCCGTCATCAACTTGGGTATAAGGCGGTTCTTGTTCGCGGCAGCGTTCAATAGCGTAAGGGCAGCGCGGATGAAAAATACATCCCTGCGGCAGCTCGTTTAGAGCAGGCACTCGTCCGGGAATCTCCTCTAAACGTAAATTTTTCGACGCATCGAGCCGCGGGATCGAGCGCAATAAGCATAAAGAGTACGGATGTTTGGGATAATGAAAAATGTCATGGACTTCACCATATTCCAGGAGTCGTCCGGCGTACATAATCGCCACGTGATCGGCAATCTCAGCCACAACGCCTAAATTGTGGGTGATAAACATGACAGACGTGCCTAACTGGTGCTGCAGGTCTTTGATCAAATATAAAATCTGCTTCTGCGTGGTGACGTCGAGCGCGGTCGTTGGCTCATCTGCAATCAACAGCGCAGGGTTTGAGGACAACGCCATGGCAATCATGGCGCGCTGACGCATGCCGCCGCTCAGTTCATGGGGATATTGCCTGGCGCGGCGCGCCGCTTCCGGGATTTTAACCAGATTCAGCATTTCAACGGCTTTGTCCCAGGCGCTCCGTTTTTGCAAGTGTTGATGTAAACGAATTGACTCGGCGATCTGATACCCGATGGAGAGCACCGGGTTCAAGGATGTCATCGGCTCCTGGAAAATCATCGAAATTTCCCCGCCGCGCACATCCTGCATCTGACGCTCGCTGATTTGCAGCAAATCTCGCCCCTGAAACCGAATTTCGCCGGAAAGCTGACAGGGCGGGGTCGGCAGCAAACGCAAAATCGAAAGGGCTGTCACGCTTTTGCCGGAACCGCTTTCGCCGACTATGCCGACAATTTCATTTTTTTTGACCTGAAAGGTGACGCCGTTGACGGCTTTAATCAGATTCTCTTCTAAATGAAAATAGGATTTCAGATTTTTCAGTGAAAGCAGGGTTTCAGCTTGGTCCTGGCGTTTTTGAGTCTCTGATTGTTTCATGATGTATTCCTTTACGGCTTTTTATGCGGCAAACCCGCTGCTTCCCCTCCTGGGACAGGGCGGTGAAGTTCTCACAAAGCATATCGTCTCGACTTCGCTCGACGAACGAGTTCCCGGTCATCGAGCGAAGTCGAGATGACAAACACCTACAGAACTTCACCGTCCTGCCTCCCAGGAGGGGAATTGGTCATCTTCGGCAGCATGAGCGCTTAATGCGTTGCAATGTAAATATGGGTCATCACGTATTTGCCCCACATATCGCCCCAACTGGCGATGCCTTTGGAATTCGGTTCAAGCCCTTCGCCTTTCAGGAAAGGTTTCCAGACTGCCGAATATTGCTGCTGAAATGCAAAGACCGACGGAGCTTCTTCGATCAAAATTTTCTCGGCCTGACGGTATTTTTGGATCCGCGGTTCCTGGTCAGTCATCGGGTCTGCTTCTTTGACGAGGGCGTCGTATTCCGCATTAGACCAGGCATGACGCCCGCCGGACAGGAACAGATCCATAAAATTACTGGGGTCAACATAATCGAACTGATAAGCGAGCAAGAACAGTGGATGCGCATGTTTGTTCAGCGTATCGGCGAAGGTTTTGACCTCCACAACGCGCGGAATGATGTCCACGCCTAATTTTTCCTTAAACTGCGCCTGCATATAGCTGGCGGCCGGTTTCTGCCAGGGGTGCATTTGATCTTCGCCCCGCAGCCACATTTCCAGTTGCGGGAAACCTTTGCCGTCAGGATAACCGGCCTCAGCCATTAAGCGTTTGGCTTCTTCCGGATCGTACTTGGTCAAACTTTTGGCCGCTTCCGGATCGTAGCCCGGGAACCCGCTCATGAGCGGCGAATATTCCGGGGAAGCCATATCTTTGAGAATCGTATCGCATAATTCTTCGCGATTGAAGGCATATTCAAAGGCTTTGCGGACGCGAATGTCATTAAACGGCGGCGTTGTCGTATCAAAGGAGATGTAGAAAATGCGGAACATCGGCCAGGAATGGAGTTGATCCGCCATGCTTTCCCGGGCAAAGGCCAACTGACCGGGGTTCAAATCCGAACGATAGGTTTCATCATTCATATAGGCCGGGAATCCGGTTTCCGGTTCAAAAGTGCCGTATTTTAAGATGACTTTTTCCAGCGAAGGCTGCCATAAACCTTTGTAATCCGGATTTTTCACAAACGTCAAATGATCGCCTTTCACCCATTCCACCAGCTTAAACGGTCCGCTGCACACCATCGTTTCGGCGGTCGTGGCATATTCATCGCCATGAGCCTCTACCGCGTGGCGCGGCGTTGGATACAACCAGGTCAACACGCCTAACAGATACGGTTTGGGTGTATCGGTCGTAATCTCAAGCGTATAATCGTCCAACGCCTTGATGCCCAGCTCTTCTACCGGTAATTCCCCTTTTTCGACCGTGCTCCAGTTTTTTAGCCCCGCAGCAAAACTCCAATACCAACCGAAATCATACCCCTGCTGCACCGCGCGTTGCAGCGAAAACACATAATCAGGGGCGGTAATCGGTTTGCCGTCAGACCAGGTCAGCTCTTTGCGCAGATGAAAGGTCCAGATCAGCCCATCCTCGGAAACCTCCCATTTTTCAGCCCCCATCGGGACGACCTCCAGATCCTTATCGAACGCCATCAACGCTTCCTGCGCCAGTTCCGCCGCGCCTTGCAGACAGTTATAGATCGTTTTCATGTAATCAATATAGGTTCCGGCTTCCAATTTGAGCGGATACAACAGCACCTGCTCCGATTCCGGCAGAGCATCCGGCGGCAGCGCATGTACAACTGCCGGAAATACACACAGAACGAGCAACACAAGCATATATTTTTTCATAACAAGATTCCTCCTTTGGAACTACAAGAATTGATATATAAGCAAGAATCATTCTCTACTTCTTAGTCCCTACTTCCTACTCCCGAAACGATCACCTCCTCCCCCGCAATTTCGGATCCATCGCGTCTCTGAGTCCGTCGCCGATGAACGAGAGCGACAGAACGGTCAGAGCCAAAAAGATGGCCGGAAACAGGGTTAAATGCCAGTAAAATTGGATATAAAACAGGCCATCGCTGATCATCTGGCCCCAACTGGGGGTCGGCGGATTGATCCCGACCCCCAGAAAACTCAAACTGGCTTCTAACATGATGGCATTGGGCACGCACAGCACCATGCCGACAATAATCGGCGCAACCGCATTCGGCAGCAGATGGCGAAACAGTACGCGATACGGTTTGACCCCGATAGCTTTGGCGGCCGTTGCATATTCGCGCTGTTTTAACGAGAGCATTTCGCCGCGTACCAGGCGGCACACATCCATCCAACTCACGCAGGCCAAAATAATAATGACATTCTGTAAGCCGCTGCCAAACAGGGTCACAAATAAAATTGCCACTAAGAGCGGCGGAATGACGGAAAACGTTTCCACCAGGCGCATGATGCACCAATCCGCCAGGCCGCTGAAATACCCGGCGAAGGCTCCGAGCGGGACGCCGATAAATAAGGCAATAAACGCAGTAATCACGCCCACGGAAAGGGACACGCGAATACCGTAAATGACGCGGCTGAAATAATCGCGCCCCATGGCGTCAACCCCGAACCAGTGGGAGAACGAAGGGAAGGCGTTAATCTCGGTCAAATATTTCTGCTCAGCGTAGCCGGCAGGGGTAATGAGTACGGCAAAGATGGCGCAGAGCACAAGCAGCAGCATAAGCAGCAGGCCCAAAACGGCCAGATGATTTTTTTTGAAATAACGCCAGATTTCGATCAGGTCCGGTGGCAATAGCGATTGAAGCAGCATAATTTATTTTCTCTCTTTTTCAAGGCGTACACGCGGATCAACCAGGGTATATAAAATATCAATAATCAAATAGGTCAACGAGAGCGACACCGTAATGAACAGCATTAACGTCATTTCCAGGGGATAATCCCGTTTGTAAATGCTGGTGACAAAATAGCCGCCTAAACCGGGGATGCGAAAGATTTTCTCAACAAAAATACTGCCGGTCATGATGCCGGTAAACATCGGCAGCATAATCGTGAGAATCGGAATCAACGCATTTTTGAACGCATGAATAATCACCACGCGCCATTTAGACAATCCTTTAGAGCGCGCCGTGAGAATGTAGGGTTCGTTGAGTACTTCTAACATGCTGGAACGAGTGTAGCGGGCGATAATTCCCAGCGGGAATAACCCGTAGGCAATGATCGGCATGACCCAGGTTTTCGGTCCGGCAAAGCCGCCGGTGGGAAACCAGCGCAGACCGATGGAAAAGATAAATACCAGAAAGATCGAACTGACATAGACCGGCACGGCAATCGTATAACTGGCGATAATCGTGCACAGGTAATCAATCAGGCTGTTCGGCTTCATGGCCGAAAGGATTCCGAGCAGCAAGCCGATCGGCAAGGCAAAGGCCAACCCCAGGCCCCCTAAAAACGCGCTTACTTTTAGGGTGCGAGCGATCAACGCGGTGATCTCTTCGCCCGGACTTTGATAGGATCGCCCGAAACGCAGATGAATCGCGTTCCACATGAACTTGACATATTGGACATACAGGGGTTGATCCAGACCATACATTTTCATAATCTTCTGCCGCGCCGCTTCGGAAAGCGGCATTTTCGTCTCATCAAAAGGCCCGCCGGGAATTTTGTGCATCATGATGAAAATGATAATTGAAACCAGAATCAGCGACACCAGCGAAGAAAATATACGTTTAATGATGTAGATGGGCATGGTATGTTACAATACTGCGGACAGTTTTGATTCCACCCCCCTCAATCCCCCCGCAAGCGGGGGGAAGCAGACATGAGAGGTACCATCTCCAATATCTCCCCGTTTACGGGGGGATAAAGGGGGGGACACAAAAACTGTCCGAACTATTGTATGTTATAAACGGCATAGCATTCTCATGTAAGTATAGAAGGCCACACACGGGCAGGCGTGCCACATTCCGAACCTGCATGAGAAGTCCCGTCGTTCTGCTTGTATTCTCAAAGGGTTAAATGTCGATACTCAAATCTTTTCATCAGTTTGTCAAATAAAAACATGTCCGGAGAATGAAATTTGTTGACGTGATGCGTGCTTTTTTAGTACTTAGTGCTTCAAGTAATGCAGGGAAAATTTTTGCTTATTCCTCATTCCTGCAGTTTTATAGGAACTATCATGAGCTTGTGCTCGTCCATCGCCATGAAACTCCAAGGATTTCGTGTGGGAGGGATTTTCAGAGGCATGGTTCGGTCTCACGCCGACCAATTCGCCGTTAAGAATCCTTCCTACAGAAAATCCTTGTAGTTTCAGAGGAGAATATTATGCAACGTATAACGTCTGCGCCTGTTTATCTTTCTTCTGACCTTGAACTGGCAATCGAAGCGGCGCGGCGGGCTGGCGCGGTGATTGCCGAACAGTACGAAAAAACCAAAACTTTTGCGGTGAAACCCGATGGCAAAGGACTGGTGACGGAAACTGATAAAGCCGCTGAACGTGCGATTATTGACCTGTTACAGGCGAATTCACCCTACGCCATTATCAGCGAAGAAAGCGCGCCGCATGAACCGCCGGCCGGACGTTCCTGGATTATTGACCCTCTGGATGGCACCTCGAATTTTGCGCGGCAGATTCCCTTGTTTGTCGTCTCAATCGGACTGGTTGAAGAGGGCGAGGCGATCCTGGGGGTGATTTATAACCCGCTCACGGATGAATGTTTTTACGCGGAACAGGGCAAAGGCGCGTATCTGAACGAACAGCCCTTACACGTCTCTGAGACAACCGATCCTGAAGCAACCATACTGTTCCTGAACCATGGCTCTCATCCGATTGATAAGCAGCGTTTCGCCTGGCTGTCGGATCGGCTGATCGGTCAGTATTCGATCAGGGCTTTAGGCGCGACCGCGCTGGAATTAACCTATCTGGCGCGCGGCTGCGCCGAGGGCTTTCTCTGCTCCGGCGACGAACTCTGGGATTACGCGGCCGGCATTGTCCTGGTGGAAGAGGCCGGAGGCAAAGTTTCCGATTGGCAAGGCCGGCATTGGGATCGGCAGAATGCCTTTCTTCTGGCGTCAAATGGCCGCTTACACGAAAAATTGCTGCAAGAAGTTGTAGTTTTACAGGATAAATGACTACATATTTTGTTAAGTTTCTGACCGGCGGCTTCACGCCGGAAGGATTCTCTTTTACAGCGGACTACGACGTGGCCAACCGGTTGATCTCATTGCAATATACCGATGGCGGCGGGTCGCACACGTACACCTACACATACAACGGTGACGGCTTTCTGGCGCAAATCAACGACCTGCGTATTGTCCGCGACGGAGCGCTGTCGCTGCAGGAACGCAACCCGGCCGGCGACATCCTGCGCGAATACACCTGGGGACTGAGTTTAGGCGGCGGCATCGGCGGCCTGCTGAGTCTGCACGTGCCACAGGGGGATGCACACTATAACTACCTGTACGACGGCAAAGGCAATGTCGAAGCCATCCTTGACAATACTCAGGCGATTGTGGCGCAATACCGCTACGACCCCTTTGACAACCTGCTGGCCCAGAGCGGCACACTGGAACAGCCCTTCCGCTTCTCCACCAAACGCTGCGACGCCGCGACCGGACTGGTCTATTACGGCCGCCGCTTCTATTCCCCGGCGATGGGACGCTGGACGACCCGCGACCCACTCGGCGAACACGGCGGGCTGAACCTGTACGCCTTTGTCGGCAATAATCCGGTGAACTGGGTGGATCCTTACGGACAAGAACTTGCTGGGGCCGGTTTGGGTGCATTGATTGGAGGGTTGGGAGGTGGAATCATTGGTGCGGCCAATGGTACTGGATTCTGGAAAGGAGCAGTATCTGGGGCAGTTGGAGGATTTATTACGGGGTTAACATTTAATCCAGTGTGGGGAGCTTCAGGATCTGCAATTATGGCTGGGGCGGTTTCTGGAGCAGCAGGAGGGGTTACTTCAGGAATCACTGGTGAAATGTTTGATCTCGTCAATCCAAATGAAGCCGCTAGTTGGAAAGATGTCATTGATTCAACTGCATCAGGGCTCGTTTGGGGAAGCATATTGGGGCCAGTAAGTGCTTATGCTGATGGCGTCACTCTTGAAGGGACATTGGGAACCGGATTGTTATCGGGCAATGTGATAATCTGGAAGAGTATCCAATGGCAAGAACTCGAAGATGCGTGTTCTTATTAATCTAAACGATCTCAGGGAGTTATGTCATGAGGCGAATAATGATTTTTCTCTGCGTTCTTGTGGTTTCTACACTGCAAGTACTTTTAACAATAGCTGGATGGGGAGTTTATCTGACACTCCTTCGAGAGCATTCGTCTGGAATTGTTGCGAACATACTTTCCTGGCATGGTTGGGATATGGGGGGAGCTATTTGGGGAGTTGTGTTTATCTTTTTTCCATTTTATATCAAAAAATATATCGTAATAAAAAGAGAGAGCGAGTATAAAAAATCCTTTCATAGCGAAAAAGGATGAGATAATTTATTGAAATGACTGTAATGAAAACAGAAAAAGCTCATGTTACGCTTCAAAGGGGTAGAAGGAATAAAAATAGGATATTAGCCTCTATTACCATTGTTCTTTGATATTGAGAGCGATGGGAGGAACAATATTCTCAAGGAATCCACCTGTTTAGGCGGCGGCATTGGCGGCCTGCTGAACCTGAAACAGGATGGGCAGAATTATGCCTATCTGTACGATGGTCGGGGGAATGTGGACACAATCCTTGACAATACTCAGGCGATTGTGGCGCAGTACCTGTACGACCCCTTTGGCAACCTGCTGGCCCAAAGCGGCACGCTCGACCAGCCCTTTGGTTTTTCCACGAAACGCTACGATACCGGGACCGGGCTGGTCTATTACGGCTACCGCTTCTATTCCCCGGCGCTGGGACGCTGGACCACCCGCGACCCGCTCGGCGAACACGGCGGGCTGAACCTGTATGCCTTTGTGGGGAATAATCCGGTAAATTGGGTAGACCCGTGGGGACTAGCCAGGCTCAGACTCTCAATTGATTTTGATGCCTACATACAACGTCATCAAGCTATTCAGAGGACGCTAGATTTTCTGCCTCAATTTCTTCTTGAGATGTTTTTCCCAACTACCTCTGAGGGAATTGCATCGGGTCTGGAAGGCCAGGTGATGGGGATGGTGTGTCCCCTTAATATTATATCCGAGGGAAGTAAGGCTATTGTGATAGGTGAGGGGGTGGAAGACATCATGACTGTAGCACGACAATTGAAATCTCAAGGAATTAATGCAAAGTGGTATCAAGTGTGGAAGACAAAGAATTTCCCTATTGATATGCGAGCAGATACATTGGCAGTTTTAGATAGAGATGCTCGATGGATAACGAATAAAATCAAGGCAGGTTATGTCATTTATGATATTGGGATAGATCCTAATAGACCAACACGAAGTATATATTATCTGCTAGAAAGACTCATTCTTTTACAGCGTAATTACCCAACTATTCCACTTAAGAGGTAACTAATCCATGAATATGCAAAATTTTGCTCAAATTGTTTTGGACCAATTCAAATTTTTGATTAGTGATTATGGTTTTAAACGTTCTAAAAAAAGGAAACATCCCTGGGGTTATGAGTTTATCTTTGTTAATAACACCACAGGAATCCGAATTACATACGAGTATAGAGAAACGTTTCTTTTCATAAGGCTGTATAAGCTAGTTAATGGAGAATTGATAGAAAATTCTTATCCTATCAAAAATAATACTGTTCTCCATTCCTTTTATTTAGATGATATTGTCTCTATTAGAAATCCAAAGGCGGCGATGTACCCACTCTCTGGTTATAGTGATGATTCAGAATTTCATAATAAGGAACATGGATTAAGTTTATACGTGTCAAGATTTGCAGAGAATTTGAAGACATATGCAGAGGATGTATTAACAGGGAATTTTGAGCTATTTACGGAGCTTGATCAAATCGTAAAAAAGCGAGCCAAACAAGCTCGATAGCATGGTGGATTTTTTTACAATACTTTAGGAGGAAGAAATCCTTATCGTGCGCAATAGTATGTTGCCTTTGTAAGACCGGACGCCTCAGACCATGGGATATGATGACATCCTGTGCGAATACACCTGTGGCCAGCATCTTGGCGGCGGCATCGGCGGCCTGCTGAACCTGAAACAGGATGGGCAGAATTATGCCTATCTGTACGATGGTCGGGGGAATGTGGACACAATCCTTGACAATACTCAGGCGATTGTGGCGCAGTACCTGTACGACCCCTTTGGCAACCTGCTGGCCCAAAGCGGCACGCTCGACCAGCCCTTTGGTTTTTCCACGAAACGCTACGATACCGGGACCGGGCTGGTCTATTCCGGCTACCGCTTCTATTCCCCGGCGATGTCCCGCTGGACGACGCGCGACCCGCTCGGCGAACACGGCGGGCTGAACCTGTATGCCTTTGTCGGCAATAATCCGGTGAACTGGATCGATCCGTGGGGATTGCAAGTCCTTGATGTGTCAAACCTTATCGAATGGAGAACGAATTTCAGGAAACAGTATTTGGATTTTGCACCAGGTTGGCTTCTTGATATGTTTCTACCCATTACTCCTGATGGGATAGCAAGTGAAATTGGCGATTTTGCTATGGGGATGGTTTGTCCTCTTAATATAAATGGGGGCGGCAAGGCTGTTGTGATAGGCGAAGGGATGGATTCCGTGAAAGCTGTTGCACGGCGATTAAGAGCTCAGGGAATTAATGCAAAGTGGTATCAGGCTTGGAGTAAAAATTTCCCCAAAAATCGATTCATGACACCAGCAGAACTGAAGGCAGCGTTGGCCAGAGATGCTCGTTGGATGATAAGCAAGATAAAGGCCGGTTATGATATTTATGATATTGACATAGATGTCACAAGATTAACCAGAAGCCCTTTCTATCAAGTAGAAAAAGATATCCTTTTACAGTATAAATATCCAACTGTTGTAACGCCGAGGTAACACGTATGAGTGGAAAAAATTTTGACCAGATTGTGTTAGAGCAGTTCCACTTTCTAATTACCGACTATGGTTTTAAGTTTGTAAAGAAGAGGGAAGAAAACTGGGGATACGATATCGTGTTTTTAAACGCAACAACAGGAGTCCATGTTATATACGAGTTTAGAGAAGCGTATATTTTCATCATGCTTTATCGATTAATCAATGGCAAGTTGGTAGAAAACCCCAGCCCTATAACTGAGAACTCTGTGCTCAATGCTTTTTGCTTAGATGATATTGTCACTATCAAAAATCCTGATGCAACAATGAAACCTGCCTACTACTACGGAATTGAGTCAGAATTCTATAATAAAGAACAGGGTATGACATTGTATGTGTCGAAGTTTGCCGATAACTTGAAAATTTACGCTGCTGATGTATTAACAGGCAATTTTGAAATATTTACTGAGCTTGATCAAATTGTAAAAAAGCGAGCCAAACAAGCTCGATAGCATGATGGATTTTTTTACAATACTTTATCCGTATCGTAAGCAATAGTATGCTGATTCTGCAAGACCAGACACTTTAGTCCATGAGGATAGTCTTGCACGAATACACCTGTGGCCAGCATCTTGGCGGCGGCATCGGCGGCCTGCTGAACCTGAAACAGGATGGGCAGAATTATGCCTATCTGTACGATGGTCGGGGGAATGTGGACACAATCCTTGACAATACCCAGGCGATTGTGGCGCAGTACCTGTACGACCCTTTTGGCAACCTGCTGGCGCAGAGCGGCACGCTGGAACAGCCCTTCGGGTTTTCCACCAAACGTTACGACGCCGGGACCGGGCTGGTCTATTACGGCCGCCGCTTCTATTCCCCGGCGCTGGGCCGCTGGACGACCCGCGACCCGCTCGGCGAACACGGCGGGCTGAACCTGTATGCCTTTGTGGGCAATAATCCGGTGAACTGGGTGGACCCGTGGGGATTGCAGATGGGATATCTCGGTCAAGTTTTTAAAACTCCAACACACAGTCGATGTCCTTCTCGGATGGGGGCTGTAACTGGTGACGGATTTGGCGTAGCTTTTGGTGTTGGTAAAGCAAAATTCTTTTCAGTTGCTGGAGGAGCGTCGTTCCTTCAGGTTTGCGATGGTTATGGCAATGAAGCTGTTGCAATATGTGGTGGTTTGGGTGCGGCTACAGGAAGTGGGATTCTTGCTGACCTTCAATCTACGGAATGGAATGGAGTGGATACAATATTTGACATTGAAGGAGCTTCTCTTGGTGTAAGTACTGGTGGAGGAGGAGCAATTGGAATTGGAACTGCTGCTGAGATGAGTCCTCTGGATGGTAGTGGGACTGTTATAATAGGAGTCGGTGCTGGAGGATTTGCTGGTACTACAGGTTTAGGCAGTGGATGTAAGCTTTTTATAAAAAGGGATAAAGATGGCTTACAAATTTATAGTCCTTCTGAAAGAGAAAAATTACAACGAGATTTTGAAAAATGGTTACTGTGGTGGCAGCAAGGACGGGGAGTTCATAAATAGAAGTATACTAAATGCAAGGTAAAATTTCCATATCTGTTTTTGATTTCATCCTCGGTACTTCTCCGACAATGCTGTTGAATTAAGGCTTGATATCGCCGCTATCTTGCCGGCATACAGGACCGGCGGGATGCCAGCGATCCTTAAGTCGACAGTATTGCCCTCTCGGAAGGAGGGAAGACTCCTTTCCCTTTGGGAATGGGAGGGGTGAAATTTTCAGTATGCATTTAGAGTATACGTTGACTTAAAGTTAATCCTTAATAATTAAGCAAAACTATGAAGAAAGATATTTATTCTATGATTGCAATGGAACTTGATAATAATGAGCTCCTGCTTTGGGCAGGTCAACCCAAACAGGGCATCTTTTTTCGGAAGTCAGACATAGTTTTTACTGTTGTCAGCTATCTTTGGGGAGGAGGATGGATATATTGGGAATATCATGTCATGACTCAGCCATATAGTCTATGGTATAAACTATGGGGGATTCCTTTCATGTTCGTTGGGTTCTATCTGATGTTTGGACGTTTTTGGGTGGATGCATTTAAGAGAAAATACACTTATTATGGCCTGACAGATAAAAGAATCCTCATTATATCTGATTCAGCAAGAATCATTGAAAATAGAATCATTCCAGGAATTCTCACTCGATGTTACAGATGGCTGGTACGTGGGAAAGGATTCTTTTCCTGGACTTCTTTGACAGGAAGAGTAACGAGCTTCTCTTTAACAACGCTTCCCAATATATTTTGCCTTCTTGATAAGCCTAGTAGTACTACGGGAACAATTATATTTGGTCCTTTATCTCTTTCCTGGCTTGAAAATATCTATCAATTTGGAAAACCTCCTCCTCCCCGTTTTGAGATGATAGAAGACGTAAAAAACGTCTATGAGTTAATCTGTAAAATTCAAAGACAAAGTTCTCATCATGCCATTTGAAGATTGTTGTTGAGCGTCTTAAATGTTCTTTGGAGAAATGATAATCTCTATTTTATACAGTGATGCCCATTCTTTAAATATGGGTAATTGGGGACATTTACAAAGGGCACAGACTGTTTCGGTCGCCGCTTTGCTGCGAAGCGATCAGTAGTTCGTGCTCATGAGCATAAATTTTTGCCTGACAAAAACCATCAGTATTTAACAAAAGGCTGAAAATTTTTAACTCTTATTGTTGTTTTTAAAGGAGAGAATACATGAAACAATTTATCGCTATTATTTTAATCATCGTCTTTGGATTGTTAGGAGTATTCGTACCCGCAGCGCAAGCCGAACAGGTGACCTACCGCTATGATGACATGCAGCGCCTGACACGGGCGGAGTATACCAGCGGGCTGATTCTGGCCTATACGTATGACAAAATGGGTAACCGACTGAATCAGCAGGCGCGCAGCGGCGTTTTGCTGACAGTGAACGTCACGGGCAGCGGCACGGTGACCAGCGACCCAACAGGGATCGACTGCCGCGCAAATTGTTCGGAAGTCTTCGCCCCTGGAACGGAAGTGACCTTACAGACTGTGCCGGACGAGGGAAAGGGAGTTTCTCGGCTGTTCGGGCGGAGAGTGTAGCGGGAACGAACCGTGTGTACTGATCCTGATCACGGGAATTACCAAAAACCCTGTTTTTTCGTATTCCCATTTTTTTCATGCTCTCCTCTCTTTTCCTTGACAAATCGTTTTAACAATCCTACGTAAATTGCAGCAGGTAAAATGAATGCTTCTCGCACGCATATTTAAAGGAGTTAATATGAGCTTGCGCTCACCCGGCATCATGAAACTACAGGGATTTCACATAACCAGGGATAAAAAATCCTTGTTTATGAGGAATCCTTGTAGTTTCAGAGGAGGGAAAATTATGATGAAGCTAGGAGTCTTGATGTTGTTTGTCGTGTTCGGTCTGGCAAATGTTGCCAATGCGCAGGAACAGTTTGAAAAAGATGTGCTGCCTACATCTGCCGGGGACCTGGAAATCACATTTATCGGACATGGTACGCTGATGTTTACTTTTGGCGAAAAGGTCATTCATGTTGATCCGGTCGGCAACCTGGCAGATTATGCCAAATTGCCTCAGGCCGACCTGATTCTGATTACGCATGAACATGGGGATCATCTTGATCCAAAGGCAATAGCCCAATTGCGGAAAGCCGACACGACGGTCATTTTGACAGAAGCCAGCGCGCAAACGATCAAGGATGGGGTGATTATGCGCAATGGGGATGTTCAGACTGTTGACGAGATCAGCATTGAAGCGGTTCCGGCCTATAACCTCGAGCATAAACGCGATAACGGCCAGCCTTTTCATCCCAAAGGCGTCGGAAATGGCTATATCCTGACCTTCGGCGATACCCGCGTGTATGTTGCGGCTGACACCGAAAACACGCCCGAAATGAAGGCGTTGGCAAACATTGATTGCGCCTTTTTACCGATGAACCTGCCCTATACCATGACCCCGGAGATGGTCGCTGACGCCGCCAAAGCCTTCAAACCCGCGATCCTGTACCCCTATCATTACGGCGATACCGATCCGGCGAAATTAGTGGAACTGCTCAAAGATGAGTCAGAAATAGAGGTTCGTATCAGAAACATGCAATAATTTTCGGTGAGGAGCATGTGGCGGAGTGAATGAGCCTGTGCCCCTTCAGGGGGGAGCCTTTCAGAAACTTCGAAGACCCCTTCCCAAAACATCAAAAAGCAAAAGAATTGTCTTTCGTCAATAAAAAAACCGGGTTTTTAGGAAAAAACCCGGTTTTGTGCAGAGGTGGGGCAGCTTAGAAACTGAAATTATCCACGTTGTCTTTGGTAAACACAAAAGGCGGGCCGAGTAGCACGACGCCATTGTCGCCAATCGTGTATTCGCCCAGACGTCCGGCCGTGAATTTTTCGCCGGCTTCGCCTTTAATGTCGCCAGCCAGCAGGTGATGGGTGATGTAGGTCACTAAGTATCCCAGGTCAACCGGATTCCAGAGGGCGACTTGCGGAGCCGTGCCGTCTTTGATGTATTCGCGCATCTGGCTCGGAATCCCGAGACCAGTCATCAGAATCTGTCCGCTCTTGCCGGCGTCACGGATGGCTCTGGCGCCTGCGGCAATGCCCACGCTGGTCGGTGAAATCACGCCCTTCAGATTCGGATAGGATTTCATCAAGCCCTGCATTTTCTGATAGCTTTTGGTATCGTCATCATCGCCATAAACCGTATCAACCAGTTTAATGTTGGCGTATTTCGGGTCTTTCAGTTCTTCCAGCATCCACTCGATCCACTCGGTCTGGTTCGGCATGCCGGCAGCCGCGCTGAGGATGGCGATTTCGCCTTCACCACCGATCAGTTCCGCAACAATCTGCACCTGTTTGCGGCCAATACCTTCGGCGTCGGCTTGAAGCGCAAACACCTGCCGTCCGCCTTCGCCGATCGCGGCGTCATAGCTTGTGACCACAATTCCGGCCTCAATCGCTTTTTTGCCGGCCGGCACTAAGGCGTCCGGATCATTGGCTGATACCATAATGCCGTCAACTTTCTGAGCGATCAGCGCATTAATCATCTGAATCTGTTTAGTAGCGTCCGCATCCGACGGGGCCTGATAAATCACTTCATCGCCTAATTCAGCCGCAGCTTCCTGCGCACCCTGGTTACACGCATCAAAATACGGATTGCCCAGGTTTTTCGGCATATTCACAATTTTATAACCGGCTTCGGCCAATGCTCCGGTTAATACAACAGCAACACACAACAACACTAATGCGATTCTTTTCATAAATATTTTCCTCCTTGTTAATTGAATCTCGATGTACATGAATCCTTACAAATACAACAAAATATCTCCACCTGAAAAAGCATCACCTCCTTATGCAAAAATGTTGATTATGACTACAGCAGATGAGAGAACGGAACGGATTATTAGGGGGTCATTGTCTGACAGCTCAAACTTGTCCGACAATGTCCGACAAGTCCTGTGAGTAAAAACTTGTGTCCCAATGCAGTAGTTCATTATCCGTTCCATTCTTTCATTTGTTGTAGTGATAATAACCGGCATTATATTGCCTTCAATCTTCACCGTTTCATAAACTTCCCTACCAAATTCGGCAGTAAAATCGCGATAATCAGCACCGCGCCGCTCACAATTTGCTGCACCTGGCCCGGAATCATTCTCAAACTCATGCCCCATTCGATGATTCCGAGCAGGAACAGGGCCAGGCCAGTGCCGAGCATGGCGCCTTTGCCGCCGCCAATATCTGTGCCGCCGAGCACTACAGCCGTAATTGCGTGCAATTCATAGCCTGTGGCCACATCCGTGCGCGTGCTGCCGAAGCGGGCGGCCATCACCAGAGCAGCCAACGCGGCCATACCGCCTGAAAGCATATATAATTTTGTTTTAATACGATCAACCGCAATCCCGGAATAACGACAGGCTTCTTCGTTATTGCCGATTGCAAAAACCGCGCGTCCGAAACTGGTACGATGCAGCAGCAGGCCAAACAAGACCGCAAAGATCAAAAAGATTACCAGCGCAATCGGTACCGGCGTGCCGCTGATATACCCCTGTCCGATGGTAGTAAACCAGGCCGGATAGCCCTTGACCGGAATATCGCCCAACATGGCAAAGGCCATGCCGCGATACAGGGCATACGTTCCTAAAGTGACCGCTAAGGGCGGGAGTTTAATTTTGGTAATACATTTTCCATTGAACCAGCCGCCCAAAACGCCAATCCCTAACGCTGCCAACGCCCCAATCCAAATAGGCGTCCCATGTTTGAATAACAAGGCCATCGTGGCGGAACACATGGCTAAATTCGAGGCGACCGACAGATCGATGCCGGCGGTGATAATAATCATGGTCATCGGCAGAGCCATCAGCCCTTTCTCCATGAAATTAAAGGTCATATCAAACAGATTGACCGTATTGAGAAAATAGGGCGAAATGTTCGTATTGATGAGCCCGACGAACACCAGCAACACTACCAGCAGCCATTCCCAACGCAGGAACAGGTTTGCCAGAGAAAAAGGCCGACGCGCTTGAATAAGTGATTTCACAGGTGTTTGGGAAGCAGTGCGTGTATTCATAATTTTTCCTATATCAAATTTGACGTAAGGTCATCAGACGCTGCAGACGCCGGGCGATCAGGGCGTTAATAATGACCGCGCCTAGGATCACCAGGCCCTGCACTGCAAGCTGCCAGAATTCGGAAATGTGTACCAGAGTCAATCCATTGGCTAAAATTCCGATAAATAACGCGCCCAGAATCGTGCCCAGGATCGTTCCTGATCCGCCGTAAATACTGGTTCCGCCAACCACAGCCGAAGCAACTGTTTGCAGTTCGAATCCTAAAGCCGTGTTATTTTGGACCACCGAAAAACGGGCAATCCATAAAATTCCGGCAAATCCGGCCAGGGCCCCGGAAAAGACATACACCAGAAAACGGGTGCGTTCGACCTGAAATCCCGACACTAAGGCCGCTTTCAGGTTGCTGCCGACCGCGTAAATCTGCCGCCCGCTGCGCGTATATTTCATGAAATAGGCAAAAATGACGGCCGCCAGTACAGCCCAAAGAATGAGCATGGGGACGTTTGCTATCCTGGTCCATGCCAGACGGCGCAGTCGTTCCGGCACATCGGAAGGCGCGACCCAACTGCCTTTGCTCACTACAAACACCAGTCCGCGATACATGCTCATGGTGCCGAGCGTCGCAATAATCGGCGGTACTTTGCCCGCGCTAATCAACAGACCGTTGAACATGCCGAGCAATGCGCCCAAAGCAATTCCCAGACACACCAGGAGGAACAGCGGTGTATCAGGATAGGCTCGCACGGTGGTGCCCACTGTCATGGCGCACAAAGCCAATGTTGACGAAACCGAGAGATCGATTCCGGCCGTGATAATTACCATGGTCTGAGCAATGGCGACAATAATCAGGGCCGAAATATCCATGCCGATATCGCGCATGTTTTCTAAGCTGAAAAACACCGGGGCACGCAGCGTAATCAGGGAAGCTAACATTACAATCACAATGAAAATGCCGCTTTCGCGATGACTGGCAAAAAAAAGAAACAACTGTTGTTTGAAATCCTTGTGCATATATTGGGGAGCCTTTCATGATGTAGCCTGAGAACAAACGCATGCTCAATAACGTCGCCTCTTCGCCTATTTCCAAATCGCATCACGGGGAATGATTTTCATCAGACACACCTTGTCACCCATTTTGACACTTTGTAAGAGTTCGACATCAACTTCACAGCCAAAGGCTTTTTCGAACAGCACTTTACTATACCCTGTCGTGCACTGACACCAGGTATTCGTCTCTAATTTTTCCACATCGGCAAGCATCGGACACGGGCAAAACGGAAATTGGAGGTAGAGTTCCCCATTTCTGTAAGAGAGACCGGCGGCCTTTGCTTTGTCCTGATTGGCAAATTCTTCTAAATTCGACGATGATGCAATAAGTGTTTTCACCAATTCGAGTTTTTCATCCATCCCATATCCACATTGACAGTTCATTCGAATCTGTTTCACGGTCGCCTGATCAAAGTGATTCTCTAATCTGGTCATGGTGGATTTGACCCAGGTCGCATTATCTTCTGATGAAGAGAGTTCGTGGTCTCCATAGACAATTGTTGCTGCGGTTTCCTCGTTGCTCACAGCTTTTACAGCGTCAAAAATGACGTGCTCCTGGATTTTTCTCATATCAAACATCATAACACCTCAATTTCTTCATGTTCGGTTCCCTCGTAGAAGATCTTTTTAGAATATAGACATCTCTATCAGCTATGATATTCTCTTTTCTCATCATTCCTGGATGAGAAGCCTTATATGCGTCATGCTGATCGCGCTACGGCTGCGGCCATGATTTGTTCCTGCGTGGCTTCGCCGCGCTTAAATTCGCCGGTCATGCGTCCTTCGCTCATCACGAGAATGCGGTCGCTCATGCCCAGGACTTCCGGCAATTCCGAGGAAATCATCACAATCGCCATCCCCTGTCCGGCAAGTTGGCTCATGAGTTGATGAATGTTCGATTTTGTGCCGACGTCAATGCCGTGGGTCGGTTCATCTAAAATCAGAATGCGCGGCTTTGTCGCCAGCCATTTGCCTAACACGACCTTTTGCTGATTGCCGCCGGAAAGTTCCTGGGCTTTCTGCCACAGTCCGGCCGCTTTCACTTCCATTTTTTGGGCATATTCCTGAGCGATCTTCCGCTCCGCTTCCTGATCGAGCCAGGTGTGGGTACTAAACTGATCGAGCAGCGGCAGAGTTATATTCTGAGTCAGGTCCATCTGGAGCACTAAGCCATGCTGCTGCCGGTCTTCGGGAATGTAGGCAATGCCTAATTGCAAGGCGTCTTTGGCGCTTTGAATGTTAACTGGTTCGGAGCCAACCTGAATGGTTCCGCCGTCGGCCGGGTCAATCCCGAAAATCGCCCGCGCGACTTCGGTGCGGCGCGCGCCGACCAGTCCGGCTAATCCCAGGATTTCTCCGGCATGGAGTTCAAAGGAAATATCTTCAAATACACCTTCTTTGCGCAAGTTCTGCACACGCAAGACCACATCACGAATTTCCGCATCTTCCTTTGGAAACAGGGCATCCAGGGACCGTCCGACCATCATTTGAATGACATCATCTTCCGTGATTTCTTCAACAGCGCGCGTGCCCACGTATTGTCCGTCGCGCAGCACTGTGACGCGATCTGCAATTTCGAATAACTCTTCCAAACGATGGGAAATAAAGATAATCGCTGTTCCCGATTTCCGCAACTGTCGCGCAATGCGGAACAATTCGTCGGTTTCCCGCAGGGTCAGGGTGGAGGTTGGCTCATCCATGAGCAGCACTTTGGCATTGACGGAGAGGGCTTTGGCGATTTCGACCATCTGCTGTTCCGCAATGCTCAAGCCTAATACCCGGCTTTTCGGATTCAGGTTCACGCCGAGAGAACGCAAAATTTCGCCTGAACGCTGGTACATTACGTTCCAATCAATCGCCTTTGTTTTAGGATTGATCGGCATGTGCCCCATGAAAATGTTTTCAGCAATATTCAGATCGGGAAAGAGATTTAAATCCTGATAAATGGCCGCAATGCCATGCTGGTGAGCGGCGAGAGTATTATGAAATGCGGTTGGATTTCCCTGGAAAAGAATGCGCCCCTCATTAGGCTGATGGACGCCGGTGATGATTTTGACCAGCGTGGATTTCCCGGCCCCGTTTTCACCGACCAGGGCGTGAATTTCTCCGGTAAACAGCGAAAAAGATACATCTTTTAAGGCATGAACTCCGGAAAAGGATTTGAAAATATGTTCCAACTGCAAGATTGGCTGCTGCTCAGGTACGTTCATCATGCGAGACCCCGCCTTTGTTTCTTACACAAACTC
The DNA here is from genome assembly GCA_000739535.1 of Candidatus Vecturithrix granuli. Classification (GTDB taxonomy): domain Bacteria; phylum Moduliflexota; class Moduliflexia; order Moduliflexales; family Moduliflexaceae; genus Vecturithrix; species Vecturithrix granuli. Next base: position 160,062 of record DF820467.1, on the reverse strand, counting down.
TATTATGCTGGTGAAAACGCTTGAAATAGAGAGTAATACCGGATAACGATGTAAACGTTATCATATCACAAGAAGATGTCAAGAAAAATTTCAATAAATTCAATCTGATACGTATTTTTTCCTAATTTTATAGGGAATCCAATCTAAATAATTATCAAACAATGTGTATTTTCCGATTAAAAATCTTGACAGATTTTTCTTATCAATGATAACGTTTACACAAAACATATAGTGATCCTAAATCATTTGTGTCATGTCACTTCGACTCCGCTCAGTGACCGGGCGGTTGTCGAGCGAAGTCGAGACATAATTCAAAAATTTCTCTCAAAGGCAAGTCCTGGAAAGGTTGTGGGTATGAGTTCAATGAAAGATGTCGCAAAACTGGCGGGCGTTTCCGTGGCAACGGTTTCGCGCGTGGTGAATCAGACTGCGCTTGTTGATGAACACACTCGTCGTAAAGTGAACGAAGCCATCAGAAAACTGCATTACCGCCCAAACCTGATGGCAAGGAGTTTGCGTCAACAGCGTATTCAGCCGCGCGGTGCGACATTTTCGAAATATGGGGTCTATGAAAAATATCGGGAATATGCGCAGCGTGAAGAACCGTACCCAGGGTGTCCGGGGCGAGGGAAACGCCTAGGATTTGCCGCGATTTTCGGCATACAGCCGTTCTGCATTGAAGTTGAACAGAGTGTCTTAAAACAGGCTGCTCTTGCCGGATTTGATAAACGCGACATTCTGGTGTTAGATAACCAATATGAGCCTGACGTGGGGTTGCAGAATGCTGAAATCATCCTGTCGCAACGGCCTGATATTTTTGTTGAATACCAGGCCGACGTCAAAATCAATCACATTGTGGCAGCCAGATTTCTTGAAGCCGGCATTCCGCTGATCGCCGTGGATGTACCGGTGCCGGGCGCGCCGTTTGTCGGGGTGAATAACTGGCAAGTCGCCACGATGGGCGGAAAGTACATGGCAAAATTATTGATGGAACGCTGGGGTGGGTGGCATGCGGTGGATCTGGTCGTCTTGCTGCAATGTCCGACCGGCGGTGAAATCAATATGCTGCGTTCCGAAGGATTTGCCACCGCCCTGGCTGAAATCTTCGGAGAACAAGTGGAGGCCAAAATTGTGCGCAAAGACGGGGGGATCGGACGAACGGAACAGGGGCGGGCTGCGATGACTGAAACCCTGACAGCCTACCCGGAGGCCAAGAAAATCGCCGTGACCACGTTGAATGAAGAGATAATGGAAGGCGTCATTCTTGCGTTAAAAGAGGCCGGACGCTGGCAGCGCGACAACCTGATTGTGATTACGCTGGGCGTTGATGATCTGGGAAAAACGCAAATCCGCGAAGGGTTGAGCGACGCAGGCGTGGCGTTTTTCCCGGAAAAATACGGCGAATATATTCTCCCGGCGGTCTGCGCCATCCTGGAAGACGCGCCCGTACCTTCGCATATATATGTCGAAAATGCGATTATTACCAGGGAAAATATCGTCCAATTTTATCCGCTTGATTAAGACTTACATACCCTCAGGCTGTTATTCGGTGAGTGTTTTCATCTCGACTTCGCTCGATGACCGGAACACCGCACGTCGAGCGAAGTCGAGACGCTATATTTTGCGAGAACTTAACAGCCCTGCTTTGGGAGAGGGGCGAGGGTGAGGGCTGTGGTGAATATCATTCTTTATAAAACCCATACTCATACGCGGCGTCAAACAGGGCCACTGTGTTTTGCGCCGGGACGCCGTATTGAATATTGTGGACATTGTTGAACACGTACCCGCCGCCGGGTTTGAAGATCTCCAGGTTTCTTTTGACGTGCTGGCGGATTTCTTCCGGCCTGGCAAAGGGAAGCACGTGCTGCGTATCAATCCCGCCGCCCCAGAAGACAAGTTGTTTGCCGAACTCACGTTTTAAGCGTTCCGGTTCCATGTCTTTCGCGCTAATCTGAATAGGATTGAGGATGTCTATGCCGTTATCGAGGAGATCGGGAATATAGGCGGTGCACGCGCCGCAGGTATGATACCAGACTTTTGCATTGGTCAGGGATTTCAAATGCTGCACCAATTTCTTCTGGCGCGGTTTGACTACCTGACGATAAAATTTGGGCGAGAACAGCGGTCCTTTTTGTCCGGTCAGGTCGTCGCCGATCATGACCACATCCACAAGATCGCCGACAGCCTGCATAAAGCCGGCGGTATAATCCAGCCAATATTTGAGCGTTTGATCTAACAGGGCTTCGCAAAAAGTCGGATTTTCCATCATATCAATAAACCAGCGTTCCAGACCGCGCATATACCAGCACACTTCATACACGACGCCGAAAATGCCGGTTGACAGCGCGTAAGGCGTGTTGTTCCGCATTTCTATGGCCTGTTCGCGCACGCCCGTAAAGCGGGTGGGATCGCTGCCGTTGGGGAAGGGATAATCGCGGATGTCGTCAAGCGTGGCGTCGGCCAGGGGATGGCGACTGATATCCATGTACAATTGTTGATCCTCCGGCATGGACCACACCACCCCAAATTCATCCTTCAAATCGCGCCATAGCTTGCCATCCCGTTCGTGCTGTTCAATGCGGCCTTGAAAGCCTTGCGGCGCATGGGCAACAATGTAGCGGGTATCGACATGAAAGCGGGTCAGCACCGCTTCGCTCGGTTTAACGAGTTGCTGAACCGGATCAAGGATTTCAAGCTCTTCCTGCCAACCGAAATAGGCGAGTAAATCTTCGTAAGCGCGTTTGTGAATGCCGGTTTGAAAACCTCCTAAATCAATAGGAACTCGATCCGGCTCTTCAAAACTGAGGGCTTTGACGACGCGCTCGCGTGATGTCATCGTTTCTTTGCCTGTCATACTTCTCCCTCCTTGAAACTACAGGAATTGATAGATAAGCAAGAATCCTCTTCGGAGCGATTCTTGCTTATCTATCAATTCCTGTAGTTGAATTAGTCCAGATGAAAGACTTCTTTTAATGGTTTGGTCACGGGCGAATTGTCAGGATTGACATCCATAATGTCGGCCATATAATCCCACCATTTGCGAACAATCGGATTTTGCGGAAGATCGTCAGACCTGTTGTCGTCTGCTAACTTCTGAAAGGCGAACAAAGTCAACGTGTCTTCATCAAGATAAATTGAATAATCCGAAACCCCGGCTTCCCGCAAAACCTCGGACAGTTCAGGCCAGATTTCATCGTGACGTTTCTGATATTCTGCCTCAACCCCTTTTTTCAATTTCATCGTGAAAGCATGTCTTCTCATAAGCGGAAGCAACGATACGATGTTCAGCGGCGATTTGCTGTTACTGAACACCCTCGTTTGTGATGGTAATTTACGTACGATTATAATTCAATATTAAAATGTTAAGCTTCACGTGAACGTTAACATAAAGAGATGTCAAGAAATTTTTACCAAAATGATTCGGTATGTTTTTATAAAAAAGACTTGACAAAACCTTATGACTTGTTAACGTTCACGTGAAGCTTAACATCTGATGATGCCAGGAAAGGATGTAGAAAAGAATGAGTTCAATGAAGGATGTGGCCAGGCTCGCGGGAGTTTCGGTGATGACGGTGTCGCGGGTTGTCAATCAGAGCGTATCGGTTGATGAGAGCACGCGTCGCAGAGTGCAAGACGCGATAAACAAGTTGAATTATACGCCAAATCTGCTGGCAAGGGGCTTGCGCCGGCAAAGCACCCCGGATTCATTTCCCCCAACCTACGCTGTCTATGAAAAATATCGTGAATACGCGCAAGCCGAAATCGCCTACCCTGGATTACCCGGCAAAGGCAAACGTCTGGGCATGGCGAGTATTTTTCGCGCCCAACCGTTCTGCGCCGAGGTTGAACAGAATGTCATCAAACAGGCGAAATTAGCGGGAATTAAAGCGAAGGATATTATTTTTCTGGATAATAAATATGACGCTGAAGTCGGTCTGCGCAATGCCGAGATGATGCTGGCGCTCAAGCCGGATGTATTTATTGAACATCAGGCTGACGTGAAGGTGAATAGCATTGTGGCCGCCAAATTTAAGGCGGCCGGCATTCCTTTGATCGCGGTTGATGTCCCGATGCCGGGCGCTCCTTTTATGGGCATTGATAACTGGTACGTTGCCACCGTGGGCGGAAAAGCTATGGCCAACTTCATTAAAAAAAAATGGGGCGGCTGGGGCCTGGTGGATATGGTCGTGCTGCTTCAGAATCCGGCCGGGGGCGACGTGACCATGCTGCGCTCGGAAGGGTTTGCAACCGCTCTGAGCGATGAATTCGGGTCTGAAGTCGAAGGAAAAATCGTACGGATTGACGGCGGCATGGGAACCGTAGAGCAGGCTTATCACGCCATGGTGCAGGTCTTGAATGCTCATCCGGCCGCCAAAAGAATTGCCGTGACTTCTGTGAATGAAGAGACCATGCAGGGCGTGATTACAGCTATTCAGGAAGCCGGGCGCTGGCAGCGCGAACATGTCATTATCATTACCTTAGGGGTGGATGATCTGGGCAAATCTCAACTGCGCGAGGGATTAAGCGACGCCGGGGTGGCGTTTTTTCCTGAAAAATACGGCGAATATCTCATTCCTGCGGTTTGCGCGCTGCTGGAAGGCGCGCCGGTGCCTTCGCACCTGTTTGTCGAAAGTCAGGTAATTACGCAGGAGAATATCAATCAATTTTATCCGTTGGCGCACAATCATGAATATTCTTGAATTACGAAACATTACCAGGCAATTTCCGGGAGTGACCGCGCTCAAAGATGTGGATTTTCAATTACGCGCAGGGGAAGTTCATGCGCTTGTCGGCGAGAATGGGGCGGGCAAATCAACGCTGGTGAAGATCATCACCGGAGTACTGCAACCCACGCAAGGCGAACTGTTATATGAAGGCCAACCGGTGGTCTGGCACGACGCTCGCGATTCCATTCAACGCGGAATTGCGGCAATTTACCAGGATCCGGCTATCTTTCCAGATTTAAATGTGGCTGAAAATATTTTTATGGGGCATCAGCCTCACCACAAAACAACGCGCAAGATTTATTGGCGGCAGTTATATCTTCAAACCGAAGAACTCATGCGGTCGCTCAATGTGCATATCAAAGCCACCGATAGAATCAGAGGATTGAGCATCGCCGAACGCCAGTTGGTTGAAATTGCCAAAGCCCTTTCCATTAACGCCAAAATCGTCATTATGGACGAACCCACCTCGGCCCTGAGCATTTCGGAATCCAAAGAACTCTTCCGCATCATTGCGGATTTGAAGCGTCAAGGCGTCTCGGTTATTTTTATCTCCCATCGCCTTGAAGATATTTTTCAAGTAGCTGACCGGGTAACGGCTTTGCGCGACGGAACGCACGTGGGCACTCGCAATATCGGAGAAGTCACCCTGGATGGCTTAGTGCAGATGATGGTTGGCCGGGAAGTCACGAATCTCTTTCCGAAAATTCAGGTCGAACAAGGGCGCGAAGTGTTGCGCGTTGAAGGTCTTGCTCGCAAAGGAGAATTTCGAGACGTGTCTTTTCAGGTGCGCGAGGGCGAAATTCTGGGCTTGTATGGTCTGGTGGGGGCCGGCCGAACCGAGGTGGCTAAAGCGATCTTCGGCATGACGCCACCGGATCGGGGCGCAATTTCTATTTACGGCGAACCCGCGACGATTCGCAAGCCCCAGGACGCCATCGCCAAAGGAATCGCCTATGTGCCTGAAGATCGGGATAAGGAGGGGATTATTCTGAATATGAACGTGACCAGCAATATCACCCTGCCGATTCTGCGACAATTCAGCAGGCTGGGATGGCTTGATAATAAAGGCGAACGAAAAACTGCGCAAGAATACGCCAGCATGTTAGACGTGAAATCCGCCGGTTTACACCAGCACGTGATCGGGCTGTCAGGGGGCAACAAACAAAAAGTCTCCCTTGCCAAATGGCTGGCTTCGCAAGCAAAGATTCTGCTGTTCGATGAACCGACCAAAGGGATTGATATCGGCGCGAAATCTTCAGTCCACCGCTTTATCAGCGAACTGGCTGCCAAAGGGTATGCGATTGTGATGATCTCTTCCGAACTGCCTGAAATTCTGGGGATGTCGGATAATATTCTGGTGATGCATGAGGGGCTGATCAAAGGATATTTCAGCCGCAAGGATGCGACCCAGGAGGATATTTTAACCACTGCGCTTGCCGACAATGCCTGAGCGCGTTTATATACTGACAAAGGGTAGAAATTTTACTGTTGAAACCCACTCCTTACCCCTCCCAGGAGGAGAATTTTAGCCCATGCTACGGCATGAACATCCCTCCCAGGAGGCAGGGCTGTGAAGTTCTCAAGAATTTTTCACCATGAAAAGCATCCAGGAGTGCGACATGGTCGTCGCAGCGGCATTTCTGATGCGACGATCACGTCGCACTCCTGAGAGAACTTCACAGCCCTGCTCCCAGGAGGGGAATTTTATCCCATGCTACGGCATGAATTCCCCTCCTGGGAGGGGTGAGGGGTGGGTTCTTGCACGTTCGAATTATGCCCTCCTTGAGTATACGGAAGAAGAGAGCTATGGAAACACGCAACGGAAACAGATTGTTACTTCGGGCCGCAGGGTTTCGGGAAATGGGAATTTTTCTCTTCCTGATGCTCATGGTCATCGTGATTTCGCTCAGAAGTCCTGTTTTTCTCACATGGAGCAATTTGTATGACATCGCCCTGGATTCCGCAATTCTGGCGATTGTGGCTGTGGGGGAAATGATGGTGATTCTCACCGGCGGCATTGATATTTCCCTGGGATCCGGCATCGGCTTGTCAGGCATGATTGTGGCGCTGATTATTAAAGATCACTGGGGCATTCCGCCAATCGTCGCTGTCGGAATGGGAACAGCCATCGGCGCGGTTCTCGGCGCGTTTAACGGCCTGCTGGTGGTGAAATGCAAAATCCCGCCGGTGATTACCACACTCGGCACCATGAGCGTGTTTCGCGGCCTGACCTTCATTATCAATTACGCGGTCAACCAGGGGCAATGGGTGGGAGCCGACAAATTTTCCGTCCCGTTCAAGGATTTTGCCAGAGGACAATTCCTGTTTATCCCGAATTTACTGTTTATTACAGCCCTGGTATATGTGATTTTTTACTATCTGCTCAATCATACCATGACCGGCAGGAAAATTTATGCGGTCGGCGGAAATCCGGAAGGCGCCAGATTTGTCGGGATCAATGTCAATAAAATCACGTTCCTGCCCTATTTTCTCACGGGGATGCTGGTCGGAACAGGCGGCGTGTTGTGGGTTTCGCGTTATACCTCAGCGCAGACCGATTCGGCCCAGGGATTTGAGTTTATGGCGATTACGGCGGTCGTGTTAGGGGGCGTGAACGTGACCGGCGGTTCAGGCTCGATCTTTGGCGTCTTGTTTGGCTCCTTACTGATCGGGGTGATCAATAATGCGTTGAACGTAGTGCGCATTTCTCCTTTTTGGAAATTAGCGTTGAACGGGTTTATTATTCTGTTAGCTGTGATGGTTGACAAACTGATTTCCCGTAAAATGAACGCTGTGTTACTAGAACGACGGAACATATAGCATCCTCAAGATGGAGACCACCTTGAAGGTGGCCTTCATCTGGTGATTTCGCTTTAACCGAATGAACGCACCTATCGGAACGCGATTCAACCTGAAATCCTTGTGTATGCAATGGGAATTTTTGCTCCTGGTGATTTTCCTGGTCTTCAATCTGGTTATGAGCCTGACCACCCGCAATTATCTGAATGTCTGGAATTTGTTCGACATGACATTTATTTTTACGGAAAAGGCGATTGTCGCGCTGATTATGACGTTCATCATTATTACCGGCAATATCGATCTTTCCGTGGCGTCTATGATGGGCTTATCCTCTGTGGCGATGGCGGCCTCGTTTGAAGCCGGCCTGAATATCTGGCTTGCAGTGTTTCTGGGAGTTGCTGTCGGCCTCTTATGCGGGTTTTTGAACGGATTTATTATCATCAAACTTGAACTGCCGGCCATTATTATCACCTTAGCGACCTTCTCGTTTTACCGGGGGATTGCCTACGTTATTCTAGGCGATCAGGCGGTCAGTGGTTTTCCGAAATCCTTTTCCTATTTAGGACGTGGCTATATTGGCGACACCCCTGTCCCTTTTGTGCTGGTTGTCTTTTTTGCGCTGGCTGTCATCATGGGTTTCATTCTGCACAAAACCCGCTTTGGCAGAATGTTGTATGCCATGGGCTGGAACGAACAAACCTGTTACGCCTCGGGCATCCCGGTGAAAAAAATCAAACTCGTCTTGTTTACCCTGTCCGGGTTCTTTGCTTCGGCGTCTGGTATATTTTTGACTTCCAGAATCGGGAACACACGTCCGAATATTGCTACGGGTTTTGAGTTGGAAATTATTACGATTGTGATTCTGGGAGGCGTCATGATTACCGGAGGAGTCGGGAAAATGTGGGGCGTGGTGCTGTCAATTTTTCTGATCGGCACAATCAGATACGGATTAGGCTTACATAACGTGCCCGGACCATTTATGCTGATCATTGCAGGTTCTCTGCTGATTCTCTCGATTCTGGCCAATAACCTGATTAAGCAATATATCGAGGCCAGATCCCTGATGGAAAAAGTTGAGGAGGAAACTGGTATTTAATTTTGAACAAGTTTGTAGTACGCGCTTATGAACATTAAGAAAATAATTTGGTAACATTCTTTGCCCTGAAAGGGCAGGGGGATACAGCTCCAGAGGTTTTAACCTCTGGAGCGAGGGGACATCTCCCTCTCCTCGCCCTGAAGGGGCGATGGGGCGTGTAGGATTGCCGGGCGTGGGGCATTCTGTCGCCCTTCCAGGGCGGAAAATTGGGGGAGGCCGTCATCCAGAGGATGAATCCGCTGGCTCTATTCCGCTGCCCTTTCAGGGCAAAGAGCGTTCCCGAATTAAATTTTTAATCTTCATTAGCGCGAAGAAGAACGCGCTAAAGTGCGTGCTACGAACATACTGCAAAGGGAGGTGAGTTTCTTTCGTTGAGTCTGCATAAATTTGTGAGAATAAGCAGCAATCTTTTTACAAGTTTTTGCGATTGATGGGGTATTGAGTGTCTGTGTGTTGACGTTTTCAGAGGAAATAAGTAATTTATGAAGAGGAATGACTGGAGTTGAGCATTCTTGCTCGTTCTTAATTCCTGGAGTTTCAAAAGGAGAGACGATTATGAAAAAATGTGTTGTGTTGGGAATTGTTGCCGTATTTCTGTTTACGCTGATTGGCGGCGGAGTGGGAGAAGCCGTAGAACAAAAACGTCTGGCGATGGTCGTGAAAAATATTGGGAATCCCTGGTTTGACGCCATCCGCAAAGGATGGGATGCGGCCTGTGAAGAATTGAGCGCAGAATCAATCTTCCGCGGCCCGGAACAGCCGACTCCTGAAGGTCAGATTGAAATCATCGAATCGCTGATCGCTCAGGGCGTGGATAGCATTACGTATGCGGCCAACGATCCGCAGTCGCTGGTGAATGTCTCGCAAAAGGCGATGAAACGCGGAATCCCGGTCGTTGGGTGGGAATCGGCGATTGTGCCGGAAAGCCGCAATATTTCAGTGGAGCCAGCCTCGGCCCAGGCCATTGGCGCGGATCAGGTCAAAATCATTTCGGAACTCATCGGTGGAAAAGGCCAGATTGCGATCCTGAGCGCAGCCGCCACGATGGGCAACCAGAACACCTGGATCAAATACATGAAGGAAGAGCTTGAAAAACCAGAATACAAAGACCTTGAACTGGTTGGCGTGGTGTATGGCGATGACGTCAGAGAAAAAAGTTACAATGAAGCCCTGGGTCTGTTCAAATCCTATCCTGATTTGAAAGGAATCATCAGTCCGACGACTGTTGGTATTGCTGCTTCTGCGCGGGCGGTGACAGATCAAGGATTGATCGGCAAAGTCATGGTCACGGGTCTGGGCATGCCGAGTGAAATGAAAGAATACGTGTTGAACGGGGCCAGCCCGGTATTTGGCATCTGGAATCCGATTGATCTGGGCTATTTAAACGCATACATTGCTTACCGGCTTGCCACAAAAGAAATCACCGGCAATCCCGGCGAAGAATTTGAGGCCGGAAAACTTGGGCATTACGTGATCGAGGCGCAAGAAGGCGTGGAAAACGGGCTGGTCTATCTGGGCGGTCTTTACAGATTTGATAAGGATAACATCGAAGAATTCAGCCAAATTTTTTAATAAATAAAGAGAAGAGGACTGTTAAGTTCTCGTCAAAAGGGCGTCTCGACTTCGCTCGACGTGCGGTGTTCCGGTTATCGAGCTAATTTCCGGTTATCGAGCGAAGTCGAGATGAAAAATATTCGCAGAACTTAACAGCCCTGAGCAAAGAGTGGAGGTACCGCCATTGTCCTTCACTCTTTTTCTATCTTATCATGTCATACTATATCCCTGCTTATGATGTTGAAGCCATTTATCCCTGGTGGGAATTAGGGGATCAAAAATATTCGGCGGATCTGTATCAACAGAGCGTTTCATACAGCGGGCAACTTTTGCAAGAGTGTCTTGACGGAATTGCTGCGGTCGCTGAAGTTCACCGTAAAAAGAACCTGCCAGCCACGTTTTTTCTGGTCGGAAAACTGGTTGAACATGCAGCCTCAGAATTGCGAGCTATTTTGGATGATGACCTGTTTGATCTGCAATGCCATAGTTATACTCATGCGGATGTGCTGCAAGTTGCTGCTGATGAGCAGGCGCTGAAACACGAATTGCAGGACGCCAAACGGCTGATTGAAGATACCTTTGGGCGGGAGGTGCTCGGCTTTACGACGCCGGCCGGTTTTCCTGACGGATTAGCGGGGCGGCAGCGGCTCTTGCAAAAATTCTGGGAGGCCGGCTATCGCTATATCCGCAGCGTTGGCATGGGACCCTTTCATACGATTCCTGCGCCCTTAACCCAGCCCTTCTGGTATGCTGAGGATGGCTATCCCGATCTGCTAGAACTCGGGCTGCACGCCTGGCATGATAACGTCCTCTCAGGACAGCCTTTTGCCATTCACTGGCCCCCGATTCTGCCCTGGGGCTATCCGGCCAACGTTCCGCAAACCGCCGCTGAAATGTATGCGGCCTATGCGCCGGGCATTGAATATGTCGCGCAGAACAATTTGCGCACCTACATTCCCTGTTTTCATCCCTGGGCGATTTACAGGATTGATCAACACGCCCTGCACATCGAGCTGCTGTTAACCCATGCCATGCAGCGAATGTCGGTCGTTTCATGCACGCAATTTTACGAATTATCAAAGAACCATGAATAACCACGGATTGCTCGGATTTTACAGATTGCTTTTGGGTAATGGTTAAGTTGTAAGTGATGGGTGTTAGAACGCTTGCCAGGAAGCAGGAGTGCGATGAGGTCATCGCATGCGACGACCGCGTCGCACTCCTGACCGAACAGTTGTCAACGAGACATCACTGACCATTTAACCATTACCTGATTTGGCATGGGCAGATGCCTGTCCGAGAAGCCTCTAAAATCTGAGAAATCTGTGGTTGATGCATAAGAGAGGAGATTATGAGCACAATTACGACCCAACAGGTTGAAACAAGTTATACCCTTGCCAAAGAGCGTTATGCTGCCTTAGGTGTTGATACTGAGACGGCTATGCACACCTTAGCCTCGATCCCGATTTCTCTGCACTGCTGGCAGGGCGATGATGTGGGCGGCTTTGAAACCCCGGATGCAGTATTAAGCGGCGGCGGCATTCAGGCTACCGGCAATTATCCGGGCAAAGCTCGCACGCCGGATGAATTACGAGCGGATCTTGATAAAGCCTTCAGCTTGATTCCCGGAACGCATCGCTTAAATTTACACGCTATTTACGGCGATTTTGGAGGAAGGCGCGTTGACCGCAATGAAATCCGTCCAGAGCATTTCAGTCAATGGATTAATTGGGGTAAAGAACGAAAGTTAGGCTTTGATTTTAACCCTAGTTTTTTTTCGCACCCCAAAGCTGACGATGGTTTCACGCTCAGCAGCGCGGATGCGGGAATTCGACAATTCTGGATCGAACATGCTCTTGCCTGCCGCAAGATTAGCGAAGCTTTTGGCAAAGCGCTGGGGACGCCGTGCGTGCATAATATCTGGATTCCCGATGGCTATAAAGATCTGCCGGCTGATCGCAAAGCTCCGCGTGAACGCTTACGCGACGCGCTCGATACGATTCTGGCGGAAAAACTTGACGCCCAGTATGTCCGCGACGCGGTCGAATGTAAACTTTTCGGTATTGGTTCGGAAAGCTACGTGGTCGGGTCCCATGAATTTTACATGGGCTACGCCCTGACCAGAAAAACCTTATTATGCCTTGATACCGGACATTTCCATCCCACAGAAGTCGTTTCTGACAAACTCTCGGCGGTCTTGACTTTTTTGGATGAAGTGCTGCTGCATGTGAGCCGTGGTATACGCTGGGACAGCGATCATGTGATCATTCTTTCGGATGAACTCAATGCGTTGGCGCAGGAACTGGTGCGCGGCGATTATTTAAAACGGGTGCATATTGGGCTTGACTTCTTTGACGCCAGTATTAATCGTGTGGCAGCCTGGGTCATTGGCACACGCAATATGATTAAGGCCCTGCTGCTGGCCCTTTTAGAACCGACGGCTACATTACAAGAATATGAACTGGACGGCGACTTCACCAGCCGTCTGGCCCTGCTTGAAGAGCTTAAAACCCTGCCATTCGGCGCAGTGTGGGATTATTACTGTCTGAAGCATGACGTCCCGGCCGGATATGCCTGGCTGGCTGTTGTGAAACAATATGAAAAAGATGTACTTTCTCAAAGATAAGGATTTGAGTGTTTGAGTGAATTCAGGAGTGTCAAAGCTCTGCTTTGACAGCGAAAGCAGAGCTTTCGCACTCCAACATTTAAACACTTTCCGAACAATGCAAGAGATATTACACCGACTTGTCACAATGTCAAATATTTTAGGATCTGAGGCTTATGATTGTGCAATTCTGGGGGAAGGGAACACCTCGGCCAAAGTCAATCAGGACTATTTTCTGGTGAAAGCTTCAGGCACCCAATTGAGCACGATTACGGAACAGGGGTTTTTAAAAGTACAATTCGCGCCTATTCTCCATGCGCTTGAACGAGAAGCTCTCAGCGATCAGGAAGTCAAACAGATTCTGCTATCAGCAACAGTTGATAACCCTGATCAGAGAGTTCCTTCGGTCGAGACGTTTTTACACGCGATTATTCTGTCGCAAGAAGAGATTAACTATGTAGGCCACACGCACCCGACCGCCATCAACAGTATTCTCTGCTCAAACAAAGCCGAAGAAGCCGTGAGCGGCAGCCTCTTTCCCGATCAAATTGTGGTGTTAGGTTCCGATCCGCTCTATATTTCCTATACTGATCCGGGATTTGTGCTTGCCAAAGTCCTGTATCAAAAATTCCATACGTATCTTACGCATTTTGGCAAAGCTCCTAAAACGATCTATATGCAAAACCATGGCTTTATTGCGGTAGGGGCGAACGATAAAGAAGTGTTGAATATCACGCAAATGGCCGTCAAAACTGCTAAAATCACGATAGGAACGTATCTGCTTGGCGGGCCGAATTTCTTCTCTGAAGCTAATGTGAATCGCATCGAAAATCGTCCGGACGAACATTACCGCCGGAAAGTTATCTGAATACTGGTTCGTAGTAACCGCTTTAGCGTTCAAAAGGCCGCTGAAGCGGTTACTACGAACCTGAACAGCCTTCACTGTTTCGGGGCAAAAAGAATGTCAGCGAGTTGGTGCAGACTTGGATTGGCGCTGTTAAAGACTGGGATATTCGTAAATTCAGCGAGTTCGCGCATGGATAAGGGGGAACTTGAACAAATCCCAGAGACGGCATCTGGTACCAAATTAAACCGTTCTTTTAGAATGTGTAATCCGCCAATTGCGCCAAAAGCGTCGCTGGCGCAAAAAATAAATTTGTGAATCCGCGAAATTACTTCCGGTGATTGCAGCAGCATAGCGGTTTCACGCTGAATAATCCCATCGGCAAATTCGACCACCCAAAAATTTTTGGGATTGTTGGCATATTTCAAATCGAGCCGGTTGAATACGCTCAGCAGTTCTTGTTCGGACAAAAGATAGGTCGAGGGATAGCCGAGGTAAGTAAAATCAGCATACAGACTGGCCCCGGCGTCGTTCATGTGCAGAATATCTTTTAAACTGGCGGTGCCGGTCATTTTGGTCCCGCGCACTTCATGCCCCATGGCGGTAAAAGCCCAACAGCAGGCGGCGGCGGCCAGACTTTTTCCGGAATTCATTGAAGTACCACAAACAAGGATCATCGGCGCTCGGGGAAATTTTTTGACGGTGTTTTTGGGATTGATCATCGCAAAATTCCTGGTATTCACCACTGTTCCATCTTCATGGCAGACATAGCCCAGAATTTTAACGCGCGTCGGGTCTTTGATCATCGCATTTTTGGTTTTGACCGTTCCAATCATTCCTGATCGCGCCAGTAGATCTATTTCTTCCTCCATGATTTCGGGGACAACACCTTCATAATAATCCGGCGCATAACGATTACCGAACACAAAAATCGCCCGGGTACCATTATGAATTTGATGGATCCTACCAGAGGAATTTTCTAACGAGGAATGTTGTCCGATCCGGGAGATCGTGCCATACACCACATCACCGACTTTTGGAGCTTTCACGATCGTGTCATAATATTTAGCCTGTTTCTCTTTTATGGTAAAAGCGGCGCTGGGCAGAATAAAACCACGTTTGATCTTTTTCATAGCTTTTGCGCTGTCCCTTTCTCGTCACACGACGAAAAATTGTGACATTTTCCTATTGAAGTATTGTAAACCTGGCAGCGTAACACTGGGATTTAACATGGAGTTCCGTCAAGTAATTTAACTTCATATTTTTCAAGATTATTTCTTGACAACAGGTCTCAATGTTCAAGCTTTGGAGAATTTGATGAGAGTATTTATGATTGTTACATTGTTCTCCACTAAGTAACTACAAGAATCACATATAAGCAAGAATATTCGGACGTTTGCTCAATACCTGAGGTTTCGCACATCAAAAGTGGAAAGAATCTGTTTGTACTCACTTATGCAAGAACAACTAAATTTTTTTTGACTTTTGTGTGACGAAAATCGCTGATATTCAGCAAACGTCCGAAAATTCTAGTTTATTCTTCATTCTTGTAGTTATTAAACTGAGGAAAATATGAATATTGCCATTTTTTATGGGAAACCTGTTGAAGGAGCCGGAAAAGACGAGCAAGATACGCTGGTTCAAGCCGAAACAATTGCTGAAATCCTTCATCTCTTAGGTCATGTTCCCATTCACATTCCCCTCTCTTTCAATTTACAAGAGGCTCTTGACGCTTTCACACGGCATACACCGGAACTTGTATTCAATCTGGTAGAATCCATCGCAGCCCACGGACGGCTGATTCATATCGCTCCGGCTCTGCTCGATGTGTTGCAATTGCCTTATACCGGGGCAGGGACGAATGCGATGTTTCTGACGTCGAATAAACTCCTCGCGAAACAGCAGCTTGCTTGCGCGGGGCTTCCGACGCCAGTGTGGTTTTCAGCGAAAACCTTGCAACGCAATCCGGTCGTGACGCACAATCGCTATATTTTGAAATCCGTGTGGGAGCATGCGTCTATCGGACTGTCTGAGGCCGCCACGCTTGAAACGCATTCCGCCGCCGAATTGTGGGATTTTCTGCTCACACACGGCGAACAGCAGCGGGGCGAAAGTTTTTTTGAAGCCTATATTGAGGGGCGCGAATTTAATCTGTCGCTTCTGGCCGGAAAGCATGGCGTCGAAGTGCTTCCTCCGGCGGAAATTTCTTTTGACTCCTATCCTATTGGGAAATTACGGATTGTGGATTATCGGGCGAAATGGGAAGAAGAGTCGTTTGAATATCAGAACACACCGCGCCGGTTCAACTTTGTTCCTGAGGATGGTAGTCTTTTGGAAAATCTGAAAACCCTGGCGCGGCGGTGCTGGGACTTGTTTGAATTGCGCGGGTACGCCCGTGTGGATTTTCGAGTTGACCAGAACAATCAGCCCTGGATTTTGGAAATTAATGCCAATCCCTGTCTTTCCCCGGATGCCGGATTTATGGCCGCGGCGGCGCAGGCTGGTGTGACAATGCCGCAAGTGGTTGAACGAATTATCAATGACATGTAGAGGCTCGACCCCAACACCGGCCACTCCCCAAAGGAGAGGCCGGGCCGTTAAGTTCTTGTAAAACATGCCCGTCTCGACTTCGCTCGACGTGTGGTATTCCGGTCATCGAGCGAAGTCGAGATGACAAACATCCGTAGAACTTAACAGCCCTCCGCAAAGGAGAGGGCTGAAGACCCCCCTCCTTTGCGGAGGGGCCGGGGTGAGGTTGAAATAATTCTTTAATATTCATCATTGTGGGGTTAGTTCAACCACAGCACAGAATTATTTACAGGTACAAAAATTTTTCGCTGCACTTTGAAAGAATAGACTGAAAAAGGACATGCACTGGACTTTTTTTGAAACGTTCAGTGTATGACGCTCTTGAGTCATAGCGATGACAACACTTATAAAACGTATGAATCGTCAGATGTCCGATATTCCTCGTACCTCTGTTCCGCTCAATATGCTGCTTATTGCGTCAGGATGCCTCATCTATACACTTGGCATGAAGAGCGTATTGATTCCGAATCAATGGTTTGCCGGAGGAATTACAGGGCTTGCCATGATTCTGCATTACTGGTTTGAGGCCCTGGATGTCGGATGGATGTATTTTTTTCTTAATATTCCCTTGTTGCTGCTGGGATGGTTTCATATCAGCCGGCGTTTCATGTGGTACACGATATTTGGGATGCTCTTCTTTTCATATACAGCCAGCCGTATTCAACTTCCACCAGCGGACATTCATGAGCCTATGCTTGCCGTAATTTTCAGCGGCGTGATTTGCGGAGTTGGCGGAGGATTAATTTTGCGGTCAATCGGGTCTGCCGGCGGTCTTGATATTCTGGGAATTTATTTGAATAAACGCTTCGGAGTCCGTCCGGGTGTGGTGATTTTGTTTGCCAATTCGATTCCCCTGGCATTGGGGAGTTATCTTTTTGGCCTGGAAAAAGTCCTCTATTCGATTGCCTTTCTGTTTGTCTATACAAAAACCATGGATACGGTGATCACTGGCTGGAACCAGCGGAAATCAGTGTTCATTGTCTCAGATCTTTCTCATGAGATCGCTACTCACATTCTCAGCGAAGAACATCGCGGCATCACAATTTTGAAAGGAGAAGGGGCCTATTCAGAAAAAGAGCAGGAAGTATTGTTTACGATTACCTCCTTAACAGATTTACCCAAAATGAAAGAATTGATTTTTTCAATTGACCCGAATGCCTTTGTCGTGGTGAATAATACATCGGAAGTGCTAGGCCGTCGTCATGGGAAGTTAAAGGTTTATTAAGACAGGTTCGTAGCAGGCGCTTTAGCGGCGTTATACACGCTGAAGCGTTTACTACTAACCATAAAAATTTATGAAGACAGACACCCTGATTTTTCGGGAGGACGTGTTTCCGACTGATGTTGGGCATGTGCGCGACATTGTAGCCTCAACCGGATTTTTCTTTGAGGCTGAAATTGAGGTAGCCGTGGAATTAGTGCAGGATCGTTTAACCAGAGGTCTGGCAAGCGAGTATTATTTTGTATTTGCAGAGCAGGACGGAAAGGTGTTGGGCTATACCTGTTTTGGCCCAATTGCCTGTACCCTGGCAAGCTATGATTTGTATTGGATTGCGGTACATCATGACGCACGAGGGAAAGGCATCGGCAAACAATTACTCGCGCAAAGTGAAAAATGTATTGCCGCCCGTGGTGGACAACGGGTGTATATCGAAACAGCCTCACGCGAACAATACGAACCTACCCGTAAATTTTACCTCAGTTGCGGATATCGTGAGGAAGCGATTTTAGAGGATTTCTATGCGCCGGGCGATGGCAAGGTGATTTATGTGAAAGCGTTATAACCTGACTGACAAAAAAACCGGGTTTTTTGGAAAAACCCGGTTTTTACGGTGTTTAGCGGCTTAATATTCCGGCGGCATGGGTGGATGTTTTTCTTTCTTTTCCGGAATATCCGTAATCAATGCCTCGGTGGTCAGCATCAGGGCCGAGATGCTGGCGGCATTCTGCAACG
>DF820467.1:113924-140506 GCA_000739535.1 Candidatus Vecturithrix granuli | reverse complement strand
TGCGGCCTTTGGGGCCAAGGGTAATTTTCACCGCTTCGGCCAATTGATTCAAGCCTTTCAACGCGGCTGCACGAGCTTCTTCTCCGAACTTTAATTGCTTTGCCATACACGTATTGCCTTACCCTTTGCCGTGAGCTTCTGAACATGACTCACGCGAGGGCAGGACATTATTTACATTGTTTGCTTTTTGAGGTTATTCCAAAATACCAAGAATATCGTCTTCGCGCATGATGATGTAGTCTTCATCATCAATTTTGACATCAGTTCCGGCATATTTGCCAAACAGGATTCTATCGCCGGCTTTCACATTCATTGGTTGAAGATTGCCTTCTTTTGACATTTTGCCGGGGCCGACAGCAATGACTTCCCCTTCCTGGGGTTTTTCTTTGGCAGTATCAGGAATAATAATGCCGCCTTTTACGACATCTTTCGCTTCAAGTCGTTTTACGATCACGCGATCTTGTAACGGACGAATTTTCATAATGTAGTTCCTCCTTTGTAAATACAATGCGAAATGTTTTTCGCACCCGCGAAACAGAGTTTCGCGGTACATCACATTCAGTACATGGTCATATATAAGTGCTGTTAGCACTCAATTCTTTCGAGTGCTAACAGCATAATAAATTCCTATGAAAAAAATCAAGTCCGATAAAAAAGAATAATAGACTATGAAAGATCATTCTGGAAAAATATAGAGCTTTTTCTCGTTTTTTCAGCTTTTTTCATGTTTTTTTATTGAGCTTTCTTAATGTCGAAAAAACCCCATAAATGTTAAACGATAGCTCTCTATAAGATAATGGGCCTGTTGTTCAAGCTGATCCCAATACAGGTCATCTCTGGCAAGCTGCTTGTATCCGGGCAGAAGTTTCGGAAAATGTTCTTTTAATATCTTTTCGACTCCTGCCCAGTTGCAGGCCCGCACATTCAGGGCTTCAATTCCGATTTCATCAATTGCGCCTTGTAACCCTTCAAAAAGGTGTTCGATGTTCGATACACGCGGCAGATAGGGACTGAGAAAAGCATACGTATAAACGCCGCTCTCTTTCAGCGTTTTCAATGCCCGGATGCGCTGTGACGGTAAAGAGGCATACGGCTCAAAGCGCGACGCCATAGCATCGTCTGTGGTCATCATGCTGAGTCCTACCGAACAGCGTTTAAATTGCCGGAGTAAATCAATGTCTCTGAGCACTAACTCGGATTTGGTGAGAATTGAGATCGGCGTTTGATATTCCAACAACACTTCCAGAATGCGGCGAGTGAGCTGATACTGCTTTTCGGCCGGAAGATACGGATCGGTTACACTGGAAAGAAAGACCTCTTCTGTAAGAGGAGTTTTCCGGTTTTCTAATTGACGTTTTAAGAGGTCCGGTGCATTTACTTTGGCGTCCAGAAATGCGCCCCAGGGTTCAGCATGTCCGGTAAAACGTTTCATAAACCGGGCGTAACAATACACACAGCCATGTACACAGCCGGTGTATGGGTTAATAACAAAACTCACACCTGGAATTCCGCTTTTTTGTAAAATACTGCGCGCCAGAATTTCATTGACTCCCATAGCATTCACCTTTGTTTTCTCTGTATTTTTTCATAATTTGATTGACTTAAAACCTGAGTATCTCTATATAAATTACCCTGAGAGTCTTGAATAAATGCCTGCTTATCTGCGGTCAATAAAAAAAATGTTCATCCACATCGGATCAACTCTGCCGGTGTTCACTGAAAAGAAAGCGTGTATGCAAACGTCAAAGCTTATCAAATTAGGGCAGCGTCTTTTTGATTTGCCCTATATCTTGCTGCCCCTGGCGCCCCTGTTCTGGTCCGGGAATTTTATTCTGGGACGAGCGGTACGTACCGCGCTGCCGCCTGTGGGATTGGCGTTTTGGCGCTGGCTGGTGGCATCGCTGGTCATGAGCATCACTGCCTGGCCGCATGTCAAACATGATTGGCCGGCCATTCAACAAAATTGGAAGATTATCGGGCTGTTGTCCATACTTGGTGTTGCAACCTTCAATGTGCTCGCTTATACGGGCTTACGATTTACCACAGCGATGAATGGCGTACTGATGCAATCAGCCATGCCGGTAATGATTATTGTGATGTCATATTTCTTTTTTCGTGAGACCATCACACTATTGCAAGCTGCAGGTATTCTGCTCTCACTGAGCGGAGTAGTAACGATTATCACCCAGGGCAATCTGCGCGCGTTGACATCGCTTTCGTTGAATCCTGGCGATCTGGTGATTCTGGTCGCGATTACCTGTTACGCCGTCTATTCCGTATTGCTGCGCCGACGTCCACCGGTAAATCCATTGAGCTTGTTACTCACAATGTTCGTTATTGGAACAGGATTACTCTTTCCTTTTTATGTCTGGGAACATCTTTTTCTGCAAGTGATGCCGTTCAACCGTGTCACACTTCTGGCGGTCGGGTATGTAGCGATCTTTCCTTCAATTTTGGCTTATCTCTGCTTTAATCGTGGGGTCGAACTGCTTGGCGCAAATCGAGCCGGGTTATTCTTGCATTTAATGCCGGTCTTTGGCAGCCTCATGGCCATGCTGTTTCTTGGCGAACAGTTCAGATCGTTTCATGCTGCCGGAATTTGTTTGATCCTCTCAGGGATTGTGTTAGCTACGAAAAAACAAAAAATCAAGAGTGCAAAGTAGTGTTTTGGGGCAGAAGTTTTTACTAACAAATCTTGTCGGACAAGCCCGAGTTGTCCGGCAAGGCCACCCCATAAAAGAGTTTTCGAGGTACCAAAACTAAGGAGATAAAAACATGCAACCGATACAACATGTCACAATTTTTGGCGCTGGCGCGATGGGGGCGGTCTATGCCAGCCTGTTTTTTGAAATGAATCCCGCCTGTGTGAGCTTTATGGCAAAAGGAGAACGTGCTGAGCGGCTTCGAACCCAGGGGATTATCGTCAACGAAAAACACTATGCCATTCCAGTTGTGACACCGGAGGATTTATCTCCTCCATCGGATTTAATCATCGTAGCCCTGAAACATCATCGCCTCCAGGAAGCTCTGCCGGATCTCAAATATCGAGTTGGTGATGATACGATTTTTCTCTCAGTCATGAACGGGCTGGATAGTGAAGCAATGATCGGCGCCATGTATGGCTCGGAAAAGGTTTTATATGCTATAGCTGTGGGGATCGACGCACTGCGCGAAGATAGCAAAGTCGTCTATACCAACCAGGGCAAAATCTTTTTTGGAGAAGCCGAAAATCCAACACTGACCGAACGAGTCAAACGAGTTCAGGATTTCTTTGAGCGAGCCGGAATCATCTATGAAACGCCGCAGGATATGATCCGGCTTCTATGGTGGAAGTTTATGATTAATGTGGGCGTCAACCAGTCTTCAGCCGTATTGCGCGCGCCCTTCGGCGTGTTCCAAAAATCTGAGGACGCCAGAGCCTTAATGGAAACCGCCATGCGGGAAGTGGTAGAGTTGGCGCAGGCGGCCAATGTGAACCTTGTCGAAGAGGACATCAGAAACTGGTATAATTTTCTCTTTACGCTCTCGCCGAACGGCAAAACCTCGATGCTACAAGATCTGGAGGCCGGACGCAAAACCGAAGTAGAAATTTTCGGGGGCAAAGTTGTGGAACTGAGCAAAACCTACAGTATTCCCACGCCGGTCAATCAGACGCTTTTACGCATTATCAAGGTGCTTGAGAGTTCCTATCGCTGAAATCGGTGAATTTAAAACTGCGAGGGCTAACGATTTAAAAACGCATCGAGTTTGTTTTTGATGTAAAAGCGTGTGAGAAACCAGCGCACAGGTCGGGACACATGCAATTCTTCCAACAGGTGGTTAGTACGTTCCAAAACGCGTTGGCGGAAGGCGTCCAACACATCTTGGCTGACATGCTTGATGGTCATGTTCGGAAAGGTGTCGCGCCATTCCTGCGGAATGATGTAATCAGCGTGCAGTTGTCCATTTTCATCAATTTCTTTGGGATATTCGCCAGGAATGCCTAAAATATGAGGGAGCAATTCATGGGCTTTTTCACGTCCGATCCGAAAGTCATACGTGCGCCACGTTTCGTCGAAAAAGCCCCCGAAACCATAGAGTTGATCCCCGACTAATTCGGATTTTTCCGCCCCAATGAGCGCGAGCCGGAGTTCTGCTTTATTTTGTAAACCGCAAATATTATTCAGGACAAAAACCAGATTGCGGAAAATATCCTCTTGAATCTCTGAATCTGTCCGTGTTTTCATTGCCTGATAAAGATCTTTAAAGGGTTGTTGTTCGAAGGTAC
Organism: Candidatus Vecturithrix granuli; assembly: GCA_000739535.1. Classification (GTDB taxonomy): domain Bacteria; phylum Moduliflexota; class Moduliflexia; order Moduliflexales; family Moduliflexaceae; genus Vecturithrix; species Vecturithrix granuli. The sequence goes on along the minus strand of DF820467.1, from coordinate 136,239 downwards.
GTCGCAGAGCTTTCTGAACATAATTGACGGGATACTCCTGCTCTCCGAACAGCGAACGTTTACCATCCACTATGGTCTTTGTCAGATCCGTAAGAGACGCTGCAAGCTGCTGTGCCTGGGACGGTGGAATTGTCTCTATCAATTGTGCTAAAATCTGTACGAACTGATTGCGCCATTCGATCTCTGTATTTGTGCGATGGGCCCGAAACCAATCACGTGCCGTACTTTCCCCTTGAATCATAGTTAGTATGCGTTTTAGTTGGTTTTGCAGGTTATCATCCGGAGTGATCATCTGCTGTTGCAGGGAGGTGTTCAAATTCGGATCAACCAGAATAAACAGGCGTGTAGGATCAAGTACGCCTCCATCTGCTTCTTTCGCCTGACTTATAGCTTCGCCCAGAGGTTCATTATCAAATAAGCCCCCATCAATAAAACATAATCCTTCTTGTAATAACTCAGGCTGCTCTTCATATACAGCACCAGGATAGTCTGACACATTCCGGCGGAGTTTATACGGCTGAAACGCAAAGGGGAATGTGCCGCTGGCGATGGCGGCTTCTCCGATAGTTTGCCACTCAGCCTGAGAGGGAAGCTGGCGAGCATTAATCGTAAACCGCGCCATGTCTGAAAAAAACGTGGTTAACAGATACTTTTGTTCCTGGCTGGTAGAAGAAAAATACGGAATGCGATAATCAATGCCGTGCATGTTGCTCAATGAAAGGCTGAGTCGCAGGACTCTCGGTGCAAAAGACGCCGGATTTTTCGGCTCCGCGGATGCCTCTTGCACCACGTATTGATGCACAATGTCTCGCACAACTTTTCTTGAAAAGAGCGCGTTCAAGGGCATATCCGTCTTGTCAAGGAGTTTGACAATATCAATATCTCTGACCCAGGCTCGATAGAGGTCTCCTTTTCGTCCGGCCAGATCGTAAAACATAATTTGCGCAACCAACGCCGCCGTTAATCCGCCGGCCGAGCCTCCGGTCATCACATCAAGCACATAGCGAGGGCGTCCTTCCTGCTGCGCGGTTGCATTCAGGGTCTCCAACGCATACAGCAATTCTGTCAGCACTCCCGCTTCATAACTTCCTAATGACACTCCACCAGCTAAGATCAGTGCGATTTTTTGAACAGCCCTGTTCTTTACCATATCGCTTCTCCTTGTATCGTATTCGTGATAGTACCTTAATAATTTGTCAGAAAACAGACAACCTGTCAACATAATTTTGATCTGAAATGTAGAAATGAGAAGGGCTTCGTTTATGTTCTTTTACAACTCGATACCTAAGATATCACAAGCTTTTTCAAGGAGAAGGTCCGGATTAAAGGGCTTGGTCATATATTCGTCGGCATCAACGCTTTTTGCCTTGACTTTATCGATATTTTGCCCTTTGGCAGTGAGCATAATAATCAGGTTCGGGGACGCCTGCCGGACGAGTTGAATGCCATCCTGCCCGTTTTGGGCATGTACCACCTTATATGCTCGTTCTTCAAGCACACGAGTAATTGTCCGGATCGTATCGTCATCATCTTCAATCAGAAGAATTGTCTTTGGAATTGAGGCTTCTTTAAGAGGATAGTCAGGAACAGCGACAAATTTGGATACCGCTGTCAGCAAACATTCAGAGTCGATCGGTTTTGTCAGATAGTGATCGACTCCAATTTGATAGCCTTTGGCCTCATTTTCAACAATCGAGATCATCAAAATCGGAATATCCGCAGTTTCCTGGCGTTGTTTGAGATGCGTTGTGACTTCAAATCCATCCATGCCTGGCATCATGACATCCAGAATAATAACATCCGGCCGTTGTTCACGAGCAATCGTCAAGGCTTCATAACCATTTTGCGCCTCCAAAATTTGATAGCCTGCCTGCTCAAGTTCATGGCGCAACAGCTTTCGCAAGATCCAACAGACAAAGCCTAAAACTGAGGTGAGTGGGGTACGCAATTCGTGCGACACCGTTGAGAGAAAATCCGATTTGAGTTGATCTAATTCTTTCAGACGCTGGTTGGCAATCTCCAATTGACGAGTTCGTTCACGTACCCGTTCTTCTAAATTACGATAGAGTAATGAATTTTCAATCGCCAGAGCCGTGGTATTTGCCACCGCCACCAGGGAGTTTAAGCGTTCTTTCGAAAATGTCTGCTGCGGCAGATGATATTCTACAACAATGACGCCAATCGCATCTTTTTCTGTCAGGAGAGGAATGACAGCATAGCTTTGCACTTCCGATGAGGTGAAAAGATCAGGATCGGCTCGCTCTTCCGAGCTGCTCTCTTCAACTACATAAGGTTGTTTTTCTCGGAAGACCCATTGTGCCAGGCCCTGATGAGATGCTGAGAGGGTTAAATGACATTGGTACACATAGTCTTCTATTTGTCCATGCGCCGCCTGACAGACTAAACTCTGTTCTGATGCGGGTATTTTCTAAGAGACTGTTTTAAAAGTCCATATAACAGACATCTCAAGCCACGAAGATCAGGAGTGCGAAAGCTCTGCTTTCGCTGCCAAAGCAGAGCTTTCGCACTCCACTTTTAAAACAGCCTCTGAGAATTCTCGTATAGTTAAGATTATATCAATATAATAATATGTTGTAATAATAATACATTATATTTATAACATATTAAACATAGATTTTTGCAATGAATCAGGTGATGTTACAAGCTTTGGAATACTACAACGAATTGGAGAATGAAACGAATTTGAGAGCAAGCGGAAAATATTTCTTGCCAATAAACAATCTAACATTGACAAGATACCTTAGCAGAAGATAATTTATTGTATATAGAAAAATCGAGTTTTTCAAAAATTCGCTGGGGCGTGTGGTCTTGCCAATTAGAGGACGCCAAGGAGAAACGTTAATCTCAACAAGGAGAGACGTATGAAAAAGATTTCATGGAGTGCGTTTTTTGCAGGGGTTTTTACGGATATTGGCATGCAAGTGATCCAATTGATTATTGTCGCCATCGTCTATGTTTTTTTGCGCTCGCCGCTTTTGGCCTATATCTGGTATATTGGCTCAGAAATTATCGTGTCCGTGTTTGTCGGCTATGTGATCGGGAACGTTGCAAAAGAAGACCCTTTATTGAATGCCCTGTTCTACTATATCGTCACGTATGTGCTGATGTTCGTGTTTGTCAGCATGGTTGCCGAAGAGAATTGGACGCACATTCCATCGTTTTGGGCAATGGTCGTGCAAACAATTGAACTCTTCGGGCTGAGCGTCGGCGCATTATTAGTCAAAAAATAACGTTAATGCTTCAACAACTCCAGATCACGAAATATCCTGTCACACATCCGCTCCTCAAGACATTGATCAAATATTTCTGGGTGATGCGGAGCGAACAGGAAGTGATGATTCGCCATAAGCTCCTGCCGGTCGGCAATATTGATATAGTGCTGAACTGTTCCGCGCCGATGACGTATCGGCCTGCTCAACGACGGGAAATCCACGCGCAGGGTTTTCATCTGACCGGCATACGCCAGCGCTATGCCCTGATTGAGCAACGTGGGATCTTAGATTTGCTGGGAATCGCTTTTTTCCCGATGGGAATCTATCCTTTTCTCAAAATCCCGTTATCGGAATTAACTAACAGGACTGTTGATTTGGATGTGCTGCTCAAAAATTTCACCGCACGCGTGCAGGATCGCCTGACGTACGCCCATGCTATTGCTGAAAAACTTCATGTACTCGAAGTGGAACTGCTGCACATTCTCGATCCGGCATTACTGCCTCCCAAAGAGCATATTCAGGCGTTTCACACCTTTTCCGCTCAGATCGAAATCGTTTCGGTTCAGCAATTTTGCGACGCGTACGGCGTTCATCCACGCACCTTTGAACGGCTGTTTCAAAAACAGATCGGCGTCAGTCCCAAATTTTTTCAACGTCTTTCCCGCTTTCAACGCGCGCTGAATCAGATGATGCGGACGAACGTTCCCCGCTTCACCACCATCGCGCATGAGCATGACTATTATGATCAAGCCCACTGTATCAAAGATTTCATCGCCTTCAGCGGCTGTTCCCCCTCGCAATTTCTCCACGAAGCCCTCTCCGTGAAACAGATCATGACCATCCTGTAACAAATGTCGTTTTTTTACAATACAAAAACCGTCCAGCCTCCTATCATGACAGCCGTAGAGTTCAGGAGTGTCAAAGCTCTGCTTTGACAACGAAAGCAGAGCTTTCGTACTCCTGACAAGCCAAACACATCTTTCATGGAGGAAAAGCTATGAACAAGCAGATTATCACTGAAGTTGTAAATTTTACCATTATGCCCGGAATCACGGATGAAGACTTTGTGCAGTGCGTATATAAATTGGAGGAAAACTTTCACAAAATTTTACCAGGCTATATTGATTCGGAACTTGCCAAAGGCAAAGAGGGACAATGGACGATGGTGATGCACTGGGAATCGTTGGAACAGGTCAAGCAGGCCAGCAAATTGATGATGCAAACGCCATCTACTGAGGACTTCCGCCAATCCCTTGACCCCAAAAGCGTCAAAATCGTTCTGTTAGAACAGAAACAGACCTGGAAGATATAATCTACTACAACGGATTAAAGGCAACAACAGATTGAAGGCAACAACGGATTAAAGACAACAACGGATTAAAGAAAAGGTAATGGTTAAATGGTAAGTGATGCGTTCCCTGAGCGAAGTCGAAAGGAACAGCGAGCGGCTCGTTTCGACTTCGCTCAACGAGCGGGCATCATTGACTATTTAACCACTACCGCTTTCTTCAATAATCCGTTGTTGTAAAATGTCCTCCTGTGATCCCTCTTCTGCACTCTCTTTGATATACAAAAGTCGGAAAACACGGAAAATATATTTTTGTCCACAAGCTGTGGACTCCCAGAAAATCAGTTCTTGACAAAATACAGATACAGGAACAAAACTTTGCACAAGATAATGGCAATTTGCGTATGGAGGAAATACCTGTGTCAACAAATCTGAGTGTTTTCAATTTATTGAAAATTATTACCGAAATCAAGCTGAATCCTCATCAAACCCCGGCAGAGCTCTATTCCTCGTTTGGCATTTCAAAATCCGGATTTTACAAATATGCCAATCGTTTAAAAGAGGAACTGGGATTCGAATTTCACTATGATCGTCAGAAAAAAGCCTTTATTATTGACCAGGAACCCTTTATCCCAACCTTAAATCTCAGCGTAGGGGAATTATCAGCCCTGGTACGAAGTATGGGACAATTCTATGCGTCCGGCGGCGATTATCTCACGACCTATCGCGCTTTGAAAGCGGTGCGGAAATTGGTAGCAAATTGTCCTGATAAAGCAATTCGACGGCAGCTGGAAGAAATGTTTGATGAAACCCTGTATAATCGCGGCTATGGCTGCCGGGAAGATATTCTGCGAATCGTCGAAACCGCCTGGGAAACACGCCAGATTCTCAAAATTCGATACTTTTCTCATTCTGAAGGGATGCGAGAAGTAGTGCATGAAATCGAACCGTATATGATTTTCTTCAAACGTCGGGCTTTATATTTGGATGCCCACTGCCGCACAAATTGGGGACAGATTCGCATGTACCGGTTAAATCGTATTCGCTCCGCGGAGGTTCTGCCTCAGACTCAATTTGAAATTCGCAGCGATTATTCTTTTAAACAACGGCATCAAAGCGCGTTTTCCGTGTTTACTGGCGACATATTGACTACCGTGCGCATCCGTTTCAATCGTCGCAAAGCCGCCTATATTGAAGAAGTGTTCTGGCATCCGTCTCAAAAAATTCTGCCCGATCCTGACCATCCAGGCAGTATTTTGTTTGAAGTGACTGTTTCATATCCTCAGGAAGTCATCTGGTGGATGCGGCAATGGGGCAGCGATGCCGAAGTGCTCGAACCGCAGGAAATGCGCGACTACATGCTTGCAATGGCTCGTAAGGAAATAGAACTCTACAATCAAGATCGTCAATGATAAAATATCAACAGAGTTTTACAGCAAGCCAACAAGAATAGTTTAAAAATTTTTAATACAGAACTTGACTTTTTATAGTTTCGAAGGCTTATTCATAATAGATAGAAAAATCAATGAAACTCTGTAAGAGATTAAAATATGTAATGGCTCTAGTGTTGGAGTAAAACTAATAAACCCTTCTAAAGGCTTGCCTCAGTGGAATCTGAATAGCATTATTCAGATTCCACAAAATTTTGTATATGTAATAAATTTGTTATGTAATGGCTATAGTAAAAATAAGGTAAGACTGTCATGAAACATAGAGATGATGAATAGAGTTGTTGCGAAATAAGCATGTCATAATTCATGTGTGTGTTTCTGAATGGTTCTTTGAAAGTTCGGCGGCCATCTCCACATGCAAATTCCATAAACCACACGCCACCACCATCAGACGATCGGCAAAGACGGGCAATCGATTCCGAAGTCTGTCAGCGACGGCTCGCAAGCGTTTCACCCCGCCCAGCGCGTGTTCGACGAGGACGCGGCGGATCGCTTTTTGCTGATTGCGGGCTTTGACTTCAGTGGACAAGGGGTGCCCTTTCGGTTTCTTCTCGGACAGGCTGAATTGTCCCGCCGGTCGCTCTTTCGGGACGCCTAAAAAGCCCAGATCGATATGGACGAGCACGTCGGGCGGAATCGGCTCGAAGATGCCCTGGGCATTGGCCCCCGTTTTATCGTGCATATGGCCGGGAAACGTCTCACTTAAGACGAGAATCCGTTTCTTCGGGGTGCTGATAACGATGTTTTTGACCCGATGGTCTTTCTTCTTGCCCGAATAATACGGCTTCTGCGCTTCGTATCCGGTCGGACGCCGAATTGGGCGTTCCGTCCCATCCACCAAGACCTCTTTCACCTGGGGGAACCGGCGGAGAAATTCCTCGACGTTGGCGATCTTCCGTGCCGGTAAAACCGCTTTTCGTCCTAACGCCGCTTCCAAGACAGGGAGATACCTCGTGACCCATCGGTGCGTTTGCGCGCGATCCACGTCGAACAGCCACGCCAGGACATCAAAGGTGGCGTAACATTTCACGTAAAAGACGATAAAAAACAGTTTCTCCCGTCCGGTCAGCAAGGTATGCTTGCGTCCCCCGCCTTCCTGACGCTGACGGAGATCGCTGTCAGTCTGGGTGGCCTGATTCATGGCCGCCTCAAACGACGGCAACAGGGCCGTGAATTCGGCGTAGGTCATGCCGGTGACCGCTTTGAATAAGCGGATATCCTGAAAGCAGCGCGTGATATTGATCATATGGTTCTCCTCCCTGTTCAGTCACATCATTGAAATCTGGTTGACAAATTGTCCATGATTGGGGATGCTCCTTTTTTAGGCAAGACATTTATTTCGCAACAACTCTATTATCAGGGCGGTGGTCCAGCGCCGATCTATGCTGCCGACGGTATCCAGCCCGGAAAACAGCCGGCCCTGTGGCTGCCGTTCGACTGGGGGCAATTGCGTCCGGTGCATGAACCGTCCCTGGAACTGACCGACAAACCGTATCTCAAAGATCCGAACCGACCGGACGAGGATAATCTGGATAGCATCTTCCTCTTGCGTGATGACATGACGGTGCTGTCCGGCGATGGCAAACTGAGCGACGCCAACGGCTGGTGGACCGCCTGGGCCGGGCGCGGCGATCTGCTACTGACCCGCCTGCGCCCCAATGCCTTTACCCTCCCCGGGTATGTCCCGCCGCCGGATGCGTTGAGCGACTCGCCGCCGGTTGAGATCGACGCGTCTGATATGAATCCCTGGGTTGCCGAGGTGATGACCGGCTCCCCTGATCTGTATGAACCTCCCAATATGACCTATAATCCGCCGCTGGGCAATCATGTGACGAACGACCTCGATGACGACCGGCGGGCACAGGTGTGGCTGCAGCCGGATTACGAACCGCAGCGCGCGCCCTACACCCTCATCGGGCAAGCCTACGACTTTCCGCTGGTGACCGGCGCACTGCACACGGCCTACGCCGACCTCTGCCCACTCACACAGGATGCCGAGGGCAATGACACCTGTGTGCCGCATCCCTATTTCAGCCCCAACGCCCCGCAGGCCGGAGTGCCACCGGCAGAACGCACCACGCCGGTCTATCTGTTTCCCGCGCCGGAGACGCCAGACGAGGAGGTCTGGCTGGAACTGAGCGCGACCTGGTGGGACACACGCACCAAAGAAGAACAGCAGGCCCAGAGCGGCGACGCTGGTGGGGTGGAGATCGCGCACCCCAAAGGGATTTTGACCTCCCTGACGCCGGACGGCGCATCTCATCTGGAACAACGCCTGCACTGGCGTCTGGTCACCCCGCCCAACCGCCCGGACCTTTTAGAGACGCTGCCAGCGACGATTGAGTTCGAACCGTTTACCCGCCTGGTTCCTCATGCTCGCCTGAATATCAGTGAGCCTGGTATGTATGACATCGAATTGGTTATTACCGGGGATGATGGTGATGTGCTGCTGCTTGATAAGGCGCAAGTTCTGACGCAAGGCGTCGACCTGGATGCCTTTTGGCCGGGCACAAAGGATGAACCGGGACCGCCAGTACCGGATGCTGAAGAAGATGATCCGCTGAATCTCTTCACCTCAGTCAATGATGACGACGACAAGGTTGACAACATTGTCGATCACGATCCGATCCATTCCCCGATCATTGATGCGGAAGATGATGAAATCATAACCCTGATCATCCGGCAGCTGACGCCGGAGACGCTTCCCGGTTCAGGCACGGGGACGTTGACCTTGACTGCCAGCGAAGGACTGCGCCTGTTTCAGGCAGATGGACTGCTCACTCTCGATACTGCCGATCTGAGCCTCGATCTAACCAACCCGACCGGGCCATTGGCCAATGCGCTGACTCAGGATGTCGTGCTGCTGCTGGAAGCCTATCACCTCTCAGAAAACACGCGGCTGGAACTGGTGTATACCGAAGATGGACAGGAGGTCGCGCGTGACGAAGTGTATCTGGTGGTGATCCAATCCGACATCAGCGGAGGTTTTCGCCCGGTGATTGCAGCATCGACAGCACCGACTCCACAGCAACAGTCTGTCAGAACAAAAAATGGATTGGAACGAGCAACAGAAGCTGATCAAGGGAATTTTCGTTGGGCAGAGGCGCTGCGTCTCACAGATCAATATGGACATGGAATCAGTCACTGGCTGGTGTGTGAGTCGCCACGACAAGAAGAGCCTCTCACAGTCTTGTTTCCGATTCCTCAATATAAAGACCAGCCATGTCCTGGATTGCTGATGAGATATAAAGAACACGATGCCTCAGACGCTGACTATCAGTTTGGGTGTCGGTTAGAGACCGACAAGTTGGAAGCGCTTATAACGGCATGGAATGCGTTGTTGAAATGGCTTGGCATCTCTTTCTGGCAGTATGAACCTGGTACGTTAACGGCCTGGTTAAGTGCTGCTACCGGGATTCCTGAAGAGAAATTTTCAGGCTATTTCATGACTCATCCGGAACATCCGCTGACCAAACACGGGGAGTATGATATCGGATACTGCGTCACAAACGAGGCCGGAGAATTACGCTGCCTTCCGGCAGTCAGTCTGCTCCATGTGCGATCTGTTGATCTGGATATTGATAGTGATAATAACGATGGTTTTGATGTTCCTCCGCTCTGGGAACCCACCGACGCCGAAGATGCCATTGAAGATGAGCAGGCGAAACCTGGCAAATTCATTGCCGTGAATGATGGCGACGCGGATAATGACGGGATTCCGGACTTTGTTGATTTTGATACCAATGTAGCATACCCTGGCAATGACCCGGTCAGGTTTACGCCGTTGGTGTTAACCTTGCAGGAACCTTTGGATTTGCAGAAGGTGAAGGTACGATTCACGTATTCTGATTCAGATCCCGGTCAAATCGCAGGTTCTGGGACTGAAGCTGCCCCGTATCAGGCTGCCCTGGGGCATCTACGTATCTGGAATGTGGGTGGGAACATGCCACGCAGTGCGGCAGAAGTGAATACGCCAGGCGGGCATTTTGTGAAGTCCGGGGCCGCGTACAATGCCTCTGATCTTGGCGCTGGCCGGGTGATTACCTTCTATGTCGAAGGGATTCAAGAAGGGGCGAAGATTGCTGATCAACAGATCAAAGTGGAGATTGATCCCAACGGGGATGGGGGCGAGCCTGGATTTATCGGGGAGGATGCTGTCAGGGTGACGGTGATTCGGGTCGATCTGGATATCGATTCGGATAATAATAATGGGGGATTTGGCGGGCCAGCGAGAACTCCTTACGAAGATCAGATTGAAGATCATCAGGATAATGCAACCAAACCTGGGAAACTGATTGCGGCTAACTTGGGGAATATTGATGAGGAAGCGGAGAGACAAGTTAATCTTTATAACGAGGTGCCTAATTTTGCAGATGGTTTCGATAAATACAATAATCAGGGACCTAATGCTGGTGGCAATTTCACCCCGATAATGCTTGAACTACCTGAACCATTAGAATTAGAGAAGGTCAAAATTCGCTTGATCTATTCTGGATCGGATCCCAATAATGTCACTCAAACAGGTCAGGGAACGATCCAAGAGCCATATCGGTATGTACCAGCGCTAGGACATCTTCGAATCTGGAAGGTGGATGGGGCGGTGAGTCGGAAGATGGCCAAAGATTATGTCAAGCCTAATTCTGTGTATAAGGCGTCCGATTTGGGGCCTGGCCGAACCATCACCTTGTATGTGGAAGGGATTGACGCGAGTGCAGAGCTTGCGGATCGGCAGATCAAGGTCGAGGTGGATCCGAATGGGGATGCGGGCAAACCTGATTTTCTCTGTCAGGATGCCGTGCGTGTCACGATTATCAAGCCTGACATCGTGAGTCCCCAGGATCGTGCTGATTATGACGTGAGCGAGGAGAATTTTACCACCACTCCGGCCATACCTTTTCAAGCCCGAATTGTCCCGACCGCCTTGAATTGGCAAGGTCAGATAGACTGGACATTACAGGTAGAATATGATACGACTCAACGGCGAGGGCCATGGACCGGACAGAAAGCTTTTGCAACGGCAAATGATGCGACGCATGAGGATCGCTATACATCTGAAGGAGGGAGGGTCAAGGTGAAGGCCATAATTCCTGACTTCGCCGACATCGCTGATTTAATGCTTGAAAACTCAATTGTTATTACGATCACAGGAGTTCCTGTTCCTGATGATGTGATTACTGATCGATTAATTAATCTTTATAATGGAGCAACTCCTAATCTTCTTACAGGGATTGCAATGGTAGAAAGTGGTTGTTACTGTCAATTCTTTAACATCCTTAAATACAGTATTAATGATCGGTGGCCCCGTGAAAGCGAGGAGGATGATGGAAGTCATATTGGACTCATGCAAGTTCCTGTGAATATGGAGGATGCCTGGAATTGGCTTACAAATACTCAGACAGGAGCAGACATTTTAATAGGGAATATTACGCAATCGCATACTTATGAAAATAGAGAGAGAAGAAGGTGTGGAATTCAACTCAGAGCATTGACAGAGATTGAACATGAGAACAATGCTCTTTCTATCTACAGGATAGGACGTTACTACTATATTCCTAATGCCACCTGTAACGGTTGGATAGTAAATCCCAATAACCCTGTTGGCGTGAATTATGTTGATAATCTGGTTCGCCAAAACTTAAGATAAAAAAGGAGGAAAATCTATGGATTCTAAAAAATTTATGTTCATGACAGTTATATTCATTTCTTTAAACTTCTTTCATAATTGCTCTTTTGCCTCAGAAACAAGAGTGGTGAAGAAAGAACAATTCAAAGAAGGAGAGATAACCATTCATGCCATGAATGACAGAGATCTACTCATGCTCAGAAAAGATTTGTACTCTATTCCAGATTATGAGGCGGATAAAACGTCTGTTGCTGCAATGAGCAAGCTAGATATTAATAAAGATGGAGAAGAAGATATTGTTGCCCTTGTTAACTTGGGAGGAACGATAGCGAATCCAGTTGAAGTCTTTCTTTTGTATAGCAGAAAAGATGATTTTATGGCCCAAATGCTTTTTACAGAACGGGCCATGATGGAGAAGACGGTGATTGATTTAAATAATGACGGTTTCTACGAAGTGTGTGTGAACACCAGTATTGTAGGAGATACTCCACATGCCATGGTATTCTATTGGGTTGACATTTATGCCTGGGATGGGCAAACGTATAGGCAACAGAATGAGCAATTTTTTGAATCATTTTATATCCGACATTATCTCCCACAAATCTCAGAACGCATCGCTCGCGCGGAAGAGCTACTACAATTAAAAGAAAGTAACCAGACAATCTCATCTGTTCTTGAGGATTGCCGGGCTGCTCTTGGTAACATGCTTCAATTACAAACCATGCATTCCTCCCTGAAATCTCTCAGGAGAACTGTTGAAATAGATAATTTACGGCAAGCTCTTCCTATCGTTTCTAATCAAATTGCTTCTGCCCAACAATTATTAGACGCAGGGGGAGAGTCTTCTCAGATATCTGTGATACTTGAGAAAAGCCAGGAGATTCTTGACCGAATTTCAACAATACAAAATGCCCAATGAACTGTAACTATTGCTGAGTTAAATATGAGATACCTGAAAAAATTTATTGCTTTGATACTTGGAGTATGCGCATTGATGTTCTTGCCATCCATCAGTTTGGCTCAAGGGAATGGAAAGCTTACAGGTATTGCTTTTGGCCTTTCTCTTGGGAGAGTAGAGATACTTCATCTTCCTGATTTATCGGTGCAGACATTTGTCACAACGCTGGCACGGGGAATCTCAACGCTTGGACTAAAATATTTTCCAGACGCTAAAAAGTTGGTGTTTTATACCTATGCCGATTACGAACCTGAGATTGGGATCATCCATTTTCCTACTGAGGATGTAAGATATTGGCAACCGGAAGACATAGGATTGGGGAACTACTTGATTTCGGCGACTCTCTCTTTGACCTCTCCCAATATTGTCTATGGACGATTTTCACCAGAACCATCACGAGAGTTCAAAACGCGTGAAGAATTTGAGGAGTTCCAAAAGATGACAAGAATTGGAGCTTTTGACGTACTCACCGGAACATGGAAAGAAGTTTCGCATGCATCAAAGTCAGATATGAAAAGCTTTTCTGCTCGTCTTGACCGACGTCCTGAGTGGAAAGAAAAATATAAACCGGTTTGGGAGACATTACGGACACAACACCTGCTTCCTGACGAAGCAAGAAGTCGTGACCTCCTGGAAGTTGATGAACATTATGTCTTGTTTCGTACAGAAAAAGAACTTGTCCTCTGTCGAAGAGAACATGATGAAATCACGGTCGAAAAACGTATTTTAGTGTCTGATATACCAAGTGAAGGGAATTTTCTCTATGCGCAAAGCGTGGCCTTTATCTATGCAGAAAATGAATATATTCTGACTTCTGCTCAGGAAGAGGCGATGACACCTATTCCATGTCACCTGTATCGTACCGAGAGAAAAGACCCATCTCTCTCCTTACTTACGGAAATTTCTCCTCAACAAGGCATTCGACGTGTTGAGGCGTACCCTCACCAGAGAAAAATAGCCCTCTGGCGCTATGAAGAAGATGAAACCGGCTCTCTCGTACTTGTCAATGTGGACATGCCTGACGACCTCCGAACCATTCCACTGCCTTTTGAACCGGTATTAGGCGGATATCTCGTCAAGGATACACAAGGAGAACCGCTCTTCGTCACAGGGAATCCCTCGAAGACTCAACAACAATTCTATGCCTATTCAGTGATGTCAGACCACCTACAGCCAATCCAAACAGTACAATGGGACACGGTAATCATCCATGGAACCAATGCATTCCGTACAGGTGGGGGGAGATTGCTGAATGTTAGCATCGATCTTGAAAGTGGGGAAATTTCCTATGATTCCGGTGGCGTTCGAGCCCCATTCGCATTCCGGTTTGACGATGCAACGCTCCAGGCATTCAATCAGATGAAAACCAGAGCGACCCAAATATGGGGGAATAATGAAAAGCATTGCATTCTTGGGGCACAGGAAACAGGCGAGAATCGAACACATTTTTTTGTATTCATGTATAATAAAATATTGCAGCATTGGGAGCATGTTGCTGTCGAAGGGATATATAGTCATATTCAATTATTTGAACGCTGGATGCTCATTCAACAGGCTTTTCGAAGTGACGAAAGAGGTGTATCCGATCCTATAAAAATTACAGGTCAGTACACGTTTTACAACCTCGATACTCGAGAACATGTTGTGTGGCAGACTGTTCCCCATAATGAAGTGTTAGGAATCTGGGGTGATACCATCCTGTATCGAATTGATGACGAATTATTTGAAGCGACGATCACGCAGACAGGGATCTCACATGCTCAGCGTATTGTGCAAGATCCGATCATTCAGGATGTTCATTGGGCCTTCATTGTCCCATAATATGGAGGCCTTCAAGAGGAGATACTGACGAAAATAAGGAGGATTAGTATGATGTTCATACACCGATATCAGACACGACGTTTCATCTGTACTCTGTTGCTCGCTCTTATCGTGGTGTGTAGTATTGTTCCCAGCGCGGTCGCGCAGGAGCAGACCGTGACTCTGGCGTTTTACCAGGGGTTGAACCTGGAACAGGATGAGGTTGTGAGCACGCCGGAGGTGATCTCGGTCGTGTTCTGCGGCACCGCGGTCGAGCCGTTCGTTCCGGCCCTCGACCGGGAGTTGTATGCTTTCCCGGCTGAGGTCGATCTGTTTCTGCCGTATCATCCGCAGCCGGATCAGGCGTTGTGGCTGGCTCCGGGCGACGGAACGCAGGTCATGCTGCTGCCGGAGATCCCCTTTGAGCAGGTGACGCTTGCGGATCTCGTCTCCGGGGACTGGCAGCAGCCGGACGCGCTCAGCGTGCCGGATGGAACGACGATCGTGCTGCGGACTGTGGCCGGCAACCTGTATGTCCTGCGTCTGACGCCCCAAGCCGGAAGCGCGGATCTGCCATTGATTGATGTGACCTACCGGCCGCTATTCAGCATTGGGCCAACGCCCACGCCGGGGCCAACCGTGGTGCCTGAACCGGGCAGCGGGCTGCTGGTCTTGCTGGGGCTGGTGATGTTGCTGGGATGGTGGAGCAGGAAGCTGTGGCTGAAGAAGACGGGCGGGAAGTCGACGACGCTCTCATCAGAAGAGGCCAGCAAGACGCTGGCGATCCCTGTCGGACGAAGGCCGGCGATCCCGGTGGTGGTCAAGGTCGCTGGATTGGCGCTGCTGGTGCTGTTGGGGCTGATGCTGTATCAGACGGTGATCGCTCAGGACGCCTGTGTGTTGACCGTGACCATCGAGAGCGTCGGGCGCGGACAGGTCATCGGGACAGGCTTTGTGTGCGATGAGCAGTGCTCGCTCTCATACCGGCCCGGAGACGCCTTGAATCTGAAAGCGGTCCCGGCTGAGGGATCTGTGTTTGTCGAATGGCGTCTGGATAGTGAGCAGGTCGCCGGGATTTTTCGACTGCACGGCGATGCCACCCTGACCGCGGTGTTTGGCTCTGATGGGTCCACCCCGGAATTCAGCGTCTGCGACAATAGTTATGAAAACGCTCTGGATGTGTTAAGCGCATATCAGGCGCCAGCCGTCGCTGCGCCGCCAGACGGGATGAGCCTGTGGTTCAAAGCCGATGCCATTCAGCAGGAGGATCTGGTGGACGGCTGGGTGCAGCGCTGGCCCGATGCCAGCGGGCAGGCCAATCATGCCACACAGTCCGAATTGGCGCGGCAGCCGCGCTATCGCCCCAATGCCCTCAACGGCTTGCCGGTCGTGGAGTTTGACGGCCAGGATGACCGGCTGATCTGGAGCCAATCCCCCGGCAGCGGCGAGTTTATGCTGTTTGTGGTGGCCCGCACCAACGCAGCCGCGGCAGAAGCCCGACGCTATCTTCTGGGGCCTCAGAGCATGACCTATAACGATCATACCCTGATCGGGCTCTATACTGACCGTCTGGCCTCATATCTCTTTAATCGAACCTGTAATAATTGGGGAAATTGCTGGGAGAGCGTCAATGAGCAGGCGGTCTATGCCGGTTCGATTGGATCGGAGACTGTGCTGATGGCCATCGAATCTCAATATCACGAAATCGATCTGTGGCTCAATGGCGAACGCGTGCAAGAAGTCTGGCCAGCCTCGCTCTCGCCTTCCTCCTGGATGTCGCTGGGGGGATCACAGACGTATTATGGGGCATTCGCCGGATATTTTCAGGGCGAGATCGCCGAAGTCCTGCTGTATCCGCGTGGGTTGACGCAATGTGAACAGTTTCAGGTCGAGCAGTATGTGCGCCAGAAATATGATCTGCCGTTGCCGAACACGCCGTTTCGCGTCGTGCTTGATGACTCCGCCACACCGGCTGGCGGCGTGCTCAGTACCGATGGTCACACCCTGTTTTATACACCGGCGTTCGGAGTGACCGGGCAAGATGAGTTTGGCGTGAGCGTTGCGGATCAGTGTAACACGACCAACACACTTTCTGTTGCCGTGCAGGTGCAATCCTGCGATGACCAACATTTCCTGGTGACCCTTGCCGGACCAGGCGGTCAAATCGCTCCGGCGGGGCAAACCGTGGCGACGTCAGGAACAACCCAGACGGTGACAATTACCCCTGATGCGCTCTCTGCGATTGAGGATGTCCTGGTAGACGGCATCTCCGTCGGAGCTATAGAAACCTATACATTCACCGATATCCAGAGCGATCATCGTGTCGAAGCCCAATTCCGCGCCCTGCCGACCGGATGTCCGCTGGACGCAATTCAGGTCGGGGCGCGCGCCAATGAGACGGAAGCATGGCAGACGCTCTTCTTTGCGACCTCTGGAAGCGCCTTTCAGGTTGGCGGTGTGGATGATTGGGGACAGGTTCACGCCGCCATCAGCCTGACCCTCGATGGCCCGCAGCCGGTCGGCGAGGTCGCCAACGGCGATCCCGTAACGCTGACGGCTGAGGGAATGTATACGCTGACCGCCCGCTGCGGACTGCTGGAACGCACGGCGACAGTGTATGTAGGTGACATCACCTGGGATTTTGAAACCGGCGATCTACGGGGGTGGACCGCCACCGGCAACGCCTTTACCACCCAACCGGTGCAGGGAGACGCTCAGGGCTTTCAAGGAGCGTTTTGGATCACTACCTATAGTCCGGAAGATTCGGAACTCACCATCTATGGGGACCCTGGGAGTCCGGCTGGCACGCTGACCTCGATCCCTTTTCTTCTGACGCGGCCGGTGATCTCGTTTCTGCTGCACGGCTCTCCGTCATTGGATTCGGCCTGGGGACCGCTGATCTCTCAAACTGTCAGGCTGCTGATTGATGGCGAGGTCGTCCGCGACGTCTCGCCCACCGGCGATGGGGTGCAGCGGGTGTTCTGGGAGGTCCCTGAATTTCTGGGACAGATGGCCCAAATTCAACTCGAAGATAGCAACCGCTCCATTGGATGGGGGAGCTATCTGCAAGGCTTTCTGGCGGTGGATGACGTGCAATTTCAAGACCTGGATTTGGCGCATATTCGTGTGCAAAAAGATAGCAACCATGCTTGGGCGCAGATCAGGGCACTCCCCTTTGGTGAGATCATGAAGGTCGGTGCGTTCTATGGCGACGAATCCCTGGAAGATCTGAGTTCTGGCGCGTATGAACTCCTGATCGAGGGGCCCCAGGAGTTCCGGCAGCGCTTCCAACATGGCGTGTACTGGACACCTCCCTTCCCCGGAACCTATACGTTACATTTGAGCTATCGTACGTATGAAGAAACCATGACACTCGACGTCGTTGAACCTCCGCTCTTGCCCTTGTTGACCGCCCGGGTCGAACCGGACAGTCGTCAGATCGAGATTGTCGTCCTGGGGCTGGCGCAGGGTGCGGAAGAGGTGCTGGCGAAGGTTAGCGGCGACGCGACGCCTCTGCGCGGCATGGCGATTGATGCGGCGGTGATGGAATGCTACACCCTCGTGGAGCGCGGCGGGCAGAGCGGCCTGCTCACGCTGAATCTGCTGACCCGCGCTGTGCATAAACAGATGCTGCCCGGTCCGCCGCTGCAAGGGATCGGGTTCTATCGCGGGTATACACTGATTGGCTACCGTCTCAACGGCGACCAGACCGACGTGGTGTCCATCAACACGCAAACTGGCGCAATCGACATCCTGGCCACCCTCGCTGAGACCGCCTGGCGTCCGTTAGGCTTTGCGGTGACGCCGATGCAGCCTCGCTATCCTTCGGTGTATCCGGGGAACGAACGCGCGGTCTTGCTGAGTCAGGGCGGGATGCTGATCAGCGTAGATCTGCGCAGCGGGGCGGTCAGCCAGATTCCGCTCGAGCAGGGCGCCGATGTGTTTGGTCTCGACGTGTATACCGACGCAACCCTGATCGGCATTCGAGCATTCCAGGAAGGTTACGAGCTGGCCGCGATCGACCACGCCAGCGGCAGCGTCACTGCGCTGGCTGATCTGGGGGAAAATCCGGTCACGGATATCGCCGTGGATACCGGCCGCCGCCGCGTCTATGTGGAACAGGAACACGCCGGAACGCCGGCGATTCGCACGTATGACCTGCTCCAACACCGGTTCTGGTAATCTCCGGCCCGAGCAGGCTCGAACATGCCCCCGAAACCTCGGCAGGGCTGTTAAGTTCTCGCGGGAACAACCTGTGCCCCCCCTTTTGTTCCCCCCGCAAGCGGGGGGAAACAGATTGACATCCCCCGCTTACGGAGGACTGAGGGGGTAGAACTTAACAGCCCTACGAAACCTCGGGGGGAGAAACACGAACGGGGATACCCCGCGCATAGAATGTATTGTGTGAACGGAAAACACATATTCCTCGGAGTGCAGGCGAACAGGGGCCTGTAGTGGACGTGCGCCATTGCCCTCCGAAGGGAAAGGGACACGCAGGATGACATTTCTTCGGATGTGCTCTCAAAGACAGATCGTCGTTCTCATCATCAGTCTCACATTGTTCACTGTCCGGGTCAGTCCGGCTCTGACTCTCGGTCCCATCCCGAAAGATGCTCCGGTGGAGTGGGTGGCCACGCAGATTGGTGGGAACATCTTTTGCCTGGGTATCAGTTGGGGCGGCCCGCTGCCCTCTGATTCCGGGACAGTGTTCAGCGACTTTTTCCGCATCGACTTTTCCGGGGTGTGCAGCGCCAATGGCGGCCCGGGCGGGAGCGGGGTCTTTCCGGCGAAGCGCGGAGAGGCGCATTGGGCTGGCGCGTTTTTTACCGATACGTTCACCAATTTTTCGCTGGCGGCCGGCATGCCGCACGGATGGTTTCGTATGAATGCTGGCATCGCCTATCCGGTGGTACGCGCGTTGATCTACGATCGCGACGGCATGATCCGTTCGGTGGATCATTATCAGGGCGGCGGTCCAGCGCCGATCTCTGCTGCCGACGGCATCCAGCCCGGCAAACAGCCGGCCCTGTGGCTGCCGTTCGACTGGGGGCAACTGCGTCCGGTCTACGACCCAGCCCTGGAACTGACCGACAAACCGTATCTCAAAGACCCGACCCGGCCGGAGGCGGACAATCTGGATAGTATCTTTCTCTTGCGAGATGATATAACGGTGCTGTCCGGCGATGGCAAACTGAGCGACGCTAACGGCTGGTAGACGGCCTGGGCCGGACGCGGCGACCTGCTGTTGACCCGCCTGCGCCCCAATGCCTTCACCCTCCCCGGGTATGTCCCGCCGGACGACGCGTTGAGCGACTCGCCGCCGGTTGAGATCGACGCGCTGGATATGAATCCCTGGCGTGATGAGGTCATGGAGGGATATCCTGATCTGTACGAACCACTGAATATGACCTATAACCCGCCCATGGGACATCATGTCACGAACAACCCCGATGACGACCGGCGGGCACAGGTGTGGCTGTCGCCGGACTATGAATTCCAGCGCGCGCCGTACACCATTATTGGGCAGGCTTACAGTTTCCCGCTGGTGACGGGCGCATTGCACACGGCCTATGCCGACATCTGTGTGTGGGATTCAGAAAACGAAACCTGCTTCAAAAAACCACCGGAAGGGACGGAGATGCCAACCTATGTCATGCCCCGCCCGAGCCAACTGGTCCTCGTGCAAAACCCCGAGGGGGAGAGTGTTCCTGGCGACGGCGGGACGGGCGGCGGCGGTGGGACGAATGGTTCGTGGGAGGAAGTCCACTGGATGACGCTTTCAGCGACCTGGTTTGGACCACTCACCATTGAAGGACAGGGGGCATCGTCGTCGTCGGCCGGTACGGAGATTCCTCATCCCAAAGGAGTACTGAGCTCGATGGACTCGGGGGAGAATCTTGACCAACTCCGCCAGCGGCTCACCTGGAAACTCATTGAACCGGCCAACCGTCCCGATCTGCTCGTCATCGAAGAGGCGCACGTCGGCACGGCCCCATTCCAACGTGTCATCCCAATTGCCAGACTCAATGTTGGCGCGGGGGAGATGTTTGAAGTGGAATTAGCGGTTGAAGGTGAGGAAGGCGACCGGTTGGTGCTGGATCGAATCAGCATCTCGACCAAAGATCCCCTGTTAGTCCCGAATTATGATCGGAATGACCAGATTGATGCGACTGATCACCGGCGCGCAGTCGCAGAGGATGTCCTCTATTTCTGGGTCAACGATAATTTTGATCAGTCAGTCATCAAGAAGGCGGGGAAGCAGAATGATATCCCCTGCCAACTCTATTCCAGGGAGTGGACGCCTTATGGAGATGGCATCTGTGTTGCCCAATATTTCGTGAATTGGGCGAATGATCACGTGGATAGTGTGCGTGACCTGCTTGACTTTTTCCCGGTCTGGGTGAATATTGAGCGGATGCTCGCCAGGTTTCCTGTCGCCACGCATCAGTACATCCTGAAACAGGCGGATGGGGCGTTGAATGCCGTGATCTTCCCGAAAGTACGCTGCTCAGATGTCGCCAGCTACCTGAAGAAGCCTTCCGTGGCGAATTCCCTTAAGCAGGCTGAGGTGGTTCAGATTTCCCCGGACGGGTATCTGCTGCCGGAGGCATTTCTGACACAGAACGCCGATCAACGCGTGATTTTGTTCGAAGGCCGAAAGACCACAGAACACCCGTTGGTGCTGGAAATCAGGAGTAAAGCGAATCCCAACGAGTCGCTGACCGAAGACATGCCCCTCCAGATCCTGAATGTGGAAGAGATGTTTCGCTATAAAAATCTGCGGCCGGAATCACAGAAAATGTATGACGACCGCTTGACGACACAATTACCGCCAGAATTCTTTGACAACATGACGTTCGTCCATGTGCATGGATTCCAGGCAAAAGAAGAAGGGCTGCGGGGGACGTCCTCGACGGTCTTCAAACGTCTGTGGCAGACGGGGTATACCGGCCAATTCTGGTACGTCTCGTGGGATTCCGAGGCGCTGCACCTGTTCAAGGGACACTATCACAATGCGGCGGTGAATGCGTTTGCGTATGCCAATACCCTGGCGACATTTTTACAAGGACTGACCGGCCCCGTCGATGTGGGGGCGTTTAGTTTAGGCAATCTGCTGACGTCACTGGCGATTGCCGACCATAATGCCCCGGTGCGACACTATTACGCCATGGAGGCCGCGGTGGCGCTGGAAGCCTACGGCACAGAATTCGATGCGAAGGGACTCCCGAACCCCATGTATGACGATGATCGGCCATACCTGATATCGCCGGAAAAATTCGAAGGTACCGGGGAGAGTTATCCCTGGCAAGCGTATGCCGAGGAGGTCTATGCCTCAGAATGGCATCGTCTGTTTGCGGATGATCCGAATGATGAGCGCCGGAACGTGACCTGGCGGAATCGGCTGCGGCTTGTGCAGTCAAAGGCGAAAGCGGTGTATAATTTTTATTCCAGCACCGAAGATGTGCTGGGGATCTCTCGTGATCCAAAGGGAATTCGGACACTCTTTCAACACCCGTGGACGGGGAATTTCATCTTTTATGTCTGGCAGGTTCAGGAACTCCTCAAGGGGTTGGAAATCCTCATCAACATTGGAGGCGGCAGCGATCCGTATGCCGGGTGGGGCTTTACCACATCATTGCCCCATCTGGAAAGCGTTCCCATCTTCGATCCGAGCACAGGGAAGATTCTCTTCTTCAAGAATATTCTCACCACACCGGATGTTGTGAAGGCAAAGCTGGCATCCTCCACGGAATGCGCTGCCTTTCTCGCCTTGTTGAAAACCGATCCGCTGTTCCGGCCTGATCCCGAGATTTTGTTTACTACTACCGAGGGGGCCGACTTTGTCAAAGGGCAGGTGAAGGACTATGTCAACGAACTGAATTATGGCAAAGGCGAGTCACAGACCTCCGGTAGAACCGGAGGCTTGAAATGGTGAACCGCCCAAGGCGGATGACTCGTGAA
>DF820467.1:83892-112978 GCA_000739535.1 Candidatus Vecturithrix granuli | reverse complement strand
GTGTAGGAGCTCAGAGTTACCTGGTAGAAGGGCTGACGGATGGGGCAGGAAATTTTACCGGTTCCGGAGAGAGCGAATGGACCGATGTAACAGTCATCGCCGAGAAAGACGGGTATTATCAAAGTGGTGGAGGAATTATCATGGATACGATCAATACAGACTTAAATCGCTGGGAGCCATGGAATCCGACGATCACTGTCATACTGAAGAAAATTCGGAATCCAGTCCCCATGTATTATAAACAGACTGATTGGATCAAAGTCCCGGTGTTTGGTACGCCCGTAGGGTATGATCTGGTACAAGGAGACTGGGTTACACCCTACGGGAAGGGGGCAATCAATGATTTTGTCTTTATCATGACCTGTCGTTTCGAAAGTATGACCAATGCGGAAGCCAAGTATATATTGACTTTTTCGAACCCAGGGGACGGGATTCAAATCTTTGTGCCAGATGAAAGTAATCAAAGTGTATTTAAATGGCCATTTTCTGCGCCATTAGATGGGTATCAACCCAGATTAGAAAAAGAAGAAGCGTATTTGCCGGGACAGGGGCAAAGAACGAATATAATGAAAGATATTCAGTATATTTTTCGGGTGCGAACCGGACAGGAAATGGGTACAATCCGCGGCCCCCTATATGGTAAAATAAATGGAGAGATCAATATTTCCAGGGATGGGTATATCGACTTTACTTACTGGCTGAATCCCGATGGTACTCCGAATTTAGAACACAATCGAGACCGAAACCTCTTTGACGAAGTCCGCCGCCCTCAGAAAAGCCTGCGAGACATTTTGTTAGAACGCCAACAACAGCAAACACAGCCATAGGCCGGCAGAGAGTTTAGGAGCACACGCATGATGGATTTCTGGATGGTGTCGATAGAAATTTTACTCTTGGGAATATTCGCCAGTGTTGTAGCAGCTGCGCCAGTAACCCAGGTCACTGCCCATATTCTGGATGAACAGGGACAGGCTATTGAAGGCGCACACGTCAGCATTGTTTTGATTCTGTCATCCCCGGAGAGTGTAGGAGCTCAGAGTTACCTGGTAGAAGGGCTGACGGATGGGGCAGGAAATTTTACCGGTTCCGGGGAGAGCGAATGGCCTGACGTGACGGTGAGCGCCGAGAAGAATGGCTATTATCAAAGCACGGATGGTGTCAGCATGGAGACCGTCAATGAGGCGTTGAATCGCCGGGAGCCGTGGAATCCGACGATCACCATCATGCTGAAGAAAATTCGGAATCCGGTCCCCATGTATTATAAACAGACCGATTGGATCAAAGTCCCGGTGTTTGGTACTCCGGTGGGGTACGATTTACTGCAAGGGGATTGGATTGCGCCGTATGGCAAGGGACAGATCAAGGATTTTGTCGTTACTATGACCTGTCGCCATGAAGGGCCAACCAATTCGGAAGCCCGGTACGTGTTAACCTTTTCGAATCGGGTGTGTTTCACGACAATCGGTAAAATTATGCCGCAAGTTTCTCTTCAATTCTTCCTTTCCAGAAATCTTCCCACCACTCATTGGCTCGGACTATCCGTAAGGCCACCATAGGATTGATTGAGTCAGGATGCCAACAGGCTCCTGGGAGTTTCAACCGCTTTTGAGGGATCATTTTGTGAGCACTTTCGACCTCTCCGGACCCAATGGGATACCCGTGTTTCGTAAAGTGATCATAGTCTACAGCATCAGCAAAACGAGTCAGATACTCAAGAAAACGCCGTACACGATCATGAGGAGCGTTCGCATAGGTCTCTTCCAACTCCGCCTTGACCGTTCCGACATCCCCAGCACAGATCGCGTCCAGGCGTGTCTTCACCCAGGCGACTCGCTCTTGTTGACTGAGCCCCACGGCTTCAGCCGTCTCATAGAGATGATCTTTGAGATGGGGTTTATCAAGCACAAACTGCATCGTCGGAAATTGCTTCTCCAGTTCCTCTTTCAGACCGATCCCGCCATCCCCTACGCCAATGACCTGGGTGGTTGGAGCCATCCCTTGTAACACCGCCGCCTGAACCAGGTCACTCACGACGTCAGGATACGACGCTTTTTTGCCAACATACGTCTTCGACATCGACTCTAAGGGACGAGCGAACCCTATCCGGACCTCCCGCCACGCGATCTCTTTCTGCTGTGTGGGGGCCTGGCGAACAGGCGTCCTGTCTTGAGCCTGTCCACCAGGAGCGAAGACGGCGGTCCGAATTTCACACCCATCGAGATCCACTACCATGCACTCGACACCCTCGGCAAACGCTGGAGCATGCTCGGAGGCGTCACTGGCTTCAGCCAAGGTCTGTTCGACATAGCTGAGCGCATCTTCAGCGACCTGTTTGGTGACACGGGACACTGTACTGGCATGCACCTCATATTTGTAATGTTCTGCAAACCGCTTCGCCGCGTGTCGAAACGAGTCTTCACTCCCAAAATCACTCAACGCCCGAGTGACCGCTTCGCTTCTCCCATTGTGAGTCAGGTTCATCTCATCTCGCAATGGTTTCGCCCCCCCGTATGGCTGCCATAAATAGGGCGACCTGAGTTCTATTGGGCCAAAAATGACATTGAATCGAATGAGCGGCCGCTTTTGGATGACAAATCCTTCGTGTTGTTTTTTTTTACCAGATCATCACGTACCTGTTCAAAGACGATTTTGGTCGTTTCTAACCCAATTTGTCGTGTCATCTCTGCAATATCTGCATCAACCAGTCCAGCTCTTGCTGCTAAATTCTCCTCGTGTTGTAAAAATGTGTTTGCAATCTGTTGACTGACTTCTGTAATCATGTTTTGATAATCGTTCTTCATTGCTTTAACTCCTGAAACCCTCTCTTGACATTACCGTGCTTTGACTCCTGAAACCCTCTCTTGACATTACCGTGGTGTAGAGAACGTTCGTACATTTCCTCAAAAGTCTTGTCAAGAGGTAAAGATTATCTACCGATTATCTTGAAACACACCCTTTCGAATCCTGGGGATGGCATCCAGGCCTATGCGCCGGATCCGCAGGAACAGAGTTGGTTTGAATGGCCGTTTTCCGCGCCCTCAGACGGCTACCAATCCCGCTTAGAAAAGTATGAATCGTATCCTGCCGGGGCAGGGATACCAAACCGATAAAGTCGAGAATATCCAGTATATTTTTCGAGTGCGAACCGGGCAAGAAATAGGCACGATACGCGGTCCTCTCTATGGTAAAATTACCGGGGAAATCGATATTTCCAGTGATGGGTATATCGACTTTACTTACTGGCTGAACCCGGATGGAACGCCGAATTTAGAGGAAAATTCGGACCGGAACCTCTTTGACGAAGTCCGTCGTCCCCAGAAAAGCCTGCGAGACATTTTGTTAGAACGCCAACAACAGCAAAAACAGCCATAGGCCGCAAAGGAGGGCAGGAGCACAAGAAGGATGACGATGGGGAGATTGTTGAGAAGGCTGAGCTATTTTCTGACATTCGGCAGCGTGGCTATGGCTGCGCCAATCGTTCAGGTCACGGTGCATGTGGCGGACGAACAGGGCCAGAGTATCGAAGGGGCGACGGTCGAATTGACGTTGATTCAATCGAATCCGGACAGTGTGGGCGCCGGGACGGAAGTGGTTGAGGGAGTGACGGATTGATGTGTGTGTTGTTCCTGGGGCTGGGAACCTTCGCGACCGCACCTGTCTACACAGGCAGGCAGGAGCAGACCGTGACTCTGGCGTATTACCAGGGGTTGAACCTGGAACAGGATGAGGTTGTGAGCACGCCGGAGGTGATCTCTGTGGTGTTCTGCGGCCCAGCAACCGAGCCGTTTGTCCCGGCCCTCGACCGGGATCTATATGCTTTCCCATTAGCAGATCGGATCATATTCGTCGTTCAGGCATATCGGCGCGGAAGCTGGCGATAATAGTCGTATTCCTGCATTTTCTGACGTTTGGCGCAGCCGGCCGCCATGATTTCACATTTCCGCCGCAATTCTTGTAAGGTCTGGTCATATTGCTCTGGCGTGAGTTCTCTGGATCGCAGTAATTTTTCCAGAGCCTGGATGCGAAAGCGGTCAATGCCCCAATATTTTTGCGACAATTGGTCCTCATGCCCGCCGCGTTTCATTATCAGCGGTGTCTCGATGAAATGCACCGGATAGGTTTTGGTAATACGCAGCCACAAGTCGTAATCCTCACACGCGGGCAGGGTTTCATCAAAATATCCCACGTTATCAAACAATGATCGGCGAATCATGACCGAGGATGGGCTGATCACGCATAGCGGCAGGCAGTAAGGAAAAATATAGCCTCCATATTTTTGATGTTTTTTTTTCGGATTCACCCGCACACCGCGTCGAATCCAGATTTCTTCGGTGTGACACAATTGTAAATCGGGCTGTTGTTCCATGATCGCAATCTGGCGGGCCAGCTTGTCGGGCAGCCAGAGATCATCGGAATCCAGCAGGGCGGTATATTGGCCGTGCGAAGAGCGAATACCAAGATTGCGAGCGCTGCTCACGCCCTGATTGTCCTGATACAGATAATGTATTTGATCTCCATATCCAGCGACTAACTCGTGGGTTTGATCAGTAGAACCATCATCCACAATAATTAGTTCGATTGCCTGGGCGGACTGGCTCAGAACCGAGTCAATCGCTTCCTTGAGCCAGGCTGCCCGATTGTAGGTTGGAATGATGACACTGACGAGCTGGCGTTGCATTTTGCGCCTCTAAAGCATCTTTTTGACTTTTGCCAGAATCTCTTGCATATTCTGACCGGAAACCGAATTATTAATGCCAAACTCAGCGTCAGAGTTGGCTGGAATCAGTCCTGCTGCATAAGTCCGTCGGATGGCGTCGTACCAGTAATTGTCGGGCGAAACATCGTGAAATTGGACAACTCCGGCAGCAGGCAACGGCGCTCCGATTTGCCCCAAAAGGCCGTCAAGCACAAAGGCCAGTTCGCCCTTCACAATCGGTTCATCGGGACGGAAATAGCGATCCGGAGGCAATTTCATGATGTCAAACTGTACCGCCTGGATGATATAGGATTTCGCCCAGTGGGTTGTAATATCTGAAATAATTACCATACGTGAAGGCGGTGGGAACTCTTGTTCAAGATTCAGATCGACGATAAGTAAAGCTGCCACTTCACCTCGCGTGACCTGTTCAGCAGAGAAAATTTTTGTATATTGAGGGGGAAGGGTTCTGCGCACTTTTTCTGTCTGAGCCTGCTCGAATAATTTTTTGGCTTCTTGATTGGTTGGCTGGGTCTGGACGCCGTGCTTGAAATAGTTCATGGCTTCATGATAATGATCGAGCGCCATTTGTACCTTTCCGGCACCAATGATCGCCGGTAAATACTCCGGATCTTGTGACAGGGCTTGTTGAAAATAGCTATCCGCCATCATATAATCTTGGGATTGCAGATAGAGATCGCCAATCTCTATGGCAAGTTCAAGGTTAGGAGCGACTGAATAGGCTTTTTGCAATTCTACCACCGCGCGATCAAGATCGCCAGCGTCTTTATACATGATTCCCTGGTCATAATACGAAGTAAATAACTCTTGCGTGACCTGTTCACTTTGTTCGCGAGCATATTGATTCGCAGGATCTAATTCCAACACTTTACGATACAAACTCAAAGCTTCTCGGTATTTCCCCATCTTCGCATTCATATTCGCTAAGGCGGTATATGCCGGCACAGAGTAAGGATCGTAATACAACACTTTATTGTAATACGTTTCAGCAATCATATATTCGCCTTGCATATTATACGCATCGCCTAAACTCAGATAGGCGCGTAAGTGCATGGCATCACGTTGAATTGCCAGTTCAAAATTTTGAATTGCTTCCTCCAGGGCTTCGCGCTCGAGGGCCTGCAACCCTTGCTGATACGCCCATTCCGCCGTTGAACGCTTCAATTCTTCTTGAATTTGGCGTTCTGTTGGGCGCGGCGGCAGCGTTTCAGGACGGCGGCCTGTGGCTTCGGGATAAGGAGCGCAGCTTGTGAGCACACAGAGAAGGCCAATTTCCCATAGGATTCCAATATTCACTGTAACGAAGGTTCTTCTATTGATGCGTTCATTTCTCATGCTTCACCTCTACTCATGGTGTTTATAGGTTTTTATACAGTTATTGCAGCCTTTATCATTGTGAGATTCCTCGGCGCAAAACACAATTTTTAGATCTGTTGTAGTGACCCTTTTCTGTTGTGTCAAATAATTTCTCACGTTTTCCTTCTGATTTTATCAGGCCGCTCAAATTTTTTTTTCTCTCTTACTGCTTTTGCGGGTGTTGGTAAAATAGTGAGTTTACAATAAATTACAAATTAATCATCTTAAAAAGCTTTAAATACAAGTTATTACGTGTAGATTCATGTTGATTTAGTAAAATTTAATAAATTTTTAATTACTGCATTTTTTTCTTGCCAAAAATTTCTACCTGGTTTTAGTGGTTATATCTCTTTATAAAAATCGAAAAAGAGGTGGAGGAATTGGATAAAATGGCGACTGAAGAAATTTCACCGTATTTTCAGAAGTTTTTATGAAGAGCACGTTGTCGTATTCAGATGTGTTGTGTCAACATCGGGTATTGAATTTTACAGGAGGTATGGTTATGCGTAAAACGTTTGTGTCCGTAATGTTAGTTGCTGCGATGCTGGTTGCTCTGGTTGGCACCGCTTCCGCAGAAGGGGAAAAAATTTATTTTATCGTCAAAGCGACAGAGTCCGATTTCTGGCAGATTGTGATTGATGGCGGACGCACTGCCGGCGAAGAGTTTGGAGTAGAATTCATTTCCCAGGCTGCTCCGACAGAAGCTGACGTCGCAAAACAGGTCGCTATTCTTGAAACGGCGATTGGCGACAAGCCTGCTGCCATCGTGCTTGCTCCGACGGTTGAAGATGCGTTGGTTCCGGGAATCGAAGCGGCTACAGCCGCAGGCATTCCGGTGATTGTCATTGACAGCCAGGCCAGCACCGATCAATATGTTTCGTTCCTGGCGTCTGATAACGTGCAAATTGGCCGGATTGCGGCTGATAAGTTAGCTGAAGCCATGAAAGAGGATTTTGGCGAAGCCAAAGGTCAGGTCGCCGGTATTACGTTTATGTCCGGTGTGGGGTCGCTGGAACGACGGAAACAGGGCTTTATGGAACAGATCAAAAACTATCCGGATATTGAAGTGGTTGATTTTCAGGATGCGCAGGGAAAACAGGGGCAGACCCTGGCGATCGTGCAGAACTTCCTGACCACCTATCCTGATCTGAAGGGCATTTTTGCTAATAATCAGTACACGGGCGATGAAACCATTCGCGCCCTTGATATGGCTGGCAAGAAAGACGGGGAAATCGCAACAGTTGTCGTTGATGCTGGTCCTCTTGAAGTTGAAGGTTTGAAGACTGGCTTGACAGATTTCATGATTGTGCAGCAACCCTGGAAAATGGGCTACATGGGTGTGGAATACGCTCTGAAAGCCATTAAGGGTGAACAACTTGAAAAATTTATTGATACCGGTGTTGTTGCGATCTCGCCTGCGATGATGGAGTCTGGCGAAGCGGAAGAATTCTTGAATCCGGTTGAATTCTACAAGAACAAATAGCGATTCGGAATTGATGCTCTGTTTCTACCAAGAAGGGTGCGCTTCTGGCGTGCCCTTCTTTTTGATGAATGACTCGCAAGGGGGAGGGAGCACACGTGGCTGAAGAAAAATATACGGTGCTGATGAAGAATATCAGCAAGGAATTTCCAGGGGTGAAAGCCCTGGAAGACGTGACTTTTGCGGTTAAACCGGGTGAAGTGAAAGCCCTAGTTGGTGAAAATGGGGCGGGAAAATCCACCCTCATTAAGATCCTGACCGGTGCGTACTCGCTGGAAAAAGGGGAAATCTATGTACATGGCCAAAAAGTGGACAAAATGACTCCGATGATTTCAGAGCAGCTCGGTATTGCGGCCGTGTATCAAAATCTGGTGCTAGCCAATCATCTGACGGTCGCCGAAAATGTGATGATGGGGGCCATGCCGACCAAATTCGGATTTCTGAATAAAAAAATGCTGGCTCAGAAGACGCAGGAGATCCTTGAACAGATTGACTATGCTGAAGCGATTCGACCAACAGAGAAAGTGGGCAACCTGAGCGCCTCACAACAAGGAATGGTGGCAATTGTGCGCGCACTGTCACGCAATGCCAGAATTATCATTTTTGATGAACCGACCGCGGTGCTCGCGGCCCGGGAAGTTGAGGAACTGTTTCGCGTGATTCGCTGGCTGCGAGAACAGAATATCTCGATCATTTATATTTCACACCGCCTGGAAGAAATTTTCAAATTGTGTGATACGGTGTGTGTCATGAAAGATGGCAAATACGTCGGGGAAAAACAGGTTTCCGAAAGCAACGAAGATCAATTGATCGCTATGATGGTCGGACGCGACCTCTCTCAGGATCATTATGACGGTACGCGGACAATTGGCGAGGAAATGCTGCGGGTTGAAGGCGTGAGCAATACACGGGTTCACAACTGCTCTCTGCAAATTCGGCAGGGAGAGATTGTCGGACTATACGGGCTTGTCGGTTCCGGTCGGACGGAACTGTCACGGGCGTTATTTGGCGCGGATCCGATTGATGCAGGAGTAGTCTATGTCAAAGGCGAAGTACTTCACAATCCAAATCCTCGCAAAGCCATTGACCACAAGATGGGCTTACTCCCCGAAGATCGGCGGCGACAGGGATTAGCACAGAGTTTGTCTTTGAAGCATAATATCAATATGCCAATTTATCCTCGCATTGGAACAGCAGGGATTATCAACACGGCAAAAGAAAAAGCGACCTGTTCTCAGTTTATTAAGGCTCTCGCTATTAAAACTCCATCTCCAAATCAGATCGTGCGCAATCTGAGCGGCGGTAATCAGCAGAAAGTTGTGGTCGGTAAATGGCTTGCTGCCAAATCCAGCGTCTTTATTATGGATGAACCCACCAATGGGATTGATGTTGGGGCCAAAGAAGAAATCTATAATCTGATTAACACACTTGCCCGAGAAGGTTCGGCGATTTTGATGATTTCTTCCTATATGACGGAATTGATGGGAATTTGTGATCGTATTTTGATTATGCGCAATGGCACGATTGTGGCAAATGTTGAACGTCAAGATTTTAATGAAGAGATGATCTTAAGTCTTGCTATCAAACAGACATCTGCGACTGGAGGAGCAACCTATGGCATCTAAAAAACTTACATTAAATACCCAGACCGTCGTGTTGATTGTGGCGGTGGTTATGTGGATTCTCTTAAGCCTGGGCAGCAAAAGTTTTCTCACAGGTATGAATATTCAGAATATCATGCGCCAGATGGCGATCCAGGGGGTGCTTGGGGTTGCTGAAGTGATGGTGATTCTCACCGCAGGTATCGATCTCTCTGTTGGGTCGCTCGTCGCTTTTGTGAATATTGTGATGTCGCAAATGCTGATCGGAAAACTTGGCGGTATGACCATTCCGGTTCTTCCTATTCCGGTGATTATTTTTATCTGTCTGTTGCTTTCAGCCCTGGTCGGCTTGATCAATGGCATTATGGTCTTCAATTTTCGTCTGCCGCCATTTATCGCCACGCTTGGCATGATGACCATCTTACGCGGCGTATTATTGCTGATGTCTGGCGGAAGCAACGTTTTTGGTCTGCCGCGCAGTGTTGCGAATTTTGCCTCATCGAATTTTTTAAGACTCCCGCTGTTATTCTGGCTGTTAATTCTTGTGGCGGTGAGTATCGAACTCACGTTACGCAGAACAAGCTTTGGCCGGTATGTCTATGCCCTGGGAAGCAATCCTGAAGCTGCTCGACTGTCTGGTGTGAATACGCAATTAGTGACTTATGGGGTCTATACTCTGGCTTCATTTCTCGTGGGTATTGCCGGAATCATGGAAACCTCTCGACTCTGGATGGGAGTGCCTTCAACCGGCACCGGCTATGAACTTGATGCGATTGCAGCGGCTGTATTAGGCGGCACTAGCTTAATGGGAGCCGAGGGAACGCCGGCAGGGGCGTTCGTCGGAGCGCTCATCATGACTACAATTTACAATGGTGCCGTACTTTTGAAAGTAAATCCGTTCTGGACCCGTATCATTGTCGGTATCATTCTTGTGATCACTGTGGCGGTTGATCAATGGCGAAAACGGAAATCCGGAGAGTAGATTTGTATTTCAGAAGTATCAAAGCTCTGTTTTGAAAGCAAAAGCAGAGCTTTTGCAGTGATGGAGTTAATTCTTTTTCTTGCCTTGTGGCAATGCTGCGGCATGAGTGAGCATTGTGCGCAACATTGCCCTTCTTTTATTTGCCTTTAAGAAAAACACAATTTAGTAAATGAATTTGAGAAACTTCTGCATCGAGTGTATTCAGAAATTGGATAGGAAGAACAGTTTATTTTTTGATGTTCTGAATTTACTAAATTAACTAATACTTTAGTAAATTTACTTGACAAAATTTTTCTTCTTCTTTGTATATTGATTGGTATTTCTATTTTTATGTGTGTGTAACAAGGAACAGCTATCATGGCCGTGAAGTTGAAAGATGTCGCCAGAAAGGCGGGAGTGTCGCCTACAACAGTTTCTCTGGTATTTAACCAGGGCAGCCAGAGCCGCATTAGCCAGACGACCAGAGAACGCATTCTGGAGGTCGCCCAGGAGTTAGGATATCAACCTGGAAAAGTAGCGCAGCGGATGGTGAAAAATATTGTTCAGCCCCTTCCGCAGCAGATTCCGCCAACTATCGCCCTGGTGATAACTGATATTACTAATCCGTTTTTTACAGAGTTGGCCGCGGTGATCGAGGATGTCGCCAGCCGATACGGCTATAACATCATTCTATGTAATACAAAAAAAAGTTCGGCCAAGGAATTGGAATATCTGGAAGTGCTGTGGAGACGGCGGGTTGACGGCTTGATTATTGCGCCCGCCGAGGATAGCAGCGAGTACCTGCTGGAATTTCTGAAACGCGAGATCCCCGTCGTGTTTGTGGACCGATATTTGGAAAATGCTATGGCGAATGCCGTCCTTCTTGATAATGTCAAAGGCGCATATATGGCGGTCGAATATTTGATTCAGTTAGGACACCGGCGGATCGGCGTCATTAATGGCCGCAGAGAAGTCACTACCGGAAAAGAACGACTGTTGGGATATATCAACGCTTTAAAGGATTATCAGCTTGCAATCGATGAGAACCTGCTGCGAGACGGATATTTTACCATCGAAGGCGGGCAACAGGCCATGGCAGAATTGCTGGATTTACCCGATCCCCCCTCTGCGATTTTCTCAACCGCCTCGCTCATGACGATGGGGGCTTTACAAGAACTCCAGAATCGTGGCATGAAACTGCCCCTGGCTCTTTCTCTAACCAGTTTCGATGATTACATGTGGACCCGACTGGTGGATCCGCCTTTGACAGTTGTCGCTCAACCAGTACTTGATATTGGGAGAGAAGCTGCTCAACTTGTGATCCAATTAATTCAGGGTTGGGGCCAGGATGGACCGAAAAAAATCATGCTCCAACCGGAATTGATCATCAGAGCATCTTGCCGAGAATATTCTTCATGAAAACAGGTTAAGATTCTAATCACCTCCCCATTTCCATCTCTTGTCCTTTCCTTGAGTTCTGCTGCAACGTGAATTCAACAATTTTTTTATTGCATTTATTTCATCTTCCTAATACAGAATTTTAAGAAAGAGATGTTTCATACGAGATAACTCTTGACAACTTGTTATCCTCAACATAATGGTAGTTAACAATCTGTTGGTATGGGGATGTGCTTTTCTTGCTTAGTTATGAGCAAAAGAGTCTAAAACACTTTGAGAAGATCTGCTAGGCAGATTAAATAATTATGGTAGCTTTTATTCACCAGCTCGACATCAGCGATGAAAATCAAATTGTAGAGCACTTTCAAAATATTCCTGATGTGATGGAATATATTCTTGAAAGCGAACATTATCCTATGTCGGTCCTCAACGATGCCGTTATTGCGTTAGAGGGTGCATTGAATAATGGCAGGGGCGATCCTTCTCTCAAAGAAGATTATGCCCGCACGATTGCGAAAATTCACAGCGTGATTTCAACGCGCATTGATTATGTGAACAGCATCATAGATTCTCTCCTGGGCAGCGGTGAATTTGAGACCTCCGATTTTTCGTTAGAGAATTCGCCGACGCAAGAAATTCTGGCGCACATTGATTTGATGAAAGATGTCTCTCATTTGCCTGAAATTTCGGCGGATGACTATAAGGCGGCGTTGCGGAAGTTCATCAAAACCCTGAAATTTCGTTTTAATAAAGGGTTGGAAATTCATAAGGCGTTAATCCAGTTAGAATTCGAAATCCTTGCTGAGCGGGAAGACGAGTACCCCAAAGAAGCGCTGGAAGAATATAAAAGTTTTTTAGAAGATGCGTTAGCCATGACGCGCAGCCATATTCCGGTCAAACCGAGTCAAATTCACCAATTAAAAGAAACCCTCTTTAAAATTCTTGAAGCCATGGGGGTCAGGATTTTACAGCATCATCAACCATCCAATCAGGCAGAATATGGAAAAATACTCCGAGAACTTGAGGAACTGCTCGCAGGACTTGAACTCGATTTTGGACAAAAAGTTGTCGATCGTTTTGCCGATATGCTGCCGGAGTATATTGCGGAACACTGGAATTTTGACGTCATCAAACACAATCGGAAACTCGTTGGGCTGCTGATTGATTGTTCTGAAGATGCCACGTTACTTGGCGAACTCTATAAAATTCTCACAAATCTGACGATTGCCGAAGCAACCCAGAGTCAACGCAAACAGGAACTGGCAAAAGTGACGCTGAAAGACATTCAGGGAATGTACTATGTGAAAAATGAAGAAAATGCGTTAGAGATGCAGATGGGAAAATTCAGAAACGTGGCCCTGCCTGATCAGGCCCGAGAGCTTATCAAACTTTCCCTGTATGGTCTCTGCGACTACCTGTCGAAATTTTCAGTCGAAATATTACGTAAATATCCTATTGGGATTTTGAAATCAACAGAGAAAATGTTGAAGGATTTAGAGCAGCACCGACTGCGAGATTCTGAAGTGCAGGGAATTCGTGATTCTGCTGAATATTATACTGCCGTAGAACTCATCGAAGAGGCGATTCGCACGTATGAAACATCGTCAGAAAAGTATAACTTTGTAGATATTTATAAAGAAACTGATTTTACCGTGGAGAGCACAACCTATTGTGCATTTAATGATATTATTTTACGACTCATCCAGAATGTCATGGAAGCCTATTTTATCGTAGATTCAGACAATCAAAAAGTATCGGAACACCGGTTGGCCGAATTGAAAATCACGATTTCCGAACGATATAAAAGAGAATGGATCCGCCAGAACGATCTGCGGCAACAAAGCGACCAACTTGCTATGGAAGAACTGGCGCAGGAATTAGAATAGGCAGAAGTCAAAAAGCAGCGAGTGCATATTTACGCTGCATCATCGTTCGTCATTTTCACATTGCGTTGCGCAATCGCTCAAAATCTCAATGTTTTCGTGATGACCTCCTGATAACGACAAAAATGAGCAGCCAAAAATCGCCCTGATGAAAGGCAGCTCAATGAATAATACCACAAAACATCATACAAGACAATCAACACTATGACGCCACGCGGCTTTTGGTCTGCTCAATTTTTATTGTTAACCCATCCCTTGCCCTTGTCCATGATATTTCTAGCGTTGTTTCGAATGGTTATTTCTCCTTGAAGTGAGAAAATTTTTCTGTGAGTTGCCTGATACCACGCTGTCAGGTAAAAATGGGACTAATAAGATACGCTTACCCCTAATGTTTTTAGTCGGCCACTTTTTTTGACTTGACCTTTTTATGGAACTTTTATAGGGCGGTTACGATTTGGATTCGACAATCTATAGACCGACCAGGAAAGTCAAAGAAATTCAAGAAATTATAAATTACTCAGGAATCTTCTATGTCTGTGTTAAGAAATTATTGCCTTACGGCCGCACGAAAATTGAATGTGATTGCGGCAATCGCGATTGTTCTCATGATGTCTCTGACGTGCGCCGATGTGATTTTACGCCTGTTCCGCAGGCCGGTTCCCGGAACCTATGAAATGGTTTCCTTTCTCGGGACTATCGTGGTTTCCTTTGCGCTGGCGCATACGTCGGCAGAGAAAGGGCACGTTGCTGTCAGCCTGATTGTCAGGCTGTTTCCTGCAAAAGTTCAGACGATTATTGAGAGTATGATTGCTGTTTTGGGAATGATTTTGTTTGGCCTGATCGCCTGGCAAAGTCTTTTGTATGGCC
Source organism: Candidatus Vecturithrix granuli (assembly GCA_000739535.1). Classification (GTDB taxonomy): domain Bacteria; phylum Moduliflexota; class Moduliflexia; order Moduliflexales; family Moduliflexaceae; genus Vecturithrix; species Vecturithrix granuli. Next base: position 98,715 of record DF820467.1, on the reverse strand, counting down.
TGAGTTGTCAGAGGGCAGGAGAGGTTTCATTAACATTGCAGATTCCGTTTTATCCCGTCATTTATGGCGTTGCGTTTGGTTCTGCGGCTGTCTGTGCCGTGCTTCTGATAGATTTGATCAATGCGATAACAAAGTTGAAAACATCATGAATGTGACGATTATCGGTATTATAGGAATTATTCTGCTTATTGTGCTCCTGTTCTCCAAAATGCCTGTGGGGTTTGTGATGGCGCTGCTGGGAGTAACGGGGTTCAGTTATGTTGTGTCGTCTGGCGCGGGTCTCAGCCTCTTAGCTCGAGATGTCTTTGACACCTTTTCTTCATATAGTTTAACGGTCATTCCGCTTTTTATCTTTATGGGACAAATCGCCTTTCATTCCGGGATAAGCCGGAGGCTCTACGATTCTGTGTACGTGTTTATGGGGCATTATAAAGGCGGATTGGCTATTGCCACCATTGGAGCCTGTGCGGGATTTTCCGCTATTTCCGGGTCAACCAACGCGACTGCCGCAACGATGGCCATGATCACCCTTCCGGAGATGAAACGGTACAAATACGATCTGGGATTGGCGACAGGAACGGTTGCAGCGGGAGGGAGCCTGGGAATTTTAATTCCACCGAGCGTGATCTTTATTATTTATGGCGTCATGACAGAGCAATCCATTGGGAAGCTTTTTGCCGCAGGGATTCTGCCGGGAATTTTGCTTGCTCTGTTATTCATGCTGACGATCTATGTTAGAGTGTGGTTGAACCCCGCCATTGCGCCTCGTGGTCCCAAAACCACTTTTCGGGAACGCACTCAATCCTTTGCTGGTATCCTGGAAGCGCTCATTATTTTTGGTCTTGTCATGGGGGGGTTGTTTTTCGGGATTTTTACCCCAACGGAAGCGGCTGCGGTAGGTGCGTTTCTGACGTTGACGCTGGCTTTGATACGGCAGCAATTGACCTGGAGACATTTCGTGCAATCCCTGATGGATACCACAAAAATTAGCTGTATGATTATGGTTATTGTGACTGGCGCGGTCATTTTCGGGCATTTTATGGCCATCACCAGGATCCCCTTTGATTTAGCGGGCTGGGTCAGCGAACTGCCCCTCCCCAATTATGCCATTATGGGAGTGATTGTGCTGGTGTATCTGATTGGCGGGTGTTTTATGGATGCCCTGGCGATGATCATGCTGACCATTCCGATTTTTTACCCGGTCGCTACCAGTATCGGGTTTGACCCGATCTGGTTTGGGGTCGTAGTTGTGCTTGTGACGGAAATGGGAGTCATTACACCGCCGGTTGGGGTTAATGTTTATGTGGTACATGGAATTGCAAAGGATATTCCGCTTGAAACCATTTTTAAGGGGGTCGCGCCATTTATTCTGGCATTGCTGTTCTGTACCGGGATTTTGTTAGCCTTCCCTCAGATAGCCCTGTATCTGCCCGGGTTGATGAAATAAGGGAAGTAATTAGTATTCAGTAATCAGTAATCGGACAAATCGGACATATCCGGCCTGTCCGACTTGTTCGTTCATCCTGAACATCACTATTCTTCGACATACTGAATACTGATTACTGAATACTGAATATTGCTTTCTCTACTCGCTATATTTCTCAAGCAAGCCTTTGATCATTTGAACCGCCTTTTCCCCTGGAAGTCCTTTTGTTTCCATGGTGTTCTGATATTCAGTGATGATCGGCTCTACGGCCTGAATCCATCTGGCTTCTTCTTCAGGGGCAAGCCCATGAATATTTTTGCCGAGTTCGGTGACAAAATCTCGTCCTGCGTCGTCAGCATCATCCCAGATCTTGCCGTAAACATCAACCCATTCTTCGCCAATGTCATCAAAGACCTGTTTGACATCAGGGGGAAGGGATTCATATTTCTGTTTGTTCATCACAATAAACATGGATGTGGTATAGCTGAGGGCCTTGGATTCGATCACATAATCAATCACTTCCCCCTGTTTCCAGCCTTTAAGTGTCTCAATCGGACAGAATGTCCCCTCTACAACGCCCTTCTGCAAGGCTTCATACGCATCATTTTGAGGCATCGCCACCGGAGCCGCCCCCAGATATTCGGCCAGTTTTGCGCTAAGGCCAGTACAGCGGATCTTCATCCCTTTGAGATCATCCAGTGAGTTCACATCTTTCTTCGTCGCAAGAATTCCGGGACCATGGGCATGAATCGCCAACACCTTCACATCCTGCAATTCCCCAGGATTCATCTGTTTGTAAAACTCATAAGCCACTCTGGTTGCAACCTTGCCGTTCGAATAGCCAAAAGGCAGATCCACGGCTTCCATCACAGGAAATCGGCCCCGTGTATACGCAAATACTGAGTGGCACATATCGGAAATGCCCTGCACAACGCCATCATAACACATCGAGGATTTGGTTAATGTTCCGCCGGGAAATACGGTAATCTTGACTTTCCCATCAGTTCTCCGTTCAATTTCTTCTGCCATGTTCGTACTCGCAATCGCATGAGCATGAGTCGGCGGAAAGAAGACACTAAAGGTCAGATTGATTGTTTCCGCCCGGACAGATGAAACCGTACCACAGGTAAGAAAAATAGCCGCGCACAGGATGCACACAACATTCAAAAAAATTCTCTTGTTCATGTTTCCCTCCAGTATGTTTATTGTAATATTGATGGATACGCTCTGTGTATAACAGCAAGTCGAAAACGTTCTCTTGAACCTTTTCGGCCTCTCATAACATTCCCTAACGCATTCTGTCAATGAAAAATATCAACGACCGCAACTCACTGGCGTTGGGGATGTTCTGATCGAAGGCAAGAAACTCAACGAAGCACGGAATATGAAAATTGCCCCATCCCCTGAAATTGCCATACGTCCCCAATGTCCGGTGCATGTGCCTTGTTGGGCGGCCCCATCGAAGGCTTGTAGGAGGTGATGGAGGTCAGCACACAGCCTTATGGGTTTTCTAACCGGCCCTCGGCTCGCGCCGAGTTCATGGGCGGTTTCCTGAGCTTCCCCCCCCGCTCCCTTCGAAGCGCATCCGGATGAGAATGTGATCGTTGTTCGCTCGGCATAATTGCCTGTTACTCAGGTTTTGTTGTTATTTCGGATTTTTTCCTTTAGTGAGTGTTATGTGAGGCGCAGAGTCTGCTGCAAGAAATTTTTGTGCTTCCTATTCAAAAATATATTGACAATAAATTGATCGCTGTTTACTGGTTTAGCGGTTGAATCCCATTGTATTAACAATTCTTGTCATGTTTTAAGGAGGGTTATTTATGAGAAGGGAACAATGTTGGGGGAGAATGATGGTTGTCCTGCTTTTCAGCTTCATACTTGTTGGAATCGCTGTTACAGGCGATACCGTCGAGGCCGCCGAGGGGCAAAAGTTTACCGTTGGATTAAGTAATGGGCCCTTTACCCATAGTTGGCGTGTGCAAATGGCGGAAAGTTTGCGAGAGGAATTCGAGTTTTACAAGGAAAAGGGATGGGTTGATAAACTGATCATTCAAAATGCCGGGCCTGATGTGAATACCCAAATTGCTCAGATTCGGAATCTGATTGTGAGTGGGGTTGATCTGTTGCTCATTAATCCCAATTCGCTGACCGCATTAAATCCGGTGATTGAAGAAGCTAAGGATGCCGGAATTTTGGTGGTTGTTTACGATCAACCGGTTGATAATCCTGATGTGATCAACGTCTTTATGAATCAGGAATGGTGGATGGCTCCGATTACCGAATGGCTTTGCAAGCAATTAAATGGCAAGGGGAATATCGTGTATATCAGCGGGATTGCTGATCAAACCGGAAGTATCCTCCGTGATCAAAGCGCTGAAAAAGTGTTAGCCCAATACCCGGATATCAAATTACTCGCCAAAGCCAACGGCAACTGGGATCAGGCCGCTGCTCAACAGGTCATGACCGATATTCTGGGTTCATTTCCTCAAATTGATGGGGTTTTAACGCAGGATGGCATGACGTTAGGGGTTATCCGAGCCTTTCAGGCGGCTGGCAGACCATTGCCAATCGTCACAGGTGAAACTCAGGTGGCATTCATCAAAATGTGGAAAGAATTAAAGGATTCACAAGGGTTCAACACCTTTGGCGTCACGAATTCTCCGGGTGCTGTCTGTACGTCGCTTGGAATCGGCTTACGCTTATTACAGGGAAAAGAGTTAAAACCGGAAAACTTGATCGATAACCACATTATTTACCTCAGACCAGCTCTGTTTGTTGATAACAATAATATCGATCAGATTTATGAAGAATATAAAGATTGGGCCGATTCTTACTACGTCAATAAGTGGTACACACAAGAGCAGTCACAGACCTCCGGTAGAACCGGAGGCTTGAAATGGTGAACCGCCCAAGGCGGATGACTCGTGAACCCCCTAAAGGGGGATTATCGTTTACTCCTCAGACTCCTGACCTCCCTGCCCAGGATGATGTTGACGTTTTTCTTCAAACATCTCCAGTTGATCCAACCGTTTATCCTCCTCTTCCTGGTTCCGGATATATTCCCGGATAATCTCCTCATTTAAGCCGACCGTATCGACATAGAAACCACGCGCCCAGAAATGTTTTCCGGTATAATTTCGTTGACATCCCTGGTAGTGCCGGGCAATATGAATTGCGCTTTTCCCTTTGATATAGCCAATCACCGAAGAAACCGCATATTTCGGAGGAATGGCAATGAGCATATGCACATGGTCACTGCATAATTTCCCCTCCTCAATGTGGCTTTCTTTGTGAGTGGCAAGCTCGCGAAACACGTCGCCCAGGTATTTTCGAATATTGTGGTAGAGCACCTTTCGACGATACTTGGGCACAAAAATTACGTGGTACTGACAATTCCACTTTGTGTGAGCCAAACTTTTCAGTTCGTTCATGATGACGCTCCTTGAGAAACGTCTTGGACGGTTCCCCGATACATCCCATGGACGACTGCTGAAAAAGTCAAACTTTTGAAGTCTCCCCGGCAAAGCCGGGGGCTTACCTATTTATTAGTTAGATGCCCTGTTCAAGTAACACCACAAAGAAGAGCAGAACCTGAAAAAGTCCTGGTGTGCCCGGCAATATGCTTAAGTGCCGGGCATATTTACAGACAGATGCCCCGTTATCCCGGTCATCAATGACTGGTCTCAAAGCTGAAGCAGACTCAAGCCCGCTGCTCAATTCCGCAGGGCGCTTCAGCGTCCTTCCGCTTTGAGCCTGGCGATTGATCGCCAGGAGACTTTCCAACCATTCATACTATGACTATTCTTGAGGCAAAGCATCTCAAAAAATCGTTTGATGGGGTGATGGCATTACATGATGCCAATTTTAGTCTGCGAAAAGGGGAAATTTGCGGGCTAGTGGGGGCGAATGGCTCCGGTAAAACCACCTTTGCCCGGATCATCAGCGGTTTATTGATTCCTGATGGGGGCGAGTTATTTTTATACGATGCACCGGTTAATCTGAAATCCCACCTGAAGGCCGAAGAATATCAATTAGCTATGGTGCATCAAAATTTAAGCCTCGTCCCGGAAATGACGATCTGGGAGAATATCACCTTAGGCAGAGAAGAAACGGGAAAGTTTGGGTTTGTGAAGAATGACAAGGCGATGATGATAGCCCAACATGCCCTTGATCAGTTAGGCGTCCGGCTTTCGATCCATGAAAAAGTCGTCAATATTGCGCCGGATGAAAAACAACTTGTTGAAATTGCTAAAGCCCTTACCAAACAGGCGAATATCCTGATTTTAGACGAACCGACAGCCTCGCTTGGGTTTCAGCAGGTGCAGGATTTGTTTACTACTATTAACGCCCTGAAACAGCAGGGGGTTTCGATTATTTTTATTTCCCACCGCATCTGGGAAATTACCAAAATCTGTGATCGTTTAGTGGTCTTTCGGAATGGCGAAACGGTGGGTGAACTTGACTTTGAGACCCAGGAACGGGATGAACAATTAATAATTCCTCTCATTACCGGACAGGCCGGTACACTCGAAGACACACGCGGAAAAGAAGAAAGAATCCAACATGCATTACTTATGCAAAAGGCCGATTACGCCTTAGAAGTGACGAATCTTTCCCTCCAGCGCAAGTTACATGAGATCAGTTTTACCCTCAAAAAAGGGGAAATTTTGGGCATCGGGGGATTGCAAGGTCAGGGGCAGGAGGAACTGTTATTGATTCTGGCCGGCTTTTTGCGGAAATCTTCAGGAAATATCGCCATTCAGGGTAAACCGCTCAAGATCAAACATACCCGTCATGCCATCCGCGAAGGGATGGTGTTAGTCCCCGGCGACCGACAAAAAGAGGGCTTGTTTTTGTATCATACAGTCTTTACGAATCTGACCTATCCCAAAGTTTCAATGCATAAAGGCACGCTTTTCTTACCCCTTGAGAAGCTGAAAAGGGAAGTGGATAAGTTAATCCAGACGATTTCTTTATCGCCGCCTGATCCCTGGATGATGATTTCTCATTTAAGCGGAGGCAACCAACAAAAGGTAGTTGTCGGGAAATGGCTTTCATTGTCTCCAAAAATCCTTCTTTTAAGCGATCCTACCAAAGGCGTTGATGTCGGAACGCGCAGTCATCTGTATGCGATGATTGCCGAATTAGCTGCGCAGGGGACATCAGTAATTTTGTATGCCAGCGATAATGAGGAGTTAATCGCGCACTGTGATCGCATCTTGATCATGTTTGAAGGCCGGATTGTTGATGAAATCGCCGGTGAGGAGATTTCCGAAGATCGAATTATCGCTTCTTCATTGAATATCCAGGGACCCAATCATACCGAGAATCGGGCAGGAGGTGAGAAATGAAGAAGAGCAGAACCCTACAAGGGATTTACCAACATCCATCGTTCCCCAGTTTTATGATGTTGATCCTTTTAGTGATCATTAACGCGTTGTTACAACCCAATTTTTTCTCCTATCGTTCGTTTAAATCAAATCTGCTGACCTTCACCCCGCTCGTTTTGATAAGCATTGCTCAGGCGTTTGTGATTATTTCCGGCGCAGTGGATCTCTCTATCGGAGCGGCTATTTCTCTCATTACCGTGCTGATGGCAGCAATCATGGGGGATTCGGCCGTGAGTATTCTGCTTGCGATAGTGTGCGCTTTTGGGCTGGCCAGCCTTTTAGGGTTATTTAACGGATTTTTTATTAGTTATTTAGGCCCGCCTCCGTTGATTATGACCTTCGCCACTTCGACCATCTGGTTTGGCATTGCGCTCTATATTATGCCGACGCCGGGCGGTTATATTCCGAAAATATTTTATCGCAGCTATAAAGTCGATCTCTTTCGGATTCTGCCGGTACCTGTGGTCGTCCTGGGATTCGCATTTTTACTCTGTGTGTTGATCAGTAAGCTGCGATTCTACAAGCACCTCTATGCAGTCGGAGGCAATGCTCAGGCCGCTTACGCAAGCGGTATTCATGTGCTCTCAGTCAAAATCCGCGCCTTTCTGCTGAGCGCAGTATTTGTCGCACTGTCAGCGATTTGTGTTGTGGCTCAAACCGCAACCGGGGATGCTCGCAGTGGCTTAGGGTACACGTTAAATTCTGTCGCTGCGGCGATCATTGGCGGAATTTCCTTTGCCGGCGGCAAAGGAAGCGTGGTTGGGGCGGCAATGGGCGGCCTTATTCTCGGGCTGCTCATTAACATTATTTATTTTGCGAATATCACGTCATTTTATCAGGAGTTTACGAAAGGCATTATTATCATCATTTCTTTGGCGATCGGAGCAATTCCGCGCTTAAAACGCGAGATGTCCCAATATTATTAAGTGCCCTGTCTCCTGGCGATCAATCGCCAGTCTAGGACGCTGAAGCGCCCTCTGAAATTCAGCAGCGGGCTTCAACCTGCTTCAGCTTTGAGACCGGCCTTGATGGCTGGACGGATTTGTCAGATCTCCTTTGAGAAGGGGCCAGGGTGAGGGTACGTAACGTAATTTATTAATGCAAGCAAAGAAGATGAGAGGAGAATCTATACCTGTGAATAATCGTGTGACCAGATTATCGAAAACTTTTTTGAAACAGATGGTCTTAAATCAATCCTGCATGAGTGTCGTCGCGATTTTCATCCTCTTTCTGTTCGGAGAGATTATTTTCCCCGGTTTCATTAGTTTTTCGCATGTGATGAGCGTCCTGCGCATGTCTGTGTTTCTGGGCATCATTGCTCTGGGCCAAACGTTGGTTGTGATCTCCGGCAATGAAGGCATTGATTTATCCGTTGGCTCAATCCTCTCCCTGGGAGTCGTGATTTCGGCCTTCATTTTACAGGGCGAAAATCTCAGGATTCCGATTGTCCTCATTGTTGTGCCTCTGATCGGTTTTTTACTGGGAATCGTGAGCGGGGCCGGCATTGCCTATATCGGAATTCCACCGCTGATTATGACGCTCGCCATGGCGAGCGTCATTGAAGGCAGTTCACTGATTATCACGAAAGGTTTCCCGACTGGCAATGCGCCGCCGTTCCTGGAAGTGGTCGGGAGCGGCAGAATCTTCGAGGTGCCCTATTTAATTCTTTTATGGGGAGTGATTATTGTTGTTGTCTCTCTGCTCTTAAAACGAACAAAGTGGGGTCATATCCTCTACGGAGTTGGCGCCAACAGTTTTACCGCAGAATTAAGCGGAATTAATGTGAAACGGTTTCGCATGGTCATTTATGGTATCTGCGGAGCCATCTCAGCCTTTGGCGGACTTCTGCTGTTGAGTTATACCGGCACGCCGTATTTAAACCTGGGAGTTCCATATCTGATGCCATCAATCGCGGCAGTGGCTATTGGCGGCATCTCGCTGGCCGGGGGGAGTGGAACGTATTTGGGCGCTGTGGCCGGATGCATTGTGCTGACCACTTTAAATAGCATTCTGGTGGCCTTACAAACCACCGAAGCCATGCGGCAGATCGCCTATGGCGCCCTGTTATTTCTGCTTATTGTGGCATATACGCGCCGTAAAAGTGAATAGAGTGATCCCGGCCATTAATGAGCGGTCTCAAAGCCAAAGCAGGCTGAAGCCTGCTGATCAATTCCACAGGGCGCTTTAGCGTCCTTCGCTTTGAGACTGGCGATTGATCGCCAGGAGACTTTGAACATCGAGTGGAAGGAGTGCATTATGAAAATCGGTATCTCAACGTTTTTATTTCCGGATTGGCCCCTGGAGCATGTGGCGAAATATGCCGCCTCTTTAGGGTACGAAATGGTCGAACTTCCGATTTGGCAAGGAAGTAACCATCTCGATCTGACGACTGTGCTGAAAGGGGAGGGTAAGGCCGTCCGTGACATGCTGGCGGACTATGGCCTTGGCATCTCGGCGATCAATAATGCGACCGCCGGCCAAATAGTGCTTGGTCCGCTTGATGCAAGCACCGATGCCTGGGCCCCTTCGAAGGTTCCGGAAGAAAAGATACAGTATGGCATGGAACAGATGAAACTGGCTGCCCAGGCGGCTTCGGAACTTGAAGTGCCTGTGGTGACGGGGTTTGTCGGTTCACATGTCTGGGATAAGTGGTACATTTTTCCGCCATTGAATGAACAACTCTATGAAGCCGGCTGGCAAGTCTTCGCTGACCGCTGGGGTGAAATTCTCGATGTCTTTAAACAATACGGCGTAAAATTTGCGTTGGAAGTCCATCCTACCGAAATCGCCTATAATATCGAAACCGCTGAACAAGCCTTGAAAGCTCTTGACTATCGCCCCGAATTCGGATTCAATTTTGATCCTTCGCACCTGCACTGGCAACTCATTGACCCTGTGATTTTCATTAAGACCTTCGGCGACCGGATTTTCCACTGCCACGCCAAAGATGCAGAACTCCAGCAAGATGAAGTCTCACGTTCAGGCGTGATCCCAACCGGAGGGTGGATGCGATCAAATCGAGGATTTCGTTTCAGGGTGCCTGGTTGGGGGCAGATCGACTGGCGGCGAGTGATTACTGCGCTTGTAACCGTCGGGTATGATTATGTCATCTCCTTTGAACATGAAGATCCTGTGATGTCCCCGGAAGATGGCGCTGAAAAAGCAATTGAATATCTGCGGCCATTAATGATCAAAAAACCACTGAAGAATGTCTGGTGGTAATATGCAAAAAGGAGTTTATCTGAACGGGTTATTCACCCGGCATCATGCAACTACAGGAAAGGTGATAAGCAAGAATATGCTTCGGAACACGTTCTTGCTTATCACCTTTCCTGTAGTTTCAGAGGAGGATTATACATGGAGAAGAAATGGAAAATAGCGGGGATTAACTTTGAGCACGCCCATATAGGCGACAATCTGCGGATGGTGTTTAATCATCCGAATGCTGAGATTGTGGGGATCTGTGATGAATCAGCAGAGAGAATGGAGAGTACGATCAAAAACTTCAATATTCCTTCAGAACGGGTGTTTACAGATTACCGTGAGTGCATGGAAAAGACGACGCCTGATATTGTCATTCTCTGCCCGGCGACCGCAAAACATAGCGAGTGGCTGCAAAAAATCGCTCCCTATCGCGTCCACATCATTATGGAAAAGCCCTTTGCCGATACCCTGGCCGCAGCAGATGCCATGATCGCGCCGATGAAAGGAACAGATAAACTTTTTGCCATCAACTGGCCTCTGGCGTGGTATCCGGCGCACGTCACTGCGAAACGACTGATTAATGAAGGCATTGTTGGCGATGTGCTCGAAGTCCATTTTTATGATGGCAATCGCGGCCCCTTATGGCATGTGGCAGACAAAGTTGAAACCACGCCTGAAATGGTCGCACGAGAAAAACCGAAAACCTGGTTTTATAAAAAAGCGGCGGGCGGCGGATCTCTGTTAGATTATCTGGGCTATGGCGTGACCCTGGGCACCTGGTATCATGGCGGCAAAATCCCGCTGGAGGTCACCGCAATTGTGGACGATCCCCCGGATTTGGAGGTGGATGAGCACAGCATTACCGTTGCCCGCTACGCACACGGGTTGTCGAAATTTGAAACGCGCTGGGGCACGTTTACCGACCCCTGGACATATCAACCTCAGCCCAAATGCGGGTTTGTCATTGTGGGTACGGCGGGCACAATCAGCAGCTATGATTTTGAACCCACTGTACGGGTTCAGACCAGGAATAAACCGCAAGGAGAGGATCTCCCGGTTGACACGTTACAAAGTCCTTTTCAAAATCCTGTGCAGTATATGATTCATTGTATCGAAACCGGCGAACCGATTCGCGGCCCCTTGTCAATCGAAATCTCCCGCATTGGTCAGCAAATTGTTGACGCCGCCGTACTCAGCGCAGAACAAAAGCGCACAGTGCAATTGAGTCAGTGATGTTAGACACCACACCCCCTGCCCCCTCTCCTCAATGAGGAGAGGGGGATGCCCGCAAGATGCTTCTCCCCCTCTCCTGGTTCAGGAGAGGGGGCAGGGGGTGTGGTTGCTGCGTCAGTAACCAGAAAGGAGTGAAGAACATGCCTCTGGAAACAGATGAGAATTATGGTTTGGCAGAATCGAGCAGTCGTCAGGAATTTGCCGCGCCAGAGCTTCCTTATCGTCCTGTTGAGCCGAAAAATTATCACCCGGCGATTGGTGTGATCGGATGCGGCGGCATAAGCGTGCAGCACCTGCGAGCCTATACCGCCGCAGGCTATGCTGTTGTGGCCCTCTGTAACCGTCATGACGAAAAGGCCAGGGAAGCTCAGCAGAAGTTTTATCCCAATGCGCAAGTCTATACCGATTACAGGGAACTGCTCAAACGGGATGATATCGAAGTTGTGGATCTGACCCCTCATCCTGAAGATCGAGCGAAGATGTATGCCGAGGTCATAGAGGCCGGCAAACATCTTCTGAGCCAGAAACCTTTTGTGACCGACCTGCGCTTTGGAGAACGAATTGCAGAACTTGCTGAAAAAAAAGGGGTAAAACTGGCGGTAAACCAAAATGGGCGTTGGGCGCCGCATTTCAGCTACATGCGCCAGGCGATTAAAGCCGGTCTGTTGGGCGACATCCTCAGCGCACATCTCTCAGTCAGTTGGAATCACAACTGGATTGGCGGAAGCGAATATGAGAAGATGAAATATTTGATTCTCTATGATTTCGGAATCCACTGGTTTGATATTGTCACCTGTTTTATGGGAGCAAAGCAACCGCAGCGGGTGTACGCTTCGACCGCCCATACTCCCAGTCAGCAGGTGAAACCGCCGCTCCTGAGTCAGGTGTTAATCGAATATGAGGACGCCCAGGCTTCTCTGACCTTTGATGCTGATACACGCTATGGAGAACAGGATCGAACCTATATTGCCGGTTCTAAAGGAACGATCGCCAGTCTTGGCCCGGATCTGATGACCCAACAAGTGACCCTGGCCACGCCCGCTGGTCTTGCCTCGCCCGTGCTGGAAGGCGTCTGGTTTCCTGATGGATTTCACGGAGCCATGGCGGAATTACTCTGCGCCATTGAAGAGCACAGAGAGCCAGAGCACAGCGCGCGCAACAATTTGCGCAGCCTGGCACTCTGTTTTGCCGCCCTGCAAAGCGCCGAGAATCATGAACCTGTGGTTCCAGGCACAGTGCATACACTTGTCATGTAATTTGACAGGGTGAAATTCGGAAGTTTTCCCTTTTTTAGGGGAAATTTTGGATCTGTACAAACGAATTTACAGGCAAAAAAGCATGGACAGCATTCACAGCAGAGCATATATGACGTGAGACGATGAGATGTTCACAATCATTCACCCACCTAGGAGGAACATATGAGCACCTATAAAATTCGTGTCCACATCGAGATGATTCCCTGTGAGGAATCCCCAATGACGACTCCCATCAAAGAGCCCGATGGCAGTCTGTCCTTTGTGCTGTCTGAAACCGATGCGGTCAATATTGACCGCTGTGAACAGGCATTGTTCCAGACCACGTATCCCTCGCTGCGCGAGACACTGGCGACTCATTTGAGCGCGATGTCAAAAAAAAAGCTTATGAGCAGCAGGCGGAGGGCATCGTGGTGAAAAATCCGTGGCCCTATCGGGTCGATGGTGAGCTTGGCCGCGTTGAATTTTCGACGTATCGGGTCTGTCAGGACGAGACCGTGGTGTACGATACGGCCCGTGAAGTGTTTGCGCCACTCGGCTGTTGGGAACGGTATCAGACCGCCGGCTTCAAAGAGCTGGCGTTTATCCATGGGGTGACCGAACAGTCGTATCCCCGGACGTCCCGGTTGATTAATCGGATTCGTCATCAGGACGGGGCCACGAGCGCGACGACCTTACACGCGAGCGCCGAGCGTGAAGGGCAGCAGGTGTTGGCGTATCTTGCCCGCCGGGCCACCGAGATGCTGACTCAGGAGGGGTTTGACGCCACCGGACAGCCCCTCGGTTCGCCCCGGTCGTGGCCCCAAGAAGCGGTGGTTCTCCCTCCTGACCAGGTCAAGGAGGCGCTCGAGGCGTGCGAGTTGACGGCGGACGACCGGGGCGAAATTGCCCGGAATCCCGTCCTCTATGAGCAGCCAGCACACAGCGTAAACATTTCTATCGATGATGTGGTGGTCAAGAAACAGAAACCGCACCGCACTCGTCTCGATGAGGAAGGGGCAGGGGGTCTCCATCGTCTTACGGCTGGTGTTGGGATATCTGCTCACCAATGGCGTATTCGGCTGTCGGCTTCAGTTTTTCGTGGATGGGCAGAAAACTCTGCACACGGCGATTCTCCACGCCTTTACGTGGTTTCGCAATATTGGGATGCTTCTGGATTGGTATCATTTGAAAGACAAATGCGCCCGACAACTCAGTCTGGCGATGACGGGGACCGCGCTCCGCAATGAGGCGCTCTCCACTCTCACGAGGTTACTCTGGTATGGCCGGGTCGAGAGCGCGATGACCTTTCTCCATCATCTGCCGACGACGCATCTCAAACAACCAGACGAGATTCGGGTGCTGATCGGGTATCTTGAGAGAAATCGTGCGTATATCCCCTGTTATGAAGTGCGTAAGCGATGAGGGCTCCGGAATTCGAGTCAACTCGGAGAGAAAATGAATGATCTGCTGGTGTCAGATCGACAAAAGCATCAGGGGATGAGTTGGTCTGAACGGGGATCCATCGCTCTCGCTGCTCTGGAAGCGCTCAAACGAAACAACGAATATCAACACTGGTTTGAATATCATGAGATAGAATTGAAACAGGCTGCGTAATAGCTCTATTTTGATTTGTAAAGCTTGAATTTTTATGTAAATCTCCTGAAACTACGTCTTATAAAACAAATGAAATTCTCATCAAAATTTCCGTTCCGGGCGACCGATCGTTCGAGTATATGTTGAAACTTCCCTTTAAATACATCGAAAGTTTTTCAGGGGACAGTAAATTATCAAAGTCAAAACGCCAAGAAAAACAAATAGAGGCTGATACGATAGAGTTACAAAAATATCTTAATGAACTCTGTAAAAATCCTGGGATAAATAAAGAATTTGATGCCTTCTTAAAAAAGAATAATCTAAATGGAGAATTGGAGCCACATGAAATTGTGACTGAAAAAGAATCAATTCAAAGTCAAGATTCGATAATTACCAATGCTCTACCTAGAAAATTAACTTTTGACGTAGAACTTTTAGCTAAATTTTTTATAAAAATTGCATTAACTCACACAATAAAAGAATTTGGTAACCAAATTTTACAAGAATCTATTGCGAAATGGATGTTGAAATATATCAAAAGTGGTCATATTGAAGAGAGCTTCTTAAAACAATTTAAAGAGGGGTTGACAGGTAGCGATTTTGAAGCTCTATTCAGAAAAGCTTGGGTAAAAAGTGAAATTCTTTATTGGTGGAAAACGTCTCCTGATGATTGTTTGAATTACTCACTTTACGCAGTAGATAAAAAAGTTCTTTGACAAATATCTTGTGATCATGTTCAGAT
>DF820467.1:80404-83121 GCA_000739535.1 Candidatus Vecturithrix granuli | reverse complement strand
CTAACACAGTTAAAAACAATGTATAATATCTGACTTTTTTATATGAGTGCGTAATGTGAGTGAATTATATAAAATCAAAGATGACAATAATTCCATCTTGGAGTGTACACCATCAACTCAGTAACCTTTTAAGACAACGAAAACATGATTTGCAATATATCTGGACATTGATCCGACTAAAGACACAAAATATTGATTCTACTGTAAAAAATAATAAAGAAGCGTTTCGTTATCACTCCATTTTGCTGAAACACGAACAAATTAATGATCAAGACTGGACATGTTGCCAAATCAAATTATTTGGAGGAATTTTTGATGGAGTTGTTTATCTGACAAATCGTTTTCTGCCTTTCCAAGAAGGGCGTCTCGTAAGAATTGAGTTTTAGTAATCGTTTCGATAAGGAAACCGAACAATTAACAGGAGGTACTCATTTTCATAAGAATCATCACAGGGGAAAAATAGGCGATGAACATCATAACGAATAATATACGAGAAGAAGTAGTATCGTATTTACATCGCTCAACCACGCAGCCGCTTCTTCTCAATGGCGATGCGTCATGCATCTTACAAGAATGCCTGATCACTCCATAGATATGGCTATGACATGATCTCACAATTGTGCAGGCTGAAATGGTCAATACAAAAGGTATAGAGTTTCTCTCCCAGTAAGGGGCAGCTTCATCCCGCAGCCCATGCGGTATTACTTTTCGTTCATCTTGACAAAAAGGCTTGACAGGGTATCATAAACATCTATATTTGTTCTCTTCAGAAATGGCAACCATGAAGATAGATGAAATGAACAGTAAACATCTGATGATCTATGCAACACGCTTCGCTCAAAAAATCACCTGCTCCCATCATAACACTGACAAGGAAAAAATTGATCCCTTTTGGATGGTACGGGGGAAAATTCTCTCATCTTTCGTGGCTCCTTCCATTGCTTCCGGCGACCCATTGTTACTGTGAACCGTTTGGAGGATCAGCCGCCGTTCTGTTAAATCGAGAACCATCGCCAATAGAAACGTATAATGATCTTGATGGAGAAGTCGTCAATTTTTTTCGAGTCCTTCGAGATCAGAAAGAACAACTGGTTGAAGCCATTGGCCTGACCCCCTTTTCACGTGAAGAATTTGCATTGGCGTGTCAACTTGACCCAAATTTATCGCCTCTTGAACGGGCGCGACGGTTTTATGTTCGCGCACGGCAAGTGCGAACAGGACTCGCCCAAACAGCCACACTTGGACGCTGGGCAAATTGTAAACAAACCAGCCGCCGAGGAATGAGCGGTGTGATCAGCCGATGGTTAGGAGGAGTCGAGTTGCTCCCCGATATTGCCGAACGTCTTTTGCGAGTCCAAATAGAAAATAGACCCGCGCGAGAAGTTATTCAACTCTATGATTCCCCAGACACACTGTTTTACTGCGATCCTCCGTATCTTCACGAAACACGCGGCGATACAAAGGCCTACGGTTATGAAATGACCAATGCAGAACATCTCCGACTTGCCGAGGTATTGAACTCCGTCAAAGGACTCGTTGCACTTTCAAATTATGAGAGCGAATTCTTTGACAGCTTGTATCCAGAAGACCATTGGTATAAACTTATGACATCACCGAAAACGATTCATTCGACGAAAGATACTCGCCGAGAAGTCCTCTGGACAAATTATCATCCACGCGATTTTCTCCAAAAGGACTTATTTGCATGATGAATATCTGTCAACAGATTCTTGAACAGGCGTATGCTGAGGCTGCCCACGATCTTACCGATTTCAAGATCAAGGAAACCGCGATCCTGGAAAAAGTCGAGTATATTTGCCGGTGTCAATCCAATCGAGCAGCGATCAGATTATTACTGGCCTGCCTGCTTGCGAAGTTGGAACACCCGGAGGTGGTATTGAGGTTGCAATTCTTGACTGTATCGGATTTATTCGTCATTTTCTCCATTTATTTCACCGAATTCGCGCGGAATTTTTGGATGAATATCAGCGACTTGTGCTACAGGAACCTGAGAGCGCAGTCAGTCAACCTGTCAAAGAAGCATTTTTAGCATTACGACGAGCAGCAGAGGAATAGAAGTGTGAGGACACCGAGCTATGATGTGAAGCCGACGTGAGAGGGGCGCGAGGAAATTTGACAATCCCGTGAACAACGATTATGGTATAAGAGGGATCGTAAACTGCTTTGTTCTTTCCTCGTTATGCGTAAGGAGAATATGATGTTCACAACACAAAATGACATCGTCGCATCATCAGAAAAGCAAGACGTGTTGTATTATCTTGGCTTATACGGAGCTCCGCTTGGAAACTTGCCAATTTCACCTCAAAAGCCGCTCTCGTTTGAAGAAGTCATGGTCAAGGCGCTCGCATATTCACGAGAAAACCCGATTGTCGCACGAACGTTGCCGGTCGTGCTTGCGAAAAATGAAGCGCGTCTCAAAAATTTTCAAAAGCTGCGCGAGTTCGTGAAACAGGAAGGACAAGAAAATACACTGGGCTTTTTTCTTGACGTAACATCAGCACTCACCGGGAACGCCTTTTATAAAGAATTATCGAAAGAATTTGAACAATCAGAACAAGCACCACAAGATTTTTTTCTCAGATTCAATCAAAAAGGGAAATACGGGAAATACGTGTTGAACAAGAACACTCCTGTCATCGCAAGAAAATGGGGATTTACCATCAATATCAGTTTGGAAAGTTTTCAAGCGGTGTTCA
>DF820467.1:72371-79640 GCA_000739535.1 Candidatus Vecturithrix granuli | reverse complement strand
GCAGAAACCCCGGGGCAAGGCGTCTTCATGGAAGTCTTGTCGGAGACACTGTCAAAGAATGGCATGATATTACGCATGATCGGGACAAAAACCAGTGAGAACGAGCAATCCCTTGAGAAAATCAGGCAATTCATAAACGAATAAGCATGTAGTAAACAAGGAGAGTATAAAATGTGCCTAATGATGAGCGTGAACAGCGACCAGAATGGGCAGGCGAGGAGATTGGGTTGTTGTTCTGTCGGGTGCGGTTGCGCCCGCTCTTTGGGGTGCATTATGTACGGTCGTTAGATGGACGCTTTCGGCGCGGAAATAAAGACGAGAAAAGGGAGACCTGAAATGGATATTATGATTCGAAATGAAACAGAACAAGATTTTCGTGAAGTTGAAGAAGTCACACGAGAAGCCTTTTGGAATTTATATGTTCCAGGATGCACTGAGCATTATTTAGTTCACCAAATGAGAAATCATCCGGATTTTATCAAGGATCTGGATTTTGTTGCAGAAAACAACGGGAAAATCGTTGGAAACATCATGTACACAAACGCCTGGTTGCTGAATGAACAGGGACAAGAAAAAGACATTATCAGTTTTGGTCCGCTCAGTGTGCTGCCGGAATATCAACGTCAAGGCATTGGCAGTGCGTTGATTCGCCATACCATCCAAATTGCTCGTCAACAAGGCATACAAGTGATCGTGATCTTAGGCGACCCGCATAATTATTGTCAACATGGTTTTAAGAGCGGGAAAGATCTCAATATCAGCGATATGAATGGAGAATACCCGTATGGATTGCTCGCTCTTGAGGTAGAAGAAGAAGCCCTTGAAGGACATCAATGGAAATTTAAATATAGTGATGTCTTTACGATACATGAAGAAGAGGCTGAGTGTTTTGATAGAACTTTTGAGAGCAAACAAAAGGGGTATCAATATTCGCAAGATATTTTCTCAATTGCATTTCGATCGTATGTCAAATAACTTTCATCCAGCAGCCGCTTCAACCTGAATCGGCGGGACAAGCCCGCCTCGCAGGTTACGCGTATGTTAGGCAGTTTAGACTTGTGATATGTACGAGCAGATCGCCAGTGACCCGATTCGCCCCTCATCGCAGGAGCGTCACTCCAATCCACGATCATCATGCGCAAAGTTGCGTTGGGCGGTCAAACCAAAAAGGGACAAATCATGATGTCGCAACACATGAAACGTTCAGGAAACAGCCGTTCAAAAACGCGATCCATCGTGAAGTGGCTTCTCATCAGTCTTGCCTCGGTATTGCTCTTCGCCATCGGTCTGATGGTCTGGTTTATCATGTCCTTGTTTTCAGCACCAGATCTGACAAACTTACCGCTATACCACCCGTTCAAGTCTGCGAAAGCACAAGAGCAGTACTTGAATTATTATGATACCCGTGCGAAACAATGGCCAGTCGCTTCTGAATCCAAATATGTTGACACGTCCTATGGGAACACATTTGTTCGGATCAGTGGATCACCTGATGCCCCGGTGTTGGTGCTCTTGCCTTCAGTCGGAGCGTCATCGCTGATTTGGCTGCCGAATGTCAAAACCCTCTCTGAACACTATCGGGTCTATGCCATTGATAATATCTATGATGTTGGTCGGAGCGTCTATACCCGCGCCATAAAAAGCTCCGACGACCTGGTCGCCTGGTTGGATGAAGTGATAACCGTTCTCGAACTCGGGGATCACATCAGTCTGATGGGGCTATCCTTCGGCGGATGGATCACGAGCCAATACGCGCTCAATTTTCCCCATCGGCTTCACAAAATCGTCATGATTGCTCCGGTCGCTACAGTCCTTCCGATTCCCTTTGAGTGGGCATGGCGTGGGATTTTCTCAGCCATGCCGGGTCGCTCTATGATGAAAAAATTCATGGTTGATTGGGCGTTTCAGGATTTAGTCCGCAAGCAAGATGACGTGAGTCGGAAAGCCGTGGAAGACATCCTGAATGATGCGGTTATGGGATTACGATGCTTCAAATTTAAAATGCCCGTGACCCCAACCGTTTTGGAGGATCAAGAATGGCAGAGTATTCATGTTCCCGCGCTCTTTTTAGTTGGTGAGCATGAAGTGGTGTATTCTGCGCAGGAGGCCATTCATCGTCTGAACACAGTTGCACCGCACATCACAACCGAAATGATCCCCAATGCCAGTCATGATCTCACAATTGTGCAGGCCGAAATGGTCAATACAAAAGTTATAGAGTTTCTCTCACCGTAAGGGTCAGCTTTATCCGTAGCCCATTCGGTGTCACTTTTCGCTAATCTTGACAAAAAGGCTTGACAGGTTATCATAAACAGATATATGTGTTCTTTAATGAAGGTTCGAAAAAGTAACCCCCTCCTGAAAATTGAGCAGGACGAAACCTCATTTCATCCTACTTTTCCTTTTTAAACCCGTGGTTTTCTAATTTGTCTGAACATACACATATATTTTTTAACTTTACCCTTTGACAAATTTACCTGTTCACTATAGATTTTGTAAAGTAAAGAGATTGTCGCAACAAGATTTTCCTGAGAATGCCAAACCTGTCCGTAAGGCAGGGACGGAAAGCCGCGGGTCCCTTTGAATCAAAGGGAAAGCCGGGTTGCCTGGAAAAGGTAGCCCGGCTTTTTGTTTTTGAAGGAAGGAGGAGAGCGTTCAACACCAAATCTCACGGAGCCAGCCTCATTTATGGTGGCACATTTACTTTTCTGCTGGTAAAAGATGGCAAGGTTATTGAGGCCGTTGGGATTGCCCCGCAGGGGAATTTAGCACAATCCATTTCGTTTAAAAAAGCATTTACCTCTAAAGAAGAGTTTGATGGTATCCTTGTCAATTATCAGATTAAAGTCAAATAAACCTTTACTATGACGCAAGGAGGGTAATTTCTATGGTACGCTATGGAAAGATCTTCGCACTCACGATGGTGCTTGTCTTGTGCGAGCAGATGTTCGTCTTTGCTTTAACGGATGAAGAAATTTTTTCACAATTTCAATTTAACTTTCTCACGCCTGGCGCCAGAGCGACAGCCCTGGGAGGTGCCTTTATCGGTTTAGCTGATGACGCTACTGCGGTCGAATCAAATCCGGCGGGCTTAACCCAATTGTATGATCCTGAAGTCTCATTAGAGTTCAAGTATATTTCCTACACCACCGAACAGATTTTTGAAAATTTTTATGCTGTCACCGATATCAAGACACGCGAGTTTGACAATTCCGTACAAGGGCTGCCCTTTATGAGCGTGGCCTTTCCGTATAAACGCATGGTCTTCTCATTTTATCGTCAGGAACTCGTCAATTATGAAAGTTCGTATCGCACCAGCCAATATCCGATCAGAATTCCTGACTCCACTTTTTATTTCTATCCAATAGATGGAGCAACCGATTTAACCGTCACGAACTATGGAATCGGAGTGGCAATTCAGCCTGTTGAGGGACTTTCCATCGCTGTTTCTCCCCGGTGGTCCGAATTGGATATGGAAGCATCCGTAAAACGTTTCGACGCCACCCTTGAATATGATGCTCTTTATGGATATATCCCTACAGATTTTTCCGATACACATATTAAAAATAAGACATGGATTGATGACAGCGACGCTGAATTCAGTATTAATGCCGGTGTGATGTGGAGGCTGAACTTTCTTGAAAAAATCCTGGATATTCCGCGAATATCCCTTGGAGCCGTCTATCGCACGGGACCAAGATTTGAGGTGACAGAGTCCTTCAGTTACCGACTTCTGCCAACCTATGTGAATAACCAATATGAAGTTATCACAGATGTTGGAAAATTGTCGGATATGACGGCATTTACGTTGAAAGTTCCTGATTCTTATGGCTTTGGACTGGCGGTACAGCCAACAAATGCTTTAACCTTCACTGTAGATATTGTGTGTATTGAATATCAAGATTTGCTGAAAGATTTTGATATAGTTTTAGATTCAAACGAAGATAAAAACGACTATACGGTCGATAACGCCGTTGAAGCGCATGTGGGCGCAGAATATGTGCTTACGCTGGGCGAACGTTTACTCGCGCTGCGATTGGGAGGCTATTATGAACCGGACCATACAATTCGCTATACAGGGGATGATGCCACTAATAAAATTTTATTTCCTGGCGGCGACGATCAACTCCATTTCACGGGCGGCGTCGGGTTGGTGATTAATGAGCACTTCCAGATCGATACGGCAGCCAATATCGCCGAAAACAACAAGCAATTCAGCATTTCAACGGTTTACCGGTTTTAGCGGAACGGCAGTGTGATTGACACCCTGTCAAATCAATTTCTGTGGTTCTGTGGTAATGCCGGAAGTACCGATTTAGATGAGTAGGTGAACGAGCGATGTTTCTGAAAAATTATAAAAGTCGAGTCATTCTAATTGTAGCTTTTTTGAGCACCTTGACCTTGGGTTCCCTGGCATTTGCGGCGCAATGGTATGAATATTATCTTGATGCCGAAAACGCGACGGCATCTGAAGCCTGGGTTACGGCGATCGACAATCTCAAAAAAGCGATTGAGAAGGAACCCAGACCTGAAAAGAGCAAGCGTGCTTATGGAATGCGGCGTATTGATTATTACCCCTACTTGAAATTAGGATTTGCTTATCTTGCCATTGGGAATATTCAGGAGGCGCAGTTAGCGTGCGCACAATCGAAAAAATATGGAGTTGCGCCTGAAACAGAACTCAACGAATGTTTTCAACGCATTGCGCAGTTAAGCGGAATTGTGGCCACAACTCCACCGCAGCCGCTGGTAACAAGTGTTCCAGCGACTGCGCCAGTTTCAGTAACTCCACTCGATAGCAAGGATACTCCTCCTCAAATTATAATAGTAGAAATTCCACCGGCTATCGAAGGGGAAATCCTGACCATTCAGATTGCCGGAGCTGACGACCATGGCATTAAGGAGATCAGAATTGTTGTGAAAAAACCGGGCAGCAGAGGTCTTCTTATCGAGTCAGACCCTATCGTCGAAACCCCCCGGTCAATCCAGCAAAAGTTTGATGTCAGTAAGAATCTTTCACTGGAACCAGGAAAAAATGAGATTCTGATTGAAGCAATCGATACCTCCGGTCAAATTACGCAGGAGACCGTCACCGTGTTTCGACAAACTCCTCAGCTTCCGTATCCGGAACGAAAAGATCAGGTGTATGCCGTGATCATCGGCATCGGAAATTATCAAGACGATCGAATTCCGGATTTGCGTTTTACCGAAAACGATGCTCAGGGTTTATATAACGTCTTAACAAATCCAGCTTATGGAGGAATCCCGCCAGAGCACATCAAACTGCTGCTCCACAAGGATGCCACGGTTCCAAACATTAAAAGCGCGATAGGCACCTGGCTGCGAGCGCAGGCGGATGAACAAGATACGGTGCTCATTTATTATGCCGGTCATGGCGCGCCTGAGGGCAATGAAACCTATTGGGTGACGTACGAGGCGAATATTGATGATCTCTACGCTACAGCCCTGAGTAACAACGAAGTATCTGATATGCTGAGGCGCATCCAGTCGAAACGCATGGTGACGTTCCTTGATGCCTGTTATAGTGCGGCAACCGTAAATCGTACCAGAGGGACCCGAGGGATGCCAACGGAGATCCCCTGGGAGAAATTTCAAGGCGAAGGCCGAATCACGATCACTGCTTCTAACGGCAAACAAGAGTCGCTCGAAGATGAAGAATATGGGCATGGGGTGTTTACCTATCACTTATTGGAAGGGTTAAAAGGCAAGGCTGATGGCTCTGCGGGAACAGAACGTGACGGAGTGGTTGATGTGGACGAGATCTGGAATTATGTGCGCGAACGTGTTAAAGCCGACGCCAGACAACGCGGCAATCTTCAAGAACCTGTCCTGCAAACAGACCTTTATAGTTCCGGAATTCCTCTGACCTATAATCTGAAGTATTTTGAAGAGCAGCAAAAGGCTGCGGAAGCGAAAAAGCATGAACAAGAGATTCGACAAAAGCAGAAAAAATTAGCAGAATTGTATGAACGCGGGGATATTCAGACTGAACACTTCGAGTGTGCGCTTGAGATGCTCGCTTCCGGCGCGCCTCCAAATAAATATCTCGAAGATTTGCTGGCAGGGAAGATCTCTTCTAAAACGTTCAATCAATTCTTCGTCTGTGAACCCTAACGACAGTTACCTGAGAGCGGATAAACTGACGAATATGAACTGGACAGGAAACCAGGTTTTTTGAAAAAACCTGGTTTCTGCTTTTCACAAATTAAGGCCGCACCACATGGCAGGCGGTTCGCCAACCCGGCTCGATTTCACGTAAAGGCGGAAGTTCGGTTGTGCATTCGTTCCATTCGGGTTGGCGAATGGGGCAGCGTGGATGAAAGGGGCAGCCATCGGGCGGGTTGATCGGGCTGGGCACGTCGCCTTGCAGTAAAATCTTGCGTTTTGGCGTTTCAGGATTCGGAGTTGGCGCGGCTGAAAGCAGAGCTTGTGAGTATGGGTGTTTCGGATGAGCGTAAAACGGTTTTTTGGGAGCCAGTTCGACCAGACGGCCAAGATACATGACCGCCACGCGATCACAAAGATGTTCCACCACTTTGAGATCGTGGGAGATAAAAATGTAGGTCAGGCTGAATTCCTCGCGTAAATCCAGTAAAAGATTGATCACCTGGGCTTGAATGGACACATCCAACGCCGACACCGGTTCATCTGCCAGTAAAAGCTGCGGATTCAGCGCCAGGGCGCGGGCAATGATGATGCGCTGACGCTGACCTCCGGAAAATTGATGCGGATAACGGTTGGCGTGTTCGGGGAGCAGTCCAACCGTTTCAAGCAGCCAGGCCGCCCGTTCCCGCCGATCCCTGACTGTACCAATCCTGTGAATATCGAGCGGTTCCTGCACAAGCTGTCCGATCTTCTTACGCGGGTTTAAAGCAGAATATGGATCTTGATAAATGATCTGAGCTTCCTTACGAAACTGAGTCAATCGCGATTTGGAAAATGCGGAAATATCTTGTTGCTGAAAAAAGATCTGTCCGCCAGTCGGGTCATCCAGGCGCAGAAGCACTCGTCCAAGCGTTGATTTACCGCAGCCGCTTTCCCCGACTAATCCAAAGACTTCTTTGGCTTTGACATCAAAAGAAACGCCATCCACAGCCTTGACTGTTCCATGCCGGCGTGAAAATCCCCGCGACTTGAGAGGGTAATATTTTTTGACGTTTCGGACAGATAATAAACTATTGACCATAGTTACCAACCATACCCCCACCCCCACCCCCTCTTCCACAGGGCGAGGGGAGTGATTTCGAT
>DF820467.1:0-72079 GCA_000739535.1 Candidatus Vecturithrix granuli | reverse complement strand
CATACCCCCACCCCCACCCCCTCTTCCACAGGGCGAGGGGAGTGATTTCGATCATTCTGTGACATCATACTCCCCCGCCCTGTGGGAGAGGGGGCGGGGTGAGGGTTTAATTATTCCATTGGATGCCAGCAGCGAAACCAGTGACCTGGTTGATAGGCGATCCAGGGTGGCGTTTGTTGGCAGTCTATTTGCGCTCGGAAACATCGCGCCTGAAAGGCGCAGCCCGGGGGCAAATCAATCAGACTGGGTACGACGCCGGGAATGGGTTTTAAGCGTCCCTGACTACCGCCAATTTGCGGTAAAGAATCGAATAATCCGACGGTATAAGGGTGTAGAGGCTCGGCAAAGAGCGATTTAACCGGAGCTTGCTCCACGATTTTTCCGGCATACATCACCGCCACATATTGCGCTGTTTCAGCCACAACCCCTAAATCGTGCGTAATCAACAGCACTGCCATGCCGATCTCTTTTTTGAGGGAATTCATCAGATCTAAAATCTGAGCCTGAATCGTCACATCCAGCGCGGTGGTCGGTTCATCCGCGATAATCAGTTCAGGGTGACAGCTTAATGCCATGGCGATCATCACCCGCTGCCGCATTCCGCCTGACAATTGGTGCGGATAATCGTCAATTCTGGCTTTCGGTTCGGGAATTCCAACCAGGTTGAGCATATCAAGAGCAGCTTCTCGTGCTTGTTTTTTGGTCATTTTGCGATGTTTACGCAGCACTTCTTGAATCTGAAATCCGATCGTATAAACCGGATTCAAGGAGGTCATTGGCTCTTGAAAAATCATGGAAATCCGGTCGCCGCGAATTTTCCTAATCTCCGTTTCCGAGACCTGTAAAAGATCTTGTTGGTGAAAGAGCACTTTTCCAGCCGCAATGTTACCCTGTGGTTTGGGAATCAAACGCAAGATCGATAAAGCTGTGACGC
Source organism: Candidatus Vecturithrix granuli (assembly GCA_000739535.1). Classification (GTDB taxonomy): domain Bacteria; phylum Moduliflexota; class Moduliflexia; order Moduliflexales; family Moduliflexaceae; genus Vecturithrix; species Vecturithrix granuli. Next base: position 71,145 of record DF820467.1, on the reverse strand, counting down.
TTTTACCGCAGCCGCTCTCTCCGACAATACAGACGGTTTCCCGACGTTGAATAGTCAGATCAAGCCCGTCAACCGCGGAAACCAGCCCGCGCTTCGTCGCAAATTGGGTTTTGAGTCCCTGAATATCTAAGACAGCAATACTCATAAATCAGGCATAGAGACCGGGTTTTTGCCAAAAACCTGGTCTCTTCACACGCAAGCGCGAAACTGGAGTTTCGCGCTACATTAACCGCAGCGACGGGTCTAACACATCCCGCAGACCATCGCCGAACAGATTAAAGCCTAAGACCAATAAGAGAATCGCTGCGCCCGGAAAGGCAGCGACATGCGGCGCAAGCTGGATATACTGCCGGCCTTCGGATAACATCGCGCCCCATTCCGGCTGCGGCGGTTGGGCCCCAAGCCCGAGAAATCCCAGAGCTGCCGCTTGCAGTACTGCGGTGCCCATGCCGAGCGTGGCATAAACAATAATCGGCGGCAGCGCGTTTGGCAGCACGTGTTTAAACAGGATACGCGCATGGCTGCCCCCTAAATGACGGATAGATTGGATAAAAAGTTGCTCTTTCAAAAACAACACGCTCGACCGCACAATGCGGGCATAGTGCGGAATATAGACAATGCCGACCGCGATCATCGTATTGGTCAAGTTCGGACCGAGAATGGCGGTGATAAAAATGGCTAAGAGGATCGCCGGAAAAGCCAGCAACACGTCCATCAGCCGCATCAGGATATTATCCAATGTTCGCCCGAAATAGCCGGATATTAAGCCTAATAGTGTGCCCGGAATCAGCGAAATACTGACTGAGATCAGACCAATCATGATCGAAATCCGGCTGCCGTAAATGATGCGGCTGAAAATATCGCGTCCCAGGCTGTCAGTACCGAACCAATGCTGGCTGTTCGGGCCTTTCAAGCGATCTAACGGGGCCGGAATCAATGGATTATACGGAGCGTAAACCGGCCCGATCATCGCCGCGATCAGGATCAACACAATCAACAGCATTCCGATGGTTGCAGTGCGGTTTTTGAGTAAATCTATGAAGAGTTCTTTGATATTCATGCTACTCGCTCACTCGAATTCGCGGATCTAACACCACATAAATCAAATCAACAATTAAATTAATTAATGCCATGATCACCGCAAAAATCAGGATACAGGCTTGCACCGCATTATAATCGCGCCCCATGAGCGAATCCACGACATACCGTCCCAAACCAGGCCAGGAGAAAATCGTTTCTGTCAGTACCGCCCCGCCGAGCAGCAAGCCCAGATTAATTCCCAGCACCGTGACAATCGGGAGAAAGGCATTTCGCAGCGCGTGGCGTACAATGACGACGAATTCGCTCATGCCTTTGGCTCTGGCTGTCCGCACGTAATCCTGACGCAGGACTTCCAACATACTGGAACGGGTCATACGGGCCACAATCGCCATCGGAACCGTTGAAAGCGTGAACGACGGCAGGAGCAAGTGGGTGAAAGCGTTCCAGAACACGCCGATTTTTCCGACAAGTAAAGCATCAAGCATGATCAGTCCCGTGATCCTGGGTGCGTCAAGTCCCATACTGAGACGCCCCATCATCGGTAAAATCGCCCATTTCACTGAAAAAAGATACATCAACATTAAACCTAACCAGAAAATAGGCATTGAGACGCCGATCAGCGCAAGCAGCATGGAGCCATAATCCCAGAGCGAATATTGGCGCACTGCGGAAATCACTCCGGCGAAAATCCCGAACAACGTGGCGATCAGCATGGCGGCTAATGCAAGTTCGACCGTTGCCATCAAGCGTCCGAAGATTTCATCAACCACCGGCGCGCCAGTGCGCAGGGATTTGCCGAAATCTCCTTGCGCACTGTTCTTCAGAAAAATCCAGTATTGGGTCAATTGGGATTGATCCAATCCCAGTTTTTCCCGAAGCGCGGCCAGTTCTTGCGCAGTCGCAAATTCACCGAGCAGAAGCTGCGCCGGATCGCCAGGGATGAGTCGCAGCATCAAAAACACCACGATTGACACTCCGATCAGGATCAATATCAACTGCAATAGACGATTTGTTACATAGCGCAACATCATACTTTACCGATAGATTCCTCTTTATGCGAATGTTCCTCACCATTTGCATACCCTATCTCTGGCGGAGGATCAAAGAGGGTCAACGAGTCGATTGTCAAAAAGACATCCTTTAATTCTTCCGAATTCAAAAACTCAACAGCTTCAGCAACACTGCCGAACTCATAAATTTTCACTTCGCCAAGATTTGAGTGGAGTTCTATCGTGACCTTTTCGATGTCCCGTTTGACAGAATCATCGAGAATACGCCCGATCAGCGAGCGTAAATCATCTTTGACAAGAGCCACCATCTCTTCGCCAATCGCCCTTTGCTGATATTCCGTCAATTGTGAATAGTGTTCCCAGGCCTCTCTGGCAGTCATTCTATCTTTCTCGTCCCAATCGAAGACAATCTCATGGTGAGCCAGCAACTCACAGATTCTCTCAAAGGGGATCAGAAAGATATTAATATCAAAGCTTCTCATCATCGCTAACGACGACGAACTCCAATTTCCGGCCAGAACAGCGATTGAACTTCGAATGCTTTGATACCGTCGCCGTATCGCAGGATGCGCCGTACACAACCAACTGCCTTTATCCCGATTATGCTTTTTATAACGAATATACTTGGATTCGAACAGAATAATCGGCTGCATGGAGGCATTGGCAATCATCGCATCAATATTGAAGGCCGTTCCAAACTGATCATACATCAACAGCTTTTTCTTGCCATCAATGACAGACGCGCTGATAAAATGGTATCCAAGTTCTTCACAGAGCGTATCAAGAAAATTATTCAGGGCTTGTTCCATTTGGGAGCCAATCGCCTCGCCAAGTGCGCTTCCAGGATTCTGTATATTTCTCATGGGTATTTTGTGAGCGTCACAATGGATTCTTTCAGTTTGACCTTATGACGCTGGGGATTCTCTCCCCACTTTCCTCCCCTTTCTCGTAAAACCGTAATGTGATAATCGGAGAAACCAAGTCCTCTTCCTATTTTCCCAATAAATTCATCCGTCGGAATATGGACCCCATACGGAGCAGAGTCGCCAAGCACAAACACCGCACTGCGGCCGGGTTTCAAAACACGAAACGCCTCCTTCAGTTCACAATACATATCGTTAAAATAGCCTGTTACCAGCAGATCGTAACTTTTTTTGCCTCCTTTGTGAAGGCGGCGTTCACTTAATACCTGAATTGCCTCTTTCAAATGTACATACACATCAGGACAGGCCTGCCGCAAATCCTCGGATAAGGTATAACGCAGATCGTTTCGTGAAATTTGAGTTGTTGCGGAGGTCATGAGCTTCGTTCGAATCTGTTGGCTAATATCACCCCATGTATTCGCTTCTCCAAAGAAATAGAGTTCTAATCGTGTTCGGTCAGCATAGTCAAAATTATTCAGATACGGGGGAGAGGTAAAAATATGATCGATGCTCTTATCTGTCACAAGATCAGTGACATCGCGTGAATCAGCATTGAAGAGATGGTGCTGACTGTCTGAGTAAGTGGGAATGGCTTCTGAAATCATGAGGCGAATATCCTCAAGCATTTTGTACATCTGTCGTCGAAATTCGGTCAGGGGAATTTTATTGGCCGATGTCGTCTTCTTCTTGTTCGGCGCAATGTAGGGCCACCCTGTAGCCGCACTCGATACCTCTCGCAACAAGCCCGTTAACCCCACAAAGAAAAAATCGTAGGATTCCTGGCTGAGTTGGATGGTATTGAGCGCGTTTCGAATCCATAATAATTCCAAAAGCGTGTCGTCTTCATAACATTTCAACAGGAGTTCAGGAAATTCGTTGTGCAAAACATCCTGCGTTGAACGCGAGCGAGGCTGCTTTTTGTGAGCATGGACAAAGTGTTCTATCTGGGAAAGGGCATGGAGGATCTCATCGCGATCAATTTCCCATTGCAATTTTGCCCGGGCAATCTTAAACACAAAGGGATGCGCTTCCACGCCATACGAATGAATGCCGAGTTTTTTGGCAACAAGATTGGTCGTTCCCGACCCCATAAAGGGATCGTAGATGGTATCCCCTGACGTGATATGATGAGCCTTGAAACTTGATTCGACCGCTTTATACGAAAAACCCGCTGGATAGGTAAACCAGCTATGAATAGGGGCTTTCAGACTATCTTTAAAGGTTCCCCATTCCGTCTTTTCATCATGCTTTTCAGAAGGCATCCGGGCTTTTTCAGCATTCGTAAAAAAACATAGTTGTTGTGGTGTAATCAGCATGTTCTTTCAAAATCTTCTTGATACAAGAAAAATTATGCAACCATCGGGATTTCCGAATTGTTCCGGGAATTCGGCTGCATTCCTCTTCGACAGACTGAGGATGCCGTATTCCCGAAACAATAATATAGTGATCCTAAATCATTTGTGTCATGTCACTTCGACTTCGCTCAGTGACCGGGCGATTGTCGAGCGAAGTCGAGACACGAATGGCTTAGGATGTCTATATAGGACAAAGTGAAACGTCTCAGCTTACTCTTTCCACACCATCTGGAAAGAATTTAAGCCGTTCGGGCGCAGCGGCAGGTCGTGCACACGCTTGTTATAGCAGCGAACTGTCGTTGAATGCGCCAGCGGGGCCCAGGGGGCTTCCCGATGGAAGATCTCCTGCGCTTTCAGGTAATATTCGGTACGTTCGGCTTTGTCAAATACTTTCTGGGCTTTGAGCACCAGGTCTGTGAATTCTTGATTTTTCCACAAGGCCACATTGGCTGCGCCTGGCGTGTTCGCCGTATCTGACGACAATAAGCCATACAGAAAATTATCGGGATCCGCATTGCCGCCTAACCAGCCGAGCATACACAGATCGTGTTCGCCGTTGCTGGTTTTTTCCAGATAGGTGCCCCAATCGTAACGCACGATTTTCGCTTTCAGGCCAACCGCGCTCAGATAGGCTTGAATCAGTTCGGCGGTCTTGACCGGATCGGGCATATACGCTCTAGAGACTGGCATAGCCCACAATTCCAGTTCCGTATTCAGATCAAATCCGGCTTCTTTGAGCAGAGCCATGGCCTTTTCAGGATCATACTTGTACGCCTCAAGCGCGTCATGGTAACCCCAGATGCTTGGCGGGAATGGATTTTTAGCTGGAATCGCCAACCCCTGAAAAATGGTTTGAATCAGCACGTCACGGTCAATCGCATAATTGATCGCCTGGCGCACCCGCGCATCTTGCAGCGCCGGTTTTGTGGTATTTAACGCTAAATAGCCGACATTAATGCTTGGGCGTTCAATAACCGCCAGATTCGCATCTTGTTTGACAAGCGCGATGGAATCGGGATCCAAATCATCAGCAATATCCACCGTGCCAGACTGTAAGGCCATGAGCCGGGCTGAAGGTTCGGGAATGGATTTCAGAATAATTTTTTCCAATTTCGGCGCGCTGCCCCAATACTCGTCGTTGCGAACCAGCACAATTTGATCGTCTTTTATCCATTGATCAAATTTGAAAGGACCGGTTCCCACCGGATGCAGCCCGATCTGATCTTGATATTTTTCCATGGCCGCCGGCGAGAGAATCGGGCACAACCATAAGGCCAGATTGTTGATAAACGGCGCGTACGGTTTGTCGGTCACAAAACTGATCGTATAGTCATCAATCACCTTGATTTCCTTGACCGGTTTGAGCGACATGCTTACATATTTCCATTTGCCATAATTATACAAGGGATGGTTCTCATCGAGAATCCGGCTATACGAATCTGCGACAGCCTGGGCGTTAAAGGGCGTATCGTCGTGAAATTTCACGCCTTCACGCAGTTTAAAGGTCCAGGTCAGGCCATCTTCAGCCACACTCCAGGATGTCGCCAGTTGCGGTTCCACATCCATGGAATTATCCCCGAATTTGACCAGATTTTCCAGAATTTGAATACCGGCTTTAATGGATTCGCCATCAGTAGCCTGCGCCAAATCTAAAGAGACTGAATCGCCGCCGCGCCCCCAGATCAGCGTTCCACTCTCTTGCGCCCCAACTAAAACCGGACATAAACACACAAGCATCACTACACCCAACCACCATTTTCGCATAAAGACCTCCTCTGTTCTTTGCATGTTATTTTCAGGGTAAATACATCGCAAGCGTCATGCCAGGAAAAACACACTCCTGTCAAGCAAAAACCGAACAAGAGTCATCGAATGGTGCGAATACAGTCGAATATTTTTCAAAGATAAATCTGTTTTTACTCACCCTTCTCCCCAATGCTGTTGAATTAAGAATTCATCATTCACAATTCACAATTCTTTTCTCTTCCTCCTATGACGTTGAATCGTCAATGGTGAATGGCAAATTGTTAATTGTCAATTTCCTTTATTCAACAGCATTAGGGGATGAGTACCAGGCTCACAAAACTTTTTCCTGGATCATTTTCGCCCATTCACGCGCTTTTTGCGCATTAGCTTCTGCATTTTTTAAGGGCGCGCGGAATCCCATGTCGCCAGAAAAGGTGTTGCCAGCCAGGGCCTCTTTCATCTTCTGAAATGCGTTGCCTTCACTGCCGCCATAACAGCAAAATAGTGCGATATTTTTGTGTTGGAGCGCGACCGTGGCAAAAAACGTACGTAACGCCGAGGCGTAACTTCCGGCCCAGACAGGTGTTCCTAAAAAGATGAGATCATACTCCGCTGGGTTTTTCTCGAAAGCGAGTAATTCCGGTTTTTCTTTGGTAAACACCTGTTTTCCGGCCCACAAAAGTTTGAGAATTGTTGATGATGGCATCATTTTTTTCGACTGTAATACTAAAACATCCGCCTGAATGGCTTCAGCAATTGTTTTGGCAATGAACGCTGTATTGCCATTTAATGAATAATAGACGACCAATTTTTTGATCTGATCTGCCATAAATACTCCTCCTCCTGGAAAATGTCGCGCGAAATTGTATTTCGCGCCTGCGAAGTTCCGTTTCGCGGTACATCTATGGCAGAAACCGGGTTTTTGTCAAAAACCCGGTTTCTGCAGCTTCTCTGAATGATTCCGTTCGAAGTGTTATGATAAGCAATATAATTCGTAGAGATGCAAGAAAAATCGTTCACTTCTTGAAATATTTCTTGTCAATTCCTCTGATAAGCCTGTATTTTTAAATAGCATGACTTAATAAAGAGAATTACGCCCAGAGTCCATGAGAACAAAATGATGCTTTACTGAGGTAGCACTATGAACATCCGCCAAAAGACACTTACGATTATCGGAATTGCGTTCGTCATTTTATTAGTCGTACTAACGCTCATTTCACACCTTGTCATTCTTGGAGGATTTACCCAGTTAGAAACAGAGGATGTTAAGGTGAATGTCAAACGCAGCCTGAATGAGTTATCAAATACTCTTGACTGGTTAAATGCCACAGCCGGAGATTGGGCGCCCTGGGATGATACCTATTATTTTATTCAAAATCACAATGAAGAATATATTCAAAGCAATCTAAGTGATGCAACCCTGACAACCCTGGGAATCAATTTTATGATCTTCATCAATCTGAACGGAGAGATCGTGTATGCAAAAAATGTGGATTTCATCTCAGGATCAGCGGTACCTTTTCCGGACGATTTGATCAAGAGAATTGCTTCCAACCGGTTTTTACTCACCCATTCAGACACCGAAAGCAGTAAAGCCGGCCTTATCACACTCTCCTCTCTGCCTGTATATCTCATTTCGCGCCCTATTCTTAAAAGCGATTTCAGCGGCCCTATCCAGGGAACTTTGCTTGTTGGTCGCTATATTGATCGTACCGAAATTGAACAACTTTCTCAAAAGACGCATCTCCAGATGTCCATTCTCCCTTTGCAGTCATCATCCCTGGAGCTTGCTGATCAGGAGGCGTATGTGGCTTTGACAGAAGACCCGGAACAGATTATCATTCAGCGTAGAGATTCGACCACTATCGCGGGTTATGCGCTCCAGCACGATATATTTGGGAAACCTGCGTTTATCGTGAAAATAGAACTTCCTCGCAAAATTGCCGATCACGGGCGCATGACTTTAGTCTATTATATCCTTTCGTTGTTAACCACAGGATTAGTGTCTATGATTCTGATCAGGCGTCTTTTGGATACCATCGTACTTTCTCCACTGACGGAACTGAGCAATAAAGTCCGTGAAATCGGTACGCATGGCGACGCCTCTCAAAGACTTTGTATTCGGAAACAGGATGAACTTGGCCATCTGGCACACACGATCAATCTTATGTTAGAACACCTCCTGGAAACCCGCAAAAATCTTGAAGTGGCCAATCGCGTGAAAAGCGATTTTTTATCCATCATCAGCCATGAACTCCGCACTCCCCTTGTTCCCATCATTAGCAACACCGAACTGCTGCTCTGGGAAGAGGAAGAGAACAATCGAGTTGGACATCAGAAAGAATATTTACAGGATATTCTCAAATATAGTCAAGAACTGCACCATCTAATTAATGACATTCTCGATTTGTCCAATTTAGAAACTGGCGAAATGGAACTTTCTATGTCTGCCGTTGATCTGAGACGCCTCCTGGAAAACAGCTTGAACATTGTCAAAGAAAAAGCTCGGAAACATCAGATTTCCCTTTCATTGAATCTTCAAGACTTACCGACGACGATGAATGCCGATGAACGCAAACTCAAACAAGTGCTTTATAGTCTGTTATCCAATGCGATCAAATTCACACCCGACGGCGGAAGCGTGACTTTGACCGCTCAAATGAATCCGTCGAACGATAAAACGCGTCCTGTGGTCGAAATTTGCGTGCAGGATACGGGAATAGGGATGGAGCAGGCCGAAATCCAACGCATTTTTCATCCCTTTGAACAACTTGAACATCCCTTAACGCGCAAATATAGCGGAGCCGGTTTGGGCCTGACCCTTGCCCAAAAAATCATTGAACTACACGGCGGAACCATTGCAGCTGAAAGCGGCGGCAAAGGCAAAGGCTCGCTCTTTTGTATTCGTTTACCGATAGATAGATAAAACCTCTAAAAGCCCAGCTTTTCCGACACACTCGGTATTTCTGTTAAATGAATTTCTAAAAACCTGTCATTGTAAAAAAAAGAGCTTGCCTCTTTTGGGCATTGTCCTTATAATAAAGAAGTCTGCTGAATTTTCAACGCTCCCGTTGCTTCGGGAATGAGGGACAAATTTCCGGAACAGCGGGAAATATTGCACCCATATAGAAGAAGGAGGAACTCGAATGTCGCAAGATCAAAAAGCCCGTGTTATCCCCGTATTTATTATGTTACTGACCAGTGTTGTCGTATTTTCAATGCTTTTTATGATGCTGTGGGGCGGCAAACCGGAAACCTTACCGGAGGATCGTGAGTTTATTATAAAAAGCACGATGACGATTCAGGAGTTCGGAGTACAAAACGAGATTTCCACAGAGACTCTAAAAAGCGTTTTTGGCTTGACTTCGCAAGAAGACCTGCAACAAACCCTCGAACAAAGTGGTTTGTCTCAGGAAGAAATTGTCGCCAAGACACAAAAAACATTGGCCCTGGCCTCAGAAGAAGCTGCGAAGAATTGGGTCAAAATTCTGCTCAAATTTATCGCCTGGATTGGCTTTTTAGTGTACATGTTTTTCCAGTTAAGACAGGGGAAAATTACGCCAAAGCAGCGCAAACGTTTTCTGTTGGCTGCGGTCGTCGTATTTGGCGTGATTCTGGGTTCAGATCCCAGTCCGATGGGCACGGTGAAAGATGCGGTTGTGTTATTTGGTAAAAGCGGTGTCATTTTTCCGCCTCGTTTGATCGCCTTTGTGGGAATGCTGGTTGGAGGAATCATCCTGGCGAACAAATTCTTGTGTTCCTGGGGCTGCCAATTAGGCACCCTCCAGGATCTTATTTTCCGGATCAATCGCGATCAAGACGACCGCAAGGGCATCTTCCCTCAATTCAAAGTCCCGTTTGTCGTTTCAAATTCCGTGCGAATTCTCTTTTTGGCAGCGATTGTTCTCGGGGCGTTTATCTGGGCAATTGACATCACAGAACTCTATGATCCTTTTAAAATTTTTAATCCGGCCGTGCTCGGTGCGTTTGGCATCATCGTGATCGGATTATTGCTGATCACCTCGTTGTTTGTCTATCGCCCCTGGTGTCATTTCTTCTGTCCTTTTGGACTGGTTGGCTGGCTGGCAGAAAAAGTCAGTTACTATAAAATTAAGGTCAACTATGATGCCTGCATTGCCTGCGAGGCTTGCGCCAAAGCCTGTCCATCAACGGTCATGAACGCCATTCTCAAGCAGCAGCATACTATTCCTGACTGCTTTGCCTGTGGGAATTGTATTAACGTATGCCCGGTCAACGCCGTGCATTTCGAAAAAGGCAAACGTTCCGTTCCACCCGCCGGAAAATTTGCATAAATGAATAAAGAGGGTGATAGAGGCAGATAAGTAATCTAAAAAAACATAAAGGGATGAAAAAAATTGGGAGCATGTCCCTTTTCAGGTCTTATAATCGCTATACCACCTGAGAGGGGTGTCGAAATGATCTATGAAAATTCAAATGAAACTGTCGGTGTTTATAGGCGCGATGTTGTTGCTATTGGCGGTGTTAATGGTTGCGATTGGCACCTGGGTGATTAACGCCATCATTTACAGGTTAAATACAGACCTGCTTTCTCTGAAATTGGACACGCGCATTGAAAAAATCGAAACAGCCGCCAAATTGTTAGAAGATTCCGGCGCGACCGGCATCGCTGCGTATGTGCAGCAAGCGCAAAATGAGATTCTCCAGCAATTACAGGCTGACGTGGAAACCCAGCCCGAAGTGTATTACGTGCTCGCCGTCAAAGACCGACAGTTGCTCTTACAGTCGAAAAACGTTCAGCAGAATGTGGAACAGGATCTCGATTTCGAACTCATCCAGGAGATGGTTAACCAAAAATCCGGATCACAGACATACAGCCTTGCCGGGGCGAACTATTTCGCCGTGTACCGCTATTTTGACGCATGGGATTGGCTCATCAGCGCGTCGTTGCCTACAACCACCATGTTTCGGCAGCGTCAGACCTATTTAGTGACCGTGGGCTGGACTTCCCTGATCGTCTTTGTGGTATTATTGTTTTTAGCGTATCTCATGGGGAAAAAGCTGATTGTGAATCCAGTGGTGACGTTGGTAAAAGTCGCCAATCAAATTGCGGCCGGCAATTTAGATCAATCCCTCCAGATGGATAAGCACGATGAAATCGGGGTATTGGCGAAAGCATTTCAAACAATGCAAACAACCATTCGAGAGGTGGTGGTGAACATCAGAGATACCGCCAACGCGATTGTGACCATCAGTCAGGAGTTAAATGCCCGATCGGAACAATTGTCAACCGGGGCCGCTGGCCAGGCGGCTTCGATGCAAGAGAGTTCCAGTTCGATGCAAGAAATGGCGGCGAATATCCGTCAGAATGCAAATAATGCTCGCGAGACGGAAAAGATTGCGGTGCAATCAGCAGAGTATGCCGAAGAAACCGGGCGTGTAGTGGCGGCAACGGTGGCAGCCATGCAGCAAATTGCCGAAAAAATCGCCATTGTTGAGGATATTGCCAGTCAGACCCGTATGCTCTCGTTGAATGCGACGATTGAGGCGGCGCGGGCTCAGGAGCATGGGAAGGCGTTTTCGGTAGTGGCCGCTGAAGTGCGGCAATTATCCGATGTGACCAAAAAAGCGGCGGAAGAAATCAATCAACTGGCCATGTCCAGTCTTGAAGTGTCGGAGAAAGCAGGGCAGATGCTGTCCACGCTCGTCCCCAGTATCCAAAAAACTACTGAATTGATCCAGGAAATCAGTACTGCAAGCCATGAGCAGGATACCGGCGCAGCCCAGGTCAATCTGGCCATCCAGCAAGCCGATCAGATCACCCAGCAGAATACGATTATCGCAGAGGAAACGGCTTCATCAGCCGAAGAATTGGCAAATCAAGCACGCCAACTCCAGAACGCTATTGCTTTTTTTACGATTGCAGAGTCTTCCCGGACGCCAGCGAATAATCATGGGATCGCCCCTCATCCGGGAAAGCCAGAGGAAAAACCACTGTCTGAAAAACGGGGGGCAAAAGAAGAAAAGAGGGCATCTTCATCTCCAAAAACGTTAAGCCTTGACGATCATGTCGATAAATATGATACTGAGTTTGAACGCTATTGATGGGATGTCATCTATTATCATCATTTTTCACGCCTGCCAAACGAACGGTGCGCTGAGTTCAGCAGATCGTTGACGCTTTGCAGGCAAGGAGCGTAGAGCTATGAAACGCATGGTAAAGTTGAGTGTGCTGCTGGTTGTGTTAGTAGGGATGTTCGCGAATATTGGGTTTGCCGCAGAGATGAAAAAAATTCTGTTTTTGCATACTGGTCGAACAAAGCCGATGGCGCAGAAAGCAGTAATCAGTTTGGAAGAGAGAGATTTTGTCGAACAAAAAAATGTGATGATCGCGTGGATCGAAGTGTCAGGCGCAACCGATCCTGGACAGTTAATTGCCCAGGTAAAGGCCGAGGCACCGGATGTTGTCTTAAGTTTCACAGCCTTCACGAATGTCATCCAGGGATTAAAACAATTCTCGGTTCCCGTCATCACAATGACGGCAGTTGAATCCTTCGTGGATACAAGCGGGATGCCGATTGGGAATGTGTCCGGGGTGTACACCAAGCTTCAGGATCTGATGTACAACAGTTACAAGTTTTTGCAGAAAGTTGCGCCGCTCAAAGCCGGGCAACAGGTGGTTTATCTGGATAATCACCAGCAGCAATTGGTCATCTCGAAAGCCGAGGTGCTTGATGCGCTGCAACGGTTACAAATTCCGGTTAAAGCGGTGGTGGACGACGGCGCGATTTACGAAGCGTGGCAGGAGGCGATCCTGAAGTATAACGATGATCCGGAGGTCGGGTGGATTTTGCAAGGGAGCGGTCCCACAAACAAACGCGATGGAAGCAGCGTCGATGCCCAGAAAGAGATGTATCCCTGGATGCGAGAAAATTTGAAAAAACCTTCGATTTCCCACCTGGAAAATGCCGTCCAGGCAGGAGTATTGTGTGGATTTAGCTTTGATCTGAATGGCGTGGGGATGCAATGCGGCGAGATGGCGGCGCGCGTCTTACAAGGGGAGCCGATCAGCACCATCAAGGCCGAATATCCGCGTAACGTCATTATTGCTCTGAACCGCAAAACCGCCATGAACTTAGGGATTGTATTCTCGCTGGATGTGTTGAAGTTAGCGAACGTCATCTATGACGACTACGAAGGCAAGCAGGTCATTCGGAAGTAATGATGTGGGAGGGTGGAAGGTTCCAGGTAGTATCACAGAGAAAATCACGTTTACGATAAATTCCCCCTCTTGACATTTCTGTGATATGAACTCAAAAATGATAATAAGCTGAAATTTCCTTCATGATCATCAATTTTCATGCCTGCCAAACGAACGATGTGTTGAATTCAGCAAATCGTTGGTGTATTGCAAGCCAGGAGAGTATTGCTATGAAAAGTATTGCGAAGATAATTGTGCTTATGGCCGTTTTAATGGGGTTATTCGCCAATGTTGCGAGGGCCTCAGAGATGAAAAACGTTCTCTTTTTGTACACCGATATGGTCGCCTCGATCACAGAGCACATGTTACAAGGACTGGAACAGGCTGGTTTGGTGGATCAACACAATGTAACTATCCTTCAGGCGCGTGTTTCACGTGACAGCGACCCAGCCCAAATCGTAACATACGTGCAGGAGACTGCGCCGGACGTCATCTTGAATGCGGTTGAATATCCCCAGATTCTTGAGGCGTTGCGTGATCTCCCTATCCCTGTCGTAACCAGGATCAATCTTGAACCTTACGTTGATGTCGAAGGTGTCCCCACTGCAAACATTACCGGGGTCTACACAACGATGCAGGATATGGTCTATCATAGTTACAAGTTTCTGCAAAAAGTCGCCCCGCTGCAGCCGGGCCAGCAAGTCGTCTATCTCGATAATCCGGAATTTTCAGCGACGCCAAAAGAGGTGATCGGTGATGCATTGCAACGATTAAATATTCCTCTCAAAGCGGTAGTGAATGTGACCGTATATGAGGATTGGCAGCAAGCTGTCCTACAATATAACGACGATCCAGAGGTTGGTTGGATTTTACGATCTTCTCCGACGAAAAAACGCGATGGAACCAGCGTGAATATCCCTACAGAATTTTTTCCCTGGGAACGGGAACACCTGAAAAAACCTACGATTGCATATTGGGAATTTGCCGTGCAGGCCGGCACATTATGCGGTTTTTCCATTGATACGAGCGCAGTGGGCATCCAATGCGGCCGAATGGTCGCGCGCATTCTGCAAGGCGAAGATATCCAGACGATCAAAGCCGAATATCCCGGTAAAATCAATATTTCTCTGAACCGCAAAACTGCCACGAACTTAGGTATTGTGTTCTCAATGGATGTGTTGAGTTTAGCCAATGTGATCTATGAAGATTACGAGGGCAAACAAGTGATTCGGAAGTAACATTAAGAGGCCGGTCCAACGAGCGTGGTGATGCCAAGCCCTCACCACGCTCGTTGGACCGGCCAGGAGCGTAACGCTATGAAACGCATGGTGACAATGAGTGTGTTGCTGGTTGTGTTGTTTGGAATGTTCGAGAACATCGGGTTCGCAGCGGAGATGAAAACCGTCGTCTCCTTACGGACAGATATGATGCCGCCGATGACCGAATATATCCTGAAAGGGTTAGAACAGGCCGGGTTTGTCCCTCAAGAAAATATCACGTTCCAGGAAATCATCATCTCTACCTCGGATGATATTCCGCAACTGATATCGCGCGTCAAGGAAGCCCAGCCAGATGTGGTACTGAACGCCGTGGAATTTCCCGATGCGTTGGCGGCGCTGAAGGGACTCTCCTTTCCGGTGGTGACGCGGCTGAATGTGGAACCCTATGTGAATGCCGAAGGGATCCCCACCGCCAATATTACCGGCATGTATAGTACGCTCCACGATATGTTCTATAACAGTTACAAGTTTTTACGGAAAGTCGCGCCGCTGAAAGCGGGGCAAGCAGTGGTCTTGCTGGATAATCCGGAATTTGCCCCCATCCCCAAAGCGAAGGTCATGGACGCATTGCAACGCTTACAGATCCCCCTGAAAGCCGTTGTCAATGCCACCGTGTATGAGGATTGGCAAGCCGCGGCGCTTCAGTATAGCGACGATCCTGAGGTAGGCTGGATTTTACGGTCATCGCCAACGCGCAAACGCGATGGCAGTCGTTTGGACATGAAGGCCGAGCTCTATCCCTGGCAGCGGGAATATTTCCAAAAACCGACCGTTACGTATTGGGAAGAGCCGGTTCAGCTCGGCACGTTATGTGCGTTTGGGATGGATATCCATGCGATGAGTATGCAATTCGGACGGATGGCCGCGCGCGTCCTGCAAGGGGAATCGATTCAGTCCATCAAGGCTGAATATCCGCAAAAAATCAGGATTGCCCTGAACCGCAAAACTGCTACGAACTTAGGCATTGTATTCTCAACAGACGTCCTGAAATTAGCCAATGTCATCTATGATGACTACGAAGGCAAGCAGGTGATTCGAAAATAATGACATTTTTTTCCTGCTCCCCCTTGACATCTCAATGTGAAGATCGCAATGCTTCAAGTAATGAGATTTCCTCATATTATTATCTTTTGACGCCTGCCCAACGAGCGATCCGATGACCATTCATCACATCGCTCACGTTGGGCCGGTCAGGAGCGTAACGCTATGAAACGCATGGTGACAATGAGTGTGCTGTTGGTGGTGTTGCTGGGAATGTTCGCCAATCTCGGATTCGCGGCGGATCTCAAAACACTCGTGGTGCTGGATCTCCCGACCAACCAAACGATTCAGGAACAAATGTTGAATGGCCTGACACAGGCGGGACTGATCGATCAACAAAATGTCATTATCAAAAGAATTGCGGTGCCCCCGAAAGAAGGCGACCCGGCGCCACTGATTGTCCAGATTCAGGAAATCGCGCCCGATGTGATCTTAGCCCTCCCTGGATACGGAACTCTCTTTGCCGCTTTAAATAAACTGTCAATTCCAGTGATTGCGCGGGTCAATGTGGAATCGTTTGTCGGGGCCGACGGCATGCCCACCGGCAATATTACCGGGATCTACACCAATTTACCGGATCTGGTGTATAATAGCTATAAATTCTTGCAGAAAGTTGCTCCCCTGAAGCCAGGACAACAGGTGGTTTTCCTGGATAATCCGGAGTCAACGATCCTTCCCAAAGAAACGGTGATCGATGCCCTGCAACGGTTACAGATCCCACTCAAGGCCATTGTCAATACGGCAGTGTACGAAGATTGGCAGCAAGCGATTCTGCAATATAATGACGATCCCGATGTCGGATGGATCTTGCGCTCAACCCCGAGACATAGGCGAGACGGCAGCGCGGTGAACACGGTGGCTGAAATTTATCCCTGGGAGCGCGAGCATCTCAAAAAGCCGACGATTACCCAATGGGAGTTCTCTGTACAAGCAGGCGCCCTCTGCGCTTTTGGCATTGATACCGCGGAGGTCGGCGTGCAATGTGGTGAAATGGTCGCGCGCGTGCTGCAAGGCGAAGATATACGAACGATCAAGGCCGAATATCCCCGCAAGGTCAGTATTGCCCTGAACCGCAAAACCGCGACGAAGTTAGGCATTGTGTTCTCACTGGATGTGTTGAACCTCGCCAATGTCATCTATGATGACTACGAAGGCAAGCAAGTCATTCGGAAGAAATAGGGGCGCGGTTCAATTGAATTCCCTTGACAATGTGAAGGATCGGTTCAAAAATTCGCCCATAATAATCAATACCTCCGAAGGGGATGTAGTGATGAGCATATCATTTGACATTTCGGCTGTTGAGGCAATGAGTGTAGCATCATGAAAAGCATTGTGAGAATTATCGTAAGCATGATCGTCGTGATAGGATTATTCGCTAACATCGGATTCGCCGCGGAGCTGAAAAAAGTGATGATTGTATATTCACCTGCGACAGAGTCGATGGTGCAACAAACGCTGAAAGGATTGGAACAGGCGGGGTTTGTGGAACAGAAAAATCTGACGAGTACACTGGTGATGGTATCAGGAATCACCGATCCCGTGCAACTAGTCTCGCAGGTCAAGGAAGTTGCGCCGGATATCGTTATCAATGTTCATGAATTCGGACAGTTTGTCACGGCCTTGAAAGGACTCTCCATTCCTATCATCACAGCCCTTGGAGTTGAACCCTATGTGAATTCTGAGGGCATCCCCACGGCGAATGTGACCGGGGCATACGCCACTCTACCGGATATGGCGTACAACAGTTACAAGTTTTTACAGAAAGTCGCGCCGCTCGAGTCGGGACAAAAAGCGGTCCTTCTGGAAATTCCGGAGGTTGCTTTAATCCCGAAAGCGGTAGTCGTTGATGCGCTGCAACGCTTACAAATCCCGCTCAAAGCGGCGTTGGATACGACGATCTACGAGGATTGGCAGCAGGCGATTCTTCAGTATAACGAAGATATCGAAGTCGGCTGGATCTTGTTTTTGGCGCCAGTGAGAAAACGGGATGGGAGTCGCGTGGATATCCTAACCGAGGTCCTCCCCTGGATGCGGGAACACTTGAAAAAACCGACGATATCTTATTGGGAATTTACTGTCCAGATGGGCTTGTTATGTGGATTTTGCATTGATCTGGATGCACTGGCCGCGCAAGCCGGGAAACTGGCCGCGCGCGTGTTACAAGGAGAACCAATCAACACGATCAAAGCTGAATATCCGCACAAGGTCAGTATTGCCTTGAACCGGAAAACTGCCACGAATATAGGGATCGTGTTTTCAATGGAAGTTTTAAAATTGGCGAATGTCATTTATGATGACTACGAAGGCAAACAAGTCATTCGGAAGAAATAAACTGGGGGCAAGAAAAATCTCAACGTTCCGATAATTTTTTTCGTCCCCCCTCCTTGATATTTCTTTTCTTTAATATAATCCCAATGATTAAAGTGAGTCGAATTTCTTTCTCTCCGTATTACAGCATTATTCATAATAATTGACATGGCTAAAAACCAGGTTTCTTCAAGAAACCTGGTTTTTGTGACAGGTATCAGGTTAATGGTTCTGCATAATGCTGTATCATATTTGATGCTTACCAAACAAACGATGTAATGATAATCTCTCACATTGTTCATGTTGGGCAAGGCCAGGAGTGTAACGGTATGAAACGCATCGTGTGGGTCAGTATGGCCATGGTTGGGTTGCTATGGATATTCGTCAACATCGGGTTCACGGCGGAATTGAAAAAAGTCATCATCTTGTCCTCACGCTCAGCCGAATCTATGCCAGAGTACGTGCTGAAAGGACTGGCAGAGGCGGGGTTTGAGGAACAACGCAATCTGACCGGCATGCAAATGCTGGTGTTAGGAAACACCGACCCAGCGCAAATAGTCGCTCAGGTGAAGGAAGCTGCGCCGGATGTGGTCGTCAATACCAGTGAGTTCGGCCATGTTGTGGCGGCGGTAAAAGAGCTTTCTCTCTCGATCATCACGGTCAATGGCGTTGAACGCGATGTCAATCCGGAAGGCGTCCCCACCGCGAATGTGACGGGCATCTACTCGAACTTACCGGATTTTGTGTATAACAGTTACAAGTTTCTCCAGAAAGTCGCGCCGCTCAAGCCGGGCCAGCAAGCCGTCTTTCTGGATATTCCGGAAGTCGCCTTGATCCCAAAAGCAGACGTGGTTGAGGCGCTGCAACGCTTAGAGATCCCACTCAAAGCAGTGGTTGATGCCACCATTTATGAAGATTGGCAGCAAGCGGTGCTCCAGTATAATGACGATCCGGAAGTCGGCTGGATTTTAAGAGGAACAGGACCAATGAGGAAACGAGATGGAAGCCCTGTGGACATATTCACAGAGATGTTCCCCTGGGAGCGGGAGCATTTGAAGAAGCCGATGGTCACGTATTGGGAAACGACAGTCCGTGATGGGGCGTTATGTGGATTTGGTCTCGATCTGGATGTCTTGGGGGAACAGGCTGGGCGGATGGCGGCACGTGTTTTGCGAGGGGAACCGATTCAGTCGATCAAAGCCGAATACCCGCAGAAAGTGAGT
This sequence comes from Candidatus Vecturithrix granuli, assembly GCA_000739535.1. Taxonomy (GTDB): domain Bacteria; phylum Moduliflexota; class Moduliflexia; order Moduliflexales; family Moduliflexaceae; genus Vecturithrix; species Vecturithrix granuli. The sequence continues at coordinate 52,039 of DF820467.1, read as the reverse complement.
ATTTCCCTGAACCGTAAAACCGCCACGAATTTGGGGATTGTGTTCTCACTGGACGTGTTGAATTTAGCCAATGTGATCTATGACGACTACGAAGGCAAGCAAGTCATTCGGAAGTAATAACCCGGGGGTCAAAAAAATTTCAATGTTACGATATTTTTTTGTCCCCCCCCTTGACATCTGAATTTAATGGTTACAATACCTGAAGTAAGTTGGATTCCTTTCTTTCTTATAATCATGTTGAGGCCTGCAAAATGAACAATATGATGATTTCATCAGATCGCTCACGTTGGGCTGGCCAGGAGTAATGCTATGAAACGCATGGTGAGGATAAGTGTGCTGCTGGTGGTGTTAATAGGGGTGTTCGCGAATGCCGGGTTTGCGGCCGAGCTTAAAAAAATCGTGGTGCTGGATGTAGAAGATACCAACACCATGGTGACTGAACAAATGTTCAATGGCCTGAAACAGGCCGGACTGATCGATCAACACAATGTCATCATCACACAAATTCCGGTGCCTTCGCAAGGCGACCTGACGCCAGTGCTTGCCCGGATTCAGGAGATCACGCCAGATGTGATCTTAGAAATCAGTGGATTAGGAAATACCCTTGCCGCTTTAAACACACTGTCAATTCCAGTGATTACACGGGTCAATGTTGAACCGTTTGTCGGGGCCGACGGCATGCCCACCGCCAATATTACCGGGCTCTATACCAATTTACCGGATATGGTGTATAATAGCTATAAATTCTTGCAGAAAGTCGCCCCCCTGAAGCCAGGACAGCAGGTGGTCTTCCTGGATAATCCTGAGTTTCCGATCCTTCCCAAAGCAACGGTGGTTGATGCCCTGCAACGGTTGCAGATTCCACTCAAGGCCGTGGTGAATGCTGCGGTGTACGAAGATTGGCAGCAAGCGATTCTGCACTATAATGACGATCCCGACGTGGGGTGGATTTTGCGCTCATCCCCAAGACGTAAGCGAGATGGCAGCGCATTTAACACGCTGACCGAATTGTATCCCTGGGAACGTGAGCATCTCAAAAAGCCGACGGTGACCCAATGGGAGTTCCCTGTACAAGCCGGCACCCTCTGCGCCTTTGGCATTGATACGGCGGAGGTCGGCGCGCAATGCGGACGCATGGTGGCGCGAGTGTTACAGGGGGAAGATGTCCGGACGATCAAGGCCGAATATCCGAACAAAGTCAGCATTGCGCTCAATCGCAAAACCGCCACAAATTTGGGCATTGTGTTCTCGATGGATGTGCTGAAACTAGCAAACGTCATCTATGACGACTACGAAGGCAAACAGGTGATTCGAAAATAAGATGCAGACAGGGAAGAGATCAGATCGTGCCCCAAAAAAGTCCAAATTTACGATGATTTTTCCATCCCCCCTTGACATGGTTCGTAGTTTACATGGTAAACATGCAAATAGGATACACTGTTTGATACGTTTTCAAAAAGATATGGATCGCAAGAAATATCTGAAAGGGGTGGGGTTTTTGGAGTTTCTTTTGTTATTATGTGCAAATAGATGTAAGTATTTTTCTGAAGGACGGGAGGAGAGCAGTGCAGATGATAGCAAAAAGAAAGATCGTTACGATGTCTATTTAACATGAGACCTTCTGTCACTAACGATTGTATGGACAGGGGGTTCTTGGTACTAACGTTCGAACTACGGAGATGAAGACTTATGAAAAAGATAGGGTTATGTATTTTATTGTTGTTTGTCCCTTGGATGGTGTTGGCAGAAGAATTGCCTGTGGTGTGTCAGGAATTTGCTCCTTACAATTACCTGGATAAGGATGGCAACGTCACCGGGGCGAGCTATGAAATTGTTGTCGAAGCGTTGAAACGAATGAACTTTGAGCCTAACGTCAAACTGCTGCCGTTGAATCGGGCATACGAGACGGCTGCGAGCGGGAAAGCCGCTATGCTCTTCACTTTTTCAAAGAATCCTGAACGGGAAAAAGAGCTTTTTTTTAGTGACGGGATCATCTACATCGAGGTCGTATTTTTTAAACGAAAATCCGATAATATTACCTGGAACATGCTGGAAGACGTGAAAGACTATCGGATCGGGTATGTTGACGGCTATTATTACGGCAGTACGTTTATGGAGGCGCTACAGCAGAAAAAATTCAATAAAACCGATGCTATCCCGGCGTCAGAGACAGTTGATTATCAACAATTAACCAAATTAACTAATAATCGGATTGACCTGGCGGTCTGTCCGAAAACCCAATGCACGCGAATTATCAAGATGTATTCGCCCGAACTTGATGGGGTGGATTATATTGATAAATCTATTGGTCCGGTGCGAGAATTTTATGCGGGGTTTAGCAAAAAATGGCCGAATGCAGAAGCATTACGCGATCAGTTTAATGAAGAACTGAAGAAACTCATAGCGGAAGGAACACGCGATAATATATTCAAGAAATATGACATCGCTGTGCCTGAAAATAAATAATTGTTCCCCACAATCCCGACAGGTTATTCAAACCTGTCGGGGACGATGGAAACATGGAAAAAGAAGTTTTTGAGGAGCTATGATCATGAGTACCCAGTTGCCAGGGATACGAAAAACTTACAAGATTCAACTCAAAATAGGATTAACCGTTATTGCCTTCATTACCTTGATCCTCCTGGTCTTTGGGGGATATCAATATTATGAAATTTCTACACGGAAGACCGTTGAACTCAGAATGCTGGCGAATGATACCGCCGAGAAACTGGCCGAGGCGCTCGCCTTGCCGATGTGGAATTACGCCAAGGAAGAAATTAAAATGATCCTCCTTTCGGAAATGCGAAATTACAATATCTATGCCGTGTTGATCAGAAAAGCCGATGATAACAGTATTTCCATTGGCAAGATTCGAGACAAGGACTGGCAGATTATTGACACCCAAGGAGAGATCTCAGATGAGTTTATTCTCATCAAGAAACCAATCGTAAAAGATCAAGAAACGTTAGGTACGGTAGAGGTCTATCTGACCCAACGTTTTCTCCAGGAAGAATTAATCCGCGAAGTGATCAGCATCGTGGTGATTGTTCTGGTGTTAGATATAAGCATCTTCCTTGTTCTGATTTTTATCTTGCAAAGCATGTTGCTGCGCCCCATCAACAAACTCCTTGTCCTCGCAAAAGGGATTGCGGCCGGCAATTTTGACCAGAGCTTTCAAATCCGCCAGCGCGATGAAATCGGCGCATTAGCTAGTGCTTTTCAGACCATGCAAACCACAATTCAACAAGTTCTACTGGATTTACAGGGCTTGATCCAGGCGATTCAAGCAGGTCAACTGGCGACGCGCGGCGATGTGGAGGGGTACGCCGGCAGTTGGCGCAACCTCATCGTGGGCATCAACAATTTGCTTGATGCCCTTGTCACCCCGATTAATACGACGGCAACCTACATTGAGCGACTTTCGGAAAGCGATATCCCGGAACAAATTACGGAAAACTACAACGGTGATTTCAATAAAATTAAAAATAACCTGAATCTCTTAGGCGCCGATATCCGGAATGTTCTGCAAACGATGAAAACCCTGAGCCAGGGGATTCAAAATGGACAACTCAATACACGCGGCGATGTGACGGCCTTCGGCGGTGGCTGGCGCGAACTCGTGTTGGGCGTTAATTCTGTGGTCGATGCTTTCGTCGAACCGATCAGTACTGCGGCCACGATCATTGATCAGGTGGCGCAAGGCAGTATCCCGCCCAAAATCACCGGGGAGTATCAGGGTGACTTTAACACGCTGAAAGAGAACCTGAACCAGTTGATTAACGCCATGAATGACATCACCAGTCTGGCTCAAAAAATGTCTGAGGGCGATTTAACTGTGACCCTTGAGGAACGATCGGCGCAGGATACCCTGATGCAAGCCTTGAACGCCATGATCCAACACTTGCAGTCGGTGGTCATGAATGTCAAAGAGACCGCCAATACCATGGTGACTGTCAGTCAGGAATTGAGTGCCAGCGCGGAACAGTTGTCAAATGGAGCCTCTGAGCAGGCGGCTTCGATGCAGGAGAGTTCCAGCTCCATAGAGGAAATGGCTGCGAATATCCGTCAGAATGCCGATAATGCCCGCGAGACAGAAAAAATTGCCGTGCAATCAGCGCAGTATGCCGAAGAAGCCGGGCGGGTGGTGGCTGAAACCGTCAAAGCCATGCAGCAGATTGCGCAAAAAATCGCCATCATCGAAGACATTGCCAATCAGACGCGCTTGCTCTCGCTGAATGCCACCATTGAAGCGGCGCGCGCCCAGGACCATGGCAAAGCCTTTTCGGTAGTTGCCTCCGAAGTACGGCAATTATCTGATGTGACCAAAAAAGCGGCCGAAGAGATTAATCAATTAGCATCTTCCAGTCTCGACATCTCCGAAAAAGCCGGAACCATGTTAGCCACGCTCGTGCCCAGTATCCGGAGAACCACCGAACTGGTGTTAGAGATTAGTGCGGCCAGTCATGAACAGAATGCCGGCGCAGAACAAATTAACCACGCTATTCAAGAATTAGACAGCGTGACCCAGCAAAATTCGACCATCGCCGAGGAAACGGCTTCAGCCGCCGAGCAACTCGTGAATCAGGCCCAACAACTCCAACACGCGATCGCCTTTTTTACGATTGCAGAGTCTTCCCGGAAACTATCGAATAATCATGGCATTATCTCTCATCCGAGAAAGCCAGAGAAAAGCTCAATATCTGAAAAAAGGGGAGCAAAAGAAGAAAAGACATCATTTTTATCTGCTGCATCTCCTGAGAATGTCAGCTTTCACGACAATGCCGATAAGTACGATACTGAATTTGAGCGTTATTGATGTTGTGTCATCGCAGACCAGTGATGGGTACGAAGGCAAAGACGTCATTCGAAAATAATTTTTATAAAAATTCTTGCTTAATTCAAAAAACGGGATTATACAAACATCATGTAAAAGTTGTCTGATGAAATTTACATTATGGCTCGAAACCGAACGGCAGGAAATGGTTTTCCCTGCTGTTCAGGTTTTACAGACTCGGAGGATTGTGTTATGAGGTGGTTAATGAGAATTATGATCGCAATGATTTGCTGTTTGGGTTTTCTGGCGAATGCTGGATTCACAGCAGAGATGAAAACTGTGGTGCTGGTGGAATACACATCAGAGCCTGCCAAAACAACCATGAAACAACACGTGCTCGCTGGATTGGCGCAGGCGGGATTTCAAGAAAACACAAACCTCAAACTGGTTTCTTTTGAGGCGCCAAGACCGGCAGACTGGCCAGAGCAGGTGGCGCAGCTCGCGCCGGATGTGGTGATTGAGTATAGCGGTGAAACCGGGGTCACAGCAAAATTGCATGAATTGGGCGTACCTACCGTTTCGTATTGGGGCACTGCCCCGTATGTTGGTCCGGACGGTATTCCGACCGCTAACATCACAGGTGTATATACGGGACACAAAGATACCGTGTATAATAGTTTGAAGCTGTTACACACGATTGCGCCGTTGAAACCGGGACAACAGGCGGTCTTTTTTGAAAATAAGCAACGCGTCATATTTCCAAAAGAGGAAGTCTTGGATGCACTCAAACGCCTGGATGTTCCCTTGAAAGCGATTGAAGACACGACCCACTATGAAGACTGGCAAGCGGCGTTGCTGAAGTATAATGAGGATCCCGAAGTCGGCTGGTTGGTCGTTTTAGCCTGGCCCTATCTCAAACGCGATGGGACTATTCCGGATCGAAATGTAGAGGTGGCTCAGTGGCAGCGCGAACGCCTCAAGAAACCCTATGTCACCTTTTGGGTACCGACAGTCCAATCCGGAGTGTTATGCGCCTTTGCGGTTGATACCGATGATGTCGCGCTGCAATTAGCTGAAATGGCGGCGCGCATTCTGAAAGGCGAACCCATTCAGTCGATCAAAGCCGAATATCCGCGCAAAACGCTGGTTGCTATAAACCGCAAAACTGCTGATTTCATGGGTATTACATTGTCATTGGATGCCTTAAAGCTTGCGAATGTGATTTTTAACGATTACGAAGGCAAAGATGTTATCCGCAAATAAGCGCATAAGGACATATAGATGACCTCTGGTCTTGCAGATCGTGCCAAAACATCTGCAAGATCCGGGTTATCTGTGCATTTTGTTGACAGCTATGAAAATTCAAATGAAACTCTCTCTATTTATAGGTTTGCTGTTATTAATTTTGGTGGTGTTGATGGTGCTGATCGGCACCGGGGTGATTAACACGATTATTTACGGGTTAAATACCGAACTTCTCTCGCTGAAATTAGCGAGGCAGATTGAAAAAATTGAAGCCACCATCAAACTGTTAGAGGAGTCCGGCGTGACTGGTATTGCTGCGTACGTCCAACAAGCGCAGACTGAGATTTTGCAGCAACTTCAGGCTGAAGCGGAAACGCAGACCGAAGAGTATTATGTACTCGCGATCAAAGAGCAAAAAGTGCTCTTGCAGTCGAAAGCCTCGCAAAGTAACGAGCAGCTCTATCAACAAGCATTCAGTCCTGAGGTGATTGAGCAGATGGTCAGTCAAAAATCCGGCACGCGCGATTATGCCCTTGGAGGGATCGGCCATTTCACCGCGTACCGGTATTTCGAGACCTGGGATTGGCTTATCGGAGCCTCACTGCCCAAAATCACCATGTTTCAGCAGCGGCAGGCCTATTTAGTGAAGGTGGGTTGGGCTGCTCTAATCATTTTCGTGGTCTTACTCCTTTTAGCATACCTCATGGGGAAGAAGTTGATTGTGAATCCGGTGGTAGCGTTGGCAAATGGAGCCAAGGCCATTGTTGCTGGCGATTTTAATCAGACCTTGCAGATTCGTCAGCGCGATGAAATCGGAGCTTTAGCCAGTGCGTTTCAAACTATGCAAACCACGATTCGGCAGGTTCTCCAGGATTTACAAGGTCTGATCCAGGCGATTCAGGAAGGCCGACTGACAGCGCGCGGCGAAATCGAAAGCTATAGCGGCAGTTGGCGCGACTTGATTGGAGGGGTGAATAACTTGATTGAAGCCTTTGTCGACCCCATCACCGTCACATCAGCGGCACTCGCTCGGATTTCAATAGGTGACATTCCTGACAAGATCACCGCTGAGTATCAGGGCGATTTTAATATCACCAGGCACAATTTGAATGAATTGATTGATACGATGACGCAGATTACAAATTTGGCTGAACAGATTTCCGCCGGCAATCTGACGGTAGAGGTTCGTAAGCGATCAGAGCATGATCGCTTGATGGAAGCTTTAGAGGGAATGGTTGCCAGACTCACCGATGTTCTGCAAACAGTGAGCACCCTTATTCAAGCGATTCGTCTGGGCAAGTTGGATGTGCGCGGCGACGTAGCAAACATGGCTGGCGGCTGGCGCGATCTGGTGATGGGAATCAATGAGGTTGTTGATGCATTTGCTGCACCGATCAGCACTGCGGCTACGATTATCGATCAGGTAGCAAAAGGCACCATCCCGCCTAAAATCAGCGGGGAGTATCAAGGCGACTTTAACACCCTGAAAGAGAATCTGAACCAGTTGATTGACGCCATGAACGCCATCACCAGTCTGGCTCAAAAAATGTCTGAGGGCGATTTAACTGTGACTCTGGAGGAACGTTCGGCGCAGGATACCCTGATGCAAGCCTTAAACGCGATGATCCAGCATTTACAATCAGTTGTCGCGAATGTCAAAGAAACTGCGAATACTATGGTTACCATCAGCCAGGAATTGAGTTCCGGTGCGGAACAGTTGTCGAATGGATCATCGGAACAGGCGGCTTCGATGGAGGAAAGCTCCAGCTCCATGGAAGAAATGGCGGCGAATATCCGCCAGAATGCCGATAATGCCCGCGAGACAGAAAAAATTGCGGTACAATCAGCGCAGTATGCCGAAGAAACAGGGCGAGTGGTGACTGAAACCGTGAAAGCCATGCAGCAGATTGCGCAAAAAATCGCCATTATCGAAGACATTGCCAACCAGACGCGCTTGCTCTCACTGAATGCCACTATTGAAGCGGCGCGCGCTCAGGATCACGGCAAAGCCTTTTCAGTGGTTGCCTCCGAAGTGCGGCAATTATCCGACGTGACCAAAAAAGCGGCCGAAGAAATCAATCAATTAGCGTCTTCCAGTCTTGACATCTCCGAAAAGGCCGGAGCCATGTTAGCCACGCTTGTGCCCAGTATTCGTAGAACCACCGAACTGGTGTTGGACATCAGTGCAGCCAGCCATGAGCAGCATGTCGGCGCAGAACAAATTAACCGCGCTATTCAAGAATTAGACAGCGTAACCCAGCAAAACTCCACGATCGCCGAGGAGACCGCTTCAGCCGCCGAGCAACTTGTGAATCAGGCCCAACAACTCCAACACGCCATTGCCTTTTTTACCATTGAGGAATCTTTTCAGCTAAAGGAGTTAAAAGCCATGCATCAGAAAACATCATCCCGTTCTGAACAATCAAAGCAGCAGACGCGATCGCCTATCAGGAAGGTGAAAGGTGAAGAGACCCACGCTGAGCCTGCAGATTCATCCCCTAAACCCCTTCGCGATCATGCTGATGACATTGATGGCAAGTTTGAACGATTTTGATGTTTTTGAGATTTTTTAAGGAGCATGATGGTATCATCGTAGTGGAATTTCCAATCTTTCTATTGGTTTTCTGATAGAATACTCTCATGGGTTTTAAAAAAATATCGTATCACTCTTGACGAATATGATCACAGGACAGAATAATTTTAAAATATCAAACCCATCGTGAGGTTGGAACAGAATGTTGTTAAACCCCTAATTATCGGTTGTTCCTTTTGTAAGTATAGCGGTGTATTTATGAAAGGAGAATTGAAATGGAAGAACAAGGAGACATGTGTATGAGAGTCATGAAAAGTGTCGCAATGGTCATCATTGTTGTATTAGCAGTCAGTAACACAGTTGCCCTGGCCGCCCCGTTAAAATTAGGCATCACCTGGCCGGGGGAGTCTAACCAGGCAATCAAAATCGAAGAGGCTTTTCGCGCGAAGATCATGGAACTTGTCCCGGATGTCGATCTCGAGCTCCAAACTGTTCCGGATGTGGAGGCCATGAGTGAGCTTATTGCCCGATTTGAAAGGGAAAAGGATGGCATGATTGTGATGCGGAGTAATGGATCCCAATGGTTGATCGCCCATCCTCCTGTTATTCCAACTTTTATCGCGGGTGTGAACCATCCTGGCCTGCTCGGGGTGGTAAAGAATCTGGAGGCTCCGGAGGGGAATATTACGGGGGTAACGTACTATGTTCCTGTGGAGAAACAATTCGACATCTTTCAGGCAATTCTGCCGAATCTGGATTCTGTGTTGCTGTTACTTCAAGAGGGGCATGCCAGCACACCGCTTGATCGGACTGCGACGCAAACCGTTTGTAAACAACTTGGCATCACCTACTATGAGCAAGTGTGTGCGACAGAAGCTGAGAGTATTGCCGCGGTAGAAGCGTATCGTGACAAAGTCTCTGCCGTAATTATCGGAGCCAATCTCCTCAATGACTATGCGGCAAACATTGTTAAGGCGGCCGGGCATACTCCCGTCTTCTCTTTCCTTGTCATTGCGGTGAACGCTGGCGCGTTGGGAGGGTTTGTTGCCGATGAAACGATTATGGGGCATCTGCTGGCGGAATCGGTGGTTGAGGTGCTTGTAAATGGGAAAATCATCAATGAGGTACCCATCAAAATGGATCCCGATCCCAAGTTTGTGCTGAATGTCAGCACTGCGGAGAAATTAGGGATCAATATCCCGTACAATATTCTGCAGGCCGCTACGATTGTTGAATAACACAACTAGCGAGGAGATCAGAATCGGAGCCTTCGAGTTTTCTGATCCCTTTCTTTTTAATCAAAGGAGTTGTCATGAGCGTAGGCTCACCCGACGCAATGAAAATCAGATGTAGCGCGAAACTCCAGTTTTGCGGGCGGATGACTGGTGCGCGAAACTGGAGTTTCGCGCTACATTTTCATAGGAGAAACCATTTATGAAAGTGCCTGTCCGATTTGGTCTGACGGCTAAATTCTTAGTCCCCACCATTATTCTGTTTGTGATCGCCATGGGAGTGTCCACTCTCATCGCGTACACCCAAGCCAGGCAGGCGTTGGAAGAGGCGATGATCGCCCAAATCACGATGATCGCTGATGCGACCTTTCGCGAGTTAAGCTCCTGGATTGGCGGCGCCAGGCTCAACATCCGCAATTGGAGCGCGCAGCAAATCTATCAGGATGCCATACCGGCGACCTATATCGGGAAGTCCGCCCGGCAAGCCGCCAGTCTTCAGATGACCACCTTTCAGGAAGATTATCATTTCTACGAAGCTTTGGCCCTGGCGAACAGTGAAGGCGAAATTATTGCTGCATCTCATCCGGACATGATTGGCCACAATATTGCAGGGTCCCAGTATTTTCAGGAGGTCATGACGGATAAACCCTGCATCACTAAGTTAAGTCAGAGCGAGGGTAGCCAACAGCCAGTCTTTATCATTGCATCCCCGGTCAAGACCGGAAACGACGTGATGGGGGTATTTTTCGGCATTCTACGCCTGGAGTATTTTGCCGAAAACACTATTGATACTATCCATGTTGGGAAGACAGGCTACGCGTATCTGTTGAATATGGATGGAATCGTGCTGGCCTATCCTGATAAAACCAGGATTTTGACCTTAAATCTGGCGGAATTTGCGTTTGGTAAAGAAATGCTGACTAACAAAACCGGTCAGATTATTTACCAGTGGGAAGGGACGGAAAAGCACGCGGTGTACCGAACTTCCGATGAGTTGGGGGCCATCTTAGTGGTGGCCGCCAATACGACCGAACTATTTGCACCGGCCATCCGGATCCGAAACATTAATCTGATTCTTGCCCTTTCGAGCTTGATCGTCACAGCCATTGTGATCTATGTGATTACCCGATCAATTGTGACCCCTATTAATCTCATTATTACTGAGACCGCACATGCCGTTGCAGAAGGCGACTTCAGTAAAGAGCTGCATATTACGCGCCATGACGAAATCGGGATGTTGGCAAACGCATTTCGGACCATGCAAACGACGATCACGCAGGTATTGAATGAGCTGAATCGACTGAGCCAGGAAATTCAGGATGGCAAGTTAGCGACGCGTGGCCATCCGGAAGGATATAGAGGTAATTGGCGCGACCTCATCGTGGGCATCAACAATTTGCTTGACGCCCTTGTCACTCCGATTAATACAACGGCAACCTATATTGAGCGACTTTCGAAAAGCGAAATCCCTGAACAGATTACAGAAGATTACTATGGCGATTTCAATAAAATTAAAAACAACCTGAATCTCTTAGGTGCTGATATCCGCAATGTGTTAGAAACGATGAAAATCCTGAGCCAGGCGATTCAAAACGGACAACTTGAGACACGCGGCGATGTGACCGCGTTCGGCGGTGGGTGGCGGGAACTTGTGTTAGGTCTCAATCAGGTGGTTGATGCGTTTATCACTCCTTTTACGATTGCCACCGAAGCGATTGAGCAGATTGCCAGAGGCGATGTTCCGGAGCAGATTAACGTGGAGGCCAGAGGTGATTTCAACAAGCTGAAAAAGAATCTGGTACTCCTGATCGACAATCTGAAACAGATGTTAACCGAGACCCAGGGATTGATCCAGGCGGTACAAAATGGTCGGTTGGACGCGCGGGGCAACGCTGAACTTTTTGCGGGTGACTGGCGCGCCCTCATCAGCGGGATCAATAGCGTACTTGATGCCTTTATGACGCCTCTGAATGTTGCGACCGGCTACTTAGATCAGATTGCTAAAGGTGATCTGCCTGAACCGATCACGGCGGAGTATCATGGCGACTTTAATGTCATGAAGGATAATTTAAATCTCCTGATTGAGGCGATGCACGAAATTACCAACCTGGCGGAAGCGATGGCCGCCGGGAACCTGATGGTGGAAGTTCAGGAGCGATCCTCACGGGATAATCTGATGCATGCCTTGAATACAATGAGTCAACAATTGCAATCGGTGGTGAGTAATGTGAAAAATACTGCCAATGCTATGGTCTCCATTAGTCAGGAATTGAGTGCCGGCGCGCAACAATTGTCGAATGGGGCCTCGCTACAGGCGGCTTCGATGCAGGAAAGTTCCAGTTCTATGGAAGAAATGGCGGCGAATATTCGCCAGAATGCGGATAATGCCCGACAAACGGAAAAAATTGCCGTGCAATCGGCGCAGTATGCCGAAGAAGCGGGACGGGTGGTGGCTGAAACCGTGAAAGCGATGCAGCAAATTGCGCAAAAAATTGCGGTTATCGAAGACATTGCCAACCAGACGCGCTTGCTTTCGCTGAATGCCACCATTGAAGCGGCGCGGGCCCAGGACCATGGCAAGGCCTTTTCGGTAGTTGCCTCAGAAGTGCGGCAATTATCCGAGGTGACCAAAAAAGCGGCCGAAGAGATCAACCGATTAGCGACCTCCAGTCTTGACATCTCGGAAAAAGCTGGAACCATGTTAGCCACCCTTTTGCCCAGTATTCGTAAAACTACCGAACTGGTGTTGGAGATCAGTGCGGCCAGTAATGAGCAGAATAGTGGCGCAGAACAAATTAACCGCGCCATTCAAGAATTAGACAGTGTGACCCAGCAAAACTCCACGATCGCCGAGGAGACCGCTTCAGCCGCCGAGCAACTCGTGAATCAGGCTCAACAGCTCCAACAGGCCATCGCCTTTTTTACCATTGCCGAAGAAGGTCCCCAAACATCGGAATCGCACCAGAATTTAGCAGAAGGGCCGAAGAAGAAGACATCAATGGGAACAGAAGCAAAGAAAACGTCTGCGAAATCAGAACTAAAAACCAAATCCACCATTGGCGATGATGAGCAGGATTCAGAGTTTGAACGGTATTAGGTATAGTTGATATTGGTAAAAACCGGGTTTTTCAAAAAACCCGGTTTTTATCATTTTGATGAGCTCTAACTATACAAGCATGCTGTGATTACTCAATGTATTTTTTTACTAACTGCTCGATCACCTCTTCTTTGTGCAATGCTGTTAAGATACTATTGATAGTTTCTATCTTCTCAACCAGTGGGGATTTTTTACTGATGCCTATACGCAAGTCCCAGGTGATAAACGCATTGGGAGCATGAGTAAATTTCCCCTGTAACTCCGGGTTTTGTTTGAACAGGCTTTTCGCAACAATTTCATTACAGGGAAAGGCCTCAATCCGATTATTTAAGAGTTTCGTAAAATTTAACAAATCTGAATTCACAGGATCCACATGAGGGAAGCTCTGCACTAATTGATCAAATTCCGGGCCGTAGCTATATCCCAGGGTGACTCCCAACTTATATCGGGATAAATCTGACAATTGCGCAAATTCTATGGCCCCTCGATCGGCTGCAGACCAGATAAGGCCCCGTACCGTAATAACAGGGTCAGTGAAATCTATGTATTCAGCCCGTTCAGGATTTTTAATCAGAATGATAATCGCATCAAGTTTGCCCGTTTCCATGTATTTTAGTGCACGTTTCAGCGGATACATTGTCAAGTTCCAGTTCAGGTGTAAACGTTCAAACAGTTCTGTGATAATTTCTACTGCTATCCCCTCAATCTGTCCATTTTGTTCCACATAAAAGGGGGGATAGACAAAGGCCCCTAACTTGGTTTCCTGAGCCGCAGTTTGAATCTGAGTGAGGGCCAGACAACAGCAGAGAAGCAACACTAATTTTTTCATAAGCTGTAATGAGTTATGCTGAGGAAATGTTCGCTAAGAAATTCACCCCTCTTTCACAACCCAATGCTAAAGAGCGAATTTGTTTTTTTAAGTGTTACAGATTTTACGATCGGTCGCAGCATGTTGAAAATATTTGTATTTTCAACATGCTGAATAGAAAGTCAATCTTTTTTGTCAGAGCAATGAAATCCGCTTAGTTTTTGCTGGTAGGGAACTGCGGGTGGCTCGTTTCGACTTCGCTCAACGAGCGGGCATCAGTTACCATTTAACCACTACCTAAAATTCTTATTAAGCCACCCCAAAAGTTGCGTATGTCTGGATGTCGTGAAGTTCTGTTTCAGAGCAAGGGCTTGCACTATATAAAACATCCCGTAATAGATAGGGTTTTCGGCCAATTGAAGATGACTCCGCTCAAACGCTTCTCTGGCTTCTGTCGCTGTTTCTTTCGCACGTTGAATACGATACATGATCAAAGCTTGCTTGTCATACGCCATAAAATTTCCCCTCTTTATACACGATCTCACAAAACGGAGTCCGGTAATGCTCGATCTCATCCTGGGCATAGTATTTGCCGTCAATGATGACATCGTATTCGAGGGCGTGTTGATACACAATGTCCCGGATCTGATCTTCTTTGCGCCAATCCGGTTTGCCATCGAAGACAAAAACCAGATCATAATCGCTATCTTCCTGAAAATCTCCACGCTGGCGCGAACCGAAAAAATACACTCCGCGATAATCGCTGAAGCGAAGCTTTAAATTGCGATTCATGCCATCAATCACCGTTCTGACATCCATAGAGATACGCTCCTTGTTCTTCACAGCCAACTTTCACTCATAAAAAGATAGAAAAAGCCGTCGGAATCGTCAAGAGATTTTTAGGAAAAATATTTTGATAAAATTATCCCGGATTCCGACACGCATTATTTCCGATGGCGTTGTTCAGGGTTCCGACGTAACGATCCGCATCAATCTCTGGCGTTCATTTCGGTTCGTTCCGGTACAGTATAGATGAGGGGGAGACTGATGATGGTGGTTGCACCTTTTATGAGGATGTTGCTCAAAATAATACTCATGACCACCGTTAAAGGAAATTGGCCATAAAAGGCGATGCAGCAAAAGAGGATACTATCAATGGGAACGCTCACGCTGTTGCTCACAAGCACTCTTGCCCATTGGTGTCGCTCTCCGTGTCGCACAACCCAAAGTCTGTAAGCTTCAGTGTCAATAAGTTCTGCAATCACTTCCGCAAGAATGGAGGCAATCACAATACGCCATACCGGCGATAAGACCAGGGCAAACTCCATTTGCTCGCCAACTTGTGGATCTCCCGGCAAATTCGCGACAAACCAAAATACTCCAGCCATCACAAGATTGATGACTGCGGCGGTGATGATTAACGTCCGCGCGGCCGTAATCCCCAGCGTTTTATGAACTAAATCACGTAATGTGAAGGTCAGCGGATACACAAAGGTCCCCGCATCCATTGATAAGCCGAACAACACAATGATTTTTAAACTTGTGATATCAGCCAGCATTTGAGCCGCTATATAAGCCGATACCACAATAATCGCTTTTCTCATCATGGGATTTCTCCTCTGAAAATGTAGCGCGAAACTCCAGTTTCGCGCATTCGTTGACAGCCGCGAAACTGGAGTTTCGCGGTACATCTGATTTTCATCATACCGTTTGAAAATATCCGTTCGTAGTAAACGCTTGAGCGTTTCTTCACGCCGCTAAAGCGGCTACTACGAACCTGATTTTCATGGCGTCGGGTGAGCGTCGCGCTCATGTCAACTCCATTAAGATTCTACAAAAGTTGTCTGATTTTCAGGAACAGCTACAACAATACTCACGTTGTGTTCAGTGCAATAGTGATTATAAGGTAAAGGAGGAGACTGATCTGTAATCACGATGTCAATATCATGAAGCTCGGCAAAGGTCACGAGTGAAACAGCATCAAATTTGGTATGATCTGCCAGGAGAATAATTTGTTCACTCACCTCCATCATCATTTTTTTGATTTCGGCCTCTATGCGTGAATGGGTGGTAATGCCTTTGGTCAATGAGATTCCGGGAACCGCCAGAAACAGGCGGTTGGCATTGAGCTTTTTCAGCATGGCAATCGCTTCCGGTCCCACCAGGGAATTGGTTGAGTGCAGCAGATCGCCGCCGGTAACAATTACGTGTAATTGTTGATACAATGCTGCGGCATTCAGGGCTGGAATGCTGTTAGTGATCACGGTGATATTTTGTTTGCGTTGCAAGTGCTCAATGATATGTACCGTCGTTGTGCCGGAGTCGATGATCACTACATCCCCATCGTTGACAAATTCCGCGGCTTTCTGACCGATCAGGGCTTTCTCGCCAGGCATCCGCACCTGACGTTGCGAAATTGACGGGATGAGTAATTTTTCCTCGTTCATCATCACGCCGCCATACACTTTTTTGACGATTTGTCGTGATTCTAATTCCTGAACATCCCGTCGGATCGTGTTTTTCGACACATCGAACTGCCGGCACAATTCATCCAGACTTGCGACTCCTCGTGATTTGATATATTCCTCGATTTGTTGAATTCTGTGAACTTTCAAAGTGAAAGACCTCACCCCCGGCCCCAATGCTGTTAAATTAAGAATTAATCATTCACAATTCACAATTCTCTTCTTTTCCGTTTGTAACGTTGAATTGCAAATTGTAAATGACCAATTGTCAATTGTCAATTTCCTTCGTTCAACAACATTGGGGCGGGGGTTGGGGTTTAAGCTTTCCTATCGTCTGTATTCCATATACGCCACCGTTTTATCAGCAACTTCGCGCCCTTCAAGGCGTTCGACGATGTATAAACTCATATCAATGCCTGCGCTGATCCCGGCCGATGTAACCACTTTGCCATTGTCAACAAAACGCTGTTCTTTCACAATTTCAGTGTTGGGCGCAAGCGCTGCCAATGTCTCGAACACCTGATGATGGGTCGTGGCTTGCAGATGTTCCAGTAATCCGGCTTTTGCCAACACTAATGCGCCGGAACATACGGATAAGACCAGTTCAGCCTGAGACGCACAGGTTTTCACCCAATCAATGACCTGATCGCGTTTGAGCACCGGGCGGGTTCCGTCGCCGCCCGGAACAATCAAAATATCCGGCAGCGGCGCATCATGAATGTTATAGTCCGGATTGACGGAGAGGCCGTTGCGAGTGATCACAGGTTTTTTGACTGCAGCTACGGTATATACCTGAAATTTTGCCCCGGCGTTCAATTCATCAGTTACAGAAAAGACCTCAAAGGGGCCGGCAAAATCTAAGACTTCAACATCATCAAACAGTAAAATTGCTACTCGTCTGCGTGCCATAAAATATCCTTTGTATTGTTCGTGCGTTATACTCGAAGCAACTCAATCTTTCATATTTTGTACCAACTCTGACAATATATACCCAAAATGTAAATAAAAAAATGAGAATTTTCATAAATTTTCTAAAAAAATAGTTGCCAAATTTGTCATGATATAACAATTTGCTACCAGAAGATACTCAAATTTAAACCTACATGGATTTCATGTAGGGAGGATAGACTCAAGATACATCACTATTCAACCCTCTCTACATGAAATCCATGTAGGTTCATTAGGTAGGAGACGCTAAACATGGCAACAGAAATCCTTATGCCCAGACAGGGCAACACCGTTGAATCGTGCCTGATCCTGGAATGGCGCAAACAAGAAGGCGAATCCGTTCAGGTCGGAGACGTGCTCTGCGAAGTCGAAACCGATAAAGCGACTTTTGAAGTCGAATCCGAAGCAGAAGGTACGTTACTGAAAGTACTTTTTGCCGAAGGAACTGACGTTCCTGTATTGACCCCGATAGCCATTGTCGGACAGCCCGGCGAGGACACCAACGGATTCTTACCTGCAAAGGACACTTCACAACCAGCACAGCAGCAAAAAGAGATTCGGGAAACTCCTGAGATGGCTCAGAAACCTTCCCAGATGTTCACGCAGACGCCATCATTAGGCTCATCTTCGGAAAGCAGAGGTATTTCGCCCCGCGCACGCAATCTTGCAGCCGCAAAAAGTGTGAATACATCCGGCGTTGCCGGAACCGGACCAGAAGGTCGAATTATCGAACGCGACATACTGGCTGCGATTACAAATCAGGCACCGTTGACGCCGGCCGCGATTACCGCCTTAATCGAACAGGGAAAACAGGCGCCCGCAACCGGCACTGGCATTGGCGGTAGAGTGATTGCTGCAGATCTGCGTCAGCCGGTTCCTGCTCAAGAAATGCCGGGAAAAGCGGCGATCTCCAGCGGCAGTCAAAGCCGAGCTTTGACACTCCAGTTTGGCGCAGTTAAAGAGATTCCGGTCAAAGGGGTGCGCAAAATTATTGCCGCGCGTATGTTAGAATCGCTGCAAACCACCGCACAGCTAACCATGAATGCGTCGGCCGATGCCTCGCAATTGTTAGCCTATCGCCAACGCCTCAAAGCCGCGCCTGAAAGCTTCGGACTGCAAGGCGTCACCATTAACGACCTTGTGCTCTATGTGGTTGCGCACACGCTGCCCCGTTTTCCATTTATGAACGCGCACTTTCTGGGAGACACGATCAAAGAATTCGAGCGGGTGCACCTCGGCATTGCAGTGGATACGCCGCGAGGATTGATGGTGCCGCCGGTCAAGAATGCAGATTTGTTATCATTAAAACAACTTTCCGTTGAGGCAAAACGTCTGACGGCTGCCTGCCAGGAAGGCAAGATCCTGCCGGATGAACTCACTGGCGCGACCTTTACAGTCACAAATCTGGGCGCGTTAGGGATTGAAAGTTTTACGCCTGTATTGAATCCGCCGGAAGTTGGCATTTTAGGCGTGTGCGCCATTCAGCCCAAACCGGTCATGAACGGTGATGACGTGCGCTTTGTCCCGCATATCGGCCTGTCGCTGACCTTTGATCATCGCGCAGTTGACGGCGCACCGGCTGCTCGTTTCTTAAAAGAACTTTCGACAGCGTTAGCCAATTTTGATCTGCTGTTAGCAGGGTAAAGAGAACTACAGGAATGGTATATCAGCAAGAATTCAATTCAGAAAGATATTCCTGCTGATATACCATTCCTGTAGTTAATATTATGATCTATGACGTCATGATCGTTGGCGCGGGGCCGGGTGGATATATTGCCGCGGAACGCGCCGGGGCCAGAGGAAAATCGGTGCTGCTGATTGAAAAAGCGCATCTGGGCGGCGTGTGTACCAATGAAGGCTGTATTCCTACTAAATCGCTGCTAAATTCGGCCAAGCAATATGTTCACGGTATGGAGGCAGCAAAGTTCGGGGTACATTTTGATTGTGCGCGTTTTGATCTGGCAGAAGCCATGACCTGGAAGCAGGATGTGATTGAAACCCTGCGTAAGGGCATTGCGTTTCTGATGAAGAAGCATAAAGTCGAAGTTGTGACTGGAGAAGCGCAATTTCTCGACCGCCAGACTGTAAGCGTGAATGGCAATACGTATCAGGGAAAGAATCTGATTATTGCGACCGGTTCTTCATCCCTCGTCCCTCCAATTCCGGGTGTTGACAGTTCGCAGGTTGTCACGAACCGTGAAATTTTGCAAATAACAGAATTGCCGAAGTCGCTCATCATTGTCGGCGGCGGCTATATCGGGATGGAATTTGCTTCATTTTTTAGCAGCGTGGGTGTTGAGGTACACGTGATCGAAATGATGGATGAAATCGTGCCGATGATGGATATGGAATTCGCCCGTTTACTGAGGAAAAGCATTGATAAAGTCTCCTATCATCTCGGCGCGAAAGTTGAGGCGATTCAAGGCAACACAGTGACATTTTCTTCGAAGGGGAAAAGTACGGCCCTGCAAGCGGATCTGATTTTGATGTCTGTCGGTCGGCGTCCGAATGTGCAGGGATTGGAGCACCTGAGGCTTGATATTCGCCGCCAGGGAATTAAGGTCAATGAGCAGATGCAGACCAATCTGCCCGGCGTGTATGCGATTGGCGATGTGAACGGCGAGTCGCTGCTGGCGCATTCAGCTTCACGCATGGCCGAAGTCGCGGTCAACACGATCTGTGGTCAGCGGGATCGAATGCGTTATCATGCCATCCCCTGGGTGGTTTATACCCTACCTGAAGTCGCCGGATGCGGTCTGACCGAGCAAGAAGCTCAAAAACAGGGATTTCCCGTAAAAACCGCAACCATGCAGATGCGCGCAAATGGCCGTTTTCTGGCTGAATACGGCAAACGCGCGCCGGGAATGTGTAAGGTGGTCGTGGATGCCGACACGAATGTGCTCAAAGGCGTGCACCTGTTTGGGGCTGCCTGTTCTGAAATGATTTACGGCGCAGCAGCGATGATTGAAGCCGAACTGCGCGTTCAGGATATACAACAAATTATCTTCCCCCACCCAACGGTATCTGAAGTGATCAGAGATACGCTGTGGGAACTTTAAATATGAGATAGGCTCGGGAATAGAACACTGATGGGACTGATTGAGCTGATGCGTACTGATATAGCGACGGCATGGAGCTCGTCACGCTTCCCGAAAAACAGTGGAGATCAGTCCAATCAGTCCCATCAGTGTTCTATTCTCGAGCATACCTCATAAAACATTGTTATGCCAAAGTCAATTGTAATTGATCCAAAGGAGATGCGCAAGCCGCAGATATTGAAAATCAATGATATTCCGGTCAATCAATATCAACCGGATATCAAGAAGGAAGTTCAAACCTTCGGAGAAGAGCGACTAAAACAGATTTATCTGGATATGCGCTTCATTCGGGAATTTGAGACCATGCTGAACACGATTAAAACTCAGGGCGCGTATCAGGGGATCGAATATAATCATAAAGGCCCGGCGCATCTGTCCATTGGTCAGGAGTCAGCGTCTGTCGGCCAGAGCGCGGTGTTAGACACCGATGATTTCATCTTTGGTTCTCATCGGAGTCACGGGGAAATTCTGGCAAAGTGCTTTTCTGCGGTGCATAAACTCGATGAGGATGCCTTACTTGAGATCATGAAAACCTTTCTGAACGGCGATTGCCTGAAAGTCGTAGAAAAGGGACATCAAGGCTCGGTGAAGGAATTAGGGATGAAATATGTGCTGTACGGTACCTTAGCCGAAATCTTTGCCCGTAAAGCCGGATTTAACAGGGGGTTAGGCGGATCAATGCACGCCTTTTTCCCACCCTTTGGCAGTATGCCGAATAATGCCATTGTGGGCGGCAGCGGTGACATTTGCGTCGGAGCAGCCCTGTATAAACGCATCAATCGCAAGTCCGGCATTGTGATCGGCAATATCGGCGATGGCTCCATGGGCTGCGGCCCGGTCTGGGAAGGGATGATGCTGGCCGCCATGGATCAATACCGAACGTTATGGGATAAAGAAATCGGCGGCGCACCGCCGGTGATGTTCAATTTCTTTAACAATTTCTATGGTATGGGCGGACAAACGGTCGGAGAAACCATGGGTTTCAAAATCCTGGCGCGGATTGGGGCTGGCGTGAACCCGGAAAATATGCACGCTGAAAGGGTTGACGGCTATAATCCACTGGCTGTAGCCGAAGCGACGGCTCGCAAAAAACAAATTCTGCTGGAAGGACGCGGCCCGGTGCTGCTGGATACGATTACTTACCGCTTTTCCGGCCACTCGCCCTCTGACGCTTCCTCCTACCGCACCAAAGAAGAACTGGCGCTGTGGCAGGACATAGATTGCGTCAAAAGTTACGGCGAGTATCTTAAACAACATAAAATCATCAGTGACGCTGAACTTGCCCGTATCGAGCAGCATGTCGTGGAAACAGTTATAGAGGTGACGAAATTAGCAGTTTCGCTGGAAATTTCGCCACGGGTCAGCGGTGAATTCATTGAAACCGTCATGTTTTCCAATCAGAAAATCGACAAATTTGACGACCGTGAGCCAGAGGTGCTGATCCCCAAAGAAGAAAATCCCAGAGTAAAGGCTCTGGCAAAGAAGCAGCGCTTTGCTTATGATGAAAATGGTAAACCCTACGCTTCCGCGCAATTATTCACTTATCGCGACGGGTTATTTGAGGCCATGCTGCACCGTTTTTATGAAGATCCCACGATGGCGGCCTATGGCGAAGAAAATCGCGATTGGGGCGGCGCATTTGCGGTATATCGCGGCTTGACTGAAGCGCTGCCTTATCATCGCCTGTTCAATACCTCGATTTCCGAAGGGGCGATTGTCGGGTCTGCTGTGGGCTATGCCTTATGCGGCGGCCGCGTGGTGCCGGAACTGATGTATTGCGATTTTATGGGGCGTTCCGGTGATGAACTTTTTAACCAGGTCGCCAAATGGCAATCCATGTCAGCCGGTATTCTCAAAATGCCGCTGGTGTTACGCATCTCAGTCGGCAGCAAATACGGGGCCCAGCACTCGCAGGATTGGACCAG
The DNA here is from genome assembly GCA_000739535.1 of Candidatus Vecturithrix granuli. Lineage (GTDB taxonomy): Bacteria > Moduliflexota > Moduliflexia > Moduliflexales > Moduliflexaceae > Vecturithrix > Vecturithrix granuli. The sequence continues at coordinate 29,914 of DF820467.1, read as the reverse complement.
CATTGTCGCCCATATTCCGGGCTTAAAAGCGATGTTCCCGGCCACGCCTTACGATGCCAAAGGCATGTTGAACCTGGCACTGCACGGCAGCGACCCGGTTGTGTTCTTTGAGAGTCAGAAACTCTACGGCATCGGCGAACAGTTCGAGAAAACCGGCGTGCCGGAAGGCTATTATGAAACCCCCGAAGGCGAACCGGTGATCCGGCGCGCAGGGAAAAATCTTACGTTGATTACTATTGGAGCTACCCTATATCCGGCTATGGAAGCGGCAGATGAGTTGCAGGAAAAATATGGCGTGAGTGCAGAAGTGATCGATTTGCGTTTTATCAATCCGTTGAATTACGATTTGCTGGTAGAATCGGTCAAAAAAACCGGGAAAGTGGCGCTCGCTTCAGATGCCTGCGAACGGAATTCCTTTTTGCACAATGTCGCCTCGAATCTGACGCAACTGGCCTTTAACTATCTTGACGGTCCTCCGGCTGTGGTTGGCTCGCGTAACTGGATCACCCCGGCAGCGGAGATGGAAGAAGAGTTTTTCCCGCAAAAAGAATGGATCATTGATACGATTCACGAACGCATTTACCCACTTACGGGACATCAGGTGAGCACAGTTCAGACCTACGGCGAAATCCTGCGCCGGAATCGCTTAGGAGTGTAGATTCTGTATAAAAACCGGGTTTCTTCAAGAAACCCGGTTTTTGGTGTATGCGCGATACCGTGCCAGGGCTTTGCGAATCAAGGTGGTTTTGCGCTCTCCGTATAAGGCACGGCAGAATTGATGTTCTTGAAGTGCCTCTTGTTTTAAGTGTAGATATTCCTCGCGTAGCAGCGCATCGCTCAATAAAGCATTGCGAAAGTGCAGATGATCCCGGGCAGCAGGGCTTTCCTTCTCAACAATATGGATATGATGACTGCGGGGTTTGCCCTTGCGGAAAAAGAGGCGCGTGGTGTTTTGCGGATAGTCAATAAACGCATAGCCAAGTTCGCGCAGCGGTCGGATGTATTGGCGTGCTTTGCGTAAATCTTCAATGATCAGTAGCATATCAAGCACCGGTTTGGCGATCATATTGGGAATTGCGGTGCTACCGATATGCTCGAGTTCTCCCGGCATTCCATGCAATGCATTCAAAATCCGGGTTTTTTCATTCATAAACATATCCGGCCACTCGCTTTGATAGTCACTCAGTTCAACCGGTTCATGAATATCATCCCAAATCGCCTGCACAATGGTTTCAGGATCGTCTGACGTTACCGGAATCTCATATCCCATATCACCAATGTTGGCTCCTTCTTCTTGCTGCATATCCCAATGGTTATAGGCATGGCCTGTTTCGGATGGGAAGGGGGAGAGTAACGCCGTGAGCACCATCGGACTGAAACATAAACGAAAGGCATAAATTTCATTATCGTAGCGACTTAACAATCCCCGCAGGAGTTTGAGTCTGTTCGGCGTGTCAAAGGTATAGCTGATGACAAAGTTCTCGATCCCTTGCTTTTTCTCGGAAAACACGAATTGACAGGCTTCATCGAACAAAATCCCCGGTTTCTCATTTTCCGGTGCTTCAGCGCATATTTTAGCTGCGAGGGCGTGCATGTCAAGTCCGCCTCCGGCATCATATCGCTGTGCCAGCCGGGTTGTGACCTCTGTAACAATCGGAAAAAAGAAACTATTGATGATCGCGATCATAGAGTCTCCCCTGAAAATGTAGCGCGAAACTTCAGTTTCGCGCACCATTCATTCGCCCGCGAAACTGGAGTTTCGCGGTACATCTGATTTTCATTGCGTCGGGTGAGCCTACGCTCATGACAACTCCTCTGAAAATATCTGTTTCGGCGAACACGGCTGTTCGCCGGTACGATTAAAACGGCACCTCAAGGGTTGCAGTCGCCTGTTTCAGGCGCATTTTGGCGATCAGGTGCTGCACAATTGTCGCATAATAATTGGTGTTGGCGTTGAGCAGAGCTTCTTCGGCGTCAATCACATCCAGGTTGTCGCTCAAGCCTTTTTTATAACGTAAGTCTGACAATTCCAACTGTTTTTCGGCCTGCACAACGCTTTGCTTTTGCAATTCCACCCTGGCCTGGGCCTGTTTGACGCTGTTAAGCATTTGCAGCACCTCTAAAATTACATCTTGTTGCGTCGCTTGCCAGGCGCGAATCGCGCTGTTCAATGCGAGTTGGGTTTGTTGATAGGTTGCCCGGTCGCGGGCAAAATCGAGATCAAAGGAAGAGTTGACCCCAATCCCCCAATATTTTTCATCTAATTCCAGGCTTTGATCAAAGGCATTTCCTTCACCGCTGAAGGTGTATTGAACGGAAAGGTTTAAGGGCGGATATAAATTTTGCCGGGCAATTTTCAGGCGGCGTTCGGCATCCTGGACGTTATCCGAAGCTTCCTGAAGTTCCAACCGATGTTCCAGAGCATATTGCAGCAATTCTTCCTTTTGAATTTCTATTGCTTGATACTCCAGGGGAGAAGTCAATTCAAATGTCGTTTCCAGATCGACGCCGAGCAGCAGATTAAATTGTCGGCGCGTATTCTCCAGCGATTCCCGGGCGTCAACCGTACCATTTTCCGCAGTCAAGACTTGTAACTCTGCCCGAAAAACATCCATCTTCGAAGCCATCCCAATTTTTAATTTGGCTTCAGCCGCCTGAAGCAAGAGTCGAGCGCGTTCTAAAGCGCGTTGATTCACCTCAATCAGCATTTCGTCGCGTAAAATGCCATAATAATTCGTAGCCACATTGATCATCAATTGTTGTTGCGCAAGAATAAGGGAGCGGTATTGCGATTGCGTACTGCGTTCGGCTGCGACCAGTTCTTGCGTGGTAGGCAAGATTCCGCGTCCTTTCAACAACGGTTGCGTCAAAGAAAGCGTCATATCCGTCTGGTAGGCGTTGTCCAGACTCTCGTCAATGCGGGTGTTTGTTTGCCATTGCAATTCTGCGCCGAATTTCAATTGTTTACTCACCTGAATGCCATAGGCCTGATCCACATTTTCACCCTGTCGAAATAGTCCCGATACTTCAGGCCGGACCTTGATCTGAAAATCCGATTTAGCCGCCTCCAACGAAATATTGGCGCTGGTCAGACGATCCCGCGCAGATTGCAAATTGATATTCTGCTTCAACGCCAATGCAATGGCCTCATCAAGAGGTAACTGTATTCTTTCAGCTCGTGCCGTATCATGGCGAAGAAGTCCAAAAAGAAGTAAAATGACAAGCACGTTCAATATTCGCCGAATCATCATTTTTCTATTGTGAGAACCTTTTGAGTTGTTTCGGAAATGAGGCACGACAATAGTGCCTATAATGAATCCCGGGAAACCTGTCAAGAGAACTCTTGAATCATCGCCAGATTTCTTTGTTGTTTACAGACTCCGTAAAAATGATAATTTCATTATGTCAAGAGATAATGGGTCTGGAAAAAACTTGACTTTCCTACGAGGAATTCATCACTATCTTCTTTCAGAAAAATAATTACCTGTTTCAAAACCGATAAATACATTTCTAAGGATTATGTATGAATAAATAACTCAAAAGGAGGGAACGCCATGCAATATGATCTCATCATTATCGGTAGCGGGCCGGCCGGTTATGTGGGCGCAGTTCGTGCGGCGAAACATGGCATGAAAACCGCCATTATTGAAAAAGAAGCCACTTTAGGGGGAACTTGCCTGAATTGGGGTTGTATCCCGACCAAAACCTTGTTGAAAACCGCTAAAGTGATTCACACCATTCGGGATGCCGAGAAATTCGGCGTGCGTGTAAACGGCGAAATGTCCTTTGATTTTGACAGCATCATGAAACGCAAGGAGAAGGTGGTCAAACGGATTGTCAAAGGCGTGGATTATTTGATGAAGGCTAATAAAATTGATGTGATTCGCGGTGAAGCCTCGTTTGTGGATACCAAAACCGTGAAAACTCCGGATGGAAATCTCAGCGCCCAAAACATTTTGATCGCAACTGGCGCACAACCGGCTCGCCCGCCAATCCCTGGTCTGGACTCTGCAAATGTGTTGACCAGTCGAGAAATTCTGGATCTCAAGGCATGCCCTGAATCCCTGGTGGTAATCGGGGCGGGCGTAATCGGCATGGAATTTGCGTCATTTTTCAGGGCCCTGGGAGTAGAAGTGACCGTGATTGAAATGCTAGACGAAGTTCTACCCATGATCGATCCTGAAATTGCCGTGCTCTTCAAACGGCAAATTGAAAAAGAAGGCGTGAAGTTCCATCTTTCTTCAAAAGTCAGTCGCATTGAAGACGGAAAGGTCTTTTTTAGCGATAAATCCGGGCAAGAGCAGTCGGTTGATGCGGAAAAAATTTTACTCTCAATTGGGACTGTCCCAAACCTGGCCGGGTTAGATCTGGATCGCGTGGGAGTCAGAACTGAAAAACGCGCGATTGTCACAGATGTGCAGATGCGCACCAATATTCCGGGCATTTACGCGGCCGGGGATGTGAACGGCGTTTGGATGCTGGCGCACAAAGCCTCACGCGAAGCGGAAGTTGCAGTTGATGTGATGGCCGGTGAAGAGGCGCATATCCGCTACCGGGCGATTCCTTCGTGTATTTACACCAGTCCCGAAATCGCCACTGTTGGGCTTTCAGAAAAAGAAGCGAGTACTCAGGGGATTCCGATCCGGATCGCAAAGTATGATCTGGTCGCAAACGGACGTTTTCTTGCTGAAACCGAGGGAGAACGCGGACTTGTCAAAGCGATCATCGGCAAAGAACATGACGAATTACTCGGGCTGCACATCATTGCTCCTTATGCCAGCGAAATCATTACCGTCGGTACCCAGGGCATCGAAATGGAGATGCTGGTCAAAGAATTTGATGAGATCGTGTTCCCGCACCCAACCATCTGCGAATCCGTGCGCGAAGCGATTCTCAGTTAATAAAGGAATTTATTATGAATATTTTTGTAAGATTTTGGACAATAATTAAGTCGCATGTCAATGCCTGGATCGATCGTATTGAAGATCCTGAACGGGCGATAGAACAGTCTATTCGAGATATGCAGAAACAGGTTGAGCGACTACGTGGCGATGTCATTAATGTGATTGCCGACGAAAAGCAGTTGAAAAACCAGGTCGAAAAATACCAGCAAGAGATTACACGCTGGGAAAAAAACGCCGTGTTAGCGTTGAAAGAGGGGAATGAATCCCTGGCCAGAGAAGCCCTGAAACGCAAACGTGAAGCAGAAGACTATACCGAGCAACTGCATCCTCAATGGGAACAGCAAAAACGGCTTTCTGCCAGGTTGAAACAGGATTATCATCAGTTGCGAGAGCGAATTCAAACGGCGCAGCGCAAAAAGCGGAATCTTGTGATGCGGTTTCGACACGCGGAAACGCAAAAACGATTACAGGGCATGTTGAATGAATTGACGACGAACCAGGTGTTTGAAAAATTTGAAGACAAATTGCTTAACGTAGAAGCCATGAATGCGGCGCAGGAAGAATTGAACGCCCCTTCTTTAGAACAGCAATTCGAAGCGTTGGAGGCCAAACCGGATCTTGGTCTTGATCGGGAACTGGAGGCGTTGAAAGAACGCTTACGTTTGCACGCATAAATTTTAAGGAACTTATGGAACACTGGCAGTTGCAGATTGCAGAAAAGTCGTTAAAAAAGCAGGAAAAAATTCAGGCGATTCAGCGATTTATCGAACCGTTAGCAGGCAAAACCTGCCTTGAAGTGGGGTGTGATAAAGGGGTCTTGAGCTATCATCTCCGCCAATGGGGCGGGAATTGGATCAGCGTTGATGCTGACGAGGAAAATCTTCGCATCACCAGAGAACTGGTCAAAGAGGGGGTTGAGTACACTGACGGCAAAACCTTGAATTTTCAAGACAAACAGTTTGATTGCATTATCGCAATTGATTTTCTGGAGCACATTCATACGGATCAAGAATTTATTCACGAAATGTTCCGAGTGTTGAAAGATGATGGAACATTGTATATTACGGTGCCACATACGGAGAAGGGCTTAATTCTTAACCACGTTCGTCGTTGGCTTGGGTTTCGACCGGAAGATTACGGTCATGTGCGCGAAGGGTATTCCCTGAAAGAATTGCAGGAAAAACTTGACAAAAGTGGCTTTGTGGTCACACAGTCCACGTCGTTTAGCCGCTTTTTCAGCGAAGGGATTGAACTCGGCATCAATTTTGCCTATTTCTTTGTATTGAGCAAGAAGAAACACCGCGGCGGCATTAAAGGCGGCATTTCCCCGAATTCGGACGAGGACGCCGCCCGTCATGCAAAGTCATTGAAAATATATTCACTGATCTATCCGGTGGTCAAAATCATTGGATTACTTGATAGATTGATCCCGTTTACCCGGGGCTACATTCTCATGGTATCAGCCAGAAAAGATATATACCGTTGAAAGTCATCGAATGACACGAATACAGCGAATGTGAAATACGTCCGGCGAAACATCACGAACCGGAGCGCAAACCTCCGTTTGCAAACTCCGTGTAACGCGAAACTCCAGTTTCGCGTTACACGTTTTGGTAGCGCAACCAAAAATCCGCGATGTTCTGTATGCTCTTGAAGTGTGTCTCACCTTTTCTGTCTGATTCCGTATTTTTGAACCGCAATTTATCAATTTTCCTTGACAGGTAAGTTCTGCTGATGCAAGCCTGTCGTGTGGCTTTCTGAGAAAATCAGGAAGAACGCGTGAAGGTGATGCACAATGATGCTCGTGAACAGAGAAAAATGCGAATAAAGAAGGTGATATGATGCCTGTTGTACAAGTTAATGCGGAGTTGTCCTTTGATCAATTGGTCAAGGCGGTCGCCCAACTTCCTCAATCAGAATTCAAGAAATTTTTACTGACGGTTGATCGAATTCATCCGCTACATGAAGAACACCGTCTTTCTTCACGCGAATCCGAATTGTTACTCAGGATTAATCAGGGAATTCCCTTGTCTGTTCAGCAACGCTATGATGTCCTGATTGAAAAGCGCGATGCCAGAACCCTCACCCCCGAGGAATATCAAGAGCTGTTGGATTTGACCGATCAAGTCGAACTGTTGGATGCGAAGCGCATGGAAAATATCATGGAATTAGCCCGTCTTCGGGAACAGCCCCTGAGCATCATTCTGGAAGAGTTCGGGATGTCCCCGTCAACGAATGCGTAAATCTCAGATTCCTCAAAAGCTGCGACAGGTGGTGAAACAACGTGCTCACGCCTGTTGTGAGTATTGTCTCAGCCAGGAACAATTTTCAACGCAACCGTTTTCTGTTGACCATATCATCCCTGTCGAAAAAGGGGGAGATACCACATCAGAGAATTTGGCTTTCTCTTGTCAAGGCTGTAATAATCATAAATATACGAAAACAGAAGGGTATGATACCATCACGCACCGGATGGTTCCGTTGTATCACCCCCGCTCTCAGCAGTGGGACGACCATTTTGTCTGGAATGAGGACTGTACGTTGATTCTTGGTGTGACGCCAACCGGGCGTGCGACCGTTGAAACCTTACATCTGAATCGTGCTGGAGTGGTGAATCTCCGGCACATCCTCTTACAGGCCAAAAAGCATCCACCAGATGAGGAAAAGTGATAATGAACGCTCTTGTGACAGGCGCGTCAGGGTTTGTGGGCGCGCATTTGGTCAAATTGTTAGTCGAACAGGGTCATAAAGTCTATGCGCTGGTCAGGAAAACCAGCAAAATTCAGGCATTAGAAGATTTGAAGACTACTCTGGTTTATGGCGATGTATGCGATAAAGCTTCGCTGAGTCAGATTTTCCAACGATACTCTGATATTGACACGGTTTTTCATCTTGCCAGCATTCTTACGCCAGTGAGTATTGATGACCGGATCTATTGGGATATTAATTATCAAGGGACACAGCATCTTTTGGATGTGTGCCGGGAAGCCAATTTACGCGCGTTTGTGCAGTGTAGCAGCGTCGGGGTGATCGGCCCCCTGCCGGAAATTCCGGCTGATGAACGCTCGCGTTGCGCCCCGGATAGCGCGTATGGCGAAACCAAGTATAAGGCCGAATTGCTGGCTTTGGAATATCACAAAAGTTTTAACGTTCCAGTTACGGTCGTTCGTCCGGCCTGGGTATATGGGCCGGGCGACAGGCGTACCTATAAATTCTTCCGTATGGTCGCCAAAGGCCGATTTTTTTTGATTGGCACTGGTCAAACCCGGCTTTCACCAGTGTATGTCGAGGATGTGGCGCGCGGCCTGGTGCTGTGCGCTGAAAAGATCGATGCAGCTATCGGAGAAGTCTTTATTGTGTCCGGCGGCGTCACAGTCAGCCTGGAATCGCTGGCAAAGGCTATTGCTCAGGAAGCCGGCTCTTCTCTGCTGCCGTTAAAAGTGCCTGCTGGCCTCGCAAAAGTCGGGGCAACAATATGTGAAACGATGTGTAAACCTCTGGGTATTGAACCGCCAATTCATCACCGTCGTCTTGATTTCTTTTTGCGCGATCAGGCGTTTGATATCAGCAAAATTCAACGTACCTTAGGATTTCAGCCCGAAATCGAACTGTCGGATGGAGTAAAGCGCACCGTGGCCTGGTATAAAGAGCAAGGATGGCTGTAAATCATTAGACGGAATAAAGGAAAAAAATACCATGATACAACAAGAGTTGAAACAAGTGGGCGCGAAAAAAAATACAAGAAAGCTTGTGATCAAATGTCTGATCAGTGGTCTGCTGCTGATGTATTTATTATACCGGGCTGATCTTTCTGCGATTTGGGACGCCCTGAAAACGGCCAGCCCTTGGTGGGTTCTCATAGCTTTTTGTCTGCATCCGATTGGATTCTGGCTGACGGCAGTTCGCTGGCAGATGCTCCTTGCTGCCCGGGGCGCGCATCTTTCAACCTGGTATCTGCTGCGTTCCGTGTTAATTGGCATTTTTTTCAATAACTTTCTGCCTTCAACAGTGGGAGGCGATGTGTATCGCGCGTATGATACTTCGACACAAGTCGGTTCAAAAACAGAGTCAATGACTGTGGTGGTCGTGGAACGTCTGACAGGAATTTTTGCCCTGGGGTTATTTGCTCTGTTTGCCTTGCTGTTCGGCTTTTCGCACTTTGGCAATATCCCGATTATCTGGCTGACGCTGGCCGGTTTATTGGTGATTTTTGTGTTGTTTCTTTTAGCTATGAATCATAGGGTCGCCAAAACAGTGAAGTCTATCTTTGAACATCCTGAGCTAGTGAAACTCCCCTTTTTAGCGAAAGTACAACAGAAATTGAAACAGATTTACGATGCTTTGTGCGTGTATAAACGCAACCGGCGCGTGATGGTCATCGCCTTTATTCTTGCTCTGTTTCTACAAATTAATGTCATTTTGCATTATTATCTGATTGCTTATGCCCTCGCACTCTCCGTGCCCGTCATGTATTTTTTTCTCATTATTCCCGTGGTGACTGTGGTGTTAATGGTGCCAGTGTTCATTAACGGCATTGGCGGACGAGAAGCTGCATTTATTTTGCTCTTAGGTGCCTTTAGCGTCACGAGTTCCCAGGCCATTGCCTTTAGCTGGATTGCTTTTGGAATGATTCTGATTCAGGGAATTGCCGGAGGAATTGTTTACGCTTTGCGCAAGGATTAAGTAACTACAAGGATTTCTCATAAGGAGGACAATTGGCGATGAACAGAAAGTCTTTGTGGATATTCATAGGCTGGGTAACAATAGCGGTATTGATGATCGGATGTAAGGATCGCTCACCAGGCAATCCGGTTGAAACAAAAGTTGGAGTTGATAAAGCAGAGGGAATTCTCTCTGATGATACATCAGGTTCAGCGATCGATTCGCCTCAATATCCTGAAGCAACAACGGTCATTATTGCTATTGGCGACAGCATTACTTATGGGCAGGGGGCGTCTGGCGGTGGTTATCCCTCCATGCTCCAGGAGAAATTGCTTGCCGCTGGTTATACGGTTGTTGTCTTGAATGCAGGAATCCGTGGAGAACGGGCATATTCCACTCATGAACGCTGGCTGCAAGAAATCGCCGATGCTGATATTGCTTTGCTGATGATAGGAATTAATGATCTTCTCAATCCCGGGCATTGTCACGAACCTTATGATTGTCACACGGCCGAGTATATTGAAGCCATGATCAATGAAGCCCTTATCTCGAAAAAAATTCCCCTTGTGAGTACGGTCACACCCGCCAAAACCACTGATGTTCGCGCCTGGGTTAATCCATATATTCGCTCACTGAATGCCCGGATCGAGAGCCTGGCGACGCAATATAATATTCCCCTTGTTGATAATTATCAGGCGATTAGAGACAACGGAGGAGACGCTCTCTATTCGGATCACGTTCATTTTAGTGATACAGGGTACAATATTATCGCGCAACAATGGTTTGATGCTATCGTTAATGGAAAATTGATCGAGACAGCTCGGGAATAAAATTCTTGCCATTTTTCTTGCCAGAAATCTCAGAGATTTATTTAGTGTCATGGCGCATATAAAGAACCCGATTTTCTCAACAAATACGGGTCTTTCCGTCAGAGTCAGGAAATAATCGTTCGGCAGGGGATGAATGTGAGAGCCAGCAATCAATCTTATTCAAGTCAACAGCAACCAAAAACATTGGAGCACGAAGTTAAATATGTGTTTTCAAACCTCCGGGTAACGCCGGTACTCCAATGGTTACAACATATTTGTCGTATAGATCCGGAATTTCCGCATAATATCGTCGCAAGTATCTATTATGATACCAAAGATTGGCGGTTTTTACAAGAAAAGATCAATAGCGATTATCTGAAAACGAAATTGCGGGTGCGTTGGTATCGTGAACCGGATGATCGCATCAGCCCCGGCACAGCATTTATCGAACTGAAATCGAAAGTGGGCGCGCCAAGAACCAAATTTCGGATGAAGGCCCCGTATTCAAGTCAGTGGTTTTCAGAGATCCCGTTGGAGAATCAGCAACTGTTGGAAATTCCTCAGTTGCTCCAATCACATGGAGTTTTCTTAGAAGACCAGGTCTTTCCAGCGTTTATTGTCCAATATGAACGCTACAGATTTATTGAGGGTATCAGCGGCGCGAGAGTGTGCGTGGATTGTAACATTTCAGCACCGAAGGTGAACAGGTATATGCTGCCTGAGCCAAATCCGATGCCGATTCAGACAGCCGTATTGGAAATAAAAGGACATCTTGAATGCTTACCAAACGTGTTATCGCAGTTGACTGCATTTGGCTGTAGAAAATCCTCATTTTCGAAATATTTAGCGTGTTATCAAGAAATTCGGCGAGTTGCGTATGTATAGATTCAAATTTGTCTTTACAAAAAACCGAGTTTTTCAAAAAAACTCGGTTTTTATCTATTTTTAACTATCACAAAAGCAGAGATTTGATCTGTCCCCGGGAAGATCCCAGGGGCAGCAAAAAGAAAAGGATAGTCAATGAAAGAACAATTGGCAGATTGGATGTTGATGTTAAGTGGCTTTGGCAGCCAGAAAATGGAAGATATCGGCATTCTGGCGTTTATTTTTGTTATGGGAGTCTCGGTGCTTGCGTCAATTTTTATTTCGTTTTTGTATTCCTATTTTTATCAAAGCCGTTCGACCGGCAGCCAGGTGCATCGCGCCTTTCCCCTATTAGGGCTTTCAATTACAGCGATTTTTATTTGTATTCAATTTTCGCTTCCGCTTTCGTTAGGCTTGCTAGGGGCGTTATCAATTGTACGTTTTCGAACGCCTATTAAAGAACCGGAAGAAATAGGGTTTATTATGCTGGTGATTGCCGCCTCCATCGCCTGCGCGACGTTTAATCTGGCTTTTCTGGTGCTTCTTCTGCTCATCGCTGTGATCGCCTTGACGCTCATCAACCTTGGACCCCGTATGTTCAAAGAGGCCAATCATGATGGCGTCCTCCTGATTACGCTCGCAGAACAAGACTATCACGCCAAAAGTTCGGATTTGATGCACTTGCTGGAAACAAAACTCTATAAGGGGCGTTTGGGGAGCATTTCGAAAAATGGCGATCAGGTGGTGATCGCGTATAATTTTGCTCGTCCCAAAAAGTGGACAGTAGCGGAATTTCAGACGGAATTGCAACGCATTATCGGCGATGCGGCGTTTAATATTTTCTTTAACCAACCGGGAATGATCTAATCTCAAGATGGCGCGCTACAAAATTGGTCTCCTGGGAACGTTTGTTATACTTCTTGTCAGTGTGTTGCTTGTTGAACTAGGGGGGATGTTTGCCCCGCTCAAGCAACGCTTGCAGTTACAGACCGTTCCCTCTGCGATGTTGTCGTTCAATGCTATCGGAGAAACCTTGCGCCAGTTGAATTTGCTTCAGGTGGTTCCGAATGAATATGTCTATTATAAACACCTTCCTGCTACAGAACTGAACAAACGTCATCGTTTGTTTCAGCGCAAGAGTCGGGTTGATATTCAACTCTATGGCCTGGAGCATATTCCACCGGAAAAATTGCCGAGCAGTACCATTGTCTATCATGATGATCTGGAAAATCCGGCTCCGCTGGTCTCGGTCGTCATTGATCCCGTAGATCTCTACGATCCGGTGATTGGCATTTTGTCAAATCCGTTAAAACGCGGCAAAAGCTGGGAACGTTCGGCGTTTCTTTCCTATTTTGATCAGGGGCGGTTGGTGTTTGCAAGTGGAATTGGTCTGCGAATACACGGAGGGAAAAGTCGCATCGCTCCGATGGAAAAAAGTTTTAGAGCCTATTTTCGCTCTATTTATGGCGAGGAACAATTTCAACCAGGAGTAATTTTTGATGAACGGGCTGAACCGATCCGCCATCTGATCCTGCACAATGATCGCCGCGATAACTGGCACCTGGTCAATCCTCTGGCGTATGACATCGCTGAAAGAATTGGGGCGATTGTTCCGCAAACCAAACCGGTGCGATTCTTTCTGAATGGTGAGTTTCAGGGAGTATATGTGTTAACAGAACATTTGAGTGAGGAATATCTGTTCTCACACTACGGACATACCCGCTTTACCTTTGTCCGAACAAAATGGGATGCGGGAACATCGCAATTTCAGATAGGAGATTATGCCAGGTATGAGGCGTTTAAAACCTGGGCCACTCAAAGGACTCCGTTAACGATGGAAGAAGTGCAGGCGCGGGTTGATCTTGAAAATCTGTCGCGCTGGGTGCTCTCGATCTTGTTCTGCGCCCCAACGGATGCTCTACAAGGGCCCCTATTACTTGATATGACTAACCCGAATGCCAAATGGTTCTGGATTAATTGGGATATGGATCATAGCTTTCAGGATAAGTATCACCGGGTCGAACATCCCTGGGAACTTGACACATTTCGTGAATTGCGCCCTCATGATCCCAGAGGAGCATTATTTTATCGTCTGATAGAAGGGAGTCCGGATTTTCGGTCATATTTTACCCGTTTATTTGTTGACACCATGAACCATAAATTGACGCAGGAATTTTTGCACGAACGGCTTGCGCATTATGAGCAGATCGCCATCAATTATGGGATTCAGGATCGTGAATATATCGAGATCACCCGGCAATTCTTTGATCACCGCAAAGCGGTATTGCGACAACAAATGCAGGAACGTTTTCATCTGAGTTCGAGTTTTGCCTGTCGCGTCCAAAGTCCGCCCAATGTTCAACTCGAAATTGATGGTTTTTCTGAACAATCGGGGTATGAAGGCTGGTATTTTGAAACAACACCGATTCGAGTGAAGGTAATCCCGGCGACTGGTCAAACATTCTCGCACTGGATCATCAATGACCAGGTTGTGACGAGTGTAGGAACCGTGATAGAATATCCTGTAACGGCTGACACGATCATAGAAGCGGTTGTCGTGCAGCAAGTAGAGAGAAAAAATGAGGAGACTCCGTAATATTTTCATGATCCTTGTGGGAGGAATATGTTTTTTTACGCTGAAAACGGGTGAGGAGAGTATAACATGGGCGCAAGCAGAGGTGGGATCTTCTCATATTACCCAGACCCTTCCCGGAAAGATCGTGTTTCAAGCTGAAACCGATGGAGACCGGGAGATTTATGCGATTCAGGCTGACGGAAGTCATTTCGTCCAATTGACCGATAATGCTGTTGCGGATGAGTACCCTCGTTGGTCGCCAGATGGAGAGCAGATTGTGTTTACTTCCAATCGCGATGGGAATTACGAGATTTATGTTATGGATGCAGATGGAGAAAATCAACGACGGTTAACGCATCGGGCGACGGATGACAAGGAACCGGATTGGTCGCCCGACGGAAAGCAGATCAGCTTTACCTCATACTCTCGACCGGATGAATTTCATCTCGCCGTCATGAAAGCTGATGGAACTGAACTTCGTCGGATTTTACCGAACCACGAAAAAGGAAACTGGCCGGCCTGGTCCCCGGTGGGAAATGTGATCGCCTGTGCTGTCACTCGCTATAATTTGGCCTGGGGGCTTCATCTCCTGAACCTGGACAATACTCCGCTAGTACGTATCACCGGCAGCGGCGACATGCAGCCAGCCTGGTCGCCGGATGGGCAGCGGATAGCTTATGTTTCCAGACAAAACACGTCCAAACCGAGTATTTGGGTCATGAATGCCGATGGCAGCGCCAAACGGGATATGCTGACTGATAAAAACGTTGAAGCCCTTGGACCAGCCTGGTCGCCGGATGGAAAATATCTCGTGTATGCCCAATCGCGCGATCGTCGTGATCCCAATTGGGAACTGGCCGCCATTTCTGTGGAAGATCAACAACCTGTGAAATTCGCAGAGTATCCATTACAAGGAATAGCGCCTGATTGGCATGGCGGAAGTATTTCTGAGGATATTTTCGCCCGGAAAGGCATTCCCTGGCCTTTAAGAATTATTTATGAAACAGAATATGCGCCGCATTCTACCGGAAAATACAGGCGCGACCCTGAGGCACTCAATGATCGGGCGTTAGTTGCCGATAAAGACTCCAAGCAGGGACTTATGAGTTATGACCCTTATACGATTTTTCCTCCCGGAGAATATACGGTGAACTTTCGAATCAAAGCCTCTGATTATGACAAGAAAGAGACCCCTCTTGTCCGAATTGATGTCGCCACAAATCGAGGACGCACACAATTAGAACAACAGGATTTGCGTGGAGTAGATTTTCAGAAAAAAGATCGCTATCAAGAGTTTGAGATCGCGTTTGTTTTGGAGGAGCCTCAGAAATTAGAATTTCGGGTGTGGTTTTTTGCGACAGGGACTGTCTGGGTAGATAGAATCACGGTCACGGCGAAATTATCATATCATCAGTAACAGTAAAAGCAAGGAGATATTATGTTAAGGGAGGGGAAAATCACCTTAGTTATTCCTGCTAAAAATGAAAGCGCCAGTATTCAAGAAATTATCACGAGCGCAAAGCCCTATGTAGATGAAATTCTGGTTGTTGATGGACATTCAACCGATGCGACCCGCGAAGTTTCGGAGAAAGCAGGCGCGCGAGTTGTCCTTGATAACGGGAAAGGCAAAGGCGACGGCATCCGCGTTGGTATTCGCGAGGCCAGGGGGGATATTCTCGTGTTTATGGATGCTGATGGGTCGCATGATCCTAAAGATATCCTCAGGCTTGTGCAGCCGATTCGTGAAGGAAAAGCAGATATGGTGATTGGCTCACGGATGAAGGGTGGCAGCGACGAACTGCACGGCGATATTGGCCGCTTTATTCGCATGACCGGATCCCATATTTTGCTGCTGGTGATTAATTATCGCTGGAATGTGCGCTTGACCGATTGTCAGAATGGCTTTCGGGCGATTCGCACAGAGGTTGCCAGATCGCTCAATTTAGAGGAAAATATCCATACGATTGAAGAAGAAATGGTCATGAAATGCCTCAAGAAAAAATACCGGATTAGTGAAGTTCCCAGCCACGAATATGAACGCAAGTATGGCAAATCAACGTTACGTCTGAATCGTACATGGTATAAATTCGGATTTTGTATTTTAAAGCATTTCTTTTGAATTCGCTTGCAAATCCCGCAAAGCTTGCAAAAACCGATATTCCGAGACCTGCGTCTCTGTGGACTTTGCGAGAACCTGAAAAGAGTATAATCCTTATTATCGGAAATAACGACATTGGTTCGTAGTGAACGCTTCAGCGTTCCTCCAAACGCCTGAAACAACGCTAAAGCGTTGACTACAAACTTTATTGCTGCTCAGGCTATTATTCTTATGATACGTCCCTATCTGATGCTTGCAAAAAACATTGCGGTTTCCAATTTTACCAGGGTTTTTGCTCCATACAAATTGACGTATGCCATCACATACCGCTGTAATTATCGCTGTAAAACCTGTAATTGCTGGCAGCGGAAGCCTGAAGATGAGTTGACCTTTGACGAAATTAAAAAATTTTTCATAAAATCGCCTCATTTTTCCTGGATTCATCTGACAGGAGGAGAAATTTTTCTCAGAGACGATCTATATGAGGTCATTCATGTCATGCTGGAAACGTGCCGAAATCTTTTGCTCCTGAATTTTCCGACCAATGGTTTTCTTACCAAACGCATTGTTTCCACGGTTGAAAAGATCGCGGCTTTGGGGCCCCCAAAATTTTTCATCACGATCAGTATGGATGGGGATGAAACATTGAACGATGAGATTCGCGGGGTCAAAGGCGGATGGCGGCGACAGATCGAGACCTTTCAACAACTACACGAAATTCCCGGCATAAACGTTGCCCTGGGCATGACGCTTTCGCCTTATAACGCCGGACAATTTGAGCGTACCTTTGAAGCCGCCCAACGCGAATGTCCCTGGATGACATACAATGATTTTCATGTCAATATTTACCATACTTCCTATTATTATGGCAATGAAAGTCTCAAACTTTCCGTCAAAGAGAATGAACAACTGATTCAGGAAATCGAAAAATACCGTACCCTGCGGGGCATGAAACTACACCCGATTTCCTATTTAGAATACAGCTATCTCAAACATGTGGCGAAGTATATTCGTACCGGCAGAACTCCTATCCGCTGCCATGCGTTGCGATCCTCCTGTTTTATGGATCCGATGGGCAATGTCTATCCTTGCAGCATGTACGACCGGCAGCTTGGCAATCTTCGCGATAGCGGGTATGCCATCCGCCCACTCTGGGATGCAGAGGAAAGCAAACAGGTGCAGCGCGAAATCTGGAATTATCACTGTCCGCAGTGTTGGACGCCCTGTGAAGCCTATCAGAGTATTTTGGGGGATTTTTTACAGTTTGGCTGACAAGTTCCCACAAAAAAACCGGGTTTTTGGTAAAAACCCGGTTTTTCTATCCTTTGCTCCCATTGGACTGGTTTAGAGATATTCGATTTTGAAGCATTTAAACCAGGTAATCGCATGCTGATTCGAGATCCGATCCAGCCGGTTGCCGATCATAATTTTGAGAGGCTTTGCGCCAGACACGCTTCCTGAGCAGGAAACTGTCTTGGATTTATAGCTATCATCAATCAGCAGTTGACAGGTACTCCCCTGTACGATAATTCGAAAGCGATGAGGCTCATCGCCCCAATCATAAATCGTATAATTTCCGGCAAGCTTGCTCCCGGTGATCAGATAACCACCGCCTTCAGTTGACCCATAGTTATTTGTGATGATCACTCGGAATAAACCGCCGCCGCGATAATCGCGATACATACGTTGCATCGAGAGGTTAAATTTTCCGTGCAAAATGTCAAAGAGCGACACTTTGCCGCCATCCATTTCTCCGCCATTTACGTTCGCAATGTTGCCTTCGATCGTAAAGTCAATCATAAATTTTCGGCCAACATCAATCGTTTTCTCAAATTCAATTCCTCCCTTATTGGATGGCTTAAATCGGCCATTAGAGAAATCTCCGCCATAACTTTTCCCCCCAAGTTGCTTAATAATCTCAGAGGTAAATTGGGGAATACACAGAATCTCGTTTCCTTGACAGAAATCCGAGGTTGCCGGGGTAGCTTCTTGCGGTGACTCCGGCGTTTCTGGCTTGACAACAGGGATAGTCGGAGATGTGCTGGGAATAGAACCAGGAATATCGGATGGAGCATTCAGTTTGATTTTTTCCGGGTCTGCGACCACAATTTTATCAGCAGCGACATACGAATACCCTTTATAATAAATTCTGAATTCGAGTCTGGATTGTGTCGGGGGGGTAAATGAGAGTTTAAACAAAACAAACTCTCCGGCCACGGGAAATTCTCGCCGGGTAATATGTTTTTGGGCCCAAATTTCTTGATTGAGCGAGTCATAGATATCAACGCTCAAGATATGACGATCATCCGCCGTATTATTGTCAACTTGCAAGCTAAAATAGACGTCTAACGGTTTGTTTGGCAGTCCTTCGACATAAGGTCCATACGCCAAAAATCCCTCTCTGGTCGTGGCTTTGATCGCTTTCCCGCCTTTATCTTTAAACACAGCCGTATGCGTATGAGGCATCTCAGCGACCCGAAATAGCCCTAAAATGCCACTCTGATCTTCCACTGTCGTTCCTTCTTCTTTTGGAGATTCAACAATTTCCTGGGCTGGAACTGACCCTGGTAATGCCGTGGGCTTGAAAACATCGGCGATAGCCCGGTAGGTAGAGGTGTTTGCACGTTTGACCTGGGCTGTTTCATAAGCCTGACTATTTTTAGTCCACGATCCCGCAGGATATTCGTTGCCCTTATCGTCACGACTCACATAAGCTTTTTGATCCAGGAACCGGAAAATTTGCAAACGATTGGCGCTAATATCCTGAGCGAGTTTTCGCATAGCGTCTGGAGTTTCGCATTTCATTCCGCTGTTACCAAATCCATCAGTGGAATAGGCCATGATTTTATTGCCGATTTTCGGACGGAATGCTTTGACATCGCTGCCGACATTGGATTGGCAACGGCTCAGATCGTAACTGCCCGTATGAATTGTCCAGATATCGACATTCGGATCATCCGTACCTGGAGACGAATCATCTGAGCCTGAAATGAGATGTTGAGGTGCAAGCGAACGGACAAATTTCGAAATTTCATAATGCCATTTGGCATTGCCTTTAAATTCATTCATAACGCCAAAGATGACATTCGGATACTGTCTCAGGATATTGACTGTATGGGAGACATAATGTTTTTGCAACTGTTCCAGTTGCCCGCCTAATTTGGTAAACGCATCAAGGCGCCGATTATGCTCGCTTTCCTGTTTAAAATATTGCCCAAAGGGATGATAATTTTCCAATTGACGATATTTGACGCCCACGCTGTCAAATAACTCGTAGAGCACAACAATTCCTCGTTTTTGAGCATATTCAACCCATTTACGAAGATAATCATAGTATGTGTCATTAAACCGACTCAGATCAAAACCGCTGCCTGAACGAACATGCGGTTCTTGTTCGCGGCCCAACCCAAACGGAAAAAATCCGAAGACGCGCAATCCATTTGCTCCGTTTTCAGCAAGCGCATCAAGATATTTCAAAATTTCGCCGTCAGGAAAGTGGGAGAACCCAAATTGTTCGACAATGAATAATCGAACAGCTTGCCCGCTATCGCGCAATTTGATCTGATCTCCATCCTTTTTAAAAAGACTCACAGCCCTACCTCCTTTTTTAAGTGTATGTTAGTAAAAAGGACAGCCAACAAGCCATAAAATAAGTGTTCTGGATAAAACAAGGAAAAGTCAAGCTTTATTTTTGTTCGCTTACGATAATCGGGTTTTCCCACCAGACTCCTCGGAAAAACGTGGTGGTGATGTGATCAACCGCAAATGGGACAATCCCATGGGTAAAGACGCGAAATTCCAACGGCTCTTGTGTTTCAAGACGGTATGAGAGTCGAAAGGTCTGGTACTGATTGGGAGCGTCAAAATCCCTCACACTCAAAGCTTTTTCTACTAAAATGGTCTTTCCTCTATGGCTGCTGATATCAACATGCGCCAGGCTATCAACTGCAGAAAGGTTTGGGATGCTTTCTGACAAAGAATATTTGAACGACATCTCGGTCGTAAATGCCCCGGCCGGATAGATACGATACGGACCGTAGGTGAGAAATCCGGAGCGACCGGCATCAGTGTACCGCGCCTTGTTGTTCGACGCCTGAAGATCCTCCACATTTTGGCCAATCTGGTGCGGCAATGTTTCCGCCTCGAGCAGCTCTTGCTGCGCTGGAAAAAAGGTTGCCAGAAGTGCGTAATTTCCGGGAGGAGCTTGTTGTGAAACCGTGATCAGTTGTTGCTCTGCTGGAGCCAGATGAATTGCTACACTGGCTTTCACCATAGAAGGTGTTTCTGAATTCATTGGATAGAGCAGCCATCCGACTTCGAACTCTTTTGCCCGGCGAGGATCATTATTTCTGACTTCTAACTGCACTGTGACCGGGTCAACCTGGGAATAGTGCGACTGTTCAATAATAATCTGTTCGATAGTCGGGTCAATAATGGAATACAGATGAAAGCGACTACCTTTAATCCAGTAAGTCTTCAATAGAGTCGCTCGTTTCATCACCTCAGGGAAACTATGCCGATAGTATCCGACTTCATCGTTAAATTCAGCTAAAAACAAATGCGTCACCGGAAAGCGTTGAAAGGTGTTTTGATAATTCGTAAAATTATGCCAAACATACAAAGCTTTGTGTGTATTTTCCAGGCACAACATGGTGGTCGCTAATCCGGCAAGATAGGCATTGTCCAGCATTGTACCTAGTTCACGCGAGATATTGCGCACAACATAATTCGGATGAAGCGCCCACCGCGCATATTGCCGGCCGTTGATATTCAGAGAAATCAGGAGAGAAAGTCCCGCCATTATCAAGAGGATATGATGCGGCAAATGAATAAATCCTCCCTGGTGCCGGCGCGCCAGCCAAAATGCCAGGAACGTGCAACCGCCTGCCAGAAAGACGCTCAGGGCCATGCGGGAATAGCCGCTAATATGAGGAACTGTAAAATGTGGAATGGCGCCATATTGATAGGCGCCAGGGATCAATACCCCTGTCCACAGGACGCTGCCAATCAACCAGCATAATCCCCAAAACACCGGGGAAATTCGATAGGGAATCTGTAATTTACGAACCTGGACAGTCCAGACTATTCCGCGCGCTGCTAAGGCACACATCGGCGGAATAATGGGCACATAATAGCGGGGAGGGCGGTATCCATAGCCAAGAAAAAAGAAAAAATGGGCAAAGAACCATAAACTTAGAAACACATCGGCTGGCTCTAATTTGCTGCGCTGATGTAACAATACATACAACGGGTATAATAAATAGGCTATGGATAACGCCAGCACAACCGGCGTTCTGAGAAAGATTGCAAAAAATGGGGTCGCGCAAACCTCTCGATAAAAATGTGTCAATGAACGCGGCAAAGAAAGCATCGTCACAAACGCGCCGATTCTGTGAATAGCTTCATAATTCGGAGCAAAAAAAGCCACGTACCAGACAGCGACAGTCAATATCATGCCTGCAAGAAATGTCCCTGCCAGCGTCAAAAGTCGTTTACGCGCAAGCCTGTCCTTTGCCGCAAACCAGAGCACGACAAGACCAGTCAGAGGCACCGGAAGAAAATAGATCGCCAGGGCTTTAAAAATATATACATTGAAACAACTAACTCCGGCTAAAAACATGCAGGCGTGAGAATGCCAGCGAGGAGAAGTATGCTGATGTTTCAGCCCCAGTTGCCAGAAAAACATGGTGAGCACCATGAAAAAGATCAGAGGGATTTCAAACAATCCCAGCCGGCTGTACATCACATACATATAATTGATGCCAAGCAAAATGACGCTCAGGATCGCTGTGCTGCGGCGCAGAGTAACGCGCAGGGCAAGATAGAGCACCCAGAGTGTCAAGCCGCAAAACGCAATGGACACTAACCGTTCCTGGGCAATTCCGATGCCGATCACCGAAAAAACGCCCCACTTGAGAATAGTTAAAATCGGGCTATAATAAAAATCGTTCCAGTCATCCAACTTCCATTCGCCAAATAGAATTTGGTTGCGGGCATTATGCGTGTAAGCGCCTTCATCAAAAAATAGACCGCCGCTCCAGCTTAAATCCGCAGGAGGGTCAGCGGTGAGATGCACCAACCGGAGTCCGCACAATCCAACCACGACAACAAACACAAGCAGCAGCGATAACAATTGTTTCCTTCTCATAATCGAGCCACTCCTTACGCAGTTTTTGCTTTTTGTTTGTTCTTGTAAATCAGCATGAGGTTTCGAAGATAGATCACCAATCCGCCTGCCTGACCAAAGATAAAGACAGGATCTTTTCGATGAATCGCATATAACAGCAGGAGGCCCCCTCCCAGGACGCTGAAAATCCAGAAAGACAAAGGCACCGTACTTTCGCCTTTATATTCAGAAACGATCCATTGAATGAAAAAACGACCAAAAAACATTCCCTGGGCGACAAATCCAATAATCATCCACGTATCCATACTTTACCATTCTTCCTTGTGTTCTTCAAAAGTTCCTGACACGCATACTATCGCTAATCAGAGTTCGGGGTTCAACCATCACGCCGTATCTGCGTCTGAGAATTAAATATAGTGTTCTGCGCAAGCTCATCACGCAATGCTCAAGATTTTGTAGAGGTTTGTGGAAAACTCTGTCAAGGATTATTTTTTTGACAAGGTGCCCGTAATAATTTTTGCAGTAACCGGGATTCGATGTATTCCTAAATAACAGCCTCACTTTCATGAAAGTTTTTTTCTTTCCGGACAATGAAATTTGCCTTGACAGAAACCCTGTATCGCATAAGCAAAATACATTTTAGAAAGAAAGAGGTTTGTGCAAGAATCAACATGATAGAGAGATAGGAGACATAATGTATGAAACATATTTTACAATGGATTATCGCGATCCTGTTGGTTGTTGTTATAGGCGTTAGCTGCAATGATGACAGCAGCGATCCGGTAAACCCTGGACAGATTCAAAATATTCACACGAAAGCGGCGATTTCGAACGAATATTTTGCCACAAAAGAAGATCGCACATTTCAAATCAATATTCCTCAAACAGGCGATTACCGACTGGCATACACCACAACCTCCGGAACGTTTGAATTGCTATTTCGTTTAACGGAACCCGCCGTACTGGTAGCTGAATTCGCAAAAGGTGAAGACGTGTATGAAGTCTCACTCCAAAAGGGAACAATTATAGATAACTCTGCGCCAACAGCGCAGGCCATAGAGCTTTTTGAGAACGCTGTATTTGACATGGACCGTTCGTTCGGCACCATGATGCTCATCACAGGGGGAATGCTGGCGGCTCCGACCCCCACCCCGACCGTTACGCCGACGCCGCGACCCACCCCGACCGTTACGCCGACGCCGGATCCCCTGGTAATTGTCCCAACTCCCGAGCCTGTGGATCCCGGGACGCTTCCCCATCCTACGCCGACCGGAAAACAAACCATTATCGTTGCGGTCGGCGATAGTATTACTTATGGCTATGGCTCAGCCGTGGGAGGCTATCCGGCCATGCTGGAATCCATGCTTGTCAATGATGGGTACGATGTGATTGTCTATAATAAAGGCGTTCCCGGAGAAAAATCTCCTTCCACCAACTCTCGCTTTCTTTCGGCAATCAGAGGAGCACATATTGTGTTGCTCATGATTGGGACAAATGATATTGTTAATCCCAGAACCTGCCCGGGTGATGATTGTCATACCCGTTCCAATATCGCTGCTATGTTAGATATGGCTCTTGGTGCCGGGGTGACGCCCGTGCTGAGTACCATTCCGCCGGCCCACTCGGGAGGTGAATATGCGTGGGCTAATGAAGATATTGAAGAGATAAACGCACAAATTTCTCACGAAGCGTCCAGACGAGGGGTGATTGTGTTGGATACTTACGATATGATCCTGTCACATGGCGGCAACTCTCTCTTTGTGGACAAACTCCATTTTAACGACAAAGGGTACAAGTTACTCGCTCAATCCTGGTATAAAGCCTTAACGCGAAACGGCCTCGTGCGGTAAGTGCGAGAGAACGCCTGACAGGGTGTTCAACCCTGTCAGGCAAAACGTGTTGTAAGCCCCAAAGGTTTTTAAACTTTCTTCTCTTCCTTTCGTCAAACCCACAGTTTTTCACAGTTGACATTAAAAACGAAAAAACATTCATTCTCTGTGATGTTAATCATAGCGGAAGAGGATAGTGGTTAAATGGTAAATGATGCGTTCCCTGAGCGAAGTCGAAGGGAACAGCGAGCGGCTCGTTTCGACTTCGCTCAACGAGCGGGCATCACTTACTATTTAACCACTACCCGGAAGAGATTTGAAGAGGAGAACGGTTATGAAATTTTCAAGATCATGGTATTGGCTTGTGTTTTGTGGGTTTCTTATAGCAGGCATAGTGAGTTGTCGCGATTTTCCTACCGAACCCGCCGACTCTACCTCGGATGAAGCCTCGAGTGCTTCTGAAACTCCCTCAACTTCCGATACACCTTCGAGTGAATCCCAACCCAGTGAAAGCGAAACTGGAAAAGAGGTAACTTCAGGAGATGATACCGGTTATTGTGATGGATCCGAACTTTTGTGTTTACCAGCAATGACGTCGGAGTATGTCGCCAAATATAAAGGGTCGGTTGTCGGCGGAACTTTTAGCGATGGACAATTCTCCCCATCTTCCACGGGCGGCATCAAATTCCCGCTCTCGGTTGACGTTTCGAAAAAGCTCAAGATTGAATTTGAGATTGAAGGAAATATTCCCAACTGGAATAAATCTGAGAATAATGGCGGGAAGGTGAGTTTATTTACAATGGCAGAAAATAGCGGCACCTACTATCTCTCACTGCAACGGATGGACCGGGAATATCGCGGCGGCGGACTTTTTCGAGTGATTTTAGGCGATCGCGCTGATATGAGAGCCGATGGCGCCGCCTGGCTGATCACGCATCGCGATTTAGCCGGCCAGTACTCTATGAACAACTGGGGCAGTGAACAACACCAGTTTGAAGTTATTACTCAGGGAAACTCCGCTCGGTTATATATTGATAGTTATCGCTCTCGCTCAGCAACCGCGCCATACACGATGTCAGGCCGCCATAATGTGACGTTTGTGTTGGGCAATCGAGAACCTTCACGCATATTTTTAGGGGAAGGGGCCTTAACCAGGTTCCTGCGGCTGCGCATCTCGTATGAATAACAATCTGGTGCTCCTGTCATCCTCGTGACAAAAAACCAGGTTTCTTCAAGAAACCTGGTTTTTACAATGTTGTTCTTTTTAATCTGCAAAAAAACGATATTTCACGAGATACCATAACACAGCCACTCCGTCTTTCCAACCGATTTTCTTTCCTTCAGAATAATCGCGGCCATGATAAGAAATTCCGACTTCATAAATACGGAGGCGCTGCTTCGCCACTTTGACTGTAAATTCAGGTTCAAAACCAAAGCCCTGTTGTTCAAGCCGCATGGTTTTGAGAATATCAGCTTTGAACATTTTATAGCAGGTTTCCATATCGGTCAGATTGAGATCAGTAATCATGTTTGAAAGAAAGGTCAACAATTTGTTGCCTAAGGAATGCCAGAAAAGCAGAATGCGCCGTTCTGATCCGGTGAGAAATCTTGACCCGTACACCACATCAGCCCGCCCCTCCACAATCAGTTTGAGCAAAAGATGATATTCTTGGGGATTGTATTCCAGATCAGCATCCTGAATCACTACCACATCCCCAGAAACGTGTGCAAACCCTGTGTGTAAGGCCGCGCCTTTTCCCTGGTTTTTTTCATGAAAAAACACCTGAATATGGTCTGCTCGCAGGGTTTGCAGATATTCGCGGGTGCCATCGGTGGAATAATCATCAACAATAATGATTTCTTTTTCGATCTGCACACTCTGAACGCGCCGAATAATCTCGTGAATTGTCTGAATCTCATTATATACCGGTATCACAACTGATAATTTCATAGACATTGACCTCAAGGTTACACACATTCAGATTACACTCCATTGCTCTTATTCTGACAAACACTATAACAAGGAGTATTTCGTCAAGAAGTTTGCGGTCAGAAAATAACTTACAAGAGTGGATGAACAGATTTTTTCAGAAATATTCTCAGATTGAAAAGCCTTGACAAGAAACGACTGTTCAATAATGCCTGTTTATTCGAAAGCATGATTCCAAAATAACACGTAAAAATCAGAAAGATCAATTTATCATTACTTAACACAATAAAGTATGCGAAGGAGTAGTCCTTATGAAATATAGACGTATTTGTATCGTCGCGCTGCTGTCAGCTCTGTGGTTCATGCCGGGATGTCGGGAGAAACAGTCCACCGTCAAAGCGGTCGAATCAGAGCCGCCGGCTTTGACCAATACAACACTCTTACAGGAGCTTTCCGGAAAGATTGTGTTTCAATCCGACCGAAGCGGCAACGTGGACATCTATGTGATGAACGCCGATGGCAGCGATCTTGTGCAATTGACTCACGATAAATCGGATGATGAGTATCCGGTCTGGTCCCCGGATGGGCAGCAGATCGCCTTTAAATCAAACCGCAATGGCAATTTTGACATTTATGTCATGGATGCTGATGGCAGCAATCAACGCCAGATCACCAATGATCCGGCCAATGATGAAGATCCGGCATGGTCACCGGATGGCACGCGCATCGTGTTTCATTCTGATCGAAAAGGGTCAATGGAAGTGTTTGTGATGAATGCGGATGGGAGTGATGTGACCCAACTTACCGATACTATCGGCAAAAATGGCATTCCGGCATGGTCGCCGGATGGCACGCGCATCGCCTATACCGGCAATCGCTATTTAGGCTGGAATGTGTATGTGATGGATGTGGATGGCAGCAATGATCGCCGCCTGACCGATGGTCACGGCGCATGCCGTCCGGATTGGTCGCCGGACAGCACTCACATCGCCTTTGTTTCAAAAGAAGGCGACGGCAAAGGTGAGATCTGGGTTATGCCATCGGATGCAAGTACAAAGACGCGGCTTACAACCGATGAAGCATACTATGATTACTATCCGGCCTGGTCGCCGGATGGACGCTATATTGCCTATGCCAAAGGCCCGGAGGCGCACAGCGGAAATTGGGAAATTTATGTGATGACCGCTGACGGAAAACAACACCTGCAACTGACCGATCATCCTGCGCTTGATGCCTTTCCTGATTGGTGGTTGCCAACACAGTGATCTTGTTTAAAGAGTAGCTATGTACACTGCAATTCATTGGATCATAAGGCAGCCCCGGCGTAGCATCGTTTACGGATTATTTGCTCTTCTCGTAGTTTTATTGCTGTTATTCGCAATCAATGAAAAGAATTGGCGGCCCTTAAAAAATAAATCGAATTGGAAAGTCAGCTCCAATTATAGCAAAGCCGGCGCAAAATTTGCGATTGATAAAGATCTGGAAACCTATTGGACGTCTTACGTTCCAGTCACTAGTGGAATTTTTTTTCAAGTTGACATGGGCACGCCGACCACAATCAACGCGATTCTTTTTGATCTGGGCGAGCAAAAAGGAGGCCATCCGGTTCATTGGGTCGTCAAAACCTCTCTCGATGGAGAACAATGGCAGACAGTTGTTCCTACCAGAGAGATCACCTACCAATCTTTCTTTGCCATTATTTTCCCGGCCCGGGAAAATGTTCGCTATTTGCAAGTGATCCATGCGTCAACCACGTCGAAACGTATTCGCTGGGTCATTAGTGAATTGTATCTCTTTCAACCAATCGTTCCCTGGCAGTTTGAGCGTTCCAGCCTGATTTTTTGGATTGTAGGCACCCTCTTTGCGATTGGAGGGGTTTTCATGCTTACGTTTTTCCGAACAAGCTCTGGGCGTCGCGACTATATTATTCTGTCAAGTGTTATGCTCATCGTAATGCTTATCGGGTGGGGATTACGAATCTATGACATCGGGGCTTACGAATTTTCCGCGCAAGAATTTCAGATTGTTTCCGCCTTGAATGTCGAAGAAGCCCGGCATAGCAAATGGCTCAGTTCGTATTTTCAGCAGACAGAATCAGGAATTTCTGTCTGTATTTTGCTGTGTATTCGCTGGATCTATCAGTTTTTCCAGGATTATGCCGTTGCGATCCGAACTGTACCGGCGATTTTCAGCGTATTGACCGTGATGTTCCTCGGTTTTCTCTGGAAAAAACAGGCTTCAGAGCTTTCTGGTGAGGAATTTCAAAACTCCTCCTCTCTCTGGGAACTCTTATTTGTGATCATCTGGGTAAGCCTTTCGATCTATCCCGTTCTGTTAAGTCGCAGGGGGGAATTTGCGGCTTCTCTCCTGTTTTTTCTTCTGTTCTATCTCTTCACCGCCTACCGTTTCCTCTATCAGCAAGGGGGCCATGGCTGGCTTCCGCTGTTAGTGCTGCTCCTGTTCCTTGGCTCCTGGGTTGAGCCTGCCATGCTCATTGTTCCCGCAGGAATAGTCCTTTTTGAGGGAATCCGGCAGATTGTGAATCGTCTGCATATAGGGCAGACCAATATTTCTCAGAAATCCCAACTTTTCCGTGATGGGCTTTACCTGCTCTCTTTCCTTCCTCTGTATGCGTATTGGCGCGAATATCTTTCTGCGCTCTTTGTTGGTCCAGCTCGAATCATGTTCGCGGAATTTCTCGGTATGCTTCAGGCGAAAGGATTCTCCTGGATCGCGATATGGGTATTGATAAGCTTCGGGTGTATTGGCTTGATCAAGATGCTCTCTGACCGAAAATTGTTCGAGTGGTTCCTCGTTTTTCAGTGCGTGTGTGTGAGCACGGGAGCCTGGTTTACGACTTCAAAGCCTGACGGCGCGGTGCTGATTCTCCTCTTGGGATTATGTTGGATCGGGACGAAAGGACTTGTCACGCTTCTATCAGTACGGCCAATTTTTTCTGCCCGTATTTCTTTTTTCTGCAAGCTCAGTGTGAGCCTCATGCTGGCAATTTTTTTAAGCGCACATACGGTGAATAGTTTATTTATAGGGAGCGCGAGGTTCCCGTACATTTCGACATTGTACGAACAATATCGGCAGGAAAGGGGTATACAGCCTCTTATTCATACTCTTCTGACAGATTCAGGCGATTGCAACAGCATCGCCGCGTTTGATGAACTTATGGCAGAACAGTATTCCGTTCTGTACCCCCTTCATCTGGAATTCATCGAATTTCCTGAGGCGCGGAGACTCGCAGGCCAGGGAAGGTTTTGGCCATATCTTTTACTGAACAAAGACATACCTGAAGGCGAGATACAGCATTTTCTGGAACAGTACTATGTTCAAATTGAGCGCAGCGCCAACGTCATTCTCTATAAACGGCGAGATCAGAGTTGTGCCTTATCTCAGCGATATATCTGGGAAGATCTGTATCGAAATGTCGGGCGGCATATTAAAGACAAACAGGCCACAAGTCAATTTGTTCGTGTGGCCAAAAAAGGCAGTCATCCCGGACTCCTCACCTTTGGCCCCTCATTCCCGGTGTGTTGCCCCGGGCGGTATATCGTCAGATTTGTTTTGCGTTCCACTGGTGGAGCGACTGAGGATGTCGCAGCAAATCTGAAGGTCGCGGCCGATACATACCATACCCTTGCCCGCTTACAACTCACCGGCAGAGATTTCCCTGATAGCGCAACATACTATGCTTTTGATCTGCCTTTTGAACTGGATATGACTGATAATCCGGCCTTTCAGAAAAGGCATCTGCAATACTTTGTTGAGGTGACCGGGAAAGCGGAAGTCCGACTTGATTATATTGAATTGATTCCGCAATTTTAATGCAATTCATCCGTTCCTTTTGATGCGAGCGCCTGGCAGAAGATTCTTCTTGACATGTCCGATTCATTTCACTATATCGCCTGGAAAGATAGAAAGAAAATCAGGTCTATGGTTCTGCTAGTTTCAGAGGAGTGTCATGAAGCTCACGTTCACCCGGCATCATGAAAATGACTGATCATTCGTACCCCGGACATCCGTGTCCGGGGTACGAGTATTTTCATAGGAGTTATTCATTCGTTTTGGCAAACGCACCACGGCGAATGAAAATTTTCTGTTCAGGGG
>DF820468.1:454266-456683 GCA_000739535.1 Candidatus Vecturithrix granuli | reverse complement strand
CGCTCGTTGAGCGAAGTCGAAACGAGCCGCTCACTGTTCCTTTCGACTTCGCTCAGGGAACGCATCATTTACCATTTAACCACTACCCTTTCTCTTAATCTTCGGCTGATTTCCGGATCGGAGATGAAACTGGTGTTTCTTGCAGATTCAGGGTTTTCGTTTTTAACAGGTGGATGGTGACGCCGAGCGCGATTCCGATCAAGATAAATTTTAGAAATAATGCAGAGACGGCAAACAAAACGGAATAACCGATGGTCAGCCACAGCAGCATTATCGCAGTGATTTTGGTGATAAGTGGAATGCCGCGGCCTTCGCGGTAGTTACGAATGTAACTGCCGAACCATTTATGATAGATCAGCCAATGATAAAAACGATCGGAACTGCGGATATAACAGGCGGCGGCTAACAGCAGAAAGGGCGTGGTCGGCAGCAAGGGCAGGAAAATACCTGCGAAGGCGAGGCCGACGGAAAGCGACCCGACAAAAATCAATATCCATTTTTTGAATTGTTCAGAAAAACGCATAAAAAAGAGTATAGGCCCACGAAACACACGAAAAGACACGAAAAGAAAGAACACGGTGTTTACCTGCTTGCCAGAGGTTCAGACTGTCATGACGGCAAGCGATAGGCAAACAAGGGAACACAGTCCACGATGTTTTTTTCGTGTCTTTTCGTGTGTTTCGTGGGCAATAACCTGTAAAAAATTAGCGAATCTGTTCGACGCGCAGCCGGGCGATGGCGTCGCGGGCGGCGATATTCACCAGACAATAGCTGCCGTCGCTTTCCAGCAGCGTGCCTGGTCCCAGCTCGGTAAACACCCGGTCGCCGGGTTGATAATGTTTGTCAGGGGCGCGATACTGTTCTAAATATTTATTCCAGCGCGGCGTGAGCACGGATTGGATTTCGAGCGGCAGGTGCAGGTGGTGTTTGGCGCGTGTAAATCCAACATACGCCACATTGATTTCGTCGGTCATACCCTCCAGGTCGTTTTTCATGACGACATCCAGGTTTTCGGCCATATCCGCGTCAATATAGACCTGATCGTACTCCTGCCCTTTGGCGGAATGAATGGTTGAAAGAATGACCCCTTTTTTCGTTATCCTGTCCTTTCCGAATTGCGTCAAGGGTTGTAATTCAAAAATAATCTCAGGAAATTGTTCAGCGTAACGTTCGACAATGTCAAGCATCCCCTGTAATTGAAAATTGTCGGTGTCCCTGGCATAGGTTTCAAGATCTTCAACATGCTTGAAACTGCGGAGCAAGGGATCACGTATCTGTTCCGGTTGATACGTCGCCAACCAATACACATCCAGGGTTCTCATGAGCAGCGGATAAATGTCACGTTCAAAGGTAAAGGGAACGGCGCGAGAGCGGAAGTGCACCGCATTTTCGAACAAGGCCACATTCGAACGGCTTAATACCGCGGTTGTTGAACGTTTCGCCGCGTGAATCTGGCAATAGAGCGCCACCGTTGAATTGGCGTGCCGGTTGCCGCGAATACAAAATTGAGGTTCTTGTTTGGCTTCCTGAATAAAGATTGAGGCGAGTTCTGCGATAGAGTCGCCAAACCGAAAACTTAAGGATAAGTCGAATTCCTCGTCGCAGGCGATCTTCTGCATAGCGTCAATCGCATAGCGAAAACTGTAAATCTGTTGGTGCGAATCGCCGACTAATATCAGGCGTTTGCGACAGGTACGCAGTGCATCGAGCATGACCGGCGACAGATCCTGAGCTTCGTCAATCAGCAGCAGATCGTAGCGATTGAGCGCGGCCTGAAGGTTGCCTGATTTATGGCAGAGTTTTAGATAAAAATCGTGCGGACAGGCTTTTTGGCGCGTATTCCAGGCGGTCGCAATCTGGCGGGCGGCCTGAATCAGGCGCGGCTGATCATACTGAAACAGGTCGCGCAGGCGTTCAGGCAGCTCCTTCAGAAACGGGCGCACCGCGTCTTCCAGTTTGTCATACTCAGAATTGAGGAAAAAGATTAAAAAATCGTGGCTGAGTGTGGCCAGCACCTGTTCTTTTTTGCCGAAGGCTGCAAGCATGTCCGCCGGAGAAAAATGTCCCAGCGTGTCGCGCCATTTGTAGCCTTCGCGCCGGTAAGCCAGGGCATGCACCGTCAGGGCGTCAACATTGGAAGGAAACGCGGCTTGCGCTGCTTCTCTGGCTTTGCGATTAAAGACCAGGTACAGAATACGTTGATTGCGATACCGGTCAGCCAGCATCTTGAGGGTGGTAGTTTTGCCAGTTCCGGCGCGAGCATTGATGCGCACGACACGTCCACCGGCCTTCAGGATCGCCTGTTGTTCGTCAGTTGGTTTCATCAGGGAACAATCGAGGATGGCTTTGTGGTAGTGGTTGAATGGTAAGTGATGCGTTCCCTGAGCGAAGTCGAAGGGAACAATGAGCGGCTCGTT
>DF820468.1:435582-453837 GCA_000739535.1 Candidatus Vecturithrix granuli | reverse complement strand
GAAGGGAACAATGAGCGGCTCGTTTCGACTTCGCTCAACGAGCGGGCATCACTTACTATTTAATCACGACCGTTTATTTCTGCTCAGCAGGATGTCTGGTTATGCCCTTTATCAGAAATTGCAGGCCCAACACTCCAAATCCGATCGGAATAAACAGATAGGGGATAACCAATGGAGTACCGAGCGAGGTAGAAAGCCGCTCATTGTAGCGAAACGCCTGCATGGCCATTTGATAGCCTTTCCAGGCCATGAAGGCGCAAAAGGCGACGCCGCAGCCTGCAATAAGTTTGTTGTACCAATTTTTGACTCCTGGCGGCATTTTATCCAGGAAAAATGTGATGCGCAGATGAGAATCTGTGCGCAGCACGTCACCCGCCGGAATGAGGGTAATGAACACTACCAGAAAGGTGTTAACCTCTAAGCTCCACAAGGTCGGCGCAGCGAAAATATAGCGCATCACCACATCATAGCAGATGGTCACCACCATTGCTGCCAGGGCAAGCTGTCCTGAAAAACAGAGTATCCGACTTAAACCATCTACCCCTGTACTGAGCATATACTCTCTTGTTTTCATGCGTTCCCCAATGCTAAATCAATGGCTTTCTGTCCTACCTCTTCTCCGACTTCATTCTTCCACCAATCCCAGATAGGCTGGCTTTTTTCGGTAAATTCTGCGAGTTCTTCAGGGGTCGGTTCAAAAATCTCCAATCCCGCCTCTTTCATGGCCGGCCAGTATTCATCAGGATAAAACTTTCCGTTCACAATTTTTGCGTCATTTTCATCATACCATTTGCCAGCGGCCCAGAAGGCAGCTTTCTCTTTTTCAGGCATACTGTCCCATTTATCTTTTAAGAAGAAAATGGGGATCGCCAGTCCGGTCACAGGCAATTTGTAACAATATTTTAATTGTTCATGTAAGCGGCGTCCCATGATGGTGCTGATATTGGCGACAAGAGCATCAACCGTGCCGCGTTGGAGCGCAAGATAGGTTTCCGATGAAGGGATTCGTACTCCGGCAATGCCAAAACTTTTTAGACTTTCTGTAGCTTCATAACTGACCACGCGACAGCGTTTCCCGTTGAGATCGGCCAGGCTGGCGACCTTATTTTTTCCGCTCCAAATATATTCCGGTTCGATTAACCCTCCGCCCGAGGTTAACATAAACAGGTTATCTTTAGCTAACTGATCATTCATCAGGGTCCAGAGCGGCGATTCCATGGACAGGCGTTCGCCGTGTTCATACAGTTCTTCGCATAAGCCCGGCAGACCGGTTATGCCAAGAATCGGGAAGGAGCGCGTAATGTACGATGTGGTATGCACCATAAACTGAATGGTCCCGGCGCGTAAAGCCGGCACCTGTCCATCGGCGTTCACAAGCGTGCCTGAATCAAAAAAATCAATCGTGACATCTTCGGCATGATTTTGGCGCAGATAGTCCACAAATCCATTCACGCCATACATTAAGGCTCTATACGCCGGCGTCAGATAAGTCACGCCAGTATATGTTGTCGCTGCAAAGGCTTTCTGGCGTAACGCGCCCAGACCGGACAGACAGAAAGCTGCGCTTCCGATTCCAACGGTTTTTAAAAAATTGCGTCGTGTTTGTGACTTCATAATTCCCTCCTTGTAAGTATTCTTCTTAGGGAGTGCAAAGACCATGTCATCATGAAAGCTTGCACTCTCTTGATCTGAATTTTTATTTCTCAGCGAATGAAACTGGGCAGCCATAAACTCAGCGCCGGAAATAAGGTGAAAACAATCAAGACAACAACTTCGACTGCTAAAAACGGGATACTGCTTTGGATAATCTCTTCAATCGAGAGAAACGGACACACGCCTCGTAAGGTGTAAAGATTCAGGCCGACGGGCGGCGTGACAACCGCTAATTCAAGATTGATGACCAGAATAATGCCATACCACAACGGATCATAACCCATGGCCGTAACAAGCGGGAGTAAGATTGGAGTCGTGACAACAATCAACGACACGCCGTCCACAAACATCCCAAGCACAATCAGCAGGGCCATAATGGTCAGCATAATGATCATATTTGGTAAGTGCAATCCCAACAAAAAACTTGTCAATGTCTGGGGAAGCCTTACTATGTTCAGATAATCACCGAAAATCCGGGCGCATCCCATAATCAGCAGAATGGCCGCACTCACTTTCAAACTTTCTCGCAGAATAGCCAGCACCGTTCTGATATTCAAGGTTTTATAGGCAAATCCGGCGATGAGAAACGCTCCGGCCGCTCCGACCGCTGAGGCTTCTGTCGGCGTGGCAATGCCGGTATAAATTGAGCCTAATACCAGCAAAATCAGGAGCAGAGCGTGCCAAATTTTCTTCAGGCTGCTCAAGCATTCACGCCAGGTATTGCTCACATCAGCCGTTGATACCGCAAGTTCCGGTTTCAACCAGACCTTCACCAGGATCAACGCACTCAGCATGAACGCAATTGCCAACCCTGGCACAATCCCGCCGATAAATAGTTTTGCCACGGATTCTCCGGAAATTGCACTATAAATAATGAATGGCACGCTTGGAGGAATCAGCATGGACAGCGCGCCTGCTGTCACCACAGAGCCGGCCGCTAATTTTCGATCATACCCCCGTTTTACCATTTCCGGCACAGCCAGTGAGCCGACCGCTGCTACTCCGGCAATACTCACACCGCTGACAGCGCCGAAAATCGTGCACGCGCCGACAGAAGCAATCGCTAATCCTCCGGGAAGTCGGACCAACCACTTTGAAGCGACTTCAAACAAATCTTTCCCGATCGGCGTTTTGGAAAGCACATGTCCCATCAGAATGAACAGGGGTAAGGCGATCATCTCAAAACTATTGAGCTGTCCGAAAAACGACGTTGCTGCCAGGGCCAGGGCCATGGGGCCTTTGGCTAAAAAAAGCCCTATCGCGCCTGCGCCTCCGAGGGCGAGAAAAATAGGAAAACCCGTTCCCAGCAAGAGCAGCATAAATATAACAATCACTACAGATACAATCATGACTTTTCAGATTCCCTGGGATGAATATGTTATTTCTAAAAAATGAAATGACAGGATGGCATCGGATGGTGTTCCGGCATTTCCGAAAACCACTAAGAACAAGCGTAGTAAAAAATGTTCGAAATTTTGTCAAGTACAACCAAACAAAAGTAATAAGTGAGTATAAATAAATTTTTGTCAGTTTTGGCTGGCTGAGAAACCGGGTTTTTTCGAAAAAACCCGGTTTCTGACGTACAAAGAAATTATTTATAATTACTTAGACTTTCACTCGATAATGTTACATTTCAGGTTTTAATCGAAACAATTTCTCTGGCAGCGTTCATGACTCTCCGATGCCAATGATGATGCTGACAATCTCTTTCCCCTGGCGGACTGATCGCTGCGGCTCATGCAGTTCTCCGACCGGGGTTTTCAGATCGAAAATGACCACATACCCCTCGTCAGCGCGTTCGGGCAGGAGGTATTTTTTTGACAGTTGTTCGACCGCTTTGTCAATGGTGGTTTGCAGCTTGTAGCGGTTTAATTTGGTTTCAAAGATGTATTTCCGTCCGTGATAAGTGAGCAGAATATCCATCCAGCCCAGTCCGATCGAAGGTTCATAGCGCAATTCCCCTTGGCCTCCCTGCACAAATTGATAGAGCCAGGCGGTCAGCAAAAACTGTCCGGTGCTCTCGTAGGGCTTTTGGCGATCATAAAAGGCCCTGACGCCAATCCGCATGATATATTCTTCGAAGTCCGCCAGCACAGCGTCCATATCCAGGAACCCGTCAGGCGTAAAATAGCCGGAATAGGAAATATCCGTCTCAACCTGAGTTTCTTTAAAAAACGCTCTGACAAAGCGTTGCTGGTAAATCGCATTCGCCACAACCGCTTGATCATGCGCTTCGCGAATCAAACCATACTGTTCTAACCAGGATTGATCTTCGTCATCAGGGTTATATTGCACGCCGTTAAACACGATGCTGATAAAGGTTTCCCGATACAGTTTGGCTTTTTCCACAAGATTGTCAAAATGACTGTTACGTTCCAGCAAAAGAGTGTTGACAGCCAGATCCACATCGCCGGCGGTAATCGGCTCGACGGTGTCAGGCTTGATATTGACGGTTAGGATCGTGCCCAAACGGTTCACCAGCCAGACCTGTCCTGCCGTAGATTCATACACCCGCTGTATCGCTTCTCCGGTGAAGGGTTGGTTGGTTTCAGTCGTATATTGAGCGTACAGGTCGCGCACATTGTTCAGCGTAAAAGGCGGCAGTTTCACCTGATCCGCAATGTTAAACGGCGACACACCGCCCACAATCAATTTGGTAATATTGCGAATGCCAACTAAACCCACTGAATGAAGGGCTTTATATTCCTGGGTTTTATATTTCTGGTACAACTCACGTAATGTCGTGAGAAAATTCTCCAGTTCCTGCCTCGGAATTCCGTCAAATTCGTCAATAAACAGTACAATTCTTTGAGAAGGAAGGTGGAGACTCAGATTCTCAAAGAGACGAAAAAATGCCGCATGATTCGTTAAGGGATGAGAGGCGAGATACATTTCCACTTCAGTTATAGGAGGATTCTTTTCAGTCTGGAGCCGTTGAAGAATTTGAGCGTACAGATCTATTTGAATCTGAGCATAAAATCCCGGGACATCCAGGTTTTTATACGTCTGAAAACTGAGCAGGATCGGAATATACGACAGATTATCGCGTAATTCTTCGCAAATTCTGTATAAAAAGCTGGTCTTTCCGCTCTGGCGCGGGGCGAAGATAGAGAAGTAGCGTCCCAGGTCAATCATTGTATAAATATCCTGATTACGGGTATTCACCACATGCTCCAGGGTGACATAATACGAGGTTTTAGGATCGACCAACCCGGCTTCTTCAAATGTGCGTTTGGGTTTTTGGTAAGCTGCCATAGGCTGTGTTTGAAGATTTGCTGCATAATGTTTATGATCATCGAAAATGATAGGATCACGATACGTGAGATATAAGCAGGCTGTCAAGTAATTTCGCGCTCGCTCTCGGTAACAACAGAAATTTCTTACGACATGTTTCATGCTTTGTTGTTTTTCATTCCTATCGTTCCACAAAACCTCCTCGTAATTTTATGTTGTTTTCTGGATGGAGATCATTCGCTCAACAAAATGTCGATTCGTCTTCCATTGAGCTAATGGACTACTTTGTGCATCGAATTTCTCTTCTTCTGTCTGAAAACTTGTTGAAATTTTGCTTGACATGGTTATCAGAAAGAGGAGAATTTTCATAGTCTAAATTGTAATCTCAAGAACTTTCCGAAAACATTACTAAAGAGCATAACGATGGACATCTATACCATCCCCCATCGCGAGAAGTACATTGTCTATCGTCCGTTAAAACGATTGGCGTTTGTGGCGAACGCGGCCCTGGTCAATTTGCTTGTCAAGACCAGAGGCGATCCGACCTCTCCTTGCCTGGCAGAACACCGGGAATCTCATGATTTTCTGAAGACTATCGGGTTCTGGGAGCTAGATCCGCCCCCGCCGCCTTCCCCTTCGCTAAACGCCTCCTTCACCCCTACTGTTGCTGTCCTGTTTCTGACCACCGCGTGCGATTTTCGCTGTGTGTATTGTTACGCCTCTGGGGGAGACCATGCTGTTCAGAATCTTCCTTTCGAGTCTGGCTGCCGGATCATAGACGCGGTCTGTCAGAATGCGATGGACGCCGGGCAGGAGCATTTTGACCTGAACTTTCACGGCGGTGGGGAACCGACGCTTGCCCGTAAAACTTTCAGAAGATTGGTTGACTATGCCCGCGCGAAATCGCTGCCCTGTCAGATCAGCGTGGCTTCAAACGGGGACTGGAATTCCGAGGAACGCGACTGGATCCTGGAACACCTCGATAATGTGAGCCTCTCATTTGATGGTATCCAGGATGTCCAGGATCGGCAGCGCCCGCTGGCATCCGGACAAGGTTCTTTCGAGACGATATTGGAAACCATCCGAGCGATGGATCGCCGCCAATTTCCTTATGGCATCCGTTTGACAGTCACGAACGAATCCATTGATGTTCTTGGCCGAAGTATCGAGTTTCTCTGCAAAGACACCTCTTGTCAGACCTTTCAGATCGAACCGGCTTTTGATCATGGACGCGCCCAACGCGACGGTACCGCCCTCACTCACAATGAACGCTTTGCCGCCGCCTTCCTGCAAGCCTACGACATCGCCGCCTCCTACGGACGCCATCTCTATTATTCCGGCGCGCGTCCCTGGGTGCTGACTAGCCGCTTCTGTCAGGCTCCGGAGCGGGCGTTGGTGATAACGCCTGGCGGTTCGCTGACCGCCTGTTACGAAATCTACAGCGACGACCATGCCCTTGCTCGCGATTTCTTTTTGGGGAAATTGGACGATAACGGACAGATACATATAGATGTTGAAGCCCGTCAGCAACTTTTTAAAAAACTTGAAGAACGGCGGACCCTGTGTGAAGACTGTTTTTGTTACTGGCACTGCGCCGGAGATTGTCCGTCTAAAACTTTTTCAGGCAAAGGCCATCTGTATTTCGGCGCACGCTGCGATCTGAATCGTCTCATCACCAAAGAACTGCTGATCCGCTACATTACCGACGGCAATGGGATCTGGCAGGGAACGGAAAGAGGGATAGGGGGCGATTGCTGATTCCTGAGCGCCTTAATTTCCAATCCTCAATTTTCAATTATCAGGGGGAAAACAATGAGCCGCAAGAAAAAAGACGATCGTTTGAAATTTGTACCACAGGATCAAGATGAACAACCGGAAGTCTATGGGATGGTGAAGGAAGGGAATAAAACGACATTGAACCGACGAGCTTTTTTAGGAAGCCTTGGGGCTGCCGGACTGCTCGCTTCTGTCTCTGGAGCCAAAAACACATCGGCTCAAACACAAGAAAAGACTCAAGCCTGTCGCGGGTTAACTGCCCATTTAGATGATGTCATCTCTCTTGCCATTAGCCCGAATGCAAATTTTATGGCTTCGGGAAGTAAGGATGCAACCATTAAACTGTGGTCGTTACAAGAGGATAAATTTCTGAAAGTACTTGAAGGGCATTCTGGTTGGGTAAAATCCGTGGTTTTCAGCGCCGATGAGAAACTCCTGATTTCCGGAGGAAGGGATAGTGCTATCAGATTTTGGTCGCTGCCAGAAGGTCATTTGCTGAAAACTTTTCAAGAACATTCTAGTAATGTGAATACTGTCATTCTCTGCCCTAAAAGAGATCTCTTGATATCAGGAAGCGATGATCAAACCATCAAATTTTGGTCGCTGTCGGAGAGAAAACTTCTCAAGACGTTTAACGCCCATTCCAATTATGTCAATACTCTGGCCATTAGTCCTGATGAGAACTTTTTGGCTTCGGGAAGCAGAGACGCTACCGTGAAGCTTTGGTCGCTGCCAGAGGGCGAATTATTAAAAACATTTGAAGGACACGCTGACAGCATCAATTCAGTCGTATTCAGCCCTGACGGGAAATTTCTGGCATCGGGAAGCTGGGATGATACGATCAAGCTCTGGGCTCTGCCTGAAGGCTATTTGTTACAAACGCTGACCGGACATACCGATTGGGTCAATACGATTGGGATAACCCCTGATGGAAAATTCTTAATCTCGGGCAGCCGGGATGATACGATCAGAATGTGGTCGCTTCCACGGGGGAGTCTTCTGAAAACGTTCGCGTTTCATCTAGATGATGTGTGGGCTATCGCCGTTAGTCCAAACGGAAAGTTTTTTGCCTCGGGAGGTGCAGATGAAACCATTATGCTCTGGTCATTGCCTGAGGGGACGCATAATTTATGTCTGGCTGATCCCTCTTTCAAAATCCAGGAATATAAAAAAATGGACAAAACTCTTGTCCTTCCTTGTGGTTCAATGATGCCTCCTGACTCGGTGTGTACCTGCAATTGTGTGAGGACATCTTCTCAATATCGAGTCTCCGGATGGGTGTGTGTGTGCGATACGATCGTTGTGGCTGTTGGTACGAGCCTTCCGGCTAATTCGACTTGCGTCTGCAATACCGTCACAGTTGAAAGTTATCTTTCCAAAGGACATCAAAAAGTCACCTCGCACGGAGGAACAATTTGTACCTGTAATACCATTGCTGTTGGAGGACATCCCCCCTCTAAACCCGGGAAAACCCCCTCTGCTTGTACATGCGACAAAGTGTGTACCTGTGATACGGTCTGCTCGTGCGTCGGACATGTAACTACCAGTCATTACTGGTATCCGAATTGATTGAACAACAACGAATTTAAGAATAAAACGGATGAAATCTGAATTCGTTCCATTCTTAAATTCGTTGTCGTGTTTTGAAGTATGCCGGACTCAAACACAGCATCCCCTGTTGCGCCGCGACGCAGCTTTTTTCGGCTTATGCTGGCTGAGGCAATCAGTCTGGCTGAAGAGGTACAAGGCCGGCCGCAGATGCGCCTGAGTGAGTTGGATCAGGTTCCGGGTGAGGTGCTGCGCCGGATGTCGCCGGTGTTCAACGAAACTCGTTCCTACTCGATTGAGAAGAATAGCGTCTTGCTCCAGCACCGGAAACGTGGAACGTCTCAGGCAGTCTATCAATTAGAGGCCAGCGAACACTATATGCTGCAATTTTTCGACGGACAGCACACCCTGGAAGAGATCGGGCGTCGCGTCGCGGACGAATTCGGGCAGGATGAAGAAATGGCGTACCAGAAGGTGAAAGCGTTGTTCATCGTGCTGGCAAAATACGCGATCTGTCATCCGGCGCAAGCGTACGAAGAAGACAACAACGAATTGAGAAAGTAATGAATTTAGAGACGCTCATGACTGATATTTACGTAATTCCCGTTCCTGATGCCTATCTGATCTATTCTCCATTGAGACGAGTTAGCGCATTGGTGAATCAGAAAGCGGTTTCTCTTCTTAAAAAGCAGATTGGTAGGAACAGAAATAGTGAGGATGTACCGGAATCGCTGCAAAGTCTTGTCCATGAACTTTGTCAGCCGGTGCAGGAACCTCCGCCTGAGCGTATCGGTCTGCTTCAACCGATGTTTTTGGGAATTCTTCCGACGCGAGCCTGTAATCT
Source organism: Candidatus Vecturithrix granuli (assembly GCA_000739535.1). Classification (GTDB taxonomy): domain Bacteria; phylum Moduliflexota; class Moduliflexia; order Moduliflexales; family Moduliflexaceae; genus Vecturithrix; species Vecturithrix granuli. Next base: position 444,782 of record DF820468.1, on the reverse strand, counting down.
GGCCTGCGCCTATTGTGATTTTGGAGCGTCAATGGCCCCACAGGAAAAAATGGATTTTCGGATAGCGACTGCTGCCGTGGATTGGATGGCAGAACATGTCAAATCTCTTGGGCTGGACACCTTAGAAATCCATTTTTTCGGGGGAGAACCATTTTTTGCAGAGGAGGTGGTTGATGTTGTTGTGCATCGCGCTCGCGCTCGCGCAGGACGGTTGGATTTAACGCCGCGTTTTGAAGTATCGACCAACGGCGTTTTTGATGAAAGCCGGGCGCGGTTTGTCGGAGACTATTTCGATACGGTAGTGCTCTCATTCGATGGAACGCAAGACATTCACGATCTCCATCGTCCGGGAAAAAATGGACAAAGTCACTTCGAAATTGTGAAACGGACGGCTGAATTATTGGGTCAGTCACCGACGGAACTCTGCTTGAGAGTTTGTGTCAGTCAGGCGAACGTAACACAATTGGAGCAGATCGTCCAATGGTTTTGCGAAACGTTTCGAGCCTCAATGATCAATATTGAAACGCTTCAACCGACGCCTCAATCGCAAAAGGCTAATTTGAAGCCGCCGAATCCTTATGATTTTGCTGTCCAGTATGTTTCTGCCCATCGCCTTGCAGAACGTTGTGGAATACAGACTATTTACGCTTCGGCTGCAACCGATATGCTGCGGCGCAGTTTTTGCCCGCTCGGCAAAGATGCGCTGATTGTCTCGCCGGATGGGCGCGTGAGCGGCTGTTATCTGCCACAGCAGGAATGGCAAAAACGGGGATTGGATCTGGATTTGGGTTGGCTTTCAGCCAATGGAACCATGCAACTCGATTTTGATGCGATCACCCGATTGCGGCAGATGATAATGGAAAAACCGCGCTGTGAAAGCTGCTTTTGTCGTTGGACCTGCGCAGGCGGATGCCATGTCAAACATTCCTATCCCGGCTGCGCCCCGGAATACGATGATTTCTGCATCCAAACCCGGATTATCACGGCCTGTGCGCTGCTTGCTGAACTGGGATTTGACGAGGCTGTCGAGAAATTACTGACAAATCGCGCTGCCATGCAAACGCTGGTCTTGCAAGCTTCAGATAAGCTAATAGAGGGTTCGTAGTAAACGCTTTAGCTTTAGCCGCTGAAACAGCTACTACGAACCTGTAAAAACATCTACAAGAGTGACAAATATAACCTATCAATGTGCGGCTTCGACACAATGGACGGTTGAGGCATACGGCATTACGCTGATAAACCCGAAAACAGGAAAGACCTGCGTATTAACATACCCCCAGGCGGCAATCTGGGATTTACTCACGCGCAGCTATGCTTACGATCAAATGGTTCGGATGGTGGGGGCGATTACTACCCTGCAATCCGGTGAGGTCAAAAAGCTCATTTGCGAGAGCCTTGAAATCTGGACTGAGGCGGGATTTTTGATCAAGGGAAACAACAATGGCGAATCTTTCCATCACAACTGCATGTAACAGACAGTGTCGCTATTGTTTTGCGCGATCTGCCTTTACATCTCGGATTTCAGACGTTCTGAATATGGATGCGGTTACGTTCCGGCGAGCATTGGACTTTTTGGAACGTTCGGGGATCGATCAGGCGCGCTTACTGGGGGGAGAACCAACGTTGCACCCGCATTTTCCCGATCTGGTCGCACAAGTGATGGATCGGTGCTTGCGGTTGCTCGTGTTTTCTAACGGACTTATGCCGGAAGCCGCGCTCCAATGTCTGGAAGCGACCCCGCTGGAACGCACAGCCGTTCTCATCAATATCTTAATGTTCGGAGAATCCACTTCCAAAGAGCAAGAGCGACTGGTTTCCGTTTTGCGCCAGTTGGGACCCCGGGTACTGTTAGGGTTGAATATTGATACTCCGGCCGTGCAATTTGATTTCACGCTTGATTTGATCCAGGCATACCAATTGGCGAAGACGATACGCCTCGGATTGGCGCATCCCACACTAACAGGCGAGAACCACTTTCTCCATCCGCGGGATTACTCCACAATAGGCCGGAGGGTGATCGAATTTGCCCGGCGAGCACAGGCGGCTGGCGTGAATCTGGAGTTCGATTGCGGCTTTACACCTTGTATGTTTCCTCCTGAAGGGCTTGAAATACTCGGGGAACCCCTCGCAGAGCTTGGCCAACGCTGTAATCCCATTCTCGATATTCTTCCTGACGGACAGGTTGTTGCCTGTTACCCATTGGCTAGTATGCACTATGAGATGCTCCCCGACGAACACGATGCCACATGGCTGCGGAGTCAGTTTGAGAAAACATTCGAATCATATCACTCCATTGGTATTTTCAAAGAATGTTCGGTCTGCCCTCTTAAAAAGAGCGGCGTCTGCCGGGGCGGGTGTCTGGCGACGGCGATGCGTCGCCTGCGCCATGCGGCGTTCACCGTTGAGCTTCCGAAGAGTTCGATCACGTCAAATTTGTCAATCCGGCAGGAATCTCCGGATCGCAACGCTATTTCGTCTCCGGCATTGGGAAACGCTCGTTGGATTATCCCGTATGTCGATCAGCCTCTTGCATTCTGGGAACGAATTGCCGAAAACGATGGACGCAGCATCAAGGCTGTTTACCTTCCTCTACCCGGAGAAGTGCCTGGTTCAGGACGACCGCCGCAACCCACAGAACATCTGCAAGAGTTCCTGCGCTGTTCTCCTTTTTCATTGTCGGTCTTAATCAACCCAATCGTCCTGCCCAGGCCGGTTGATGAACTGGCTCCTCAAATTATCGAGGCGTTGAAAAAATTGATCGGAGAATTCAATGTAGGGAGTGTGACTGTCTCGGATCTGCTGCTTGCTCAGCATATCCGGGCTTCCCTGCCTGAACTTCCGCTGACCGCCTCAGTGTTGATGGATATTGCGCAGCCCAATCAGGCGTTGATGTTGCAGGGTGTGTGCGATATACTGGTGCCAGCCAGCCGCATCATGCGTGATCTGCCTGCGCTGAAAGCCTTGCGAGCGGCTTTTTCCGGGAAAATTCGTGTGATTGTCAATGAAGCCTGTCTGCCCAATTGCCCGTTCCGCGTACAGCATTTTTACGAAATGGGCAGCAATATCGGCCATCCGCATTCGCTGTGCAGCAAATTGCTGCAAGAGTTCCCCTGGCTGCGTTTGACCGGGGCCTGGGTATTGCCGCAGCTTCTTCATCTGTATGACGGCGTGTATGATGAACTCAAACTGGCCGGTCGTGTAACCTTACGCAATCCAGACACCTATCGCAGGGTGCTTGATGCGTATATTCACAGAACGCCCCTTTTCCCAAACGAAATCGGCGGCGGCCCCGCCTCAGTGCTTGACCCGCTAGATATCAGCGAAGAGTTTTTCGCGCAAACCTTGCACTGCGGGCATCAGTGTCATACATGTACAGTGTGTCAGGAGTATTGGCGTTTGACGAGTGGCGATTTTTCTTATCGCCTACGGCGAAAATATGACGGTATCTCTGATCCAATGTCAATATCAATCATGAGTCATCAATCCAAAAGGATGGCAGACCATGAGCAGCAAACAAAAGAATGATCGTTTACATCCTGTTCCGCAGGAGGAACAGGATATAACGGTTGCGGTTGGCACGAAACCTGGCTCTAAACCACCTACCTGTACCTGTGTAGGACATGTGAGCAGATCGTCGCATTACTGGCATCCGAATTGAGGAACGACATGGATTGAGTTTACAAAGGATACTACACCGAATTTGGGAATATGACGAATAGAAGAGCGCCGCAATGATACTTGCGAGTTCTCTTAAATTCGTTATATTCTCAAATTCGGTGTAGTTTTTTCAGGTGTTACCAGGGATATGAACATTGCGACTTCACACATTCATGCAACGCTGCCGGTGTTTCGACTTGAGGGCGAATCCTGGGATGTGTTGTATACACCGCCGGGACATCTGGCAGTGGTTGAGTCTGCTGTGGCAGATGAGATTGCTGCGGCCTGGAGCAGAGACGCATTGCCTGATGAGACGACCGCGCAAGAGGTGTCCGCATGGCTGCGAACACGGGCTGAACAAGCTGCGGAGAAATGGCGGCAGTGGGTCGCATCTCCTTTTACCCCGGAATGCCTGACGCTGTATCTGAGCAATCAGTGCCAGCTTGCCTGTTCCTATTGTTACACCGCCCCAGAGAGACATCCTGCTGAGCAAACTTCTGCGGTCATGCAAGAAGAGGCCGCGCTGGCAGCGGCCCGGCTTGTGGCAAGACATTGCGCTGACCACAACAAGCCCTTTTATCTGGTATTGCACGGCGGCGGCGAACCCACGCTGCACTGGGAACTGGTAGAGCGGCTTGAAGCCGCCACGCGCCGGATTGCGCACCAATTCGGGATCGAATGGCGAGGGCATCTGGCGACAAACGGCATCCTGTCAGCGCAGCAGGCGCAATGGGCTGCCCGGCATTTTACCAGCATCGGCCTCTCATGCGATGGCCCGCCGGATATTCAAAATCAACAGCGCCCATTTCAAGGCGGAAAAGAGACCGCGCCCATCGTCGAACGAACAGCCCGAGTTATCCGAGCAGCAGGCGGCAGTTTCGAAGTGCGGACAACCATTACCCCTCAAACGGTTCAACGTCAACTGGAGATTGTAAAGTACCTGCATGAACAACTGGGGGCGGAAACAATCCGTTTCGAACCGGTCTATCAGGTTCGCGGGCAGGGACAAACAAGATTTACCCCTGACGACGCCTCAGCTTTTGTTGAAGGTTTTCTTGACGCCCAAAAAGAAGCTGAGGCGCGGGAAGTGACCCTCAGCTTTTCCGGGGTGCGCCTGCAAGAGTTGCACGGCCCGTATTGTGACGTGTTGCGCAATGTCCTCCACTTGAATCCCGATGGAACGGCAGCAGCGTGTTTTTTCTCTGTGACTGGACAGAATCCTTCGGAGGCTTGTTTCGTGATAGGAGCTTTTGATGCAAAGACCGGTGAGTTTGAGGTGAATCAAGAACGAATTGACGCACACCGGCTGAAGGTGCTGGAAATTTCCAAGCAGTGTTTCGGGTGTCTCAACATCTATCATTGTACTCGCGGATGTCCTGAATTTTGTAATGGATCGCATACGTTCCCGTTTGCGACTTTTCGATGTCAGGGACATCAGAAATTAGCCCAAACCTGGGTTCTCAAAGCGGCAGAACGCATCATCGCTGATCAACAGGAATACAGTTCCAGATCCAATATCATGCTGAACTACCTGCATGATGCTCCCAAATCTGTTGATAGCGATGTAATTCTTCGTCAATGGGAAGCGATCAGAACAACATATCGCATCGGAAATCGCCGGATGCCATTTCCGATTTGGGCGGAACGGGGATTTGAACATCATGGAACCGAAGCCTGGCAGCAAGTCGTTCAGTACATTTCCCAAAATCCCAATCAGGATCCCATGTCCATCTACATCCATGTCCCGTTTTGTGACCGGCGCTGCAAGTTCTGCGATTGTTATTCGCTGCCGCTTGGAAGCCGTAACCGGCAAGAAAAGGAGGAAGAATACACTCACACATTGCTGACGGAAATGGAAGCGTGGTCGCATCTTCCGCTGTTAGGTCACAGACCGGTGACAACGGTTCATTTTGGCGGAGGGACGCCGAATTGTCTCAGGCCGGACGTTTTCGAGCGTATCATTCATCACTGCCGGCGCTGTTTTCACATCACGCCGGCAACCGAATGGGCGTTGGAGTCCACCAGCAGTTTGCTCTCCGACGAGCATCTGGCGCAGCTCAAAGCATGGGGATTTACGCGCTTACATATCGGAGTTCAAACGTTAGAAGAACCTCTGCGACACATTATCGGGAGGCGGGAAAAGGCTGAGGCGGTCATCGAAAAAATCTCTCGCAGCCTTGCTATGGGATTCATTACATCCGTAGATGTGATCTATGGTTTACCCGGACAGGCGTTATCCGGGTTGATGGATACATTGGAGCGGTTACATGCGGCGGGCATGCATGGCGTTTCGCTTTATCGCCTCAATGTTTCGTCTCGCAATCGTAAGTTTTTGGAACAGCAGAAAGATTTCACCCGTGATGCAGTGTATGATTATGCGTTGTTTCAAGCCGCGCATCAGTTTTTGATTCAGGCCGGTTACGCCAAGAATCATTTTACGCACTTTGCCCGCGCTGAAGACCGGAATCTCTACTATAATCACGCCAGACGCGACGAAGATTTGCTGGCTTTAGGCCCTACGGCAGACGGCGTATTTGGCGCTTATCATTATCGTCACCCCGAATACCAACCCTATACATCCGGCAGCTCTCCTGAAATTCCCGTTCTGGAAGGCGGACTCAGTGAAACGTCATTAGAGCGTTCCCTTCATCCTGTCATAACAGCGCTGATGACCGCAAGTCTTTCGCAAGCAATGATCGAGGAGTTTCAGTTGGAACGCTTGCTTGAAAAGTGGCTGAAAACAGCATTCCTCGAAAAATTCAATCATGCCTATATGCTTACCGCGAATGGTGCCTGGTTCCTGAACGATATGCTTACTGAACTAAAAAGACAATAGCTGCGCCCAGAAACACACATAAAAGCATCTCTTATGTTCGTCGTAAACACTTTAGCGTCGCCTGTCTGTTCAGGCAGGCTAAAACGGCTACCCGGAGCAAGGGATCACGTATCTGTTCCGGCTGGTGCATGGTCAACCAATACATATCCAAGGTTCTCATCAGCAGCGGATAAATGCCGCGTTCAAACGAAGTTCTGTTTAATGACCTCCAAAAGCTTCGCTTTTGGAGGTCAGCTTTCCCAAAACAATCTGAACCTGATTGTTGATCTAAAATCTACGGATATCGTCGCTCTGATATTTTATATTAATCGGATTGCAATCTTCATTATTCAATACGCCTTGTAGTTGAGTGAAAAGCATATAATACACTTTCATATCCAAAATGTGTTCTTTTCCTATGTTTGTCAACGCCATGGTGCGTACTAAGCGGTGATCCGGATATTCGAAGACTGCTTCGATAATGCCGTCGGCATAGGTGATGTGATTGGTTGTTGTGTTCTGCCAGAGGCGATATTCCTGGCCATAAATGCGTCCGGCAATGTATTCAAGCTCGCCATCTTTTTCCACAAAAAATCCATCGACATCTTTATGCAAATCCCACTGTTCCTGGCTTGCGAAATAGCGGGGTTTAGCACGGTATGGATGTCCGTGCTCGACACAATGCAGCCCACAGACGCTGCATTCATTACAGAGCGGAATATAATTGGCAATCTGGTATGAATTTTCAATAATAAATTGACTTCCTCCGACTTCATGGAATTCTGCGCCCATGACGCGATAATCAACATAGTCAATGCTGGTTGGTACAATATGATAGACAAAATTGGCGTTATTCGGGCATACCCCGATGCAACGGCCGCAACTGGCGCAATCGTAAAACCCGAGTTCTGAAGGCAGCTTTTCAGGAACCTGTTTGTGATTGGCGAAGCTATAATATGGGCCATACAGGGCTTGTTCGAGTATTTTCTCCAGATTGCGGGACGCGGCGGCCGAAACAATATTTAGATAGAGATCTTTAAAGGTATGGGGCATAAGAAAACTCTCGCCGAATTTGTGGTGATACGCGCTGAGGGTATCGGTAATAATCAGCGCGTCGGTAGTCAAGAGTTCAAGGCTATCATTGTTTTCTTTCAGCGCGCTCAATACGCGTTCCCGCAGATTTTTAAAAATGTGAACCTGCTCCTTAATTGTTGCGTCGCGCTGCTCTTCTGGCAGTTGCATGCCCAGATGCTGCACTTCCTCAAATAACCTGGTGAACACATCGCAAACCGCGTCAGCCTCATGCTCAAACCGTTTCATAATATAATCGGGGATATTAATGGCTTCGGCAATTTGCATGCGTTCGCCGAGGTTGTGCAGATAGGTGACGCCTTTCGCGTATCCTGGCGGTTTGAGTAGGTCGGTGCAGACAGTGACCGGGGCCAGATTCAGACAGACAATATCGGCGATATTTTTGTCATCCACGCCTCCGGAAAAGGCGATGGGAATTTTTGCCTGAAGGGAACCCAACTGGTCGCGTATTTTTTGTAAAAGCAGCAGTGCTAACACATGTAGCGGCGGACCAGAGAGTCTCATGGTTTCGCCTGCCAGATACCCTTTATAGTTTTTAACCAGTAAGGAATTCACCAATTTCAATCCCAGGATTTTCCCAGATACTGTCGCAACATGATGCATGTTTTTCAGCATGGCAATCGCCTGATCGAAATGGAGTTCTGTATCGAATTGCGATGGTTCAATCTGGAGAAATTGATACCCCAGGATTTTGTGGAAGGTATGTTCAACTTCTTCACGGTCTAACAATGTCGGATTCAATTTGATGATCACATTCAATTGATGTTCTGTGAGCAGATGGCTGACAATGTTATCTATTTCATCCGAGGAACAACCGTGAAATGTCGCTAACGTCACGCTATCAATGATATTGGGGGCATAATCGAGAGTTTGTAAGTTTGAAAATTCTTTCGGAATATCTTCTCGCAACGTATCTATAAGAGGTTGGGCGTTTTTGAGCGTCCGGATAGCAGTGGAAAGGCGTTCGGATTTGATGCCTTTATAATCATACCCCACGCTGAGTTCAAAAATAGTATGGCATGCGTATTGTGAAAATTCCTCTCCTAAGATTTGGGAGTGCTTGATCATTTCTATTAACATCCAGGCTTTTACGTATTCTTGCACCGCCGCTTCAACAGAGATTTCAGAGGAACGTTCAAGATTGAACCCCAGGTTTTGCGTGTCAACATGAGGCGTCGGAAATTTCCGGGTTTTCGTATCAGATAAAGTTTTCAGTTCAATAATCCTCGCCCCGGTCAGCCAAGCCAATACAATATTTTGAGCCAACTGCGTATGCGGGCCTGCTGCAGGGCCATAAGGCGTAGAGGCCTGTTGGTTAAGGTATTCTACCCCAAGTTGTTCTCCTGGAAAGCCGAGGAAAAAATCATCTCGCGCCAGTCCAAAGATCTTGCCATATTGCTTGTGTTCGTAAAACACACGTTTAATCAGATCGCCAAAAGGGATCGGCTGAAATGTGGTTGACATACACTTTGTATAAACCTGGGGCGCAGGGGGAAAAAGTGACTAAAGTGACAAAAATGACTGAAGTGACTGAAGTGAAAAAACACTAAAATTTGGTGATGGTTAAACGGTAAGTGACATCCGCTCGTTGAGCGAAGTCGAAACGAGCCTGGACGTGTTCCCTTCGACTCCGCTC
>DF820468.1:345465-434851 GCA_000739535.1 Candidatus Vecturithrix granuli | reverse complement strand
AGTCGAAACGAGCCTGGACGTGTTCCCTTCGACTCCGCTCAGGGAACGGTATCACTTACCATTTAACCACTACCCTTAACTTTAGTCACTTATAACTGTAGTCACTTTTTCCTCCTGCGCTCTCAGGTCTATTTCCCCGGTAACATGTATCCTCCAAGATGTTGAAATGTAGAAATCATGATGAGATGATCTTCCGGAAAAATCTTCCATTGCAGAGATCCGAGGTTGCGACCTACCGGAATCTCTGTGAGTGTAAACGTGGGTTTATCAATGATGAGCAACACAGATTGAATTCGGAACTGTTCGGATTTTTCCGGTTTCAGATTCGCTGCCAGGTAGATGGTAGTCTCATTTTCCATGAGATAATATAGCCCCATCCAGATTTTATTTCCAAGATGCGTCAGCACTTTGCCCGTCTTTCGCTCTAATAAGAGTAATCCCTGCTGATCTCCCTGTACGTAAGACAGCAGTAAAAAATCATTGGTCAACGCGCCAAATCGAGTATCAGGAGGATAGAGAAACAGTGTTTCACCGGTATCAGCGCGGAGAGCCTGTTGTGTCGTATAGATGTTTAACGCGCCATCAGTTCCTGTGATTCCATGCGCAGCTACATACCCGATTGACAACGGTTGTTCCCATCGTGTGCGTTGTTCCGGAACGTTCAACAGAGTGGTGTTGTCGTCATCAGTATAAAAAAACTGTAAATCCTTATCAAGAACATATCCCGGATGATACGGACTATTTTTCATCTCCCAAATCTTCTCACCGGTTGTGCGATCCAGATAGGTCAGAGTGAGTGCAGTGTCCGTATAACGTCCCAGGAGGATATCAGAATGCAGAACGGCATATTGAATAAAAAAACGATCCCGAAAATCTCTTTCCCAGAGTACGCGACCATCGGGTGTAAACGCCTGGACAAACGTATCGCTATACACCAGGATTGTGTGCGCATTAAAGACAACTCGCGGCTCAGCATGTTCAAGCATCTGTTGCCAGAGCATTGTCCCTGCATTGGGGTCAATCTGCACTAAGTACCAGCTATCATCCTCCTGATCATAATGCAGAGCCAGCAGCGGAAAATCAGGCTGCTCGGAATCTGCTTGAAACACCAACGCTGTCAGTGAAGCGTTTGTCCAGAGCACGTTGCCTGTCCGCCTATCTAATGCCTGCGTCCTGGTTGTTGTTGAAACGAAGCAGCGATCGTCATGATTGAGATATGAAACCATCGCATTAGTCGTCTGTTCAAAAGTCTGTTCCCATTTGGGTTCCAATTGAATTTCTGGCTGAACATCATACCTGGAAGGAGCGCCGATAAATGGCAACCACGACAACAACCAGCGATATTGGTACGCTTGCCAGCCGACCAGTCCGAAAATTAGCAGCAACATCATCCAGGAAAACAACGCCTTGCGTCTAGGATGCCTTGTAATCACGTAGGTATCAGATAGTTGATCGTGCCACCCCTGTTTCTTTTTACGAAAAAGGATAAAGAAATATCCCAACAGTGGAAAAATAAACAGTCCGGCCAGAAGATGATAGGCAAAGCGAATCAGAGCGGCTGCCAATTCGGGACGATTTCCATAGCGGTCGATCACATGCAGGCCAAGCAGTTTTTGCCCGAGGGTTCTGCCATACTTTTTCAGAGGAATGATCAAATACCAGGTTATCCCGGCTACCAAGAGAAACTGCGTGATCAGAAACGGAATGAACTGGATATTCGCATCAGGCAGAAGCGACTGTAAGCCATAAGACAGAGCCAAATAAATTCCGATCCCATAAGCTGCGATGATGAGGGTGTCAAGAAGTGTAGCAATCGAGCGCACCCCGAACCCGGCATAACTGATCTGTTCAGACAAAAACGGTTCTGCTTCGACAGGTATTGCGCCTTCAGGCAGGCAATCCTGGCAATAGGTCTGCTGTTGGTATTCACGATAACAGGCTTCACACAAAGCTTTGCCGCACTGTGAACACGTTCGCACCGCCGCATTGAACGGATGATGATAACATGGGCTGGCTTGCTGCGGTTTTTGGGCATCTCCTTTTGGATGAAAAATCCCTTGTTCGATTCCCAAATCGATCACCAGGGTTCGACGGGCATAAGCAAGCGGCAGTAGTTGTTCAAGCGACAGATAGACGGGCTGCTCAGGAAAACGCTCAAGCTGCTGCACAAAGGCCTGATAGGTCTTCTGAATCGAGGCGCTCGGAAGGTGAGTGATCAGAAAATGTTCAGGGTATTGAATTGGAAAAGCGTCGGTGTTATCAACAGACATAAAGCCGCCATCGGCAAAAAAGGCGGAAAAGGTGACATAAACGATTTTGCCCGAAGTTTTGTTAATATGCAGGGTGGCATAGAGGTTACGCTCCCGATTGATTTCGAGATGTTGCAGATTGGCCTGCACAAAACTGACATCTTCGAGATCAACCAATGGCGTAAAACCCTGGTGTTGCAGAAAAGATGACGCCATCCGGAAGGATTTCTGGTGCAAAGCGGAAAACTGCTTCAGATCGGAAAGATGGATTTTTGGCGTTTTGCTGGTCAGATTCAGGGAGAGAAAAGGTCTCCCTGTCAGCTTTTTGATCAGATAAAAGAGCGAGATTAACGGGATAAAGAGCACGCATAACAGCGGATGCGAACGTCTGATCGAAGCAACCAACGCTCTTAGGGGTAATTGCGTGAGATCAGCAAAAATCCGAATATCCTGAAATGGTATCATCTGCGAAAGGTCAGCCCCGCAAATCTGACACACCGCGGCGTCATTGTGATGATATATTCCACACTGTTGACAGTACATACATTCCTTATCCTAAGCAAAGATTCGCAATAATTTGAAACAGACCAAGAATAATAATCGCCGGATAGAAAAACACGTGTAACAGATGAAACTGCAAGGCAATAATCAAAAGAATAAATCCAACCTGCTGGAGTTTGCCGAAAAAAATCGTGATTTTTTTCGGTAATAAGGCTTTCAGAATCCACGATCCGTCTAAGGGTGGAAAGGGGATCAAGTTGAACACGCCGAGAATGACATTGATGATCATGCCAAAGCTGAGCATTTCAAACAACACAAACCAGAACGCCTCAAAGGGCACCTGCCCGAGTGACAGGGGCGTAAACATGTCAAGATTCAGATAGATTGGAGATTCTAGAAACATTCGGTTAAAAACGACGCCCATGATGATATACAAGTTGAAGCACAGATAGGCCAGCGTAAAATTCGAGAGTGGGCCTGCGACGGCTAGCATGACCTGATCGCGCGGGTGCTGGCGTAAATTCACCGGATTAAACGGCACAGGTTTGGCCCAACCAAACACGGCAGACGCCTGCATCAAATAGAGCCCAAGCGGCACCACAATTGAACCAACAATGCTGATATGACTAATCGGATTAAATGTCAGCCGACCGGCGAGTTTGGCCGTCGAGTCGCCGCCCCAATACGCAGCCAATCCATGAGATAATTCATGAATGACCACTGAAAAAAACAAAACATAAATCAGCAATCCGATCGTCAGCCATTCTAAATATTGCGGTTCTTGCTTGAGATACGGATAAATCAATCCGATCCCCACAGGAATAACCAGCCATAAGCACAGAGGGAGTTTTTTCATAAAAATTATGGTAGTGGTGAAGTTATAAGCGATGCCGTTCTCTGGGTGGAGTCAAAGAGAATGAGGTTCACCCTCATTTCAGCTCCGTTCAACGTGCGGATGCCACTTACAACTTCACCAATAGATCTGGCTCGTATGTTATCTGACAAAATATATGCGAAGAACGCTGTTTCTGTCACTAAAAAAATGTCAGGATTTATGAATTTGCATGTATATTATACTTGACGCCATTCCCTATATTCATAAGGAATGATACAAATGAGAAATAGTACTGAAAGGAGGTGTGGCTATGGGGAAAGGAGATCGGCGAACAAGAAGAGGAAAGATTTGGAATGGAACCTATGGAAAATACCGTTCAAGGAAGAAAAAAGTCCAGGAACAGGAAAAACAACAGCCCGAACAGGCAGCACAAGTAGAACAGGTAGAACAGCGAGAACAGGCAGAGCAGCCAGAGCAACAAGAACAACAGCAATAGGCTCTCTCTGTAATTGCGGACATAGAGACTCGATATTTTTGCGTCTCAGACTGGAATCTTGCGCAATGTGTGATGTAAGAACCTGGGTTTAAAAACCTGGGTTCTTTTTATAAAATATTTTTTGGCAAGGAAGTTCTTGACAGAATTTCACAATGCCATAAAATTTTTTTATTTTGAAATAAGAGATAGTGGATTGATTTGTGACGTATTGCAACCACTCTAAAATAAGTGCTAAAAAGTTGCTTCATTTTCCCTCACAAATCTTTTCCCGTTTCGTTTTAAGAAGGCTTATCAACAGGGAATTTTACAGCCTACATGAACACGGAGGGAAAGTCGTCGCTATTTTTTTGCTTTCAGGGCCGCTTGTCGCGTATGGAAAAGCTATGTGTTCCAGTTCGGATAATCTCGATCTGGCTGATGTGATCTGGCTCGATTAATCTCCTCAAAGATTTTGCAGCAGCCAACAGGTAATAAAGATGCTATTGCCTTTGGAATTATTATTGCAGTTTTACTGACAAGCTTCCCGGCAATATTTGTTGTGGGAATCATAGGAATATACGGGCTGCCTATGAAGACAAAACGAAGCATTGAGTGCTGGCTGTTTCATCGTCCTCGTCAACAGTTTTTATTACTGCGTTGCCCAATGACCAGGAGACATCCTGAGTATTGGCAGCCGATCACCGGCGGCGTGTTGGCGCATGAACGGTCTATTGATGCGTGTTTGCGAGAAGTTCGAGAAGAAACGGGTGTCGTGTTGCAGCCAGAAAATATTGTGACCGTCCTTGAAGATTTCCGAGTCGTTGTACCTGAATATCACTTGATTGTGCGTAAACCCATCTTTACTGCTGAAACCGCGATAGATGCGATTACGATTTCGGATGAGCACCTGGCTTATTGTTGGATCGCGCCGGAAATCGTCACCTCCCTGTTGTTTTGGGAAAGTAACAAAGTATCTTTTCAAGCTGTGCAGAAATTTTATCGCCAGAATTTTTCATAACCCACCTTATGCAATGGAATCTGTTTTACCGCGAGCGATTGCGCTGTAAATCGCCTGCGACGAATGTAGGACTACGAACGCCTCAAATTCATTGTGGTCATGTAGTAGTTACCTACTCTATATTTTCAAGGGAGACCGTCATGTGGAAATTACTACTATGGCTTTATCTGATAAATGGAACATTACTGATCAACCATGAAATGGATTCCGCCTATTGGCATGAATGGAAGTTATTCAAGCTGCCTGGCAAAATGACAGGATTTTTGCTCCTGCACTTTCCGCTCTTCTTTTTGATCCTGGCTGGAGCAGTATGGGTATCCCACCAATCCATTGCCGGATTGGTGGTATCTGGCATGTTGAGCATCGGAGGGATTTTTGCTTTTAGCATCCATACCTATTTTATCAAGAGAGGACATCCGGAATTCAATGCGCTGGTTTCACAGGGGATTCTTATAGCCACTCTGTTCGTTTCTTCAGGACAGGCAATCGTCACCTTTGTGTTATTCCTTCAAACTTTTTGTAACGATTCAATTTTTCATAAATATTGACCCTGTTAAAAACCGGGTTTTTTGAAAAACCCGGTTTTTCATTTGTTCCGCTAAAAATCTCGGGTGCTGCTCATGCTGAAGCTGTGATCCAGCAACATCACCGCGACGCTTTCTCCGGCCTGAATCTGCATACGTTCTTCATCAACTACCATCAAACCTTTGGCTTTTGCCATCGAGCGTAAAATGCCGGAACCTTGATCACCTGTAGTTGATGCGATATATCGGGTATTTTCCTGTCTGAGTGCGACGCGCACAAAATGTTTACGCCTGTCGGATTTCCGAAAATCTTCTGCCAGGGTCGCTGTGACGACTCTTCGGTAAATCTGCGTGTGCCCCATCATTTTTAAGAGCGCGGGGCGGACAAAGACTTCAAACGAGACCATGGATGAAACCGGGTTACCGGGCAAACCAAACGTTGGTTTACCCGCAATCGCGCCAAAGGCTTGCGGTTTGCCTGGTTTCATGCAGACTTTCCAGAACTGCATTTCCGAGCCGCTTTTTTTGAGCATCTCTTTCACTAAGTCATAATCGCCGACAGAGACGCCGCCAGAGGAGATGATCACGTCGGCCCGGGCACCAGCCAGAAATTTCTGCTCCAAATCTTCTCTGGTATCTCTGGCAATGCCGAGTTGAATGGGGATAGCGCCAGCGTCCAGAACGAGCGCGGCCAGGGAGTAGCTGTTGGAATTATAAATTTTGCCAGGCTGCAGTGGTTCATCAATGTACAGCAATTCATCGCCGGTGGAGAGAATGGCGACCTGGGGGCGTTGATACACCTGAATCGTTGAACGTCCGAGCGAAGACAGCAGTCCGATCTCAGCCGGACGAAGGAGATCGCCTTGCCGCAAAATCAAATCGCCCTGACGAATATCTTCACCTGCCAGACGTAAATCATATAACGGCGGCACTTCACGCAGAATCAAGACCTGCTCGCCTTCGCCGCGTAAGGTATCTTCAACCCGGACGACCGCATCGGCTCCATCAGGAATCGGCGCGCCAGTCATGATCCGAATCGCCTGGCCTGTTTGCAGATAACGCTGGCTGACATAGCCGGCCGGCAGATCTTCGATGACATTAAGCGTTACCGGATGTTCACGTGAGGCGTGGTGCGTATCTTCGGAACGCACGGCATAGCCATCCATCGCAGAATTATTGTGCGGCGGCACGTCATGCGGCGCAAACACATCTTCAGCTATTACTCGTCCCAAACTTGCAAGTAATTCTTTGCGTTCAGTTCCTAAGACTTTCACCTGCGCTAATACAATATCGCGGGCTTCTTGCACTGAAATCATGAACGTTATCCTCCTATTCTGACCATCTCGCGGTCACAGGCTGGGGAATGAAAGTGATTATCAAGAAAATCTTGGTGAAAGGCAGGTTTCCTATCTACCGCTTCTCTGAAAAGCTCGGCCAGTTCAGCGTCGCTTGCGCCCCGGCGTAACGGGTGTTTGACGTCAATTTCGATTGAGCCGTGCAGACAGGGGCGCAGATGTCCATCGGCTGTCAAACGCAGACGATTACATAGATGACAAAAACTTTCCGAGACCGACGAGATAAACCCGATATAACCAAGTTTTCCCGGAATTTTGTAGATTCTGGCCGGGGCTGAGGGATCGTCATCTAAGGGGATGAGGGTATAACGCGTTTGCAATCTGGTTTTCAACTCCTGAGAAGCAAGGAATGTGTCGTGCTGCCAGGCGTTTCCTGAAAATGGCATATATTCGATAAAGCGTACGACAATATTATGCGTATCCGCAAAATCAACAAAATCAAAGAGTTCCTTATCATTGAAGCCTCGCATTGACACAACATTCACTTTAATAAGCGAAAACCCCACCGCCTTTGCCGTGCGAATGCCGTCTAATACCGTGTTCAACCGGTCAAAGCGGGTGATCTGCCGGAATTTCTCTCGATTCAAGGTATCGAGACTAATATTCAGATAATCAACGCCCGCCTCTTTTAATGAGGCTGCATATTGGGATAACAAAATGCCGTTTGTCGTCAGGCTCAGTTTGCGAATCCCTTCCAACTGTCCCAGGCGTCGGGCAAAATCAATCAGACCCTTGCGTACTAACGGTTCTCCGCCAGTTAAACGGACTTTGTAAACGCCAAGGTGCACAGCCACCCGGATAATACGATCCATCTCTTCGTAACGCAGAATTTCGTCATGTTCGATGAATTCAACCCCTTCCGGCGGCATACAATAGCGACAGCGTAAATTACAACGATCGGTCACAGAGACCCGCAGGCTCTCGATGACTCTTCCACTTTTATCTCGTAACATAGTCATTCTCCGCTTCGTCTGATCTGAATGAGTTCGGCTGCAATGCTGATCGCGATTTCTTCGGGAGTATCTGCGCCTATTTCCAGCCCTATCGGGGCATGAATCCGCTCCAGCATCGTTTGTGGAATACCCTGGGCTTGGAGATGTTCAAACATCAGATGAATTTTCCGGCGGCTTCCGATCATTCCGATATAGGTTGCCTCGGTGCGCAGAGCCTGCATCAGCACTACCTGATCCGATTTATGGCCTCGGGTGACGATGATGAGATAGGAGGCACGAGGAATCAAGGTCAGCGCGTCAAAAATATGTTCAAAGCTCTGGCATATCAAAGCTTTGGCTTCAGGAAAACGTTCATGGGTCAGAAACTCCGGGCGATCGTCAATGACCACATAGTCAAATCCGATAAAATGCAGAATGTTGGAAAGATGGGAGGAAATATGTCCTCCGCCAAACAGATAGGCGGTTGGCGGGGGGAGCAAGGTTTCCAGAAATACGCGCGAGGGATTAGACGGAGTCAGGTTCAGGGCGCAGGTCTTGAGAAATGGCTGTCCCAATTTAGGGTGGGCCAGTTTAAGAATTGCCGCATCAAGCTGTTCCGAGCCTGTCGTCCCGACCGAAGAACCATCATGTTGAATCAGTATTTTGCGATGCTGCGGAAAGGCCGGGTTTCGGTTTGGCTCAGCGTCTGGCAGCAGGCTGGCGATGACGGCCGTCTGACCATGATCCATGGTCTGTAAGATCGCTTCGAACACTTCGGGTTCTGATTGAGGAGTGAAACATTCGACCAGAATTTCGACAGTTCCGCCGCAAGTTAAACCATCGGCTTCGATTTGATCGGAGGTTAAATCGATACGGACAATTCTGGCGTTGCATGTTTGTAAAACATCTTGCGCTTCATCAATGACCTGCGCTTCCACCATGCCGCCTCCGATGGTTCCTTGAATAGAACCATCAGCAAACACCAGCATTTTGGCACGTTTACTCATCGGCAACGAGCCTTTACTTGAAATCACCGTGGCCAATGCAACTGTTTGTCCTTGTTGAACACATTCAAGAATCTTCCGGAATATTGTTTTCATCATGAATTTGATAATTTTTGAGGAATTATCATGTCAGAAAAACCGGGTTTCTTGAAGAAACCCGGTTTTTTCCCTTATAAATACACTGGGTGCACCGCAGACGATAAAACCTTTCTCTTTCATTGCTGACAACAAAATTTTATGGAAATTTTCACTAAAAAAAGTAAAGACACAAAAAGCACAATCTTACTGTTTATGCTCTTTGTGTCCTTATCAGATAAGGCAGATTATCTTTGGTCCGATCTGGTAATTTCCGGAATAAATGGAGCCTCTCGTAATTCCCTGAGCGGTGGTTCTTCTAACGTATCAGAAGTCCCCATTTCACATCCGCCGCTAAACACCGCGCCTTCATGAATCACTAATTTATTTCCGCTCAATTTAATATTCCCATGAACCTGGGCTTTAGAATTTATTTCGACGGCTTCTTTTGCCGCAATATTGCCGCTCACACGACCACTGATAATGACGGTTCCCACATGTACTTCTGCATCAACTACCGCATTTTCTCCGATCACCAGGGAATCCTTTGAATTGATATTGCCTTCAAAGCGTCCGTCAATGCGAACCGTGCCTTCAAACGTTAAATCTCCTTTGAAGTTGGTTCCATTTGAAAGAAAAGCTGTTAATTCCTTTTCATCAACACCTGGCCTTGCCATAATATTCATTCCCTCCCTGTTGAATGTTTAGCATCACGACTTATGCAACCACTATGGGAACTGTTATGGAAAAGTTCTGGCAGAAAGTCAAGCTTTATTTTCATGGAATGCGTCTTCTCTTCCATTTCGAAGAACGAGAAGGTAACGGGGGTAGGTCAAAAAAGAAAAGATAATCTCTCGGATGTCAACCGGTTGCAGTCCGTATTCGCTGAACAAAGAAGAGTGTACCTCAAATTCCTGCGATCCCTCTTTTCCGCGCTGCAGGAGTAAATATCCTGCTGGAGAGAGCAAGGGCGCTGCGAGCGACAATAGCATAGGGATTGTTCCCACGGCTCTGGAAACAATAACATCAAAGCAATTGTAAGGTAATGCGCCGGAAGAACGCAAATCCGGTTCAAGCCGGACTGACAGACATTCAACGTGTTGTAAAGCTAAGCTGCGGCATAATTGACGCAAAAACATCACTTTTTTGGTTACGGCGTCAACTGCGGTCACGTGCAAATCAGGATAATAAATTTTGAGAGGAATCCCTGGAAATCCTGCTCCAGAGCCAATATCCAGCAAGCGACATGGCGGTTGAATTACTGAGGCCAGCACACAACTGAGAGAGTCGAGAAAATGCTGTTGAATGACGATGACATCATCAGCGTTACTGATTAAATTGATGCGGCGATTCCATTTTTGCAGTTCGTGCAGATAAAAAAAAACTGATCAACTTGATGCCCGGTCAATGTCAAATCCAGTTCCTGAACTCCGGCAAGAAGAGATTGTGTAAAAACTTCTTTTGAAAGCGGCATACCTTATTTCCCAATGCAAAATGTTGAAAAGATACGATCCAAGATGTCGTCAGTAGTGGTTTCGCCGGTAATTTCTCCCAAATGATTCAGGGCGTCGCGCAGATCCAGAGCGATAAATTCGGGCGACATTGCTGCACAGGTTGATTGACGTGCATGCAGCAGGCTTGTTTTCGCTAAAGTCAATGCCTGCTTATGGCGAACGTTCGTCACTGCCACACTTTCGAGCGGCACAGACATCACCTTGTTCACAATCGCCTGTTTGAGCGCGTCAATGCCAATTTGTTCTGTCAGCGACACACGAAAAATCGGCATTGATTCATGAAGTTGCGCTTGAATATCGTCGGTTGTTAGTTGCGCAGGGAGATCAATTTTATTCAGGATAAAAAATTTCTCCTTGTGCGCCACCACGTTCAGAAAATTTTCATCCTCATGCGACCACGGCGCAGAGCCGTCAAATATGCAGAGCACCATATCGGCTTGTTGAATTGCGCGCCGGCTTCGTTCCACCCCCAGGCGTTCAACCTCATCAGAGGTATCGCGCAGACCGGCGGTATCAATTAAGCGGATGGGGATGCCATTGAGGTTCAGCACATCTTCAATAGTGTCGCGGGTGGTTCCTGGAATCGGCGTCACAATGGCCCGTTCTTCTTGTAAAAAGACGTTCAGCAGACTGGATTTCCCAACATTCGGTTTGCCCACGATCGCCAGACTTAACCCATCGCGGAGAATTTTGCCTTCCTGTGCGCCTGCCAGCAATTGGTCAATAGCGACAAGAGTATGCTGGAGTTGCTCATCAATCTGGACATGAGAAATAATCTCAATATCTTCATCAGCAAAATCAATCGAAGCTTCAACTGAAGCAAGTAGTTGCGCTAGTTGATTTCGAAGATGATTGACCTGCGTTGAGAGTTTGCCCTGGAGTTGCTGGACTGCCAATTGCAGGCCAGCATCGGTTTTTGCGCGAATCACATCGATTACCGATTCCGCTTGCGACAAATCAATACGTCCGTTCAGAAACGCTCGTTTTGTAAATTCACCCGGCGTTGCCAGCCTGGCTCCCCTGGAGAGTACGGCTTCAAGCACGTGCTGTAGGGCGAGCAGACCACCATGGCAATTGATTTCCACCACATCTTCGCGAGTATAGGAGTACGGCGAACGCATCACCGACACCAGGACTTCATCGAGCATCTTATGCGTTTCAGGATGAACAATATAACCATGCTGGAGAGAAAAATTCGGAACAGTCAGAAAAGTCCGTTTGCGCGAGCCAGCGAAGAGTTCGGCCGCAATCGGCAGCGCGCGCTGCCCGCTAAGGCGGATAATTCCGATTCCTCCTTCTCCGACAGGCGTCGAAATGGCTGCTATTGTATCTTCAGCATACGTGGCAAGCACTGGGTTAAAACAGAAGAGGGATGCACCATGAATCCATCATGCACCCCTCTTTTCAGGAAAAGAGTCAGTCGTTATTTTTTTCGACTCCGGCCGGAATTGCGGCTCGAAGAAATGACGACTCTGCGCATAAATCCGGTGCCCCGGCTTAAAGTTCTTACCGCCGGATCATCTTGCAAGGTTAGATGGATGATGCGTCTGTCATGCGGATTCATCGGGGCAACAGTGACAGGTTTTCCGGTCATTTTTACGCGCCGAGACAGTCTCAAGGCCAGGCGTTGCAGCCGTTGTTTCCGGTTCACGCGATAGTCTGAGGTATCAAGGACAACCTGAATTTTCTCTTGCACATTTTTATTGGCAATACGATTCACCAGATATTGAATCGCATCTAGCGTAGCTCCGCGCCGCCCGATTAAGAAATTTTCATTCTCGCAATGAATGTTCAACAAAATCTGGTCCTCGCGTCGTTTCACTTCGACGTTATATTCAACCTGTAATTGCGTCATAATCACGTGAAGCGCGTCCTTAGCAAGCGTGGTGATCTGTTGCAGGCTTTCCTCAGTATATTGCGGTTTAGCTCGTTCTTCCTGCTCATCTTCCTGCTCGTCCTGTTTGTCTTGTGTCTCCTGCTGCGGTCGGGGTTCTGCCTGACGCAAAGGTTCCTGGTAATGTGGTTCTTGCTTTTGTACAGCTTGAAGCTCTTCTTTAATCGCGTTATAGGTCGATTCTGCACGAACACTCACGCGCACTTTGGCAGGCTTACTTCCCATGAAGCCGAACAATCCGCGACTGCCTTCATCGAGAATTTCGACTGAGACTTGTTCCCGGCTGACTTCTAATTGTTCAAGAGCTTTTTGAATAGCATCATCTACGGTTTTTCCTTGTTGCTCAATACTTTTCATGGTGTTGTGTTCCTCCTTATTCATACACGCCAGAAATCACAAGATTCCGAGAGTTGTGTGAGAAATTATTTCTCTTTTTTTGATCGTTTGCGTGATTTTGATGGTGTTTCCTGTTTGTCATCGTCCAATTTTTTTGAAGGTTTATTCCCGCTCTTATTGATCAGATATTGTTGTCCAATCGTCAGAATATTGTTCATGAACCAATACAGCACTAGACCTGAAGGGAAGTTCCAGAACATGGCTGTAAAAAGGATGGGCATAAACTTGAACATCTGCGCCTGCTTGTTATCTGCCACAGTCGGGGTCATGGATTGCTGGTAGAACATGCTGACCCCCATTAATATGACTAATGGGCGAATGTAGGGTTCTGCGAAAGATCCCTGGAGCAAGGAAATTGTTTCAGGGGCTGACAAATCGCTCATCCAGAGAAATGCCGCGCCGCGAAGTTCGATGGACTGCGATAAGGTCTGATATAAGGCAAAGAACACCGGGATCTGGAGCAGCATCGGTAAACATCCGCCCATGGGGCTGACCCCTTTTTCTTTGTAAAGCTTCATCATCTCCTGGTTGAGCTTTTGCCGGTCGTTTTTGTATTTTTCCTGCATAGCTTTCATGTGCGGCTGCAAGTCCTGCATCCGTTTCATTGAACTGAAGCTTTTGTGCGTCAAGGGATAGAAGAGAATTTTGATCAGAATCGTGAGGATAATAATCACGATGCCGTAATTGCTGACTACCCTGGCATACAGGAACGTCATAAACACGGCCAACGGTTCGGCGATAAAGCCAAAAAAACCATAGTCAATCAGGCGTTGAAATCCGTCGGAAGCCCGGGCTAATTGCATGCGCTCTTTTGGTCCGGCGTAGAAAGCCAGATGTGTTTCTCCCGTGGAGAGTGGTTGGCTGAGACCAATTAAGATCTGACGGATCGGTTCGATTTTGGTCTCATCATTCGCTGCTTGCAGGGCAACTTTGTTAATGGAAAGCGTATTGTTCTCATCTCCGGCAAACAATGCTGCTGTAAAATATTTGCGATCGATGGCAGCCCATTCAATCCCTCGATGCGTCGTTAATCCATCAATTTTCTTCGCTGTCTCTCGAATCGGCTTCCCCGCTGCACCGGTTTTCGTGACAATTCCGGCTTCAAATCGCATGGCTTCTTCTAAATCGACCCCAAGGCCCGGCCCCCAAACTGTCGAGATGGCCGTCATGTTTTGAACTGGTTCGCTGAATTTCAGCGTCACATCCACTCGATAGGATTCTGGTGAGAAATGCAGCTCTTTGGTGAATTGCAGTCCTTGCTGGGTTTGATAGGTCAAACTCAGCGTCGCTGGCTCATCACCGGGTTGAAGTTGAAGCATGTTGGCAGAACTTTGGTATAGCCCTGCATTTAATTCTTCATCGAAAACGGCGTCTCCGGTATAGACTTCTAATGGATATTGCAGCCATTCCTGCGCGTCGGTTGACACCAATTCAACCGGGTTTCCCTTCACATCTTTATGGGCCAGAACTTTCCAGGAACTAATCCGCGCGCCCTGGGTGGAAATGGTCGCTTCAATGAGCGGGGTGCTCACTCGAATTTCTTCGGCCCGTTCATCAATCTGTCGTTTTTGCAAACGTTCAGTTGAAGGCAGTACCTGCTCTGAAAGAACTGGCGCGTCCTGTACCTGTTGCACCGGAGGCGGAGAAGATTCTCCGGTCGTCTGCCCTTCCTGTTGGGCGAGTTCTGCCTGTCGAGCCTTTTCTTCTTGAAGTTTCTTTTGCTGGGGTGCAATAAAGATTTGCTGCCAGGCGAGCAACACAAGAAGTGATAAAACGATAGCAAGTATCGCGTTTCTGTCCATAAATCAAAAAGCCTCCTGTACTCTAATAACCAATTCAATGCCGTTTCATCGTTGTGTCAGTTTTCCGAGTGCGCATCCTCTTGTTCTACAGGGTCGTACCCCCCTTTTGAAAGAGGATGGCACCGGAGAATCCGATGTAACACCATCCAACTTCCTTTCAGAGGGCCATATTTTAGAATCGCCTGAAGACCATATTCGGAACATGTGGGATAAAAACGGCATGTCGGTGGAAAGAATGGGGATATACATGCGCGATATAGTTTAATCAAGAACACCAGGATTTGTTGCACGACAACGGCACACGTAATACTCTTCCTGGGTACATGAGGGGGGAATGCACGCTCATGAAAACATGTTGCACATTTCTTCAAGCACGTCACCATATCGTTTCCCGACCATATCTTGCCTGATAACCACAACAACATCCGCCCCCTGGGGAAATATGTCCTTATTCCTGCGAAATACTTCACGAACAATACGCTTACAACGGTTTCTGATTACAGCATTTCCTATCTTTTTCCGTACGGTAATTCCTAAACGGCGATATGGCCGCATGCTGTTAACATCTAGATACAAAAGAAAAGATGATGAAACCCTTTTCTCTCCGTGTTCATACACACGTTTAAAATCGTTCCTTCGTTTTATCCTCTCATACTGAGCAAACGAAGCAGACATACGCGCAAATTCTTGATAGATGCCGGGCCTGACGCGCCCTGACATGAATAACAGAGAAAGATCTCGACTGAGTGGAAAATTCTTAAACTGTTAATCGTTTTCGTCCCTTTGCACGCCGTCGTTTAAGAACCAATCGGCCACCTTTGGTACTCATACGTGCACGGAATCCATGCACCCGTTTTCTCACAACATTTTTCGGCTGATATGTTCTTTTCACAGCATTTACTCCTTCACAACAAGTTAAATGTTATCATGACCACTGTTCAGAGGATTATACACCGCTGAACAAACCCATAAACCTAAAAAAAACAGAGAGATACATGTTTTTCCTCTCAAGATGAGGGCAGTATAGAAAGCCTAAGAATTTCTGTCAAGAATTCTCTCAAAAAACTATTCCTGGAAAGAGATTTACGCATGGGAGTCAATGATTTTTTCTTTACAGCAACATTGCCCGCTTATCTGAGGCATATTTTCAAAAATAAACTCGGAAGAGCTATTCGTCAAGAATTTTTGCGAAAATTCAGATTCCTTCGTAAAAAAAGTTGACAAAGCAAAAGTTTCATATATACTCTCTACAATTATAAACCATGCGAACGGCGTACTTTATTTTGTTATGACATTATCCATCAAAAACTGAGGTGCCAATATCATCTCGAGTATGATCTCTTATAGAGGAGGAAAACAATGAAACGAATCATTATTAGTGCCCTTGCTCTTATTATTATTGCGGCGGCGGCGGTTTCCGGATACCTTTGGTGGACGAAACACAAGGCTGCAACGCCGACTGAAACCGAGACGGAAATTGCTCTGGCGGACAAAGCCTTGGGGGAAATTCCGGAGACGACTGAATCTGGCGATGCGATCCAACCTGTCTTGCCCACATCGGAAACAGCAGCGACGGCAGAATCTGGTGGCGCGATCCAACCTGCTATGTCCACAGGGGAAACAGTAGCACCGGCGGAAGCCCCCGCAGGGGAGATTACCGGTCCAATTGATTTAAGCACAGATCAGACAGGCCCCGAAATCCCTGTCCTGGGTCCGGAAACAACATCCAGAAGCGTGGCAATTCCGGCGACAACAGAAACGCAAAGAGAAACACGCCCGGTAACGACAAGCACGACAGAAAGTGTGCCAGTTATCACGGAGACCACGGAAACGACCGGTGAAACTGTTACCACGACGGAAGTGGTTGAAACTTCGACGCAAGGTTTGGTTGAGGCGACTCCAACGCCCACCGCTACGCCAGATTCTACAAAGCCGGATGCCACTCCGACTCCTTTGCCAGGGATCACTCCTACTCCTACGCCGACTTCTACAACGCCGAGCACAACTCCTACGCCCGGGCCGGTTCCTACAACTCCAGGCGCCACCCCAACGCCCGGCCCTGCTCCTGGTCGTTTTTCGGTTGTGACACGAACGCCTGTGCTTGAACCTCAGCTTCAGATTGTTCGAAATGCGATGCGTCGCATAGGTGTGCAATTACAGGAGCAACGAACAGGACAGCAGCGTTTGCGGGCCTATCGAGTCTCTCTCGGATATTTCCGTACAAAAGCAGAAGCGACCTCATGGGCGCGAACCAACCTTCGCCCCAAAAACATCGAATATCTTGTCTATCCGGCTCAAGGGATGCATTCAATTCAACTTGGCGTGTTTACTCAACAACGAAGTGTTGATCAAAAAATGCAGGAATTGTATCAAAGATTTCCAGGATGGCGTCTTCCTCTGCGCACTGAAATGACAAGCATTCCCACGTTCCACTATCAGTTGTCAATTCGCGGCATTACGGAAAATCTGGCGCGTAAAATCCAGGATACATTATTCCGAATGAGAATTCAATCAGAATTGACCGGAAGATAACCAGACGTTTCCTTTCTGTGCTGTCCAGTCATCGAAAAACCGGGTTTTTCCCAAAAACCCGGTTTTTTTGTTATAAGCCGGCCAGAAATCGCCGTTCAAAAACCGAATTTCTCCAAAAACCCTGGTTTTTTTGTCCTGTTGACAATGTAAAATAAAAATACTTGACAGAATCATTTCCTTCAAGATAGGAAGGACTGCAACTTTCACGTACATGACGTGTAGTGAGTCCACTTATTATTAATGTTTTCCATGAAGGAGGAATGTTCATGAAAAAAATGGCGATGTTTCTGATTGCAACGATGTGTGTGTGTGTGTTGAGTGTCTCTGTGTTTGCCGCAGATCCCATTAAAATTGGGGTTTATGAACCGATGACCGGAGCAATGGCGGCCGGCGGGGAGCAAACGTGGGAAGGGATTCAATTAGCGCACGAAATGCGCGGCGAAGTGCTTGGCCGTCCGATTGAGGTTGTTCTGGTTGATAACAAAAGTGAAAAAGTCGAAGCAGCAAACGCCATGGCGCGCTTAATTGACAAAGAAAAAGTCGTGGCCGTTGTGGGATCGTATGGCAGTTCACTGTCCCTGGCAGGCGGGCCGTTGGCGATGAAAGCCGGGATTCCGGTGATGGGATGCTCGCCGACAAATCCATTGGTCACAAAAGACAATCCGTATTATTTCCGCGCTTGCTTTATCGATCCATTCCAGGGCGAAGTGATGGCCAGATTTGCGTTCAACGAATTAGGCGCGAAAACCGCGGCGATCGTGCAGGATGTAGCTCAGGATTATTCGGTAGGGTTAGCGAGCTTCTTTAGAAAAGCCTTTATCGAATTCACCGGCGACGAAAATAGTATTGTTGCCATGACCTCGTTCCAAAGCGGCGACTCCGATTTTACCGCCCAGTTGACAAATGTGATTGCTAAGAATCCTGACGTGATTTTTATGCCCAGTTATTATCAGGATATGGCCCAGTTTGCGATTCAGGCCAAACAATTAGGTGTCACGGCCACACTGCTTGGCGGCGATGCGATCGAAGCGCCTGAATTGATTACAGTTGGTGGCGATGCGGCGGAAGGGATTCGCTTCAGCACACATTACAGCGCGGAAGCGGCCGAACGTGAAGCCTCTAAGGTGTTTGCTGAAGCCTATCAGAAGAAATACAACAAAGTTCCGAACGCTTTTGCCGCTCTGGGCTATGACGCCTATATGTTGATCGTTGACGCCATTGAAGCCGGAAATTCTGCGGAACCGCAGATGATTCGCGATACGCTTGCCAGTTTCAAAGAACATGAAGCTGTTACCGGGCTGCTGACCTTCGATGAGAACGGCGACCCGATTAAAAGCGCGGTGATTCTTGGTGTTGAAGGCGGACAGTTCAAGTACATTGCGACAGTCGATCCGAAATAATCTCCCCTCAAACCTGAAAGGCTGTTCCAGCCTTTCAGGTTGCAACCTCAAAATAGCATGACAAGTCAACTCTTTCTACAGCATCTCTCCAACGGAATCTCTCTCGGAAGTCTTTACGCCCTCATTGCGATTGGTTATACAATGGTCTATGGGATTTTGCGATTGATCAATTTTGCCCACGGCGATATTTTCATGATGGCGATTTATTTTGCCTACTACGGTGTTCTGATGTTCACGCTGCCCTGGTATATCTCCTTTCCTGCGGCGGTGATCTTAACCGCGCTGCTGGGGTTATCCATTGATAAGATTGCCTACAAACCGTTGCGCAATGCGCCGCGTATTTCCGCGCTTATTTCGGCGATTGGGGTATCGTTCTTTCTCCAAAATTTAGGAATCGTGGTTTTTGGAGGACGTCCCAAGGGCTTTCAACGGCCGGATATTTTTACCCAAATGTTTGAAATCGGCGGCGTCAAGGTGCAAAGCGTCACGTTCATTATCCCGGTCGTCACCGTGATTCTGCTGCTTGGCTTATCCTATCTGGTATATCAAACCAAGCAAGGCATGGCTATGCGCGCCGTGTCTAAAGATTTTGAAACCGCGCGCTTGATGGCGATCAATGTTGATAATATCGTGGCCCTGACTTTTACCATCGGCTCGGCTCTGGCTGCGTTTGGCGGGATCATGTGGGCGCTCCGCTATCCGGCGGTGTTTCCGCTCATGGGCATGGTGCCTGGATTGAAAGCCTTTGTGGCCGCCGTGCTCGGCGGAATCGGCAGTATTCCGGGGGCCATGATCGGCGGGTATCTCATCGGTTTATTAGAAATCTTGCTTGTAGCATTCTTTCCTAACCTGGCGGGCTACCGCGATGCGTACGCTTTTGTGATTTTGCTGTTCATTCTCCTCGTGAAACCAACAGGGATTATCGGCGAGGAAATAAAGGAGAAGGTGTAGCGATGAAACCAAAACCGATTAATTTCTTTCTGTCCATCGGAGCCGTCGTGCTCTTATTTGTCATCCTCTTTTTTGCTCAACACGGTCTTGACGCCTACAAACTCCGCATTCTCAACTTATGTGCGATCTACACCATCCTGGCCGTCAGCATGAATCTGATCAATGGATTTACCGGACAATTTTCGCTGGGACATGCGGGTTTTATGGCGGTCGGCGCGTATGTGACCGCGATCCTCACGCTCAGCCCGGAACAAAAAAAGGTCATTTACTTTATTGAACCGATCATCCCGTTTTTAGGCAACCTGTGCCTCCCATTTTTTCCGGCGTTGCTGATCGCCGGATTGGTTTCCGCCTTTTTTGGGCTGCTTATCGGTGTGCCCACGCTGCGTTTAAAAGGCGACTACCTGGCGATTGCCACATTGGGTTTTTCTGAAATTATCCGCGTGGTGTTCACGAATATCGTCACCATTACCAATGGCGCTCTGGGACTCAAAAATATTCCAGAATACACGAATTTGTATTGGAGTTGGGGCTGGGCGATTTTTACGGTGTTCTTTATCAAACGCCTGGTGAATTCTAGCTATGGCCGGGCCATGATGGGCATTCGCGATAATGAAGTTGCGGCGGAAGCCATGGGCGTGAACCTTTTTTCGCATAAAATTATGGCCTTTCTGGTCGGCTCGTTTTTCGCCGGAGTCGGCGGCGGTTTGCTGGCGAATTTGATTACCACCATCGATCCGAAAACCTTTATGCCGTTTTTAACCTATCAGATTCTGATGATTATCGTTGTCGGCGGTCTGGGATCAATTTCAGGGTCGGTCATTGCCGCCTGCATTTTTGCCTGGATGATGGAAAATTTGCGGTTTCTCGATAATGTGGTGCCCGGCATGCGGATGGTGTTTTTCTCCGTTATACTCCTGCTTGTGATTCTGTTTGCCCGCAAGGGTCTCATGGGCGGCAAGGAATTTACCTGGGATTGGATCGTGAACCGTACTCAAAAACAACGAATATAATTCATGGAACAATGACTCATGCAACAACATGCGACGGTGTTAAAATGCGATAAAATCGTGATGCGCTTCGGCGGCTTGATCGCGGTGAACGACTTTGTTCTGGAGCTTTCCAAAGGCGAACTTGTCGGACTAATCGGCCCGAACGGCGCCGGGAAGACGACAGTGTTCAATATGATCACCGGGGTGTATACGCCGACCAGCCGGGACATTTATTTTCTGGGGGAAAAAATCACCGGCCTGCAACCCTATCACATCACGCGCAAAGGGATTGCGCGCACTTTTCAAAATATCCGGCTGTTTGGCAGCCTGCCGGTGCTCGATAATATTATGCTGGCGCAGCACTTGCGGTTGAAATCCGACCCGTTCAGCGCGGTCTTTCGCCTGCCCTGGTATGTCCGGGAGGAAAAAGCGATCTATGAGGATTCCCTGCGCTTACTTGATGCGGTTGGCCTGACAGCCCGCGTTAACGAACGCGCCGACAGTTTGCCCTATGGCGAGCAGCGCCGCCTGGAAATCGCCAGAGCCTTAGCCACAAAGCCGCAACTCCTGCTGCTCGATGAACCGGCGGCCGGCATGAATCCGCAGGAGAGCGAGGACCTCATGCGTTTTATTCAAAGAATCCTCAAGGATTTTGACCTGACCATTTTATTGATTGAACACGATATGAAGGTCGTGATGGGAATCTGCGAGCGGATTGTGGTGCTGGATTACGGCGTCACCATCGCCGAAGGTGGACCAAAAGACATTCAATCAAATCCAAAAGTTATTGAAGCCTATTTAGGAGCGGGTGCCAATGCTGTCAGTTAAAGATTTACACGTGTATTATGGGGGGATTCATGCCCTGAAAGGAGTTTCTCTGGAAGTTCCGCAGGGTAAAATTGTGACCTTAATCGGGGCCAACGGGGCCGGCAAGAGTACACTGCTGCGAACGATCTGTAATCTGGTGCCGGCGCGGTCGGGCGAAATTCTGTTTCAACAGGAGAATATTGTGCGCGTGCCCACGCACGAAATCGTCAAACGCGGCATTGCAATGATCCCGGAAGGGCGGCGGATTTTCCCGAATCTCTCGACGTATGAAAATTTGCGGCTTGGGGCTTATGGCCGCACGGATGATGTGGAAATCGAGCAAGATTTACAATGGGTCTATAAACTGTTCCCGCGCATGTTAGAACGCAAGAACCAGCAAGCCGGCACCCTGTCCGGCGGCGAGCAGCAAATGCTGGCGGTCGGGCGCGGCCTTATGACGCGGCCGGCCCTGCTGATGCTGGATGAACCGAGTTTGGGACTCGCGCCGATTCTGGTGGAAGAAATTTTCGAGATTATCCGGGAAATCCACAAACAAGGTATCACCATTCTCCTCATCGAACAAAACGCGCTGGCGGCCCTGAAAGTTGCTGACTACGGCTATGTGGTCGAGACCGGGAATGTGGTGCTCTCCGGGGCCGGAGATGAACTGCTGCACAGCGAAGAAGTCCGCAAAGCCTACCTGGGGTAAAAGTGAAAACGTGAGGTAATGGAACGTTTTAGATGGAACATTCTGGCGGCCTAAACCTGGCATGGAAGGGTATAGACGGCAATTTTGCTGTCTATACCCGTAATTGTCTGTTGTATTGACACGTCAGATTATGGTCAAATTTTCAAGAACCATTTTGTGCAAAATCAGACGAATTGACCATGAGAATCTGACCATAACCTTGCTGGTCAATACAGGGCAAAGTTGCGCTAACAAGTCATCTGAGATATACTTTCAAGAATCATGCTGTTGTTCAGAGCATGTGGGTCAGTGATAAACCCGAAACAACGGCAAAGGATGAGCAGGGAAGCGCAGATTCGTGTTCTTCCCTGTTTTGGTCTTGACGAGCACAACATTGCTGAGTATATTACATTTATGAAGGCAAACATTCAATGCGGGTGGATGGTTGCGAGAATGAGCCATGAAAGGAATAGGGTATGTTAGATACGTATAAAGCGATTTTAAAAGGCAATACGGTGATTTGGGCGGATGATAGCCCTGTTATGCCCTTGCCCGAGCAAGAAATAGAGATTCTGGTCACAGTATTAGTGAAAATGAAAACCCCAGATGATCACCATCGTCAACGAGGAGAAAAAATGGCGCGGTGTTTAGAAAAGCTTGCGAAAACAGGCGAGATTCAAGGGATTTCTGATCCTGTGACCTGGCAACGTGAGCTTCGAAAAGACCGTACGATCTTTTCCGAAGAACAGTATGCTCATTGATAGTAATGTGCTGATTTATGCTGCTGATCCGAATTATGCGTTTCTGCGAGAATTGATCAAAGACCATGCCCCTGTCGTTTCGATAGTCAGCTATATTGAAGTGCTAGGTTATGAAAAACTGAGCGATGAGCAACGACAATATTTTGAAGAATTTTTTGACACCACCATTGTTTTGCCCGTCAACGAAGAGATTGCAAAACAAGCGATCGTCTTACGACGACAACGGAAAATCTCTCTTGGAGATGCGATTATTGCAGCGACAGCCATACTCTATCATCATACGCTTGTCACAAGAAACGTTGAGGATTTTAAATGGATTGTTGAACTGAAACTATTGAATCCATTCGAATAGCGTATTCAAACAAGCCCTCTGAGATGTATCGCCCAAAATAATTCTACATGTTCAACATGGCAGAGGGTGTCATTTTTTAGAACCTATTGAAACAGGAGAGGATTGGAATATGTTAACGATGAGTCATCCTATTTTCAACCAAAATGAAGCAACTTCTTAAAAAAAACAATTTTATAAATTATATCCTTTTATGTGCTAGTTTTTTGTTCGCTTGTATTTTAGGAGAATTTTTGCTGCGGTTTTTAGGATATTATGGGATAATCACCAGTCAAGTTCAAAATCTTCGGCTTGTTCAAGATCCTGTGCTTGATTATAGACTTGTTCCCAAGAGTTCTTGGATTTATAATAACCTTCGCTATAGTATTAATCAACATGGATGGCGAGATGATGAGCATGATTATCAAAAACCTGCCAATACGTTTCGAATAGTGGTACTGGGGGATTCAGTTACCCAGGGATATGGAGTCAATTTAGAATCTACCTATGCCAAACAATTAGAGGAAAAATTAAATGCCACTAGCCGTACACAATATCATTATGAAGTTATTATTATTGCTTTAGAAGGAATCAATACGGGACAAGAGGCTCATTTGCTTGAAATTGAAGGACTAAAATATGATCCGGATTTAGTGATCATCGGTTATGTATTAAATGATCCTGCCAATGGGAATAGTTTAAACCAGGAAATGTTACGCGTAAAACATCAAAATTGGAAGGATAGACTAAGGCAATTTGCAGCAAGATCAAGTCTTATGCACTGGACATATAAAATGTTCAAGCAATTATATTGGAACTTTGCCATTAGATTTGGAAAAGAAGAGGTTGAAGCGCTTGCAAGAGATGATTATATTTCATGTTTTTATACCGATTCAGCCCTGTGGAATCGAACTCTTCAAGCATTTCGTCATATTCAACAGTTAACCCGGCGACAAAATATCCCTGTTATTTTGATGATATTTCCGCTATTGCACAATTTACATGATTATGAATGGAAAGACCTTCATCAGCAAGTGAGGCAAGCAGCCCAAATATATCATTTTAACGTCATAGACCTGTTAGAATATTATCAAGCCTATTCTCAGAATAAATTACAAGTCTATAATGGCGACAACATTCATCCTAATCAGTTCGGGCATCTCATTGCAAGTCAGGCACTTTATCAATTTTTGCTAAACAATCAGATGGCAGCAATAAAGATCGACTAGAAACGAAGAGAAAAATCCATAAGATAAAATGTTGAGCCTGTCATAAAAAACATTGACGAAAAACCGTTATTGTGGTGTATTTACTCGACGGTCTGTGAAGTGCAGAGAGATGAAACCCGTTCAACGAAAGGAGGCCCATCATGTTTTGTCCGAATTGTCGCAGTGAATATGTGGAGGGAATCACGGAATGTGCTGAGTGTCTTGTGCCCTTAGTGGCAGAACTTCCGCCGGAAGAGACAACTGAATATGCGTATGAGGATTTTGTGACGCTGGAAACGTATCATGCAAGACATGAAGCGGAATTGCAAAAGAGTGTGCTGGAAGCGAATGGGATCGAAGCGGTGATTGAATCGGATGATGCGGGCGGCGCAGGTCCGGCGTTGGCGTTTACACGTGGCGTGCGTTTACTCGTACACAAAGACGACATACAAAAAGCGCAGGAGATTTTTCAAGACCTGGAAGCGGTGCAAGAAGAACCGATTGCCGCAGAATTTCCGCCGGAAGAGGAGACTGAAACTCCGTAGATAAAGAAGAAAAACCAGGTTTCTTCAAGAAACCTGGTTTTTTCTCCAATAAGGAAATATTGATATTCACATCAGGCAAAGAACAAAAACCAGGTTTCTTCAAGAAACCTGGTTTTTCTTCAATTATGATATTCACATTAAATTTAGCAGGACAGCGCTGGGAAGTACACATTGCGCAAGACGAGTTGGAAACTGTCCACCTCCCTCTTTTAAAAGAAATCACGCAGAAAGCAGAATTGCAAGCCGGACGTTATCTTGTCGCCCTGGCCGGGCCCCCTGGTTCCGGGAAAACCACGCTTGGCGCGCTGTGGGAAACGCTAGCGCGAGAATATCAGCCTGGCATCCCGGTACAGTGTTTGCCGATGGACGGTTTTCATTTGCCAAATACAGAATTAGATCGCCGCAGGATTGTACGCAATGGCGAAACTATTCCTCTCCGGAAAATCAAGGGCGCGCCGGAAAGCTATGATCTTAAAGCCATCAAACAGGCGTTTCATGCTGTGCGAATGGGAAAGGAATTGGCCTGGCCTAAATATGACCGGCAAATTCATGATCCTATAGCTAATGCCATCCCTGTCTTGAACGCAGGCATTATTTTCATCGAAGGGAACTATTTGCTGCTGGATGAACCGGACTGGCAGGAATTTCATAACTACACCGATTTGTCCATTTTTGTCGAATGCCCTGAAGCCGTGGCACGTGAACGCTTATTAGCGCGTCAACAACGAGGAGGCCGGGCATATCAAGCAGCCGTGCAGCACTATGAATTTAACGATCTGCCCAATTGGCAGCGTGTCATGCGTCATCGCCTGCCAGGCAATGCGATCTTAACGATGAATGAAGACGGACGGTTAGGACGTATATGAAAACAAAACGATGGTTTCAAACAGGTCTATTGCTTTTGCTCGCACTGTACGGCGAAGTTTCTGGCGCAGAGATGCTGATCATCACCGGAGACCAATTAAATGTGCGTTCCGGGCCGGCTCGTACTCATGATGTGGTCGCGGTGGTTAAAAAAGAGGAAAAATATAAAATCCTTCAAAAACAGGGAGAATGGTATCAAATCAGTGTTGAAGGCACGCTCGGCTGGGTTTTCGAGCAAGCTGTCAAAGTGCTCTACGATACCAGTCTGCAAGAGGTATTAGCTCAGGCTGATCATTATTTTCAGATCAATCAGTTTACCACTCCGCCGGAGGCCAATGCCTACGATTTGTATCGTAAAGTTTTACAGCTCGACCCGGAAAACGCCCATGCGCAAAAACGTATCAAACAAATGGCGCATACTTATAAACTCTGGGCAGAACAGGCATCGCAACAGGGCGAATACGAAAAAGCCAGAACCTTTTATCAACGCTATCTTTTTCTGATCCCCGAGGATCAGGAGGTGTTGAGCTTATTGCAACAAACAGAGCATCCCTCTGCCATATCCGGGAATGCGTTGCAAATCAGACGGCTGCGCAGCGACCCTCTTGTTTGTTCGAAACAGGGGATTACAGCGATGGTGCAAAAATATGGTTTTCACCATCCGGCAGACTGGTCGAAACATGGACTGTCATTTAGTATCACCGGCAACATGCGCCATGATTACAAACTCATGAATGCTCAGGGCGTACAGGTGATTCTCGACCATGCCACCGGGTTGATGTGGCAGCAAAACGCTGCTGCGAATTCAATGTCCTGGCCCGCAGCTTTTGAGCATGTCACCAATTTTAACCGTCAAGGTTACGCTGGCTATACGGATTGGCGTGTCCCGACGATTGAAGAATTGGCCTCGCTCATCGAACCGGAAAAAACGTTAACGAAATTGTATCTAACCCCTATGTTTGGGACGATCCCTCTGTGGTGTTGGAGCGCCGACCGGGCAGATTCAGGCCAGAAAGCCTGGTATGTCAGTTTCAGCGGCGGCGGCATTCAAGAGCTTGAGCTTGATAGCGCGCTCTTTGTGTTGGCAGTGCGGACATATCAATAAATTGTCTGAGTGTTCAGGTGTTTGAGTGTTTGGCGAGACAAGAGGACAATCATTATGTTTTTTTGGCTTTCGAAATTATTCACGCTGCTTATTGAGCCGCTTACCTATATTTTTATCCTGGTCGTACTGGCTTTGCTCTTTCATCGTAATCCCCGTTTTGTCAAATGGTGCCTTGGGCTTGCACTTGGAGTTTTTCTAGTATTCGGAACATATTTTGCGCCTGATCTCTTAACGCATTTGTTGGAGAACCAGTATCAAATTCCTGCTGAAGTGCCCCGGGTCGATGCAGTTGTCGTACTGGCAGGTATAATGAATCTGAAATTATCAACGCCGGAATACATTGAATTTAACGAAGGCATTGAACGAATTCTCACGGGCATTCAGATGGTGAAACAAGGACATGCGCGAACATTATTGATTTCTGGGGGTACGGGAAGTTTATACGATCAAGAAAAGAAAGAAGCCCCGCTTCTCCGCAACTTTGCCATAGAATTCGGCGTTCCTGAATCCCAAATTCTGATGGAGTTCACCTCGCGTAATACGTATGAGAATGCGATCCAAACCAAACGCATTATGCAAGAACATGGCATTTCGCAGATTATGCTTGTGACTACCGCGATTCACCTCCCCAGAGCAATGGCTTGTTTTCACAAGCTTGGGATCGATCCAATAGCCTATCCTGTGGATTTTCAACTTGCCCCTGATCGGAAGTATTACATTTCGGATATTATCCCGGGACCCGGAGCCTTTAGAAGATCGTCCGCTGTCCTGCACGAATACATTGGCCTGCTTGCTTATAAACTCGCCGGATATATTTGATCTGTTGACAATCCAGAAAAAAGACCCTATTAAATAATTGTTACCTGACCACAAGAATTTTAAGAGGTTCGTAGTTCTCGCTTGAGCGAGTTTTTCCGTCTGAAGGCGGGGCTATGAACTTCCCAAACCAACAAACAGCAATGAACGAACTTCAACAAATTCAGGCCTTACAACAGAATATTGAGCGGGTGATTATCGGCAAGCCTGATGTGGTTCGTCTGGCGATCATCGCTCTTCTGGCAGAAGGACATCTTTTAATCGAAGATGTGCCGGGAGTCGGAAAAACGACTCTGGCACACGCCCTGGCGAAATCGATTGATTGCACCTTTCAACGCATTCAATTTACGAGCGACATGCTGCCGTCGGATATTATCGGCGTCTCCGTCTATAATCAACAACGCCGGGAATTTGAATTTCAATATGGGCCAATTTTTGCCAATATTGTGTTAGCCGATGAAATTAACCGAACCACGCCGAAGACTCAGAGCAGCTTATTAGAAGCTATGAGTGAACGTCAGGTGTCGGTGGATGGGATCACCCATCATTTGAAAACGCCGTTTATGGTGCTTGCGACTCAGAATCCGTTGGAATATCACGGCACCTATCCGCTGCCGGAATCGCAGCTCGACCGGTTTTTTATGCGTCTGCGTATCGGGTATCCGGCCCCGGATCAGGAGAAAGCCATCCTCAAGGCTGAACGTTCGATGATCGCGATTGAACATCTGCAACCAGTGCTCTCTGCCAGAGATGTCACGGCGATTCAGGCGATGGTCGATCAGGTGCCGATTGATGAAAGTTTACAGGAATATATCATTCGTATTGTGAATCGCACACGTACCTCAAAATGGTTGGAATTAGGGGCAAGTCCTCGTGGAACCCTGGCGTTGCAGCGCGCCGCCCGGGCTTCTGCTCTGATCGCGGGAAGACAGTATTGCCTTCCGGACGATATTAAAGCCTTAGCGGTTTCAGTGTTAGCGCATCGGGTCATGCTTCAGACTGATACGTTGAGTGAAACTGGAGCTGAAGATGCGGAACGAGTGATTCAGGAGATTGTCGCTGAAACCCCCGTACCTCTTTAGGAATCGGTTCGTAGTTGTCGCTTCAGCGACGTTAGAAAACGCTAAAGCGTTTACTCCAACAGAGATTTATATGGGAAGAGCAGGGATACGCAAGTGTTACTTTCGCTTATTATTATTCATCTCTGGTAGGGATTTTTGAGCAATGACATTACGGAAAATTCTTCGTTATCTTCAAAAATGGCTCAGGCCGCCGCGGTCGTTACGCATTACGAAAGCGGGATGGAAATTTCTGGGATTGACAACCATTGTCGGCCTGGCAGCCGTGAATACTAGCAATAACCTATTATATCTGGTCTTTGGCTGCATGTTAAGTTTCATCACCGCATCGGGTGTACTTTCGGAATTGATGCTGCGTAAAATTCGCCTGGAACGCAGCTTTCTCAGGCATATCTTTGCTCAGCAGGCGACGCCAGTGAGCATGGCGATCACAAACCGTAAAAAATATGTTCCGTCATTTTCTTTGCTGATTGAAGATTTTACGCAGGAACGCCATACGGAGCAGCGCTGTTATCTGTTGAAAATCCCGGCACATTCCACTGAGACGATCACCTATCCGGTAACTTTCAGACAGCGAGGCCTCCATCATCCGGGCAAAATCCGCATATCAACGCGTTTTCCTTTTGGATTCTTTCTCAAGTCTGCCACCTTTGTTGAAATGGATGAAGATGTGCTGGTGTATCCTCGCCTTGAGCAGCTTCAACCGGCAGATCTGCCGCAGCAGGCATCTCTGCTCGGAGATTCCTGGGCGTCGAAAAAAGGACGAGGAACTGAAGTTTACAGCATCCGCGAGTATGTCCACGGCGATGAAAGTACCCGTATCCATTGGAAAAGCACAGCAAAATTCGCCAAGTTAATGACCAGAGAATTTGAGGAGGAACAGAAGAAAAAAGTTTCTCTGATTCTGGATGTGTCTTTTCCTTCAAAAAATACGCCAGGAACTTTTTACCAGGATGTTGAACACGCGATTACGCTGGCAGCTTCGTATATCATGCACTTTATCAAACAGGACTTTCAATTGCAACTCATTACGCCAGTGCAGCGTACTCCGTTTGATCGCGGGCAGCATCACTTGTTTCGTTTGCTGAGAATCTTAGCCTTATTGCAGCCATCGAATGGACACAGCCGCCAAAACCTGGCGCGTGCGATTCAGCAGATCGCTCGTGCGGATGTTATGAAAATACTGATCTGCGTGAATACTCTGGAGTACGCCTCGCATGGAGGTTTTGCCAAAGTTGTGACCGTAAGTTCACGCGAACAAGCACGAGAGATATAAATTATGCGCTTTTTATTCTATTTTCGCCTTTCAAGTTACCTGTTAATCGGCTCAGGCTTTTTGGCGCTGCTGATTACCGAGGATTATGGCATGTTTGCAGCCCTGATCTTTGCGGCGATCCTGGCGATTGGCTGGCAAGTTGATTCCGGGAAATGGCGCATTCCGGTTTCGCCGCTGTTCTGGAATCTGGCGATGATTGCCTTCTTGTTGGTCAGTGTCGCTGACGTACTCTTTTTCCGACGAATCGGTTCTATCGGACTGGTGAATTTTTTGATATTTTTGCAAACGGCAAAAATTTTTTCGTCTAAGCGCGATCGCGACTATATCACGATTTACGTGATCAGTTTCTTTCTCATGCTGATAACATCAATTATGACGTTTAGCGTCTTATTTGCGCTGTCGTGCATCCTTTTTGCCGTCACGGCCACCTGGGCGTTGAGCACGCTCACCATGAAACGGGATATTGAAATGCACCTTCTGCCGGAGTCAACAACAGGCGTTGCTGATAGTTCAATCGAAGAGGCGTATCTG
Source organism: Candidatus Vecturithrix granuli (assembly GCA_000739535.1). GTDB lineage: Bacteria > Moduliflexota > Moduliflexia > Moduliflexales > Moduliflexaceae > Vecturithrix > Vecturithrix granuli. Next base: position 404,394 of record DF820468.1, on the reverse strand, counting down.
AACGTTCCAGCCCTGAGTTCAGTGTTAAATGGTAAATTTTTCGCAGGCACGTTTGGCGTGACCCTGGCCAGTTTTATCATCAGTCTGGCGGTGTTTGTGATTCTGCCGCGTTTCCGAGAAGGCATGTTATTTCGGTATGGGAGCGGATTCTCACAACGGGTATCAGGGTTTTCCGAGGAAGTCGCCTTAGATAGTTTTGGCGTGGTTCGTCTGGATCATCGCCCGGTCATGCGCGTCACCTTGCCGAAAATAAACGCTGAACAGACATTGCCCTTCCGTTTGTATTGGAAAGGGCTTTCCTATAATCATTATGATGGCCTTCGCTGGCGCGCTGACGCGCAGCGCAAAAAGCACATTCGCTCTGCGCGGGAATACGAACACGTGGCCTGGTTTGGTGTATCTGATGATAAGAATACGCTGCTGGAACAACGTGTTGAATTGATATCTTCAGGCTATGAAGTCCTGTTTGCGGCCAATGCGGTGCAAGGCGCAGAAGGCCGTTTTTTGGGGTTATATTACGATCAACTGACAGGCAATACGCAGGTCATCTATAATCCCTATGCCCCAAATTATACTGCCTATTCCGATATTTCGCGCCCTGCTGACAAGGTGTTACAGCAAGAGGGCCAGGAATATCCTGAAGAAATTCTCACGCTGTATCTGCAAACTCCTGATCTGCCCGAGCGAGTAATCCGTTTAGCGCACGAGATCCGGGCTGATACGACTAATCCTTATCAAAGCGTTCTTGCAATCCAGGAGTATTTGGAACAGAACTATGCCTATAGCCTTGATGTTCAGCGTTCCTCTGATGTGACCCCATTAGAAGACTTTTTATTTGTGAACAAGGCCGGTCATTGTGAGTATTACGCCACTAGTATGACGATTTTGCTGCGCATTTTGGGAATTCCTACACGGCTCGTGAATGGGTTTGCGCAGGGGCGTTGGAATGAATACGGTCAGTTTTTTACCGTGCGTCAGAGCGACGCTCATGCCTGGGTAGAAGTGTATTTTCCCTCTGCTGGCTGGGTTACCTTTGATCCAACGCCTGCGGCAGCGTTTGGCGATACGTATCAAGAATTTGCGGAGCAGCGCAATTTTCTGGCGAATGTGTACCGGTATTCCGAATATCTCAGAACAAAATGGAACCGCTACGTGATTGATTTCAGCACGCTCGATCAGGCTCAACTGGCTGTCAGCGCTTTTCGCGCCAGCCGGTCTGCCCGGCGCAATCTCTCAGGGTCTTTACGCCGACTGAAAGATCGGGTACAGCAAATGATGCCTCATCTAACATCGCGCGATCTGTGGACTATGCTTGCCGCTATTCCTACCCTGGCGTTTTTGCTGTACCTTATTCGGCGCACCTTGCGCTATGTACACCTCAAATTTCCTAAGTTGACGAAACGTCGGCGATCTGCGCGAAAACAGGTGATCCTTTTTTATCAGCGTATGTTACACATTTTAGCCAGAAAAGGGATGCCGAAACATGTCGCCGCAACCCCGGGAGAATTTGCACAATTGATTGATCAAAAACATCCTGCCTACAGCCAGGATGTGCAGCATATTACGAATCTGTATTACGCTGTCCGGTATGGCCAACACCAGTTGCAGCAAGAAGAAATCCTCAGCATCGAGCACAGGTTACGCGAGCTACAGAAAAAACAACGTACCTCTGCCCCTTGACGAATCAGAAAAATGACTGTATATTATACACGGCATTATTTTTGTAGAGCGAAATTCTGATTTCGCTCTATACGGCTATAGAGTATTGACTGAATATTAGACATAAAATTGGATATGATCTTGTGGGAGAGCGAAATTCTAATTTTGTTCTACACGATTACAAGGTCTTGAACGTCATAAAACTATGAAAAAAATATACATGTTTATCGTTATAGTGTTCACAGTAACAGAGATATTTATCTCTGGTTGTTCGATGAATAAGGAGATTCAGCAAAATTCAGTGATTGAACCTAAGCGGGTGGTGGTGGTGGAATTTAGCGATGCAAGTCAGTATTCCTATGGGAAAATTCCTTATGACGCCTCTGAACTTCTGGAACAGGCATTAACGAAAACCGGTCAGATTACGGTCATCCCCCGCAAAGATTGGCAAGCGAACATTGATGAAACCATGCGCGATGATGCAATCAGCATAGGCAAAGTGGCTGGAGCCGACGTTGTGATTATTGGAAAAATCATGGACTTTTATGTGGATCATGATCATAATCCAGAAGCGCCTCTGCTCTCGCAACGTCACGAATATAACGCGATCACGCATGTCAAAGCGGATCTGATTGAGGTTGCCATCGCCCGGCATCTTTCGACCGAACTGGCGACTGGGACCGCAGAAAAACGGACAACCCGTTTTTTTCGAGAAGGGCCGATTTCTGTTGACGCTATACATGAACGTAGCTTGTTAAATGAAGCATTGCAAGACGCTGCCCGACAGCTTGCTCAACATATCGTAAAACAGTTGCACACGCAGAGTTTGTAATTCCACCTCTGGGGATTGTCGGGGCAATCTATCAGGCGCGGGCGATCGGTCTCGTCACCCAGGACGTTCCTGAAAGTGCTCCGCTTTCCCCGGTTGACTTGATTGTGACCCCCTGACACGGGTCAACACTCTCTCAAGGGTCGTTCAACCTGAAAATAGGGTTGTACCTTACCGGATCTATCACAGGGCGCGTATTTGCTGATAAAACCTGTTTTTTTGCTGCTTTTCCCTTGACAGTTCCCTACCTTTAAGAGTATAACACTCCTCGTTTATGAAGGGAGAAGCAAGTAAGTGTGACACAAGCATAATCTATCAATCAACATCATGCTTTCCTGAGGAGGGGGCTTATGATTACTGATAATTATCTGGATGATGCGATTGAAACGATTCAACTGGCAAAACAAGAATTACAATATGAGATTGATCGTCTGGACAGACAGAAGATCGATACCGGAAATTTAGAACATATCAGCCGTTTGATCAAAAAAGTCGATTCTTTCCTGATCAGGATGAAGGAAGCGTACAGCTAGGCCATGCCTTCTAAACAGATCGCAATGAGCGTTTACATGTTAATACCTTGCGAGAGATTTGTACTGTCGCAAGGTTTTTTTATTTGACATCGAGCGAATATCAGGAATTAACCCTACAGCCTAAACAATTCTGACGTTTGTGCCCCTATTGTGGGTATCTGCCGTCATCAGAAATACCGTGCAATCAAAACATTCTCGAACCTCAAGGAAACTCAAACATACGGATATGCTGCTGGAACTGTTTTTTTCTCAATCGCTGGAAGGATTTTTTGTCATGCTGCTTGATAAACCAGTGTGTTGGAACGAACAGGTTGATAAAAAACAGGCAATCGAGTATATCCTGATGCATCAACGTATCGCCAAAATTAATAATGCCATGCTTGTCCAATACCAGGTGACCGAGGAACAAATGCTCGGTCTGACGCCAAAGGATTTATTTGAGCGCGGCATCATTCTGAATCAAAGAGGTTGGTATGATTTATACGAGCAAGGATGCTGGCACTTTGAAATTCAGCACCACAAATTTGATGGCACCCCGATGTGGATTGAAGGCGATTATATATGCATCTATAATGAAGCCGGGGATATTACCGGCTGTTTCGGAATTCAACGCGACGTGACCAGGCGTAAACAGATTGAACAAGCCCTGCGCAGGAGCGAAGATCGCTTTCGACAGGTGATTGATTCCATCAGTGATTACATTTATGTTACTGAAATGCCTGGTCAAGGGAAACCTGTCAATATCTATCATTCCCCCGATATTGAAAGTCTAACCGGGTACTCTGTTGAGATGTTTATAAACGACTGGGATTTCTGGCTCACCGATGTTGTGCACCCAGATGACAGAACTGCGGCCGTAGCTCAGGCTGAGAGATTAGCGCGTGGCATTGACAGTGAATTGGAATACCGGCTGGTGCGAGCCGACGGACAGGTTATATGGATTCGCGATAGCGGGCGCGTACGCTGCCAGGAAGATGGCTCGAAAGTGGTCTATGGCGTGATGAGCAATATTACCGAGCGCAAAAGAACAGAAGAATTGCTGCACTACGCGATCAAAGAACAGGAACAACGCACACGAGAATTGTATTTGTTAAACCACATGGGCGGATTGCTGCAAACCTGTCGCATCGAAAAAGAAACATACAGTGTGGTTATTAATATTTGCCGGCTGCTCTTCCCTGCAAGTTCCGGATGTTTATATATTCTGAATGAACAAAAAAGTGCGTTACAAAAAGTCCATTCCTGGGGAACTGTATTGGCAGAATCTAAAGAACAAAGTGTGGAAGATTACGCCCGGGCTTACCAACAAGACCAGAAGTACAAAGATCCAGCTGAACCGACGTCCCTCAGTTCAACACTCGCGTACTTTCCCGAAGAACGCCTTGTATATGCAGCAATTACCACGATGGGAGATTTACTGGGGATTCTATGCCTCTCCTTTAGCGATCCTGGTTCCGATTATGCTGAACAAAATTGGAAACAGGAAATGGAAGCTAAGCGGATGGTCATTGCCCGGATTACTGACCATTATGCCCTTTTTTTAAATAATCTGCGTTTACGCGAAACACTCAGAGTAGAAGCCATCCGCGATCCCTTGACCAAACTGTATAACAGACGCTATATGGAAACATCACTCCAACGTGAAATCTACCGGGCAACACGGGATCAGACGCCAGTCGGTCTGCTCCTACTTGATATTGATCATTTTAAACGGTTTAATGACACTTACGGCCACCCCGTCGGCGATCTGCTCTTACAAGAAATGGGGAATATCTTACAATGCTCAGTCCGCCTGGAAGATATTGTGTGTCGCTATGGCGGCGAGGAATTTTTGCTTATTCTCCCGGGGGCCTCTTTGACCATCACAAACAATCGGGCAACAGAGATTCTTGATAAAGTCCGGAGCTTTCAATTTGCCTACCAAGAAAAATTTCTACATGTGACGGTGTCGATTGGCGTCGCCGCTATCCCCGATCATGGGTGTGAGCTTGAGAAAGTGATCCATGCCGCTGATACCGCCCTTTATCAGGCAAAAGCCAACGGACGCAACCAGGTGAGCATGGCTTCAACTTCACCCTTACAGCCGAAACTACGATCATGAGAACTCCTTTCCGAAAGTTCGTTTGCAACTTTTCGCTTGACAAGGTATGTCTGGTATGTTGAGTTGAAAAAGGACAGACATAATATTATGACAGCAACTCATTGTTTACGAAAAGGTGATGGTGCGTTGCAAATTTTTTACGAAATGTTTGCTGATAACGTTTGTAAGACAGACATTAGCGGACACAATAAGAGATGGTGGAAACAGGACTTCAAGAGCAAGTGAGCGACAGGGATGCCATGGTTTTTTACGCGAAGCAGAAAGATGAGGCGTTCGTGGTAGAAGAGGCCAAAGTAGAGTATCCTGAGTCAGACGGAAAACCTATGGGAGAAACCGGATTTCATGTCAGGGCGACGTTGCACTTATATGGGGCTTTACGCCAATTTTTCAGATTGCGAGACGACATCTATGTGGCAGCAGACATGTTTCTATATTATGAAGAGGGCAACCGTTATGCCAATAAAGCGCCGGATGTAATGGTCATCAAAGGCGTGGCTAACCAGGAGCGGCGGATCTTTAAAACCTGGGAGGAAAATGCAGTCCCGTGCGTGGTGTTTGAAATCACCTCAAAAGCAACGATGGCGGAAGATCTGGTGACGAAAAGCAGTCTTTATGCCGCATTGGGAGTGCAGGAATATTTTATCTTTGATCCGTTACGCGAGTATGTGGGCAAAGCTATGATGGGATTTCGGTTAGAGCACCATGAATACGTCCCCTTAGAGCCTGATCAGCAAGGCTGTCTGTGGAGCCAGGAACTTGAGGTACTCTTGCGTTCAGAAGATGAGATTTTACGGATCATTGATCCCCACACCGGTAAAGCGGTACCCTCTTTAGAGGAAGCTATCGTCTGGGCTGAACAGGAAGCCCGACGCGCCGAGCAGGAAACTCAACGCGCTAAACAGGAGGCTCAACGCGCTGAACAGGAGGCTCAACGCGCTGAACAGGAGGCTCAACGCGCTGAACAGGAACGCCAGCGATCCGAACGATTAGCCGCTCAGTTACGGGCATTAGGGATTGAACCGGAAGGGAGATAGCGACGCCTATCAAAATTCGGGCGTAAATCCTAAGTCCCGGATTTTCTGACTGATTTTACCGGCATCTTTATCCTTGTCACCTCGAAGTTTTAAATAGATGTTATAATCATTGGCCGCTTGCTCATTCTGTTGTAACTGTTCATAGGTAAGCGCACGGTTATAATAAGCATAGATCAATTCGGGATCGAGTGTGATCGCGGTGGTATAATCCTCAATCGCCTCAGCATGTTGCTTGAGAATCGTATAACAATCGCCGCGATTCTTATAAGCATCAGTATGCTGCGCGTCGAGTTCAATCGCTTTGCTGAAATCCTGGATCGCCTCCTGATAGTGCTTTAAACGGCGCTGACACATCCCCCGTAGATAATAGGCATTCGCATTGTTGGGCGCAAATTCGACTACCTTCGTATAATCCGGTAAGGCTTCTTCATAGCGTTTGAGCGAGTTATAACTTTCGGCTCTGGAAAAGATCGCACGGATATTCTGCGGATCGAGTTCGATCACTTTGCTATATTCTTCGATGATCCGTTCCGTCCAACGCGGATCAAGTTTTTCCACAGCGCGATAATCATCAACCGCTTCTTTGTATTGTCCGACCGCGCGATAACTATGCCCGCGAAAATAAAAGGCCGTCGCATTTTTCGGTTCTAATTCGATGGCTTTCCCAAAATCTTGAATCGCCTCTTCATAGCGTTTGGCGTCATAATAGGTAAATCCCCGGTCGGTGTAGGCTCTGGAAGAATCAGGCTGCATTGCAATGACCGTACTGAGATATTGAAGCGCCTGGTCATATTGCTGCGTTCGTTGATAGGCCAGACCGCGTTCGCTGTACAGATCTTGCGCTTCGATGCCGAGAGCCTGAGCTTGGGTATAATCCCGAATGGCTTCCTCATATTTGTCAAGCTTAAAATAGGACATGCCGCGATAATACCAGGCATTCGGATGTTCAGGCAGAAATTCGAGACTTTTGGTATAATCAGCGCTGCTTTCTTCATATTTGTTCAGGAGAAAGTACGCATTGCCGCGCTCAAAATAGCTTACGCCGTCTTCTGGATCGAGTTCAAGCGCTTTGTCAAACAATGGCAACGCCTCCTCATGTTGGCCACGTTGGTTGAGCGCCAATCCATAACGGCGATAGGCGACCGCGTTCGCGGGGTCAAGGGCGATTGTCTGCTTGTAATCTGCAAAAGCCTCGTCATAATAGCCTGCCTGGGCATAGGCAAAACCGCGATTATTATACGCAGCGACATGTTTGGGGTTCAGTTCAAGCACTTTGCTGTAATCATGAATCGCTTCTTCATATTTATCGATCAGAAAATATTCCTCAGCGCGCTGATAATAGGCTTCGGCGTCTTGAGGATTTTGTTCGATCGTTTTAGTCAGTCGCTCAATGGCTTGTTGGGAGTCTTCCTCAGCATAGGCGACATGTTGTGATGGAACCAGAATCAGGCAGGTCAGGAGTATCACAGACAGAAAGAAAACACTTAGCTCTCCATAAGATTTCCGTTCCATAGGTTTTTCTCCACTTCCGTTGTTTCGGAAATGAGACACGAATTCCAGTTCCCTGGAATGTCGTTGTATTTCGGAAATTTCGAGGCCCATTTCTGAAACAACAAATTATAGTGCCCGGTATTTTGGAAATACCGGGCACATCGATAGACCATCCGGCCTATTGTTTCTTCTTCTGGGCCTCTTCTTTGGCTTTGTTGAGTGCGTCAATCTGTTCTTGCGGAAATTGCCCGGTATCGTAACTCAGCGACAGTTCGGTAAGTTTCGGGAGGTCTTTAAAGATCGTAATATCATCAATTCCTTTGGTGTGGCTGATGAAAATTCGTTTGAGTTCAGGCAATTTTAAGAGCGCTTCGGGATTTTTCACCGTACATTCATAAATATTGAGGTCTTTCAGATTCACCAGATTTTCCAGCAATTTCAGGTCGTTGAAACTGGTGACGCCGATCGAAAGATCTTCAATGCTTGTTGCAGTCTTCAGCGGTTCCCAATTCTGGATTTTGTCGTTCCGGTCTAACTACAAGCGTTTCAGATTTGGGAGGGAGTTGATCACTTCAAGCTTATTGAAGCCGGATTTTTCGCTGCGCGCTTCCAGGAATTCCAATTTTGTTTACTGTAAATAATTCTGTGCCGCCTGGCTGGAGTGCGAAAGTTCTACTTTCGCAAGCGAGTGTTTGCCGAAAAATTGACACGCAAAAGTAGAACTTTTGCACTCCCGCACAGAATTATTTACAGGTACACTTATTTTTATTGTTTTCTTTTTCTCCATACCAGTGCGCCGATTCCGAGTAAGCCGGAGCCGATCAAAAAAAATGTCGCCGGTTCAGGCACTACTTCAACCCTTACCGTGTTGCTCTCGACCTCAAACTCCAAGCCCGGAATGGTCACAGTTACAATCGCGAAATTTTCAATCCATTCTCCAAGCGGCACAAAATCTTCAACTTTCACAGTGAACTCAAGTTTTAGGGTCTCGTTTGCGCCAAGCGAGTTAAAGACGTACGCCAGAGAGTACACATCGAGAATGGCGTCATAGGAGATACTGTCTTCTTTGTCAGGATCATCGAATTCGATACCGTTTATGTACACTTCTAATGAATCAGCGAGATAATCCACGTACGCGCTCATCGCATCGGAAACAAGTACATCTACCGCCTGAGCGAAGGTATTGGTCACTTCGATGCTGTACACGATCTCATCGCCATGATCCACAAATGGCGTTTCTGTAAATGGATCAGAGCCACGATCAAATTCAAGCTCCTGGCTTTTCTCTATAGTAATACCTTCTAACGGATACCCTTCACAAGCTCCATCAGGCGCCGGATCAAGCAGCCAGGGGATGAATTCCACATTGCTACTCACGGCATCGCCGCTGCCGCTGCCTGCGCCAGAGGGGCCATCGGCTGCTCCCCACCAATTGCAAGTGCCATGAACCTGAGTCTGAGTGTGGTTGATCAAACCGCCATATTGAGAGCCATCATTGCCGCTATAGTTCTGAACGTTGCCGGTGATATTATTATAATGCACCTGAACATTGATCGGACCGGCGTTGTTCTTCAATGGTTCGCCAATGCGGATACCGCGTTCGTTGCCGCTGAACAGGCCGTCTTCAATCGTGACATTGGTCAGCGTTGCCGGATATGCGCTATAACTGCCATCATCGCGCGCTTTCACGGTCAGGCCTACACCCTCTTTGGCTTCGTCGTTGGCGTTGTTGGTGATCGTACAGGTCATGAAGGCAAGATTCGTGTAGGTTCCGGCTTTCAGGTTGATGTCGATGCCAGCGCTCCATGGCGCAAAGTAGCTGGGCAGGGCTGATGAGTCGAAACCATTGTCATCAGCGGTACACCCGGTGAACGTCGCATCGGACAATTTCTCGGCGTAAAGGCCTTTGTGATTGTTGTGGTTGAAAGTCGTATTATCAACGGTGACATACCGGACAGTGCTGGCGTCGGCGCTGACGGCCTTTTGCAGGTACCACCCATAGGTGAGGTTGTCGAAAGCGCAGTTGTCAACATCCAGATAGCGCAGCGTCGAGGTCAAATCCACGTACAGTCCGCGTTCTTGCTCAGTGCTTGGATTCGCATTCGTGCCGATCACCTGCACGTTGTCTAACTTGACATGCTCCACTGTCTGGCCAGTGCCTTCAGTAAAGCGGCCGACGCTGATGCCAGCCATGCCGACCGGCTCCAGGCGCATATCCTGCAAGAGAATCGGATTGCCGGATGTGCCCGAAGCACTGAGTTGGACAACGCCGATCTTCGTCTCCCCGGCCCCAGCCGTAGTTTGGGTGATGATGGTGTTCGACGCCGGGTCATCGCCGCTGCCCGCTCCGATTATCTCCACAGATGTATTGACATTGATGTTTTCTTCATACGTTCCCGCAGCGACATAGATCGTGCTGCCAGTGACCAGATCGATAGCTTCTTGAATGCGTCCGGTTGCGCCAACCTGCGGACTGTCGTCATCGACGTGCAAGGTCGAGAAATCGCCCTGGAAACTGGGATCGCCTGTATCGGTGCCGCTGTGCAGCCAGGGAGTATAATCAACTGTAGCAGCAGTCACTTTAGACGCCACGCCTGCCGGCGTATTAGTGCCCCACCAGTTTCCGGAGGCATTGACGATCGTTGTACTGGCGTTGAAAACCGCATTTCCATAACCAGACAGGTCATTATTAAAAATAACCGGGGCGGAACCAAAACTCGCCAGATCACCAATGTAGATAGCCGCCCAGGGGCCACCTTCAAAGGTGTTGCCAGTAAAAGATGTGTCGCCGGAAACAGAAAACGCGCCAAACCAGCCGCCGCTCAGATCAAATTCCTCCCAACTGTTCCCTTGAAAGGTTGAGTTAAGAACCGATAAATTGCCTGTACTGGCTCCGCCGCCAAGCATCACACCGCTTGCCTTGTTGTTCTTCACAGCGACTCCATTCAGCGTAATCACCTGAAATGTCGAAGCCTTCTGCACAATTGACAGCCCTGATTCTTTATTTCCTGAAAGCTCGCCGCCTTCCATGACAAAAGAGCCAATGGTCGACGCCGTTGTTCCAAAGGTAATTCCGGAGTATGTTTTTGAATCAATGAATTGGGAATTTCCAATGGAGATCGAAGCAATGTGCGTCTGCGCAACAAACATCCCATGCTGTCCATTATCTGAAACAGCGGTATCGTTGATGTTCAAAGCTGTGATCGTCGTATTGTTGCCAAGGCCGACCCCGTTTTGTCCATTGCTGCTGATCTCGCAGTTTCCAACTGTGACAGTATCAAATGTATCATACACGATTAACATGCCATTTTGAGTGTTATCGTGGATATTGCAATTCAGGATATCCAAATTCCCAAAGTCGCTGGGACCACCGTAAGTTCTCACACCAATGGCAAAGTTCTTGATCTCGAATCCGTCAATGCTGATATTAGCAGCCTTGATCAGAAAACCGTTTCCGCCAACTCCGGAGCCGTCAAGAATCGCGCCGAGGCTGCCAAGCAGAGAAACGGATTTGTTGACAGTCACAGCCTCGTTATATGTCCCTGCGGCGACATGCACGGTGCTGCCGGAAACCGCATCAATGCCATCCTGGATAGTCGCAAAGGCATCATAACCGAAAACATGCCCATCGACAATGTCGCCGTTACTGTGCCCTGTCCAATCATCATCAACCCATACTTCATCCGGTATCACTGGCGTGCCTTCGACGACCATGCTATCCCAGGAAAAGGTATGATTTCTTGTCTGAGGAACTCCCCAGTTTATGATTTCGAGATAAGGACGCGCTGAGGTGTAGTCGCCCGTGATCGTCCATGCTCCATCAAAAAATGGCACCCAGGCATTTTCAGGATTCGTTTGATTGTTGATGGCCTTATTCCAAACCCAGGTGTATGGACTTCCCCACACTGGACTACCTGGGCGGACAGCCATTTCGTCAGTAGAGGCAGCTTTGTGTAGTCGTACCCAGCCCTGAACTTCGTATGCACCGGGAGTGCTGGTCGGGGTATATGTAATTTTCATGTCAAAGGTATTATACGCCCGATCAGTAACCTGGCTCGGATCATTCACGCTGGAACCAGCGCCAATGCGAGGAATATAGGCTTCGACATTATACTGATGATTTCCAACGGTGACGTCAGATGTTGTGCCGGACCACTGGTTTTGGATGAGATATTTGCGGAAGCCGTCGTCGTGATCCCAGGCTGCACTCTGCTGATCCCAGGATCCGCCGCCATTGCCAATCGCACTGTGGATTTGATGCTGGCTCCAGAAACCATTGGCATTGATCCCAAATCGAGCCTGTGCCCCCAGACTTTCTGCGAGCGGAGGCCAGGGCCATTTCCCTTCATACCAGATATCCGTAAGATCTAAGCCGTAAACAGTGATTGTGCTGGGACCTGTACTAAAATCGAAGTACGCATTGTATTGAATGGTATTTACTCCGCCCCAGGCATTCAGATTTTTTGTGGTGAGCGATCCGCCGGGGAATGTGAATGTATCTGCCAACGCCGGAGATACCACCAGACTCACAAGTATTCCCAGGATGAGCAGCGTTATACTCACAGAGAATAATTTCGATGAAAAATTCTGTACTTTCATAAAAATTTTCCTCCCTTTATCATTGGTAAATTGTTTATAATTTCCATTTCTTACATCCTCATTTTACACTCTGTTTCTCTCTTTCCATCGCATAAGCCATCCCCCCTTCTAACGATAGGATTTCCCATAAAAAAAGCCGGGCTACCTTTCCAGGCAACCCGGCTGTCTTGTGTAAGACCCGTGGTTTTCCGCCCCATCCTCACGAATGGTTTAGCTTTCTTCAGGAAATATTCTGTGTGTTAAAATTTCTGTTTTAGCTTTTTGCAAGAAACACACCAAGATTAAAAAATTTTGTGATTTATTTTTGTTATTTCGTGTAATCCCAGGGATTTTGTAGAGAAAAAAATATTAGTGAAAACGATGACAGAAAAAAACACTTCTTTTTTTCTGCCCCAAACAAATAATTGTGTAAATTTTTTCGACAGGTATTTTTGTTACAGGTGAAGAATATACTTGTAATGCATTGTAAAACAATATGGTATGCTTGATGTACTTATATGTAAAATTTTTCGACATAAAATTTTGCTTATATAAGCTATCTATTCATAATATATTATAAATTAACGATTTATAGCTGGAAAGATTTTGTAAAATTTTTCGACAGTCTATTTTCGAACATAAAAAAACCCTCTCGACATCTTCCGGATGTCGAGAGGGTTTTTGTTGGACAAAATCATGATTTGTCCCTTCTTTCAGGTTTTCAAGCCATTTTATTTGACTTCAAAATTCAACTGCCCAAAATCGCCAAAATCTGCCAGATACTTTCCGGGTTTGCCGGGAACCATATTGCCCAAAGCGCCGGTGATGATAATTTGCCCTGGTTCTAAGTTCCAACCATGTTCAATGGTAGTATTCACCAGCCAGAGGGCAGCTTGCCATTGATCGCCCAACGCATCAGCACCTTTGCCGACATTCACTTCCTGTCCGTCTAAGGCCAATTTGACTGTTATAGCGTTCAAATCCGTGCCTTCAACGGCCTTTTCCTGTCCCACAATGAATTGCCGGGCTGAGACATTAGCGGCGATAATATCGAGGCCTTTGAGTTGTTTCATATCCGCAAAGCCCAGATCCGGTACTTCAATCGCCGGCATCACGGCCTGAATATGCGTTTGAAGCTCAGCAACATCTTTGAGAGGTTCTGTAATGGCTGAGCCGATCACAAAACCAACCTCTGTTTCCAGCATCAGGGCATGAAACGCGACATGATCAATTGTCGCATTATCGGCGAGTTTTCCCGATTCAAATAACACTCCGGCCAGCGGCGCATCAACTCCAAATTTCTTCTGCCCGCCTTCAGTAGTCAACCCAGCTTTAAACCCTGCGATTTTATCCTTTGTCAGAATTTTTTCCACAAAGGCTTTTTGGATTTGATAGGCCATCGCGGTATCCATTGCCGGGTGCTGGATCGAAAGCACTGGAATTGGTTTCCCAGCCTGCTGGGCCTGGAATAATTCTTCCGCTGGATCGAGAACCTGAGCGATAGCGGTTGATGCAGTGAACACAAACAACACAAACAGAACTACTGACCATTTTTTCATTGATTGCATAACGTTTTCTCCTTTTGATTAATATTGGATTGATACTCAATCAAACACACCTGCACATACATTCATTATCATGAACACTCCTAAAAGCAGATGGATTAAAAGAACAAGAAAATTTTAGCGGAAAATAACAAAAAAAGACTGCTTGACATTTTTCACGATGAGTCATGATACATGATTGTCTCTAAAAATCAATTCAGGGTGGGGAATTTCTTCGGTGAAAAGGCAGAAGAAAGAACTGTATCTATAGCTTCTGCTTACGTTACCTCCCAACTTTATAACATTCCAGAAAAAGTTGTTGACAAGGCATATAAAAAGATACAAGAGTGTTCCAGACAGTAAAGTTGCACCCAGAAACAATCTCCCCTCATGCAAGCAGTTGCCAAGATGAGGGCGTTCAATATATTTTTTACAAAAGAGCCAGTAATCTATGGCGTATCGCTTTTTTTGGATATGGAGCATCATCATCGTGTGCTTGTTGCCTGAATGGAGTGATGCCGCGCCTTTTCAAAGGGATCAAGAAGAGGCTGACATCAATTCTGAAGCAGGAAAGGGAGACCTGTCTCTCGCGGAAATAGAAAAATCGTTGGAGGTAGGGAAACACCTGGATAACGCCGGACAATACCGGGAAGCTCTTGCCCGCTATGAGATAGCGCGTCAATTTTTCCAGCAAGAACAGGACGCTCATAGAGAAGCGGAGGTGCTCAGTGAAATGGCGGTGATCTATCGGAAACTTGGAGACTTTGAGACATCTCTGGCGTTTCAACACTCCGCTATTCGAATGTATGTTGATCTTGGCGATCAAAATGGTCAATCAAAGGCGTTAAGACGACTTGGGGTTCTGGCTCGATATCAGGGAAAGCTCTTTGAGGCTATTTCATATTATCAGGATGCTCTTGAACTGCTGACACGCTTGCAAGATCAAGATGGTATCGCCCAGGTCTTAACCAATCTGGGAATTGTGTATAGTGAACTCGGACGATTACAGGAGGCGCTCCAATACTTCACCCGCGTCTTAGCGATCTATACAGAACTTCGCAATGAGAGCGGGGTATCTTATACGCTTGGAAACCTTGGACAACTCTCGCTCTATCTTGGAAATTCTCAACAGGCGCTGGAATATTTATCGCAATCCCTTACGCTGAAGCAGAGCAGCGAAGATATACGTGGGCAGGCCAATACGCTTTTGAACATGGGAACAGCCCATAAAAACCTTGGGGATTTTCAAAAGGCGTTAACCTGTTATTATCAGGCGTTAGATGTTTATACACAACTGAACGATCTGCCCGGGAAAGCTGCCGTTCTCGGAAGTATTGGATCATGTTACGAAGAATTAGGCGATGTCGAACAGGCCTGGCGTTATCAAGAAGAATCATTGCGCTTCAAGAAATTAAGCGGAACCTCGATTCAACTCTCTATTGCCTTGACGAACCTGGCCTCCTTAGCGATCAAACAGCAGCGATTTATTGAGGCTGATGCCTATTTGCAGGAGGCATTGACGATTGCAATTGAGCATAATTCGTTCCTCTCTCAGGCAAATATTTACGGGCAACTCGGAATGCTGGCGCTCTCTCAACAGGCCTTTCCGCAGGCCTCGGAGTATTTTTCGCGATCCTTAACACTCTATGAGAAAATTGGTTCGCAAAAAGGTATCCTTGAAGCATTGACATTTATAGGCCAAACGTATATCAGTCAGTACCGTTTTCAAGACGCTGCGCCATACTTTGAACGCGCATTGCAGCTTGCCAGAGAATTACAGGATATGAATTCCCTCTGGATTGTGCAATATTACCTGGGAGAAATTACATTGCACGTGGCGCAGCCTGAGCGCGCGCTGCCATATTTCCAGGCCGCCATTCAGACGCTTGAGCAGATGCGAAATTACTTGCAGGTTTCGGAGTTGCGCCGATCCTTTTTGCAAAAGGATCGGAATCCCTATGTGCAAATGATTCATTTATTACTTGAACGAGGTGAATATACCGAAGCCCTCTGGTATCTTGAACGGTTTAAAGCGCGGACATTTCTTGAAGTTGTGGCCTATGGTGAACCGCAATTACACGAGGCACCAATATTACTTCAGGAAGAAAAAGAGCTTTTGACTCGTATCCGGTTGTTAAGTGAACGGCTGAGTGCTGCTCCTGATGCGCTTCAGCCGGAATTCCAGATTTCTGAAGACCTGCAACAGGAATTGTATCAAGCGAAGGAACAATATGAACAACTTCTTTTACGGATTAAATTACAATATCCGGAATATTATCGTCTAAAAACTGTTGACGCCGAGGAAATTGAACACCTTGTTCACAACGCCCTGACATTGTTGGAAGATGACGTCTCCATCCTGGAATATTTTTTAGATGATGATCGCGTACACATCTGGGTACTCACGCGGGATCAGGTATACTATGAATCGTTTCCGGCCGCTTACACAACAGTGATTGATCATGTGTTACGATTTCGCACGGAACTGGGGAATTATGAATCAACAAAAATTTTTACCTCTTTGCAAGAATTATATACCTGCCTGGTGAGTCCGGTTGAGAAATATTTGACGCACACACGGATTGTCGGGATTGTGCCCTTTGAAATTCTACACTTTGTACCGTTCGGCGCGCTGGTTCGGCAACAGGAGGATGGAAATCCTGCCTATTTTATCGAACAGTATGCTGTGTTTATGCTTCCGTCATTGAGCATGCTTCCCATTGTACGCGAGCGATCGCAGCGCAACGCCCGGTATATGGCAGCCAGTCCGATGCGCTCTATTCTTGGCATGGCTAATGCGGTAGAAAATTTACCAGGAGTAGAAGAAGAAATTGCCGCAATTCTCAGTCAATTTCCTGACTCTCAGGGGTATATCGGCAATGAGGCGACAGAGCAGCGGCTATTTAATGAAGCCAGACAGTATGAGATGATTCACCTGGCAACCCATGGCGTATTTGATAAACAGCACCCCATGTTTTCCTATCTGGAATTCGCTTCCAAGTCCTATCTTTACGCCAGAGATATTTTTGGGCTGCAATTGGAATGTTCGTTAGTGACACTGAGTGGGTGTGAAACGTTTCTCCCTCAGCAGATTGAGGTAAAAGATATTCATACCCTGGTTTCAGGGGATGAATTGGTGGGGTTTATTCGAGCATTTATGTATGCTGGAACGCCGTCAATTCTTGCCAGTCTGTGGCGAGTCAATGATACTGCCACGCAGTATTTGATGAGCGCGTTTTATCAGAATTTATCGGAATCAGGCAAAGCCAGAGCGCTTCAACAAGCCGCACGAAGCGTGATGCGTACCACGTTGCACCTGGGCCGACGGAAAAAACGGGAGATTGAATTGGTTCATCCATTTTTTTGGTCATCCTTTGTGCTTATTGGAGACTGGAAGTAAAAGAAAGGTGTAAATTATTATGAGAAAACTCATCGGTCCGTTATTGGGAATTCTATTTATCAGCTGTCAAGCAATTTGGGGCTGGACTGCGCAAGAAGAATTACAACTACTTGTTCTGAGTGAAATGGAGGAACGGATTGCCGGAAGAATGGCATTTTATACGCTTGAACGGAAATTAACTGAACGGGGGTTTATGGTGACGACCGATCCCCAAATCGCGGCCATTGGTCAGGCGATTGCGCGTTATTCAGACCGGGTGCATTTACACTATGCATTTTATGTGATCGAAGGGTCGCTTGAACCACAAGCGCTTGCGCTTCCTGGAGGGTATGTGTTGATCTCCAGAAGCATCATTGATGCAGTTTGCCAGACGGATGATGATGTTGCCTTTATCCTGGGGCATGAAATTGCTCATGCGGCTTTACGGCACTATGCCGATTATAAACTGCGAGATGAGCAGCAAGTCGCGTATCTCAAGCAATTAATTCAGCAGCAGAATTTCGTAGCAGAAGAAGAGCAGCCGAAATATTCTGAAGAATTGCATAATATCCTGTTTCCATATATCATGAAACTGCGTCAGATCAAAGAAATTGAAGCAGATCAGTTCGGGGCGTTGTATGCTCTACGAGCAGGGTATCGCTTTTCTGGCAGTACGCAGGTATTACGACGGTTACGGAGGTTATACGGAGAAGATTTTCAATTAGAGCAAGACCTGTTTGTTCCGGATAAACCTTCGAACCTTTCAACCCATCCAACTCTTTCAGAACGAATTGAACAATTGGAACTATTTCGCATTAAAGCGATTGAGGTCAGTAAGCTGTTTCCACAGGGGAGAGACGCGCTGGATCAAGGAAATTATCAGGAAGCCTCGCTGATTTTTGAATCCATACTGTCGCTCTTTCCTCAGAGCCGAACGGCGCGCATTGGTCTGGGAGTAGCCTATCATCTTCAATATTGGGATTCTAGCGAAGGCGATCAATTTTTGCTCGCCTACCCCGGCGCGCTTGAACTGGAAAATATTCAATTGTTGCGAGGCAGGCCCGATTGGATGATGTTGCAGCGGGCGATTGCGGAGTACCAGCAGGTATTAGCGGTTGAACCTGGAAATAAATATGCTGCAAATAATCTTGGAGTGGCATTCGCGGAATTACGTCAGGGCAAAGAGGCTGAAACCATTTTACGCGAAGCCTTGCGGGTGGATGCCCGAGATTTTATTCTGTTTAACCTGGCGCTGGTGTTGTATCGAAAATATCAGGAAACTCCGCAACCAGCGATGAAAGAGGAAGTCGTCAAATTACTCCGGCAGTATCTTCAGTTTGCCCCATCCGATCAGGTGGCAGTACAGTATTTACAAACCCTGGAGCAAGACGAACGCCCTTGAGAGAAAAATCTCAGAATTTTCAGTTGACCTTTTTCAGTTAAGGTTATAGCATAAAACTATGTCTTGGTAAATTTTAACAAGACATGAATCGTATTATTGATCCTCAATAGAAGGAGAGAAGGAGATCGTTATGCCTAAGACGCTTGTGGTTGTTGAAGATAGTCAGTTTGCGCGAGCTATCTTATCAAAAGAATTAAAAAAACATGGCTTTAATATTGTGTTTGCTGAAGATGCCGAATCAGGGCACATCCAAATTCTCCAAATGGAAACCAAGCCGGATCTGATTATCCTCGATTTGAATCTTCCCGCGCTTGAAGGGGAAGATTTAGGAATTATGCTGAGCGGCATGGATGAAACCGAGAGTATCCCTATCGTTATCTTTTCAGCAAAACCGGAAGAAGAAATTAAACGGGCAGCAGAACTGTCAGGCGCACGCGATTATGTCCGCAAAGACCAGGATATGAAATCCTGTATTGCTCAACTTGTCAAAAAGATTAAAGTGATTCTTGAGGAATAAACCCTGGAATGCGTCGTAATGTGTATTCATTACGAGTGTGCCCCTCAGTAGCAGAACAAAGATAATAATCAATCATCCAATTGTCAATTGTCCGTGGGAGGTGTTATTGTGGCAAGAATTATGTTAGTTGATGAACGTGCTGACTTGCATCAGTACATGGCGAAAGTGTTGGAATTGGCGGAACATGAAGTTACTCTCATGCCGTCGCTCAGTGATGCGCTTCAAAGCCTCATTAATCAGGTCGAAGAAAACGGCGGTGAATTTCTGCCGGATTTATTATTTGTGGAATTAGGAAATTTTGCCCTCAAAGATGCCCTGGATGTGCATCGTAAAATGCGTTCGATTGCCAATACAACAACAAGTAGCGGCATTCCTGTAGTGTTTATTGTGAATCAGGAACAAGTTGGGCTGGTGCAAAGTGAATTTTCCTCGCGCGGCATTGAATACCTGATTGAACCAACGACAATTGATTCCCTTAATGAGTTTCTGGATCGATTGAGATCGGTGCTCGACCGATTGGTGAAATCAAGCGTCGGGGCATTGAAAAGGAAAAATACCACGTTATTGGCGAATTTGAAAGAGGAATATCTGCCCTCGATTTTGCAGATGTTAAGTTTAGTAAATGCCTCTGGTTTCGCCACCTTGACCAACCCGAAAACGAAGCAAACTGGTTCAATGCACATTCGCTATGGAGAAATTACACATATTATTCTTGTTGATCCGACAAGTCGTCCGAAAAAACGGTTGGAAGGGACAGAAGCCTTACAATCGATGGTCGAATGGGCGGAAGGCATTTTTTCCTTTGGACGCGCGAATCCTGAAAAAATTCCTTCGGGACAGCCCATGCGATGGGTGGTCTTGAAATGTGCGAATCCGAAATAATTGAAGAGTGATACGTGACGATTGCCACGTATCACTCTTCAATTATTCATTATATAGCATTGATCACTATTGCTGATTTACGAAGAAATGCGTTGTTTGCCGATGTCAAAGTGGCTGAATTACGGAGAATCCTGCCTACCTTACGCAAAGAGTACTATCCCAGAAGTGCAATCATCTGCCGTGAAGGTGAACAGGGATCATCAATTTATATCATTCTTTCAGGGCAAGTGAAGTTGAGTATGACGGAAAATACGCACACGACGAACCTGGCCTATTTGAACGCCGGAGATTTTTTCGGAGAAAGCGCCGTGCTCACGAATGAGCCACGCTCAGTCACCGCAGAAGCTGTGATTGATGCAGAAATTGTCTTATTAGGTCAGCAGAGCTTTCATGAATTCGTCGAACGCGACCCGACAATTATCCATAATATTATTCGCACAGTCGATCAACGCATTCGCAAAAAGACTCTGGGACTTTTTCACCAGCAACCCAAACACAGTCAGATTGTCTCTATTTATAGTCCCAAGAAAACTCCCCGAAAAACTTTCTTAGCCGTGCACCTTGCGGCAAGCCTCTCTTCGCAAACTACCCAACCCGTCATCATTCTGGATATGACGATGAATACGCCTGACATCGCCTCGATTTTACGTATGGAAGGTATTCAATCCGTTGGAGAAGAACTTACGGAGGAGACCCTACAAGATTTCTGCTACCAACATGCGTCCGGTTTTTATTTACTGACTCTGTCGTCGGAACTTCTCCGAACAGGAAAAATCTCGCGTGAGCGCATTGCCGGAATTCTGGGGATGCTGAAAGCATCATACCAGTATGTGTTGATCAATACCTCGACGGAAATTAGCAATAACACGTTTGAAGCCTTAGATCTCTCCAATACGGTTGTATTGCTCTCGCCAGTCGGAGAGGAACCTCCAGTAGGCATGTTTGATCATCAGGAAATTATTACTGTCTATTATTCTCCTCAAGAGACGGCGAGGATGTTCACCGATTCGACTGAAATAACCCCGTTAATCCTTCCTTTTGATCAGAAGGCCGAGCATCAATTCTATGAGCAGGGGGAAATGAGCCTTTTTTCTCCGGATCATGTCGTCACGAATACGGTCGTCAATAAAATTGCCCGTCATATCGCCAATTTGCGAATTGGGTTAGCCCTTGGGGGGATGGCTGCACGTGGTTTGTCGCATATTGGGGTCTTGAAAGTGTTGGAACGCAATCAGATCCAGATTGATATGATTGCCGCAAGCAACACAGGGGCGATTATCGGCGCAATGTATGCGTTGGGAATGAGTGCGGCCGAGATCGAACAGGCAGCCCTTGACGCGCAAAAATATCTTCCCCTGGTTTCTTTTCGAGATTTCAGTCCATTAAGCGGCGGATTATTGAGTCATCGCCGAATTATGAAACTGATTGCGGAGTATATCCCGGAAAAACTTACGTTTCATGACCTGCGCCTTCCTTTGAGGATTATTACCATGACACTGGATGTCGGTAAAGAAGTGCCTCTCTCTTCTGGTTCATTGCTCAAAGGTATTGAAGCCAGTATCGCTATGCCAGGGATTTTCCCGCCGGTCAATTATGATGAAAATTTTCTGGTCGATGGTTCTACCATTAATCCGGTGCCAATCAGTGATCTGATCGAAATGGAAGCCGATATTTTGATCGGAGTGAACAGTTTTGGCCAACTTACGCCAAGTTATCCTCCACCTCCCGAAAATTACACCAATCTCGTCGGGTATGCTGAGAATATGAAAATGATAGATATTATCACCCGATCTTTTCAAAATTTGCAATATGAAATCAGTACAGCCAAAGCCATGATCGCGGATGTGACAATTATTCCAGACTTGATCGGGTATAGCTGGGTCGATTTTAAACATGCCCGAGACATTATTGATGCCGGGGAAAAGGCAGCGGAACAAATACTCCCGGAACTCAAAACCGTCATCGACAATCGTCGCCTTTACAGAAGAATATAGCGCATAACCAATTCAATTTTGAGAGGTCTGCAGTTCTCACTTGAGCAAGTTCTTCCACCTGAAGGCGAGACTAAGAACTTGTCAATACTAATGTAGTGAGAGATCCTGGCTAAGAAGCGATTTCCCCTTTCCGAATGTTTTCAGGCTTTTAAGGCTGTGAAGGTCTAAACAACAATGATTCCCAATGTTTTAAACCTTCACATAGCCTCTCTTAATCTGTTTTAATCTAGGAGAAGTGTATCAACGACAGCCATGTCAGATGGTTCGCTTTCATTGGGCGGCGTTTCATCATCAATCGCTGTAATTCGATAATAATACCGTTTACGCGGTTCAGCAGTCTCATCTTGATACGAGGCTGTCAATACTGGCTGTATCGTGATTTTGGTATATCCGTTCGCCGCTGTTTCACTACGATAGACATAAAATCCTCCAAAATCCCGTGGTTGCTTCTGACTCCAATACAGTTTCACGACATTCCCAATATAGACTCCCACAACGTCTTCTGGAGCGTCCGGCGCGATATTATCAACCGGAACAGCAGAGACTTCTGCAGAAAATTCCGAATTACTGATCTTCGATAGAGTCGAAGCAACTGATTGAATGGTATAATAATATGTCACTCCATTGGAAAGATTAGTATCGGTAAAGGCGGTTGTATTTGCAGGAACTCTGATTAAAGGAGTTTGTGGAAACACCCCGGATTCTAAGGAACGAAAGATCATATATCCGTTTAATTGTCGAATTTTATAGCTATCCACAGTCAGAACAGGACGTTCCCAGGTCAGCGTAATTTTTTCGTCGCCCGGGGTCGCTGTCAGATGCTGCGGATTTTGAGGAATTCTAAAAAAATCGACTGTCACCGTGCTCAATTGCTTGTTGGTTCGCTTTTTGTGGTCAATAACATCAATTTGATATGTATAGCGCGCCTCATAATCAAGAGGCGCAGGGTTGTCTTCGACGAGAAAATTTCCGGTATCTTTCAGAAAAAACTGTCCATTTTCCAGCGTTGCTGGTTCAGGATGTTGGGGGGAAATTTCAGCCAATTTGACAGAAGTGACCGGCAGGGTCTTCTTCTCCTCAGGAAGTCCTCCGTAAGGGATGAAGAATTCCGGATCCTGCTCTATTTTCAGGGTTTGTACCCACTGTTCAAGTTCGGCAGGGGTCGGAAGAGCGTATTGGGTCCAACGAGCGGCGTCTGCTTCAGATGAAGAGAAGTCAATATAATCAATCATGATGTGGCGTCTTTGAGGAACTTCCACTTGGGGAAAGAACACGCCGATTTGTGAAATCGTTCCGGTAGAGACGGTTTCTGCCAGTAGTAACTCACCAATGTTTACGGTATAGACATGAAAATCTGATGTTTTGCTGAGAGGGATAGGGATGAAATCCGAAGACATGGTAAGCGCTGAAACCTCAGAAATTTTTTGAAAATCAGGAATTTTGTCATCCGCGTTTCTTTGCAACCAGAGATAAGCCATGTCGCCAGCCGTGACTTGCATTCGGATTTGCGCCTGGAGCGATTTATCTATCTTTATGGCCTGCCCTGGCGCGGAAAGCAGGATGATTGGCATTGTTCCCTGAGCATACAACACTCCGTTATAGGCTACTGGCAGCAACTGTTTGGTCTGGGGAGATGTCCAACCTTCCGTATCCTCCAAAAATAGCCATGGCGGAGCTTGATAGGGCGAAAGTTGTTGTGCGATCGCCGGGATGAATTCTACGCGATCCAGGCCAAGTTCGACCTCAGTTACCTCGGTTTGCTCCTTTTGTTCGCTCTCAGTCACCTCGGGGTGCTCATTTTGCAACAGAATTCCGATTTGTTTAATACTCCCTTTCCAGGTCGGAACAGTGCTCATATCAATCATATAATCCTGAGCCGTATCCAACGCTGATGAGCTGATCGGAAAGGACTTGAGTTTCAAAGCACCAAAAGCATTTTGATAGCTATAATATGAGGTGTGAACGGCGGGATAGAATTCCAGGCTGCTGTCAATATCCCAATTGGTCATAGTATCGGTGATAAAGGCGATATATCCTTGTCGAGTATTTTTGGACCAGAGTTTCAGACGAATATAGCGATTTTGTTCGGCTGAAAGCGCGAGAGCATCTTGAGAACGAATAAAGAGTTTTGATTGGGTCGAGGTTGTTCGTAATACACCTTTATGATGCTTGATTGGAGCGGTTTTTCCAACCGCAGACCAGCCTTCATTTGTTGTAGTAAACTCCCATCCTTTAGTTACAGGGGCTTCTGTTTTCCGAGACACAACGAATTTTTTAATATCCCCAGATTCTAATTGTTTACCGGTATCATATTCTGTTGGCGGAGTCCATGACAGTGTAATTCCCTGCGCATCCACACTCGCAACAACTCCTTGCACTGGGAGAGGTAGAGGCGCAACTGGTTCAATCGGATCGCCCTTTTTCCCACATCCCATGAGTAGGAAGAGGACGCCTATAATAAGAAGAATTATCGTAACTATCTGTTTCATAATCTAAGACGATCTGCTGTTGAGATTCAGAAATGGTCCTATCAGACAGTTTCCGCATCTCGTTGGCTTGATTAGTGAATTCCTAACTGATCTTTCGCGGCTTGTATCGCCCTGAATACATTATGTGGTGCAGTTCCGCCAACACTCGTTTTACAATTGACCGCCTGTTGCGGCGTTACAACGTCTAGCACAGCCTCATCAAATTTCTCGGAAATACGCTGATATTCTTCAAGGCTCAACTCTTGCAGGGTTTTCCCGGCGCCAAGACTATAGCGGATGAGTTCGCCGACAATTCCATGCGCTGTTCTGAATGATACTCCTCGCCGTACTAAATAATCCGCCACCTCGGTCGCGGTCATAAATCCGCCTTCAAGCGTTTGAGCAATCTGAACATTGTTTACCTTCATGTTCCTCAGCATTTCTGGGAAAACCCGTAATGAAATATTCAGGGTGGCGGCAATATCAAACACCGGTTCTTTGTCTTCTTGCATGTCGCGATTATAGGTCAGCGGGAGGGATTTCATGAGCGTCAACAAGCTCATCAGATGACCATACACGCGCCCTGTTTTTCCGCGAATCAATTCAGCCACATCAGGGTTTTTTTTCTGAGGCATGATGCTGCTTCCCGTACAAAACGCATCGCTTAACTCAATAAATCCAAATTCGATAGAAGACCAGAGGATGAGTTCTTCACACAGGCGACTGAGGTGCATCATAAGAATCGCGGCATGTGCGCTGAATTCAATCGCAAAATCACGGTCACTGACGGCATCAAGGCTGTTCGCGGCTACCTGATCAAAACCAAGTTCACGCGCCACGGCCTGGCGGTCAATCGGGTATGATGTACCAGCCAGCGCGGCTACTCCGAGCGGAAGCACGTTAATACGTTGCCGGCATTCCCTGAACCGAGCTGAATCGCGCTGCAACATTTCGTAATACGCCAGGAGATGGTGTCCGAAGACAATCGGCTGCGCCCGTTGTAAGTGCGTATATCCTGGAAAAAGTGTATCAACATGTTGCTCAGCAAGGGCGACCAGTGTGCATTGGAAGTTGTGCAGCAAAGCGAGGATCTGATCGACTTCGTTCCGTAAATATAAACGAAAATCGGTGGCAACTTGATCATTACGACTGCGAGCGGTATGGAGTTTTCGTCCGGGTTCTCCGATTTTTTCAATCAAGCGATGCTCAACGTGTGTATGAATATCTTCAAGGCGATTCGTAAACTCCAATTTCCCTGCTTCAATTTCCTGTTGAACCTCATCTAATCCACGCAGAATCGCTTCCAGGTCTGGCTGAGTCAGTACGCCGCATGCCGTTAACATGCGTGCATGAGCTTTACTTCCCAGAATATCCCAGACATACAAATTCTGATCATAATGAATAGATGCAGTCAATTCTTCAACCAGCGCGTGGGTTTCCTGTCCGAACCGACCTCCCCAGGTTTTTCCCATGGAAAAATAACAATTGAAGGTTGAGAATTAAGAATTGAAGGTTAACAGTGGAAGTGTTCCTTTTACAATTCTCAATTCTCAATCTTCAATGGTCAATAGCTATAAACGTATAAAATCGCCTCCGGCCCTGACCGGGCAGGCTGCATAATGCCCGTCGCCAACATCAACAAAAGCTGGTTCAAATTGTGAACATTCATCTTTCCGGTAGATACAGCGGGTATGAAAATGGCATCCGCGCGGCGGATTGATCGGACTGGGGACATCCCCCTCCAAAATCTGTCGTTTCTTTTCGGTGCGAGGATCAGGAATTGGGACTGCAGATAACAACGCCTGAGTATAAGGATGTTTTGGAGAACGGTACAAGGCGCTTGAACTGGCTAACTCAACGATTTTCCCGAGATACATGACCGCCACCCGGTCGCTCATATATTCAACTACACTCAAATCATGGGCGATAAACAAATAGGACAATTCAAATTCTTGCTTGAGATCCTGAAGCAAGTTAATGACCTGGGCCTGAATGGAAACATCTAAGGCCGAGACTGGTTCATCGGCGACAATTAATTTCGGATTCAGCGCCAGGGCGCGCGCAATTCCGATCCGTTGTCGTTGTCCGCCGCTGAATTCATGCGGGTAACGTCGGCTATGTTCCGGATGTAAGCCGACTTTTTCCAATAGCTCTTCGACACGTTCATCCAGTTCTTTGCCCCTGGTCACTTGATGAATCCTGAGGGGTTCCCCGACAATCTTCCCCACAGTCATGCGAGGATTCAGCGAGGCATAAGGATCTTGAAAAATAATCTGCATGTCCCGTCGCAGCGCGCGCATCTGTTGTTTATTGAGGACGGAAATATTTTGCCCTTCAAAAAACACATCCCCTTCTGTCAGCTCGATCAGCCGCAAAATAAGCCGGCCGGTAGTAGATTTGCCGCACCCGCTTTCCCCCACAAGGCCAAGAGTTTCTCCTTTCCGTAAGAAAAAACTAATTCCATCAACGGCATACACATAGCCGATAGTTTTTGAGAGGACTCCTCCTTTAATTGGGAAATGCTTTTTCAGATTACGAACATCGAGTAATTTTTCAGCCATGGATAGGGTTACAAATAACGGGTTGCAGGTTATGTAGTTCAGATGATATTAAGTAACATGCAACTCGTCGCGTTTGTCACTCGCCTTAGTCATAAAGCCAACACCGGACTTTGTGTTTCTCCTCTTTGTAATATTTCAATTCTGGCAATTTCTGGCGACAGATGTCCATGACAGATGAACATCTGGGATGAAACAAACACCCGGATGGTAATTGTGAAGGGATGGGAACGATTCCTGAAATTTCCTGTAAGCGTTCCTTTTTCTTCACACTAAGGTCGATGCGTGGAATTGAGCGCAATAAACCAACCGTGTAAGGGTGCAGCGGTTGTTCAAAGATATGATAGACATCCGCTTCTTCGACCACTTTTCCGGCATACATCACCACAACCCGCGCGACAGTCTCAGCCACAACGCCGAGATCATGAGTAATCAGAATGATCGCGGTATTGAATTCTTCCTTTAAACTCGCCATTAAATCAAGAATCTGCGCTTGAATGGTGACATCTAATGCGGTCGTAGGTTCATCGGCAATCAATAAACTGGGATTACACGACAACGCCATCGCGATCATCGCCCGTTGGCGCATTCCTCCGCTTAATTGGTGCGGATATTCTTTCACGCGCTGTTCAGGAGAGGGAATTCCTACAAGTTTGAGCATTTCAACCGCCCGATTCATTGCTTCTTTTTTAGAAAACCCCTGATGGAGTTGAATCGCTTCTGAAATTTGATTGCCAATGGTAAACACAGGATTGAGCGAGGTCATCGGCTCCTGAAAGATCATAGAGATTTTATTTCCTCGGATCTTACGCATGTCATGCTTGGAAAGCCCTAACAGACTTTTCCCTTCAAACGTAATATCGCCGCCGACAATTTTGCCTGGCGGTTGAGGAATCAGGCGCATCACCGAAAGCGCAGCGACACTTTTGCCGCATCCGGATTCTCCGACAACTCCGATCGTCTCCCCTCTCTTCACATAATAATCAACGCCGTCGACCGCTTTTGAGACGCCTTCGTCGGTATAGAAATATGTTTGCAAACCGGAAATATTGAGTAAGATATTGTTTTCGCGCTGCTGCGTTGTGTTCACAAAACTCCCCTCGCTATGACAAAACCTATTATTCTTGTTTACCTGCCTGTCTGTACCCAGACAAACAAGCAAACCTTCAACTAGAATGCCTAACATGAAGATGCTATTCGGTTTCTGTCAAGTTATTTTTCAGGATCGCAATTGTCTCAAACGCTGAACATGATGATTTTTCTCACCCTGCCCTTTCATTTTGTGGAAAAATGATCTAAAGGACAGGGTAATAACAAGGAAAGAGGAATTAAGCGCGGCGATAGCTGACAAATTTTTTAAATGCCCTGGCGCCCAGATAGAACTGGATTCCGCTGATGATGACTATATACCCAAGTTCAATGAACCATTGAGTGCCGCCGTTTCCAGCTTGAACGACAACGTCTTGCTTCATAAACACTGTATGAAGGATCATGAACACGAAACCCGCTGTCCCTGAGATAAGTAGCGTGACTCCGTTCACAAGGAACATGACACGCTGCTGTACAAGCAGATTCAAGATACCTATCAGGACAAGAGCAGAAGCCCATACCCCCAAACCGGTAAACTGAATAATACCTAACACAATCAGTCCTGTCCCCCACTGAGACAATTCTCGCTTCAAATTCAACGTACTTTTGAAAGCGGATTGTTTCCTTGACTTTGATGTTGAGTCAGTGTTTTTCTTCAAATAGGTCTCAATATAAATTCCACAATAGCGGCATTTTCGAGATTTTTTTTGTTCTCGCCCGCATTTGGGGCAGTGCATGGTTTCGTAGGAAACTTGTCCAGACTGTTCTTGCTGAGACTCTTCTGCACTTGATTCCTCAGAAGATGCCTGTTCAACAGGTTCAATACGGCACATCGCTCCGGCCAGTTCAAAACTGGTTTGAATTTTTAACGCCGGAAGATAATTGACATTCTGCATGATCAGTACCGGATGCCCTGAAAACAATTCTTCAAGCCGTCTGTCATTCAATTTTAACAAATCCTTCAGATTTTTTTTGACATCTTCCACGCGATACCGCTGCTCGATGGCACCGTCAAAAATGACGTTCACATGAGAAGGGTACGCTTGCAAATCATCTGGCTCAATATCGGGCGTTTTCGATTCTATCCGGCCAATCGCCCCCGCCCATTCAAAAAGAATCTGGTATTTCAAAACAGTCTTATAATCAGCATCTTCCTTGACAATAATCGGCTTTCCGTTAAAAAGCCGATCAAGCTGAGCCGCATCTATATGAAACCGGGCGCTGAGTTTTCTCCTGACCTCTTCGAGTTCTTGCCCGGGTGCAATTACTCCTTGAAAAATAAGCTGATAACCTGGATTTTTCATCGTGGTCTCCTTTCCTCACCAAAACAACTCACACAGAAAAAAAAGAAGCCGAGTTACCCGTATTTAGGCAACCCGGCTATCCAAATTTCTAAGGGACCCGTGGTTTTCCGCCCTCACCTCACAGTGAGTTTGGCTTTTTCTATCATAATGATATGCAAAATACATGCCGAAATTTTGATTTGAGAAAAATTTAGAAAAATATCCTTATTTTAACTGCTATAAAGCCACTTTCAGAATATACGCATCTTGAAATAAAAAATAAATAAAATATACGTATGTTTCTTTTGTCAAGTTTTTCGACATAAGATTTTATGAAAAGGTTTAAGTGATTGATATGAAAGAGGTTGCTTGTGTATGAATTGTGACGGAAAAGTTTACACTAATTTTGACGATCCTGAAGACATTGAATTTCCGGGAGGTTCAGGGCATATTAAGTGTAAAGAAAACCGACACGGCAATAATAACAATCCCTTTTCTCAGAAATAAATTATCAGCACAAATCAACTTGACAAATATTGCCTGGCATGGCTCGATTTTTTACCGAGCAGCCTGGCTATAGAAACCGGGTTTTTGACAAAAGCTCGGTTTCTTATATGCAATGTAAGAACGTTTCATTTACACAGGAGGAATGAGAAATGAGCGCGAAGAAAATTTTAATGTTAGTGGGCGATTTTGTGGAAGATTATGAAGTGATGGTACCGTTTCAAATGCTGATTATGGCAGGCCATACAGTGCATGCGGTCTGTCCGGGCAAAAAGGCCGGGGAAAAGGTCAGAACTGCGGTGCATGATTTTGAAGGGGACCAGACCTACAGCGAAAAACCGGGACATAATTTTACGCTGAACGCTGCGTTTGATGAAGTAAAGGCTGAAGGTTACGATGGGTTAGTGATTCCTGGCGGGCGCGCT
The DNA here is from genome assembly GCA_000739535.1 of Candidatus Vecturithrix granuli. Taxonomy (GTDB): domain Bacteria; phylum Moduliflexota; class Moduliflexia; order Moduliflexales; family Moduliflexaceae; genus Vecturithrix; species Vecturithrix granuli. The sequence goes on along the minus strand of DF820468.1, from coordinate 374,124 downwards.
CCGGAATATCTGCGCCTGAACGAGAAGGTGCTTGCCATGACTCGTCACTTTGCGGACGCCAAAAAACCGATTGCCGCAATTTGCCATGGCCCGCAAATTTTAGCGGCAGCCGGCGTGGTCAAAGGTAAAACCTGCATTGCGTATCCTGCGGTGCAGCCAGATTTAGTGATCGCTGGCGCGACGCTGGGTAAAATCAACGAAACCTTCTCAAATGCGGTGGTTGACGGCAACCTGGTGACGGCCCCGGCCTGGCCTGCTCATCCTGAATGGATGCGCAAGTTCCTGGAATTGTTAGGGACAAAAATCGAGCTATAAAAAGGACATATTTCACAGCTCTGCAAAAAACCGGGTTTTTTCAAAAAACCCGGTTTTTTGTTTTTGTTCTATCATTGCTCCAAATGATCGAGCAGGTCTTGAAAATGCTGAAAATACCGGGCCACATGAATGCCATCAACTAAGGCATGGTGCGCCTGCACCGAAAGCGGCATTTTGCGCGTGTCCCCTTCTTCAAAAAACTTCCCCCACGCAATGCGCGGCACCGAATCTACCGGGTGCAGATGAATCGGATGAGTCACACCCGTAAAAGCAATCCAGGGGATGCTGGTCATATACAGCACATCATCCGCCCGTTCCAGAGATTCCTCCAGGGTCGGAGCATTCTTCACTCTTTCAATGGCCTGTCCCAGATTGGCAAGGAAGTCTTGAAAGTTGGGCGTGTAAGCGATATGGCAAAAACTGAACAGGTCTTCCCCGCTCATCACGGTGACAGAAGGATGCACCACCTCATGTTCAACCACCTGTCCGTCGCGGATGCGCTGTCGAAATTCCGGTACAGCATTGGCAGCGGTCGCCGCAACATACACAATTGTCTTGAACAATGAGAGTTGATGAGATTTACAATGCGAATACAAAGTCGAAATATCCACATTGGCGGTCAAATTGAAATGTGGGTAATCCAGAATACGAAAGAACTCGAAATGTTTTCTTCTGGGCCAGTGTTCAAGATCAATATAGCGCATGAAATCAATATCCTTCTCTGATGAAATTTTTCGAAAAATCTTACCTCCTGCCTCTCCCAAAGGAGAGGCCGAGAAGGGTAGGTATGTTTGTTGCGAAGCAGTGGATTCCCCTCCGGGGAGGGGCAGGAGTGGGCTCCGATGTGAGCGTGTCATCAGCTTCAGTAACCCACCCCTCACCCCTCCCCGGAGGGGAATCCGGCGGCTGTTCCACCCAATACCTACCCTTGTCAGGGGGACGGCGGTGGAACCACAATTTTCAAAAGTTATACATTCTGATGTTCAGTCCGTTTGATGATCTCTTCCTGCAACTCTTCGGTTAAGTCAACAAAATAATCGCTATAACCGGCCACGCGCACGATCAAATCTCGGTAGTTTTGGGGATGACGCTGGGCGTCGCGCAAAGTTTTGGCATTGACCACATTGAATTGAATATGATGGCCGTCCATTTTGAAATAACTGCGTACCAGGTGTGCGACTTTGTCAATGCCGTCGTCATCAGCCAGGAATTGGGGCGTAAATTTTTGATTGAGCAGCGTACCGCCGGTTTTGATATGGTCAATTTTGGCGGCGGATTTCACGACTGCCGTCGGCCCCTGCCGATCCGCACCCTGTACCGGGGAAATACCCTCAGAAACCGGCTGCCCGGCTTTACGGCCGTCAGGCAACGCGCCGGTCACGCTTCCGAAATAGACATGACAGGTGGTGGGCAGCATGTTAATTCTGAAAAAACCGCCTTTGCTGCTCGGTCGGCCGTTGATCGCGTTGTAATAGATATCAAACACTTGGCGAGACACATCATCGGCGTAGTCATCATCATTGCCATATTTGGGCGTATGATTGAGCAGATCATTGCGCAAGGCGTCGTATCCTTCAAAATCCGCGTTCAGGGCGTCTAAGAGTTCCTTCATGCTGTATTTTTGTTGGTCAAACACCTGATATTTAATCGCCGCGAGCGCGTCGGTGATGCTGCCAAGTCCGACGCCCTGCACATAGCTGGTATTGTAGCGCGGGCCGCCATCGAGATAATCCTTGCCTTTGGCAATGCAATCGTCAATCATCAGCGACAGGAAGGGCACCGGCATATTGCGAGCGTAAATGCGGTCAATGATGTTGTTCCCTTCCAACTTAACATCCGCAAAATATTGCACTTGCCGACGATAGGCTTCTAACAATTCTTCAAAGGTCGCAAACGTCGTTAGGTCACCGGTTTCCAGCCCGATTTTCTTGCCGGTGCGCGGATCAACGCCATTGTGTAAGGTAATTTCAAGAATTTTGGGCAAATTAAAATAACCGGTCAGAATGTAAGCTTCCACGCCAAACGCCCCGGTTTCGACGCAACCGCTACATCCGCCGTTACGCGCATCTTCCACGGATTTACCCTGACGCATCAATTCCTGCACAATCGAGTCCGTATTAAAAATCGAGGGTTGTCCGAAGCCGGTTTTCACAATCTTTAAGGCGCGTTTCAGGAAACGATCCGGATTCTTTTTGCTGAGTTGAATCATCGAACTGGGCTGCAAAATCCGCATTTCTTCGACTACATCCAGCAGCAGATAACTTAATTCATTGACCGCATCCGAACCATCTTCTTTGACTCCGCCCATGTTGATCAATGCAAAATCCGTATAAGTATTGCTCTCTTTGGCCGTGACGCCCATTTTGGGCGGCGAAGGATGATGGTTGAATTTCACCCAGAAAGACTGCAAGAGTTCTGTAGCCCATTCTTTGGTCAGAGTTCCATTTTCAAGCTCACGTTGGTAAAATGGATACAGATGTTGATCCAGCCGTCCCGGATTAAAGGAATCCCAGGGATTCAATTCCGTGACCACGCCTAAATGCACAAACCAGTAATATTGCAAGGCTTCCCAAAATGTTCGCGGCGCATGGGCCGGCACATGCTCGCAGATGACCGCCATCTGTTCAAGTTCCTTTTGACGAGCGGCATCCTGTTCTGCTGCTGCTAATTCATGCAGTTTGTCCGCATGACGTTTGGCAAAAGCGATCATCGCGTCGGCCGCAATCTCCATAGCCTTGAGTTCTTCGCGCTTATCGTAGGCTTCCGGATCGTTCAGAAAGTCAAGGGATTCCAGACTGCGCCGAATATCGGCTTTCATATCCAGCAGCCCTTTGGAATAGATTTTCTTACCCAATACCGTATGTCCCGGCGCGCGTTGTTCCTGAAATTCGGTGAAAATCCCGGCTTCGTAAGCATCAATCCAGGCTGGCGACATGTTGGCAAAAATCCGGTCGCGCAGACTTTTGCCTTTCCAGTAAGGAATAATGCTCTCCTCATAAACTTTACGCGTTTCGTCGTCCACCGTAAACGGCACTTTGGGACGCGAATGGATGATTTCCAGGTCTTGCAACGAGTGAATGCAGATTTCAGGATAGGTCGGAGTAGCTAATGGCGCGGGGCCGCGTTCGCCGACAATCAATTCGCCCTCATTGATGCAGATTTTTTTCTGTTCCAATACATACTGAAACGCCAGCGCGCGTCTAACCGGCGCAGAAACTTCCCGGGCCGCGTCGCTTTGATAAAATTTTGTTATCAAGATCGCCCGCTCCGGCGAAATATACGGTCTGGTCTTGATACTGTTTGCGCGTAAGCGTTGAATGCGTTCTGTCATAAGTTATCCTCCGATTTTGACAGGAAAACCCTGTTGTTCAAATTGTTCTTTCAACGCCGCCATCTGATCGTCAGAGGGCGGCTGGATGTCCTTCATTTTATTTTCTAACCCGAATTTGCGGTATTTTCCATCCGCGATTTTATGAAAAGGTAAGAGATTCACCTGCTGAACACCCTTGAGCCTGCTGATCACGCGCTGAATGTCATATACATTTTGGACAGTATCCGTGATGCCCGGAATGACTGGAAAGCGAATCCATATCTGCTTTTCGCGTACGGAAAGACTGTGCAGATTTTTCAGTGTCAACTCGTTGGAAACGCCGGTATATTGCCGGTGCAGCGTGTCATCAATCAGTTTGAGATCATAGAGAAAAATATCCACTTTTTCGCTGATCGGTTCGAACATATACGGCGCAGCATAGCCGGTCGTATCTACCGCCGTATGGATTTCCTGTTCCTGGCAGCGCGTGAGCAGTGCGTCTAAAAATTGCGGCTGCATGAAGGGTTCGCCGCCGGAAAAGGTCACGCCGCCGCCGGATTGATCAAAGAAAATCACTTCTTTCTCAATCGCCCGCATAACTTCATTCACGCTCATCAGTTGCCCGATGGTTTCTTCTTCCTCAACCTGGGTACGGTCGTCGAGTTTGACGGTTTGCGTGATCCTTTTGCATTGTAATTGCTGACTTTCAGGATTATGACACCACCAGCAGCGCAAGGGGCAGCCTTTCAAAAACACCACCACGCGAATGCCCGGGCCGTCATGCACCGCATAGCGTTGAATATTCAACACGCTTCCTGAAGGAATTATTTTTTGATTCATCATAATCTTTCTATCAATTTCTTTCACTTTTACTTGATGATAATAGTCGTTATTCAGGGAAAAACCCTCGAGATTCTTGCTTATTCTTCATTCTTGTAGTTTTCAAAATATCTAATGGTTATACCATTATACGATTTAAATCCTCTCAGGCGATTGTCAAGAAAAATGTATTCTTGCAGCAAAAAATTCAGAAAAATAGATCTAAGTACACGACAAAAAGGTTGTTGCCCAACAGAATTCACGTTCTTTAAGAGCCAGATTGAGCACAATAGTTCGAAGTTGGTCAAATCCATAGCGAAAGAGGCTCTTTGCCCGGCGTCCATGTTTTTTGATGGAAATCGACTTCTGCCCGTGCCGCCATTCACCGATCCGCAGACACCACGACAGGGCCAGCGTCAACAGCCCCAGCAGTTTGCTGATGCGTTCCGGTTTGGTCAGATGGGTCTCTTCAAAGTTGAACCCGCGACTTTTCAGACAGCCAAAGAGGGTTTCGATGTCCCTGCGGCGGGCATAGTCGTCTAAAGCCGTGTTTGGGGTGTCATTGGTGATGACAAGCAGATAGTCATTTTTGATCCGCATCCCGACGACAAACACCATCATCCCCCCAGACCCGTCGACGTTGAGAGAGGAGTCGAGCTTCCCCCACGCGGCAGTTTTGGAAGAAGCGGAACGCGGCGATTGCGCTGGTGGCGCTGGGGTTCGACACCAGGATATTTCGTTTGATCCGAATCCGAAAGCGAATGTGCTGTCGTTTGAGAAATTTGATCCATGCCGTGCCGATAAACTCGCGATCCGCTGTCAGACACTGAATCCGTTCACGGACGAACGCGCTCAGAAAATGTTTGAGGAGCGCCATGCGTTCGAGCGAATTGGAGTTGCCCCGTTTGTCTAAAAACATCCAGAGGAGCGGGATCGCGACGCCCTGATAGGCGACGGCCAGGACGAGAATATTGATATTCAGGCTGCCAAATTGCCAGTTCGTCAGATCGAGGCACAAGAGCCACTTTTCCCCAAGGGGTAGCCACTGCACGACGACAGCGGCAATCTGCGCCCTGGTCAGCGCAACGTCTTTTAAGAACCGCTGCATCCGGCGATAATGAGCGTCGGGCTGGGCTATCCCGCAAAAGGCGGTGGCCAGCTCAGTCAAGTTGACCGTTCTGACCCGAATCAGGGCAAGCAGGAATTGCGATACCCAGGTAATTCTGGTACCATGCCAAGCAAAAGTTGCTCTCAATGCCGTTATGAGTGGGCTGAGTTCAGTCATATCATCCTCCTGGTTCAGGGTTGTTGGGCTAACATCCTTTTACCAGAGGAAGGCTGATGATGTCCACTCTATTTCTCATTTTTGTCGTGTACTAAGGTTTTTTGGTAAAAATGTATCGGAGTTTCATGCAGTTGAGCTTTTCACTTTGTATCATGACAAATACAATGATGGTTCCTGACTGATGTCAAGAAAAATGCCTGGCGGCGACAAAAATCTCAGGAAAAGATACTTAAAGCTTGACGAGATCAGGGGATGTTTGAAAGAAGAATTTGCCAGAGAGAATGTGTTTGAATATATTGGGGGAATATTGAAAAAATCATAGCTCTGCCGTGAGAGTTAGGGAACTACAGGGATAAGAGATAAGAAGAAGGATGTATTTTTCACCAGAACATTCTTTTTGGGGTAGCGATTAAATGGTAAGTGATACCGTTCCCTGAGCGAAGTCGAAGGAAACACGTCCAGGCTCGTTTCGACTTCGCTCAACGAGCGGATGTCACTTATCATGTAACCATTACCCTTTTCTTCTCTCTTATCCGTGTAGTTCCCTGAACTTGACAACATAAAACTATTCAGCCCGCGAAATACATAAACACATAAACACTTTTTACGTGTTTGGCGTGTTTTGCGGGTTATTTCCAAAAAGAAACAAGATTTCAGAATCTTATGCAGAATCACAGCTACACTCCGATTGCGATTGTGGGCATTGGCGGGATTTTCCCTGGCGCTCCCACTCTCGAACAATTCTGGACGAATATTAAACAGGGGATCAGTGCGGCGCAAGAAGTTCCACCAGGACGCTGGCCGCTGGAATTAGACGACATCTACGCCCCGGAACGCGGTCTGCCAGATAAAGTGTATTCCAAGCGGGGATGTTATATTACGGATTTTGAATTTGACGCCGAGGGGATTCAGCTTGATCTGGCGTTGATTCCGCAGCTTGACCCGGTATTTCATCTGGCCCTGCACGCTGCCCGTGCAGCCTTGCGTGATGCCAATCTGACAGACTTTAACCACAATCTTACCGGTGTTATTATCGGGAATATTGCTCTGCCGACTGAAAAGACTTCCGCCATTACCGCTGAAATTTTAGGACGGAAGTTCGAGGAACAGGTGTTGACGGCCCTCAATCCTGAAAAAAAGGAAAATACAAGGAAACTCCAAACCCATCCGCTGAATCGCTATGCGGTGGGCATGGTAGCCGGGATGATTGCCAAAGCCTTTGGATTAGGCGGCGGAAGTTTTACGGTTGATGGAGCCTGCGCAGCCTCCCTGTACGCTCTGAAATTTGCGGTGAACGATCTGCAAACCGGACGGGCTGATGTGATGTTGACAGGCGGCGTCTGTCGCCCGGACAGTGCGTTTACGCAGATGGGCTTTTCGCAGCTCCGCGCACTATCGCCGACCGGGGTGTGCGCTCCTTTTGACGAACAGGGTGATGGATTGGTAGTTGGCGAAGGGGCCGGGATTTTTGTGTTGAAACGCCTGGAGGATGCCCTGCGTGAGGGCAATCAGATTTATGCTGTGATTCGCGGTATCGGGTTATCAAACGACCGTCAGGGAACCTTGCTGGCGCCCGATTCCGAAGGACAGGTGCGAGCCATGCAAGCCGCCTATCAACAGGCGGGGTGGAAGCCGCAGGATGTGGATTTGATCGAATGCCACGCCACCGGCACGCCGGTCGGAGATGCAGTCGAATTCAGCAGTCTGAAAATGTTGTGGGGTAAAAATGGCTGGCGTCGCAATCAATGCGTGATCGGCGGCGTCAAATCAAATGTCGGGCATTTATTGACCGGAGCCGGGGCCGCAGGCTTGATGAAAACTGTGTTGGCTCTAAAACATCAGACTTTGCCGCCGACAGCGAATTTTTTCAAACCAGATCCCAAACTGGATCTGCCCAACAGCCCCTTCACCGTTTTGATCCAGGCGCAGCCCTGGCTGCGGCGCGATGAGTGTATTCCGCGTCGGGCGGCAGTCAGCGCGTTTGGATTTGGCGGCATCAATGCCCATGTATTGTTAGAAGAATGGGATGCTGCATTGTCTCAATCACCCCCAGAGACTTCAATTACTCTTAATTCTCCTGCTGAAGAAGAAGTGATCGCGGTTGTCGGTTTGAGTGCGCAGATCGGTCCCTGGCAGTCGTTACGGTCTTTTCAGGAACGAGTGTTTGGCGGTCAGGATGATGTTACACCAGCGTCAAAAACAGATTCCTGGGGGATTGATCTGCCTAACCTGCAAGGCTATTTTGTGGATGGCGTGGATATTCCCTTCGGACAGTTCCGCATTCCGCCCAAAGAAATGCAGGAATCGCTGCCCCAACAATTGCTGATGTTACAGGTTGCTGATGGTGCATTGAAAGACGCCCATATCGAATTGGATGAAGCACATTCTTTGCGTACCGGCGTGTTTATCGGCATTGGACTCGATTTTAACAGCACCAATTTTTCTTATCGCTGGCAAATTCTGAACAAGGCCAGAGCATGGGCGAAGACTCTGAGCTTGAAGGTAAGCGAAAAAAAGTTACAGGCTTGGATCCAATCTCTGCGAGACGCTTTTCATCCACCTTTAACTGCCAATCGCACGGTCGGCGCGTTAGGAGGCATCGTCGCCAGCCGGATTGCCAGAGAATTTAAGGTCGGCGGAGCCGGGATCACGATCTCGGCCGAAGAAAGTTCGGGTTTGCAGGCATTAGATGTCGCGGTGCAGGCCTTACAGCGCAAAGAACTCGACCATGCTCTTGTCGGCGCCATAGATTTGAATGGCGATATTCGTTCCTTATTAGCCACTCATGCCCATACGCCATTTTCTAAAACAGGCTGCGTTCATCCCTTTGATGCGCAGGCCGATGGCACGCTGCCAGGCGAAGGCGCGGTCGCGGTGGTGTTGAAACGATTAGATGATGCTGTGCGTGACGGCAATCGAATCTATGCCGTTCTGAAAGGGATCGGCAAAGCCTCCGGCGGCAAGACGCCATTTTCTGCTGATTCGCAAGCCTATCAAGATGCCTTCGAACGCGCCTGCCAGCAAGTGCAGATTGAGCCTGCCTCAGTGCAGTACTTCGAAACTCATGGCAGCGCTATTCCCCAGGAAGACCAGATAGAAGCAGAAGCATTAACGCAGTGTTTTCCCCACTCGTCCGATTTGTCCTCCTCGTCAGCCCTCTGTCCGAAAGGAAAACCCACCCATGGCCCCTCTCAGGAGGGGAGAATAGCGTTGGGAAGCGTGAAAGCTGCCATCGGGCATACCGGAGCTGCATCCGGCGTAGTTTCCTTTGTCAAAGCCTGTCTGTGTCTCTACCAGGAAATTATTCCAACCTTGCTACAGCCTGAAAAGCCAATTGCAAGTCTGAACAATACAGTGGAAAATCAACATTATTTTCCGAACGCACCTCAATACTGGCTGTGCAATCGCGTCGAAGGACCGCGTCGCGCCGGAGTAGCCTGCCTGAGTATGGACGGCAATTGTGTAACGGTGATCCTGGAATCCTATCAGGGGGAAAATGTGGCCATAGATAAAGTAATTGCGCAGGAACGCCTGCAACCTCTGGGAGCCAGACCGGACGCTTTGTTTGCCGTTGAAGGGAACAATCAGGTTGAACTGCTTGAGCGATTGGAGAAACTACACAAATATGTTAATCAGACCAGGAGCGAACAGATCGAAACTCTGGCGCGAAGTTTCTGGCAGCAACAACCTGTTCAGGGCAAAAAAAAATTCGGCGCTGCGCTGCTGGCGCGGGAAAAAGCGGAATTAGATCAGCAGCTTGAGCAGATACGTCATGCCATTCGCAACGATCAGCCGCTTACGTTGCCTGGCAATCGCAGTTTTTACACGGCCAATCCCATCGGGCAAACTGGAGAACTTGCGTTTATATTTCCGGGGTCCGGCAATCATTACCCGTTTATGGGACGCACAATTTCCGTCCAATGGCCGGAAATTTTACGCGAGCAGGATCGCCATAATCAGTACCTGCGCAGTCAATTTGTGCCGGAATTACTGTGGAATTCGCCTTCGGCTGAGCGCATTAATCAATATCCCCGTGAAATTCTGCTCGGACAGGTCGCATATAGCACCATGATGACGGATCTGCTTCGTCATTTTGGTCTCCGGCCTCAAGCGGTTATCGGCTATTCGCTAGGGGAGTCCTCAGCTTTTTTTGCATTGAAAGCCTGGACTGACCGGGATGAGATGCTGCAACGGGTCATGACTTCGCCGCTCTATACCAGAGATTTAGCTGGAAAATTCCTGGCAGTCAGTCGGACCTGGAATTTGAGCGGCGATATGCCCGCAGACTGGGTGATTACCGCGGTGCAGTGTCCGGCAGAAGAGGTACAATGGGTGTTAAAAGAACATAACAGAGTGTATCTGTTAATTATCAACACGCCCGGCAGTTGCGTGCTTGGCGGAGATCGTCAAGCTGTGCAGAACGTGATTGTGCAGCTTGGCTGTCCGACGTATCCCTTAGCCGGGGTTTCGGCTGCGCATTGTGAAATTATCAAACAGGTCGAAGGCCCGTATCGGGACTTACATTATTTCAAAAACACTTCCGCGCCTGCCGGCATCCGATTTTACAGCGGGGCCTGGAGCAAAGCCTATCAGGTGACAGCCGCAAGTGCGGCGGATGCGATCCTGGCGCAGGCGTCGGATACAATTGATTTTCCGGCGGTCATTCGACAGGCCTATCAGGATGGGGTACGGGTGTTTATCGAAATAGGACCAGGCAACAGCTGCACTAATATGATCGCAAAAATCCTGGAAAATCAGCCGCATATCGCTGCATCAGCCTGCGCGGCCAATGGTGAAGATTCGAACACCATTCTGCGTCTGTTAGGCAAACTGTTTGTTGAACGAGTGCCTGTTGATTTCTCAGCATTATATGGACAAGAAACTCTTGTAATTGCCCATCAAACTGAACAACAGGCCGAAAAACAGAAGTCCTTGCACATTCCGACCGGTGGGCAGCCGTTCCAAATTCCCTTGCCAGAAATCTCTTCTCGCGCAGAGAACGCAGAGAGCGCAAAGAAACCACCTGAACCGCCCCCAATTTCCGCCATTCCTGTTGAACAGCGAAACGTGACACGGCAAGAAAACAGGCAGACTCAACAAGCTTCCCCTGCGTTCTCTGCGTCCTCTGCGGTGCAAAAAACACAAGCAGAAACACCCAACTTGATGGATCAGTTCGGTGAACAGCAGATTACAGAACTGGTGCAGCAGGTTGGCGAAGCTCACGCCCGCAGTGTTCAGGCGCATAAGGCCTACCTGAAACTAGCGCAGGGTCTGACTGAAAGCTACGCCAATCAGGTCGCGTTCCAGATGTCGCTGATTGAGAGGGAAATACTCCCCTCCTGGGAGGGGTCAGGGGTGGGTTATGCAGATTATGCAAAATATCGGAGTGCGAAAGCTCTGTTTTCGCTGCCAAAGCAGAGCTTTGGCACTCCTGATCATCGAGAACTTAACAGCCCTGCCTCCCAGGAGGGGAGTGCGGCCTCTAAACCCGGTGTGTTCATGACGCGTGAACAATGTTTGGAATTTGCGGTTGGATCAATTGCAAAGGTATTGGGTGAAAAATTTGCTGAAGTTGACACGCACCCCACGCGAGTACGACTGCCTGATGAACCGCTGATGCTGGTGGATCGCATTATTGCGGTGGAAGGCGAGCCCTGTTTCATGACGCATGGACGGGTGATCACAGAACACGATATTTTACCTGAGGACTGGTATCTGGACTGCGGCCGGATTCCGACCTGCATCGCCGTTGAATCAGGACAGGCCGACCTGTTTCTCTCCGGGTATCTGGGGATTGATTTTGTCACCAAAGGTCTCGCGGTCTATCGTTTGTTAGATGCCGAGGTCACGTTTCACGGCGATTTACCGGGGCCGGGAACTTTGCTGCACTATGATATTCATATTGACGAATTCTTCCAGCAGGGCAATACCCATTTATTTCGCTTCCGTTTTGAGTGTACGGCAGACGGCCAATTGTTTTTGACCATGCAAAAAGGCTGCGCCGGATTTTTTACCTCGCAGGAACTCGATGAAGGACGCGGGTTGGTGTTTACGAACATGGATCTGTGTCCGATACCCGGCAAAATGCCGGAAGATTGGCAGCCATTGACTGAGATCGCGCCGGTCGAATTCTATTCCGATGCGCAGTTGGACGCCTTGCGGCACGGCGACCTGGCGGCCTGTTTCGGACAGTGCTTTGCCGGACTGCCCCTGGAAAATCCCTGCCGTTTGCCGGGCGGACGCATGAAACTGGTGGATCGGATTTTACATCTTGATCCGACCGGCGGACGTTATGGTCTGGGGCAAATTCGAGGAGAAGCGGATATTCATCCGAACGATTGGTTTTTGACCTGTCATTTTGTGGACGACCAGGTCATGCCGGGCACGTTGATGTATGAATGCTGCCTGCACACGCTGCGCGTGTTGTTGATGCGTATGGGCTGGGTCGGCGAGCAGAATGAAATCGCCTGGCAACCCGTGCCCGGCGTGGCCGGACAATTGAAATGCCGCGGACAGGTGACGGCTTCCACGCAAAAAGTGGTCTATGAAATTTCGATCAAAGAACTCGGATTCCGGCCTGAACCGTATGTGATCAGTGACGCCGTGATGTACGCCGATGGCCGACCGATTGTACGCATGATCGACATGTCACTGCGCCTGTCCGGGATGACACAGGCAAAATTGGAAACGATCTGGAGTTTTCATTCCCCTCCTGAAAGGAACGAGGGGGGGAAAAATTCTCATTCTGGGAGAGGCCAGGGGTGGATAGCCCCGCACTATCACCGTAAACCCGCGATTTACGACCACAACAGCATTCTGGCATTCTCAAACGGCAAACCTTCGGAAGCCTTTGGCGACCGCTACCAGGTGTTCGATGTAGAGCGGGTAATCGCGCGTCTGCCGGGTCCGCCTTATCAGTTTTTAGATCGCATCACAGAAGTACACGGTGACCCCTGGATCATGACGGCCCCCAAAAGCGCGGAAGCGCAGTACGATGTCCCGCCAGAGGCCTGGTATTTTGCGGCAAACCGCCATATCAACATGCCCTTTGCCGTCCTGCTGGAAATCGTGCTGCAGCCCTGTGGCTGGCTGGCGGCCTACATCGGGTCGGCCTTAACCAGCGATGTGGATTTGTCGTTCCGTAATCTGGGGGGGAAAGCCACGCAATTTCTGCCGGTGACTCCGGATATCGGCACTCTGACCACAACGGTCACGCTCACCAGCGTCTCCACCTCCGGCGGGATGATTATTCAACATTATGATTATACGCTGACCAACAGCGCCGGAGCTATTGTGTATCAGGGCGCAACCTATTTCGGCTTTTTCACGAAACAGGCGTTAGCGCACCAAATCGGTCTGCGCGATGCGAAACCGTATGAACCCACCGCTGAAGAAGCGGCGCGCGGCGAATCCTTCGCGTATCCGCAAGAACCTCCCTACCCTGATACGCAGTTACGCATGGTGGATCAGATCGACCTGTACGTGCCTGACGGCGGCCCGCAGGGATTGGGCTTTATTCGCGGCAGCAAAATCGTCAATCCGCAGGAATGGTTTTTTCAGGCGCATTTTTATCAAGATCCGGTCTGGCCTGGCTCCCTGGGATTGGAAGCATTTTTGCAACTGCTCAAAATAGCGGCGGTGAAACGTTGGGGCTGGCAGCCGCAGAATCGCGTTGAAACCATGGCCTTACACCATCCGCACGAATGGACCTATCGCGGTCAGGTGATCCCAACCGACCGGCATGTCACCATTCAGGCTGAAATCACTGCTGTTGACGACGTACAGCGTTTCCTTGAAGCTCAGGGTTTTCTGATTGTGGATGGCCGTATTATTTACCAGATGGAACGTTTTACATTGAAAATGTCTTGACGAAGAGATGCTCTGAAAAACCAGGTTTCTTGAAGAAACCTGGTTTTTTTCGCAAACGAAAACACGATGTTATGAAATATTCACGCGTATTTTTAGAGGCGATTGGTTATGAACTGGCCCCAATTGTCGTCACGTCTTCAGAATTGGAAGAACAATTGACCCCGATTTATAAGACTTTGCACATTCCCCTGGGGCAATTGGAAGCCCTGACCGGCATTATTGAACGCCGCTGGTGGGAACCCGGATACCGGCTGTCGGACGGCGCGATTGCGGCTGCGCGGAAAGCGTTGCTCAAATCGGCGGTACAACCTGATGATCTTGAAGTCTTGATTTACGCCGGTGTATGCCGTGAGGGATTTGAACCAGCGACCGCCTGCCGAGTGGCGCACTATGTGGGCGTGAATCCGGCAGCAGCCGTGTATGACATCAGCAACGCCTGTTTGGGCGTGTTAAATGGCATCCTTGAGATCGCCAACCGGATTGAGCTAGGCCAGATTCGCGCCGGAATGGTGGTTTCCTGTGAAACCGCTCGCGAAATCATGAAAACCACGATTGAACGCATGTTGCAGATGCGCGATATGGAATCCTTTAAACTCTCGCTAGCGACTTTGACCGGTGGCTCCGGCGCAGTTGCGATAATTCTCAGCGATGGTTCGTTTAACCCTAATCCGCGCCGACGTTTGATCGGCGGAGTGATGCAAACAGCCCCCCAATTTCATGACTTATGCCGCTGGGGCGTGGATACTGATCCGTCAACTCCCTGGTGGCAGATTATGACGACCGATTCGGTCGCGGTCTTGCAGAACGGTGTGGAGTTAGGACGCAGAACCTGGCAGGCATTTTTACAAGAATTGAGTTGGCGGCCAGAGCAGGTTGATAAGGTGATCTGCCATCAGGTCGGCAGCGCACACCGCGACACGATTTTACATGCGCTCAATCTTGCGGATGATAAAGATTTCTCCACCCATCAATATTTAGGGAATATCGGCACGGTTTCCCTGCCACTCACGGCTGGTTTAGCAGAAGATCGCGATTTTTTACAGCCCGGCGATCGCGTTGGCTTTTTAGGCATTGGCAGCGGATTAAATTGTTTAATGTTGGGCTGGGAATGGTAAAGGCATTACAAACATTCTGAAATCGAATTCTTGCTTATCCCTGATTCCTGTAGTGTTAAAGGAGCCAATATCATGGTTCATGCTCATATTTCTGAGAAACGACAATTTTATCAAACCCTCGTCAAGCTTGCAATTCCGGTCAGTATTCAGAATATGATCTCATCATCGCTGAATCTTGTAGATACAATTATGATCGGCCAGCTTGGTGCCGTAGAAGTCGCAGCGGTAGGGCTGGCCAATCGCTTGTTTTTTGTGTTTATCCTGGTGTCCTTTGCCATCAGCAGCGGAACTGCCATTTTCACGGCGCAGTTTTGGGGTAAAAAAGATGTGCAACACATCGGTAAAGTTATGGCGATTGCGCTGACGCTCATCATCGCTGTCTCCCTCATCTTTTCATTTGGAGCCTTAGTGATCCCCGATCTCGTGATGCGGATATTTACCAAAGATCGGCTCGTCATCAGTAATGGCAGCACGTATCTGCGCGTTATCGGCTGGAGTTATCTGTTGTCGGCGGTCACAATGTTATATGCATTCATCCTCCGCAGTATGGAACAGGTCAAATTGCCGATGTACGCGAGCACAATTGCGTTAGGATTGAATACATTGCTCAATTACTGCCTGATCCTCGGACATTTTGGATTTCCGGCCTTAGGGGTTCAGGGCGCAGCTATCGCTACAGTGATTGCCAGAGTGATCGAGGCTGCGATTATTCTGGTCAGTACTTATCAAAAACGCTATCCGGCAGTACATCTTTCCGACTTTTTAACGATTCCCCGTGTATTAATCAAACAATTTTTCGTTACGACCCTGCCTGTGATTGCGAATGAGTTCTCCTGGGTCGTGGGCGTAACCACATATTCAATCGTCTATGGACACATGGGTACCGCCGAAGTGGCGGCCGTGAATATTGTCAATCCGGTTGAGCAGATTTCCAGCGGTGTGTTTTTCGGACTGGCCAGCGCAGGTTCTGTGATGATTGGTAATCAAATTGGCGCAGGGCATGAAAAAACAGCCTATGTTTATGCCAAACGATTTGCGCTGTCAGGAGTTATCGGAGCAATCTTCGTGGGGGGGCTTATCTGGCTCAATGCCTCTCGGATTACATCGGTTTTTAAGGTCACACCGGAAATTCGGATGTTTGCAGTCAATCTACTCTTTGTCCTGAGCGTCGTGTTATGGACGCGGGTTTTCAATACAATCAATGTAGTCGGCGTCTTGCGAGGCGGCGGTGATACCAAATTTTCGATGTACATGGAGATCATGAGCATTTGGGGTGTGGGTGTGCCTCTGGCGTTTTTAGGCGGATTTTATTGGAAATTTCCGGTCTATTGGGTGTTTGCGCTCGTGAGTCTGGAAGAAGTCTTGAAGATGGCGGTTGGCCTGTATCGCATGCACTCCGGCAAATGGATTCATAACCTCACGCACCTGGCTGGTCCACAGAAAATCGTGTGTGAACAATAGACAATATTCAAAAACCGGGTTTCTTCAAGAAACCGGTCTTTCCTGAAGGAGCATATTCATGGCAGTACAATATGATTCAACAAAAGCAGAACAGCGCGTGATCACGAGCTGTTCTTACGATTGCGGCGCTCGCTGCTTCTTAAATGTCCATCTCTCTGAGGGGCAAATTACGCATATCGAAACGGATTCGCAAAATCCGGGGTTACGAGCGTGCATACGTGGTTTATCGCAAAAGGATGTCGTACATGCTCTCGACCGCCTGACGCGGCCTTTGAAACGGATCGGAAAACGAGGCAGCGGCGAGTTTGAACCGATTTCCTGGGAAGAGGCTTTAGATACGGTCGCGTTGAAACTCAGAACCACTAAAGATCAGCATGGCGCAGGGGCGATTTTCCTGATGGATTATTCCGGGTCTCTCAGCGCACTGCACGGGACACGCAAAACAGCCCGCCGTTTTTTCTCGCTCTTTGGCGGATGTACCCGAACCTGGGGCGGCGCGTCCATGGAGGCGGCGCGTTTAGCCTCGCTCGCCACATTTGGAACAGATGTCAGCGGAAATACACCGGATAATTTTCTGTATTCCAAATTGATTATTTTATGGGGCTGGAATCCGGCGATCAGCCGCTTTGGTTCCGAAACGTTCTCCTATTTGCAGCAGGCCAAAAAGGTGGGGATCAAGATTGTGTGTGTTGATCCGCGCTACAGCCCGACAGCGAAAATGCTTGCCGACCAGTGGATTCCGGTGAAGCCGGGTACGGATACAGCCTTACTGCTGGCGATGGCGCATGTATTGATCGTCGAAAACCTCTGCGATCAGCATTTCTTACACACCTATACCGTAGGATTCGAGCAATTTCGCGAGTATGTGTTGGGAAATATGGATGGGATTCCGAAAAATCCGGCCTGGGCCGCAGAGAAAACCGGCGTGCCGGTCGCCAACATTTACGAATTAGCGCGGGAGTATGGCGTCTGCAAACCGGCCGCGCTTTATACCGGCTGGGCCCCGGGGCGGTCCGCCTTTGGCGAACAATTCCATCGCGCCGCTTGTACGCTGGCCGCTATGACCGGCAATATCGGCATCAAAGGCGGTTTTGCCAGCGGCAGCCGCGGACTCATCGGCTTAGGGTCTCTCAATGCCACATTACCCACCCTCGATGAAGGGCAGCCCTTAGTGCATATCACTGATGTGTACGACGCCTTACTGCAAGGAAAATCCGGCGGATTTCACAGCGACGTCAAGGTGCTGTATCTGGTCGGCTCAAATCTGCTGAACCAATTTTTGAACCTCAATAAGGGCATTCAGGCTCTCCAGAAACCAGAGTTTATCGTGATCCATGAACTGTTTTTGACTCCTACCGCTCGTTATGCTGACATTATTCTACCTGTGACGCATTTTTTCGAACGCCAGGATATTGCGGAACCCTGGAATGGCGGTGATTATTTCATCCCCATGCATAAGGTGCAAGAACCGCTTCCTGAGACGAAATCTGACTTAACGATTTTTTCAGAATTGGCAGCGCGCCTGGGTGTGGAAGGCTATAACCCGCACTCTGAGGAAACCTGGCTGAGAGAGTTCGTAAAAGCGACTCCGGACCTGCCGGATTATGACACCTTCAACGCCAATGGCGTTCATCGCCTTGAATATGATCATCCCTGGGTGGCGTTCCGGCAAGAAATTGAAGATCCGCAGCAGCATCCGTTTCTAACACCATCAGGCAAGATCGAGATTTACAGTCAAATGTTGGCGCAACGACAGAATCCCTTGCTGCCCGCGCTACCCACTTATATCGAACCCTGGGAGGGGCCGCAGGATCCACTTGAAAAAATATATCCACTTCAACTGATCTCTCCCCATGCCAGAACCAGAGTCAACTCACAATTCGATAATATTCCCGCACTGAAACAATTCGCGGATGATGTTATCTGGCTGAATCCGAATGACGCCCGCGAACGAGGGATTCTTGACGGCGACAGCGTGCTTGTCTATAACGAGCGCGGATGTTTGCGAACAACAGCGAACGTGACGGATCGCATTCTGCGGGGCGTTGTAAGTTTAGATGCCGGGGCCTGGTTTGTCCCTGATGCCGATGGGATCGATACGGGCGGCTGCGTCAACGTTCTGACAAAAGATGTGATGTCGCCCGGCGGGGCGTTTCCTTCGAATACCTGTCTGGTTCAGGTTAAGAAAGCACAGCCCTGACTCATGAGCCATTGAGGTTGTTACGGGAATTTTGAAAATTCATTCCTGAAACACCATTTTTCAAAACGGATACTACTCTATCACGGTAGGTTTGTAGTTCCTCCTTCAGTGGGAAAATGCGTTGAAGCGAGAACTACGAACCCATCCACTATTATTTTACACGTTCTTTACGTTTTGCTTGCAACTGTTCTTCATACATTTTCATCTGACGCTTATAGCGATAATATTGAATGGCGTTCCTCACTTTCTCTTTGAGGATGTTCGGATCAATCGGTTTAAACAGGTAATTTTCCGCGCCCAGTTCAAATCCTCTGGAAACATATTTCGCCTCTTTGCTAATGGCCGTAATAAAAATGATAGGAATCTCTTTTGATTCCTTCTTTCCGCGCAGGAGTCTGGCGACTTCAAAGCCATCCATCTCTGGCATCTGAACATCTAACAAGATCAAATCAAAGGGCTGTTTCAATACGATGCGTAACGCTTCGGGGCCAGAGTTCGCTTTGTGTAAATTATAGCCTTCGCCATCCAGTACTCCTTCCAACACAAGGAGGTTTTCAGGGCGATCGTCAACAAGCAAAATATTGGGTTTTATCCTTTCTGCCATAATTCCTTTCCATGGAAATCAACATGCAGCGCGAAATTATTTTCCGCGCCCGCGAAACGGAGTTTCGCGGTACATCACTCCCCCTCATTTTCATTTTGTCGGGTGAGTGCATGTTCATGATAACTCCTATAAAAAATGTCAATACTGATAAAATGGTGTATAAGAAATGTCGCAGACAGCCATTGCTCCACATTGCGTTTGAATTTCAGCATGTTTTCCTGAAAATTTTTTCATCTTCCACAACCGGTTCAAAATGATGCGCATCATCTAAAAATTTGAGATGTTCTTTGGCGCCAAGACACAAGAAACCGTAATGA
Source organism: Candidatus Vecturithrix granuli (assembly GCA_000739535.1). GTDB lineage: Bacteria > Moduliflexota > Moduliflexia > Moduliflexales > Moduliflexaceae > Vecturithrix > Vecturithrix granuli. The sequence continues at coordinate 354,829 of DF820468.1, read as the reverse complement.
CCCAGGCTCTCTGAAAAAAGACGTAAAATTCGATTCTGCAAACATTTCGTGAAATAAATAAAAACATTACGGCATACAATCATATTCATCTCATGAAACACCGTATCAGACGCCAAATTATGGTTAGCAAACACAACGCGAGACTTTAAGGCACGTTTCATGATAATATGATCATGCTTCGCAGTATAGTAATTCACAAAAGATGTTTTACCCCCGGCTTTTTGATAATTACAGGTATATTCCTTCACATTTTCAATCGGATAAATGCCATCTTTCGCTTTTTGTAACACATCATTATTGAAATCGGTCGCATAGATTTGAGCGCGCTCATACAACCCTTCTTCTTGCAAAAGAATAGCCAGGGAATACACCTCTTCGCCTGTCGAACAGCCAGCATGCCAGATATTGAGCAAGGGATAGGTTTTAAGCATCGGGATCACTTGCTCGCGCAGCGCTTTGTAAAATGACGGATCACGGAACATTTCCGTAACAGGAATTGAGAGATCCTTGAGCAGCGTGTCAAAGAAAGTCGCATCGTACAGAACCCTGTGCTGCATCTCTGCCAGCGTTTTCAAGCCTGAAAGCGAGAGCCGACGCAGAATCCGCCGTTTCACCAATGCCCTGGCATATTCTCGAAAATCATAACCATATCGCAAATAGATTGCTTCTAATAAGACTTGTATCTCAATGTCTTGTGTGTCAAGATCCTTCATGACATATATTTAATATAACCATACTCGTAAGAGCGAAAGCAACTTCTCGCTCTCAACCGGTTTCGATAAATAATCGCTGGCTCCGGCTTCGATGCACCGTTGTCGGTCACCTTTCATGGCCTTTGCCGTCAGGGCAATAATCGGGAGTTTTGAGAATTCAGGCTGTTTCCTGATGTGCTGCATTGTTTCATAGCCATCCATTTCAGGCATCATAATATCCATTAACACCAGATCAATCTCAGGATGCGACGCTAACATGTCCAGCGCTTCCCTGCCATTTCCGGCAGCGAGAACAGAAAGCCCTTTATCTTCCAGGACACTTGACAGAGCAAAAATATTGCGCACATCATCATCAACAAGCAAAATTGTTTTCTCATGAAAGACCGTCTCTTTGTCGTGTAATATGCGTAATGCCCGTTTTTGGGATTCCGGCAGATTCTTTTCGACTCGGTGCAAAAACAAGGTCACTTCATCCAGTAAGCGTTCGTGCGATTGCACTCCTTTGAGAATAATGCTGTCGGCGTATCTTTTCAATTCAAGCTCTTCGTCGTGGGTCAAATCTCTACCGGTATAGACAATAATCGGAAAATCCGAGATTTCAGGATCCTGGCGAATTTGTTCGAGCAGATCAAATCCTGACATATCGGTTAAGCCCAAATCAAGCACCACACAATCAAAATGCTGCTCTCGTAACAGCCGGTGCGCTTGCTGTCCGGTAGCTGCTGTCGTGATGAGCAGATCTTTGCCGTGCAGCAGTTCCACCATCGTGTTGCGCATGGCCTCATCGTCTTCGACAATGAGTAACTCTTTGATGGTGCGTGTCAGATGATCTTCGATTTTTTCAAAGGCTTCCCGGAGTTGTTCCAGGCTGACCGGTTTGGTCAAATAGCCGATAGCCCCCATTTTCATGGCTTCAAGCGAGGCGTCAAGCACTGAAATGAAGTGAACCGGAATATGCCGCGTTTCGGGATTTTTTTTGAGCTTGTCCATCACCATCCTGCCATCGAGTTCCGGCAGATTAATATCGAGCATGATCGCACTCGGAACATATTGATACGCCAGGTGCAGCCCGGAGGACCCATCTCCGGCAATGAGACCTTTAAATCCCCGCTCACGAGCCAGATCGAACAAAATTTTGGCGAATTTCGGATCATCCTCAATGATCAGCAGCGATTTTTGATCCGGAGTCAGATCGCGCCGATCATCGCGAATAGATCCAAGATCAGTCGGAGGAGCGGAGACAGCTCGGTTCTCCGGGGAGGGAATAGTTTGCCTGGAAATATTGGTTAATCTATCGCCTTGAATACTGCGTTCAGGAGTTGGAAGTGCTTGTTCCTGCTGCGCTGCTGGAGCCGTTTCGGGCAGATAGAGAGTGAACGTACTTCCCTTGCCTACTTCGCTTTGCAGGTGAATCTCTCCTCCAAGCAGTTTGACAATTTCACGGGAAATCGAGAGGCCCAACCCTGTTCCTCCGTATTTGCGGCTTGTTGTGCCATCGGCTTGCTGAAAGGCTTCAAAAATCAAATGCTGTTTGTCCGGCGGAATACCAATGCCGGTATCGCTGACAGCAATCGCCACAGCCTGTTGAGACGAAAGCTCTTTACGAAAGAAGTTGGTGTCCAGATGCGGCCGGTGAATCTGAACATGCACCTCGCCCTGTTCAGTGAATTTCATGGCGTTAGAGAGGAAATTCTTTACGATCTGCTCGACACGCTGCCGGTCGGTGAAGATGGAGGACGGTAAATCTTCGGCAAGACTTACCCGCAATCCCAGTGCCCGTTGTTCCGCAACATGCCTGAAATTCTGTTCAATAAAGGTACCCAAACCAATGAGACTCATCTCTTCAAAATTTAGAACCATTTTACCAGCTTCTACTTTTGAGAGATCGAGTACATCGTTAATCAAGGCGAGTAATTCAGCGCCGGAAGAATGGATAGTACGAATGAATTCGAGCTGCTTGTCTGTCAGGTTGGCCTCTTTATTCTCAAGCAGCAATTTCGAAAGAATGAGCAGACTATTTAATGGAGTGCGAAGTTCATGCGACATGTTTGCCAGAAACTCCGATTTGTATTTGCTGGTCAGATCCAACTCTTTGGCTTTTTCTTCGATCAGTTTACGTGATAGTTCCAATTCCTGGTTTTTCTCGCTTAATTCCGCTTTTTGCATTTCGAGGATCCGTGCCTGTTCCTCCAGCTCTTCATTGGTTTGCTTCAACTCTTCCTGCTGCATCTGAAGTTTTTCTTCCGAGGCTTTCAATGCCCTAGCTTGCGCTTCCAACTCTTCATTGGTATGGCGGAGTTCTTCTTGCTGCGCTTGCAGCGCTTCTGATTGTTGTTGGGTTTCCTGGAGCAACGCTTGCAGTTTGACGCGCGATTGGGCCGAATGTAAGGCGATCGCAATACTCTCACAACTTTGTTCCAAAAAATCGGTCTCGATTGTCGAAAATTCGTGAACTGCGCCGAGTTCGATCACACCTTTTAAGACATTCTCATGGAGCAGGGGCAGGATGAGCAGATAGCGCGGGGGAGTTTCTCCGAGGCCTGATTGAATCGCAATATAATCCTCAGGCACCTGAGTAAAAAGAATACGCTGCTTTTCCAATGCGACCTGCCCAACCAGACCTTCGCCAGGTTGAAAGGCGTTGCGATTGCCTTTACGCTGCGTATAAGCATAGCTTCCAGTCAAGTGCAGTGTCTTCTGCTCTTCATCCATAAGATAAATAGCCCCGATTTGCGATTGCGTGTAGGTTGCCAGATAACTGATAATATTGCGCGAGAGCACAGCGACTTCCTGTTCGCCCCGCATGCGTTCATTTAATGTGGCCTGCCCGGTTTTGAACCAGTTTTGCATGGCCAGAGTGTCCATCATGCGATTGAAGGCCCTACCCAGTTCACTCAATTCATCATGGCCTGTGACCGGAATGCGCACTGTCGGACTACCCTCAGCAAATTGCGCCGTGACACGTATGGCTTCCTGGATCGGTCGAGAAATTGAACGAGCAGTTAGTAAAGACAGAATACCAAGCACAAGGACGCTGCATGCAATGATGAGATTCATGAAATAGGAAGACTGCTTGTAATTCTGCAGGGTTGCTTCAAACGTACGGGAGGCTTCCTGCTTGGCCTGGAGCACCATGGTTTGGATTTGAGCTTTGATCACGTTATATTGTTCACTCATCTCGCCTAATTTTGCCACTGTCTCTTCATCGAGAGTTCCGCCGGCAATAAGCTGCTGCGAGGTGCTGTTGGCAAGGGTATAATAGGCTTCAAACTCCTGGATGAGAGCTGTCAACTGATCTTGTGCGAAAAAAGAATTGGTGCGTACCTTTTCAAAAAGGGTCAGGATATGTTCATAAGAGGTGTTCGCAAACGATAATTCCTCTTCATCGGCGGCCGCCACCGCATCTTGCATACTGCGCTGTAAATCCGTGAGCGTCCGTTCCAGGTCGTGCGATAATTCAAGGGCTGGCACGAAACTTTGTTCAATCTCACTCAATAGCGCATTATTCCGCCCCATAAAAAGTTGCGAAACGAAAAGGAGCAGGAGAAAGGCGATGATTGCCAGAAACGGCATCAACAGAATTTTATATTTAAATTTGACATGTTTTAACATAAGTAACTACAAGGATTGCTCATAAAAAAGTATTTCTGATGATTGCCTGAAAACAAATGTTTTGTCACAGTAAAAGTTCAACAACATTCATAGACATTAGCGGAAATACGATTCGTAGTCAACGCTTTAGCGTTGTTTTCAGCCTTTTCAGAAACACTGAAGCGTTTACTCCTGCTTTGGGACAGAAATTTTTACTCACAAACTTTGTCGGATAGGTCTGACTTGTCCGACAAAGTCTGTGAGTAAAAATTTCTGTCCCACAACACTACGAACGTCCATATTTATTTCTCTTCAATCTTTAATATTTTGACGTTGTAGGTGTCAATTGGAGTTGAGGCCGCAATATAGCCGATGGCTCCCGGATTGTCAGACACATATTTCAACATCTCGTTCTCAGACTTTCTTTCTTCCGGCGGTACGCCGCGCCCCGAAAAAATCTGTTTTTGCCAATAAGCCTTAATCGAGGCGATTTTTCGTCCATGAATGCTCTCTGAAAATTGGGAACGAACCGGGGAATCTTCAACCAAATCAACCGGAAGAACGGCTTCTCCGCTTTCTTTCCATTGTTTGACCTTTTTTAAAAACATGTTTGAAACATCCTCTTTTGAGAGCTGCGTCACAGGATTTGAGGCATGGACAATGATGCTGAATGGCGCTGGTTCTTCAGCAATGCTCACCAGACCATTTGTGAGCAGGAGAAGCAAGAAGGTCATGCACACGATACGGTTTTTCATACTCGCGTTCCTCCTGGTTAAAAACTAAATTGCGTACCGATCAGGACAAGATGGGTGGTTTCGTCAAAACCACCGGTCTGGATACGCTGTAAATAGGTTTGAATGTCGTCCGGGAAGGCAAACCGGTTGCCCTCCACGATGTGATAGGAAAGCTTGAAGACCAGATTCGGGTTAAACCAATAGTTCAGCCCCAGCGCAGTTTCCTGATGCTCATAGACTGATGAGGGCAGGGCTTGCGTTTCAGGAGGAGCAGTCGTCTCAAAATTCGCATATTCATAGCGGGCAGCCATTTGCCAGTGTTCCGTGACCTGATACGCAGCTTCAACATAGACCGAATCAAAGGAAACTTTGGAACTGCTGGCCTGGGTGACGTACTCACTCCGAATCCTCCAGCGATCCGACCAGTATTCTAATGACGGCCCCATCAGCACATAACGGTCATTCAGAGATGGGCCGAGATTGCTCAACTCAAAATTGGCGGTAAAGGCAGACATGGCGATGTTGAACCCGGTCAGCGGCGTTTGCAGGGACAGTCGCCCCCCGACCAGATCGTTAGCCTCCGGCGTGACAGAGATAAATTCAAAGGTCTGCGTATTGATCACAGGATTCGGCTGTAAGCTGAGTTTCCCGCCATATAGATCATACTGCAACTCCCACCCTTCTTTCGGGAACAGTGACCCGGTCAGTCCCACCCCTTTATACGCCTCAGCCGCCATTTGCTGATAGATCGCCTGAGGTAGGGCAAAAAACGGCCGAATCGTCCCGACGTCATACACCTCGGTAAAGAGCAGAAAGGGGGCTTTGACCTTGCCGGCCCGCAGAAGAAGCTTATCTGAAAAATACCATTCCGCAAAGGCATAATCCAGGCCGACGCCTTCCTCTTCAAACCCGCCCTCATTATAATCCGGCTGCACATATATTGATAACCGTTCATAGGGCGTGGCCGTAATATTCAGCGAAAAATTGACGGTATCATAGCTGCCATCCTCATTGCCGACAAGGTACTGGTTTTCATTATCGGTCTTTCCATACGCCCATCCGCCGAACCCATGGATTGAAATGGTGTTCATAAACTGCGCCTGAGCCTCCTCACCCCAAATAGCCAAAACGCAGAGTGCCCAGAGCATCCCAAAATACGTTCTCGTTTTCATCTTTGTACACCCTCCTTTTCTATCAAAGGTTGTTGATAAAGGTGTCTAACTTGTCGCAACCATCACAGACATAGTGTTGCACGTTCCGTGCCATCAAGGATGTTTAGCGTGTTGTCTGGGATAACCCGTCGTTTGATAAGAGGTTAGAGGATAGCTCCCTCGCAGGCAAGATTCTTGAAGCATGGTGCAGCCTCCACAGCATATTGTGACTTCCACAATATACTGTGGAAGTCGATACAAGGATCGGTATTGAGTGAAAGAACATCCCATCTCTACTGCGCTTTGATTGTTAGCACCTTGACATTGTAGTCGTCAATTGGGGTTGAGGCGGCAATATAGCCGATGGCTCCCGGATTTTCAGAGACGTATTTCAGCACTTCATTCTCCGATTTTTTTTCTTCTGGCGGCACGCCACGCCCCGAAAAGATCTGTTTTTGCCAATAGGCCTTAATTGCGGTAATCTTTCGCCCGTGGATGCTTTCTGAAAACTGCGCACGAATCGGGGAATCTTCAACCAAATCAACCGGAAGCACGGCTTCTCCGCTTTCTTTCCAGTGTTTGACCTTTTTTAAAAACATGTTTGAAACATCCTCTTTTGAGAGCTGCGTCACAGGATTTGAGGCATGGACAATGATGCTGAATGGCGCTGGTTCTTCAGCAATGCTCACCAGACCATTTGTGAGCAGGAGAAGCAAGAAGGTCATGCACACGATACGGTTTTTCATACTCGCGTTCCTCCTGGTTAAAAACTAAATTGCGTACCGATCAGGACAAGATGGGTGGTTTCGTCAAAACCACCGGTCTGGATACGCTGTAAATAGGTTTGAATGTCGTCCGGGAAGGCAAACCGGTTGCCCTCCACGATGTGATAGGAAAGCTTGAAGACCAGATTCGGGTTAAACCAATAGTTCAGCCCCAGCGCAGTTTCCTGATGCTTAAATAATGATGAGGGCATTTGCTGCAATTCGGAAGAAACGGCAATCTCAAAATCAACATATTCATAGCGGGCAGCCACCTGCCAGTGTTCCGTGAGCTGATATGCGGCGTCAACATAGATCGAATCAATAGAGACTTTGTCACTGCTGGTTTCGGTTAAATATTCACTACAAATTTTCCAATGCTCTGAGGCATATTCTAACGAGGGGCCCACAAGCACGTAACGGTCATTCAACGATTGGTACAGATTGCCGAAATCAAGATTGCCGCCAAGTGCAGAAATTGCCGTGCTTAACCCGGTAAGCGGCGTTTGTACAGACAGACGCCCGCCAACCAGATCATTGATAACCGGAATGGCTGAGAAAAATTCAAAGGTCTGCGTATTCACAAAGACATTCGGCTGTGCTTCGAGTTTCCCGCCATACAGATCATACTGCAACTCCCACCCTTCTTTCGGGAACAGCGACCCGGTCAGCCCTACCCCTTTATAGGCTTCAGCCGAAAATTGGCGATAGATCCCCTGCGGAAGGCCAAAAAACGGCCGAATCGTCCCGACGTCATACACCTCGGTAAAGAGCAGAAAGGGAGCTTTGACTTTGCCAGCTCGGAGAAGAAGCTTATCAGAAAAATACCATTCCGCAAAAGCATAATCCAGGCCGACGTCTTCCTCTTCAAACCCGCCTTCGTTATAACTCGGCTGCACATAGAGTGACAGTCGTTCATACGGCGTGGCCGTGATATTCAGCGAAAAATTGACGGTATCATAGCTGCCGTCCTCATTGCCGACAAGGTACTGATTCTCATTATCGGTCTTTCCATAAGCCCATCCGCCGAATCCGTGTATTGAAATGGTGTTCATAAACTGCGCCTGAGCCTCCTCGCCCCATATCGCCCAGAAGCAGAACACCCAGAACATCCAAAAACATCCTCTATTTTTCATCCTTGTGCCCTCCTTTTCTATCAAAGGCTGTTGCTGACAATGCTACTCTTTATTTGTATTGACATGCAAGGTTATGGACATTTTTCGGAGTGCCAAAGCTCTGCTCTGGCCGCGCAAGCAGAGCTTGCGCACTCCGGAGAGCGTGTCCATAACCTTCTGTGTCATTACATTTATTCCATAGACAGTTTTTGTTCCATAGATGGTTAAGGACTTTTGAAATTTTCTTAAAATTTGTATATGGTTGAGAAAGGAGGTCGTCAAGTGAAAATTTTTATTGACCTCCAGGTTCGCCATTCTTAGTAATGGCATCCTCCGATTTAAAAACTAAACTGTGTGCCAATGAGGAGAAGATGGGTGGTCTCTTCAAAATTGCCATCCAGGGTGTGCAGGAGGTATTTCTCCCCGTTTTCTGGAAAAGCAAAACGGTTCCCATCCACAATATGATAAGAAAGCTTGAAGACCAGGTTCGGGTTGAGCCAATAATTTAAACCCAGCACAGTTTCCTGATGTTCATAGATTGATGAAGGGAGGTAGTACAGTTCCGGAGGAACCTCAATCTCGACATTGGTATTTTCATAGCGGGCAGCAATTTGCCAGTGTTCCGTGACCTGATACGAGGCTTCGAGGTAGATCGAATCAAGAGAGATTTTGGAACTGTCGATCTGGGTCAAGTATTCACTACAAATTTTCCAATTTTCCGAGACATATTCTAACGAGGGTCCCACTATCACATAATGTTCATCCAGCGAGAGTATAGGATTGTCCATCTCAAAATTTCCGGCAAACGAAGAAATTGCTGCGTTAAACCCGGTAACTGGCGTTTGCAAAGACAGACGCCCACCTATGAGATCATTGATAACCGGAGCGACCGGAACAAATTCAAAGGTCTGGAGGTTCACAAAAGGATTCGACTGCACACTGAGTTTTCCGCCATACAGATCATACTGTAGTTCCCAGCCTTCCTTAGAAAACAGCGAGCCGGTCAGTCCTGCCCCTTTATACGCTTCGGCCGACAATTGTTGATAAACCCCCTGAGGAAGGAAAAAAAACGGTCGAACCGTGCCGACGTCATAGATCTCGGTATAGAGCATAAAGGGGGCTTTGACCTTCCCAATCCGTAGAATAAACGTATCTGAAAAATACCATTCGGCAAAGGCATAATCCAGGCTGACGTCTTCCTCTTCAAATTCGGCCCCACCCTCGCTATAACTCGGCTGCACATATATTGACAGTTGTTCATAGGGATTCGCTGTGATACTCAGTGAAAAACTCACATGA
>DF820468.1:235684-345230 GCA_000739535.1 Candidatus Vecturithrix granuli | reverse complement strand
ATGCTGACAGATGTTGCCCGTTCAGGGCAACATGCCATGTTTTCGAATCTAACAAAGTCGTATTAATTCGCATATTTGTATTATAATAGAGAAAAGAGGTTGTCAAGCGAAAAAATTCTATTGGCCTCAGGTCCCAACGAAAAGCAGAAAGTCTCCTGGCTTAGTGGACAAACCGGAGATATCTACCTCTCTTTGATTGTTAACACCTTGACATTGTAGGCGTCAATTGGGGTTGGTACGGCAATATAACCGATAGCTCCGAGGTTTTCAGAGACATATTCCAATACCTCTTCTTCCGACTTTTTTTCTTCCGGCGGTATCCCTCTCCCAGAAAAAATTTGCTTTTGCCAATACGCTTTAATCGAGGCGATTTTTCGTTCATGAAGACTCTCCGAAAATTGGGCGCGAACCACGGAATCTTCAATCAAATCAACCGGAAGCACGGTTTCTCCGCTCTCTTTCCATTTGTTGACTTTCTTTAAGAACAGATTTGAAATTTCTATTTTGGTCAGTTCTGAAACCGGATTTGAAGCGTGAACAATCAGCTTGAATGAAAATGTCTCGTCGGCCAGACAAAGAACATCCCCTATGAACAGAATACCCAGGGAGGCAGCAATACACACAGTAATTTTTTTCATGATGATGTTCCTCCTGAATCTCTTAAAAACTAAATTGGGTTCCAAAGACAATAAGATGGGTGGTTTCATCAAAACTCCCTTTTTGATAGGCTGCTAAATAATCTGCAACATCGTTCGGGATTGCAAAACGATTCCCCTCAACAATATGATAGGAGAATTTAAAGACCAGATTCGGATTCATCCAGTAATTGAGTCCGAGCACAAGATCTTGATGCTCTTCGGTAGATGTTGGAGACCCCTGAAATTCCGGAGCTGAAATACCAAACTCCGCAACTTCATAGCGACCAGCTATTTGCCAGTGTTCTGTTAACAGATAAGCGACTTCTAGATAGGCAACATCAATTTCGATTTTGGGACTTTTTTTCTGGGCAAGATATTCGCTGCGAATCCACCAGCGATCCGAGAGATATTCCGCAGAAATGCCAAATAAGACGTAACGATCATCAAAGGAGAGGAATTTTTGCACTGTATCACTAATCTCAAAATCAAATTCTCCTGTATAAGATGACACTCCGAGGCTAAGACCATTAAGAGGAGTATGTACAGTTATTCTGCCGCCAATGACATCGGTAGCTGTTGTTTCTATCAATTTGAATCGGTATTCCCGAGCATCTAAAAACGGATTCGGCAGCAGACTCAATTTGCCGCCATATACGTCATATTGAAGCTCCCATTCACGGTTTGAATACAGTAATCCGGTCAACCCCACGCCTTTATAGGCTTCAGTGGCAATTTCCTGGTAAACTCCCTGTGAAAGGCTGTAAAAAGGCCGGAGAGTCCCCACATTATACACTTCTGTAAAGAGCATAAAGGGGGCTTTGACCTTCCCAACCCGTAAAATAAACCTATCTGAAAAATACCATTCGGCAAAGGCATAATCCAGACTCACATCTTCCTCTTCAAATTCAACCCCGCCCTCGCTATAACCCGGCTGCACATATATTGACAGTTGTTCATAGGGATTCGCTGTGATACTCAGTGAAAAACTCACATGATCATAGCTGCCGTCTTCGTTTCCCACAAGATACTGGTTCTCATTATCGGTTTTTCCATAGGCCCACCCGCCGAACCCGTGAATCGAAACATTATTCATGAACTGAGCCTGTGCCTCTTCGTCCCAAATAGCCCAGAGGCAAAGCATCCAGAACATCAGAAAACATCCTCTATTTTTCATCCTTGTGCCCTCCTTTTCTCCCAAAGGCTGTTGCTGACAGTATGACTCTTTGTTCCATATAAAAATTTTTGGATTTCTCTTACAATGTGTATATGGTAGAAAAAGGGGGTGTCAAGTGAAAAAATGCGACTTACTCCTGCATTCGGATCACTGAATTGGTTCAGGGGAATAATGTGTGCGGCTGCTGATAATCAAAAACCTGCCCTTTTGTGACAAATCCTAAAAACCCGTCGGCTCTGGCGTCGGGCAGGGGACCATCCTGATAGTGATACAGCCACATTTTCTTTTTGACGTTCGCAGGCAAGGTGGATAATGAATCGTAATGAGCATGCACGCCGCTTTTGTATGGCGCAGTTTCGCAATCGTGGAAGATAATATCCGCCATGTTGTAAAAATCGGTGATCTGGGCTGGCGAGAATTGCGTATCGGTGGTGAGAAATGTGGTGATGTCGTTCACGGTGAACATCAGGCCAAAACTGGGCACCAGATGGAATCCGCTCATAATATGAATGGCCTGCACTAATTGAAAATCCACACCTTCCCAGACAAATCCCTGGTTTTTCGGGATAGTGTGGACTTCAAAATAGGTATCCAAATCAGCGACTTCGCCTTGAAGCGATAACATACCTCCGGCAAGCACATTACTCCATAATTCACTTTTGATGTAACGGCTGATAAACAATCGGGGTTTCGTGCAGGAGGGGTCAAATTTTCTGGTAAAGCCCAGCCATTCCATGCCCCCGACATGATCGGAGTGCAGGTGCGAAATATACACATTGTCAATATCACGATAGCTCAGTCCCAAATCTCTGAGAGCAAATCGAATGTCCGCGCCGCAGTCAATTAAAAGCTTTGCCCCGTTTTCAGCTTCGATCAGCATATTTGATTGGTAATTATTCAGCGTAAAGGCCGATCCCGATCCCACAAACCGTAATTTCATAATCGCCTCCCTTTGGAGAAAAAATGGGCACAATGCTACCATGCCAGCGTTGCTTCCTTTTTACACATTTTCTCTATTTTTTTCTTGGCACATCCGGATATGTTTTTTAGCGTGTTCTTACGATAGAGAGCAATCTGCAAACATACTTTATTCTTGTATCTGCAAACATACTTTATTCTTGTATAGGAGAAAAACCTGAATTTGTCTATTAAAAATTCATCGAAAGAATGAGGTTTTTGAAAATATTAGGACATGGAAAAAACAAGCAAGCAATGGATTGAACATTTGAATTTGAAGCCGCACCTTGAAGGAGGCTATTTTATCGAAACCTACCAATCTCCTGACAACTTCTGGCAATCCGGACTTCCAGAGCGATATTCCGCTGAGCGGCTCAGTGCCAAAGCGATTTACTTTTTATTGCCAGGCGATCAGGCGTCAAAATTTCATCGTTTGAAGTGCGAGGAAATCTGGTGTTATCACTGCGGCGCGCCGCTGACAATCTCAATTATCCACCGTGATGGCACGCTGCAACGGCTTGCGCTTGGACCGTATTGGGAACAAGGGAAACAATTTCATGTCGTCGTTCCGCACGACGTCTGGTTTGGCGCCAGAGTGGATTCCCCTGAATCGTATACGCTGGTAAGCTGTATTACGGTCCCCGGATTTGAGTTTGCCGATTTTGAACTGGCGGACCGACAAACCTTGCTCAGAGAGTATCCGCAGCATAAAGAGATCATAGAAATATTGACATAACTTCGATTGTGTGTATACTGTTTTACAGAATTCAGCCCTCACCCCCCGCCCCTCTCCCACAAGGCGAGGGGAGTATGACGTCAATCGATAATCGGGATGCTTCCCCTCGCCCTCTGGGAGAGGGGCCAGGGGTGAGGGTTGTGTATTACCAAGATAGTTAACTCTAACTATAAGAAAGGTATATATGGAAAAATTTCAGAACATTATTGAACTGGCTGAAGGCGTTTATTGGTTAGGAATGCGGACTAACAGCCGACTGGAAATCAATGTCTATTTACGCTCGTTTAAGGGCAATCAGAAGGCGACAAATATGATTATTGATCCTGGTCCCCCGGTGTTTTTTGACGCTCTGGATGAACGGGTCAAAAAAGCTATCGGCGATCCACGCAAAATTCAAATTGCCTATATTAATCATCAAGATCCGGATGTGGGCACGAATGCGATGTACTTCCAGAAACGCAATCCGAAGATGACTGTGATTTGTACCGAAGATACCTGGCGTCTCACCCATTTCTTCGGCTTGAAGCTCTCGAATTTTCAACCCGTGGATCGTTTTAAAAATGAACGCGGACGCCTCTCGACCGGGCATGTGATCCGCTTTGTACCCACGCCGTTTTGCCATTTTCGCGGGGCGTGTATGATCTATGATGAAACCAGCCGCATCCTGTTTTCCGGCGATTTTCTCGGCGGATTATCTTTTGAACAACAGTTGTTTGCGACAGCCGACGCCTGGGATGGTATCCGGATTTTTCATCAAATTTACATGCCTTCTCAGGATGCAATCCGCATGGCAGTTGATAAGATTCGAAGGCTGAAACCAGCGCCACTGATGATTGCGCCTCAACATGGCGGGATCATTCAGGGAAGCCTGATCGAGGAATTTTTGGACAACTTATACGATTTGCCGGTCGGTTTAGATTTGCTGCGACCAACGATTATTGATAAAGAAATTTATCTTCAGGCGATTAATGAGATTTTAGCGGGAATTGCCCAAAAAGCCGGACATGAACTGGTTGATGCAACACTCAAAAAATTTGAGTCGCTTGATAGTTCCTTCCCTAGCCTCTTTAAAATTCAACAGGGGAAGATCGTTGACATTAAAGAAGATAATATCATGGCCTCATTGAAAACCTTGCTTGAGCAACTCATCAAAGATCAACCGGTGCAAATTCGGGAATTAGTCAAAGATGTGGTGCTGCGCTCAAACTGGAATTTGCCGATTTTTGACGCTGAAACAGAAGAAGAAGCCGAAGCCCCAGAGTTTTTACTCGAAGAAGAACCACAAGAATAACAGGTACACAGCATGGCAAGAAAAAAGAAAATTTTTGTCCTGGATACGAATGTGATCCTGCACGACAGTTCGTGTATTTATCAGTTTAAAACTCATGATATTGTGCTGCCGATCACGGTCTTAGAAGAGTTGGATCAGTTCAAAAAGGGGAACGAATCCATTAATTATCACGCCCGTGAATTTATCCGCACCCTGGATGCGCTGAGCGGGGATAGTTTGTTTAATGATGGGGTGAAAATCGGAGCGAACCGCGGCAAAATCAGCATTGCCCTGGAACGCCGATTTCACGAAGATCTGGCCCTCAATTTTTCCACCCAAAAAGCCGATCACCATATTCTGAATATCGCCTACTGTTACGCCAAAGAAAACCCTTTACGCGACGTAATTCTGGTGACCAAAGATGGGAACTTCCGCATGAAAGCCAAAGCTGTCGGTCTGATGGCGGAAGATTACACGACAGATCATGTCAAAGATGTCACCACCCTTTACACCGGGCGCCGGATTGAAGAACAGGCTCCGGATGAAATCCTTGATCAGATGTATCAACCTCCCTATGAAATTCCCGTGAGGGCATTTGCGATAAAAGAGCCGTTAAAACCGAACGAATATATGATCTTGCGCAATGAACGCAAATCGGCGCTTGCCACCTTTGATTCGTGGACGCAAACAATTAGACGAGTGGATAAATTTTCGGCGTATGGCATTACACCCCGTAACGCCGAACAAACTTTTGCCTTGAACGCCTTGACCAACGATAATATCCGGTTGGTCAGCATTTCTGGCAAAGCCGGCACCGGAAAAACCCTGCTTGCTCTGGCAGGCGGGTTAGAACGGCGCAAGCAATACCGCCAGATTTTCATGGCGCGTCCGGTTGTACCTCTGAGTAACAAGGATCTTGGTTTTTTACCAGGGGATATTCATTCCAAGCTCGATCCTTATATGCAGCCTTTGTATGATAATCTCGGTGTGATCCAGAATCAATTTCCTGAATCTGAGAGCAAGCACCAACGGATTAAGGAATTTCTGGAGGAAGAAAAACTCGTGATTTCTCCGCTCGCGTATATTCGCGGTCGCAGCCTGGTGAAAGTGTTCTTTATTGTTGATGAAGCTCAAAACTTGACGCCGCACGAGATCAAAACCATTATCACTCGCGCGGGTGAAGGCACGAAAATGGTGTTTACCGGAGACATTTTCCAAATTGATCATCCTTATCTGGATAGCCATTCGAATGGCCTGAGTTATCTGATTGAACGTATGCAAGGACAGCAGATCTATGCCCATGTGAATCTGGAAAAAGGGGAACGTTCCGAATTAGCCGAACTTGCGAGTAATTTATTGTAATCTGATTCATCGGAGAACCTATGCCAAGTTACGATCACTGCCTGCGTCCGATATTTACCGAACGCATGGTACAACTGCTGCAACACGGAAAATCACTCAACCTGATTGGCGCCGAGGCTACCGGCGTAAGACGTTTGCTGGAGGATATTGACGCTTGCAAACTGCCAAACACCCACACGGTCATCGTGAATCTCAAAAATTATTACGCCAGTTACAACGGGTTAGTGAATGACCTCTGGGGACAATTCGGCCATGAGGGCGAGAAACCCGCGACACTAGAAGCGCTGCTTGAACGCTACGGGGATCATCGCAAACAGATTTTCCTTCTGTTTCACAATTTTGACGCTTTGTTGGATAATTCCCAGTGTGATCCTCATTATACAATTGCTTTTTACGATACGCTCAACAATCTGCGCCATCATCCGACCTATAGCGTCCTGTGCGTCACCAAAAAACCGCACGATCACTCCTTTGTATTTATTGACGGGAAGCCTTACCGGAGTTCCTGGCTGGATCTTGAGCATATCTCATTACCGGAGTTAAAGCATGAAGAGGTGATTCATGAGGTCAAACGGCGGAAATTACCACTGAGTCGTAAGCATCGGAATCTGGTGATTCAACAGGTGCGACAGCATCAAGCGCCCTACCACTTGCTCGAATTTTTCACCAACAAAATTTTGGATCATGAAGATAAAACTCTCCCATTTCCAGATCGAGTGAAACGCTGGGAAAAAGAATTTCATCGCAGCCAACACCGGATGAAATCAACGTTTGTGATTACTCTGATCGGACAACTGGAAGGCTGGATTCGCTTTCTGCGTCTCGATACGAAGCGCGTCAACATCCTCTGGAAAGCCGGTTTAGTCGTGCTCGTGTTCCTTCTGAGCGTGATCGGCGTGGAAAAAAGCGGCATTGGCCAACGGCTCATTGAATTTATTCAACAACTGCTGCGATGATGAAAAGAATGTTACTGTAAACAATTCTGTGCCGCCTGGCTGGAGTGCGAAAGTTCTACTTTCATAAGTGAGTGTTTGCCGGAAAATTGACATGCAAAAGGGGATGCGAAAGTTCTGAAGACGTTGTCCTGGTGTGATTTATGTTATTGTGAACAATGTCTATTGACAATGTGTTTGGTAGTCTTTCCATCCCATGACTATTTTTTTTCTCTCGGTGAAGTATCCCATGTTTGCATTTTTTCAACGTTTTCTTCAATTTGCTGGACTCGCCAGTATAAACTTTCCAATAATCTCCGATTGACAGAGATAAGATCTGCCAGGAGGGCTGTTGTCATCCAAAAGAACCCTCCTCCCATAAGAAGTGCTGCCAGGATAAGCGATTGAATTTTTCCAGTTGGCAATCCTAAGATAAAGGAGTAATATAAAAAACGCAAACCAAGCATCATGCCCAAAGTAAATGCAATAAGTCCAGGCAACGCAAAAAATCGAAAGGGACGATACGTCACAAAACTCCGAATGATTGTGATCGCTTGTTGCTTAACATACTCAAAATTATTTCGAACTAACCGTGATGGTCGTAACTGTTTATTTACTTTGATTGGGACGGAAAGAATCATCATTCCTTTCTGACCGGCTTGAATCGTCGCTTCCATCGTATAGGTGTAGGCATTAAAAATATGTAGCCGCATTGCTGCATTCCGGCTCATCGCCCGAAATCCGCTAGGAGCATCAGGAATATCTGTCGAACTCATCTGGCGCACGACCCAACTTCCGATCTTTTGCAAACATTTTTTGAGCAATGAAAAATGTTCAATTTCTCCGATGGGACGAGCACCGATCACGATATCTGCTTTCCCTTCTAAAATAGGAGTAACAAGCGCAGGAATATCATCGGCACGATACTGATTATCGGCGTCAGTATTCACAATAATATCTGCACCGGCCTTCAGACAGGCTTGTATCCCGGTTTTAAATGCTCTGGAAAGTCCTTCATTGCGTGGATGTGAAATGATATGGTTGACTCCATGCGATTTGGCAACTTCTACGGTCTTATCAGTACTTCCATCGTCAATAACAAGCCATTCAATGATATCCACACCGGGAATTTCTCTGGGCAAAGCTGAAAGCGTGATCCCTAGCGTCGCTTCCTCATTATAACACGGAATCTGGATAATAAGTTTCGTCATAGATTTACACCTCACAATGCTATAAAATCTTCTATGTATTTCGATTACAAAAGATCTTTAAAAGGAATTTGGATAGAATCATCCATCAGAGGGATATCCATATCCAGCATCACCCCTTCTTTGGGAGGAGTGTAATCTTTGTATTCATAAATAGCTAAAGGAATATTATTGAGCCTATCATCGTTTGACCGCAATAGAACCTCTTTACGCAAAATAAATTTATCAGATTTCACCTCTTCTCTCAGCCATTCTAATGCACATGATTCACTTTTTTTATCTTCTAACACAACATATCCTACGCCATACTTCTGAAGGACTTCATAAATCTGCTCACGTGAATTGATC
This sequence comes from Candidatus Vecturithrix granuli, assembly GCA_000739535.1. Classification (GTDB taxonomy): domain Bacteria; phylum Moduliflexota; class Moduliflexia; order Moduliflexales; family Moduliflexaceae; genus Vecturithrix; species Vecturithrix granuli. Next base: position 336,605 of record DF820468.1, on the reverse strand, counting down.
CGGTCTTGTGCAAAAGTGTCCATTATAGACGTAGCCAGTATTTTATCTGTTCGGAGCACAATCAAATTTCGACCAGGGTCATGTTTTCGAACAAAGAAAATAAAATATCCTGTGTCCACTATTTCCTGATATAAAACACTCTCCCCTTTTTTATATTCAACAATATATTGGGCAGTTTCTTCATAACCATCAGTATATTCTGCCTCCTGCCTATAAGCTATTACAAATTGATAGCTGATGGTCAGAAGCAATAAGATTGAAGTTCCAATCTTCCAGAAACGATATTCACAAGCATTTATAAGCGTCGCGGCAAAGACGCAAAAGACTGGAACCCAAAAAATGACATAACGAGCATTCTTATGAAGTCCTAATATAATAAATGACAGATAACAGCTTATGATCCAGAAAAAAAACAGGACTGATCGTTTATCTTTACGAAGGAGTGAAAGAAGGATTGAAATAAGACTTATAAGTAAAACAGGCAATGTTAAAAGTTCCTTCCCAAGCATTTGGAAAGAGAAGATAAGATTCGCAAATGAAAATTTGTAGTCGAACCCTGCATTGGTAACCCAGGCAACATTGACTCGGGAGAACTTGAGTGTGATGAATACAAGGGGAATAAGAAGCAGAACAATGAGAAAAGAAGCAAGAATAAGCTCTTTTCGAAGAAATACTTTTGGCCCTCGATGTAGGAGTAAGTAGAAAAGGAAGATCGGGATAATAAAAACAGCCGCCTGTTTGCTATAGAGACTCAGGACCAAACTCAATGCTGTGATAAACGCATATAGTGCTCTTTCTGATTCACAGTATCTGTAAAAAAAATATGTTGCGAACAGCGTCAAAGCAATCGTGGGAATTTCAGCCATTACGATTTGTGAATATTCGATAATAAATGGGGTGGTAACAAAGAGAAGTGCTGATATAAAAGCTATATGATTCCCATAAATTCGCTTAACTAAAAAAAACAAACTCAATGCTGCCAATAGGAGGAAAAAAACAATGGTAAGTCGCGCCGAAAAGATGGAAATACCAAAAATCGCATAGAAAGGAACTTCTGCAAGGCCGAGCAATAGGGGATGGTGGCCTAAAGAAAGAGCCGGATATTTGGCAAAATAACGAGAAACATGGGCAAAGGGATTGCTGACAGGAAAATCGCTTGCCAGATCGTAAAAATAGACGCCATTCATCAGATATCTGGGCATATCGCCATTCATAGAAATGACACTCTCATCCGTAATACCCTTAGATGAAAGAACAATAGCAATGATACACAATGAAACAATATACCCAAGAAGTAGAAAGGAACTTTTAACGTTTTTTCTCTCTTTATTCACAATAGCCTCCTTTTTCCAGTCATTCGTTTCAAAGATTATGAGAAATCTGGTTTCATGAAATTATGCATCGCTGAATTTTTGTATAAGCGTTTTACTCTCAAATCAAGCCTTTTGTTTTTCGTATCTAACGACTGACACGGCCGCTAATGATGCACATGCGATATCAACCACGATTGTCACTGTTCTTAACGCCATGGCCCCCATAAGCGCATGTTCTACAGGGACAATCCGAGAAAGAAGAGCGGTGCTGATTCCTTCACTGACGCCTATTCCTGCCGGAGCAAAAAGAGCAAGCCGACCAATAACAAAAGAAGAGGCCGAGACTGCAATGACAAATGGGATATGGGCAGAATCAATTCTTGTAAAAGCCGATATACACAGAAACAATGTAAGCCCTAAGAGAATATAGGCAATTAAAAAAAAGAAGCCTATACTCAGCAAAAAGATGTATGTAAATTCTTTTTCGGCATCCTCTTTCAAAAAGGGTTTGAGAATTTTATTCAAGATTTTGGGATGGATCAGGATCAACATGCTGAGAGAGAACAGAATTAACAATTTCTGAAGTGTCGGATGAAAGGACGAAAGAAGAGGCAAGCCGCAGAAACTTCCAAGCATGAGGAGCACAATGTTCAGCATGACAAAATTTTTGACAATTTTCACCGTATCAATATTAAGTCTCTTAGAAAAAAGATAATAGTTGGTGACAAACCAAATCTTACCAGGCATATAATTGCCTATACGAGAAAGATGAAAAATTTGAAACATTTGCCAAAATGATACGGGTGTTCCAATTTTTTTATAGGACATACAATGCAAATATGGTGTGACAATGCCGACTGAAAGAAAATATGGAATCACCGCCCATAGGATGGTTTTGGGATCAGAGGCCTGAAAAATTTTTACCATTTCGTCCTTTTGCACATAAAATATTCCTCCACTAAAAATTACTAATATGACAAGATATATTTTTATAAATACTGGATTTTTCAGGAAAGCAATAAATTTTTTTAATATGATTATACCCATACGAGTGATTCCTTATATTCAATACATCCTTTTCTGATCGGCGCGTGCGCGGCTCCAGATGGCTGCTCGATAACTCAGGACAAATGCTGCCCCAATGAGTTCGCCAGAACAGAGACATTTCTCACGAAGGCTTATCGGGCTGTGTTGAATACATTTGATGAGCTCAAGAAGAAGTTTTAAAAAAGGAAACCTATTAGCACCCCGATAATTTGGATCGAACCAAAGTGCAAAATCACGACTCGATTTATTCACGCGACGCGACATCTTCGGATGGTTTCTACGAAAGAAAAGATATTCGGGAACCTCGCAAAATTGTCCTCGAAGACATAACTCCACCAATAAATTATGATCTGAGCTTTCGTATGCACCGATCAGTTGCGTCGTTGCCAGTATGTCACGACGTATCAACCCAAATACCGGATTACATCCGGCAGGTTTACGCAAAAACTTTCGAAGCCGCTTATGCGGCACAGAGTCGCTTAAATCGAGCTTGTCTTCGTGGTAAGAGAGTATTTCTCCATACTCATCAATAATTGCCGTCTTAGGATAACAAAGCACACAAGAAGTTTCTCGATCTAACACCTCTACGCAACGCTCTAAAAAAGTAGGTGCACAGAGATCGTCATGAGATATCCATTTGAAATACTCTCCTGAAGCAAGTTCAAAACTGCGATTGTAGTTGTACGCTGCTCCAAAATTTTTTTCATGACGATGATATTGTATGCGTTTATCTTGAGACAGATATTTCTGACAAATTTCCATTGTCGTATCTGTTGAAGCATTATCACAGATGACTAATTCCAAATCTTCAAAACTTTGATTCAAAATAGAATCAATAGCTTCTGCAATGAAGTTCTCGCCATTATACACAGGAAGTCCAACACTCACTTGCGGCATACGTTCACTCCTCCATCAACGCTAGTAATTTGCTAAATAACATGAACCCTGGCATTTTTCTCCCCATATTTCAAAGCTTTTCAGACAAGCATGAATTCACAGTGAAGATTCATTGTGTGCATCATCGCCTGAATTTCTTGCAGATAGATCGCATTCATCACGAGGATTGTATCAGGCCGATATTCTCTAAGAAAATCAGGGGCAACAATTTTTTGTCCTGTGCCTCCAACATATTTTCCATGCTTATGAGGATTAATATCCACAATATATACAATCTGCTCTTGCACGTGAAGCGCATTTAAAAATGTCACACCTTTAGAACCAGCTCCCCATACAATAACCTTTTTTTCAGCCTGTGACAGTTCTGCCAGTTCATGTTTCCAGGATGTGACTTTCATTCTATAGTTCTTGCCAAATTTCGTAACATACGCGTGCATATTTTCGACATCATCTTTCAAATCCCTATAAATCTGAGAACCTTCCTCACTTGCAATGGCTGCTTCTATTCCAAGAAATTGATCTGCAAATGCTTCCTGGACGTGTTTTGTCTGAAAACCACAATCAGAAAACAGTGAGGCCAAAGAACTTCTGCTAAAATAGCCGCAATGCTCATAGATCAAATCCCAGATTCCGAGATCTTTTAAGGTGAACATCACATTGGGGACCTCAAAATACAGTACTGCATCAGACTGGTCTCCCAGAGTTTGGCGAATCTCATCTAAAAATCTGCGCGGTTCTTGAATATGTTCCAAAACATGCCGGCAACAAATGAAGTCAGCTTTGTAATGGGCGTACTGTTTGGAATAGAAATCTCGAACGAATGTTATGCACGCCCGATCGGGAGTCTCGTTCCGTTCAGGCTCATAACTCCTGTCAAACCCTATTCCGCAATTATTGCCAGATTCACACAGTAAACGTAAAAAATCACCTTTTCCACAGCCAATTTCAATAATAGTCTTCTGATGCAGATCGTAAGCATTGATCAGCTGCTTTGCCAGAGAAGCCGCATAAGCCTGAAAACGAGGAGAAAAATGCAGAGAATTTTCATACTCCGTGGAATACTCTATCAATCCGGGATCAAAAGCCGTATTAAACACATGCCCGCATGTTCTGCAAAATGCCAGGCGGATATCTCCTTTGGGAACATGCAGAGCTTCATCAGCGGTTTTCCATAGGACATTGCAGAAAACCGGCGTTTGAACGAGTTCAAGAAAGTTCTCAAAATTCGTCGAATTGCAGACCGGACATAAAAAGGCTTTTGAAATAGAAGATACTTTGCTCATCATAACTCTTTCCCAGGCACCAGGACTTCAGGGGTTAATCCTAATTGAAAAAGTTCTTGCTGAATTTCTCTGCGATAGATTGGGTTCATAATAATAACCACATCCGGCCGGTGTACCTGAAGAAATTCTGGAGCCACAATGCGCTGCCCGGTTCCAGCCATATAAGTTCCCTGCCTATACGGGTTAATATCTACTACATATTCTATTTCATCAGAAATATTCAGCTTGGTGAGAAATGCCACCCCTTTTGAACCGGAACCCCACACGACAGCACGCTTGCCTTGAGTTTTAATATGCTGCATTTGACGGCGCCAATACTCCATCGTTGTCCTATAAGCCCTCTGAAAGTCTCTGATAGAGTTTTCCACTGTTTTTACGTCCTCTTCCAGCGGAAACGGTAGGGGTTGCACGTCTTTGAAAGCTGGTCTGGCTTCTAATATGAGGTATTGTTCGTCATAATCCGTTCGTAAATCAAGAATGCTGAAACCGCATGTTCGAAATAACCGCCCCAATGAGCCAGGACTAAAATAGGAACAGTGTTCGTAGTAAATATCTTCAAACGCACAATCGTGCAAAATCCGAGTCACATCCGGAACTTGAAAAAAAACGAGTGTATCGGTTTGATTTCCGATCGAGCGTCTAACCATATTCACAAAATCTGCGGTGTTATAAATATGTTCTAAGGTCATTCGGCAGCAGACAACATCGCCGTGATAACAGGCATATTTTTCTGAGTAAAAATCCTGGATAAATTTGATGTCGTAGTTCTGTTGATGTTGATCGCGTCCGGGAACATACGCCGGGTCAAAACCAATTCCCTGGTTTTGGCCTAATTCGCACAGCAGGGTGAGAAAATCCCCTTTTCCGCAGCCGATTTCAATAATTGTTTTATGGCGAAGATCATATTTTTCAATCAACTGTTGAGCAGAACGGCGAGCAAATTCGTTAAATGTCGGCGAAAATCCTTGCGATTCTTCACATTCAGGAGAGTATTCCAGTAAACTGGCGTCAAAAGCCACATTTGAGATAAACCCGCAGCTCGGGCAAAATCCAAGCACAATATCGCCGCAAGGATAATGTACGGCCTTTTCGCGCGTTGTCATGTTCAGCACCGTATGGATCGGAAAATTTTTGGTTTCATGAAAAATTTCCATTCCTTCACCGTAGCAATTCGGGCACATATACTCCAGAGAGAGAGTATTTTTTAATTCCTGGATATCAGGCTGCATTCTTCATCCTTCTATAATCAAGCTGTTATTCTTAGAGCAACAGATTTCATTCAGTTTCTATTTAACACGAGCTTTGTTCTCATAAAGAAGCACACGGCCATGCCCCCATCCAATTGAAATGATGTCCAAATCTCCATCATCATCAATATCAACAACCTGGGAGCCATCATGATGTTCATCGCCAATAAAAATTATATGGGTTTGCCAATTTTGGCCTTTTCCATCAGCATTTTCAAAAAGATACAGTTTCGCTTTAGATGGCTCTTTGAGGTTATGTTCACCAACGACAAGATCAAGATCGCCGTCATCATCCATATCAGCTACATCAAGGCTCATCGGGCCAAGCACCCACGCAACGATATGCTCAGTCCAGGTCGAGATTACGGCGTCCCCCTGTTCATACCAGACGACTTTTCCCAGTTGACTGATGGCTTCAAACCCAACAACCGCATCGAGTTTTCCATCGCCATTGATATCTGCAAGGCGATTTCTATCAGGAGCCTCATCATTGTTCTCGCTGATCTGATATATATCCCATGATCTTCCCGTATTATGCAGCCATTTCGTTCCCAGCAAGAGGTCAATCAGACCATCGCCGTCAATATCGCCTGCGCTTAAACATTCATCCTGAGAATTCGAAGAGATCCTACGCCAGGGCCAGGTCGTTTCTGAAGGGGAATCGGGAACGCTGAGCATCTGAATACCTTTCCCGGCTTTGTGCCAGGAAAGCGCGATATCGAGAGGTCCTTCCTGTTGAAAATGTGCGGCAGCAACCCCTTGCAGAAAATCGCCGTCGCTTTTAGAAATATTCTCGAAAATTGAGAAGACGCCGTCCCCTTCATTTCGCGCCCAAACAAAGTTGGAGTTCGATGTTGATCCTTTTCCCTGAGTGCCCAACACATCCATATCGCCGTCATCATCAAAATCATATACCAGAGCCATATTATAGAGAGGAGCACCGAACATGTTTCTGACCCAGGTATTGCTTATTTCTCCAGAATTCTGATACCACCAGGCTCCGGTAAGAATATCTTTATGCCCGTCATTGTCCATATCAGCCGCTGTAATAAATACCGATTGCCAGGGCTTTTCAGCATCGATGACGTGTCGCTCCCATTGTGTCGCTGAAGGAGATGTTCTTTCGGCGGTGGTATTCAGCCAGATATCGAGTCGTGGGGTGTCCCAATTATACGGTTTTCCTAAGATGTCGAGATCTCCGTCCCCATCCAGATCGCCGACTTTCGCTTCATGAACCCCGTACCCTTCTGTAATCACCTCTTTGCGAAAATGACCCTCACCATCCCCCCAAAAAATCCACATCTTTGCATCCTTATTGTCTCCGTTGAGACGCATCTCTCCGCAAAAGATATCCAGGGCCTTATCATTATCAAAATCAGCGATCTCCAAACTGTGTCCATGATCAACATGTTCTAAAAGCTCATGCCCTTCCCATGACTGTCCTGTCCATTCATACCACATTAAAGGCCCAACAGCATCGCCAGGAACAAAGACTATTTCAGGCCATCCTCCTACCTTTAATTGGCCTACCATGACCCTGGCAAAATTCTGCGTTGCATCAATGACATACGCAGCAAATTCAGTTCCTTCGATATGCTTAAACCAATATCCTCCTCCAATAATATCCTCCTGTCCGTCTCCATCAATGTCAAATGCGATCAGTCCTTCGGATTGGGAGTCGCTGGAAAAAATTTCTTCATAGTGCCATGCTTGAGGATCCTTTGGTTCTTCCGGAATATCGGCAATAAACAATTTTTGAGCGTTTTGGTTCCAGAAAACCAGTTCTTTCTGCCCATCGCCATCAAAATCGCCAAAGACCTGATCGTGGTGTTTGTTGGCCCCGGAATTCTTAATTTCTCGCCGCGTCCAGGGTACTGAGGTGTCATATTGGGGATACGGATTCTCCCACCACCAGATTTTATTGTCCTGATAATCGGCGCCGAAAACCACATCAAGATCCCCATCTCCATCAATATCAGTCCAGGCGCCTCCCGCTTCTATTGGAAGCGTTTGCGCTTCAATCACATACTGGGTCCAGCCCTGTGAATGACGCTGATACCAGAGAACTGAGGATCCTTTCTTACGGCTTCCGATGATAAAATCCAAAAGCCCATCCCTATCTACATCCAATATTAAACTCGCTGTCTGTTGGGGAGAAATTCCTGGCGAGATGATAGATCCATCTTGAGTTGATATATGAATCCAATCGGCAGAGGAACTGAATGTCGGGCGATCACAAGACAGGAGAAAACCTATTATGCCGCCTATCCCTATTATGCCGCCTATCAAGAGTACTCGTAATCTCTTTAGTGCCTGATCATTTTTCATATTGACGTTCTTCATGCCCGTGAACCCCAGGGGCAGTCGTTCCTAAAAGCTGAAATTCGCATGGAGAGAGAGCATTACACAATTTTGGGAAAGGGGATTGGAATGATAAACTTTCCTCCTTTCTTTCGATATGCTTGTTGCTGCTCTAAAATTTCTTCTGCAAAATTCCAGGAAAGGAGCAGCACATAATCAGGCATCTCCTCTAACAATTTTTCCGGAGCGTAAATCGGAACATGTTTTCCAGGCATAAACTTCCCATGTTTATGAACGTTCCTATCCACAATAAAGTCAACATATTCTTTACCGATTCCGATATAATTTATTAAGGTGCTTCCTTTTGCGGCGGCTCCGTAGGCCGCAATACGGTTTCCTTTGACTTTGAGATCGGAAAGAAGCGTCAACAAAGAGGTTTTTATCTTAGCAACCTTGTCGGCAAAATCACTGTAGTAATTCAAGGTGTCCATCCCCAGAGCCTTTTCCTGGTTAAGCAACATTCTGACAGATTCTTCGACCGCTTCTGTTGGACTGACATACAATCTAAGAGATCCCCCATGAATAGATAATTGTTTGACTTTATTCAGGTATAGAGCGTGTCTTCTGAACAAGTGATCTAAGGCGATGGCTGAAAAATAGCAGAGATGTTCATGATAAATGGTATCAAACTCGCAATGGTCGATCAATGACTTGAGATATGGAACTTCTATGACAGCCACTCCACGCTCTTTTAAGAGAATTTTTAATCCTTCAACAAAACCATTGGTATCTGCGACATGAGCAAGGACATTATTTGCATGAATAATATCGGCTATCCGCCCCTCTTTTCGTAACTTTTGAGCCAATTCCCTGGTAAAGAATGTGTTCAGCGTGGGAACCCCTCTCTCTTCCGCAGCTTTTGACGGTCCCTCGGCCGGATCGATCCCAAGGCACGGAATTCCGTGCTCAACATAGTTCTGCAAAAGATAGCCGTCATTACTCGCTAATTCCACGACAAAATTCTCAGACGTGAGATTGTATGAATTGATCAAATCCAATACATTTTCTCTGGAATGTTGTAACAGAGCCGGAGAAAATGAGGAGTAATACGGATAGTCATCACAGAACAAGACTTCCGGAGGAACGGTCTCTAAAATCTGCACCAGGCTGCAATTGGTACAAAATGCCACTTGAAGTGGAAAGTGAGGCTCTGGCTGGATAAGCTGTTCCTCTGTGACAAGACGATCCGCTAAGGGGGTTTGGCCCAAATCTAAAAAAACTTCAAGACCAGGTTGCTCGCATGACCGACATAAGGCAGATAATGTTTCCATAAGTTTCTCCTGTTCCGTCATCAAAAACGTTAATGTAAAAAATGTTCTATTGATTCAGGGGAATCACGGATACCCTCCCAAAACTTGCATCATAATGATGAGACACAAAAAGAAAAGAACCATTTTGGGGATCTTCTGTCCCTTCCTCTCCGATAAGATTCCACTCTAAAGGCTCAGGCAAGCTCGCAGGCCATACTTTTAAACTATACCTCGCTCCGGTAGGAGTTGTTTCAACTCGCATTTTGAAGGTATAGGGCGTCTCAAACGTGAATTCAAAGTTATTAGGACTTCCCAGGTCAAGGTTTGTTCCTCCACCTGTAATGCGAAGTTGACCATCTCGATACCAACCAAGAGCCCCCATAGGATACCACCCATCGTATGGTCTTTCGTTTGACCACTCATGGTGCCCATCCCATCTCATTAAAATGCCTATTCCTGGAGGAAACCCTTCTCCGGAACTATTCACATTGTGTGCCGTAATTGTCACCATCACTTCATAATCCTTCCAGGAAACATCACCAATGGCTATTAAGCGATCATAGCCAGGTGCAACTGAACGAACACTATCCCCTTCCAAAACCCAATAGCCATCAACGATTTGAGCAACCTCCTGAATATTTTCAACCTGGTTCCAATCAATTGTATAAGGAAGAATCCAGGTATTTCCACTGACATATTCTACTTCTATTGTTTTACGACTCTGATTTCCAAGAGTGTCCATTGCCGTAATAATGACCTGATTTATTCCCTGAAGAAGATCTGCATAGGCAAGATCGATATTAAAGTCGCCCTTATTTACGAGACGCTTATATGGTCCTCCGATTTTAAGTTCTTGTTCACCTCCACCATTCAAGGAATAGGTGAGAGAGGCAACCCCGTCCTTATCGGTTACATTTCCAAGGATATTGACCCAACGCTGCGGAATTCCGATATGACCGAATACCTGATGAGGTCCATACCAGACATCTATAATAGGAGCACCAGAGGAATCTTCATCCTCTGTCCCTGGGGTGGCACCTTCCGGTTTTTTCGGCACTTGTTCGGAGGGGGAAACCCGATTCAAAGAATCGCGCAAGAGAACAAGCTGAAATTCCTGTTCTTTTTTCAAAAGGGCCCATTTATCATCTTCTGCGATCTTCACTAACAGGATTCCCTTTTCTATTTCATCATTTTCCTGAAACCCCCTTCTCGTTGTCACTCGTTTGCTTTTTGAAAGATTGAGGTCAGAAAAAAATGCTTTTTTGGTTTCACCGATATTGACAATACCCGAAAGTTTTGCGTTACTAAAAGAAGGTGATAGCGACAGTATCTGTAAACTCTTACCTTTGCGTAAGAGCACTTGCTTCTTCCTGTCCTGAATTTTTTCAAGATAGATATCCTCTTCTTCGCTTTCTCCTTTTTCAACAAGCTCTCCTTCCCGAAACCGCTGAATCAATGGAGGTTCTTGCGGATCAGGATGAGGAAAAGCCAGATAAGCTTCCACTGCTTCGTTAACAGCTAAATTCACATTAATTCCGGATAGAGTAATATTGGTAAACCTTTGTGGTACAGTGTAAGTGTCGCCAAACACCATCTGTAATACCTCTTCTCCGATAGCATTTTGCTGTTCCTCTGTCATTTTCGTTATATCAAAGGAATATCGCTCGTCCTCAAGTTGAGTTGCTGCAGAGAGCAATGTTTCTAACGTATCAGGATGCTCTTGCAATAACTCTTGAAGCTCTTCTTTAGTATAGGCGACTGATGGTAATGCAGGGGTGCTCACAGGAACTGGCGTGGGCGTGGGAATTTCTTCTGAAGGAATATGAATTTCATCGCCCCACTCCAGGCGAATGTTCATGTGAGGAGCGTTTCCAGATTGTAATTCCGGCCAACTAATCGGAAATTCTTCCCCTTCAGTGCTGATAACTTTTATCGCACGTAAATTCGGAGGAGGCTGAAGAGGAATCTGTGGAATGAGCTGTTCCAGCATTTGCTTAATCTTTGTCTGACGAGGAACTTCCGCCATCTGTGAAAGAACCCCGCTAATAGTAATTTGAATTTTTTCGGAAGATTTGAGCAATGAGATCGTAATTTTCGGCTCTTTGACATATTTTGCAATGATTTCTTTCCCTTCTTCTTTTCCAGCCAGCAATTTCTCTAAACTGGAAATTTTCAGGCCAACCGCACGAATATCACCGAGAAAAGGCATTGATATCTTTCCATCTGACCGTACAAAAACTTGAGATGAGAGTTCCGGCACTCTCCATACAAGAATATCTAATAAATCTCCGATTCCGATCACATACTCCCGGTCTGGTGAAATGTTCGACAACTGGGCAGAGACTCTGCTATGACAGAAAGGCATAATAAAGATGCTAATAAACAGGAAAAGAACTGTTTTTTTCTTCACAAGACATTCTCCTCTTCTTAATCAATACAGCAACACTTTTCGCGGGATGGGGTAGAAGATAAATTCTTCGATGGTCGCGTGAATCAGGATAATATAACATGGTTTGTGAGCAGAACCATTGAAGCGACCGGAATAATTCTGCTCACAAAAGCGGTGGCATTCTATTTCTTTCTCCAACGCAAATTTTCATCCAGAATTTTTTCACTCAATAATTTCTTAATATGGCCGATACGCTGATATTTGGGACCTTCAAATTCCTCAAGTGTCAGACCAATTCGCTTATACGTATCGTAAAGTTCTTGAGCCCCTTTTCGTGCGTTCCATTGGGGGTTGAATTCGGGCAGAGTTTGGGGCAACTTCCTACAATCAACTCGATAGCAACGTTTATCCGGCCCGGCATCCTGAGCAAACTCTATCCGACATTCAGGCATGACTTCTTTCACAATCTCAGCAAGTTCGCGGATTTGGTAATTTTCACTGTTCATCCCCACATTAAATGCCTGGTTATGAATCTTTTCGTACGGTGCGTGCAGTACAGCAAGAAAGGCCCGAGAAATATCTTCGATGTGAACAATCGGCCGCCAGGGGGTGCCATCACTTTTGAGGTAGATACGTCCGGTAGTATAGGCCCAGGCGACCAGATTATTCAATACCAAATCAAAACGCAACCGAGGGGAGACGCCATAGGCGGTAGCATTCCTGAGAAACGTGGGACAAAATTTGGAATCTGCCAAAAGAGCTACATCCTGTTCCACCAGGACTTTTGCTCTCCCGTAAGGAGTGACAGGATTAAATGCACCTGTTTCATCAATCATGTTATCTCCTGAAGCACCATACGTGCTGCAGGAGGATGAAAAAATGAAACGAGAAATTCCCTGCTCCTTTGCCATTTCTGCCAAACGTACCGAGGCGTGATGATTAATCTCAAAGGTAAGCGTAGGATTCAGATCCCCCAACGGATCGTTTGACAACCCGGCTAGATGCAAAATAGCATCGAATCCCTCTAGATCGGAAGGCTGCACATCGCGGATATCTTTTTCGATCAGAGGAATCTCTCGCATCTCTTCTCCGAATGTGCACTGTCTGTATAGATCACTATCAAGTCCGACAACTTCATGTTTTGCTTCCAGCAGCATAGGAACCAACACTGTCCCAATATACCCGTGTGACCCTGTAACTAACACTTTCATTGATGTCACCCCCAAATTTTCCAGGGCGCGTTTCCGGAGCGCCAGTAGTTTTCAAGAAGATATTTTTCTCGTAATGTGTCCATACATTGCCAAAAAGAGGTATGACGATACGCCATCAATTGTCCGTCTTTTGCTAATTGTTCCAATGGTTCTTTTTCCCATTGCGTTTGATCGCCTTCTATGTAATCAAATATTCCTGGTTCAAGCACAAAAAACGCCCCATTAATCCATCCTTCCCCTAGTTGGGGTTTCTCTGTGAATTCCTCGATTTTATCACCTTGTATGTTTAAATGACCGTAGCGAGCTGGTGGTCGAACCGCCGTGAGAGTCGCTAATTTTCCATGAGAACGATGGAATTCCAAAAGCTTATGGAGGTTGATGTCTGCAACGCCATCCCCCCAGGTTAACATGAAGGTTTCATTTCCAATATAAGGAGCAAGACGTTTTATACGCCCACCGGTTAACGTTGATAAGCCCGTATCAATGAGCTGCACTCTCCAATCCATTTGCTCACAATTCTTCTCCTGGTCAAGATACGTTACCTCTCCGTTCTTCAGATTAACCATTAAACTGCTACTAAAGGCACAATATGTCAAAAAATATTCTTTGATTTTTTCACCTTTATAACCTAATGCGATGACAAAATCCTTGAATCCGCAATACGAATAAATCATCATGATATGCCAAAGAATGGGCTTCCCTCCGATTTCAACCATCGGCTTCGGCTTAATTTCCGTCTCTTCAGCAAGCCGAGAACCAGACCCTCCGGCAAGAATAGCAACTTTCATTTTTCTCACCTCTTTCATAATAATTTTTATAAGAATATCTGGAACACAGAAATCTTACTGGTGTTATCAGCCATTCAAGAAAATGTTTACTACAATAATAAAACTACTATATATAAAAAGAATTGTCCAGAAAAATCATGTTCAGAGATTCAGGCATTTTTTCCAGAAAAAAAACTTGCACATTTCACGTCACTATGAGTAAACACTTCTTAGAAGCTGTTTTAAAAGTTTGCAGGTGAGGAGTGCGAAAGCTCTGCTTTCGCTGTCAAAGCAGANAGAAGCTGTTTTAAAAGTTTGCAGGTGAGGAGTGCGAAAGCTCTGCTTTCGCTGTCAAAGCAGAGCTTTGACACTCCTGTTCACCTCTCTCGAAATGCCCGTTGCATGGACTTTTAAAACAGCTTCTTACAAATTTTTACTTCTGCGAGGTGAGATCGCCAGGATATTATCCATAACCAGAGATGACGCAAAGATTTCTCAGATTTTTTCAAGCCGCATAATTTGCGTCATCTCTGGTTGAAAGAGATGGGAAAAACGTATGCTGCCGCATTCTTCAACAACCTCTGCCTTTCTGCAAGAATTGTTTGATCTAACCGGGAAAATTGCCCTGATTACTGGCTCAAGTCAGGGATTAGGATGTGTCCTGGCTCGCGGCCTGGGACAGGCAGGCGCAACGATCGTGTTAAACGGACGAAACCGAGAAAAACTGCGTAATGCTGTTTGCGCCCTGACTGACGAGGGATTGAAGGTTCACGGCTACGCCTTTGACGTGACGAATTCTGTAGATATTCAGCAAGCGATCCCGCGTATTGAGCAAGAGGTCGGACCGATTGAAATCCTGGTAAATAACGCTGGCGTTCAACGGCGAGGCCAATTAGAATCAATTCCGGAAGCAACCTGGCGCGAAGTGCTTGAAACCAACCTGACCAGCGCGTTTCTGGTGTCCAACCAGGTTATAAAGGGGATGATCGCCCGCAAATCCGGGAAAATTATCAATATCTGCTCTTTGATGAGCGAAGTCGGACGCCGCACGATTGCGCCGTACACAGCCTCGAAGGGCGGCTTGAAAATGCTGACCAAAGCCATGGCGATTGATTGGGGCGGTTATAACATTCAGGTCAATGGCATTGGGCCAGGCTATTTTCTGACGGAAATGACACGACCGCTGGCGGAGAATCCTGAATTTGACGCATGGTTGAAATCCAGAACTCCGATGGATCGCTGGGGTGATCCGCGTGAACTGGTTGGCGCAGCCGTATTTCTGGCTTCTCCAGCTTCGAGTTTTGTTTCCGGCCAGATTCTCTATGTTGATGGCGGAGTGTTAGCGACCCTCTAAAAAATCCGGTTGCTCAGACACTGGGATAAAATCAGACTTGTAGTAGCTGCTTCAGCGGCGTGAAGAAACGCTAAAGCGTTTACTACGAACGAGTATTTTCAAAGGACTTAACATGAGCGAGTGCTCACCCGATATCATGAAACTACAGGGATGTCACATAACCAGGGATAAAAAATCCTTGCTTATGAGGAATCCTTGTAGTTTCATAGGAGCTATCATGAGCCTCTGGCTCACCCGTCATCATGAAAATGAGATGTACCGCGAAACTTCAGTTTCGCGGCTGTCAACGATGCGCAAAACTGGAGTTTCGCGCTACATTTTCAGAGGAGGAAGGTCATGCTGGCAAAGGTGTTAAGTGGAGCAGTGTTAGGGATTGACGCCTATATTGTTGATGTTGAAGTTGATTTAAGTTTTGGCCTGGTCTCCTTTGGGGTGGTCGGCCTACCTGATGGGGCGGTGAAGGAAAGCCGCGAGCGTGTGAAAGCAGCCATTACCAATACCGGCTTTGCGTTTCCGGTGAACCGCATCATTGTAAATTTGGCCCCGGCGGATATTAGAAAGGAAGGTTCGGCCTTTGATTTGCCTATTGCCATCGGTATTTTAACGACGATGGGAATGGTGCGGGACGACAAACTTGGCGACTATTTGTTTGTCGGCGAACTGTCATTAGATGGCAGTTTACGCCCGGTTCACGGCGCGCTTTCCATGGCTGTGGCCGTCAAAAACCACGATCTCAAAGGCATCTTGCTGCCGGAAGACAACGCGAACGAAGCCGCTGTGGTTGAAGGCATTGATGTCCATCCGGTCAAAACTCTGGCCCAGGCCGTTGAATTTCTGAACGATGGGTTGCAAATTCCTCCTTTGCAACTGAATGTGGAAGATGTGTTTCGCCAGGCCTCTGAGTATGAATTGGATTTTTCCGATGTCAAAGGCCAGGAACATGTGAAACGCGCCTTAGAAGTCGCGGCCGCGGGCTCGCACAATATTTTAATGATCGGCCCGCCCGGTTCCGGCAAAACCATGCTGGCCAAACGCATCCCTTCGATTCTGCCGCCCCTGAGCTTCGAAGAAGCAATTGAAACCACCAAAATTCACAGCGTGGCCGGGCTGCTGCCTGGAAAGAAAGCCTTAATTGCTACCCGTCCCTTCCGCTCGCCGCACCATACAATCTCCAGTGCCGGCTTAATCGGCGGTGGCACAATTCCACGTCCGGGTGAAGTAAGTCTGGCGCACAACGGCGTGCTGTTTTTAGACGAACTGCCGGAATTCAATCGCAACGCCCTGGAAGTGATGCGCCAACCTCTTGAAGATGCGGAAGTCACGATTTCCAGAGCAAGCATGTCGCTAACCTATCCCAGCCGCTTTATGCTGGTGGCTGCGATGAACCCCTGTCCCTGCGGTTTTCTCGGCGATCCTGGCAGACGATGTACCTGCGTTCCGGCCGTCATCCAACGCTACATGTCGAAAATTTCAGGCCCATTGATGGATCGCATTGATATTCATATCGAAGTGCCCGCTGTCCATTACCGGGAACTCTCGACAGCTTATGATGGCGAAAAATCAACCAGGATTCGCGAACGAGTGCAACGCGCGCGCCTGATGCAGGCGCAGCGCTTTTCGAATGTGAAAAATGTCTTCTGCAATGCGCACATGAGCACCAAACAAATTCGTAAGATTTGTCAGTTGAGCAGTGAATCGCTCTCGCTGCTGGAAATGGCTATGGAACGGCTTGGGTTAAGCGCGCGGGCCTATAATCGTATTCTCAAAGTCTCGCGCACTATTGCCGACCTCGGCGGGTCAGACGAAATTAAAGCCGAACACGTGTCCGAAGCCATTCAATATCGCACCTTAGACCGCGAATTGTGGTTACAGTAGGTCATCCTTGAGCATACCCCCGATCGGCAAACCACTTGAAATGCAACGGACAATCTATCAGAGTAAAGAAATCGTAAGCGTTATCATTAGATATTGGAGAATCACGCCTGGCGAAAACGGAATGAACAAAGCATTACCCCCAAAAGCAGCCCCAGACCTAAGATCAAATCTGCAAAAATAGTGAACATCACGGCTTGCGGCCCGTAGATTTCAAACACCTGACCGATTAATAAGGGCAGTGTCATTCCCCCTACGCCCGATCCAATACAAAACCAACTATTGATTTTGGCGGTGATCTGAATATGGCGTCCGGCAAAGGTGAGCAAGGTCGGAAAGACTGGGGCCATTGACACGCCGACGCCTAAGGTGCCAATCCAGATAATGGTCAGGGAAGGCGTTCCTATTAAAAGCAAGCTGACGCTGATCAGGCAGCCGATAAAATTCGCCAACAACAGGAGGCGTGGGGCAAAATACGCGGCAAACGGTATTGCCAGCAACCGCCCAAAGGTCAACGCGCCCCAGAACGCCGAGGTTAAATAGGCCGCAGTGGTTTCAACGCCCTGATACAGGCTGATCGTATAGGTATAAATCCATCCGCCAAAACTGACTTCTGATCCGACATACAGCAGAAACAGGACGACAATGACACCTACCAGAAAAGTCTTTTTGGCATTTTGCTCTTGATGCCTTGCGTTGCTTTGAATCTCTGGACTGGGCAGACGACAGAGCCAGCCAGCGGAAGGCAGGATCAGAATGGCTAAAATCCAATAGGCCCACTGTATCTGGCCGGTATGCAAAAACACCTGCCCGACGATTAACGGCGTAACAAACGCGCCGACGCCAAAAAAGAAATGTAAGCCATTCATAAATGGGCCCGTCTTTTCTTTGTGAAGCCAGACGAGCAGCGTATTGCCCCCGAGTTCGAGCACCCCTTCAATGACGCCTAAGAGCAAAAGCAGCGTGAGTAATCCCCATAAAAATGGGATCAGAGGAACTGTTGCAATGATTATCGTCATCATCGCCAGAACTATTGATAAAATCGGATGACCTGGAAAGCGGTCATATAATCGCCCTCCCAGAAAAGCTCCGAATAAATAACCAAGCGAGCGGGCGGTAAATAACATACTAACTTGCCTAATGGTTGTGTGGGTTTGAGAGGCTAAACCAGGCAACGTCGGTCCCAGAACTGCGGCTACCAAGCCAAACATGAGAAAAGCGACATAATAGCCGATAGTTATGGAAAGAGTTTTCGATGCCTTCGTGGTTTGCATCATCGGTAAAATTGTTGATATATTCATAACAAGAGTAATCCTTCAGTACCTTCAAAAGTGAAATAATGTGTCGTTATGACAATGGACTGTATTCAGCGAGGATGCTTTGAAGAGGGCAGGAATTTTGTCAATGAAAGAAATAGGGAGAGAGAAAAGAAACCGGGTTTTTTCAAAAAACCCGGTTTCTCCGCTATACAAAAACAAAAAGCCGATCCCTTTAAGAAGAGATCGGCTTTTCATGCAAGCTATACATTTATTTCTGGTATTTTTTGGCGAATCCGAGAATTCCCAGTAATCCAAGACCTAACAAGAGCAGCGTTCCCGGTTCAGGCACCGGTGTTACAGGCGTTTCAGGCGTTTCAGGTTCAGGCCACAAATCGCCGGTTTTGACGATCAAGTCTTGCCGCGTACCAGAGGTGAAAATCAGATAGTGTCGATCCAGATACTCAAAATCGGCAGAACCGAAGTCCGTGTTCAAGCCAGAGAGATATGAATTAGCCAGCGCGACAGCAGCCCTTTGAGTATTATTTGTGGGATTGGCCGAATAGTTGTCGCTAAGCTTCCACAGCGCCAATTGTAAGGCAGTAGTCTCGATCGATGACGCGTTCTCTTTGTAAAATGTATCGAACAACCAGGCTGTTTTCAGACCAATCTGATCGTCAAGAAAATTGCTGACGCGAGCGTATTCCGAGGGACGAACATACTCTGAATGGGTATTACCAACCGAAATACTTTGATTGTGATCAACGCAAAACGCTGGAAACCATTCGCCGTCATTAATCAAGTTGCCGTCATCATCTCTCAAGGACACGTCCATTTTGCCAGTACTGAACATGTTTGAGCTTGTAAAGCGATCAAATGTCATGCTCATGGCCTGGCTGATAGCTGGCAGTAACGCCAAAACAACAAGTACTACTACAACAGATACTAACTTTTTCATAATGCTTCCTCATGTTACCGGTTCCTTATTGCTTCAGGCAATAAAAAAACCGGCGTGAAGAAGCCGGTTTGACAAGAGATAAAATCAATCTTCTATCTTCAGGCAACCCGGCTATCTTATTATTAGTGTGAATAAGATCCGCAGCTTTCCGTCCCACCCTCACGAGTGGTTTGGCTTTTTCTGAAACTTTTTAAATATTTCAAAGTGTCTTTGCACTTCTTTATATATGCACGTCACATGCCAACAATAAAAATCTCATGCAAAATATCGTGTAAATCATTGATAATACAGAAGAAAAAAATTTTCACCTCTTCAAAAAAGCAGGGTGAACTCTTCGGGATTTTTGATGAAAATTGTAAAGTTTTTCGACACACAAAATTGAAAACAGGACTTTTTGAGCCATAACTCAAGGCAAAGTCTTGCGTTACGCCACAATGTCAATGTGTAAAAATTTTCGACACTGTTTTATTTCACCTTCCTGTAAAAATTGTCATTTCTCCCTGATTCATGGGGAAGTTCAGGAAAAATATCCACGAGAACAGAATGTAAAATTTTTCGACACCCCTGAAACAACGGAGATTGTGGGGCGACTGTCAAGCAGGAACGGTCAGCTTTCCGCTAGTGGTTTCATAGTAAGTGATGCGTTCCCTGAGCGGAGTCGAAGGGAACTAAATGTGGCTCGTTTCGACTTCGCTCAACGAGCGGGTATCACTTATTATTTAACCACTACCCAGCTTTTCGTACTGGCTACGATCCGTTCAGCGTTGCGATGATCTCTTTGAAACTTTCCAGCCCGGCTTCGAGATTTTCAACGATGTCAAGGGCGAGCACGTCCGGGTCGGGCAGATTGTCGAGGTCGGCCAGACTCTCATCTTTGAGCCAGAAAATGTCCAGACTGGTTTTGTCGCGGGCTGCGATTTCATCGTAAGTAAATTTACGCCAGCGGCCGTTGGGGTGGTTTTCCGTCCAGGTTTCCTTGCGCTGATACCGATTTTCAGGCATGTAACAGGCGATGAAATCCTGCAAATCTTCGTATTGCAGTGGATCGGTTTTGAGCGTAAAATGGACGTTGGTGCGGAAATCGTAGAACCAGACGTCTTTGGTCCAGGGTTCTTTGCTGGCCGGTTTGTTGTCGAAAAAAATCACGTTCGCTTTGACGCCCTGTTTGTAGAAAATCCCGGTCGGCAGCCGCAGAATCGTGTGCAGATCGGCGGCGTCCAGCAGTTTTTTGCGCACGATTTCGCCGGCCCCGCCTTCGAACAAGACGTTATCCGGCACGACCACTGCCGCTTTGCCGTCTATTTTGAGCATGGTGCGGATGTGCTGCACGAAATTCAATTGCTTGTTGGAGGTAGTGGCCCAGAAATCCTGACGATTGTAAGTCAACTCTTCTTTCGCCTGTGAGCCGTCGGCGTTGCTGATCGTAAAACTGCTTTTTTTGCCAAAGGGTGGATTGGTCAGCACATAATCGAAGCGTTGGCCGGAATCCGCGATCAGCGAATCGTTACGGGTGAGCGGCGGTTCGCTGTCAATATCGCCGATATTGTGCAGAATCAGATTCATCAGGCACAGGCGGTAGGTGTTAGGCACGATCTCCCAGCCGCGAAAAGTCTCGTGTTTCAGAAAGGCTTTCTGATCGCGGTCGAGTTGGTAATGCGCGGGATTGGTGAGAAACTGATAGGCTGCCAGAAAAAACCCGCCGGTACCGCAGGCCGGGTCCGCAATGGTTTTGAACGGTTCGGGACGAATGCACTCCACCATGGCCCGGATGAGATGACGCGGCGTGAAATACTGCCCTGCGCCGCTTTTGGTGTCTTCCGCGTTTTTTTCCAACAAACCTTCGTAAATGTCGCCTTTCACGTCCGCGCCCATCATCACCCATTTTTCCCGGTCGATCATGTCAATGATCTTGTAGAGTTTGGCCGGGTCTTGAATCTTGTTCTGGGCTTTGAAAAAGATTTGTCCTAACATGCCGGGCGCGTCGCCTAGTTCGCGCAGCAGTTCGATGTAGTGCGCTTCCAATGCCGCGCCGCGTTTGGCGCGCAGGCTCTCCCAATTATAGGCTTCAGGAATGTTAATCCGGCGGTTATAGGGCGGTTGCGCGTATTCATCCGCCATCTTCAAAAACAGCAGATAGGTCAACTGTTCCAGATAATCGCCGTAGCCCACACCGTCGTCACGCAACGTGTTGCAAAAATTCCAGATTTTGGAGATGATGGTTGTTGTATTGGACATACTTATTGTCTGAACTATGATTTGTGTGATTTTGGTGATGTCTATGATTATGAACGATCCCCTATGATAAAACCATGAATATCATAAAAATCACACAAATCATAGTTCAGACATTTTTTCACGATTTACGCAGCCTGGCGCAGGCGTATAAGGTTACGCACATTCTGCCACCGGCACAGGGCGCGTAACCGCAATTTATTACACAATATACATGCCAGCGCCAGATTTTCAAGCGTCGTCTGACCACCGTGTTTTTGAGCAATAATATGATCTATTTCATGCGCTGCAAACGTTGCGAATTCAGGCATCAAACAATATTCACACCGTCCTTCAGCCCGTTTATGCACAACACGCCGTAATTCTGCCGAAATATACACGCTCATTTTCTCCTCACGATTTATGTAATTTGGCGTAAGCTTTGGCTTTGGCAATCCGGACCAGATGTTCCAAATACTGGTAATGTTCCCATTCTTGTTCTTCTTCCGAGGTTAACCCTGTTATCCGGTTCTTCTCAAGCAAGGCGCTGATTCTCTCCTGTAACGCAGGGGATGGACGTAAAGCAATAATCTCTGCCGGATCAGGTAAACCTGCCAAAAATTCCAGAACTTCTGCGGTTCCTTTGAATCCGGTTTCAGTCGAGGCTGTCAGTTCTCGCAGCCCTAACTCTAAAATGCGTGGAACCTGTTCTCTTAAGGGAGCTATCCGTCCAGCTAATTCTTCTGAAATATCATACATCACTGTTGTTAACATTATTGCTCTCCTCCATCTTGATTGATATATCCGCTGTATTCAACGTCAATCAGAAACTATACTTCAGACAATTTTCTCTTTCCGAATCTTCTCCAATAGCGCGGCAGCCGCATGTTCGCCGGCAATCAGGTCGGGGTGTTGAGCGCGCCAGTCGGCCGTCAGTTTGCCTTCGAACGCGTGTTTGAGCAGGCTCTGGCGCAGGGATTCGGCTGTGCGCAGGCTGGCGGCAATGGTCTGTTCCAACTGGTCGCAGACCGACAGGCGGGCTTCGATTTCCTGGACGATTTGGCGTTGTTCAGCCAATGGAGGAAAGATAATAGTTTCTTCTGTTACTGATTTCATTCCGACATTACCTTGCCCGACATTACCTGTTTCGTACTTGAAAAAATTATTCTGAAAATGTTGGGTTCTTAATGCATATTGATAAAAATCCGGTAAGATAGGTTGAAAAAAACGGATTGCGGCTAATCTTTGATTTAATAGGAGATTCTGTTCATTTTTAACCATCGCCACAAACCCGTAATCCCTTTTCTTTCTTGTTCCTGTAAGGGTGATAAGACAATCTCCTTGCTGGAGTCCATATTTTTTTATACTCTCTTCATCAGCGTTCTCTAAATAGGCAGGATTACTGTCTAAAAGAATCTGTCCTACTTTAACATTGGCAATTTTAATCACTTGATATTTACCTTTATCGGAAAAATCTTGGCTTTTAAAAGCATATCCACCAAAAGCCTCTGATATTTCAGATAACCTTACCCAACACCACCCCGCCGGCAATTTCGGTAATTCAGCGAGTTCGGCGGCGCTGAGCGGGGGCAGGGTTTTGGGTTTCTGGGGTTTGGGCGGTTTTTTTGCGCCGGAAACGTTGGCCCGGGCGCAGGCTTGCTGCCATTCCTCCAACTGGCGTTGATATTGCGCCGCGCGTTCGACCTGAATCTGTTCCAGCAGGGCGGCGGCCGGGGCCGGGCGGTTTGTTTCGCGCCAGGCGGCTGTCAGCTTGCCCTCGAAGGCATATTTCAACACAGCCTGGCGATAAGTTTTCAACTGCGCCTGCGCCTGCTTCAGGCTCGCCACGCCGTCATCGAGGTCAGAAAACAACTCCTCCAATTTCTCCACAATTGCGTGTTGTTCGGGGAAGGGGGGGAGGGGGAGAGGAAGCTTTGCAAATCCTCTGGCTGTGATTTCTTTAAAAGTCGTCCCACTGGCGTAACTTTCAGCTAAGTTCTTTGCTGACTTTAGAAAATAATAAACATATTCATTGAAAATTAATTGTGAAGGGATAAGATTTTTAAAACCTTGATTTGTACAAATCTCATTAGCAGCAATTACGGCATATCCAATAGGAGCTCTTGAGGAGAAAAGAATAGAACCTTGAGGCATTAACTTGGCCGAAGATTTTTCTAATCCAAGTTTACTGATAGATTTTCTTCCTTTTGAGATAAACTTGTTCTGATAACCTGATAAATCCGCAGGAGTGATCCAGGCTACCTCATTTTCCCAATATTCTGGTATTTTGGTAGATGGGGTTCCGCCAGCTACTATTTGTCCTAAGTCTCCAATTTTAGTCCAACACCAGCCTTCCGGCAATGCTTTGCTGCTCATTGTGGAGAACTACAACGGATTCAAGAAAGGAACGGATTGTTTTTCGCTTCCCTCTCCGTTTCTTTCTTGAATCCGCTGTAGTGTTTCTTCTGCTGCTCATACTTGTGGAAGACTACAACGAATTGAAAATCTAACGAATTTTTTCCTGACCACTCATCCGCTGAATTCTTTAATCCGGTGTAGTGCTTCATTCGCTGCCATAAACACTTTCACCGCGTTAAGGGTACCGTGAGGAGTTCTTGCAATTGTTCCGGATGATGATCCAGCAGCCGGAGCAGATTACTGGTTGAACGTAACGGCGTGGCTTCACCGCGCTCATAACGGCTGAAAGCATTCGGCCCCCCGCCAAAAATTTCAGCTGCCTGTTTTTGGGTCAACTTCAATTTCTTGCGAATCCGCCGGATGTCATTGGACGGCAGCAATCCATCTACCTGCGCCTGAAAATCTCGAATTTCTTTCGCGGTGGCCTTCAAATCTGCCCCATTCAACACGCCTTCCCCACAAACCTGGCACCATTCGCCAGGTTGGTCAACTTCAATTTCATGCCCTTTATAGGTGTATGTTTCCCGGATGGTTTTCCGCTCTAAAACCCCATCCGGACAAAACGGACATTTTTTCATACATGGTCACCTCTGCTTGAAAGAAATAATCAGATGCCCCTCGTCATCTTTCATAAACTTGATATACAACCGCAACTGACCGAATTGCGCATGATACACATCCTGCCAGACATGCGCATCGGCGTAAGTGGTCATAGATTTATAAAAGTTTTGTGTTGTCAATGTCTGGATGATCTTCACGACATCTTCCAGGCCGATTTCAAGCTCCACCGTACACTGCCTTGCCGTCCGGGTCATCCGCAGATCATCTTCTGTTTGAAAGGCAGCTTTGATCTCCTCTAATTCGTAGGTACAACGACGTTTTTCCATAATCTGAACAACTTTAATATAACCTGAAAGGTTAATTTTGTCAAGCATTCATCACTGAAAAGCAAAATTTATGTGTAATTCTTGTTGTTCCTCACGCCGCCAGAGCCTCGTTCAGTTCATCTAACAGCGCGTCCATGTCGCCGCCGAAAAGCTGGTGCATCTTCCCCAATCCGCCCCGGGCGTCGAAGGGGGCGTAGTCCAGATCGCCGCGTTCGATGTGCACTGAGGCGAGGATATGGTCTTTGATCATCCTCAGCCAGGCCATCTGCTCGTCCGTAAATTGCTTTGGCCCGGCGTTTTTGTTGAAGACCCAGCGTTTGAAATTGTTGTTGACCGTCGTTTCAAAAGAGGTCAAGACCGCATCAAATCCGCAGACGCGGCGGATCAGAGCAACCAGGGCGATCAATTCGTTTTTGGGAGATTTGCCATTGACCTGCTCAATCTGTTCGTAGGCGCGCCAGACGTGCAGCGGCGCAAGCGTGGGCTTGTTCTGTTTGATCAGATCTAACACCTCTTTGATCATGTGGTAAGTTAATTCCCGCCGACGGTAGGGCTGATCGTAGAAAATCCGCAACGCGGTGATTTCGTCTTTGTGTTCTGCCAGAAACACACTGAAATCGCGAATGATCTCTGCGGCTTTGACCTGAGCCTGGCGGTCCCATCCGGCAAATTGCAGACGGTCGAGATTTACGGTATCAATAATCTGCTCGTGCGAGCGGCGCACGTTGTCCACATAATGCACCAATTCGCCAGTGCTGAACGTGCGCTGCACCTCGCGGATCAGGCTCTCCTGCGCGGCGCGTACCTGTTCGACGTCCGGTTCGGCGGCGGCGCTGAGTTGAAATTCCGCTCTGGCGCGGCTCTCGATGGCATCCGGGTTGTGGGCGTTCAACAGATCATGAATCACCTGATTGATGCTCTTACCCTGTGCCAATTCCGTAAAGCGCTGCCGTTCCTCCGGCGTGATCTGCTTTTCCAATCGGCCGAGCCGGTTCGCCAGCGACAGAAAGGTATCTTCATCCGCGCCGCCCATCATGACGATCAGCATCAGGTCTTTGAGCGGGATGGATTTTTTGCGCTCCAGGGGACGGCTGTCGGTTTTGATTGATTTGATCACGCCCACCGCATCTATAATCACAAAATGGGTTTTGGCGGAAATGACCGAGGGCGTGACTTTTTTGAGGTCATCATAGCTCAAGGTGCGCGTGCCGCGCCCTTTCATCTGCTCAAAATAGTTTCTCGATTTCACATCGCGCATGAAGACCAGGCATTCCAGGGGCTTGACATCCGTGCCGGTGGCGATCATATCCACTGTGACGGCGATGCGCGGATAATATGCGTTGCGGAACGCGGCTAAGACCGATTTCGGGTCTTCCTCAGCGCGGTACGTCACTTTTTTGCAGAATTCATTGCCCTCGCCAAATTCCTCGCGCACAATCTGAATAATATCGTCTGCATGGCTGTCGCTTTTGGCGAAAATCAGGGTTTTGGGTACTTCCGTGCGCCCGGGGAAAATCTCCGGTAGTTTGTCGCGCAGGGTTCTGATCACCTTGCGAATCTGGCTCGGATTGACGACATCGTGGTCTAATTGAGGCGCAGCGTATGCCACCTCTTCATCCAATTGTTCCCAACGGGTACGGCGCGTCAGCCGGTCGCGTTTATCTACAAACTCTTTGGCGGCGAGTTTCGCGCCCTGCTGAGTGATTTCGGTTTCAATCGTATAGACTTCATGTCCCACATTCACCCCGTCGGCGACCGCATCTTCGTGGCTGTATTCGCTAACCACGTTTTCGTGAAAAAATCCGAAGGTGCGCTGGTCGGGCGTGGCGGTCAGGCCGATCAGAAACGCGTCGAAATACTCCAACACCTGACGCCAGAGGTTATAAATCGAGCGATGACACTCGTCAATCACGATGAAATCGAAAAACTCCGGCGGCAGCGCGGGATTATAGACCACTTCTTTGGGTCTGGCCGGCTGCTGGATTTCGTACAGCGAGGTTTCCTCCGCGCTCTCATCCAGGTCTTCGCCCCGCAGAATCGAATACATGCGCTGAATCGTGCTGATGCAGACCTGACTGTTAGGGGCGACGTAATTGGAGCGCAGGCGCTGCACGCCGTACAGTTCCGTAAACGTGCGCTTATCGTCGTTGGGCGTATAGGCCATGAACCCCTGTTCAGCCTGTTCCCCGAGGTTTTTGGTATCCACTAAAAAGAGCACCCGTCTGGCCCCGGCGAATTTCAGCAGGCGATAGATGGAGGTGATGGCGGTAAAGGTTTTGCCGCTGCCGGTCGCCATTTGCACCAGAGCGCGCGGCCGGTTTTCCTTGAACGATTGCTCCAGGCGCGTAATCGCTCGAATCTGGCAGCCGCGTAGTCCAGTGGGTTGAAGTTCCGGCAGATTCAGGAAACGCCTTCGCAGACTTTGCGCTTCCTTGCGCCAGGTCTGAAAGGTTTCAGGGCGATGAAAGCTGAATACAGGGCGCGAACGGGGTTTGGGGTCGCGGGTATCAGTAAAGCGCGTCAAGACACCCGTACTTTCATAGATAAAGGGCAAAGGTTGATTGTGCGCCGCCCATTTGAGCCTGCCGGCCGCATACAGCGCGGATTGGTCTTCCACGACCGTGAGATGGTGGCCTTCTTCTTCGCGTTTGGCTTCAATCACGCCGACCGGCGTGTGATTGACGAACAGGACGTAATCGGCCGGCCCGTTCGCGGTCGGATATTCCCGAATTACGATTCCAGGTCCCGCATTCCAATTCGCCTGCACCAGCGGCTGTACCTGCCAACCGGCCTGCGCCAGCATCCGGTCAATATTATCCCTTACTTGCTGTTCCGGCGTCTGATTCATCGTCTGCTCTCCTCCGTTTAAGTTATTTTGGGAATCCCGCGACGTTCCATTTCGGACTCCAATAGCCCTTTACCTGGGAGCGCAGATTTTGTCAAGATGATCCGTTATTTTCCACACTTCATAGAATCCGCCATCATGCCAGCTTGACGAACTGATGCAGCCGACAGGAAAATTTGAGTCTTTTTTTGCGCATAGAGATACTTTCCGACCCCATAGTCGTCGATTTTCCAGAAGACGCGCCCATTGGCACAGGGTTCGAGATTATATAGTGATCCTAAATCATTTGTGTCATGTCACTTCGACTCCGCTCAGTGACCGGGCGGTTGTCGAGCGAAGTCGAGACATAATTCACGTGGGATCACTATAGACACTTCCCCACACCATCTCATCAGAGTCGTCTCCGCCTTTGGCAACCTTGAGCCTCCCAGGCCCGCCTCACGCAAACAGCGTGGCTCGACTGTTCTTGCCTTTTATTTCACCAGAGCGGTATAAAGCATCAGCCCCCCGATTGTTACTGCAAATATCAGCAAAAACAACGCCCCAAAAATAAACAGCCACTTCAATAGCTTTGATGCCATCTTCCGTGATGAGATTTCAGCATCGCTTTCGTCGTGAGAAACAACAATTTCGGCATTGTCCGTGTTTATTGACTCTTCCGTGTCAAGTGAAACGGGAGCAGCAGGGGGGGCAGTTTCGGCATTGTCCGTGTTTATTGACTCTTCCATGTCAAGTGAAACGGGAGCAGCAGGGGGGGCAGAATAATCCTCGTCCATCCGGGGAATCATGATAATCTGTTGACAGGCCGGACATCTTCCTTTCTTGCCGGCCGATTCCGGCTTGACGTGCAGCGTTTTACCGCAATATGAACATTGAATGGTCATAGTTTCTCTCATGTAAATGTACCCGGCACTTTTTCATCTTGTGTGCGTGTGCCCAGGCGCCGGGCACATTACGACTCCTTTCAGGGATTGTATCCTTGTTTATTTTTAGAATAAGGAAAAATCAGCATATTGTCAATCCATTAAAAAAATTTTCGACAGGGGGCAAGTCCCCTGTACCCCCAGGACTGTTAAGTTCTACACATTCCGCTCATCGAGCGGAACGATGGACTGAGTGGCGCGAAGGGTCGAGACGCTATTCTGACGAGAATTGAATAGCCCTGCACTTCAGAACGGCCTGATAGAGAAAGCGTTGATCATTGAGAAAATCCCAATATTCAACCATCACCCAACATTCCTCCCTGATATTTTGAAACCCGGAGAGGATGATAAAATGTTCGTTATCAAGCCAGAATCCGCCGTCATACCAACTTGACGAGCCGATACACCCAAGTCGCTCAAGCGTTCTGTCGCCCTTCCGGTTATACAGCCAGACCTCCTGATCCGGTTCGCCTCCGGGATCAGGGAAATACAGATAGTGGGCGCGATCAGGCGAATACATCTTTTCTTTTTCTTTGACCCCGAGCGTCCCTTCTTCAGCGACAGGAAAATTTGAGAGCTGCGGGGCTTCGATGCACTGAAAAGCGTCAAGCGTAAGTCCCGGATTGGAAGCCTGCCAGCGCACCAGCCACGCTGTAAAGCTCGGCTGTTTGAGCATCTGCTGGCGAAGCGTCTGCGGGATGCCAGCTTCGGCCATAACCTCAGCGACGTCCGACATTATAAACGCACAGACAACGAACAGCAACACAATAAGCCAAAATGAGTGTTTCATGGGTAAAACCTCCTTCAATACCTATAACCCCATAGGAGTTGAACACTGTTGTTTCTGCAACCGCTACGCGATAGGATAGAGTATAGACCGAGGATGACGCAAATGCTACAATACTCTAACCGCTACGTGGTAAAAAACTTCTGTGTAATCAGAAACATTCGAAGTCTCTCAGGTTGGGAGGAAATTTGTCAAAATATTTTTCCATGATTATATCTTGACGAAAATCTGAAAACAGGAATTATTAATCACATTCTTTCCTATATGGGAGTCCGAAAGTCGGAGGATTTTCTGCCGGAGCGCTGGAGATTGTCGCCTCATATCTTGAAAAATGCGGCGCAGAAGTGCAGTGGATTCGGGTGGCGGATGCGAAGATTCAGGAGTGTACCGGGTATTTTACCTGTTTAAAAACCGGTCATCATGTCGCGCTTCATGCTTGCCAAATCTCCTGAGGTGTATGCGCATGTGATCGAGTGTTGGAAGCAAAAGGGGTATGTGAAATAAGTCTCCGGCTTTATCATCCGGTGGACAAATAGGAGAAATATATGCGAGTGTATAAAATGATGGTGGCGGGTCAAATCCGTTGAAGTGGTATGATCGATCGACGGCGACGCTTGATATTAGGGGCTTTCGCGATATGCTTGCCACACGTCAACGGATTTAGCCCACCACCGAATTCATATTGCGCTTCAAGTAAAAAAAGCCATGTTTTAATCTACTTTCTGGCATGGCGTAAGAAATACAGGATCCCTTTCAAAGTCAAATCCGGATCGTACGTATTGAAAATGTAAGAACTGCCCTTGAGCGTTTTGCCCATGCCACCCGTAGAAATCACCTGGAATTCCATGCCGGTTTCCTGTTTGATTTCATCAATTAAACGTTCGATACCCAGAATGGTGATTTTTAAAATCCCGATTTGAATATTATCAATCGTGTTTGTGCCCAGGGAATAGTTCGGAATCTGCAATTCTACCTGCGGTAACTGGGCTGTATCGGAAAATAAGGCCATCATCGCCATGCGAAAACCCGGCAGAATCGCCCCACCGGTAAAGTCGCCGCGTTGCAGCACATCAATCGTAATCGCCGTGCCGAAATCAATGGCGATCACATTATCGCCATAGTCCTTTTTGGCGGCAATCACGTTAGCGATCCGATCCGGTCCGATTTCCTGGGGATAATCTGCCTTGTAGTTAATGTCAAAAATCCGCACATACGGACTCACAAACACGGCCTGTTTTTTGAAATATTTTTCTCCCAGCTTGGTAAAAATATAATTGACCGAGGGGACGACTGAGGCCACGCCGAGATCGCTGATATCTTCCAGATGAATCCCCGCGACCTGAAAGAACGTGTATAACAAAGAAAAGACCTCATCTTCCGTTGCAAAGGTTTTGGTGCTCATGCGCCAGATTTTAAAGGTATTATCAGCCTGATGCAAACCCACCACTGTGTTGGTATTGCCAATATCACATAAAAGTTCCATAGTATTCTCTCCCAAAGAATTATGAAGGTGTAGCGCGAAATTTCTTTTCGCGGGCGCGAAATGCAAGTTCGCGCTAGATTCTGAGTTTCGCGGGCGCGAAATGCAAGTTCGCGCTACATTGTCGGTATGTTGTCAATTTCCCCTGTGTCAAGAGATTTTCCCTCATGAAATTCTAAAACTCAGTGTAAGTCTAAAGGATTTCTTTTTTCATAAATTTTTATTTTATCCCTTGACATCATAAGAAGCATTTTAGTATCTTGTCGTTGTAAGTTATTGATAATATTATGCTTATCTAATATTTTTTGTTGTTATTTGTTATTCATATTTCATAATTATAGTTTTTGAATTTAAATAACTAAATATGATAAATATTAACTTTTTTGGAACACTCAGAACTTTTTTGAAAACGAAACAGGTTCGAATCAGCGCTGATGAACTGAGTGTGTTCGAATTACTCCAGCAATGTGAAACAAAGGTTTCTAAACCTTTTTTGAGCAAATTAGCAGATGAAAATGGAAGTATCCAACCAGGAACGATGATTCTCGTCAACGGACAGAATGTGCTCCATTTGCAAGGGCTGCGCACTATTGTGCGCAATGGGGCTGATATTGCTCTCTTTCCACCCGGAGGCGGCGGATAAAAGTGATAAGTGCCTAAAGTTTTAAGCGACTAAAATTTGAGGACAATCCTTCAACTCTAGTGGCTTTAAAATTTTAGGCATTTATTATTTTCTTTAAACTTTAATCAGCTAGAACTTGAGGCATTGAGCAACTTCTAAGG
This sequence comes from Candidatus Vecturithrix granuli, assembly GCA_000739535.1. GTDB lineage: Bacteria > Moduliflexota > Moduliflexia > Moduliflexales > Moduliflexaceae > Vecturithrix > Vecturithrix granuli. The sequence goes on along the minus strand of DF820468.1, from coordinate 305,066 downwards.
AGGTGGCATTCAAACGCATGAAGGACTTGGATGTACTGTTTTCCAGACATCTTGCATTTTGGGGCGAAGAAAAGCAGCGGATTCTCGCGAAAAGCAGTGTTGTAATCGCCGGTGTGGGCGGATTAGGCTGCATTGTCGCGCAGATTCTGGTTCGCGCGGGGATTGGAACATTGATTTTAATAGATAACAAGTCGATCGACCGTCCGGATCTGAATCGTCAGGCGTTATTTACCCTTGAGGATGTGGGAAAATCGAAAATCGAAGTCGCTTCTCAAAAACTCTCGGTACTGACCCGTTTTACCAGGCTGATTCCTTTGCAGCTTTCGATTACGGATGCGCAATTCCCTGAAACACTTCATCATTATTCTTTTGACGGTATCGCTGATTGTCTTGATAACTATCCCAGCCGCTTTGCATTGGAATCTGCCCTGGGAGAACACCAGTTTTTAGTACATGGCGGGGTTCAGGAAGATTATGGACAACTGACTACCATTGTGAAACAGCAGACGCCGTTATTAAAAGACATTTATTACGGAATGCCCCAGGAAGAGAAAATGATCCCGGTATGTCCGCAGATCGTCTTTTGTCTCGGCAGTCTGATGGCGTATGAGGTACAGAAGAATCTTTGGAACGAACCTGAGCTGCGCAATACCCTGCTCGTGGTAGAATTATCTGATTTTTCCTTTTCAAAGATTCCGTTGACGCCTCTGACAGAACGTAAAGAACAAGCGTTCTTTACTGGTAAACGCAGAGGGGATGTAGCATGAGAATCTTTCAGGAATAAAAACCGAGGTTTTTGAAAAAACTCGGTTTTTCACTGCAAATACATTTCTGAAAATCTCTACACGCCTCTGCATGACTATTAACCGCTTCATCATATTTCCGTGTCACAGGAGGGAAGCAACTATGAATAATGTGTTACTTTTGCAGCCGGAATACTGCGTTGACTGCCATGCATGTCAATTAGCATGTTCGCTGAAACATGAAGGCACCTACCGCCCGTCAAAATCCAGAATCGAAGTCTTAACTTCGCCGCTGAAATTTTCTGTCCCGCTCACCTGTCTTCAGTGCGAAGACCCGGCGTGCGCCGCTGTCTGTGTGGTCAACGCGTTGAGCAAAAATCAGGAGACCGGCCTGGTGGATTACAATAAGGACAAATGTATCGGCTGCCGCATGTGTGTCTCGGCCTGCCCATTTGGCAATATTTCTTACGATAGAGAGGCGAAAGCCGTCATCAAATGCGATGTGTGCGAAGGGTCGCCGGAATGTGCAACCTTTTGTCCGACTGACGCGATTCAATGGGTGCGGGCTGATCTTGAAACGTTAGCGCGTAAGAAGATGATGTCCGATAAGTTTGAACAAGTGTTCAGCAAAAAGGAGGCCTAACTATGATGTACGGATGGATTGGGAAAATATTACGTGTCAATTTGACGGAAGGCACCGTGAAAACCGAAAAATTGAACGCCGAATGGGCGAAAGATTATCTGGGCAGCCGGGGACTTGGTACCCGCTATTTTGCGGCAGAAGTGAATCCGAAAGTTGATCCGCTCAGCCCGGAGAACAAACTGATTTTTGCCACAGGCCCCATGACTGGCACCCTGGGAACCTCGACTGGCCGCTATGAAGTAGTCACGAAAGGTCCGTTAACCGGAGCTATTGCGGCCTCGAATTCCGGCGGCATGTTTGGTTCCGAACTCAAATTTGCCGGGTTTGATATGGTCATTTTTGAAGGCGCATCGGCCAAACCAGTGTATCTCTATCTTGAAGACGGTAAGGCAGAATTACGCGACGCCTCGCATTTGTGGGGCAAATTGGTGTTTGAAACGACCGACACATTGCTCAAAGAAACTGCTCCAACGGCGAAAGTGGCCTGCATCGGGCCGGCCGGGGAAAAACTCTCCAGACTTGCCAATGTCATGTGCGATAAAGAACGCGCGGCCGGCCGTTCCGGAGTCGGCGCGGTGATGGGATCCAAAAAACTGAAAGCCATTGTAGCACTTGGTACGGGCGGCGTCCGACCCGCAGATCCTCAAAAAGCCCGGGAAGTCGCGTTGAGTATTCGCAATCAATTGCTTGCCAATCCAGTCACAGGCGAAGGATTAGGCGCGTTAGGGACTGCGTTGCTGGTGAATGTCCTCAATCAGCATGGTTCCTATCCGACCCGCAATTTTCAGGAAACGGTGTTCGAAGGCGCGGACAAAACCGGAGGGGAAGCGCTGCGCGATACGCTCCTGGTCAAAAATAAAGCCTGTTTTAGCTGTACGATCGGCTGTGGGCGCGTCTCTAAAGTCAAAAGAGACCCAAACTATGCCGGCCCCGAAGTTGGAGAAGGACCGGAATATGAAACCGCCTGGTCCTTTGGCGCACAGTGTGGAGTGGATAATTTGGAGGCCATTACTAAAGCCCATTTTCTGACCAATGAATATGGAATTGACGGAATTTCACTGGGTTCGACGATCGGCTGCGCCATGGAACTCTACGAAAAAGGGTATTTGCCCAAAAAAGACGCCGGGATGGAAATTACTTTCGGCGATGCTGAGGTTCTGGTTAAATTGACAGAAATGGCGTGCAAACGCGAGGGGATTGGCGCGAAACTCGCCGACGGCTCCTATCGGTTGGGCGAAGCGTATGGACATCCGGAACTCTCAATGACCTCGAAGAAACAGGAAATGCCGGCCTACGATCCGCGCGGCGTGCAGGGCATGGGGCTTGAATATGCCACCTCAAATCGCGGTGCATGCCATGTACGTGGATATATGGTTGCCCTGGAAGTGTTAGGCAATGTGGATCCGCAAACGGTCGAAGGCAAAGATGCGATGTTGAAAGGACTTCAGGACGCCACCGCGGTTGTTGATTCCGCTGGAGTGTGTTTGTTTACCACCTTTGGTCTGGGCGTCAAGGAAATTGCGGCGCAACTCTCCGCCATCACTGGAGTTGACTATACCGAAGAGAATTTAATGGAATGCGGCGACCGCATCTATAATTTGGAACGCTTACTGAATTTGAAAGCGGGATTAACCAAAGATGATGACTCTCTGCCGCCAAGAATTCTCAACGAACCGATTCCTACAGGGCCAAAGAAAGGGGCGGTCAGTCGGCTGCCGGAAATGCTGCCGGCCTACTACAAAACCAGAGGTTGGGATGAAAACGGCGTCCCCACTGACAAGAAACTTAAAGCTCTGGGTCTGGATAAGGTCAAATTCGTCGAATAGGCTCTAAAAAACCCATCGACAAAGAAGCATAAAAGTGGACGCCGCCTGCCGGGTGGCGTCCATTTTTCTTTAGATTATGATTGAAACTATTTTAGAACGGTATCACGATAATCCGGCAGCGGTGATTCAAGCCCTCCAGGATACCCAAAAAGCCTATGGCTATCTCTCAAAAGACCATCTGCAAGCGATCAGCCAGCGCGTTGGCGTCCCATATTCATACACCTATTCCATTGCGACTTTCTATAAAAGTTTTTCTTTGCAGGAACGCGGGAAATACATCCTCAAAGTGTGCGATGGCACAGCCTGTCATTTGAAACTTTCAGAAGATATTCTGGATGAACTCCAGCACGCCCTGGGAATCAAACTGGGAGAAACCACGCAGGATCGACTGTTTACGCTCGAATCAGTGAATTGCCTGGGCGCATGCGCCATGGCGCCGGTCATTTCAATTAATGAAGTGCTGCACGGCAAATTAACGCGCCAAAAAGTCCGAACGCTCATTACTCAACTCAGAGAGGAAGAGCGCGAGAAGCACAAGCAGGAAACTTCTCTCAAAGAAGAAAGCAGCGCTGCCGATATTGCAGAACAACCTGTTGCGCCTGAAAAACTGGCGACAGGAGTTGTAGAGAGTGCATTGCACACTGTCAAAAAAGCCGTTGATAAACTCGGTGAAATCATTGATCATGTGTTGGAGGGAAAATGAAAACGCAATTTTTACTGTGTGGCGATATTGGCTGTGTCGGTTATGGCAGTCAGGAGGTTTATCAAAAATTTCAAGAACTCCAGGCCGACTGGTTTGAGGTTCGCTTTACCGGCTGCCTGGGGTTTTGTGCGGTTGGTCCGGTGCTAGAGGTGAATCCCGGGAAGATTTTTTATCACAAAGTCAAACCCGCAGATGTGCCGGAAATCCTTGAGACCGCGAAAAACGGCGAAACACTTGAACGACTGCTCTATAAACACCCGGAAACGAAACAGCCCTGCGTCAGGATCGAGGAAGTGCCCTTTTATCAAAAGCAGAAAAAGATCGTGCTGCGTACAAACGGCCAGGTCAGCCCGGACAGTATTGACGATTACCTGGCTTTAGGCGGATATGACGGCTTACGCAAAGCGCTGACCATGCAGCCGGAAGCCATTGTTGACGAAATTGTGAAATCAGGGCTACGAGGCCGGGGCGGCGGCGGATTTCCGACCGGCCGCAAATGGCAGAGCGTTTTGAAAGCGCATAGCGACGTCAAATATATCTTATGTAACGGCGATGAAGGCGATCCTGGAGCGTTCATGGATCGCAGCGTCATGCAAGGTACGCCGCATGTAGTCTTAGAAGGCATGATTATCGGCGCGTACGCGATTGGTGCGCATCAAGGTTTTATCTATGTCCGCGATGAATATCCGCAGGCTGTGGCACATTTACAGAAGGCGATCGAAGACGCCAGAGCAAAAAATTTTTTAGGTAACAATATTCTGGATTCGAGCTTTAATTTTGACATTACGATTAAACGTGGGGCCGGCGCGTTTGTGTGCGGCGAATCTTCAGCGTTGATGCGTTCGATTGAGGGCAAAATCGGCGAGCCGAACGAAAAATACGTTCACGCTTCGGAACAGGGCTTGTGGGGTAAACCGACGGTCTTGAACAATGTGGAAACCTTTGCCAACGTGCCCTATATTCTCCTGCATGGCGCGGAACAATACAAACAATTGGGTACGGAAAAATCACCGGGCACCAAGGTCTTCTGCCTGGTCGGAAAAGTCAAGAATGTCGGGCTGATTGAAGTAGAAATGGGGATCACCCTGCGCAAAGTGATTTTTGACATCGGCGGCGGTATCGTCAAAGACCGTCCCTTTAAGGCCGTGCAAACCGGTGGTCCGTCCGGCGGCTGCATCCCGTCGCAATATCTTGATACGCCGATTGATTTTGATTCGCTGGTTGCCCTGGGATCCATGATGGGTTCCGGTGGAATGATCGTGATGGATGATTGCGATTGCATGGTTGAAGTCGCCCGTTATTTCACCAAATTCCTGATCGAAGAATCCTGCGGCAAGTGCGCGCCCTGTCGCGAAGGGCTGATTCATCTGAATCACCTGCTTGAACGTATTACACACGGAAAAGGCCAGCCGGAGGATCTGCAAAAACTGGAGAAATTGGGGGCATATATTGCCGAAAGTTCTCTGTGTGGTCTGGGAAAAACAGCCCCAAATCCCCTTTTAAGCACGTTACGCTATTTCCGTGAGGAATATGTGGATCATATCAAACATCATCATTGCAGCGCCGGAGTATGCAAAGCCCTGACGACCTTTATGATTGATCAGGAAAAATGTACGCAATGCGGCGCGTGTGTACGCGCCTGTCCGGTGAGCGCGATTTCACAGAACGGGAATGTAGTGATTGATCAAGAAAAATGTATCACTTGCGGCGAATGTCGAGCCGTCTGTAATTTCAACGCTGTTATCTGGTAAATACGAGCCGCGAAGAGGCGCAAAGAAGCACGAAATTTTGGAGGCTGAGTGACGACCGTACCGACGAACACCCCTGTTCGTCGAAAACTTCTGCGGACAGGGCTGTCCACGGTACGAAAAAGCACTAAAGTGCTTACTACAAACGATTGTGCCTTCGTGTGATTTCGTGTTTCTTCGCGGCTAAAAAAGCTATGATTGAAATATATATCAACGATCAGTCTTACGAGGCTGAGGAGCATTTGAAATTGTTAGAGGTATGCAAAGCGCACGATATTCCGGTGCCGACGCTGTGCTATCATTCTGCTTTGCCGGGGTTTGCAGGGTGTCGCTTGTGTGTGGTGGAATTGCGCAAAGGAGAGTGGTCGAAACTGGTCACGGCCTGTGAGTATCCGGTGCAACGACCGGAACATTTTTATACGGATTCCGAGAAAGTCCGCAACAGTCGGCGTATGACTGCCAAACTCCTGCTTGCCAGAGCGCCAGAAGCCAAAGAAACGCTGGAAAATTTGTTAGGAGAATCGTTTGAACCGGAATTTGAACCGCTCGATGTGTTCAATAAAAAGTGCGTGTTGTGCGGCTTATGCTATCGCGTCTGCCAGTCCCAGGGCACTGCTGCTATTTATACGATTGGCCGCGGAGCCAATAAGGTGGTGGAGACGCCTTTCAAAGAGGCGAATGACGATTGCATCGGCTGCGGCTCTTGCGCGGCAGCCTGTCCAACTGGCGCGATTCGTATGATGGAACCTGATGGTAAACGCGCAATCTGGCGGCATCGCTTTGAACTGCTGGCTTGCCCGATCTGCGGCGAGCAGCATATTACTCAGCGCATGGTCGCGTATATGCAGAAGAAGACTGAATTGCCGGAAGAAGAAATCCTGATTTGTCCGGATTGCCGCCAGAAAAAACTGGGCAGCGGCATGCTGACCGGACTGAGTCATGACGAAGCCCGGCGAGCCTTTATCGCATAAAAATATAAAGAAACGCGATGTGCAACTTTGCACTCGACGGCCATGTCGAGTGCGTGTCATTTCGAGCGAAGCGAGAAATCTTCTGCCTGGGGCGAACGGGTTGCCCACCACAGGCAGAAGATTTCTCGCTTCGCTCGAAATGACAGTCGCCGGATTCATTAAACCTTATCGGAAATAGAACACTGATAGGACTGATTGGGCTGATGTTCACTGATTTCACGACGGATTCATGACCGGCCCCGCGCGTATCGCTGTTCCCGAAAAATCAGTGGAGATCAGTCCAATCAGCCCAATCAGCGTTCTATTTCCGATAAGGTCTAATGAATAATGCGACCAGGATGTGTTGAAGACCTGGCGTTCCGAAATCTGTGACATCCGCGTCATCGGTGGTTCTATCTGCTTCTTCCGAACTCACGTTAATTTACCTTTAGGGCCACCAGCGCCCCACGCCCTGAATGGCGCGGGCAAGCTCCGCAATGGCCTCGTCCCCGCCGATTATGGCGATTACCGGCGTCAAGGCCTCTAAGTCAGAGAGCAGGTCTTGCCGGCTGCGTTGGGCCAGACGCGCCAACACGCCGGGCCACAGCCGGAGCAGCTCCTCGACAGGATATTCTATCAACCGTGGGACCACGGACTTCAACGCCTGTGCTCGATTATCCGCATAGTCTATCGCCGGAGCCAGCGTCAACGCCTCCGACAGTAACTCCTTGCACAGGTGCGGTGCCAGCACGGCCAACGCCTTTGCCCGATCCTTCTCATCCTGGATCGCCTGCGCCACGCTCAACGCCTCCCGCAGCGCCGCCGCGCGCTGTTCATCGGGCAGCAGCGCTGTCGGCAGGCGCGACGCTAGCGCGGTCAGGGCCTGTACCCGCTGCCACTCATCTTGGATCGCCTGCGCCACGCTCAACGCATCGGGCAGCAGCGCTGTCGGCAGGCGCGACGCTAGCGCGGTCAGGGCCTGTACCCGCCGCCACTCATCTTGGATCGCCTGCGCCACGCTCAACGCCTCCGGCAGCAGCGCCTCCGGCAGACGCGGCGCCAGCGCGGCCAGGACCTTTGCCCGATCGTCCTTATCCCGGATCGCCTGCGCCGCGCGCAACGCCTCTAGCAACAGCGCCGCCGGCAGGTGCGGTGCCAGCGCGGTCACGACCTTTGCCCGATCATACTCAGACTCTATCGCCTGCGCCGCGCTCAACGCCTCCCGCAGCACCGCCGTCCGTTGAGCCTCCGGCAGGTGCGGCTCCAGCGCGGCCAGAGTGTCTGTCCGACGATACTCATAATTAATCTTCAGCGCCGCGATCCGAATCTTCAGCGCCGCGATCCGAGCCGCCCACAAGAGCGTCTCCGGCAGGTGCGGCGCCAGCTCGCTCAAAGCCTTTGGTCGCCCCCCTTCAGACTCGATCACCTGCGCCGCGCTCAACGGCTCCGGCAGCATCGCCTTGGGGAGGTGCGGTACCACTAGCACGGCCAGGACCTCTGCCCGTTGCCACTCAGACTCAATCGCTTGCGCCGCGAGCAGCGCTTCCTCCAGCAACGCCTCCGGCAAATGCGGTGCCAGCGCGGCCAGGACCTCTGCTCGTTGCCACTCAGACTCAATCGTCTGTGCCGCGCTCAACGCCTCCCGCAGCAGCGCCTCCGGCAGGTGCGGGGCCAACGCGGTCAAGGCCTCTGCCCGATCCTTCTCATCCTGGATCGCCTGCGACACGCTCAACGCTTCTCGTAGCACCGTAGTGCGCTGCTCTTCCGGCAGGTGCGGGGCCAACGCGGTCAAGGCCTCTGCCCGATACTTCTCATCCTGGATCGCCTGCGACACGCTCAACGCCGCTTGTAACACTGCCGTGCGTTGTTCCTCAAGCAGGTGCGGGGCCAGCGCGACCAGGGCCTTTGCCCGAAAATACTCAGACTGGATAGCCTGTGCCGCGCGTAACGCCTCCCGCAGCACGGCCGCGCGTTGTTCCTCAAGCAGGTGCGGCACCAGGGCGGTCAGGGCACTTGCCCGAAACATCTCACGCTCGATCTTCTGCGCCGTGCTCAACGCCTCATTTAGCAACGCCGTCGGCAGGTGATGTGCCAGCGCGGCCAGGGCCTCTGCCTGATAATAACCGGACTGAATCACCTGCACCGCGTTGAGCGCGTCTCGTAATGCCATGTCGCGGAGCAGCTGCGGCAGTTCGGGGAGCAGTTCGAGGAAGGCGTCTGTTCGCGCTTCTGCGCCAGGAACCTGACGGGCATAGGCCAGGCCCTGGGCCGGAGACCAGAGGCCATGCCGGACCAGGGCGCATAAGAGCGGGCGGGGGATGTTTTTTGCCAGACTGTTGAAGGAGGCGAGGATCAGGGCATAGCGGCATTGCAGCCCGATCTGCCGCTCCTGTTCGGCTATTGTCCTGGCCAGCCTCACGTCTTCCAAAAAGCCGGCGGTTTGCCCCAACCGTTCACGCGCCTGATGCCAGCCATGGCGGCCTGCGGCGGTTTCCTCGCGCAGCAGGGCGTGAAGCTGTGCGACCTGACCGGCCTTGTGCAAATGCCAGGTGAGGTGGGCGTGAATATAGCCATCGTCAGACAGAGTGTGCCAGAGACCATCCTGAAGCTGTTTGTGAGAGAAAACACGGAAACATTTTCTGAAAATCCCCTGATAGCTGGAAAGTGTTTTTTGAAAAAGGCTCAATTGGGACTGAAACGCAATTTTTCGATCCTTAAATCCCTTAAAAATCAGGCGGTTATGTTTCCGCGTTTTCTCGTGATAGCGTGCCAGGAACGCAGCGTGGGCGGCTGGCAATGCCAGGCCTAAACCGGGCAATTCCGCGGGCGAAGGCGGGGTGGGCGGCGCAGGGACTAAGGCGCGCGCGCTGTCGTGCAGCAGGTCGTGCAGGCGATAGATGGGCGGCTGCTCCGGGAGTGCAGGGCCGGGCGACAGGAGCGCCTTGTCGCATAAGTAGCGGAGAGCGTCGCGCGCGCCGCACACATCGGTGTCCCATAAGGTTGCGGCCATTGCCGCGCTGATGCTCACGTCTTCAGGCAGAATCCCCAACCAGGCGAAGCGCGCCAGGTGCTCCGGCGACAGGCGCCGCAAACTGAGCGCAAATGAGGCGCGTAAACTGAGCCGCTTTGTCAGTCCTTCCGCACTGATTTCATCCACCCCCGGCGTTTCCAGGACTTCCAGCCGCACGATTTCGGCCTGGAACTCTGCGCGTAGTTCGGTCCAGGGGATGCCCTCCGCGACCTGAGCCGCCAGGAGTTCCAGCGCCAGAGGCAAATAGCCCACGTCGCGCGCCAGAGCCTGGGCCTGCGCCAGATCCTCGCCGTGGAGCGCGCGGCCTAAACGGGCGGAAAGCAGAGTCAGGGCCTGCGCCGCAGTCATCACATCCAGGCGGTACAATTCCGCGCCAACCGCTTTGGCCACCAGGGCGTCGCGCGTGGTCATCAGCACGTGGCAACACGGGCCGCTGGCTTTGAAATGGACGGCATGATCCGACTGCCAGACGTCATCTACCACCAGTAACACGGCTTTGTCGTGCAACAGGGTTCGCAAATGGTTCGAAGCGGTTTCGACGGTTGTCGGCCGGAAATTACAATCGCCCATAGCGTGAATCCAGCCGCTTATGATTGAAAGGATTTCCGGCTGTTGGCCTAAGATGGCCCAGAGAATGCCGTCCGGGAAGCGCTTTTGCACCGCTTCATCATACACCAGCGCCGCCGCCAATGTGGATTTGCCGATGCCGCCCAGTCCATGCAGCGCGCTGATCACCAGGATACCGGGCGCTGCCGGCTGTTCGTTCATCAGCCGCGCTTTGAGGTCATCGGTCACTTCCGGCCGCGGCACAAAGTGCGGCGGCAGCGACTGCGCTGGAAACGGCGCAAAATAGGTCGGCGGACGACCTGATTGATAAATGTGAACAGGCCCGTAGGCTACGCCAATTTGGGTGCTGTAATCTCCGGCTTTTTGTTTGATCTGATCGGACATATTACGTTACAACAGCGGATGGGAGGAATCTTCGGATTGTTTCGGTTTCTTCGTCTTCCATCCGAAGATTCCTTTCATCCGCTGTTGTCCTGTTGCAAATGTTCCGCCTCCCATCCGAAGATTCCTTTCATCCGCTGTTGTCTGCCTACGGACGTGATGTCTCATTATTTCCGAAATCATGCGCGACAAGGGTTGAATGTACAAAGAATTTTCGACGCATTATTTTCACCACAGATTTCACAGAGTTCACAGATTTTTATAATAAATACTACAACGAATTGAAGAAAGGAACGAAATCGTTCGGGATACTCTGTCAATTCGTTCTTTTCCAAAATTCGTTGTTGTGATTCTGTGGTGAAACATGCCTATCTCGAATACAATCGCTATGTCTTCCTGATGTTGGCATCACCATGCACCAGACCAATCTGCACGGCATTATCGCCTGCTTCCTGATGAATGCGGATCCTCTCGCCTGTTTTTTGCGGCGTTGGCGGTGACTCTGCCGTTGCTTGCGCGGCGTCATCCCGGTCCTCGGCCGGCAAGCCTTTGCCGCCGCGCAGCAGGGCGACCGGGAAATCCTCAGTGGCCGCGTCAAAAAAGGGGACTTGCTCAACCTGCCAGCATTGCCGAGCGCTCGCCGGCACGGTCTTCCCTAAATGGTTCATCAGATTGGAGACGCGCACCACCGTATCGCCCGGACTGCTGCCGGCCCCTTGCAAGGCTGCGAGCAGGTGATAGGTGTAAATGCTCATGCTCTGATCCGGACGGATATAGGACGATTGCCTGCCTCGCGACGATGTAAAGACCGCGCGTCCTTCGCCCTGTTTGAGACAATCGATCACGCCTTTGGGCAGCACGGCCTGCACAAAATCCGCTGGGAGTCCCGGTTCCCCTTTGGCCGCGGCCATCCCCTCGGCGTGACAGCTATCCACAAACACGACTAAACGCCGGGCCTCAATCTCGCGCAAGGCTGCGGCAAAATCGTTAGCTAACAGGGCTGAGCCCGGAATGTCAGTCGCATCAAACTCATGCGGAATCAACGCATATTGCAGCGCGTGCGCATCTAACCAGCCATGCCCGGAATAATACACCACGACCGTGGCGTCCGGGTCAGCCGCGGCCTGTCGCTTGAGCCAGGCGAGTCCATCCAGGATGCCCGGCCGGGTCGCCGCAGCATTGCACAACAGCCGGATATGATCCCTGTTGTGCGGATAGGCGCACAGGGCGGCGTCCGTGAGAATCTTGTGAATGGCCTGAACATCGTTGACCGTGACCGGCAGAGACCAGCGCGGATCAGCGGTTGTTCCGACCCCGATCAACAAAGCGTAACCGTGATCAAAAAGCTGGCCCCCGGCCTGCGCTTGAGACTCTCCATGAATGTGCATAATCCCCTTCCTCCTTGAAACTACAGGAATTGATATATAAGCAAGAATACATTTCTTAGGACGGATTGGCGGTTTGCAGAAAGAAAGTATTCGCCGCCAGATGCGTCTTCATGGCAAAGAAAAACACCGAGCGAAGAGCCGCTCTTGCGCCCAGGAGTAAGGATAACGCGGCGTCCCGCATCATTTCGCATGGCAGAACGGGTCAATCATTCTTCAGTTACGTGCCAGGATGTTCTGTCAATCTGCCAGTGATGTATTTATGTAACACGCTTCTCATAAAGGCTTGATACGACAGCCCTTCCCTCATGGCTTTTTCCTGAATTAACGTCCAATCCCGTTCCGAGAGACTAATCTTGACCTGCCGTTCTGCATGTAACGTTGACTGAGCGATCGCTTGATATTTTTTTCGCGTCTCGGCGTTGTTTATCGAAACCCATTCATCACGTTCATAAGAATCAAGCCAATCCTGTTCTTCCTGGTTAAGTGGTGGATGTTTCATGACATTACCCTAAATATTTCTTTGTCGCCTTCCGGCTTGGAATGATTGTTTTTAAAAAGACTTCGTCGTCGTTTTCCACATAAGGCACGAGATAGCAATAGTTATTGATTTCCAAAATAAACATGCGCTGCCCCGGATAGCGTTCCTGATTAGGATGAATAATTACGTCCAGAATATGCCCTTCTTTGAGAAGAATCACCACATGTTCGAACGAAACGCCCCGTTCTTTTATCAGTTGCTCATTTTTGTCTGTGTTCCAATTATAATGTTTCATTCGTTAATGCCGTGCAGTCGCCCTCATTCTCTGTATCCTGCTCTATAATCTCTCTGATCGTATTTGTTTTCTCAAATCTTCCTCACAAGACCACATCTCTCTGATTCATCATCTCTCACAAGCATAGAATTGCAAGAATATCATTTTGTGTAGTTATTCTCCCATGTAAATTGAGATGTCATACGAAATTCCTTTTCGCGCGACACCGTGATTTTCATCCGTGCGCGCATCACATTCGTTGTATTCGTGTCATTCGATGACTCCTTGTTGCTACTCAGGACAAGCTTATATGAATTGGGAGATTTGTCAACCTTAAAGGCTGAACCCAACAGTGAGAGCGCCCGACAAGCTATATTACAGCGTTTCGTAAATATGGACACACGGTTCAGTCCATGACAGGAAGACAACAGCGAATGGGAGGAATCTTCGGATGGGAGGGCGCCGACGCCTATCCGTTGATGCCTCCTATCCGCTGTTGTCGTGCTCTCAAGGCGTGAACGATGTGTACGTATTTCCGAAACTCTTTACTAAGTAGTCAGACACAATTATCTGCTCATTTTGCCATGAAGGCACGAAGCATCTTTGGTTCTCTGTGAATTCCCGTGATCGGGAGTGGCAAAGCTCGTCTTTGCCGAAACTGTGGACGGCAAAGACGAGCTTTGCCACTCCTGATCACCGGAATGATCAAAGAGCCGTATCTTTTCATCGCGATTCTTTGTGTCTTCGTGTCTTCGCGGCGTATAAAAATAATTTTGACCAGGTACTTAACCTTTCACAGACCCGGCTGTCATGCCTGAGATCAATTGCTGTTGGATGAAGAAAAATAACACGATCACCGGAAGAGCGCTTATAACTCCTCCGGCCGTCAATAAGCCCCACTCGATCTGATATTCTCCGATCATGTTCTGAAGAGCGACCGGAATTGTGCGAACATTGCTGTTGGTCAGGATCGCGGCATAAAGAAATTCGTTCCAGGCGGTAATAAAAATATAGATCCCGGTTGAAAGCACACCTGGCATGGCAATCGGCAGCACCACGCGAAGCATGGCGCCGATCTTTGAGCAGCCGTCAATTTGAGCGGCTTTATCCAGATCCGTAGGAATCGCATTAAAGAAACTGGTCAGCATCCACACACTGAAAGGGATCGTAAAGGTCGAGTAGGCAATAATAAGGGCAAAGTAGGTATCCATAAGACTCAGGATTCTCATCATAATAAACAGCGGGATGATGAGGAGCATGATCGGAAACATGTTGATCACAAGAAACTGCATCAAGAGGATTTTTCTGCCTTTGAAGATGAAGCGCGAAAAACTGTAGCTTGCCGGAACGGTCAATATCAAGCCGACAACAGCGGTGCTTAGTGCGATAATCAGACTGTCCCGCATATTGGTTTGAAAACTGAGTTTTGTAAAAAGCCGGGTATAATTCTCAGTCGTCGGATTTGCGGGGAAATAGTGAAATTCTTTCATGTACAGTTCATTTTCTGGGGTAATTGATGAAATGAAGGTCCAAAGATAGGGTCCAATAGCAAAAAAGACGATTAGTACGACAGGCAGATACAGCCCAACCCAGGTTTTGAACGAGCTCGTTTTTTTCATGATGACGCCTCTACTCGGAGTATTTTTCGAATATAACTGGATACGAAAATCATGATAAAGATGGTCAGAATGACCGCTAAGGCAGAGGAATAACCGAAATCCATGCCTTTATAGGCCTTGACATAGGAATACACCGGCAAGGTATAGGTGCTGTATCCAGGGCCTCCACCGGTCATGATAATAATCACGTCCAAAGAATTGGCGACCCAAATCGTCCGGAGCAGGATGGTCGTAAAAATAACAGGACGAAGCAAGGGGAGCGTAATCCTCAGAAAGATTTGCCAGGGGCTTGCTCCGTCGATCTCGGAAGCTTCATAGATTTCCTGCGGAATCGCTTGAAGGCCGGCAAGCAGCATGATGGCAAAAAAAGGAAACCCTTGCCAGATCAAAGCGATAATAATGGCGAGTAAGGCGGTGGAACTGTTGGCTAACCAGGGAATAAAACGCTCAATCAGCCTGGCTTGTACAAGCAATTGATTGATCACTCCATAATTGCCATCATACATCCAACGCCACATAAGGGCGGTGATAACGCTGGGCGTGACCCAGGGAATCAGAATCAGAGAACGTGCGAGACCTCTGAATGGAAAGCTCCTGTTGAGCAAGATTGCCGTCGCCAGGCCAAGCAGAAATTGGAAGCTGATAATTCCGACGATCCAGATGATGGTATGGAGAAAGGAACTCCAAAAGACGGAATCGTTCATAGCCTGAATGTAATTGGCTGCCCCGTTAAAGGCTTTGTCGTCAGGCTTATAGAGGATGTAATTCATGAAACTATAGCTGATCGTACGGAACATGGGGATAAAAATAATCGCTATCGTCGCGATCAAGGCTGGAGACACAAGAGCATAGGGGAAGATATCTCTTTTCGATTTTACAGCAGGTTGACCCATGTTTGCTCCTCTGGAAATACCTGTTTGTAGTAAACGCTTTAGCGTTTCTTCACGCCGCTGAAGCGGCTACTACGAGCCTGATTTTCATTAGTCGGGGGAGCCGTCAGTTCATGACATCTTCTCTTCAATTGACTGTATCCTGGTTATTTTTTCTTGAAGGTCATGAGAAGCTCTCAATAAGATTTATGAAAAAAAAGCGCGTTTGCACAAGACCTGACAGGTGTTGAACACCTGTCAGGTCTGGATGGCGGGGCTATCATATTAATTCATTGAGTATGACAGCACTTACTCAGCAAAATGGTCTGCGATTTTCTGCATCATTTCTTCGCTGCTGATTTGACCGGCAAAGGCCTGCTGCATAAGGGCCGGCCAGAGAGATTCAACAAATTCCGCCGTTTTAACATGCGCGGGAAGAACGCCGGCGAAATCCGAAGAATCTGTTGTCGCTTTCAGGAATCTATTGGCATCGGCAGACGCATTACTTTTATTGATGGAAACCTGACCGCTTGATTTCTGCCAGATGGCGTTATTTTCGGCTTCTGCAAGAAAAGAAGCCCATTTGAAGGCAGCATCAGGGACTTTTGTGGCTGCAAATACGGCGTTTTCCTCATCTCCGAACGAAGTCCAGTACCCTTTCGTTCCTTTGGGAACCGGAGCGGCGGAGATTTTATCTCCCAGAGCTTCTTCTAACTGAGCCGCGCTTCCTAAATGGTGGATCGTCATCGCTGTTCGACCGGAGGCCATATTGGCGATAATTTCCTTAAATCCATCGCTTGGTGTGGTCGGAGGGCTGACTTTATGCACGCGATACAGATCGATGAACCACTGATTGGCAGCGATAGCTTCGGGAGTGGTCAGACCGGAATTGCCGTTTTCATCAAAAAATTGCGCGCCGCTTGAAAGAACAAATGTTCCCCACCAATCGTGACCGCCGCGAGCGCCGCGAATACCGAAACCATACACATCAATCTCTCCGTCTCCGTTCGTGTCGCGTGTCAGCTTTTTCGCGGCCTCAAGAAATTCTTCACGGGTTTTCGGCACTTCGAGTCCAAGTTCCTGAAACATGTCAACCCGATAGTACAGGTACAAGATGACCATCTGGAGAGGCATGTAATATTGATGACCATCGGAATATTTGGTGAGTTCCCACACCCGATCAAAGACATCATCTTTTCCGGGCCACTTAGCAATATAATCGTCAAGTGGAAGCAGGGCCTTCATGCTGACCAATTGGGGCTGCCACCACAGTTTCACCTGCGCGACATCAGGCGGAAACCCTCCGGCGATTGCTGTTAAGAGTTTTTGGTTATACACATCCCACGCAATGCGTTCCGCTTCAATGCGGATTCCCGGATTTTCCGATTCAAATTTTTGAATCAACGGGTTTAACGCAGTTTCAGGGTCGTCAAAATGATACCAAAATTTGACTACCTGATCCGCAGACACCATGCCGGTCGCCATGACGAGAGAAACGAACATTACCAGACATATCATCAGACATTTTTTCATGACATTCTCCTTTTTTGTGAAAAGACGTTTTTGATTGTTGTTATGATTGTTTCTGTGTCGAGTTTATACTTCTTCAAAATCTCTGCCGGTTCTCCGGATTCACCAAAGGTATCCAATACACCGACCCGTGCGACCCGGATCGGATATTCCTGGGTGAGGTATTCTGCACAGGCGCTTCCCAAGCCGCCCAGGACAGAATGTTCTTCAACAGTCACCAGACACCCGCATTCTTTTGCGGTGGCGGTGAGAATTTCCGTGTCAAGCGGTTTCACGGTACTCATGTTGATCACCCGAACCGAGAGGCCCTCCTCGGCAAGTTGGTCAGCAGCTTTCATAGCTTCAGGCACCATCATCCCCATCGCGACGACCGCGACGTCATTGCCAGGTCTGAGCACCTGTCCTTTGCCAATGACGAAGGGGGCCGATTCGGAGGTGACAATCGGAGAGGCGATGCGTCCAAGCCTGAGATACACCGGACCGTCAAGCCCTGCGGCAGCCATTGTGGCTTTCCAGGCTTCATGAGCATCGCAGGGAACAAGCACTGTCATGCCGGGAATCATCCGCATGAGGGCAACGTCCTCAAAAGCCTGATGTGTGGCCCCGTCAGCGCCAACACACACGCCTCCATGACTGGTCACAATTTTTACATTCGCTTCATTGTACCCCACCGACAGACGCACAGCCTGATTGGCGAGGCTGGTTGCAAAAATCGCAAAAGTCGCGGCAAATGGAATCAGACCATCTATAGCCATTCCTGCGGCTGTTCCAATCATATCGGCTTCCTTAATGCCCATTTGATAAAAACGCTCAGGAAAATTCTCCTTAAATTGTGTTAATTTGATCGCATCGGTGAGATCAGCGCAAAGCGCAACAACCCTTGGATTCTTTTTTCCAAGTTCGACCAGAGCGGCTCCGAAGGCCTCGCGCATCGGCGTTGCTTGTGTGTATGTCATGAAACTCCCTCCTGTTCAATGCTAAAATCCTCATAGAGTTCAGATGTTCCAATCGCTTCCAACGCCGCTGCCGCCTGGGAGTCCGATGGGCAGGTACCGTGCCAGATTGCGTCATTTTCCATAAAGGGAACCCCTTTTCCCATAAGCGTATGACCAATGATAATCGAGGGCGTTCCTCTTGTATTGCTGGCCGCTTTCAGAGTCGTTGTGATCGCTTTCAGAGCATGTCCGTCTATTTCATACACATTCCATCCAAAAGCCTCTAAGCGTGGAGCAAGAGGCGCGAGATTCATGATTTCGCTGACTTTCCCGTCTATTTGCAGGTTGTTATAATTGACAAATACAATAAGATGATCTAAGCGATAATGAGCTGCGGTGAGAAGCGCTTCCCAGACCTGTCCTTCCTGCATCTCGCCATCCCCAAGAATACAATAGACTTTTCCCTGAGAATTGCGGGCCTTCATCGAAAGCGCAATGCCATTAGCCACTGAAAACCCCTGTCCTAAAGGCCCGGTTGAGGTTTCAATGATATCTGGCATGGATTTTCGAGCCGGATGACCTTGCAGCCGGCTTCCAAGCTTTCTGAAGGTATTGAGTTCTGCAAGAGGAATAAAACCCGTGCGCGCTAACGCCGCATACCAGACTGCACAAGTATGTCCATTGCTGAGAATCACACGATCTCGATCAGGATGATCGCGCTGTTCCGTGTCGTACTCCAGCGCGTAACCATAGAGGGCTGCCATGTAATCTGCCAATCCCAACGCCCCTCCGATGTGACCCGAACCGGCATGGTGTATCATGCGTACCGTATCTCGACGTAACTGCAATGCCAGTGCTGCAAGTCGCTCATGATCAGGTTCTCCGTAAAACCGCGTTTGTTTCATTCCTCACCTCCTTCGGTCGAATTGATTCGTTAATCTCTCCGCAATGGGGGAAATACACGAGCCAACCAACGTCAATTATATGAATGTATTTGAGTGCAGGCGGCCTTGAGGCTCCTCCTGCACATACGAACGTTTCATAGGCAAATAGCCCTGTAACACAACGCATAAAAAGCATACATCCTCTACAATGGATCGTAATGTGGCCTGAAGAGGACGAAAAAGTAAAGAAAAAAATGAAAATATTAATAACTCATGTTACGTCCCACCCCCCTCAATCCCCCCGCAAGCGGGGGGAAGCCCAACTTGAGCAGCGCAGGGTTCCATTGAACGTTTCCCCCGCTTGCGGGCAGGGCTGTTAAGTTCGCCCCCCTCAGTCCCCCGCAAAAGCGGGGGAGGTCGAGCCGTTTCCCCCCGCTTGCGGGCGGAACAAGGGGGGCCGCGTAACATGGGTTAATAATTTTCTGATCCAAGCACCCACCCCTTGCCCCTCCCATGAGACAGGGTTGTTAAGTTCTATAGATGTTTGTCATCTCGACTTCGCTCGATGACCGGAACACCGCACGTCGAGCGGAGTCAAGACGCTATATTTTGCGAGAACGTAACAGCCCTGCTCCCAGGAGGAGAATATGTACTCCTTAATGTTGTAGATTGAATTAGGGAAAATATACGTGATGATGAAAAATTCTTTTGCCCATCAGAAACCCGGTTTCTCGGCCAGTCAACAGCACATCGATCAAGCACTAGAACGGAAAATCATCGCTATCTTCTTGCATTCGCGGCGCGGCTTGTGGGGGTTCAATATACAACGGCGGCAGGGCTTGCGCATGTTCGCGCATACCTTCGACAAATATCGCGGTCGGAGTCACGGGGCAGACGTATTCGCAGCGACCGCAGCCAATGCAGTGCTCGGTCTTAATCTGGGGATGCTGCAACCCATCCAGTTCTACGGCGTGGACGGCGTGGGTCGGACACACTTCCATACACGCGCCGCATTCTTCTTTGCGGTCATAGACAATACAACGATCCGTGATCAATTTCACGGTTCCGATCTGGACACGTTGTTTGACATTCAGTCTCAATAAGTCAATCGCACCGGTCGGACAGACCTGTCCGCACGCCGTACATTCATAGTCGCAATAGCCTGATTGATAATCCAAGGTGGGCTGTAAGACGCCCTGGAATCCGTATTTTCGCCCTGTAAATTGCAAAACATGGGTCGGGCACACGCTGACGCACAGATGGCAGCCGGTACAACTCGCGGCAAACCGGGTAATACTCCCCGCTCCAGGCGGTACAATCGGGATGATATTATCTCTGAGAGGATCCGCCTGGGTCAACACGCTCTGTTCCCAGGATAGGAAAGTTTTTGCCAGAGAACGCAAGGGTAAGCCGGCCAGGAGAATTGCCCCGATGCTTGAGATCGATGTCACCAAAAATTTTCGTCGTGAAGCGTTTACGGCCGCAGTCGTTCTGTGCGGAAGCATCGGATCATAAGTCAGCGCTGCAACAGGACACACTGTCAGGCAATCGAAACACGCCACACAGCGCGACGCATCAAGAGTTTTATGGCGGCTGTCTATACACCCTGCCCGACACAGGCGTTCACAGCGCATACAGGCCGTACATTTCTCGGCAGACAGGCGGATCTGGTACAGCGAAAAGCGGGACAACACGCCCAGAACCGTTCCCACCGGACACAGTGTGTTGCAATACTGGCGGCCATAGCGCCATGCCAGCCAGAACAACAAGCCGAACATCCCAAGCGTCATCACGAATAACGCCAGAAAAAACTGCGGCAGAACAAGGCGCGGAACAGTATAAATGTCGAACCGGCCCAGCATGGAAGCCAGGAGGTTATTGCCAAGAATGACAAGCGGTTTGAAGATTTGCCTGCCGATTCTCCCAAACAGACTGTACGGATCGAGCAGATTCAGCAGTCCGAGCGACCCGGCTATGGTAGTCAGACTGACCAGCGCGATCAGGCCATAACGCAGTTTCGGGCGCGGAGCAAGATACGTATAGCGTCGCGGCTTACGACGAAAGAGACTGAAACTATCCTGGAGAACTCCCAGCGGGCACAGGCAGGCGCAGTAGATGCGTCCGAACAGGAGGGTCAACAGCACGATGAGCAGAAAACCAAGCGCCGCAATCCCTCCGGCATTCAGGATAAATTTTACGGCAGAAGGGACAAACTGCCAAAAGAGTACCGGCCGTGACAGGGCGACCGCCAGGCGACCGCCCTGCAAAAAGATAAGCAGACTCAGGATCAGCACAATCGCCGCAAGTATTTTGCGGCTGTTCCGAAGCATGGAATATTTCATCATGAGTCTCAGAGCACAATTCGTTGAATATTCAATTGATCTAAGTTCATCGTGCCTATCTGTTTTTCGTGGCCCAGGACGATATGGCGAATTTTTTCCGGCTCAATGCCCCACAGTTTGGCAGCAGCGGCATCCACAGCCACAATATCGGGCGAAATCAGGAGCGTTTTCATGAGTTGCAAATCCTTTGGGCGGGCGCGTTGCGGGCCATTGGCCATGGTAACAAGATAAGCATCAACAATATTCAAGGTCGGTTTGCGATACAGGCAAAATTCCGCAATACAATCGTGCAGTCCCTTCCAATGATAAGCATTGCGATCCCACACAACGCCCATCAGGTTTTTCATGGCACAAGTTAGTTGTGAGGAAGAATGATGTTTGAGCACCGGCACATTAATCAAGACATCCGACTCCAACAACGTTTTGTGTAGCTTGACGCTTGTCAGCTTTTGTGTGCCTGTCAGCGCAACTTCCTCATAAATGTCCTTCGTATGCGCCGGCACCACAATCGCTCCGGCAGCAGCGGCAGCCTCTTCAATCCCGCTGGTCTTGTATGTGCGCCGGCTCGAATCGACGCCATTATCAAACACATAGACTTTTTTTGCTCCGACTTTCAAGCATTCCTGAACGATGCGTTTGACCAGAAGCGGATTGGTATTTGCTCCGGTTTCCGGAGGGCGATCCCAGCCGATATTGGGTTTCACGGCCACAATCTGGCCGGCCTGCACAAACCGCTCCATGCCCCCCATAGCGGCAATGGCCTGCTCAAACATGACATCCGGCTCGCCATTTTTAATAGCCAGCAGATCCGGTAACGCGGTGCTTTGCGCATCAACATCATTCGTCCAGCCGAATAATGAGGCTCCGTACACCACAGCCCCCACAGCCAGGCTGGTTTTGCAAAATTCACGGCGATTCATCATCGGGCATATTTTCATAACATCCTTCTCCCGCATGGTGAACATTGATGTGTCCGACGCCTTCCCCGGCGAAAGCACTTCAGGTCGCTGACCATGCTCAAAGAAAAAATGAGTTTTTTCCAGGTATATTCACATTTATCTTTATTTATAGACATCGTAGAATCTTGTCAAGGAGAAAAAAAGCACTCCCCCAATCTCATAATATCGCAAAAAAGTTCTTTTTATACGTTCTGCGCGAAAAGACAAACCCCAGGGCAGATGTCACATGTTCAAGTTCTTTAAGGGTCTTCATTTTTCGAGAAACTGATAAGCCTTTCACAGCGAGATTGTCGAAGGATGAAGGGATTGTCTGTTTTCGGGTCGCAGCGACTTTTTCTTGACAATTCTCCTTGTGCAACCTTATAAGACCATACGTTGAACTGAGGCTATCCTTTTGTCACATTCAGTAGGGGCATGGTGTCATTTTTTTATTAACAAAGGAGTTGTCATGAGCTGGCGCTCGCCCGACTATATGAAAAGGGACAAAGCGATTCCTGCTTATTTATAATTCCTGTCGTTTCAAAGGAGGGTGTTATGAGAGTAAAATCTGTGTGCGTGATTAGCCTGATTGTGGTTGGAATATGTCTGAGTAGCGGTATTTTATGGGCGCAGCCCGCTCTGCCGGATTTAGCGGGGCGCACCGTGGTCGCGGTCACTGGCAACGATTATCCGCCCTTGAATTTCATTGACCCCAAAACCGGCGAAGCTGTGGGGTGGGAATATGATGCAGTTAATGAGATCTGTGCGCGTTTGAATTGCAAAGTTGATTGGCAGGTGTCTTCCTGGGATGCGATGATCTCAGCGGTGCGTAACGGACAATTCGACGTGGGGATGGATGGCATTACCATCACCGATGAGCGCAAACAGCAAGTGGATTTTTCGATCCCTTATATGGTGTCGCAGCAGTTTATGCTGGCGCGTGTTGATGAAAACCGTTTTGCTACGGCGAAAGAATTCAGCGATCAGACCGATCTTTTGATCGGGTCCCAGACCGGAACGACCAATTTTTATGTGGCGGTGTATGAAGTATTGGACGGCGACGAAGCCAATCCGCGCATCAAACTCTTTGAGAATTTTGGCGCAGCGGTGCAGGCCTTGCTCAGCGGCGATGTTGATATGGTCTTGATGGATGCCGCATCCAGTCGGGGCTACATTGGCGCGCACGCCGGGAAACTCAAGCTTGTTGGCGAACCTTTAGGCACTGAAGAATTCGGCTTTATCTTCACCCCCGGTTCAGATCTGGTAGAACCCTTTAACACCGCCATTCAGGCAATGCAAGCCGACGGCTTTTTGGATGACCTGAATACCAAATGGTTTTTTGAATATAACCAGTAAATCGTGCTTTGCTGGAATCGTAAATGTACTGTAAAAGGGACGGAATTCTCCGCCCCTTTTTTCTCAGGGAATAGGAATGTATCGTGAATTTTCAACTTGGCGGCAGATTCGGACGTTCGCGCTGGTTTCAGGTGGCAGATTTGTTTTCCAGGGTCCCCTATTGGCTGTTAATCATTATTCTTCTGGGGCTGTTTTTCTTATGGCGCGCCGCAACCGGCAGTGATTACCGCATCATTCTGTCCGCTGTATCAAAAGGGATCGCCACGACTATTTACGTGTCGCTGGTCGCTTATACCTTTTCAATTATTCTGGGGTTGCTGATCGGACTCATGCGCATCGCTCCGCTGCGCCTGCTGCGCGAAAGCGCATCGCTCTACACCGAGATTGTGCGCGGCGTGCCCATGTTGGTGATTTTATACTACATCGCCTTTGTAGGTGCACCGGCTCTGGTGCAAGCGGTCAATTGGGTATTTCACCCCTTGATTAGCATCGGACTGATAGCAGAACTCAATATTCGAACATTAAATTTCGTCTGGCGGGCGATTCTGGCGTTAACCATCGGATATAGCGCGTTTATTTCAGAAATTTTTCGCGCCGGTATTGAATCAATAGATAAAGGTCAGATGGAAGCTGCAACCGCCTCTGGCATGACCTGGCGACAGGCTATGAGCTGCGTTATTCTGCCCCAGGCTGTTCGTAACGTACTGCCGCCGCTGTGTAACGAATTTGTGGCAATGATCAAAGACTCCGCCCTGGTTTCCGCCCTGGGAGTCCAGGACATTACTCAACTTGGGAAAGTCTATTCGGCTTCAACCTTTAAATTTTTTGAAACCTACAACGTGGTCGCCTATCTCTATTTGATCATGACGATTTCACTCTCTTTGATGGTGCGTGGCCTGGAGCGTCATCTGAATCGCAGGAACGTGCGCGGAGAATAGCAATTACACCAATGACATATAAACAAGAATTAGTAGAAGGAAACTGTGGGTGAAGTTAAAAGAGTAATAATCCAACTACTATCGTGTAATGCGCCGATCAATCGCATAATGACTTCCGGGAAGTGATTGCAGATAGCGCTGAAGATCTAGCGCATGTTCTCCGATCTCGATGAAATCTGTAAATTCGCGTTCACGATTCGTCACTACCGCAAGAGTCAGTTTGAGAGCATGGCTCAGGTCAGGGTGAGAGGCTGAAATTTCACATTCATAGATAGCAATCATCTGCTGGCACAGGGGTTCAACCTGGTCAGAAGTCGTCAGGAACGCAAAATCTTTGCCGCGAATGTGCCTCAGTACGTCAGATTGATCGCCCCATGCGTGTAGTGTTTCTTCAAGAAGATGTCTGACACGCAGAATAAGTTGATCGCCTCTGGTTGACCCATAGTGGGCATTATATGTTTGCAGCCCATGGAGTTCAATATAGCCGACAGCAAATTTGGCCTGCCGAGACAACCGCGTAGTAAGTTCTCGCCCAAGGTCTATGTTTGCAGGAAAACCAAGGAGGGGATTGACGCTCACACTGGGAATCCTGCGGTGTAGCAACACGTCAATCCGCGACAGGAGATTCATCACATCAAAATGCAGGGCGAAATTGTCAGTTTGACCAATAGCATGTTTTGTTAACAGCATCAAAATCGGAAGAGGGGCATGCACATTCGCCTGCAAAAATTTAGCAACCTGATAACCTCCAATGCGCGGGGTCATAATATCGAGCAGAATCAAATCCGGCCTCTCACGCAGAGCGCGTTCCATCCCTTTCACGCCATCTTCAACGGCAACCACGTCATACGCTCCATGTGAGCGCACGAGGGTTGAGAGCAACCCTCGTAAGGCTTCAACATGGCTGATCACCAGAAGTTTCTTTTTCGTATTTGCGCGCATACACCTTCCTATCTGCAAACAGCCCTAAACGCTTACACGCCCGGCTTCGATCTTCAAAAATTCAAATTCAGTGCGATACCCTGCTTCTTTTGGGCTGCACGCATACAATCCGCACTGAATCGGACGCTGGCCATCATCCTCGTGTAAGTGCGCCATACGTATTTGAGTCCAGGTTCCGGACTCTGTGTGTTTACGTCTGTCGGGCAGCAGATATTCGACAAAATAGTCGCTGCCTTCGCGGCGAACACGCAGCATCAATTCATCCCTGTTCCCGGGAAAATTCTGGGTTGACCAGTCCGAATAGCCATCGTTGGTGACAACCACCCCCAGACGATCTGGTTCGTGTGGCTCATATTCGACCGAGGTTTTCAACCAGCAGGTCGGGGAAAGGCGTACCATTAATCCAGACTGATCATATTGATGCGCCGGATGAAAACACACGTGCGTCGTCATGATCATATCCCCCGTGACTTCAGTCCACAAAAAATGTCCATTATCCGCAATAAAACCGTAATGCGTTTTACGCCAATAATCGGTATTGGCATCCGGTTCAATTATCAACCAGGAATCACGAATCTGCCAGTTTTGCGACGGATTGTACCATTGCAGTTTTGCATTAAGAGTCTTTTGATCGAAGTTTTCGTCAAGTAGTATTGTATTCATAATTTCTCCCGCAAAAATAGAATTTTCATACACGCGTGTAAAAACTGAATTTTTTGAAAAACTCGATTTTACACATAATTCCTCCGTTAAAGTGCTAACAAATGAAAAATTTGTGCTTAAATTTTTTCTTGACAAGATATGCAGTAAAGATCAAGAAATTTTTGTTGTTTTGGGAATGAATCTTCAAAATTCCCGAAATATTCAGGTGATTCAAAGGATATCAATACGACAACGGATTGATGAATCTACCGGATTTCTCCTTCAAAATCTACTGATTTTTCAAATCCGTTGTCGCGAAGAATTTATTGGATTTCTCCTTCAAAATCCGCTGATTTCTCAAATCCGTTGTCGTCATGGTAAAATTTCCGAAACAACATTATCATTATGAAACATTTTATCGGTATTGATATTGGTAACACCAAAACGTTGTACGTCCTGGCTGATGAGACCGGTGACGTAAAATCCGTGTATTACGGTCGCGGTGCGAATTATCAGGGCTGCGGCCGCGAACAGGCGATTGCGATTCTGCAAGCCGGATTCAGCACTCTTCTGCAACAAAGCGGATGCAGTTTTTCGGAGATATCCGGGCTGTATTATGGCGCAGCCGGGGCCGATACCTCTCATGATTTTGAGATGTTACGCAACATTCTCGCCTCTGTCACTCCCTCAATCAGTTTCGATTTTGAGAATGACGGCTGGATTTCCCTCAAAAGCGGGACCATTGATGGGATCGGCATGGTCGTGACCTGCGGTTCCGGCAATACGAATTTTGCCATGAACGCCAGAGGCCAGCGCAAGCGTATCGGCGGCTTATGCGAATATTTAGGCGATGTGCTTGGCGCGTATAGAATTGCGCACTTTGCATGCAGCGCGGCGATGCGTTCGGCCGACGGTCGCGCTGAGCCAACCATATTAACCCGCATGATACCGGACGCCCTCGAAGTGAAGCAGCCGGAAGATATTATCAATCTGCCCATGAATGCGGCGACGGTGAAAACAGTGATTCAGACATTTTTCAAAGCCGCCGAGATGGGGGACGGCAAGGCTCTAGAAATCACCTGGATGCTGACCAAAGAAGTCTTAACCATTGTGCGTGAATTCTCTACGACGTTGTTTACGCTGGACGAACAACTCACTCTGGTCCTGGATGGTCCTGTTTTTCGAGCGCAATATCAGCCCTTGATGCGTATGATCGAACTGGCCTTACGTCAGCGCTATCACGTCAACATCATTGTCCCGCAGTGGGACCCGGTGGTCGGCGCACTCTTCTATGCCCTTGAAAATGGCGGAATTCAGCTTACAAACGAGATTTCACAACGTATCATTCAGACTTATTGTAATTGTTTACACCCTTAAAAACCGAGTTTTTTGAAAAAACTCGGTTTTTCCTGAGAGGTACTCATGATGAAAATTTGCGTGATTGGCGGCGGCAGCACCTACACCCCTGAACTGATCGAAGGGTTTATCAATATTCACGAACAAATTCAGCTTAAAGAACTCTGGCTGCTGGATCTCAAGCAAAATGACCACAAGTTCGGCATTGTCGCGGATTTTGCCAGGCGTATGGTGCAGAAGGCGAATTGCGGCGTCGCCTTGCACTCTACTTTTACTCCCCAGGAAGCAATAGAGGGCGCGGATTTCATCATCCATCAATTTCGCCCGGGCGGCTTGCAAGGGCGCATTGCCGACGAAACGATTCCTTTGCGCTACGGCCTGATCGGTCAAGAAACCACCGGCATGGGCGGTATGGCCTGTGCGCTGCGCGCCTTTCCTATTCTGGAACAGTACGTCGAACTGGCAAAGCACATGTCAAATCAAGCCTGGATTATCAACTTTTCCAATCCGTCCGGTATGTTGACTGAATTTATCCGCAACTATTTGCAGTATGAACGCACGATCGGGTTGTGTAATTATCCGATCAATGTGCTGCGTTCCCTGCAAAATCTGTTTGGCTGTCAGCAGCAGGAAATTTTTGTCAAATATTATGGGTTGAATCATCTCAGTTGGATCGAACAGGTGATGATTCAGGGCATTGACCGCACTGCTGATCTCTGGCAAAGCTTCCACCTGAACCCGAAAAATATCCCCGATGCCCCATTTCCACTCGAATTTTTAGAACAACTCGGACTACTGCCGAATCCGTATCTCAAGTATTTTTATATGACTGATACCATGCTGCAACAGCAGTGCGAAGCCCAACAAGCACAAGGCACACGCGGCGAAATCGTGCAAGCGATTGAAACGGAACTTCTCAATCTGTATGCTGATCCGAGCTTAGATCACAAACCCCCGCAGCTTGAGCAACGCGGCGGCGCGCTGTATTCAACCGCCGCTGCGGAATTGATTCACGATCTTGTTACCGGCGCCCGTACTACGCATATCATCAATACCCGCAATAACGGAGCGATTCAGGATTTCCCGGATAACTACATCATGGAAATTCCGGTCACGATCATCCAACAAGGCACTGAACCTCTCATGTTAGGAAACAGTCACAAAGCGGTGAGCGGCCTGATTGTCACGATCAAAAACTTTGAACGCCTGGTCATCGAAGGCTATCTGCAAAAAAACGAAGACTTGATCCGCCAGGCCATGCTGATTCATCCGCTCGGTCCCAGGCTGTCGCACGTAGAACCCCTCTGGCAGGCACTCAAAACCGCCAATGCCGGTTTTATGGATGGGTATCAGGGATGAAATTTATAGAATTGGTGCGGAAACCCGATTATAAGGCTTTAAAAAACATCTCATAGAGGGTCAGTAAAATCTCGACTACAATTAAGATCACAATGTACCATTCGACGCGCAGTGAACGATTGTTGTGCAACAGATCGAGCTGAGTCTCAACCGTTCTGGAAATGAGTTCTAATTTGCGTTCCAGGGCCAGATGGCGTTCGCGCAGTTCATATTCACTTTCCAGATGAACATATAAGCGTTCAAGTTTCGGATGATCCCAGAGTATTTCCGGTTTTTCGCTGACTTCCACGCGCCCGACCATTTTATGCTGAATCAGAAGCGTATCGCCAATGTGCCGCATCAGTTCCCGGTCTTTGCCTAAGCCTTTGCCGCGAATCTGCAAGGTTTCCGCTAAGGGTTCAATGCGATCAAAGGCTTCGGCCACACGTGATTCATACCGTCCTAACACCACGCTTTTCCCCAGAATATCGGCGACGATTTGGAGACGGTCAATCGAAAATTCACGCAGCACAATATCGCCATTTCGATCGACCAGCTCTTCGCGTTTTGGATCGAGATACACCGTCACTTGTTCGGTTTCATGGTCAGGATAGGGTTTGATCACCATTGATTCAATCTGAGACAAAAAGGCGACCTCTTCCATTGGCTCTAGTCCAAACAGTACCACGGCGCCATAGCGAAAAATAGCGGCGCAGCCAGATTCCCCGGAGGTTAATATCAGCGGCGACATGGCCAGACGACGCGCCGTTTCCAATGAACGTAAATCTATGCGTTCCCCCATCAGAATCGCCCGAACTTCAATTGATTGCTTATGATCAAAAAGCGTTGCTTCCATAACCTCTATGCTGCTTTTGTACCTCATCATCATGAATCACGATCATCATGAAAATTCATTGCTGTCGGGTACAAGGTTTCATGTTCCATTATTGACGAAGAGTTCCAACAGTCTGGACATCTTTAGAAGTTCACAGGAACTTTTGCAAGAATATATTGACAAAGATGATAAAACCTGCTGTGATTTATTCAAGAACAAAAAGAATTTTTCCAGATACTTTTCACAATGAGATGGATGGTAGAATGTTATGAGACACCTGTTGCGTATTGAACATTGGATTCTGCATAAATTCAAATTTGACCGCATGAGCAATAATCTGTTCTGGCTGGCGGCGATATTACTACCGTTTATTGCCGGATTGATCTTCTGGTTCCTGCGCTTACACCAACAGCCTGATGTAGAGTATATTGTCAACCGTGATCCTTCGTTTTCCGGGCTTGTGGCGGAGATATACTACCGAGACGACTCGTTTTATTTGAGACCGCTGAGTAAGCATCTCTTACTCAATTTCGCACCTGTTCGCAACACCACACAACTGAAAGAACAGGATCAGCTTGTGATTGGGCATACCATTTTTCAGGTACGCCAATTGAACGACTGGACTCCGCATCTGTTGACAATCGGCTATTATGCCCCTGACCGGGATTTGAATGACGGCGTGTCCGTCGGACGTTCCATTCACCCGGAAGAACTGAACCAATGGCAGATCAATGATATTATCGTGAAAGATAATGCGGTTGAACCAGTACACTTTTTTCTTTTCCCCGGTCAGCCGCAGCAATACCGGCTCAAAAATGTCGGACAGAAAGGGGTTGAGCTTCTTACCGCGCCGTCATCGCCGGATTCTTCCAAGCCAAAACCACCCGAGTGGGTGCATGTAACTACTGAGACGACAGTTCAGGCCGGTCAACAGATCAGAATTGAGAATACCACTTTTGAATTTGTACACATTGAGCAGCAAGAAGCCCTGGCTTTGAAAATCATCCGGGGCGTGCGTCCGACCTATAAATTGTCCCGCGATGCTCGCAACATCATCGGCGGGTTGCGCATGATTCCAAAGAAATACATTCCTGATTACCTGATTGATGAAGAGTTTTTAGAGTATGTACGCCAGGCAATCGAACATGGTTTGTTTTCCCTGGATGATCCGGCGCAGCGCCAGGGAATGCCGAAAATCTTTGTCAAAGGCTTTGATCACACCGGAAAATTCGTGCAAGCAGAATTTGAACAACTCTCGCCTAAACAAAAATTTCTCCTGGGAAAAATTTTCCGATTTCGGGAAGAGGCCGGAGCGGCTTTACGCTGGCGACGCCCTTTTAATCGGGAAGCGGAAGACAGCTATCAATTTTATCCGGATCAAATCGAAAATTTTATTTTCAATGAGCAGACCAATCAGGTCAAAGACATTTATCAATATGCGGCCAGATTGACCAATCCGCACACGATTGCGGAAGAACTGGCGACAGAACGAGGCGAAATTTTTGATCGAGATCGCTATTCTCATGCGCGTTTGTGGGCTTATACCGATCTTACGAAGTCTCCGGTGACGGAGTTGCTCATTACCCCTTCGACGGATCCCAAAACGATCATTGCCTTCAACCCGAATAAAGATCCTGATAATCTGATTTACGTAGCCGGCGGCTATACCTTTTCAAAAGATACGTCAGTTGCCTATGCTGATGGAATGGTTCACTTGAAATCCGGAGAGAAGGACATTCCTTTACAAAACGGACAGCAATTCACCCTCGGACGCTATACGTTTCGCTATGTTGCGCCGGGAAAAGGCGTGCTGGCGCAAAATGCCGGCAACGGTCAGCGGTTTTATCCGTTAGGAGACCGGTTAGCGCATATTCTTGGCTATAGTTTTGCGAAAAATCAATTTAAGGGCAACATTGAGAAAGTCTTTGATCAAATTTTGTTAGGACAGGAAAAGCAGCCGCCCTGGTGGTCGCTGCAACGCACTATTCAACGCAGACCGGGCAATAATTTGATCTTAACCCTTGACGATGATTTACAGCGCGTAGTGTATGCTGAATTGAATAAAAAGCTGGTAGAATTAAACACGCGCTATCGAACATCAGCCTTTACCGGGGCGGCAATTATGATTAATAAAGAAGGCGAGATTCTGGCTTCAGCCAGCATTCCGTCTTACAATCCCAATGATCTGCATAGCATTTTGAAGGCCCTGAACGAATCTGAAGCAGATCATTGGAACAGTTCCTATATTAATCGCGCCACGCAGAAAAGTTATCCGCCTGGCTCAACCATGAAAGTGATCATGTCCACCATCGCCCTGGATAATAAAGCGCAATTTCTCTGGGACATTGGGGATGGTCAATATAAAATCAAAAGCGGCGGCGGAGCGTTTGCCTGCACCGGTCACCTCACATCTTTTCGCGGTGTCAGTTTTGGGAAATACGGCATTCCCGATTTCGGCGGCTCCGCGCATGGCGAATTAACGCTAGATACGGCCTTGACGAAATCCTGCAATAATACCTTTGCCTTTCTGGCCTTAAGCGCCGGATGGCAAACGATTCAACAGTATGCTGAGCGCTATGGGTTTAATCAGGAATTCGATTTTCTGCCGTACGAGATGTTTCGCCGGGATCTCCAATTGGTTTCTCGGATTGAGCGTGATGCGCGCGATCCGCTAATCAGCCTCAAAAGTCAGGTACCTACCCCACAAGAAGAATTAAAATTATCGCAATTGGCGCGGATGGGTATCGGTCAATGGGAAATTTTAGCCACACCATTACAAATGGCGACCGTCGCCATGACTGTTGGGAACCTGGGCTTGCGGCCTTACCCGCATATTGTCAAGGAGATTGAAGATCGGGTGACCAAAACGACTCGGGCATTTCCGTATCCGCAACAAATCAGAGTGTTCCAGGCGGACATGCTGGGCGAGCTTTTTCCGATGATGCAGCACGTGGTACAGGTCGGCAGTGCGGTGCGTATGGCGCGCAGCACGATTCCCTATTATTCATTGAAAGACCATGTAGCCGGCAAAACCGGAACAGCCGAAGTAGAAGATCAGCGCGGACGTAAATACAATGTCGTCTGGTTTATCAGTTTTGTCCCGGTCGAGAACCCGCAGCTTGCGATAGCGATCGTCCTTGAAAAAGGCCCGATCATTTCCGGTGAAGCTGTGGAAGTTGCACGCGGCATCTGGGAAAAAACCGTTTTATTATACCCTGAACTGTTTCAACAGCCACAACAGTAGAAAGGTCGGAGTGCAAAAGCAGAGCTTTTGCACTCCGACCTTTCAGGAGAACGCATGTACAGGATTTTGGATGTGTTGAAATTTATAGTAGTGTTTGTGCTCATGGGAATGATTGTCTATCTGGTGTATTTGTTCTATTTGACCTGGACGCACCCCGAAGTTGATATTTACCTGTTTAATACAAGCCCTTATACGTTTGAAACCTTTCTGAAAAGTCTGGAAGAACGCCATATTCCCCCCGTTGATGAGCACGAGCGGCTGTATAAAGTGCTCCAACGGCTCGATAAAAGTTATCTGGGGAATCTGCGAACGCATACCGAGATACCCTATGATTATCGCTTCTTTTTTCGCCAGGTGGTGCCGGAATTTTTACAATCCGGAGAACAAACCCCGGCATCCCCCGAACAACGAGGAACAATTCTGGCAACCTTCACGCGCAAGTCTGATTATGTGGCGAAACTCCTGCGGATTTCCGGCCCTGATGCGCTCATTCTCAAGGGCGTTCGGAAGGTGAAAGGTTATACAAAACGCTTAGAAATGACGGCAACTTATACTTCAGAGTTTCAATATCCGACCGGGTTATTTGTTGTGGATGGCCAGGTGTTGAACCCGGTCTTACAAGCCTGGGATGGCCTGGCGATTCTTGATTCTTCAGGAAAATTCCACATTCGAAACATTGAGAATTTAGAGTATCAGTTCCGACGCTATGCGATCAAGCACGTTCACCAGGATTATCTGGATTTTCTCAAATTAGCGGAACGCCAGCGATTTTCAATCTTCCAATCGCATCTGTTGATCAGCAATGGCAATATTGACAAATCGCTGGACAATACAGAGCCAGATCGCCGTCGCGTCATTTTTCAGGATGTTTCTGAGACTGTGTCAATCTATGATTCCTTTAATCAGAAACTGACGCTTTACGAAGCGGCAGACATCCTCAAAGAGCAGTATGCTGCCATGTATGCCATGAATCTGGATACGGGACCTTATGGGTATTGCGGCCGCTATGACAATGACCAGCGCGTCGTCCTCTACGGCGGGAAGGGCCAGAACGTCGAACTGACGAATGTGCTGGTTTTCAATTATAAGTAAGCGCGACGCCGTTTGTTTTGTGAGGTGTCATGACCAAAAAACGCAAAGATTTTTCTTGACACCTGCTGTTTTCGTATAGATTTATGATGCTTTTCGATAGAAATAAAATCTTCTGCGGCTATATGGGGCCTTATGGAGAGCATGATGAACGGAGACGTTTTCTACAAAAGATATAATATCCGCTACGACAATGCCGCCAGGCTGAAAATCCCTCCTTAACAAATACAATCCTCGCGAACCTCTGTTGCCTGGTTTATCTGCTTGATTTATCCTGCTTTGGTGGAATTGTCTGTTCATTGATTTATAAGGATCATTTAAAGAACGAAGGAGGCAATATAGTATGAAGACTAAAAAATTTTTGTGGATGGTCACTCTTATTTTCGTCGTTGCCAGTATGCTGATGATCGGGAGTCCGGCTTTGGCCAAAGAAAAATTAGCGATCTGGCTGGGATATGGCGAAACCTTGCCGGCATTTGAGCTTGTGAAAGCCGAATTTGAGAAGAAATATCCTGAGATTGAAGTGGAAATTCTGACCTTTGAACTGCGCGACTTTGAAGCGAAACTCGCCAGCAGCGTGCCGACCGGAGCCGGTCCGGATTTGTTGGCGTTACATGATTTTCTGTTCCCGCGCTATTACAATAACGAGTATTTGGAACCATTACCAGATGATCTGGCCCAAATCGTAAACGATCCGGAAAAAATGAATCAAACTTATACGGCTATCGTGACCGGTGACGGTGTGGCCTATGGAGTTCCCTACTGGACCGGGCGCAGCACCCTGTATTATAATGTCGATCATTTTCAAGAAGCCGGCCTGCCCGGACCGCCGGATACGGTTGAGCAGATGTGGGAGTATGCTGAAAAACTCGTCAAAAAAGACGCTTCCGGAACGCTTGAACGGGCTGGTTTTTCTATGCGCTTAACCGGACCTTCCGGCGGAATCCAGAAATTCGGGTATCTGTACTATCAGATGGCGGGCGAACAGATTTTTGAAGTTGGCAACCAACCGGGCACGGTGCGCGTAACCCTGAACGATCACCTGGATGTGGCCGTGCAGGCCCTGCTGGATCATGTCAACCATTTGCACGGCGACCGGAAAGTTGACGACTGGGATCTCAAGCACGACGCGCAAGGATTTGCCTCGGGAGTGGCGTCAATGTTTTTGCGGGAAACCTGGGCGATCGCCTTCATTAAAACCAACGGCCCCGACATTAATTTTGACACCGCGCCGATGCCCAAAGGGGTTGTGCGCGGCGCGTTCAACTACATCGAGATCCTGTCGGTCAATAATCAGTCGAAACTGAAAGACGAAACCTGGGACTTTATCAGGATGCTGCAAGAACAGGAAGCTCTGGACGTGCTGCTCAAAACAGCAGGGTATAGCCCGCTGCGCAAGGATCGGGATTTTGGCTGGTTCCTGACAGAGAATCCGAAATATAAAGCCGTGATGGAAGATGTTGAGGGCTACAATCAATATCTGGAAGCCCCGAATATCGCCTATGAAGAAATGACGACCAGGGTGGGCGAAGTGCTACAGGAAGCCTTCCGGGACGCCTCGCTGGTGGATAATCCTGAAGGGTGCAAAGCGGTGATTCAAAAGATGCAAAAAGTCGCTGAAGACATTTTGGCAGATAACGGGATTCTTTCGGAATAAGAGTCGTATTCCTCAACCCCTCCTGCTCCTCCCAGGAGCAGGCAGGGCTGTTAAGTTCTATGGCCTCACCCCCAGCCCTCTCCAAAGGAGGGGGAGGGGTGGGTATACAGGTAGAGAACATGGCGGAATCCTCCAGCAAAGCTTATCAGAGTTTTAAAAAACATCATGGCCTGTGGATCTTGCTGGCGCTAGGGCCAGTCTATTTCTTGTTTGTCGTGGTGCGGATTTATCCGATCCTTGAAACAATTCGCCTCTCCTTCTATCGCTATCATATTACCCAAAAAAACAAACCTTTTATCGGGCTTCAAAATTATCGGCGATTGTTGGAAGACGACGCCTTTCATACGGCCCTGGTCAATACCATTCAATTCACAGCGCTTGCGGTGGTGCTCACTCTTGTTCTGGCGCTGCTGATCGCCATTTTACTGCGCAGTATCGAGCACATATCGGGACTGTTTGAAATTATCTTTTACATTCCGGTGGTGACGCCGTGGGTGCCGGCCTCAGTGATCTGGAAATGGATTTATGATCCGATGTACGGCTTATTAAACTATAGTCTTTCGATTTTTGGGATTCGCAGGCAAGGGTGGCTGCAAGACCCCAAATTAATTATTTATGCCGTCGTCATTGTCGCGGTCTGGAAGATGTTAGGCTACTACATTATTGTGTTCAGCGTGGGGCTGAAAAATATTCCTACCACCTATCTGGAAGCCGCCGAAATTGACGGTGCGACGCCGTGGAATCGCCTGTGGCATATCGTCTTTCCTTTATTGCGCCCCATTATCCTGTTTGCGGTGGTCATGAGCACAATCACGTTTTTTAATGTATTTTCGCCGGTCTATGTGTTGACGGCCTCGGCCCAGGGCGCACCGGCCTATGATCTGAAAGTGGTGGTAAGCGAAATCTATCGGAACGCGTTTCAATATTATCGCATGGGCTACGCCGGCGCGCAGTCTGTGGTGCTGCTGGTGTTGGTGATGACGCTGATTATTATCCAGTTTCTTGTGTTTCGGGAAGATGAGGAGTGAGCACTTATGTTTCGAGAACGTTGGGTTCAACTTGTGGCGTATGGGGTGTGCATGGTGTTTGCCGTCATGGTGATTATTCCGTTTTTGTGGGTGTTGACAACCGCCCTGAAGACCCCCGCTGATATCAGCGTGTGGCCGCCAAAATTTCTACCGGAGCGCATCACGTTGGAAAATTTTTCCCAAATTCTGGTGAAAGAAGATTTCTTACGATATATGCTGAATTCCCTGATCGTCTCGCTGGGATCGATGGTCAGCATCTTGCTGACTTCCAGCCTGGCCGGTTTTATCTTTGCGAAATATAAATTTCCCTACAAAGGCCTGTTGTTTACGCTGATTCTGGCCACGGCCATTATTCCGCTGCAAGTCTATATGATCCCGCTCTTTATCATGGTGTTCAAGGCCAAAATGATGAATACTTATGCGGCCATGATTTTTCCCATGTCAATCATGACTTTTGGGGTTTTCTTCATGCGCCAGAATATTATGGCGATTCCGGACGATTTAATAGACTCGGCCCGCATAGACGGCGCAAATGAATTCTGGATTTACATGCGGATTGTTCTTTCGTTAAGTAAATCCGCGATGATGGCGCTGGGGATTTTTGCGTTTTCCGAAGCCTGGGCCAACTTTATTTGGCCGCTTGTCGTGGTGACTACCAAAGATAAATACACTACCGAGTTGGGTCTGGCCATCTATCAACGCCAATTTTACATTGAATACGGCGCAATTTCTGCCGGGGCCGTCATCACAATTATCCCGATGGTGATCGTGTTCTTTTTCCTGCGCCGGAATATCTTGCAGGGTATCGCCACCAGCGGGATGAAGGCATAATGAGGGTTATTTGGGAAAAGCAAACATTCCGGTCATATCAGGAGGTACTTATCAAGGGATTCCAGCATTTGGCCTTAGCTCGAGTGATAATTCAGGAAACTCAGGAGACACTCAATGAGCCTAAAATCAATCTATTAACGCGATGTGTAATTTCGAATGACTCACTCCGGCATTTATGCCGGGGGAAAGGGCAGCACCATTCCCCTCGCCTCTCCTTCCGCCGTCCTGTGGACGGCAGAAGGAGAGGGTGAAGGAGCGTTTTCGCCCATCACCAGGCTAAAGCCTGGTGTTAGTCATCCGAAGTTGCACATTGCGTTATAGAAATCTCTGGAGAGTGATGATATGACTTTCAATCATCCAATTTAGTTTACAGAGTAGTCGCAGCCCAGTTTTTGTTGTTTCGGGAAATCGCTTCGCTCATTCCCGAAACACGGCGAGCAATGAACAGAGAAGACAAGATTTGTGTTCTTCCCTGTTTTTGTCTTGACGGAGAGATAATGAGTGATTATATTGTCATAGAGAAGTTTCATCTTTGAAAGCATGTGGGGTCTCAACAGGCTTTCAATTGATATTCCTAACATGCAACATGGTAAGCGAGGAAGTATGCTGATGTCATTGATTGAATTACAATCCGCGATCAAGCCATTACCACGCCTTGAAAAATTTCAGTTAATACAATGGATCATGGCAGACTTAGCACAGGAAGAAGCGGCACTCATGTTGCGACCAGGCGCAACATATCCGATCTGGTCTCCTTATGACGCGTATGACGCCGCAGAGACTTTATGGCGCGAACTACAGAAGGAGACGAACATGTATGCAGACGAACACACGACGATTCCCCTTTACTGATCCACGCCCAGGAAGCATCAAGCTCCCTTTTTTGCCAATGCTCTTGACCTACCAGGGGAGATCGGTATCCGTTTCTGGGTTATTGGATACCGGCGCAACGGTCAATGTGTTACCCTATGATCTTGGGATTCAACTTGGCGCAGTATGGGATCGCCTCCCTGCGCCAGTTCGGTTGACTGGCAATCTTGGCGGCTATGAGGCACGCAGTTTGATCGTATCAGCGACTGTTGAGCCATTTGCCCCGGTCAAGCTCGTGTTTGCCTGGACGCAACATCGTCATGTGCCTGTCATTTTGGGACAGATGAATTTCTTTCGTGAGTTTGATGTGTACTTTTTTGGCTCGCAAACTATCTTTGAGATCGCTCCAAAGCAACAGCCTGATTGAACTCTATTCAGTTTCAAAATTCTCAGAGGCGAAATTGCTGTAATACCTTCCCTGTTGCGCCGTGAATCTGAGCACGCAGTAATCGGGATCCGTGACGCCTTGGGGATAATACATTTCATCGCCCGGCCTCCAGATCATTTCCTTTGAGCCGCTGTCGTGCAGGACTTCCATGACGCCTTTCAGCATCACGCCTTTGAAGAAGCGTTTATCAAAGAAATAGACGCACGCTTTCGGGTTCTTGAGATACTGCTTGACCCGCATGGAGGAGGTATTGGTTGTAAAGAAAATGTGCTTCAGGCCTTCCCGCTTCCTCGGCGGGAGCATGGCCTTTGAATTTGGAAAACCATCTTCATCAACGGAACCGATAATCGCAACGCTTGCTTTGTCAATTAGATTGCCAATGGTTTTGTTTGCGTCTCTCATGTTTTTGCAACCTCTGCTTTGTTGTTTTCCTGAGTAACTACAAGAATCACATATAAGAAAGAATATTCGGACTTTTGCAGAATAACTGAGCTTTTCGCAAATCAAAAACGGAACGGATATGGCATAAGCAGGAAGATAGCCCGCCAAACACGCCAAACACGCGAAAACATACGTTGAAAACACAGGTTGATGACATGAGTGTTTCAAGAGACACCGCGTCATTTCATGCAAAATTTTCGCGTATTTCGCGTGTTTCGCGGGCATATTCTTTTTTTGCAAAAATCATTCCGTTTTTCATTGTCGTAAAACAATTGTTTTCAGGCAATATTCAGAAATCCTTTTCTTATGAGAAATCCTTGTACTTATTTAGTTCGTTCACCTGACCGAAAATGAGTCGGGCTGTTCTCCGTGGCTGTTGCAGTCAGGGCAGGAAGCGCGGTACCATGATAAGCGTTTCCCGCAATGCGGACATTGCCACTTGCGCTGCTGCTCTTCCAGCCAAAACTGCACGCCATTGTTTTTGATGACCTCGATATTAGACGCTATCGCCTTCAGGTGCGGAAGTTTTGTCTCAATCTTCAGCAGCTTTTTGGCAAACGCCATGATCTTCACCCGGTAACACGGGTAACGCTCACAATCTAAACAGGTTTCGATTCCCACCTTTTTGCGAGCGCACTTGCGGATGAAACATTTTGAGCATCCGGCAAATACCGTATCCGTTTTACACCCATAGCACTTGATCTCAGCTTTTTGGGCGTTAAAGGGCAGGTTGTTGGCAAATTCAGGAGGCAAGTCGCTCCACTGCGGGGTTGTTCCGGTTTCAAGTCCGTTTTTATAGGCTACTAAGATGTCACAAGCCCCGCAATAAAGCCCACAATATGAATCATAACGAAATTCTGACATAAATACTGGTTCAAGAGTTTTCAGGCATTTAAAAACCCGGTTTCTTCGAAAAAGCCTGGTTTTTCACCTGAAAACTTATGATCACCTACTGAGTTATCCTCTCAGGGAATTGTTAGCAGGCTGGCATAACGCTGAAGTGCCCGCGTGAATTACCAACTTCTCATCTTCCAGGGTTACTCGTGCTACTCCGCCGTTTTGCAACTGGCCGAATAAGATTTCTTCGGCTAAGGGCTGACGGATGGTGGTTTGAATCAACCGCGCCAGCGGACGCGCGCCGTACATTTCATCATAGCCGTGCTCTGCCAGCCAGAGTTTGGCGGCATCATCAAGTTCCAGACGGACTTCCTGCGCAGCCAACTGCCCATTCAGTTCATCAATAAATTTTCCCACGATTTGGATCATAATCTGTTGCGATAGAGGGTCAAAATAGACGATCTCGGTCAGACGATTGCGAAACTCCGGGCTGAACAGTTTTTCAATCGCGTGATGGCTCGCTGAAAGATCGATGGATTGATCGAAACCAATGATACGTTTGCCCATTTCGCGCGCGCCGGCATTCGTGGTCATAATCAGAATCACGTTGCGAAAATCCGCTTCGCGTCCGGTGTTATCGGTCAGCGTGGCATGATCCATCACTTGCAGCAGAATATCAAACAGATCAATATGCGCTTTTTCAATTTCATCCAGCAGCAGCACACAGTGCGGATTTTTGCGGATCGCTTCGGTTAAGAGTCCCCCCTGGTCGTAGCCGATATAGCCCGGCGGCGCGCCGATTAAGCGCGATACGGTGTGCTTTTCCATGTATTCGCTCATGTCAAAGCGTTTAAAAGCGACTCCCAGAACCAGAGCCAGTTGCCGCGCCACTTCGGTTTTGCCCACGCCGGTTGGCCCGGCAAATAGAAATGCGCCGACCGGCTTATCGGGCAGATTCAATCCGGCGCGAGATAATCTGATGGCAGCGGACACGGCCTCAATCGGGCGATTCTGACCGAAAACTTTCTCCTTCATTTTGCGTTCAAGCACCGCCAGTTGGTCGCGTTCAGATTCGCCAGGATTGAGATCCGGAATGTGTGCAATCTGGCCGACCACCTCTTCCACATCGGCCACATCCAGCACGGCTTTTTGTTGTTCCGGTTCGCGGATTTGATTCAACGCGCCGACCTCATCAATCACATCAATCGCTTTATCCGGCATAAAACGTTCCGCAATATGTCGAAACGCCAGTTGCGCCGCACTTTCTAAAGCCGGGTCTGTGTATTGAACCTGGTAATATTCTTCAAACCGGTTGCGCAGACCGTGTAAGATGGCGATAGAATCTTCCACCGAGGCTTCAGTAATGTCAATTTTTTGAAAGCGGCGCACTAAGGCGCGGTCGTGTTCGAAATGACGGCGATATTCATCATGCGTGGTTGCACCGATACAACGCAAATTGT
This sequence comes from Candidatus Vecturithrix granuli, assembly GCA_000739535.1. Lineage (GTDB taxonomy): Bacteria > Moduliflexota > Moduliflexia > Moduliflexales > Moduliflexaceae > Vecturithrix > Vecturithrix granuli. The sequence goes on along the minus strand of DF820468.1, from coordinate 263,965 downwards.
CAGCGTGAAGCGCGTGTTTCAGCAATCCCGAAGCGTCAATTGACGTGCCGGTCGTCGCGCCTGCGCCCACAATGGTATGAATTTCATCCACAAACAGGATCGCCCCCAGGCCGGAAGCGGCTTTGCGGTTATATTTGTTAATCGCTTTCAGCACAGCTTTTAAGCGTTGTTCGAACTGACCTCGAAATTTTGTACCAGCTAAGAGCGCGCCCATATCCAGAGCGAAAATCTCCACGTTGTGCAAGATTTTTGGCGCCGCACTTTTCACAATGTTTTGCGCTAATCCTTCGACAATCGCGGTTTTCCCCACTCCGGGTTCACCGACTAACACAGGATTATGTTTCAGACGACGGCAGAGCACCTGCGTCACTCGCTTCATTTCACGTTCGCGTCCGATGAGCGGATCAAGTTTCCCCTGCCGCGCTAACTCCGTTAGATTCACGGCAAAGGATTCCAGCTTGAAGCCTTTCTGCGGCGTTCGCTCACGAGAAAAGGCGTCTTCCTCCTCTTCGGATTCTTCAAGTTCGCCGGGCTCATCAAATTTCGCAAGGGATAACTCATCGTCATCTTTCGTCATGCCATGAGAAATGTAATTAAGAATGTCTAAGCGCGTGATCCCCTGTTTTTTGAGCAGATAAACGGCGTGAGAATCCTGTTCCAAAAATATTCCGGCCAGGAGATCGCCGACATCCAAATCCTGCCGGCCTGACGACATCCCCTGATTCACCGCGCGTTCCAATACCCGGCGGAATCCCAGGGTTTGAACAGGCGAGGGTTCCTCTACTTCCGTCTCTCTCTCACTTTCAGCAGCAGAATCGTTCTGCCATACCGAAAGCACCGGAAGCTCGGGGATGTGTTCTGCAAAAAAGTGCAATAATTGTTTTAACAGCCGATCCACATCGCCGCCGCATGCACTGATGATCGTGACGCCGGTGTCGTGCTGCAAAATGCTGTACAATAAATGTTCAACGGTAATATATTCATGTCGTCGCAAAATAGCTTCACGAATAGCCGTGTCAACGACAGATTGGACTTCCTGACGACTCATTACACACGAAAAGTCTCACGCAAAGACGCGAAGTCGCAAAGAGTGTAAAGGCGAACATGTCCTTGATTATTCTTTTGCACCGAAAACCTGTCGCCTGTTATAAATAATAACCTTTGCGTTCTTTGCGGCTTTGCGTGAGTTTCTTTATGTTCGATCATATCATTGTTATACAGGCTCTGCGACGCATTTTAATGGAAAATGATGTTCCTGAGCCAGGTTGCGGGTTTGCAGAGCTTTGGTTTCGGCAATGTCGCGCGGATACGTACCGGCCACCCCTTTCCCGCGCTGATGCACATCGAGCATGATTTTCTCTGCGGCCGGACCGGAATGATGGAAGATCGTTTCGAGCACATACACGACAAAATCCATCGTGGTATAATTATCATTATAGAGCATCACATGATAGAGTCGCGGTTCGCGCACCTCTATATCTTCTTCTGTGACGACATCGCTGTCAAATTCATAATCAAATTCACTCATAGTTGTATCTCTATAAAAAGTCAATTCTTGCTTAGTCTTTATTCATGTAGTTCCTTAAACTACAACAAGTTCTCTTGCTGTCAATGAGTCAAGATATTTTCTCTTCACCAGCGATCAATTTATCCAAAATCAGGCCCCAAAATTGCGATTGCGAGGAATGGAAGGCCCAGCCTAAAAACGCCAGACAACGTCCGCACAGGGCAATTTGCCAGGCATAACCGGGAAACCAGGAAAAAAAATCGGTTTCTTCACCGGCTCTCACACAGCCCTGAGCCTGGGCAAAACAGCCGATGTGATAAATATAGCCGTGCGGATTGGCAAACACATGTTCATGCTGTTCATTAATGCTGATCCGATCGGTCTGGCGGGTAATCGGCGCATGACATGCTGTGCAGTAGAGAAAACGCCGCCGTTCCGGTTCATCGGTATTTTTGGTTGCAGTGAGTTGGCTCTGCTCCAGCTTGTTATGCGTAAATTCGCCCTGTTTCAGTCCCATGATCTCCACCGCAGCATGTAAGAAACTGGATTTTTGTCAAAAACCCGGTTTCTCTGCCTGATTCCTTTTGTTATAGCATATACCCTTTTTTGTATTCTGTCAATATATTGAACCACAGATATACACAGATGGACACTGATAACAGAAAAATATGGCATGATTCAGAAATCCCGGTTGTCGAACATAGTGAGTCACCGGGTATTGCTCATGACAGGAGGGAATACCCCAGGTGACCTCTCGGACAACCGGGGTGTCTGTGAAACATGTCAAAAATATCTGTGTCTATCTGTGGGTATCTGTGGTAAGAATTTTTCTCTGAATAACATCCTTATATAAGGCTTCACAGCGTTCAACATATTTTTCACTCGTCAATTTTTCGGCGACACTCAGAGCGTGTTGTGAGAATATATGTCGTTTCACATCATCTTGCAGGAGCGCGGCGACCTGCTCGGCAAGTTGTCCATCTGTGTCAGCCAGGCAGCCGTTGCAATCATCTTGCACGATATCCGTATAACTCTTGTCACGCCGGACGACAATCGGTAATCCGCACATTGCGGCTTCAATCAGGGTCATGGGATGCACCTCGCTAAGCGAAGCGGTCACAAACAAATCCGCCAGGGCATAAATGTTATACATGTTCTCCCAGGGTATGTAGCCTGTCAAAATCACCTGCTGGGCGATAGCGTGTTTTCGAGCCAACGATTGTATTTGCTGATGCAAGGGGCCGTCGCCGACAAACACGATTTTATAGTGCGGATGCTGTTGTAAAAGCGAAGCCAACACACGCAAGAGTTCCAAAACTCGCTTCTCCTGAGCTAAACGACCGACAAAAAGGATCATCTTGTCTGAAGCGCAGAGCCCCACATTGCCGCGGATTCGTGCGCGTTCTTCTGTTGTCAACCGATTCGGCGAAAATCGAGTTTGGGACACGCCATTGCCGATCACAACCGTTTTCAGTGCGGGGAGAAAGCCTGACAGGTATGCTTGCATTTTTTGTGAAGGGCAGATCACCGCATCGTAACCGGCCAAAAATCGGGTGAAGAACCATTGAATCATGTTTGGAGACACACATTTCCCGCCCCAGAGATAATGACGATAGTCCTGATACATGGTGTGCACCGTATGGACAATGGGAAGGTACAGGGTTCGGGCTGCACGTTTGGCAGACCAACCCAGACTAAATTCTGTGTGGGTGTGCAGAATGTCAAACTGTCGTGTTTGCACGATCCGGTTCAGCGTGCGTTGCGCTGCCAGCCCTACCCGTAGTTCCAGCATGGAGTTGAAGGGAAATGAGGGAAACCGATAAATTGTGGGTTCTTGTTTTTCATAGTGCGGATACTTGACGGTCAAGATCATGACCTGATGGCCCTGTTGTTCCAATCCTTCTTTCAGATGGACAATCGAGGTAGAAATGCCGTTTTTGGTAGGGAAATAACAGTCCGTAAAAATTCCAATCTTCATCAGCAAGCAATGTGGAGGACACCTCGGAAGATGGCCTCCATGGAAAACTTATTTGCGTTCGAATTTTTTGCCGGTGGCGAGTTCGACGCACTTATACGCGCCGTCATAGACACCGATGCGTTTATTTTTGACGATACAGTCACAGTACATCGCTAACAGATCACTGGCATCGGTCAGCAAATCAATGGCTTGCAGGGTTTGCGGAATGGTGCGCACTTCCACCGTGCCGTCGCCGAGTTCCGCGCCGCGAATCGCGCCCCACATTTCATGCCCGCCGACGCGCTCATTGAAGATTTTGGGCACAGGATAAAACGCTAACTCGCTCGGTTTGGTGATCATGACATCCACAACCCGCATGAGATAGTTGGTCGCATAAACTGCGTGGAAGATGTTATCGTGCAAGAACACATGCAGCCCATTGGCGGCCTGAACTCGAATTTGATCTGCAAAGGCTTGTGTATCCTCCCAGGTGAAATGTGTGTGTAGCATTTCTTTATACCCGGCAAGTTCTGTTTCCAACCAGGTCCAGTTATCTTTGTGATCCCCCAGATTCACAAACAAGGTCACTTTATCCTGCTTGATCAGCGGGATGCAATGCTCGATCATCGCTTTAAACAGTTCGCGCTGTGCGCCCGCGCCGCCCATGGTCAACATAAAACGGCGCGGTTCATGGTTATGCATACGCCGCAGCCGAGCTTCGCAATCACCTTCGATATTTTCCACCAGTTCATGATCCACATGATGGCCGACGTAATAAATGGCATCAGGGGGCGTCGGCTTCATAATCTTGCCATGTTCATCAAACCCGCGCATGGCGCGGAAGCCGTAATAGCCGGAGGGAGATTGTACGCCATGTTTCGCGCCTTCGGTTAGTTGAAAAGCCATCGGCCAGTTATCGAACATCATGTCCACCACGTTCGTCATGCCGCCCGCCACCGCGCCCATGCAGTTCCACATGTGCGCCGTCAAAACTGGCATATCCGACGGCAACGCCTGATGTAAATTCCGAAACAGTTCGCTCATCTTACAATCTTTGACATTGGTTTTTAAAAAACGCCAGGGCCAGCCCACGATCCAATTATTGAGCAGGAAAGATAAACCCGGCAGGGTCGGTTCGCCCGTGGTGACCGATTCCCACACATATTTATTGAAAAATTTGCTGCGCTGCGAGATGCGTGAAAATTTGCTATACCAGGTGTTACAATAGTTGATAATATCGGTCGTGATGCCCGGAATCGCCAGCAGATCAAGCCAATAGGGCGTGAATCCCATGGCTTTGGCGCAGGAGGCCCCGGCCATAGCAATACGATAATGACCGAACCCCATACGGATCGTGCTGCAAATCACGGTATTTTCCTTGCTGATCGGTTCCCCCTTGTCGCTGCGCACAATATTCTTTAAGCCAAAAATCGGGCCTAAATATGGATTTTCTTCCAGACTCAGCGTATAGCGTTCGTTCGGATCGTAGTTGAATTTTTTAATAAACATGTTTTGCCATTTGATGGCTTTCTGTGAATGAGATTCGCTTAAGGCGTTGCCGTACAAGATAAAACGCCCATTTTCCATTTTCATAGCATCGCTCCTCCATGTAAGAACCCGGGTTTTTGTCAAAACCCGGATTTCTCTTTTTATTTTCCTGATCCCATGGTTAGGCCTTCGATAAAATACCGTTGCAGAAATATGAAAACGACGACGGTAGGGATGGTAGCTAACAATGACCCGGCCACAAGCACGTTCCAGGAAGAGATATATTGCCCTTGCAGCGTTGATAGACCCGTTGTGACCGGTTTTAAGTTGTTATCTTTGAGTAAAACCAAAGCCCAGAGATAATCGTTAAAGATCCAGGTGAATTCCAGCGTGCCTACCGCCGCTATGGCCGGCAGCGAGAGCGGCAGGTAGATTTTGGCATAGATGCCGAATTCCCTGCACCCGTCAATCCGCGCCGCTTCCGCCAGTTGGGACGGCACAGTCAGCATGAAATTTCTGAGAAAGAAGGTACAGAATCCTAACTGGAAAGCCGCATGAATCAGGATTAAGCCCCAGTAGGTGTCATACACTTTGAGAAAATTGCTCAGTTTAAAAATCGGCAGCATGAGCAATTGGAAGGGGAGCAGCATGCCGCCCACAAAGGTAACATAAATGGCAAAGTTGCCTTTAAAACGATAACCCGCCAGCGCGAACGCGGCCAGAGACGATAAAAACAGCGTGGCGGTCAGGGCCGGAAGAGTAATAATAAAGCTGTTGTAAAGGTAACGCCCTAGCATCCCGATTGTCCAGGCTTGTTTGAAATATTCAAGCGAAAAGCTTTCCGGCATCGCCCAGAAGCCGTTGCGCGTTAAATCATCCATGCTGCGAATAGATGTGAGAATGCCGCCGAACACCGGCAATAACCAAACAATCACAAAACTCAGCATCAGGATAAAAAGGAGCGGTTTCACGAAGGGGTGCTGAACTTCACCGGCAGTTCCGCCTTTTGGGATCATTACTGCTTGCGCCATGATGTAGAAACCTCTTTTGAAAATGTAGCACGAAATTCCTTTTCGCGGCCATGTCAGGCGTATGCGCGAAAAGGAATTTCGCGCTACATCTCATTTATCAGGATAAATCTGTTTCGGATTTGACAACTTCACGCAGATAGAGCACGATAAATCCAAACATAATGATGAACAATACCACCGCAATGGCTGCGCCGTAGCCCATACGATAGTTTTTGAATGCCTCCATATACATAAAATTCGCAAGCACGTTTGATGAGTTGAATGGCCCGCCTTGTGTCATGATATTCACCATATCAAAGGCGCGTAGCGATTCAATTATTGTGACGACAACGACAATAATCGTCGCGGGTTTGAGCAGGGGCAGTAAAATATGCCAGAACAGAGTCCAGCCCTTTGCGCCGTCAACTTTGGCCGCTTCAATTACATCGCCGGGAATCCCCTTTAATCCCGTTAAATACAGAATCATGACATAGCCGGTATGGCGCCAGGCTGCCGCCGCAATAATGCAATACAGCACAATATCCGGGTCGCTCAGCCAACCCGGATTCGCACCTTTGGATAAGCCCATCAGCGCGGCAATAATGCCTTTGACGCCAATGACCGACAGCGTCGTATTCAGCAAGCCTCCGGCCGGATCATAAATCCAACCCCAGATCAAGCCGATCACCGCCGGAGAAAGAATCATGGGGGAATAAATGGCCGCTTTGAAGAATTTTTCGCCCTGGATGTTCCTATTCAGAATCATGGCCAGTGACAGCCCTAAGATCACAGGAATGACAAGAAAAATCAGCAGCCATTTCACATTATTCATCAATGACGTGATAAATACGGGATCACCAAAAAAGAGTAAGCGGAAATTGTCGAACCCGATAAAGATTGGCGCGGAAAGACCATCCCATTCGGTGAGGCTCAAATACATCGTATAGAGCGCGGGGCCGATGATCCAGAAGAAATAGAGCAGCAAAGGTACGGCCAAAAACAACCAGGGCGTGAGTTTTTTTGCGGTCACAACCAGACCCTCCATAAGGCAAGACTGTTAAGCTCTCGTCAAAATTTACGTCTCGACTCCGCTCGACGTCCGGGTTTCCGCTCGATATCAGAATCCGAGCTTCCGCTCACCAAGCGAAGTTGAGGTGAAGAGAATGTGCAAAACTTAACACTTCTGCCGCATTCCAGCAAGAAATCGAATATGGGGGAGGATCAGCGTCCTCCCCGTGCGTGGGTTATTCCTGAGGCAGTTTGAAAATGCGGTCACGCTCTTTTTCCAGACGGTCTAAAATCTGTTGAATATTATCCGGTTTATACCAGAATTCCATGAAGCCATCCATACCTTTATCTGCCATCTCAGGGAGCGTATCGCGATCGTAAAATTGCGCCAGCGCATCAACCCCTTGCATCATTTGAATCCCTTTCTGCGTGGCCGGCGGATAGAGATCCAGAGGAATCTCTTTATTCGTCACGACTCTTCCGGTTTTGGCGACCTGAATTTCCTGCGCTTCCTTTGAAGAGAGGAATTTCAGGAATTTTTTGGCCGCTTCAGGATGGGCGGCTTTGGCCGGAATCATGTAACCATCGGTCGGGGCGTCTTCGCCTACCGGCACAGCAGGATCGATAATCGGGAATTGGAAGAAATCCAGATCAGCCTCCACATCGTCCGGCACGCTATCCATGATGAATTGCCCCATCAGATACATGGCTGATTGTCCCTGTACCAAAAATGTAAGGGCCTCCTGCCAGGAATAGGATGCGGCATTTTCCAGGAAATAGCCCTTATCCAGGAATTCGCGCCACACGCTGAACACTTTCAGGACACGTTCATCATTATAGGGTACTTTGCCAAACATGAGATCCATGTGGAATTGAGGTCCATTGATGCGCATATTAATGTAGTCAAACCAGGCAGCGGCGGTCCAGCGGTATTTGGTGCCGATGGTGAAGGGCGTAATTCCCTTTTCTTTCAACAGCGCACACACGTTGAGCAGTTCTTCCCAGGTTTTCGGAGGCGTAATGTTGTGTTGTTCAAAAATGGATTTGCGATAATAGATCGCCCACCAGTAATAGCTATCTGGCAGAAAATAGGCCTTCTCATCCCTCATGCTAATGCTCTGGAAGGCTTTGGGAAACTTCTCAAACAATCCGGCTTCTTGCCACACATCCGTAATGTTGAGAATCAGGCCTTTATCAATAAAAAACATAGCACGATTACCGGCAAACCAGGTGATCACATCGGGCGGCGTATCTGAAGCCAACCATATTCTGACCGCTTTTTTGAACTCTTCGTGCGCGGTCGTATTCACTTTGACCTGAATGTCAGGGTTCAACTCCTGAAATTTTGCGACCAGTGCCTCAAGCGTTTCTTTGGGCAAGGGGTCGCTATGCATGCTATTGATAGTTAATTCTTCGGCATAGGCCAGAGACAAACCAGCAGCCAGTACAAACATCATCGTCAACACAAGAATCTTTTTCATACTCTTCCTCCTACATAAGGTGTCGAAATATATTTGATGAAAATAAGAACTCGTTATGAAATACATCGGGCAAAACGGGGTATCACATCCCGTTATGTGTTTCGCACAGGCAAGCCATCACCTCCTCGTGCGTGAGGTACAGGGTAAATCATCGTATGACCATTTCGTCTGAAGTGTGCACAAGCATACCCAGGATGAAAGAGTTGTCAAGGAAAATTTCATGATTTCTTATCTATACGATTAGATAGCTTATTTAAAGCATGATCCGTCTGAATGAAAAAAATACGTATAGATGAATGCTTTACAATTTTTCTTGAAAATTTTTCTGTTACACCATTGAGGAAACCACAATGAAAAATTGTGACTATAAGTAACTACAGGATTTCTCATAAAAAAGAGATGTCTGACGATTGCATAAAAACATTCGTTTTCATGCAATCGTCAGACATCCTTTTCTTATTTCTTATCCTTGTTGTTACTTCAAGCAGATTTCAGAGAAAATCTATTTGACTTTTTTATATGGTATAGACATAGTGTCTATACGTTTAGATAAAAATTTTATGTTGTGTGGTGAATACGTAGAAACGAGTGAATATGAACAGATTAAAAAGCCAGAAACACATAGCTGTGACTCAAAAGGATATTGCCAGACAGGCTGGCGTTTCCTCAACAGTGGTCTCGTATGTGATCAATCATGGACCGCGTTCTGTGGCCGAAAAAACGAAACAGCGTGTCTTAAAAGCCATCGAAGACTTAGGCTATCGCCCGAACAAACACGCACAAAGCTTAAAATCCCGCAAGATTCCAGTGAAACATCAATTAGGGATTATCATGGGAGCTGGCAGTGAATTTTTACGCCGCCCCTATTACGGCGACATCTTATCCGGCATTTATGATGAGGCGTATCGGCAGGGGCAGCGTATTCGTTTCTTTCATTTTTTAGAAGAACTGCACGATCCGCTCTTATTTAATGAGCATGTCCATCCTGAAGAAATTTCGGCTCTGATTTTTTTTCCGCCTTACGATTCCCTGACCAATCCACAGAACAGCGCGTTGATTGCTCGGATTACGGAACGCATCAGCAATGTCATTTGCCTGGAAGCGAGCATTGCCGACCTGCCTTCTGTCGTCTTTGATCGTATTGGAGCGGCTCGCATTGCCACCCAGCATCTTATCGCGCTGAGACATCAATGCATAGGGTTTGTCGGCAAGCGTGATAACCGAGTGGATGGATACCGCCAGGCGTTGCTCGAACATGGATTGCCGTACCATGAGCATTTGCTGCGACATCCCGGAGAGCAAAAGAATACGCCGGAAGAAGGATACGAAGGCACCAGAGTGTTACTGGATCTGGCTGAGCGTCCGACCGCGATATTTGCCGCCAGCGATGAAGTTGCGCTGGGGGTCTTAGGCGCGGTACACGATCACGGGCTGCGCGTGCCAGAGGATGTCGCTCTGGTCAGTATTGACGATTTGGATTTTGCGCCGATGATCCGTCCGGCTTTAACTACGGTCCGGGTACCCCGTCAGCAAATGGGCGTCCACGCCCTGCGGATGCTGGCCATGCACGAAGCCTATCCCGATACTCAGCCTGTCTCGGTCGTGCTACCCACCGAACTCATTGTGCGCCAATCCTGCGGAACTTTGTGACTCATTGTGCAGGCTGAGTTATCGGCGTGTTGAGCCGTGTCAACCAGGGTACGCAAATGCACGGCTAAAGCAAAAAGTTTTTGCGCTTCAGCCTGGATTGTCGTAGCACGTTCCGAGGCATCGCGAGCGGTGGAAGAGAGATCGGTCATAGCATGACTAATGTCGCGGCTTCCTTCGGCGGCCTGAACAAGAGAGCCTGAGATGGTGGTAGCCATCATGCTCTGCTGGTTGATGGCCGCAGAAATCGTATGAGACAGGTTTGCCACCTGTCTCATGGCCTCGACCACATCAGTAATCGCAGTCGTAGCTTCCTGACTGCTCCCCTGAATAGTTTCGATTCGATGGGCAATGTCTTCAGCCGAAGTTGAGGTTTCACGAGCTAATTCCTTCACTTCGCCTGCTACCACTGTAAATCCACGTCCCGTTTCGCCGGCCCGGGCCGCTTCGATAGTCGCGTTCAGCGCTAACAAATTGGTTTGTTGGGCAATATTAGTAATCAATTTAATAATGTTGTCAATTTCCTGAGAATGGCTTTTTAAGGCGATAATGGTCGTATTGGCCATATTGGCCCTCTCGAGAGCCTGGGTAATTTTTTGCACTACTTGCGCCACTGTGCGGGAAATCTCTTGAATGTTGGCTGCTACATGTTCAGTCGCCTCAGATAGTTCGTGGATCAATTGATTAGTCTGCTGACTGTTCGATGACACGGTCGCCACGCGGTTGGCCATATATTCCGCGTCTGCGGCAATATGGACGCTGATATCGGTCAATCCGGTCGAAGCGTCGCCTAACTGGGCGGCGCTTTGCATGACCTGATTCAGAAGTTGAATTTCGGCGTTGGCCCGGTTTAATTCATCGTGTTGAGCCGTTACCCGGTTTTCTAATTCGGCTTTGGTCTGTTGCAGCGCAGCATTTAATTCATCCTTCAAACGCAATGCTTCGGCCTGCGCCACATCTTTTTCCGAATGAATATCACGAATTTGATCCGCTAACGCTAACGAGAGCAGCAATACTAAGAGCATTGCGCCAGCCCGGTCGCTATATTCGGTGAGCGACGTACTGGGCAGAACTCCGGAACGAGATAAGAGCTGTAAGACCATGGTGAACAGAAACGCCGACCACGCCAGGAGAAAATAGCGGGCCGGACGATAGCTTTGCCGCCATGCCATTGTCGCGCCCAAAACAATAAGGAAAATCGCCGCTAAGGCCACGACCGCCATCAGTTTAATAATTGTGGATACTTCGACGAACGGGGCCAGGAGGGTCAGGCCAACGTCAAACCAGGCCAGAATCTGAGCTACACGATGAAACCTCGGAAGCATCCGGGGCAAGAGCAAAAAACTATCGGCAAAACGCAAAGCCGCAAAAATCGTTAATCCGGCCCCGACCGTGACGATGAAACCATTGATTCCGGCGTATCCCGGCCAGAAATATTGACTGGCCAGACCGTCAAAAGAAGCCTGGTACAACAAGTAGGTGAGGAGGAATAACACGTAATAAACATGATTGCTATTTTTCAGCGAAAACGATAGAAACAGGTTATAGCCGATCATAATGCAGAGCACTCCATAAAACAATCCTAACCACAGATGTTCAACCTGCGACTGCCGTGCAAAAGCTTCCAAGCTCCAAATCGTAAGGGGTAAAGTCATGGCCCCCTTATTTTCAAAGCGCAGGTACATCGTGGAGAGCATATCAGGCGGCAAGGTCAACGGAAACACAAAATGATGATAGGGGATTTGTCGTTGCGTAAATGGCAGTAGATTCCCGGAGCGCGCCACAACCATGTTACAGGCGGAAACAGGATCAGCGGTGTCCTGACAGGTAGGCTCAGGCGAGTAAAGCTCGATGTGGTTCATATTCGGAAAGCTCATCACTAAACGCCATTGTGTTGACAGGGGTGCTCGATTATTTACCTGAAAGCGTACCCAATACGCAGAATGGGTATAACCGAAGTTTGGCGTATCAGCCTGGCTGATTGTAAAACGCCCGGCAAATTCCGGCGAACGAATGTCTTCAATACTGAACTGTTTTTGAGGATCTTCCAGAATTGCCAGATAGCGGCCCAGGGGGTATTGCCCCTGCGCATTGGTAAGCAGTACAGGTTCTTGCGCGTGTGCAAAAGGGAAAATACAGATTATCACTCCGATGATCACTGTAAGCGTAGAAAAACATCGTACTTGCATGAAAATACTCCTTTACGAAACGATGACAGATTGATCCGCAATAACAATTTATGCAGGCTGAGGTATCAGTAATTGAAGAAAATTGTCAAGCTCTTCTCATGCTTTTTTTGTTCAGAAGAGAAATATGAATAGCTTAAAGGGTTGTATGGCAAGTCGCAGAAACATCCGGGTTCCTAAAAAACCCGGATGTAAATGAGGGAAGAATTTTTGAAGGGATATTTACCAGCGAGACGTTGACGAACCAAAGAAAAATCGCGCTGAAATCCCAATATTCCAAAAGTCATCTGTATAAAAATTTGAGTGATGAACTCGAAGGGCAATATCGAATGGGAATTGTTCAAGGCCAATTCCTCCATAGATGCCGAACTTATTCTGATCATCATAGCTGTTGACGATGCCATTGTGGGTATAACTCCAATCGTCAAAACGATAGAGTCCCATACCGGCATCAAGGTGTACCATCTGATTCAGATAAAAACGGAGCCCACCTGTAAATGTCAGGAGTGACGGATCATCGCTTTCGCCATCAAGGTCATCGGCAGCTTGCAAAAACCAGTACCCAAGATCGGTTTCAAACTTTATGGCCTGATCCAAGGGGATCAGGAGCGTTCCATGCACTGATGCACTGACATCCAGGAAATCGTCAGTATCTTCAAACGGAATATTCACGCTACCGCCAACGCCTGCCTGAATAACAGGCGCGGATTGGAATGAGGCCGGCTGCGAAGGTTGGGGTTGACGCCGATATTCCGCTGCTGCAACTTCCGTTTGTCCGGCGATTAAAACCAATAGAACGAAGAAAAAGCATAAACTGATTTTTTGTATAATATTCATAAACCTCTCCTCCTCAATAATATATTCTTTTCGATAGAGATTTTCATAACCTTCACTACGACTCACTTTTCATTTTAAAGCAATAATGATGCCAATGAAGATGTCGGTGATCAGAAATCAGGCTTTCTCGAAAAAACCTGGTTTTTAAAGAAGATGGAGAGAACGGAGAAAGCCTCTGAGTTGTTACATCTGAAAAAAAAGGAGGAGAGCCAAAGTTAAATCGGAAATTCCAGAGGCATTTCGGAAACCAGAGGTACGCACTATTCACTCCTGTTGGCCTGTGATAGAGGACATGTAGCGCGAAATTCCTTTTCGCGCCCCCATCATACAGCCGCGAAAAGGAATTTCGCGCTACATCGTCAAGAAGGTCAATGCTACTGAATAATGCTGTAATAATTATTCAGCCTGGCTGATATGCGTAGTGTGAAATTATTTATATGACAGCATTCTTCAAAAAAGACTCACTGGCGTAAAAAAAGTCTTTCTGACGGCTCCACATGAGCGGATGATCGCCTGCGTTCACTAGAAATACTCGGCATTCAGGAATTTGTTCGGCCATGCGACACAATTTGACGCCAACATCGGGCAAGCTTTTATCGTACAAGCTGGCAGTCAGGAGCACAGGGCAGTGAATGTTTTGCAATCGCCCCTGGGCCCAATCGAAGACGCCGGATTCAGAAGCTTTGAGCAATAACTGACTATCGGCTTCCACCACCTGCTGCCAATCATCGCCATGAGCAAATTGCCAGAAGGCAATCTGTTTTTCATTGCGCTGTTTCCGTTCGGCAACCACCATGCGCAAAAGCGCGGCTGGATAGCGTTCAAGACAGCTATCGGCGATTACAGCACGAACTCGTTCCGGAATCAAAATTGCAAGCAAAAGAGCGACAATCCCTCCGCTGCTGGTCCCCATTATAAACGCCTGACTTTCCCCTAAATGTTCAATAAGCGCGGCGGCGTCATAAGCTCCGGTTTCCCACCAGGTTTCCGGCCAGGAAGCGAGTCGATCGGATTGCCCTGTTCCCCAAAAATCGAAAGAAACCACGCGATAGTGCCGGGCAAAACATTCCAATTCTCCGGCATGGCAGGCAGATGAAGCAGTATTTCCAGGTAAAATCAGCAATAAGGGGCCAGCCCCTTGCTCACGATAAAAAATTCGATGATCCTTCAAGCTAAAATACGGCATAGGAGGAAATTGAGAATTGTCAATTATCAATTGAGAATTCTCAATTGTCAATTCTCAATTCTCAATTCAACAGCATTTTGTCTCCTGGTCATTCTCCAAATAAGAAAGGCCAGGGAAGAGATTTTTCAAGAACTCTCAGGATAATAACTCATCAAAGCTCTTTGGCCCAAAACATACTGATGCAGTTGTTTTGCCCTGCTTCCTTCGTAATCGAGGGACAATTATTTACTCAATAACCACTTAATAGCCTCATCTTCTGTTTGAAATGTTGAATTTTCGGGCATTTTTGCCTCTTTCACCAGACGGGCTAACTGCGCTTTGGTTAACGCTTTTCCGATCAGTCGGGCTTCTTTTTTCAGACCACGTTTTGCGCCAAATTCCATTCCCCTTATCAGAATTGGCTGCACCTCCGGTAATTGAGGGGGAAAATCATTAAGATCAGCCAGAGCATACCACCCTTGAGGGCATTGTTTGTTAATATCCAAAATTCGCTTTTGTAATTCCCGATCATATTGCTCAGCAAATTCTACATCCCATAAGCCCCAGGCGCGAATTTTCAAAATTCCTTGCTTTTTGTCCACAAAAAATTCATATCCTCGGTTTAGACTTGCCATCTCCTGCCCCTCTCATGTCAATGTAAAGTCAAATATGGATTTCGCTCGTGGAAATGCTATATTTTCAGGCACTAACAGAATCCATGGTAAATTTTATTTACAATAATTTTATATATGACAAAAGTCAGAGTTTTGTCAATTGAAAAGTGTGCTTACCTGAAATATTGAAACATCGATTGCTTCACCTGTTCAAGGTTTTTCAGCTTGCGGGTGCGCCGTAATTTGACATCCAGATGTTGAGTTACCGGTTCAAGCAGATCAAAGAGCATATCCGAACTCACCAGGATCCGTTCAGGGAGAATCCCCAACTTGTTAAATGTGGCGAAGATTTTAGCCGGAATAGAACCACGCATGGCATTTAATGAAGGGAATGGAGAGAGCATTTCTGTTCCCAGAACCATCCCATTTTGGGCGCTCACGAGTAGCATCACGTAGGGGAAAAATGGACGCGGCGATACAGTTTCTTCACGGACGGGCGAAGGAAACATAAACACGTCAATTTCAATATCCTGTCTGGCTTTTGTCAAATGGGTGAGTGAGTTAAGGAATTCTTCAGCAATATCCAGCGCAATAGTTTCTGGTTCAGGCCGGGGAATCCGCATCACCTGATCGCGCCAGATGAATCCGCTCTCCCCTTTGATCGGGATTCGTACCAGATAGCTTTCCCGATCAGTAAAGGCCATGAGCGCAGGAGTCTCTTTGAATCGGGGGGTGACCTCAAGCGTTTGTTCCAAAGCCCAGGTGAGCAGGCGCGCTTCCTCTACGTCAATCAGCCAGGGCATACATCCGGGCTGGTGACTCCGAAAACAAGGCCAGGCCGATTTGCCCCGAAAGCGAAGTCCCAATTGTTTGATGATCTTATGATCCTCCTTTTGCAAACCCTGACGATCTGTGAATGACGCCTGGAGTTGAGGGATTTCAAGGATCCTTCCGGGAAAACCGGAAGGGCCGGCGTCCTGAAGGTCCCTAAGATCGTATAATGCTGCTGGTCCGAGATAGATCGCCACCGCATAATATTCACCTAACATCCCCATGACGCTGATAAATCGGAATTCTGCTGTTTCCGGATGTTGAATACCAAATACATCCGTTTCTTTCATCCATTCCCATGGCGCAAGCGCCTTTACCTTGCCCATGAGATCATACAATTTCCGCCATTCTTCAAGCGTTGGTGTTGTAGTCATACTTCCCTCATAGCAGTTGTTATCATTGATGGGTTCAGGAAAAGGGCTATCTCCAACCCGATTCAGACCTCAAAACATCCCCCTGATAGAAGCCTGTCAGAGAAATAATTGCACCTCTAAAAACCGAGTTTTTCGAAAAACCCGGTTCTATGAAATCGAACGACTCCAACTTATTCTCATTCCATACAAAAAGCATCACTCTTGTCAATTGAAAAATAGAAAAAAGAGTTGACAAATCAGAGAGTAGAAATTTGTGATAGTTCTGACAGACATGAAAATCAGAGGGAACTATCTTCAGAAATCAGAGAAAGCGAGCATATATATGATGATTGGACTTGATGTGGGCGGCACGCACACAGACGTTGTTCTCACAGAACACCAACAGATTCTTGCCACGGCCAAAGTGCTCACCAATCACCGGAACCTCCTTGATTCTATCTGTCAAGGCTTCGCTATGGTGTTGCAGGGTAGAGACCCTGAACAGGTTCGTCGTATTCATCTGAGCACCACGCTGTCAACCAATGCGATTGTCGAAGATACGCTCGAAGCGGTCGGTGTCATGGTCTCCGCCGGTCCCGGCATTCATCCACGGTGTTATTGTATCGGAGAACATTACTTTGTGATTGACGGCTTCCTTGATCATCGCGGGACGGAAATTCGGCCCCTGAATTCCCATCAGATTCAAGAGGCTGTCGCCGTCTGTCAGCAGAATGGCGTCAATCTCTATGCGGTTATCAGTAAGTTTTCTCCTCGCAACCCTGCGCACGAACAGAGCATGTTCGCCTCTTTGAAAGACAGAGCAGATTATGTCACGGTCGGTCATCGCCTGTCAGGCCAGTTGAACTTTCCACGCCGGATTGCTACCGCCTATTATAATTCCGCTGTCTGGCGTATTTACAACCGATTTGCTGATGCTATTGAACAGAGCGTGCAGGAACTCGGTCTTCAAGCCAGTGCCCATATTCTCAAAGCGGACGGCGGCACCATGCCTATGACGATCGCCAAAAAATTTCCGGTTGAATCCATTCTTTCGGGTCCAGCGGCCAGTATTATGGGTATTATCGCTCTGTGCGACATTCATGAGGATGCGGTGATTTTGGATATTGGCGGCACAACCACTGATATCGCGATTTTTGTCGGGGGCGCGCCGCTCATTGAACCCCAGGGCATTGCGCTAAACGGCCACCATACCCTTGTACGTGCATTGAAAACCCGCTCGATTGGCATCGGCGGAGATTCTGCGTTACGCCTCTCGGAACATGGATTGACAGTCGGCCCGGTTCGTCTGGGACCAGCTATGGCAAAAGGCGGACAGCATCCGACTCTGATTGATGCCTGTAATGTCAAAGGTCTGGCCGCCTATGGCGATCTTCACGCTTCGCAAGCAGGACTTAAAAAACTCGCAGCCTCCGCGTCCCTTTCCCCTGAAAATCTGGCTGAAGAGGCCGTTCAGTATGCAACGCGGACAATTCACCGAGAAGTAGAATGCCTGTTAGCGGAAATCAACGCTAAACCAGTCTATACGATCCATGAATTCCTGGAAGAGCAAACCATTACGCCGCAAACGCTGTATATCATGGGCGGTCCAGCGCCGGTCTTTTCTCAGACCTTAGCCTCGGAGTTTGGCTATCAAGCGATCATACCGGAAAATTATGCGGTCGCCAATGCTGTTGGAGCAGCTTTGACAAGACAGACAATGGAAATTGAACTCTTTGCGGATACCGAAAAGAATATCATGCTGATTCCCACACTGAACGTGCAGCAGAAAATTTCAGGGCGCTATTCGTTAGACGAGGCGAAACAGGATGCGGTGCGGTATTTACAGAAATATGTCAAACAGCTTGGAACCGAAGAAACTGCCCAATTCATTGAAGTGACCGAAGCCGAAGCCTTTACAATGGTCAACGGCTTCTATATGACCAGCAAAAATATTCGAGTAAAATGCCAGATCAAACCAGGCATTCGTAAAAATTGGTAGTGGTTAATCCGGGTACCCATCACTTACAATTTAACCACTACCTAAAAATTAGCTATGATACACGCAAAGAACTCTCTCGGTCTGATATTTTTCCCGGCCTTTGATTGGGCGATTAGCCCGACGCATCCGGAGCGAGAAGAACGTTTACTCTACACTCAGGATCAATTGCGCGAAGAAGGCGTTTTCGACATCGAGGGGATCATCGAGTACAAACCAGAGATGGCCACGCCTGAAGATGTAGCCCGAACCCATTTCTGTTTTCCTGGTATTGATCGGGTGACCACAGTTTCCCATTTTATCTCTGCCGGAGGCGCGATCAAAGCCGCAAAGCTGGTATTAGAAAAGCAGACGGAAAAAGCCTTTGCCCTCGTGAGACCGCCAGGGCACCATGCCATGAAAGTCGTGCATGGTAACCGCGGGTTTTGTAATATTAATATCGAAGCGGTTATGATCGAATATATCCGTGAACATTATGGCCCCAAACGCATTGCAATAGTAGATACGGATTGTCATCACGGTGATGGCACGCAGGATATCTATTGGCACGATCCCGAGGTATTGTACATCTCACTCCATCAGGACGGGCGCACTTTGTATCCGGGTACCGGATTTCCCTCGGAACTAGGCGGCCCCAATGCTTTGGGTAAGAATATCAATATTCCTCTGCCTCCGGGAACCAGCGATGAAGGCTTTTTATATGTGATCGACCACGTGGTGCTGCCGATTCTGCAAGATTTTCAGCCGGATTTGGTCATTAATTCCGCCGGACAGGATAATCATTACACTGATCCGATCACGAACATGAATTTTTCGGCCCAGGGCTATGCCCAACTGAATGAGAAATTGAACCCGGATATTGCCGTGCTTGAAGGCGGATATTCCATTCAGGGCGCGCTGCCATACATCAATGCTGGTATTGTGCTGGCAATGGCTGGCATTGATTATTCCTATGTCCATGAACCGGATTATAATCCGAACACCCTGCGGCAAAGTGCGAAACTGAACGAATATATTCAACAAGTGGCTGAGACTGTATTGACATGTTATGAGCATCCTGAACAATTCTGTTCCTATAATACTGAGCCTGGAACTTACCACACTCGTCAGAAAAATATTTTTTATGACACTGATAACATTCATGAGCAGCAGACCGAAGCGATCATGGTGTGCGAAGCCTGTTCCGGGGTGTTGAGCATTGAAACCAGATCGTCAGTTAATCCGTTGTGTCTCGGAATTCAAATTCCTTTCGGCGCGTGTGAGCGCTGTCGTGACGAAGGTTACCGGGTTCTGGAAAAAGCGCGGAAGTCCAAAAAATACGCGCATATCAGCCTGATTAACCGACGAGACAGAGAGTATCTGTATTAGAAAATGTTGTAAAAATCTTTATCACAGCGAGAATCAGGAGGAGTGGCCAAAGCTCTGCTTTGACCGCGAAAGCAGAGCTTTCGCACTCCTATACAGGAAAAATTTATGTACACACAAAACGATTGCATTCGTGATACCACGCAGCACATTGAACACGTTCGGGAAAATCTGTCAATCATCATCGAGCAGTTGCACGACCGGGCGCAGCACCATGATGAATCGAAACTCAGTGAAGCAGAAATTGATGGCTTCACTGAGTACACCCCAAAGCTGAAAAATACTGAGTTTGGGTCGGAGGAATACCAAAGTTTTCTCAAAGAATTGAAACCGGTACTCACGCATCACTATCAAGAGAATCGTCATCACCCTGAACATTTTTCGAACGGATACCGCGGCATGAATCTGGTTGATCTGGTGGAAATGTTCTGCGATTGGCTGGCCTCGACGCAACGCATGGCAAATAGTGATATTTATAAATCAATCGAACATGCTCAAGAGCGTTTTGCGCTCTCTGATGATCTTGTCCATATTCTGAAAAATACCGCCAAAGACGTTTTTCGCATATAGTAGAGGAGGAGAAGGAGGATGCCAATTTACGAATTTTATTGTGAACAATGTAATACGATCTATAATTTCTTTTCGCGGCGAATCAACACGGAAAAAATTCCGGATTGTCCGAAGTGTCAAGATGTCAAACTTCAACGCAAAGTCTCGCTCTTTGCCGCAATCTCCAACCGTGGCGACAGCAGCGGCGAGATGGAGGCCGACATGCCGCCGATTGATGAAGCCAAAATGGAAAAAGCGATGGGCATGTTAGCCCGCGAAGCAGAACATATCAATGAGGACGATCCGCGCCAGGCCGCCCAGTTAATGCGTAAGCTTTCGGACGCCACCGGCCTGAAAATGGGATCTGCAATGGAAGAAGCCCTTAGCCGTATGGAACGCGGCGAAGACCCTGATAAAGTTGAAGCAGAGATGGGCGACTTACTGGAAGGCGAAGATCCCTTTGTGATGGAAGGCAAAAAAGGTGTAAAAGGAGCAGGCCAGCGACCGCGACCGAATGTTGACGAAACCTTGTATGAGCTTTAAAATCGTAGAAATTCAGGCGAGAGATGTTGTAATTCTCGCCTGGGCTTTCGCTTAATTATCTTATCCTGGTGGCGAACACTCTTAACAACTTCGATTACTTCACGCAAGAGCCATTTTTCTTTTCAGTCTCATTTTTTCTTTGTCTTTTTTACGCGCATCCAGTACATGACATGATCAGCGTTGGGTAAGGGATAAAATTTTCATTGATCGAAGAGGGACGAAAGAGACCAATGGATAACTATGAGTTTATGTTTGCCAACTCGCTGAAAGAGATTGAGGGGATGCGCGCGCACTATCTTGACGAATTAGGAGAAGCGCAGGAATTGTTTCTCGAATTAAAAATTCGCCGGGCGCGAGTGGTGAAAATCCAATCCTATGCTAGACCGATAGGATATGTGCTCCTGGGCGACGATAATCTTTTACTGGAGTATTTTATCAGTCGCACGCATTTTCATCAGATCGATAGGATTTTTCAGGATCTCATTCAAAAATTCTCAATCAAAAAAGCCTTTTGTAAATCCTTTGATCATGCGTTATTATCGTGCTGCGTCCAGGCCCAGAAACAGACAAAAGCTGTCGGTGTCCTGTTTCGAGAACGCGATCTGCGAAGTTTGTCGTTATTGGGAGAGCATGTCACAACCCGCTTTGCCGAGCCGCATGATGCCCAGCAGATTGCGGCAGTGAATGAAGAGGTTTTTGATAATAAGGAAGAAATCGACGAGGTCATTGCGAATCATAATCTGTTCATCTTTGAACAGGATCACGATCTGATTGGGGTTGGTCTCTTTCAGCGCGTCATTGTCGGACGACCGGAATTCGATATTGGCATGTTGGTGACGTCCAAATACCGCCGGCAAGGCTATGGCGCCGCAATTATTCACTATCTGGCCGATTATTGTCAGCAGCAGGGCTGGCGTCCGATCTGCGGCTGCGCGATTGAGAACATCGCCTCACGGCGTTGCCTGGAAAAAACCGGGTTTATCGCCAGGTATCGTATGCTTGAATTTACATTCTAAGTTGATCAAAAATATGAAAGTACAGACTGTCAAACTCGTCTATTTTTCGCCAACCGCGACAACCAGAGCCATTGTCAAAGAAATCACCAAAGGCATAAAAGCAGAGCAGGTTCAGCATCTTGATTGTACGCTGCCAGGCAGCAGAACAGCGCCGATGCCTGTGTTTCAGGATGAATTGGTAATTTTAGCCGCGCCGGTGTATGTTGGCAGGATTGCAAAGGTCGCAGCAGAACATTTTGCCACGTTCAGGGCGCGCAATACGCTGGCAGTACTCGTGGCGGTCTATGGTAACCGGGCATACGAAGATGCCCTGCGGGAATTACGCGATCTTGCCGTACAATCCGGGTTTATGCCGATTGCTGGCGGGGCTTTTATCGGCGAACATTCCTATTCTTCGGAACAGAAACCTATTGCACACGGCAGACCGGATACGCAAGATCGCCATCACGCCAGAGCCTTTGGCGCGAAAATCCGGGAGAAACTTCAACAGATTGAAACGATTGCTGCCATTAAGCCTCTGACAGTGCCGGGTAATTTTCCCTATCGCGATCCTGGAACACTTCCTCCCATGGCTCCGGTAACAAATATTTCGCTCTGTACCCTGTGCGGAAAGTGTGCACACATCTGCCCTGTCAACGCCATTGCCACGGAAAATCCGGCGACATCGGATGAAAATATCTGCACTCACTGCTGCGCCTGTATCAAAATTTGTCCGGCGCAGGCACGCTCTGTACAAAACGAGATCATGCTCAATATTGTGAATCGCTTACATACCACCTGTCAGGCCAGAAAAGAACCTGAAGTGTTTTTGTAAGAATAACTATAAAAATAAATGTATGTCTCGACTTCGCTCGACAATCGCCGAACACTGAGCGAAGTCGAAGTGTGCAATTTAATAACCGCCGAACACTGAGCGAAGTCGAAGTGTGCAATTTAATATTAAAAAACTATGAATTAGCTCGTAGGGCTTTAAGTATTGTAGCAATGGGCGATACCACCATTATCCTCCTACCGCGTGGCGGTTGTACTATTGTAGATCGCCTACGGTGAACAACAGATCGGGGAGAGACTCAGTTCTGCTACAATACTGTATCGCCTACAGCGAATAAACCTGGCCAATAACTACAAAATACGATCATGGAAAACGCGTTTGAAAGTAAAGTAAATAAACAAATAGAGCAGTTCGAACAGCAAGCCTATTCAACATTAGAAGCTGAAGTGGCAAAGAAGCGGATTGCATGGTTTCAAGAGCATATTCCTGAAAAAAATCGTACTCCGCTTTCACCACGTAAAGCGTATGAATTATTCTTTTTTGAGTATATAGGGCTTTCTGAATCAGGGGTTCCGGTCATCTTCGAAACACCAACCCGGATTGTCTGGAATTCATTCAATCGCTGCTCCACCCTGGAAGCTTGCCAACGTTCAGGGCGCGATACGCGTGAGGTCTGTCGAGCCGTCTATGAAAAACCAACTCAGGCGTTTGTGTCGCAACTTGATCCGCAATTACGCTTCCACCGGAGCTATCAAGAAATTCGTCCCCATGCGCCATATTGCCGTGAAATGATTATCCGCCTGGATTTCGAGGCGATGATGAAACTCGCTCTCGAAGAAGCCAAACAATCCAGATCCGAGGGCAATAAAGGCCATGGTGCAGTCGTGGTGTTCGAGGGTCAGGTTGTCGGAAAAGCGCATGATACCGCTGTCACGGAAAATGATCCCAGCCTTCATGCTGAAATGAACGCGATTCGGCAAGCAGTGAGGACATTGGGAGATCGAAATCTTTGCGGCGCAATCCTGTTTTCGACGTGCGAACCCTGCCCGATGTGTACCAGCCTTGCTATTTGGGCCAATGTCACCACGATTGTCTATGGCATCTCCATCGAGGAAACCGCCCGGCTTGGGAAATCCAGAATACTCATTCCATCAACCGAAATCATCCAAAAGTCGCCAGTGATGATCGAAGTTATTGGGAACGTGCTTAAAGACGAATGTAAGCAACTATATATTTAAATAAGGTTTGTAGTCAACGCTTTAGCTTTGTTTCAGGCACTTTCAGAAACGCTGAAGCGTTCACTACAAGCCAACACCTATGAACGAACAACCTGAAAAATTAGTTGTGTTATGGACCAGCGGAGATCGAGATGTTGCGCTTAACATGGTCATGATGTACACCTTGAATTCAAGACTACACAATTGGTGGCAGGAGATCACTTTGCTGATATGGGGCGCATCCTCAAAGCTCCTGTCGCAAGATGAAGAATTACAATTGTATATCCCCAAACTTAAAGAAGTCGGAGTTGAAGTGATTGCCTGCAAGAAATGCGCTGAAAATCTGGGGATTGTTGAAAAATTAGAACAACTTGGCATCAAGGTGTTTTACACCGGGGAAACCTTAACGCAGTTCTTGAAGTCGGACGCCAAAATACTGACGGTTTAAATAGCTATAATTTCTCAGAAATATACTTGCACACTTCGACTCCGCTCAGTGTACGTCGCATGTCGAGCGAAGTCGAGACAGGTGTAATTTATACGTTGAAAATTGAGGTGAAGCTTTTATGCAATACGGATATTTCGATGACGCCCACAAAGAATATGTCATTACAACCCCCAGGACGCCTTATCCCTGGATCAATTATCTGGGAAGTCAGGAATTCTTCGCATTGATTTCCAATACGGCCGGCGGTTACGCCTTTTATAAAGATGCCTTACTGAGGCGTCTCACGCGCTATCGCTACAATAACGTCCCTCTGGACAATGGCGGACGCTATTTTTACATCAAAGACGGCGAAACCCTCTGGGCGCCAGGATGGAAGCCGGTGAAGACCGAGTTGGATCGCTACGAATGCCGGCATGGTATGGGCTACACCAGAATTCAGGGCGAAAAACAAGGCGTTGCCGCGGATCTGCTCTGTTTTGTGCCGCTCGATTACACCGGCGAAGTGCAGAAATTGAGCCTCAAAAACACCTCTGCCGAAACCAAAACGCTTCACATTTTTTCGCTGCTCGAATTCTGCCTGTGGAACGCTCTGGATGATATGACTAATTTCCAGCGCAATTTCAACACGGGTGAGATCGAAATTGAAGGCTCTGTGATTTACCATACAACCGAATATCGCGAACGCCGCAATCATTACGCCTTCTATGCGGTCAACGCCGAAATCTCTGGCT
Organism: Candidatus Vecturithrix granuli; assembly: GCA_000739535.1. GTDB lineage: Bacteria > Moduliflexota > Moduliflexia > Moduliflexales > Moduliflexaceae > Vecturithrix > Vecturithrix granuli. The sequence goes on along the minus strand of DF820468.1, from coordinate 239,244 downwards.
TTGACACCGACCGCGAATGTTTTTTAGGGTTGTATAATGGCTTTGATCTGCCGGATGTGGTCAAATCCGGACAATCCGGCAATTCTGTGGCTGATGGCTGGTCCCCGATTGCTTCACATCATCTGAAACTCAGCTTGCAGCCGGGCGAGGAGCACAGTTACGTGTTTATTCTGGGATACGCTGAAAACGCGCCTGACCAGAAATGGGAAGTTCCGGGGGTGATCAACAAGCGCAAAGCACATACGATGATCGCCCAATTTGATACAGAGCAAAAGGTCGGACAGGCATTTCTGAAGCTGAAAGACTCCTGGGATCGACTGCTCAACCGCTTCTCGGTGCAAAGCTGCGATGAAAACGTCAATCGCATGGTCAATATCTGGAATCAATACCAGTGCATGATGACCTTTAATATGGCTCGCAGCGCGTCCTATTTTGAATCCGGCATCGGACGCGGCATCGGATTTCGCGACACCAATCAGGACATGCTGGGCTGTATGCACCAGATTCCAGAACGCGCCCGCCAGCGGATTCTGGATGTGGCCGCAACCCAGTTTGAAGACGGCAGCGCGTATCATCAATACCAACCCCTGACCAAACGCGGCAACGATGCAGTCGGCAGCCATTTTAACGACGATCCGCTCTGGCTGATATTGGCGGTCAGCGCATATCTCAAAGAAACCGGCGATTGGAGCATTCTGGATGAATCCGTGCCCTTTGATAATGATGAACGCAAAGCGGCTTCCCTGTTTGAACACCTGAAACGCTCCTTTGCGCACGTGGTCAACCATCGCGGCCAGCACAATCTGCCGCTGATCGGCAGGGCAGACTGGAATGATTGCCTGAATCTCAACTGTTTTTCAACCAACCCGGATGAATCATTCCAGACTACCACCAATAAACAGGGGAAAACAGCGGAATCAGTCTTGATCGCTGGCATGTTTGTCTTTATCGGCAAAGAATATGCCGCAATTTGCGATCATCTTGGCAAAGCGGCTGAGGCCGACGCCGTCCGAAAACAGATCCGGGACATGGAACAGGCCGTGATAAAAGCGGGTTGGGACGGCGCATGGTTTCTCCGCGCTTACGATAACGCCGGTCAGAAGATCGGCAGCCAGGAATGTCCCGAAGGAAAAATCTTTATTGAATCCCAGGGCTTTTGCAGCATGGCGCAGATCGGCCAGGCTCGCAATCTGCCTCAAATCGCGCTGGATTCAGTCAAAACCCACCTGGATACGCCCTATGGGATTGTGCTGTTGAACCCGGCCTACAGCCGTTACTATTTGAATCTGGGCGAAGTCTCAACTTATCCGCCGGGCTACAAGGAAAATGCCGGGATATTCTGTCATAACAACCCCTGGATCATGATCGCCGAAGCGATTCTGGGGCGCGGCGATCTGGCCTTTGAGTATTACCAGAAAATCTGTCCGTCCTATTTAGAGGAAATCAGCGACCTGCACCGCACCGAACCTTACGTGTATTCCCAGATGATCGCCGGCAAAGACGCCAAACGGCACGGCGAAGCCAAGAATTCCTGGCTCACCGGCACTGCCGCCTGGAATTTTGTCGCCATCAGTCAATGGATTCTCGGCATTCAGCCTGATTATGCGGGTTTGCGCATTGATCCGTGTATCCCCGCCGCCTGGGAACAATTCACGGTCAGGCGTGTTTTTCGCGGCAGCACTTACACGATCAAGGTCAACAATCCTGAGCACGTGTGTAAAGGGATAAACTCGTTCAGCGTGGATGGAAAAAGCCTGCCCGGCAATCTTGCACCGGTCTTTGACGACGACCAGGAGCACGTTGTGGAAGTCACACTCGGAGCATAAAAACAGGTGCTTCCGTGTAGTTTGCGTCCCTCTCTTTGAAAAAGAGAGGGACGGGGGTGAGTTCCCTACAGCCCGCGTAACGCCTGCGCGGCGAATGGCTATACTACCGGCAAATAAATATCCATCTTCCTGAGTTCGGCGATCAGTTGCGCGGCTGAGACGATCAGTCCCCGTTTCTCTGCACCTTTCAGAATGGCGGAAGTGTAATAGACATCAAACCCCAGGGCTTTTGCTTCGTTCCGGGCTTTTTTGTCATCAAGAATCAACATATCAGCATGTAATTCAAGCGCAACGTTCAAGACATCTTGCTCGCCAGCGTGTAATCTGCGCATAAAGACGTGTTGTGAAGATGGCTACACAATCCGAATGAAACCGTCATTGATTGCTTGTTGGATGGCCTCGCGTTGCCCGGTATCCGTCGTTTCGATCACAGTTTTCTGGTAAACCATTTTGGGGATCAGCACAGTTCGGCTTTGACGGTCAAAGACGAGCTTTGACACTCCTTACCCTCAAACTTTTAAAACAGTTTCTTACAGATCGTACCGGCAGTATTGCTGGACAATCTGCATGAGCCAGCGCATTCGGCCGACGCCGGTGCCGGCCGCTAATGAGCCGGCGGTGGTCACATTCAATCCTCCGGTCTGGCCGGCTTTTTGAAAATCTTCGACGATGCGCCGCTGAATCTCCTCGGGCCACCCATCGCGCAGCAACAGCGGCGGCACCTGGCCGTCAATCATTGCTTTCGGCATTTTTGCGCGGATCAGGGCTGCATCTACAGTGGGACCGTAATTGACCCGCTGAATCCCCAGCGCATATTGCATTTCCAGCAGATGTCCCATGGCGCTGTCAGAATGTTGATAGCGCGGCACATCGCCCGGAGCCATGGCATCTAATACTTTCTCCAATACCGGGTAGCAATATTCTTTGTACAACTTTCGATTGAATAAGGCGCAGTTGTCATCCGTAATCCACCAGCCCGGCGAGGCGTTGCCGCTGAATGCTCGCAGCACCCGATTGAATTCCACCATTTTTGCGGCTAAGATGTCACGGAAGCGACGTATCAGGTCAGGATGGTCGTACATCCAAAAAAAGAGGGTTTCCGGTTTGAGCACCGAACTCATAATCGTGGCGGGGCCGCGGCTGCCTGTGCCCAGCAATGGCATCTCTTGCCCCTTCTGTTTTCGAGATTCCCACTCAGCCAGAAACTCTTCCGGGAAACTCCAGGAGTGCAAATCAATCGCTTCCGCCCGATCCAGGATGTCGGAGAAGGTTGTCGGATCATCCGTGACCGGCACAAACCATGGCGTCCCGCCTTCGTGATAGGCAAATTCGCATCCAAACAGGTTTTCAATCCGCTTCGGTTGATAACGCCAGGTATCCTCGTCAAAGAAGGCTTTCCCAACATACTCCCTGGTCACTTGATTGACGTCGCGGTGCAACGCATCGCGATAGGTTTTATCCTGATAATAGCGCAGGGTGGAAGGGACAGCCATAAACTCAAAAATCCAGTGATCGTCCGGCGCGAATGAAACCGAGCAGCGTGGTTTATGTATTCCAAAATGCTGACACCGGTCATTTTCCTCCCAAAACGCTTCAACATCAAGGGAGCGGGTTAATTCCATGAATTCAGGTTCAATGATTGCCATTTTGTCATCACATGTTTTCAGAGGAGTTATTCATGTGTTGTGGCGAGCGCACCACGGCGAATAAAAATTTTATGGTCAGGGGAGATGG
>DF820468.1:140311-235026 GCA_000739535.1 Candidatus Vecturithrix granuli | reverse complement strand
ATGAAAATCAGATGTACCGCGAAACTCCAGTTTCGCGGCTGTCAACGAATGCGCGAAACTGGAGTTTCGCGCTACATTTTCATAGGAGCTATCATGAGCTTGCGCTCACCCGGCGTACGGAAACTACAGGGATTTCACATAACCAGGAATAAAAAATCCTTGCTTATGAGGAATCCTTGTAGTTGCAAAGGAGTTACTCCATCACAATGCAAACTTTTCCGCTCTGTCCGGCGTCGGCGACACGATAGGCTTCTTCAGCCTGATCCAGCGTAAAACGATGGCTGACAGTGACTTCCGGGTGTAAATTCCAGCGTACCAGACGTTCTACCAGATCTTCGATATGCCCGAGACTTGTCACCCACGAACCGTACATGGTAATCTGACGATGAATCAACAGATGGCTGACATCAAAATTGATGGTATTGCCTTCGCCCACCATCACACAGCGACCCCAGCGGCGCGTACCTTCCAGAGCCAGATGACGGGCTGCCGGAGAACCGGAACAATCAATCGAGACTTCAAAGCCGTGACTGTCGGTCATCTCATGCAGACGCTTGATGGCCTGATCATCTGACACAACAATATCATCAACCGCCTGAACCTCTTTCGAAAAGCTCAAGCGCGCTTCAGAGATATCCACTCCTACAACATAAGTTGCGCCCATGGCTTTAGCAAGTAAGCCGGCAGCCATACCTACCGGTCCCATGCCAGTTACCAGGACTTTATCGCGGCCGGACACATCCACACGCTGTAAGGCTTCATAGACTGTTCCGAAACCGCAGGCGACCAACGCGCCATCCACAAAACTTAACGCATCCGGTAAGGCGACGCAGGTATTTTCTTCAGCCAGCAGATAATCGGCGTGACCGCCGTCACGCTGCCAGCCATACGCGGCGCGAAGCGGCGACGTGCAGCTAATCATATAGCCATGACGACAGTCCCAACACACACCGCAGCCGCTGATATGATAGATAATGACGCGATCGCCGGCTTTGAAACGTTTACAGCCCGGGCCGACTTTTTCAATCTGCCCGCACGGCTCATGACCGGCAATCACATTTTGATAAGCTTCAGGGCCTTTGCCGAGGTGTTCACGATAGATGGCGCGAATATCGCTGCCGCAAATTGACGAAGCTTTCATTTTCACCAGCACCTGCCCATGTCCTGGCTCTGGAACTGGAAATTCTTTGAATTTGACTTGACGTTGACCGGGTAATAATACACCTTTCATAAATATCTTCTCCTATAACCCACAGGGCTGTTAAGTTCTCATCGAAAATAGCGTCTCGACTTCGCTCGACGTCCGGGTTTTCGCTCATCGAGCGAAGTCGAGATGAGGAACATACCCAGAACTTAACAGTCCTGCTTATAAGTCAGTTGTGCATGAAAAAACCGGGTTTTTGTCAAAAACCCGGTTTTTCTGTCTGATTTACGCTTTGCCTTCAATGTCTATCATAACTTTCACCGCGCCGTCGCGGCGTTCATACGCAACTTCAAGAGCTTCTTTAACATTTTCCAGGTTATAACGATGGGTGACGAGCGGATCAATATTCATGCGACCGGTACTGACCAACTGAATGGCATAAGGATAGACATTGGCATAGCGGAAAATACCCATAATATCCAACTCTTTATCAATCGCCTGCAAGACCGGCATCGGGAAGCGATCTTCGCCCGCCAGGCCGACCCACACAATGCGTCCGCCGCGCGCCGCGAGTTCGATGGTTTGTTGGGTTGTCGGCACAGACCCGGCAGTTTCAAAGACCACTTCCATGCCAAAGCCGTGCGTGAAATCTTTGATAACCTCAACTGTATTTTCCTTGCTCGCATTGATGATTTTGGTTGCGCCCAGTTTTTGCGCCATATTCAAACGAATGTCTTCCAGATCCGCGACGACAATTTCTCCGGCTCCGGCAGCTTTAGCCGAGAGAAGGGTGACTAAGCCGATCGTACCGGCGCCTAAAATAAGCACTGGTTCGCCTGGTTTCAAACGGCTGCGGCGCACAGCGTGCATTCCGACCGCCAGCGGCTCCATGAGGGCGCCATGATCGTAAGTCATATTATCGGGCAGGTGGAAGACAAAATCTGACGGCCAGGCCACGTATTCTATGTATGCCCCGTCAATTGGCGGAGTCGCCATAAAAGTCACGTCAGGGCAGAGATTATAACGGCCGGTTTTGCAATACACGCATCTGCGGCAGGTATAACCCGGTTCAATCGCCACGCGGTCGCCGGGTTTGAAATTTTTCACGTCGCTGGCGACCTCAACGATTTCCCCGGCGCACTCATGCCCTAAAATCATCGGTTTTTTCACAATATATGAACCGATTTTGCCGTGTTTGTAATAGTGCACATCAGAACCGCACACGCCGACCGATTTCATTTTAATTAGCACTTCGCCGGCTTTCATCTGAGGAAAATCAACTTCATCAATCCGCACATCATCAATCCCATGCATCACAGCAGCTTTAATTTTTTGCATAATTAATTCTCCTTCCCTCACCCCTGGACCCTCGCCCTTTGGGAGAGGGGTCAAGGGTGAGGGTTGCTAATAGTTACCTCTACTTCAAACACGTACCTGAACTTTCACTGAATCTTGGATGTTTGGTTACCCTTTTTTAAAAATAAGTATCCCCAGCATCACACACAGAAGCGTGGCGACCCAGATCGGCAGCAGTTGCTCAACAAAACGCAGCCACAGCAAATGAATCGCTATTGTTGTCATCGCACTGACAAATACCCGATCTCCCGCTGTTGTTTCAAATGGTAAAAAGCCCATAATATAAAGCGACTAAAGTGACTCAAACAACTAAAAAGTTGGAAGACGTCCAACTTTAGTCGTTTGAGTCACTTTAGTCGCTTCCACCTTACTCTTTCACCGCGCCAAACGTGAGTCCGGCGACAATGTATTTTTGGATATAACCTAAAAAGATGATGGCTGGTAATAAGCTCACGACAGAGACCGCCGCCATTTGTCCCCATTCGACTCCGACGACCGTCACAAATCCGGCTAAACCAGTGGTAATGGTACGCGCGTTCACACTGGTCAAAATCGAGGCAAAAATGTATTCATTCCAGCTAAAAATCCAGGTCAAAATAGCCGTAATTGCAATCCCGGGTTTGGCCGTGGGAATAATAATATACCAGAGGATTTGCCACATGCCGGCGCCGTCAATCAGCGCGGCTTCATCCAGGGCGTCCGGAATCGCGTCGATCATCCCTTTCAATAACCAGATCGCAAAAGGCAGATTCGGTACACAGTAGAGCAAAATTAGGCCCCATCGCGAGTCAATCATCTGGATGCCGATAGTTTTCCCAATCGTATTGAACAGCAGATAGAGGGGCAAGATAAAGGCGGCCGGGGGCGCCATGCGATTCGTAATGGTCCAGAAAAACAGATGATGGTAGCCTTTGATCGGAAATCGGGAAAAGGAATACGTGGCTAAGATCGCCAATCCTGTCACAATCACCGTATTGCACGTGGCGATGATCACGGAATTCCAGAGATACCGACCATAGACCCCTTCGAGGAAAGGTTTAGTATAGTTTTCGGTGAAAAACGTGGTCTGATAGAGCTTTGGCTTGCTGTCAAAAATTTCGACCCTGTTGCGCATCGAAACCAGGAACATCCAATAAATCGGAAAGAGTGTAATAAACAGCACCACCAGACAGACAAAATAGGTGATGCCCATTTTTATACGTTTACGTGTGCGTAAAGTCATATTCTCCTAATTAAAAACTACAAGGATTTCGCATAAGCAAGGATTTCCTGAACCTTGTTGAAAACAATGATTGTTCCGAAAGTAAAATTTCATGACATTATTTATAACCCTGAAATCCTTGCTTATGCGAAATCCTTGTAGTTCCTCACAATGTGGTCTCTTTTCTGATTTTTTGGACAATGTTTAAGAGCAGCCAACAGAGGACTATGGACAAATAGAGAAGGAATATCGACATAGACGCGCCATAGCCGTAATCTTTTTGGCGAATGTTCATCCGCACCACATGAATACTGGCATAGCGGGTCGCCGACCCGGGACCTCCACTGGTCAGCATCCAGACTTCATCGAAAATTCGTAACGTATCCATGACCCGGATGAAGAGGGAAGTCACGATCACTGGTGTCAGCATCGGCAAGGTGAGATGTCGGAATACCTGGAACTTGGTGGCTCCATCTACCTCGGCGGATTCGAATGGGTCTTTCGGCAGCGTGGTTAAACCGGCCAGCAGAGTTAAAGCCATAAATGGGGTCCAGTGCCAGATATCCACCAGAATCGTCGTCCAAAATGCCTGTCCGCCATATTCACCGATATTGTAATCAATGCCGAGTTTCTTGAGGAAATAAGGGATTGGCCCCATATCCAGGTTCGTCATCAGCACCCAGATACTCCCAATCGTGATCGGTGCGACCGCCAGCGGTAACGTTAAGATCGTTCTGACAACCCCTTTGCCCCAGAAGTGCGTGGTCAACAGAATAGCCAGCCCCAGACCGAGCAGTAGTTCCAGTGTACAGGTGGACACGACAAACAGTAACCCGCGCCCCACCGAGGTCATGAATTCAGCGTCAAAGACGAGCTTGCGGAAATTATTCAAGCCGGTGAACACCAGGTTTTGGCCCGGTTTCGCATAAACGCTATACTTCATGACGCTATAGTAGATCACGGAGAAGAAGGGGATCATCCCCATCACAAATAACACGATGATGGTGGGGGCCAATAGCCCCCACCCCTTTGCTTGTGAATGTTTCATTTGCCGTATCCCAATTCTGCTAATTTAGCGTCAATTTCTTTGGCCATGCCGTCACAGGCTTCCGCCGCAGTCACTTCGCCGGCGACCGCTTTGACGATCCAGTTCATCTGAATTTCATTCAGCACCGGATGCATCGGGAAGGCCGGCGCGCCCGCAAACAAATGTCCATATTCTTTGAACAGACTATAGTATCCGCTGACTTTTGGATCCAATTCTTTGATCTTCGGATCATCAAAGGTGGAAGTCTGGACCACGCGAGACCCCAGGGACGCGAATTCGCCGGCCCATTCTTTCCGCGTGACAAACTGGAGGAACAGTAACGCGGCCTCTTTATTCTTGGCCGAAATCGGGATGCCGAACGCACCACCATCATAATACCCGATATACCCTTTACCAGCCTTCGCTGCGTCCATCACGCCCGGTTGGGTCGGCGGCAGGGCCACACCCAGTTTGCCGCCCGTCACCTTCGACCGCGATTCATTCATCGCAATCCAGGCCGCATTTTCGCCGTAGATCAAACCCTGCGCCACTTTGCCAGACGCCATCGCCGCCGCCGTTTCATCCCAGGTATAAGTCTTGACTCCCGGAGGCGCATATTTCAGCATGTCCACATACCAGGCCAGGGCTTCTTTGGCCAGATCACTGTCGAGTGTTCCGCCATTGGCCGAGGTGGCTTTCCAGTTCTCCATATTAATACCCCAGTTCCAAATGCCCCAGGCCGGCCAGATCGTTTCTTCCATTTCATACGCCAGGCAAGGATGGGTTTTGGCTTGTGCGGTGTGACCATACAGTTCGATCCCTTTATCCTTACCCCATTGGGTGAAGAATTCCGCGATCTGCCCATACTGCTTGAAATCTTTGGCGGGCGCAAGATCCCAGCCATATTTGGCCTTAAAGGCCGTTTGTATTTCCGGATCGGCAAACAAGTCTTTCCGGTAGAGGTAAATCTTCACAAACGCTTCCATCGGGATACCGAACAGGTCGCCCTGCGCATCTTTGAAGTAATTAATGAACGAGGTGAAATCCTTCAGGTCGAATTCCCCATAGAGGAGTTCTGGCTTCTCAGCCATCATCTTCGTCAGATTCATCAACCATTCATTCTGCAGATAGGTGTAGATGATATCCTGTTCGACATAGATAAAATCGTAGATCCCGCTGCCGGCCTGAATGTCATTGATCGCTTTGGTGTACATCTCATCCCAGGACGTGACTTCAAATTCGACCTTAATCCCGGTGACTGCCTCAAAATCTTTCGCGGCAACGTCAGCAACAGCTCTGGATGGCGGCGTACTTTCAGAGACGCCGCGAATCGTGACGCCTTTGTAGGGTTCAGCTGCTTTTTTCCACCACTCCGGATTATCAACCTGGGCAAAAGCAGTCAGAGAAAGACTTAATACCACAACAAACAAGAAAATTCCCATCTTTTTGAACATGATCTTGACCTCCTTAACGTCTAAAAGGTTTCCTTATCATCACAAAACGATTACAGCAACAACGAAAATGTTCGACAAACCAGACACATATTTCTCGCCGCCATCACCTCCTTTGAATCCGGAGTGCGAGAGCTTCTGCTTTCGCTGTCAAAGCAGAGCTTTGACACTCCAACTACACACTGAAGCTCAGGCTTCTGCCTGTCAATAAAACTCTTTAAGAAAATTCGTAATTGCTGCTGCCGGCCCCTGGGTTTTTATAGCGGCAAGGGCTTTATCGAAAAGCGCGAGGAACGGCTGATTCTGTCGCAGAACCTCCGGAAAGATCGTCTCTGATTCTGTAACAAATATCCGACTCTCGCCTGTCACGGCTCTCCGGGCTTTTTCAACAAGCGTTGCAGCCATTTTATCCATAACGCCGTCATCCCTGGAGAGATAATAACACCATTCCGCGACGCCCAGGGTTAACAGCGGCGACATTGTCCCGTCTCTGACAATATTGTCTGCGATGGTCGGGAGTATAAATTTCGTCGTCCGCTCAGAGGTAAAATTAGCCAATCGTGAAGTCTGATCCTTGATCGCCCGATTTTTAAAACGGAGCAAGGTATTGTTCAGAAATCCCATCACATCTATCCCCGCAACTTCTCCGACACAGGGCAAAGCCTCTTTCAGCATCATGGTTTCAATGGCCTGATCGAACGGCGAGGCGTTCATAAAATCGCAGGCGAACTGATGCCCTTCCATTAAGGCAGCATGGGCAAAGACCACATGACCGGCATTCAGCAGCCGCATTTTCATCTTTTCATAGGGTCTGACATCAGGGACGAGTAACACATGATCCAGCATTTCAAACGCCGGACGCTCCCTTTTGAAAGTATCCTCAATCACCCAGAGAATGAAGGGTTCACAGGGAACCGGACAATTGTCAATATACTCATAGCGCTGACTCACATAGTCCCGATCCTCAGACGATGTGACCGGCGTGATTCGATCCACCATAGCGTTAGGAAAGGCGACATGTTCTTCGATCCATTGCGCCATGTCTGCATCCTGCTGTTTCGCATAAGCTAACATCCCTTTTTTCAGAACTGCCCCATTCATCTCGACATTGTCGCAGGAGAGCAAATCCGGCGGGGCAATGCCGACGTCCCTGCGCTGGCGAAGCGCCGCATAGATCAGGCCATAAAAGGTACGCGGTTCCGAGGGATTGTTGAGATCAGCCTGAATCATGGGATTATCTATCAAAAATTCGCCAGTGGTGTCATCAATATTATAGCCTCCCTCTGTAACCGTAAAGGTGATTAAGGTCGTGTCAGGATGGGCAATTTTTGCAATGATCTCACGCCGATCTTCGGAAAGGATACGATGGGAAAGCAGACTCCCCACCACAACATCTTTTGCCGGTTCGGTATCGCTTTTTTCGGTTAAGGTATAGAGACAATCCTGAGCATTGAGGGCCTGCGAAAGCTTTTGATCCTGATCAAGTACCCCCACGCCATAAATTCCCCAACGAGTCTCGTGGGTTTTTTCCATAAGTTGTTGCAGAAAATAGGCCTGATGGGCCCGGTGAAAATTTCCGACGCCGATATGCACCACAGAACTCGAGAGCTTCTTCCGCTCAAACTCCGGAACGATTAATTTTTCTCTAAGATCAGCAAGTATGCCGTTATTCAAGGTTTTCATTCTGTTCATCCTCCGATTGTATAGCCCCAAAAACCTGGCCATCAATGGCCGATCTCACAGCTAAAGCAGGCAGAAGCCGCTGCTCAGTTCAACAGGACGCTTCGGCATCCTTCCGCTTTGAGGCTGGCGATTGATCGCCAGTTTTTTTATCCCTTGACTCCGCCCGCAGTAAGTCCTTTGACCAAAGATTTCTGGCTAATCCACCCGAAGATCACGGCCGGCAAGATTACCACAGTGGAAGCGGCCGACAGTTGGGCGACAAACATCCCTTGTTGCTCTCGAAAACGCGCCATATACACGGGCAGTGTCGCTGATTGATTGCCTGTCAGGTTAAACGCCAGAAAAAACTCATTCCAAATAAACACAGCCACCAATAATCCAGCGGCAATAATGCCTGTTCTCACCAGCGGAACAGCAATGAGCAAAAGCTGCTGGAGACGCGAACATCCGTCTATATCGGCTGCTTCGAGAATTTCGACCGGAATATCCGAAAAAAATGAGTGCAGCATCCACACCACAAGCGGCACATGAAATCCCACATAAAGAATCAGCAAACCTATGGGCTTATCAATCAGGTTAAAGGCTTGAAACCAGGTATAGAGTGGAATAATCACGGCGACCGGCGGCAGCAAAATCGTCGTGAGGAACCAGAGATAGATTTTTCCGCTCGTGCCTTCGTTTTTAAATTTTCCGAAAATTAACGCAAAGGCCGCGGGAGTTCCTAAGAGAAGACAAATAATGGTGCCGACAAACACCTGAAACAGGGAATTTTTTAAAAAGCCATACATGTTCTGGTCGCTCAATACCTTTTGAAAGGTTTCCAGAGTCGGCGTGAAGAACAACGACGGACTTACCGCCTGGTATTCTGTTTTAAAGGCCGATAAAAACATATACAGCACCGGAGAAAAATACAGGATGGCTACGGCAAAGATAATGACTGTCATCAATGTTATCTTTACCCTTCGTTTCAATTGTATTAACCGGTTTATCTCTTGGGCGGTACGAATGTGGCTCATGACATCCTCCTCTTATTCATACAGGGCGCTGCGTTTTTGAATGGAACGATACAGGAGATTGACCGAAAGCAGCGTCACAATGACGGTTATAGTCGCTAGTGCTCCGGCTCTTCCGACGTTCGAGGCATTGAACACTTGCATATAGACGGCGTAGGGCAATGTATAGGATCGTGTACCGGGACCGCCGGCCGTCGTCACTAAAATGAGGCCAAACTCTTTGACAATAAAAATCAATCCTAACATCATAGCGACCGTGATATGTTTGCGAATCATGGGGAGTTTGACGGAAAACGTGGCATGCCACCAATTTGCGCCATCCACCTTCATGCTGTCAACGATCTCGCCAGGGATCCCCTGTAACCCTGCTAAAATCACTAAGACGAAAAAAGGCATCCATTGCCAGGAAAACAGGAAGACGATCACGGAGATGGGGTAATAACTGAGTAAGTCAATCGGAGTGAATCCAAGCGCCTTGGCGATGACGCCATACCATCCGAAGGTCGTGTTCAAGATCGTGGTTTTCCAGATGACCCCGCTGGCTGTGGACATCACAAAAAAAGGGCCTAAAATCAGCGTTCTGGCAATATTGACTCCTGGCACCGCATGGTCGAGCAGCAAGGAGATTAAAAAGCCGATAATCGTACACAAGGCTAACGCACTGACCGTAATGAGGATGGACTGCCACACAATAGAGTAAAATTCTGGCAGTTTTGAAAAATCACGAATTCTGAGAAAATACCAAAAATTGTTGAACCACGTAAACTGAACCGGCAAATCTGGCCGCGCCAGGTTCCATCGGAGGGTCGAATACACAAGCGTCAAGATAAACGGCACCTGGGTAACGACAGCAACCACAAGAATCCCCGGAAGCAAGAACACCCAGTCATTCTTTTTCTTCATGGCAATCATCCCTCCATATTATAGCGTCCATAAACAATAATCTAGGAGTTCAGGTCCGATGCCATTGGAACGGCATCGGACCGATTTTTAACCACCTGATGACAGGAGCAGATTATTTGTAACCACCGTCTTCTGCGACCTGTTCAAACACCTGCTGGGTTTTGCTGATGGCTTCATCCAGGCTGATCTTATCAACCACATAATCCGCCAGATATTCCGTCATTTTCGTCCCAGCATCGGCAAACTCCGGAATCGCAATATACTGAAGTCCAACATAGGGTACCGGTTCCAGCGTCGGTTTGGTGAAGTCCGCGTTTTCCAGGGTTTTCAAGGTCATTTCCGCATACGGGGCCTGGGCATACACCGGCAGCTTATAGGTAGAAGCGCGTGAAGCCGGAGGCGTACTTGCACCGGTCGGATCGAGTTCAACTGTCATTTTGATAAAATCTTTGGAGGTTGCCCACAACATAAAATCAAACACCGCTTGTTTCTTCTCAGGCGTGGTTTTGGGATTGATGCCCATGGCCCAGTTCCACAACCACGATGTATTGGCTTTCATTTTTTGGTGCGGCGGCAGGACATAGCCGACTTTCCCTCTGACTGCGGAGCCTTCAGCTTCAAGAGGCGGTGCGATCGAGGTCGCATCATAGTAAATCCCGCACTTCCCGGACTGCATGAGCGCGATGCACTCATTGTACGTATAAGAGAGAATATCAGCCTGACCTGCTTCGCGCAGAATCTTTTTATACATTTCCCAGGCGCCTCTCTGTTCCGGGGTGTCAACGGTGGCGTTCCAGTCCATATCGAAAAAACGACCGCCGAACGCGTTAACAATTGTCACAAACGGCGCGCCGCTCATACCCCAGCCCGGTGCGCCGCGCATGGTCATACCGACGATACCTTTGGACGGATCATGGATTTTCTTCGCCAGTTCGTAGATCTCATCCCAACTCGGTTCATCCGGCATTGTCAAACCTTTTTCGGCAAACAGTTCTTTATTATACATGATAAATGAAGCTTCGCCGTAAAAAGGCAGCGCATACGCCTGGCCATCAAGTGAAAGCGAGCCAACCATACCCTTGATCAGATCATCGCGATCATACCATTCCAGCTTTTCGGGCGACAATGCGGCAAAATACGGCTCCAGGTTTTCCAACCAGCCGAAACGTGCCCAGTTCGTCGCTTCATAGGGGCCAATATAGAACATATCATAGGTTGTGCCGCCTGTAGAAGCTTCTGTCGTCAATCTCTGGCGCAAGTCATTTTCGGGCAGCACGGCAATATTGACCGTAACGCCCTCAGCAGAATACTTTTCCCTGGCAATCCGTTCCAATGCCTGAGAAAGCGGGTTATTTGCCAATGCAATATTGATCGTCACATCTGCAAAGACCTGCGTTCCAGCCATCAAAAGTAGTCCTGAACACAACACTGCAATGAGAATATAAGGTTTTCTTTTCATCTTTTTTCCTCCTGGATACTACATATTTATAATACAGTTTTCTACAAACCGAATACAACCATCAAGTCGTTACGTACGATTATGTATGTTTTCTCAAACGGAACACACCACCTCCTTTTCAAAAAACAATTGTTTTAAAATGCTATTGTCATGTCATGAAATACGATCAAGGAGTTGTCAAGATTTTTTTCTCCTAAATTAGGTTAAGACAATTGAGAACTATTTCTGCATGGTAGAGAAAAATAGAAAGAGACGGGCAAGTTTGAAAAGAACTTGACAAATCTTCAAGTCATGCAGTAACTGTTTGTGTAAATCCTATATGTTCTGAACCACTCTCCCTCGCTTCCCCCTCTCCTAATTTAGGAGAGGGGAAGGGGTGAGGTTTTCACAAATTTATCAGACCTAAAGTATGATTATGAGCACACAATATCTTCTTGCCCATGATCTTGGGACGACCGGTAATAAAGCCACCTTATATGCCGCCGATGGATGCCTGGTTTCCAGCGATTTCTATGGGTATCAGACCTTTTATCCAAAACACAATTGGGTTGAACAGAATCCGAATGATTGGTGGCAGGCAGTTTGCGTCTCGACGCAGCGATTATTGCAGAAAAGTCATATACCTCCTGAAAATATTGCTGTCGTCAGCTTTAGTGGGCAGATGATGGGGGCAGTCATGGTTGACCAGCACGGCGTCCCATTGCGCGATTGCATTATTTGGGCTGATATGCGCAGCGACAAACAAGCCGCAGACATCGCGCAACAACTTGCAAATGAGGAGGTGTATCACATCAGTGGAAATCCGATCAGTCCCTCTTACACCATTGAAAAGGTGATGTGGATTCGGGATAATCAACCAGAGATTTTCCGTCAAACTCATAAATTTCTCCATGCCAAAGATTATATTGTGTCAAAATTGACCGGCAAATTTGTGACCGATTACTCTGATGCCTCCGGCACTAATGCCTTTGATCTGGTCAAACAAGCCTGGTCTCCCAAACTCATTGAAGCTACCGGCCTGCCTTACGAGATCTTTCCGGATGCTCATCCTTCAATTGCAGTCGTCGGAGAAGTGACCACTGCCGCCAGCCAGGAAGTCGGACTCCGGGCAGGCACGCCGGTCGTGATCGGCGCGGCTGACGGCTGTTGCGCCGCAGTCGGCGCAGGCGTGGTGCGTGAAGGCAGCGCATATAATTACATCGGATCCTCTTCCTGGATCGCTCTGGCAACGCCTGAGCCACTGCTTGACCCTAAACAACGGACGGTCACCTTCTGCCATGTGGATCCACAGATGATGATGCCCATCGGCACAATGCAATGCGCTGGCGGAGCCTACCAATGGTTCAAAGAAGAAATCGGACGCACAGAGGCCAAAGCCGCCGAAGAAGCCGGGATCAGTCCTTATGAGATTCTGAATCTGAAAGCCGCTTCCACGGTGCCAGGCTCACATAATCTGCTTTTCCTGCCTTATTTGTTAGGTGAACGGACGCCATATTGGAATCCAAACGCCCGTGGGGCTTTTATCGGCCTGACGCGCGGACATACCCGCGCCGATCTCACTCGCGCCGTATTAGAAGGCGCAGTTTTTGGACTCAGGACCATGGTTGATACCTTTATCGCACAGGGGGTGACGATTGACGCCGTGCGCGTCATCGGCGGAACCGCGCGTGGACGACTCTTCTGCCAGATTCAGGCGGATGTGTTCCAACGTCACATCCTGCGTCCACAAATGCTGGAAGAAGCGACTTCGCTAGGCGCAGCCATTGCCGGAGGCATCGGCGTGGGGATTTTCAAGGATTTTCTGGTCGCTGAGGAATTAGTGAAAATTGCAGATGTGTTCACACCTCGGAAGCAAGAGGGCGAACACTATGAAAAATTGTACGACATTTTTAAAAATACATATCAGGTGCTTGTGCCAATTTATGATCAATTAGCAAAGCTAGGGTAATTTTTAAAGGAAAGGAGCAATTATGATACTCGACAAATTTTCATTACAAGGACAGGTTGGAATTGTGACTGGCGGCGGACAGGGATTAGGCAAAGCCTTCAGTATGGCATTTGCAGAGGCCGGAGCCGATGTGGTCATCGCCGACATCAATCCTGAAACCGGCGCGAAAACTGCTGAAGAAATTCAGGCGATAGGTCGGCGGTCGATCTTTATCAAAACCGACGTCACGAAACGCGCAAGTATTCAAGCGATGGTGGCCAAAACGCTGGACGAGTTCGGAAAAATCGATTTTCTAATGAATGACGCCGGCATTGTCAAATGGCTTGAAGCGGAAAAGAATTCAGATGATGATTGGATGGCGGTCATGAATGTCAATTTGAACGGTCTGTTTTACTGCTGCCAGGAAGTTGGGAAACAAATGATCAAGCAAGGCGGTGGACGCATTATCAATATTGCCTCCATGTCGGGACTGATCGTCAATTATCCTCAAAACCAGGCTTCGTATAACACCTCAAAAGCCGCCGTTATTCACCTGACCAAATCATTGGCCACAGAGTGGGCCCAGTACAATATCAGAGTGAACTCGATTTCTCCAGGCTACATGGAAGGTCCCCTGGCAGGCCCTCTTATGGAAGACCCGGCCTACGGTCCGGTCTGGATGGGCAGAACCCCGATGGGCCGCCCCGGTAAACCGGAAGAATTGTGCGGGGTCGCCGTGCTGCTGGCCTCAGAAGCCTCAAGCTTCATGACCGGTTCAAACGTCGTCATTGATGGCGGCTATACGGCCTGGTAAAATTGGCGTGAATGCTTCAAAAAAAACCGGGGTTCTTCAAGAACCCCGGTTTTTCAGGATAACATGTTATTCTTCTCATTGTACTTTTCCCCTAAATTTAAAAACGTCATCCGACGGCTGATTTTGCCAAATCAGGCCGACTTCTCTCACTGTCCACGTCAAAGGCTGCCATTGAGATTGAAGATGCTCGCGTAGTTGTTCTATCTGCGCCTTTCCGCGTACCTGCCCGATGCTCAATCAAAGGCGTACCCCCTAATCGTGTACCGGATAAGGTGAGTTAATAAATCTCTATCGGTTCTAACACAAGTTTATAGCGTTTTTCTATGTCATATTGACTATCAGAATTGATGATCGGCAAATGCTTTTTGGTTCCATGCGGATCCCAGATTCCTAAACGCAGCGTAAACACTCCTGGCGGAACCGAGAACTCAAATTCTTCATGCACAAGTTCTCCCACTTGCCAGGAACTTGTTGGGTAAAGTCGCTCCTGGCCGGTAGATGCATCACGAACCTGGGGTGTATGATCTTGTTGGAATCGAGTGTGGGCATTTTCAAAATGCACAAAAACTATATAATCTGTTTTCATCGGAGAAATCGCTTTCCAATAGTATTCCAGGTGCAAAGTTCCCGGCTTTGGCTGCTGAATCGTATATCCTAAAAACATGATTTGATTCCCAAAATTTACCGAGGCCGAATACTGTGGGCGATAGAGCGCATTAATTGTTTGCCGGATTTCCTGGATTTCTGCCTGGTGGTCTGGCGGAAGAAGATTCAATCTGGCCTGCCAGGCGTCGAGATGCCGGGACTGTAATCTCGTGGCCTGTGAGAACGCTTGCTGCGCCTGCTCCGACTGACCAAGTTGTTCAAAAGCCAATCCTACTCGATAGTAGGCGTCAGCAAAAGTGGGATCCTGTTCTATCACCTGCTGCAAGATTTTCAGTGACTGTTCCCAATTTTTGACACGCTGCTCTAAGAGTCCAAGTTGATACCAGGAGAGCGCATGATCCGAAATTGAGGTTGCGCAAGAGAAGAGGTGTCTGGCCTTTTCATACTGCCCTTTGTAGAGAGCGAGCAGGCCGGCGCGATAATAAAAATCCTCTAACTGAGGTTCAATCGCAATATTTGTGAGGGTCAGGTTAACTTGATTGTGAAAATATACTCTGGTTTCCAAATCCAAAACGTTAAAAGGAAGCTCAAAGGTCACTGGAATCCGCACCTCCTGACGAGGCGCAGGGAAATCCTTTCCATACAGCTCTTTTTGAAAAAATATTTGCTGCCCATGATGAGCTGAGATATCAAGCGTTGCAACCGGTTGATCCGGCGTACAGACCCCGACGATCAGCGTGAAATAGACTGTATATTTTCCCTGGGAAAATGGTTCTCGTGGACCAGTGATGAGAAAACGAGATCCCTGTTGGCTGGCTATTGCTGTCCGGGGTTCTCGCATATATTCCAGTCGCAGTTGCTCGCTGGACAAACGCAATTGAGCCTGCCTAGACTGCAGCGCCAGAACATCATTATCAAGGTGCCGTAAAAAACCTTGAATTTGCTTGTTATGGCTGATATAGGTGAGAGCCTTGTTTTGCGTATGCGCTGCGATGCGTGAAAGGGCAAGTAAAAAGCCTAACATGACTCCGAAGACGAGCAACACCTGTTGAAGTGATTGCCGTGATCGCAATGCACCGGACCGAGAAGGCAAACACGTTGACGCATACACCCATCCGGAAAATAGCAGAATCGTTGTAAGCCAAAAACCGGCTAAGGCTGTATTATTCGTGGCAGTTGGCGTAAAGGATGGAAAATATTTTGTCAGATCGACCAGACGGCTATATTGCTCGAACACCATATTTATCCCATCGCGTGACATCAAAGACAGGCATGGTATTTTCAAGAAAAGATATGACCAGGAGAAACTAATCGTCATCAAGAAAAACAGGGCATAACGGAAAATATTTCGTTGCAGAACGGGAAGCATCATACTGAACGGCACCAGGAACAGAGGAATCAGGGCAACGAGGTATCGTGCGGCTGGACTCCAGGCGCCTCGCCATTGCATCACAAATCCGGCGCAAGGAATATAAATGCTGAGAATCAAAGCCAACCAGACCAGCGCATGACGCCAGGCACGTTGTAAAAACAGGAGAAAACCGGGGATGGCGAAAAGATAATAGGGCGAGAAGATGAACAGGCCAGCTTCCTGATCAAGGAGTAACCCTAACAAGCCTTCACGTATAAAGATCGTTGAGGAGAAAACATGTTTTCTACCAATGCTGAGATAAGGAGCATTGGGAAAGGGATTTCCATAAATCTGATAATAATACCCCGCCATGAGAATTCCGGAAACAGCCAGAAAAATGAGGGGAAGAATTCGCAACCCCGTAAAGCGGCGTTTCCACTCTTTTTGTCCAGGAACGATGCCGGCAAGGAAAAGATAATAGAGTGCAAGCAGACAGGTAGGGAGAATCATACGCTGCTGTAACCAGGGCAAAAATGCAAAGCTCCCTCCTAAGAAAATCGCGGAAAAGACCCGTTTGAGCGGCCGAAACCGAATGAGATAATACACTGTTCCAAGCAAAAGCGCGGAGGGAATTTCAGGGTACAATTGCGATGAATATAGGAGAATAGGTGTGGTAAAACTCGTTACGGCCCAGATGAGAAGAGAGAGCCACTGATGACCCGTGAGAGACCAGGCTAACAGATATAATACTATGGCTAAAAATGCAGCCAATACATTCATAACCCACACCGCACCCTGACGTCCGTACAGGGCATATCCTGGAACCAGGAGAAACGGGAGACCGATCGGATGAATGGAATAGCGAGTTTTATCTTTGCCAATGCTCAGGTGAGGTTTCAGCTCTCCGGGGTAAAATGGCTGGTAATCTTTTTGCTGATAATTGTTGCTAATCGCCAAATCATGATCATGTAAGAGACTGTGCGTCATCAGGAGATAGTGCGGCTCATCGCCTCCCAGGGGCAGTTTATGCGTAATTCTTAACCCGACAAGGAGATAAATAAATAAACTGATTAAAAAGATCGTGAGGATCCGCTGCCAGGTCAGTTGAGAATTGGCGCAATAAGGAATGATATTTTTCTGCACAACAATTCGTTGTAACTGCTGGTGATTGCTCTTTTTGAGATGATAGACTCCTATCAGCGTGCATACCAGCACAAAATACCCAAAATCCTGCCCCAACAGCAAAAATGCCTCAAAATGATGAGTCAGAAACGTATTAAACTGCGCGACTGAAATCGTCAGCGCACAAAGCGGAAGATAGGTGGCAGCATCTAATGCAAGCACCCTGCTGAAAGAAATTCCATACCACCGGGCATAGATACTGGAATACAAGAGCCAACAGCCAACAAGCAGGATGATCGCGATCCCCACATACAGTCCTATTTCCGAGAGCGGCGCAAACGCCCAGAGGAGACTTGATTCAGTCTCTATGTGTGGAGAAAGCCGGATCGCCGAAAAGGAACGAACAGCGAAAAACATACCGGTACATATTCCGGCAAGCACAATTTGAGCAAAGGATTTAAGAGAGATTTTCATAGTTTCATGTCTTTTTTCCTTCTTTTGTCCATCAAAATACTCAAGTTCTGAATAGCATTCAAGAAAATACACAAAGATTTTTTTGAAAAAATATTAAGAAAGCTTTCTGTCAAGAAATGAATTCAAAAAGAAGCACAGGGCATGACGATTTTTTTCTTGACATTGCCTGTATTTGCTTTACGATAAAGTAAATTTTGATTTAGGAATTGATAGTTGACTACGAATCAAGGAGAGGGGATCATGAGTGAAAATCTGAAGGTCGGCGTAAGAAAGTTTGATTCTATTGCGATTATTGATATGAAAGGGGAAGTGTCGTCATTCGCGGATGCTGCTATAAATTCCCTGGTGCAGGCCACTGTCAATGAAGGGGTACAAAAAATTGCGCTGAACTTTACTGACGTGAGCTATATTAATAGCAGCGGCATCGCGATTTTGATCGGAATTGTCACCAGCCCTGCCAATAAAGATGTCATGTTTGTCGTGTATGGCCTCACGCCCCACTTTAAGAAAATTTTCCGCATGATCGGACTGACGCAATATGTAAAGGTCGTGACGACGGAAGAAGAAGCCCTAACAGCGTTTTAGGAAGGTAAAAATAGCAGATAAGACCCCACAGAGTGAATCATCTTTTCATCCTTTGACATCACCCATCTATTCCGAACAGGTTCGTCGGCCGCTTGAAACGAGTACAGAATGTACGTGAAAATCCATTTCCTGCAAATGTACGTGAAAATCCATTTCCTGTAGAGGATTTCCGCAAAATCGAGGTGGTCAGTTTCCGCCTGAAAGTGATACCAGATATTCCACGAATTGCCGTCGGCCTTTTTGGAAATGAGGAGCGACTGTTTCCCAGGGAGACGTACCACCTGGACCAGGATATCAAGATACTAGATGATACAGCTTATGCGCATACGATTCACTGATGCCGAATATGCTTCCCAATTCGTCAAAGGTCGGATAGTGCCGAAGATAGATACAGGTTTCAGGGTGTCAAGGGACGAGCGTCTTTTTTCCATGCGGGATACCTCCTTTGTTGACTGATGTCGAAATCTTACGATGATCAGCATCATTGGTGTCATGGCATCCTGACTTCCCTCTGATAGCAAGAAATATTTTGGAAAGATGTCTAATAGAGACGCCGTGCGGATCGTTGCCTACTGTCCATCCCTAAACACCCCAAACGGTGACTGGTACATGATTTCGCTTTCGCATATTTCACTTATCAATCTGGCGATTAATCGTCAGTTTTTGCCCCATCGAACAGAACGTGAAAGAATCCTGTACAAGTGCAAGAATAACTTGACAATTTCTCTTGAGAGGCATAGCACGTACTCAGGAGGTACGAAGTATGCCCAAAACCCAGAAGCATGAGACGCCTGCCGAACAGCCTGCCGAATCACCACCGATGGAATCGGCACAGAAGCCTCAGACACAAAGCTTTCCCATTGTCGGCATCGGAGCGTCTGCCGGCGGCTTGGAAGCGCTGGAACAGTTTTTTACCAATATGCCGGGTGACAGCCATATCGCCTTTGTGATCATTCAGCACCTCTCCCCCAAACACAAGAGCATTATGGGAGAATTGCTGCAAAAACGCACCACAATGCAGGTCTTCGAGGTGCAAGATGGAATGACCATTGCGCCAGACTGCATTTATCTGAATCCGCCGGATAAACAGGTGATCATCATCGATAACACATTACAGTTGCTGGAATCGGTCAAGACTCAGGGCATCCATTTACCGATTGATACCTTTTTTCGTTCTCTGTCTGAGGATCAAGGCGAAAAAGCGATTTGCATCGTGCTCTCCGGCACCGGCAGCGATGGCACCCAGGGACTGAAGGCGATCAAAGGCGCCGGAGGCATGACCATGGTGCAGGATGAACACCAGGCAAAATATGACGGAATGCCGCGCAGTGCCATTGATTCTGGTCAGGTTGATTATGTGCTGCCGGTTGAAAACATGCCCGCGGAACTGCTCAAATACGTGCAGCATTCTTATATTGAAGGACCTGCCAAAACCAGCCTGCTGACGAATCAATTTCAGAATTATGCCTCCAAAATTTTTGCGCTGATCCGTTCCCAGACCGGACACGACTTTTCCCATTACAAACAGACGACAATCCTCCGCCGGATTGAACGACGCATGGCGGTCCACCAGATTGACCGGCTTACAGATTACCTCCACTACCTGCAACAGACTTCCGCGGAAGTGGATATCTTGTTCAAAGAGATGCTGATCGGCGTGACAAATTTTTTCAGAGATCCCGAGGCCTTTGCCGTGCTTGCAGATCAGGTGCTCCCCTCCCTGCTGACCCGCAAACCGTCGGATATGCCGCTGCGGGTGTGGACGCCGGGCTGCTCGACTGGCGAAGAAGCCTATTCCATCGCGATCTTGCTGGCAGAACTGATGGAGCAGCTCAACAAACATCTCAGCGTACAAATCTTTGCGTCCGATTTGGATGCTGAGGCGATTGATTTTGCCCGGTCAGCGGTATATCCTGAGAGCATTGCCGCTGATGTCTCTTCGCAGCGCTTACAGCGTTTTTTCATCAAAGAAGAGAATACCTATCAGGTCAAGAAACAGATTCGTGACATGGTGGTATTTGCCGTGCAAAATCTGGTCAAAGATCCCCCGTTTTCGCGCTTAGATCTGATCTGTTGCCGTAACCTGCTGATTTATATGGATGCGGCTCTGCAAAAACAACTGTTCCCCCTGTTCCATTATACCCTTGTGCCGGATGGTGTGCTCTTTCTGGGGCCTTCGGAGAGTATAGGGGAATTCACCGATCTCTTCAGACCGCTGAATACAAAATGGAAGTTTTTTGCCCGTCGGGAAACAAAAATTGCAGAAATGTACGTCTCTCCTGCTATGCCATTTTTCGAGCGACGCACACCGCCCTCTCAGGAAATCAGGGGAAATACGCCCTCTCCTGGCATTGACCTCCGCCGCCTGACGGAAAAAATCGCGCTTGAGCATTATACGCTGCCTTGCGTCTTGCTCAACGAAAGATCTCAGATCTTGTACACCATTGGAGCGGTTGACCGCTATCTGAGGCTGACGCCTGGAGAGCCGAACTTTAATATCGTGCAGATGGCGCGCGAAGGGCTGCGCTATAAATTATCAGCCGCCATTCAAAAAGCGACTAAACTGCAAACAACGGTTGTCGTTCAAGGGCTGCGTGTGAAACAGAACGGCGATTATTGTGTCGTTGACATAACGGTCAGGCCGCTTGCCGAACCGACCTCCGCACCGGGATTCCTGTTGGTCGTGTTTGAAGAACAATATGTTAAACACTGTAACGCGCCCGGGGACACCGCTCAGCAGGAAAAAGAGATGGACCCGCGGGTGATGAGTCTGGAGCAGGAGTTGCAATCCACAAAAGAGTATTTACAAACCATGATTGAGGAATTGGAAACCTCCAATGAAGAACTCAAGTCCATGAATGAAGAACTCCAATCAGTGAATGAAGAACTGCAAAGTACTAACGAGGAATTAGAGACTTCGAAAGAAGAACTGCAATCCACTAATGAAGAGTTAATGACGGTCAATACCGAGTTGCAGCACAAAGTTGAAGAACTCTCCAGATCGAACAGCGATATCAATAACCTGCTCGCCAGCACCGACATCGGTACCATCTTTTTGGATTGCAGCCTGCGTATTAAACGTTTCACTCCGAGCATGGCGAAGATTTTTAATCTCATTCAATCCGATGTCGGCCGACCTATGAGTGACATTACCTCAACAATTGACAATGAACAACTTTATCAGGATGCGAAAGAGGTACTCGACACGCTGATCCGTAAAGAACAGGAAATCCTGACGAAAAACGGGGCATGGTATTCCATCCGCATCATGCCTTATCGCACTGTCGAGAATGTGATTGATGGGGTGGTCATGAGCTTTGTTGATGTCTCACAGCTCAAGCAGGCCGAGATTGCTGAACGCGATGCCCGCATCTACACCGCGAACATGATTGAGGTCGTACGCGAGCCGCTACTCCTGCTTGATGCCGATCTCAGGGTACGCGCAGCAAATACGGTCTTCTATCGAACCTTTCAGATGACGCCGGAATCCATGCTCAACAAACACATCTATGATGCCGGCGACCGCCAGTGGGATATTCCCGAACTACGCACATTTTTAGAGGAGATCATTCCGCACAACACTACCTTTGAAGATTATAAAGTGGAATACACGTTCCCGACAACCGGCACACGTACGATCCGGCTGAATGCCCGTCGTATCGAGCAAGAGGGCCGTCGGCCGCATCTCATCCTGCTGACAATAGAGGTGACACCCCATGAATAAACTACGCCAGCGAGCAGAAGCGATGGTGCAGGGACAATCCGAAGGGTCGAACCAGTTCTCAGCCGAGGAAATTCAACGCACAATCCATGAACTGCGCGTACATCAGATTGAGTTAGAATTGCAAAATGAAGAGCTGCGCCGCAGCCAATTGGAAATCCAGGAATCGCGCGACCGCTATGCGGACCTGTATGATTTTGCGCCGGTCGGGTATTTGACGGTTGCGGAAAATGGGCAGATTATAGAAGCCAACCTGACATGCGCCGCCCTATGCGGCATCGAACGCGCCTCACTGCTCAAACTCTCGATCTCCCACCTGATCAGCAGCAAAGATCAGGACATCTATTACCGTCAGCGTCGCACAATTTTCGATACCAGAATGCCGCAAACCTGCGAACTGCGCATGCGCAGCAAGGAGCAGACGACCTTCTACGCCCACCTGACCTGCGCCCCTGTCCTCGATCACGAGGGTAACGTGACCCATATTCGTATCGCCATCACCGACCAGACCAGACGCAGGTTGGTCGAAGAACAATTGCAATTGGCCATGCGAGAAATCCACCATCGCACAAAAAATAATATGGTGGTGATTCAGAGCCTCCTCTACCTTCAGGCTGAATCCATTCAGGATCCACAAGTGCTTCAAATTTTTCAAAAAGCACAAGATCGTATTCATGCGCTGGCGCTGGTGCATGAGAAACTTTACCGGTCAGACCTGGTCAGCGTCAATCTCAAAGACTATATCGCCGATCTGGCATCTACACTGTTAAAGGCGTATCAGATAAATTCCGAGAAAATTACACTCACGCTCAATACGGAGCCTATCCTCGCACCAATTGACTTTGCCGTGTCCTTTGGCTTGATCCTCAATGAATTGATATCCAATATCTTGAAATATGCTTTTCCCGAGAACAGAGACGGTGAAATCAGTCTCAGCCTTCATGCAGGCGATAGAGACACGATCGAACTGGATATACGTGATAATGGAGTCGGACTGCCGCAGGATTTCGAACACAGAAGGGAGAATTCTCTTGGTTTCCAACTGGTGACAATGTTCGCAAACCAGATTCATGGCGTGGTCGAATACAGCAGGCGCGAACCCGGGACAGAAGTGCGTATTTGCTTCAAACAACCTTGTTTTAAAAAAAGAATATAATAAGCGTATACTGAAATTTTTTTAAGAACCCCTCCCCAACCCTCTCCGAAGGAGAGTTTCCCCTCTCCTCTGGAGAGGAGCCGGGGATGAGGTCAAAAGTCGTGTTGGAAATTTTAACGTGCATTTAGTATAATACCATGTAAGTAGTGATAAAGTACACATAACCTTGACAACGTGAATCTTATGAACACTGTCCCAATCACTCCGCAAGCCGTTCCGGCTGGTTTTGAATTACTGCACACGCTTCGTGGCCACGAAGACGTAATTTATCAGTTGACCTGGTCGCCGGATGGTCGCATCTTAGCGTCAGCCTCGGCGGATAGAACCGTGCGCCTGTGGGATACCTTAAGCGGCGAAGTAAGTGGGTTATTGCTCCACAAAGATACCGTATCCAGCGTTGCCTGGTCACCAGATAGTCACGCTCTGGCTTCAGGCGTCTGGAATAAATCGCTGCGAATGTGGGATCCTCTTTCAAGCGAGCTTCTCTGGATGCTGCATTATTCCCTGCCGATTTCAAGCATTGCCTGGTCTCCCGATGGTGCTACGCTGGCCGCCGGGTTCGGTGACAAATTGATCCGGTTCTTTCATGCAGAAAGCGGAGAGTTTCAGCAAGCCTTTGAAGGGCATATAGAGGGTATTCTGTGCCTGGCCTGGTCACCCGATGGTCGCACCCTGGCTTCTGGTTCGGAGGATCGTACTATTCGCCTCTGGAATATGGAGAACGGTGAGGCGTTTCACACTCTGAAAGGACATTCCGGCGAAATCATCACCCTGCTCTGGTCCTCAGACGGTCGAACCCTCATTTCTGGTTCCTGGGATGAAACCATCCGGATCTGGAACGCCGAAAGCGGAGAATTGTCGCGTACACTCGAAGGCTATCATGGTAATGCGAATCTGATGGCCTGGTCACCGGATGGCGTCATGCTGGCCTCAAGTTTCTGTGATGAAACCATTCATCTCTGGAACATCCAAAGCGGAGAACGAATCCAGGTTTTAGAAGGACATACCAATCGTCTGCTGTGCCTGTGTTTCTCCCCCGATGGACATCTTTTCGCCTCAAAATCCTATGATGGTACAGTTCACTTGCGGCGTTGCGATACCTGGGAACTGGTCGCGATCTTAGCCGAACCAAGCAATTCGATCTTTGGCGGCCTGGCCTTTCATCCGCACAATACCTTTCTGGCGACGCGCGGACACCATGAAGAATGGATCTCTCTCTGGCGGCTCGATTACGAACGTCTGCTTGGAACAGGTTTCCAGGCAGAGCCTGAAATCCCCGTTGTTGCTTCTCAAGAACCTCCTATCCTGACAGAGAAATATGAAGAACCTTTCAGAAACATTCTTCGTGAAACCGAACCCCAAGGTTTGATACTCCTGCACACGCTTGATACCGCCGATCTTTTCGTCAGCGAACTGGCATGGTCTCCTGATGGAAAGATTCTGGCGGCCGGCACTCTGGAGCGTGCAATTCAGTTCTGGCAAGAAGGGTACAGCGACCGCCAATACACAGGGGTTGGTCATGAAAGCTATGTGTACAGCATTGCCTGGTCACCCGATAGCAGCTTGCTTGCCTCCGGGGCCGCAGACCGGACGATTCGCCTCTGGGATGGACGTAATGGAGTTTTGCTCGCCACATATCAAGGGCATGAGAATGATGTCAGCGCCGTCGCCTGGTCCCCGGATGGACGCCTCCTGGCGTCAGGATCGCGCGATCAGACTGTCCGGCTCTGGGATAGCCAGAATGGTCAAATTCTCGCTGTACTTGAAGGCCATCAAGGCCCTGTCTATAGCGTCGCCTGGTCGCCTGACGGACAACTGCTGGCCTCGGCTTCGTATGACAAAATTATTCACATCTGGGAGAGCGAACGCCAGACCCTCTGGCAAACTCTGAAAATTCACGATAGCGCGGTGTCAATCGTCGCCTGGTCTCCAGACGCCCAATGGCTGGTATCAGGGTCATTTGACAATACTATCCGCTTTTGGAATCGGAGGATTGGCCGCCAAACCCAGATTCTCGAAAGTCACACCGATACGATTTTGGGTGTGCGTTTTGCACCGGACGGTCGCACCTTAGCCTCAAAATCCTATGATAACACGGTTCGCCTGTGGGATTGCGCCAGCGGAGAATTATTGACTGTGTTAAGCGAACCGACAGCAGTTTTGAATTTCGGAGGATTGGCGTTTCATCCATGTGAATCTATTCTCGCTACACATGGTAAAGGCGATAAAGGCATCCGTATCTGGCAGGTAAATTATCAGAATCTGGGAGCCATCCGAGAACGCAGGACATCCTCAGCAGCAGAAATTCGGTACCTTCCAGGTCAGCCGGAGTTCTCCGCACAAATCGAAGTTCCTGTAAAAATCGGCGAACCAGAACCGAAAAAAGTAGCAACTGCCACCACTCCCCAGGGATTTACGCTGCAATATGTGTTACGCGGTCATCAGGATATAATTAGCCCCCTGGAATGGTCGCCCGATGGCCGGGTTCTGGCGTCAGGGTCCGCTGACGCTATGATTTGTCTGTGGGATGAACACACCGGTGAATTACTCAAGACCCTGTCCGGGCATCAGGATCGAATTTCGAGCTTGAGTTGGGCTCCGGATAGCCAGCAGCTTGCGGCAGGTTCGATGGATACTACAATCAGCGTATGGAATGTGTCACGCGGCGATCTACAACTGAAACTTGAAGGGCATACGGACGGTGTACTCAGCGTGGCCTGGGCCCCTGATGGGTGGATGCTCGCTTCAAGTTCTGACGACCACACGATCTGTCTCTGGGACAGCCAGAGCGGTGATCTGCTGTGGAAACTCGAGGGACATGCCAGCGCGGTCACAAGTTTAGCCTGGTCTCCAGATGCGTTAATTTTGGCCTCTGCTTCCTTTGATAACACTATCGGGCTATGGGATGTACAATCTGGTACGCGCTGTCAGACCTTTGAAGGTCAAGGCGGAGCCGTCACCAGCCTGACCTGGTCGCCGGATGGAAAGATGTTAGCCGCAGGCTTTTTAGATACGACTGTCCGTTTCTGGAATCTGGAAACCGGCCGCCAGGTCAGTATTCTTGAGAATCATACCGATATTGTGCTGTGTGTGCGCTTTTCGCCTGACAGCCATTTTCTGGCGACAAAATCTGACGACGGAACGGTGCGCCTCTGGCAGAGTGAAAGTTGGGAAACGGTCACGGTTGCGATTCTGCCAGAACCCACGAACGTCATGAATTTCGGCGGATTAGCCTTTCATCCGCAAAAGCCTGTTTTAGCGACCCGCGGCGAGGAAGACCGTGTGATTCGCGTATGGTCACTGGACTACAATGCCATCCTGAAGACTAGCGAACCCCTGCAAACTACCCGTTACTACAAAAACGCCAAAGTTGTACTGGTCGGTGATACGGGACGCGGCAAATCTGGTTTAGCTCTGGTGCTCACCGGGCAGGATTGGCAGGCGACGGAATCCACCCATGGCCGCCATGTCAAACATTTCGATACTCACGACATTGAATTACCGGGCGGGCGCAGTGAAACTCACGAAACCCTGCTCTGGGATTTAGCAGGACAGCCTGGTTATCGTCTGATTCACCAACTGCACCTCAATGAAGTCGCGGTGGCTTTAGTGGTGTTTGACGCCAGCACGGAAACCGAGTCTTTCGCCGGAGTCCGGCACTGGACCCGGTCTCTGGCGCAAGCATACCGTCTGCAAGGCGACAGCGCGTTACCAATGAAAAAATTTCTGGTAGCGGCCCGCTGCGACCGCGGCGGAGTGCAGATGATACAAAAGCGAATTGATGCTCTGCGGGAAGCTCTCGGATTTGATAAGTTTTTTGCCACGAGCGCCAAAGAGGGCTGGCAGATTCCTGAACTCATCCAGGCCATCAAAGATGCAGTGGACTGGGAAGCTCTGCCAACAGTCAGTTCGAATGAATTATTCCAGGTCATTAAACAATTTCTGGTGAATGAAAAACAGGCAGGACGGCTGCTGTCGCGCAAGGATGATCTGTTTCGTCTGTTTGAACACACATATCCGGAATTTTCAACAGATCCAGAACTCAATGCTAAATTTGAAACCTGTATCGGACGCGTCGAAACACGCGGGTTAATTCGCCGCCTCAATTTTGGCGGTTATGTGCTCCTTCAACCTGAACTCCTTGATAGTTACGCCTCAGCCATGATCAACACGGCCAAAAGCGATCCTGATGGACTGGGATTTATCTCAGAAGAGGATGCCCTTGAAGGGCGATTTTCCATGTCTGCCGATGAACGCGCTCCTGATAGAGAACAAGAAAAATTATTACTGATTGCGACCGTGGAAGAGTTATTACGCCATGAACTGATCCTCAGAGAAACAACAGAGACCAGCACGAATCTCGTCTTTCCCTCACAGATCACGCGTGAACAAACCCGAGAAGAAGAAATAACAGGGATTTCGGTCATCTTTACGTTTGAAGGTGCGCTCATGAATATTTACGCCGCATTGACTGTGCGCCTCTCCCAGAGTTTGTTGTTTGTGAAAAAAGAACGCTGGCGTCAAACAGCAACGTATATCGCTACCGTGGGCGGCATCTGTGGCATTACTTTTAAAGAACTGGAAGAAGGGCAGGGGGAAATCGCGCTCTTTTTCGATGAAGCGGCTAGTGAGGCCACACGCTTTCAATTTGAAGATTATGTCGTCGCCCACCTTAAACGTTTGGCATTACCAGACAGCGTGCAGCGTCGTCGGATAGTCGCATGCGACCAGTGCCATGAACAAATTCCAGACTCCATGATTCTTCGCCTGCGAGAATTGGGACGAACTAACATGACTTGTCCTGTCTGTGAATCACCGATCTCATTGCTCGATCGTGAAAAACGCTTAATCGCGGTGGATACCAGTAGTCTGGCGAAAATGGATCAGGCTGCGAATGCGCAGCGTCAACGTGATACGGCCTCAATGGTGCTCAAAGGCAAAATCGAAGCCGGAGATTTTGATGTGTTCCTCTGCCATAACAGTCAGGATAAACCCGAAGTTAAAGCCATTGGTGAGCGGTTGAAAGAAGCGGGCATTCTCCCCTGGCTGGATGAATGGGAATTTCGGCCGGGCTTGCCCTGGCAGAAAACCCTGGAAAATCAGATCGGTCAAATCAAATCCGCCGCAGTATTTATCGGCTCAAAGGGGATTGGTCCCTGGCAGGACATGGAAATTGATGCATTCCTGCGTATCTTTGTCAAACGCCAGGCCCCGGTGATTCCGGTACTACTACCCGGATGTGAAGACGCGCCCAAACTGCCTCTGTTTTTGGAAGGGATGATGTGGGTTGATTTTCGTAAAAATGAGCCTGACCCACTCGATCAGCTTCTCTGGGGTATCACCGGTAAAAAGCGTATCATGGAACTGTAATGAGACATTAGCGGAGGTTCCGTGGTGGAGGAAGAAATGATTTCTAAAATCCCCGAGCGATGGGATGGAGTGAATCAGGTCTATTTCGTAACAGTGGTGACAAAAGAGCGGGAACCGATCTTTACTGATGACGCTAATTGCGAAAGACTCTTACAAGCCTTCCGCGAAGTGTACGCCTACCATCATTTTCGCCTGGCGGCACTCGTCATCAATCCGGATCATTGGCATGCGGTGATACGCCCATATCCCAACATCGTCATCGAGACGATCATTGGCGCTGTGAAACAAAATATGCTGTGGAAAGTCTGGAAAATACAGAAACGGCAGACCTTTTGGCAGCCACGATTTTTAGATCATCGTCTTCGAAATGAAGAAGATTTGGCATATCACGTCAATTACGTATGGTTGAACCCGGTGAAACATGGATTGGTCGAACGCCCGGAAGATTATCGGTGGACTTTTATTAATCCAAAAGGGCTTGGATAACAATGTCACTGGTAGCCCCGCCCTATGCGGCGGGAAATGGTGGCTTGGATAACAATGTCACTGGTAGCCCCGCCCTATACGGCGGGAAATGGTGGCTTGGATAACAATGTCACTGGTAGCCCCGCCCTATGCGGCGGGAAATGGTGGCCGTAACAATGCCACCAGCAGTTTCGCCCTACGCAGCAGGCAATGATGGCAGCGACCAACCCGCCGCGTAGCGACCAACCCGCCGCGTAGGGCGGGACTACCAGACTGACGATTTGATCGCCAGCCTTATTTTTCGTACTCTCAGGACGTATTTTTTCACTTGACAAGCCTGTTGACTGGGATACACTCTTTGTGACCTGACTCACCAGAAGTCAGATAACATTGTCAGAATGCGAGAGTTCACTGGCATTTTGACACACGTTGATAAAAAAGGAGGGCAGCATGAGTAAAACCATTGCAATTATCGGAGCGTATGATACCAAAGGCGCGGAATATGCCTTTCTGCGCGAGCAAATTCTGGCGCGCGGACATAAGGTGCTCGCCATTAACACCGGCACAGCAGGTTCAACAGATCTGTTTCCGGTAGATGTGGAGGCCGATGAGGTCGCCAAAGCCGGAGGATTTGATCTTGAGACCGTGCATAAGCAGGATCGCGGGGAAGCCATGAAAACCATGAGTAAATGCGCCCCGGTTATTGTCAAATCTCTGTACGAACAGGGCAAGTTTGACGGTATCATAGGCATGGGCGGCACCGGAGGATCTTCCGTCGTGACGGCCGGAATGCAAGCCTTACCGGTCGGCGTGCCCAAAGTCTGTGTGTCAACCGCCGCGTCAGGCGACACCTCGGTGTATGTGGGCACGAAAGATATTACCATGATTCCTTCGATTGTGGATGTGGCCGGGATCAACCGTATTTCCAGAATTATTTTTTCCCGGGCCGCCGGAGCCATCTGCGGCATGGTAGAGACAGAATTGCCAGCTTCAACTGAGGATAAGCCGATTATCACGGCTTCCATGTTCGGCAATACCACCAAATGCGTTGATGCGGCGCGTCAGGCGCTCACGGAAAAAGGCTACGAAGTACTGGTGTTTCATGCGACCGGCGCAGGCGGCAAGACCATGGAATCGCTGGTTGCGGAAGGATTGGTAGATGCGGTGCTGGATATTACCACCACCGAATGGGCCGATGAAGTGTGCGGCGGCGTGTTCAGCGCGGGACCTCATCGCCTCAGCACGCCCGGAGAACAAGGGATTCCGCACCTGATCGTCCCCGGCTGCGTGGATATGGCGAATTTCGGCGGTATGGAAACCGTGCCGCAAAAATACAAAGACGCGCAGCGGCTTTTTTATGAATGGAATCCCTCGGTCACACTGATGCGCACGAATGTGGCAGAGAATCGGAAAATGGGCAAAATCTTTGCCGAAAAAGCCAATGCCGCCAAAGGTCCGGTCGCGTTTCTGATTCCGCTCAAAGGCGTTTCGATTCTCGACGGCGACGGCCAGATGTTCTGCGACCGTGAAGCGGATCAAGCCATGTTCGACGCGATCAAAGCCAATGTCAAGGCCGACATTCCGGTCATTGAAGTCGATTACAATATCAATGACCCCGAGTTTGCCGCCAAAGCCGTTGAAATGATGTTAGAACTGATTGCACAGAAGAAATAATTACATTATCGGAAATAGAACACTGATGACACTGATCATTCTGATTTGCACTGATTTTTCATCTTTGTTTTCTCCGTTGACAGATATGATAGCTATAGAGATTCAAGGGTGATACACTCTTTCTACCAGTGAAGATCAGTCCAATCAGTGTTATCAGTGTTCTATTATTTCAGTATAAGGAAGGGAAAATTATGCCATTTTTTACACGTCAGGAAGTGTTAGCGAAATTACGCAAGAATATTGAGGCCGGAATTCCGATTATCGGCGGAGGAGCCGGCACCGGCATCAGCGCGAAGTTTGAAGAAGCCGGGGGTGTGGATCTGATCGTCATTTACAACTCCGGACGCTACCGCATGGCCGGGCGCGGCTCACTGGCCGGACTCATGCCCTACGGCGACGCCAATGCAATCGTGATGGAGATGGCGGGCGAGGTGTTGACGATTGTCGAAAAAACGCCGGTATTGGCCGGAGTCTGCGGCACTGATCCGTTCCGTCAGATGGAAGTATTTCTCAAACAGGTCAAAGAAATCGGCTTCTGCGGCGTGCAGAATTTTCCGACCGTTGGTCTGTGCGACGGCATGTTCCGTCAAAATCTGGAAGAAACCGGCATGGGCTACGGTCTGGAAGTCGAGATGATCCGCAAAGCGCACGCGATGGATTTGTTGACGACGCCCTATGCTTTTACGCCTGAAGAATCCCGTCAAATGGCCGAAGCCGGTGCCGATATCGTGGTCGCCCATCTGGGCTTAACCACCAAAGGCGCAATTGGCGCAACCACAGCGGTGCAATTGAAAGATGCTCCAGCGAGAGTGCAGGAAATTTGCGACGCCGCCAAAGCCGTGAATCCGGATGTGATCGTCCTCTGCCATGGCGGCCCGATTTCCATGCCCGATGATGCGGCCTACGTGCTGCAACGCACCAAAGGAGTACATGGCTTCTACGGTGCGTCCAGCATGGAACGTCTGCCCGTTGAAACCGCCATCGTCAAACAGATGAAAGACTTCAAAGCCGTGCGGTTTAGTTAAAAACGGCAACTTTCAAGTAAGAAACCAGGTTTTTAACAAAAACCTGGTTTCTATGCCCGCCCACTTTTACCCTGACAAGGGGAGGGTGGCATCTGACGCAATCTTCATCAATTGTTCCGCCAGGTCTATCACAAAACGGGCATTTTCTGAGATCGGCATCGTGTCAGGTCTATATCTGGCTTCATTTCTGAGTTTCAGCGCTTTATGCAATGTACTGCCGATTTCTTTCTCAATCTTCCCGGTTTTGATGTAGAGTTGGCTGAAGATATTCACTACTCCGCCATGACTTCCTGGCAGGTCATCTTGCTCAAGCAAGATCAGGGCTTTTGTGGCTAACTCGGCGGCATTGTATGCGGCGTCAATCGCCATTCTCACCCGCTGAATCGCCAGCGCATCTTTGGATGAATCCAGATATTCTTCACACAGGTGTAACAGATCCCTGATCATAATTTTTTTGACATCGCTTTTTTCCATAGAATACACTTCGATTCCGGAGTGAAGAGCTGTATAGAGAAAATAATCCTGAACTGCAATCAATTCGTCAATATGGGCGGTAACCACTTCAAATGGGAGAGGCTCTTTTAGCATAAAATCATAGACATCATCCATGACACGCTGGTTTGTCGTTTTCCCATTCGATGTGAAAATCAACACATCAATATCAGAATCTTTGGTAGCCGTTGCTTTCGCTTGACTGCCAAAAAGAATAATCTTCACGATATGCTCTTTAACCGGACTCTTCAAGATGTACGCTGTAAAACGTTCAAACGCCTCAGAAAGATCGTGAGTTGCCATGAATTTTAGAATTCCTCCGGCATGGTTGGAGAACTACAAGGATTGAGTGTACAAAGGATTTGAGAGGCCTGACAACATAAGATTTTCATCCTTTGTATATTCAATCCTTGTAGCTTCACAAAAACCCGGTTCTCTGTCTGACTTCCTCTTACCCTCGCAGCCTGTTTACTAATGCCTCGATATCGGAATTGCCACCGATCACCTGAAAATCGAGCACCTGCGATCCCATACTCTCCAGTACCGCCATCAAACGCTTCATGCCTTTGGTGTTGCCAAAGAAACGTTTCAGGAGAAAGGCCGCTGACTTCGAGTTTTCCAGCCCGCGGCACTGTTTGACATAATCTTTGACTGGTTCAGGGATTTTGCCGCCAAAGAAACCTTCGGCCACACTCCCAAGATAGATATAATCGTATTTGCGCAAATTCGTAGCGCGATCCCGGGTTCCCACCGTCAGATATTCAACCTGATGGCCTTTTTTTTCAAGAGTTCGTCCTAAGGTTTTGGCGGTCTGTTCTAATTGGCGTGGCTGCGCTACATAAATAATTCCTATTTTCATGATACATTTCACCTCCGTTGACGAATGTGAGATTGATTTTATTCTTGACAAGTTCTGATTTTTACTATACAAAAAGGCATTATTTCCAATACAAAAAACTCTGTTATTTCCAGGAAGACGTAACGCCTATGGATGAAATATTGTACGAACTCAATCCCCTGGATATTCCTGTATTCACAGGAGAAGAAGCTCTGTTGCGGACAGACGAAAAAATTTGTCCCGGGCTGCAACGTTTTTGTCCGCATTATACAAGTCAGGTCTGTGATGTCAAGTATAGCGAGTGTGTATTATTAAATTCTCTCAAAACGTCCGAAACAATTTTGCGGGCCGAACGCGAGAAATTGCTGAAAGATCCCACGCCACAGAACCTGGCATTTATCGCTCAGATTAACGACGTGTTACGCGATAAAAACCCGGATATGCAGATTGATCCAGCGACGATTATTCGAAACAAGCGCAAAGGCAGGCTGGCGGCGTTCCTGTTTTTTCTGTTGATTTCCGCCGCCGCCGCGTTGATTTATATGGGGTAACGAAAAGGATTGTGAAACTACAGACTTTTTATGATTTTGCCACAGAGCCACAGAGAACACAGAGAAGAAATACAAGTGAATCTCTGTGTTCTCTGTGGCTCTGTGGCAAAAAGTATCTTTTAGTACTACAATGAAACTCTTACGGCTTTTTTTGGTTGGTTTTCTGCTCTTGCTCTCGATCGGGTATATGGTGGAAATTTTCGGTCTGTCGCTTGAAATTATGAAATTTCCGACATCTATAAAACTTTTTCTGTACGGCGGCCTGAGTTTTCTGGTGTTCTGGCGGTTGTTTAAGAAACGCTTTATGTACGCCTTCTCCGTGTTTGAACATGAATTGACGCACGTGATGATAGCCAAACTCTTTTGCCTGAAAACCCTGCACTTTCAGGTCTCGCCGCGCAAGCATGTCGAAGGGCAGGTCGTGGTCGGCGTGGAAGGGCGTGGATTTGTGACGCGCATCATCAGCGTGTTTTTCAGTCTGGCGCCCTATTATATCCCCACGCTTACTTTACTGGCGTTTCTGGTCTATCCCTTACTGGGCGAACGTATGCAGCCCTTATTTTTCTTTATCGTCGGATTTACGGCAATGTACCATCTGTTTACCACCTTTCTGGAATTCGGCTTTCATCAGGCAGATATTCAACGGCATGGGGAATATTTTTCCACCGCTTTTGTGTTGCTCGGCAATATCGTCTTTTTCGGCATTGCCCTGGTCGTGGTGCTGTATGGCTTCGACACCGTACCCGGCTTCTTACTCAACGGCATTTTGAACGTGTTCGGATAGGAAGATCTAAGATGCCCACGGAACACACGGAAAGACACGAAAGAACAGAGGATTTTTTCCGTGTCTTTCCGTGTGTTCCGTGGGCAAAATGAAAACATGGCGGAGATTGTTGTTAGCGAAAGTGCCGAGTGTGGCATCCTGAACGTGTTCGGGTAGGAAGATTGAAGACGCCCACAGAACACACGGAAAGACACGGAAGAATAAGACATTTTTCGTGTCTTTCCGTGTGTTCCGTGGGCAAGATAAAAACATGGCGGAAATTGAGGCATCCTTATTAGCAAAAGTGCAGAGCGCGGAAAGCAGCTATGATCGTCCGGTCTTGATCGGTTTTCTGCGAGGCCGCAAGAAACGGGTCGGTACATTAATCGAAGCCGCCAGCAGCCAATCGCTGAAAGAATTGAAGCGGGAGATCAAGAAAAAAGGGGGTAAAAAGCTCAAAGTCTATAAAGAGATCAGCACGATCTACGCTGAAATGCCGGTTGATAAAGTGCAAGACCTGGCCTCCGTCTCCTGCGCCCAGAAAGTCTATGATGCCGAAGGAGATGTCAAGCTCTCGCTCTACGAAAGCGTGCCGCTCGTGATGGGCGTCGAAAAATGGCAATTGCCCTATCGGGTCAAAGGTCACAAATTGGAAGGCAAAGGCGTGAAAGTCGCTGTGATTGACAGCGGCATAGATAAAAGTCACCCGGACTTCGGTGTATTTGGCTGGCGCGTACAAGCCAGTAAAAATTTCAGCGGTGGCCGCGCCTCCAAAGGGCGCGAACACGGCACCCATGTGGCCGGCATCATTGCCGGATCAGGCAAAGCCTCCGGCTACCGCTATGTCGGCGTCGCCCCCAAAACCACTCTGTACGACGCCAAAGTGTTCATGAATTCCGAAACCCCAACCACCAGAGATACGATCATTGATGCCATCCTTTGGGCTGTGAAGAAAAATGTAGATGTGATCAACATGAGTTTTGGCGATAATCACAGTTGTACCGACGGAACCTGCCCACTTTGTAAAACCGCTGATTATGCAGTCAGCAAAGGAATAACAGTTGTCGTGGCGGCCGGCAATGTCGGCCCGGCTGAAGGCACGATTAGTTGTCCGGGCAACGCCAAAGATGTGATTACCGTCGGGGCCACCACCAAAACAGAACCGGTGGTTGTCACCAGCTACAGCAGCCGCGGATCAACGCGGCAGTTTGATAAACCCGATCTGGTCGCGCCCGGAGAAAAGATCACCGCGCCCCAGCCCGGAAAAAGTTATACAACCATGACCGGCACCAGCATGGCCGCCCCGCACGTCAGCGGTATGGCTGCCTTACTCCATCAGTTGTCCAAATATGCGAAAGGGAAAGCGCAAAATTCTCCTGCCGCGATCAAACAAACCCTCCAACGCAGCAGCATCAATCTCGGAGAACACAAAACCGCCCAGGGCAGCGGACTCGTCAATTTCAAAAACCACCTTGTTTCGCTTCAGAAAGTCAAAAAACGGAGATGGTGGGAAGGTACTCGACCTGGACAGAGTGACACGATTTATACCCCTATACCTGAAGATTTTGTCAAAATTCGGAATAAAACTACTCTTTCTGAAGATGATGTAAAAAAACTCGAAATTGAATTGTTGCACGACAAAACATTTACAGATATACAATTAAGACAGGCTGTCAAAAAAGCCATAGGAGTAGATAAGTGTAATGAACACTATGAGGCTATCAGGGCTTGTATTACCCGTAAACCTGTCAAGAGTTCTAAGAAGACCGGACAGAAAAGCAAAAAAGTACTTAACACCATCGAATGTGATATGAATACTAAACATGAATCATCAACCTGTCCTGCAAGCATGAAGATGTTTTGTCCGCATTATGATCAGCATGTTTGCAATAATATACATGAATCTTGTATTCACTATCAACTTGCAAATCATGCCAAAATACTCAAAACGATAATGAGATAAGCGATTGTTACTCTTCTTGAGAAAGACTTTTCAGGGAATCTTTGGTGTTAAACACTCTAAATAATTGTTCCATTCTTTCGATAATCCCGGTTTTCCCCCAAAGTTCCATGGCGCTTTTGGCACTTCTTTTGGCATCAAACTTGCTCTCTTCCCCGCATAAAAATAAGCCGTATTCAGCCAAAATTTTGCAGAAATAGGCATCAAAATTTACATATCCAGTTTGTGAGTTGGAACATTCATTTTCCTTTATCAAATCTTTGATAGAATTCAGAGCAATCTTGAAAGATTTTTTCGCTTTTATACTATTATCTTGTCTCAAATATAACATTCCTAAAAGGAGATGAGCTTTGTACGTTCCAAAATCTAGGCTGAGTTTTGGGTTCTTATATTTTTTAAATAACTCCAATGCCTCCTTTTCGTCTATATCAACCCTCTTGCCCATTGATTGAGACATAAGATAAGTAGAGGCCATACCGCACCTAACATCATAGAGAGCCCGGTTATAATTTTTTCCTTTCAGCCTACTCCAAGCGTCATTATATTTATTCAGCGCTGTATCAAATTCCCCTTGATAAAGAAAAGTGTCGCCAAGAACGGTAAGACTACAGGCATGGTAATACTCTTTATCTGAATTAGTTGAATTATCAAATTCTTTCCTAGCTTTGTTGAGCCATTCTCTAGCTTCTTTAAGATCTTTAAAAGCATACCAATATCCTAAACTGTGATAGACTAATCCTCGATTTTCCCTGGAGAAATCTTTTTTTTCGCGTTCATCTAGTGTTTCAATAATACCTAAGGATTTGCTCACATTTGTTATTGCTTTTTCTATGTCTCCTAACTGACCAAGACAATTTCCTAAATTCTGATAATATTCGATTTGAAATATATTATCCTTTGATTCTGGATATTTTTGGGTTTCTTCCAATTTTTCCTTTGCGTCTCTTAATTTACCGCTATAAAGATAAGCGATCCCTAAATAGATCAAAAATGATCCTCCCCACCTGTCAGGCATTTTCTCTTTGGGGATTTTGCCAAAGAGCCTGATGATGTCTCGATACTCTCCTCGTTCGATCAAAAATCTCAATGGTCCATGGCTAGCAAATAAACAGTTTGCTAATTGTTCATAATGTTCTGCGTTGATATAGTGGTCGGAAGCTTTTAAATATGGCTCGATATCAGACTTCTTTTTCCAGGTAACACGCTCCTCATTAATACATTCATCATGATGATATTCCCCGAACCCATAATGATAATATTTCCCGCACCAAACTTCCATATCCTTACGGGTATACTCCTTCTCTTCAGTGAGCAAATGCAACACATGTTGCCGGGCGAGTTCATTTCGAAATTCTCTCTGGTTTAAAGTTTTTTGAATTTTTTGGATAAAAGGCCTACAATTGGGTTTATTTAAATAGCTTTCAATCTTTTCTACTGTTAACGAGTCGTCAGCGTAATTTTTTCTCTTCTCCTCGGGTAATTTCAATTTAAGATTCCGTAACACATCATGTATTGCTTCAGGAGAAGCGTTCCCAAACACCGCTAGAATTTCCAATATCCTTTTCTGTTCTTCACTTAAATCTTTATGTAAGCCTTCAAAAAGTCTTGTAAAGATTTTTTCTATTTCCTGCACTTTATCCTTGTCAAGGTCATGATACCCCTCCAATTTCTTATAAAAGCTATTCTCTTTAATCAGAGGTTCACTCTTTAGAACCTCTCGTAACCTCTCCCACGTCCAGTGCAATTCCAATCCCCACAGAATAAGGTCTATTGCAAGTGGAATGCCACAAACTGGTATCACAACCTCTTTGAGTTCTTGATCACTCGGGATATCTGGAAAGTTTAGCACCACTTGTTTTTCTTCGAGTTTCTTTTTTAGAATTTTTACACAATCTTCGTCATTAAGGGGCTTTAAATATTTCTCTGGTTGATATGATAGAATTCTATTGTAAGAAGTTATCAGAAACTTAACATTATAGTTTGGATCACGGCTTTCATCTATGAGTATCTTTAGATCTTCGTGTTCATCTCTAATTTTTTCATTTTCAATCAATTCCTCCATATTATTCAAAACTACAACAACCCCCTTTTGCTTGAATTGAGAAAGAAAATTTTTCACCAGTCCATGGATTCGGTCAGTTGTATTTTTCCCAATACTTCTTTCTTTCTTTAGTTCATCATAAGCTCCTCTAAGTTCATCCCTTTCCTTTTGATCCAATCTTTTCAGGCAGCAGTCAAATACGATGTCAAAATTAATATTTTTATGAAAGTATACCGTCTTTTCCTTGTTTGGATCATTTTTACTTATAATATCGGCTGCTAAAGCACTCTTTCCTATTCCAGGAAAACCAGAAATTATCATCGTTTTAGCACGTTGTGGATCCTCATCTTGTTTGGGATAAAAAAATTCAGTT
Source organism: Candidatus Vecturithrix granuli (assembly GCA_000739535.1). GTDB lineage: Bacteria > Moduliflexota > Moduliflexia > Moduliflexales > Moduliflexaceae > Vecturithrix > Vecturithrix granuli. Next base: position 196,481 of record DF820468.1, on the reverse strand, counting down.
AGTTCATTACGTTCCTCACTTCTATTTTGAAAGATCTCTGCAAAACCATCAAGTTTTTGCTTTCTATCAGGAACTTTCTCCTCTTCCGCATCCTGAGGTGTAAGAGAACCTTGTAATTTCAGTAGATTTTCACTTTCATTCTCTTTTGTATGCAAATAAAGGATATATCGATACCATTCCCTTGAAAATTCTTCTATCTGCAAAGATGATACAGCAAAATGCATTGCTTCAATAAGAGTTTTTCCTTCATTTAATATAGAGTAAAAATTTTTTGCAAATTTCTGAGCTTTTTCTGAAGAAACAGGAAAAAGAGTTCCAATAACAGCGGGGATCATTATTTGCCTAAGTCCAGGCGCAATTCCGTTAAATATATCATCGTTACGACGAGACAAACCCGTGCTACAAGCGTTGAGAACAACTAAACGGATGCTGCTATTCTCTTTAAAGATAGAAGATAATTTATCAACACTAACCCAGTCAGCAGTTCCTTTGTCACCTTCAGTTTCAAAAGCTAAACAGCCCACAGGCTTCTCTTCCCACGTTTGTCCTCTTTTCTTACACTCTTGTAGCTTGCATTCTGAGAACTTCTCACACGAGTTAATCTTATGATCGTCAGTAATATAGGCTTTTTGAGGGCAACGGCGCCCAAACTTTCCGTGACCATCAAAATGGATTATATGGGGAGATTCCGCTGAACCTTTGACCTGGCATAAATAGCTAAATAACTTTGTACGGGTGACAGGGCTGGGTAATTCTGAACACTTAATTAATTTGTTCTTTCCTTTTCCAATTTTTTCTATCTCTTTATAATCTCTAGTGTTATCATTTTTCAAACTGGCAGGACGAGAAGTTATCACTAAAAGATTTATGCTCTCTCCTTCTATTGGTTCTATACTATTTTGTTTATACTGAAGGTACCGAGAGATGCACGTATTAAAGTTCTTGAATAATTCAGATTTGCTCAAAATTTCCCATGGTATTTGAGATAAAGACTCTATATATTCCCCTTTGACAGGAAATTTTAATTTAATATGCATTATCTCATTACATGGTTGTAATGCCTCCTGTAACTTACGCTTGTGATTTTCATCTAAAAAAAGTGTTTCTACCCTCTCGCCGATAAATTGTTCTAATTTTTCGATATTGATGTCATTTTCTGTTAATTTTTTCTTTATTTCATTACTTTGCTTCTCTTGGAAAGTCATAACTTCCCAAGACTTTAATAATTCTAATTCCTTCGGCTCAAATGGCAATTCTTCTTTTCCTAAAAGATGAAGCGCCTTAAAGAGAGTTGTTAATTCTTTTTGATTAAAGGGAGTTTCTACTAGTGGAAGTCCTTCTGGATAGTCTGAATCAACCTGTCTTCCATCAACCCTTATTTGCAATTTATTTTCATTCTGAACAGGTTCAATACTTATCCAAATTTCTTTCATATAACAACTCCCTTTCTTCTCTTAAAATCAATCAAGCTCACCACTATGTGATGTCGATAAGTTACCGCTACGAAGTATCGATCCTTTTCCTTCTTCTTTCATTTGCTGTACAATCTCAGAATCAGTTCCTTCTAGAAGTTCTTCTACAGTAAAAATCGGTCTAAGTTTCACGTGGGCTGTTTGGATACTCTCTTTGTTTGTAGTGCTATTTAATCCGGCTTCAAGAAAAGGAAGTCGCAATTCGGCCCCACCACCCTCAGCCTTGCTTACGACAGCTTTTATTTCAAGATCAATTTCCTCAACTGCCAACAATGGTATATCTCGGACGTTTTTCAGAATAAATTTCTTATCTTTATCAGAGAGATCTTCTCCTACTTTCTCTAAAAGCTCCGAGACTTTCAGCTTCTGATTTTTTAATGAGCGTAATTTTTTCAAAATGTTTTCAGGAAGTCCTCCTTCCTTCTCTAATCTTTCTAAAGAAGAGTCTCCCAATTTACATGAGAAAATTAGAAGCTCACTTTTCATTTGTTCGATAAAGTCTGACAAGCCGATACTGTTTTCATTTGTTAGTTTCATGATGTACACCTCGTGTTAAAAATTTTTGTGTGGTTTAAATATGAACAACGACATTTGCTGGACATTCATTCCAAATCATCTAATGTTATCTGCTGTTCACTTGTTACCTCCCGTTCTCGCTTTCTCAAGTGTTGAGGTATCCAACTTTGGGGTATCAGGGCATTTTTTTCTTCCCCTGTCCACGGGCAACCCTGAACCATGACATTTTGAAAGCGGGCATCGCTCAAATTCGCATGCTCCAGGATAATCAGTTGAAAATGTGGACTCAACTCTTCACACACATCAAATAGAAAATCAAACATGCGCCGAACAGCCGCAAAATCAGGATCTGCTCTCTCTGATTGTCGGCCTTCCATAACCTCTTTATACGTTTCAAGTGAGGGGAAATATCCCTGGGCAGGCTGATCTAAAATGAGGAAATGAGGGATCGGACGTTGTTTTCGTATAAAATACTGATGTAACGCAAGATAGAGTATGATATGACAGCCTAAGACATTTTTATGCCCTCCCATCCTCTGCATCGGCGTCACATCGCGTCCTTCACCCACGAAGACGGTCAATTTATGCAAATCAAACTGATAGAAACTGCCGCTATGCTGCAAATCCAATGTTTCCGCCCAGCTCGTCATCTGGAGGTTAATGCTTGCTAAAATAGAATTTAAACTGACTTGTAAAGAATACCCCTCTTGTTGTCTTTTGTATTCTTCAACCCGTTGTTCTGCTTCCGCAATTCGTTTTTGCAGCATTGTCAACTGATCTGAAAGATCAAGGGTTTCAAGATAGTATTCTATTCTGGATCTCACGCGGGAAACTCGTTTATCCGCATGAACAATCTGTTCCATCAATTCCTGCCTTTTATTGCGCTCATCAATGATTGTGTTGAGTATCTTTCTTTTTTGGCGAAGCTGTCGCCGGATAGCTTCTTGTGCTCTTTTTAAACGCTCAATGGACACATTCAAGCGCGGTTTGTTTCGCTCAACAATATTCAAATTTTCCTGGAGTTGTTTCAAGGCATGATTGATTGACGCGGCTTTAGGAATTTCTTGCTGCAATGTGGATAAGCATAGCGGACAGATATTGGATTCTAACCAGTCCGTTTGCTGGTGTTCAAACAAATTAATCGACTCGAGTCGCGCCACATGTTCATTGACCGCTTCTGTGTAATTTTCTTCGTCTTGCGCATACATGTTGATGGTGTTGATCTCATCGTCATACTCTTGATCTTTCTGGATCAATTCTTCAATTTCTCGCTGTAATTGGGGGAGACGATCATCATCAAGCAAGCGGGGGAATGGTAAATTTTCTGGTTCAGACGGTTCCTGGATGGCGATTTTTAAGGTTGAAATAATTTCGCTGATATCCTGCGGGGCACGTTCTGCACTTATTAACCCAACGTGTTTTGCCTCTTCGAGAAGATTTTTCCCATCATTCATCGTCTTGCTGATAATCTGCTGCCGCTCTTTATATTGTCGTTTATATCTTTCCAATTCACGTTGAGCAGTGGTTAAATCCTGATTCAGTTTTGCGAAATCTTCCTCAACCGCTCCAAGAAAATATGGCAGCGTTCTGCTGATAATCGGGTCTTGTTTATGAAACAAAATCTTCTTATTGGTGATGGTATCTTCATCTTGAAAAAGATAGTAAATCGCCCGATCTATGGTGGTCTCGATATAACTGCGTAATGCAGACGTTTCTAATGCTCCCGTGTTTGAGGATGTATGCAACAATTCCAACAATTTCTGCTTTGCGGTGAAGTCATCTGAGTTGGGGTGCAGTTGTGTAAGCTCAGGAATAACAAGGTCAACTCCCTGTTGGTAAAAAATTTGGTTTTGATAGGTACTATTTACCGGCGCCCGTTTCGCAATAAACACCTGTAGATCATCAATTTGATAAAGAACAGCATACCAGGCCACCGTCGCCCGGATAATTTCTCCCGGAACTTCAAACTCTGAATTTCCGAGGCAATATTCAATAATCGGGATGATCGCGGATTTTCCGGTATCTTCCTTTCCGGTAATGATATTGACCGCCCCGGTTTTGAAGGTGATCGTCTGTTTCTTTCCTACAGCATTATAGAGAATGATTGCTTTTATTTGCATAGTTACGGGCAGATTCCAAATACCTTAAAAATAAGGCTTTCATGTTCTAATTTCGCAAACCACCGGCCAACAAATCTTGCACTATTCATGATTGCCACAACAGGCGATTTCATCTGATAGGCAGAGTTTAAATGACCGGTATTATGAGTGATATTGCCATTTTCGTCAATATCAAAGAGACTTCGCTGCATTCCAAATATCACAGCTTCGCGAGTGTATGGCACGAATTGACGCACCTGATCTGCAAAAATTTTCCCAAATTCTTCCGGTTGTTCCTTGAACCATTCCGTCAAAAGGGTTCTGGTATCAGAAGGAAGTACTTCGCGGGTTGGCTCGTGAAGCGTCAGCGGGAAAATAAGAAAGAGCAAGGCATAGGGCATTCCATTCCTCTTCTCTTTGAAAAAATCTCCGACCGAGATATGGAGCAAGAGAGAACAAAAGGCCGGATTCACAAGATTAGCAATCTCAAACGGACGTTCTTCCCAATTTAACATGTTTCGTTATCTTGTTCAGGAAATTTAGGATGCCAATAAACACGAGGTTTCCTTTTTTCACCTAGCTCATTAGCCAACATCTGGTAACTTCCCTGTGTCATATAATTTGCGGTGATATTTGGGCTTATCTTTTTATCACATCGCCGTATTTGTTTGTAGAGTGCTTTGCCGAACTTTTTGAGAACGTCTTCATCTAAGTCCTCCAATTGCGATTGATATTCATTTTCAGTTTCATCAACAAGATCGTAATAACGTTCTTTCCAGAAATCCGTTAATTCCTGTTCATACTTGGTTATTCGCTCAAAAGTAATACGACCATTGTTCCACCATTTTGTTCGTTGCTCAAATGCGCGATGATGGTACGCAATCGCCATCCTTCGCAACGGTTCTTTTGTGTCAATCGCCCGCAGTTGCCGGACGAAGCGTTCCTTTTCCCATTCTTTTGAACCGGGATCAAATGTCTCAGATGGTTCAAAATCTTCAGGAAGTTCCACAGCATATTTTTGACAGATGGATGCTGCCTGGTTTTCAACTATTATCTTCGGTATCGTTTCTTCTGAGCCATTGCAAAGATGTTCAATAACGCTATCGAGCCACCAACCTTGCAGTTCCTGTCGAACTTCCTGGCGATATTCCAGACTGACCCCATGAATTGCATTTTCGATCTTTTGAATAACCTCAGTAATATTTGGTGAAGAGTCAAGAATGTGGATAGAATCAACCAGACACTCTTGCTGTTCCAGTGAAAGGTTCATGAACATATCAAAGGCTTTTTGCAATTCCCGACTTGATTTGACATGAGATAAAATCAACTCCTGATATTTTTCAATATTGCCTATCCCGGTGCTCTGCTGTTTGAGGGTTTCCCATAAATCTTTTCCAGAAGGATATTTCACATGTTCAACACGTTTTAACATTTGTATCAGAGGGGCAGGAATATCCTTTTGGATGAGTTTTTCTAAGGCAGACTTGGTCAATTTACAAGATGATGCTTCTTCTCGAAGCAGTTGACAAGCACGTTGTGGGTTTCTTCCGGAATCGGGACGCAATAATGCGGCTATTGAATTTTCAGGTACGTGTGACGTGGTCAGCAAAGTTAGGCGGGTGTCAGGAAGAGCAATCCAATTCTTTTTTGCATAATCGCTCCAAATTCCTATTGTTTTCCAGAGATCAAGACTTCGATTTGATAATGATGAATTCAGGTTTAGATGGTGTTTGACTTGTAATAATTCCCGCAGAGTACTTTTTTCCAACACTTCAATATCATCCAGCCCTTCTATTCGAATAGATACATGCGGTTCGTGCCGATCCAAGATGAGGAACAGGCTGTAAATGATTTGCTGGTGAAGATACCCGATTCCTGATGCTGCGGCTGAATAATCGCTCATAATATTCTGATAAATTCCAGTGTCAATAACTTGTTCCTGATTGAGAATTATAGTAAAAAACAGGGTGTAACTTTTGTCAACAGAAAATTAGGGGAAAATAATACCAATTTTACCAGGAATTATCGACTGTTCAGTAAAAATCTAAAAGCACATCTTGACAAGAATTATTCGATAATAATTTATCTTTATTGTCGCTGTATTGCTTGCGTTGTATATTAGTTCTTCGGGACTACAAAAAGGAGGGATATATGGCACAACGAATCAATATAAACATCAATATTGACGGTGGAAGTGGAGAGGTTGGTGAGAATGACATTCGTTTTCGTTTCAAAAAGGGGATTTTCGGAGACACCTTGGCATTAAAAAATATCTCCGGGAAACCATTTCATGATGGCAAACTCGACGTTGGCTTTGATGGAAAGTCGAAAAAGAAGGAGAGCTTTAAAGTTTGGAGAAGTAATGCCACTAAAAAGTATTCGTTCTGGTTTTCTAAAACGCCCCAAAAAATTTACGTTGATGTAAGCGCAGAAGGAGTTGATATTGCGAACGAATACCATATTAAAGAATAAATCTCTGCTTCAAACTTCTTTTCGTTTTTTTACCTTCAGGCAACTTTTATAGAGTTGCCTGAAGATAAAGAATTTACGTTCCCTCTTTTAGAACATTCTCTGTAGAACATCCGTTGTATATCGCCTACAGCGAAAAGGCGTTGTGGATGGTGGCATTTCTACAATACTGAAACGCCTACGGCGTAAATGCCTGACGTTTCCCTTCCAAACAGAGGAAAAGAACCATTTTTCTACTGCTCAGGTATCTTCTCGATGTCAGATACAGCATTATTCACTTGCATTGAACAGGGGGAAAACAGAGTGTGGTTTCCTCATAACATTGTCAACAGGAGTCTGAAGGGATTTCGGGCATAAGACATCATTGCGGTGGATGAGATGGGCTATCTGACCGGGAGGAGTCGCGCGTATGGGTATGCGCCGTGTGGAGAGCGGGCAGTCTCGTATGAACCGGCCGGCAAAGGCACTCGCTTCACACTGGTGGGGGCGTTATCTGTGGACGGCTTTCTCGGGGGGCTGGAGGTAACCGGCAGCGTCAATGGGGAGGTGTTTGACGCGTTTGTGGAACAGATCGTCGTGCCTCATCTGTGTCCAGGCAAGATTGTTGTGCTGGACAATGTGCCGTTTCATCATCGGGAGAGTATCCAGGATCTGATCGAGGCACAGGGGGCGACGGTCAAATTTTTACCCCCGTATTCCCCAGCATTCACTCCGATTGAAGCATGTCGGTCCAAACTCAACGCCTGGCTCAGAAAGTGCGCCGTTCGAACAGGTTCAACGCGTCAAGATGCCATCACGGAAGCGATTCAGCACGTGACATCGAGTGAGGCGAAAGGATGGTTTCGACAGGCAGGATACCTGTTCAATGGGAATGAATAACGCTGTAATACTCAAGCAGCGTCGCACGATCAATGCGATCCAGGGCCTCGTCTTCCCATTCATAGTTTAACGTGAGGCTGGAGTTCGGAAATACAAGGCGTTCGACCGTGTTCCACAAGTCATATCCCAGGCCGAGCGACACGAAAATCCTTCTGCCTGTATTGATCAACCATCCATATTTCCCCCATTTTTCCTGAAATACGACATTCCGTTCCTTGTCCACTTTATCTTCAGGAAAAGTGGAATGAAAGACGATCTCAGCGAGCCAATCCATCGCAAACTCAAAATCCTGAGCCGACAACTCGGCAAAGTACATCGTACTTTCCGTACCTGTCCAGCCATTCCAGTTGCCGCCGCGTTTATCAATCATGTCCTTGATTTCATCCTCATTCCAGCGATCCGTGCCCGTAAAAAGTATATGCTCCAGATAATGAGATATGCCGTTATTGCTTTTGTTCTCATTGCGCACCCCTGCCCGAACCACCAGAAAAGCTACAACTGATTTACTATCCGGTCGCGGCTGACACCAGACCCGGAAGCCGTTATCCAGGGTAAAGCGATGTAATTCAAAGGGGTGTTCCTGTTTTGTATAAGACGTAATTTCCTGTGATCCAGCAACAGGCGCAATCACAAAACTTGCTGTGAGTACAACTGTGATGATGAAAATATACTTTTTCATGATGTTTTCCTCCCCTGAAAATGTAGCGCGAAACTCCAGTTTCGCGCATCGTTGATACCCGCGAAACTGGAGTTTCGCGGTACATCCCATCTCTCCTGAACAGAGAATTTTCATGCGTTGTGGTGCGTTTGCCAAAACACATGAATAACTCCTGTGCTAATGTAGAGTGAAATTCTAATTTCGCTCGCTAGCACTGAATGGCTAGCACTGAATGTTATGAATCCTGCTATGTTTCTCTCGAATCTTGCCCGGGTTCGGAACCCTGGTAAACTTGAACTCAACATCATTGTATGGGGATGATGATCGTGTGCTAAGCAATCTCTCGAAAATTTCTAAGAGAGCCTTATGCTGGACCAGCACCGTCACCGAGACCTTTGTATGGTCAATATGATGTATGTGACGATATGCGATTGCCTGGTCTGACCATAACGACGCCCAGCACTTTTTGATCGCACACAAGAGATCGGTTTCCCCGAAGATACTGCCAAAACCTTCAGGCTGCCCGGTAAAGGAACTCTGGGGCTGATCCTCGATCCTGACTGAGGATGTGACTTCAACATACAGCTTCCCGTTGGCCGGGAGCCTGAACAACCGCCAATAGGCTGGCAATATCGCCGCTTTTATGTTGTTGGGAATATCGCGCTCCATAATCACGTGCCGGATTCTTACCCCGCATGTTCGTAACTGTTCAGGATCGGAGAGGTCTTTCTCTGCAAGGATTGCGGCGATGCTCTGTTCCAAATCGCTCTGCTGCAAAAATGCACGATATGCTTCAGGCAGAACATAAAACCCTGAAAGCACAGGATATCCGGTAAGGGAGAATGTCATCAGGTTCAATCCTTTGTCACCAATAAGATCATGCATGATTTTCCTCCTATGACCCCACCCCTGGACACTCCCCCGAAGGAGAGGCCGGAGTGGGGGCATAAGTCATAAGAAACCGGGTTTTTGAAAAAACCAATTTCTCTGCCTGTCCTCTTCATAACCTCACAATTTGTTCAAAAAGAGACCTGTTTGACGGCAAGCTGACGGTTTCGCCGATCGCCGGCGGCGTATAAGGAACAAGACGCCCGTTTTTTACGTACAGCAGGAGCAGCGAAGGATCATCCAGAGAGACGGAAAACGTCACACGAATGCGAGCGGGCTGCCAGTCGTCAGCCAGAGCCAGCACTTCGACCATCATGCCGGACAAAACAACGCGTTGGCCGACATACATCGGATGAGACGGGCCGCGCAGCAGACGACCGGTAAAGGTGTCTAACAATCCTTGCCCGGACTCAATCTCAATGCTTCGATCATCAATGCGGGTCAGCGTGAACGCGTACATACAGGAGGCTAAGGCCCAGACATGCGCAGGCGTCGGTTCGCCATGCGCCGCTTTTACCTGCGAAGCATACCCTCCGACAAGTTCGGTCGGCGGATTCAGCAGCACGACAGTCTTTCGGGAAATATCTTCATCATAAGGCAGCGCAGAGGTGTGATAACGGATGAGATAATGCGCAACGTTGAGACCGGTTGTATATACAAAAAGCGTGAGAGGCGACAGGATCAGATGAATGACCACAAGCGACAGACACACTATATGGGTACACTGCTGCCGAAAATGACGTTTTAGAAAATGACGCTTTGGTGAGCAGGCTGGTTGTTCAAGCCAGAGAGCGAGCACGCGGGCAATGATCCCCATCAGACCGATTCCGGCAAAAAACAAAAGGCGACTACTGGGAAAGGCGGCGCAGATCGGCGTTAACCCCAGGATCGCCCCCACAAACCAGAAACGGATGACCGCATCGTATCTGAACAAGGGAATAACAGAGAAACCGAGGAGGCCGAGGAGGCCAGGCGCAAGAAAGCCTATAATGACTTTCCCATAAGGCAAAAAGAAATAGGTCCCGGCCCACACTTCGGCCGGAGGTCCGCTGAATTGGGCTAAGAGCAGCATCGGCAGGCGCACAAAGACTTCTTTGAGGAACAGCAGCGGAGCGCGGCCCGGATCAATATAGAAATCGATCCCGAATCCTTGCGTTCCAAAACCAAGATAGCGATAGGCGCAGAACCAGACGAGGGTGATAACCACATAAGGCAGAAATCCGGCGACTCTTCGACGGATGCGGCTGTGATCCAGAAACAGGGTATATGCAAAGAGATACGCGCCGACGGCCAGCGCCGATTCTTTCGAAAACAGGCCGAGCGTATAGCAGAGCGGTCCCCACACCGCTCCCGGACGCCATCCGTCCTGACGCCAGCGTATATGTGCAAGCAAGGCCAGGATTCCAAAACAGGCCGCAATTAAATCGTTCCGATTGGCGATAAATCCTGCCGGAAGCGCATGGGTGTTGTCAACGGCGAAAAGCAGCCCGGCGAGTCCGGCGACCCAGACGGTACCGATGATTCTGCGGTACAATTTCGCAGCCAGCCAAATCGCGGCGCCAAACCAGAGCAGACTGTGAACGTGCATCAGCCAGGGCGCGTCAGGCCAGAGTTGATAATCAATCCAATGCGTAAGTTCGGTCAAGGGCCGCCAGAACGCCGCTTTGATCCCGTCAAACATCCACCAGGGCACAATACCGGCTTCCTTCAATGCCTGACTCCCTTCAAGCGTGCCATCCATAAAGGAAAACATTCCTATCAGCGAGCCATCCTCAGCCGACCATGGCCATCGTCCCGCAAACATGGTGCTGTGCCAGTAATCATCAAACACCAGTCCAGAACCCAGGGCCGGCAGGGTCAGGATGATCCCGACACATGCCAGGATGACAGGCCAGTATCGGCTGGTAAACCAACCCTGAATTGACTCGAAATACTTTAACAAAAAACCCTTCAGCATGTTTTTCCTCCTTTGAAAATGTACCGCGAAACTCCAGTTTCGCGGCTGTCAACGATGGGCGAAACTGGAGTTTCGCGCTACTAAGTGTAGAGCGAAATTGCTATTTTGTTTACCAGAAAAGATCAGGTGAATTCTGCTTACATGATCGTAGGCCGAGAAAAGTATGAGTTTTTGCACTCTAAGTGATTACGAATAATTTTTTTGACTTTTGTGTGACGAAAATTGCTGATATTCAGCAAAAGTCCAAAACTTCTTGTCTATTCTTCATTCTTGTAGTTACTGAAATGATTACAAACAGATTTTCCCTACTTTTGATGTACGAAAAGCTCAGGTGTTCGGTAAAAGTCCGAATATTCTTTCTTATATGTGATTCTTGTCGTTCTTAAGAAAATTTTACAAAAAAACTTGACAATATATCTTTTTATATGTCTGGTTCTCTATAGAACTGATTGTTTTATCGAATTATTACTGATCTGTACCGCAGTACACTTATTAACTCGTCAGCGACATGTTGGGAAAACCTTATGAGCTTATTACCGATCACGATTGATAAAAACAGCCCGTTGCCGATTTATCATCAGCTAAAACAGGGGATCATCGATCTCATAAAGGCGGGCGAGCTTGAACGGGGGACTTGCCTGCCCTCGGAGAATGAATTGGCGCGGGAGTATAAGATCAGCCCGATGACTGTCCGCCAAGCCATGGCGGATCTGGTCAACGCCGGCTATATCTACCGCGAAAAAGGGCGAGGCACCTATGTTGCTGAACGGCCTGTAAAACACAGGCTTGAACGCTTGACGAGTTTTTCAGAAGATATTGAAGAGCGCAAGATGATACCAGGTTCGCGGATTTTGCTGATAGAAACCGTTCCGCCTCCGCCGGAAATTCTGGCGCGTGTTGAGTTACCAGAAGGGGTTATGATGACACACATTCAGCGCATCCGCCTCTTTAGTGAGAAGCCGGTAGGGATCCACTCGGTCTATCTACGCGATATTGTGATTGACCAAAAAGAATTGGAGCATTATCAATCGTTATATAAACTACTTGAAGCTCGAGGCATTCAGATCAAAGAAGGTGAAGAAACTATCGAAGCTGTCGCCGCAACCAAATACTTTGCGGAGCTCATTCCAGGGGTACAGGTCGGCGACCCGCTTCTCCAAACGACCCGCTTCTCCTGGGATACGTCCGGAGAATTTATTGAATATGGCAAAGCCCAATATCGGGCTGATCTGTATCAATACACTATCCGCCTGAAGCGGTAGTTCATGAATACAGGGAGGTGATGCCAACGCAATGGTGTGTAAAAGTCTTCTGTTGTTTCGGGAATGAGTCTTCGAAATTCCTGAAACTCTTTCATGGTATATTTCGGGAGTCAAAAAGATCAATTCATAATTTGCTCAGGAGGTTCAATTATGAAAGTTTTTAACATACTGTGTGTGTTTACGTTTTGCTTGATTTTAGCTTCGACTGGTATTGCCGGAAGCGAACCTGTGACGATCACTCTCTGGCACATGGAGCAGCCGCCTCATCGCGTGGCGCGTATCCAGGAGTTGATTGACGAATTTAACGCGGCCAATCCTGGTATTATCGTGAAACAAGAACCGCAAAGTTGGGGCGAGGTCTATGCTAAAGCTCCGGCTGCCATCGCCGCAGGGAACGCGCCGGAACTCTTGTTTGCCATTCCTGATTTTACGCCGATCTTAAAAGACCTCGGTAAAATCCAACCGATGGACGATTTTGTAGCTGAGATGGATAAGTTACATAATTATTACGATGCGGCGATTGCTCCGTATAATTATGATGGGGCGGTGTGGGCCGTGCCGCTCTACAATATGGCTCAGTCTTTGTGGTATCGCAAGAGTGTATTTGAAAAAGCCGAGGTGATGCCGCCAACCACCTGGGATGAATGGCTGGATGCGGTCAAAAAATTAACGGCTGATAATCAATACGGTATCGGTTTGCCTGCCAATCGGCAGCTTTATACGGATCAAACGGTCTATGATTTCATGATTAACGCTGGAGCCGATGAAATTTACAATCCGGACGGCACCTTGCGTTTTGACAATCCGCAAACCGTTGCAGCGTACGATTTTTATAAACAGTTGTATCAATACTCGCCGCCCGACAGCCCGAACTGGACATGGGGTGAAGCCGAGGCTTGTTTCGGCAATCACAGTTGCGCCATGATTTTGCAATTTACGGTGATCACTACCTACGATACCCAGGCCGAAGGTGATGCCGCGGATCTGGGAGTGATAGCGATTCCTTATAAAGAAGGGGTTGAAAATCCCGGCACGATTTCTTATGTGAATGGAGTCATGGTTCTCACCGAAGATCCGGCCAAACAAGATGCGGCAAAAAAATTCCTGGCCTTCATTCTGGAACCGGAGAATTATGGACGCTTCCTCAACATGGAACCGGGACTCTTTTTGCCGGTTACGGAAGATGGCAGTCAGGCCAGGAGTTTCTGGGAAGATCCGCTGGTGGTGAAGTACAAAGCCCAGGTCGAGACCATGATCGAGAATTCGACCAAAGGCCGTTTATTCGGATTTACAGGCGGCAACACCTTCCCGAGCATCGCCGCAATTTCAGGGCAAAACTTGCTGGCGCAAACCTTGCAGCTAGTCGTTATTGAAGGGCAGCCCGCTGAAGAAGCTATCGCTACCGGTCAAAAATTGATGGAAGAAGCGATTGAGTAATCAAGATCTTCTGTACCCCGGACAACCCTGTCCGGTCGGCAAATAGGCCGGCATTCTGTACCCCGGACAGCCTTGCCCGGTCTGCAAATAGGCCGGACAGGGATATCCGGGGTACGTCCAACTTACCTGAGAGATCATGACACACGTGAAGCATCGCAGAAAACAACAGAAGCTCTCTGATCCATTCCTGGCGCGGCAAACGGTGGTCGGGTATCTTTTTGTCCTGCCGCTCCTGCTCTGGTTAGCAGGAACTATTTTGTATCCCTTGCTCTCGACCATGTATCTCAGCATGCTAAACATCAAGATTATCGGCAGCCGCGGAAATTTTGTTGGGTTTGAAAATTATCTACGCATCTTCAACTCATCCCAGTTCTGGAACGCCTCATGGCGGAGCCTGCTGTGGGTCGTGGGAAATGCGATCTTGCAAACCTTTTTAGCTTTTGCGATTGCGCTCATTTTGCAACAGCAATTCAGGGGGCGTAATTTTGTGCGTATCTGGGTGATTCTGCCGTGGATTGTGCCGACTGTCGTCGTTGTAGTCATCTGGCGATGGCTGCTGACCGCTTCTGGCGGAATTATCAATTATCTGCTGCTCTCGTTCAAACTGGTCAACCAGCCAATCGGATTTTTCAGCACTGGCAGACAGGCCTTTCTGTCTGTGATTATCATTAATTCGTGGCGTTGGTTTCCCTTTGTGACTGTGATTTTACTGGCGGCCCTGGTGCGCATTCCCAATGAATTATATGAGGCGGCCGGCGTGGACGGCGCTTCGCGCTGGCAGCAATTTCTCCATATCACCTTGCCAGGATTACAGTCCGTACTCTTTGTGATGGGATTGGTGGGCACCTTACTTTCCTTTAATGTCTTTGATATTATCTGGCTGCTTACCAGCGGTGGCCCTGCTTCTGGTACCACGACACTGCCGGTTTTGATTTACGATACGGCCTTTAAGAAATATCGGTTAAGCCAAGCGGCTGCTATGTCCGTGATTGTCGGCGTTTTTTTGCTAATTTTTGCCGTACTGTTTATCCACTATATGGCGCCAGCGTTAGACGAGGAGGGGGCTTAACATGCACGTTCGCCTGAAACAACAAATAATCGTCATCTTTTCGCTGCTTTTTCTCGGTTTGCTCGTATTTGCGCCATTTTATTGGATTTTTTCAGCATCCGTGAAATCGCCCCAGGAAATCATCAGTCGGACACCAACGTTGTTTCCGCAGACCTTCACTCTCCAGCATTACGATAAACTGTTGAGTTCGTCAGATTATCCAACCTATTTGCGGAACAGCGTCATAGTGGCTTTATGGACGATGAGCATTACGGTGGTGTTATCAACATTAGCAGCTTATGGCCTGTATCGCATCAAATTTCCGGGACGTCAGGCCATTTTCCGCATCATTCTGGCGACTTACGCTTTTCCCGGGGTGTTGCTGCTGATTCCCTTGTATAGTTTCATGAGTGCAATTGGTCTGATTGACAAGCTAGCCGCGCTCGTGATTGTCAATGTCACTTTCGCTGCTCCGTTTGCGGTCTGGATGCTGCAAGCCTTTTTTCGGACGATCCCCTCTGACCTGGAAGAAGCCGCCCGGCTCGATGGCGCGACGCTGCTGCAAACCCTGCTCAAAATTATTCTGCCCCTGTCTGCGCCGGGAATTGCCAGTATTGCCATTTTTGCGTTTATTATGTCGTGGACCGAATATATGTTCGCCTCCATTCTGGTGAATAGCGAAGCCTCGCGCACGCTGCCGGTAGGGTTAGCTGGAATTATCGGGCAATATCAAATTGACTGGGGACTATTATTAGCCGGTGCCACGCTCACCACGCTGCCGGTTATTCTCCTGTTCAGCTTTGTCGGACGCCATTTTGTCGAAGGGCTGACCACCGGGGCGGTGAAATCATGAAATCACAAGAATACTTACTCGGAGTGGATGTCGGCATAAGCGTGACCAAAGCCGCTCTTTTTGACAGCAGCGGAACTGAAATCCAGACAGTAAGCCGTAAAACCACGCTGATCAGTCCCCAACCTGGCTGGGCTGAGGTCAGCATGACGGAAATGTGGGAGATGACGGTCGCCGCCATGCGTGAATTGTTAGAATTGACCCGGATCAAGAGTTCCCAAATTGCCGGAGTTGGCGTGACTGGCAACATGGTCGGCGTCTGGTTGATCGATGCGCAGGGACGGCCTGTCCGCAAAGCGATTCTGGTATGCGACAACCGCACTCGTCCCCTTTTCGAGCAGCTCATTCGCCAACAGTCGGATATTTTACACCAGATTTATTGTTTTTCCGGCTGTGTGATGGAATTTGGCTGCACTTTGCCGCTCATACGCTGGCTGGCCGACCATGAACCGGATTCTTTACGCAAAGCTCACGCCGTGTTCTGCTGTAAAGATTGGTTGTGTTACCAATTGACCAGCTCTATCCATCTGGATTATACGGAAGCCTCTGTGCTGCCGGGGGATAATCGCCAACGCACATACAGCGAACCTCTGTTCGATCTGTTGGGAATTTCGCAGTGGCGGCGTCTCTTGCCGCGCGTGGTCGCGTCAGAGCAGGTTGTTGGTACGGTCACGCCGCATGCCGCCGTATTTACCGGATTACAAGCCGGAACACCTGTTGTCGCAGGCGCTGGCGACGTTCCCTCGTCAACAATCGGTGCCGGGGCTGTTGAACCAGGTCTGGCCTGTACGGTGCTGGGCACGACCTGTCATAACAGTTTCGTGATTCCACAGCCTAGCTTTGAGCCGCCGGATGTCGGTTTGTTATTTGCGCTGCCGGAATCGTCCTGGCTGCGGACTATGGTGAATTTAACTGGCACACCGAATCTCGATTGGGCGATTGAGCAATTTTGCGGACTGGAAGCCTCTCACGCCGTATCGCGCCGCGAGTTGTTTGACAGCGTGCAAAGGCTGGCACAGCAGAGTCCGCCGGGAGCCAATGGCGTGATTTATCATCCTTATTTGAATCCTGTAGGAGTGATCGCGCCCTTTGTCGAACCCACCGCCAGAGCGCAATTCTTCGGAATCAAAAACTCTCATAAACGCCATGACTTGTTGCGGGCGGTCTATGAAGGCGTGGCGTTGGCGATTCGTGATTGTTATGACGCAATTGGGATGCCAGAGGAAATTCATCTGGTCGGAGGAGGCGCGCAAAGCGAATTCTGGTGTCAGATCATTGCCGACTGCACCGGCAGCCGGATTGTGATTCCGAACGGCAGTGAATTTGGCGCCAAAGGCGCGGCATTGCTGGCAGCAGTAGGTCTGCATTGGTTTGACAACATTGCGGAGGCCGCCCGGGCGACCATATCTATCGGGCGTACTTATCAGCCGTACCCTGATGTGAAAGCGGTCTATGATGCCGTGTATGCAACATATTGCCAATTGCGAACCGATTTGCGCAGGTCCTGGCAATTGCAGCACGCGTTTACCGCTAAATCAGATTTTTCGCCGTAGGCGATACAGTATTGTAGCACCAAAAGATTCCTCTTTCCAATTTCTTCTTCGCCGTAGGCGATCCACAACCGCTACGCGGTAGGATAAAGGAGCGTGGTGAGCATTTTTCCTACAATACTTGAAGTCCTACGGGCTAAATACTTACAATTTTATTTACATTGGAGACAACCTCATGGATCATCATAGCAATGGTGTTTTATCCGGGATTGATCAGTATTTTACAATAGTTACTCAACATCTGGAAAAAGTGTTTATCTCGCAGCGAGAAATGATGGCGCGTGTCGCCGATGTGTGGACTGAGGCCATTCAACAGGATCATCTCATTTATGTCTTTGGCAGCGGTCATTCCCGTTATATTGCCGGAGAATTATTTTTCCGAGCCGGCGGGCTGGGCGCGATCATGCTGATTGACGACCCTACCGCAGGACTTGCCGAGCGCGTTGAAGGGTATGCTGCGAATTTCATGGGAAAATATGATATTCAGCCGGGAGACGCCTTAGTGATTGTGTCGCAGTCGGGAATTAACCCGGTACCGATTGAAGTCGCGCTCGAGGGCAAGCAGATGGGCGCAACCGTGATTGCAGTCACCAGCCTGACGCATTCGCAATCTACCCCTGCGCGGCATTCTTACGGCCGGAAATTGTATGAAGTCGCAGATATCGTGCTCGATACCATGGTTCCCAAAGGAGACGCCGTGGTTGAACTGCCGGAATCTGGCTGGCGTACCTCCCCCATTTCAACCATTATCAGCGTGGCCATGCTGAATGCGATTGTCGCGCAAACCGCGCAGAATCTGGAGAAATTGGGCATAACGCCGCCAGTGTTTATCAGCGCGAATGTGCCGGAGGGCGACGCCCATAACCAGCAGGTGGTCGAAAAATATTGGCGCCGTCTGGCGCGCTTCCCCCTGCGACAAATTCAAAGCGGCTGAAAAAAAGTCGTGGCTATTATCATCTGTCATAAAGTGTTCTTGACAATTTCAAAATAACTTTTTAAGCTTTATATTGTGTCTAGCGTAGTAGGAGGAGGTAAGAGAGAAGGTTTTCTTTGTTAATGGAAAAGAGGATACTTTGATGAAAAAAGTGGGGTGGATTGTGATACTCTGTTTGATAGTGAATATGGGTATTCCTGGATCACCCTTAGCGACTGAGGAAATCTTTGAAATCCATTTTGTCAGCGAGGCCTGGGAGAATGTGACTCACGCCGATGGCACGGGTTTATGCTGGGAATTATTTCGAATGGTATATGAACCACGAGGGATTCAGGTCATGTTTGAGATTGTGCCCTATGCACGGGCAACAAACATGGTACAGCAAAAACAGGCTGATGCGTCTGTTAGCGTGTACTTAGATGAATATGACAACGCACTCTTTTCAGAATGGCATTATTTACAAGACCTTGTACTGGCGATTTTTAAAAAGGGCAAGGTGACGACCAGGGAGGGCGAAAAAAGTCTTAGCGGGAAGATCGAGTGGATGCGGGGGTATGCGTTTAATGAATATTTACAGACTGAGGTGAAATTTTACGAGGTTGATACGCGCAAAAGCGGGTTAAAAATGTTGGAGCGTGATCGTTTGGATTTTTTTCTGGATACGGAAGTTAAGTTACACGAGGCGTTACAGGAAGGGTATATTGATATTGATGCGTTTCAGGTCGAAACCCTTTGAGAATTAACGGTGGCAAGCGATCCGGGGAATGCGTGATCCATGCTTTTTTCTTGACATTATTGTTCCAATTTTTATGGTTTGTGACGTATTCTCCGAGCTCCACAAGAACAGGTATATAGTAGAGAGGTGGTCGTGAAAACAGATAAAGGTTTACGCTTTGATGTAGAGCTTCTCAGCCCGGGATATGATCAGGGTTTGCTGGAAAAATTATTGCACCGTATTAAAGGATTATCGGCCTCTCCGGAAGTCATTGTCAAGTCATATCCCTGTATCATTGCCGCCAATATTTCCGGCAGTGCTTCCAAAAAACTTCAACAATATCTTGGTCAGATCGGGGCGCGAGTTGCTATCCGCAACCATACGAATTCCTCGCATTCTCTGCCTGAAGGCTCTTCTCCAACTGATGCTGTGCCTCGGCATGTCGCCTCGCACCCCTCTGTTCAAAGGCACTCACATACTGCGATCCCACCTAAGCAGGCTGTTCCGATTAGCTCTGAAGCGCTACCATCAGTTCGCAGATCATCCTCTGCACCTCAGGCCAGCCAGAAGCAGACGCAAACCGTTTTCGACATGGCCTCCTCAAGGCAAACGCTTGCGACCACTTCAATCACGTTGAAGCGCTCCGTGGGAGAACTGACGCGCGCCTTAGAAGATAAGGATTGGACGGTTCGGGAACATGCGATTATTGAATTAAGCGCAGTGCCATCAGACAGTGTGCTGCGCCATCTAATCAAAGCCTTAAAAGACGATGTGTGGCGTGTCCGTTGTACAACTCTGGAGGTGTTAAGTAAGAATGGCAGTGAGATCGCCATGCGTGAAATGTCCAAATGTTTGCGAGATGATGTCTGGCATGTCCGCTATCAGGCGATTGAATCGCTGAGCCGTCTTCAGTCGGATAAGGTGATTCGTCCTCTGATGCTCGCATTGGATGATGAAAATTGGCAGGTCCGTCAGCGGGCGATTCAGGCCCTGGGGGATTTACGTTCAAACCGCGCCTTAGGAGGAATTGTCGCCTGCCTGCGGGATGATGTCTGGCATGTCCGAGAAAGCGCGGCTAAAGCTCTGGCTAAACTTCGTTCAGAAAAATCCGTCAAAGCGTTAATCAATTCACTTCAAGATCCCAACTGGCGCGTGCGCAGCATGGTGCTCTCTGCCCTCTGGCAGGTCGGGACCGAGCGGGCGCTCCATGCGCTGATTGACGCCTTAAAAGATGAGGAGTGGATAGTGCATTGGAAAGCGGCCTATACCCTCGGGAAAATCGGGACAGGGAACCTCTTCTCGCTTTTAACCTGGATGGAAAGGGATCGGAATGCGCTGCTCAGGGATGCTGCCAGGAATATCTTGCGCTCTCTGGAGATTGTTGTAGAACCCCGGCCTCGATCACTGCCGCGCCTGGAGTATCGTTCTGAGGATCCGTATGCCAATATGATTTATATTCCGGCCGGGAAATTTGTGATGGGCGACGATGCTGGCCCCGAAAATGCCAGACCAGCCCATGACGTCTTTCTCGAAGGATTTTTGATTGATGTCTATGAAGTCACGAATTATCAATATACACAATTTGATTCAGCCCACCACTACCCGCCGGGGATGGAATGTTATCCGGTGGTCAATGTCACGTGGGAACAGGCAAGTGCGTATGCCGAATGGATCGGGAAACGCCTGCCAACCGAAGCTGAATGGGAAAAAACTGCACGTGGACTGGAAGGGAACAAGTATCCCTGGGGGCCGGATTTTGATGTCGCTGCCTGCAACACCCAGGAATCCGGGATGCACAGCTTAACCGCCGTGAACCAGTATCCGGGAGGCAGAAGTTCGTTTGGCGCGTATGACTTGTTCGGAAATGTTCTGGAATGGACTTCAGATCAATACCAGCCTTATCCGGAGAGTCCCCATGACAGCCCGGATTATCAGGAACAGTTCATCATCCTGCGCGGAGCCTCCTGGATTCATGCCGGGCTGCAATATTCTTGCGCAACCCGGCTATATGCTCCGCCGGAGAACAGGAGCAACTTTATCGGTTTTCGTTGCGTCAGAGATCTCAAAGAAACACCAAGAAGAGATTAAGGAGCGTCGGCGATAGAAACCGGGTTTTTTCGAAAAACCCGGTTTCTTATACATGACGTCAGAGATCTCAAAGAAACACCAAGAAGAGATTAAGGCGCGAGGAATAAGAGGCGCTTCCTTTTATCACCTCGCCCGGAGATCTTTATGAAATATGATGAAAAAGAACATCTTCTTTATTGGTCTTATTGTCATTCTGGCAGCAATCACCGGCTGCGATAGCGGCGGCGGCGGACCAACCGGCCCGGTAAATGCTCCGGTTATCCAAAATTCGCGAGTTCGCCCGAATCCGGCCTTCCCTGGTGCTACCCTGGTTTTTGAAATAGACTTTGTGGATGTTCCTGGTGATCTGAACGGAGGGACCGCAGTTATCACAGATAATCAGGGCAATAATTATCAGGGACTGGTATCCAATGCAAATGGTACCGGAGGGACTCTGGTTACATCAATCACATTGAGTCCTCTCCTCAGGTCGGGAACGTCGCTTCAATTTACGATATTTGTCGTGGATCTGGCCGGAAATTCGAGCAATTTTGACTATGCTGAGATCACAGTGTCGTAAGGCACGGTGCTGTTCGTAGTAAACGCTTTAGCGTTTATCCGCGCTGAAGCGTTTACTTGCGTAAAACTCAAACACCGGAAAGAAATATCCCCCTGATCTAAGAGACTGTTTTAAAAGTCCAAATAATGAGCATCTCAAGCCGCCAAAATCAGAAGTGCGAAAGCTCTGCTTTCAGGAGTGCGAAAGCTCTGCTTTCAGGAGTGCGAAAGCTCTGCTTTCGCTGCCAAAGCAGAGCTTTGGCACTCCACAAGGATTTCTCATAAGAAAAGGAGAAGATATCCTGTTCTTATCGTTCCATATAATTCGACACCCGCTTCCAGGTGAGATTTTTGAGTTGTTTGACAAGTTCCGGGAAAGTTTGTTGGATTGTCTTAATATTCCATTCAAGCAGTTCCGTGTTCTGAATAGCCCTGACAGTGACGGTCCGTTTCCCTTGTGGACTTGTGGCGCCGACTTCGCCGATAATTTCACCCGGGCCTAATCCGGCGATAATCTGTCCGCTGTTACTAATCACGCCGACCCGGCCAGATATCACGATTCCGAAATTGCCTTGAGATGGCTCACCTTTCTGATAGATGATTTCTCCCTGGGCAAAAAGCTTTATTTTCCCCTGATGGATCAGGATATTCAAACTGTTATCATCTAATTTTTTAAACAACGGATTTTGCTGTATGATACTTTTGAAATCGCCTGTTTCCAACTCTTAATTCCTCTAAAATACAGGAGTGCGACAGTTTACTGCCGTCTTCGATGAAGGCGCAGACACGTTTGTGTACTCCAAAATGAACATTGTTGTGTCGGGAATTTCGAAGACTCATTCCCGAAACAACGCGTGGGAACCACATTTTCTCTATGATTCTTAGATGTTTTTGTAAACCAATTGTTTAACAATCAGGAATTTACTTTAACAATGCTCACTTGATAAGGTTCAATTCCAGAATCTGCCCACGAAACAGGCAACACACAAAAAAATATGGTTCTTCCGCGAGGTTTGTAGGAAATTATACGGAAGAACCACAATATTCGTGTGTTTTACGAGCAAAATTCAGGCTGAGTCGTGGATTTTTTCAGGACTGAATAGTTGCCATTTTTTCCAATGTGAAACCTTATAATTCGGTGAAGGTTCCTTGTTGGGTGATCGCCGGATCGCTGACCAGGGTTCCTGTAAAATTCCCAGCCTTTTCCTGCGTGAAGACAAAGGCGTATGTGATTTGCAGCCCTGCAATCTGCGTACTGGTCAGGGTCAGTTCGCCGCTGTCATCAGTCGTCTTGTTATACGTGTAGGTGCCCTGATCATTGCCAATGGTGACTATGCCTGTCACTGTATAGGTTCCATCTGCTGCAAAAGTAACGTTAGCTGTGCCGCTACGGGCCAACGGCAGCGTTCCTGACGTCACAATCATCTGATAGGTTTTCCCCTGAACAGACCCGGGCGCCAAATCCTTATCGTCGTCATCCCCACATGATACCAGCAACAGTCCGATTCCAAGCAACATCAAACATAACCAGATATAACGCTTTGTTCTCATATAGTTCTTCTCCTGTGAAACTACAGGAATTGATATAAGCAAGAATCATTCCGAAGAGCATTCTTGCTTATATCAATTCCTGTAGTTTCATTGCGTCGGGTGAGTGCCCGTTCATGTTAATTCCTGTGAACATGTAAAGCGAAATTGTCATTTTGCTCATAAACAGTCCATATTTTCATCCAAGATAATTATCGAAGTTTCAATTTCAATAGACATTTTTCTTTTTGTCAAGTTGTTTCCAAATAGAACCAACAGATTTTTTAATGCCGTGAGGTTGAGGCGATCAATGCCTTCCTTGCTTGATGCAGGGCTTCTTCCAATTTACCGGTGTCAGTTCCTCCGCCCTGGGCTTGCTGCGGCTGTCCACCGCCGCGTCCGTTGATGATCGCGCAGGCCGTTTTCATCAATTGACCTATATGAAAAGAGAGCGTTTCCGAGCGTTGAAAGAGCAGCGAAGCCTTGCCCTCGAATTTTGCGCCAAAGAGCACGACCGTATCAGGCGACTGTTCAAGGACTTTGGCGGCCAAAATTTTTAGATCTTTCGGGTTGCGGTTCTCAAAAATCCGGATCAACACAGAAATCTCGCCGCAGCGTTCGCGTTCAGCCGCCAGAATTTTGGCTTCATATTCGAGTAACTGCTGAGTCAGATAATGATACTCACGGCGCAAGTTTTTGGCATCGTCCTGAAGTTTCTGCACATTGGCAGGCAGATCAGATTCGCCGGAGCTCATGATTTCGGAAAGCTGCCGCATAACAGTGGTTTTTTGTTGGTAATCGCGCACTGCCCTTGCCCCGCAAAGAAAGTGAATGCGCGTGCCGCCTTTATAGTTTTCCGCTTTTGTGATTTTAATGACCCCGATTTCACCGGTTTTGGAACAGTGCGTTCCGCCGCAGGGCGAATAATCGAAATCTTTGATTTCCAGGATGCGAATATTCTCATCAACGGTCGGCAGTTTGCGAACCGGGAAACGATCCAGTTCTTCTTTTGTCACGATATGGGCCAGTACATCACGATTTTCATAAATAATCCGATTGGCAAGACTTTCGACTGCGATCAGCGTTTCCGGTTTGATTCCGGGCGTATTGAGGTCAATGGTTGAACTTTCTTCTCCTAAATGAAAAGACAGGGTTTCAGCATTGCAAATTTGAATGAAGGCTTGCGATAGCAGGTGCTGTCCGGTGTGCTGCTGCATATACTCAAAGCGTTGTTCCCAATTGATGTGGCCTTCCACGCTGCCGGTTCGAAGGGGCTGCGCCAGAAGATGGAGAATCTGCTGCTGATCATCTTCAATCACATCAATCACGGGCACGCCATTCAGCGTGCCGGTATCATGGGGCTGCCCGCCAGAAGTCGGATAAAACGCAGTCTGTTCAAGGATGACAGCCGGTTTCCCGTCAATTTCTGTGGCCTCAACAACGACTGACGAAAAAGCGCGTTGATACTGGTTTTGGTGGTATAATTTGCGAGTCATGCTCTATAGCTCCTATGAAAATGTACCGCGAAACTCCAGTTTCGCGCATCGTTGACGGCCGCGAAACTGGAGTTTCGCGGTACATCTGATGTTCATTGCGCCGGGTGAGCATACGCTCATGGCAACTCCTTTGAAACTACAAGAATCGCATATAGGAAAAAATAGATTTGTGCCACACCTGACATCACATTCTTTCCTATATGCGATTCCTATAGTTTCGTTGTGCCGCCTGAGTACAAGCTCATGGAACCTGCCATGTAAATAAAATTTCCAGCCGTGCGTGTAAGAAATCGGGTTTTTGTCAAAAACCCGGTTTCTATGTCGGTTTAAAAATACTCCTGCAAGCCTGACTGGATGATTTCATAGGGTTGAATCATCTCCCAGAGCGTCTGCGTCTGATCGTCTGAAATATCAGGGTTGTCCATTGTTTTCATAAGTTTTATCACTTGAGGCGTAATTTCGAAGTTCTCCTGCACCCGCATCCGTTCGATAAACACCTGTTTATTGCGCGTTAAAGGCACTTCAACAAAGGGACGACGATAAGAAATGGCAGGCAGAATTTTGGCCTCGCTATAATTGACAAAAACCTGAAATTGCTCAAACGACAGAGAATCCCATAACGATTGGCTGAGGTACAATATATTCTTTTCAGGGACAAGCTGCCATGCGCCAGATTCTTTTCCTTGTTTTTCAAATTGCTCAACCTGTCGCCCCAATATTTCTGGCGTTCCTGTAATCCAAAGCGTACGGATATAGCCGCTTTCCGTCGTATCTTCATACGGTTTTTTCACCTGATTCGCATTGCGTTTGCGAAAGGCTGCAAGTTGAAACCTGTGCTTATACACAAAGGAACAGTAATTGATTGGAAGGTGAAGAGCATTGTCAAGCGCGTATTTGATCAATTGCAACGCAGCGAGTTCCGATTCCAACACCGTCACTTTTTCACCGTGCAAAAAGGTGTAATTCTTCTGACTCAACTGCTGATAATTATAGGGAGTCAAGCGCAGTTGGTGTAAATTCAGGTAATTGACGCCGCTATCCTGCATTTCGTGCAGTTTCGATTTCATTGCCTCGAGTTCTTCGGGAATCGCCGGAATTTCCACGGTCACGTGTTTGATGATCCCCACCGCTTTTTTGGCATTCTCCAACTGATATTTCGTCGCACCGATATTGAAGCGAATTTCATCGAGTCCGGCGTCGCGTAATTTTTGCAGATTATCTGTATTGACGAAGCGTCCACTCGTATAGAGCCATAAATACAAGGCATCGTCAAATTTTTTCTTGATGGCGCTGACAAAACTTAAGGTTTTGTCGAAAGTAAGAAACGGTTCTCCCCCGCTGATGCTCGCACCTTTGAATTGAAATTTTTCAAGAAAACTCACGTATTCAGCTGGTTTATGAAATGGCACTGAATTCGTCATTGGCACATCAATCTTGGTCTGTTCAGTCGGACAATAAAAACAACCGCATGGGCATTTGCCGTTGATGAACAGACACGACCATGTGCCTTCGCCGCAAAGTTTACACCCTGGCGAGAGGGTTCGACAGTCCAGCTTGGTATGCTTATAACCAAATTGAACCGTCTCTTCCAGGGCGCGTAACAGCGCTGCCCGTTGTTCGGAAGCTTGCTTCGCCTGATCTGGCGAAAGCCAGGTTAATTGCTGGCATTGGACGCCATATTCCTGGATATTGGCAGTGATCATCTGTTCCTGAGTAGTTTGTCTCATACATGTTCAGTAAAAAAACCGAGTTTTTTGAAAAAACTCGGTTTTTTCCGGAAGTTTTTTTATTGAATCATTGTCTCCATCACCTGCCTGAAGGAAACCGGTAAAGGCGATGTAAATGTCATTTCTTCCCCTGATAGAAGCCGGCAGGTCAGTTGATGGGCATGCAGCAGCAGACGCGGGAATTGAGATTGGATCGCTTTCTCGCCATACCGGAGATCGCCGACAAGCGGATGCCCGATGCTGTAAAAGTGGACGCGAATTTGGTGGCGTCGCCCGCTGAGCGGATGAACCTTGACCAGCGTGTAGGCTTCAAAACGCCGGGTGACGGAAAATTCTGTGATACAGGGTTTCCCTTGCTTGTGATCGATCCCCATGCGTCCTGAGCCAAATTGCCGGATCGGTACGTCAATTTTATGGGACGATCGTTCGATCACGCCGTGCGCCACAGCCATATACGTTTTGTGAATTGTACGCTGATTAAATTGTTCGTTAAGAGCTTTATGCGCGGCGGCGTGTTTCGCAAATACCAACACGCCGCTCACCTCTTTATCAAGCCGATGGACGACATAGAGTTTATGATTGACGGACGCCGATACCAGACCAAGCAGACAGTCTTTCTCTTTCTGACGTTCAGGAATTGTGGCAATCCCTTCTGGTTTATCAACAACAAGCAACTCCTCGTTTTCGAAAAGAATTGAAATCATAGCATCACTCCTCATGACTTTATCGCAAAATTGCCTTACTCCTGATGTAAATTCTTGATTATTTCAACATGAATATGGCATTAATTTTTCTCTGGTGATATTTATCAACAAAAAAGTGTCGAATTCTTTTCAGGTATTTGTTCCTGGATTTCTTGACAAAGATGATTCAAGCCATAACAATACACATAATTCTGAAGGCAATCTTAAAAATCATTATCTGGGAAAATGAGGAGAACATAATGTTTGAGAAACCATTTATGAGTACAAAAGAAGTCGCTCAATTTTTAGATGTCAATGAAAAAATGGTCTATTCCCTGGTGTCTGATAAAGGCTTACCGGCAACAAAGATTACGGGAAAATGGCTGTTTCCTCGGCGTCTGGTTGAACAATGGCTGGAAAATCATATTATCAATTATCCGAAATCGGCCTATATCCCTTCGTCGCAAGGGATGCTGATTGTTGTGGGCAGTCATGATGTGCTGATGGAGCGTACGATTGGTTTGTTTAACCAGATGTATCCTGAACACCTGGCGGTTTTTGGCAATGTCGGCAGCCTGGGTGGCTTAAAAGCCCTCAGTCGCGGACTGTGCCATATTGCGGCCAGCCATTTATTACAGGAAGATGAAAAAGAGTATAATTTTGATTTTGCCAACCACGAACTCGGCGGGGAACTCGCGGCGGTTGTCAATTTTTGCCGACGGGAACAGGGATTGTTAATCGCGAAGGGCAATCCAAAAGAAATTTATCGCATTACTGATTTGAGTAAACCGAACGTGACGATCGCGAATCGTCCTGTCGGCACCGGAACGCGCTTATTGTTCGATCGGGAACTGCAAAAAGAGGGATTAAACGGCCTTGATATTCGCGGCTACCAGAACGAATTGCGCAGCCATTGGGATGTCGCGCTGGAAGTTCACACTGGTCGGGCGGATGCGGCCCCTGCGATCAGAGCGGTTGCTGATTTATTTGAATTGGATTTTCTACCGCTGCGCTGGGAACGCTATGATTTGTTGATCTCGAAAAATCGTTTTTTTGAAGAAGGCGTCCAACTCTTTTTAAATCTGCTGCACGAAAATGCCGTGAAGAAGCTCGCTCAAGAACTCAATGGGTATGATTTAACAGTGTGTGGGAAAATGGTCTTCCAGCACCAGGCCACGTTGAAAAAAGGAAAAGCCGCTGAAGAGTAGTGCTTTGGGACAGAAGTTTTTACTAACAGGACTTGTCGGACCTTGGCAGACACGTCTGCGTTGTCCGACAAGGCTACCCCATCCAGGGATTTCCGAAGCACTAAAAACTTCTGTCCCAAAGCAGTAAATTCTGCTTTTTGTATTTTCCCAACGGATAAAAGAACACAACGAAAAAAATATCCGTTGTGTTCTTTTATCCGTTGGGAAAATCCCCTGAAAAACTTGCAAGGTGGGTGATCTGTCTGCCTTGCTGTGTGCATATTCGTTCAAGCTGGTTCCAGACGCGGAAAAATAGTTCGACCTGAAACCGGCGTACGGGTTTCAGGTTATTTCCTACTGTTGCATAGAGGCTATGCTGTTCGAAAAGTTTGTGTAAAATCGTGACTCCTAACGTCGTCCGTCCTCCCTGCTGCTCGGCATCATGTAAAACTTCTGCCAACGGCATTGACTTTTCAGGCAACTCTAATCCTTTAAAAAAATTGAGAATACGAGTCGTCACAAACAAGGTGAATAAATCATCGCGTTTAATATGCGGCGTTTCGATTGACATGGCGGTCAAACGCGCTTTAAATACGTCAGTTTCAGTTAATGGAGGAAATTCTTGTGCGAGCGGCGAACCGGGTGTCAGGTAAAATATGGAAGCTCCCAGAAGCACCGGTAATTGAGCATTGAGCACCAGAGTTGCAATCATTGAATCGAGCGATTCATCTGGTAAGCCGAGAATTTGGTAGGAAACAATCTGAAATCCAAGTTGAGCGGCTTCATGAACGACGGTGAAATAGTGCTCCAGAGAGTGCGGACGACGGGTTTGATTGCGAATCGATTGATTGGCGCTGACCAGCGAGAGATTCAGGTGCGTGAATCCGGCAAGCTTCATTTTATGCAATAATTCGACATCCAGGCTATGGTACGACAGGCCGTTCATGGCAAGGAACTGAAGATCGCCTGGAGGAAAATTTGCAATAATTTTCTCACAAAGTTCTAACATGGCTTGACGATCAAAGGTCAGGTTATCATCTTCAAAATCAAAGACGCGATAACCAGCATGATAGCGTTGTTGGAGCTCGTGGAGAATCGCCTCGTTTGAGCGGCGGCGGTAACGATACCCAAAGGTGAGATGTACGGAACAGAACGCGCAGCGGTGCGGACAGCCGCGCGACGTAATGACGAAACTCAGGGGACGTTGTTCAAACAGATAGCGATTAGCGGGAAAATCGGAAAAATCAGGGACAGGAAGGTCATCAATCGCGTAATTTGGGGCCAGCGGATTCAATATCAGTTTGGCATGGCGTTTGAAGCCTAAATTCGGCACTTTGTCATAGTCAGATTGTTGCATCCAGGCTCTCAGAAATTCTACTAATGGACGCTCGCCTTCACCGCGAATCACAAAGTCAATGCACTCATGTCGCAACATACGTTCAGGTTCGACAGATACATGCGCCCCACCGAGAATAATCGGCGCGTTCCAACGTTGTTTGATTGCCTCAGCGCAACGCATTACTTCGCGGAAGTAGGGCGAAAATAAGGATGAAATACCAATAAGATCAGGCTGTTCAGCCGCCACATCTTCGGCAATGGCTTCAAAGGAGGCCCCAAAATGATAGTACTGGTAAAATGACGAAAACGGGCTTTTATCAGGATAGGCGTAATAATCTTTGAGATATGCGAGTTCCTTTGGCAGCGGAAGTGTATGCCGGCCCCATCCCTGATGATAATCTTTCACGACCACCTGAAATTCAGGCAGGAATTTTTGCACGGTCGCCTTGAGATAACATAAGCCAATCGGTTGTAACCGAATTGCTGTATTATAAAAGTCCTGCACAGGGGGTTGCAGCAAAAGAAGTTTGTAAACAGCCATGTTAGTGGAGTACCGTATTACGTTTGCCGTGTCAATGTAATTTTAATCGTAATTATTCAGGTATCCTGACGAACAGCCTTAACCGACGGGAATACGGGATTTTCAAAATTTTCCGAAAAATTACTTGTCAGGAATCGAAGAAGTTCAGTAATGGTTTCTCAGAAGTTGTAACTTCTCGTTTATGCTGGATTTCGGTATGGACGGGTGACAATTAACGTGTATCGGAAAGAAGGTTAGGCGGATTTTCGATACAAATATTTCAGACGCTGCGATGTTTGCTACATATTATTTTCGAATTTGAACATTGACCTTGAGCGCCGGGCGGCGCTTCATGGTCAGTCTGTGCATATCCGGGCGTAATCGGAGCGCAGCATTGTTTTCCTTTCCATCATAATGTGCGTCCTCCGCTGTTACTGCCGGTCTGCGCAGGCAGTAAGTGGCGTGTGGTTTCGTTTGAGATGAAACTCACACAGAACAAAGGAGGTTTGCGCATGTCTCATCAATACGAAGGACTCACCCGTTTTTTTGCATCCCGCAAAGGAATCATTTTCGCCGGCGCAGTGATCGGTCTATTCGCTTCGCTCTTACAAAAATTTGGCAATCCCCCCAATATGGGGATTTGTGTCGCTTGTTTTGAGCGCGACATTGCCGGAGCACTTGGTTTGCATCGGGCCGCTGTTGTACAATATTTACGTCCTGAAATCATGGGGTTTGTGCTGGGGGCCGCAATTGCAGCCTTATTATTTGGCGAATTTAAAGCTCGCGCCGGCTCTGCGCCAATTGTCCGCTTTTTTTTGGGCATTTTCGCGATGATCGGCGCCCTGGTTTTTCTCGGATGTCCCTGGCGCGCGTTGCTGCGTCTGGCCGGAGGCGACCTGAATGCGATTGCCGGACTGGCCGGCTTAACGGTCGGCATTCTCATCGGCGTGCAATTTCTCAAGTCCGGTTACAATTTAGGACGCGCTCAGAAAACCTATCCTGTTGTTGGCTGGCTGATGCCAGGCTTGATGATTCTCCTGCTTCTTTTCCGTCTCGTCCGGCCGAAGTTTGGCGAAGGTGCAGCGATTTTCTTTAGCGAGAGCGGACCGGGATCTTTACATGCTCCACTGCTCATCTCGCTTGCAGTCGGACTCCTGATCGGCTTTTTAGCGCAACGTACTCGTTTTTGCACAATGGGTTCGATTCGAGACATCATTTTGATGGGCGACACCCATTTGATTAGCGGCGTCGGTACACTCCTTGTCACAGCCTTTGTCGTCAATCTCATCTTAGGACAGGTGAAATTCGGCTTTGCGCCGCAGCCGGTCGCTCACAGCAGTCATCTCTGGAATTTTTTAGGCATGGCGTTGTCAGGTCTGGCCTTTGCGTTAGCCGGTGGCTGTCCCGGACGGCAATTGTTTTTAGCAGGTGAAGGCGATGGAGACTCCGGCGTGTTTGTGCTTGGCATGATTGTCGGGGCCGGGATTTCGCATAATTTTATGCTGGCCGGGAGACCTGATGCACTAGTAGAAGGTGTGCTTCAGGTCGGAGGCATCAGCTCGGCCGGTATGCTGGCCGTGATCTTCGGCTTTGCCGTATGTCTGGTTATCGGGTTTACCATGCGCGAAAAACTCTCATAGTCCGTAATTGTAATGACACAGAAGGTTATGGACACGCTCTCCGGAGTGCGCAAGCTCTGCTTGCGCGGCCAAAGCAGAGCTTTGGCACTCCGAAAAATGTCCATAACCTTGTATGTCAATACACGTAATCAGTATTCAGTTTACTCATCACTGATTACTGACTCACTGAATATTGAATACTGAATACTGATCACTGATTACAGAAAGACAGGAGGAAAAAAATATGGCGACACAAGTTGATGCACGCGGATTATCTTGCCCCCAACCGGTGATTTTAACCCGGAATGCGATTCAGAAAGGGAATTTCCCGATTGAAGTGTTGGTTGAAACTGTCACCTCGCGCGAAAATGTGCGCAGAATGTCCGAAAAAGCCGGATGTCGCGTGGAAGTGCAAGATATGGGTGATGAATTTAAATTGATCCTCACGAAATAAAAGATGATGGAGACCTTAATCTATTTTGACAATGCAGCGACATCCTGGCCTAAACCGCCGGAAGTTGTCGAGGCTATGACGTATTTTCTGACCCATGTTGGGGCCAGTCCCGGGCGTTCAGGGCATCGTCTGGCGTTAGAGGCGGGACGCATAGTGTATCAAACGCGCGAGGCGCTCGCCGACCTATTCCATGCGCCCGACCCGTTACGTGTGGTCTTTGCGCACAATGTCACGGAAGCGCTCAATCTGGCTTTAACCGGGCTGTTGCGTCCGGGCGATCATGTGATTACCAGCAGCATGGAGCATAATTCCATGATGCGGCCCCTGCGGGAATTAGAGCGTCACGGGGTTGAACTTTCCGTTGTACACTGTTCTGGATCTGGATTGTTGGCTCCTGATGATGTTAAGGCCGCGATTCGCCCGACTACCAGAATGATCGCCCTGAACCACGCCTCAAACGTGATCGGCACGATTCAGCCGACGGCAGAAATCGGCGTAATTGCCCGACAACATGATCTGCTCTTCCTGCTTGACGCGGCACAAACGGCCGGAGCATACCCGATCAACATGCAGGCTGAAAATATTGATTTGTTCGGATTTACCGGACATAAGTCACTCTATGGTCCCACAGGCACCGGCGGATTAATTCTGGGCGAACGAGTCCAGGTCGGGCAACTGCGACCATTGAAACGGGGCGGTACCGGTAGCCGTTCCGAAGAAGAGGAACAACCCTGTTTTCTGCCGGATATGGCTGAAAGCGGCACGTGCAATGCGGTCGGATTAGCCGGATTACTCGCCAGTTTGAAGTGGATTAAGGCTCGAGGAGTCGCGCAGATTCGCCAGCATGAAATGTTGCTCACACAACAACTGCTCGATGGATTACAGAGTATTGCAGGCGTTGTCGTTTACGGTTTGCAGGAGACCAGACGTCGAACGGCAACCGTGTCATTCAATATCGCCGGATTAGAACCGTCAGAGGTCGGTTTACGCCTGGATGATGAGTTTGGCGTCCTATGTCGGGTGGGGTTGCACTGCGCGCCGGCCGCGCATAAGACGATGAATACCTTTCCGGTGGGAACCGTGCGTTTTGGCTTAGGCGCGTTCAATACGCCTGAAGAAGTGGCGCGGGCTTTGACCGCCATAGAAACGCTTGCCAGAGAAACAGCCTGAACATAGCGAAGAAACCGGGTTTTTTGGAAAAACCCGGTTTCTCTTGCCGGAGAAGCAGCATGAACACAACAGAATATGCGGTGATTCTGGTCTATTCGACCAGTTATGCCCTGCGGGCAGAGAAAGTATTGGAAGAAGCGGGTATTCCCTGTAAGCTTATTCCGGTGCCGCGGCATTTAAGTTCGGACTGCGGTTCTTGTATCCGCATCTTTCAGATTGATAAAGACCGCGCACTGCCGGTTCTGTCACACGCAAAAGTTGAAATGGCCGGAATTCATGATGTATGAAAACGCGCGAGGCTGGTTTAGGGAGCCGGTGCTCCCCGCGGGCTGCAAACCCGTTTGAGATCGCTGAACAGGCGGTCTGTTCGGTTCAACTCCGAACCCAGCCTCCAGAATCCGGAGTGTCAAAGCTCGCTTTGACAGCTAAAGCAGAGCTTTCGCACTCCTTTAGGGAAAGGACGGCATCATGGCAAAAATCGTTGATGCGCGGGGACTGGCCTGTCCACAACCGGTCATTCAAACGCGCAATGCGTTGCAGGAAGACGCGAACGTCGTTACGATTGTGGATAACGAAACGTCACAGCAGAACGTCACGAAGATGGCGGAAAAGATGGGATGTTCGGTGATTGCTGAAGCCAAAGCCGATGGCATTTATTTGCAAATCAGCAAAGGCGAAGATGCGCAGCCAGTAGTCCATCCGTATCCTACCGGAAGTATTCAGGCAGCAGGGCCGCTGGTGTTGGTGATTCCTGATGAATTTATGGGGCGTGGCGACCCTGAACTGGGGGGAATTCTCATTCGCGCCTTTTTCCATACCCTCGGAGAAATCCAGCCTTTGCCTGATATGATCATTTTTTTCAATAGCGGTGTCAAGCTCGTCGTCGAAGGCTCAAAAGTGCTGGACGATTTGTACCTTCTTAAAGATCAGGGCATCACTATGCTGGCCTGCGGCACCTGTCTGGGGCATTACGGTCTGAAAGACCAGGTGAAAATCGGCGAGATTTCGAACATGTACACCATTGCCGAAACCATACTTGGCGCAGGCAAAGTGGTGAGTTTATAAGCTATTATTGCCTACGAAACACACAAAACACACGAAAACATTGTATATGCTGTGTTCCCATGTTACTTGCTGTCATGATAGAGAATCTCTCGTAAGCAGAATGAGAATAAGTGTGTGTGCTTCTTTTCGTGTATTTCGTGTGTTTCGTGGGCTAATTCGCTATAAAACAATGGAAAACCAAAAAATTCGTTTGACAGCGTTAACAACGGCGGCCGGCTGAGCGGCGAAAATGGACCCCATGGTCCTGGCGCAGGTGCTGCGTCCGCTGCAAGGTCTATTTCCGGCCGCGCAACATCCGAATGTGCTGGTCGGGCTGCATGTTAGCGACGACGCCGCAGTGTATAAAATCACTGACAACGTCGCCGTGATTCAAACCCTGGATTTTTTTACTCCGGTTGTAGATGATCCGTACGATTACGGCGCGATTGCCGCGACGAATGCCATGAGCGACATTTATGCTATGGGCGGTGAAGTCGCTTTGGCGATGAACATTTGCGGATTCCCAAAAGATTTGCCAATCGAGATGATTTCTGAAATTTTACGCGGCGGGGCCGAAAAAGTCGCTGAAGCCGGAGGCGTGCTGGTCGGCGGGCATACGGTGGATGATAAAGAACCCAAATACGGCCTGTCGGTGATGGGGGTGATTCACCCTGATAAATTACTGACCAAAGCCGGCGCGAAAGCCGGGGATGTATTAGTGCTCACCAAACCGCTAGGCGTGGGCATCATTACGACCGCCCTAAAGGCGGATGTGGCCGAGCCGCAGCACATTGCGCCCGCGATAGCGAGCATGAAACTGTTGAATCGGGAGGCCACGCGCCTGATTCAAGAGGTCGGGGTTCATGCCTGTACCGATATTACCGGTTTTTCGCTGCTAGGGCATGGCTCTGAAATGGCGGAAAAAAGCGGCGTGCAGCTTTGTTTTTCCCTGGAACAGATTCCATTTTTGGACGGAGCCAGACAATATGCGGAAGAGTGGCTGTTTCCGGGCGGTTCTTGCAGAAATCAACGCTGCTACCAGGATAGCGTTCATTTTGCGCCGGGAATCTCGGATGAAATGCAATTGTTATTGTTTACCCCGGAAACCTCCGGCGGCTTGCTTGTCGCCGTGCCTCCTGAACATGCCAATCTCCTGACCACTCGTTTTGCTGAGTCCGGACATTTCTGCGCTATCATTGGCGATGTGCAGGAAGGTGAAGGTATTCAGGTTATATATAGCAATCCTGCATAATTCGTGTCTCGACTCCGCTCGACAACCGCCCGGTCACTGAGCGGAGTCGAAGTGACCCATGACAAATGATTGAGGGTTGCTATAATCCATCCTCGCTGCTGTTCGGTTCGTAGTTCCGCCTTCATGCGGAAGAACTCGCGAAAGCGAGAACTACGAACCAGAATGCGATTGTAGAATATGCCAACATTACTGCTTCTTAAGACCGGGAGCACATTTCCGGAACTTGTCTCACAAAAGGGAGATTTTGAAGATTGGATTTTACAGGGCATGGGGTTGACGCGCCGAGATGTGTCCATTGTTGATGTCACGCAGCAAGAGCCGTTTCCCGCGTATGACACGCTTTCCGGCATTGTGATTACTGGCTCGCACGACATGGTGACCGACGGCCATGCCTGGAACGAACGCACTGCCCGATGGCTGCGGAGAGCGATTGAAGGTCGGATTCCGATTCTGGGAATTTGTTATGGACATCAACTCCTGGCTTATGCCTGCGGTGGTGAGGTTGCTGACAATCCACACGGCCGGGAATTTGGCACGGTTGACATTCAGCTTACTACTGAGGCAAAAGACGATCTCTTATTCGGGAATTTGTCGAATCCGTTTCCGGCGCATGTATGCCATACGCAATCGGTGCTGCGACTGCCGCCAGAAGCCCGTTTGCTGGCGTCGAGCGCAATGGACGCGCATCAAGCTATTGTGATCGGGGAATGCGCCTGGGGGGTGCAGTTTCACCCGGAGTTCGATGTTGAAGCCACGCAAGCCTACATCCATGCCTGTGCGCAGGTTTTACGCGCCCAGGGAACTGAGCCAGAGCAACTGCGGCAACAATGTCGTGCAACGCCGCAGAGTTCAGCCTTACTCAAAAGATTTTACGACATTGTGCGTCAAAAAAATATTCGACGGAGCGACAATTTCACCTTATCAGACTAAAATTCTTGACGTGATTATGCTATCCTGAGAAAAGTTCTAAGGGAACGTCTGTGTTATTATTTTTTAATGAGACAATTCCTGGGCGGTTGGAATGGGGAATGGGGGAACATTCCCAATCGTTCAGGTCAAAAACATTCATGAGTGAAACAATCGCCAAGAAGCCAAATGAAGAACTCAGTGAAGCGAAATCATCATTAGATTTTGTTCGAACAATCATTGAAGAAGATTTGCGAACCGGCAAACATCAGAGCATTGTGACCCGTTTTCCTCCGGAACCGAACGGATATCTGCATATCGGCCATGCCAAAGCCTTTTCATTGGATTTCGGCGTGGCGCAGGAGTATGGCGGACGCTGTCACTTACGCTTTGACGATACGAATCCGACGAAAGAGGATGTCGAATATGTTGACTCCATTCAGGAAGATATTCACTGGATGGGATTCGATTGGGGCGAACATCTGTATTACGCCTCAGATTATTTTGATCAATTGTATGACTATGCGGTGCAGCTCATCAAAATGGGCAAAGCCTATGTGGATGATTTGAGCGCGGAGGAAATCCGCGAATATCGCGGCACTCTGACGGAACCCGGCAAAGAAAGCCCGTACCGGAATCGTTCGATTGAAGAGAATCTGGATCTGTTCGAACGTATGAAAAACGGCGAGTTTGAAGACGGCAGCCGCGTATTACGCGCCAAAATTGATATGGCGTCGCCGAATATTGTGATGCGCGATCCCACGCTGTACCGCATCCGTAAAGTGCCGCACCATCGCACGGGCGATAAGTGGTGTATTTATCCACTCTACGATTTTACCCATTGTCTCTCGGATTCCATCGAAGGGGTCACGCATTCGCTCTGTTCACTGGAATTTGAAAATAATCGCGAGCTTTATGACTGGGTGCTGGACCAGCTTGGCGTGTTCCATTCGCGGCAATATGAGTTTGCACGACTCAATCTGACCTACACAGTGATGAGTAAGCGCAAACTGCTGCGTCTGGTGCAGGAAGGCTATGTGAGCGGCTGGGATGATCCGCGTATGCCGACTATCTGCGGGTTACGTCGTCGCGGCTATACGCCGGAAGCGATTAAAAATTTTTGCGACCGCATTGGTCTGGCCAAACGCAACAGCGTGGTGGATGTCGAGATGCTCGAATACTGCATCCGTGAAGATCTGAATAAACGGGCGCAGCGCGTGATGGCGGTGCTGAATCCACTGAAAGTGGTGATTGAGAATTACCCGGATGATCTGGTTGAGGAGTTAGATGCAGTGAATAATCCGGAAGATGAGAGCATGGGCGTGCGCAAAGTGCCCTTCTCAAAGGTGTTGTATATCGAACAGGAGGATTTCCGCGAAAATCCGCCCAAAAAGTTCTATCGTTTAGCCCCGGGGCAGGAAGTGCGGCTGCGTTATGGTTATTATATCAAATGTGTGGATGTGGTCAAAGATGCACAGGGCAACGTGGTGGAACTGCGCTGCACCTACGATCCGGCAACCCGCGGCGGATGGGCTCCAGATGGACGCAAAGTCAAAGCCACCTTGCACTGGGTTTCGGCGCAGCACGCACTGGATGCAGAAGTACGCCTGTACGACCGACTCTTTTTACAGTCAAATCCGAATGAGTGCGAAGATTTCACCACGTGTCTCAACCCCGATTCCTTAAAGGTTTTGCAGGGTTGTAAAGTCGAGCCTTCTGTCAAAAATGCCGCGTCAGGCAGCCGCTACCAGTTCGAGCGTCAGGGCTATTTTTGTATTGATCCCGACTCTACCAATGAAAAACTGGTGTTTAATCGGATTGTCTCATTGAAAGACACCTGGGCTAAAATCGAAGCCAAACAACAGAGCGAGTAATTTTTTCCGAACTTACCCACCTGGCATTCCCACATGCCGGGTGGGTAAATCTTTAAGCGGCAACACGAGGCTCTGGCACAGCATCGCCCGCGGTGGGGGAACAGCTTATCCCGCGCCTGTTAGTCTGGTACAGAAAAAACAATAAGTATGAAATAGGGAACAATTATCTCATGTCCATTGCTGCAAAGAATTTTGAAATAGCAATCAAAGATTCAGAAGACCTGCTTGAATGTTATGATTCCATAAACAAAGAAAATCCAAACAATGCTCCAGAGGTTCTTAAAAGGGCATCACTCATATTGATACTGACGGCGTGGGAGACATACGTTGAAGACAGAGTGACAGAAATATTCGATAAAAGCTATGGTATGTTGAAAGGTAGCCGCTTGGGTGATTTTGTGGAATGTAAAATCTCGGAAGAACTGAGGAGATTCAATAATCCTGATTCACAGAAGACGAAAAAAATATTTATGGAATTCGCGGGGGTCGACATTACAGAAAAATGGTCATGGCCCAATTTTGATTCTAAGACGGTGAGAGCTACTTTGGATAGTTGGATAAAAAAGCGAGGAGAAGCAGTTCATCGTTCAAGGGTTGAACAAAGCGGACCTCACATTGTGAAGAGGGAAGAGCTTGACAAATGTTTAAGATTCTTCAAAGAACTCGTGGGAGCAACTGAGTCTGCTTTAGATTAAGGTATAGTATAGTTACCTGACATGTGGTATCATCACGAGGCTCACAATATCCTTGACATAAGCAGCAAGGCAGCAAGGTGATTATACGCGAGCATGTTGAGGAAACGCTATTGATTTTATAAAATAAAATAGGCTATGCCTGACCATCCGTTTGCAGTTGACACCCGGAGAGAGGCGCGGGGAAAAATCGTGATGTAGTACGCCAGGTTCAGTAGCCGCGCCCCTCGGGGTAACTGAAGCGGAGTGTTAAGCAACAATCCGCCGTCGCTTTGTGCTGTCTCGCCTGATGGTAGGGGTGACGTTCAATTCACAACCGTTAGAATTCTCCTTACCAAACGAATAAAGAATGATATTGACAGAAGGTGAATGAAAATATAGACAGACTCGCGATAGGAGATAATGATCGAAATATCGCAATACATAAACAAGAGCGTCAAGAAGAAACGCAATATCTACAGTTCCAAAGGATTCCTTGAATATCATGATAATACATAAATATCAAGCATTCATGGAACATTATCATGAATATACAGACAGAACACTTACAAGAGCATACGAATAACGCATTCCCTCTGGTGAATATCGATGATTTTGGGAAATATCTGAACTATACCTCATTTCAAGAGGTTGTCCATCAGATCAAACAATTGAGCCTGGAACGAATTATTGCCAATGAACCGATCCCAGAATATCATTTCCAGTCAACAACAGAGGAAGTAGCGAAGATCGCATAAGATATGAAACAGTATTATATTGACACCTCGGTACTCTTGGTTTATACATTGGCGAGAAGTAAAGAACCGGAATGCTCTGTTCATGTCCAACGATTGTTCGAGAACATCCGCGGGGGACAACTGAAAAGCATGACCTCATTTTATGCGTTACATGAGGCGTATCTGTTTGCCTTAGAACATGCTCCTGATTTTGATGTTGGAAATCTGTATGGAAAAGAAGCGTTACGGATGATTTTGGAAACGAATATCACTGTAACCCCATTGTTAAGTCGGATTGAACGCACCATTAATGCTCGTCTCTTTCGGAAATTGTCGGATGCCTCTGATTTACCCCATGCCATTTCAGCCAAAATATGGGGTTGTGATGGACTGATCGCGTATGATGAACACTTTCTCGCAATTGGCGACGTACTCGACATCAAAACGCCTGAAGAGATTGTCCAGGAAATAGTAACACAGGAAAAACTCCCGAAAGAAATAACATCGTAAGGGAGGGAAGAATTCTAACAATCTACTTGCCCCGGAGCGGAAAAGATGGGCGAGAAAAATGCTCAACGTGTGGTGATGCCTGCCCTTTGTGGCTCGTTATGCGTGGTCGTTCGGCTATATCAAATCCAGATAATCAAACATCTTTAGGAGGGTACACCATGAGCGATTCAAAATTTCATTATGTCAATCACATGAATATTTTACATGCACCCTTAGAGCTTATTGATGTGCCATCATTGGTTAAGGCTTGCACAGATACCTGGTACAACCAAACCTTATGCCAGGTCAATGAGTCTGTCGTTCGACTGGGGATCGTCCAGGGTGAATATCACTGGCATAAGCATGACAATGACGATGAACTCTTTTTTACGCTTGAAGGGAAACTTATTGTTGATACGGATGATGGCAAGTCAATCGAACTCCACCCGCAACAAGGCTACGTTGTCCCAAAGGGCGTCGTCCACAGAACGAGAGCGCCAGAAAAAACGATCATTCTTATGGTGGAGCGTGTTGGGATTATTCCAACGGGTGACGCTGAATAGCCGGTCGTACACCCAAGATTCTCGAAAGGAGGAAAATATAATGATTGCGCGAGTTTGGAGAGGATGGACTAATGTTGAGAATGCCGACGCCTATGAAAAATTGCTGCGGGAAGTTGTTTACCCCGGGCTTCAGAAAATAGACGGGTATCGCGGCGGCTACATTCTTCGCCACGACAGTCAGGACGAAACCGAATTTGTCGCCGTGAACTTGTTTGAGTCGCTGGATGCCGTGAAAGCCTTTGCTGGTCCTGAGTATGATGTGCCTGTGTTCGAGCCGGAAGCGAGACGCTTTCTCTCCAAAGTTGAGCCAATTGCGAGGCATTACGATGTCAAGAAGGCGCCTCAATAATGATGGAAGCATGGATAAACCCAAGAGAAAAGGTGTGGTCGGTATGGGTGTCTCGAAACTGCCGTGATGAATATGGACAATATTTCTCTTAGCGTTGGTGGACATTGACGCCGATTATACGTTTTCCCATGCAAGGAGACCTTATGCACTATCTATTATTCTATGACGTTGTTCCCGACTATGTTAAACGAAGAGCCCAGTTCCGAACTGAGCATCTGAGACTCTGCTGGCAGTTCCTCGCCCGAGGCGAACTGATCCTCGGCGGTGCTTTAGCTGACCCGGTG
Source organism: Candidatus Vecturithrix granuli (assembly GCA_000739535.1). GTDB lineage: Bacteria > Moduliflexota > Moduliflexia > Moduliflexales > Moduliflexaceae > Vecturithrix > Vecturithrix granuli. Next base: position 155,232 of record DF820468.1, on the reverse strand, counting down.
GATGGCGCCGTATTGCTCTTTCGCGGAGAATCCGCGAAAGTCGCGGAACAGTTCGCGGCTGCTGATCCCTACGTCAAAAACGGCCTTGTGACACGCTGGCGTGTGCGTCCGTGGACGACAGTTGTTGGCGAAGGCGCAGCCTTGCCTGTCAAACCAAACGCCTGATCAGCTTTTGTACCGGGCGAAAAGGTACACGAAAGAAGATGCTTCCAGAAGTTTTTCTTGACATCTGTCTGATAAGAGTATTTAAATAGCTGCAAGAATGAAGAATGAGTAAGAATTTTCTTTTGAAGTACCCCGTGTTGTTGGTAGTGCCTGACCAGAGGTGTGTGGTGCTCGCTTGAGCGAGGTTTTCCGACCGAAGTTGGGCCTACGAACCCATTTTGAAGGAGGGAATATCCGATGAGACCATCAATATCTGTTCGCATACTTTCATATATTTTAGGAACGATGTCTTTGCGGAAGATTATTCTATCCCTCTTGTTCTGCGTGATCTTGCTGGGATGGGTGCTGACCCCCTCGGCGGAAATCTACCGCTGGCAAGACCGCGAAGGCGTCATTCGTTATTCCAATACGCCGCCGGAAGATCAATCCCTGGTGATTGAAGCGATTCCAACCGAACGGATTCCCCTGCTCGAAGATGAAAATGGCATGATTTATTATTTGCATGTCCCTGAAGGAAGTTCTACCCAGAACCCGTCATCTCAGCAAGTACCAGGTCAACTTGCCTTGCCGCCGGAAGTGCTCGACCGGTTGGTACACGAAGCCTCGCAGACAATACCTCCAATTGCAAAAGAACCTTCACCTGATCTGACCGCCCTGACCATTCGTCTTGCGGAACTTGAACGCTCACTCAAACAGGAAATGAACAACCGGCAGCAATGGGAACAGGAATATCGCCAAACCCAATCCTATACCAAAGAGTTAGAGCAGCAGAATGAAAGGTTGAAACTGGCGGTGGCACAGATGCAAACAAAATTTGAACAGCTTCAGCAAACCGTTGATGCGTCCAAAGCCTATGTTGCTGCGTTACAGCGTCCAGATCAAGAATTTGTAGTAATTGAAACGAAAATGGCGCAACTGCAAACCTCTGTGACCGATATGAGCCAGCATTCGAAACAGGCCGCCGAACAGGTTCACACGCAGGTGAATGCCTTATATGCCCGCCTTGAAAACGTTGAAACGGACATACAAGCCTTGCGTAATCCGCCGGTCACTGAACAGGTCTCTGTTTCCACGCTTTCTCAAAAACTGGAAGAATTGAAAGGGCAACTTCCGCAGCCTCAACAATTCGATGTGCTTTCTCAAAAATTTGCCAGACTGGAATCGAAACTTGACAGCCTGGATTTGGAAGACCAACTTAGCACGATTTCCGGGAAACTTCACACGCTGGAATCGCAAAATATGGCGGTTCAGGATGTCCAAACCAGGTTGGCGTCTCTTGAAACAACCCTGGAGTCTGTTGAAGAAATCCAACACCATCCGGATCAGGAATTTCAAGGAAAACTCGCCTCTCTGGAAACCAATATCGCAACATTGCGGGAGATGATCCCGGCGCCTCAACGGTCGCATGAAATTGTTGAGAAATTGCTTGATAACGGCAGCATCTTAAAAAATGTCGTCGCGTACCAGTCAGAACAACTTGATGCGCAAAAAACGCAGATTGCCCGTCTTGACCAGGAACTTACTCGATTAAAAACCACTCTGAATCCTGATGTCCCTGTTAAAGCCATGGCGGAGCTGCCTTCTGATCTGAAAAGTGATGAGCTCATCGCCTTGCTTGAAAAGCAACACGTGATGGAAACGGTCATTAAACATCAGGCCAATGCCTTGATGGTGCAGAAAGAGCGATTGGATGAGCTTGAGACGCTGCTCAAGCAAGCGCAAAACAAGGGCATGAGTGCGATTTCGCGTGTGGACGAGCAAGATGTCGTGATTTTTGAAGAACAGACAAGTGGCAGGATTATGGTTGTGCCAAGAAAAGAGCGACGAACCGAACCGGAGATTTCGTTACTCGATCTGCTGGAGAAATCCTTTCACTAACCAGCAGAAAAACCCGGGTTTCTTCAAGAAACCCGGGTTTTGAATGTTTTAAAATTTTGAATTTAAAAGCGTATCTGGGCTTTCAAAGCCTGATCCTCAAGTTATTTTTCCTCTAAGGTTTTCCGCGTAATATGTTCGTGATTGTGAATGTGCTGATTGCAATAACAGGGCGTACCTTCGCATTTCGTACAATAGCGGAACGTCATTTCAGGGTCATCTTTATCCGTGATGCCGCAGATGACACAGCGATGAATAGGGTCGTTTTTGCGTGAGAATGCTCGTGCTTCCCGTTCCATGTGCCAGCGGTGGGAACGGATACGTAACACAATATCCTGGCTGAAAAATATCAGATAATTGCAAATTGAGGCCAATACCATAAAGCGCGTGGACCAGGAGCCAAATCCGATCTGATAAAAATACCCAAGCCAGGTCAACAACGCCAGCCATTTAATTTTCACCGGAAGAATAAAAAACAGAGCTAATTCAAAATCGGGATTGAGCGTGGCAAACGCCAGAAAAATCGATCCTCCGAGAAAGAGGTTTGTTGCCGGATAATACGGCGTGAAAAAAGAGACGATCACTGTAGCGACGTATCCGATGAGGAAGAAAATCGTGTAGCGGAAGATGCCCCAATAATTTTCCAGCGATGTGCCCATCAGATAAAATAAATAGAGCGCAAAAAAAATAAAAATCGGATGCGTAAAGGGGGGCATGATCACAAACGTGAAGAGTCGCCAGATTTCGCCCTGCAAAACTTTATTCGGAATAAGGAGCAAGAAACTCACGTTCACTCGTTCTGTCAGCGTCAGAATATAGACCAGGGATTGGCCTATCACCAGATTCAGTGTGAGATTCGGGATGCCAAAGCGGCGATATTTTTTTTCCAATTTATCCAGTAGCGACATGAAAACCTCCGAATTGTTCTCGCGTTTATTGTTCGGTTTCAACGGCATAACCTGCCGCTTTTCCGGTCATCTGTTCAATGTCCACTTTGATCACAAGCGTACGCGCAAGGCTTGCGTCCGAATATTCATAAGGTCCTGGAGCATCGTAGTGCTGCATGATGCAATCCAACGCGGCTTTTTTGGCTTCAGGGGTCTCAAGAAGGCTCGCTGTACCAAAACCAATGATGCTACGATAGTTCATGCCCCAATCACAGGCGTTTTGTCCGCGTACAAGTTCCTGATCAATATCAAATTCAAAACAGACCTGGGGATTCTTCCGTAAGATGTCGAGTTTGCGCCCTGCTTGCGCCGCGTGAAAATATAACGTGCCGGCTTCGTATCCGAAACACAACGGAACAATATAGGGTTTTCCATCATCCACGCACGCAAGCCGACACACCTGAGCACGCTTGATAATCGCTTCAATAGCTGTCATATTTTTGATTTCTTTATCTTTTCTGCGCATAAGTCATAATCACTAATTTTCTTTCATGTTTGATTGTTAAGAACTACTCTTGCTGGCAAAACTCAGAAAATTCCTGCTTATTCTTTATTCCTGTAGTTTGTTGACTCTCTTTTTTATCCCTTGTCCTGTGAAGTACTTCTGCTGTCAATGGAAAATATGTAAGGGTGACATTTTTCTCCTTGTCAAATTCAGATGCGTATTATATAAAAAAATGACAGTCTGGTATGTTGCGAAAAAATCGGATACTTCTAAAAAGCGTTACTGCTCATCATTCAACATATAATATAAGAACAATTCAACATGAATACAACAACATTCATTGGACTTGTTAATAATGCTGCACTCCTGGTCGTTTTAGGGCTGCTCTACGATACCTTTGTTCTGAGCCGGCATTTTAAACGCTCTATAATCCTGCAAACTATTACCGGCGTTATTTTGGGTATTATGGGAATAGCGGTCATGTTGAACGCCTGGGAGTTTATGCCCGGCCTGATTTTTGATACCCGCTCAGTGTTGCTCGGTGTGGGTGGACTGTTTTTCGGAGAAATTCCAACAATGATCGCCGTAGGTATCACGGGGCTGTTCCGGTTATATCAGGGCGGCCCAGGAGCATGGACTGGTGCGGCGGTAATTCTCACATCGGGTGCGATCGGCCTGGCATGGCGACATAAGCGGCAGCATGGGCTAGAAAATATTTCTCTGCGCGAATTATACTCATTAGGAATCGTCGTCCATATTGCTATGCTGCTCTGGATGTTGTCGCTGCCCTGGCCCTTAGCAATGAGAGTGCTTTCAAAAATCAGCCTGCCGGTCATAACGATCTATCCGGTCGGGACAGTTCTGTTGGGAAAATTGATGGTTGACCAACTTGTGCGTAAACGGGCAGAAGAGGCGTTACAGGCAAGTGAATCGCGCTTAAAAAGAGCGGAAATCGTGGCGAAAATCGGTAATTGGGAATTTCATATAGCGACAAACAGGGTGTACGCCTCTGAAGGCGCACGTCGTGTTTATGGCCTTGGCAAGACTGAATGGTCAATACTTGAAGTTCAAAAAATTCCTCTCGCAGAGTATCGTCCTCTGCTTGACAAGGCCCTGAAAAGCTTGATTGAAGAAGGCAACCCGTATGACGTCGAATTTAAGATTCAACGCCCCATTGACGGACAGATCCTTGCTATTCATTCGATAGCTGAATATGATGCGCAGCACCAGATTGTGTTTGGTATTCTTCAGGATATCACTGAACGCAAGCAGATGGAAGAACAAATACAAACATCGCTCGAAGAAAAAACCGTTTTGCTGCGGGAATTGTATCATCGTACCAAAAACACCATGCAGGTGATTGTTTCAATGCTGATGCTGCGAGCGACTTATACGGGTGATGAACGTATCATCGCCCTGTCACAGGAAATCGAAGCCAAAATTCACGCCATGTCGCTAGTGCACCAAAAGTTGTATCAGGCACAGCACCTCTCTCGCATCAATATGCGAGAGTATCTGCATGACCTTGTCATCTTTCTCATGAGTAGTTATGGGGTCATTTCAAAAAAGGTCACTTACAGGTTGGATATTGAACCATTGGAAATCCTGATTGATACAGCGATTCCCTGTGGTTTGGTGACGACTGAATTGCTTTCAAATGCCCTGAAATATGCCTTTCCCGGCGATAGAACCGGAACGATTCACCTTCGGCTTTTCCGGAGCAATCAGGGAGAACTTACGTTGATCATCTCTGATAACGGTGTCGGCGTTCCTGCTGACTTTGATCTGGTCGCTGCAAAGAGTTTAGGGATTCAAACCATCATCAATCTTGTCCAACACCAACTGCAAGGACGCATTACCTGGGATACTCGGCAGGGGGTGACATGTCAGATTTGTCTGAAAGATAATTTATATACTGAGAGAGTGTAACATGAAATCGATTCGAAAAATTATAGTAGTTGAAGATGAAGCACTCACGGCTATGAACTTGAAACTCCAACTTGCCCGGTTTGGTTATAACGTGAGTAATATTGTTCCGACGGGTGAAGAGGCTATCGCAAGCATCGAACAGGAAAATCCTGATCTTATCCTGATGGATATTCGTTTGGCTGGAATGCTCAACGGCATTGAAACTGCCCGGCAAATTCAGACCACTCATAAGGATCTGCCGATTATTTTTATGACCGGGTATACTGATCCGGAACTTCAGAAACAAGCCGAGCAATTGCATCCGCTGGCGTATGTTATTAAACCGGTCAACATTCAGGAACTCAAGACGATTATTTCGGATGCGTGTATATTTCGAAGCGCAAAATAATTGTCAGGTCGAACGCACAACCCGCCCGTTGGAAGATACGAAGGCAGCGGTCATGACCGCAGTGCGTTCCGGGAAAGGGGCTGATGTGATTCTGTCTAACAACGGCGAAACCATGATGGGGCCTTTAGTACGCGGCGGCTATCTTCTGCCGCTCGATGCCTATGCTGAGCAATATGGGTGGACAGAACGTTTGTTCTCTCCGGACTTATTGACCCGCAACCGCTATACCGCCGATGGCAAGGTATTCGGAAAGGGTAATTTGTACGCTATTTCTTCCTCCGGGGAAATAGTCGGAGTGTTTTATAACAAACAAATTTTCGAGAAGATCGGCGTCAGTGTCCCCAAAAGTTTAGCGGAATTTGAAGCTGCATTGGAAAAGATTAAAGCTGCTGGCGAGACGCCCCTGACCTTCGGCAACCTGGATCGCTGGCCGGTATTTCATGTGTATGGCGAAATCGAACATGCCCTGATCTCCGAATATGAAGGACGAGAATATCTCGACAAAATGATTATGAACTGGGCTGATGACGTCAGCTGGGAAAGCCAATCCACTATCGAAGGTGCGAAAATCATACAGGACTGGGTCAAAAAAGAGTATTTTACGCCGGGATTCGCAGGCATCGGCTACGATGACTCGGTGCAGTTGTTTGCCGCTGGCAAAGGCGCGATGATGATCGCCGGGAGCTGGATTATGGGTGTATTAAACGAATCGCCGCTTGAATTCGGCTTCTTTCCGTTCCCGCCCGTTGATCCGGCTAAAGGCATGGCTTTGCAGGTTGGCGGCGTGCGAACGCCTTATGGGATTAATGCGGCGTCGGCAAATGCGGATTTGGCTGCCAAATTCTTGAATGATGTCATGCTCTCAGAAAAAACCCAGAAGATGTTTGTCGAGGCGGAAATTCTACCCGGAGCCGTACCGGTAGATCTCTCCATGCTTCAAGAAGGTACGTTGTATTATGACATTATGAAAGCCTGGAATGACGTGAATGAAACTAACACCGTCGGTCATTATCTCGACTGGGCCACTCCCACGTTTTTTGATACCCTCGCCGTCGCCAGTCAGGAAATGTTAGCGTTTAAGCTGACTCCTGAAGAATTTGCAGCGAAATTACAGGCCGATTATGAGAAATGGCTGAAGGAAAAACCGTAATATCCAGGCAGAAAAACCGGGTTTCTTCGAGAAACCCGGTTTTTTTAAGTAACTACAAGGATTTCTCATAGGAATAGGAAAAGGATTTCTGAATATTGCCTGAAAACAAGTGTTTTTATGATATGAAAAGTTAAAAGAATTTATTCATGACTACTAAAAGGAAAGTATGAGACCCCAGGCTGCAAGTCTGAAGTATAAACCCTATTTCTACATTGCTCCGGCAATGCTGTCTTATGGGATATTTGTGCTCTATCCGTCTCTGGCGAGTTTTTGGTATAGCTTTACCGAATGGGATGGATTAAGCCGCCCGCGTTTTATCGGCTTTGCCAATTACACTAAAGCCCTGTTTGATGATCCTCTGGTGTGGATTGCGCTGAAAAATAACCTGATCTTTATGCTATTCTTCGCAGCGATTCCTTTGGCCTTAGGGTTGCTGCTCGCTTCCTTAATCGGGCGTTCACGACTAAAAGGGATCAATATGTTCCGGGTCGGGTTGTTTATGCCGCAGGTTGTGCCCTTAGTGGCGGTCGGTGTCATCTGGAGTTGGATTTATAATCCGGCCTTTGGGGTATTGAACAACCTCCTGACCATTATTGGCGTTCGGCAATGGGGACGCGCCTGGCTGGGAGATTTTGACGTCGCGATTATGGCGGTCGGCGGAATCGGAGCCTGGCTCTGGTATGGCTTTTGTATGGTCATCTTTCTGGCCGGCATGCAGAAAATTGATGAAGCCTTGTACGACGCCGCCAAACTCGACGGCGCTCATGCCATCCGGCAATTCTGGCACATCACCTTGCCGGAACTGCAACGTGAAATTACAGTCTGTCTGGTCATGACCCTGACCGGAGCTTTGCGGGTGTTTGCAGTGGTGTATGTCACTACCAACGGCGGGCCGGGAACCTCAACCCTCCCGATTTCCCTCTATGTGTTCAAGAACGCCTTTGAGTATAATCGTATGGGCTATGCGACTTCGATTGCAGTTTTGTTAACCTTGCTCATTTTCCTGGTCGTGATCATCACGATTCATGTACGCGAAGAACGATTATGAAAAAACCATTGAAATCCGTGATCGTGTATCTAATTTTAATCGTGTTTCTGATTATTTCCGTCGGCCCTTTTGCGCTGACCTGGTTGACGGCCTTTAAGACGCAACGCGATTTGATTCTGGGTGGCCCCCTGCAATTGCCGCAACAATGGCATTGGGGAAAATTTTCGGATGTCTGGCTTAACAGTGGATTTGGCCGCTATTTTCTGAATAGCGTCATCGTTTTGGTACCGGTCGTCGTGATTTCGCTGCTCTTTTCGATTTTAGCCGGATATGCGTTTGCGAATATGCAATTTAGAGGGAGTTCGCTGCTTTTTTACCTGCTATTGGGTGGTTTCATTCTGCCGGCCGAACTTTTCATGATTCCTCTCTACGATTTGATGAATCGCCTCAACCTGCTCAATACCTATTGGGCATTGATTCTGCCGCAAATCGGGATGAGCGCGTCCTTTGGCGCGCTACTGCTGCGGGCGTTTTTCCAGGGAATTCCGAAAACGTTAGCGGAAGCTGCGGTCGTGGATGGAGCGTCAGACCGCGATGTGCTCTGGAAAATCCTGGTTCCAATTGCTAAACCGGCGATTATCGCGGCCGGAATTTTTATCTCAATCTGGACCTGGAATGAATTTTTGCTTCCCCTGGTGTTGATTTCAAGTACAAGGCTCATGCCTTTGCCCCTGGGACTGGCTCAATTTCAGGGGAAATACCTCTCTGACATCCCCAAAATCATGACCGGCGTGACGATCATCACCTTCCCCATGATCGTGCTGTACCTGATTTTCCAGCGCGATTTCATTCGCGGCCTCACCCAGGGCGCCATTGATTAACATGAACATCATGCTTTATCGGTAGGGTGCTCGACCTGGATACCGATGATGCTCGAACGCATATCATATACCCAGAGCATTTATGTACAAATCTCTTGTGCTATTCTCAACACGGATATACTATCAACAGACAGACAATCTTTTTCATCGTTCTTTATATACCTCTTCGACCTTCCACTCTGCTATATTTTTATGTTCGGTACTGAAATTGATGTCGATCAGGGTCATCTTTTTCCCGCTGCTGAGATATTTGTCGGCATAACTTTTATCATGAATCTGCTGACCGGAAGTTTTGCGTTTATAAAAACTTCATATTCATTGATCATGATGGGTCCTTCTGGAAAAATGTCGTGTGAAATTGGACTTGCGCTCGTCGAAACCTTTCACGGGCATACGCGCTGACATTTCGATCGCGGGAGAGTTCTTTAATATCATGCCGTGTCAGGGTTGTGAGGTAGGTTCTGATCAAGGTCGAATTGGCTTTGGGATTTGTTGTTTCGGAAAGTTGTGTTAATTTAAGCTCACAATTAATTAATACTTGACAATTTCTATTTTTAATTTTTTCTCATGCTTTCAACATGAATTTTATTAAAAAATATTAATTGAAGATTATTAACGTTATTTTTAAATTATCTGTTGTCAATAAATGAGATGAGAGTGTGTAAAATCATCTATATAGACCAGGAGGAGAACTCATGAGGGGGGAATTATTACAAGGGAAAATATGTATTGTGACTGGCGGAACGCAAGGATTAGGCAAAGGAATCGCGCTTCACCTTGCCGAGGAAGGCGCTGAAGGGATCGTGATTTGCGGTCGCAACGCCCAAAACGGAGAAAACGCTGCGAAAGAAATCAGAGATAGTGGCTGTGCGTGTGAATATGTTCAGGCAGATTTAACCATAGAAGCTGATTGCCGCAATGTGGTGCATACCTGCGACCAGAAATTCGGGCGGATCAATGGCCTGGTGAATGCTGCCGGAAATACAAAACGCGGCACGCTTGACGATACCACCGTAGCATTGTGGGATGAAATCTTCGCTATCAATGTACGTGCGCCTTTTATTCTGATGCAGGAAACCGCCAGAGTCATGAAGCGAGAGCAGAAAGGCGGAAGCATTGTCAATATTATCAGCGATACGTGTTACGGCGGGAAACCGTATATTACTCCCTATTCCGCGTCAAAGGGCGCGCTTGCCACCCTGACCAAAAATGTTGCCCATTCCCTGCTGTTGAACAGAATTCGGGTCAATGGCATTAATATGGGCTGGACCGCGACACCCCAGGAACATAAGAATCAGAAATATATGGGGCAGCCGGATAATTGGCTCGAAAAGGCTGATGCTGCCCAACCCTTCGGCCGCCTGCTCCGGCCGCGTGACATTGCGTATCTGATCGCCTATCTGCTGAGCGATCGCTCAGAAATGATGACCGGCGCCTTAGTGGATTTCGATCAAAAAGTGATGGGTGCCTGGGATTAACACCAATGAATGATGAAAAAGCGATGTAGCTTTGAAACAGTGAGTTTGGTTTACTTGATGTGGTATTATTAAAAACTCTCAATGGAATCCTAAATGAAAAAGGAGGTCAAACCAATGAAAGCAAAAGTGGCGTTTTTACATGGACCGCGGGATTTACGCGTTGAAGAAGTTGAAGTGCCGAAACTCAAACCGAATCAGGTGTTGATCAAAGTCGGCGCCTGCGGGATTTGTGGCTCTGACGCCGAATGTTTTGAAGGACATTCCAAAGAAGGACGCTACGATTTAGGCCCCTATACTCCGGGCCACGAATGGGGCGGGCAAATCGCTGACATCGGCAGCGATGTGACCACGCTGAAACCCGGATATAAGGTCACGGGCGACTGCGTGATGCACTGCGGCGTGTGCCGCAATTGTCAGAACGGACTCATGCCTTCGGCCTGTCTGAACATGCGGGAAGCCGGTTTTCGTCCGGATTCACCCGGAGGCATGGGCGAATACATGGTGGTTGAAGAGCAGTATATCCACTGTGTTCCTGATGAATGGGCCTATCAAGATGCCGGCTGGGTTGAAACCTTTTCCATCGGGTATTTTGGCATTTGGGGCAACGGCGGCTATATTGATGCGAGTGATACCGCAATAATTATGGGGATCGGGCCGGTTGGAATCTCCGCTCTGATGGTTGCTAAAACCGCGAATGCCAGGACAACCGCCGTTGATCCGGTCAAAACCAGACGAGAAAGAGCTTTGCAATATGGCGCAGATGTCGTCATTGATCCCGCTGAGGGCAGCGTCGTCGAGCAAATTGCAAAACTGACCGATGGAGAAATGGGTAGCGTCGTCGTCGAATGTTCCGGCAACAACGCCGCCATCGCGTCGCTGTTTGATATTGCCGGGCACAGTGGCAGAGTGCGGCTGATCGGACACTCGATCGGACGGAAAATCCCCATTGAAATTGGCAAAACCATCTGGAGAACCCTGGATATCACCGGTGCAGGAGGCACCAAAAACTTTGCGCAGCGCACCATCAAATTTATGCACCGGATTCGCACGCACTATGATTTCGCCGCCCTGAACACTCATCATTTTCCATTTGACCGGATCCATGAAGCTTTTGACGTGGCAATTCATGATAAAGAGCATGCCTTCAAAGTCATGTTGACGTTCTAATCAGGAGGGAAATAACAATGGGGAAAGTCAAATTAGGCATTATCGGGTTGGGAAGATTAGGGCGCAAACATGCGGAGAATATTCACTATCACATTCAAAACGCCGAATTAACCGCAATATGCAGCATTGTGCAGGATGAGTTGGATGCAGTCTCCAAAGAGATGACCCCCAAATACGTCACGAAAGATTACAAAGAAATTCTTGAGAATCCTGATCTGGATGGGATTGTCATCGCCTCGTCCTCGCAGGAACATGCGGTCATGATCTGTGACGCCGCCAAAATCGGAAGGAAGAATGTCTATACCGAAAAGCCAATCGGCATGACCCTGGCGGAAATAGACCAGATTAAAGCCGCAGTGGAGGCCAACGCCGGCATGAGGTTTCAGGTGGGGTATAATCGCCGCTTCGACCAATCGGTGCAGGCCGCCAGGAAGAAAATAGACGAGGGCTTTATCGGCAAACCGATTCAGATCAGAATGATTAACCGCGATCCGGCCGCGATGGCGGAATTTATCATCAAATTCAGCCCCAAAAGCGGCGGACTGGTGCTGGATATGCTGACGCATGATTACGATTGCGCGCGCTGGTTTGTGAATTCCGACGCCAAAAGCGTGTATGGATTGGGGGATGCTTACGTCTATGAAGGCTTAAAAGAACTGGGCGACATTGACAATTGCGCCCTTTTAGTGGAATTTAAAAACGGCGTGATGGGGCAGATCGAGACCAGTCGCAATTGCACCTACGGCTACCATGTTGAAACCGAAATTTACGGCAGCGAGGGCTGCATCCGTATTGGCACGACTCCGTATAAAGACCGCGTGACCCTGATGAACGCCAACGGCGTCACCGTCAAATGCGCCGAATGGTTTTTTGAATACTGGGAACCCACGTTTTTAGCTGAAATGCAGGATTTTGTCAATTGCATCATCGAAAACCGGCAGCCGCTCGTGAGCTTAAAAGACGGTTATGAAGCCGTAAGATGGGCGTATGCCGCCACCGATGCCGTCAAAAATCGCCGCGTTGTCTATCTGGATTGAGAACCACACCGTCCCGGCGGACAGGGTTGTCCGCCGGGACGGATATTTTCAACAGATGGCTCAATTATCTCATGCGATATCGGTCGGACGGTCAAATCGGGTGCAGATAATGAAAGTATAAATCTGTTTGCCATTGATTTCTTCTACTCGATGTTCAAAGTTTTTTTATGCGGCGTTCATCATGACCCGTGCATGATATTTGAGTGATGGCGTCGGTTCTAACCGTCCCAGGGCTCGTCCGATCATATGTTTCGATGAATCCCTTACGGAAAACACCTCCTTCGCTCGGGTTGCCAATTTCTCAAACTCGTTGACTGGGTCTTCTGACGACACAATCTCCCCCACACACTGCATCAGGCTTTCCATTTTGATGACCTCGCACAGGCTTCCCACTGTGCAAGCGGGCAGATGGTGATCAAGCCAGACCGATTGTTCCGGATGCAAGAGGAGACAGTGGTCGCACAGGAGACTCAGGATCAAGCTGCAGCGAGATCCGTTTTCATCAGGCTGTTTGGCCAACTGTCTCCAGCCTTCATACGTACTCCAGTCCTGCAAGAACACCTCGACGAGCCATCGACAGGGATGAGCCTGGACAATATCCAGGGTTCGCCAACTCAGGTCGATCGCCACGAGATCCCGATACTCCTCTTCCCCCTCATATTTCAGGGCAATCACAAACCGTTTCGTCTTCTGAGCGCAGACAACCAGCCGGGCACTGCTGACGATGACGGTCTGGGGGAGACCACCGCGAATGATGATGGTGAACGGCGAGCCGGGATGCTGATGAAAATAGGTCTCGACCGTCATCTCTTTCCCTCTGAACCGGACATGTTGATCTTTCCGAATTTGGCTCACCACTTGCTTCCCGCCAGTACTTAGCGCGGTCATATCCAGAAACTCGGCCGTACCATAGAGCGTATCGGCCAGGGTGCATTGGAGGGAAACCTGGGGAAAATGGCCCCGAAATGTGGCGAGGAGATCAAGGGCAAGCTCTTGTTTCGTGGGATATCGAGGATCGGGCAACGGCTGAGCCGGGCGGTCTTTGACAGGCACGCCTCGCTGTTTTAACATCCGATCGCGTCGATTCCATTCGGTGATCGCGGGATCTGGCATATAAAACTCAACCCCGACGGGAAAGGTCACGAGAGGAGTAACCAACACGAGGAAGACAAAACTTTGCCCATTCACCGTCCCGCCACTCGGCTTATGGTGAAGCCGATACGTCTTATACAACCGCGTTGTAGTCTTCGAGCGGGGATTGTCGGTATCATCGACCACGGCGATGCCTGTGGTGATCCCATACCGTTCAACGAGCGCCAGCCCACTCGCCTGGAGCAGGTCATGTCAATATCGATTTGGGTGACGAAAGATCCAGGATAATCGAGCATGTGACCACCTCCCCAAGCTTGCCCGTTCAAAGCGTTTCCAACACACGGAATTGGTCACCACAATGGCGAACAGACAACAACCTAGCCACATCTTCCGGTATGAACGCAATCCGGCACTCGAACTCAACCTGCGCAAGGCACGATCTCCCTCTCAATATAGGCTTTCACAAACGGGAAGGTCTCACCAATCAGCATTGTTTTTCCTCCTCTCAAATATTGCTTGACAGGAAGGCGCTCATATCAGATCAATTATGCAAGGAAAATTTCATGTAAAAACTTTGAACATCGAGTTATGGTTATTCGTAATGATAGCGACAAGAAATAATCAATATTTCCTCGTGCTCAATTTTATAGACGAGACGATGTTCGTCTGTAATTCTTCGTGACCAGCATCCTCGAAGGTCTCGCTTTAATGGTGCGGGTTTCCCAATGCCTTTAAATGGCGTTCGCTTGGGGCATCTTTGATCAATTCGTTAATCCGTTTCAATAATTGGGGTTGATCGTGCTGAAACCAGAGATAATCTTCCCATCCTGCATCAGTAAATGCAATGTTCATATCTCCAATAACTCCCGTTCTTTGACTTGCCCCATTCTGGCTTGTTCTAAGGATTTTCGGAGATGAGCTGCATTCGCAGGATTCGATAAGAGATACTCCGTCTCTTGCCATGCCGCAAACTCTCGTTCAGAGAGCAAGATAGCTTTATGGCTATCATCCAGAAAGATCATAATGGGTTCAGCATCACTCTCCACTTGATAGACGAGTTGTTCTAAATTCTTTTTCGCACTTTGAATTGTTGTCACTTGCATATGTGTTTCCCTATTTTAGATGTATGAGATATTTACTTAATTTTAGCGTATAACAGCATATGCTCATCAGAGAAATTTCTGTCAACCTTTTTTATTGTATTCACCGTATTTGTTTCTGATGAGGCCGAAAACCGCGCATAACGCGCCACATAGGGCGGGCGCAACAAAACCCCAAAGAACAGCAACCCAATTTTCCCGTCCGCCCTGTGTGGGTAGGGTAGAGAGCCAGCGAGTTATCATTTCTGGCACTTTTCCAACTCTCCCCCTCCGAACCGG
>DF820468.1:96542-139728 GCA_000739535.1 Candidatus Vecturithrix granuli | reverse complement strand
ACTCTCTGTGAGAGTCATCCAATCACGCCGTGATACAGCGCACTCGCCGTTCATGCGCATCGTTAGAACCCCTGTCTTTTCAACAAGTTGCATTCCCTTCTTCACTATCCTGGAGCTTTTCATATGATCTGTATTCTCCTCTCTTTCGCCACCTGAAGAGCTTCTTTCAATGTTGGAATATTGTGAGGAAATGCTCCATATGATTTACCTACAACGGTCAATAAGATCTTATAAATGTAAGGCTTCATGCCAACAAAGAAGGCTTGACGACCGTGTATACGTTGGAAAATACTCGTACATTCCAGCATTTCCATTCCCATTCCTAATCGCCCAATCGTGTTCACTCGGCTGGCATCAATGATGAACACACGACAGGCGTTGAACACCGACTTAGTTGGAAGTTCTTGGTGAAAGAAGGGATGGCAGTACTCCCATTCATAGGTTTCTGGTAATTCAACAATGAGAATATCATCGTCCTGGTGAATAATCGGTCGCAGTGTTTCGAAGTCCTCTTTTTCTCGAATTTTGATGCAGTGCTCACGATGTTCGGCATCTTTCACCCAGAAGAATGCCCGTGATGGTGGCACTCGCGTCCCTTTCTTTCCTGTTGGAACCATCGCTCCTTCAGGCATAAAATAGACTAACTCATCATCATCAAATTGCAGAGCGTATCCAGGTTGTTGAGCAAAGGCATCTTCAGCAAATCCAATAATCTCGCCAATCTTTCCATAATTTCGCGTATATCTGGTATCGCTGATCCGAACCAGATCGTTTATTTCAAATTGGAAATCCATTTTTACTTTATCTCAAATGTCTTTCTGTATTATAGCGTATGTTGCTCTTTATTAACGGGTTCTAACAGGGATTAGGCTGCCAAAACGCATCGCTATATGTAGCAAAAAGTCGCTAGATGTAGCAATTTATCGCTAGATATAGCGATAAGATCGATCGCTATATCTAGCGAATTTCCTCGTACCTCGATTTGCTATATGTAGCGAAAGATCACCATGATCTTTCTCACAATGACGCCCCGGGTGTATGCCTGTTCGACAATCAGATCGGGCAGATTCAACACTATCACCCGTTTGTACGCCAGCTTCCCCACGTTCCGCGGCGCATTCCAGCGGCCGCCTGCGGCCTTGGCCATTTTCCCTCCTCAACTTCACCACATTGCACACATAGGGTAGGGGAAAATATGGGAATAATAACACCCTCTGTCAAAAAAATTCTACCAGAGGCAATGCTAAACTTTCACCTTCACAAATTAGAAATTCAAATGTTGATTCAAAATTTCATACCTTATAACATCCCATAAAATCGTCAATTGTGCTGTTTCATTTTCTCATTTTTCCTCAATTCAGGTAACATATCGCAGAAAAATGTTGACAATTTTGAACTATTTCATGGAAATACGTTCAAATGTTGATTCAACTATTTACCTTTCTTCAAATATGAATCGTCTTCCAGACCTGTCAGGTGGCCCAAACCTGTCAGGTCTGATTGAGCGTCAATTTGCAGAGCAGCACCATGAGCAGCGCCACGCTGAAAGATATTGCGAAGGAAGCGGGAGTCTCCATTTCGACGGTTTCATTAGTGTTAAGCGGTAAAAAACGCATCTCGCAAGACGTGCGCGCGAAAGTCTATAAAGTCGCCAAGCAGCTTGGGTATATCAAACCGGTCTATGGCGCTTCGATTGCCACCAATCGCCTCAGCCATCTTGCCATCCTCGTGCACGAAGATTATGAAAAAGCGTTTGAGTGGCACTTTATCCGCCAGATGATTATCAATCTGGAAACGGTGATTACCAGAGACCAGTATTATCCGGTCATCATCCCGGTGCGCCTGGATGAGGAGACGAACGAAATCCTTGAGAAAGTCGTGCTCGCCAGGGTCGGCGGGCTTTTTTCGATTCATTATGGCAACGCCGAACTCTTCCAACACCTCGAAGAGCAGAGCATCCCGGTGGTCATCGTTAATAACAGCAATTTTCAGAATCAGTTTTATTCTGTCTGCGTGGACGATTTCCAGGGGGCCTACGAAGGCACGCAATATCTGCTTGGTTTAGGGCATCGGCGGTTCGGGTATGTTGAATATCACCGGCCGGATGCACCGGCCGTGCTGAAAGATCGTCTGGCCGGGTTCAGAACCGCATTAGATGCAGCACACATCCCGTTTACCGAAATGGATCGAGCGACGGTGATGCTCTTTAACATGGAAGAACTGGAGCAAGCATTGGGCAAGATGTTCGAAGCGCACAGCCATCCGACGGCTCTATTTGTGCATGATGATCACCTTGCGGCACAGGTCATTGTGACGCTTCAGCGTCTTCGGATTCAGGTGCCGCAAGACGTATCAATCATTGCGCCAGGCGATACGCTGGATTACAATCAAGTCTTTATCCCCCGGATCACCACCATGCGGATTAATACCAGCTTACTCGGTACGCTGGCCGGGGAAATGATGTTGAAACGTTTGCAGCACGATCAGGAAGACATGCACGTGTTAAAGGTGAATCAAACGCTTGTGGAACGCGGATCGTGCCAACAAGTCAAGCGGGCATAAATCGAATAAAGGGAGGTGGTATCATCGCATAACTACGAAAAATGGCACTTCGGAAAACCGACCTCGTTTCCGAATTTCCTGATTCTGACCATGTTCGTCGGAATCGTTGCATACAGGGGTCATATCAGCATGTTACAGGACAGTGTGTCCTACAAATAACCTTTGGAACTATGGAGGGTTTGGGTATGAAAAAATTAGCCATCGGAGTGTTGATTGTTGCGGCATCCTTGTTGCTGATCGCGAATCCAGGGGTTGCCAAAGAGGTGAAGCTCTTCCATGATAATCCGGAGTGGCAGACACTCTGGCAGGAATTTGGCGACTTGTCTGGTCAGGAAATCGGCGTGCAGTTAGTGCCTACGGATTTGGAAACCGAAGTCTATAAATCGCGCATCAAAGTTGATCTGACAACCTCCCGCGCGCCGGCGATCTTTAAATGGTGGTTCGGCTATCGCGCCCAGGAATTGATCAAAGCCGGATTGTTAGAGGATCTCAATGATGTGTGGGATAAGGTCGGCAGTAACTTCGCGCCCGGCGTGCGTGAAGGCTTAAGCCAGGATCAGATGAGTTATGCGTTCCCGCTGCTCATCAGTTATTGGGTCTGGTATTACAACAAACCGCTGTTCGAAAAAGAGGGCTTGACGCTGCCAACGACCTGGGATGAATTCATGAAGCTCTTAGCTGACTTGAAGGCGAAAGGCATCTACGGCATCGGCAACTCGATTGGCACGTCGCGCTGGACCTCGTTTATTGTCTTCGAAGAGATTCTCTACCGGATTGATGTCAACGCCTACAATGACCTGGTGAATGGGAAAATTCATTGGACAGATCCGAAAGTCGCGCAGGCGATGGACATTTGGAAGGATATGCTTGAAAAAGGGTATTTTGCCCCAATGGATTTGGAATATACCTCTGATTTCCCACGCCTGTTCAAAGAAGGCAAATTAGCGTTTGCGCCGTTCGGCGATTGGTATGGCGGAATTCTGCAGCAACAAGGCTTGGTTTCGGATAAAGATTACGGCGTGTTTATCCCGCCGGCGATCACTCCGGCAGGCGAAGGCGCGATTGTGTTCGAAATGTCGCCGTTAGTGGTCGGGAAAAATTCGCCGGATGTGGCGGACGCCAAAAAATGGTTTGAATGGTTTGCCACATCTCCGAAAGCGGCGCAATTCTTGTGGGAGAAATTCCATTTTGTCGTCACGACCACGCATATTTCCGCCGAAGAAATCGCCAAACAAGACCCCACGCTGGCGCAAGAACTGGAGCTGATCAAAAACTATCCGAAAGCCCTGATCCGGTTCTGGGAAGCGACGCCAGTGGAAATCGTCGAACATGCGGTGGATGAGTTCAACAATATGCGGACTGACCCGAGCAAAGCCCAGGACGTGATCAACAGTATCGAAGCCAAAGCCAAAGAAATTTGGCCGAAATACGGCGTCCAGTATTAAGACAAAACCGAGTCCCTGGGGGTTTCGAAGACCCTCAGGGTTTTGAAGGGGAACCTGACGATGATGAACCGTGACAATCCGTACCTGTTTTTACTCCTGGCGGTGGCATTAGTGTTTCTGGCCGAGATTGTACCGGCGATTTATACCGGTTATCTTGGGTTCATGGAATGGGATTTGATCAATCCGCCCAAATGGATTGGGCTTGCCAATTATATTCAGGTCTTTTCCAATCCGGATTTACTCCACGCGCTCAAAAATACGGTGTTATGGGTGCTTGGCACGCTAATCTTTTCGGTCGGCCTGTCTCTGTGTATTGCGGTGCTGCTGAACAACATTCAATTCAAATGGCTGTTTAAAGCCATCTTCTTTATTCCCTCCACGTTGTCGCCAACGGTCGCCGGGGTGATTTGGAAACGGGTGCTTGCCAGTGAAAAAGGCGCGGTCGAGGCGATTCTGGTCACGTTAGGGCTTGCGCCGATCCAGTTTTTTACCAACCCGAAGATTAATACCTACGTGATGATCGCGGTTTGGACCTGGCAATATTTCGGACTCAATCTCATCCTGTTTCTGGTCGGGTTAGAGACCGTACCGTCCGAGCCGGTCGAAGCGGCGAGGATTGACGGCGCGAACGCCTGGCAGGTGTTTTATCATGTGACGCTGCCGCTGCTGCGTCCGATCACGTTAGTGGTCGTGGCCAATGCGGCCATTAACTCGGTGCGCATGTTCGATATTCCCTGGGTGATGATTCAGGGCGGCCCCGGACGCGCCTCGGAAACTCTGGCGATTTCGCTGTATAGAGAATCGTTTCTATTGTTTAAAATGGGACTTGGCTCGGCAATTGCGGTCGTGATTTCCCTCTTGACGCTGATCTTAACCGCCCGATATTTGCTCGCCATCCGTGAAGAAAGGAGATAATCGTCATGTGGAAATTCATTACCTATCTGATCCTGACGATCTTTGCCATCCTGTGGGTCTTTCCGATGGTTTCCGCCCTGGTCATGGTTACAAAGAGCAATGATGACTTTACCATGCTAGGGTTTTGGGGCCTGCCTGCGCTCAGTAAAATTCCGGGGAATATGGTCAATAACATTCATCTCGCCCTGGTACAGGCTGAGTTAGGGGGCAATTTCCTTAATAGTCTGCTGTTCGCTGCGATGGCTGGCATCGGCTCGGCCTTCATCGCGTCGCTGGCAGGGTATGCGCTAGTTCATCTCAAGGTCCGCGCGCCGCAGGGCTGGTTTTTCGGCATTTTTATCGGCAACATTTTTCCCTTTCAGATGTTCCTGATCCCCTTGTATTTGTTCTTAAATACCGTCAGGTTGTATGATACTCGTCTGGGTCTGGCGATCGTCTATGTCGGCATCTGCATCCCGTTCGCGCTCTTTGTGTACCGGAACTACGCTTATACCATCCCAAAGGAACTCTTCGAATCCGCAAAAGTGGACGGGGCGTCAAACTGGCATTCCTATCTGCGAATTTTTCTGCCCCTGTCCAGAGCCGCGTTTATCGTGGTCTTTATCTTTCAGTTCATCTGGACGTGGAATGATTTGCTCTTCGGCTTAGTGTTGTCCGAGCGGCATCGTCCGATTATGACTGCGTTATCAAGATTGGCAGGCCAACGCGGGGCTGTTCCACCCACAGTTTTAATTGCTGGCGCGCTGATCGCCTCGCTGCCCACGATCATCATCCTGTTGTCGTTACAACGTCATTTTGTGAGAGGATTTACCATTAACACGGAAAAATAAAGGAGGTTATAAGCATGACAACCACTAGCAGACAACGTGTGCTTGACGCGCTGAATCATGTGCAGCCGGACAAAATCCCGGTAGATTTCAGCGGACATCGCAGCAGCGGGATCAATCCCGAAACCTACCGCAAACTGCGGCAATATCTGGGATTACCGCAGCGTCCGATCAAAGTGTATGATATGGTGCAGCAACTCGCGATTCTGGACGGGGATGTGCTGGATCGTTTTGGGGTGGATACGATTGAATTGGGGCGTGGATTCAGCCTCAACGACCAGGATTGGAAGCCCTGGACCCTCACGGATGGAACGGCGTGCCTGATTCCGGCCTATATAGATGTGCGCCGGGAAGGCGCGAACTGGGTCTTATACAGTGGCACACCGCCCAGACCGGTCGGCGTGCAGAAACCGGGGATGAACTTTTTCGATCAAACCTATTGGCCGTATCTTGACGGGGTTCCGGCAGATTTATCTGGCCTGGCCGAGGCGATTGGGAGCGTGATGTGGGCGGTAGCCACGCCGCCGAATCGGGCTGAAGTGGATGATGCGGCGTTCATCGCTGGCGCAAAAAAGCTGCGCGCATCCACCGATCGCGCCATTATCGGGTTGTTTGGCGGTAATATGTTTGAAATCCCTCAATTTCTCTGCCGGATTGATAAGTTTCTGATGTTGCTCGCTTCAGAACCGCATACCGTGCGCCGCTTGCTGGATGCGCTCGTTGAGGTGCATCTCAAGAATCTGGAACAATTTCTGGAAGCGGTTGGGCCGTACATTGACATCATCCTGTTTGGAGATGATTTAGGGACGCAAGGCGGCCCGCAGATTTCACCCAAAATGTACCGCGAATTTTTTAAACCCGGCCACGCAGCGCTGTGGAAACGGGCTAAAGAATTGGCACCGGTGAAAGTGATGTTGCACTGCTGCGGCGGTATTCGACCGTTACTCGATGATCTGCTCGACGCCGGACTGGACGCGACCAACCCGATTCAGACCAGTTGCAAAGGCATGGAACCGGCCGGATTAAAACGCGATTTCGGCGACCGGCTCTGTTTTTGGGGCGGCGGCTGTGATACACAGACGGTGCTGCCGAAAGCGACGCCGGCCGAAGTGCGGCAGCACGTGCTCGAACGTCTGGAAATTTTCGCCCCTCACGGCGGATTTGTGTTCCAGCAAGTTCACAATATTCTGGCGAACGTGCCGCCCGCCAATGTCGTCGCCATGTTCGACGCCATCAAAGAATTTAACGGAGAACCCGTCTAACAACCGCGTTTCAGTCAATTCGAGGGGCGGCAGCCCATTTTCCCGACCGCCCTTCGCAGTCGCCTGCAAATACCTTATAACGATTTCTTTTATTCTGGTTACTGTTGAACTTCATAATTCAATACCACATAGTGATCTTTTACTATCCGGTAGTCTTTTAATTTTAAGGAAATAACCCCTTCTAAATTTTCAAGATCATCCGCTACAAAAATACTTTGGGGCGTTATTCCTCCCGTCATCTGAGGCATAATAATTGTCGTAATAGCATGAACCAGCTTTTCTCGTAACATCTGGCCTAATAATCTTCCCCCGCTGTCAATTCGCAGACGGTGAATCCCATATTCCTTTTCTAATACGGTAACAGCCTCTTTTAGATCAACTTTATGCTTGCCAGTAATCAGATAGTTGACCTGTTCCTTTTCCAATTGGTTCAGGTATTCGGGCGTTGTCGTGTTTGAGCAAAGGACGATGGGAGTCTCATTCCACCAGGCTTGTTTCTTGATGACAGGCCAATTTCTGATTTTTCCTCCGCTATCAACAACAATTAACTGCTGGTCTGAGTATTTCACGGTAGTGTTTTCATCATACGACGCCTTCAGCATCGTTGAACTTCCACAGATCATGCCGTCATATTGTGATTGCATCACAATACCGTAGTAGATTTCTTGTAATTCTTGTGGATTCTTGATCCAATCAATTCGTGCATCGAGACTCATTCCAATAATACATTCAATTTGCACGATCCTGCCTCCTTTGTGAAGGGTTATCCTGACGGGCGCGGAATAAGCTGTCCCCCCGCCACTGACGATGCGGAACGACGGTGGGTCGCCGCTTTAACTTTTTATCAGGCTGCCAAAATGTATGGCCCTATTTAGCGAAAAGTGGCTATATTGAGATACAAAAGGCTAAATACAGACATTCTGTCAAGAAAATTCGAGGTGAAATTCCCCTTGACAGATCGCCCATACATGCCCTAAGAAGGTTCAAAACAATGAATGACAGAGGAGAAAGGAGTGAGAGAACATGGTAGTTGCACACAAAACCGTTGCGCTGATTACGGGCGGCGCGCAGGGCATTGGCAAAGGCATTGCGCACTATCTGCTGCACAAAGGCATGGCGGTCGTCATTGCGGATCTTGACGCAGAAGCCGGGGAAGAAACCGCGCAGGAATATCAAGCCCTGGGCGATATTCGGTTCGTTTCTCTGGATGTGACTGATGAAGCGTCGGTGCAGCAGGCGGTTGCCAGAACCATTGACTATTACGGACGCCTGGATGCGCTGGTCAATAATGCCGGTATTGCGAATCCGGCGAACGCGCCTGTTGAAAATCTGACCCTCGACGCCTGGAACAAAGTGATCGCCACAAACCTGACAGGTTATTTTCTGTGCGCCAAATATGCGGTGCCGCATTTGCGCCAGACGTGCGGCGCGATTGTGAATATCGCCTCAACCCGCGCCCTGCAATCCGAAGCCAATACCGAAGCGTATGCGGCTTCAAAAGGCGGGATCGTAGCTCTGACCCACGCTCTGGCGATCAGTTTAGGCCCGCAGATTCGCGTCAATTGCATCAGCCCCGGCTGGATCGAAGTGCGCGATTGGAAAAAGCAGGCAGTGCGCCAGACGCCGGAACACAGCCTGCTCGACCGTGAACAACATCCGGTTGGGCGCGTGGGTGTTCCAAACGATATTGCCGCGATGGTCGCGTTTCTGATTTCCGACGAGGCCGGATTCATCACCGGGCAAAATATCGTCATTGACGGCGGCATGACCAAGAAAATGATTTATGTTGAGTAAAGAGTCTGGCGTAAAAAAACCGGATTCTTCTAAAAAAACTTGTTGCTGTAACTATTCCTGTGCTTATTGAGTCAACACCACAATTCATTAGGGTGTCAAGGCTGATTTTCTGACATGAGGCTTGAATATTTGTTATCCTTCAATCTGCGAAAAAGCTCACTTTTTTATTACCTGCCTTGACAAGTTTTCGAACTGACACAAGCATATAAATATAACGAGATAAGAATAACTCTGATTCAACACGTTTATTCTTGTTCCAGGCAGATATGGATTCACTACGACTTTTGTCCTGGACTTTTTGTTCAACGATAATTCAAGAGGAGAAAAGTCAAAAACCTCCGGCAAAGCCGGAGGCCTGGTTCTGTGAACCGCTCAAAGCGATTATTGAGGAGCCACCTCAAGGTGGCCGCGATTGGTTGAACAGGTGCAGGTGATCCAATCGCTGGTCTTCAGCCTCTTGAGACTGAATATCCGCGCGGATCCCCTGTTCATCTCGGCCAACGGTCGAAACACCATAGCCGCGAGCCTACAAGTGTTGCCCCGTAAAATTGCGCTGACGCCCGAAGGGGCGAACAAGATACCTCGCGCGTTTCCCTTGAAGCCCCCACCACCTGGGCAACAGACTTTTGGGGGGGCATGGCGATCAGCAGAGGAACAGGATCGGGAAGCCAAGGGCCGTCCAGAATTTCACCCTCTTTCTGTCGCGCCCATTCTCGCAACACGGCTTCCAATTCTTTTGTGAGATTATGAACCAATTTTTTCTTGCACTAGTTGGGAAGCCAGACAAGATGATACCTACACTCCCATTTCGTATGGCGTACACTCTGGGACGGGTCCAGAGACGCCCTCCATATTGTAAACTTTGAGCGGTTCACAACACGAGGGTCTTTCACATTCCCGGGATTGTCAAAAGTTTCCGTCTTTTTTCTTGACAATCCCTGAATTGATCCCGCATCTTCAACCCTATGTGTAGGATAATACCCATGGTAAAATTCAAAAGAGCTATTCGACGCCATCATCGTGAGCGTCTGAAAAAGAAGAGAAGGTGGCATTTCGGAAGAATTTTGACAGAAGATGAGCAAGGAAAAGTTGTTGATACTCCAACCCCCTGCTCCTGTTCTTTATGCGGGAATCCGAGACGCCATTTTCATGAGTTAACAGTACAGGAACGCAGAATCGCCTTCGAACAAGGCGTTTTACGGGAGCTTGCCCGCCTGCGGCGCTGAGCGGACTATGAAATTATCTCAAGCATTGCTGCAATTCAAATTGTGGGTGCAGCGCTATTTTTGTTCAACCGGATTGATGGTTGGCACGTTGTTGTTCTTTGCGCTGTCAATGACGCCGACGCTGCTGCCGCGCGCGAACATCATTCAAGGCGTGATTTCCGGATTTGCCCTGGCTGTCGGCTACGGGATCGGTGTTTTCGGAAGGTGGTTGTGGTCCTATTTTGAATTACCCAAACCAGAAGAAAAAGTGCAGCATATCACGCAGCTCATCGCTGTCGTCAGTTATCTTATGCTATATCGGTCGGGTGCTCGAACCGGGTGCAGATAATGAAGGTAGAAATCCGTTTGCTGTTGATCTCTTCTTCAAAGTC
Organism: Candidatus Vecturithrix granuli; assembly: GCA_000739535.1. Lineage (GTDB taxonomy): Bacteria > Moduliflexota > Moduliflexia > Moduliflexales > Moduliflexaceae > Vecturithrix > Vecturithrix granuli. The sequence continues at coordinate 129,326 of DF820468.1, read as the reverse complement.
AAGTTGCTTGTATTCTGTATGTTTGCTGCTGAACACCACGTAATACCCCTCTGCCAGACCTTCCGAGGCCAGATATTCGGCTAATTGCCGTTTGCCTTTTTGAAGATAGCTATGATCAGTAAAAATTTTGGTTTCGATGAGGTATGTGTGCATGCGATCGAGGATCAAAATATCAGTGCGGCCTCGTCCGGCGGGCGTTTCAATAGAGGTATGTCCGCCGAGACGTTCGATAAAGAAGTTGATAAACCCATCCAGTGAATAATGCCAGGCCCCTTCTTTGAGATGTTCGGTGTCAAAGGCTTTGAATCCTGGATACGGGAGATGACACGCCTTCTGCTCTCTCGCCCTTCTTTGAGATGTTCGGTGTCAAAGGCTTTGAATCCGCGCTGGCAAATATATTCGCAGTATTTCATAAGGATAGGTTGCATGTTTAAGCCTTGCGGTGTCACATAACTGTTCACGGTCTCGTACACCGAAAAATAATGCTCTACCTCGCCATTGATCCTCGGATGAAAGGCAGTAAGCAATCTTTTGCGATACAAGGTTGATTCTGCAAAGTAATTCTCCCTATTTTAACATCAACACGACAAAAATACCATCCATTTTTTAAAAATGGGGAATTTTTATAGTTGGCATAATTCTCTTGACGAGAGAATAGTTCACAAGGATGATATGCAATGCCATTGCAAGTGGAAAGAGTTTATCGGCGGTGAAGTTGAAGTTGCGATGCGTATGCTGCATGAAAATGTTACTGCTCTGGGACAGAAGTTTTTAATACTTCGGAGATCCTTAGTTGAGGTGGCTTTGCCGGACAACTCAGACTTGTCCGACAATGTCCGACAATCTCTGTTAGTAAGAACTTCAGTTCCAAAGCACCATGTATCCAGGAGCAAAATCACTATTTCGAGCTACATTGAGAGGGGAGGATTTCATGGATTTGATCAAGGTGCTGCTGTTATTTGGGGTTGGGACGATTGCGGGATTGATGAATGTGATGGCCGGCGGGGGATCAAGCTTGACCTTACCGGCGTTGATTTTTATGGGGTTGGATGGGGCCATGGCAAACGGTACAAACCGGATTGCCCTGGTATTCCAGAATGTGTCGGCGGTCATGTCGTTCCGGAAACGGAAATTTCAGCAATATCAGCGCAGCTTGCAACTATCGCTCATGACGCTGCCGGGGGCCATTCTGGGCGCATTGGTTGCCATAAAAATCAGCGATGTCTGGTTCCAACGTATCCTCTCAATTGTGCTGATTGGTATTGTGATTTCCATGTTTTTCCCAACCAAAAAAGATCAATACGAGACATCGGCTGAAGGGCAGAAAACCTGGGTGATATATCCGGTGATGTTTGGCATCGGCTTTTACGGCGGCTTTATTCAGGTTGGCGTGGGGTTTATCTTTATGGCCGCTCTCTATCATATCTTAAAATTGGATCTGGTCTATGTGAATATGCACAAAGTCTTTATCATCTTAATTTATATGATTCCAACCCTGCTCATTTTTCTCGCAACCGGCAACGTCAATTGGGTGTTTGGGTTATGTCTGGCGGCCGGCAATGCGTTTGGAGGCTGGTGGGGCGCACATTTTTCAGTCAAAGGCGGCGAGAAAATCATTCGCTCTACCCTGGCCGCTGCAATCCTGATCATGGCGGCGAAATTACTCGGCCTTTCGTAATCGAAATTGATGAATTTCACTTGACACTTCGGCAGAGTTATTTTTATCAAGAATTGACGGCAGGTATTGTTGCGATGAATCACTCAGCAGAAGAATCTGAGCGATTCAGATAATTCATGAAGGAGACAATTCGATTATGCGTAAATTTTGTTCGTATGGTCCAATAGATACAATACTTCGGACAGTTTTTGAAATAAAACCTTGAAAAGAGTTTTCCAATGAGCAAGAAAGGCATGTTTTGCAAAAAACAGTATCCTTTCTCATAAACAAGGAGGACCCTATGAATTTAATAAAGAGAACATAAAAGGAGTTTCAAAGTAATAGAAACAATTGAGGATGAGGAGAAAATGTGTTTTGAATGGATTTAGAGGCGACGGCACATCGTGTGCGTTGAATGGACAATGAAATCTATAAATGTATTTCTTGACGAGCTCAGGAATGAACTCTCGAGTATTGGTGCAGGCCTACAGGTCACGGAGAAAGGCTTTGTGATTGGTGGGGGCGTCATATATGAAAATTCACGCTTTGCCCAAATAAGCCCTGCCCTTGAAGAAAGAGGCAAGGCACTGTTCGAAGTCTGTTTTCAGCAGAGCAGGTTCGTGATGGCGCGTGCTCAAACTGATGTGCCCTCTAGCCTTGCGCAAGCTTTGCAGGTTTGGATTAAACGCAAAGTGGGCGTTACTCAAATGGCAAAGGGGTTTCCGTTCATAACAGTACAGGCAGGAGTAGAACCAACTCAAGAGGACCTCCGGCGGTTCGTTGAAACGCATTGGCTTGAGTTTGCGCCTTATGTGTTCTTTGAATTGAATCCATTCTTCGAGGCTGCGAAAGAGCACCCGATTTTGCGCCAGTTGTATTGGGCGACCTCCCACCGGGCTTTCCACTTCAGTCGCAGTCCAGGACTTCCATGGTTGAACGATTGTCCTGGTGTTGAGCGTATCTGCCCTGTGAGGTCATTTTCTGTAGCTCTTAGAAATATCTCTCCCGCAGAGAGGCAGCGCATTCGAGAGATACCATTGCGTGAAGCGGGCCTGGAGCTTGAGTTTGGGAAGGGAGGATTTAAACTCAGCAGAAACGGTCGAGTCATAAGTATTGGAGACATGCAAGAGATATCGCAGCTCATTGACCAACACACCAGGCTGTATTACCTGGTTTTTGATGGAGGGGGAAACTTTCTTGATGCCGTCGCCGATGTGACGACAGCAGTAGATTTGGTCGTCAAGGCACTACCACCGGGCTGTGTACAGGATGGCGTCGTTCGGTATCTGTGAGTTATGACGATTTCGCCGCAAGACCTGGAAACTTACCGTGAAAACACGTTGGGTGGTTAAGGAAAAAATAGTTTGACAAATCTTTGGATGCAAGTCGTTGTGGGTGAACTAAGTAACTACAAGGATAAGAGATAAGCAAAGGATATCTGAATGCTGCCTGAAAACAACTGTTTTACCTCAATAAAGTCCAGAAAAATTATTTGTAATCACTTATGAAAAATGTAAGCGACTTCTCTTGCCAGATCGTTTTGATTGCTATTGGAGCATCTCTGCAAACGATATGAAACAATGGCATTTGTTTTATGTGTTGATGACGTTTTCGATCGGGATGGCAACCCTGGGGATCACAGCGGTTGCCTCTTATAAAACACAAGAAAAATTCCTCCGCTATTATCTTTACTTTCACATCGCTTTTACGCTGGCCGTCTTCTCACGCATGTTTTTTCTCTATCACGATACCAGCCTTTTCGCTATCCCCCCTGCTCTTGTCGGCATCATGGAGTATGTCGAAGGGGATCTTGCCAAATATGCGCTCATGTTCACCATTCCTCTCTTTCTCCATGAGTTTATTGCCTTCCCACAGGCGAAAATACGAAATCGGATTGTTTGGGGTCTTATCGGCGTCACAGCTATTTTGGAGCTTATGTCGAATGTTGTTGGGCAGAACAGCCTCCTCCCTCAGAGTGCTCATATCCTGAAGAATGCTGTGTTTACCACGATTCTTCTCTATACTGTGGCGATGGGACTGTATTATTCCTGGCAACTCAAAAATCCCGTCAAAAAAAAGCTTGCCATGTACATCATCATCACTGTGGGATTCTGCTTGCCAGGCATTATAGACGAACTGTGGTTTCATTCGATCTTTCCGCTGCCTGTGTTCCCAATTCTGTACAGCAGTATCAGTATCATATTCACAGTGCACCTTTTTATGCACGTTTTCGGTCACGCACCGGCGTTACCCTCATCGCCGGAAGCTTTACCGGAAGAGACGCCCGACGTTTCGACATTTCACGTTTCCGATGAAACCCTGTTTCAACACTACAATATTTCTCCCCGAGAGCAAGACGTCGTGAATCTGGTGTTAGCAGGCCGCAGCAACCAGGAAATTGCAGATACATTATATGTTTCGTTGAGCACAATCAAAACCCATCTTCGCAATATCTATCAAAAAGTTGACGTCAAAAGCCGCTACGAATTAATCATCCGTTTTAAAAATCCCCAGGACAAATCAGCTCATACCAAAGTATGATTCTGTATGCTTCTCCTCAAAAATCATCCTGATGAACGATTGACGTTTTTCATAACACCTGCGTATCTTGACCCTCGAAACTGATGCGATTGATCTGAAAAATTTTATTACAACGTAAAGGAACAAAAGGAAGGTGTTATTATGCAAAATAGATGTCAGCACGCATATTTCAGCAAGAAAATGTGCATTCTTACAACGCTGGTTTTGTTAGGAGCTTTAGGCGTTTCAGGAATGCTCATCGCCTATCGTACCAAGACCCAAATACGAGACCTCTTTCGAATGAATAAAGAGCTTCAAGAACAAAATTATTACATGGCGGAGTTCGAATTCAAGATGCTCGGACTCGCCTATCATCTGGATAAAGGTCACTACTACACGTCGCTCTCACTGCTTAACCGGCTTCACGCGCAATTACAGTCCAGAGAGCATCTGATTAAAATGCCCGAATTTACCAGCAAAGAAGATGAGTTTGAATTCTACTTAAACTTGCAAAATCCCCGCACTGGCGCTTTTATGGACGATTCCTATCCGTTATGCACGTATCATGGCCCCACAGAGAATGTCTTATTGCACCTCGACGCGTTGGCGCGAGACATCGGACGACCCCTCCGCCTGAAATATCCGTTGAAATACCTGGATGAGATCAATACTCCGGAAAAATTGATCGCGTTTTTAGATGAGGTCTCTACGGTTGGATGGATCGCGTCAAAGTTTCCGCAAACCACCTTCCATAATGCCCGCGATCTGCTCAGCTTAGCCAGCGACCCTGTCAACTATCATGAAAATGAGGTTGATTTCGTGATTCAAAACAACAAGTTATACCAGTTCTCCCCTGAATGGAAACAGGCCATGCTCCGATGGTTTTGGGAACATCAGGACTCTGAAACAGGATTGTGGGGACCAAAGTCAAAACATGGCAAACTGGTGAAAAAAGATTTGAACAATACGGCGTCAATTATAAAAGCGTTTGTGGATAAACAGGGAAATACGATTCACAAATCCTTTCCTTTGCGGTACAAACGGGAACTGTTTGATTCAGTGCTTGCGGCCTTATCCGACCCCGTGCCTCGTGATGACGAGTTGGATGAATTACATGAATGGAATTTGAAAACGCCAAAGAGCATAGCACTGCTGACACGCTATATCTGGCAAGATGCCTCACAAGAGCAGAAAGAAAAAGCCAGAGAATTGATAGAAAATTTTATCAGAATCAAATGTGAAAAATATTATATTCCACAAGAAGGCGCGTTCAGTTATTATCCCGGAGGAGATCATGCGACGTTAGATGGAACCCAGGGATTTTTTATCTTCAAAGATATCGGCGCGTTTTCCTGGGAAAAACAGCAAGAATTATGGGGAGCACCAGCAGAAAACATCATTGATTCAGGCGTGCATGAAATCTCCGAACTCACTCAACACGCTATTGAGGCAATTGCGCAGGCTGAACCCATCAATTCTCTTCGTTTCTACCGGGGCGAGCCTGATTACACCGATTTGTTCTCTGATGTGTTTGCTGTGGTGTATCCTCGCAAAACGTCTGTATTGGACATGATGGATTTTGTCCGGCACATCAAACGTTGGATTGAGATAACCCCTCAAACGATGGGCAACTGGGTGTCAAAAGCCGAAATTCGCAGCCAGTTAGCATCACTCCCCATTGAAGAAACTCCGGTTTATGAAGAGCGCATTCCGTATGAACGCGTTCATGAGGTCTTGCAACAACATGCTGAGCTTGTTGTTATTGGTTTTGATGTGCTTCAAATTCCAAGATATAAGATTGTGTATATTTCCCGTTGACAGAACAAAAACCGGAGTGCAAAAGTTCTACTTTTGCGTGTGTCAGTTTTCCAGCAAACTCGCTTGCGAAAGTAAAACTTTCGTACTCCGGCACAGAATTATTTACAGCAACAAAAAATGCTTGACTTAAAGAAACCGGTCGGTTATTTATAATAAACTAAGGGTATATTATATTTCTTCCAGAAAATCCTGTCGAATAATTGTTTACGGCAAAGGCTTCAGGCGGCCATTATCGTCTTATTGTTCTTTGCTCTGGTCAACATTTTTTCGTGGGTTGTTTTTCCTGTTGAGGAATAGGGTATGAATCATTCAGGAAATTTATGGTATCGTGTGGTTGTGTTCATGCTGATGACGCTTCTTTTGTGGAACCAAGACGCTCCAGCAAGCGTGTTGGTTGATTTTGGAGCCACAGCCGGGGCTAATGTGTTTGGCCTGGCTGGTTGGACAACTGTACTCAAAGACCTGACGCCAACCACCTCGTATTCCAGCGTCGGCCCGGACGGACTATTATTGGAAACGACGGGCAGTGAATACAGCAACTATCAGGGCGTACAAGGCATAAGCCGGTCATTTGGGTACGGTGAACGCATTCTCGTCACCTGGTATAATAATTCAGGCAATTGGTTGTCGGATTTTACGCCGCTGGTCAGTTTTACGGACGCCAACTCGCCGGTGAACTCGCCTGGTCAGCCGCGGTGGTATGGGATGAAAAATTTGGCGACCTATCATGCCGGGATAAATGAATTTGCGCCTGGCGCGACCGTGCGGACCTATTACGATTTTACGAATAGTTCCACCGCACCAACGGATCTGCCGCCTAGCGCCGGGAATTATACGATTGTCAATGTCTGCATGAATACGACTCAGGCGGGGCTTTTGATTGATAAAATCGAATTGGCAGCGGCGGATATTACTGCGCCGACGATGCCTGCCAACCTGTCAACCGCGGCGCATCCCACACAGCCCGACAACAAAATCAATTTGACCTGGAACGCTTCGACCGATGGCACAGCGGTCACGCACTATCGCATCTATCGCAACGGTCTGTTCGTGAACACTTCGTCCACCACCAGCTATACTGATGCGCTGCTCACGCCGTCCACCTCCTATACCTACAGAGTGACGGCGTTCGATGGGTTCGGCAATGAAAGCGGACAGTCCAATGCTGCTACGCGCTCAACCGCTTCGTATCGGGGCAAGAGTTCGGTCATCAATCCGTTTGCGGGGTTCCAGTACCTCGGCGCGTTTAAACTGCCGCCGAATACGGGTCATCCGTTCACGTTAGTAAGCAATCCCTGGACATACCGGGAAGGGGATCTGGCCTATTATCCGTCCGGCGATCCCGGCAATACCGACGCGTATCCCGGCTCGCTCTATCTCAGCGGTTTTGTCCAGCAAGAGAGCTATGGGTATGTGGCCGAAATCGGGATTCCGGTTCCGGTGATTTCCGCCACGAAAAATCCGAATGAGCTGAATACGGCCACGACTTTACGGAACTTCACGGATGTTAAGCCGGCCAATATTCACTACCCCCCTGCATATCCGGATGAGCCGTATCTTGCCATGGGCGCCGCGCTGGAATACTTGCCTGCGCAATCGGGGCAGACTTCCGGCAAGTTGTACACGGCGTTCGGCGACTACTACTATCCGGATCAAAAGAAAGTCACCAATGGCGCCTGTGACCTGAATCTCACCAATCCGGTCGGCGCCTGGTCTGTTGGTCCTGTGGCGGGGAATAATCCGCCGTTCAATACCCTGGCCCGTTACATGTTTGCTGCGCCTCAGAGTTGGGCCGACGCCTATACCGGAGGCCGCCCGTTGTTGACCGGCAATTCGCGCTATGGCAACTGGCCGCATGGTCCGGCGCTGTATGCCATTGCGCCCTGGATGGACGGCACCCCCTGGCCGGCCGCCGGCGCGGCCTTGAATTATATCACGCTGCTGCGGTATGACAATGATGGCGGTACGCACTATGTGGACGGCTTTATCCAGGATGACGGCAGCCGCTACCGCGGGGCCGAATGGCTCAGCGCCGGCAGTCAAGCCGCCGTGATGATCTCCACGTCCAAAGCGTTTGGCGAAACCTGGTACGGCTATCGGGATGGGACGCGCTATTACGATGATATTCTGCCGCTGGTCCCGGAGTTCGAACCGGCTTATGGCGTCTATGGTGAAAAAGGCCCGATAGCGAACAGTCATGACGGCCTGTTCCTGTTTTACGATCCGGCGGATTTGGCGGCAGTGGCGCAAGGCAGTCAACAGCCCTACGGACCGCAGCCGTATGCGGCGCTGGATGTGAGCCATGTACTCTTTAAGCCGATCACGGAAGATGCGTTCGAAGAATTGTGTAACGTGGTGGGCGAAGTGGCGTTTGATGAAACACACGGTCTGTTGTATATGGCAGAAAATCGGGCGTATGGAGATGGCATAGAGTATGAAAACCCGGTGATCCACGTATGGCAAGTCTCAGCCGCAGCGTCAAATTCCTATCTGCTCTGGACGAAATAATAACACGTTGTCCGACGGCCGCTTTGGACGTCGGACAGCTTAACACGGCCTATTTTGTCCACAATAGATACGAGGATGTGGCACTGCTACCCTTCCAGCGGTTGTAAAAATAGTTGAGCAGCAGCACAAACTCCGCGGTGGCTTTCTGCTGCCCCGCCGTTCGGGGGTGATCATCCCAACCATAAATCTCATCCGTCGGGTATGCCGAATAATTGTTGACCAGGCCCTGAACATGCTGCACTTGATTATTCCACCAGCGATGGTGATTACCGGTCGCCCGTCCGGCGTCATTGGTATCGTAATCGCCGCCATTACTGGTGAGCACGTTGTAATAATCGAAGACTGCAACATTGTTGTAGGCATAGTCATCCAGCCAGTCGTTCACCAGCCAATTGTTAAATGCGCGGGCATTGGCGGCGCGTGTTGCGGCCGGCGGTTCGGTACCATTGTTCACATAGCCGGCTTCTGACATGGGCGGCGCGGTAATCACCACAAACAGCTTATCCTGCCGGGTGGCAAAATACTGGAGAATGTTATTGTACACGGCTTTGAAGTTGGCGACCGTCATTTCATCGTTGGGCAAAGCGGCCGGAGGATCGGTCGGATTGCCATAGATATCCGAGTTCGGAAAGCAGGATTTGAACATGATAATCTGGTTTTCCCCGCCCGGATTTGTCGCCAGCCGGGGCCAATCTCCGAATGACCCATAGTCGCCGCTGATATTCTGACCGGTTTCGGCATACACTGCCGCCATAATGGTATTCCGATTGGGGCCAGTAAACCACTCCGGCCAATTGATAACATCTGTTCTTGAACCGATGCCATCTGGTCCCCATCCGTAATTCGTGGCGCTGACATAGTAGTTGTTGTTCATCAAGGCTTCTCCCAGGTCGCCAGACGGTCCGTATTCACTGGGGGTTGCTGCCAGCCAGTGCCCGCCAGTGGAATGGTGGATAAAAATCAGCCGCACCGGCGAGGTCGGCGGAGTGGTGGTTTGACAAAAACCGGGAAAGGTGATGCTCAGCGCGAGCATCATGAGTATCGTAAAAAATATCCCTTGTCTGTATATTTTCATAACACACTCTCCTTTTGGGTTTTGTACAGATAAATGATTTGAGGCAGCGTTTACGTAATACCTGTCGATCACATCAGGCATTATCGCAAATCAAAATTTTAGTGGATTTAATCTCCAGCCATTCCAGCCACAAGCAGCTTTCCGTCAAGATTGAACGCTGCGGAAAGCACGTGACTAAACACCTCGGGAAATCAGGTTTTTCGAAATTGAGCCTGATTGAAATAAGATCGAGACTTTCAAAGTGTTACCTGCCGAGTTCGTAACACGCCTTGCTGCCTGACAGGGATTCCTTCCCTGTCAGGGCTATTTTTTTTACGAGGTTTGAAATTTGCCGTAGGTGTAATCGTTGTAATTGAGGACTTTTTCTTTGAAGATCTTAAAACGGTCGATCCGCGATTTATGGCGCATACGACGCAGCGCTTTTTCTTCAATCTGACGAATACGTTCGCGGGTACAGGCGTAAATGCGTCCGACTTCTTCCAGGGTAAACCCTTCTTTCAGACCGATATGGTTCATCGTGCGATACCGGGCCAGAATACAATTAAAGGCATAGCGCCGGTCGGTTAACCCGGTGGGATTCGACCAATATTGGCAAGCCTGTTGATGACAATTCTGGGTTGAAAAAACCTCAATAATTTCTTCCTCTCGCAAAAACAGAATTTCGTCCCGCACGGATCGGGAACATCCGTAATAAATTTTCGTCCATCCGGTGCTGTCGCGTTTTTTTAACCGTTCTTTATAGCCAAAATTTAAGGCGAACAGATCAATATATGTCAAACCTGGATTATCGCCTTCCATCAATCGAAATGGGAGTTTCTTATCATTGGTCAGTTCGATTTTGATATCATCGGAAAACACGACATTCTTATATTTGGTATGTTCTCCTACTGTTAGATGCTGAACCTCCCCGTTTTTTAGAATGAGCATGGAATTCAGCCCCCCTTTGTCTCAATTGTCAATTCTCAATTGTCAACTCCCAATTGCCAATTGACATGTTCATGGATCACTTTTGTTATGACAGGCTGATTTTTACGATTTTGCCTGAACACGTTATCATACAATTTGATAAACACCAGAGAAATTCCCAGGAACGTAAATCCTCCCAGGATTTCTAAAACTGTAGAAATTCCAAGGATTTTGCCAAGATATTCCCCTCCAAGCACGCCTGAGATGAGTGCGATGAGCGGGATTCCATACACTACAAACGACGCTCGTAACGCGCTCTCAGTCGGGATGGAGAGTTGAACTGTGTCATTTTCATGGACTCCGATTGGGTCTGAGGCGTCAATCAGCATGACGCTTTTTCCCAGGTCGCAAACGCAGCCGGCATGGCAATCAGCGCATGCGCTGCGCTTCTCAATTTCGACACAGGCCTTTCCGTTGTTGAGCTTTGTCACACGTCCGATTTCTGAAATCATGATGATTTTCCTCCTTAAGGCATACTCGACAACCTCTCGAGGCTATCATGTTTACCACAACCTCATTATAGACCACCCTGAAAAAAAAGCAAGAGGTGAGGAAGAAAAAAAATGAAAAATTCTTGTGAACTTCTCGGAAAGAATCTGTTGTCAGTCCGTTCAGTGAGCAGTGATCAGTAATTAGTGTCCTGACTGACAAGTAATCACTGATCACTGACGGACTGATTACTGATCACTACTCACTATTTCTACTTCAGATCATACTTGACGATCTGAATCGTCTTCATCGGACATTTTTCCACCACGATGTCAGAGGGTGGGCAGATCGCATGATCAATCGAGGCCAGATTCCCATTCATCACGATCCCATTTTCAATCGGGCTATTTTTGACGCACACCCGACAGGCAATACAGCCGACGCTGCAAGCTTTTTTGACTGCCGGCCCTTTATCCTGGGATTTGCAGAAGACAAACATGGTATGATTAATCGGATGAAGTTCGATCAGATGACGCGGACACGCCTCGACGCACTTTCCGCAAGCCGTACACTTTTGCGGATCAACGACGGGGAGCAAGTTATCGTTCATCGCAATCGCATCGAACGGGCAGACGGTCACGCAATCGCCATAGCCCATACAGCCATAGTAGCACAGTTTTCCGCCGCCGCCAATGAACATGGCGGCACGACAGGTTTTGACGCCGTTATACACTGCGCTTCTCGCGGCTTCTTTGGTCCCGCCATGACACAAGACGACCGCGACTTGCTTTTCCATAGACCCAACTTCAACTCCCATAATCGCCGCAATTTTCTCAGCGGTTGCCTGACCTCCGGGCGCACACCCATTAATGCGCGCATCCCCTGCCACCACATGTTCTGCAAATGCAGAGCAGCCCGGGAAACCACAGCCACCGCAATTGACGCCTGGCAGCGCGGCGAGCACTTTTTCTACTCGCGGGTCCTGCTCAACCCGCAGTTTTTTATCAGCTCCTGCTAATAAAAATGACAGAAGGGCACACATCCCCCCCATACTCAGAATGGCTAAAATTATCGTTGTCATAATTAAATGATCCCAGCGAATCCCATGAACGACAGGGCTAATAATCCTGCAGTGATCAAAGTAATCCCCGCTCCTTGTAACGAAACCGGGACATCCGCTAGTTCCAATTCTTCGCGTATGCCTGCCATAATGATTAACGCTAATGTAAAACCAACGCCGGCCCCTACCCCGAAAAACAAATTTTCTACCAGCGTATATTCTCGCAAAACGCCTAATAACGCCAGTCCTAAAATGGCGCAGTTGGTCGTAATCAGCGGCAAATAAATTCCCAGAGCCTGGTAGAGGGCTGGCGCCGTCTTTTTAATAAACATCTCAACTAACTGGACCAGCGAGGCAATCACAAGAATAAATGCCGCATATTCCAGAAATGGAAGGTTTAACCCGATGAGCACGAAATGGTTGATGAGCCAGCTAATGCATGCGGTGAGCGACATCACAAACGTCACTGCCATCCCCATGCCAATGGCTGAATCTATTTTATTTGACACTCCGATAAACGGGCAAATCCCCAGGAAATATGAGAGAACGAAATTATTCACCACTGAGGCTGAAATAAAAATTGTCAAATATTTCATAGCATCCTCATGCTTTTTTCCTGGCAAGGTGATTCATCAGACCTAAGCCAATTCCTAACGACAGGAAGGCCCCGGCGGGCAGTATCATGACGACCCAGGGCTTGAACCACTCTCCCAGAATTTGAATTCCCAAAATCGATCCTGATCCCAACAGTTCACGCACGATGCCAAGACACACCACGGTCGTGATAAAGCCGCAACTCATCACAATGGCGTCAACCAAAGACGCTTTCACCGGATTCTTTGACGCAAAGGCTTCATGCCGTCCAAGAATAATACAATTGACGACGATCAACGGAACAAAGGGTCCCAGGCTTTTACTAATTGCCGGGAACATGGCGGCTAAAAATTGATCGGCAATAGTCACGAATGCCGCAATAATCACCGTAAATGTGGCAATCCGAACCTGACCTGGCACCAATTTTCGAATCAATGAGACGATAAGGCTTGAGGTAATCAACACAAATGACGTGGCCAGACCGATTCCCAGACTATTTTTCACCGTATTGGTCACGGCCAAAGTTGGGCAGGTTCCAAGAATTTGACGGAAAACAGGGTTTTCTAACCAGACCCCACGTTTTAACTCGTGGAGAAAGGGAATCCCTGTGGTTTGCTGTACTGCTTTTTCTGCCATGATAATACTCCTGCAACGCAAAAACGCTGTAGAACAAAACCTGCGGTTTTATTCTACAAAACCAATTATTGAATAATCTGCCTGAGCTTGAAAAGACTCTGATTAATAATACTCACCACAGCTTTTGACGAGATCGTCGCGCCGGTAATGGCTTGAATTTCATTCGGTTCATCGGGCGTTTCATTCTTGACCGATTGAATAAAATTTGGAATTTCTGCGGTTGTTGGCTGCCCCTGATACTTTTGAGAACCAGCACTGACGCTATCCATTCCTTGCGCTTGTAATCCCGCAAACTGTTCAAAAAAATCCTTCTTGTCGGTCTCCTCAGCAATTCTTGCCCCTAAGCCCGGAGTCTCAACTTGCGCTAACACCTTCATGGAGAATAATTGGGATAAATCAGGAGAAATACCAATCATCATCTGGATTGTCCCCTGAAATCCAGGACCTTCAGCCACAAAGGCATACCCGGCAATCTCATTAGCGGCATTAAGACCTTTATACACCCGCAGTTCGTCTGTGCCGATATTTTTACACTCCTGCCCCCCATCGCGTTCACACTCTTTGGCCTCAGGCAACACTTCAAAAATTGCCTGTTGGAGTTCTTCACGTTTGTGTTGTTCAATCAAGGGTCTTGTCAGCGTATCCGACGCCGCCATCAGCAGGCTTGATATAACGCCGACAACGGTCAACACAAGCACCATCTGTTTCGTGACGTTCATGCTTATTCTCCTCCTTTTCGACTTCCAAAGACTTTCGGTTTTGTATAGCGATTCAGTAAGGGGGTGATCGCATTCATCATGAGAATGGAATACATCACTCCTTCGGGAAGTCCGCCAAATAAGCGAATAATAATCACCATAATTCCGACCCCAATGCCGAAAATCCAACACCCTAATGGCGTAACTGGCGATGTCACCATATCGGTCGCCATAAACCACGCACCCAGCATCAGGCCGCCAGCAAACAATTGAAAAATCGGGTCAGGATATTTGCTGGAATCGGCCAGCCAGAACACGCTGCCCAAAATAAACACGGTGCCGAGATAGGCCGCTGGAATCCGCCACTCGATGCACTCTTTATAGAGCAAATAAGCTCCGCCCAGCAGAAGCGCAAGAGCTGAGGTTTCTCCCAGGCATCCGCCGCTATACCCAATCAATAGTTTCCAATAGGCGGTCGCCTGGCTCTCAAATTTCATCAAGGCCAGGGGAGTCGCTGTACTAATGGCATCCGGGGAGCCAACATAAAAAAACGGCTTCACCCAGGTGGTCATGGCAACGGGATAGGTTGCTTGTAAAAAGGCGCGGCCTACCAGAGCCGGATTGAAAATATTGTGTCCAAGCCCTCCGAATACCTGCTTTCCAAGAGCAATCGCCACAACCGAACCTAAAACGGCCGAAAGAAGGGATAACTTCGGAGGCAACACCAGCGCCAGTAAAATGCCAGTAATAATCGCACTCCCATCAGTAATTGTAACGTCCTTTTTTCTGGTTCGCTGAAACACATACTCGGTGAGAACACACGCAATCACACAGGTTGCAATCAACAAAACCGCCCGAAATCCGAAGAAAATGACGGCACAAAGCATAGCCGGAATCAGGGCGAGCACCACCGTGTACATAATTTTCGGAATCGTTTCTTCCGAGTTTACATGAGGTGCGGATGAAATCACAAATAGTTGTTCTTCCATAACGTCTCTTTCCTATTTGAGTTATTTTTTACGTGAACGAAGTACAGCTTTGCCGACTTTGATCCAGTGTACCATCGGTCGTTTCGCCGGACAAACATAGACACAACACCCACACTCCATACAATCATTTACATTGTATTCCGGGAGTTTCTCATAGAGTTCGCGTTCAACTAAGGCACCTAGTTTAGACGGGATCAATCCCATTGGACAGGCATGCACACATTTTCCGCAATGGATGCAGGTATGAGGCTTGAGTTCTGAAATCTCCTCATCCGTCAAGATCAGAATCCCGCCCGTCGCTTTAATCACCGGCACATCCAGGGTAGTCTGGGCAATCCCCATCATGGGGCCGCCAAGAATGATTTTCCTGGCCGATGGCGTAAAACCGCCGCAAAATTCAATTACCTCTTTAATCGGCGTTCCCACTCTGACCAGAACGTTTTTAGGTTCACGGATGCCTTTACCGGTCACTGTCACAATCCGCTCAAGCACAGGTAAACCGTCGCGTACAGCTTTGGCAACTGCGACCGCGCCTGTTACGTTATTGACATTGACCCCGACATCCATTGGAAGACCACCTGCAGGTACCTCACGATTCACAGCGGCCTTAATCAACATTTTCTCTGCTCCTTGCGGATATTTAACTTCTAAGGCGAGCAGCTCGATCTGGTCTGCAGCAGAAAGCAAGGGACGGAGTATCTCAAGCGCATTGGGTTTATTGGCTTCGATCCCAATATACCCTTTTTTGGCCCCAACCGCCTTCATGATGAGTTGCGTTCCATAAATCACCTCTTCAGGCTGCTCGAGTATCATACGGTGATCAGAGGTCAGGTAGGGTTCGCACTCGGCGGCGTTAATCACGACTGTATCAATAGGCTTATCTTTGGGCGGGGTCAATTTGACATGCGTGGGAAAACCTGCGCCTCCCAATCCGACCAGCCCCGCTTTTCTCACAGCGGTTCGGATGTCCTCGGCCGAATAGGAGGCCGCCTCACGTTGTTCCTTTTTCGGAGGGAATGATTGGTCTTGTTCATTCGCCTCAATAATTACAGAGTTGACCATTGCTCCGCCGGGATGCGGATATGGTTCAACTTTTTTGACAACACCTGACATACTTGTGTGGACAGGACTTGACACAAAGGCTTCAGAATTCCCGACAATATCCCCAACACGAACCTCATCCTTCACTTGCACGGCTGGCTGGCAGGGAACACCAATGTGCTGTTGGAGGGGAATGATGATTTGTTTGGGAAGCGGCATGGGCACTGTCGCCAGGTCCTGGGTCAGTTCCTTGTAGTACTCAGGATGAATCCCGTGTTTAAACGTTTTGAGTTCCATTATGTTCCCAACACTGTTAAAGAGTGAATTGGCAATGATCCGGATCACAATGATCATGTTCCGTTTATTGAGGTTGAAGTGCAAACCCATCAGAAAAGAGCAATTTCCCGTCTGCCCGGACAATCATTCCCTCGATGTCCGCTTGTTCGTTGAGAAATGTCAATCCGCGCTCGGGTCCCATCACAAAGATCGCTGTCGCCATCACATCGGCCTGTTCAGCGGTAGGAGCAACAATGGTCACGCTCTGACACTCACGCGCAGGCATTCCGGTTGCAGGGTCAAAGATGTGATGATAACGGATGCCTTGCTGCATGAAGTAGCGTTCATAGTCGCCTGATGTCGCAACCGCCGCATCGCTGATGTTCACCACACCGACAATGGCGGCGTTCTTTCTTGGGTTCTGGATTCCAATCCGCCACGGCGTTCCATCAGCTTTTGTTCCAAGGCAACGAATATCGCCGCCCGCGTTGACTAACGCCATCGTCACACCATGCTGGCGCAGCACCGCAATTGCCTGATCAATCGCATACCCTTTAGCAATCCCTCCTAAATCTAAGGTCATGTTAGGATCAGGTAAACGGATCCCCTGCTCATGATCTAAGATAATCTTTTTATAATCTACCAATTGCAGGAGTTGTTGTAATTCCTCTTGATCAGGGATGCGTTCGTGCTGCGTTCCGATTCCCCACACATCAATTACCGGCCCAATACTGATGTCAAACACTCCACCGGTCATGTCGGTATAGTGCAGAGAACGCTGTACAATGGCATACACCTCTTGTACTACGGGGGTAAATTGCTCTTTTCCAGCAGACTGATTCACCAGAGAAATCTGGCTTTCCGGGGAATAGCGGCTCAGGAGTGATTCAATCCGACCGATTTCTGCATAAGCCGCCTCTATCGCCTGATGCGCTGCGTGCTCATCAGGCGAAACAACCGTGATTTCGACAAGTGTGTCGAGCAAAAATTGCGATTGTCGATACAGCCCTGGCGCGGCTTTTCCCTGAGAACGCATCCAAAGAACTAACACGCTCACGAACGCCGCACCAACAATCAGAACTCGTATCGTCTTTCCTCTTCCCACAGCCTCAATACCTCAAGCAACTCTCACTGACAATCCACTGAAATTATGAAGAAAAAATGACTTGCACTTATGCACATCTGCTATTTGATACAGGAAATTTTGTCAAGATTCTTTCTTAGGATTTTAGAAACGCACCCACTGCTCATGAAAAATCTGGAAAGGGGTCTTCAAGTTTCAAAAGATATTGCTTGACATCACAAGTTCAAACCATGTACATGTTAGAAAAATTGGTAGTGGTTCCATGGTAAGTGATGCGCGCTCGTTGAGCGAAGTCGAAACGAGCCGATCACCGTTCCCTTCGACTTCGCTCAGGGAACGCATCACTTACCATGGAACCACTACCGAAAAATTTTGTTATAAATTATCATCTATCAAGTTACTGATCATTCCTGATTTCGGAGGGCATGTCTCCATATCCTTCTTTCTTCGACGAAAGGGTAGATGGAGACCATAGCACGCTGAGAAGCATGAAGTCACATTTCTATTGGAGTATTACCACCAAGCTCTTGCTCATGAATGTCGTCATTTTTCTCATTATCGGCGCCATTATTTTTGTCGTGAACGCATCGTTTGAAAGAATTGATCGTTCGCTTTCAATAATCATTCATGAAGATGTGAAGCAGGTCATTGAGAATACTCAGTTGAGTCGAGAACTTCATTACCTTTTTACCAGAACGGCTTTGTTTCTTGGCGCAATTCACAATGAAGAAGAATTTTTCCGAACTAAGGGTCAGGAATTGCTCAGTATTGGCCAAAATTTGATTTCGAAGACGATAGATGAACGTTTACACACCCAATTTCTGAAATTTTTACAGATATTACAAACGCTTATTGAACAGGAAATCGCCATACTTGCAGATTGGCAGCAGATACAGGCCAGTAACGACACACTTCTTTCGCTGCTAAACCAGTTAGAAGAAAGGATTGCTGACAAATTAGTTCCCTTAACAATGCAGAATCAAGAGACTTCAAACCTGACGCAAATCCGCGTTTTCATACCGAATTACCGCGATCTTTTACGTCAAATCACGATTATCCTTGTCAAAATTCGTCAGGAAGTTTCAGGAAGCCAGGGGGCATCAGCCCAGCAGGAACTGCGAGCACTCGAGAAAATATATCCGGCACTCCCTGCTTTGTTTCAAGAGCTTCATTTAAAATTGCAAATTCTTCTCGCAGCAGACCAGGATATTGCGAACGATGGGGAACAACTTGTGACCCTGGTACGCACCTATCAATCGCATGTCCTGAACTTTTATGCAAAGCTTCAAACCGCTCGAGAAGACATGCTGATTCTGGCAGATATTCAGGCGGACATTCTCGCAATGATACAGGCAAAAGATTCAGAAATCGCGCAGGCATCCGGAAAGCTTCAATATCATGTGGCGTCGGTCATTGGGAATGCCCGGGGAATTATGCTGGCGTTAACTGTGACTATTCTTCTAATCTTAATGATTAGTTGGTTGATTACACGGTGGATGACCCGACCATTACTTGATTTATCCCGAAGTGCCGCGCAATTGGCCAATGGCGATATTAGCTGTGGCATCCGCGAGATTCCGCATCGAGATGAAATCGGTGACCTTTCCCAGGCATTTATGCGGTTGATTGCCTATTTTCGAGAAATGGCCGCGACAGCCACCCAAATTTCCCAGGGCCATGTTGATTTGGAGATTCAACCTCGATCTGAAAAAGATGTGTTCGGAAACCAATTTCAACAGATGATTCTCTATTTGAAAAATATTGCCGACATGGCCAATCATGTTGCGCATGGTGATCTGCGGCAGCAGATCGCCATGAGATCTGAGCAGGATCAACTTGGGAGCGTATTTATTCAGATGCAAAAAGGGCTGAGCGCCTTAATTACCGAAATCCGCTCTGGCGCTGGATACATTTCTTCAGTCAGCCAGCAGATTTTTGGTACTGCCGTCGAAAACTCCCAGGCACTCGAAAAAATTGGAACTGCTGCGGAAGTGACATCTTCTGCAATGCGAGAAGTGAGTGCGAGCGCTGAAGAAGTTCGCATGAACACCGAACAGTTAAGTTCTTCTGTGGAACAAACGAGCGCATCTATAAATCAGATGATTGCATCGATCTCGCATATCGCTGAAAATTCTCGGAAGCTCTCGAAATTGTCAGGAACGACCTCTGCCACCGTTGCGCAGGTTGTTGAGTCGCTTGAAAAAGTGGCGCAACAAACTGAACATTCCAAAGCTCTTTCGGCCACCACGACCAATGACGCCACGTCAGGCCAGGACGCTGTTGAGCAAATGATTGAAAAGATGCAGGCGATTTCGCAAATCACCCGGGATATTTCTGAGATCATTTTAGGGTTAGAGCAACGTTCGACCGATATCGGCAGGATTTTAGATGTGATTGATGAAGTGGCCGACCAGACATCGATGCTCTCCCTAAACGCCTCCATCATTGCGGCTCAGGCTGGGGTTCACGGACGAGGGTTTGCGGTTGTTGCCAATGAAATCAAAGAACTCGCGCAACGGGTTGGAACCTCAACCAATGAAATTGCAAAAATTATTAAACGCGTGCAGCGCGATTCCTCTGAGGCGGTCAATGCCATCGCCCGGGGACAACAAGAAGTTGACAGCGGCGTGGTGGTTGCTCAACAGGCGGGAGAGGCCCTGGAAAAGATTCGGCAGAGCGCGCAGAATTCTTCACAAGTTGCAGCAGAAATCGCGGTGCTTGTTCGGCAACAGACGACTGCGAGCACCCGGATTGCAGAATCGATCAACGACGTGGCCAATATGAGTGCTGAAATCACCCGGGCTACGCATGAACAAGAAACAAATTCCACGCAGCTCTTTGAGGTGGTTGAAAATATGCATGCCCTGGCGATGCAGGTGTTTCGGGCAACCCAGGAACAGCAGCAAAGCACCCGACATGTCACGGAATTTATGGAAGATGTAATCGCGCTGGTCGAACAAAATGTGCCGACTGTGAGAGAACTTGCGCAAACAGCAGACGAACTCACGGATCAGGCAGAGAACTTAATGCACCAGGTTGAACGATTTATGATTCCGCAGGAACCTTCAATTTTACCAACTTCGGAACAGAGTGCGCTTCCTCCCCAAAAATCTCAACAACCCCAGTTGCTTAGAAAAATGTAGGAGGCTTTTTACTTTTTAATCCTTCGTTTTGCCTATTAGTGTAAAAGATTCGTTATCCCTGTCAACTATGATCACAAAGGGTTTTCAGGAAGGAGTAGAATGAGAATGAAGAGAACTGCGCAAACATCGATTGCTCTGATTTTATTTTTGTGTTCCGGTTTAGTCTCACTTATTTTCCAGGTTGTATGGCTCAAAAACCTGGTCCTGGTGTTTGGCAATACGGTCTGGGCCGTGAGCACACTTCTGACTACATTTATGGCTGGTCTGGCTCTCGGAAGCTGGCTGTTTGGCCGTGTCGCCGACCGAATTGATTCCCCCCTGCGCTTATATGGGATTCTGGAAGGGGCCACCGGTTTCTATGGATTGTTGACTCCTTTGATTTTTGCGTATCTTCCGACGCTGTATGTGCCGTTATATACCTTTAGCGGCGGCGATACCGCGATGATGGGCGTCTGGAAATTTTTCCTGGCGTTTTTGATTCTCTGGCCGCCAACCATCTGCATGGGCGGCACTTTGCCGCTCCTGGCAAAACATTTTACTGCTGATAGCCAGGCCGTGGGAACGCGCATTGGCGTTTTATATGCCATTAATACATTGGGTGCTGGGCTCGGGACGTTTCTGTCTGGCTTTGTGTTCATCCCTGCCTTTGGCTTGCGCATTACCGTGCTGATTGCCGTATCACTGAGCATTCTGATTCTCCTGATAGCTGTTTTGCTGACACAAGGAGAATCTGTGCGATTTCAAATCCAGGGGCTTTTCAGAATAACTCGCACCCAACATCCCCATTCGTGGATGCTTGCGGTGTATTTCGCTTGTGGATTTGCTGCGCTTGCCTATGAGGTGCTTTGGAATCGAATTCTTGTACTGCACTTAGGCAGCAGCGTCTATGCCTACAGTGTGCTGCTTGTTGTTTATCTGCTGGGCGTCACTCTCGGCTCGGCGATGATGAGCCATTACATTCCGAAAATTACCCGACCGCTCCTGACCTTTGCCGTTATTCAATTGCTCCTGGCGTTCGACCTGATCCTTGTGATTAACCAATTCGACACACTGTCAAGCGTTATGGCAACGATGGAAATACTACTCGGGGTGAAGAGCCATGCTTCACATATCCTCTTATTGTTTTTTGGCGTCTTTCAAGTACTGATTCTCCCGACGCTATTATTTGGGGCCAGTTTTCCTTTAGCGATTACCCTTTTTGTTGAACGTTCCAAAGAAATCGGACGGGAAACCGGACTGCTTTATGCCAGTAATACTCTCGGAAATATTTGCGGATCATTTTGCACAGGCTTTCTCATTCTTCCACTGATCGGGGCGCAGCGCGGTTTGCTGCTGATTGCCTCAATGAATCTGCTGATCGGGATCTATCTGCTTACACGCAGTTCAATGCCCCGTAATCAAAAGCTTGTGACGATTATTGCATCACTCATCGTATTTTATGGCGGTTATGCCCTTTTTACCTATCAGGATCAGGTCATTCTGACTGCCGGGGTGTTTCAAGATACAGAGCAGAACCTGGTGAACGTGATCGCCTTTGAAGAAGATATTTATGCGACAGTCTCGGTTGAAGAACACACGGATGTGCGCGGAACCTGGCGGCAGTTAAGCATGAATGGCACTAATGTGGCCGGGACTTCTTGCGAATTGTTCACGATTCAGAAATTACAAGGGCACTTACCGCTGCTTTTACACCATGATCCGCAAAAGGTGCTGCACATAGGCTTTGGCAGCGGGGGGACAGCGTATGCCGTGTCGCGTTACCCTGTCAAACAGATCACGATTGCAGAAATCAGCAAAAGCGTGATCCAGAAAGCCGCCGACTATTTTCTCGATGTGAACCATCATGTGCTGGAAGATCCGCGTCTCAAGATTGAATTTACCGATGGTAGAAATAAAGTCCTGGCAAGCCCTGAAAAATATGATGTCATCCTCTCAGATTCGATTCATCCTCGCTTCAGCGGCAATGGCAGTCTTTATACGTATGAATATTATCAACTCTTAAAAGAACGGCTCAACATCGGGGGCGTAGTGTCGCAATGGCTGCCGTTTTACAGCGTCACGCCCGAAAATTTCAAAATGATTATTAGGAGTTTTTACGAAGTATTTCCGAACACCTCGGTCTGGTTTGTAAACAGTACCCTCAACTCGTATGTCATCGTGATTGGCACACTCGGTCGTCCGCAGATCAATTATGCCGTAATGGAAGAAAAACTTCAGATTCCTGAAGTTGCGGCTGATCTGCGGGAAATTCAAACTGATTCGCCCTATAAAATTCTGGACTATTTTCTGTTTGCCAACGAAGCTGTGGGCGAATTTGTCAAAGGAGTGCCATTACACACCGATAACAACATGGCGGTCGAATATATCTCGGGGCGAGCGGTCAATCGCTGGCAAACCAGCTACGACAATTATATGGAACTGTTAGCGCACCGCACCTCAGTGAAAGCCTATTTGACGCACTTAGATCGTGGTCGTGAAACGCCGGAAGACATTCTGGCAACCCTGGACCGTTATGAGGCGGCCACCACGCACAACCTCGCCGGGCAGAAGCTATTTTATGAGGGAAAGCGCGATGAAGCGTTTACCGAATTTGAGATGATTCCGCAGATTAATCCCGAAGATTTGGAACCAGTCGAATACTTTGGCGCACCCTTTCAGGAACCCTTTTTACGAAACGCAGTAGTTCCCCAAAAATAGATTGTCGTGTTTAAGTGTTTGAGTGTTTAAGTGTTTTGGAGAGCTCTTAAACACTCAAACACTCAAACACTTAAAATATGGCTATTATCATCCTGAAACCCCAACGTGAAAAATCGCTGCTTCGCCGCCATCCCTGGGTCTTTACCGGGGCTGTTGCTCAGGTGGAAGGCAGCCCGCAAATCGGAGAGACAGTTGAGGTGATATCTTCTCAGAGAGAATTGTTAGGGCGCGGCGCATATTCTCCGCATTCGCAAATTGTGGTTCGAATGTGGTCGTTTGATCCGGACGAAGAGATTTCATCAACATTTTTTCGAACGCGCTTGCAGCGCGGAATTGCCGGACGCCAGGCACTGATCGCGTCGGAACAGTTAACGGCCTGCCGCCTGATCAATGCGGAATCAGACGGCTTGCCAGGTCTGATTGTTGACCGTTACGATGCGTTTCTGGTCTGCCAGTTTCTCGCAGCCGGAGCCGAATATTGGAAGCAGGAGATTGTCAGCCAGTTGCAAGACCTGTTTCCGTGTACCGGCATTTACGAGCGTTCTGACGTGGATGTGCGCGCTAAAGAAGGTTTGCCGCTCTGCACGGGCGTTCTGGCAGGGGAAACGCCCCCTGAGGTTGTGCAGATTCAAGAAGGCGCGCTGCGTTTTTTGGTCGAGATTCAGCAGGGGCACAAAACCGGATTTTACCTTGACCAACGCGAAAATCGCCAATATCTGGCGCAGTATGTGCAGCACAAAGATGTGTTGAATTGTTTCGCCTATACCGGCGGATTCGGCATTTACGCGCTAAAATACGGCGCGAAAAGCGTGGTGAATATTGACACCTCAGCCGCGGCCCTGCAATTGTTGCAGCGTCAAATCGCGCTCAATGATTTAGATGACACCCGATCAGAGCAAATTGAAGGCGATGTCTTTCAACGTCTGCGTCAATTTCGAGACGCCCGACGGCAGTTTGATGTCATCATCCTTGATCCGCCGAAATTTGCCGAATCCCGCAGCCAACTGAAAAGTGCGAGCCGCGGTTACAAAGACATCAATCTGCTCGCCATGAAATTGCTGCGGCCCGGGGGCATCTTGTTCACCTTCTCCTGTTCCGGCCTGATGGAGCCAGACCTGTTTCAAAAAATCGTGGCCGACGCCGCGCTCGACGCCAGGCGCGACACCCAGATTCTGCACCAGCTCTCGCAGTCCGCGGATCACCCGGTCGCCCTGAATTTCCCGGAAGGGCATTATCTCAAAGGGCTGGTGTGCAAAGTATGGTAAGCATTACAGACGAAATAACTTTTCCAGATATCGTTGTAGGAAGTGTTCATGTCTCACATTTCAGAATTTTAGAGAATTAAACTGCCAGACGTTCTTCGATCTGTTTGTGCAGGATGATCAACTCATTCCGGTTGAGGGTATCCAAGACCGACACAAAATATGAGAACGGGATATCCAGATGGATAACCGGCTCGGTCTGGGCAGCGTTTTGTTGTAATAATTCAGCAAGATGCTGCGCGTCATCCCAGGCCTCTTCAGCGCTCATCAGTGTGGCTTCAGGTTCATGGACTGTTTTTGTGTTCATAACTTCCTCCGGCGTTGTTTCGCCATGTCGTACATGTTTTCAATAAAGGCGATACCATAATGTGTGCCTTGCTCACGACATTTTTCTAAACGGACTTTCAGTTCTTCCGCTGAAATAAGGTTGCTTTGCACCGCTGAAAGTAAGACGCCAGGAAAACCCGAAAGGTTCACTCCAGCTTGCCTGGCAACAACTCGTGCAGCAAACTCATCTATCAATAAGAGGTCACGGCGATGTTCAGCACGAAGCGCGATAATAATAGCTTCTGCTTCCCCCAGATGCTCTTCCGCTATCAAATTGTGGGTCGCAGGATGTTGAGCAATTTGTTGTGCAAATATCAACGCCTATTGCCAGGCAGATCAATCGCATCAGGTTTGTGATTCTGCAACAATAACTCGGACTGAGACAACAAGTCTTTCGCTTTTTCCAACCGATATTCGGATAAATCGAGTGCCTGTTGATCTATGATAGCTTGATTCCATCCCTTGTGACTTCCTGATAAAATAAGGTATTATATTTTCGATTCTTCTCCCATATCTGAATATCCTTAATCACCGAGGAAAGCAAGATATTTTTTTCTACGGAGTACTCTGAAGAGAGATCGCTGAGTTTTCCTCGTATCTCGGAATCAAAATGCTTCACAATAATTAGAATATCTATATCAGACAACTCGGGTTGCTCGTTTCTGGCACACGAGCCAAACAAATATTCTGCAACCAGATTATCCTGTAAAATCTCTTTTGTCTCTTTTGCAAAGTCTTTGATGATGTTTGCATGTTGAATCTCCATCATTCTTCTGTTTCCTCAATTCGTTCCATCTGAGTAAAAATTTCCTGCATGACCAGACGTTTGCTCAGTACTTCTTCAATGTGTCAGTGCCTTCCACAAAGACAACAACGGATTTCAGGAATAAACGAATATGAGGAGACTCCCGGAACACATCCGGTGATTCCCCCAATCCGTTGTTGTCCCCATGTTCATGCAAAAACAGAAGAATCTGTCAGGTATTGAACCTTTTATGTAAAAATTATTTCAACCGTTTTACGAAGTCAAGGAAAAAGACAAGCAGAGCCAGGGAAATGACTTTTTCGTCTGTTTTATGAAAATTTTTCTTTACAGGTTTTACGCCAATCGCAATAGAGAGTTGAGTATTGAAGGCGCAAGGTGACGGGCGAAAGGCACGGGGAGCAAGGCAAAGGGCAGAAGGAAAGATGGCATACGATAAGATTTTACAATTGTTGACGCAACACCAGGTTCCATATAGAATTCACGAACACGATGCTGTGCGAACCATTGAAGATGCTGAAGACAAAGCACCAGATCTGGTACGCAACCTGATTAAAACGATTGCGTTTCAGATCAAAGATGGCGAGTGGGTGCTGGCTGGCGTGCGGAGTTGTGATCGCGTGGATTATCGCAAACTTGCATCCGTGTTAGGCGTCAACCGGCGGCAATTACGCAGCCTTTCGCCCGGGCAGGTACAGGCGGAATTAGGCTTTGAAATCGGCGGCGTGGGGCCATTTCCTGTAAACAAGGATGTGAAGGTCATCTTTGATCATCATTTGAATGCTCTTGAAACCATTTACTGCGGGAGCGGCAAAAACACGAAAACTCTGGAACTTCGATTCGGCGATCTACTTAAATTGACCGATGGCGAAGTGCATGTCATAACTCGATGAAACAGGTTGAACTTTTAGCTCCAGCCAGAGATATTGACGCCGGGATCGCGGCGGTAAATTGCGGCGCAGATGCCGTCTATATCGGCGCCAGACAGTTTGGAGCGCGCGAAAACGCCGGCAACAGCGTGCAGGATATTGAACGTCTGGCGCACTATGCCCATAAATATTGGGCGAGAGTGTATGTCACACTCAATACGCTGCTCTACGATCATGAATTGCCCGAAGCCGTCGCTTTGATCACCCAATTGTATGAAGCCGGAATTGATGGTCTGATTATTCAGGATATGGGCTTGTTAGAGTGCGATCTGCCGCCGCTGCCGCTGATTGCCAGCACTCAGATGCACAACAATACCCCGCAGAAAGTCGCCTTTTTGGAACAGGTTGGCATTCAGCGCGTCATCCTGGCGCGTGAACTGAGCCTCGACCAGATCAGGGAGATTCGTCGCCAGACTTCTGTCATTGAGCTTGAATGTTTTGTGCATGGAGCTTTGTGCGTCTGCTACAGCGGTCAATGTTATCTAAGTTACGCCATTGGCGGACGCAGCGGGAATCGCGGGCAATGCGCGCAACCCTGCCGCAAAAAATACACGCTCAAGGATCGCGACGGCCAGATTCTCAGCCACAATCGCTATCTGCTCTCGCTCAAAGACATGCACCGCGCCGACTATCTGCGCGAACTGCTTGATGCAGGTATCACCTCGTTTAAAATCGAAGGTCGCTTGAAAGATGAGGCTTATGTCAAAAATATCGTCAGTTATTACCGCCAGCGCCTCGATGCCGTACTTGCTGGCGGTGATTGGCGCAAAAGCTCTTCCGGGACATCCCGCATCAATTTCACACCAGATCCGGTCAAAACCTTTAACCGGGGTTATACGAACTATTTTCTGACAGGCCGCCGGGATGAAGCGGTCGCCTCGATCGATACGCCCAAATCCATCGGCGAAAAAATCGGGCAGGTGCTCACGGTCAATAAACGGTATTTCATGCTTGATACGCCTGCTATCCTGCACAATGGCGATGGGATTTGTTTTTTCGATACGAGCCGGGAACTTCAAGGCACACAGATTAATTCAGTACAAGCAGAAAGAATTTTCCCGGCCAGCATGGAGGGAATTAGCAGAGGCATGGTGATTTACCGCAATTACGATCACGCATTTATCACTCAACTCAGCAACAGCCGCATTGAACGCAAAATCGGAGTACGGCTGATATTCTGCGAAACGCCTTATGGATTCTTTGTAAGCGCGATTGATGAAGATAGCAATCAGGTCGGGCATGAATTGGCCTGTGAAAAAGCACCGGCCCGGAACAAAGAACAGGCCATGAACAGTCTGCGCAAACAATTGACAAAATTCGGCGCAACGGAATTCGAGTGTACGAACCTTGAAATTAAACTGTCAGAACCCTACTTTTTACCGGTAGCGCAACTCAATGCTTTACGCCGCGAGGTGCTGGAAAAACTTACGACCCTCCGCGCCCAACAGCGACCCAGGATTCAGGGAAGCATTCTGAAAAATAGCGTTCCGTATCCTGAAAGAGCACTCTCTTATCTTGGCAATGTCCTGAACCAACAGGCCGAAGCCCTTTACCTCCGGCATGGCGTGACCCGCATTGAGCCTGCGGCCGAATCCGGCCTCGACCTGCACGGCAAAAAAGTGATGACCAGCAAATACTGCCTGCGCCAACAACTCGGGCTGTGCGCCCAAAATTCCACCATTGCAGCCAATTTCACCGAACCGCTCTCCCTGGTTGACGAACATGGGCAGAAGTATCTGTTACGTTTCGATTGTGAAACGTGTGTCATGGAGATTTTCTTTGCACCAGCCCGGTTATGAGGAGCGCAAAGAAACCTTTGCGCTCATTTAAATCAAAAACCATAACACCCATTAAGCAAACACTCCCACCAACGTTCAGGAGAAATATAGGGATCATAACAACCACTGCATAGACCGCCTGGCCCTGGTCCTATTGGTCTGATATGAATTAACCGGTATTCAGTATCTTCTTTAAGCAGAAGGAAACTCCACGGTTTATCTGGTATTGTAGGACATAAATGATCTTCATTTTGAAGTATAGGATAATAGGTTGTCCCTTCAACGCAGTTGTCAGGGTTTGCCGGTTCAATCGCAGTAAAATTGATTCTAATTGCGGTCTTGAGCATCGTTTCAGGCT
This sequence comes from Candidatus Vecturithrix granuli, assembly GCA_000739535.1. Lineage (GTDB taxonomy): Bacteria > Moduliflexota > Moduliflexia > Moduliflexales > Moduliflexaceae > Vecturithrix > Vecturithrix granuli. The sequence continues at coordinate 100,718 of DF820468.1, read as the reverse complement.
TAAAGGCGCTAAGATCATCACGACGATAGAGTATATAGGAGCGGTTACCACCAGCCTCCATAAATTGCAACCCTAACACAGCGTTATTTAACATATCGTCGTCTACCGTGTCAGTGGATTCAAACCTACCCGCAGCAATAGGAAAGGATTGGGCCGCTTCATATGCCTGAATAGCAAACTCTAATCGTACGTTTATTTCTTGAATTTTCCAGTTCATTATTTTCTCCTCCTTGTTGTGGGTTATAGAACTTGCCAGGCAGCGTGCAGTTGAAGATCTTGCACCGCATGCCTGCCACTTTCTCACAATCCTTTTTGAGTTAAACGTCATTTGTCCCAATTGCTCCATTCTTTTGGAACCTTTGAATCCGGTAAAATGTCACCTTTGTGAACTCCGCGAAATAATAACCGATCAGCCAACATGATGGCCAGAATCCCCATGCCAAACGTCGCCCAACGGGTGAGAAAAAAGATGCTATGCGCAATGATCATATCAGCAACCTCAGCCCCCAATTTACCACGTAAACCCCACAAGTAACGACTCCATCGCTCGCCCCAGGAATATATAAGACCGTCTTTAATCTCACCATAGTTCATCTCTTTGAGTTGGTCATTCCCAATGCCGAAAGGATATGTTTCAAGTCCGGATAATACGCCTTCCACGTTTCGATAATCTTGTAGGTCGAAGTATTCTTGGTTTTCATCAGAAACAATCTTCCTTAAAGGATAAAAGCGAGCGCATTTCATTCCGTAACGCTCAGCCAGACTACAGGCAAAATAATCCGCCAAACCTTCATCCATAGCCTCGGCTTCTAGTATCTGACGGTAGCGCAGGCTATCCTTATCTTTCGTATCGTGGCGGTGCATGCGAGCTAGCGCGTCCGTGACCGCATGAACAAACTCATGATACACAATACGGGCTTCACGTGCATCAGTACAATTATAATTTTCGGTGCGTCTTTGGAAATAGATGCGTTGTTGATTCGTACAGTAGGATGTTTCTGTGTTTCCTAAAATAACTTCCATGGGGTTAAATTGCGGATAGGCTTCGTCATCGAGAATATCTAAGCCCAACTCGCGGAAAAAGCGCTGAATCAGGTCAATGTGGTAATACGCCATCACCCGATCAAATAGCGATGTAGTTAAATCCGTATCGGGGCAGAAATTCAAAGGAGTGTCTGTTGAAGGCACTCCCTGCGCCCGGGTAGTAAGAGTATCACGTACTCTCACATACCGCCCCAGCAATTCATTGTGAGATTTCAGGCCGCGTAATATAACTGATCTGGTTTCTCGGTCAAAGATTGCAGAAACAGAGACCGAGTCTTCACCGTCCCAAAAACCTTGAAATACTTTCCCTAAGCCCACCCATTCCTGACCAACTTTCGCCGACACTGGATATGGCTCTCTGTTGTAGTCAATTTTTCCTTCTTTGTCACGGGTAACCCACATCACAAAGCCACCGTTCTCAGAAACGCATTTAATTTGCCAGCCGGAACGAAGTTCACAGTTTTGCTTTTCATCATACCGCTCAACCAACATTGATTCTATTTTCTCTATTTTTACGGTCGGTAGTTTGCTTTGCAATATTTCCTTGAGATTCTCCTCGGAAAATTTCTCTATCTTCTTAGCTTCGTCGATTTCCTTCAATAATTGTACAACCATCTCAGGGGTATTTGGATTATAGACGCTCGTTACCATGACGACGCGCATATCGTGATCGATATGGACACTGAAACTGTGTCCTTCGACCTCTTTGCCTTCATAGCGCAGGCCAAAAATGCAATGGGTTCCCATCTGACTGTGAAGTACGTGTTTCCGAAAAAGTCGCAGTTCAAACTCCGTACGCAGGAGTCCAAAAAGTTCTGATTGTTCAAGCAAGAATTGCCGAGCGCAGTTTTCAGGCGTATCAGATAACCATTTGCCCTGGGCTAGATCGGGTCCAACCAGATACTCGACATTGCCGATCGATTCATGGATATGTGAATACACATCAAGGGTTTCATGAGGTTGAATAGACCATCTCAAGCGATTTTTAAAAACCTCGATAGGTTTCTTAGGTTCCTTTATACCTTCATCTGGTTTTTGATCGCCAGGTGTTTCAATTTCTCCCTGGTACTGGACTTGTTCTGTTTTGTTTTTTTCCATATCCAATCCCTCCTTAATAAATTGATTTGAGCTGAAATTACGACTCGATTCCCCTCTTATGCTGTTCAGGGTCATAATCTCTCAAACCAGCGTTTCATCTTCCCCTGGTACAACCCGTTATTTGTGCCAACCCAAAATTGTCCTGAAACATCTGGCTGCACGCGGACGAAATAGATAAATGTCGCTTTGCCAAAAGCATCATGATAGGCAATGGTACGTATCTGAGCATCTAAGCCCCATTGCACTATTGTGCCGCCTGTTGTGCTGGCTACAAATGATGGGGGACTTCCTGGCATCACATCAAGAGTCCGAACTCTTTCGTCTGAAATTTTGCGCGGTTCTCTGCCGCTGCGTAATTCAAAAATCCCTGTTCCCCCGGCAAATACCACATCTTTAGCGCTAACCGCCGCCATCACGACAACCCTTTCTTCTTTCAATAAATGCACCCACCGGCCATCCTCAATCCATTGCCATAATCCTTGCATCGTTCCTATCAACAAGCGGCCATCAGTCCAATTCAAATGATAAACCGCCGCTTGGGGAGAATCTTGCAGGGGAGACCAGGTTTCGCCCTGATCATTGCTGGCGTACACCTGAGTAGGTGTGGTGTAATCAGAGCTGCCAGCGTACAAGATCCCTGTAGGTGACGCCTCCAGCGCGCCAACTATCGAGATAGGCAAATCATTGCCAATCCGTATCCAACTCTCCCCGCCATCCTGACTCCGATACAAGCCATCTTCCTGATTACGCGGTAAATTAGGAGTTTCTGGCCCCAGAGCAGCATAAATAACGTCAGCACGCTGAGGATCAGGCGCAATTTCCCACACAAACCTGCCTCGCAGATCAAGGAACTCCCAGACTGCGCCGCCATCACGACTACGGGCGATGTTCGAGTTCATAGTCCCCCCTGTAAACCCCACATACATCGTCCTGTCTGCTCCCCACTTCAAGCATGAAACCGTCATTCCCTCAAAATCCAGGACTGACGACCAGACAATACGAGGTGCAAAAGGCCCGCGTTCGGTCACCATCATCGTCACTCCGCCAATGAGTAACACTGCTAACACCAGGGTCATCAAGCCAACGCCGATCCGTCTTATCTGTCCACGCCGATAGCTTCTTCGACAATCTTGTAGAAATTCCTGTTCTAATTGGCTTAAATCGCTCTCATGGGTTTTTACCCATTGATGAATTTCTTTAAAGCGAGTTCCTTGATAAAGATAGCCATGGTCGCGCTGGTGCTTGTCCCATTCAGCAGCTATTTCCCTTAATTGCTCGTGGATCAGGTGATCAGTGCGATTTTCATTAATCCATTCCCGCAAACGAGGCCAGCCCCGGATTAACGCCTCATGGGAGACTTCTACGGCTTCATGACCAGTTTCACCCTGATTGGTGGTCAACAGGCGCGCATCCGTGAGTTTTTGGACCACGATTTCGATGTCCGCCGCATGTCCCTGATAAGGCAATAATTCCGTCATTGTTGCGCGGCGGCGCGTATCTTCCGTCCCCTCGCCAAACCGCGTTAACTGTAGGAGTATCCATTGGGCGGCAATTTGCTGTAACGGCGTCAGGTTCGCATAAACGTCATCGGCTCGCTGCGCTAACGACCCCCAGACGCCTCCAATTTCATGATAGGCGTCAACAGTCAACCATTGTCCGCGCCGTCTTTCCCATAATTCCAGCAGCGTATATTGCAGTAACGGCAACGCTCCGGGGCCAGGCTCTGGCCCCAAATCATCCAGGATGGTATTTACCAGCCCTTTTTCATAGTGTAACCCGACCAATTCAGCCGGACCTTCTATGGCGCGGCGCAGTTCATCCCCATCCATCTGGCCTACCAAAACATCCCGATCCGGCAAGCGGGCTGCTAATTCCGGGTAAAGCGCACATTTGCCAAAAAAATCGGCGCGCATCGTGATAATCACGATAGTCTGTCCGCCCGCAATCGTGGAGGCATAAAGCAGATTATTAACTCACATTACGCACTCATATAAAAAAGTCAGATATTATACATTGTTTTTAACTGTGTTAGCT
>DF820468.1:63912-95473 GCA_000739535.1 Candidatus Vecturithrix granuli | reverse complement strand
GATCTGAACATGATCACAAGATATTTGTCAAAGAACTTTTTTATCTACTGCGTAAAGTGAGTTATTAATAAAAGGCAGAGGGGAATCAGGCTGATCACAGAGGGTAAATACTTCCTCAAACTGATCCACCACGATCAAGAAACGCAACGTATCAGATGCCTCTGCCAGCGCGATCTGAACCGTACTATGCAGGCCGCGTTCATCCTTCCGCAGAAGTTCAAGCAGCGATTGGCGGACTTGGATCGGATCCGCACCTTTGGCGATAAAGGGGAGCAGGCGGCTGGCCAAATTCTCAAGCGGGCGCGCGCCTGGTTTAAAAATCACAATCGGCCAGTGTTGGCTGCCAGGCAAGACGCCATTCCGAATCTGGGGAAGTACTCCGGCACGAACTAAGGAAGACTTGCCGCTCCCGGAGGGACCGAGCACAGCCAGAAAGCGATCTGCCCGGAGTTGTTCGATAAGATGTTGGGCGAGCGCGCTTCGACCAAAAAAGAACCGGGTGTGTTCTTCATCAAACACTTGCAGTCCGCGGAAGGGACACACCATGGCAGCGTCTTCGGCTACCGCGGCCCCGGGCGCGATCCCTTGAATGCCGCAGACCAATCGCTGAAACTCCTCCGCATCATCAAGGCCGGATCGGAAATCCACCCAGGTAAGGCGTCTGAGAAAGCGCGGCAACCGTCCGCGTTCGGGAGGGGGGGGCGTCAGGTAAGAGCACCAGAATCACGCGGAAGTCAGGCTGGGACGTGCGGATGTCAAGCGCAGCACGCATCTCCTCATTTTCCCAGGGGCCTAAACCAGCTTTGCCCAGAAACACTGCGCAGGTCCGGCTGGCGTCCAACGCCCGTTCTAACGCCTCTTGCCAGGGTTCGCCCGGAATCAAATGCCATTTGTCAAGAAAAGGCTGCAAGCCGCATTCCTCAGATAACCTCCGCGCCAGCAGTTCGACCGCAGGCTTATCAACGCTATTATGACTGAGGAAGACATCATACGTGACTTGATCGCTCATAGCGGCCCATTTTTTACTCATGAATATAGGCGGTCTGAGATTCCAATTCACCTGTAAAGCGTGTAATTCTTTTGAAGTACTAAATTTAATCTACTATAATCTTTAATGAAAGTCAAGCGATCAAAATCTGATTAGTACCGTGCTTCATTTGGGGGAGGAAGTTCAGTAGCTGACATAGGTTCGTCCTTTTTGAACTCTCTTGTCAGTCTCATGGCGCGGGCCTCGATGGCTTTCTTTTCCGTTTCGTCCGGATTGCGGATACCCAACTTCGTGAAAATCTGAAAAATCCCACTGCTCCCGCCTGCAATGAGCAGGGCGGTTAAAAATTGTCCTCCCGGACTTGGGTTTGTGATACTCATTGTGGGTTTCAGGACGTTCAGCAAGTCGGTAATAATATCCAAATCATAGCCCCAAAATACCAAAAATGCCAATGAGACCGTAATCGGCGTCTTAAAGCCGCGCTTATGACAATAGCTCAAAAATACACGCCAGGTAAAAATGGGTGTGAGCGCCACTTCGAATACAATCGAGAGCACCAGAAAAACCACCAGGATGTTCAGAACCTCATTCATGTTAATATGGCTGCTATTGACGATTGTTGCGGTATTCTCCTGCGCCAATACCGGACAAACCAGAATGCAAAAAAACATCATCATGACGAACAAATATGTTTTCATTATCCCTTACCTCTTTGTGCTGGATATAGAGCGAAATTATAATTTCGCTCATGAAAATACATCTCAGGCCGTGACTGTACCTACACACTTCTTCGTACTTCGGCCTCGTATTACGCAGGGCAGGAAAGGATCAGTGTTCGGGCACATACACCGCGTAGCCTCGCGGCGCGGCGTACACCTGGGTCCAACCACCGCCATCGGAACGTTGATCCAGAGGCTTATTCTGGTCCTGTCCCCACCAGGCGACACAAGTGAATTGCATATTCGGCCACATTGCCTGCACCCAGTTGCCGCGCCAGGAATTTGAATCCGTATTGATCACCACGATTAACCCGCACTGGTTACGGTACCCCAAACGTTGGGCGATGTAAAGGCGGCTATCGTTATAGAGCAAGGCAGTTTCTCCACCCGCGTAATCGCGGTGGACCTGGCATAGTTGATCGATTCCGTGAGGCGTGTTGGGCAGCGCCAGGCTATAGTTATAATAATCTTTCCAAAAGATGCAGGGAACTCCTTCGTGCGTCAGGATGAAGGCATACGCGAGCAGCTTATCACAAACAATCGGCTGGCTGCGATCCGTATCGTGATTGTCACAAAAAGTCACGGAGTGCAGGGGGGCATCAAAATTAAGTCCACTCCCCCAAAGATTCCTCAGGTCGTACCAGGGATTGTTACACATCTCACGCAGCGCGTAAAAGAGCGGAAAATCGAAGGCAGAGGCTGACCATCGAACGTAGTCGAGGTAGCCTTTCACTGCGCCCTTATTCCCATCCCAGTACTCAGCCACCCCGAAACACTTCTGCCATTCTTGAATGCTCTGCACGATCCACGAATCGAAGTACTTGACCGCGTCATACCGGAAGCCGTCATATCCGATCCCGGCTTGCCGATCTTTGAGCCAGCGAATGTACTCGATAACTCCTAAATAGGTGTACGGATTGTCGTGGCACAAATCCGGGAGCTCGTAGCCTTCTAAATCGCCGTAAAATGCGCCGGCATCGATAGAGGAGTACTCGCAAGGGTGGAAATTGGTCCAGTCGCGTGGAAACTTCCCGGATTTTGGGGTATATTTTGTCATTAGTTCCTTGCCTGTAATGGGATTGCGCTCCTTCGCATCGCCGATGTCGCAGTGGTTCAGCACGGCGTCGGCGATGACTATCATCTCGTTGTCATGCGCGGTCTGGATCAGCGCGCGTAACTCCGCTTTAGGGCCGAACCAGGTCTTTACTCCGCCCTTCTGGTCGAATTCGCCCTGATCATAGTAATCATACGGGGCGTATCCCATACTATCTATATGGCTCGATTTCGCCGAGGGTGGCAGCCATAAACCCGTGATTCCAATTTTAGCCAGAGCAGGAACTTTAGTCTGGAGGTATTGCCACCACACACCCTCTTTACCCTCAGCCTGAGGGCAATCCCAGTAAAAAGCCTGGAATAGTCTCATCGGGATTCTCCTTTAGTTACATTTAGGCATGTCCAAACAAACTCCGGTTTGCTGTACATGTCAAATTCGGCTGATTTTACTCTAAATCAGATATATCGTACTTAATGTAGGGTGGGTAGACCGTCATGATCCCTGGTACTATGGCCGTGAAGGTTAATGGTATCGTATTATCCACTGTCTGGGTATCGAGATGGTTGTTCAGGGCAAAAGTTAAGTCAAACTCTTGGATGTCATTTTGGCGATTTGTTGACGTTACCGCTTGTGTTCCAACGTGGAGTGTGATTGGCGGCGTCTCCTGCTGAACTTCGTTGCTTTGAGAGCATAGCCTGTAAATAGCCTGAAGACCATCGAAGATGCTTAACTCTGTCCATAAATTTTTTTGACAGGATTTCTCTAATACGCGTACAGGCGAATTGCCGGGTTTTACCAGCCACACTGCACATCCACTTGTAGCTTTTATAAGAATCCAGTGAGGCTGCGAAGGGATTACTATCGATTCAGGAAAACGAAGAGTCACCCAATTACGTTTTCCAAGCTGTCCCAGAATCCTCATTGTTTCAACCAACTTTTTTCCCGATGGTTGGCCATGCCAATCTTCGTGCAGTTCAATCGCTAATTCAGTTTTATCTGCTACACTCATCAACCCAAGGACAATGCCACTCACAGAGATTGCTTGCTGTGGCGTTATACTCTGGGCCACCCATTTCTCCCCACCTATGTAGATTCCCTCTTTTTGCGCCAGAGCCATAGATGGCAAACTATCTCCATTATTAGAAGAGAGGGGGCGGTCACTGCGGAAGCTCTCGACTGTTTGGAGAGTTGCTGAGGTGACAATGGCATTTCCGGAAAGTTTTACTGATATTTTCTGAGCAGTAACCTGGTTACCAGGGAATCTGAGGACTTGTTTCTCCTTATAGGGAAAAAACGATTTTGATACCAGATGATACATGATATAAAACGCCGTGATATTTAAAGTACATGGCGCATCTGATTCTATAACCAGAGCGATGTCAACACATTGTGGCAGCGGACTGTGAAGCGCAGATAGGCCATCCAAATAGCGTTGAAGTTCCTTTACCAGGGCTGTTCCGGCGTTAACCTCACCTTGACTCATAGAGGCTGTTTTCCCAATCTCTCCGGGCGCCTGCCAGAAAAATACTCCTGAAGAAAGAGCCCCAGGCTTCGCAATTCCTAGCCGAGGACCAGTAGGATAGCTCCGAAGGCGAAGCTCCAAGATATCACCAGGGCTTAAGGGTTCGTGCTGTCCATCAGGCTTTTTGAGCCGAATTGCAAAGCGTCTATCCGTAAAATCCTCGGAAAGTGTCGTAGCATTACTAACGCTGACAGTCGGATTATCGGCCAGCTTATTGCCGTCAAGGCGATATAACTCTAATAAGTAGGAGGGATAAGAGACTTGACGTACCTGTCTCGGTGCGTCCAGTGTAACAATAACAGCTCCTTCAGAACTGGTTCGTAATGCTCTTAGCGTTGGCTCACTTTGAGTGATGGCGTCATAGTCATACGGCTGAAAAACCGCCCGGAGGGTTGTAGCTTCTTCATCTATACTTATCTGGTCTGCCACGCCATCGGTAACAAAGCGTAGATACACGACCTTTTGAAAGACCTGGAGCGGGGGCACAGTTACTGGTGATATAAGCTGCCACTGCCTAACTGCTGATTGAAGTGCACCATTTCGATTGATTGCAACGTTTTGAATTTGCATAATTAGACGCAGGTCCCCTTCATGGAGCTATAACATTTATGGATTAAGTCTAAAAATATCGGGCGGCAACCTATCAATTTTGTTTTGAAGTGTGCCCATTTGGGAATTGATGGTTTGCGAAAGCTGATTAAAAGTAGCGCTGTTCACTTTGCTCCTGAGAGAGATGTTTACATTATTCTGGAATTGGCTAAATGTGTCTGTATTCACCTTGTTATCGAGTGAATTCATCACCTCCGTCTGGAATGAAGTAAATGTGACCGTATTCATCTTCTCATCTATTGTTTTGCTCAGGTCGGTTTTGAATTGAGTAAATGTCACAATATCGACTTTGTTTTTAAGCGAATTGTTTACATCCGTCTGGAAGCGATTAAATGTAACTGTATCTACTTTACTTTTAAGCGAATCATTGATCTGGGTTTGAAATTCTTCAAATCTCGTAGTGTCCAACTTGCTTGCCAGTCCCCTATCAAAGTCAGTTCTGTCAACCTTTCCGGCAAGTTGGGGCTGAAACTTCTCGACTTGCTCTTTCAGAGCACCCATATTCCGATTAACCGTATTCGAAAACTCATTAAAAGTGGTGCTATCTACTTTCCTCTCAAGAGACTTATTCACATCCGTCTGGAATTGCGTAAATGTGGCCGTATCTACCTTGTTCTTGAGCGAATCGTCAACCTGAGCTTGAAATCTTTCAAATCTGGTAGTGTCCAGTTTGCTTGCCAGTCCCCTATCAAAGTCAGCCCTGTCAACCTTTCCGGCAAGTTGGGGCTGAAACTTCTCGACCTGCTCTTGCAAGGCATCCATATCCCGCTTGCTTGTGATCGAAAATTCACTAAACGTAACGCTGTCCACCTTGTTCTTTAATGAGTTATTCAATTCAGTTTGGAATTGAGTGAATATCGGGATATCTACCTTGTTTGCGAGTAAGGCGCTCATATTGGTCTGGAATTGCGTAAACGTGGCCGTATCTACCTTACTCTCAAGCAAAGCATTAATCTGAACTTGAAATTCTGCAAATGCGACAGAATTCACCAGCAAATTATTCAATTCAGATCTATCAATTTTTTCAGAAAATTGTGATTCCAGTCCCTCCACACGTTCTTTCAGTGCACTTATACTTTTCGTATCAATCTGACCAATTTTGGTATTCAGTTCTTGCCGGAGGTCTGCGCGCGCCTGGCCCAATCCTTTTAGGACATTTACACCAGTAGTAGCAATAGTACTGGATACAACCTCCAGCGCCGGAAACAATGAGACCCGGGTATCCACCGGCAAATCATCAATACCAGAATCTAGAAAATCGCGGATAGATGTTTCGGCGACTTTCTGTCCGATATACTCCCCTGCCAGGCCACGTTGACTGGTAACGAAGTCGCGAATACGGTCATAGACCCCATTTATCAGTACACCGGCTTCCTTGCTCTGTTGCTTAACACTCTGGAGATCTTCTCCTAGTGAGCTTTCCGATCCGGATAATTCCAAATACGTTTGAAGCCAGGGACCGAGCCAGTCCTTGAATCGTAAGGTGAGTGTAGCCGTACCTTGAACAGAGGTCGCCAGCGTATCTTTAGGCTCACCTTCCCGCACATAGGCGATAACCGTCGAATCGAAGTATGCCCACGTCTGCATGTAATCGCGGAAATTAATAGTGTCGAGTAAGCTATGTCGGAAATCCCGAAAGTAGATGTCTACCGCTCGCCGAAACTGGATATTGGCTTCCCAGCGGTATTGCCGCGCCATTTCCTGCAAACTAGCTTCTGTATCGTGAGGCGTACCAGCATCGGGATCGAGCAGACGTAGCATCGTCTCCAGGGCATCCTGTTGTACATCCCAGAGGTCTTCAGAGGTCGGCGACATCAGGGTCACCCTGACCGTACCATCCACGCCAGTCCGAGCTGTGACGGTATTTCCCTGCTCAAAAGTGTATCCGTCTGCAGTACGCAATCTCCCCCATGTGGCGACGAAAGTGACTGGAATATCTACCCTGGGTGTGCCCAGATCATTCGTTACCTTCGCAACGATGGTCACTGATTGGCCTAAGAATGGTAAGGTATGAACGGGATGCAACGTTATCCGATGGCGTGCGTTTATCTCCACGGTGAGAGCCTCCACCGTTTTGCGGAGCGCCTGGACTTCTTGTAAAAGCTCTGCATAGGAAGTGGCATCTATCATGATATCCTCCCCTGAAAATAGAATTTTCATGCGCCGTGGTGCGCTCGCCAAAACGCATGAATAACTCCTTATAACTGTTGGCGGCTAACGACCACCTTCGAGTTTGGCGAGACGGTTACTGAGGCCATCGATTTCTATAAGTTTGGTCTTTACTATTGATGGATCCAGGCCTTGGAGTATCTCTACCTGCCTTGATACAGTGGAGAGATCCGCCCGGATACGCTGGAACTCACCGCCTTCTGCCAGGGTAACATCCAGACGCCCACCCAGAGAACCGACAGAGCTTTCCAGTTTCGACACTTTATTATTGATGTTGCTTTCCAGGTTAGACACTTTGTTATTGATATTACCGAAGGTTCCTTCTACCTCGCTCATCTTTTGTTGAAGTACAATGAGTTCGCTTTTCACCGCAGCCACGTTGTTGTCTGCCTGCACAGTAGTATCAGTGAAGACTTCGAAAGCAACTTCTCGACCAGGAGCCCCAAAAGCAGTAGTCTGACCGATTTCCAGGGTTTGTTGTATGTTTACGGCATTCTTTATGGATTTGGTCAATTTGTTCAGGAACTCTGGGGGCTGGGGGACATTTAATTGATCTAGGGCAGCGTTGATAACTTTATAGTCCCGCTGCTTTCCAATTAATCCCTTGTCTCGTACAATATCGTTCACTTCACTCTTGATAAAGGTAACTGATTCAGAAAAGTTTTTCGTCACTTTCGGTGCAAATCGATCGCTTATGTTCTTCACCAATGAGGCTGTTTCTTCCATATAGTCCAGCGTGATCCACGGAAAGATCCAATCTCGAAAAGTTATCTGGATTGAGCTGATCCCCCGACTTTGGTCTGGGGTTCGTGGATCACTATCTCTCTTGGCAAAAGCCATCACTGTAGATCGGTAGTCACGCCAGCGACTCCTAAAAGTAGGCATGATTTTACCCGTTACAATGGTCGGGTCCTTCCTGTAGTAAATATCCATATAGTTACGTACATTGATTGCATCAGGACGATCATATTCTGCAGTCAGCGTACGGAAAGCAACTTTGACTTTCTCGTCTCTTGGAGTAGCGGCTTCCAGGACAATATCAACGATACTTTTACTGTTTTCCACCAACTTAGTCGTCAAGAACGTTGCTACCTCATCTTCGGCCTCATCAGTGAAGCCCTCTGCATGTTCTGACCGGAGACGAACCCGGGCAATGCCCTGTAAATTCGTCTGCACTGCAATGGTACGATCCCCGACACCACCGCGGCTCTCAAAACCAGCAACCGGCTTAAGCTGACCCCATGCAACGACGAAGTCTATCCAGGGGCGCTGTGCTACATTCGTCAAATCGAGCGGATTCCCCTGCAAATCTGTAATCCGCGCAGTAATCTCTGCCAGTTCGCCGATCGCGTAATTTACCTTGGTTGTTTCCATGGTCACACGGTAGTATTCTCGCAATAGCGGTTCTAACGATTCACGGAAGGCGTTAAACTCTTCCTTCAGATCATTAACTTCCGTTTTCAGGTCCTGGATGTGATTGTTCACTGCTTCGAACTGTGTTTCAGCACCGACGATATGTTCGTTAAGCGTCACTTTAATATTCTCTACAGCAGCAACCAGCGAATTCCAATCCTCCGACCTGATGAGTTGTCCGGCAAGCTTGTTACCTAATTGAGCACTTAGTTCACCCATTGTTCTTACCTCGCACGATGTTTTCTTCAACCGCCAGCATAGTGCGGATGCCTGCTGGCCGCACCTGCTGAACACCTTGCCACACCCGGTCGAGAATGGCCGGGTCAATATGTTCATCAGTAGATCGCTTCTTCAAACGGACCAGCACAGTCAACAGGCTTCTGGCTTCCCAAGAAAACCACACCCGAGCCGCGGGTTTGAAAGCGAAGACGGCTTTGTCAAAATTACTGGACGGGGGAGGTATTTCGATGTCGTAACGCCCTGGGCCAGCGGCCTTTAAATCAGGAGGAGGGGGGAGCAGCCGCCCTTCAATTGTCCACGATGGTCGATCTGCTGGTTCCTTCAAATCCTCAGGTTCCATAGAAAGATAACGCCAGATAGAAGAGCCAACTGGCAGACGTGGAATGGCAGGGATGCCGCCATCAACGATACGTTGCTCGCTTGGTTTATATCGCACGCAAAGAGTTGTTACGTCAATTGGCTCGGGATTAGTGAATTCCGTACTATCCCATTGACCCAGGTCCGCCGCTATATAATCGGTCCAGAGTATTGTATGTACGAGGGCTTTCTTGATACTGCGTACTTCAAGCGAGATATTCTCCCAGTTCAATGTCTTGCTATTGAACCGTTGCCATTGTGATGCAGAGCGCTGGAAACGCCATTTGCCCCTCGGCTTTGGAGTGTCATGGTACAACGTATCTGCTCGCTTGAGATGTACCCACACACCATCTTGAAATTGCCACCAATCCCGGCCATCATAACGGAATAACCCCTGATCTGTACAGAACCAGATCAATCCACGTGCATCTTCTTTGATTGCAAATACAGGCCCTGTCGTTAAATCAGGAAATGCTTCCAGCACAGTTTCATAAGTAAGCCCACGCACAAAGTGGGCGACATAGCGAGCTATTCCGTTCTCGGTCCCAATCCACAGGGATGCATCTGGGCCGCGATGAACACACAAAACAGGCGGGAGGAATACTTGTTCGGCTTTCGGGAAATTCTGTTCTTCTCCCTCCTTCTCAGGCCAGAATGGCTTCCAGTCCACCTCCTGCTCTGTGTGTTTTTTTCCCTCATACCAATACCAGTGTCCGGTGTCCGGTTGATACTGGAATAGGCCCAAAGCGGTACCGAAGTATAGGGTATCGGTTCTGTCCTGGCTGATGGCATAGACCTCCGTACCTTGTAGGGCAGACGCTTGAAGAGTATCGTCTGGATTTAATCGTGTAACGCCATTAGCTGTACCAAGCCACCACAGGCCGTCTGCTCCATGAAAGATAGCGTAGATAGCCTGTCCCTCTGAATCGGAGATGGGATTGGCAACGAAAGCACTGCCATTTTCCGGATATAATTCCATACGCAACAGCCCGTTCTCGGTACCAATAAAAAGATATTCACCGTTCTCAGCCAGGCAATACAACTGGGAATCCCCATTCAATACTATGGAGTTCCAGTTCTGTCCATTGTAGCGCCAGAGCGCGCCAGCCCCATCAGTGTTCGTGGCGATCCATAGCGTATAATCGTGAGCCTGGTGTATGTCCACCACAGTAGTCTCTGGAGATCCTGGCAGGGTTTGCCAGGGACCCGGCGCAGTGGGATCTGCTGGACCGTTCTCCGTAGGTACTGATTCTGAGTACTGTATTCCGGCGTCTAATCCTATCCATGATCTATAAGCTGGCCGCAAACGTAGGGTTTTACCAGGATCAATAGTGCCCAGGTACGCAATACCCAATCGAGGATAGTTGTCGTCAGCCTGGTACAGTTCTATCAATGGATTTTCAGTAGCTGCGACTGCGACAAAACCTTCTTGCGGTTCGACACCCTGGATATAGAGTGTTGGCGGAGTTGATGAAAGACCATCATTGGTAACCGTCCAACGCATGAGCGGTCCAACCATATTCGCCGGTTCCCCTCGCGTCGGCGCATTTAATGAGCGTTTGACCAGGGGTGCAAACTCCTCCAGCCAAAAGGGCCGGTCTCGGAGTTCAGAGTCTATCGGCAACTGAGCTTCCACCATGCTTCGTAGCGCGTTCACGGTTCCTAAACCATTACGGTACAACGCCACAATACGTTTAATCCGTAAACGGTAAGCTTCCACTAACTCTCTCAGGGTAGGCGGTTCCCGCCATGGCGACAATGTCAACAACGCAGCCAGGCGGGCGAGATCATGGATGTACGGGAACCCAAGCAGTAGCGGATCGTTAGGGGCCGGAAAAGGCAGGTTCAGCAATTGGTGGCTACGGGTGAAATACGGGCTGTAAATCGCCCGATCCGTATATGCAAACCAGTGTGATTGCAATACATTACTTGCCTCTTGATTGATCTCCTCAAAAACCTCGGCGACAGCCCGCAAAAATATCGTCAGCAAGCCAGTATCATCTTTATCCGGCCTATAGAGTGTCGGGAGATGGTCTCGGATTTGCTCAAATATAGGCATTGTTAACCTCCGCGCGGATTTCTACCCCGCTAAGCGACAAGCGCTCGAAAGGAGTGAGAAGATATGTATCTGACTCCTGGGACAAAATCCGACTGAATCCACTCTCTAACGTGAAGACAAACTGTACCTGGTAAGGCTTAATGATGGTTTCGTCGGGCAATGTCGGGAGAATACCAGCCGCGACCTGATTATAATAGTCTTCCAGGGATCCCGTCGGCTTTTCTGACAACGGTAACGGGACAACATACAGGAGTTTACGATATGAAAGCTCTCGCTTTGCCTCCTCCACCTGGTCACTGGCATTCAGGTTATTGAGATACATTAGGGTATTTGTCAAAGTCGCCTGAATTAATGATTTATCGGGCAGGGTTTTGCTTTCAGGATATGAGATCACCACGTTCAGCAGCGTCGGCAGGTTGGGGTCAGCAATATGGAGTTCGCCTAGTACAGTGGGAAATCCGCCAATGTTAAGTTGACCAGTCTCCCAATCCAGTACATCTTCCCCTGTATCATCCAAACTAGCGCTAAGAAGGCGTACATCCTCAACCGCGGACACACTTAGCACCAATCCAACGATGCGGTTGATACTTCCCGATTCCCTGGCTGACAATCGGGCGAAATAGTCTTCGATTTTGTCACGTATAGCTCGCTGTGCAGCCCGTAGGTCTTGCTCTAACAGGCCGTTAACGGTAGTGATGCGTAGTTCCAAATTAACTTTCCTGGGTGGTATTACACCTTCTAATGTCACCAACACACCTGCTGGCCGGGCGTCTTCAATGGCAGCCAATAGCCGCTGCTGGAGTTCCGGAGGCAAACTCTCTGCATGGGGTGTGATCTTAATCTTTCCAGGAGTGTCAGCCACCTCTTCGACATCGGCGGTAATGCCCTGCCGTGCGATGGCCTCCTTGATAGCCCCAAGCGTTGCGCGTTCACTGCCATGCAAAAAACTCTTGGCCCGCGTGCGCAGTTCAGCATCGGTTTCATCTTGAGTAGTAAGGGCAGTCGGAGCGGGATTGGTCACACTAGCGATACCAGCAATCGGTACCGGGATAATAGTCAGAGAATTGGCTGGGAGTGGGTCATTAAGCTCCAGATCCCGGGCCATTACCCGGATAATCTTTTGTCCCTCACCTAATGTCACAGATTCAGTAGTCTCATATTCCACATTACCGTCAGGGGTGATAATGCGTGTGCCCGCTAGTATATTAATAGTTCCCAGACTACCTGGCGATCTGGTAAACTCTACTGTACCTGCCGCTTTTCCCCCTTTGACGCGTTCAATTCCCAGTAAGGCCACCACGTTTTCCAGCGCTTTGCCAGAGGCGGTGTCAATAAATCCTGCTTGATATACTACCTCAAGTTGAGCATAAAGGCGGGCAATCTCCAAGGCTACAGACTCGGAGAGCGTCCTGACGACGCTACCGGTCTGGATGTCTGTCAGAATTGGCTGGGCCGAAGTAGGATAGTAGTTAATTTGAATAAGTGTTCCCGGATCCGGAAATTGCGCTCCTTCCTGCCATTCGATCGTCTGCTGATCGCCTAACAGTTTGTAATCCGTATTTTTGCGGAACAGGTGGGGTTCTCCGTCCCTTCTGCCGTAAATTGAAACCACATCCGAAACTGGCGGTTGCTGGAGATTATGTGTGTAGGGAGGTTTATCGCCGCCAGGCGGTGGAAAAGGATGCGATTCCGCAGCTACCCCTCCTGTAATTGTGGTAAGAATATTTTCAAGAACTTCAGGAAACTTACGGCGTCTAAAGCTCATTGTTCAAGCTCCAATATAAAAGGACCAATCGTCACTGTCCCTGTTTTACCTACCGGTTTGACCCGCAATAGGACATTGACACGGTCACGTTTACCTTCGGCCGGTTCAACGGTTATCTCGACTACTTTCTCAATTCGGGGTTCCATTTGCAGGCTCTCCAGAATGTAGAGTTTGATCAAGCTACGTTTTGTGTCTGTATTCCGTTCGCCGATGAGTTCATGCAGACGAGAGCCATACTCTGGATGCCCTAGTGCTGAGAGTTCACCCCTGGGCGTCAGCAATCGCAAAATGATAGCCTGCGATAGATTATCACGACCACTCACGACCCCCATATCCATAAGCAGTCCTGGGCTGGTGGCCACACGGCGGCGATCTATATCCACTTCATACACTGGTCTCAGTTCCGAGTGGCGCAGAACAAGGCGAATATCGGTAAGTAATTGTCGATCTTCTGCCACTCCATTACCCTCCTATCATCACAGTACTTACGGCGACAATCGTACCAACAGGGAGATCAGTGGGGTCGTTGCATGTCATGGCTTTGTCTCCGTTCCGAGCGGCGGGTTTGCCATTGATTAACACCTTACTACTGCCGAGTTGAATCGTCGCTTTATTACTGGGCGGCTTTTGAAATGATCCTCCCTGGGGGATATGCGATGGCATGTTCGTTGCTGTGCTGCCCTGTACTGCTGCTGGTTTCCCTTCGATGTTCACATCACGGCTCAGTCCACCATCAATTTGTCCGGTAAAGGGATGCGGTAACGGTGTAGGCACTGGCCCGCCCGGTGAAGGGATCATAATGATATGCGTATCGGTGGCGATGACCTGGTCACCCTGTTTTGCTGCTGGTTGTCCCATATTACTCCCTCCCCGATCTAGTTGATGTTCACTGCTGTCTTACCCTTGAGGTTAAGCTGACTTTGAGCGTCTATCGTAATTTCTTTTCCCATCATCTTAATATTACCCTGGCTCTCCAACGTGATGGCGCCATCACGGTCAATTTTTACTGTTGCTTTGCCCCCATCTACGTCCATTTCCAAAACAGGATCATCATCACGCAGGTTAACCGATATGCCACTGCCTAGTTTGACGATTATCTCGCGTCGGTCACCACTGTGTAACTCGATATGTACTGCACCGCTCTCCTCAACCCCAAGGGGCACATGAAGGATACACTGCCCGTCGTCATTCACAGGCGGCCGATCTTCGTCGTTATACAGGCGGCCGGTAATGATCGGAGCATTGATGTCTCCATCAATAAACTGTACCAACACCAGGTCGCCTACGGCCGGGATACTCACGCTACCGATCCGGGATGTTGCTACTGGGACCTGTTTCAGCACAATGTCGGAATTTCGGAGTCGCACAGTACAGGCATAATTATCTTTGTCGGACTCGCTGGCGTGGGGATGTTGATCTTGCACAATGGCGAGTTCAGCAGTGCGAATCCGCCCTAACTCCTCCTGTATGATGCGCTGAATGGTCTCGAATAGCATGGATGTCATAAGAAGCCTCCCAAACCACCGAATCCGCCGCCATCGGTTTTGCTGAATTCAATCAGGGTGGTAAAGCCCTCCCGTTTGGAGAAGCGATGGCGCACCCGGTGTACCGGGCAAAGACCGTTCAGTACCTCCTGGGGTGCATCCACGATCTCAATCGCACTTGCGACGGTCACTGCCGAAGCACCTGGCACGAGTAGCCTGCCGATAAACTTCATCAAACCCGCTGAGTTTGCTATGCCATCGGCTGCGTTTTGGACAGCATCACTGCTGCGTAGAGAGGCGTCCTGGACTTCCCTTTGCGGCTCACCATTTCCAGCACTCCTTTTCACTGATGACGGATCTTTCACCAACCAATTCCAGGCTTCCTGTCCCTGGCTACCGGCTGCCCCTTCCCCAGTCGTCGTCACAGTCCCTAAAATTGGTGTGGCTTCAATCAACTGTAGCGACAGAATATCCACACCGTATGTAAATGTCTGTACGGTCTGCCCGGCAGCGAAAGGCGCAAAGTTCAAATTACCTTCCGGACTGAAGAAGGCCAG
This sequence comes from Candidatus Vecturithrix granuli, assembly GCA_000739535.1. GTDB lineage: Bacteria > Moduliflexota > Moduliflexia > Moduliflexales > Moduliflexaceae > Vecturithrix > Vecturithrix granuli. The sequence goes on along the minus strand of DF820468.1, from coordinate 80,537 downwards.
GTAACCGCTTTTCCTAGCCAGTTCGGCAATATGCCGATATGCGCTAAGGCGGTCGTCGATAACATAGAACGGAAAATTTATCCCATCTTGGATGGTCTCTGTTCCAACTCCAACCCTTCCTACCAGATCGTTGACAATATCTCCGGCTTTCTGCTGTTCATAGCTCTGGTTTACCCGTAGTTTGGCAAGTGATGCGCCGCCATTCGTTGCACTAATGCGTGTTGTCCCATCGATCGTGTAATGTACAGTTTCGACTTGACCTGTAAAGACAAGGTTCGGTGAACTATCTTCATAGCCTAAAGAGACGCTGCCGGCATCATCCACAGCCACCACAGGCGCTTGATCGAGTGCGGAAAGCTGAATTTCCACCACATCAACAGTGGGGACAAGGCCTATTTCCACAGTAAGTGACACTATAGCCTGTTTCCAGTCGTCAGCGTTCCCACTGCCAAAGCTGACCTCCAATACGGGTCGCCTGACGGCAGGTATGGAATTGTTATTCGGAAATGTCAGATTCATTAAAACACGCTACAAGATGACTTCCTGCTATCCAGTATAGTATCAGTCACGCCATATTTCTCAATGAGGACAATTTTATGTCACTCTTGTGTTTGTGGATTCATACCAATGTAATGCTTTGCACATACCATCGCCATCTACATCTTGAAAGATAAATGGAATCGCATAAGTCGTATTTGCATCTATTGAAGTTGGACCTGATTTTCCAGGTAAAACATGCATGTGCAAATGGTTATAAAAACTGGTACCTGTATCGCCCGCCAGCATAATTGGTTGACCTCGTCTTACCCTGGTTCCGATAATATTGGCCGTAGGCACTGGTGTGGACCAGCGGGCAAACGCATCGGTCACTCCATTCTGACGACCATGGCCATAAACGGCGAAGGTTCTGGTCACATTGCCACCTACATCGCGGTCGTGAACAGGATCAGGAGTAATTGCATTACCATTATCATCTACATCATGACGAATCCTTATGAAATTCCAATCACCACCTGTATCATTTGGGGTAGATTCATAAAAACCTACTACGGTTCCAGGGCGACTGGCAAGAATTTCTTCCGCCTGATCCAGGGCAAAGTCATAAGCATACGTCTGCATGGGTGCCGGGTTTGATGTGTGTATCTTATTCGCCCTGGGATTATGACTAAAAACCCCAAGATTTCCCTGGCCAACATTGATCATTTTACCGGCTTCATAAGGCAAGAGGTACGGAGATGGCGTATTAGTGCCATTTGTCACTTTTTGAGGATACCCAGTAAATTCAGTACCTCCAGTTGGATTAAATTTCCCATCATCTGTATCTCCTTCACGCAAGCTATATAAAATCGGCCAGAACTGGATAAGCACTTTAGGCATCGTTTTCAACATAGTCCATCCCAGCAATGCCCAGTCTTCAGCCCAGGCCGTAATTTCTGCGATCAACGTGCCGACAAAACCGGCAAAGAGTCCCATCCCAACACCACCAGCGAGCCAAAGAGCCCAAACACGGCCCGGGACATCATCTGGATAGAATGGGTGGACATATTCTTCCCGCTTCACTTCTGAAGCTAGCCAATAGGTAAAACCGATTACAACAGCATCAACAATACCATCCAGTTCCTTATAATTGATAGCACTATGTTCGGGGACGGTCGAAGGACCATCCTGGGGACCGCGAAAATTAAGGGCAGTCATAAACGAAAGCGTCAAATTGCGTAACGCATTTGTCGCAGTAACCGGGCCGGCATAATTCAGAATATCTCCCATATACACCGTAAACCAGAATGCTAATCGATTGATGAAACTGGCTTCGGTATAGGCTCCCTGGGGTGAACCTGCCGTCGTTAAGGTCAAAGGTGCTCCTAAAGCCCATTCCAGCCATTTATGCGAAAAGAATTCAAAACCGGAAAATGGTTTTCGGGCGATACCGGAGGTGAGGCCATGCGCAACATCATATAACCCATTTAACAGATTAGGGACAAAGTGGGCGCGTCCGGTTTGCAGAATATACAGCAAATGCCATAATGTTCGGATGGCATCATTGGCCCAGGTGCTATGCCAGGCCCAGCCTTCCATGAATTCCTTGCTGATATGATGAAAGCAATAGTATTTCTTGCCTTCAGCCCAACCCTGAACATTGAAAATGGGAGCATTCTGCCAACTCACATCGGTACCGGAAAGCATAATTTTATCGCCCAGCATCAGGTATTTACCGTCATTAGAGACACGAACCTGCTCGCCTGGCCAGCCAGAGCCTTCCTTTATTAGTTCCCACACCCTATACCAAAAACGAGCCCATCCACTTCTGGGCAGTTTTTCAAGTTCGGCAGGATAAACATCTTCAAGGATCATACGATTGTATCGAATGAGTTCCTTATCTTTTATGAAACTACCTCGGACTTCTCTCGTTTCTTCACTCAGAGTGACATTTCCAAATGCATCCAAATCATCAAGTTGTCTTTCCTGAATTAACTTGTTTAAAACCGAGAGAATAATGTTCTTCAAATTATCATCCGGATTTGATGTGCCATCATAGGCATTTAACGCGGATTGTTCTTGTTCTGTGAATTGTGAGTGGATATATCTTGACACAGCATCAGAATTAGAGGGGCTTTTAAGTTTATTGGCAAAGGCCTTAACATCTTTAAAACTATCTGGTTCAAATAATGGGATGTCCCGATATTTATATTGCAAAAGCCAGGTGGCATACCAGGCATATCGAGATTCATTCTCTGAATCGTCCGCTGCTGCCGCGCCAAGACTTCGAGGCTGTATTCCCTGAACCACTTGATTAATACCGGATACGGCGTCCATCGCATCGTCAAGACCTTTTGTAATACATTTAGCTCTTGTCGCAACATCCTCTATTCCTGTTTGGCGTAATAATTTAAGCAAAATACGAGCTAACTTTTCTGCTTCCGGTTTTGGAAATGCAAACTCTTGCCGCAGATGCCTTTGGATGCGGCGTAACGTTGCCGCTACATCCAGGCGATTCTCACGTATTTCTCTGGCCGCATCTGCAGGGATTTCTTCCAGGCGATTGATAATATCTGCGATAAATGTCCAAATCTCATCTTCGATGAAACTTCCGGTTATACCTAAGTCGTTTTCAAGAATGTCTATTAATTCGGTCATATACTCGCGCAGTTGATCTAACGAGAGACTGTTGACTCCATTTGAAAACAATTCAAGCATCTGCTCAGCCAGTTGCATCCCTGCATCAGGATTATCCTCCAGAGCATCAAAATCAAATGACTGGAAAAAATCAGTAATCGGCTGAATCAGGTTCTGTAACCGTTTGTAGGCGGTATTAAGTCGCGTGGAGACACGATCCTGGAATCGGAGAGCTGTATTCTGGATAGCTTCACCTGCAATTTGTAAGATAGTTTGGGACGCTTTAGGATCAAACAGCATCCGTATTCCCATTCGGATAGTATCATCAATAAGAACCGTATTTTTGCTTGCCGATTGTATTCGACTAATCCGTTGTGGTTGTATCAAAATTGAACCGATACTCATCCATCCAACTCCATTACCTATACGTCGTTATAGCTTATAAAGAAATAGCCCCTGCAACATTCATTGATGGGATTGAATTTTTCATCGTTCGGAATGCTGCATTCACGCGTTTCATTTCGTTTTTTAACTCCTCATCTAATGAACGTAAACGCTCGATAATAGCTTCTAATAATTCTCTGAGATCGAAGGTTTCTATAAGAGGTACGATGGTTGCTTCATACTCTGGTTGCACGACCTCAGTAACCAATTTTTTGGGGTCTAATGTCTTGAATTTCTCAATCAGTGCATTAAAGTTGTTATCAAGCGTCTGGAGATCAGCAGTTGGGATAATCAAACTCAAATTAATTTCAGTGAGCATATTAGTAAAACTCTGGTTGAGCGTCTCTTTGAAATTTGCCGGATTGATCTGATTTATCTTCTCTCGTAACTGCTTAAATATATCCTCAAGACTTTCTGTCAGAAAATCCAGATTGAAATCATGCAAACGTTGAATCAAATCATTAAGCGTATTGCGAATACCTTCTAAAGAGGTTGGCCCCAGTAAAAGATCATTGATTTTAGCCTGTAAGGTGGTCACAAGATTTGTAATTTGAGTAAAAACCATATTGATCGGCGAAGCTAAGGCTTCAATTCTTACAAACAAAACTTTTAAGGGCCCAAGAAATGAGACACTCATTTCTTCCTGTAACCAGCTACGTAATTGGCTTGTTGTGATAGGTGTCACCTGAAATTGGGCTAATGTGCTATCCTCGCTGTGATAATGACGATCCCAATCGCCAAAAACGGTCTGCAAATTTGTGTGGGCTTGCGATAAAGTTGTTTTATATAGCAGTAAGGCCTGATAAGGTGCACCAAAATCGGGATTAAGCGGATTAAAACGATCCAGAGCAGCAATGATTGCTGTTTTTTCGGTAGAATCTGGGAGCGTTTCTAAAGTAGATCGTGGAAAGCCGCTATATGCCTGAATCAAGGCTACGTGGCGTGTTTTCGGATCAAGAGTATTTAATGCGTTCAATAAAGGAGTGGTTGCGTTTTGAAAAATTGCATTTAATGGACTTGCCTTTATTTCATCTATTACAGCCGCCAATTCAGTAAATTTTGTTTCTAACACGCTCAAGTCTCTAATAGATTCAACTTTGCCCAGAATGGCATTCATCCAATTGGTTAACTGGTTTTCAGAATCAGACAATCCGGCGAATATTTTGGTGATCTTTTCAAACATTTTGACCAGGTTTTCGCCGAAATCCACCACCTCTTTAATAGAACCTAAGACAGTATCAATTTGATGTAAGATTTCATCAACAGGCAATACAGTGAGAATGTTATTAATGGTATTTGAGATCGCATCATCCAATGGTTTAACTAAAGCTTCTGGCTTAAATTGATCGAAATCAGCCAATAATTGATTGAAGGGCTGTTCCAATAATTCAATTAGTTTACCCGGATTGGCCTTATTTTCCAGACGCTGTTTGAGTTTATCGATCTCAGCATTTACAGGATCAAGCAAGGTGCTTGGTTTAAATGCGTGCATTTTTGATAATAGATCTTCATAAGGTTTTGATAGTGAATCTCCAATTAAAGTGGCCGGCTCAAAATCGCGTACCTTATCGAGTAATTTCTCTGGTTGCGCCTGTACTGATTGCAGGAGGGACACTGGACCGGATTCCACTAGATTATCAAATTCTCCAATAAGCGGATCAGTTAACGGCTTTATGTCATCTGGCAGGAGAGCCAGGGCTACTTGCAAAGCAGCTTGCAATGTAGCATTTAATGCTGAAGTATCAATGCTTTTCAATGTAACCGATATTTCTTCTATACCTGAAATTACTTGAGCAGTTAATGGTGCAAAGGACAGTTGCTCGATTTGGGTTTTCACCTGATCAAGTGTTTTGCGTATATCATTGATTGCAGACACAACAGCGGCATCGTTAAACACAGAAGTAAGGCTCGCCATCATCTGTCTTAAAGCAGCAATAACATCCTCAGGCGAAAATTTATCCATTTGTCCGTTTATCGATGAAATAATTTGTGCTACAGCATCGCGCGCCAGCGCAAATAGGGATTTTATTTGTTGGATCAACTCAACTTCAAAATCTTCAATGGCATTTTTTATCTGATTAATAAGGGCGTACGTATCAATTTCATCCAGCAGCGACTCTACTTTTCCAAATATTGCCCGTACTTGAACAGTCACTTGAATTAAACCTTGTTCTAAATTATCTACAGCAGTGTGCGCAGTATTGGCAACTGCACTCAAGGGTTCCTGAATTACTTGAAAATCTATCTGATTTGTTAAGTCTTCCATCCACTCAGACAAAGGTTGAAATTGTTCTTCGATTGCTTCAAGGACGGCATAATCATCATTTGATTTCGGCAGTGCATTTGCAATTTCACCAATAGCCGGATTAGGTCGCAATACTGAAACCAAATGCCCCATTTCATCAAACAGATCATCAGCTAAAGTATTCAATCGAGAATTTAGAACCGGCAGAATGGATAACAGACCTGTCTGCATCGTTGCACGAAGACTTTCGTAGTTATTCAGTTGAGTATTGATTTCGTTCACAGCTTCGAGAGTATCACTAAGATTGGCACTGTTTACAGATAATTGCAATTCATGTAAACGCATTGTTAAGCTATCTGCGATTTGACTTAAAGTAGCTGTTTCAAGTTGGCTTGTAGTAGCTGATAAATCCGAAGCAAGATTCGACATTAACCTATATACTGTACTGCGAGTAAATGTAACTAAATTTTGTAAAGACCGCACCAAATGATCACAAATTTGATCCGCGTTAAATGATCTCCAGGTTGTCAGCGTATTTAATGGATCAATAATATCATCAATAATCGGTATTGTACCTGGTAACAAGTTTTGTTTATGGCGAATTGCAACTACATCTTTTAGCCAATTAAGGAAATTTTCTATGTTAAACGGTGAAGGAAAACTATCTAATACCTTGTTGATCGTTTTAATTTGATTGGATGCTTCAGCAATGCCACTAATCTCGATCTCACGATTTGATAATCTCCTGTTTCCTAAATCTCCTGAATCGCTGCCATTGCTTGATGAACGACTCCTCGTGTTAGATGACTCAGATTTTGATGATGATAAACAAGAGAAATCAATTTGGATTAAACGATGAATAGCAAGTATTGCCTTTAAGGCATCATCGAGAATTTCTACTAATTCAGTGCTAACCGTATTTTGCAGCTCAGAAAGTCCGTTCACCAAATCACCCACAACAGATGATAATTCTGACGGCAGCGCACTTTGTAGTGAACTTAGAGATGATGCAAAATCACTACCCACTAAGTCAGGCAATGGCAATTCATTCAGAATTCGACTGAAATCGGCGAGACTATCAGGAGGATCCTGGATTAAACCAACAACTGTATTTGTAATCGATGTTAGCTTCTCGACCTGTTCTGGAAGACGCGTCGATAATTCATTTCCATCGAGAACAGTATCCAGACGTTGAAATAAAGTAGGCATAGCTATTCCCTTCCTCCAAATAATTCATTGAGACTCCCGGTAATTCCTTTTAATCTATCAAGTGCTGAGGAAATACCCTCTAGTGCATCTCGTAACGGCGGTGTTGGGTCATCGATATTAGGAACGTTACCAAGTAAGTCGATAATGTCTAACGCGCCAGTCACTGAATCCAAAAAATTATCTGCCTGATCCAGAAGACCTGCATCTAACCCCCCTAACGGATCCGCTGGCGGTGATGGCGGAGGACTCTCTTTAAGGACAATGAAATACCCAATCTGATCGGGTTTTGTACCACTTTCCTCGAAATGAAGGGTTCCGATAATAACGTATTGAATCTCCGTTGCGGTAACAATATCTGCCACAAAGGTCACTGGCTCACCGTCGCGAAACTTCCCACGTACTTCTTCCAGGAACGCATTGCGCGCCTCGTCCCCGTATAAACTGCCTGAGATGACAATGCAGGTCGGAGCGGTATTCATATCCTGGAACAGGCTGCCTACCCGACCGGGGACAGTCAATTCCACGAAAGAACGATTTTCCAAAATTTTTATAGATTCGATACGGGGGATCTCCCAACCTCCCAAAACCGGTTTCACACTCATGATAGATCTACTCCATAACGTTGGGCCTGCTTGACAAGCACATCGTTAATCAGTGAAGCAAGCGTATCTGCATCTATCTGTTGGCCGGTCGCGGATGCAATTACATCCAATTCTTCTAACCGAGACCGGAGCAAATTCAATGAGTTAACAGGTGTTTGTTTCACTTCCGTGTGAGGTGTCAAAGCAATAGCGGAACGATCCTCTGACCAGGGCATATCAGAGTTCTCTGCCATGCGTACTGAGGTCGAATCAGATCGCTCTTCAGATGCATTCCACCTGATCCGATGTGTATCCGAGGTAGGGTTATCCCAAGATGAGAACAGATGTTCCGCCAATGAGTCAATCAACTCGATAGCACTACTCCTGATTACCGAATGAAAACCAGTTGAATGCTCTGGATGATTCTGCTTGCTATGAATTGAATATTCATTCTGCTCACCAGTCGGAGGCGCATTTTTCCTTATCTCCGACTGGGCTTGGTCTATGGGCCTATTCACCCCCAATTCAGAGAGCTCACTTTGTGGTGAATGATTCTGATACAGAGCGCCTCTCTCCGAGAATGTGTTTGTAATCAGCGGAGTACCTGATGCCTGGTGGAACATCTGGCTATCAGTCTTGTGAAGGAGAGCATCTGTGAGATTATCCATCAGAGACATCGGTTGCAAAGACTTATTATTAGATAGATCAGGTTCCTCATCTTCCGCGGCAGGTTTCTGCTGCTTTTCAGCAAGTATTGAACCAGTTCCTTGCTCAGGAGCAAGGTTATGCGAAAGCTCTGGCTTTAACATAGGATCACCAGACTTATGGCTGTCATTAATACATTCGCGACAATGTCGAAATGAAAAAACCGGCGGCTGTGCTATAGATTCACGACTTTCAGAGTACAGCCGGTCTTGAATGTTACTCTTTTGACTCATCGACTGAGAGATCTGGGGCTCGGCAGGGCTAACTGGATTCAGGGCTTGTTCGATGATTACATGCGTTTTTTCCTTATTATTCCTGCCTCCCCTGGATACACCTGTCCGCTTGCCATAACCCGGGTCATCCGGAAGCGCGCTGAAGGGAGAAAAATCTACCAGGGGCAACTCTAAAGTTAAAATACTCAAGGATTGTTCTCCCAATGATACATCCGCAAACAGTTCTGAGTCGGGATTTTTCAATAAAGCCACAGCATTCCTGAATGCTCGGACTGTTTCACGCCATTCTTTCTGTCCTTTATTACCACTAAACCTCACAGCTACGATTTCTCCTTAAGCATTTGCAAGTGGAGCAATACCTGACCAAGTGTCAATTCGTTAACCTGTTGGGGGGTCCACCCGAACTCCCTGGCCAAAATAAATGCCGCCTTAGCCAACGGAGCTTCCATAGTCATAGATAGTAGGTCAGATGTCGCCTCAATCCCACTGACTTGGTTGACCTGGTGCAAGAGAAACTGCATCAATCCCACATGCATATTCATTATATCAGCTACAGTCATGTCCGGTTCCACCAGGGCGCGGTGGACCATAAGGGCGGCAACAAGGTTATCGCTTTCTTTAGCCGCTCGATCGATCAATTGTAAATCGTGGATTGTAAGCGGTCGAAGCCGTACAGTACGACGAGAAGGGTTTTCTTCCCAATCATTTTTGCCCGGCTGCAAAACATCTCCTGGAATTTCGACCTCAAAAGTCAGTTCGCTTCCTGCGAGTAATTCTTCTGCCGATAGCATCATGCTTCATCCTGAACGGTAAGGTACAGGGCTTGAAAATTAACCGATTCCAACAAAAAGTCATCCTCAGGCATATTGTACACCCAACTGTTCATCTTGACATCATGGAGTGTGACAGTGTTGCGCACACTGGGCGCAGCAGGGTTTACGACCAATAATGTCATGTTAAAGGCAGGCTGTACCCAACTTGCCGCCGGTCGACTTTCGGCGGCCTCCCCTAGCAAGAGTTTGAGCATGGCGCCATTGATGTACGCCCGTCCGATTGTGCCCTTGATAGTAACATTTCCTGGACGCAGTTCTGTAGCATACCGTTGTCCGATCTCATGAAACGCTTTTACATCGGAATACACTTCTACTTTGACGTTTTGAACCCGGCCTACAGCTATCATTTCATAGGCGCTTAACACTTCCTGGGCTTTTTCTCCCTCAGCACCTTGAGGTACCGATAGCGTGAGGGATCCATCCGCTCCGGTGAATACGCTCGTGTTTGCCATTTTTTTCCTCCTACTGAAGTACTAAGGTTACGGCGACAAAATCGATGCTGAAAGTCGGCTGCACAATAGCATTAACTATGGCACGTCCGGCGATCTCATCATCTCTGGTGGCGGTGACTTCCAAACTGTAGCCAATGAGGGCCTCATCTTGTACCATCGTGGTCAAGAAACCATCAATCGCCCCCTGAAGAGCTTTACGCACGCGCTGATTGTTCAATCTTCCAATAAACGGATCGCTCGCTTTACGAATGCCAGCTTTAGTAAAGTCGGTAATACGCCGTGTAGTGATCTGTGCAAACGCCCCATTATCGGTGGTCAATCCACGTACTACCCGTACTCCCTGCCGTTTCTCCAAAACCAGTAATCGGCTGTTGACCAATTGTTTCATCTCTCCATAGGAGAAACGCTGAGACAGATTAGTAACACCAGGCAATACTTTGTTCGTAGGACTCCACTGCGGAACGAGAGTACTGAGTAAACCCGCAACTGCTGCTGCACTGTATCTGCCGCTCAAAGATACCTTTTTGTTATCCGCTGAGTCATAAGCCTGGATTCCCGGCGTGGTCATAATGATTCGATCATTGGTGGTCACCTGAGTGGTAATAGTCGCTACCGTGATAGCATCTGAGCCGACGACGGCAACCATATCCTTTCCATTATTTTCTGCCGTCTCCAACACGCTGCCAAAGACAGCCAAGGCATCCGTCGTTGCCAATTCCGGGGCTACCAAAATATTAACATCATCCTTAGCCAATTCATTGAAAGCGCTGATATAATCATCTTGCCCTGGATTGTCGCCGGAATTCAGCGCTCGCGCATAGACAGTGCGGGCACCGTTCAAATATAATAGCTCGATCCCGCGTGTCAGATTGAGCGTACCCCCACCATTGTTATAAGCATCATAGGCGTTTAAACGAGCACGAGCATTATCGTAGTCAGATAGAATGTGGGTTTCATCACCCACCCCTGCACTAGCCGTACCCACGATGCCGATATTTCCGGTAGATATGCCGCCGACGCTGATGAGAGCCTCAGCCCGGACGCGTATATAAGTTCCAGGAATAACAAGTTCCGACACTGAAAAGGTTTCTGCCATTTTTCATTACCTCCTATTGATTAAATAGTGTGTCTTTGAGGAGCTTGAAGCCTTTTTGTCCAATTATACAACAGAACTTTCAGAGTTCAACTGTCTTAGCTTACATTGAGATTTATAGGAATCTCCCGAATAAGATCATCAGGCTCCTCTGGTCTTTTCAAGAATTCGTACAGAACTTTAAACTTCAGATCTTGTTCCACAATCTTATGAGAGTCGTCCTTATCTTTCGATACAGGCCCCATCTCATCTAGTGTAATAATGAGGATGCCAAGTTCCAGTAACGTTTTCCGTTCAGTTCCTAAAAACGCATGAGTTATCTTGTTCACTTTATTCCCCAGCGCCAAAATGTTACTTGCTTTTACAAGTAGCTCTACTGTGGCCTCTATTCTTCTTCCGAGGATATCACCGACGGGATCCCTATTGAAGCCGATAAATCCACTGATACCGGTTGGTATAATTCGATCTGGCTGTATTATAAGGATAGGCTGTAAAACCGGGTCGCCTACATCTGGTAAAAGCGAATTCATAGCAGTAGTAAGACTATCGATCGCTTCATCATTAATACTCATAAGGCAACTCTGATTTTTGGAGTTTAAGGTTCTTCTTCGTTCTTCCTCTGAATGAACTGAAGGGTCATTTCATTCTGTTCAATCGACTCCTGGATAACTTTTAACGAGGATTTTGCACCGATCGGAGTCGTAATGATCCGGGTATATTGGCCTCATTATCTCATGATGTTAGCCACTTCGACAAACACAAACTGTTCCCACGCTAAAAGTTAAGCAATTTCGATACCAACTATTATTTTTCAGGCACATTCGTCCCAAAATTCCGACCAATCAAGGCGTTTAACAAAATATGCGCATCGAAAATCTGGATTTTTCGACTGGAAGTGTCACAGTATATGTTACACTTTATCAGGTTAGTTCCCACGGAAGGTCAGAAACAAGTCGGTTTTTGAAGTGTCACACCTTATGGCAGGCAAGATACAGTGTGACACTATATACTACTTAATTAAAGTACTTCAATTGTCTAAAAGAACTAAATTTCCCTATCAATACGCCAGGACGCGAAGAAATAGGCTATGCGATGGCTTTGCGTCTCTGCGGCTTATGAATTATGGACTATTCCGTGATATATTGTACTTTACCATCTTGCGATAGACGGTCATTCGAGACCAGTGGAGTCTCTGGGCGGCTTTGCTTTTGTTCCAGTTCGAGACAAAGAGAGCGGAAAGCAGTCGTTCACGTTCATTTCGCGGCAACTCTTCAGTTTCTTGCAACCGTTTTCGAAACGGATCGGGTAGATTGACAATGCTGATTTTTTCACACGGAAGATTAATAAAGGTCGCCTCCAAAAGATTTTTTAATTCACGGATATTTCCGGGCCAATCGTAGTGCATCAACAGGTCTAAGGCTTCTTTCGTGAAACCAGTCACGGTTTTTCCAAATTGCTGATTGAAGGCTTGAATGTACCAGTGGATTAGATAGGGAATATCTTCCTTGTGGTCGCGTAAGGGGGGTAGATGGATGCGGGCCACATTCAAGCGGTAAAAGAGATCTTCTCTGAATTTCCCTTCTTGTAATAAGCGCTCCGGTTCGTGATTCGTGGCAGCGATAATTCTGACATCAACAAGGATACTTTTTTTCCCTCCCAGATGATTGATCTCCTTTGACTCGATGGTTCTCAGAATTTTTGCCTGAGCACACGAACTCATATCGCCAATTTCATCCAGGAACACGGTACCTCCGTTGGCCTGTTCGAAGTCTCCGTGTTTTGAAGCGTACGCGCCTGTGAACGCGCCTTTGTCATAGCCAAATAACTCGCTTTCGATCAGGTTCTCAGGCAGCGCAGCGCAGTTAATACAGATAAACGGCTTATGTTGTCTTGAACTATACTGATGGATCGCTTCCGCCGTGAGTTCTTTGCCTGTTCCGGTTTCTCCGGTAATGAGCACGGTGCTGTCTGTTTTGGCAACTTTCAACAGATAGGTTTTAAGGTGGCGCATAAACGCGCTTTGTCCGATAATGCAGTGAGCATGATGAAGATTCACAGAAGTGCTCAGATTGTCAGCAAGGCCTCGCGCTGAAGACCCGGCAAAATTTCGCTGCACATTTAAAATCTCGGATTCATGATGAGACATCGTCTTTTTTAAATCTTGACGCACTATCTCATCTTCTTCAGAGAGCAAGCCTTTCGGATTCTTCATGATACACCTCAAGGATATTGAAAAGAGCAGAAATTATTATTTGTCCATAGAAGACATTTTTCTATAGGCGGGAATGTTCCATTTCAATGAGAACATAATTATCAATATTGTCAATGAAATAAAATAACAAAAATTGACATTTCTCAACCTTCATAACTACAAGGATTTCTCAGCGGCACTGACACCAATATATGCCCATGGTCGGGGAGGAGGTGCCCTTCCACGATCTCACCCTCTTTGCGCCGCGCGAGATCTCGAAAGACGGGACCCAACTCTTTTCGCAACTCGATAAACAATTTTTTCTTGCGATATTTCGGAATCCAGACAAGATGGTACAGACACTCCCATTTCGTATGCGATAAACTTTGGAGTTGTCCATGATGAGCCTCCCTTGTATGCCTTGAGCGATTCTCTCACGGGAGGCTCTGGGTGTTTCCCAAAAATGTCAAACATTGTCGAGTCTCCTCGACAGAGCCGGCAGGGCTGTTAGGTTCTGCGGATGTTTGTCATCTCGACTTCGCTCGATGACCGGAACACCGCACGTCGAGCGGAGTCGAGACGGCCTGCCAGGTGAAAACTTAACAGCCCTGCCGGCAGAGCCGGGGGTTTACCTCTTATTATTACGGAGCGATCTTCGGGCTGAACGTGCTTACATCGCTGTTTATGGCGTAACAGAAGAGTTTTCTGTCGAGTACCGGGTGATCAACGTTCTGGAAGCGACAAAAACCGGCGTTGTGCTGAGCCTTCAGCATTTGCACGGGATTGGAAGATCGAGTTGGTTACAGATGGAAAATAATATCCGTGGGACCAGTTCGCTCTTTGCAGACAATCTGACGAAAGCGTATGGCATGGAACTGTATGATGAGCAAGGGATGCCAATCGGGTATCTTGGGATTGAGAAAACGCAAGAAAACGTATTTGCAGAGCAAGACATCCAACTCCTGCGCGAAACCGCAGAAGTCGTCAGCGCAGCGATCGTCAAGCCGCTGAAACAGTTCAAAGAGTAAACCTGATTCACCAACCTGCCAGGTATCCTGATACCTGGCAGGTCTCACGCAGCTAAACTTTGCACTCCTACCGGCCATCTAAACCTTTTTCAAGCATTCTTCAAAAAATCGTATAAAAATTACTTGACAAATATAACTAAAAAGTTATAGTAAGTTTATTCGTAACGAGATTTGTGGTTGATCGTTTTTTATGGACGTTGCAATCTATTGATCCTTTTCTCGTCTATGATTAGGTGAAAATCTGAAATTTTTCTTATCGCCGGGACTGATTGAGGAGCACTTCACTTCATCGTGTGAAGTATTTTTTTTATAGCTCTTTACAACTAATAAGTTATATTGCAATTCTTTCCGGGAAGGAGGAGAGTGTATGCAACTTTCAAAAACAATTTTACAACAGCTTCCAAAAAGTGAACTTCATGTGCATCTCAGAGGAGCGGTATCGGTTGAGATTTTGGCCGAATTGATGAGAACGTATCCTAAGGAAAAAATCTGGCACGGTATCCCTGCCTGGCGCAGGCGGATTTTTATGCAATCGCCGAACCTCCGCCGCTTTCTTGCCCTCAACACGGTGACCGCCGAACACCTCCGAAATTTATTTGATGAGTAGGAACGACTGTGTGGATATGAATCCAAAGCGTTCATCCCCACACACCACGCTTCCTCAATAACATAATGTTCAAGGATTTTCTCGCCATGTATGAATTTGTCGGCTGTTTTATTCGAAATAGTTCGGATTTGCGCTATGTGATCTCCCATGTCGTCAAACAATTAAAAGCTCAGCATATTGTGTATGCGGAGTTGACGATTGCTGTGGCTGACTACCTGGAGCATGGCATGAAACTGCCTGAAGTAATGGATTGTTTGGCAGAAGCCGCCCAACAGCCGGGCATTCATATCCAATGGATTGTTGATCTCGGCCGCATGCAGGGAAGTCAGGCCGCGTTAGACCTCCTGAATCGCATCCTGACGCTGGAATGTGAGCATATTGCCGGAATCACGTTGGGCGGCAGTGAATGTGTACCGTCGCCGCAGCAATTTACAGAGGTCTATCATCTGGCCCGCGAACATGGCTTAGGCGTCACGATTCATGCTGGTGAGACGCTTGGACCTGAGTATATATGGCAAACCCTCCAGGTCTTGCATGTCCAACGGATCGGACATGGCGTGCGGGTCATCGAAGATCAACAGCTTATGAAGGAGTTAGTGGCCCAATCGCTTCCATTAGACATCTGTCCCACGAGTACGATTTGGAATACCATGTTTCCAACCACTCAGGCCTATCCCCTGAAATCGCTGATTGAGGCAGGTGTTCCGATCACGATTAATACTGATCTCCCAACGTTTTTTGATACCACGTTAGCGGATGAATACCGGTATATAGCCATGGCAACGGGAATTCAGGCTGATACAATCTTCGAGATGTTGAAAAATGGCTTTCGATATGCCTTCTTGCCCCAGGAAGAGATCGCAGCCTATCTTTATGATCTCGAACACGCCTGGCAACAACTTGTCCATAGTTTCTAACGGCATTGGTCATCATGCGGGTTTCCAGGCAAGAGTCTGGATATCCGCATGGCATTGATTTACAGGAGCTTACATGAGCTGACGCTCACCCGGCACAATGAAACTACAAGGATTTCATATAACCAGGGATAACAAATCCTTGCTTATGAGCCATCCTTGTAGTTTCATAGGAGCTACCATGAGCGACTGCTCACCCGACGTCATGAAACTACAAGGATTTCGTGTAGGAAGGATTCTCAGAGGCCTGGTTCGGTGTCACACCGACCAATTCGCCGCCAGGAATCCTTCCTACACAAAATCCATGTAGTTTCATAGGAGAGGTCATGAGCTTCGGCCCACCCGGCACAATGAAAATGAGATGTCTCGCGAAATTCCTTTTCGCGGCCGTCTCACTAGTGCGCGAAACTGGAGTTTCGCGCTACATTTTCATAGGAGGAATCCCTTACTTTCCTGTCTCAATGAACATTGGGATTACTTTCACGTCGGTCGCTTTGTCAATATATTTCACTTCATATTTCTGCCGGGTCTGTTCATCCACATATTCGACAAAGGAGATCAAGGAGATTTCTGACAGTTGCAGTTGCTTTCCATAGCAAGCCGCCTGCTCCAGAGCTTCATAATATTCGGCTTCGGTTGTATAACTTTTCAATTCTAACCCGTAACGGTTGCCGTAATAGGTGATAATCAGGTGAATCTTCCCATTGCCGGCCGGAAATTAAGGGGGAAGCAAATTTGACATACAACTCTTCCACCATGCGTTTAATCGCAATGACTCCGCTCATATACAGGAAACTGAGCAACGGTTGATCATAGCGAAACTCTATTTTGCGCTCGGTTTTAAAGAGTTCTAAGACGACCTCTTTGTGAGGTTCTTGCTTTGCTTTGCTGATGATATTCAGAATGTAATTAACTCACATTACGCACTCATATAAAAAAGTCAGATATTATACATTGTTTTTAACTGTGTTAGCTC
>DF820468.1:18463-63469 GCA_000739535.1 Candidatus Vecturithrix granuli | reverse complement strand
ATTTCTACCAATAGAAATATGTTTCTACAGATAGAAAGAGATTTCTATCTGTAGAAATCTCTTCAGAAGACAAATACGGCGATTTGTCCGTCTAAAATGAAATATGATGACTATAAGTCAACAGACTATAAGTAGCAAAATGATCGACATAGCCAAGAATAAGGCAATAATGACAACAGTATCATTCGTCATCCATAAAAATTTGTGATGCTGAATGATTCTTCTTGACAAATACGTATATATCCATAAATTATTATACGTATTCAAAGAAAGGAACATGACATGGATACCAAACTGACATTAAAATTAGATCAGGATATTATTGCGCAAGCGAAAATCTATGCGCAGAATACCCAGCAAAGTCTTTCCGCCCTGGTTGAACGCTATTTTCGATACTTGCTCGACCAGGAACGTCCACACACCAGAAGCCCGATCTCTCCGACCGTCAGAGAATTATCAGGGATCATTCATCTTGATCAGGATCTTGATTTGGAGGAGGACTATACCACCTATCTTCTGGAGAAATATCGAACATGAACTCTCTTTTTCTTGATACGGATATGATCCTGGATGTCTTTGCCGAACGACAGCCCTTCTATCATGACTCGGCACGGGTGCTCACGTTGGTTGAAGAACGTCATCTGATCGGCTCTACCTCCTCACTCATCTTTGCCAACCTCTCTTATATTCTCCGACGCTTACGATCACGCGATGCCGCCTTGACCTATTTACATAAATTACGGAGCCTGGTCACGGTCTTACCCGTTGATGCCCAGACGATTGATGAGGCGCTGCATGCGGCATTTACCGATTTTGAAGATGCGATTCAGTATCATACCGCCATACGCCATCAGATCCGATATCTACTGACGCGACATACTGACGACTATCAATCTGCCGACCCGGGCAAAATCACGATCTGTACCCCAGGGGAGTATCTTGTGTTATGGAATGCCTCAGGCGGCACACACGGACAGGAACCTATCGCAAAGAACATTTCGTAATGGGTGTATCATACGGAAGGATTTGGCATAACGATGCGTATGAACGGCGACCAGGAAAGGCGGGCGGGAAAATTGGTTGCTTTACCTCAAGTGCAGTGGCCGCCGCCTGTGCCACCCCTGAAGCAGAGTTATTAGGAATTTCGGGGCGAGTGCAAAAAGATTCGGCCCCGACAAGAAAAACCTGAAGAGGAGAGATACTTATGCACATTGTTTTCCGAAAGGCTGGCAAAGAAATCAAAGCAGCCGTCACGAACCGACGCGCTCAACTTGAGCAACGCTTGAAACATCGCAACGAGGCCCTCGACCACTTCCTGAACGATACCCAAAAGCTGCGCTCATACCTGATTCGCAGTATACGCCCAGACTATGGGCATGGGCAAAGTGGCTACGTGCTGTACGGGAAAGATGATATTTCCAGCGAAGAGCGGCAAGAGATTGACCAACCTTGTCAACGTATTTTTGAGATTGAGCAAGAGCTGCACCGATTAGCCTATATTGTTACACATCTGGAAGATGACACGGTTTTTGAATTGGGGTTTAACGATTTGATTGGTTATGGGTTTGGGGCGGAAAAATAAACTTTCGAAGGCCAGTGCCCCTTGGCACTGCGTACAAAGGGGAGCGCCCCGCTGCGCTCAGTTCACAAACGATTGACGCAGAGTGTGAGTCGCTTCAAGCAGCGGATTATGGAATTGAATCTGCCTATTTTTACCCAATTAGCTCCTTGCCAGAACGTGCTTATTGCTGGTATGGGGGGCGGGTTTGACACCTTTTGTGGTCTTCCTCTCTATTTTGAGCTGCAACGGCGAGGACAAAAAGCCCATTTAGCCAACTTTAGCTTTTCTGACATTGTGAGTTGTACTCATGGTACGCGCCTGACAGATACTCTGGTGGGAGTGACGGCCGATTACAACGGTCTAGTACTATACTTTCCCGAATTATACCTAGCGCAATGGTTTGAGGAGAAGCGGCGCGAAGCCATCACCGTATGGTGTTTTCAAAAGACAGGGGCGCGTCCCTTGTTAGAAAATTATCGTGTCCTGCTCAATCACCTCTCTATCGATGGCATCCTGCTCATTGATGGGGGCGTTGACAGCCTCATACAAGGCGATGAAGCTGGCACAGGCACTCTTATTGAAGATGCGACGTCATTGTTCGTTGTGAATGAACTGAAACACCTTCCTGTCCGGATTGTCGCCTGTATTGGCTTCGGCGCTGAACAAGACCTCGCGTATGCTCACGTCCTGGAAAACATCGCCGTGTTGACCCAGGACGGAGGCTTCTTAGGAGCATGCGCATTGACGCCCCACATGGAAGCGTATCAGGCCTATGAAGAAGCCGTGCTTTATGTCCAGGGCAAAGATTGGCAAGACGCCAGCGTGATTAACTCGTCTATCATTTCGGCAGTACAAGGGCACTATGGCGACTATCACTTGACAAAGAAAACGAGAGGCAGCCGTCTGTGGATTTCACCGCTGATGTCAATCTATTGGTTCTTTGATGCGCCTATTCTGGCTCAACGCAACTTGTATTTATCGCAGTTGCGAGAGACGGAGACCTTTATGGATGCCTTACAAAAGTATATGTCGTATGCGGGGTATATTCCCAGGAGGCCCCATGCTCGCATCCCGTTACCGTGAGCAGTTTCATAATGGTGCAGATGCGTCTCACACGGCATCAAGCCGACATCCTCACAAGGCCAGCCGGCCATGTTTTTAAGTTGTGGAGTTTTATGAACTGGCGGAGATGCTCGATCTTATCGGACGCGACTTATGCCAGAGTCTTAGGCCACTTGATGCACGACAACTTGAATCAGAAGATGCTCAGGAAACACTTAAAGTATGACAATGAAGGAGAAGACATGAATGAAAGTGACGGCATTTATTGGAAGCGCCCGGAAGAAGCATACGTATCATGCTGCTGAACAATTTTTACAAACATTACAATCACTCGGCAATATAGCCTATGAAATCGTTCCGTTACGTGAGTATAACTTGCAAACCTGTCAAGGGTGTAAATTGTGCTTCGACAAGGGGGAAGAATATTGTCCATTCCACGACGATCGCGATATACTCATTGAAAAAATGATTACGTCAGACGGGGTCATCTTCGCCTCTCCGAATTACGCCTTTCATGTCTCAGCCATCATGAAAATCTTCCTTGATCGACTGGGATTCGTGTTGCATCGTCCGTGTTGTTTTGGAAAAGCCTTCACCAGTATCGTGGCACAAGGAATCTATGGAGGGAAAGATATTGTCAAATACTTCAACTTCATTGGACAAGGATTAGGCTTCAATGTGGTCAACGGGTGTTGCATCACAACGCTTGAACCGATGACAGAGAAAGGCCAGAAAAACATTGAGACGATCATTGACAAACAGAGTAAAAAATTCTATACACAATTCATAAAAAACGAATACCCAACTCCATCCGTATTCAAGCTCATGATGTTTAGAATGTCACGCTCAAGCATGAAAATCATGCTAAATGAGAATTTTCGCGATTATACCTACTATAGGAACAATGGCTGGTTTGAATCGGATTACTATTATCCTGTAAAATTAAGGCCATTAAAAAAATTGACCGGCACATTTTTCGACATGCTGGCAATCCATCTGGCAAGGAATCATTAATACATGTCAATATACCAGCATTCCACCTCATAATGGTTCATGCGGTATAAAATAAAGGGGTATCCTAACGAGCGCAAAGGGTGGGCGGGAAAATACGGCGGTATGCCTTCAAGTGATGTTTCGTCCGCTTTTTCCGCCCGGTGAAGCAGAGCCGTTATGCAACAGTGACAGATTTGGCAAGTGAACGCGGTTTGTCTATGTTTCTGCCCAACGTCACTGCTGAATAGTACGCAAACAATTGTCCGGCCACAAGTTCGAGCAAGGGTGCCAGCATCGAGGGCACGTCGCGAAAAATTACTTCCTCATTAAACCTGGAATCGGGTTCTCCGTAATGAAATCCCACGATAAAACCGCCGCGCGCTTTCACTTCTTCGACATTGCTCATGGTGGCTTCATAGAGGTCTTTTTCCCGTTGCGGCGGCACGAGGACAAGCGTATTCATCTCTTTATCAATCAAAGAAATCGTGCCATGTTTCATAAAACCGCCCGGCATCCCTTCCGCATGCTGGTACGTGACTTCTTTCATCTTTAAAGCCGCCTCCATCGCCGCAGCCATGTAAATTCCTCGCCCCAGGAACAGCCAGTTTTTGATGTGACAGTGCGTTGTGGCAATTTTCCGGATCACACTCATGCGTTGATCAAGTACCCACTGAATTGCTTCAGGCAAATCTTTCAACTGGAGTTGCGCTTCCTCATACTGCTGCTCTGACAGGACACCTTTGATTTTTCCCAATTCCAGCGCGACGCGCAGCAGAATCGTCATTTGCGCCACGGCGGCTTTGGTGCTCAACACGCAAATTTCCGGGCCAGAACTCTGCATAATCGCCAGGTTCACTTCACGCGAAATCGAAGAGCCAATCACATTGACAATGGCCGCAGAGGCCGCCCCGCGCTGTTTGGCAAAGCGCAGCGCTTTTAAGGTGTCGTAGGTTTCGCCGGACTGGGAATTGCAGACAAAGAGCGTGTTGCCATCGACCTCGGCCGCGTATTCAAATTCATCTGAACTCAGGGCCGGTAAAAATGTTTTGGCCAGAGACGCGAAATAATATTGAGCGACCAGCGCGACGTAGTACGTGGTGCCTACCCCGACCAGATAGGTACGCTGGTGTTCATGAATCATTGCGGCCAGTTGATGGATTTGCGCCTGTTCAATGCTGAGGACGGTGTGGATAGAATTGGGCTGCTCATGAATTTCTTTGAGCATAAACGTCGGAAATCCGCCTTTTTGAGCCGCCTCAGGACTCCAGGTGATTGTCTGGACCGTGCGTGGGATACGCTCGCCGGTTTTGACATCCTTGATCAGATAACTATCCGAGGTAATCAGCGCGTATTCATAATCATTCAAGATCACGATATCGCGGGTATATTCGATAAAGGAATTAATATCTGAAGCCAGGAACATGCTATCACTCCCGATTCCCAGGACAAGCGGGCTTTCTTTGCGCGCGCAGAACACTTTTGTTGGATCATGCGTGGTCACAAAGGCAAAGGCATACGTGCCCTCCAGACGCGCGATTGTTTTCAACAGAGCTTGTTCAACATCCTGTTCTTGCTGATACGATGCTTCTAACAGATGCGGAATGACTTCAGTATCGGTTTGAGAAGCAAAGAGATGCCCTTTGGCCTGTAATTCCTCGCGTAACTGCCGATAATTTGAGATAATCCCGTTATGGATGACCGCAAAAGCCCCATCGCCGCTCAGATGCGGATGGGAATTAGTCTGCGTCACGCCGCCATGCGTGGCCCAGCGCGTGTGAGCGATTCCAACATGTCCCTGCGGCTCTGTCAAATGCTCGGTTTTGTTCACCTCATCTACAGCCCCGACATTTTTCCGCACCTCAATCCCTTCTTCCGAAAGAATTGCGATGCCGCAGGAATCATAGCCGCGATATTCAAGGTTCTTGATACAGCGAAACAAGCGATCCGAGATATTCGTTGTTCCTACAATTCCAACAATTCCACACATATTCTCTCCTCCTTGTTTCGCTTATAAAGAAACATGATGCGGCACGAAGCGACCTGCCGGAATAATTGTTCCTGGAGCCAGCGTATTACTTGCCCCTACCCTGGTTCGATCCCCGATAAATGCTCCCAATTTCACCAATCCGCTATCCGCGAGTTGTCCGTTAATATTCACTTTGACGGTTTCGCCGGTCATCAAATTATTGACGGTCATAATGCCTGAGCCGATCTCCACATCTTCGCCAATCACACTGTCGCCGATAAAAGATAAGCGTCCGATCCTGACTTTATCAAAGAGCACGCAATTGCGGAGTTCCACGCCAAATCCGATCACGCTCTCCGCTCCGATTGACGTATTTTTACGAACCAGCACGTTATTGCCGATATAGGTTCCACGCCCGATGTAACAGGGGCCGTTGATAATTGATCCCCCGCCGATCACGACATCTTCCATGATTTGCACTGGCCCGTTAATCGTCACGTTCCCGTCAAATTTCACGGAACTCGCAATCGTGGCGTGGCGATAGGATTGCATGAGAAAGCGGTTTGCATCGAGCACGTTCCAGGGATAACCTAAATCAATCCATTCGTGCTCAAAAATTGAACCGAATAGCCCCTGTTTTTGCACAATCTGTTCAAAGGCCATCTGCATATTGCCGTTGGTCTCTTTCAGCACATCAAAGAGGGTATAATCGAAAATAAACACCCCGGCCAGTACATAACTGCCTGCCTGGGTCTCATCCAGGTGTTCCACAATTTTGGTAATCCCAATGTGCTGGTTAATAGAAACGTTGCCGTAATAGGGATGAATGGTAGGGGTTAACGTGATCGAAGCGACCGGGGCCAGTTTCAAATTATAGGTTTCAATTGTTTTCGCAAAAATGTTCGATTCAAACAGGATGTCGGCATAGACGAGAAAAAACCGTTCTCCGGGCACAAACTTTTTTTGCGCTAACAACACGGCGTCTCCGATCCCGGTCTGCTGCATTTGCTCAATATACTGAATACTGGCTCCGAACCGTTCGCCGCGTTCAAAGTATTTCTTGATATTATTAGCACCATGCCCCACCACGATCTGAATATCTCGGTTGCCCGTTTCTACCAGCCCGCGGATGATATACTCCAGGACGGGCTTTCCACAAATCGAGATCATGGGTTTCGGACGGGTTTCTGTGAGCGGATTGAGATTTTTCCCGCGACCGGCTGCTAAAATAATAACTTTCATACGCACTCCTTTCAGTGTTTGGGTGTTTCACTATGGAACAACGACATACCGGAAACCGATATTGGTATGCCAATCATTGGGAAACATCGGGTAACGCACCGGAGTTCGGGCATTAACCCGGTTGACGCTTCGATATGATCCGCCCCTGACAACCCCGCGATCATAGCGCATGCTTTCATCAAAGGTAAGCGGATTTCTAATCTCGGTTTGATACTTTTCGAGCAGAAGTTGATAGGCATTGGCGCGATACTGGTCACGCACCCATTCCCATACACTGCCTGTCATGTCATATAAACCATAACTATTCGGTGGATATGAGCCAATAGGTCGGGTGTTGCCTACCTCAGTATTGGCTCTGGTCGGGTCGTATTCATTACCGTACGAAAAGAAATAGCCTTCATAGCCCCGTGCCGCTTTTTCCCATTCGGCTTCTGTCGGCAAGCGATGGATCATTCCGGTTTGCTGGGTCATCCATTGACAATAGGCCTCAGCCTCATACAATGAGACGCCTGTCACGGGATGCTCCTCCTGACCGTAACCATAAGGGGATGATCTATCCTCCCATAATCTCGGGCCAGGTCGGTCATCGGTGTCAATAAAACGGGCATGAATATAGGCTTTCACCGACTTCCAGCCATCATTGCCATACACGCGCAGATAGGAGGGGATCTGCTCTACCAAAGAAGGCCAATCTTTCAACAAACGTTCCCAATAGATTTCATTTTCATACCCGCCGGTCTTCAGAAATTGAAGGAACTCGCGATTTGTGACTTCATAGCGGCTGAGAAAAAACCCACTGACATACACGTCAATATCAGGCTTTTCATCAGGAAATCCAAAATGAGCGACACTGGTTTCTTTATTGCCCATCCGAAACCAACCTGAAGGAATATAGGCCACGTTCTTTGAAGGCGAAGATTTGACAGGGAATTCAACATCCAGCTTGAGGCGATGGCCACGTCCCTGAATATAGACCGGAAATTGAAGGGTCTGGGAGCCTTTCCTGGCTTCGAGATAATAATCTCCTTGTTTTAAGCGAGTTTCTTCGCCTTCGAGCGGAATGGGTTCAGTCACTCTGGTTCCAATAATGTGATACAACCGAAGTTCAGCTTGTTCAGCATTGGTCACTTCAAGCACGCCTACCTGCCCGACAACCGGATTCTGCTGATATGTTTGAGTGATCCGGTCAAATTGCCCGGACAGCAAGAGCCAGGCGACTGCACCGAGCACCAGGATGAACAACAGTACAATACTTACCGTCTTGAGAGCACGCGAGGAAGTGCGGCGTGCACTTTTAGATCGTCGTTTCGGAGATGCCGGTTCTGAAACATCCACAACCTGCGTCAGACGTTCAGCATATCTATCTTGTTGGAAAGATCTTTTACGATGTGATGAAGATTGCTCAAACGCTGGTTTCTCGAGCATATCAGGATAGACGATTGGAATATCTGTGGCCTCAACGGCCTCTGTCTCGAATGGAACTACGTCAGTCAGCGAAGTTTCGGCAGTTTCAACACTTGTAAGGTCATATCCTGGACTATCAAACGCTGTCCAGGAATGATCCTCAGACTCGTCGGAGCGGTCAGGTAACTCAGCGTCAAGTACGACAGTGGCTCCGGCTTTTTCCAGATACATCTTGACTTTTTGTGCCAGGGATGAAGAAACTTGATCAGAAATATAACACGGAATATGGGCTACAAGTTGTTCAGGAGTGTCTTTTAATCCTTGAATTCTCGCTAAGACATACAGTACGTCTTGTTTTCGATTCCCAAGTTCAACAAGCTTGATATAGACTTTTGGAGGGTTCTTATTCATACATTTTTACTCCTCATAGAGATTTCGCTATTACCGTATGTAACTATACAAGAAGTATGATAAATTTGTCAATAGAGAAATCGAGCAGGCATCATTTAAAGAAAGTCGTTGCAACACATCCCCATGTTTCAAACAAGGATGAATAATTTCGAACAAAGTAAAAAATCATTGTCAAAATTCCTTATTCTCACTATAGGATTTGGCTCAAAAGATTTTATTGGAAAGAGCAGAGGATTTCTCATGATACCAGTAATTTTTTCAAACATCATTATCGTACTCTATGAACCGAAAGATCCGATTAATATTGGCGCAACGCTACGAGCCATGAAGAATATGGGGCTTGTCCGGCTTCGAGTGGTTGAGCCGGCCGCCGATGATCTGTGGCGCATCAGTGTCGCTGCTCCACGTTCAAAGCAGGAAATTCAGGCGATTGAACGTTTTGCCTCGCTTCAGGAAGCCTTACACGATATTTATTACACCGTGGGATTGACAGCCAGACCGCGAAAGGCAAAGTTTACGGTGCAACACCCGCGTGAAGCTGCGCCAGAGTTACTAAGCCGGGCGACTCAGGGCAATGTAGCTCTGGTATTTGGTCGCGAAGATTCAGGGCTTCCCAATAGCGCTTTAACCCTGTGTCAGGCTTATGTGACGATCCCGACCAATCCGGCATATTCTTCCTTGAATTTAGCGCAAGCCGTGTTAATTATGGTCTATGAATTGTTTCTTGCGGCTCAACAAACTCCTCTTCCGCTTCCTGAAGCGAAAAGAAGCTTTCCCCCTGCCAATTACCACCAGCTTGAGGGCATGTATCAGCAGATTGAAACCACTCTGTGGGGCATTGAATTTATTAAAACTCCTTCCAGCCAGGGTATTATGCGATCTCTGCGCGATGTTCTTGGACGTACAGAGCTTGATGAACGCGAAGTGCGCATTCTGCGAGGCATTTTTCATGAAGTGATGAAATTTCTCCAACGCAAAGGGGTCAAACCAGGAAAAACAGCGGGGGAATGACTCCGCAATCATTTATTCCTGGTTTTCCAAACGGGAAAGGCGTTCCTGAGCAAGCTGCCCTAAGCGACTTTTGGCTCCCTGTCGTGCAATGAGCAACCTGTATGTTTCTTTAGCATTGAGAGCATCTTGCAAATCTTCATAGGCATATCCCATTTTCAGCAATACAATACCAGCTTGCGAACTCTGCGGATACTGCTCGAGAAAGAGTTGATAGTGTTCGATCGCTTCATCCGGATTGTTCTGTCGCTGCCGATACATATCCGCGAGGATCAGACGGGCATCTCTGGCAAATGAACTCTGCGGATACTGATCAAGAAGCTCAAAAATCTTTTGTTTGCCCTGTTCAAAGTCCTCAAAACGCAGGGCATGAACGGCCTTATCAAATTGATCCTGGATTTGCGCCTGAAGTTCACCCGACATATCGGATTCTCCCCTTTGCTCTGCTTGCGGATTGTCAAATGTCGTTATTGGAGGAGATTCTTGCTCTGAAGCCAGGACATACCACATAGACAGGACAAATCCGCTAAGAAGCAACAGGCCTAGAGCGACATCTTGTATAGACCAGCGGCGAGATCTTGGCGGAGAAGTTGATACCGGACGCGGTGAGAAACGTTTGCTCTCAAGGGAGCTTTTGGGTGGAGTCGGTGGTTTCTGAGTCGCCAGAAAATTCAAAAGCTCGGACGGATATTCATCTACTATAGGGGCAGCGGGTTCAATGTGAAGATTTCCAGGAGGGGCTTGCGCCTGTTCGGCGTCAGAGGGCTGATATTTTCCCAGTTCCTGTTCAATGCGTGGCAAGTTTTTATAAATAACGCGAATCCATTCTGCTTTGCGCGGTTCAAGGAGTTTCGCATACACATGCTCTTCAAATAAACTGGCTTCGCCTCGTCCAATTTTTTGCTGAATCTCTTGACGCTGCTGTTCGCGTTCTTCAGACGATAAACTTACAATCTGCTCAATAAGCGGGAGAACCTGAGGATTTTTGGCAAGTTTTAGATCGAACTCAGAAATATCTTCGAGGCTGACTTTAATGTGTTTCATTTTCAAGTTCTTGAGTTGTTTCGGGAATGGAACAAAGCGGATTTCCTAAAACAACTGAGGTTTTGGGAATTTTGTTTCTCATTTCCGAAACAACTGCACGGCAGGCATTTCGGGAAAACCTTGAACAATGGTTTCAGGGTTTTTGCGTTCCTGGCGCGCCAGGTGGTCTCTTGACTACGCGCCGAATAATTTTCTTTTGGGGTGCTCCCGGTTTAGGCGGCTCTCCTGGCGCAGGTTGTTGTTCTTTCGGAATAGGCGTTGTCGGACTCTCAGTCGCTGGTTTTGGCGGTGGACTCTCATGAGAAGGCTGGGACGGCGCAGAAGAATATGCGTCTAAACCTGCGGCCATTTCAAAGGCTTGTTGAAAGCCGAAACCTGGACTGGACGGACTGGTAGGAAACGGCATAAACACTTTCGTCGCTTTGCCATCCGCGATTTTTTCCAGAGCTTCCAGATATTTTATCCGTAACAATTCCTCTGTCGGTTTGCCATTGTGAATCGCTTTGTAAATCCGATCAATTTTTTCCGCTTCCCCTTCCGCTTCAAGAATCGAAGCCTGTTTTTTTCCTTCAGCTTTGGTCACCTCAGCCTTTTTGGCTAATTCCGCTTCCGACACTTTGCGCATCGCCTCGACATAACTCGGAGGCGGAGTCACTGCTTGCAGTTCGACACTGCGAATCGTAATCCCCCAGTCGCCGCTGGCATTTTCCACCTGTTCGCGTAATCTGCGATTAATCGCTTCCCGGCCGCTGAGCATTTCTTGCAGCGTGGTATCGCCAATCACATTGCGCAGCACGGTTTTGATCAACTGATTCACGGCGACAAGCACATCATCTATACCGTACACCGCTTTTTTCGGATCTGAAATCTCGTAATACGCCATGCTATCCACTTGCACCTGCACATTATCTTTTGTGATTACATCTTGTTTGGGCAAATCAACCGCGCGTTCACGTTGGTCAATAGATTCATGCTCCACGCCCCCCTCTCGAAACTTGCGCTTCTTATCAAGGAACGGCCAGATCATATGCCACCCCGGCCCGCACACCCGCTTAAATTTCCCCAGGCGTTCAATCACGACTGCCTGTTGTTCCTGTACCGTAAAGATCGGAGTATGAATAATGAGATAGATAAGAATGGCTATTACCACAATCGCAAAAATAATGATACCACCTATAAACCAATTCATATATCCTCCCCTTCCGCTTGTTGCAGATTTTTATTTTCAGTATTTTTGTTTTATATTCCTTACCAAATTATCCGCTCCCGGTCAAGAAAAAAATACAAGGAACTCCGTTTTCTACAGTTTAATCGTCCATTGTTGTAATTGTGAGATCATCTTGTAATCCGTCAGATCGTATTGAATGGGCGTCACCACAATAAAACCTGCTTTGAGCAAACGATAATCCACCTCAACTTCTGGGGGATTCGTCACCCTGACCTGTTCCAATTTCGGCCAATAGTAAATTCGTTCAAACGGATCTACCCGTTTTTCATACTCATCAGCCTGATGAAATCTGGCTTGCTTACAAATTCGTACCCCTTTGATCTGCTGCGGATCGCCTCCGGGAACATTCACATTTAATAGTGTTCCTTCAGGAAGTCCCCCGTGCTGTGCTACAACATCACACAATCTGGTCGCAAATTGAGCAGCATAGTTATAATCGATTGCACCGCTTTTTCTGAGCGAGACATCTAATGAGACTGCAATCGCTGTGAGTCCAAACATGCTCGCTTCGGTCGCCGCCGACACTGTGCCTGAATAAATAATGTGATAGCCTGTGTTGGCCCCTCTGTTAATGCCGGAGATGACGAGATCCGGTTTTCTCTCTAATAAGGCATTCACCGCCAGTTTGACGCAATCTGCGGGGGTGCCTTTAATCGCATAACCTCGAATTCGCGCTTCAACGTCAACGAAAGCCACTTTCAAGGGGTCTGACACGGTAATGGCATGACCCACCGCGCTTCGTTCGCTATCCGGGGCGACCACCACCACTTCATGCCCTTTTTGGCGTAATGCCTGATACATGGCCGAAATCCCGTCAGCATAAATGCCATCGTCATTTGTCAGTAAAATGTTCATCGTTTCTTTGAGCCTTTCCTGTCAACCATTTTATCTGGCTTTTTCGCCGTAGGCGATACGGTATTGTAGCAATGAGCAAGACCACCCGCCCCCATCTTCCCGCCCAGTAGTTGCCCTGTAGATCGCCTACGGCAAAATGCAGAGTGGAGGGAGTTTTTCCTACAATACCATATCGCCTACGGCGAAAAAGCCTGATAAAGAGTAGGTAAAGAAGTTAAATTTTCACTAAAAAGGGGCGGCGTAAATTTTCACGCTGCCATTTTCATACACACGCGGAAACATAGGTTGAAATTCTTCTAACCCCCTGGAATCATAGCTTTCTCGTTCTAATTTTCCGACATAAATATATTCTACCTGATATTGATGTAATAGTTCCATGATCATATTTTTGTCAAGCGTTTCATAGATAGCTTGAATATCTTGCGTGCGCTGCATAATTGTTTGCCAGGTCTGGTCGCGCCACAAGGCTTCATGATTGCCCCATCCCAATACGGTGCTGCGCCCGGTCGTCGTTGCCACACGGCCAAAAAAGGAATAAGGACGACCCGTGGCTTCTAAAATCACCGTATCCTGCTCCAGATGTTCCTGAATCCACATTAAAGCCGCATATTCATCCGGCTCGCGATAGGCGATATATGTGATTCCATTTAACGTTGGAAGATACGGCAAACCGCCCTGTGTTGCACCACGAAAACGGTTTGTCTTTTCGCAGGTCGCCAGAATCGGATAACAACAACATGCGGCGCAGAACAGAATAAATGCGAACTTCCAGAGAAATTTCAAGATTTTCGACATCCGCAGCGCTTCGCAGGCCCCGTCATAGAGTGCGTAGGGAATACCGAGAGCAAGGAAAATCCATGCCTGATAGTAAAATTTAAAAATCGTATTTTGACGTTCTAAGGGATGTCCATAAAAATCTTTGATATAGAACATCTCACATCCAGCGACAATCGCAAACGCCATAAGCAGAAGTCCCCAGGCAAAACTGGCGTTTGCCGATTCTGACGCATCACGATAGAGGGTATACAGAAAGAACAGGCTCATGGCCGCACTGAGCAGTAATACTCGTTCCGATTGGCACACATAGAGCAGCACCAGGCCCAACAAGACGCTATTTACTCGGATTACAAGAGGTTGGCGCGCCAAAGAAGAGGAGCGCAGGTTGAAAATATTTTTCAGAAGAACCGGACCCAGCGTCCATAAAAATAACCCGTAAATGATCAGAAAATAGCGCAGTTCGGTGCGCTGGACTGCGGAAACCAGGCGCAAATTTTTCAGCGTGACTTGCGGCGTAAAATGGGCATAAAACGGGAGAAAGAACGCATAACTCAACCCTGTCAAAAGCGCAAAAAGCCCGATGCCATAGAACAGCCGCCGCGAAGGTACGACATCTTTCCAGAGCGGATTGTGGAATGCCAGGAACAGACATCCGGCGCTGATGAGCAATACAGTTGGATAATCCCAATTATTGATCACGGCCGTTCCTCCCAACGAGACGACAAGGCACAGGACAAGCGGTACCAGAGAGGCGTTTGAACTTTTCGGGTGACAGGTTCCCGCGAATTGCCTGAGTAAACCTAAAAGGAGTAACACAAAAGGAATTGACATAAAATGAGCATGCAGATCACCCAATAAAAAACTGAAATAGGGAAATTCATTGATGGTGTCGGGAATAACGCGTGAACTTCGCCACCAGTCATAAGGAAAAAGCGCGTCGCCGCGCTGCAAAATCTGGATCAACCCGTCAAGATTTCCAAAAATCATGAGCAGAAAAGCTGCAAACAGACTGTAAGAAACGCGCTGCGTCAGGCGATAGACAAGGCCGAAACTATTGCTGACAGCCAGCGCAACAATCGTCGCCAAAGCCAGATTAAACCCGATCGGCGCAATCACGCCGCTGAGCTTGATCAGCGTGGCCCAGATCGTATAACCAAAATAATAGTAATTAATCGGGGATCCGGCAAACCAGGTATCTTTGGGAGGAAAGGTGTTACTGTGTAAAATTGCATTTAACAGGGTGAAATCCGCTTCTTTCTCCGCGCCGGTCAGATCCGGAGTATAGATGCGAATAAGCACAGCTCCGAGAAAGAAGAGCAGAAACAGTCCTTCCAATCCGAATATTACACGCCAATCGGTTCTGATATATTTCCAAATCTGTTTCCTGTTGAAGAGCGTAAGTACACCATTGGCTGCGAAAAATCCCGCTGCCGAGACAAAGCAGGCGGTACGGTGATACTGCGTAAAACCAAGACTGCTCGCCATCCAGACGAAATAAGTCGTGAGCAACAATCCCAGAGTCTTCGAAAACGAGAAACCACGATCCGGGAAATGTTCGAAAAGTGTAAAAACTATCGGAAAACTCCCCCAACCGATCAACAGCAGCGTTGCATACCATATAAGCAGAGAATAGAGTTCCTCACCCATGATGATCCCCGTTCCAGTAAAAATCAGAACATTCTTGCTTATGCATTATTCTTGTAGTTATTTCCATGGGCGTATATACAGAAAAGGCATATTTTAGGCAAGTTATTTTGTGTTTTTGTAAACAAGAATACCTGAAAAAACTTTTGACTTTCTGGGTATCCCTGAGTATTTCTTTTTATACATGAGATGGAATATGCCAAAAGGAGAGACATCATGCGGAAATGTTCATCGTATGGACCAATCAATACAAAACTGCATTATTACGCCCCCAGAACAGCGTTAATTGACAGGGCATACGCCCAACTGTTCGGAGACGATCCTGAAGAAGGGGGACATTACATCACCGTCTGGGCACCCAGACAGACCGAGAAAACCTGGGTGATGCAGCAGATTGTCAAGCAGTTTCAAGAGGATGAGACCTTTACGATGCAGCCTGCGAAAGAAGAGACCACCGATGAAGGGGTGTCAGAAATTCTGGTCGCCAATTTACGTGAATGGTTTGGGAGAGATTTTCCTGATATTCTCTCATGGAAAACATTGTCCACCGTGTTTGCACGCCTTTATTTTACCAAACCGCTGATCTTAATCCTGGATGAATTTGATGCAATTGGGGAAGAATTTATCAATGACCGGCTTCACCGGGCTTGGAAGGCGGGCGCAACCCAAACTCGAAAAAATACCACCAGATTTCCCGCGCCCCTTGTATGTTTGGGAAGTAACACATCCTCAACGTATTCGTCGAATTCATTCAGGATGATGTTTGCCAGGAGAGGGCTAATTATCCCCCCTTGAGGTGTTTCGGAATATGTTCCATGATATTTCCAATCTTCCATATATCCGGCTTTTAACATGTCCCTTAGCAACTTGAGGAGGCGTTCATCTTCTATCCTTTTGCCGATTATCCGTAACAAGACCTCATGGTCAATCTTCTCAAAGCAGCCTTTGATGTCACCTTCGATGAATCATTTTGTTCCACGCCATTGTTTGCAGATCGTTGAAAGGGCTGTGTGACAGCCTCTGTTGGGACGGAATACATGGGAACTTTCTCTGAACATCGGTTCGTAATACGCTTCCATGACCATTTTTAGGACTTCCTGAACCAGTTTGTCACTCCAACACGGCATTCCCAGTGGGCTAATTTTCCTGTCTGATTTTGGAATATGTGTTCTTCTCGCTGGTTTCCACTTGTACATGCCATTTTTCAGGTCACCGATAATGGTCTCTATTCTCGCTAATGATATGCCATCTACCGTATCCGTTTTAACCGTTCCTTTTGTGGCTGCCCCCTTATTGGCGTATAATTTTCCGTACGCCATCAGGAATAATTCACCATTTCTGATGTTTCGATAGACCTTTCGTAACGTCTTCCGTCTTTCACCTTTCTGCCTCACTATCTCTAAATATTTCTGAGCCATGCGTCTTTCATCATATTTGAGACCCCCTACCTGACCAACTTCGCCCTGTAAGCTGACTCCTATTGGGTCTCCGTGACCTTGCGGGTCTCCCCGTGGATGACCCCACTAGTTCGTGGGATTCAAGCAATTCAGTTTTCACCATTGGCATCAGGTCTTGCGGAACCCCCTCATACCCTTACTTCTGCTGTTCTCCGCTTTTCCAACATGCTGCTTTCCCCTGCACCTTTCGGATTCAGGCTGGTTAGATGACCTCAAAGGTATTTCCTGGCCATTTCCTTGGCCTCTCTGTGAGGGGGATGTATCGCGCCGTCACATGGCATACCGGCTTCATGCCATCGTTAGGCAACGCATGTATTTCGAGGAGGTGCAATGTTTGCCATAGAGCTCTGGTCTCGTCGTTAGAGATTTCTTTGCAGATCTTCCCAGGTACATCCGCAATCTTACTGGTTTTCCCTTTATTCTAGGGGCTTATTTTTCAGAGATCACTCATGGAGTCCTCATCACTACTTTTTCTTCGCTTTCTTGCCAGAACAAATGAGACAGGCATGATATTTTTCAAGACCATTTGATGACTGACAGTAAAGTGTGCCTCTTCAATGAAGCGTTTCAATGTGGTCGAATCAAACCGAGTATAAATCGGATGCCCTCTGTGTTTCAACACCCAGGAGATCAGTCGGGTGGTGAAAGACTCCCCATGAACATACGTTGGCGCAAGGAGTTTTCCCTCATCTTTTAATACCCGATACGCTTCTGTCAGGACACGTCTTGGATCTGGAAGAATATGAAGCACATTGGCGATCAGTACCAGATCAAACAGGTGATCTTCATAGGGCAACGAAGAAGAGTCGTGTACGTGAAACATGACATTCGTAACCTGTTGTTTGGTCACTTTGGCTTGCGCCTGGCGAATCATTGCCTCTGAAGAATCAATGGCTTCAATGCGGCGAACGTCCTGACAGATTCGAAGAGGAATCTCTCCGGTTCCTGTCCCAATATCCAACATGATCATCTCCGGAGTAAGCTCTTGTGTGATCAATTGAAGCATATGCTCATACATCGTTGCTGATCGTTGGACATGTCGATCATACTGATCAGCTATCTTATCCCAATAGATTTTATCATTCGTCATATTGCAACTCTCCAATCAATATACTATTTTCCCCGATTTATTGCCTAACACCCCGCTTCATGGGCGCAAAAAGGCAGACGCAACCACCCTGAAGTTGAGCAACCAATTTTTACGCCCGCTGTTTTGCGTCCCCCTACAAGCGGATCGTTAGACATTCCCTGTATTTTCAATAAGTCCTGTCACCGTAAATACATCACCCGTTTGCGCGAATGTTCTTGGCGCGGAGGAACGCGTTCCTTTTATCGCGAGTCGCTGTCCCGTCGCCCCTGTAAGGTTTCATGGTGTCACAGGTTTCGAATTCGTCGCACGTCGCACAGAAATCCTTGCCTTTCGCCTTCGCACACGAACGGATTGCGCAGCGTGCGCAATCCGTGGCGATCAGTTTCACATCGTCATACTTACACCCCAGGCAGACAAAGTCGGTCGCATCCGTTTTCCCATTGCCAAACGCTTCATTCATTTTTGCGAGCAGCGTCTCATCACCTGTTATCGTCCCCGTGTAGGAAGGACATTCGTCACAATTGATGCCACAATACGCGATCATAGATGCCTCCTTCGGCAGTGTGCTCGAACCACCTCTGAAAACAGACGGAGAGGAACGGTCATTTTCGACAGTGACTGATTATGGGCCGGAATTCCGGGACATCCCCACCATCCGGCGCCGTTCGCCGACTATTCGACCGTTCCCATCATGTCTTCCGGCAACGCCGGTTCGTGTTTGACAACACATCATGATCATTGGGTTATCAAGGGGTGAAGACACGAAGATTCCCCAAAACGACCTCCTGGCAACCCAACTCTAGTTTAGACGGACAAATCGCCGTATTTGTCGTCTGAAGAGATTTCTACAGATAGAAATCTCTTTCTATCTGTAGAAACATATTTCTATTGGTAGAAATCGCCCCAAATGGGATTAGATGGATAGAAGCCAAAAGATTTCTAGAGGTAGAAATCTTTCCCTCTCGTGTATTCTCGAGTACAATCTGCTGAAACTACCAAGTTCATGATGATGTCAACATTTTTCTTGCACAATTGATCCGATGTTAAAAGGAAGATGGCTAACGACAGGCATAACCTGCGTGAAAAGGGCGCGACCACGAAACGTGACGGTTGGCAACCAAACTTCCTCGCACCCCTTGTATCTCAAGCCCTCCAAGAAATCCCTCCGATGACAAGATGCCGTCGATTGACTGACCTGGGTTCCTGTCGCCATCCTCAGTAATTCTTTCAGTTCGTCCTGAGGGACATCAGGGTGTGAAGCCAGCGTGTCTTTGAGATACTGGATATCAGTAGCGTTCATGGTTGGTTGACTGCCATTTGACGGCGGTTTCGGCAACACACTCCCAATTTCTCGATATTGTTTGACAAAGCGGATGACGGATCTGACACTCATACGAAAACGTTCTGCAACTTGCGAATAAGACCATTGACCCTCTTCATACACGGCGACAATACGTTGACGTAAATCTTCTGAAATGGGCTTCATGACTTTTCCTCCTTGACCAATTGTAATGAAGCCACTATTATTTTCTGGCTATGTCAATGCAAGTGAATAATATTGTACATATTGGCGAAGGCGTGTTTGGCCTGCGGCGGTCGTTCGTGATTGCCGGCGCGAAAACCCTGGTGCTGAGTTTGTGGAAAGTGCCAGATGAGCAGACGCAGAAATTGATGGTAGATTTCTATCAGCTTCTGCTGAAGGGCGAACCCCACGCCGAGGCCTTACGCAACGTCCAACTCGCCATGAAGGCCAAATACCCACATCCGTTTTATTGGGGCGCGTTTATTTGTCAGGGCGATCCGACGCCGCTGCGAAGCGTATAGTGTAAGCCAATACCCAGGATTGAGGGGTTAAAGTCTATCCAAAGAGAGGAGGATTCTATGAACGATTTCATCCCCTGGGTTATCTTTCTCATCTGCTAAAATTGGATGAGAAGACAACATTTCATGACAGATGATGTTTCTGAGTTCCAGGGGGAAATCACAGACCCAGAGGACATTAATCCTTCCCAGGAAGTACTACTGTCAGACCTGATATCTGTAAAAGGATATTTCATTGTTCTTATTGATTGACAATATTGAGAATTTTTGAGATGTTTATCTCAAATATGTTCCATCAAGATGCCTTGAGCATAGACGTCAGCCTGGTATTCTCTTCGTGGGAAAGCCTGTCCAGAGGATTAATGAATGAGTATTCTTCGAGAGACAACATCATGTACCCGTTACGAAAGAGTATTGATCAGCTTGTTCAACGGATCGTTCAAGAAGTTCATCCTTATAAGGATAATATCGGGTTAATTTACAGAACGATTCTCCAGGAAGGGAGGGAAGTATATGCCCAACGCCAATCATAGCGCCGGAAGTCCTGATAAATGGCTGCGCTATACCACAGCGACTTCGAGATTGCTCAGATCACCCGTTCTCCTGACACGTTGATGGAGGATACATAGATTATGACTTCTCAAGACATATTGGCAATTGAATTTGAGTCAAGGGATTTACAAAAAAGCTTTTGATCAATGCCATCTAATTCAACCCCAATATGGCAAAATTGGAGGAAGGCAGATCACGACTCATGAAAACGTATCTGAAAGAAAAAATCGGTAATCCGGATCTGTTTACCGGCCGGAAAAAGGAACTGGCGTTTTTCCTGAAGTGGATTGAGGGGATCAAGAAAGAGATCTCGATAAGCACAGCGATCCTCTCGCGCCGCAAAACGGGTAAAACCGCGTTGCTGCAACGCCTGTATAATCTGACCTTTGAGCAGAATGACGGCGTGATTCCGTTTTATTATGAGGTGAAAGAGGGGAAGCTTTGGGCAGTGGAATTCTGTAAAGATTTTTTTCTCACGTTTCTCTACCAGTATATTGCGTATAAGACCAAAAAGCCGGAATATATTACCCCTCCCAAAGATCTCAAAGGCAGTTTTACGGCAGCCATAGACATTGCCCGGCAAGCGGGCTTAGACTATCTGAGCGGCGATATTCGAGGCATCGAAGCGGCATTTCAGCGCGAGGGTGTTGATGAAATCTGGCTGATGGTTCGAGACGCTCCGCTTGGCATTGCGACCAGGCAGCATGAGTTCATTGTGCAGATAATTGATGAATTTCAATATTTGAATAGTGAAATTTACTGGGATGAAGGGAAGACGAATCTGGCCAATGATTTTGCGGCCGGCTATATGAGTATAGCGGAATATCGGAATGCACCGTTATTGATTTCGGGCAGTTGGATCGGCTGGTTGCGGGATTTGTTGCATACGATGCTGCCAAGCCGGTTCAGGCATTATTTTCTGGAAGGGATGCCGGAAGATGAAACTGTGGAGATGATCTATAAGTATGCCCAGGTTTTTGAGACGCCAATGACAGAAGAAGTGGTCTATGCCATGGCGCGGATCAGCGAGGGGAATCCATTTTACGTCAGCGAGTTGTTTCAATCCACGTATCCTGACAAAGACTTCACAACCGCAGAGGGGATGCTGAAGACCCTGGAATACGAAACTCTCGATGAACGCGGGCGGATCAGATCTGTCTGGCTGGAATATATTGCCAAAGTTTTCGATAAAGTCAACCAGCAACATGCGAAGAATATTGTGCTGTACCTGAGCAAGCATCGAGATCGGCAGGTGAGCCGCCAGGAGGTGATCGACAAATTAGAATTAGCTGATATGCCGGAACTTGAATTAGAGCAAAAATTCCGCGCCTTAGTCAAAAGCGATGTCATTAATCAGGGCCGCAGTTTGTTTTTTTATCAGGGGGTCCAGGATAATATTTTCGATAAGGTGTTTCGAGGAATCTATGCGGATGATATTCAGGCCTTTGATGTAACTGCGATCAGAAATGAATACAAAGCGTTGTACGAAAAAGCCAAAGCGGATTACCAAAAATTGTTGGGACAGTTTAATCAAACCAAGGGGCTACTGGCGGAATTTGTCATTATCAACCAACTCCGGCTGCATGCCTTTCAGCAGCCAGATCGGTTTCTCTCGATCACGCATAACCTGCCAGAAGATTTTCAGTTTGTCGAATATGAGCATGTCTGGTCTTATAAAACCGCCCGTTTCGATAATTTCCCAAATTTGTTGTAGGAGGCCTGATCCCATGCTTGCCAGGTACGTTCCCGCTCTGACATGGCTACGCACGTATCAGCGCGACGATTTCAAAAGTGATTTTTCGGCCGGACTCACGGTTGCGATTATGCTCGTGCCGCAGGGTATGGCGTATGCCATGCTGGCCGGGCTGCCGCCAGTCATTGGCCTGTACGCCTGCACTCTGCCGCTGATTGTGTATGTGCTATTCGGCACGTCGCGCCAATTGGCGGTCGGGCCGGTAGCGATGGTGTCGCTGTTGGCGTCTGTCGGGGTTTCAAAACTCGCAGATCCGGGATCAAAAGAATATGTTGCTCTGGTGCTCCTTCTGACGTTCATGACCGGAGTGCTGCAACTGCTGTTGGGCGTTCTGCGCATGGGGTTTGTCGTCAATTTTTTATCCCATGCCGTGATTAGCGGATTCACCTCAGCGGCAGCGATTGTGATTGGCCTGAGTCAGTTAAAACACTTATTGGGGATTCCCTTAGAAAATCAGGAGAATATTTTTGCGCTGCTCTATGAGACCGTTCGCAAAATCCGTCAGACCAATCTGCTGACGTTCCTGATCGGCGTCAGCAGCATCGTAATCCTCCTCTGGTTCAAAAAGAAACGCTCGCGTTTTCCTGCGCCGCTGGTGATTGTCTTTTTCGGCTCGCTTGAGGTTTTTGCGTTTCATTTGGAACGATATGGCGTAAAGATTGTCGGCAACGTGCCGCAAGGCATTCCCACGCCTTCGCTTCCGGCGTTCAGCGTGAATTCACTTGAAGCACTCCTGCCGACAGCGATCACCATCATTTTTGTCGGATTTATCGAATCCTTTGCCATTGCCCAATCAATTGCGACGAAAGAACGCTATAAAGTGGATGCGAATCAGGAACTTCTCGGCCTGGGTGTGGCCAATCTGGTTAGCGCTCTGTTTTCAGGATATATTGTGACCGGCGGCTTTTCGCGCACGGCTGTCAATTATCAGGCCGGAGCTAAAACCGGATTAGCTTCGATCATCACGGCGATTTTTATCATGCTGACCTTGCTTTTTTTCACACCGATCTTCTATTACTTACCGAATGCGGTGTTAGCGGCGATTGTGATGGTCGCTGTGTATGGCTTAATTGATGTTCAGGAACTCAGGCACCTTTTCCGGTTAAAACGGGTTGACGGCTGGACCCTGGCGTTGACCTTTGTCTGTACACTCATGCTGGGCATTGAAAACGGAATTCTGATCGGCGTGGTATTTTCGCTGCTGGTCTTCATCTGGCGCAGTTCGCATCCCCACATGGCCGAATTGGGCTATGTGAAAGCTGAAAACGCCTTTTTGAACATCAAACGCTTTCCCGATGCGCAAATCTTCTCCAATGCCCTGATTTTACGAGTAGATGCGGCCATGTTTTTTGCCAACACCCGCTTTATTGAAAACCATCTGCGCAATTGTCTGGTTGATAGACCCGCGGTCAAATATGTGATCTTCGATCTCTCCGGCGTGAATGATATTGATGCGGTCGCCCTTCACGCGCTGCATGATTTAGTGCATGAATTTCGCAAACAGGGGATTGAATTCGCCCTTGCCGGGATGAAAGGGCCTGTGCGCGATTTGTTCGAGAAAGCGGGCTGGCAGGAAAAATGCGGCCACAAAATAGCCTACCACACCCTGCCCCAGGTAATAAAGGATCTTGGCCTGATGTAAAAAATCGTATTTCAGGAGTGCGAGTGTATTGACCAGCAAGGTTATGGTCAGATTCTCATGGTCAATTCGTCTGATTTTGCACAAAATGGTTCTTGAAAATTTGACCATAATCTGACGTGTCAATACACGTAATTGATACGTTTGATTAAATCGGCCAGGGAAAGCGAATAACTGACCAGTTCCTGCTGTTCGCAAAACTGTT
The DNA here is from genome assembly GCA_000739535.1 of Candidatus Vecturithrix granuli. Classification (GTDB taxonomy): domain Bacteria; phylum Moduliflexota; class Moduliflexia; order Moduliflexales; family Moduliflexaceae; genus Vecturithrix; species Vecturithrix granuli. The sequence continues at coordinate 39,757 of DF820468.1, read as the reverse complement.
GTAACTCCTGAATCGCCTTGAGAATGGGCGGTTGTTTGATGGCATCCGGATTCTGGCCTTCGATAATAATATCCAGACTGGTGATACCGCCCAGCGCGTTTTGGATATATTCCGTAGCCTGACGGAACGGATTCTGAGGTTTAAAATAGCGTACTTCATCAGATTCTACCTGCACGTGCAGCATTCCCAGAAAGGAGAACAACAGAAAAACCAATGCAACACCGACAATCAGAAATCTGTGTTTAACCGTCGCGAGTCCGATTTTTCCAGCAATGCCATAGAAGAGTGATGTTTGCGCTGTAGGGGCATTCTCCGACGGTTGTCCGCTTCGGATCTTTTTAGAACGATAGAAAGACGTCAGGGCAGGAATAAACCACAGGGAGAACATCATAGCGACCATAACGCCAAAGGCCAGATACACTCCCATATTGCGGATCGACACGCCCGGCGCGCTGAGCAAGGAGATAAAACCCAGGGCGGTAGTGACAGAGGTTAAAATGACTGGCAGGGTGAGGATGCGCATGGCAGAGGTCAGCGCGTCTATTTTGGAATATCCTTTGCGCAAAAAGCCGAAAAACTCGCTCATAATGTGGACGCCATCGGCGCAGCCAATGGCAATTAACATAATCGGAATGGCCGTTTCAACGATAGTCAGAGGAGAATGCACTAAACTTTTCAACCCCAATGTCCAGACGATACTGAACAACGTCACCACAATCGGCATCAACATGCCATATACGCTGCGCAGCAGAAACAACAATAACAGCATCACAACCAGCACGGTTAACGGAACAAGCTGACGCATGTCCTTTTGCATGTATTCGGAAATATAGGCTTTGAGCATCGGGGTTCCAGAGAGCGTAATGGTCGTCTGCGGATAACGCGCCCTCAGTTCGCTGATTTTAACGACCACCTTTGCTTTCAGAGCCGCGACGCGTTTATCTTTCATCGACACCGAGGTAGGAACTCCGGCAATAATGACTGCGCTGCGTTCATCTGCGCTGACCAGCTTGCCGTGAAAGAGCGGATTCGTGCGCACCCGTGTACAAATGGCTTGCAACTGCTCGTCATCGAGAATATCGATCTCCTCCACGGAAACCAGCGGTTCAATCAACAGTTCATCTTCCACGCCTTGCATATCATCAATATTGGTCAGACTGGTGACATCGTCGGCATCAATTTCATCCAGATTTTCAAAAAACGTTGTGAGTTCGTGGATCAATTTGAGATTGTCGCGAGTATAAATCGTATCTTGTGAACTAATTCCCACTACGATCTGATCCGTGGCGCCAAACACTTCCTCCATCTCCTTCCGGTATAAGTAATCGGGATGATCTTCGGGAAGTAAAGATGACACCCCGGCGTCGCGAGTTAAGTGGATGATATGGATTCCAAACCCTATAGTGAGCCCTACCAATACCAATAAAATCAACATTCTATATTTTAGAAGTTTTTCCATAATGATTATTCACCTTTATGGTTTGATAATCAAACTGTAAAGGTAAAAAAATAAAGAGTTTTCCGTAAATAATTGTCAAACACTACAACGGATTTGAGGAATCAACGGATTTCCCCGGGAAATCCGTTGATTCCTCAAATCCGTTGTAGTTATCCAATAATCCCGAACGTTCCCCCCCCTAACCTCTCCCAGGAGGGAAATTCGGAGCACTGCTTACAACTTCTCATCTGTTTGCAGATATTTATCTACCAGATGTTCTCCAACCTGTAAAAATCGCTTCAAGAACTCGATATGCTCAGGATTTTCTCGGTCAAATTCCTCAAACAGCTCGGCGTGAAGTTTGAGATGAAACATCTCGTGTCCATGATACGCCATCTGCCCTTTGATGGTCAGGCGCAGTAAAATCTCTTTATTGCTCTCGCCGCCCTTCAATTTACTGACATAGCCGCGTTTTTCCAGTTTTGTGACGACCGGCGAAATCGTGCCCTTTGTCACGCCAAGCTGCTCTGCTAGCTGCATGACATTGATGTCAGGATGATTACCAATTACAGCGATAGCATGAATTTCCTGGCGATAAAAATTTTCTCCGACTCCATAATCTCTCGGAATTTTCTCAAGGGCGTAGAATTTGTTAATCACCCGGAATAACGTTTCTATCAATTGCATGTACTGTTGTTGTCGTTCCATGTGTGCATTTATTGTTTGATACCCAAACTATGTCAAGAAAAATTGCGAGGTCGAGATGAAAAAATACGATCAGAATTGAAGAACTCTGAATACACTCTGAGGAGATGCAGGTCTCTTCAGGATCAAAAATACAACAATTTCTCTCCTTGACTTTCGAAAACCCGATCATAATAGTTAGATAAAGATGATAAATAAGTATAAATACTATTTATGAATAACCTCAACACTGCACTGCAATATTGTTGATTGAAGGATCGCTGGCTTCCATCCCGCTTTTTCTGCTAACAAGGATACTGGCGATCTGCTGAAGTCAACACGATTGAAGTCAAGGATGAGGGAAGAGGATATCCATTATGCAAACACAACACACTGAAAGGCGACCGTTGCGGACGGTTTTGCTGACAGGAATTCTGGCGTTCCTGTTTCTCGGAACGGCAAGTCTGTCAACAGTGACATTCGGCAGTTCGGACGCCTTTTATCCTGATACGACAAAGGAGATACACATTATGAGAATTGCACAAGCAGCGAACGCTGCTGAACACACAAAACCGCCGATTGATCTGGCGGTCCCGACACAGACGCAAACAGCGACTTTTGCCCTGGGCTGATTCTGGGGACCAGATGCCCAGTTTGGGAGCATCAAGGGAGTCGTGCGTACTCGCGTCGGTTATGCTGGCGGAACCAAAGCCAATCCAACCTATTACGCTCTGGGTGATCATGCGGAAACGATTGAAATTGATTATGATCCGACCCAGATCAGCTATGAAGAGTTGTTAGATGTGTTTTGGAAGAGCCATAATCCGACGTATCCATCGTGGTCGCGGCAGTATATGTCAGCGATCTTTTATCACAATGAGGAACAGCAGCGCCTCGCGCAAACGACAAAAGCGCGTCAAGAAGCGCAGCGCGGCGCGAAAATCCATACAGAGATCGCCGCTTATACGCAGTTTTATCTGGCGGAAGATTATCACCAGAAATACGTACTGCAAAATCAGCGGGAATTCATGCGGGAATTTAAGGCTATGTACCCAAACATGAGTGATTTTATCAATTCTACCGCAGCTGCGCGGGTGAACGGGTATCTGGCCGGAGACGGATCGGCTGAAATGCTGCGCGAAGAAGTTGAACAATTAGGCTTGTCGCCAGAGTTGCAGCAAAAACTACGGCAACGGTTTTAATCTGCTATAGTGTTGATGGAGTCCACCTTCCGAGGTGGACTCCATCGAAAAACTCGCTCAAGCGAGAACTACGAACTATTCTTCATCCTCGATGGTATCTTTATTTTGGAATTCTTCCTTAATCTGGGCCAGAAAGTCTTGATCCCGAATCACATCCACGCCGGTCAGCGCAAGCGCGCCAATCGCTTTGACCATGCTGTCGTAGGCAAAGGGCGTTTTGCTGGCCGCGGCAAATTCACGAGTATGTCCGACCAATGGCTCTGCTGAGATCGCAAAATACGGGTGAATCGCCGGGCAGACATGGCTGACGTTACCCATATCCACAGACCCAAAACTTTTGCGCGATTCGTGCAGTTTTTCCACGCCCATAGCTTTCAGATGCTTTGCATAACCATCCATCAAGGTTTCATTCGTCGCCAGATCATCATAGGAGGTTTCATAATTCGTGATTTCCAGTTCTGTTCCTGCCGCTAAGGAAGCCCCGCGCGCGCAGTTTTTCACCTTTTCCACCAGTTCCGCCCGATACGCTTTGGTCGTCGCACGCACGTAAAACTGCGCTATCGCCAGTTCCGGCACGATATTGGCGGCTTTCCCTCCTTCTACAATGATGCCGTGAATGCGAGCGGAGGATTTGATATGTTCGCGTAACGCGTTGATATTGTTAAAGGTATTGATGCAGGCATCCAGGGCATTAACGCCTTTTTCCGGGGCAGATGCTGCATGAGCGGTACGGCCTTTATAGGTGAACTGAATCGCTTCCAGGGCCAGCGAACGTCCGCTTCTGGCATGTTTATCGGCCGGATGAACCATCATAGCGACATCAATATCATCAAACACGCCTTGTTCTGCCATCGGCGCTTTGGCCCCGCTGGTTTCTTCGGCCGGCGTGCCAATCACCACGACCCGGCCGCCAATTTGCGGCAGCAGTTTGCTTAACACAATGCCTGCGCCAGTACTGGTGGTGCCTAAAATATTATGCCCGCAGCCATGCCCGATATCCGGCAGAGCGTCATATTCCGCCAGAAACGCCACTGTAGGACCAGGCTTGTCGCCGGATTTTTCAGCCCGGAACGCGGTCGCCATGCCCATATAGCCTTCTTCGACTGCAAAGCCATGTTTCTTGAGCAATTCCACGTGCGCCTGCGCAGATTTGAATTCCTGATACCCCAATTCCGGGTTTTTGTAAATAAATTCGCTTAACGCAATCAGTTCCGCTTTCAGATCTTCAATATAGGCTTTTACCTGTTCAATCATGTTATACCTCCCATCCTGGAATATCCTGTCTGCGAATGGCTCGCCCCAGACGTGCGTTCACGATCTGCGTCCCCTGTACGGCAAGTTCGCCGTTCACGATCACCGCCTGAATCCCTTCCGGCGGAAGCGCTGGCGCTTCAAAGGTGGCTCCGTCCAGAATTGTGGCAGGATCAAAAATCACCAGATCCGCATCCCAGCCGACCTTGATTTGTCCTTTATGCTGATCCAGTTTCAAACGCCGCGCCGGTTTCAGGGTCATTTTTTCTAAGGCTTCGATCAAAGTCAATTCCTGGCGTTCGCGCACATAACGACCTAATACCCGCGGAAACGTTCCGGCCGCGCGTGGATGGCCGTTGCCTTTGCGTAACACGCCGTCGCTTGCCACCGTGACAATCGGAGCTTTCAAGCACTCAATCACTTCCTCTTCGTTCATCACAAAGGCCACTGCCAGCATATTCGGATATTCTTTACGTGCTTTGTGAAATAATTCTTCGCTGCAATATTGTCCCTTAAAAGGCTCTTCAGTTAATAAAATGCTGTCATAAGAGGTATTCCAGCGCTCAAAGCAGCCTTCATCAAACACCGCAGAGCCGATAAAGGTACAAAATGCGTGATAGGGGTAACAATCGGCCTCCACATCAACTCCGGTGTCAATCGCCGCCTGAATAATCTCAAGCGATTCCCGCATGTAGCCCATCGCCGTGCAACTCCCCAAATGTGAGATCTGCATTGGCTGACCTGTAATTTTGGAAATCTCAATCATTTCACGGATTGAATCAAGTCCGGCGGCCGCGTCGCTGCGATAGTGCGCGGCAAGTAAAATCTGCCGATCCGCCGCAGCCTGACAGACCTGAATCGTTTCATTGAGTTCGATTCCGGGATCATATTCGAATCCGAAAGAAATCCCGATCACCCCATCATCAAGCGCGCTTCTGACATGCTGCTGCATCTGCTCGATTTGGGCGGGGGTGGCTTTATCATACGAGGTTGGCACGCCGACATATTGACGCAGGGAGTTATGGCCGACGTAGAGCAGATAATTGACCGGCGCGCCATGCTGATCAATGAACGTCAGGAATTCTTTGGCCGGCTGCCGATTTTTGCCGCAATTGCCGCCGACGCAGGTGGTCACGCCCATAAGCAGCATTTTGTTGGCAATATCGTAATCATCGCCATCCGCGCTTTCGCCCAGCACTTCTTCGTGCATGTGGATATCAAGAAATCCGGGCGCTGCGACCTGTCCCCCTGCATCAATTTCTTTTTTGGCCGGCGCCGTGATAGCCCCGATCTCGGCAATCTTTCCCTGCTCAATACCAAGATCGCAGAGAACAAACTCCTGTTGTTCAAAATCTACCATTTGTGCATTGACAATTTTGAGATCATACATAAGTCTGTCATTATTCAGCCCGCGAAACACGCCAAACACGCGAAAAATCTTTATCATTCTTGTTTTCGCGTGTTTGGCGTGTTTCGCGGGCAAATTTTTAGAACGGGCCGTAGCTGATCATGGTCGCGATCAGCATCGCAATCACTCCGATGCCAAGCCAGATAGCCATGAGAGGCCATAAAAAGCGCGTCCATTTGTCATAATTGATATTCGCCAGTGATAAGCTTGCCATCAATACGCCGGAGGTTGGAATAATGGAGTTAGTAAAACCATCCCCCAATTGATAGGCTAATACAGCCACCTGCCGATTGATCCCAACCACATCAGCGAGCGGGGCCATAATCGGCATTGTGGCTGCGGCCTGCCCGCTGCCAGAAGGCACAAAGAAATTGATGACGACCTGGACCACATACATGCCAACCGCAGAAATCGCGCCGGGCAAGGTTTGAATCATTCCGGCTAAACCATGAATGACCGAATCAATAATAAACGCGTCTTCCATTACCACCAGAATGGTGCGGGCGATTCCTACAATCAGAGCGCCAAAGGTAATCGCACGCGCGCCTTCTACGAATTTTTCAGCAATCTTGCTCGGACCGAATTTCCCGAGAAACCCTCCGATAATCCCCATAATCAAGAAGGTTGCCGCAATTTCCGTAATATACCAATCTGCCTTAAACACGCCGATAATGATGGCAATCAGGCCGATTACCACGGTCAACAGCACTAATTGGTGCTGGATTTTGAACTCCGGCAGGTGATCCAGATTGAGCGCCTTATCTTTTTCAGCAAGCTCTAATTCATAGACAAGGCTTTTGGTCGGATCTTGCTGCACTTTATGAGCATAGCGCAGCAGAAAAAGCGAGGTGATGACTAACACAACGATTAACAGCACAATGCGAAAGACAATACCAGAGAATAAGGGCAATTCGGCAATGCCCTGCGCCACGCCCACGGTAAACGGATTCATGACCCCCGCATTAAAGCCACAGGCAGCCCCCAACGTTACCATCGCCATCCCCACGATGGCGTCAAATCCAAGGGCGCGGGCAAACGCGATGCCAATCGGCACAAAGACAATCGCCTCCTCTGCCATGCCGAACGTCGCGCCTCCAAGCGAAAAGAGGATTAAAAACACCGGAATAATGATTTTCTCCTGCCCCTGAATTTTTTTGATAATTCTCCCGATTCCGGCGTCAATCGCGCCGGTCGCTGTGATAATCTGGAAGGAGCCGCCGACGATAAAGATAAAGAAAATAATCGCCTGCGCCTCTTTCATTCCCTTCGGCACAGAAGTAAACAAACGAAAAAAGGTGGTCGGATTACTGTCCACTTGACGGAAGGACTGTGGATCAACCACATTACGCCCGGTATGCTCATCTTTCACCCGGTCATACTGCCCGGCCGGAATAATGTAGGAAGCGAGTGCAACGACAATTACAACCAGAAACAACACAACATAGGTATGCGGAACTCTGCTCTTCTTTTTCATTGGTTTCTCCTGAGCCATACAATCACTCCTTCTGAATAGGGATCTACAAATGCTTCACCGGCTTAGTCAACTTTTTCTCTTTCTTCCGTCAACAAGACAACAAGAAAAAACTCTTCAAGATGACCACCTGTAAAATCTTATAGATCGCAAGAAAATTTGTAGAATGGATGCTATTTTCCAGTATTGTAGCGGAAATCATCATCCGGTTTGGAAAGAAAATTCACGAAGTTTTCACCCTGCAAACCCCAAAAGATTTTGTCAAGAAAAACGATTTTCGATTGACTTTTTTGTCTTATCCGTTGTTTTCTTTAATCCCTTGTTGTCCCTCGTTTAGCAACTTCCGGATCAATTGGCCTGAAAGTATGTCAGCGGAACGCTATATTGACGGGCGGGAATCGATCCCAGTTTTTCGGGCCACTGGCCTGTAATGGCCGCGACAATTTTTCCGACATGCTCGTGACAGTTTTCAATAAAGAGCCGATAGCGATTCTGATCGCCGCCTGCGGCGGTTCCGGCGACATATAATCCCGGCACATTGGTTTTCATTGTGTCCGGGTCATAATCCGGGATGCGTTCCGGGCCGTCCAGGCGCACGCCAGCAATCTCAAATAAGCGTAAATCCGCGCGAAAACCGGTACAAATCAATACGAAATCTGTCTGGTGGATGATGGATTCTCCCTCAACTCGATTTTCATCATTGGTCGGCGCTAATACCACATGTGGAGGTGTAATTTCAATCGGGAGACTTTGCGGGTAAAACTGAATATTCCCTGAACGAATCTGGGTTTTGACATCGGGCAGAATACTGTTTTTTACAGATTTTTCATCAAAATCCGCCCGGCGATAACTGATCGCTACCTGGCTGCCCGAGCGCCAGCAGCGTAACGCCGCTTCTACCGCCGAATTTTTGCCGCCGACCACTAATACCCGTTTACGAAAATAATAATGCGGGTCCGTAAAATAATGACTGACATGCGGCAAATCTTCCCCCGGAATGCCAAGATAATTCGGAGCCGCCATGTCGCCGGTCGCAATCACAACCTGCTGACAGCGATAACACTGCTCACCCTGCAAAGGCTGCGTGCGTAACTCAAAACCATCTTGCAGGCGTTCGATATGCACGACCGGTTCGTAGGTGTTGACCTGTAAATCGAGTTGTTCCACCACTGCGCGTAAATAGGCGAGATATTCTTCGCCGGTCACACGCTGCTGATGTGAATTTTGAATTGGAATTCCCGCAATCTCCAACCGTTCTGAGGTGCTGAAAAAACTGGTATTCCTGGGCCACCAGGAGATGGTATAACCGATCTGTCTGGCGTCAAAATGCAGATAATCAACTCCGGCACGTTTCAAAGACGCCGCCAGTTCCAATCCAATCGGCCCGGCGCCGATAATAGCGACTTGCGTGGTTTCTGTCGGAAAATCTTTTTCGTGAGTTAGCATACTATATTCCTCTCCAGTCCACCCCTGCAAAAGGTTATCCCCAAAGTGGACATCAGATGTCAAAATCATGTTTTCAGCCTGGCGATTGATCGTCAGGCTTCTTCATAATTCGTATAGGAAGTTTGAATTATCATATCAACTCTCTTCTCTGAAAAAAAGCTGGCTCGATTGGCTAACAGCAATGCTTTCGGGCTGCCACAAGCGGACATTGGGGAGATACTTGAAATCTTTGGTATTGTACGTAAACAACGGGAGACCATACAACGCCGCTGTCGCGGCAATCATGACATCCGCTAGATTGAACGTAAGAGTTTATCCATTGGCAGTGCGCCCCCAAATCGTCTCGCGGAGTGTTTTGCCGAAATGGGCGCTGTTCGTAACCGACGCATACGGTTTGACATGTTGGGACTTTTGCCGGATGAATGCGCGGATGGCCTGCATAATCAGGTCTTGTGGATTGAGACCTTCATGCTGCGCAATATCAGACATGGCTTGTTCGATTATGCGATCTTCGATGGTCAGGACAATGTGCTGCATAACTTTCTTTTGCCTCCTTGTGAATTCTCATATAGGATGCGTGCATAGCGCAAGTTTGTCAATAGAAAATTTTCGATTTGTGGGGAGATCCCTCAATTTCACCTTTCGAGGTAAAAACTTCTTGACAAGATGAAAATTTTAACTCACGGTAACTTGAAGTCATTCAAGTTATGGAAGGAGGTGAGGCCAGGAGAGATGTTCATCACGATATTGTCTGTCGTATATCATGACTCGTACAACTAAACACAAGGAGGAAAAGATCATGAAAAAAGTCTCTCAATTCTTAGCAATATTAATGCTGTGTGTTCTACTCGTGAGCGGCTCTGTAAAGGCTGCGGTAGAGATTGAATTCTGGTCAACCGATAATGAGGAAGACCGGGTGGCTGTCTATGAAAAGGTGGCGGCCAGATTTATGGAGCAGAACCCGGGCGTGACCATCAAAATTGTGCCGATTGAGGAAGGGGGAGTTTCTCAACGGATTGCCACTGCGAAAGGCGCGGGCGATTTGCCGGACATCGTGCGCATGGGCGTCGAACGTGTGGCAGCATTTACCGCTGATGGCCTATTAGACGAAGATGCGGCCACGGAAGTCATCAAAAGTGTTGGCGAAGATGATTTCGGGGTGAACCCGCTTGCGATGGTGACGAATGTGGATAGCAAGAAATACGCGGCTGTGCCGTTTGATGGGTGGATTCAGGCCCTTTGGTATCGGGCGGATGTCTTTGAAAAACTGGGCTTAGGCGCGCCAACAAGCTGGGAGAGCATCCAGGCTGCCTGTGAAAAATTACCGGGGCAGGAAGGGCTGCTGTATGCCTTGACTCTCGGAACGGATCCAGGGCAGAATTATGGACATCAAATTTTCGAACAGGTTGCAATGTCGAATAATGCCTGGCCTTTTGATCCGACAACCGGCAAGGTGACATTTAATACTCCGGAAATGATCGCGGCTCTGGAATTCTATACCGGCTTACAAAAGTGTGCGTTACCCGGCCCGCAATATTGGCGAGGCGCGAGGGAATCGTATGAATTAGCGCAATCTGGCATGGTATTTTACAGCACCTATGTTATGGATGACCTCGTGGATGGTTCCGGCCTTGAGGGGGGAGGAAATGTACAAATAGCTGTCGAAGACCTGGCGGCCAAAACCGGATTTGCCCCAATGATGAAGGGCCCAAATGGTTCAGCGTCTTACGGTCAGTTAGTCACGTTGAGCATTATGGATGGGGCGGCTCCGGAAGCAAAAAAAGTCGTAGAATTTTTCTTGAAAGAAGGCTATCAAGATGTACTGGCATTAGCGCCCTTCGGAAAGGTCCCAGTACTGAAAAGCCAGGTAGAAGGATGGAAAAAACTCAGTCCTTATTTTGAAAAATACTCGCCGGAAACATTGGAACAAGTTGCTAATGGTTATGAAACAATGGGACGGTGGATGTTCAATCCAGCGTATAGCGCCACGCAGCGCGCAGTGATTGGCGATATTGAAGGACGCAACTTAATCCCGCAAGTCCTGAGCAATATTGCATTAGAAGGCATTATGACGCCGGAATCAGGAGCAGCCTGGCTCCAGGAACAAGTGGAAGCCCTGCTCGCTGAACGCAGCAAATAGGCTGTTCTGACGTTTGCGAGTATGCTTAAAACCGGGTTTCTTCAAGAAACCCGGTTTTTCTGCCTGGCGTACCGCGGACAGCCTTGTCTGCAAAGAGTTTCGACGCACAAGGCTGTCCGGTTGGTACGGGTAGTTCCGAAGGAGGTAGCTGAATGCAAATCCTGAGTCAGTTTCGAGGCAAAGGAGTTGAAGCCCGTGAAGCTCGCTTAGGCGTGGCGCTGCTGTCGCCGACCGCGCTGATCGTCTTTGGTCTGGTGATTTTTCCGGCGATCTTCAGCATCTGGGTCAGCTTTCATCGCGTCACGCTGGGGAATCTGGATGATGTCTTCAATGCGACTTTCGTTGGGTTTGACAATTACCGCAAGGTTTTCACGGACTTTGCCTTTAAATATCAAAATCTCAAAGTCTGGGGCGCGGCTGTCACGAGCGTGGTCTATTCCTTTAGTGCGACGATCCTGACGCTGGTGTTAGGCTTGCTCGCCGCCCTTCTGCTCAACCAACCCTTTCGCGCGCGTGGCTTGGCGCGTTCCATCTTTTTGTTTCCTTATGTCGCGCCGATTGTCAGTATTGCCTTTGTCTGGCGCTGGATTCTGGATCCCCGCCCTTCCGGCGTCCTCAATCACCTCTTATTGAAACTCGATCTGATTGCCATGCCCAAAGCCTATTTAGCCACGAGAGGATTAGCGTTAGTGCTGGTGATTATCTTTCAAGCCTGGCGCTACTTTCCCTTTGCTATGCTCATGATCCTGGCTCGGCTTCAAGCTATTGATAAAACCTTTTACGAAGCGGCCGAAGTGGATGGCGCGAACAGATGGCATCAGTTCCGGCATATCACACTGCCGGAATTACACTACATTTTAGGAGCAATCTTTCTCTTGCGTTTAATCTGGACCTTTAACAAATTCGACGATATTTTTCTGCTGACCGGCGGAGGGTTCGGCACGAAAGTGCTCCCGATCTTAACGTATGAATTTTGTTTTAAAATGTTTGATTTTGGCCGCGGTGCAGCCAGCGCCATGATCTTACTTGTCCTCTTGATCGTCTTTATGGGCTTCTACGTCAAATTTATCATGCGCAACGTTGAGGAGGAATAACTATGACTTCCGAAAAACGCACATTGATCGAGCATCTGACCCTCTGGTTTACCTGGCGGCGTTTGATTTTTACGCTGCTCATGACCTTCTTTCTTGTCAGCATTCTTTTCCCCTTTTACTGGATGGTCAGTTCATCATTTAAAAGCTATCAGGAAATCGGCGGACGCAAACCGGTGTATATCCCGGCTAAACTACGATTGGATGCCTTTCGAGAACTCTTTGATCCTTCCAGTAAACAATTCCAGAACTTTCAGGTCAATATCATCAATACTCTCAAAGTCTCTATTCCGACCGCGCTCATCGCCGTGATTTTATCCGTGTTCGGGGCCTATTCCGTCGCCCGTCTGTCGTTTATCGGCAAAGAGTTCTTATTGAATAGCATTTTGTTAGTGTATATGTTCCCCGGTGTGCTGCTGATTATTCCCTTATTTGCCATGCTTTCCAACATCGGCGCCCATCTCGGATTCGTCGTCCAGGATAATCTCTGGTTATTAGTCATTACCTATCTGGCTCAAACCCTGCCCGTTGCCCTGTATATGCTGACGAATTACTTTCGGACCATCCCCGATGAAATTGAACAGGCCGCGCTCATCGATGGCTGTACGCGCTTGCAAGTCATCTGGCGCGTCACGATGCCGCTCGCGGTGCCAGCGTTAGTCTCAGTTGGGATTTATACCTTCATGATTGCCTGGAATGAATTTTTATACGCGCTGGTCTTCTTAAATTCCCGCGAACTTTTCACCATGCCGATCAAGATCAACACCATTTTTAACGATCCCACGCCGCGTCCGCATGTCGTCATGGCGGCTTCGACCATTATGACGATTCCGATTATTACACTGTTTCTTATTATGCAGCGTTTTCTGGAAGAAGGCTTGACTGCCGGCGGAGTGAAAGGGTAAGTACTTCTACTTTCGTACTTCATTTACCCTGACAAACGCTTATTTTCAATCGCGCTCTTGAGGTGTAAAAATTTTGTGAATTTCCTTGACATCTGTTAAAAATGTCCTCCTTTTCTTTGTCGTCGCTCATGAAGATTTTTTCATGCTATCTGCCAAACCTGGATATATCGCGCTTAGGCCAGTGTGCAAAAAGACTGTGATAGATTCAGGCGGCATCGTTACAAGGAGGGAACTATGTTTACAAAACGTCTAGTATGGAATTTTTGTGTGGCGCTGTTGATTTCCGTTTTGCTGACGATCCCGGCAATCGCCAAAGAGAAAGTGATTCTGGATACGGATATGGTTATGATGTATGATGATGGCGTGGCAATGATCATGCTCGCCAGACACCCGGAGATTGAACTGCTTGGTGTCGTCACTGTCGCCGGAAATACCTGGATTCCTGAAGGCACCGCGTATGCGCTGCGTCAATTGGAATTGATCGGACGTTCCGATATTCCGGTCGCTGAGGGCGCAAGATTTCCGTTACGGGCCAACCGCTATGAAACAATCGAACTCGAACGCCAGATGTTTGGAATCGGCGCGTCAAGTTATATCGGGTGTTTTGGCCGACCGGAACCGGCGTCATATCTTGACGTGTATAAGGAAAAATTCGGAGGCGAGCCGACGCTGAAACCAATCGAGCAGCACGGCGTCAATTTCCTGATTGAGACGATCAAAGCCAATCCTGGCGAGGTAACAGTGATTGCGATTGGTCCCTGCACGAACCTGGCGATGGCAATCCGCCTGGCACCGGAAATCATTCCAATGGTCAAACGGGTGGTTTATATGGGCGGCGCGATTGATGTGCCCGGCAATACCACGCCCGCCGCAGAATTTAACTGGTGGTTCGATCCGGAAGCCGCCAAAATGACAATTCGCGCCCCTTTTGCGGATCAACTCATTGTCGGCTTAGATGTCTGTGAAAAATATCGTTTCAATAAAGCCATTTTTGATCGTGTCACAAGCGTTGATACCCCGGTGACGAAAGTCTTTAAAGAAACGTACGGCCCGCGCTTTGAGAAAGATGCGAACTTTACACGCCTGGTATGGGATACCATTGCCGCGACGGTGACGATTGACCCGACCCTGATCACAGAAGAACAAACGCGCTGGGTGGATGTGAATGCGGATTATAATTTAGATTATGGCCGCAGCCTCGGGTACAAAAAACAAGGCCCGGCCGGTACCCAGCAAGTTCGCATTCTGTTTACCATTGATGAAGAACGTTTCTGGAATGTGATGGTGGATTTACTGACGCAGCAATAAGGACGATTTGGATCGTGGTGAAATGGTAAGTGATACCGTTCCCTGAGCGGAGTCGAAGGGAACAAGTCCTGGCTGGTTTCGAATTTGTTCAACGAACGGATGTCACTTAGCGTTTCACCATGACCGATTTTGCCGTTCCGGAGTCCGGCAAGGTATGACGTTGAAACGACCATACGACAAAAGGTAGATGTCAAGAAAACGCGTCAAAAAATGACGATCATCACCTGCTCATCTGGATAACATGACAAAAGGCATGTTATCCAGAACTGGATAATAACTTGTTTGGCGGTAGATAAAGATATACACTTGTCGCCATGGAGGATAAAATGAGTGAGAATAATTTATCGATAAAACGGAATTTTGCTGTAACGTATAATAAGGTTGCTGATGATTTATGGTCTGCTTATGCTGAATTAAACGACGAACAGCATAATATCATGACACGATTAGATATATCTATCCCAAATTTAACGATCAGAGATGCTTCTATTATTTTTAATAAGAAACCGATGGAACAATGTCAAGAAATTAGCGAAAAGGCAAAATGTTTAATTGGTGTATCTATTATTCATGACTTAACAACAACACTGAATGAATTATTTGTCGGTGCTGATGGTTGTCCCAATATTCGAAGTTTATTTGGTATTTCGGGACCGGGTTTTATTTATGTCTACTACCCACAATTGATAAAAGAAGGGAAATATACACATCAGGAATGGTGGAAAATGGCAGCTACAGAATTAAAAGATGAGTGTATTGCTCATAAGAGACTTTCAGAAAAATATTCAAAATAACAATTTAAAAAGTATGCTGAACGAAACGCCGCCCTGTATGGCAACATTGGTTGCATATTCGGAGATGGTTGCAGATCGAACAATCCGCCCAACAATGGCGTCAGCCGACCTTGAAGGGCGGGCGGGAAAGTTGGTTGCCGAATGTTAAGGGTTGTTACGCCCGCCCTTCAAGGCGGCTGACGCCGGGCGTTCGGATGGCATTGATAAAGGAGGTATACGCATGGACATGTGGAAGTTCTTTAACATCACGCATCGGGAGCACATTCTCTGCAATCCGATGAGTCTTGAGAAACTTGAACAGCTTATCACACTTCTGCCTCTGAAACCTGGGGCACGCGTGCTTGATATCGCCACTGGAAAGGGTGAGTTTCTCATCAGGCTTGCAGAGCGGTACCGACAAATGACAGGGACAGGAGTTGATTGCTCTCCCTACTGCATTGCTGATGTCCACAAGAAGCATCAAGAACGTGTTCCGGATGCCCAACTCCATTTCTTGGAGATGGACGGGGCCAAGTATGTCCCAGAGACCGTAGAGAGCTTTGATCTGGTCGCCTGCATCGGTGCGAGTTGGATTTATGGCGGGTATCGAGGGACGTTGAACGCGCTGCAGAAGATGGCAGCCCCAGAAAGTTGGATCGTTGTGGGAGAGCCATACTGGCGGCATGAACCGGAAAGAGAGTATTTAGAAGCGATCGGAATGACACGGAACGACTTCGGAACACATTATCAGAATGCAGAGGTCGGGCGAGAGCAGGGATTGGAGGCAGTTTACACGCTCGTAAGCAGCCAGGATGACTGGGACAGGTATGAAGGGCTCCAGTGGTATGCTGCGGAAACCTGGGCGAATGACCATCGGGATGATCCAGATGTGGAGGCCGTACTGAAGCGAGTGCGCGAGAATAAGAAAGCGTACCTGAGGTGGGGACGGGAAACGCTGGGATGGGCGATTTATGTGTTCAAGAAAGGGGGTATGGCACATTTTTAGTTGGCTAACGCGCCTCATTGGGCATGCCCATGACGAGCCAGATGAAAAAGAGACATCACCGCAGACTAACATAATAGGCGCTTCTGAATCATCGGACATGAGTAATGTCTTGAAAATTTGGCTTGAAACCTCAATCGACGCACATAGTTTCCGATACCTATGTCTTTTCAGCGAACGGAACCGTTAAAGGCCTTTTTTCGCTCCATGCAGCTTCATTGGCGGCAATGTTCGTCTCTCCTGATGTATGGGGTAAAGGTATTTGCGCTTAGGACGATAACAACATAAAAGAACAAGGAAATGATACGTAATATGCAAAAAAGAACGATACTGACGGGTATAGTCGGGGCAATAGTTTTTTCTTTCTTTTACATTACGGCAATTGCACAGTCTCTGGAAGAGTTTGAGCAACGGGCAAAACAGATCGAGCAGCAGATGCAAGGCACAACCGATCTGAACAGTCTCATGGGTGCATATCGGGATGCCATGCAATTTATAATGGAGGCTAACAAAAAAGCCGGTGGCATTTCCGGTATGAAAACCATGCCTGTCATGCCGGCTGAAACGCCGGAGAGAGAGATGGATCGTCAACGTGAAATCATCAATAACCAGTTCTCCCAGGCAAGAAATATGATGGGCAACAAAATTTCTAAAAATATGGAGACAATGCAAATTCCTGAGGCTGTACCACTGGAAGGGTATATTGTCGTCAACGGTGGCGAAAAAGAACTTTTCTATAATGAAGTGAAGACCGATCTTCTCTACACGATCAAGGAGAGGTTTGTCGGTAATCTGATCGTCCTGCATGCTTACAATTCAAAAAAAGGACGATTTGATGGCAAGAAGGATTATAACATTGATTCGCTATCAACAGAGATCGCTGTTTCCGGCTTGATGGGAAAGAAGTGTGTGCGCAGGAGCTCATATTCGCCATCATCATGTACCGGCTGGGCCAACTTCCTTCGCTACGAGATTTCTCAGGGAGAACGTTACCCGCAATTCCATGCCGGCGTGGTGAGCGCAGTCACCTCTGAAAATGGTCAGATCGAAGTTACAGCCAATGCGCCCTCGGTTACCTTCCTGGGCGATGACGGCAAGACGAACCTCGGAATGGGGTGTTTTAGCGCCACATGGACGTTGAGCAGGCCAGAGTTCGAACAACTGCTCAAACGAGGAGAGATATCATTAAACAAGGATATCGGCAGGCCAATGGGGCCTTCACCTGGCTGTCGTCCAGGCTCCACGATGACGCTGTATCTCAAGATCAGGCAAGAGCCCGAGGAATGCAAGGATATGAAATCGGTGAAGCTCATAATCGTTAGCCCTGAAGACAAGAGCAGACATGTTTTCAGTGACGAGTACATCGTACGCGAACATTCCAACAAGCTTACCCTGGAGCTTGAAGCCCGGACTGTACCGGAGCAGTATGCTGATTCAGTTGAATGGACCATTCCCAAGATAGAAGGATCAAGCCGAACCATTACTCCCGCTTCGCTATCGTCAACGCCAAAAGGACGAAAGCTCACCGTTGTCTATAAAGGGTTACCCGAGGACAATAACGAGTTCGGCAGAAAGACAGTGAAGGCAACCCTGAAAGTGGATTCATGCAGGATAGAAGAGACACGAGAGGTTCAGTTCTTCTATCCCAGGGATGAAAAGAACAACCCCGGGGGAAAGTACCCCAACTGGTTCTATTACTGGAAGCAAACCCCGGCGGCAAGGCCGTTTGGACAGAATGTCAGGATTGCGTATCAGTGCGAAGGGATTCCGGGCACGGAATGCAAATGTGGCCAGCGCGGCGTTATAGGCCAGTACAATCCATTCTATGCCGGCCACAAGACCATTAATGTATGCAACCTCAGGACGAATACGTGGGACCCTGATACGTTCTATGTTGAGCTTCCGGCGATCAAGCGGTCAATACCATCGTCGCTTTCGGGGAGGAATTTTTTTAGTTATACCTACATTGACACCTTTGCTGTTGATGTTATGCATGAGTTTACCCACTTCAATAATTTCCACACTTTTTGGCCTCAAGGCTGGAAAGAAAGCGAAGATACGGATAAGGACGATATACCTGACCGGCTTGAGGAAGGAATGAATTTTCGTCCGGACATGAAACAGACGTACTGGCGCGAGTTTGACCTTGGTGGAGACGAGGAGCTGCTGACATTGGAGGCAACCTACGACTATCAGGCAGGGACATTTGACGAGTACGACTGGGGGAAACCGGGTAAGAACTGGCCTAAGTAGATCTGCAAAACCAAAATGATTTTACCCCATTCTATCATCGCGGCACACCGCAAGAAACCACCAGGGGTAAATTCTTGCTCCCTAATTTTCTCATCTATATACTGTATGCAGTAGACAAAAAGGAGGGAGGATGCATATGAAACATTTTGAAAGAATAGCGATATACCTCGTGTTTATGGTAACATTTATAATTGGTATAACAGAACTTGGTGCTGAAAAAATGATCTCAAATACAATTGCCATTCATGGATATGACACTGTCGCATATTTTACGAAAGGGAAAGCATTGCCAGGAAATCAACAATATCTTTCCCAATGGAATGGCTTGATTTGGTATTTTTCAAATAAAGAGCACAAAGATATATTTGATAATAATCCCGAAAAATATGCGCCTCAGTACAATGGGTATTGCGCCTGGGCAATGACAGAATCAAGAAAAGCGGAAACCGATCCGGAAGTCTGGAAAATAGTCAACGGCAAACTGTATCTTAATTGCAGCGAAGCAGCACATGAAAAATGGAGCAAAGATATCCCGGGTAATATTAAAAAGGCTGATAAGAATTGGTCAAAATTCTCCGGGAATAAATAAATCAGTTCCATTTTTTCATAGTGACAATATTGAAATGAAATCTCGCAGATTCCGGCATGGTTTGGATACCGTACTCCCGTGGAGTATGATACGCTATTGGATTATGTGCGATTTTCAGGGAAGATCATGGAATATCAAAAAAAAGATTCAATATCTCAGCATATGAAGCATTCTGCGAGTAGTGGTGTCTTGAAGTAAAGCTGTCCCTCATCAGTCATAGCGGCATGTGCGAGGTGGCAAAAATTCTATCAATAAAGGACGTAACCACGCAGGAAATACTTGAAGCGATCAGGGAATCAAGAGGGAGGGTATAACCAGTCCTTCGAGCCGATCGCGTACCGTTCCGGCTCAATTCCGGCGTTGGACGATACCGAGAGGAGTCATCTTTATGGAGAACAAGAATGGATCTAAAGATCCGCAATGCCAGAGCGACTGATGCACCGTTTCTTGCCTGGCTCATATTGACTGCCGGGAGGGCCCATGTGAAACGGGGTATATGGGAAGTCATTCTTAATCTCCCTGAAAACGACTGCCTGAGTTTTTTGGAACTTTTGACCGTAACGGGCGCCCCCCACCTGTTTCACCACTCTTGCTATATAATAGCAGAAGTTCAAGAAGGTCCCGTATCCGGGCTTGGCGGCTATAATCCCGATACTCAGGGCTACCCCAAACTCATAGAAGCCCTGCCAGAAGTATATGGGAAACTGGGCAGATTTCCTATCAGGGAGATGGCCGCCGGGGAACCGCCACGAATCACGGCGTCTATTCCACCCTCGGTCCCAGGTGCATGGGTCATTGACAGCGTTGCAACGATTCCTGCATATCGGAGAAGGGGTATAGTAGACCGCTTACTGGACAACATACTCAATATAGGAAGAAGAAAGGGGTATCGACAAGCGCAGATTTCGATATACATGGGAAACACCCCGGCACAGCGTGCCTATGAAAAACATGGCTTCAGACTTCTCGACGAATGGCCTGACCCGTACTTTCAAACGGAAATTGGCTCCCCCGGCATGGCCCGTTTGATCTGTGACCTTTGATGAAACTTCATTGGATGAACCATATTTTGCGTTCTGTGTGCATCGCGGTTTGTATAGCTGTGGCGAGCGGCGAATGGTTCTGTGGCGCGGAGACACGACCTCCAGAGACCCCCTCACTCTCAGAGGTAGTTTTCATTGGTTTGCGGCCGACAAATGAATTGAATCCTGCGCACTACCCGAAGGAGGTACAGCCGTGCCTGCAGACGTATCTCGCAGTCATTGCCCCCAACTCTTATCTCTGGACGTTTGAAGTCCCTTCCAATTCTGAAAAAGCGGTACGTGCGAGGAGGAGGGTTATGGTGGAACAGATGGTCGCCATACTCGGGCAGGAGGTACATGCCGAGGCAGAAATGTTTTCGGAAGAAGTGCCCCTTATGGGTGAGTGGGAGGGCATGAGCGAAGGTCCTGTGGGAGAAGCGAATTTTGTGGACAATTGGTTAAGAAAGCGGTCCGGGACTCCTATCGCTCCTTTTCTCCTTCTCTTCAAGGCTCACCGGCTCAGAGCCGGGTATGAGGCTGCACGGTCCAGACAAGAGGAAGATCTCTGGCCAATCCTTGCACAACGCTATCGGGAGGCGATAAAACGGGCCAGATCATCAACCAATTCATTGATTCTGTGCATCGCCGACGATCTGGAGGCACAACCATTTGTTTATCTGAAAGGTTACGAAAGGCCCTGAGATGAAAAAATTAGCATCAGTATTCCTGTTGATTGGCCTATGCTTTTTTATGTTTCCCTTCCCTTCTGGTGCCTGTTCCTGTGCCTGGAACGGACCATTCCTGACTGTATCGAGAGATGCTCCCCTGGTTGTTCATGGCAGGATTATTCGTCATCACCTTGGCAAATCGCCGGCCATGAGTGTCAGGGTTCTGGAAACGTTCGCGGGAGGTCTGCTCGATTCCGGTATCGTTGTTCTGATGGGGGATGGAATGCATTGTCGTCCTCCATGCGATACTTTTCCGCCGGGCAGTGAATGGATCCTGGCACTGAACGGACCGGGATCAAAGCCAGGGAACGGATGGGCATTGTCGCACTGCGGAGAATACTGGCTTCGCGTTTCAAATGGTGAAGTCATCGGTAGTATCGACGGAATCCAATCACAGGTAAAACGCATGACTTTGAATGAATTCAAACGAAGGTTTCAGTATCCCCGTTTTGTGGAGAGTTTTTCTGGGCATGTCAGCCATGGCAAACGTTTCTATCGCCCGTTCGGCGGCCGTTTCGAGTTCGTCCTCGAGCCTATCCAAGGCGGATGGGAAATAGTGATCAAAGAGTATGGACGCGACGA
>DF820468.1:7035-18347 GCA_000739535.1 Candidatus Vecturithrix granuli | reverse complement strand
ATATTGAAGGCTGGCATCTGATCGAAGATCCTTCCGAGTGTACCACGCGAGAATATCTCGCTGAGGCTGGTCCTGCCAATCCACGGGAGTTTATCTTTTCTCCCGAAGTGGGAAGGCGGATTGCCGGACCCCACACAGACCGTGCGGTTACTCTTCGCGACATAGAAGATATTCAGCGTTTTGGTCGGGGGACATTGACGATTGAGAAATCCACGCTTGAGCGGGGAACGGACGGGTGCCCGGTCATAGAATGGATACAGTTTTCCGTGCGCCTGGAAGGAGGGAATTGAAGTAGAAGGGCCCGTATGATACGTGTTATCTCATTTCTTTTCCCATCCCCGGCAGCAGGTGGAGATACATTGAGGAACGGACTGGAAGAGCATATTATAGACGATAATCAATGGAAGCTCCTGGGGGTACATGAGCCGTGATAATAAGAAGGATTAGATCAGAGAGCGTGTTTGGTCGGATAGGACTGTTGCTTTCCGGATTGGTGTCTTTAGCTGCTCTTGCCATATTCATTTACGTACTCTTCAAATCCGGTATATTTCCAATAAGTAACATCATCGGTCCGAACAAAGAGTTCGAGCAGGGCTGGGCATTATTTTTCTTCCTGATTCTTGGGATTCCCTGCCTGGCGTTGTTCATGGGAGGACTTGTTCCATGGATTGTATGGTTTCATAACCGTCGAAAGACAAAGAAAGAGGCAATGAAACCGGATCTTTAGGCACAAAACAGCCTGTTCACGGCATGGAGAAAGAGACAAAAATCATGCACGGTATACTAAATGAGGTGTTCAATTGAGCATACGGAAAAGGGAACTGACGGCCCTCAGCATCTCACACAGAACCCCGGCAGGCATGTGCCAATAAGGAAATACAGACATGAAACAGTGGTACGAAGAACTATTTGAAAATTACGGAACGACTTATGAAAAGGAGTGTTTCACTTATGATGATACTTCGATCATTCAAAACAGGCCCCCGGTGAACTCTCACGACGATTGAAATCATGAAGAAACCAACCGTGATGAGAGCACATAGTGCAAACGACTTCTGTAAGACAAATGCGTTATTCGTCTATTCAGTTTTAGTGGGCCGTGTATTAATTCGAACTGATTTTATCGAGCGTATCTGCAACATCGATACCCCAAAGCATGCGGCCCTTTTTAAAAGTCATACCGGGTGTAACTCTGATTACCTTTTGAGATTTTGTTGTTATATCTGAGTTTCTGACGCACGCCCAGGAACCATCGGGCCTCTTCTCGAATTCGTCAATCATAATTTTTGTAATTTCATCCATGACGTTACTCCTCTTTTCGAACAGTAGAATTATGATTTACATTATTATATTACTCACTCACCGCCAATGTCAAGACTTTGGGGACGCCCTTTACATTTTTACTTTCCTTTTCCATCCATTCATGGTAGGCTCTCACTATGCCTCGGAAGGCCCGTATAGATGCCCCTGGCGCTTTGCATCACATAATCGTCAGAGGGATCGAAAAGGGTTTCATCTTTCAAGACCGCACAGACCGTAACGGATTTCTTCAGCGTCTCGCGACTATCCTGACTGAAACCACAACCCTGTGTTATGCGTGGGCTCTTATGCCGAACCATTTTCACCTTCTGTTAAAAACCGGGATGACCCCTATAGGGCGGGTAATGCAGAAGCTCTTGACTGGATATGCTGTCTCCTATAACAGGCGCCACATTCGTTCAGGCCACCTCTTCCAGAACAGATATAAGTCCATTCTATGTCAGAAAGAACCGTACTTTCTCGAACTGGTGCGCTACATTCATCTGAATCCAATCCGTGCCGGCATTGTGGCAGACATGAATGGTCTGGACCGTTTCGCGTATTGCGGTCACGGTGTACTTATCGGGAGACGACACAACAGCTGGCAAAACACAAACGAGGTATTGAGCCTGTTCTCACCAGACCTCGACGTCGCACGAGTAAGATATCGTGAGTTTATTGCCAAGGGATTATCAATGGGACGCCGCAACGATCTTACTGGAGGAGGCCTTATCCGCAGCAGTGGCGGTTGGAAACAGGTTATAGCAAAACGACGGGCAAATGAGTTTCAAAAATCAGATGAGCGAATGCTGGGAGATCACGAGTTTGTCTGCCGGGCGCTGGCAGCGGCGAACGAGCAGGTTGAGTGGAAGCACAGCCTGAAAGACCGCGGGATAGGCCTTGCCACAGTAATCAACCGTGTATGTGAGGTGCTGAAGTGTAACAGGCATGACATTTTCACACCGGGAAAAATAAAAAGCAGGGTACACGCACGTAGTCTTTTCTGTTTTTGGGCCGTCCGGGAACTGGGAACACACCAAACCGAATTGTCTCGCCAGCTCAAACTTTCTCCTGCCGCGATCACACAATCGGTAAAACGTGGCGAAGAATTTGTCAAAGAAAGAGGATATTCATTGCTGTGAATGGAAATTTCCATAGAGAAGAATTGCATTAGCGAGGTACATTGACGGTGCTTTCTACGTATTAAGAATGTTGATGCGTTCTCCGTGAACTTATATGAAATATCTTTTTCTTAAAACGTTATTTCTTCATAATACTTCTTTTGCATTCGATCAGAAATTCCCGACCTGTGGAGTATTTTGGCACCGATGTCTCCCGTATACACTTAAGCTTTCTCCATAAAAGCCGATTACCTCTTACAGACATGATTATTCCACGGGCCTTGAGGTGACTGCTGATCCTACCGTAGCTTACCCCTCAGTAAGTCAGCACCCTTGGGGCCTGCTTCTTCATGATTGTCGCTCGCGGAGGGAGGAAAGATGAGCCCCGATGATGAACGCACAGCTTTCGAATTCATTATTACCGATTTTGAGATCCATTATAAAAATGGTCCGGAAATGTTTGCATCACGATCGAATTTTGACGATTTCATCAATACAGAGGTACGATTTCATTCAAAATTGTTAAATGTTGACTTTGAAAAAGCAAAAAAAGCCCTTGTCGCGTGGATTGAGCGAAAGCACGGTCCGGAGTATTTCGCATTAACATGAATTTTGAATAATCTGGCCCCAAAACACATTTCCCATCCATCGAATCGGACAAAAAACATCATTATTTGCAACGAATTTTTTAGTCGTCCTGCTTTACAAGTAAAGAGATATATCCATACAGAACTCATCGCACAAGACCTCGTATTGAATAAAACAGTTTCTTCAAGATGATGTCACGGGAACGCGGTAGTCTTCTATTTATGGAAAAACTCGTCAAAAATTGTTGACACCCATGTATTTGAAACATACACTATCTTAATTTGTTGTATAAAATACCACACAAAAATAATGCATGTTTCCACTATTACGGAAAATATGGATAAGGAGGCATTGAAATGAGTGAGTCCATTTTAAACGGCAAAAAGATTCTTGCCGTCGACGATGAGCCGGACGTTCTGGACGTATTAGAGGAAGAAATTATGGATGCCTGCCCGCAATGCACGTTCGACAGGGCAACCACCTATGAAAAGGCCGTGGAATGTCTAGAATCGAAGCCCTATGATATTGTCATTCTCGATATCATGGGAGTCCGCGGTTTTGAGCTTCTTGAACTGGCAGTGAAAAAAGATCTGAAGGTTGCCATGCTTACTGCCCATGCTTTAAGCCCTGAAGCACTAAACAAATCTATCGATATGAAAGCACGGGCCTATTTGCCAAAGGATAAGCTTGGCGAGATAGTTCCTTTCCTTGAAGATATCATGAAATACGATTATGAAACCGGCTGGAAGCGCCTCATGGATAAATTGTATGGCTTCTTCAAGGATAAATTTAAAGATGATTGGGAAGTTAAGACATGGATATCCAAGTGAGTTTGTGTCCGAACAAAGATAAATCAATAGTTATGCATCAGTTAAACAGTTCAAAATTGTGGACTTTTAGTGGATTCTGACATTGCTGTAACAAAACTGAGCATGCAGATATTCCATCAGTCCCCTTCACATATGTCCAACGTAACAAAAAAACATCAAGGTTCAGCGGCACGAAAGGCAGGAAAATCAAATGCGCGTTTTATCCTTGCCTTTTTAATGGGCTGGGGGTGCCTTTTCACACAACACGAGACTCGAAAAATAACTCCTTGCATGAAGTGATAGACTATGAAGGGTTTCTGGATTGCTTTCGGACTGACCGTTTTTGCCGGAATATCTACCGGAATTGGAAGCATTCTTGCGTTCACAGCCAAGAGAACAGACTACCGTTTCCTCTCGGTGGCTACAGGGTTTTCGGCCGGTGTAATGCTCTATCTGTCATTCGTGGAGATATTCTTAAAGGGTTTCGAGATTCTCTCAAAACAATATGGTGAATATTGGGGGCACTGGATAAATGCTGCCTCTTTTTTCAGTGGAATCGTACTGATCGGCTTGATCGATAATCTTATCCCTGCGTCCGAGAATCCTCACGAAATTCATACCGAGGCTGAAATCATGCCGTTACATAACCCCACAGCGTCGTTTCCGGTATTTGATCTGTCAGCAGCAGCCTCTTCGAAGAGGGCTGAAGGTTCAAATCATCACACCATAGCACATCAAACATTATTGCGGACCGGACTCTTTACGGCACTGGCAATTGCCATACATAATTTTCCCGAAGGTCTGGCTACATTTCTTGCTGCATTAGAAGATCCAAGTCTGGGTATTGCTATCGCTGTAGCAGTAGCTCTTCATAATATTCCCGAAGGAATCAGCGTGTCTGTTCCCATTTTTTATGCCAGCGGAAATCGGAAGAAAGCATTCTTCTACTCCCTCATCAGTGGCCTGGCAGAACCAGTGGGGGCAGGGATTGGATATCTTTCCCTTCGATTTCTTGTGGGCGGAAAGGATGGCGCTATCCCTTCTCACGTGATGGGGCTCCTTTTCGGGATGGTTGCCGGAATTATGGTTTACATAAGCCTTGACGAGTTACTTCCTACAAGCAGGGCTTATGGGAAAGGTCATGACAGTCTCTTTGGTCTGGTGGCTGGAATGCTCGTTATGGCCCTGAGCGTGCTGGTGATGAAATAGTTCTGGTGATCGTTCACAACCATAGGTCGTTCGTCAGAGGCGTTGGCGTTGGCTGTCCCGTTTCTTTAGATCTGCTTTCTTTTTGTGCCTCTTAGCATACTCTGACTGGCCATCTCCCTGCAATGAGCGTATTTTCTCTACTCAAGCTCCCTGAGATGAAAGACTAAGGTACTGGCCAACCCCACAAAAATGCCGAGAATTGTGATACCCAACCTGAAACTATGGAGATCACCGGAAATACCCAAAAGGTAAGGCGTGATTCCGCTCCCGAAGATGTTGCTTACAGCAAGGATGATGCCCGTGGCAAGACCTCTCATTTCCCGGTTGAAGGTCTTTGCGAGTGCCACAAGGCCTATCGGAAAAAAACCTGTTACACATGATGCCTGCAGGAAAAGAATGATCCCTATATACTTCACTGACACGACGCCCATCATAACAACAAGAACACTGGTAACGATCATCACAAGAAACATGACCTTTCTCAGATCAAACCGATCAATGAGAAATCCGCATGCGACTGCTACGACAACCGACCCTAACCTCGATATGCCTAACACGGTGTTTGCATATCCAATAGTCAAATTCAACTCCTTTGTCAGGTAAAGAGGTACGATTGAGTAAATACCCAGGTTTGCTCCCATGGAAAAAATCCAGAGTACAGCCATGAGCCAGAGAGATCGTATTTTAATAATATCTTTCAACGTTGTTTTCGGGGGATTACTGGTTCTTACTTCGGTGCTCACAAACAAGAAAACGACCGAGCAGACCAGGAAGACACACGCAAAGACTACAAATATCCCGCGCCAGGGGAAAAAATTGAGAAGGAAGAGGGCAATGAGCGGAGTGGCAAGAATGCCGGCCGCTGCGCCGGTATCATGAATGGCAATTGCTTTGCCCCAGTTTTTTTCTGAGTAATATTCAGTGATCAGTGGAATTACAGATGGCACGTACAATCCGACAGAAAAACCAACCACAAAAGCAAACAGGTACAGTAGAAAGAAATTATGAGCAAGAGGTATTAAGAAAGCAACCATGCTGATCATCGCGAGAGCACACACAATGGACTTCTTATACCCTATCTTGCCGGAAAAAAGTCCGGAAACAATAACGCCGAGGGCATATCCTGCGGACAGGAATATAAAGATGCTGCTTGCCCGTGCGTGAGTAACGAGGAACTCGTCTTCTATGATTGGCAGGATTGGCGAAAACACCATTCGCACTGAGAAGTTAATGAACCAGATAAACCACAGGAATAAAAGAAAGAGAAGCGCTTGTCCCCGAAAATTAGTATATCGTTCCATTGCTCCAATCTAACCCAGTACCGTTTGAAGTTTCCAACGAACCTTCACGGAGAATCAGTGACACTGAAATGGCCAATCCTGCTGATGGGTGCACAGCTCTTATCATGCAAGAATTCCTTACATACCAATTGAGCGGTTACGCCAGTTTACCAGAATGACAGTAGTGACAGGAAGAACCAAACCAATCAGAGTGACAGTTATCATAAGATGTCCGAGCTCGCCATACTGACCCCGCGCAACAACAAAAATCTCGTTCAGATAATTTGTACCGAGGCTTGACAGCGACAGGGCGAGGTTGGTGAAGGCTGCCATAACGGCAAAATACGTTGCTTTCTGTTCAAGGGGCGCTTCCCGGGCAATCCATGCCAACATGGGGATCATAGAAACTTGTCCCATAGGTGAATCTGCCATAGTATCAATGATAGCGATTGTTCTCGCGCCAAAACCAAATACTTTTTCTGTCCACTCGTGGAGGCCATAGTACATTCCCACAAACGGCATCATCATCAGGGTGGAATAGACCGATAGAAAGATGACGAGATACGGTATGGGCCGCCGGCTCATCCAGCCTCGGAGCGCAAACATTCCAACAATGGCAAGGATTGAAGATATTTGTCTCAAAGTACCAAAGAATGCTTCATCGAACTTCAGGACATCAATCTGCCACCAGCTCGCTCCCGCTCCTATGCCCGGCATAGCCCTGAAGACAAAAACGATTATGGCGATACCGATGATGTCTCGACGCTTGACAGGATCGAGATCTTTCAGGAGCTGACGCATCAGATATACTACAATAGTAAGAGAAGCAAAAAAGACGACCTCTTTTTTTGCGGCAAACTGAGACATACCGAGAATCACGCTCATAATGACAAAAACGATGCCTCCGCCAAGAATATACCAGTTCGGTTTCATGGTACATACTTCAGGACGCAGCACTTCACAGATCTCCTCCTCAGAACACCCTGAACGTCGATAATGTTTACGGAGTCTTCGTACGTTCCACGCCCCAATTATCGCACCCAGTATTGAAATAAAAGGTATGATAAGCGAAAGTTTGTACATGGCATAGTATGACATTGACATGGCGAGCCATCCGCCAACCCCAGCAACAATGGCGCTTCCGCCGATGATTGCAATTCTTCCCAGAGTCTGCATGGTTATGTGCATCCGCTCGAACTCATCGTGAGGAATTTTTACGCCATTTTCGTCGTATGAAGGAACCGCCTCTACGGTCATGGCGTCTGCCACAACGTCCTGCAATACAAATCCTACGGGAGAGACAAGGGTGGCAATGACATACCATGAATCCAGGGCCATAATTGTTGCCATAAACGTCTTATGTCCTGTTAATCCAATCATTATTCCAATGCTTCCCGCCATGAGAAGAGCCCCAAGATAGACAAAAAGAGATTTCCGATGCCAATACAGGTCCACCAAATGTCCGAATGGCATTTTCAGGGCCCACGGAAGTCCGGCCCAAAACCCCAGCCCGGCCAGGAACGCCGCTGAAAGACCCAGTTCCTCTTTCACGAAAAAGCTTTCGATGATGCCCGTGAATCCTGAGATACCGGCAGCCAGATAGACCATCAACGGCGGGACGTAGCTCCAGCGCATCTCATGAAGGATACCGAGAAAATCCTTCGTGAACCAAGTCCAGATACTGCGGAATTCTATTTTAGGCAAAACCAATTTTTCCTGTTCGTACTTTTATACCTGTTATCAAAAACACTTTATCAAATACAATGTCCTTTCCTGTTAATGTTCAATATGTGCTGTTTTTGGCTTGGGCAAAAAGGCAGTCAATCCTGTACAAATTATGGGCAGGAGAGACAGCGCAATTATTGCTGTGCGAAGCCCGTGATGATCGGCAATCCACCCGAAGAAAGGCGTCATGGTCCCGCCGAATGAAAATGCAAGTCCAAGCGTTACCCCAGAAGCAAGACCTAAACGGTTTGGCAAATAGCTTTGCCCCAACACCAGCAGGGGTCCAACAGAGGCAGAGTTCATAAGCCCTATGGGAACCAATATGAGCATAGCCCATGACGGACTTGCCGTATAAGCGAATATCGGAAATATAACGGAAAGAACTGCAAATTCCACAAGAACAGCTGCTCGAAGGCCGACGTGGTCAGCTATACGTCCGCCAAGTAGATTCCCCACTACCCCTGAGGCAAAAAAGACAGTCAACGCTGATGCACCAGCCGCCTTCGATTGGTTTAATACATGTATCCAAAAAAGCGGAAGAAATGTGTTTATCCCGTAAAAGATTACTGAACGGAAAAGGACAAGTATCGAAAGTAAGATAAATGCCCCCCAGAAGTCTATCCCCTGCCCCTTCTGCGTAGTCTTCACTCCTTCAGAAGTATTATGGTATTTCCATAACCCGGGGAGGATAAAGGCAATTAACAGGGTGACGCCAATCGCGGGAATCGCCATAAAAGCAGTACCTTTTATGCCCCACCTAAGCAGTGCGAATGTAGCAATGAAAGGACCAATAGCGAATCCAAGTTGGCCGCCTGTGGCAAAGATACTCATTACCGTAGCTTTCTTATCTCCTGCAAATCGGTTTGCCAGACGCGCCCCTTCCGGATGAAATGCTGCAACCCCAATACCGCTTAAAGCAACAGCGATGAGACCGGTTTCGTATGTTGGCGCCAGTCCAACGCATGATAATCCGAGCCCGGCAAGGAGAACCCCGAATGGCATAAGCCACGGACGCGAAAGTCGGTCCGCAACAACACCAAAAATTGGCTGGGTAAACGTTGAAACAAGAGTCGTTGTGAATACGATTGCTGCGGCTGCGGCATAGGTGAGATTGTGTTGCGCAATGAAGAATGGGAGAAGCACGGGTATTGCGCCCTGATTTACATCGGTCGCTGTATGAGCCAGCGTCAGGAGAGCTGTAGATCGGTATTTCATATCCCTTACTCCTTAATCCTTAATCCTGCCTTTTCCCTGGGGCTTTCGTCGCACTCAAGCCTGCTAGTTTGATAGCCTGCAAGCTTGTCAGCTCCTTAAGTTAGATAATGAACCGGCATGTTGTCAAGGAGAAATTCATGCCGTAAGCCATAATAGTTAATGGGGACAAAAATTCTGACTATGTCTCCTTGTCCCAGAATAGAACCTTGCGTATCCTCTGAATGATCGGCTGAATTGCTTCTGGTTTTTTCACAAGAGAGGTCTTTTTCCATAATTTCCAGTCGCCAAAAAGCTCGTGATACAGCTCGGCGCATCCACGATGATAGGTAATCGTTGCGCGAGGATTTACCCGCTTGGAACAAACCTGAAGCATCTCGGAGAGTTTTTTTCTCTGTGATTCACCGGACACATTAAAGACTATCACTTTCGTTTCCTTTGTTTCATCAACTGACCCAAAGCGTCCTTTCACCTTCATGTCATCGCTCAGAAGTGTCTCAAGTTCTGAGAGGAGGTCTACACATTCTTCCATGCTGTCCAGCACTACTACCACCTTCCAGCACGTGAAGGCGGGCCCAAGGTCTATAGCTGTTTTTCCATCCTTCAACTGGTCATAGAGATTGGTGATACACGGCACACATTTCCCGTAGATGTCTTTTTTCGTTTCTGTAAGGTCCTGGGTGTCTTCAAAGCTCACCCATTTCGCCTTTTTATCCGTAAAATATCGTTTATTAATGTATAATTTTGACATCGTTTTTTGTTCTCCCCATTCCAGTCCCTTCCATTATATCTTTCAGAACCATGGAGGTCAACGATGTCTTTGGTATATCACCAAACTACCCGGATGATCATCTTTCCATAACTGACCCATGTTCACTATCATAGCCCCCAGCATTTAAGAAGGTCTTCGGAGTGAACAATCTCTCCGAAAAAAGCGTTGATATTCGACAATGACCATTTTTTTGCCTCTGGGCTTGTCCCTTCGGTTAAGTCTTCCGGGATAACTATATGGTAATCACGGGCGAACCCGTCACGGGCTGTCGATTCGACACATACGTTGGTGGCCAGCCCAGTAAGAATGAGTGTCTCTATTTGCCGTATTCTCAGAAACTGATCAAAATATGAGGAAACAAAGGCTGAATGCCTGTATTTGGGGATTACAACCTCTCCTTCCTTCGGTAACACCTCGTAGAATTCAGAATAGGCCGGATCATACTGCCGGTTTATACCAAGCCGCCTGTACTGTTCGAGCGCTGCCGGCGAACTGAGAACGTCAATCTTGGTCATTTTAAAATGGACTATATTTTTGAGAACCCTCCGAGCATGACTCAAGAAAGCATTCAGCCGGACCGCGAGGGCTTTTGCCGGCTCAATGTCATAGCCCATCCTGTGAAAAGCCCCTCCTTCGGAGCAGTAGTCCTTCTGCATATCGATGATGATGAGTGCAGATTTCTCAGGAGCAACTTTTATACGAAGATTCAGTAAATCCATCACTACCTCCTTCATGGCCTCTCAAAAATACAACATTGTGCAACCTCAGATATACATACGCTTATATCCCGCTCTATACCAGTTCTTTCCCGCCATCTATCATATAGATTCCTCCCGTACAGTATCTACTCTCGTCTGAGGCAAGATAGAGCATGAGGGCAGCCACTTCCTCGGGGGTCCCATATCGCTTCAGGAGCGTTGTCTCTGCAAGGGCTTTTTTGCCGATTTCCAGCGCCTCGTGATGTCTTCCTCGAACATGTTCTTCAACCATCGGTGTTTCGATTGGTCCTGGATGAACTGTGTTTACCCGAATCCCAAAGGGTGCACACTCAAGAGCAGCAGTTCTCATAATACCCACAACCCCGTGCTTGCTTGCACAGTAAGCAGAACTTCCTGCAGAACCCTTGACACCTGCTATGGATGAAGTAATAACGATACTGCCTCCTCCTCGCTTCTGAATTTCCGGAATTGTGTACTTGAGACTCAGCCACACACCCTTGAGATTAACCGCTATGACACGATCAAACATCTCAATGGAATAGTCCGTAAGTGAACTCTTGTCTCCCACAATCCCTGCA
>DF820468.1:0-1607 GCA_000739535.1 Candidatus Vecturithrix granuli | reverse complement strand
CTACCTCTTCACCTCAACCCCTGCTTTTTCCCTGTCCCATGTATTCGGGGTAATGCCTGCCTGTTTCAGGAGGTACTTTTGCACCCGCTCGGTAGGGGTCTTGGGAAGGCTGTCCATAAACTCCACAAAGCGGGGTACGGCAAAGTACGGCATTCGCTCTGCTGCGAAGGCAATCAGTTCCTCGGGGGCGAGGGTCTCGCCGGGTTTTAACACAACGCAGATCTTGACCTCGTCTTCCGGCATCTCAGCCTTTACGGCAACGGCTGCAGATTCAAGAACTTTGGGGTGGGAATTGATGGCTCGCTCTACCTCAAAGGAGGAGATATTCTCTCCCCTCCTTCTCAGGGAGTCTTTCTTGCGGTCTTCGAAGTAGAAATAGCCGTCCTCGTCACGCTTCGCCAGGTCTCCGGTATGGAACCAGAGGTTCCGGTAGGTCTCCAGGGTCTTGTCCGGCATGTTGTAGTAGCCGAGCATCATGGTAAAGGGTTCTTTCGGACGGAAGATGATCTCTCCAGGGACTCCGGGAGGCACCTCATTGTCCTCATCGTCAACAAGTTTGATCTCATAGATGGGAAGGGGTTTCCCGCAGGAGCCGGGTCGTCGGTCGTAGAGGGTGGTGTGGATCGGGATGCCGATCTCGCTCATGCCGAACCCTTCCATGCATGTACAGCCAAATCGTTTTTCGAAGCGTTCCATCACTGCCTGGGGACAGCCGGCACCGAAGGCAATCTTGATGGTGTTGTCGATATCATCGGGTCTCTCTGGCTGCTTCTCCAGGATGGGGATAACCGCACCCAGGTAGTTGAACTGGGTTGCCTGGTACTTCTTGATTTCATCCCAGAACCTGCTGGCGCTGAACTTGTCCGAGAGGACCATCTGACCTTCGGCAAGAAGCGCTGTTATGGTGGTAAGGCACTGACCGTTCATGTGGTATAAGGGCAGGAAGGTATAGAAGATGTCATCTCGTCCTCCCTCCCGTAAGGGCAGCAACTGTTCTGCAGTCACGATCCAGAATTTGTGGGGACCCAAGGTGCCCTTGGACAGACCGGTGGTGCCGGAGGTATAGATGATGTTCTGGGGATCATGAGGGTAGATCGGTATGTCTACAGGGGTCTCAGGGGCATTGAAGAATTCTTCCCAGCTCATAAGGGGAATCTTGGATGCGGCTGCTTCCTCTTTCGTGAACCCCCCGAAGACAACCACCTTTTTCAGTTTCGTGAGGCCATCTTCGATGAGCTTTAAGCGGTCCAGGTATTCGTGGTCGAGAAAGAGAAGCGTGGAATCGGACTGGTCAATGATGTGGCGGAGGAATTCACCCTTATAGGAAGTGTTAATGGGTACCTCTACCGCTCCCATCTTTGCTGATCCCCACCAGATCCAGATATACTCCGGGCAGTTGGGGAGCATGATGCTGATCTTGTCCCCCTTCTCTATCCCCTGTTGGAGAAAGGCGTTTGCACACCGGTTTGCGGAGCGGTTCATGTCGTCATAGGTGTATGATTGATCTTTGAAGCGAAGGAAGATCCTGTCGCTGTTTCGTTTCGCCCTCTCTTCAATCAGGTCGCCGAGGACGTAGGGGGGATGGGTGTGTGTCATTGGTGCCTCCT
>DF820469.1:430283-456787 GCA_000739535.1 Candidatus Vecturithrix granuli | reverse complement strand
GACAACCACCAGTACTCAATAAAGATTTCCTTTATTTCCATATTTGACTCAATACCGCCTAACGCCCCGCTTCAGGCAACCGAAAGGCCGGGCGCAACCACACTTGACAGAAGGCCGACCCATTTTCCCGCCCGGCCTTTTGGGTCGCCTGCAAGCGGATCGTTATGTTTCCCCATTCTTTACTCTACTTCAAACAGACTTAAATCCTCAACAAGGTCATTCTTTATTAGCCGATCATATCGTTTCTTTAGCTTTTTGTAATCTTTTCCGACTTTTTTGATCTCTTCACGCGAAATAGTGTAATGTTTAAGCAGATTGAGGAGTTTAGGATTCCTTATCTTTCCGTGATATTCTTTAAAATTATTACTTTCAATAATAGGTTTAACTTCTTCAAGTTCTTCTTTACTTAGATTTCTAAATAATTCTTGCCATAGTGGAGTATAGCCCAAATCTACTTCGAAAACTTTACGATAAACAATATAAACTTCAGGCATATATAGTAATTCACGAAATTCTTCAAGAGTTCCCCCGAAAGCCTTTTCAAAGAAGTTTCCTTTTTCCTTCACTCTGCCATGAGCAACAATTCCTTGTGTAACATTGATGATAGATTGGATACACCGAATAAATTTCTTATTCCATAATGGGGCAGTATATTCTCTATTCGTGGCAAATTTTCCCTTTACAGGGATATATTTCATCGGGAATGAATAAATATGAATATCCAATCTATCACATAATTCTTGATTAATTCGCAATCTTTCATAGAGATCATCAGGGGAATCGTCATAATTATATAAGATATAATTTGAAAGCTCTTTTATGCCGTATTTTTCAGCTAACTCAACCGCTTTTATATATTTGTCTTTTACTTTAAGTGAATCAAAAGCTATCCGTAATGGAGAGATTGAGATTTCACTGATCAACTTCATTTTTTCTTCCGTAATATAATGACAATCAACGCCTTGATTAAAATCTACATGCCGCAAGCGTGGAGTTTTTGGTCTATTCTTTTCATAGATCTCTTGAATTTCAGGATATGCAGCGAGTAAATACTCTTTTGTTGTCGTTTCGAGTTTAACAAGCGCATACTTATCAAGAACATTGTAGTATGTTTGAGCTGCATTTCCTCTTAATCGTTTCAACAATTTATGAATCAATTTATATGATCTTCTTACATAGGCTTTATCATTAATACTATTCTTTAGATTTTTAATTGCAATCTCTAATTGATTTGGTTCAACAAATGTTGCTCCTCTATAAAACCCCATTTGCTTTATTTCTTGGATAATTTCCGTAAAACGAGGGGATGGTAACACATTATTATCAAGTAGGAGAAGATGGGTTGATTCTCCGTATAACGCATTGACAACATTAAATTTTTCAATAGTGTCAATCTTAGGTTTATAGGTTGGTTCAAGTATTGGGACTGAACAAAATTTACAATGCCGTTTACACCCTTTTGTCATAAAGGTAAAATACGCATCACGGGTAGGATATTCATAATCAATTTCATCTAAGATTGAATAATCTAAAGGAAGTTCATCAATAATAAACTGATTATTAGCGTCAAGTATCCCTGGTTGATCTAATAATCCTCGGATTGGCTCAACCCCTGTTGCTCGTTTAATCTCTTTTGACAATAAGGAGGCCATAATTCCGCCGACTTTTAACTCTTCAGGGGTTCTAACCATTTTTTGAGCAAATTTAATCGTTTCAATCGTGATTGTCCAATAAAACGTAAATAGTGTTGTCACGCATATTCGATCCCATCGCGGTTCCTGTTTATATTTTCCTAAGATATAGTTATTTCTATAATAGTTCAAACACTCTTTGATAAGAGGTTTATTCTCAGAGGCAAGAAAGGCAATATCATCAAATAGTGTAAGGTCTTTTCTTCTGATAAAGTTTTTAATGAACTCTTGCTGTTCTGTCCAGGCAATACAATTTTCAATATATTGAAGTTGTTGCAAACAGTCTATACAGGTTTGCTCAAGAATAAAATCTTGTAAATCGCCTTTAAAAAAAGTAACATCGTCCCCTAACCTACGATGGTAGGTAGCAAGTTTCATGAGTCCGATTGGTGGGTATTTATTTTTATAGTTAGGCTCTAACAGAAGAACTTTCCGACCTTTTTTCATTTGAATTCCTCTATAATTTTGAGCCTAATATTTTCAACAAGTGCTTTATCTGGTAAACACCTGTCAACAACGGCAAAGACTCTGGCGATAAGTTTTCTATCGTCTCTTGATACTGAACTTAAATCATCAAAAACATACTTGATTTTGTTTTCCTTTGGCTTGACAGGTGGAGTAATATGGGTAACTTCGATTGGTTTCCCTTTTGTGACTTTTTCAAAGATCTTCTTTTTAGGCGATGGCTCTTGAGTTAATTCATCAGCAATTCTGGTCAAAGTCTTCTTCGCAGCTTCTGCTCTGTCTTTTAACGTTTCAAACTGTCTTTCATAGTGTTGAGCCTCTTCTTTATCTTTAAATCCAATTTTTTGAGATTTTTCCTCATACGTTTCACTAAATTTGACGAAATCTTCTATCTGTCGTTGGGTACTTCGGACTTTTGAGGAGAAATAATATAAGTTATAGAGTTCGTTATGAAAATAGTGTCGTAATTTCTTCTCAAACAGCTTGGTAACGTGATTTTCAAAAAAATAATCGCGGCGGGCATTGGGATATAATGCAGGATGTAACGCATGAATTTCGCCAACAAAATAAAAATTTCCCCGTTGTTCCTTGTGCAGTTTTACAAGACAATAGCTGTCACCAATTTGAATATTTGATTTCCGTAGCCGAAGCCCTCTTGAGAGATTCCCTTTTTCAGGGATTTGTTTTGTAAAACTTGAAATCCCATACCATCCCCACAATAAAGGCTCTTCTCCAGTTGCGTTAAAATTAAAAAATTCCAGATGAGAAATTTCGTCGATCCTTTTTTTAGTTAGTTCATTCCCTTCATAGATAATGCTTGTGTAGGCTTTACAAATCTGTTCGGTGTTCAAATAAATTGTATATTCATCGAATGGGAAATTATGTTTTTTGACGTACTCATAGATAGCATTTCTCAGAATAAACGCCCTATCAAATGGAACAGGAGCAACCATTGAAAGGTATTCTTTGATCTCTTGTTTTTCCAACAAACTATCATCACTGACATTTTCTAAAATAACCCGATAATAGTGTGTATCAACGGCTTCATTCTCTATGGTTCGGGTTGCTACTCGTTGGAACAGTTCTGCGGCTCCTTCTTTGTTCTTTTCATCTAAACTGGTCATGAGTTCCTTTGCTGCCCAACCCACGACATTCTTGATTGTCTCTCCGGGATATGAGGTTTCAATAATCAAGCGCTCACAATATCCTAACGCCCCTAAACGCCCAATCCCTCTAAATCCCTTATCGCTCTCTTTATCTTTATCAGAATCCCCAATATTCATCAGCTTAGGAAGAACGTCATTTGCCTTTATTCCGGTTCCGTTATCTTCAATGATGATCTTCCTCTCATTTTTCTCGATAGAAATAGAAATAACTCCCGCTGTCTTGTCTTTGAGAAACCCCTGAACGACAGCGTTATCTATTGCATCCGCAGAGTTTTGGATCAACTCTCGATAAATCGTTTTCGGATTCTCATACATACTACGCGTAAGAGAATCTAAAACGTATTTGCCAAATATTGTTTTATGCTCGTTAACCATTTTTGTATTGCCTGTATACTGGCTTAGGAAATTTAATATTAAGCAGTGAACGCAAGACAGGATTTTGAATGATATATTCCCCCTGTTTCAGGCGTGTCATCATATTTTTATATACAGAAGGAATAAACTTATAATCATTCTTTGAAATCTCTATCGCATTAGTTCGGCCATACGCATGAGAGGCGCAGTTTCCTTTCACGCGGTCATGAATTGCGCTTTTAAACTGTTCGGCTGAAAATAACACAATGCCTAAAGAACGTCCTCTTTCTGAGATGTCAATAATCTGCCTGAGAATCGGTGAATCCTTTGGAACGTCTGTAGACGCATATTTATTCAACTCGTCAACAAAAATAATAATTTTTGAAGGAAGATCGTCTTCATCTCGATCCCCAGCCTGTCCTAATTTCAGATCATAGATTGAACGAATAACATCCCCAAAAACAAAGGCTTGAAGATCTTCATCCAACTTGGCAATATCAATGACAAAGACATCATTCTTTTTGATCTTATCAACGATATGCTCTTTCAATCGGGTCTCCTGACATTCCGGGGCGACCCTTCTGGCAAAAATTGAATTCGTCAATGGTTTTCGCACAATTCGTTTGAATTTTCTCCAACTGGTAACTGTGATTTCACTGCCCTTGCCTGATTGTTTTTGACAATGTGCGTCAACTTCACCAAGAAATCCCGGCCAATCTCGGATATTTCCAAATTCTCCCTGTTCAGTTACGACATAATTAATGATTGAATCCATCGTTCCGGTTGAATCGTCAATATTTGCAAATAAAAGCTCTAAACTGTTCTTATCATGTTCATAAATGTATTTATACTGAAATGCTTTATTTTGGGTAATTTGTGCATTAACTTCGGTTGTCTGGGCGTATGTGTTTGGTTGCCCATCATGACCATACGGATAAAAATACGTTACATGCTGAAAAGGTTGCTCGTTTAGCTCAAGCAGTTGATACAATCCTTTATCTTTTTCAGATAGTTCTTCATTTGGTTCGTCAATGGCTAATAAATCTCTCCCTTTCACGTTGAATATGACAAAGGCGATGCTTCCATTTTCTTCAGAGGCTTCCATGTATCGTTGTTGAATCGCTTTCAACAGAAACATTGAATAAGAGGTTTTCGCAGCTAATCCAGAGATTCCAGAGATGTTCAAATGTGCCCCTTCAGGGCCGATTAAAAAGTGAGCGTTCAAATGAACAGGTAAAATCACCTTATCATCTCCTTCATACATTTCTAAATATCCACAGGACAAAGGATTCTGAACCTCTGTCAATCCTAATGCTTCGCGTACTTCTTCTTGGGAAGCCAAACAGACTTCATGCCCATCAAGCACCGGCGTGTAAATATTCTCGGTATTCCCGACAACTCGCGCTTTGACATAATTCATGCCGATTCTGTGCATATTGGCTTGATGCGAGACATCCCCAAAATCGCTTGAAATATAGCTAGTCAAATAGCTTGTTGCATCAGTAATATGAGAGATTTCTTCGACGACTCCGAATGTAACAGAGTCATGGAGATGTTTTACAGCAACAACATCAAATGGGTGTAGGATTCTGGTCTTGTCAGTCCAAAAAAAGAACTCGTCAATTGTAGTTGGTGATTTCTCCGTCGCGGCAACTTTTCCAATGGTTTTGTTCATAGTAACCTCTCAAAATAGGTGTAAAAAATAGACATCACTTAAATATTGGCTTTTGATATAACTTTCTGTTAAAAACACGGGATACAAATGATTTGCCCAACGATGATCTGCCCCATAACATGTTGGATTCCGTTCATTAATCAAATTTGCACTAATCCGATCTATTTCTTCAGAGTTCAATCCTCTTTTCTGTTCATCATCGGTAATTAAGATTTTTTCAACCTTCACAACTCCATCAAACGGGCTAACTGTGCGGCTTACTTCCCGAATTCTTAAATACCATACGCTAAACTCTACTCCTGGGGTTCGATCCGTCGTGTATTTATAAGCGGGGGTACGGTGAAATAGGGGCAAATCAGCGATACTCTTTGCAATACTTTTCCCTTTACTATCCCTGCATAGCTCAGGGTTAAATGATTTGGAGACTCCAACAACACATTGATAATTGGTTTTAATCGCTGCCAAATCCCTCAAGTCTCCACTTTTCATCTTTTGATATTCTATTGAACCGTCTTTCAACAGGTAGGCATCAAAATTGAGTTTTCTTTCTTGTACAAGTTGATAGACTAATCGCTTTTCGGCTTCTATCATTTCATCTTGAATTTTTGCGATACCTTTATGTTCATATTTTTCGTCTTCTTTCAGTTCACTATCTGAATAGTGAAGTATTTTTTGAAATACAATGTTACGAGTTTTTAACACAGATAGTGCATTGATTTTTGAGATTAGCGCATTAAAAAATAATTCATCAGAAACGTTATCTTTATTCGCACAGGCAGGTAAGGATAAAGTAAGTGAATTATCTATGAGGGCAACTTTGAAAGAATCCGGCTCTCTTCTTTCACAGCATCCAACCCCAATTTGTCCAGCAATGACGGGATAAAGCCGATTCCCATAAGCAATATCGTCTACTTTATATGCTCTCCGCGATCCATCAAGAAAATATCTGAATAACGGATGTCCCTCTTCTTGTAGCCGCTTTGCTAATTCAGAAAGCGATTTTGAAGTTTTTAATCCCTTATCTGTTTCTCCGCTTTTTTCTCCACTAAATACGATTTTTTGTTTATCATCATAGACGACTGTTGGGACTTCAATACTTTCAAAACAGTATTTGAAAGACTTGTAACATGTTCCTTTCGTCTCTTTGGCTAAAAATACTAAAATCTTTTCCATAGGGCTATTCTCAAATAATTTAACGTTTTGAATACATTATCATGACCGCATAGAATAGAATTGGAGAAGAAAACAAGGAAAATCTTCAAGAACTTATTTTTACCGTTCGTTATCATTTATAGGGTGTAAGAAACATAACGACCCGCTTCAGGCGACCAAAAGGCCGGGCGCAACCCAACCTGACAAAACACCAACCAATTTTCCCGCCCGGCCTTTTGGGTCGCCTGCAAGCAGATCGTTAGAACATCTCTCATTATTTTACAATTAGAAGCAATTGCAGATACACTTTACAATATCTCTTTATAAAAACCTAATGCAACGCTATTTTCCCGGTATCCAATAATTCTTTTACACATAATATTGGCGGTAATGGTGTCGTAAATAATTCCTTTTCTGGGAAATCATGTATCCAACAAATAATCATATCGCATCGTTCATTGTCTTTATCATGTCCATGACTCAAATATCTGGAACTAGCAAATTCAAATTCAATGTTTAATTCTGGAAATTCATCCGGCTTCTCTTCCGAGCGGCATATAATTTTGGCATCTGGAAAAGCTGATCTTACAAGCCCGATACGATGAAAATATATTTTCCCATTATCAAAATCAAATGAGAGTTTTATATCTTGCAGTTGATGGAACATCGTACAAAATAAAGCTACAAAACCTGCTTCATTTATCGGTTCATATTGAAATAGTTTTTGTAAACGAGGAAACCATCGAGAATTAAGAGCTTCTCCATGTTTATCTTTTATCTTACCAAGTCTCTGTATCTGTGTTCGCCTTTGG
The DNA here is from genome assembly GCA_000739535.1 of Candidatus Vecturithrix granuli. GTDB lineage: Bacteria > Moduliflexota > Moduliflexia > Moduliflexales > Moduliflexaceae > Vecturithrix > Vecturithrix granuli. The sequence goes on along the minus strand of DF820469.1, from coordinate 449,472 downwards.
ATAGAGTTTTCTAAAATAGAAGTAAACTGCTGTTGAGAAATTTCTTCAGGATTTTTGGTTAACCTGCTGACTATATTAATAGTAGATTTGAGATCCTCCATGATATAAGGAGGATTAGATTTATCTGTCGAATTTACTGAAGATTGGATAGTCTCCTTTTTAATAGCATCATATGAAAATTGTATTTCTTCTTGTTGAGATACATTTCCTTTTGAACCAATTTCTTCAAGTTTACGCATTGATCCAAGAAGTTTTGTTCTTAAGTAGGTACTCAATTTTGATATATAACGAAGATGTGAAATAAGCATTAAATCAGTTATATCTTCATCTTTAAATGTATGATATATCTCAATATATCCCTGTGCCTTCTTTTCATTGATACTTAGTTCTTTTCGGATGTAAGTTTCAAAAGAGGGATAGGAAGGTACATATTCTCGTTCTTTCTTGATGGAAAATAAATTTTCTCCAATACTCCAAAAAATTTTTCCAGAATTACTGGCTTGCCCAATGAGATCTCTTAATCGCTGAGTTTTTTGTTCAAGATGACCCATAGAGTTAGATCTATCATTCCTAATTAATTGCTTATAAAGTGATTTAAGAAAGTTCTAACGACCGGCGTAACCGGCGCAAAAAGGCGGCGGCCACCGAACCCAAAAAAACAGCACCCAATTTTCCCCGCCGCCTTTTTGCGTCCGGTTCACGCCATCGTTATATTCTTTCTCTCTACTATTATTTGGTATGCTGCTATTAATGGGGAAATTATTTTTCAGCGATTAAATACAAATAATGTCCCCATCCTTTCCAAAAAAATCTCATAAAATGATCTTGAAAATATATATAGGGCATATCTTTATATGGTCCCTCAACATGATATATATACTTGTTAAAACCACATTCTATCATATACTGCCCAAGTTGCTTACCGGATAACTCAAATTGAAATCCACACATCCATTTTCCTTGCCACTGTCGAAATTTCCTATATAGAGGCCCGAAAGAATATTTATGAGGTTGTATAAAAACTACTTTACCATGGGGTTTTAATACACGAAACTGTTCTTTTATTGCTTTTTTAAAATCAAGGAAATGCTCTATGACACCAAAACTTAAAACTCCATCAAAAGAATCGTTTTCATAAGGTAAATCCCTTATATCTCCTTGTTGAAGATAGATATTATAGCCCTCCTTAATATAATTTTTCTTTGCCTTGATTAGAGCCTCTGTAGATATGTCTAAACCATATCCAATAATTTGAAATTCTTGTATAAAGGTTATTAAGGTTCTTCCATCCCCACAACCGCCATCAAGAAGTTTTTGTCTGGGCAAGAAAGAAAGTCCCATTTTCCTGAGAATTTTCAATTTATCCTTATTTTTGAATTTCCTTAAATTTTCTTCGGCATAAATATTCCAGTTCCACATCTGATCCCATATCTTGGTTAGCTCTTGTTTCTTTGAATTATCGTTGTACATAGTTGATTGGATCCTTAATTCCTGCCATTTTAAAAGCATTTAACCGACAAAGACATTCAGGACAGATTCCACATGCTATTGAAGATCCCGATGTACAGGTACGTGTTTTTTCAAGAGGAAGTTTATTTTCGGTTGCATATAATACCATATCTTTTTTAGATATTTTACCCCATAAATATGTTTCTACAAGAGGAGAAGTCACCTGCCATTCCCAATCACCATTATCTATACATGCAGCTAATGTAAGACAACGAAGCGCTAATAATGATGAATGAGGGAAAGTATCATCGGGAGAAGTTGCAGTAAAAATGGTATGAATATTGATTTGATTTGCATACGAAAGTCCCACTCCATATTGAACTCCAATACTTTGTAAAATTGCATTCCTCATTGGATGCCCAATAGTCATTAGACGTTCAGCGGGAATAAATTGTTTTACATCTTTTGGCGGAATATCTGTCTTACAAAGCATCAGATCTTTCAATAGTCCAGGATATTTTTCCTGATAATAGTTTGTAAAAAAGATTACACTTTCTTTCTCAAAAGCTTCTGCCTTTGCCCCTCTTTCTACATAAACAGGGAAAATTGTACATTGTAACTCTTTTAGAATTTTATCCAATATTAATGAGGAATCAAGCCCGCCTGATATAATAAAAACTATAGGTTCATGTTTCGCTAATTGGAATATAAAACCTCTTCGTATTTGTAAGATTCGCTCTATTTCATCAATGATACGAGGATCTTCGTCAAAATTCTTTTGTATCTTAAGAGGGTAATTTTTCATAAGTATTTTAGCCCAAAATAACAATTGGATTATTCTTTTTACAGTCCAGAAAAAACTGTTATAGTTATAAATAATTCAATTCTCATTTAAGGACTACGGATTCTGTTGGAATTATAAAGTTATTTGCTTTTAAAAAACGCTGATGCATTTTTGAACTACTAACTTCTTGATCCTCATGATAAATTGCTTCGCTCCAATCACTATATGATTGCGACACTTTTTCTGCTATTACTTGAACGCCAATTTTTAATACTTCTGTTCCCCAATGTATTACTTGACGAGTTTCTTTTTCTATGCAGGTAGGATGTAATATGATTGGATAGGGGGCATGATTAACTAACTCTAAAGTTAATCTTACTGGATTATATTTGCCACATCCAGGATTTATCATGCCTATAGCGCAATGAGAAATGCCAGCGCGTGCTAAAGAACTTGAATTGAACAAACGAATAATAGTTATGTCATCAGTCGCAAAAAATTCAAATGTTTCAGCTAAAAAAAATTGATTAGATTCTATTACTATGGGTTCGGTTATATACTTTTTTACAAAATTCTTTTCATTTTCTTGAGGATTCATCGGATCAAAAGGAACATCCAATCTTTTCGGAAATATAAAACTGTTACCAAGATGGCAATAGTATAAATTGGGACCCTGGAAGATTTCACAATAAGGATCTATCAGAAGATGTTTTTCTATAATTCGCTCCTTCATCTGCCTTGCATTTAAGTAACTCATAAATTTCCCTCTACTAAATGCTTAATCTCATTCATATCTGTTTCATAAATATGCAAAGAACTGATATATAAAATCAATGCTCCCATATTAACATGATTAATTCTATTAGCTACAATGCCTGCAATATGCCCTATTGCAAGAATATCAGCATAAAGCTTTTTACCTGCATCTTGGCTTCTAAAATATGCGGTCGTAAGAAGACTATCTTCTCTGATTTTAAAATCGAATGCCACTATACAAGGGACATGTGCGTTATCATTGATTGGATCCATTGTAGAAAAAGTCGCAGATTTACTATAGCGATTCTCAGAGAGTTTTTGAATGATATTTTCCAATTGATTAACGGAGTTGTTATAATTAAATATTCGTTGTCCATAAGAATAACCCCATCCTGGTATGGGTTCTTGTTGTAAAAAATTACTTTTCATCCATTGAATCATCTCCTTTTTTCCATGTTTTTTAATAATAGGGTCTTCTTGTAATGCATTATCAATGATAATCTGAACATTAAGAAGCTCTAAAACATTAGTTTTCCCGTCAGCTACAAATTTCCCATTTTGAATAACTAATTTACATGCAGATAACCAAGCTTCTCCAACACTTTGAGTATGTACAACATTTGTCATAAAATCCCCCATTGTTTTAAAGTGTTTCATAATGAGTGGGATCCTTTATCCCTGCTATTTTGAAAGCTTCTTGTCTTCTCTTACAATTTGCACATTGTCCACAATTATAACTTTGTGCCTGGTAACACGAAATTGTTTTTTCTATAGGAATGTTATGCTGTATGGCCCAACGAATTTCATCTGGTTTATCAAATGCTTGCTCTCTTAAAAATACGTCAATATTAGGTGATGTAATTAACCAATCCCAATCGTCTAAATTTTGGCAAACAGATATCGTTGTGCTTCTCAAGGAAACAAGCTTAGTATGAGGAAAAGGATCTTTAGGCCCTAATGCACAAAAAATCGTTTTTGGATATTTCTGATACCTTTGATGTATTGCATAGGCATATTGCACAGCATATTGAAGTAATATAGGGTCTCTTAGAGGATAACCTTTTTCTTTCATATACCATCCTAATTCAGTCTTAAATTCTATCGGAGGGATATGAACATTGATACATTCTACAGGAAAAAATTTTTCAGGGTATTTATCCATAAAAAATTTTTCAAAAAATTTTACTGAATTTAGTTCTGCCTTTGCATTAGTTTGCCCTCTTTGAATATGTAAGGGAAATAAAATAAATTGCTTCTCTTCAAGCAACCAAGCGCAAGTTATTACAGAGTCTAATCCTCCTGACAATATCATAACGGCACATTTGTTTTCAGGCCATTTTGAAACAAATCCCCTCTTTTTCATAAGGATATCTTCATATATCATTTCTGTATTCATAATATCCTCCCATGCTAATAAAATCATTCTTTATCTGACTGGAAATATTTATAAAGTATCTCTGCAAATTGCCTAATACATTGATCATTACCCTCGATATTCTGTATTTCATATAATGGTATAGATAATTCTTTAGCATAATGATAAGCTCCACGTTTTTCATATTCCTGCTGTTCTTGAATTAAATCAGGGTTTAGGGGTCTGAGACGAGCACCTTTTTGTCGTTGCTTCAAAATAAGCTCTACAGACCCATAAATGAGAACCGCTGAAACTATATTTCCTTTATCTCTTATATCAAAAGGGAATTCATATCCATGGTCGGTATAGACACAAAAATGAGAATCCCTAATACCAATTGTATATTCCTGAAGTTTATGGTATGCATAAACACGAGCTTTTTGCCTTCTTTCCTGGTCTTGAAATGGTAATTCTTCAGGAGAAACCCCTATAAATTCTGCCATAAAATCTGAACCTTTAAGGATTGGAATATCAATCTTTGTTATTGCAAGAGCTTTATGAATTATAGTGGTTTTTCCGACCCCATGAACTCCTCCAACTCTGATAACCCCCATTGTAATACCTCTTTGTCTTGAGAGATCTCAAACACTTCAATTTTTTTGTTTTTGCCACCAATATTAACCCTACGAACATCGCCAACTTCTGCTCCTATTATGGCTTTTGATAGTGGAGCATTATATGCGATCTTTCCAGATTCTGGCTCGGCCTCTCCGTAACCAACGATGGTCCAAACTTGCTCTTCTTCTTCAATTCCAATACACACTTTACAGCCGATGGCTACACGCTCCGGGAACTCAGGTAGATTAGAAATTATAGCTTTTTCTGAAATTCCCCTAATTTCCTGTAGTTTGGATCTGAATAATTGAGGCTCTTGGTTCTGGGAATTGTTAAGTCTATTTTCTATTTGCTTTAAATATTCATAGCTTTCTGGGCTAAAAATGATTCTAGCGTTATTCAAGATTTTTTGAGATTCTGCAAGCCTTGTATCCATCGCTCGAATTTGGATTTGTAACTGTTCATAACTAAAATTATCATGCCATAAATCTCCACCGATCTCCGCAGTTTCTGCTGTTTGAGATTGTAAGATTTTTAGTTTTCTTTCAAATTCAACAGCCTGTTTTTTAAATTTTATATAACCACCTAAAGTGAAAGTATATTTTTCCATGATACAGCAACAAAGCTCCTCTATGAGTTAAATGCATTGGTTGTAGATAGTTGCAGTAAAAATTTTTTTAACTTTTCTAATGCCGGCCTGCGATGAGATCTAAACCCATCTCCTGATAAATAGACTTCAGCATAAGGCTTATTCGATCCTTCGGGGATAAAGATATTATTACAGGGATATTTGAACATAGATGCCTCTCCTAAAATTTGGCAATTAATATGTCCTTTCAATATTCCATCAAAAAACTGAATACCATTTTCATCTATATAGGCAATTACCGATTTGTAATATGCAGGTTCTTTATCATCAATCAGCTTAAAAAAACCGTCATAACCTAAAGTTTTAAAAACAAGACCAGTAAGAGTTCCTGGAAAATTATTATATCTTGGGATGTATAAACCGAAATCATCAACACAAAGCGGCTGTTGTATTTTACTATATGCTTCTTTTGCTTTATAAGCAGTTACAGCATATTGATCAGCTAATTGAGGTTCGATAAGTTCCATATCATAAGGTACTACATTAAACTCTGGTAATAGAACTGCTTTGAACTCTTTCATTTTGATTTCGCTAGATGTTATAACATTAATTGGCTTCATAATCAGAACCTCCTCTTTTGTTATCCTCTCTATATAGATTATGCAAAAGTAATAACAGCATATTGCCTATAGGATTCTCTATATTTATGGAGTCTTTTAAACCTGTAATCCAGATTGTTGATAGGTATTTCAAACTTTTGTACTCTCCACGCGGGATCTCTTTGAAAGACTTGTAATTGTTTAGGGCGGTAATATAGCATTTGAATATCTTTCTGATTTTGAAACATTTTTTTCATCATCTCGCTAAATTGGCACATTATAATCTCTGTGAAAGGGTTGAAAAAATAAAAAATAGTTCCTTCTTGAGGAATATTATAAACAGCATTTCCTTGAATAATTTTTACATTATTATATTTCCTTAACCTATTCATAGTTTTATTTGCAACTTCTTTATCATATTCTATACCTATCATCTTATTTTTATATCCTTCAAATAAAAGCCAATTTATAACACGTCCTTTACCGCATCCAATATCTATGATAACATCAGAGTTAGTAATCCTATCAGAAAAAATGTAAGGTAAAACAGAATAATCTGTATTAACAATCCATAGATGTCCAGGAGGATCACTAATTTCTTTATGACCTATAAGTGGATATCCAAAATAAATATCAATAATGAAGTTTCGAATACCGTAATAAACTATTGCCCAGAATAATCGAATCATACGTACAAGAATATAACGGTCGGGTTCAGCCGCGTTGCGGAGCGCAGCGGAGCAATGTCGGCTGGAACCCGGTGTTAGGCGGCGTGACAGAATGAAAAACCGCCTCTGTCACCATACTCCCGGTAACAAACGATAACGTACCCGCTCTGCATAATCGCGGTAACCATCTAATTCGTCCTGTAGGGTATTATCCTCCAGCGCGGTGCGGACAACTATGAGGCAATTTACAAGCACTGCGGGTGCAAGCGCCCAGAGCGAGCCAAGCAAGAGCGGTACGGCAAAGTTAGCCACTATTCCACCAGCATAACCTGGATGACGCACATATTGGTAAGGACCTGATGTGACTACGGTTTGTCCCCGCTCTCGTTGAATGCGGACAACAGCCGAGAAGTATTTGTTTACCACTGTTGACCAAACGCCCAGAAAATAGCCTAGCGAAGTAATAAATAGCGCAGTTACTTGTAGCGCTTGTGGAAACTCCGGTGACCACCCGAATCGCTCATCCAGCCCAGCAACGACTAACATTACTGTTGGGCAAACAATGGCGACGAGAGGCATGAGTGTCTTGTCCCACGGTTTGGTGTCCTCTTTGTCTAAAGCCTGACCACGTTCTGCTATTAGATCCGGGGTTTTCCATAGCATAATAATCTTACTCCCAAGACCAAAGGCAGCCATCAGACCAATGTAGACCCAGGCCATATCCCAGTCTAGACGCCCTGAAGAGCCGAACAAAACCACTGCTGGCAAAACCAGTATGCTGATTGCGGCGATCAGCAGACGCCCCCAGCTAACCTGCTTGCTTTCCTCTTTGGTTGGTGTATTGGTATTCATTGTCTTCCTCCTGAATAATGTTCATCGGTCGATTTCAAGCCGCCTAACGCGGCGCTTCAGGCGCGAGCAGAGGGCGCGGCCACTTAACGCCGAAAAAACACCACCCAAATTTGATCCGCGCCCTCTGCGAAGTCGCCTGCAAGCGCATCGTTAGGATTGGCCTGTGTCGGTCTGCCTCGCTCGTGTTCCAGCGCGACACGCCCTGAAACCCGTTTCGTGATCGGCGACTCCGTCTGCATTGAGGACGCCGTGCGCAGTGCCTCTTGAACGTGAAACAGGGCGTGTCGCGCTTGGGACTCCATTTTTTGTAGTGTACAATACAATTGCGCCTTTTTTCCCATCTACATCGTCATCACGTTCCTTTTTCCTCGATTCGTCGTGGCCTGTCAAGAAAAATTTCTCCTTGTTGCCATTCTAACGCCGCGCTTCAGGGGCGGCAAAAGGCGGCGGCCACTGCGCTTGAAGTTCACCATCCAATTTTCCCCGCCGCCTTTTGGCGTCCCCTGCAAGCGCATAGTTAGGCCATTTCAGTAGTGTTTAACCCCATCTACAGTTCCCAGTTTCGGTAACGATCTGTTCATAGTCAAGAGGCAAAGCATATCGATCTTTTAGTGTTTGAAGATATTTTTCGCCATCCCTATCTATTTTGACTTCACTGACAATAATTAATCGCGTCGCTTCCTGAGAACCAGGCCAAAACGCATACTCAAGCAATTGCCCAATCGCTTGACGGATACATACGCGAGGAGAAGGATCTGTTTTAATTTCATAAAACCAATATTCCTCGCCTTGCCGAACGACGACATCTATACTGGTTCCGATCCCGCTGTCAATTTCCGTTCCTACATTTTTTTCTCCATATTTCTCTGCTAATTGCCGATATAACGCTTGTTGGAGATCGTTATGTCGAAGAGCTACGTCTACCCGTCTTTCAGTTTGTGACGAGACTGTAGATGATATTTTAGGTGGACATCCTGGACGAAATTCGAACGGAGTTTGTTTGATATTTGAAAACAGTTGTAACTCGGTAGTACGTTCAGCCTGCTCGTATATTGGTAAGGGGATTTTTGTCTGATAAAAATGATCGTATTCTATTTTTGAGAGGAATTGCTTATATTCTGGATGGTATTGGATAATCAGGTGATTGAGTTTTTCCCACACGTCAGGTTGAATTTGAAAGACACTCCGTTGAAATGATAATCGCAGGGGTACCCAATTAGATAACGTCGGCTCTTTCTTCAATGTTTGAAGACTGATTGGTGGTGAAAATTTATAGAGGACTCGATAATTACAACCATATTCCCACCCTTCTTCATTTTCATCACGAATTGAGTAGGCATCGCTTTCTGCTTGAATCAAATAGGCAATATCTTTTTTTATTCTACTCCGATACAGAAGGACTAAATCCCCTTTTCGTGTTTCGCGATGACATGTCCACCATCCATCAGATGCTTCCGTATTTGCAGGTTCGAGGTCTTCGCGGTCATTTCCCTCTTCATCCAAATAATATTCCGGTCTTGTTACCCACAACCAATATTGCCTTTCTGTGCTTTCATGATCACTCATACATTTCACTCTTCCCCAAACCTGTATTTAGTAGTACGTGGCCTAACGCCCCGCTTCAGGAGCGTTGAAGGGGCGCGGCCACTGCACTTGAGGGTTGGCAACCAAATTTCCCCGCGCCCCTTCAACGTCCCCTGCAAGCGGATCGTTAGAATTTTCGTATATCGTCCCCCTAAATCTTATATCTGTCGGGTATTTTTAGAAGCTACATTTATCTTACTTTGTCCAAAGCAAATAAGAATTTTCGTTCTGATTATCAACAACAATTCCCCCATATTCATTGAAAGAGCCTCTATACACTGCGCGTTGAGTTGTATATACAGCAATGTCAGATTGGACTTCAAGAGGGCCACCCATCTGTTCAATCATTTTTTTAGCTGTGACCGTTCCAGGAGCTACGGTAAAATTTTCTATGATGTTCCCTGCAAATTTCACGATAACATTGGCCGTTTGAGTAGTAGATGGATTTCCGACTAAAATCCAAGCCGTTGTTTCATTGCCCGTCACAGAATCTATCCATGGATAATAGTGATGATTGGCTAAACCTGCCAAGACAGCGCGGTCAGTAGTACTACTGGTATTCTGATCGTGATAGAAACTCTTCATATTCGCTACGGGGCCAGTCGCTGTTATCCATGTGACTCTTTGTGTCGTATATACGGTGATATTAGATTCAATCTTTAGAGGGCCACCGATCTTTTCAATCATTTTTTTGGCAGTAACGGCTCCAGGGGCAAGCGTAAAATTCTCTAAACTATTCCCTGCAAGCGTCAATGTGATTGTCGCAGTTTGAGTGCTGGACGGATTTCCGACTAATATCCAGGACGTTGTTTTATTGCCCGTCATTGAATCAATCCAAGGATAGTAATACTGATTACTGATATTATTTCCTGGGATGCCTGCATATTCACTGAAAGAACTGTTGAAAACTACTCGTTGCGTCGTATAGATGCCTATATTTGATTCGACTTCGATAGGCCCCCCTGTCTTTTCAACAATCTTTTTGGCGGTCATGGTTCCAGGATTAAGTGTAAAATTTTCCAAGATTGTCCCTGCCAATTTGATGGTAACTGCCGCCGTTTGGGTGCTGGACGGATTTCCGACCAATATCCAGGCTGTTGTTTTGTTGCCCGCCATTGAATCAACCCAGGGATAATAGTAATGATTCGCTAAACTATTCCCAGGAAGCCCTGCATACTCATTGAGATACCCATTAGCATTGACTCGTTGGGTCGTATAAACATTAATATCTGACTCAACTTCACATGGCCCACCGAACTGTTCATTCATTTTTTTTGCAACGACCGCTCCAGGACTCACTGTAAAACTTTCTATAGTAGTCCCTGCCAATTTGATGGTGACCGTCGCGGTTTGAGCACTTGAAGGATTTCCGACCAATATCCAAGCCGCTGTTTTGTTGCCCGCCATTGAATCAACCCAGGGATAATAATAATGATTCGTTATCTGCGAAGATAATGACTTCGCAAGAATACCAGCGTACTCATTAAAAGAAAGATATTCACAACTCCCATCATCTGTGGTCGCATCGGGATTATAATTTATTGCATTCGGGTCAGTACAACCTTCGATAGGTTCTATAATATCATTTCTTCTTACAGGAGTATATACACTTAGATAACTCCAACTGAGTGTCTGACGCCGTGCAGTCCATGGAGTTTGCTCCATAGATTCTATCCCTCCAGTCACATACCGGTTAAATAGGAGAATATGACTTCCGGCATCATTAAAGGCGTCACCCTGTTCCAGAGAAACACTTGAGCCACTGCCCGCTTCCCCGAGTTTCTCACAATATCCTCCGCTACTCGCACAATCGGTTCCAAACGTCGAAGTGGTATATCTTAAGGGTAAACGCCATGCAATGCTGACAAACCCAGAACAATCGTTGCCATAATAGGTGTTACCTCCTCCCGTATTATTCACATAACTCAAGAATTCACTCCAATTTTCTTGAGGATTACTTTGACTATATGCTTGTCCTGTGTAGGTTGTGCCTGTATAGAACCAGTGCCAAGTACTCCCATAGCCAAAGTTATAGATATTATTGTGAGGACTCCATGTTGAATCGATCATTTCATTTGCCCGTGCTGTAATCGTTGCCCGGCTGATCGGCGCCCAAGGTTCTCCACTCCACGCGTAGCTTAATGTGGTGATACTCAAAACACCCAAGAACATTAGACTTATGACACAGAACCTTTTATCTTTCATACGATCCCCCTCCGTTATTGTTCTTTCCGAAAAATATGTAAATAGGAACGCCCCATTCTTGTGGGCAGAAATTGGTGAATATCTCCATGTTTACCAACATCCAGAAGTTTGACAGACCACGATCCATAGTTGTTTTCAGGGATTGGAATATGGGCTGTATAGTTGCCTTGTTCGTCAAACTTATGCACGTCCAGTAAAATTTTGTTGGGCGGCACAAATCGCTCTGTTTGGATATAGATGTTACCCTGAACGTCTTCCCGGAGAAACGTTACTGAAGCTACATTTTCGACCTCCACCGTACCTGTGAAGAGTTGTGCTCCAGCAGTATCAAAGACTTCGACCTGCGCTCCGTTCATACTCAGTTTTTTAACATAATACGTCTTGCCGCTTTGCCCATGTATGCCTTTTGCCATCGGACTATTCTGCAAAGCTTCAGAAGGGGCTTCAAGTTCGCCGTTCACAATCTGCCCGATAGGCACATCCTCCTGATCTGAAGTACACATATAGACGACATCATTGACAATGTGCATTGGTCCCCGGCTTTGCCATTGGGTCATATCTACAACGATTGTCTTGTGAAGTGTGCCGGAAGGATTATATTGGGATAACTTCCCCTGAACATCGTCGTACACGAACAGATTTCCTGTGTCGTCTACGTTAATATCACCTGCGACAGTACTCTCTGCCAATGCTACGCTCAATTGATGGCTTCCGTCTGGTGAAAAGACTTGAATCCTTTGATTGACCGTATCACAAATATACGTATAACCACGACTGTCAATGGAAAACGATTCAGGACCAACTGGCGGGAATTCGACATCTTTGGTTCCTCGTAAAAAACCAATGCGACTTTCAGCCTTTCCATGCTCAATGACCGTAGATACCTGTTTTTTGTACACCTCCCTGGGTTGACATCCCCCTTTTTCAGGGAAGAATATCAACATTCCCAGGAGAACTGATAAAGTCATGACAATCAATACGCCATTTTTTGAGTTCATAATGTTCCTCCTTATCTTTTTTATATGTCATTACACGACGAACCATCAGGAACGTGGAAGCGCAACTTCCGCACTCCTGACTATTGCAACATCATCAACATCATAACCTGCCTCGTATCACTTTACTATCAATCAGTCTGCCTTCCTGTGATAGAGAAGCCTGTTCGGTACTTGATATTTATACTTTATCTACGAGAAATTCTAACGCGCCGCTTCAGCCGACCCGAAGGGGCGCGGCCGCCATGCCCTCACGTCCAATACAAATTTTACCCCGCGCCCCTTCGGGTCGGCTGCAAGCGGATTGTTAGAACACTTAGCTTAGAATTCAGATAATACTTCATGTATTTTAGCTGTAGCAAACGTATCCATTTTGCAATAAGCCTTTAAATCCTTTATCATCTGGTCTTTTTCCATCTCATCTGGGGTATGAATCATTAAATCCCAAATAGTCCCGGCGTCATCTCCTTTTTGAATCTCTAAACTTTTGTATCCTAAGGAAGGAACTAAGATAGGGAGAACGCTCTTGAGAGAAATTTTGCCATCAAAATCTGGATGTGTATAATAGTTTTGGAATATTGCTAGTTGATCCCAAAGACGTGAAATCATAGATTCTAATTCTACTGAATATTGCGGAAAGATTTTTGATAAATTTTCGAGAATGCCCTTTTCAAAACTTTTTTTATAAACTATAATAGAACCCTTACCAGATATATTCGTGAGCAAAGATTCCAATAAAGGCAATCTCGGATCTGATGTATCGGTATGCAAATATTCATAATGGATAATAGTCCTATCTAACAATAATTTGTGGCAACTATATTGAAAGGGGAAATGTTCATAGGGTCTCATTCCATCAAATCGCGGAATCGCAGGATTAAAGGATTCAAAATCAAGAAAATGTATGGGGTATTCTATTTTTGATAATGCACTTTTGATTGCATCTCTATTAATTTCTGGTTTGGCATTTATCACGGTATCGATATATGTCCATTGCTTTTCAGATAAAGGATACTCTGGTGGAATTTCAGAAATGCTTAATATCCCTTTAGATATTAAATCCTGTTCCTTTCTTTTGTCAAGCCGTGGGATAGTAAATATAGATTTTTCGGGCACATCACGCCAACAATAATTTTTTATTGGACATTTATGAGGTTTATCGCAATGCTTGCCAATCAAAATATTGGGTTCAATATCTTGATCAAGTACTTCTCTAAATTCTCTTATATTATTAGAGATTTTAGTAATTAGTTCATCTACTTCAGAGGTAATATCCCTACATGTAAATAAGTTTGATAAATTAGGGGAGATACAATCTTGATTGTTAATATACATTAGCTTTACTTGTTTTATCTCTACCCCAAGTCCGGTCAGGACATATTTCTGGATAGCTAAATCCGGTAAGTATTCATCTTTAACACTTGTTGATGATTTTACTTCTATTATGTTCCACGAATTCAAATCATTCTTTTGTAAAACATCACAACGAATCTCTACTCCATCAAATATAAAAGTGGCTTCAAAAATACATGAATTATCACCGTTTACTGCTGTTTGAGTATCTTCAATTGCGTTACGACCTCTTTCAATCACTATTCCGTCAAAAAAATTTTCACGAGCATAAATCCCCACCTCAATGCCTTGATTCATTATTCTTTGTTGGGCCTTTGAGGATGATTCTATTCTCTCTGGATGCTTTTCTTCAACCCAAAGACGTTTGATGCATTGTAATCCATTCAGATATTTAGATTTCGTAAGTAAAGACATGGCTTAACCTTCCTTTTGATGAAAAATATTTTGAATAATCTACCTTACACTACACTTATATCTTTCTTTTCTCTGCATAATTTGACTTGCTCTATAATGTCATTGTGAGAATTCTGTTCCGTCGCGACAATAAGTGTAACATTATTCTGCTTGCAAAGTTGCAGTTTCCTTTCATCCCGTTCTTTCACAATTTCAAATCCTCGTTGCCCTCCAAAGATTTCTACAGGTTCAAAATGTTGCGTTCCATGATATTCAACAGCTATCTTCCAGCGTGGAAACCATATATCCAAATGCTGTCTTCCCAACCATTCAGGGTGTCCATGCTGAATTACTTGAGTCTGCTGAAAAGCATTTTTGAGAGCATAGTAAAGTTCAGTCTCGCTCACCCAACCTTCTCCAACCTTTGGCATGTTATGCGCTTCGCGTAAACGATTCTCCGCACTACGTATTAGTTCTTGAAAAGTATCATGAAGGGTATATGCTGCATAAAAACAATAATATGGGATAGAGAGCTTGATTTGAGAATTGTTCTGAGCACCTGCAAACAATAAATGTTCATATGTTTGTACTGGCTGTTGGGCTGCTAGTAGTCTTTTTAGCCATGAGCCATGCTTTTCTGTATCTTCTGCGAATGCTGTTTCAAGAAAATCTCGAAATGCTGTGGCGTGTTTTTTGGTATATCGAGTAATTTTCCCTCCAAGCATAATTAGAATATCGATGGCTTTAGCTTGACGATTAAGATAGTAACAGACAGTACAGCGCATATTTCCAAGTTGTCCATTAACGGAAAATATATTATTGGGTTCAGATACAATAAGGTACTCGTCATATTGTTTTAGAGCAAGCAAGCAATCATAACTCCAATAGTTACAGTATTCTGCAAACTTGCTCTCGATATAATAGGCTTCTGCAAGTTCTACCAAAGAAAGATAGACATATTCAATGCCTTTCGTTTCCCATTGATTCAAAATGTTATAGGCATAGACAAATAGATAACTGATATTTCCGTCAACAGAAGGATATCTGTGTTGTTGTAACTCCCTTTCAAGGTATCGATAAAATTTTTTTTGATGAAGGGACATACTTTCTATTGAAGGATAATACTCCTTGAAACAAGGAATTTCTCCTGACTTATTAGGCTGAGATAGTCCTTCCAACTTATCAATAGGCATGTCCATAATTTCCATCGATTTACTTTGCGCTATTTTGATAAAGCTTCATTATGGTGTTCTAACGCCAGGCGTCAGCCGCCACAAGGGGCGGGCGCAACCAAAACCACAAGAAACAGCAAGCATTTTTCCCGCCCGCCCCTTGTGGTCGGCTGCACGCCATTGTTAAGCCGAATATGATTGGCCTAAATATTGAATTTTAATACAACATTACTAACTAAGTCTTCAATAAAATCAATTACTTTACTCTCATAAATTTTAATATTTGAAGGATGGGCACAAGTATTTCTAATTCCAAGTTTAGTATCTAAAATTTTTCTTACATCATTCGATATAATATTACCCGCACGACAAAACTCTAAAAACTTGTTTTCAGGAATTTCACTAAAATCATCCTTTTGAGTTATTGCAGTGATCTTTATTCGTCTATCCGTGTTTTTAGCCAACTCTCTATTAAAATCAATAATTTTGTTAGCAAGAATGTATTCGTATAAATGGTCTATTGTCAAATTCCATACCATAATGACAGTAGCTCGTAATGCGGCAACTTCAAAGCATTTTATAGCCTCCTGTAAAAAATCATTTTCTTGAGGATTTTTGACCTTTCTCAAAAGCTCCTGTAAATTTTTTAAAGCTTCAGTATGTCCATCTCTAACTGAAAATTGAGATTTAAATGCTGATGTTTCTAAGTCTTTCAGTACGATATTTAAGATAGACAGCAATTGCTCTTTTCCTGAATTCCAGCTATTACTATGGACTTGTTCCGACATTTCAGGGAAATACGATGTCTTTGGTATAAAGCTAATGGATTTTATTTTCTGAATATACGGGCTTTCTGCGCCAAAGATATTAGTAATCGTTACCACCGTTTTTTGTAAAAGAATTTGTAAATTATCTTTATCTTGATATAGAAGCGTGTTTAATTCCTTTATTATTTCTTCTATTAGCTCCCGTGGCTTATTTTCCATTTGATCCATCCTTATTTACATTATTATTAGCTATTAAATTAAAGAATTTGAAGCGCTTTATATAGACCTCTATGTATTACAATATTTTCGCTGAAATTCAATCTTGCTTCTTTATTTTTGTATTTAAAGATTTGGGCATCATTCCTTGTACAATTACCAATCACGCTAAAATCGTATAAGAGTTGCAATACAAGATTTACATTAGTTTCTTGAATTGTTCCATTTGAAACGTATTTATCATAGGTATCCTTAAATTCTTCTATCGAGAGAAACTGTTTTCTGATTTCAGAAAGTACTCGAAATATATTAGAAATATCAGGCAAGATCGGAAATATTTCATCCTCAATTTCTGCTCTTAGATAGTTAGAAAAAGCTTTATCTACTTTTTTGACAGTATTAGGATGGATAAGATCATGCCCTCCCAAAACAGTTTCTTCAGCACAAACTTGTATATATCTGATAAAGTCTCGAGGTCTAAGTTGTGTACTTCTGACAATATAATCAAAGATACTCATCTCCTTTGCTCGTTCATTCCCCATTTTAACAGACAAATTGAAGAATATGTAATTCCATACTTTCCCAAAAGGTAAAATCTCCTGATCTTTGCTAAACGCTCTGCTTATTCGAAAGGCAATTAATCGCTGGATTTTTTGTATATCCCAATCTAACTCAATCTTAAAATCAGTCCATTTGTTTTTATCCGCATCTTTTATAAGTCCATAGATATCATCTCTTAGAAAGATTATTGGATATATATGATATCTTGTATCACGAAACGAGCTCCTGATCTCCTGAACAGCTTTAAATAAACTAGTTATAAGATTATCATATAGCTCAAAACTTTTTGTTTCCTTAATATTCCTATAGTCCTCGTCTAATTCATCAAACACGATATAATATTTCGAATCATCTATATGTTTTCTTATTATATCTTCTAAAATATCAACTTTCATAATCCAAGGAATTTCATCAGTCCTTCTAAAAGTAGTTGATTTTTCATCTGGATCTAAAACTTCAAAATCCTTATGTGTCCATTCGGCGACCAAACGAGGAAGAGATGTGATTGTGTCAGGCTCATATGAAAGGCTTAGGCTCTGATGAATCTTTGAATTAATATTGCTATTTCTGAGCATCATTTTACAAATAATTGAATAAATGAGGTGCTTCCATAAGGTGATATATTGATTAGGAGGGGTAAATTTTGCATCTTTTAGGCCATAAAGTTCATTAAATGGGAAATTTTTAAATTTTAATTTCTCAGTAAAAATTTTCCCGTCGCGCTTGTTTAGACTGGTTATATATTCGCTGATCGCTGTCTTCCCGGTTCCTTTTCTGCCAATTACATAATTTTTTGCCCCTTTCAGGATTCTGTCCACCTCATTGAAAAAGTAAAAATATCTCTCATTATCTTCTTCCTTTGCTTCTAACTTCCAATTATTTGCAATCTCTTCTAATAATGCCTTTCTTTCCATAAGTACCCCCCCCCAATTTCTATTGTTAGGCTTATATGTTTTTTAGAAGTTGTTTATACTTTGTAACGGCTTAACGATAGGCATAACCGGCTTGAAAGGGGCGCGGCCACAGAACGTGAAGGAGAGCAACCAAATTTCCCCGCGCCCCTTTCAAGTCCGTGTTCATGCCATTGTTAGGCAACTTATTGATTTTTAAATACTTATTTGCTTATAGTATTCGTTAAATTATTTTTTCGTATCATCATAAACGTTTTTGCAACCGCACAAATAGGCTTAATAACACAATATTTGATAATACTGCGAAATATTGGATATTGAGTAATATATTTTGCCAAAGGTGGAGATACTTGTTCATAAATGGTAATAAAACGGCGTCCTATCAGAGTTAATAACAAATATTCATCTCTAAAAGCACGAAGAGTAATCACTTCTAAAGAATTTTCACTACATGCAGCAGTGGCAATGAAGCAAGAAGATTGCTTGACATATTGTTTCCGTTTAGAGAAGCAACTGTCATGAAATGGTATATCCGTGAGAGCATTTCTTGACTGAACAGTAATCTTTTTATAACCATAAGGATAAAGTATTGTCTTACAATATGAACAATGAGTCATCTGTGTGTGTTCTCCGCATTCAGGACACCTGAAATAGGTCTGTTCAAAGTCGTCGCAAGACACGCGTGTTTCCTTATGCTGATTTGCATATCCATAGGTAAATTCTTTATGACAAACTCTACAACAGAAAGATTCAGAAAAAACAACTTCTTGCCATGATTGTTCGCAAGATTTATGAAATGGTATTTCTGAGTGCTTTATCTGCTTTCCACAAAAATCGCATTTGGTAAGATGTGGATTTTGACCACAATGAGGACAACAATTCAAACTTGAACTTAGTTGCTTACCACATTCAGCACATGTAATCAATTCAGGCATATTTCTTTCCTTTAGAGATTGTGTATAGTTATATTGCCTAACGATAGGCGTAACCGGCGTGAAAAAGGCCGCGCCGAGAACCTGACGTGTGCCACTGAATTTTCTCGCGGCCTTTTTCACGTCCGGTTCACGCCATTGTTAGTTTGCCTTAGTTTGCCCATTTTTACGACATCTCAATAATATAATACTCCTCGGAAAACTCTTGAATTAAGGAACTAAAAGTGCTATCATTCTCCTGGCTATTTGTGTCTCAGATTGATTTAGAATACCATTTCGTAAACTTGCTTGTAAGCTATGTATCATCACATTTCTAATATCCTGAAAACTGTCATCAGTCCAATTCGTATTTCGTGTTATAGATGCAAGCTGTGATGTGTAAGCACATCGTACACTGTTTTGGTGAAAGCACATTGGTTACTGATAAAAGATAT
>DF820469.1:315512-429362 GCA_000739535.1 Candidatus Vecturithrix granuli | reverse complement strand
GTATACCCGACGTGATGTCAGTTCTCTAATATATACATGTGATGGACTATGTGCTTACACATCACAGCAAGCCAATAGGCTGACCATGCAAGTTGTTCCTTTAGTGATGTTGAAATCTCTGACCGTAAAAATGAAACATTACATCCTTTTGACTCTTTCCTAATATTACGAACTCCTTGAGGATTACCAAATCTCCCTCGCTCTAAAGCATCTGCATCTTTAAGCACTTGCCACAAAATATCTTGATTCTGGCATTCATTATCAGCTTTACAATGGTAGATAACAGCATTAATGCAACTATCCATCAAATTTTCAGGTATTTGAGTTTGTTTTAAAAATTTATCAAATTCTGTGACTGCATCAATTCCGTGTTTGTGGTCTTCTTGCTGATTCTCTCTGCAAAAGTCATGGATGAAAGCAGCGTATTGAGCAGCTATTTTTGTAGATTCATCAACATCGATTAAATAGCATAAAATATGAACCCAAAACATTACCCTGGTAACGTGACCAACACCATGTAAACTATATGCGATATATTCATGCTTAAACCATTCAGTAGTCAATGTACATCCTAAAACTTGACTCAAATTAGCAAATTCGTTTATCAATTCGCAAAACTCCTCAATGGAAATTCCTTGCTTTTGTAAATTTGCTACTCCTTGTATAAAGTGTCGTTCGGCATTTAGGAGTTCATGTTTTGGGCGGAATACGTTCACCTTATTTATTGGAAATAACAAATGATTTATAGATGGAACAACCGTTTCTACTTCTCTTCTTTTAGATTCTGGAATCAGAATTCTTGTGATAAAATTAAATGGAATTAAATCACTTGTGCGTTGACCAGGGTTTTCATAATATGCGATGAATTCGGCAGAACGGTATTGATTGGATTCGTCCTCATTTGGCAAACTGAATATTCTATCCCAACTGAGCGTATTATAGAATCGGTATGTCCAATAATTGTCTACTGCCAAATTCTTTTTGCTTGTACACCAATAGATTTTATTACTTTCAAATAAAGAAGATAACTCCATTTCAAGAATGCAGATGATTCCATAAACATTATCAGCTTCGTCAGGGTTTAAAATGAGAGCATTTCGCTGAAATGCTCGAAATGTGTCATTAAGTGGATTCCAAAAGAAATTGATGCATTCATGTAGATTTCTTTCTATCGCCTCCGATCTTGATGTAATTTGTCTCGCTAACTTCAGTGATATATTACGCTTTTCCTGAACAGTATGAGAAGATAAATCTGTAGTCGTGTCCTCTATAACCTCTCTACATTTAAGTCCACTATCTGTAAGAATGCTGTTTAAATTAGCAAGATGGGTGATGTAGTAGACATATACATTATCAACCGAAGCTCCGAGCAATTGATATACATTACGTCGAATTTGTTTTAAAGGATCTGTTGTTAAGAATTGTAGTAGACCTTCACCTAAAGAGTCCATGTTTCACCCTCAATGAAATAATTGTAGTTTAGCATGAAACTTATCAATATCCATAGTAGGCCTTCTTAGAAAAGCATATAATTTTTCAATATTGGTTTTTCCAACAAGCCCTGACTCTATCAATAATGGTAAACTCCTGACATCTTCACCATTGACAGCCTGTATTATCTTGGTAAGGTAATGATATTGAATAGTTGAAGCTTTTGATAATGTTTGTACATCTAAATCTGGTATCTGGACAATATTCTTTAATCTTCTGAATAATGGATCAGGGGCGGTCTTGTCAAAATCATATACTTCTATAGAAATATCAGGGAGGTTAGATAAATATGTTCTTGTAATTTCTTTAATTTGGTCTAAAGGAATTCCTCCGTTCATCGCTCCCATCCAGGGGAAAGCAATTGATTCAATTCCCATTTTCTGATAATTTTTTACAAATTTATCTAAACAAGATTCAATCCATTCAATTTTAGATGGATTCTTCCAATCATCTTTTATCGCAAAGTTCAATATCCAAGGCGTTTGTTTTGTATAAGGGAGTATTTGACCTGGACGTAATAATTGTTTTTCACAAATACTTTTATATGCTTCAAACATCTCTGGGTAGCGTCTTCTAAATTCGAGAGCAATCCCCTTCCCCATTACTCCAACACAGTTGACAGTGTTTACTAATGTCCCCGCTTTGGAATTGAAGATATTACCTGATAATTCACGATATGCCATAATAATCGCCTCCTAGCATTTTTATACATCGTAGAAGTGCTATGCTCATATGGCAATATTTTTTTAATGGAATTTTCAAAATAGTGATAGACTATTATGTAGATGCAAACTAACGCCCTGCTTCAGGGGCGGCGAAGGGCGGCGGCCACTGAACCCCAGGGAACATCACCCAATTTTCCCCGCCGCCCTTTGGCGTCCCCTGCAAGCAGATCGTTAGAACCATTGGCTATTCTACACTATTCTCAAATTATCATCACTTCTCATATTTTTATAATAAACGAATAACTTTTACAACGGCTACAATAAAATTTCGTTTTAACATTATTCAATAGAACATTTTCTCCAAAAGATGTGATAAGTTTTGCTATCTCTATACGGCCATTATGGCCACATTCCTTGCAAATTAATTCTATGGAATTTCCATATAATTTTAGATCAGATAAAGAAAAATGTTCAATTAGGTTATTTATTGAGAGATCGCGTACCTCGCGCTCAAAATCTTTAGATAGCACTGATAGTACATGAAATGGAGTCTTAGGGTTTTGTGCAATACCTATTCTTACTTCTTTGTCTATATCCATTGATAAGAGTTCAATTATTGATAGAGATACCATATGATGTTGGGCAACTCTCCGCCGGATTCCAGATTCAATATCTTTTGCTAATATGGCTAAAACGTTTAAGGGACTCGTATAATTCTCAGCAACCCCTAATCTGACAGATGGCACAGGATCTTTTGCAAGCTCTTCTAATATTTGAGATGGTGTATCAGGGTTTTTAGCAACTAAACAACGAACAGTATCATCGTTATCCTTTGATAGGAAAGTTAAGACATCTTTATCTGTAGAGCGAGCCATTTTTCGGTTCCGGTGTTTTATAAGATGTGTGTATTCCGAAGAAATTGAGCTCCCATCTTTATCTATGGAATCTGCCAACTTCCGATATTCTCTATGAGGTTTCTGTTCCAAAAAAGTTGGATTATCAACATCGTTATAAGAACTTTCAGGTATAGTTCTCAGAGCCATGCTCTTTATGTGGAATTCATTTTCTTCGCTATCATCAAGATAGCCTTTGCCTCCACATTTATAACAATTTGGATTAGCGCCTCTACATGTACATTCAGACATACAACTATAAATCTTAATGTTTATGATTAATGTATCAAAAAAGATCCAGGTCTGTTTTATTTTTGCTTGTACGTAGAGATGGTTCTAACAACTTATTGTCACAACGAAGTCTGGATAATATTTTCTCATATTTCTTTACCCGGAAAGGNTGTCATCTCGACTTCGCTCGATGACCGGAACACCGCACGTCGAGCGAAGTCGAGACGGGATGTTTTGTGAGAACTTAACAGCCCTGGGGGATAAGGGGGAAATACGATAAAAACTTACTCTCCCCGCCGCTGGATCAGGAATTGATTTAACAGCACGCTGAAAATCAGGATGAAGCCCAGGGTGCCGACTTGCCAGATCGAATGGACTCCGCCGAGATCAAGGCCGTTATAAATCATGGTGATGATCGCAATGCTGAGAAAGGTGCCGGCGATTTTGCCTTCGCCGCCCATGATATTGACGCCGCCCAGCACGGCAATGGTGATAGCCTGAAGCTCAGTACCAAGCCCGGCGTCGGGACTGGCGGAAGCGACCCGCGAGGCTTTGATGACAGCAGCAATGCCGGCCAGTGTGCCTGACGCCACATACACCCATAAACGGATATATGTGACCCGAATAGCGGCAAAATGCGCAGCTCTGGCGTTTGAGCCCACGGCGTACAAGTAGCGGCCGAATACGGTTTTACTGAGCAGAAACCAGAGCAGCAGGGTTAAGGGCAGAAAAAAAATGAGCACTTGAAAGGGAATGCCGCCAAACAGATCAGATTGTCCTAACACAAAGAAACTTTCCGGAAATTGCCGGATATCGCCGACTCCGGGCATGGGCATGCCGGCGCTGAGGACAAGGGCAAGCGAGTTGTAGGCATACATGGTGCTCAGGGTCACAATCAGAGGCAGGATTCCGGTCAGGTTGATCAACGCTCCATTGAACAGCCCTAGCAGCGCTCCGCCAAAAACTGCTCCGATCGAGGCCAGCCAGACATTGAGTCCCATTCTGATTGTGAGATGCCCGAGGAACACAGTGGTCAACGTCATCATTGACCCGACCGACAGATCAATGCCTCCTCCGCCGGAAATAATGACCAGGGTTTCGGCCAGGGCCAGCAAACCGATTTCAACCCCGTATTTCGACATATTAAAAATGTTATATACGGAAAAAAAACGGGGGATGATTGCTGAAAAAATCACAAAAATGACGAGTAATAATACGAGTAAAAACAATGGCCGCTCTGTAATAAATCGATCAATAATATTGTTTTTCATAAGCGAGGTTATATACCCCACCCCCGGCCCCTCCCCAAAGGAGAGGGGAGCGCAGAACGAGGCGCGTCGGATAATGCCTACGTCCTCCCTCTCCTTTGGGGAGGAGCCGGGGGTGGGGTGTGGATCAGTTCACCGTTCTCTTTTTGCGATAGATATCGATCAAGACCATCACAATGATTAATGTTCCGACCACCATACCTTCCATAAAGCCCGATATATGCCGGCTCATGAGCGTTAGTCCATTTTTAATCATTCCGACCAGCAGCGCGCCCAGTAAGGAACCAACCACAGAGCCTTTGCCTCCGAGAATTGACGTTCCGCCCAGGACGGTTGCTGCAATCACGTCCAATTCAAATCCGCTGCCTGTATTGGCCTGCACAATTTTGGTGCGGGCCACGTAAATTACAGACGACATGGCGACAACCACGCCGGTTAAGCCATAAATAAATACCCGGACACTGTTAATATTGATACCAGCCAGACGAGCCGCCTCCAATCCGCCTCCGATGGCATAGATGTATCTGCCGGTGGCTCTTTTATACAAAAAATACGAAGCAATAGTAATTAGCACTAACGCGATCAGAAAGGGGACAGGAATTCCGGAGACCCGCCCCAGACCTATAGGAGTAATCGTTTGCGGTGCCTGAAGCAGATTAATCCATTTCCCCTGTAATAACGTGAATGTTGCCGCGCGATAGATGTTCATTGTCCCCAGAGTGGTGATAATCGGAGGAATATTGCCGTAACTCACCAACGCTCCATTGATCGAGCCAAGCAATGCCCCGACCACAATCGCTACAAACACCGTGATGACAGGGTTCGCTCCTGTTTCGACAAGTTTGCCGACAAAAAATGCCGTGACCCCAAGAATCGCCCCGGTTGAAACATCAATCCCACCGGTGATAATCACCATGGTGATCCCGATACTGGCAATCGCAATGCCGGAAATATCGAGGAGAATATTCATGAGATTATTGAATGTCAAAAACGTATTTGTAGCAAGCGATAAAAATAGCCCGATCAGAAAGATGAACGTCAGCACTGTAAATTCTGTGCGTTCGAAGAGTGTTTTGGTGAGTTTCATAGCGTTTACCCTATTGCCGCCTTCAAAATAGTTGTCGAATCTGCTTCCCCTTGTGCAAAAGTCCCGGAAATTTTGCCTTCGTGCATGACAAGAACCCGGTCGCTGAGTTTCATCACTTCCGGCAATTCGGAAGAAATGATGATGATGGAAATCCCCTGGGAGGCCAGAGCAAAAATGCGATTGTGGATTTCCTCTTTTGAAGCTACATCAATCCCACGGGTGGGTTCATCCAAAATCAAAATTTTCGGATTTTGCGCCAGCCAACGAGCAAGCACGACTTTTTGCTGATTGCCGCCGCTCAGGGCTGTGACCTTGGACTTTAATCCCGGAATCTTTATCGAAGTCTCCTGGACCGTCTGGCTCGCAAAGGCGATCTCGCGCCTGAAATCAACAAAGAAACCAAATCTGGATAATAATTGAATAATGGAGATCGATAAATTCTCCATTATCGTCATAATGCCAAACAGTCCCTCAACCTTACGATCTTTGGGAAGATAGGCAATGCCATGTTTCAAGGCTTGTGAGGGATGATGGAGGGTTACGGCCGTTCCGTGAACAAAGATCTGTCCGCTTTCAGGAGGGTTTGCCCCAAAGACGGCTTGCGCAACATCGGTTCTCCCGGAACCGACCAGACCGAAAATGCCGAGAATTTCCCCTTTGTGCAGAGCAAAACTGACATCATGGTAACGAGAAGGGCTGCTCAAATTCCTGACTTCAAGCACCTGTTCATCAGTTCTGGTACTCTTTCGGTCGGTTGGACTCATCAAGGCTTTGCCGGCCATCATTTCAATAATGTTGTCTCGTGTGAGTTCCTGCGTCTGAAACGTGCCTTTCACCTCGCCATCGCGCATGATCGTGACGCGATCCGCGATTTCAAAGACCTCTTCAAGACGGTGACTGATATAGATAATCCCGACCTCGCGCTTTTTCAGCCGCCGAATAATATCGAACAAAGTCTCAGTTTCTTTTTCTGAGAGGATCGAAGTCGGTTCATCGAAAATCATCATTTTCGCTTCATGGGAAAGCGCTTTAGCGATCAGGACTAACTGCTGGATTCCCATGCCGAGATCTCCCATGCGGCTATCCAGAAAATGCGGATCGATGTTCAGAGTTTGAAAGATGGAAATCGCTTGTTGGCGCTGTTCATCCCAGAGAATATTACCGAACCGATCCTTCAATTCCCTTCCCATATAGATGTTCTCAACCACATTGAGATCAGGATAAATGGAGGGTTCCTGATAGACTGTCGCGATTCCCATGTTAAAGGCTGCGCGCGGAGATGAAATGTGCGCCTCCTGCCCATCATAAAATATGCGGCCTTCGTCAGCCTGAGTTGCCCCGGATAAGATTCTGATCAGCGTTGATTTGCCCGCACCATTTTGTCCGACTAAGGCATGTACTTCCCCTTTCAGCAGATCAAAAGAAACGCTATTCAACGCTTTGACCCCGCCATAGGCTTTCGAAATATCTGTCACAGCAATGATTGTGTTCACAATGTGCAATCCCCTCTCACTCGCAAAAATGGCAGGCGCACATTCGCGCCTGCCATGTTCATGCCGTCATTCCGTCCACGGCCTCGAACGTACCAGCGCAATTAGAAATCGTAATTGTCAACATTTTCTTTCGTAAACACCGTGGGAGGGCCAAGGACAAGCATCTTTTTGTCAGCGACATATTCCACCTTGCCCACATTCGGAACCTCAGTCCATTCTGCAAAATCACGACCTTCGAGCAATTCTTTGGCAGCCCAAACTGTCAGATAGCCTAATTTGACCGGATCCCAAAGCACAAAGCTCTCAATTACTTCTTCTTTGACGTAGGGCCGCATCATTGAAGGCACTGAAATCCCAATTCCTTTGACCTGTCCAATTTTTCCGGCCTGTTTGATCGCTTCCGCTACTGCCGGCGCTGAGGTCGAACATTCTCCGATTAAGCCTTTTAATTCAGGAAATGCGGACATGACGTCTAAGGCCACGCGGATGCCGTTCTGCACATCTTCGCCAGCGTATCTGACGGTCAGCAGTTCCATCTTGGGATACTGGGACAGACGGGCATTCTGGTGCAAAATCCAGGTGTTAAGGTTCCAGGCTGTCGGCCCGCAGGAAACTACCGCCAATTGTCCCTCTTCGTTCATCTGTTTTGCCAGTTCATCAATCACCGTATTCGCAATATCTTCTTCCTTGGCCTGGTTGACAAACGCCTGGCGCACATCTAACGCGCCGTCCGTATCAGAGGTCAATACAACAATCCCCTTTTCTCTTGCCTTCTTCAGAATCGGGGCAATCGCGACCGGATCGTTCGGTGCAACAGTAATCGCATCGACACCCTGCGTAATCAGGTTATCAATCATTTCGATCTGTTTTGCCGAGTCAGCGGTCGTTGGACCGGTATAGATAAATTTAATTCCCAGTTCCTTTTCAGCTTGCAATCCGCCTTTTTCCATTGCGTTAAAATACGGAATTCCGATCAGCTTGGGAATAAAGGCAATCTTCCACTCTTCTGCGAAAACCGTAGAGATTCCGCAGAGCACAAGAGCAAGTACCAGAGAAAAAACCATCA
This sequence comes from Candidatus Vecturithrix granuli, assembly GCA_000739535.1. GTDB lineage: Bacteria > Moduliflexota > Moduliflexia > Moduliflexales > Moduliflexaceae > Vecturithrix > Vecturithrix granuli. The sequence continues at coordinate 421,168 of DF820469.1, read as the reverse complement.
ACTTTTTCATAATACTACCCCTCCTTCATAATGGATACATGTATTGACATGCAAGGTTATAGACATTTTTCGGAGTGCCAAAGCTCTGCTTTGGCCGCGCAAGCAGAGCTTGCGCACTCCGGAGAGCGTGTCCATAACCTTCTGTGTCATTACAGATACATGTTAGACATTGAGAAATCATCACAACAAATTTTTTTCCTAAAACACCTGTTACCCCATGTCAACAAATATTTTAGCAAACTTCGCAAATAACGATGAATTCAGAAATTTCCAGACAGAAAAACCGGGTTTCTTCAAGAAACCCGGTTTTTTCGGTTTTGCGTGCGAACATACTGTAGGCCCAGCACAACAAAAAAGATGACTAATCCCAGGATATCAGTGCGCGTATCGGGGATGAGCAGCATGATTCCCCCCACGAAGAGAGCCAGTCGTTCCGGTAGGGTAGCGGGCAGGTACACAAAACCCATCGTGGCGCCGGCGACCGAAAGAATTCCGATAATGGCGGTGAACAGAATCGGGAGAATGTTGAAAAAGGTTACATTTTCCAACAGCAATTGGGGTTGATAGACAAAAATATAGGGCAGAATAAAGGCTGCAATCGAAAGCTTGGTGGCGGTCAGTCCTGTTTTCGTCGGATTCGCGCCCGCAATCCCGGCCCCGGTAAAGGCGGCCAGACAGACCGGCGGAGTCACATCGGCCATAATGCCAAAATAGAAGACAAACAGGTGCGCCGCAATCGGCAGTACCCCTAAACGCCCTAAAGCCGGGGCAATAATCGTCGAGGTGACAATGTAATTCGCGGTCGTGGGTAAGCCCATACCGAGCACCAGACACCCGATCATCGCATACACCAGGGTTAAAAATAATTTGCCGCCCGCCAGTTCCACCAGATTATTGGAAATTGTCAGCCCCAGGCCGGTTAGCGATGAGGTCCCGATGACAAAACCCACCACCGCGCAAGCAATTGCCACGCCTAAGGCTGAACGCGCTCCCATTTCCAGAGCCAGCAGCAATTTTCTGACGCTTATGCGCGTTTCTTTGCGCAGGTAGCTCACGCCGATCACGCTGATCGTGCCCCAGAACGCGGCAAAGACCGGCGTATATTTGCGGACGAGCAGAAAAATGATCACTACCAGAGGCAAAATCAGATGTCCTCGGCGGATCAATACCTGCTTGGCATTGGGCAGCATATCACGCGGCAAGCCCTGTAAACCCTCTTTTTTGGCGATAAAGTGTACGCTCATGAAAATACAGAAATAATACAAAATCGCCGGAATGATGGCCGCGACAATAATTGTGGTATAAGGCACCGAAAGAAATTCCGCCATAATAAAGGCAGCAGCGCCCATGACCGGCGGCATAATCTGTCCTCCGGTTGACGCGGCGGCTTCAACTGCCCCGGCAAAATGGGGTTTGTAGCCGACCTTTATCATTAAGGGAATTGTAAACGCGCCGGTTGTGGCGGTGTTAGCGATGGAACTGCCATTAATCGTGCCCAACAGTCCGCTGGCAAAAACGGCGACTTTCGCGGGGCCGCCGGGCATGGTGCCAGCCGCGCCCAGGGCCAGATCATTAAAAAATTTTGCGCCGCCGGTTTCATTCAAAAACGCGCCGAACAGGATGAACAAAAACACGAAGGTCGCGGATACTCCTAATGCCACACCGTAAATCCCTTCAGGCACCAGATAGATATGCTGTACAACCCGTTTCAGCGTAAAGCCTCGGTGCGCAAAAGAACCGGGAAAATAACGACCTAAAAAACAATAGCAAAGGAAAAAGATCGCTAACAACGGCAAACTCTTCCCTAACACGCGCCGCCCGGCTTCAAGCACCAGCAAAATCGCCAGAATCCCCAGCCAATATTCCAGCTTTGTCACTTTTGCGCCGCGCTCAACAATATCATCAAAAAAGAGGACAATATACATGTTGACGACAAAACTGGCACAAGCGAGTAGCACGTCAGTGTTTGAAAAGCGGTGTTTAGGGGAATGTTTCCAGGCCGGATAAAGGAGAAAAATCGGCACCATGGTAAACATCAGGTGAAATGTGCGCTGGATATTGGTCGTCAATAAGCCAATGCTTGAAGCATACAAATGAAATAATGACATCAGGATCAGCCAGACACTGACCATGGTTGCCTGCCACCCTGAGAGTTGTCGAAAACGCGCCTCGCTATCATATTTTTTAATAATGTCTTCTGTTGCTTGCTGTTCCGCGCCTCCATTCGAAATAGGTAGTATGTGTTCCATTCTGTATTCTCCAATGTAAATCTACGTTTGTAGTGAACGCTTTAGCGTTTTATGATAACGATGACACTCAGGACGAACGGAAGATGTATCATTAATTTTGTCCAAGTACTTAGAGCCTATTTTGCAACAAGAACGATTGTGTCACTATACATTGTCTTCTTCACACCATCCCGGGCACGATCGACAGTTACGGTGAGAATTTATGGATATATCTTTTCTTGCTGTAATACCTCAATAACATGATCGGCAATAAAGCGATAGCCGGTAGGATTAGGATGTCCGTCAGGGATGAGATAATTTTCGCGATCTTCTACAGCAATCTTTTCATGAAAGAAGATGTTATTGTCAACGAACGGAATGTGATACGTCATGGCAATATCCCGGATAATCTCATTGACATGGTAGCCGTGAAAATGAAAATAGGTTTGGAAAATGAGCGTAAAATCGTACACCTTGGATAATTCGATAAATTTAAGTAAATTATATTCAAGCTGCTTCTTGTGCAGCACCCGATCAATTGCCACAGGGTGATCTTCCGCGGTCACTTGTTGATCAGGAGAAACGGCATAAAATTCATTGGGGGTGGGCATTCCTCGGATTTTGTAGAAGAGGATGCATATGAATTTATATACCCGTAAGGAATGAAGAAAGACTCGTATTTTCGCTTTCCAAAGACTGAACTGATCTAATTGTTGATCAGCAAATTGCCAATACACGCTTTCCGATAAATTCCAATGATCATTATTGCCAATGAACACAATGACGATATCAGGTTGATATATCGGCAGGTTGTCGGTCAACCTCCGCAACCCCTGCGAAGAATTAAAGCCTCCTGCACCTAAATTAATAACGCGAGTTGATATCTCAGGAAAGAGGGCGAGTAATTTTTCCTGTAAGGCATCGGGATAATTCCCTGATGATTGTCCGGCCGTCCATGAATCTCCGATACATACGATAGTATGGCCGTTGGTTTGATCTGCCGATAAGGAATGTTGCGAAGGATTCAGAATCTGAAAAGACACAAATACGCCAAGTCCCCGAAGGAAGAGTTCTAAAAAGGCAACCGCCACGACAATGATCCCCAACAGGTTGAACACTTTTCTAGTTCGCGACTGTTCCTGAAAATTAGCTAAATGTAACGTCATGTTGTCACCATTCTCTGTAAGGATCGCTGATCCTACAAATAAAAACTTGCTCAGTCTGATGCTTCTATATAATAAGCGTTGTTATTCAATAAAATTCGCGCCGTTCGCCCTGAAGCTCTGTTGAAAATTTGCGCGTGTGTCTATTCGGATAGTCACGGATGACTCTTAACCCAGCAGGGCAGGCTCTTACACTTGCCCTGCTGGGTGTGCCGATGTGTCAGTATTTTTTATTGATGCTGAGGCGGCAATTTGGCCCCAACTTCCTGATAATATTTGAGCGCACCAGGATGAATCGGAATCACAATTTTCTCCACATTTTCCAGCGTCATATTTTCCATGGTGCTTCTAACTTCGACTAAATCGGCTTTGTGTTCGAACAGTTGTTTGGTCATCTCATACGCCAGATCTTCGGGCAGGTCGTCACGTACCGAGAGAATATTAAAGGCCGCATAGGTTTTGACTGGCTGAGGTTGGTTCTGATAATAGTTTGCCGGGATGTCAAATCTGATCCAGGTATTATTCACGGCATAAATTTTTTCGAACAATTCATCGCTGACATCTAAAAACGTGACCAGATCTAAGGATGTCAACTCAATCACCGAAGACATGCCCAGCGAGCCTACCAGGATCGCGGCATCAATTTGTTTATCCTGAAAGGCTTTTGCCGTTTCGCCGGTGCCCAGGGCAAAGGCTTGAATGTCCTTATCCGCGTCAATACCCAGCACTCCGAGCAATTCACGAGCCGTGCTCTGCGTACCGCTGCCCACAGCGCCAATCGAGATGCGTTTACCTTTCAACTCTTCCAGCAAGGCGATGCCGGAATCTTTGGCGACCACAATATTTGTCGGTTCAGGATAGAGCGGCACCAGCCCGCGCAGCCAGGTCTGCGGCTTGCCTTCCCAGGGACCTTTGCCTTCATAAGCCAACACATATTTGGTATCCGTGAATCCGGCTTCCGCTTCCCCTTCGGCCATCAATTCGATGTTCTGAATCGTGCCGCCGGTGGACTGGACGCTCGCCTGCACATCGGGGATCGTATCAGTCCAAATTTTTGCCATTGTGCCTCCAAGCGGATAATAAGATCCACCAGTCGTACCAGTGCCGATTCCGATAAAAGTTTTTGCGCCAAAAGCATTAGCCTGATCCGAAAATCGGGCAACACTGAACACTACCACAATCAGCATGATACAAATTGTAAAACAACACCCTTTTTTCATGCAAACCTCCTGATAGTAAACATAAGTTCACGCATTTTGAGCAGTTTTCTCGACACAAACGATTAGTTTTCTGAAAAACAAGTTTGTCAAGAGAGAAATGCGGGAAAATTCCACAAAGCAATAGTAACATTTTCCAATATTTTCTTCTTGCTAATCGTCGTGATCTGACGTATTATATAATTTTAGTAATGAGATGAAAATAGTAACATCAGAAAGGAAGGGGGAAGGTATGGCAGGGAAATTAAGCGGTTTTTACTTCAAACAGGTAGTGAATGCGTTAATGAATCCGAATATTACGCTTCGAAAGTATGCCAAGCATATTGAGAACATGCGGGATGATGGCTGGTATGATTGGGATGAATATATTGAGATTGTTAACGAAATTGCGCAAAAGTTGTCACCACGGGTTCTGGAAAATATTGGTAGAGATCTTGTGACACAATCAAAACCTCTGTTTGTGCAGCAAGGATTTGATACGCCTGACAAAATTCTTGAAGACTATTACGCGCTATTCTCGGCCAATATTAAAGGCGCGCCTGCCAAAGACGAAGTGCACACAGTGTCGTATGAAGCGGGTCATGCGATCATTGAAGCGGGTTTAGCTCAACCCACAGCCCTGGTCAAGGGGTATTTACGCGGAATTGTCGAGATGTTCGACCAGCAAATTCAGTCGTTTACCTGTGAAGAAGTAAAGAACGATAAGGGATTCAAGGTGAACAGAATGGAATTGACCTGGAATTAACCCTATGTCAGGCGGATCTGCTGTTGTTTCGGGAATGTTGATGATTCATTCCCGAAACAACGTTAGGGAGTGTCCTCTGCCTTTCGCCTTTTGCCCTGCCTATCTCGTCATAAGCTCTGTCCACGCTTTCAGCCAGACGTCGTAATGCTGTTCGATCAGTTCAGACTCAAGTGAGAGCACCTTTTCCGGTTTGGCCGCATATTGGAAACACTCAGGCAGTTTGACGTTCGGATTCACCGGAAAGACCCATTGAGTCAGAGGGATTTCTTGCTGAAATTCTTCGGTTAACATGAAGTCAATAAATTTTTCGGCGAGTTCCCGATGTTTCGCATCTTTGACAATCCCCATACCTTCGATTTGACGATAAAATCCTTCGGCAGTTGGTACCACCTGATACCGCAGACTCTTTTCCGTTTCAAAGTGATAGGCCGGGTCAGTCGCATAACTCAACACGATCGGCGCTTCGCCGCTGGTAAACATGCCGTAAGCCGTATCCCAACCTTTGGTGACGGTCAGAATCGAAGGCTTCAGACGTTCCCAGTAGTCGAGATAGCGATCTTCTCCAAAGGCCGCAATCGTCCACAGCAGGAACGCTGCCCCCGGGCTTGAGGTTCTGGGGTCCTCCAGGATAATTTTCTCCTTCCATTGTGGGTCAGTGAAGGCTTCAAGACTTTCAGGCGGAGCCTGTATCGCTTCGGTATCATAGACAAAGGCGATAAAACCATACTCAAAGGGCGTCAGGTGGAAGCTTGGATCGAGAATGAGATCTTCAGGAATCAGATCAATATTTTTCGATCTGTACGGTTCCAAAATGCCATAGTCAATCGCTTTGGCCAGATAATTATTATCAATGCCGACCACAATATCAGCCTGCGGATAATCTTTTTCCAGGATGACCCGGTTCATGACCTGTCCGGCGTCGCCAACCGCGATCAGCGTAATTTTGCAATTATTGGTCTGTTCGAATTTATACATGGTGGCTTCCGCCAATCCCCAGGAAATAAAACTGTCATAGGCATAAATGACAAGTTCTCCGGGTTCCTGAGCAACGCTCCATCCAAAAGAGCTGAGGGCAATGACAATTACTAACAAACTGATACATAATGTTTTCATAACAAATTTCTCCTGTTAATGTAGCGCGAAATTGTTTTTCGCGCATTTTCATATAAACAAAAAAGGGATTCCCTTTTCGGGAATCCCCTTGCGAACATACTCACGACAGGCCAACTTACGTTATCTGGCTCTTGAATTACTGCATGACAAGCGTATTAACGATGCAATAAATTTATTTAGGAAACGAAGTTGATCAGCCGCTTCTGTTCTTCCTACGCTGGCATTACCCAGATCAGGTTCAAAGGGTTTGTTTCTCAGCCTTGAGGGCACCCCCGAAGCATCACAGCGACTCACATCTTAAAAATAACATGTGATATTTTTCCTGGAGTTGTCAATAGAAATTTCCCAAAATTGTGAAATTTTTTTTTGAGATATAAAAATCCCTTTCCGGTGAAACTTATCGGTTTTTTCCTGCAAATAACTTTCTGAACCCGCAAGCTCCTTTGAACATGCAGCACGAAATTATTTTTCACGCCCGCGAAATCGAAGTTTCGCGGTACATCACTCTCCCTCATTTTCATCATGCCAGGTGAGCACACACTCATGGAAATTCCTTTGAAAACAACTTCATTTCGCAGAACGCTTGACAAAAAATCCCTTTTTTTATACAACACCATTGGTAGAACTTGACACATGAGAGTAATTTGTCATATAATTCACGTTTACGAGGAAAAATCGTGATATTTCGGGTGTTTCACACATATTCGCGTCAATTGCTGTTCCGGGTGTTTTTGCTGGAAGGTGGATTGTTAGGAGTTGCTCTTCTGTGGGCGTTCTGGCAAGATATTCCGCTGTATGCAGCCCTGATTCCGAGTATGATCGCCTGGATACAAGGTATCTTTCTGGGATTTCTGTTCCTGATCTTTAATTATGCCGTAATCGAATGGGGAGCCAGATACAGCAAGATCCTTTACACTCTCAAGAGATTGATTGAATCCGATGTTTCGCCCTTGTTCAGACATATTGACGTGCACACAGTTGTTGTGATTGCGCTCATGTCAGGTGTGGCTGAAGAAATTTTCTTTAGAGGGGTATTACAGGCGCAATTCGGAATTTGGATCACGAGCGCTGTATTCGGTCTGGCGCATATCTGGAAAAAAACGGCGATTGTTTATGGAATGTACGTGGCTCTGATGGGACTCGTGTTTGGCAGTATATATGAATGTAGTGGAAATTTATGGGTTCCCATTCTGGCGCATGTCGTAAATAATTTGATCGCTATTTTATATTATATCCGCCATATTCTTACACCATCAAAATCTCATATTACACAGGAGGAATCTAATGAATAACGGACGCCAACACGGCATACACCATTATCTCGGTTATCTGCTTGTGGGAAGTTTTTTGCTCCTGGGCATGGTTTCATGCGATTTCTTCAAAAAGAAAGCGTCTCCTCAAGAGTTATTCAAACAGGCAGAACAATCTCGCAAAGATGAAAACTTTGTCGAAGCCGCCCAACTGTATGATGAACTCATCAACCGACATGAAAAATCGGAACTTGCGCCGGCAGCCTTGTATTATTCAGGCATTTGCAAATATACATTAAGCTTACGCGCTCCGGGAAAAAGAGAGTTTGACCAGCGGAAAGGCGATCTCTCAGACTCCAAAAAAGACACTTATTCCCAATGGATCAAGTATTTGAGCGGACGTGAAGATCAGTTCCTTTATCTCGATGCCATTGACAAATTTGTGTATAAGGGCCTTGAATTTAAGACCTTACTTGATCGCTATCCGGCAAGCAATCTGGCTGATGATGCGGCATTTCAGCTTATCCATACGCATTTGACTGCAAAAGCGCAGACGAATACTCTCACTATCGAAGCCGCTCTCCAATTGTATGCGGAGTATTTTACAGATTATCCGCAAAGCCCGTATCGCCAAAAAGGTATAGAACACCTGATGCAATTAGTCTCACAATATTCGCAAACAATGCTGAATCATGAGGAGATTGTCACGGCCTATCAACACCTTGCCCAGACGGCTGAGGGTCTTCCGGATCTGGAAAAATTGGCATATCTCCTGGGAACCCAATTTCTGAAAGTAAAAGATCTGAAAAATGCGGCGGCGATTCTGAACGCCCCATCGCTTATCGGTATTGGAGTTGTCGAAACTGCGAGTACGCGGTTGAATATTCGCAGCGGCCAGGGGACTGAATATCGTGTGGTGGGAAAAGCTGAAAGAGGGGAACAGATTTTATTGTTGAGTAAATCTGGTCAATGGTATAATATTCGTTTGCAAGATGGCACAATCGGGTATGCACATGCAGATTTTGTTCGGGAATATCAACCATAAAGAGAACCATGAACAGTAAAATACGGGAACAAATCGAAACACTCAAAGCCTTATTGGAAGATGATCCAGAAGAGGCCCTTGAACAACTGCGGGATAATGCTCTCTTACTGGCTGATTATATTGAAGAGTATATTTACCAACGCGATGCTCAACGCATTGTGGAAGAACTATTAGAAGAAACCAAAGAAGACGCTCGAGAACGAGCAGGTGCTTTTTGAATAACGACAGCCTATCAAAGAAGCAATTGTGTGATTGAGTTGTTGTGGGAATAAAGTACAAATTCCTGCAACAACTTGATTTTTCCTGTAGAAATACTTATCGGAGAACTGCCGTTATTCAGTAAAAATCAGAATATTCTTGCTTATGCCCCATTCTTGTCGTGAATTATAAAATTTTACTCAGAAAAAATTTTGAACGCTCATGTTCCGGATTTGAAAAAAAGACATCCGGGGGCTTGACTTCCAGAATCTGGCCGTTATCCATAAACATCACTTCATGCGCGACTTCGCGGGCAAATCCCATCTCATGCGTTACACACACCATGGTCATGCCTTCTTTGGCCAGCTCAATCATCACTTCCAAAACCTCGTTAATCATTTCAGGGTCGAGGGCTGAGGTTGGCTCATCAAACAACATCACTTTCGGACGCATGGCCAGTCCCCTGGCAATTGCCACCCGCTGCTGCTGCCCGCCGGAAAGTTGAGCTGGATAAGATCGCACTTTATCCGGAATGTGCACCTTTTTCAACAATTCCATGGCGAGGTCTTCAGCCTCGTCTTTTTTCATTTTTCTGACTTTGATCGGGGCAAGCGTGACATTCTCAAGCACGGTTTTGTGGGGATACAAATTAAATTGTTGAAAAACCATGCCAATTTCTGCCCGAAGTTTCACCAATTCTTTTTTGTGATGCTCCGCGTGAGTTATTGCAATACCATCCACCATGATTTCGCCTTCTTGAATTTGTTCCAGCCCATTAATGCAACGGATCATCGTACTCTTGCCGGAACCGCTTGGCCCACAAATCACGACTACCTGCCCCTGTGCCACTTTGGCATTGATATTCTGCAACACATGGAGTTTTCCAAACCATTTATTGACATTTTTAAATTCTATCACATCAGTACCCCCAATTGTTCTTGCAATGTTATGATTTTTATGTAGGATCGCGGATGGAATACTGCCCATCTCTTGTTCCCGGGACCCTGTCACATCAACCACAAGAATATCGTATATCGTTTGAGAATTTTGTCAAGAATTTATCCTTCTAATATACTGAAACCCTGTTTCGACTGACGCCTCAATAAAACGGCGAGCGTACACGATGGTAAGGCTTTTCACGTACCGTATCATCCTGCCCAAGCGTCCAGAGCCACCAATCCAGTTTGAATGCCGGGATCGTCCGTTGACCATTCGTCAACGATTGGCGCATCATCTCAACGGCCTGAACTGTGGCTGCCCGAATTTCGACTTCTTCGGGGCTTCCGGGAGCAAAGCGTACATACTGATCAACCAGATTCGACAAATAATCGTCATACTCTAACACGCGATAATGTCGAAGCACCTGGGGCAGCTTATAATCTGCAAAAATCGTCAGTTCATCAAGGTCATAAAAATCCCCATACCCCTCACCTTCAAAGGCCCCATACAAATCCGACACCAGAAGTTGGGCACGTTTATAAAAATACACAGTCTGCTCTTCATAGACGGCAACATCATTGAATGAAGGAAAATTTTTTACCACCTCATTAACCAATGCAACGGCGCTTTGACGCGCCTGCTGCAATACATTGACAAACGTGCCATCATATTTTTCCAACAGCACTTCCCCAAGCTCGCGTAAATGATTCACTCGGTACTGAAATAAGGGAATAGTTTGCTTGCCGCGAAAAATTTTTTCAACGGTTTTGGAAGAAATTGTGGTAAGAAATTCCGCATTTGTCAGAGGAACCCCTTCTTCATAGGCTCGTTTTAAACTGGCGGCCAAAGCCCAATATCCAGAATACTCTTCTCCATTATACTCCACACTCCATTTCGGGTGTCCAGGATCCTCCCAAAAGCAAAAATTCAGGGCATCAAGCACAAAAATCCAATCTGGCTCGACAATGTGCAAATCAGGATGCCAGGCTGAATTCACATCACCTTTTAACAGCATTTGACGGGCGGCTTCTTTATTGATCGTCACATGCTTACTCTGTTGGACGACATAATACGTCGAGTCTAGCACTGGCAATTTTTCTCTCATAACCTTCACTCCCTCTCAGAACACCTTATCCAGGATTCATCGTGGATAGATAGCGCCAATTCAGCTTTGCGCGATCAAGCGACCACAGCAGCCATGACAGTTCATTATTTCAGACCTCGCAACGAGTCTCTATGCCATTGCCATATTTTCAGGCACTTCTTTCGCATCCAGGAAATCTGGTCAAGTAGAAAAAAGAAATCTTGTACTTTTCCTGGGTTATAACGCACTTAGAGATAGGCAACTCTATATTGTCACATTTCACTGCATACATGTAAAATAATCTCTCTATGGAGAAATCTCTGAGAAGTTGTTTCAAAAGTTTGCAGGTAAGGAGTGCCAAAACTCTGCTTTCGCTGTCAAAGCAAAGCTTTGACCCTCCTGTTCACCCTGCTCTCGAAATGTCTGTTACATAGACTTTTAAAATAGCTTCTGAGAAAGACTTAAAACTGGAAAAAATAGAAGGAACTGATTTAAGCATATTGCTACTTTCATAACCCAAAACCATCTGCTCTCTCATATTTTCCCTGACATTTCCTGCTTGACTTTCTCCCTCAATCATGTGTAGCATAGGTCTGTTATGGAAAACGTCCACAGAGTCATGTTTTATCAATTCTTGATGTTTACGTTAGAAGGAGAAGAACGTATGTCAATTTCAAGTTCGAGTATGCCGCGCACACGTAAACTTTATAAAACCCAAAAAAAGATTGAGCAGATGGAAATCAGAAGCCGGAGTTTGGTACCAGGGGAAAATGCCGAGGAACAAGCGCATGAACTGAAACTCGTCACTCAGGAGAAAAACCGGCTGCAAGATCGCTTGACCTTGTCGTTCCTGCTAGGAATTTTACTTGTCGTGAGCATCGTATTAGCTATTGCGAAAGCCTTCCCGCAACAGTCCGGAATTCTCTGGTTATTTGAAGTCCCCGAGCTGCCGCAGACAGTTGGCGATTTTGCGACGATTCTGACGCCGCTGCTGGCCATCTCGGTTGCCATTGAACGATTGCTTGAAACGGCGTTCAATTGGTATGAACAAACCTCCATTGCGGTGGCCGATATTCTTGTCGCTCCCCGCGAAACGTTGGATTGGGTCCAAAAAGAATATCAGGAATCCTACGAAACCACCCAGGCCGCTGCCGAAACTCTTCGTTTGGAAACCACGCCGGAAACACTGCACGTCTTTGAGATTGCTGAAAATCGTTTAGCAAAAGCTGAAGAACGGTTGCGCGGCTGGGTGCAGGCGCCTGAATATTTAGCCTGGAAAAAAGCGTTGTGCATCTGGATTGGTTTGTTGACAGGACTCATTGTTTCTATTTTAGGCGATTTAGGCATTTTACATTATGTGGGGGTGCCGACGCCTCGCATTATTGATATGCTGGTGACAGGTCTGGTGATCGGCTCTGGCCCCGGGCCGATGCACGATTTGATTGGCATTCTGCAAAGCGGGCGCAACGCGCTCAACAATCTCGGCCAGATTGCCAAAACACAAGATGTCCAGGATGCGATCGCAGCCTTACGCCAATCTGAAGCGATCCATCGCACGGAAGAAGCGTAAGGTGTAAGGAAGATTCCTCCCTGAGAAGGAAGGAGGGAAAACCTTCTCGGGAGGATCGGGGTAGGCGCTCTGCACAACGTTTGCAAAACGCCCTGGGGGAATCGCGATTAAAAAATTTCCAGATATTTATCTAATTCCCATTTTGTGACGTGCAAACGGAATTCATCCCATTCTGCGGTTTTGGCTTCAATGTAGCGTTCATACGTATGCGCGCCCAACGTTTCCCTGGCAATCGGGTTTTTCTTCATTTCTTGCAGAGCTTCCCATAACGACGCCGGCAGCGTATCAATATTCAACTTTTTGAGCTTTTCATCGCTGAAATGATACACATCCTCTTCAACGGGTTTTGGAGGCGTGAGTTTATTTTTAATCCCATCCAATCCGGCTCTCAGCATGACGGCAAAGGCCAGATACACATTGCAGCTCGGGTCAGGGCAGCGCAATTCACAGCGCACGGCTTTATCTTTGCCTTTTGAGTAACGCGGAATACGAATCAAGGCCGACCGATTGGTACGCGCCCAACTCAGATAGACTGGGGCTTCATAGCCTGGAACGAGACGCTTATAGGAATTCACGGTCGGCGATAAGACAGCAACAATCCCCTTGACGTGTTTCAACTGACCAGCAATAAACTGATACGCAATTTCCGAAAATTTATAGGGATCCTGGGCATTAAAAAATACGTTGTTTCCGTCTTTATCAAATAAACTCTGATGGACGTGCATCCCTGAGCCGTTAATCCCAAAAATCGGCTTCGGCATAAAGGTCGCATGTAAACCATGCTGCTGCGCAATAGCTTTGAAAACAAATCGCAGAGTAATCGCATTATCTGCCGTCTTCAAGGCATTGCCATAGCGAAAATCAATTTCATGCTGTCCCACGGCAACTTCGTGATGCGAGGCTTCCGTATCGATCCCGAATTTTTCCAGAGCTACGACCATCTCCCGCCGAACATCGTAGGCTTCATCAGTTGTAAGATCAAAATAACTGGCCCGATCATTGGGAAGAGCCTTTAATCCATTTTCTCGTTTGAACAAAAAGAACTCCAATTCCGGCCCGGTATTATATTCATATCCCAGGGCTTCAGCTTCAGCCATCGCCTTTTTCAAGATATAACGCGGATCCCCTTCAAATGGCTCGCCATCCGGCATAAATACATCACAGATAAAACGAGCCGTATTGCCATCCGGCGATTCTAACCAGGGGATGACAGCATACGTGTCAATATCCGGTTTCAAAAACATGTCGCTTTCATGAATGCGCGTGAACCCCTCAATTGACGACCCATCAAACCAGGTGCCGTCTGTCAGAGAACTTTCTAAATGAGCGACAGGAATTGTCAGACTTTTTACCACTCCTAACAAATCTGTAAATTGTAATTGCACAAACTTAACATGATCTTTTTTGACTTGTTCCAGAATTTTTTCCATAATTCTCACTTATTCAGGTAAGTATTCAACATAAAGATTTGCTTCTGTCATTAAATACTTACATAATTTCTTCTATAATTATCTCCTCAATAGAACGGTAAGTAGATCAGCATAACAAATCTTCTGTTTCATTCCCTCTTTTGTTCACTTGCCCATTTGCAAGTATGTATTTCGATTTCATGCTTAATCTATTCAATTCGCTTGCCAACATTCCGTTCCTCTTGTATTTTCATGCAGCCGGAATCACCTAACCGTTTATAAATCAATAGGTTAGAAAAATAAAATTTTTTATAAATCGTGCAATTACTTTTTGTATAAATATCAGATGTACAACATTTATGTCATATTTAATTATAGAAAATACAATTATGTTATTTTATATATTTTTTCGCTGATTGCATTATTTATAAGCGTCGATCTCTCATGTGAATGAAATTTTCATGAGACGGGCGCCTCTGCCTGTGCGTTGCACGCAGACAGGTACTTATAGTTCCCGTTTTAGCAGGACTGCCTGAAAGTAGAACTACGAATACACCATGATCCTCCTTCATGGGAATATTTTTGACACTCCTGATTTTCAAATACGTTGTGCTGGATTTGTAGGAAATTTTTATCTACGATTCTCAATCCATTAACATAAAAACCAACAAAATTGTCTTCTCGGAAAAAGATTGTTGAACACAGAAAAACACCCGGTAAATGGGAAAATGTTCAAAATCAGTGAAGTTTGTGTTTCGATAGCTCAAACACAAAACCGGGGTTCTTGAAGAACCCCGGTTTTGTGAGTATTTGAGACGTTGAGTTTTGCCTGAAGATTCAGGCAGAATGAACTCGCTGAAGTGAGAACTACAAACTCTTCAATTATAACCTGGCAGCACAGGAATTCCTTAGTATCTTCATCTCAATTTTTTCCATGCTCGAGCGTTTCGAAGTACTGCTCAACGCCTTTTGCGACCATGCGGCCTTCATGGATTGCCCAGGCTACCAGCGATTGTCCGCGCCGCATATCGCCAGCAACAAACACTCCTGGAACAGAAGTCATAAAATATTTATCGGTTTTGATTTTTCCCAAGCTATCACACTCAATTCCAAGTTCCTCAAGCATCCCTTCTTTGACATGGCCGGTAAACCCCATTGCCAGAAGAACCAGATCCACCTCTTCGATAAACTCCATACCAGAAATAATTTGCATTTCGTTGTACTCAGAGCTAAATTCGAGCCGTGCGGCATGAAGATGCGTGACCCGTCCATCTTCTCCGGATAAACGCGTGGTCAAGACGCTATATTCCTGGATGCCGCCTTCCTCATGCGAGGTTGATGTTCGCCTGATACGCGCCCATTGGGGCCAGGGATTATCTTGTGAACGTGAAACAGGCAATTGCGGGAGCAATTCAAATTGTTTTACCGAGCGCGCCCCCTGGCGGTTAGCTGTCCCGACACAATCTGCCCCGGTATCTCCGCCGCCCAGAATAATTACCCGTTTGTTTTCGGCCCAGATTTCCTGTTCCGGTGGAATGGGAATGCCTCGATTGCGCAGATTTTGCTGACTCAAATAGTCCCAGGCAAAATGAACGCCGCGTAAATTTCGTCCTGGCACTTGTAAATCTCGCGGCTGCTGCGCTCCGCCGCATAGCACAAGCGCATCGTATTCGCGCTGCAGTTGGCAGGCGCTGATGTCAACTCCGACATGCACTCCGGTGTGAAAGCTCACCCCTTCTGCACGCATCAGATCAAGGCGGCGTTCAATATATTTCGGCTCCAATTTAAAATCGGGGATTCCCAGGGCAAGCAGTCCCCCGGCGACCTGGTGCTTTTCATAAACAGTAACAGAATGACCAGCTTTATTTAACTGATCTGCGCAGGTCAAGCCCGCCGGGCCAGAACCAACTATCGCAATTTTTCTGCCTGTCCGAAACCCGGGATGCTCCGGTTTCATCCAGCCTTCTTTATATGCATGTTCGATAATAGCAAATTCGATATTCTTGATACTTACGGCTTGTTCCGTAACGGCCAAGACGCAAGAATTCTCACACAACGCCGGACAGACCCGGCCGGTGAATTCGGGAAAGTTGTTCGTGTACATCAACCATTCAAACGCTTCCCTCCAACAGCCTCGATAGACAAGATCGTTCAATTCCGGGATAATGTTGTTGACCGGGCAGATCCAATGACAGAATGGTACGCCGCACTCCATGCAGCGGGCACCCTGATTTTTGAGTTCGTCATTTGAGACGCGTTCTACAAATTCATCCCAGTGCTTCAGGCGTATTTCTACCGGCTCTTTTTGATAATCCTGCCGGTGGTAATCTAAAAATCCAAGCACTTTTCCCATGTTCCCTTAGCCCTCCTCAATGACCCGCCGATATTCTTTCGGATAAACTTTGACAAATTGCGGCAATACGTCTTTCCAATGTTCTAAAATATATTTAGCAACCTCGCTGTGGGTATAACCATAATGTCGTCGAATCATTTTCTGCAATTCATGGCGATCCTCTTCGCGCCTGATCGGAAACAGATCGACCATTTCCAGATTACACTGCCTGGCAAAGGTTTGTTTTTGATCCCAGACATACGCCATGCCGCCGCTCATGCCGGCGGCAAAATTTCGTCCGGCGGGTCCCAGAATCACGACCCGGCCGCCAGTCATATACTCACAGCCATGATCCCCAACGCCCTCGACCACAGCCTTTGCGCCGCTGTTGCGGACAGCAAAACGTTCGCCAACCATGCCGCGGATATACATTTCGCCGATAATCGCGCCATACAAGATCACATTCCCGGCAATAATATTGTTTTCCGGCGCAAATTCAGCGTGTTTCGAAGGATAGAGAATAATTTTGCCTCCTGACAACCCCTTGCCGACATAATCGTTGGCATCTCCTTCCAGGGTCATGGTAACGCCTCGGGCTAAAAAGGCTCCGAAACTCTGACCAGCAGATCCGGTGAAACGGATATTTACCGTATCTTCAGGTAACGCAATGTCGCCGTATTTTCTGGTAATCTCAGCACTCAACATCGTACCGACCGCCCGGTCGGTGTTATGAATCGGCAGTTCAATATACACCGGTTTTTCATTGTCAATCGCGTCTTTCGCATGTTCAATCAAGACCTTATCCAACACCGTACTAATCGAGTGCTGCTGCTTTTCAATATGTCGAATTGCTCCCCCTTCAGGAATTTCCGGTTGATACAGAACCTTCGAAAGATCAATATTTTTGGCTTTCCAATGCGAGATGTCGCCGCGCGGTTTCAGCATATCAATCCGCCCGATCATCTCATGAAAGGCGTGAAAACCGAGTTCAGCCATGATTTCCCGACATTCTTCAGCTAAAAACATGAAGAAATTCATGACATGTTCAGGTTTTCCGGCAAAGTTGCGCCGCAGTTCCGGTTTCTGGGTTGCAATTCCCATAGAACAAGCGTCCAAATGACATTTGCGCAGCATCACGCAACCAAGCGTGACGAGCACGATCGAGCCAAACCCAAATTCATCGGCCCCTAGCATAGCGGCAATCACGACATCTCGTCCGGTTTTTAATTGTCCGTCGGTCTGCACCCGTATCCGTCCGCGCAGATTATTTTTGACCAACACTTGTTGGGTTTCGGCAATGCCAAGCTCCATCGGCAAACCCGCATACTTAATCGAAGATTGAGGCGAGGCCCCTGTACCCCCTTCGCACCCACTGATCAGAACATGATCGGCTTTCCCTTTTGCTACGCCAGCGGCAATAATGCCAACGCCGATTTCTGACGCCAATTTGACGCCGATATCGGCTTGTGTATTCGCATTTTTTAAATCGAAAATCAATTGAGCTAAATCTTCGATCGAATAAATATCATGGTGCGGCGGCGGTGAAATCAGCATCACCCCCGGAATCGTGCGGCGGGTTCTGGCAATTTCACGTGAGACTTTACGTCCAGGCAATTGCCCTCCTTCTCCTGGTTTTGCTCCCTGCGCCATCTTAATCTGAATCTGATCCGCATTGATCAAATATTCAAGATTGACGCCAAACCGTCCTGGAGCAACTTGTTTGACCCGACTTCTTCGGCAATTGCCATTGGCGTCAGGGGTATAGCGATCAGGATCTTCACCCCCTTCACCGGTATTAGAAAATCCGCCCAGCCGATTCATCGCAATCGCAATCGTTTCATGGGCTTCGCGCGAAATCGAACCAAATGACATCGCTGCTGTGGCAAAACGTTTGACAATTTCACTTGCAGGCTCAACATCGTTCAACGGAATAGGGGTTCCTGGCTTAAATGTGAGCAGCGAACGAATAGCAGAACAGTTTTTGTGAGGATCATTCACCAGGGCGGCGTATTCTTTATATAATTGATAACTCCCGGTACGAACCGCATGTTGCAATGCTGCAATGATTTCTGGGTTGATCTGATGAAATTCGCCATCTTTACGCCATTGATAATTCCCTCCCACATCAAGAATGGATCGTTCTCTGTATGGACGGGGTTTATACGCCTGTGCATGTCGCATGATAGTTTCCTGCTGCAACTCTTTCAGTCCGATCCCTCCAATTCTCGACGGAGTTCCTGTAAAATACTTCTCGGCAAAGGATTCATCTAACCCAACGGCTTCAAAAATCTGCGCCCCGCAGTAGGATTGAATTGTGGAAATGCCCATCTTCGAGATAATTTTAAATAAACCTTTGCGCATGGCGTTGAGAAAGTGCGCTTTGGCGGTATCAGAATCGATTTCCGAGGGATAATGCCCTTTTTCGATTTCGTCTTCAATCGTCTCTAAGGCTAAATAGGGATTGACCGCATGTACTCCGTATCCGATTAACAGGGCGAAATGGTGCATATCGCGTGCTTCGCCGGTTTCTGCCAATAAACTCACCTTATTACGCGTTCCTTGGCGAATCAGATAGTGGTGCAAACCTGAACAGGCAAGTAAGATCGGAATTGGCACATGAGCGTGATCAACACCTCGATCAGAAAGAATCAGCAAGGTATAGCCTTGCTCAATTGCCTTATCTGCTGTCTGAAACAGATGTTCCAGGGCATTCTCCAGATCATTTTCGCTCCTGGTAGGTTGAAAAAGAAGGGATAAGGTTGTAGAGTTTAAATGATAATGCTGGACTTCTCGAATTTTTGCGAGGGCATTATTCGTGATAATCGGCCGTTTCAGCCGTAATCGTCGGCAATGTCCAGGTCCATCTTCCAGGCAGTTTTGTTCAATGCCCAACTTTGTCTCTTCGGTCATCACGATTTCCTCCCGGATTGAATCAATAGGAGGATTCGTCACTTGTGCAAAAAGTTGTTTAAAATACGAAAATAATGGCTGAGGTTGCTCTGACAATACGGCCAGCGAGGTATCGTTGCCCATTGAACCCGTAGCTTCAAGTCCCAACACGGCTTTAGGATAGAGCAGGAGCTTTACATCCTCACGGGTATAACCGAACGCCCGCTGTCGTTCAAGCAGAGTTTCCGGATCGCCGCCAAGGACATGAGTGGGTTCAGGCAATTCATCAATGTCAACCATATTTTCTCGAATCCAGCGTCCATAGGGTTTTTGGCGGGTATATTTGAGTTTGAGTTCACGATCCTCAATGAGTCGTCCAACTTCAGTATCTATGAGCAGCATTTTGCCTGACTGCAATCGCCCCTTATAGAGGATATCCTCTTCTGCAATCGGCAGCACCCCTGTTTCTGAAGACATCAATATCGTATCATCATTCATGATGCAATACCGGGCTGGTCGTAATCCATTCCGGTCCAGCATGGCCCCCACAAAGCGTCCGTTGCTAAAGGCGATCAGAGCCGGGCCATCCCAGGGCTCCATAATGCAGGAATGGTAATCGTAAAAATCTTTCTTCTCCGGTTCCATCGCGTCATCGCCGCTCCAGGCTTCAGGCACCATCATCATCATTGCATGAGGCAGGTCACGCCCCGTGAGTACCAGAAATTCCAGCACATTGTCGAACATCGCGGAGTCGCTTCCACCTGGAATAATTACCGGGAACACTTTGTGCAATTCATTTCCAAACAATTGACTCCTGGCATCAGTTTCTCTGGATCGCATTCGATTCATATTGCCCCGCAGCGTATTAATTTCCCCGTTATGGCAGAGCATTCGATACGGGTGCGCAAGTTTCCAGGAAGGAAAGGTATTGGTGCTATAGCGTGAATGGACTACTGCAATCGCGGAAATAAAATCCGGATTCGAAAGGTCCGGATAAAACTGACTCAATTGTTCGGATTTCAATTGGCCTTTATATACCAGGGTTTTCGAAGATAAACTACAGAAGTAACACCTCTCTTTCTGCGTTAAATCGGTTTCTATCACCTTTGCTTCAAATTTCTTACGGATAATATATAATTTTCGATCAAAACTTTCTTGATCAAGAGTTTCTGAGCCGCGGGCGATAAACACCTGTTTGATCGCCGGTGCGGCAGAACGGGCAATTTCCCCGGTTTTACTCAGATCGTGCGGCACATCACGCCATCCTAAAAAAAGCTGCCCCTCTTCTTGAACTATCACTTCGACCCATTCTTCGCAACATTGTTGTTCCGCAGCGTCGGACGGCAGAAACATCATTCCGACGCCATAACGTCCGGCGGTCGGCAGTTCGAAATGAGCATGTCCCAGTTGCTTTCTAAAAAATTTATCGGGAATTTGGGTTAAAATTCCTGCGCCGTCGCCGGTTTCCGGATCACAGCCGGCTGCTCCGCGATGAGATAAATTGACCAGTGTTTGAATGCCGTTTCTCACAATTTCGTGAGATTTTCTGCCTTTGACATTCACGACAAATCCGACCCCGCAGCTTTCATGTTCATACGCAGGATCGTACAGCCCTTGTTTCTGAAAATACGAGACGTTCTTCATCATAATTCCAACAGAATTGGTGTACTTACATTGGAATTCCCCCTGCCGATCTGAACTGCGTAAACATCTACAGGGAATCGCAAGCAGTATTCGTTTGCAGTGGCACGCTCTGTGTACAGTTCCTTATGCGTGTGTGCTGATATTATCGTAGAAACCATTCAAAATATTTGCCAGATTTCCTGGATCCCCATTATTCCGTAAATTTTTCGATTTTTGCTTGCTTCTACTTTTTTCTTTCTCGACATTTTTGTGAAACTATTTCATATAAAATTACAGTTTTGTGATAAAATAACAGGGCAATCTCAATGAAAAGACTGCCCTGATCAGCTCTACCGCATTAGCATTATGTTACTGCACTTAATCAATAATCTGGAATCCCGCATACGCTTCAGCGCCGTGCTCTCCAATATCCAATCCGATGATCTCTTCGTGTCTTGAGACCCTTAAACCGATGATTTGCTTGATGAGAAACCAGACCGCAAAAGCGATGAGAAAGGTAAAAATTCCCACACTTATCACTCCGAGAAGTTGTGAGATGAGCAGTTTGAATCCTCCCCCCAGAAGCAATCCATTCCCGGTAGCCGCCCCGGTAATTCCATCTTCTGCAAACAATCCAACCGCGAGGGTGCCGAAAATTCCGTTCACAAGATGAACAGATAATGCGCCTACAGGGTCGTCAAGTTTCCGTTGATCAAAAAATGATACTGCCCCTACAACTAATATTCCCGCGCTGAAACCAATAATTGCCGCCGAACCAACGCTCACAAAAGCGCACGGGGCTGTAATGGCCACTAATCCAGCTAAGGCTCCATTAATAATCATTGAAAGTTCCGGTTTTCCTTCTCGGAGCCAGGAGGCAAATGTCGCCCCCATAACAGCAGTCGCAGCAGCAGTGTTGGTTGTAACCGCAATATGGGCTATTGCGCTGCCATCTCCCACGCCCATTGTGGAACCAGGGTTAAAACCAAACCATCCAAACCATAATACTAAACCGCCTAATGTCACCGTGGACATATTATGCCCAACAATAGGTCTCACAGAACCTTCTGAATTGTATTTCCCCATTCTTGGTCCCAGAAGTATGACCCCGGCTAAAGCTGCCCATCCTCCTACAGAATGGACAACAGTTGAACCTGCAAAATCCCACATACCTAAGGTTTGCAGCCAGCCGCCTCCCCAAATCCAATGACCGGTGATTGGATACATGACGGCCACCAGGATAAACGAAAAGGCGATAAATGAGGCAAATTTGATGCGTTCGGCGACGGCTCCTGACACAATAGTCGCCGCTGTTCCTGCAAAAACTAGTTGAAAGAAGAATTTTGCCCAGAGTGGAACTCCTGTCCAATTCAACGCAGCATACGCTCCCTGATAAGCTTCTCCGATGGCAGGACTATTATCCGCTCCCGTGACAAAGAGCAACCCATCCCATCCAAAGAATCCTGATCCATTGCCAAACATCAACCCCCAACCGAGCGCCCAAAAAGAAATGGAGGATATTGCAAAAACAATAAAGTTTTTCGAGAGAATATTTACAGTATTTTTGGCTCGACACAGTCCAGATTCAACCATTGCAAATCCAAGATTCATAAAGAACACCAGAAATGCCGCGACTAATACCCAGAGGGTATCAATTGAAATACGCAGACTATTTAACATCTGGCTGGTATCTTGTTCTTGTCCGAAGACCGGCATAACAACCCACAGCAATAATATATTGACGATTCCTATGATTTTCACTGTCTTCTTCACCATATCTTTTACTCCTTTTCAAAAGAAACACTCCTTCATTTGCAGTTATTACCTGAGGTTTATTATCGTGATTGATAAAACTTGCTTATGCGAGTTTTTCAGATTAACCTATCGCCTGTCCTCCCCTTTCTCCGGTACGAATACGGATACATTCTGGTAGATCTATGACAAAAATTTTGCCATCGCCAACTTCGCCTGTCTTTGCTCCACGAATAATCGCGTTAATCGTTCGTTCGACAAAATTTTCATTCACCCCAATTTCGATTCGGATTCGTTTATGGAGATCAATTTCCATCCCGATCCCCCTATAATACTCTTTAAACGCGGTTTCTTCACCTCGACCTATAGCATTTGATACCGTAATTTTATACACCTCTTCTTTATATAACTCTTCCTTCACTTCAGTTAACCTTTCAGGCCGAATGACCGCTATAATCAATTTCATGTTATTTCTCCCTCTATGTGATCAATATCAGATTATCTCAAAATATTTTCTAACCTGTTTCTATCGAATCGGTTTAAGTATATTTCAAAGGGCTTGCCAACACCATATCGTTTCAAAGAACGATGCATTACTTCTGTTGCCTGCTCTCTGCCTATTTTCAGTTTATTCCAACTCTATAATTTATTTTTTATACTGGTATATCGAGCGATAGAGTTTGCATTTTCTATATTTATTTTATAACATTAATGTAATATTAATTATTTCAAAATACATTTTCGTATGCTATATTCATAAAATCAACATCATCATGATGCTGTATCCAAAAAACATAAAATTTCGAGAATAGTTAGAATAATTTCTTGCATTTCTTCATCACCAATTTTGTATAGGTATAATTATATGTGACAAATTTGTAGATTACTTTATTGTAACCAGCCAATTTCTCTGGTTCTGATTATCCATGTGGATACGAAAGCACTGGAGATTGAGAACCCTTATGATAAATGCTATAAGAGAGGTTAAAGAACTCTCCATTCTTCAAGAGATTAGCGTCATGCTTTCTTCTTCAGCATTGAACTTGAATGAATTCATCTATAAAACCTTTGAAATTCTCGATCAAAAGATGGGTTTGACGCGAGGAACCCTGAGATTATTTCATCCGACTACGAATGATATTACAATTGAAGTAGCTTACGGTATGGCCGAAGAAGCGAAGCGACGTGGCCGGTACAAATTAGGAGAAGGGATTACCGGCAAAGTGATTGAGGAAGGCCAACCTGTGATTATCCCTCAAATTGGGGAAGAGCCGCATTTTTTGAATAAAACACGCTCACGCGGGGATATCAGCCGTAAAAATATCTCCTTTATCTGCGTGCCCATCAAGCTTGGCCTGGAAACCTTAGGAGCGATCACTGTTGATCGTCCGTTTTCGGAAGACGACGATTTTTCCAGGGATGTCCGATTGCTTTCGATTATTGCCAGCATGTTTGCGCAATCGTTAAAACTGAAAAACATTTTAGAAGATGAAAAAAACTTGCTCACGGAAAATATCAAACTCAAGGATGAATTAAAGGAAAAGTATAACATCCATAATATGATT
This sequence comes from Candidatus Vecturithrix granuli, assembly GCA_000739535.1. GTDB lineage: Bacteria > Moduliflexota > Moduliflexia > Moduliflexales > Moduliflexaceae > Vecturithrix > Vecturithrix granuli. The sequence continues at coordinate 397,046 of DF820469.1, read as the reverse complement.
GGCAATAGCAGCAGCATGCATCTGGTGTATGAAAATATTATTCAGGTGGCTTATTCAAACGTCACCGTCCTGATTCGAGGAGAAAGCGGCACAGGCAAAGAATTGGTCGCTCATGCCATTCATTACAACAGCCCCCGCGCTAAAAAACCCTTTGTCAAAATCAATTGCGGGGCTATTCCTGAAAACCTGCTTGAAACAGAATTTTTTGGACATGAAAAAGGCGCGTTTACCGGGGCAACCGAACGCAAAAAAGGGAAATTTGAGGTCGCTGACGGCGGCACGATTTTTCTCGATGAAATTGGAGAACTCCCGCCCAGCCTCCAAGTGAAATTACTGCGGGTCTTACAGGAAAAGGAATTTGAGCGCGTTGGCGGCACCGACACCATGAAAATGAATGTGCGCATCATTGCGGCCACTAATCAAAATTTAGAAGAAGCGATTCAGACGAATCAGTTTCGAGAAGACCTGTATTATCGGCTCAATGTGTTTCCCATTTATATGCCCTCGTTACGGGAGCGCAAAACCGATATTTTATTGCTCGCGGATCATTTTCTGATAAAGTATGCCCGCGAAAATAACAAACCGATTACCCGCATTTCCACCCTGGCCATTGATCTGCTCAATTCCTATCACTGGCCGGGGAATGTACGCGAGTTACAAAATTGTCTGGAACGCGCCGTGCTCGTATGCAACGGCGATACGATCCAGGCGACTCATCTTCCACCAACCTTGCAACGGGTGGATACGGTTGACAGCCGAGAGAAGGTGTCGCTCGCGCATCAGGTGGAAAATTTTGAAAAAGAACTGATTATTGATGCGCTCAAAAAGACGCGTGGTATTAAATCCAAGGCCGCTCAATACCTTTCGACTACAGAGCGAATTCTGGGCTATAAAATGCAACAATATGCGATTGAATATAAACAATTTCGAAGGTAAACATCCACACTGCGCAACAACAGCATAGTGACCTGCGTCAGGCTCTCTGTCGTAGGCATGCCTATCAGCCAATAACTCTATGCCGCCTTTGGATCCCTGAAGCGATCCGGGGCTGTTAAGAACTCACATTACGCAGAGGGTCTTTACCGCTACGCGGTAAAGACCAGGAGCGCGTCTTAGTTTTCATCTGAAGATTGGGAAGCATCTTTCATCGCCAATTTGGAGGCTGCATCAGTGACGGCATTGATTTTCAGCGCAAAACTGGAACGTTTTGCAATGTCGTCATCAGTCACAAAATGGTTGTCTAATAATCCGCCTGTGCGACGCCCTGTTCGCAGAAAATTCATCTCATCCAAACATAAACTCCAGCCTTCCAGCCAGGCTTTGAAGGCGTCCAATTGTTGCGGCGTGCTGTGAATGTGAAATAATAAATCAATATCGCTTTCCGGGCCGGCAGTGGCATTTTTGGTACTCCCAAAAATATAACAGCCCTTGACGCCAAAGCGTTGAGCATCGATCTGGCTGGCAATATGGGTTGCCATTCGCAAACGCCACTGCCAATAATTTTCAGATGGCGCTCCCTGGATATCTTTTCCGGTGTTGATCGCCTGCTCTTCCTCCTGCTGCCGAGAATCTAAATAGGCCAGCGCTTGATCAAGATCAGCGTTCATCGCCAGGCACAAGACCTGTCCGTTGGCAATTGCTGGAATATCAATCACTTTGACCGCATGGCTTAAAGAAGCATATTCCGGCAGCAATTGCGCCAGCACATTGGGGGAAGTGGTGAAAAACCGTTCATGAAATATCACGCCATCATCTGCCGGATAAAGAGGAAGATACCGGATTGACGCCTCCACCAGATCTTGAAAAAAATGCGTGCCAAACGAAAGCTCAGGCACATAACTCCCCTTTTTCATCGCAACTTCAATCAAGGCGGCCGTGTTGTTAATATCAGAGTAGGTGACGCTGACGCCTAACTTAATATCTCCCCGACTCCCCCAACGCCCCGGTCCGATCAAAATAAACTGGCGTTTGGGAAGCACTTTATTTAATTTGCTCACTGCTCGGCCCACATCAAGTAATTGCGCATGTTCTTCAAGGGCGTTATATTCATACGGATCAACATACACGACATGCGTAATATTGGGAATCTTGCCATTGGACACAAATCTGTTGGCCGAAAATACGACGCGTTCTTTAGGGATATCTCTGGGAATAAGGGCGGCCTCATTACGCGCAAATGCGCTTTGCGGGCGGCATTGCAACAGATATAAATCCTGGCCGTCCGACGCAAATTCAATGTCAATCGGCGTGTGAAGGCATTCTTCCAGGACGTTAAGGATGGTACGAATTTGTTGAACAAATGGCGTCCTGGTGCGTAACCCTTCAAAGGTTGCCAGTACGGGGTCTGTTGCAAAATCCGTCATGATGCCCGGCGTGGAAAGATGATCATGATGGAGCACGGAGACGATATTGTGAATATCAGGCATTTGATCGCCAAATTCCTGGATTAATTGCGCAAATTCAATGGTCTCAAAGGCATTGGTCTCCAGATTGATCACATCCACTTTTTTGGGGGCGTACCGCACATATTCGTCAATCGTGACATTGACGCGTAAATTCGGCTGACCCGGAGCAATTAAGATCGGGTAGTCATCCGTGACGCGATCGACGGCCCGCGTCCCTAATCCGGGCACCAGGCGGATTAAACCATCTTTTCTTTTAATGCGAGGCGACCAGCGGAATTCATTATTGCTAAACGCGACGCCGGCATAGGCCGGCAAAAAGTATTTGCCGACTTTTTGCCCGACCACCTGTTGGATCATAATCCCCATCTCTTCATTAAAATCAGCGAGTCCCCGTTCGTTTCGATACTCAATCGGATCAGGGCTGAATAACGAGGCATACACTTCAGCAATCGCATCGGTTAACGCCTCTAACCGTTCGGTTTTGGTCCCCTGGTTGGCTAAAAACAGGCTTTTGTATTTTCCGGAGAATGCCGTTCCCAATCGGTCTTCCAATAAGCTTGAACTTCTCACAATTAAGGGATGATCGCCGAAATCATCCAGCGCCATTGACAACCCCGTGAGAATTTCAGGAGGGAAGGGTGAATTCTTAAAAATTTGCACAATATGCGGATATTCCAGGCGGATTAACTCCATGGCTTTATATTTTTGTTCGACAATCTCTTCGAAATCGTTGGAACACATGAAATAGAAACCGACGTCAGAGGTGATGTACCAGGTTTTGGGAACTTTGATATGTTGGAGATTCGCATGATGATTTTTCACCTTTTCAATAATTTTCGACGCCAGAATCAGCCCGGCGCTTTTGCCGCCCAGTTGCCCTCGGCTTCGTACGGAAAAAATCAAACGCTGCAAGATGTCGTGCATGTCATGAATGCCAATGTAGTTTTTCGCCACGGTAATAAATTCTAATTGTCCCGTTAAAAATCGCCGGATTAACGCAACATTCATGGCTTTTTGGGTAGATGGGGGAATCTGCTGGATATCGGGCATACTATGATAAAACCGGCGGATCGCACTCGTGATTTCCCCGAGTGAGGTATCTAAACTCGCCAGGGTGCGATACAAGAAACTAATGCGATTTTCCTGAATCCAGCGTTGAATATGCCTCAAAATCTCTTCGTTGCTGAGATAGGTTGTCGCAATCTCAAAGGTACGCGTGGCTAAATTGAGGATGTCCAGGGAAATTTTCGGCCTGGGCCGATTTTTATCATCTTCCAGGTTGGCGGGTTTTAAGAGTTGCGAGGGATCAACATTCTTCTGCAACAATTGCTGCGCCTCTTTAATACCGTTCCAGCAAAGATAATAGGCCATTTTCCGCGTGATGTAAATAAACAGTCCTTGATCGGTCTTTTTGAGCAGGTCCATAATGACCTGCCATTCATACTTACTGCTGAGCGACATGCTTTCTTTGGCCGCTTCCCATCGCTTGATCAGTTCTTTGTTGCGTTGATGTGCAATATATTTGCCAACGAGATCGGCAATATTGTCAAGCAGTTTGCGTTCTTCTTTCAAAAAAGGGCCTTCCACTTCCAGGGGCATGTTTTCGGTATAATATACGGCAATTTCACCCTCCTGGTGACCTTCGATGCAAATGGGCGCCCGTAACACCCATTCCGTAGGCAAGAATGGATGAGGATGGTAATAGTGCTTGTGATACTGGATCGCTGCCTGACAACACTCGGGATATTGCCAGGCAGCAGGCATGATTTGAATAATCGCAGATAAAGCGTCTTCTATTTTTTCAGTGGCGTTTAAGATTTCTTCAACATTATACAGACAATTTAATTCCTTTTCGCGTTCTTGTAAACTTTTAATAATGCTTTCAAAATGTACATTTTGAGTTGTCATACACATTTCCCCCCTTCTGGTTTCAAAATGATCCCCGCCAGCTTTTTGTGGATCAAGTAGTTCGTTTAACTCTGCCCATTTCCCCCCTTCTGGTTTCAAAATGATTCCCACTCCCTTTCGGCCATCAACTTTAATGGTTAACGCTGAAGCCAGCCGGAGATGTTTCACAAAGCGGGTTTCTTCGATCGTTGGCTGCTGGCGCAGCCAGTCCCAATCAATTGCACCCTGTTCGGAAGAATATTTCACGGAAAGGTAGAACACCTGAAAGCTGGTGATATTATGAAAAAAATGCGACCCCTGGCTCAAATCAGGATTCATTTGAGGCAGCGTGGCTTCAATAATCACGTTGGCGCCGTTGATCTGACTCCAATTGACCGGAATGCCTAACCACGGATCAACGCTCCCCCACCGGCCGAAGCCAATCAACACATATCGCCGTTTTTCCTGCACTAATTTCGTGTTGATGGTTGCAATCTCGCTTGCAATTTGCCGAGTATCTTTGGGATCAAAGGTATCGGGATTGACGTACACAATATCCGTCAGGTGGTTTAAGATCCCATTACCTAAGACATTGTGGGACACCGCGAGCACGTGATCGCCCGCGAACTCTTCTTTCGAAATCTCAACCAGTTCATAGGAAACAGCCATCGGACGGACTTGAAGAAACCCTAAACGTGCAGGAAGGTTGCGTGTCGGATCATAGGTGACGGCAAACTCAAGTTCCACATCGCTGCCAACCGCATCTTTACAGGCGGCAAGCAGCGATTTCAGCACATCATTCAGAGGCAACCGTTTGAGATCTAGAATCGGGGCAAATGTCACAATGCGCGGCCCGTTCCCGGAGAGCCCCAGATGAATTCGATCAGAAGGGGCGTCATAAGTGGACGCAATCCAGTCTAACGTCCCATCCTGTTCGGCTGCTGTGATATGGGGCTGCACTAAATATTCTGTTTCTTTGATGGGATCGTATTCAGGCGGTTTTCCCATATTCACCGCCCAAAACTGCAATTGCGTCTGGTTGAGCAAATCCCGCGCTGAGCCATGCGGCGGAAAGACTTTGGGGTACGAGGGCGCATACATCCAGGTCGCGCCCCCATCAACAATGGTTTTCCCTAATCCCAATGCCAGATTGACCACGCCATGCTCAGGTTTAGCTTTGCCGGTAGGATAAAAATTGTAAGAGCGCGCCACGCCTGAAATATTTGGATAAAACCGGTCGCCATGTCGCAACCCAACGACTTCCTGAATAATCACCGCCATTTTTTCATCATGAATATCATGGTGAGTGGCTTTCAGATAATCTTTTGCCTGTTTAAAAAACGTTGAGGCGTACACAAATTTAATGGCTTCAAGCAGTTTTTGAAAACGCACGTCAGAAGATGCCTGATTATTCGGAATCATTTTGGTGGCATAAATCCCGGCAAACGGCTCATACATTGCATCTTCCAGCAGGCTGGATGAGCGGATGGCCAGAGGTGAAGAGACTTGTTCGATCAAACTTCGGAGGTCTCCGAGCATCGTCACGGGCAACTCGGCTTGTTGAAATTTATGGGCAATGAAATGGTCCGACGCGTTCTCAGTATATGCAATCTCCTCCAGATCATTGGACTGCATAAATTCATCAAAATACGCTGTCGTAATCACCGTCAATTTCGGGATATTCACGATCATCTCACTGTGATTGGCAAAGCGTGACGCGAGGATATCGTGAATAAATGCCAACCCCTTTGCTTTACCGCCCAACTGGCCCTGGCCGATCACGGTAAAATCTTCAGTCGCGTCAAAAAACCGTCGCTCAAATGTCGCAAAGTTGTCACTCGTTGAGGAACGCATAGTCGTTGCTCCTGTCATCAGGATCTTACACCCACCCTTTGGCGCGGCACGCCCGGGCCACCCGTTCAATGGCGATCATATAGGCCGCGTCGCGCATATAGAGCCGTTTCCTTCTGGCTAGGTCGCTTACCGCCAGAAAGGCTGAGGTCATTCTGACATCTAATTTCGCCAGAAGTTCCTCTTTTTTCCAATAATAGTTAGCGGTATTCTGGACATATTCAAAATAACTGCCTAATACCCCGCCGGCATTACACAACAAATCGGGGATCAGCAAAATGCCGCGATCCTTGATCACGTTATCTGCTTCAGGAGTGACCGGGCCATTGGCGCCTTCCGCAATCACTTTGACGCAAGGAGAGAGCTCCCGCACATTATCTGCGGTGATTTGATTTTCCATCGCCGCCGGGATCAAAATATCCACCTCTTGCTGCAGCCATGCCTCTCCTGGAAGCACTTCATAGCCTTGCTCGGCAGCCTGGCGTGGATTGATGCTGCCGAATCGATCTGTGATGCCCAGCAGTTCTTTAAGATCAACCCCCCCTGGTTTGCGAAAAGTCAAGGGGAGCATCTCTTCTTGATTCCAGCAGGCCACGCAGATGACTTTGCCGCCTAATTTCTGGTATAATTCAATCACACATTGCGCCACATGCCCAAAACCTTGCACGCTTGCTGTAGTGTTGTGAGGGGGAAGATGCATCTGTTTCAGCGCTTCGCGCAGCGTAAACGTTATCCCGTATCCGGGAGCTTCCTGTCTGCCGCGCGATCCGCCTAATTCAACCGTTTTGCCAGTAATAGCGCCGGGAGATTTCAGACCAGAGATTTTTTCATATTCGTCAAGCATCCAGATCATGTGTTGGCAGTCCGTCATAATATCGGGTTCAGCAATATCAGATGTTGGCCCGATATTTTTGGCAAGTTGGCGCACCCATCCGCGACAAATTTGCTCCTGTTCACGCATGCTCAAATGGTGCGGATCGCATACCACGCCGCCGGCCCCCCCTCCGAGGGGAATATTTATGACAGCGCATTTCCAGGTCATCCAGATTGCCAGAGCCCTGACCGTATCAGCAGTTTCCTGAGGATGGAATCGGATACCGCCTTTAGCTGGACCACAGGCATCATTGTGTTGAATTCTGAAGCCACGAAACACTTTGGATGTCCCATCGTCCATTTTTACAGGAATTTGAAAATGGTATTCACGCAGAGGCATCAGCAGGAGTTCTCGCATTCCCTGATCTAAATGCAATTGTTCGGCGACAGTATCAAATTGCTGTTGAGCCATCTTAAAGGCATTAAAATTGTGAAAATTCATCACGTTCCCTCCGAAAAATTGAGGTGGTTTATACAAAAAGATCCAATTTCCCCATAGGGCTATTTTGTCAAGAAGTAACTGCTGGAGATTGCCCGCGAAACACGGCAAATATGCGAAAATAACCTCCGAGGTCTATCGTCACTGAATCACCTTGTCCACTCAAAGCAATCGTCTGACCGCCTGGGCCGGGCGCGCCACATCAAAGGCAATCACCGCCAATTCTGGGCCGTCATGCGCCGCCGAAAAACACCAGGTTTTCCCAATCTGATCGCGCCAGTCACCGGTCAGCCTGGCAGACTCGTGAATATGCCCGTGCAGGGTGAGATGCGGTTGCCCTTGTTGGATAAACCGTCGGATGGCAATGCTGCCAACATGCACGTCGAGAGGCGCGTTATCAAACATGTTACCATCTAACGCGGCGCGATCCAGGTTCGTGTCATACGGAGGCGCGTGAAACAGGAAAATCGCCTTTTCCAGAGGTTTGGATACCGTGAGTTGCTGTAAATCGTGTTGAATTGTTGACCAGCGTTTCGCATCATCTGAGATCAACGCCGAATAATAGCCTTCTTCCGGCGACGTACAGCCTGGATCCACATAACGCGACACATCATAGCGTTCCCAGTCTTTGAGCGTGAACGGGGTTGGCGGCACATAGGCATACCCGCAGACCAAAAAATCTCCCAGGCTGAAATGACGATTGTGAGCGTAGTGCCAGACTCCCTGCTCTGCCAATGCGATGATCTGCTGCTCGGCAAATTTTCCGTCATCATTGCCCAAAATAATATAGACCTGGGGATAGTCCTCTTCAAGTTCGTGTTGTAAACGCGCAAACCCTTGATGCAGCACTTGCTCAATAAAATCGTGATAGACCTGGCTGCCTGAAAAGATATTCAATAAGCCTGATGGCAGCAGGTCTCCTCCCAGAAACAGTGCCAGAGGACGTTCCCGGACGATAAGGTCAAACAGTTTGTGATACCGGACGAGATGACCGTGCAGATCTGAGACAAAAAAACAGGTGGTATTTTTCATGCGAAGTTACGTTACGCAGGCGTATTCTCGGCGTTCCCGTCGAGAAGCCTGGCGCTCCTGACATATCATAATTGCTTGTGGCTGCGCTGCTCACCGGCATGGTGGTTTTCACGATTATCTGAAGGCTTCAGGTGCGTGACAAAAACACCAGCCCCTTTTGCGTTAACGTGTCGACATGCACCAGGACGCGCGCATCAGGCGCGAGTTCGGCGGTATCAATCACCAGGATCGCGTCTGCATACGCGGGATAGCCCGGCAATAGCAGCGGGAATTTGTTGGCAGCCTTTTGCAACAAGGCATCATGAAAAAATCCGACATCTTTCCCGGAAGACAGCCCGATATATACAATACCCATTTCCACAATATCATTAAAAAAATGCGTGCCTAATGACAGGTCAGGGGTCAGGGCTTCATGCATCTGAGCGAGTTCACATAAGACCGACGCATTTTGAATCTCGGAGAAGGATACCGGCACGCCTAATTCGGGCATTTGGGTGCCCCAGCGTCCTGGCCCGATCAGCATGAGATGCTGATCCCGGGGCTGCTGGCTGGTTAATCTGCCAATCAAACGGGCGACCGAATAGCGGTCGGAGGGGGGCATCCGGCTATATTTATCGGGGATCACGTAAATAATCCGCGCAATCTGTTCCGCCGTACTTTGCCCGATAATCGGCCCGTCGGTTTTGAGAATGATGTCATCCTGAGGCAAGTGTTTGGGCAGTTGTACATGGTGGAACTTCCCTATAAATTGCAGCGGCCTGCATTGCAAGAGATGAATCCGGTACTCCTCATCATTCAGAAAATTGACGGCAAATTCGATATCCACCGGATGATCGTAGGCGTGGCTCAGGACGCTCAACATCTCCTTCATATCCTGCACAAACGGGGTATGGGTTAATAATTTCTCAAAATTTAACACATAGGAAAAGATGTTTTTGATATTCAAACTCTTGGCGCGGGCTTCCATTTCGAAGTCCCGCGTGGCTAACATCTCAAGCGGAATGCCGGGCGCAGCTTTGACAATCTCTTCAAAGGTGCATGAGGTGTGTTGGTTTTTCGCCAGATTGATCACATTGACAATCTTTTGGCTATATTTTCTGATTTCATCCGAACTGCCCTCAGGTCGCAGCAAGGGCTGGTTCAATGCCACCACGCGGGTATAATCATCGTCGCGGCGTTCCACGGCCCGCGTGCCAAGCCCGAAGACCAGGCGCAGCATCCCCTGCCCCGGTTTGATTTTGGGATGCCACACAAAGGGGTTAAACGAATACCCTACTCCGGCAATCTGGGGGAAATACAGGCTATCGTAAAACTCGCCGGAAACCCGCTGCACTAATAACGCCATCTGTTCATCTTGATTGAGCAAGCCCCGGTGCACCCGGTACGCCAGGGCCTCCTGGTTCATCGTGCTGGCGTAAATTCTCCGTACGACTTCGATAAAATTTTGCATCCTCTGCTCCGGCGTGCCCTGATTGGCGCAAAAGATGCTTTCATATTTCCCTGAAAAAGAATTGCCATAGGCGTCTTCAAGCAAACTGCTGGAACGCACCACAATCGGCGATTGGCCGAAATAATTGAGCATTTCCTGAAACTGCTGGAGAATATCGGGCGGAAATTCGCCGGCCAGGAGCTTTTCCCGGAGTTTCCCGGCGTGTTCCAAAAGATCGGCGGAGGTTTTGAGATTATGCCGTTCCCACCAACAATTATTGTGGACAATGTAACTATAAAACACATCCGACCCGATAAAAAAGGAATCATGGGGTTCTAAACGTTGGTGCAGCCGTTCCGCCTTCTTTTTCAAAATATTGCGAGCGAGCAGCATCCCCACAGATTTGCCGCCGATCAGTCCTGTACCGATCAACCGCTTCCCGATGGCAACAAGGTCGGGGATGTCGAAATATTGCGCGCACAGCGCAAGCAGCCGTTCGTCGCGGGTAATGATCATTTTGATCAAATGCGTTTTAAACTCGGCAATATCTTCCACCGATGAGCCGATTTCCCGCAGGCCGTTGACTATCTGAAGCGCCTGGAAAAACGTACTGGTCCAGGTATCTTTATACTCCGTGTCAAAATCAATGGACGGCTGCGTGATGCCGGAGAGGATTTCCGATAAAGTTGCGCTTTTGGTCACCGGCAAAAAGGCTTCATCGTTCCAGAAATGCAACATATACATGGTGGGGGAGTGACGCTCAAGCACCTTGACCGGGAGAATATAAATTCTTTCATTCCGGCAGAAAATATCGAGCACCACCTGTGCGGTGTCATGAATGGCGTTAATGGCCAGGGTTCGGTGCGAATTGCGCAACAGCACAAAATAGCTGAGCGTATCAAACGTAAACAGATAGGGACAGACAAGCCTGAAAAAGTTCGCCAGCATACGGTCGGTGTACCAGTTGACCGCCAGACCTGACAGGCAGTCAAACAGGTAATACATGCCTTTCCCATGCTGTTTGATCGTTTCGAGGATTTCGGAGATAAACTGTTCAAAACTTTCCTGCGGATGAAGTTGATAACAGACCGCCTCGAAGCCTTCTGGGAGAAATGACGGATGATCGGCAAAACGGAAATAAACCAGGGGTTTACCTGTGTGTTGGGCATATTGGCAAAAACGATGAATAAACGGCAGCACATCGCGTGAGTTGTCGGCCTGAAACACGATATTATCGCCCGGATGAACATCCTGAAGCATGTCATCAAGGGCGGGAATGCCTGTGCTAAATGCTTTGTTTTCAGCATGCATACGATATTTTTCTTGAAACTCAACGTTCAACGTTTTTACGGCAGCGAAATGAGTTGCTGCGAGCTCAAGCTCACGACAATTCAATATTCATGCTCAAAAACCTTGAACATCCAGTGTTACAACATGGAGGATTTATAAATAACTGAGACGCCATTTTTGCCAAACATTTTGATGATAAACGGCGTTTCACTGCGAACATGCACAAAATGCTCAGTGGCGGCGGCAACCGGCTGCGATTTGAGCCACTGCCAATCAATAAAATCGGTTTTGGAGTTATAGGGCACGGTAAAATAACCGGCATCCATTGAGATGAGGTTATGGAAAAAATGCGTGCCTTGCGACGCTTCTACAATAAACCGCTCTAATCCGGTTTCAACAATGACTCTGGCTTTATTAATGTCGGCCCAACGCACCGGAACTCCCAACATTCTGTCACGCGATCCCCACCGTCCCGGGCCGATCAGAATATACTCCCGATCTTCGGCGATCATGTGATCGTTTAGCGCCTGAATTTCAGCTTTCATGGCAAGAGTGTTGGTATTGTCAAATTTTTCCAAATCAAGGTAAATCAGATCATAAATATGGGAGATCACGCCATTCCCCATGCCTTGTTCCGTGTACAACAGCAAGTCATCTTTGTTAAGCTCCTCGGCGTGCAGCAGCATCCCCTCGGCATGCACCAGCAGGGGCCTGATTTGCAGAATGTACAGCGTGGGAAATTTCCCTTCATCCGGAATATATTGCAAATTGACGGCAAATTCGATTTCTACCGGAATACCAAACGCCTTTTCGCCAATATCGAGAATTTCGGTCAAAATCTCCGCCAGCGGAAACCGCTTGTATTTTAAAATATTGGCAAACGTCAGGACGCGCGGCCCATAGTAATACAAGCCGTCTCGCAGCCGGTGATCGGCGGCATCCCAAACAGAGGCCAGGTGCCAAAGCGTTCCGTCTTTTTCAGCCATCTGTAAATCGAGGAGCAATAGAGTGGCGGTAATGCCCTGAGTCAGATCATACGCGTTTGAGCCTAAGTTCAGGGCGTAAAATGCCGTCTGGCTGTTTTTGACCAATTCTTCAGGAGGCAAAATCTGGACATCAGGATAGCGTGGGCAAAACCGGCAGGTATGTTTGCCATCCATCACCCATTGTCCTAAGCCTAACGCGATCGAGGCGGTGCCATCGCTATGTTTCATATAAGACGTGGGATAATAGTTGTACGATTGGGCTACCCCGGAAATGTGCGGATAATAATGATCCCCATGCGCACTGCCGACAACTTCCTGGATAATTACCGCCATTTTTTCTTCTTCAGTCCGGTATTTAATCCGTTCAACATATTCGCGCGCATCTTGCAAAAACGCCGATGCATACACCAATTTAATCGCCTGTTCCAACTGTTGTTGGCGAACAGCTTTTTCAGGGTGATTGTTGGGCAGCATGAACGTCTGGTACACGCCAGCAAACGGTTGAACTTGCGAGTCTTCCAACAATCCGGACGACCGCACCGCAATCGGATAGGTCACATGTTCTAAATATGCCGCCAGTTTTTCCTGTAATTCAGCGCTGAGTGCCGTGGCTAAAAACGCCTGTTTCATCTGTTCATCGCTAGCATCGGCAGCGGCAGACTGCAACCGGATATTTTTCATGAACAGATCAAATTCCTCGGTACCAATAAACGCTGTTTTCGGAATCTTGATTTTGGCCCCTTCAAATCGGTTTTCAAACTCCATGGTGACTAACAGCGCGTTCAAAAATGCGATGCCGCGGCCTTTGCCTCCCAACGACCCTTCACACAACCGCACAATCTCATTTTCTTCCCCCGGACTCTGCGCTTCAAAATTGATGATGCTGCCACGGGTTTTGCGCATTTTGACATCGCGGAACACCCCCACCAGAAATTCCCGTTCCCGGTCAACACTGCCCCCAAAGTCTTCAACGTGCAGCGGACGGATGTATCGGGCGACTTCAATCTCGCCATGAGCGATTAACCAGGCCGAAAAATGATTGCGGCGGGAATGATACAACAGCGATTCATCAGGGATTTGTTTCAGTTTGCTTTCAAATGCGGCAATTGAGCTCACCCGGTCAATTTCCTTGCCAAAGCGGTTGCAGAACACAAAATCGCCAAATCCTAAATGCGTATGGATGAAGTCACTTAAATCGTGTAAGAGGGTTTTGGAATGTTTATTTACAAAACTGACATTCAGGGCTTCGGCCTGCTGCGCCAGCGAATCGTCCGACGATTGCAGCAAAATCGGCACATCGTAATCCTGGGCATACAGATATTTGGTTAACGTGATGCCGGCTTCAGAGTCAAGCCGCCCGTGATTCGGGTAACGAATATCTGTAATGACGCTCAACAGATATTCGTTATATTTCTCACACAACGCAATCGCATCCTCCAGCGTATGCGCCATCAGCACTTTCGGCCGGCTGCGTTTACGGTAATTTTTTTGCATGTCAGTCAATTCTTCAGAGATCAGCCGTTGCGTTTGTGACATGATTTCACGATACAGTTTCGGCAAAAATTTGGAATAAAAATAGATCGAATCTTCCACCAGCAGAATCACTCGTACCAAACCAACCGTGGTGTCATGTTCCACATTCCATCGATCTTCGATATATTTAATCATTGCCAGGAAAATTTGCGGATCTCCGCTCCACAAAAAGATATTATCCAGATATTCGCGTTCACCGCTATACTTCTCTAACAAGGCGATATCCGCTTGAATGTTTAACAACAGCAGCACCGGAATGTTCGGATGACGTTGTTTGATAGTACGCGCCAATTCAAACGGCGTCAGGTCGCCGATGCGCATCATGGTGATGACAAGATCAAATTTATGCTCTTCATCCAACTTCCGCAAGGCTTCCACTCCTGTCGGAACACTGGTAATGCGGGGCATGTTCGTCAAATTTAATTGATGAAATTCTCCGAAAATCTGTTCGGATAAGCGGCCATCCTGTTCAAAAATAAACGCATCATAGAAGGTTGAAACCAGGAGAATTTCACGTACCCGCTGCTGCATAAGAGCATGGAAAATATCTTCGCCATACTTAAACTTATTGTAATACCGATTTAATTCTTGAATATCCATACCTGATGTCTCTTGAATAAAGTGATTATCTCGACAATCTGAAATTTTCGATTTTCCGAAGCACCTTGCAACGGTTACGTTGCGCTCCTGTCTTTGACCATCCCTGGAATCCAGGAGCGCAAAAGCGCGTTTACGTCATGTACCATTATCGAGTTACACAGCGGGTGCAGAGAACCGTGTCTCATCTTCCTGGCAATGAAAGCATACCAAGTTTTTGACTACCGTATGAAATGCCTGCAAGAATGAAAAGAAAAAATTTTATGAAATCTCAAAAAAGTTTGCCTGTAAATATTGCTCTGTAGAGAACTTGAAGGATCTTTTTCAACTTCTCCATAAAATTCATCATTTTTTTGTTGATATTTTTTCTTCTTTCTTATTGAAAGGCATTCTAAGGAGAATCTGCCGATCATGTCATCTTTTGCGTGTGGGGCGATGTGTTACTAATTTAACAAGAGGAGATGTTTATATGAATAGATATGTAGAAAAAGTGCTCAACCAACTGCGGGAAACGTATCCCTGGGAAAAAGAATTTTTGCAAGCTGCGACCGAAGTCTTGGAATCGCTCAGTTTGGTGATGGACAGAGAGCCAAAATATGAAAATGCCCGCATTTTAGAACGTATTGTGGAACCAGAACGCACGATCCTGTTCAGAGTAGAATGGGTAGATGACAATGGCGATATTCAGATCAACCGAGGCTACCGGGTGCAATTTAACAGCGCCATCGGACCATATAAAGGCGGATTGCGGTTTCATCCTTCCGTAAATTTGGGCATTCTCAAGTTCCTGGGTTTTGAACAGATTTTCAAAAACAGTTTAACCGGTCTGCCGATGGGTGGTGCGAAAGGCGGCAGCAACTTCGATCCGAAAGGCAAATCTGATAATGAGGTGATGCGTTTCTGCCAGAGCTTTATGCGTGAACTATATCGTCACATTGGGGCTGACATTGACGTGCCGGCCGGCGATATTGGCGTTGGCGGGCGTGAAATCGGCTATCTCTACGGCCAGTATAAGAAAATTGTGATCGCCCATGAGAGCGTGTTGACTGGCAAAGGGTTAAATTGGGGCGGCAGCTTAATTCGTCCCGAAGCGACTGGCTATGGCAATACGTATTTTGCGGAAGAAATGCTCAAAACCAAAGGCGAAGGGTTCCCGGGCAAACGTGTCTTGGTCTCCGGATCAGGCAACGTGGCGCAATACACGGTTGAGAAAGTCAATCAATGCGGCGGAAAAGTGATCTCCCTGTCAGACTCAGCCGGAACGATTATTGATGAAGACGGCATTTGTGAAGAAAAACTCCACTATGTTCTGGAATTGAAAAATATTCGGCGCGGCCGCATCAAAGAATATGTTCAAAAATACCCCACAGCGAAATACTATGAAGGCAAACGGCCATGGGGCCTGGTAAAGGCCGATGTCGCATTACCGTCTGCTACCCAGAATGAAGTGAGCGGCGAAGAAGCCAAAGCACTGGTGGAACAAGGCTGCATCTGCGTCTCTGAAGGGGCAAACATGCCATCAACTCCGGAAGCGGTCGAGGTCTTCCTGAAGCATAGGATCCTGTTTGGACCTGGAAAAGCTGCAAATGCTGGCGGCGTGGCGACCTCAGGGTTGGAAATGTCGCAGAATGCCATCAGATTGAACTGGACGCGGGAAGAAGTTGACCAGAGATTACACCAGATTATGGTGAATATCCACAAAGCGGCGGCTGACGCTGCTGAAGAATTTGGTACGCCAGGTAATTATGTGAACGGCGCCAATATTGCCGGTTTCAAGAAAGTGGCGGATGCTATGATCGATCTCGGCGTATAAGTTCGCCAAAACCCGGCTAGCGTTTGCAAGCAATGGCTATCAATTGATGCAAATTGCGCATATTAAGAATAATGAGTGTTTGAGTGCTATAACACCTCAATACCCTGAAGCACTCAAACACTCGAACAAGTTCCCTCTATTCTCTTCCTCCGATGGCTTTGATGTATTGCGCTCGAATATAGGTGGTGTCCTGAGGACTGTGCTTCTGGTTTAACCGGCCTTGAAAATCTGCAATCGAAGAAAAATGTTTCTCTGCCATCCATTTTTCCAAGCCCTGAAGCATCTCCTGGATTCTGGTTAAACCTTTGGCATACAGGACAGACGCAATCTGTACCGCAGAGGCTCCGGCTAAGAGCATTTTGATAACCATGTCTTCATTTCTAATGCCCCCGCTCGCCGCAAAATCGAGTTTCAATTGCCCGGAGAGCATCCCGATCCAGCGCAATGAGCGGCCAACCCCCACCGGATCGTCAAAGGAGGGTTTGATCTTTGTCGAAAGCGTCGCAATATCAATATCTGGTTGAACAAAACGATTAAATAGCACTAACCCATCAACGCCATAGTCAGATAGTTTTGTTGCAAAATTTCCAAATGAGGTAAAATACGGGGATAGTTTGATCGCCACCGGAATTTTCACCCGGGCCTTGACTGTTTTGACAATCTCAACGTACATATTTTCCAACTCTCCCGCACTTTTCGTAAAATCCAGCGGCATAATATAGACATTCAATTCCAGAGCATCCGCCCCGGCTTCCTCAATTTGCTTGGCATATTCGGTCCACCATTTGGAGGTATAGCAGTTGACGCTGGCAATTACCGGAATTGAGACCTCTTTTTTGGCTTGTTGAATCACGTTGATGTATTTCTCCGACCCATAACGCATATCCAAATCCGCACGCAGATAATCCATGACTTCAGGGTGCATGCTCAATTCTTTTTCCATGTCTGCTTCCGATTCGCGAATCTGCTCTTCCAGCAGGGATTTCATAACCACTGCCCCGGCGCCGGCCTGTTCACACTGTTGAATTCGTTCAGCCGTCTCCGTTAATCCACAACTTGCCACAATAATCGGGTTTCTCAACGATAACCCCAGATATGTTGTTGAAAGATCCATAATCTCCTCTCCCCTTCCTGGTATGATAATAACTGACTTCTCTCAAATTTTATATAGATTGATCCTGTTACTTTTCAGGAAGATGTCAACAAAAATCCCTGATTTGCATAAGAAAATATTTTTGTTTCCAGGAAATGCCCTTGACATCTCGAAACCTGTCACAATATTCCAAGAAAAAGAAAGCGAGTCTGTCGCAACTTTATTTCGACACACATAATTTCATAGACTCATATCAATCAGATAAGGAGGAACTTTTATGGCACAAACTCCCTCGACGATGCTTCCATTAGGTACGCAAGCCCCAGATTTTACGTTACCCGATGTCGTAACAGGACAGCAACTTTCATTACAAGAAGCCAAATCAGACATTGCCACAGTCATTGTCTTTATCTGCAATCACTGCCCCTTTGTCCTGCACATCCAGGATGGATTGATTCAGGCGGCAAAGGATTACATTTCCAAAGGGGTGTCTTTCATCGCGATCAGTGCCAATGATATTGAGCAATTTCCTGAAGATGGTCCTGAAAAAATGCAGGAATTCGCAGAACGCAAACAGTTTCCGTTCCCATATTTATACGATGAAACTCAGGGAACGGCCAAAGCGTATAAAGCCGCATGCACGCCCGATTTTTATATTTTTGATAAAAACATGCGTTGCGTGTATCGCGGACAATTTGATGATGCGCGTCCAGGAAATGGGATTCCGGTCACAGGCAAAGATCTGCGAGCAGCTCTTGATAATCTACTTGCCGGAAAACCGGTCAGTAAACACCAACGCGCCAGCATTGGCTGTAATATCAAATGGAAACCTGACAATGCTCCCGCTTATTTTGGATAGACTTGTTCCCCTTGTGAAGCTTTCTACGCTTCGCAAGGGGAAAGCAATCTGAACCTCCTTCCTTTTTTACACCACGCTTTGTAACTTCTCTTCAACGGCTGTCATCACCTCTTCAACCTCGATCCGTTCCATACAGGCATGGGTTTCCTGAATTTTACACCGGCCTTTGCCGGTATGGGTACAGGGACGACAGGGCAGAGGCGTGCTGATGACTACAGCGTTGGCTGTATAAGGATAAAATCCAAATTCTTCAACAGTCGGGCCGAACAGCACCACAATCGGACATTTCATGGCAGCGGCAAGGTGGACCATGCCAGTATCATTTCCGACAAATACGGCACAACGCTTCAGCGCTGACGCGGATTCGAGCAGCGAGAGCTTGCCGCACAACATGATCGGATTGTTTGGAAGATGTTTAGCAATTTCCCTGACTTGGTCAACATCGGCCGGCCCGCCGAACAAGAGAATTCTGGCCTGGTGGCGCTGAACAAGCTGTTGACCGAGTTGCAGGAATTTTTCCAGGGGCCATTGTTTCAACGGATGAGCAGCAACCGTGCCAAAGCCGATTGCCAGATTTTGTTCAGCTAGATGTTCCTGCTCCAGAATCGCCTGTACCCTGGTTTCATGTTGCAGGGTTGGAAAAATTTCTAAGCCCTGTCCATCATTGACTACCCCGAATGATGCCACGCTGTTAAGATAGCGATCCGGAACCTGAATAATTCGAGAATAGCGATTAATTCCTGCCTTGACCAGGAGCAATCTCTTCAGCAGATGCTTTGTCCATGTTGTCGTGTAAGTCGGACGAATCAGACAGCGCACCAGATACGAACGAAAATTTGTGTGAATATCAACGCACAAATCATAGTGATTACGCCGAAGTTGCTTTGCCAATAGGAGAAGCCCCCGTCCCCCGCTTTCTTTACGATACGGATATACCGTTGTAAGATGCGGATTGGTTTGGAGTAATTCGGCAAATTCCTGCTTAACAATAAAATCAATCCTGGCCTCCGGGAAATTCGTCCTGAGTGCTCGAATCAGCGGGGTCGTAAGAATAATATCGCCAAAAGAACTGAAGCGAATGATTACAATGTTTTGAATATGCCGGTTATACACTGTTCCCCTTTCTCTAAAAATTTATACAATATCACTGTATCAATACTTCGGATAGCTTTTTGAAAATGCCCACATAACGGGTTGTTTCGGAAATGAGCGGAGCGATGTCCCGAAACCTGAACATGCCCTCTGTTTCGGAAATTTCGAAGACTCATTCCCGAAACAGTTGAACAACTGTCCGAAGTATTGCTGTATGTATCATTGATGTATCCTTGTTTTCCAGGGAAAACAGTCAAATAAAAAAGATATTTTTCATCTATTTCTCGCCAAACTCGCCGGATCCTTTGCTGATTTGTGCATTCCTGACAATCCTGATGCCATATTTTCCTTGACTAAATGTTTTACTGTCACGATAGCATCCACAAAAAAGGAACACAGACATGAGACTAAAATTTAAGAAAACTCTCAATAAATACATCTTTCAAGAATTGATCGGGCCATTTTTCCTGGGGTTGTTGATTTTCACTTTTGTCCTGCTAATGGAAAGAATGCTCGATTTGATTGAACTGGTGATCAACAAAGGGGTCAGTCTGCGTTCAGTGCTTGAATTGATCGTGTATATCATGCCATCTTTCCTGGTGCTGACGATCCCGATGGCCGTATTGGTCGCGACGCTCTCAGCGTTTGGACGATTATCAACGGATAGCGAGATCACGGCCATGAAAGCTTCGGGTATTAGTCTCTATTCTCTCTTTGTGCCGGTGTTCATCTTTGCTGTGCTTGCGAATGGACTGACATTTTTTCTTTACGCCAAAGCGCTGCCCTGGGGTAACCATCAGTTCCGGGTAACATTATACGAATTGGCGCGTACCAAAGCGGCGGTGGAATTAAAAGAACATGTGTTTAATTCTCTTTTTCGGGGCCTGGTGATTTATATCGACGAGTTATCGAATGTTGATAATTTGTTTTATGGGATTATGATTTCTGATTCCAGAGATGAAAATAATCCTCAAACGATTTTTGCCCGCAAAGGCGAACTTATTTCCGATGAAAAAGCGTTACGGGTTATTCTCCGTTTGACAGATGGAGCCAGCCATCCTCAAACGGTGGTAAATCCGTTGAAATATCAAATCGTTGAATTTCCGACTCTGGATATCCTTTTAAGCCTGCAAGATGAAGAGATGAGCGAGGGGCAGATGACCATCCCTCGTACAGATCGGGATATGACCATCTGCCAATTAATCGAGCAATATTTCGTATTGCAACGTCACGAGCAACAACTTGCCGGGCAGGCGACGCTCGTCTGTCCTGAACCAGGGACTTCCTTTTTTGACAGTGTGAGTCGTTATGCACAGATTGTTCCCAGGCTCATCGCTGATAGTTTTGTGATTCAAGGACGGTTATCCAGTTCCTATCTGGTTGAAATTCATAAACGCTATTCAATTCCCTTAGCCTGTCTGGTCTTCGGGTTGATTGCGACCCCTTTGGGAATTCAATCGCAACGGGCTGGAAAATCCGGAGGATTTGCCATCAGCGTGGTTCTGTTATTAATCTATTACATTTTCATCACTGCCGGAGAAAGTCTCGGTGATAGCGGAAAACTTCCGGTTTTTTTAGCAGTATGGACTCCCAATATCCTGTTAGGGATAGTAGGTCTGTTCTTGCTGATCCGGGTGGCGCGCCGATGAAGATTCTTGATCGTTATATCAGCCGTGAATTTCTCAAAATGTTTGTATTTGGGATCATCGCCCTGGTTCTGGTCTCAACCGTTGTTGACATCTTTGAACGTGTTGATGACATTGTTGAGTATAAGCCCCCTTTCTCTGTCACGATTACTTTTTTTCTGGCCCGGATTCCCCTGGTGTTATTCATGATCACCCCGATCTCCATTCTTCTGACGACCCTGTTAGTCACTGGACGATTTGCCCGCAACAGCGAGATCATCGCCATGTTAGCGGGCGGGGTCAGCATTTACCGACTGATGGCGCCGCTGTTGGTCATCGGTTTTGTGATGAGCGTGCTGATGCTCGGTTTGAATGAATTTGTGGTGCCGACAGCGAATCAGATTACTGAAGAATGTAAACGGATTATGAAACAGAAACCAGATACCCGCCAAATGGCTAAAATTCAAATCTGGTTTCGAGGAAATGAAAACAATCGGATTTATTACATCAATGCCCTTATTCCGGAAAAACTAGGAATTCAGGGACTTACCGTGTTTGAACTTAATGATCAATTTCTGCCAATTAAACGATTAGATGCCGAGCAGGCCAGATATCATCCTCCCAAAAATAAGAATGAGCAGCCATCTGAAGGGTGGAAAAAATTCTTGCCGAAAAATCCACTTGATTTTTTCTTTTCTCCAGAAAACGGGGAAGTTGCTGAGGAAAACCTTGGAACCTGGACCTTATATCAGGGCGCTGAACGTTCACTTGAGCCGGGACAGCATCAGTCCATTATCCAGTTTCAAAGGCGTCGGGATTATGTCATCCCCCACTCTTTTGAAGAATTTCGACGGGACACTAAAAAGCCGGAAGATATGAACTATCGAGAATTAGCGCGTTACATTCAAACGCTTACCGCTTCCGGTTATGACATGTCGGAGTATATCGTTGATTTACGCGCCAAACTTTCATATCCCTTCGTTAGTCTGGTCATGGTCATTATCGGTTTTCCTTTTGCCCTGAAATCTCCCAGGAGCGGAGCTGCTTTTGGTGTGGGATTAAGCGTTTTCATCGGACTAACCTACTGGATTATTTTGCAAATGGCGATTTCCCTGGGGCATGCCCATATTTTACCTCCCTTACTGGCCGCATGGATTTCTCACATTATCTTTGCTTCTGCTGGTTTCTATCTGGTATTAAGTACACGCACATAAGCGAGAATCGGCCGCATACTTTATCACGATAGCCCTTTCAAATTTATCAAAAATTTCCAAATTTTTCTTGACAGAATTCTCTTGCATGATAACGTTTGCACAAACGTTCTCATCACCAGCAACATGTTACATTCGTTCGAGGGAATGCTATGAGTTCCATGAAAGATGTTGCCCGATTAGCCGAGGTTTCCATTTCCACCGTGTCGCGTGTCATCAACCAGAATATCCCTGTGGATCAACGTACCCGGCAGCGTGTTGAAGAAGCGATCAAAAAACTCAATTACCGGCCGAATCTGCTGGCAAAAGGGCTACGCCTGAAAAGCGGCAATTTGATTGGGTTGGTCGTTCCCGATTTTGTGCCCCTCCATGCCTTTGCGTATATCATCAAATACATTGAAGAAAGCGCGGCTCGCCACGATTTTAACCTGATCCTGGGCAACAATCTCGACAATCCCGATATTGAAGAGCGTTTCATTGATAGTTTGCTGCGTCGTAGCGTGGATGGCATTATTTTTTCTCGCGTTTCCGATGAAAGTCGTGTCTTGCGTATTCTGAATAAACGCAATATCCCGATTGTCGTGATTGACAGAGCGTTGGAGGATGAGAGCGTGCCCACGGTCGTGGTCAATAATTATCGCGCTGGTGTGTTGGCGGCCGAACATTTCATCAGCTCAGGCCATAGACAGATGGGCTGTTTGACCGGGCCATTAAATATTACCTTGTGTCGAGAACGTGTGAAGGGCTTCAAAGATACCTTGCTCAAGCATCAGCTTGAATTTGACGACACCCATATCTTTGAGGGTGATTTTAAACTGGAATCCGGCATGAAAGGTGCGGCGTTTTTTCGGCAGCATCCCCTGAAAGTTACCGCGATCTGGGCGCATAATGACGTTATGGCGGCCGGCGTAATGAAAGAACTCTATAAACAGGGCATAAATGTGCCCCAGCAGATGTCGGTCATGGGGATGGATGATATTATTTTAGCCACCATGATGACTCCGGCGTTGACGACAATCCGGCAGCCTTTTCAAGCCATGAGCGAAAAAGCGGTCGAGTTGATTTTGCTCCAGAAACAAGGACAGCCGATTTTAGAAAAAGCCATTGTCCTGGAACCAGAGTTAATTGTGCGTGAAACGACCAGGCAGATTTAATTATTTGCAAACGATTGCACAATCGTTTGCAAAGCAAAAAAGGCATATAAACCATGTCAAACCTTCTGTCCATGCAGAACATTCATAAAGCCTTCTTTGGGGTGAAGGTGTTAAAGAATGTCAACTTCGATCTTTCTGCCGGAGAAGTCCACATTCTTCTGGGTGAGAATGGCGCCGGGAAATCAACCCTGATCAAAATCCTGAGCGGGGCCTATCGTTTAGATTTGGGCGACATTCTGATTGAAGGGCAGAAAATCGATCCAACTTCTTATAATCCCAAAAAAGCGAGTGAACACGGGATTGTTACTATCTACCAGAATTTTCACCTTATTCCGCACCTGAGCGTGGCCGAGAATATTTCTCTGTCCGATTTTGCCGTCCGACGCGGCGTCATTGCCTGGAAAGAGGTGTATGCCAGAGCGCAAGAAGTTTTAGCAACCATTCGATTTGCCATGGACCCCAAACGGAAAGTGCAGGATTTAAGCGTCGCTGAAAAGCAGATGTTGGAAATTGCGATTGCACTCTCCAAACATGCGAAAATCCTGATCATGGATGAGCCGACGGCGGCCATCAGCAAACAAGAAATCGAACTCCTGTTCGCCTTGATCCATGAATTGAAACAACAGGGGATCGGCATTATTTACATTTCGCACAAACTTGAAGAAATCAAACAAATCGGGGATCGCATCACGATCCTGCGCGATGGAATGAATGTTGAAACCCTCGATGTCGAAGGAATCGAGTTAAATCAGATTGTGAGTTTGATGACCGGCCATGAAATTCGCCGAACTACCAGAAGCCGCGAAATGGCGACACGCGATCCGTTCTTTGAATTTCGTCATATCACAATCCATAACGTGCTTCACGATCTGAATTTCACAGTACACAAAGGGGAAATCCTGGGACTAACAGGATTAGTTGGGTCAGGAAAAACTGAGCTGGCCCGCGCCATCTTCGGCATCGATCCTTTACATGCGGGCGAAATGACGCTGGACAAATCTGACGTCCGGATTCAATCTCCTAAACACGCGATTCAGATGGGAATAGGCTACCTCCCTGAAGACAGAGATGTTGACGGATTGTGCCTCAATATGGGGGTGAAAGAAAACATCTCGCTGGTGTTTTTAGCAAAGCTCAGGAGCGCGCTCTTTAGCAATCGCAAAGAAAAACAGCTTGCCAACAACTCTATTCAACATTTGCGCATCAAAGCTGCCAGTATGTCGCAATATGTGAAATATTTGAGCGGCGGCAACAAGCAAAAAGTCGTCTTTGCCAAATGGCTGTCCGCAGAGTGTCAATTCCTGATTTTAGACGAACCCACGATAGGGATTGACGTGGGGGCCAGAGAAGAGATTTATGAGTTGATTCATCAGTTTGTCAGAGAAACGCAAAAAGCGATACTTTTCATTTCCAGTGATATTCAGGAAATTCTCAATATTTCAGACCGGATTCTGGTTATGGCGCAGGGGAAATTTGTGGCTGAGCTGAATCCGAAAGAGACCACAAAACAACGTGTTATGGAATATTGTTTAACGACTCACTAACGATCATTACACGATGAGAACACAATATGGAACCAAATAAATTTGCCAGCACATCGTCATCTCCCGGAGCGTATCTGGGCGAATTGCTCAGAAAACAGACTTTTTCGATGTTTATCATCCTGCTGCTCATCTGGGTGATTCTCTCATTTCTGTCCCCCTATTTTTTCACAGTGAACAATCTCTTTGAGATTACGCTTCAATCCGCCGTATTTGCGATTATTGCGGCCGGAGAAACGTTTGTCATTTTTTCCGGCGGCATCGATCTTTCGGTCGGTTCGGTATTTGCATTTTCTTCGATTGTGGGCGGCCTGGCTTTTCAATTCACGGGCAATACCCTGCTTGCTATTATCGTGTCCATTCTTGCGGGTACCTTTGCCGGACTGGTGAATGGCGCGTGCATCACGAAATTAAAAGTTCCGCCTTTTGTGGCAACGTTAGGAATGATGGGGATTGCCAGAGGATTTGCGCTGATTCTATGTAAAGGCATCCCGATTTATGGTTTGACAAAGGGATATATGTGGATCGGTCAGGGGAAAATTTGGGGGATCATCCCGGTGCCGACCATTATTGTGGCGATCATCTTTCTGCTGGCGTTTTGGGTGCTGAAATATACCAAATTCGGCCGATTTACTTATGCTATCGGCAGCAATGCCGAAGCGACCCGCTTATCAGGTATTAATATCAATCATGTGACGCTTGGAATTTATATGGTGTGCGGCATGTTAACCGCGATTGCCGGCGTGATTGAATCTGCGCGTCTCGGCACGATTCAACCGGCTGGCGGCGCGGGCTATGAATTATTGGCTATCGGTGCGGTCGTGATTGGCGGCACCAGTCTGTTCGGCGGTGAGGGTGACATTATCGCCACATTGATCGGGGCCTTGATCGTCACAACTATCAGAAACGGCTTGAATATTCTGGGTGTATATGCGTTCTGGCAATATGTGGTCAATGGTCTGATTATCATCATCGCTGTCGCCATTGATCAAATCCGCAGAAGGAATTAACGTTTCTGTAAAAAGGGAGGTGATAGTTCTTTTCGAAGTTGATTTGTAGAGAAAAATCGAATTTTTCAAAAACGATGAACAATTGACAAGAACATAGACTCAGGCGATGTCGGCCTCATGTTGTAAACATGGCAGGCTGGCAGAGCGGCCGGAGTATTCAGGGAGGAAATTCTATGAAAAAGTATATCGTTGCATTACTCGTGACCATGTTTGTGCTTTCATTCGCTGCTGCTGTCTTTGCGCAAAAATCGGATACAATCGTTTTTATTCCGAAATCAACGGATGTGACTTACTGGCTCTTTCTCCGAAAAGGCGCGGCTGATAAAGGCAATGAATTAGGCTATAAAATAGATTATCAGGGCGTGGCGCGGGAATCGGAAATCGCAGGGCAGGTGAGTCTGGTGAGTAATATTGCCGCCTCCAAACCCGCCGGGATTTTAATGGCTGCAACTGACGCCAAAGCTTTGGTGCCGCCGGTTGAACAGGCGATTAAAGACGGCGTGCCGATCATCATGGTGGATTCCGGCGTTGATTCCGACGCCCCCTATGCCAGCATCACGACCGATAATTTTGACGGCGCATACAAAGCCGGAAAATTGCTGGCTGAAATGATCGGCGGCAAAGGCAAAGTGATCAACTTAGGGATTACCGCTGGTTCGGAAACTGGCGTGCAGCGCAGCGAAGGTTTCATCAAAGCGATTCAGGAATACCCTGATATCGTGTTATTGCCCGTCCAGTGGACTTCGGCAGAAGCGGCGACGGCTATGAATATCACCTCGGATTTGTTGACCTCGAATCCAGATATTAACGGTATTTTCTCCGCAGCCGCGCCGATGGGAGTCGGAGCCGCGCAAGCCTTGAAAGCCCGAGGTCTGGACAAAAAAATCAAGCTGGTCACGTTTGACCCCAGCCCTGAAGTGCTGCCTCTGTTCGAAGAAGGCGTAATTCATGGGATTATCGCCCAGGATCCCTATCAAATGGGCTATCGCGGTGTTGAATTGCTGGATACGATCATCAAAGGCGGAGCTATTGATAACAAAAAGATTCAGATTCCGGTCGCTGTGATCACGGCAGAGAATTATGATAAACCGGAAACGCAGAAACTGCTGCAAACGCCGGATAAATTCTAACCTGCCACGAACCCCTGACAGTCGTTATGGGCGTTGTCCGGAACCCCATCCCCGGCCCCTCCCCAAAGGAGAGGGGCCGGGGATGGGGTTCCGAATGATTTTCTGTATGTTCATCAAAGCCTGTCAGGGAGCAAGAGGAGATCACTGATGTTAAAAGGCATTCCCCCGATTATTTCTCCCGATTTAATGCGGGTGCTGATGGAAATGGGACATGGCGACGAATTGGTGCTCGGCGATGGCAATTTTCCGGCCGCTGCGTATGCTAAACCTAAACGCCTGGTACGGTGCGACGGACATGCGATGCCTGAATTATTAGATGCCATTCTGCAACTGCTTCCTTTGGATACCTTTGTCGAGTACCCTGTGGCGCTGATGGAAGTTGTGCCGGGAGATTCCACGCAACCGACAATATGGGAGGAGTATCGCACAATCATTCGAAAGCACGACAACCATTTTAGCGATTTTGAGTTTGAGGCGCGATTTGCGTTTTATGAACGCGCCAGAAAAGCTTTCGCCGTGGTCGCCACAAGCGAGCGCGCCTTATATGCGAATATTATTTTGAAAAAAGGCGTCGTGGTCGCATAATTTTTCAGGTCAGGAGGGTATTCCAAAATCCGAAATCGCCAAAGGACCAAAACAGATGAAGGAGGGCTGCAACGCATGCAAAAGCAAAATTTTGAAATCAAAAATGAGAAAATTCAAACAGCGTTTCTGAATGCCAAGAAAAACCACCCGGAGAAATTTGCGCAACGCCTGAATCTCTCCTGGAGTAACTGGGGCTTTGGCATGGAATCCCTGGCAGATTCCGCGGCGCGGCTGCAACAAGCGGGAATTCAGTATATTGAACTGCATGGCAACCATTATGGCACTGATCTGGGGTATAAACCGCAAGAAACGCTCAACATTCTCGGCGAGCACAATCTCAAAGTGGCCGGGATTTGCGGGATGTTTTCAGTCGAGAATGATTTATCCAGCAACCGCGCAATCCACCGGCAGGCCGCGCTGGATTACCTGAAACGGGAAGTGCCGTTCGCGGCAGCGGTTGGCGCGAGTTATATTCTGGTTGTCCCCGGCGCGGTCGGACGGCCTGCGGCGTATGACAATATGGAATTTGATCGCAGCGTCGAAACCTTGCAACTTGTCGCGGATCTGTTTACAACGCACGCGGTCAAAGCGGCCATAGAACCGATTCGTTCCGCCGAAGTCAGTTTCGTCCACACCATCGCGGATGCGAAACGCTACATTCAGGCCGTGAATCATCCGGGCGTCAGGCATATCAACGGCGACGTCTATCACATGCAATCCGAAGAGACGCATATCGGTGAAGCCATTCTTGAGGCCGGAGAGATGCTGACCAATCTGCATGTCGCCGATAGCAACCGCTGCGCTTTAGGGGAAGGTGCCCTGGATCTGGATACACTTATCATGGCGCTCTATCTGATCGGCTATAACCGGAATGGCTGTTTTGTGACTCCGGAGCCGCTCGGACCAGGCGGCGATCCGTATCCGGCCATGTATGGCAAACCAAATAAAGAATTGCTTGACAAACTTGTGCAGCAGACTGCCAGGTATTTCAGAGAACGGGAAGAAGTACTCTTGAATTTGTAATAAGTACCTGAGCAAAATTATTTATACCTTCTGAGGCTTCAAAAGCCTTTGAGACTTTTGAAGTCTTTGCTGAAATATGGATGAGTTTTGTAAAAAGAAGCATCAATCCTTACGAAATTTCATCCGAATAATTCGTTAGGAGGCATGAAGATGGCTAAGACACAACAAATTATCCAAAACGCTTTAGAGCAAGGCAAGGGGGTTTTACGCTTAGCGCCGAACTGGGTGCCGCGCGCTTTTTGCATCCCCGGGAAACGCTTGAAATTGCATCCGCAGGATTATTACGCCTTTGGCGCGCATCGCGGCGGCATTGATGAACGCTGGTTTGCCTCAACCACCAAAGCGGATAATGGCCCGGAAACGCTGCCGGATGAAGGCTTGAGTTATATTTATCTCCGCGACGGCGGACAGATCGAAAAGGTGCTCTTGAAAGACGCTATCGAAGTGGCAGGTAATGACATTCTGGGCAAAGAGGTCATGCAAAAATTCGGCGGCTGGCTGATGTTCAGCAAGTTTTTCGATAATGAAGAACCCCTGCCGCACCACATGCACCAGGATGATG
Source organism: Candidatus Vecturithrix granuli (assembly GCA_000739535.1). Lineage (GTDB taxonomy): Bacteria > Moduliflexota > Moduliflexia > Moduliflexales > Moduliflexaceae > Vecturithrix > Vecturithrix granuli. The sequence continues at coordinate 368,026 of DF820469.1, read as the reverse complement.
AAACTGCCGCCAACGTCGGCCAAAAAGGCAAACCCGAAGGCTATTATTTTCCGCCCCAATTGAATAATCACGGCGGTTACTTCCCCTATACCTTCTTTGGCCTGAATCCGGGCACCACGAAAGAGGATGTCAAAAAATGCCTGGAAAACTGGGATAAAGGCGATAACGGCATTCTCTACCTTTCCAGCGCGTATAAATTGAAACCGGGCAGCGGTTGGGACGTTCCGCCCGGCATTCTCCATGCGCCGGGGTCGTTGTTGACTTATGAACCGCAGCGCGCGTCCGACGTGTTTGCGATGTTTCAATCTCTGGTCTGGGATATGTACACGCCCTGGGATTTGCTGGTGAAAGATGTGCCGGAAGAATATAAGCACGATCTGGATTATATTGTCAATATGCTCGATTGGGAAGCCAACGTTGACCCGAATTTTTACGCCAACCATTATTTAGACCCGAAACCGGTCAAGCCGCTGGAAGAAATGCGGGCTGAAGGGTATGAAGAATATCATATCGTATATAATTCTGAGTATTTTGGCGCAAAAGAGTTGACAATCCTGCCGAAACGTTCTGTAACGATCAAAGAAAATGCGGCGTATGGTGCGATTGTCGTTCAGGGAACGGGCAAATTCGGCGTGCTTGATATTGAAGCGCCAGCCATGATTCGGTTTGGACAAATGACCAATGATGAAATTTTTGTGACCGCCAAAGCGGCGCAGGATGGGATTGTGATCACGAATGACAGTGAAACCGATCCCCTGGTCATGCTCAAACATTTCGGGCCAGAGGTCTAATATGTATAAAGACCTCACCCCCGGCCCTATGCATATCAAGTTAACGTTCTTTGTCCCGGTGGGACAGGTGAGAATAGCCCATCGTTGAAACGGTGGGGAAGGGAGATCAATTGAGAGAGTCCCGTAGGGACGACTGAGTTTCGCCGTCAGTCCTCCCTACGGGACTCATCAATGCCCCGTCATGCTCCCCCACCGTTGAAACGGTGGGCTATTCTCAACCGTCCTTCCAGGACGAAAACCGTTAGCTTGCTGCGTATGGGACCGGGGGTGGGGTCAAAAAAAGGAGGTGGTTGCCGGGAGGAAAAGATCGTTTATACTGTGTATTAAATCTTGATCATCAAAGACAATAACTGTGTTTGTTTCAATAAGGAGGATATATCATGAGAAAAGTACTTATTGCGTTGTTAGTGGTGACATTTTTGATTCCTTCCCTCGCGTTCGCGCAGGATAAAATTGTGATTGGTTTGACCTTACCCTCTCTCTCGCACCCTTTCTTCGTCTATTTACAGAAAAACGTGATGGATGAAGCTGAAAAACTCGGGGTGGAGGTGATTGCGATTGATGCTGAAAATGTTGCAGCAAAACAGATGTCAATTGTGGAAGACTTTATCGCCAAAGGCGTAAAAGGGGTCTTAATGTCCCCGATCGGGGAAGATGCGCTGGTGCCTGCGGTTGAAGCGTTGAATGACGCCGGGATTCCGGTGGCAACGGTTGATCGTAAAGTTGCAGGCGGCGATGTGTTCGTGCACGTGGGCGCAGATAATGTTGAAGGCGGCCGCGTGGCAGCCCGCTATCTGATTGAAAAACTCGGCGGCAAAGGGAATGTGCTCGAATTAGAAGGCACGCCGGGCGCATCACCGGCGATTGACCGTAAAGCCGGGTTTGATGAAGTGATTGCCACGTCAGAGATTAAAATTCTGGTCAGCCAGACCGCCAAATTTGAACGCGCCATGGGACAATCAGTCATGGAGAACCTGCTGCAAGTTCACAAGGATTTTCAGGGCGTGTTTGCCGCCAATGACGAAATGATTCTGGGATCTGTCGAAGCCATGTCAGCCGCTGGCGTTGATCCGGCAAAAGTGATCACTATTGGATATGACGCCATTCCTGATGCCTTGAATTATATTAAAGACGGCAAACTCAGTGCGACGATCGAACAATTTCCGGGTGAACAGGCCAAACAAAGTTTACGTTTCCTCGTCGAGTACATCAGAGACGGCAAAGAACCGCCTTCCAAAGAAGTCTATATTACGCCTGTCGCCATTACATCTGAGAACCTCGACCAGGCCGAACACAAAGTTGAGTAGGTCCTGACTTCTTTCTGGAGTTCCGCAAAAAACCAGGTTTCTTCAAGAAACCTGGTTTTTAAGTAACTACAAGAATGGAATATAAGCAAAAATCAGACAATTCTTGCTTATATTCCATTCTTGTAGTTACATGTTTATGCCAGATACCTTGACCATCTTACGTGAACTCAAGCAGTTATTGCAAACGCATTTTCACGATGACATTCAGGATGTCGTCTTATTCGGTTCCCAGGCTGCCGGCTCTGCCCGCAAGGATTCGGATTACGATGTGCTGATCATCCTGAACAAGGATAACTATGACTGGAAATATCGAGAGCATATCTGTCATCTTATCTATGAGTTAGAAATAGAGTATGACATTTTGATTGATATGCACATCATTTCAACGTATGAACTTGCGCATACGTTACGCGGGGCGCAACCCATTTTTATCAATGCGATCAGGCAAGGGATTTACGCATGAGTTTAAATGAAAGTAAACGCCAGGAATTAATCCTATACCGTGTTGAACAGGCGAAAGAAGCAATCAAAGATGTTGAATTGTTACTTGCCAATGAGCGATTACAACCTGCTATGAATCGAATTTATTATGGCATGTTTTACATGCTGTTAGCATTGGGACTAAAATATCATTTTGAAACCTCAAAACATGCTCAATTGATTGGTTGGTTTAACAAAACTTTTATGAAAGATGAAACGTTGTCCAGAAAATATGGGCAAATACTTCGCGATGCTTTTAGAAATCGAATGAATAGCGATTATGAAGCGTATGTGACATTGACAAGAGATGAAGTTGCCGCGCAATTCGAACAGATGAAAGAATTTATCGCGGCTATCGAACAATATATCCTTTCGCAAGGATGCTGAAGACTCGATCTTGCAAGTATATATGTATGCCAGATACCTTGACCATCTTACGTGAACTCAAGCAGTTATTGCAAGCGCATTTTCCTGGTGACATTCAGGATGTCGTCTTATTTGGTTCCCAGGCTGCCGGCTCTGCCCGCAAGGATTCGGATTATGACGTGTTGATTGTGCTCAAACGTGACTATACCTGGAAACGCAAGAAAGCGCTGCGCTATGTGTGTTATGATATTGGATTGAAATATGACATTTTTCTTGATATTAAAATCATTTCTTTCAATGAGTTACATTATACCATTCAAGGGAAAAATCCTGTGTTTATCCAGGCCCTTGAACACGGAGTATTTGCATGATTACTGATAACATTGACAAAGAGGCAGTCATCTGAGAGCGAATTGCCCAGGCAAACGCGGCGTATGCTGACGCGGCATTTTTATTTGAAAATGACAGGTTGACCATCGCAGTCAATCGAATTTATTATGGGATGTTTTACATGTTGTCGGCATTGGCCGTTCAATATGATTTCCATACGTCGAAACATCAGCAGTTAATCGGCTGGTTTAACAAAAATTTCGTCAAAGAAGGGAAGATTGCTCCCAAATACACGAAGATCATTAACGATGCTTATGAAAATCGTTCCAGTGGCGATTATGGCGTCTTTGTCAGCTTTGCCAAAGACGATGTTGCTGAGATGCTTATGGATATGAAAGATTTTCTGACCAGAATTGAACAATATATCCTTTCGTAACCATAACCGTATGAGCGGGAGCATCCTTGCTTATTCTTAATTCCTGTAGTTTCAAAGGGAGAAAACATCAAACATGACTGATGAGATTATCTTAAAAATGGAGGGCATCAGTAAGGCCTTTCCGGGGGTTCAGGCCTTGCAGAAGGTGGATTTTGACCTGAAAAAAGGGGAAGTTCATGCTCTGGTCGGTGAAAATGGTGCCGGAAAATCCACGCTCATTAAAATTCTGGCCGGCGTGTATCGGGCTGATGAAGGCGAAATCTGGCTGCGAGGCGAACGCGTACAGGCTCACAGTACGAAAGCCATGATGGATGCCGGCGTCAGCGTCATTTATCAGGAACTCAATCTTATCCCCTATCTGTCGGTCGCTGAAAATATTTTTTTAGGAAGAGAACCGCTTAAACAGGGCACAAAATTGATTAACTGGCCGGCGATGTATGCCCGGGTCGAGGAAATTTTAGGACCGTTCAATGTGCAGCTGGATCCAAAAGCCAAAGTTTATACCCTGGGAATCGCCTACCAGCAAATCGTCGAAATCGCCAAAGCCCTGTCGCTCGAATCAGATGTGATCGTGATGGATGAACCGACCGCCACCCTGACCGGTCATGAAACCGAACGCCTGTTTGAGATGATTGATACCCTGAAAACAAAAGGCGTCTCCGTCATCTACATTTCGCACCGGCTCGAAGAAATCCGGCGGGTTGCCAACCGTGTCACTGTGCTGCGCGATGGGGAAAAAATCATCACAACCGACCTGGCGCAGATCAAGATGCAGGAAATTATCAAACACATGGTCGGCCGTGAAGTGTCGGCCAAATATCCGAAAGAAGAGATTCCGGTCGGCGCAGAACTGCTGCGCGTCGAAAACATGTCCAAACAGGGCGTCTGCGCGAAGGTCTCCTTCAATTTGCGCCAGGGCGAAATTTTAGGCGTCGCCGGCTTAGTCGGCGCAGGACGCACGGAAATGATTCAACTGCTCTTCGGCTACCAGAAACGCGACAGCGGCGCAATCACGATCAAGGGCAAAACCCTCCCGATCAAAACCCCCGCGGATGCAGTGCGCGAAGGCATGGGCTTGATCCCGGAAGAACGCAAAAATCAGGGGCTTGTGCTCGGCTTATCGGTCTTTGACAACGTGTCGCTCACTTTATTGGATCGGTTCTCGGTGTCAGGATTCCTGAAAGGCAAAACCTTACGCGCCATTGTGGACGGGATGATTCAAAAGATCGGGATTAAAACGCCGACGCCCAAACAGCTTGTCAAAAATCTGAGCGGCGGCAACCAGCAGAAAGTCGTGCTGGCCAAGTGGTTTTCTCGTGATTGTGATATTTATATCTTTGATGAACCCACGCGCGGGATTGATGTCGGGGCCAAAACCGAAATTTACCGGCTAATGGAACAACTGGCAAAACAAGGCGCGGGCATCATTATGATCTCCTCCGAACTGCCGGAGGTGCTCAATATGAGCGACCGCATTCTGGTCATGTATAACGGACAGATTGTGAAGGAGTTTACCAGAGCAGAGGCCACGCAAGAAGCTATTTTGAGTTACGCTATCGGCGGCGGGGAAGAGTCTGCTAAATACGCAAAAGAACTATTAGGAGGAGAGGCATGAAAGCAAAATTCGCACTCATTATGAAGCAATACGGAATTTTTGTCGGGTTTTTGATCATTATCGTTGTTCTTGCCATTCTCTCCGATGCATTTCTCACCACCAGAAACCTGCTCAATATTGTGAGACAGACCTCGATTCACGGCATTATGGCGGTTGGTATGACCTTTGTTATTTTAACGGGCGGCATTGATTTGTCCGTTGGCTCGGTTCTGGCCTTAGCCGGAGTGTTATGCGCCGATTTTGAACATAAAGGCATACCGGTGCTGTTGATTGTGGTGCTCGCGTTACTCATTGGCGCGTTTTTAGGGCTTTTAAACGGCGTCGTGATTACCAAAGGCCGCGTGACGCCCTTTGTCGTCACCTTAGGCATGATGAGTATTGCGCGTGGGTTTGCCCTGATTTACGCAGGCGGCTACCCGATCAGCGGCTTTGGACGCTCCTTTCGCTATATTGGCAGCGGCCATGTTCTCGAAATCCCGGTGCCGATTCTCATTTTTCTACTCACCCTTATCATCGCCGCCATTGTGCTGCGCCATACCAGATTAGGACGCTATACGTATGCCATCGGCGGCAATGAAGAAACCGTCAAACTCTCAGGCATCAATGCGGATCTGTATAAAACTGCCGCCTACGTCATTTCAGGCGCAGCCTCGGCCCTGGGCGCAGTGGTATTGATCGCCCGCTTAAACGCCGGCGAACCGATTGCCGGCACCGGCTATGAACTCGATGTGATCGCTTCAGTCGTCATCGGCGGCACAAGTTTGATGGGCGGGCGCGGCGGCGTGTGGGGCACCCTGATCGGCGCGCTGCTAATCGGCACGATCAACAACGGCATGAATCTGCTCGGCGTCTCCTCATACTGGCAGGCCGTGGTCAAAGGCCTGATCATCGTCGGCGCGGTTTTGCTCGACCGGTTGCGAGAAGTATAAGAATACCGCAAAATTTCAGTTGAAAAATTCAAATGTTATGATGACTAACGGCCTGGGCATTTGCTGAATACCAAAAAGCATATTGAGAACAACAAATGGAAAGTATCAAAACTGCTTTTCCACAACATGCACGGAAAAGCCAAAAAGTATTTGACAGAACCAGAGGCAAACTCTATCTTTTCGAAAGAATAATCAGAACATAACGACTTTTGGTAGTGGTGAAATGGGAAGTGATAAATGTCGGAACAGTGTCCAGGATACAGGAGTGCGATGAGGTCATCGCATCAGGGTAACGCCCTGACAGGCACGGCATCAGAGATGCCGTTGCGACGACCGCGTCGCACTCTTGACCACCCCCTGGCCATGAGTCATCACTTCCCATTTCACCACTACCCGACTTTTTTCATAAGGAGTTCTTCATGTGTTTTGGCAAACACACCACGGTAGATGAAAAATCTCTGTTCAGAAGCGATCAGATGTCCCGCGAAATTCCTTTTCGCGCATCAGCCTGAAATGGCCGCGAAAAGGAATTTCGCGCTACATTTTCAGGGGAGAAGATGATGGAAATTACACTTACGCTTTCTGATGAACTTGTTCGGAAACTTCATCAGTTACCGAATCCTGACGAATTTGTCAGTGAGGCGATTGTCAGGGCCTTCAACACTTATGTTTTTCAGACGGCCTCTCGTCCGTCAAAATGGGCGAGAATTGTGCAACGAGTCCAAAACGATCCTGTCCATCTTGACGGATATTCTGAACAATTCAAACAAGATATCCGGGAATTTCGAAATCATTTCACTCTGATGCATGATAAGTGATATGAAATATCTCCTTGATTCAAACATTATTTCGGATTTCTATGATAAGTTTTCAGCCACGTATCCAGGGATTTCTCAAAAGTTGGCATCTTTGACGGATGCTGACCGGGGCTATAGCGATCCTACATGATTCGTGTCTCGACTTCGCTCGACAACCGCCCGGTCACTGAACGAAGTCGAAGTGACATGAGACAAATGATTTAGGATTGCTATATATCTCTATCCTGACATTATACGAACTTGAATACGGATGGGCGAATGCACCTGATGATAAGAAAGATGTCATCAAGCAAAAAGTAGAAACGATAATCGTTTCCACCACTCCCTGCTTACCGCGTAGCGGTTGTGGATCGCCTACGGCGAAGAAGCGGCAGGACCGGAGAATCTTTTTTCTACAATACTCTATCGCCTACGGCGAAAAGAAGAGCTAAAGAGTTATGTTTTTGAATATAATAGAGCGAGAAGTTTCAGCAAATGTTTTGAAAAATTTTTATGGTAAAATTCATGAATAAATTGACGTTTTCAGGGCATGAAAAATTCCATTGCCGTCAGTTCTGGCTGAAAAAAGGGTATGACTTTGTGCAACAAAAAGGGCGATTTTCAGATGAAAACGCCGTGGTCGCTTTAGGCGTCGGGAAAAACATGGTGAACTCGATTCGCTATTGGCTGAAAGCCTTTGACCTGGTTGACCAGCAAGAGCAGCCCAACGCATTAGCGCGCGAGATTTTCGGCGCAAACGGCAAAGACCCCTATCTTGAACATATCGGCACCATCTGGCTGCTGCACTATTATCTGGTCGCGTACGGGCCGGCGTCAATCTACGGGTTATTCTTCAACCAATTCCGTAAAGAACGGATTGAGTTCACCAAAGCGCAATTCCTGCATTTCCTGAAAAGAACCTGTGAAGCTCAGAATCTGGCGATCAGCGAAAATTCGTTAAGCAATGATATTGACATTTTGATCAAAAACTACTTGCGTCCGAAACGCAGCACGCAAAACATTGAAGATGATTTCTCAGGCTTGCTGATTGATTTGGATCTGCTGCAAGAATTCAGCAGCGGGGGCACGACGTGGTATAAAGTCGAAAACAGCGAACGCGACGACCTGCCGGTAGAAATGGTGTTGTACGCTATCCTTGATCAAGAAGCTGGCAATGTGTCCATCTCCTTTGACAAATTGCTGAATGCTGAAAATGGCGTGGGCTTAGTGTATGCCCTGAGCGCAAACGGCTTAATGCGCAAAATTCGGGAAATCACGGCGAAATTTTCTGACATCATTTTCAGCGACGACGCCGGCATCCGGGAACTGCAATTCAAACAAGAATTTCAGAAAGAAGAACTGTTGAGACTATATTATGCAAATTAGGTTTTCCCCTTCGATCAACATCATTCGCGATGTCGAGCAAGAATTTGCCTATATTCCGACCGCCAACACGGAACGGGTGTTCAGTCAAATCGTCAACGATTACAAAATCGGCATCCGTTCGTTTAACATCATCGGGTCTTATGGCACGGGTAAATCCGCATTTTTGCTGATGTTGGAACGCAGTTTGAACGGAGATGGAATATACTCGCAACTGCTCAACGGACAATTCGGGGACATTCAGACATTCGACTATCTCAATATCGTTGGGGAATACCGTTCGATGCTTGACAGTTTTGCTCAAACGCTTGCATTGCCAACCGATGCCCTGACGCAACAGACGATTTTCTCTGCTTTAGATCGTTATTATGCCCGTCTGCGCGAACAAAAGCAGGGACTGGTGATTGTCATTGATGAATTGGGCAAATTTTTGGAATATGCGGCCCAGAATACGCCTGAAAAAGAGTTATATTTCATCCAGCAGTTAGCCGAATATGCGAACGACGCCAGCAAGCACGTCCTGTTCCTGACCACGCTGCACCAGGGTTTTGAAGCGTATGGCCGCAACCTTGAGGTTTCTCAGCGGCAGGAATGGGAAAAGGTGAAAGGCCGCTTAAAAGAAATTACCTTTAACGAACCGGTTGAAATCTTATTGCACTTAGCAGCCGAACATCTGCACAGTACGCGCACTCAGACGCCGCCTGAAACGGTGGCAACGCTGGTAGAAATCATCAATCAATCTCGAACCTTTCCCCACCGGACGGCGTTAACTGTCGAGTTCGCCCGCGAATTGTCGCCGTTCGATCCGCTGACGGCCGCGGTCTTGACCTTAGCCTTGCAGCACTACGGTCAAAATGAGCGCTCGCTGTTCACCTTTCTGAACGCCAATGATCGTTTTGGACTGCACGAGTTTGATCCGGCTGCCGCTCCGTATTACAATTTAGCGGTGTTGTATGATTATCTGCTGTACAACAATTATGCGTTTCTTTCAACAAAATACAATCCGCACTATACCCAATGGGGCGCGATCAAAAAGGCGATTGAACGCACCGAGGGCAGCCTGCCGGCCCAGCTTATGAACTCCGCCGTGCAACTGGTCAAAGTGATTGGTTTGCTGAATATTTTCGGCGCGGAAAACGCTAAAATCCACCGCGAGTTTCTGATTCCTTATGCCGCGTTCGCGCTCGGCGTCGCACAGCCTGAAGAAGCCCTCAACGCTTTAGAAACCTTTAAGATCATCCGCTATATCGAGTTTAAGCAGAAATTTATTCTTTTCGAAGGCACTGACTTAGATATTGAACTTGCGATCCTCCATGCGGCAACGCACGTGAGCGCGGTGCAAGATGTAGTGAAGCCGTTGGAAGAACACTTTGATTTTCCCTATTTCCTGGCAAAAGCGGTCACGTATCAGAAGGGAACGCCGCGCTTTTTCGAGTTCAAATTATCGGAAACGCTGATTGAAACGCCGCCGACCGGCGAAACGGACGGGATCATTAATCTGGTGTTTGCCGAGCACCTCGACCGGCAGCGGGTGCAGACCCTCTCAGGGCAGATTGGGCAGGCCATTCTCTACGGAGTCTATCAACAGACAAAGCAAATCCGGCAGATTCTTTTTGAACTTGAAAAGATCAAACACGTCAGCAGCAAAAATCGTGACGACCGGGTGGCGGTGCAGGAATTGGACAATCTGCGCCAGCATTACATTGAGGAGTTGAACCGGCACGTGCTCCATGCTTTGTATGCCGGCAGCGGCGAGGTTGAATGGTTTTTCAACGGCCAAAAAGTCTGTCTTGAAGAGTTGTCAAACTTCAATGCGTTTTTATCCAAAATCTGTGAGCAGATTTATCCTGATACGCCGGTGTTCAGGAATGAATTGGTGAATCGCCATAAGTTGTCAGGCGCGATTTCAATGGCGCGGCGCAACTTGCTCCAGGCTTTGCTTGAACGCTGGATGCAGGCAGATTTAGGCTTTCCCTCAGACAAATTTCCTCCGGAGAAGACGATTTATCTGACTTTGTTAAAAGAAACCGGCATCCATCGCCAGAGCGCCGACGGTTATACACTTGGCGCGCCGGCCGCGCCATCCTTTCAGAAACTCTGGCAGCAATGCGAAGTTTTTTTAGAGCGCGCCAAACCGGCGCGGCGCGGTCTGCCGGAATTGCTCAAACTCCTGTCCGAAAAGCCATTTAAGCTTAAACAAGGGTTGATTGAGTTCTGGCTGCCGCTCTTTCTCTTCATCAAACGGGAGGATTTCGCACTCTATTACGATCAGCGTTACACGCCGGAATTAAATGTCGAAACGTTTGATTTGATGAGCAAACAACCGGAAAAATTCCAGATCAAAACCTTTGACGTGCAGGGCGTAAAACTGGACTTATTCAATAAATACCGCGCTTTCGTCAAGCAGCAGGCAGGAGAGTCATTCACCACCACAAGCTTTATTGAAACGGTCAAACCGTTTTTGATTTTTTACCAGAAGTTGCCGGAATATACCAAAAAGACCAGACGCCTTGAAACGAGCGCGCTGCGGCTGCGGGATGTGATTGCGAACGCGCAAGACCCGGAAGAAACGTTCTTTGAGGATTTTCCGAAGGCCTTAGGCTATGCCCGTTTCAATCCTAAAGCAGCGGATGACGCGCACTTGCAGGATTATGTCAGGCAGCTCCAAACCAGCCTGAAAGAGCTTCAAACCTGCTTTGACACACTGATCAACCGGATCGAAGCCTATCTGCTGAGCGAGTGCGGCTATGTTGGGCTGGTTTTCCCACAGTATCGAGAGGAACTGGTCAAACGCTATCGCAGCCTGAAAAAGCATTTGCTCCTGGATCATCAAAAGGTCTTCTACAATCGGCTGTTGTCGAAACTCGATGATCGTCAGGCCTGGATCGCTTCGATTGTGCAAGCGGTTTTGCGCAAAAATATCGAACAGATGCAGGATGAGGAAGAAGAGCTCGTGTTTGATCGTCTGAGCAACGCGATCCGCGAACTCGACAACCTTTGCGAACTGGCGGACATGGAGATTGACGACGACCAGGAGGAAGTTTTTAAAGTGGAAGTCACCTCTTATGCAAAGGGAAACCAAAGGGAACTTGTACGGCTGCCCAAAAATAAGGCCGAGGCAGAGTTAAACTTAGAAGCCAAAATACGAGAAATGCTTGCCGAAACCAAAGATGCAAGAATCAGAGTTGCGGTATTAACCAGACTGTTGCAAGAGGAGTCACGCCATGAATAAAATTCGCCATGTGCTCGGCATTTCCGGCGGGAAAGATAGCGCGGCCTTAGCCATTTATCTGAAAAACACCTATCCGACATTGGAAATAGAGTATTATTTTGCAGATACCGGCAAGGAACTTGATGAAACTTATGAGTTCATCAACAATCTGGAAGTGTATTTAGGACAGAAAATCTTGCAGTTACGCGCCGTCAAAGATAGCCCGGTTGACCCGTTTGATCATTTTTTAGCCCGTTATGGCGGCTATCTGCCCTCGAAACAAGCCCGTTGGTGTACGCGCCATCTGAAACTGGAACCCTTCGAAGCCTTTGTTGGCAATGATCCGACTGTCTCCTATGTCGCCATTCGCGGCGACGAGGATCGAGAGGGCTATGTTTCGCACAAGCCCAATATTCAAACGATCTATCCGTTTCGGAAAAATATTTGGAGTGAAGAGGTGATTGACAAAGTTTTGAACAACGACAACCTTGAATCGCTTGTCGAAATTTATTGCCAGCTTGCCAACGGCAAAAAACGGAACATGTTGCTCGAAGTTGCCAAATACCCGGTATCGTTCGATTTTGATCAGGACCAGAAATTACGCGCATTGCTTGACCTCAATGTGTCCCTCTTTAATCAGGTGGTCTTTGAATTTTTGAAAACCACGCCATACCCGTTGGGCGCGGTCGCAGATTTTCCGCTGCTTGACAATCAGGATGTATTAGGACGGGAAGATGTGTTTCGTTTATTAGAGGAGAGCGGCGTCGGTAAACCAAAATACTACACCGAACTCCCCCTCGCCATCAATGGACAAAAAGGAACCTATTTCCGGAGCCGCTCCGGCTGTTATTTCTGCTTTTTCCAGCAAAAAATCGAGTGGATTTGGCTTTATGAACAGCACCTCGATCTATTTGAGAAAGCTCAAGAATACGAAAAAAGTGGATACACCTGGAATGAAGGAGAAAGGCTGGAAGATTTAGTGAAACCAGAACGGATGCAACGAATCAAGGAAGAATACTTGACGAAAACGACAAGAGCATGTAACATGAAAAAATCGAATAAGTTGTTAGATATTTTGTTGGATGAGAGTGAACTTGAAGGATGTGTAGCGTGTTTTGTTTAAATTTATTCTTGTGAGAATAATTCACTTCCTTACACTTTTTATAACTTCAATGGTTGTACCATAAAACGTGATAAGCAGTGGATAAATTGTGTAAAGACTCGGGAACTCGCTTGACGAATGGCTTGCTTAAAGGCGATGAGGCCAACAAGAAAGAGCCCGCGAGGGCGAACGAAGGCACGGCGATACCATTTTTTTTGATCTCGCCCTGCTGTTCTTGCCGATCACCTTCGGTCGTGCACAGAATATGGGCGAAGGTCGTGAGGATCAACAGGGTTTCGATCCGTTTCGGGTCGGTCACTTTGGTCTGTTCGATGGTGAACCCCGTGGTTTTCTGATCTTTGAACATCGGTTCGATGCCGAAGCGTCGCTGATAGGTGGCCAACGACAACGCCGCGCCGGTCAAGGTACTCAGAACCAGGAGCGGTTCCTGGGCATCCACCGCCCAGGTGATGGTCACATTCACCAGCCAGGTACTCGTTTTCGTGACCGTCACCCGGTGATCATACCGCGTCTCCCCCTGCGGTAAGAACGCCACGAGGTCGGCGAGCGTGATGTCATGGGTCTGATCGCACAGGTATTCGCTCCGTTTCACGCGGAGGACACTGTCGACGGCGAAGGTCTGGTGGAGCCATTCGGCGAGTTGGGGTGAGGCAAACTCCCGATCGGCAGCGACGATGAGGGGATGGTGTGCGAGGGCCGGCGTCGCCCGGATTGCGGTGATCACCGGACGAAGGACGGTCTTCCATTCGGCAATCCCGGAATTGCCCGCCCGGTCCAGGACGGTCCAATAGAGCGGGATGGCGCGCCCCTGAAAATGCACCGCGACCATGAGGATATTGACATGGCGCTTGCGCTTTTTCCAGTGGGTGCGATCCATCGAGAGGACAAGTTCGGGCAGTCGTTGCAGGATCGGTGAGAGGAGCCGGAGATACGCTGGCAAAAAGCGTTGCGGCGACAGTTCGGGATGTGAGAGTAATCGTCGGAGACGTTGCTCTTTGGTGCCCTGGTCGCTCTCAATATCAGGCAAGGCTTCCGCAAGATCGCTGAGATGCGCATCGGTGCCTTCTAGAAGACACGCCATGACGGTGGCGATCAGGCGGCGAAGCGGGAGCGACAGCCGAAGATCAAGATCAACCAACACGGTGATGAGCATATTGGTACATCGTGTAAAATTGGTCATAACCAAATCGTTGATCAAACAGCGAGCCTTTCTGTCAACAGGTTCTTATAAAAAACGTAAGGAAGTGAAGTGAGAATAATATGACTTCTGAAGAAATTCAATATTTACGTACTTTTTCCAGTGGGCAGGTCTATTTTGATCAGGATGCTTACGGCGAACCCGGATTATGGATAGATGTATTAAAATCTAAATCAAATTTCTCTGACTATTTCATTGTTTTAAATATTGAAAAAAGAGATGTAGAGTATGTTAAGTCTATAAATGCTGATAGTTTTTTAGAAGATACTGAAGTTCTTTCCAAAATAGCAATCCATAGTGTTAACCTTCGTAAGATAATATCATATCCCGTTTTTGAAGTGGACAAAGAAAAAGATGACATAAGCGTAACTTATAATTTGTCACTTGAATTATATACTGTTTTAAGAATATTTTGGAGACTATTTCATAAACTACCTCAATATAAAAGAGATATTCAGTATTATGAAATGTGTCCGGGCGAAAATGCGTATTTTGATATTTTTTTAGGTAACGCGTTTGATCAAACAACAGTGCAATTTATCTATCTGCTCAAAGAAACTATTCTAAATTATGAAGATTTCAAAAATGTTGAATTTTTAAAATTATATTATCTACAGAATCCAAATAACAAATTATGGAAAACCCTAAAAGTCAGTGAAATTTTACCATCGAACACAAAATCTCGAAGGCTTGGGTACTTAAAATTAATTTTAGATCTTTTTGAAGAATCTGATTATTATCCGTTAGATTATTTTTCTCACAAAGTGGAACAAAAAGCCAAAACAATAAGACAATTTTTGTCATCGTATAAAAATGACAAAGGGGTAATTGAAACATCTAAAAGTGGAATTTCTGCAAAACCTTATATAGACTTGACTGAGAATTTAGCTTTGATTACTCAAATTAATAGGTCATATATTTTAACAAAGCAGAGTAAAATTTATCGTGTCATCAATACCCAATTAAAAAGGAATATAAATGAATTTATCACTCAATTCGATGTATTTGGACAGTATCCTCTTTTAAAAAAAGACAATCCTTTTGAACTGACGGTTTTTGAGAAGGCGTTTTTTCTTCATCAAATTCTGTTAAAAGACGCATTGTATTTTGAGGCGTTGATAGAGATGATCTATCTTCAAGAAGGAAGTTGGATAGAGGAGATCAAGCAAGAATTCCAGCAATACATCTTGAATGAATTATATCGGCAACTTAATGATACAGATGTCCTCGAATTTCCAGGATTTGGTGATCCTGGAAAAGGTGATAAATTGAAAAAGCTTTTGCAGTTACCCAATATTGATAGGAAGAAAATTTTACAAATTATTCAGAGAATCAGAAAATGGCAGCCCGATAAATATCTTCCTCATGTTATCGAACCACGTATAAACTGGCTTTTAGATTTAGATTTATTAGATTCTCAAGCTTTTGATCAAAAATCACTTAAACTCTCCAATTCAGGCCAAACACTTTTTAATATTTTAATCTCATTTTATGATATGTTTTTACAGAAATCTACAATGATAGATTTTATCATTCAAAACCATTACTTTCAGATTATCAATAACATTTATAATTTAAATTTTAGAAGCTATACACAAGAACTTTCTGGACAAATTGGGATTTACCTTGATGAAAGTTTCAAATATTTCAAAACAATCGCGCCTAATAGTATCTCAGCTTTTCAAGCAATCTATTACGTTTGTTATAAATTTTTGCTAAAAGATTCTTGTATTATAGAATTTACAGAAGTAAAGAAATTTTTAGAAAATAGGCAAAATCTAAAATTCAGTCTTGACTGGTATGCAAAAGAGCAAGATGGTTCACTACAAAAAAGGAGATAATCATGGAATATAACAGCTTTAAACTTAAAGAAAATCCTTTTCGCTTAACCCCTCCACTTAATCCAGAGGAAATTATTTGGGCTGGAATGGATAAACTGAAAACGGAGCTCGAAAATAGAATCAGAATGTCAATGCGAACTTCTGCTTCTCGTATCATCATTAATTGGGGGAACTATGGCAGTGGCAAAACACATGCAGCAAATTATTTTTCCAGAACTCCCCGATTAAAAGAATTATCTGATGAAATTTCTGTCGCCCCGGCTAAGAGTATCAAGGTAAATTTGCCACGAGCGTCTAAAGATATTGTGCAAGCTTTTTGGAGAGCGTTATTGGGGCAAATTGAATTTGATTTTATTGTAAAAGATTTCAATCGGCTGAGACAATTATTCCCATCTGATTACAAGAGGATTATAAATGTCAACGCAAATGATAGTATCGTAGCAGAACTTTTCACAGAAATTGCCACAATTTATTTAAATAAGAAGAATCAAACTCAAATTTCAATGGATTTGGGAATTCCTGATCAAGAAAAAATAGATGATATAAAAAATTACCTCTATGGCGACAAAACCAAGGCGACCTTGACCTCTCTAAATTTTCCTACCGGAATAATTGAGGATGATGAACAGGTTGTGAATTTGCTCAGTACGATGTTCAATTGTCTTTCATACGAAAAGAAAATATATTCGGAGATTTTTCTTTGGATCGATGAATTTGAGGATATTGATACTGTTAATAAATCTGCTGCTGACCGTTTTACAACTTTTTTAAGGCAACTCATAGATAAAACTCCCAATCATTTAACAATTTTTCTTAATTTTACCCCGAAGAGGTTTTTGAATATTGAAGATTTATCAATTTACTTGGGCGAGGCATTATTAAGCAGAGCTCGATTAAAAATCTATTTTGCCGAACCAACTCTTGAAGAATCAATAGATTATTTAGAAGTTTTGTTGAATCACCCGGTTTTCAGAGATAAAGAAGATGTTAATAATGAAAATAATTTGTATCCTTTTTCTGAAGATATTGTGAAATATGTTTTGAGAAATATCGGCAGATTATCTATGAGAAAAATCAACGAAGTATTTTCTATTATTTTGGAACTTGCGTTAATACAAGAAGTTGAAACACTGTCTATTGAATTCGTGAATTCTATCAAAGAAGAAATCATTTCATGGGAAGGTGAAGCATGATAGCTGTTGTTGATGCTTGTACAATACTTAACCTATTGCAGAGTGTTTTTGATGGAAAATATATTGAACACCTTCAAAGGTTGTTCGATCAGATTGTCATTCATCCAAAGGTTTTTGAAGAAGTCAATGACAACAAGTATGATAATCTTTATGCGAAGGAAAAAAGTGAACTTGCAAAACTGAAAGATGATTTAGATAATCTTATCAGTTCATATATCCCGCAATTCACTACATATGAAGATGTTGATGAGTTCTGTGGTTTTCTAAAAACTGTTACAAAATATACGAAAGATAATGGGGAGTTTTATTCAATTGCTTTATCTCTGTATTTAAGCCGCATGGGAGAAATTAAACTCAATGAAAATGTACTAAAAACCTGCTTTGTCTCTGATGATGATATTGCCAAAGATGATTTTGGAGATTTTGTTAGGATTAATCAAATAGGACAATTCCTTGATTCAATAGACATCGTAATTCTTTGTTACTTGAAAGAATATATTTCAAAAAAAGAAATTTTGAATTTTTGTATTTCATTAAAAGCCTTGTATAATAGCAAAATAAGCCCTTTAATCGATGAAATTGAAACCATGAGGAAGATACGAGATAGTCCACCAATTCAGCATACCCTTTCTACACTTTCCGAGTATATCAAAAATAACGATGTTCTAAAGTTACGGGAATTAGAAAGGGATCCTAATGTTGTAAAAATTAAACGCGCTGAAAAGAAATTTGCCCAACTTTTTGGAGATTTTTTAGAATCTGATATTGGAGTGAAGATTAAATATATTGACGACCGACAGAAAGCTATTGAAAATGACCATGTTTGGAAAATATAGGCATGAAGACAAAACGAAAGAAATTTCCTCGCATACCTCATTTATCCTGGTCGTTTGGAAGATTAGAAGATGACATTGCCTTAAATTCCATCGAACAACTTCAATGCTTAGACGATATTGTTGTCACTGAAAAATTGGATGGTGAAAACACCACGCTCTACCACGATTACCTGCATGCCCGCAGCCTTGATTCCAAATCCCATCCCTCCAGAGATTGGATCAAACACTTTCATGCCGGCCTCAAACACGATATTCCCCAGGATGTCAGAATTTGCGGTGAAAATTTATACGCGAAACACAGCATCTTTTACGATGCCCTGACCACCTATTTCTACGTATTCGCCATTTTTCAGGAGGATGTCTGTCTCAGTTGGGACGATACCGTGGAATGGTGTCAACTCCTCGGTTTAGAAACGGTTCCGGTCTTATACCGCGGGAAATGGGATGAAGCGGCAATTAAAGCATGTTGGACAGGAAAATCAGTCTTTGGGAAAGAGCAGGAAGGGTATGTTGTCAGAAACGCCAATCATTTTAAGTTTGAGGATTTTCAGCAGAATATCGCCAAATATGTCAGAGCAGACCATGTGACCACCAACCGCCATTGGATGCATGAAATTATCACTCCCAACCAATTAGCCGCTTAATGTCTATACATCCAGACTTTCTATCAATTCGCTGATCTCGAAATTCAGCAAGAACGCCGAATAGTAGCTCTCAAACACATCTTTGAGGTATTCGGTCAAATCAACCTCTTTTTCGTCTTCACCTTCGAGGCATTTCATGGCGTATTGTCGGTTTTTATTGATGGAATAAAGGAAAAGCGTATGAAAATAGACGGTGGAGATATAGCGTTTGTCGGCTAATTGATATTGTTCTTCAGATTTCAGTTTGGATTTATAGTTTTTCAACACGGTGCTATCCATGTTGATATAGATGGATTCCAGCGTCTCGCCTTCAATATAGGGGTGCATGACCGTTTTCCACTCCATTTCGATTCCTTCGCTCTCCATTTTCTCCCACGTGATCACATTTTCTCTTGCTTCCTTATACACCAGGATATGCTTTGGCAGCCCGAGGCGATCATCTTCAACTTCTTTTTCCTTTTTGGGTTCGGGTTTTTGTTCCGGCTCGCTGATTTTGACCCAAAAGATTTCTTCAAAGGTTTCACCTGCTCCGGCTAACGATGCTTGTATTTCAACCGCATCGCCAACCTGAACGACGTCCGTTGGATTCAATAAGACCTTGATTACGCCATTATTCGGACTTGTTTTGACCACATTAAACACTTCCGAAATTTCGCGCGGCGTACCTGCCTGATCTCCGCCAGTCACCTCATTACGTTTGATATTTAACAACGCCACTTCAAATTCACCCGGATCTTCAATTCGATCAAAGTATTGATTTTCGACATCGGTTAAAAGCCGAATGGTTCGTTCCCCGCCAATCGGAATCTGAGCGATAGGCTTTGCGTCATCAGTGTGCCTAGTTAATCTGAGATAAGTTGGAAACCGTTTTCCGACAAAAGGCTCTTTTTCTTCTTGCGCTCTTTCATGTTTCTTCTCATGCGTTTTCGGCGGTTCTTTTTTCTTTTGTTCCAATTTAAAGGTTTGACTCAACAGTTTGAGCAAGTCTTCGTTCAGCGGGAGGTTTTTGGTCAGGGATTTCAGCAGGTCTTGTGCTTCCCCGCCTTCAACGGTAATGGCTTCTTTACGGTGTTTGTTGATCTCTTTTAATTTGCTGCGTTTCAAGACATTCGCTAACTTTTCACGCAGATAGCGGGCTTCATCGCCACCCTTTAAACGGTCGCGCGACGCCATAAACAATTCATTTCGAAACTCAAGATGCATGTTTGTGCAATCCACATGAATCAACAAATGATTTTTGAGCAGCGGGAATTGTAAGGAACGCGTGATGAATTCGGAGGTATAATGCGCGTGAACCTGGCCATTGTCAGAAAACAGCACCGACATGTCATTTTTGAAAAATTCGCGCCTGATGCTTTCGCGACTCTCTTTGATGCTTTTGTCTTCGATTTTCGGCTTAAAGACATAGCATGTCACTTTCATCCCACCAATTTTTTGGTCTTGATATGATTCGGAAAAGAAATCTTCAATGTATTTGCTGTCATCCTGTTCAAGTCGGCGTTTTAATCCGTAAAGTTCCCGTTCTAACGCTCGGTCCTGGGGGTAACGTTCTTTTTTATCAATCGTGTAAATCGGCAGAGCCGGCACAAACAGATATTCATTGATGCTCTGGTTTAAATCTCTTGAAATCACGGAGCGCGCCCCAGTAGGCAGATCGTAGGAATACAGCTTGATAAGCGTCCCGGTTGTAAATTTTCGATGATACAAGCCTAAATCTAACTCCGTGATGTCAAAGCCAGGGATCTGTTTGTTGATTTTTAAGTATTCATACCAGGTGTTTTTCTTCGTTTGCTGTTCTTGCCTGCTTAATGGGTGTTTTCTAATGAGGGTGAAACCGAATTTACCGGTTCCGTCAAATCGTCGTGACCCAATGAGGTGATAGCGTTTTTTCCCGCAAAACACGATTGCCCCGGTGCCTCCCATGTTATATTTCCCCTGAACAAAGTGAATCTCATTTTTATTGCCTCGCAACAGAGATAAGAACGTGCCTTCAAAATCTTCAGGATGCTGTCCTTCACCATTATCATAAACGATCAGGGAAGGGATCAATTTGGGGCCATCTGCCAGAATTTGAATCTCCTCAGCCTGCGCTTTTCGAAAAGAAGACAAATCCCAATTTTTCCAATCCGGAAAGAAGCGTTCAACTCCATCCTCAATTGATCTTGGAGCTTTTGGAGATTTCGGATCAATCCCCGCTTCATAGCACTTTTTCATTAAAATGGCATCAATTGAATTGGTAATTTTTTCGATTAAGGCTGCAATTGGCGAGGATTACTGATTTTCGATGACGCCAAAATTACTTTCATTCCCGCCGAGCGGATACCAGTTTTGATCGGTTTGAAAGATTTGGGGGTATTGGAGAAACACCTCATCAACAGCATCTTCTGTTGGCGCGAAAAATAAGGCGTGAAATATTTTTTGTTCCAATGTCATGTTTTGGCTAAACAAATCCATAGACAACCTCTTTCCACAGGAGTGATCGTTGCTTGTTCAATTCGATATGCTGACGGATTTTCCAGTGAGAAGAAGATTTGTCAATGGTTTTTTGTTGGGCAGGCAGAAGAAATCACACTCAGTTAATTTGTTAATTTAAACTTGACAGCCTTGCACAAGCAATTCATGAATGAGATTGTCGAATGAACAAAGAATTTGCTGTGTTAAATGAAGAAGAAAATACTACGTTGTGCAACTGACCATGGCATCGCAGGGCAATCCTGATTTCCGCGAAAATCCGAATAATGAGATGTCGCCGGCCCTCACCTCGAGGTCAACAATTGGCAGGAGGCGAGCGCGGCGTGTGAAGCCTATATTGCGAAACATAATTTAGGCGGCGGCAATTGGACCGGCGGGTAGATTTGCGAACAGGGGCGGCAGATTGCGCGGGTATCCTACAATGGGCGGGTGTGGGATATGAACGATACCTGTCTTTACAAACCCATCAATACCTGAACGTGCTCTCTGGCACCGGACATGCCGAAACTCATGGTCGCGGAAAAAGACCAGACGGCGATCATTACGAGAATCGAGGCGTATTCGGGGAATTGGCAAGCGCTGCTCAAAAGAATTGTGCAGGAACATCAAGAAATCATTGCTATTTTAGAGCGATATTTATGAATAGGTTATGGGAAAGGAGATTACTATGATCAAAACCTATCAATTTGATTCAACGATTCGGGAAGATGGCGTCATTGTGCTTCCAAAGAGCATGTTCCCATTACAGCACCATCGCGTCAAAGTGATTGTGATCGATTGGCAACCCTCTCAAGACGATCCGGTCGCCTGGCTGAACGAGATCACTCAAAAATATACGGCGATCATGGATGAAGCTGATCTGCTGCTTGATGAAATCTATACCCAACGGGAGCGCAATCATGAACGAAGCTTTGTGTTTGATTGATACGGATGTGTTGAGTTATATCTTGAAACAGCGAGAACCCTTCTATCAGAGGAGTCAAGTTTATCTGAGGCACTATGGCCGGTTTACAATCAGTTGTCTGACTTATTACGAATGTTTGCGCGGCTATAAAGCTGTCGGAGCTACGAAACGTTTACAAGTCTTTCACGAATTTCTTGAGAAAACGGATGTGCTGTATGTGGATCAGGGCGTGTTGGATAAAGCGGCAGATATTTATAGTGTTCTCAAGCCGCAAGGAGAATTGTCAGGAGAATTCGATCTGATCATCGGAGCAACGGCCCTTTTTCATGGCATGAATCTCGTCACCAATAATGTCAAGCATTATCAGGTTATTCAACACTCTTTCCCGCTTCGTATCGAAAAGTGGATGTGAGGTGTTATGATTACTCATCTGCAATCCAATGACGCCTTATTTGCCGCTATTGAGGAGGATAAAGACGATCGATCTCCAGGGGCGGTGCGCTATCCGGTACGCCTCATTTTCTTGAATACCTTTCATGCCTTGCGAAAACTGACGTCGCATTTAGCAAAAATCCCTCTCATTCAATTGAAATCCTGTCTGCCGCATCAAGATGGCTGGCTCACCTCAGAGGATCTGTACCGGATCGTCGCATCTCAGGAAACAGATAGCCTGATTGTTCCCATGTCCGAAGTGGTGCGATTTTTTCAGGATGGTAAATTACAGTCCCTATTGCTCAGTTTATTCGAAATTGAAAATGCTCCTGAACAGGCGTCCCGCCGGATCTATCTGCCCTTTGTCGGCCTCAAAGGCCGCTGTGAAAACAACGTGTTCAAAACCTTTCATCGCCGCGGGCATTGAGCGCCGATCTGGAGCGTCGAGGAAGACCGTGCAGAAAAAATTCGGATTTATCAGCTTGTCGCTTACACAGGCGTTGAAGTTGATATTGCGCCAGCGGGTTTTACCATCATCCGTACGACATCGGATTGGTTAGACCTGTGGAAACATACGCCGCTGCAAGCCGTGGTGTGCAAATCCCGCTCAATGGCGTATTTATATAAAGATTTCCTGCCTGACGCCATTTTTCAGCCTGAACCGATCGACACTCCCAAAGCCTATTTAGAAAAAATTCTGGGCGTCGCGCTGCCGATGCCATATCAACCCCAGGAAGCGCGATTTTGGGACGCCTTGCTGCACAAGGAAAGCAAACACAGGCATGAGGCCGGATTTGTGGATTTTCATCATGTTGTCGCAACGCATTTTAACATTCGGAATGTCAGAGCCATGACATCCGAAGGCTTATTAAAATTGTGGTTTCAATATCCTGATGCTTTCAGTCGCTGGTTGCTGCGGCATTGGGTGCTCAATCAGCCACATTTACAGATAGGCTATCTTTACAAGATGATATCTGCCATCGTCCTCTATAGTGACGATGAACTGATCACTCATCTCTGGTTTGATATTTTCGAATTCACCCCATCAAACGCCGAGATTTTTACGGAACGCAAAACCTATCTGAAACTGCTGCATGAGGAGTACAAACTGCCCTACCATTCTCTTGAAGAGAAGTTGCGTCATACGCTCTCAGAACTTGTTGAGAAACATTTGGAAGTTCAAGCACAATATCTGACCAATATTTCGCATGCAGAGCGAACCTATCTTTTCGAACTCCTGAAAACCATTGGCGCAGACCAGCAAGAACGCTATGACGCTTTGCTCAGACAGGTCTATCCCGA
The DNA here is from genome assembly GCA_000739535.1 of Candidatus Vecturithrix granuli. GTDB lineage: Bacteria > Moduliflexota > Moduliflexia > Moduliflexales > Moduliflexaceae > Vecturithrix > Vecturithrix granuli. The sequence goes on along the minus strand of DF820469.1, from coordinate 344,436 downwards.
ATTATTTCATTATCTGCATTGGCAGGTGATGCTGGACAATCCGACCCTAGAGGATTGGCTGCCGGCGTATTTTCAGGAATATGCCCGCTCGAAAGTCTTCGATTGCAAAACCGAAACTTTGACAGCCCTTTTGAACGAGAAAAACCAAGATCAAAACAGTTTTTATGCCTGGTACTATCACCTGGGCAAACATCAGGAACATGACGGAAACACATGCCTGATCTGGATTGACGGCTTAGGGGCCGAATGGCTGCCTTTGCTGATTTATCTGATTAACAGCTATGGGCAAACCAAAAACAAACATGTCGCCAAAGCCTATCTGAGTACGGCCAATTTACCTACGACAACGGAACATAACCGGTTCGAACAGGCAATATACATTCGAGACTTCGATGCCTACATTCACGACGAAAAGCCTTATACTTACCCGGATGATTTGATCCGCCAAATCGAATTGCTGCAAGCCATTGTAAAACGCGACATCATCGAAAATCCATACGAACGGATTGTGGTTGTTTCTGATCATGGCTGTACCTTTCTGGCGCAAAAACGGTTCGGGAATTTCAAAAAATACGATTTCCAGGCCTCCGATCATGAAGGCCGCTGTCTGTGGACTGACCAGGAACATCAAGCGGACAGCGATTTCTTAGTGCACACCATTCAGCATGGCGAGCATGAAGGCCAAAAAACGCTGGTGGCGTTGAAACATACGTCGCTCTATACCACTCCGGCGCGCGAGGTACATGGCGGCGCAACCCCTGAAGAAGTTGTGACCCCTTATCTGGTGATTTCGAAGATTGATGACCGAATTACGTATCATATCAACCTCTTGACGCCGGAAATTTCTGTGCGCATGCCATTGCTGCTCGTGGACGTCACACCGCTGCCACCGTCTGCACCAGTCTTACTCTGGAAAGGCAAAGAATTTCTTTTAGAAAAACAGGATGACCATTGGGGCGTGTTGCTGCGCGGGTTCAAAGCGGGCGAATATCAATTCGAATTACAGGTGCTCGACCAGAAGTTCGATCTTACCCTCACAATGACAGGCGGCTTCAAAGAAAGGGAGTTATTATGAATCAATTGGATGAAAAAATTAGAACCCATTTTCCTGATGAATCGGTCTATAAAATTCCTGAACGTTACAGCATTTTTTCGGGCAAAAATTTACCGTCCTTTATCAAAGATTGGCTCATTCGAAAATTTACGGATGAGCAGGGCAATCTTGATACGCATGGACTGCTTATTTTTCTGGAAGAACATATTCCTCATAAAAACAGCGACATCAAAAACAGAGTGAGAACTTACGGCGAAGAAGTCACAATTTTAACGCGTTTTATTGTCGAAATTGATATTTTAAAGAACGCCCTCAGATTCTCGATTCCTGATTTGAGTATTAAAGCGAATGAAGGCAGAATCCCGGATTATGTCGCCAAACGTCATAAAGAACTCCGAGAAGGAGAAATCTGGGGCGTGATTACCCTGGTCTATATTCCCCCTGAAGGCAAAGAAAAAGGCGCGATTGAACTCGTGAATTTTAAGCCGTTCAAACCCTACGATGTGGATGTTGACTATTTTCGGACTGTTCGCAAAGAATTTTCACTGACGGAGTGGATTGATGTCTTAATTCGTTCAATGGAATACAACCCGGATGGATTTGACAGCTTCACGCAAAAACTTTTGTTTATCAGCCGCCTGTTAATCTTTGTGGAGCCAAATCTGAATATGATCGAACTTGCGCCCAAGGGCACCGGCAAATCCTATATTTTTGGCAATATCAGCAAATATGGCTGGTTAATCAGCGGAGGCACGGTCACACGGGCGAAATTGTTTTATGATGTCTCACGAAAATCTATGGGCTTGATAACTAACTATGACTGCATTTCGATGGATGAAATCGAAACCATCAGATTTGCGGATGAGAACGAGTTGCAGGGGGCCTTGAAAAACTATCTGGAAAGCGGGGTGTTTACGGTTGCTCATACACGAGGTACCTCTTTAGCCGGGTTAATGCTGTTAGGCAATATCCCTTTATCCAATCATAATCAGCCTGTTCATCAGAAATATTTTACGAATCTGCCGCAATTTTTTCAATCATCAGCGCTGTTAGATCGTTTTCACGGATTTATAGAAGGGTGGAAACTGAAAAGAATTCATGAGGATTTGACCATCAAAGGTTATACATTAAACGTTGAGTATTTTTCTGAAATTCTGCATTCACTTCGATCTATCTCAGATTACTCATTGATTGCCAGTGAATTGATGGCTGTGCCTCAGAATGCCGATAAACGCGATACGAAAGCTGTTACAAAGCTTGCGTCAGGCTATTTGAAACTTCTGTTTCCGCATGTTAAATCGCCTGAGGATATTAGCAAAGAGGATTTTGAGAACTTCTGCCTGAAGCCCGCCCTCGAAAAACGCGGCATTGTGCGAAAACAGATCGCGCTCATTGACGGTGAATTTTCTGAAGATCTGCCTGATATTCACATCAAATCATGACGTCTCATGTCCTTTATAATGAAACCCTATTTTACAGCGAATTTTTGAGAATTCAACTTGACAACCCTGCTCATACAGTTCATGCATTGTATTATCTCGTTGCAGGCACATTTGCGAGCAGGGGCAGTAGATGGCGCGGATATTGTACAACGGGCGCGTGTGGGATCTGGACGATACTTGTCTTTATACGCCCATTAATACCTGAACGTGTTTTCTGCGACCGGAACCGCCGAAGCTCACGGTTACGGACAATCACCAAAGGGCGATCATTGCGAAAATCGAGGTGTATCCGGGGGATTGGAATGTGCTGCTCAAACGAATTGCAGCGATACTTGTAACATGTTTATGAGGAACGCTGATAACATGGATGATACATGCACAGCCTAAAAATCATCGTAGGAGTGTAAACTTACGAAGGAGGAATTATGGCTGCAATAGTTCAGCAATCATTGGAAATCCCGGCGGCATTGGCGAATCTGTATCAGGAACTCGCCATTTCGCCAGTGATGTTGTTAAAAAATTATGCCTTAACGCAGATTTACACGATGCTGCAAAAAGATGAGGTTGAAAACAGGTTTTTTGAAAGCAAATATAGCTGTAAATTTGTTGAATTCAAGAATAAAATTGAGGCAATGGAGAATGAAGAAGATTTCGAATGGGAAGATGGCCTGATGGATTGGGAGTTTGCGGTTGAAAACCTGAATATATGGCAGCAGAGAGCCGCAGAGGTGGAACACGCATGAAAGAACTCCTGAACACATAAGCGGCAATGATGACAAAGTACGAGATCAGCACATGGGAGATTCAACCTTCATCGTCGCGCTTGAAAATTCAAATCAGGTTCAACGATGGTTTCCTGTATTGACCATATCGGGAAGTTTGTCTGGAAGATGTCGAAGGTGTGACAATATGAAAACACAATCTGTTGACACTCATCCCAAAGCCGAAGAAGTGCAGCTTAATCTTCTGCGAAAGGCCGGTCCTATCAAGCGGGCGTGGTTGATGCGGTCGCTCTCGCAAACGGTGCTTAGGCTTTCGAGGCGAACACTTCGAGAAATGAATCCTGATCTGAGTGAACAGGCATTGAACGTGTTATTTGTCAGGTATTGTTATGGAGATGATCTGGCAGATCGCCTTCAAATCTATCTGAATCGAGGAAAAGAACATGGAATTGCTTGATACTCTTGTCGTGGTTGAACCGCTGATACAAGCCTTTGAACGGTTAGGGATTTCGTATTATATTGGCGGCTCTGTCACCAGCTCAGTTCATGGCATTCCTCGTGCAACGGTGGATGTTGACCTCGTTGCCGATATACAGAGAAAACATGTCCCGCTGCTTGTAAATATGCTTGAATCAGCGTACTACACTGACCGCGATATGATCACAGAGGCCATTCAACGACAAGCATCCTTTAATCTGATTCACCTTGAAACCATGTTGAAAATAGATGTATTTATTCTGAAATCCTCCGCGTATGATCGGGAAGCTTTTCAGAGAAGACGAAAAGACGTGTTGGATGAGGAACAAGACATAGAATTGTTCCTGGCGTCGCCTGAAGACATTATCCTGCACAAACTTGATTGGTTTCGGATGGGCGGCGGCATATCGGAGCGGCAGTGGACTGATGTCATGGGGGTATTGAAAGTGCAAAAAGGCCATCTGGACATGCCTTATCTGCACCATTGGGCTGAAGAATTGGGACTGAGCGACCTATTCACGCAAGTCTGCCGTGACGCCGGAATAGATGAGGAGAAGCCTGATTAAAACGATTATACATAAGATGTGAACATTATGCAACATGAACATACGCTTTATAAAGTCAAACACCAACTTCAGGGACACTTTGGAAAGGCATTGGAACAACTTCTGGTTTTTGGTTCTGTTGCGAGAAATTCGGCCACCAATGCGTCGGATATTGATATTCTGATTGTGCTGAATGATGAGGTGATGCCGCTCGATTGGCAGTTGGAAAAAACCTTGATAGATTTGCTTTACCCGATAGAATTAGAGGATGACGTGGCGTTTGATATGAAAATGATGGGAAAGCATGATCTCTATGAACGCCATCGAAACATGCCGTTTGTTGAGCACATCCTCAAAGAAGGTGTGACAATATGAAAACACATCATATGCTGACACGCATCCCAAAGCCGAGGCTGTACAAATTTCCCTTCTCCGAAAGGCCACCCCTGCCAAACGAGCAAGTATGTAGCACATTCAATATTTGTATTTTTTTCTTGACAACTTCATCCCTGTAAAAAGTATTCTCTTGATTATCACTATGTAAAATGATTTTTACATAGTGATAATTGATTCCCCTTGTGTCTGTCAATATGTTTGATGCAGGATTCGCTCATGAAAGAGATTCAATCATTAGCGCGAGGGATACATATTCTCTTCCAGTTTAGTCGAGAACGGCCTTTTCTCACGACAGAAGAGATCGCTCAGGCTGTCAACCTTCCTAAAAGCAGTGTCTATCGGTTTTTGTTTACCCTTAAAAAATATGGATTGTTAGAACGAGATCTGCTGACCGGTCAGTATTCCCTGGGGTTACGCGTGTTGGAATTAGAAGAGGTTGTGCATAGCAGCATCGATCTCGAAGCGATCTCCAAACCGCTGTTAACAAAATTAGGGGCGTTTTCCGGCGAGACCGTGCAGCTCAATATTCTGCGCGGCGATCATGGAATCTGCCTGTATGGGGTAGAAAGCCCATCAGCGTTCAGATTAGCTCCGGAAAAAGGACGAGTGATCCCCTTGTATGCCGGAGCTTCAGGACAATCCATTTTGGCCTTTCTGGATCAGGAGCAGCAAGCGAAGATTTGCGAGGGGGGCCTGCACCGGTTTACACCCTATACGATTACCGACCCTGAACGCTTAACACAGCGTTTAGCGGAAATACGTGAACAAGGGTATGTGATTACCTGTCAGGAGGTGTATATCGGCTCTCTTGGAATCGCAGCTCCGGTGTTCGGAAAAAACGGCATTGTGATTGGGAGCGTGTCCCTTTCAGGGCCGATGGAAAGGATTAGCGAAGAACGCAAGCAGGCCATTCGGGACGAACTCATCCGGACTGCGAAAGAGATTACCGCCAGAATGTCGATGCTTAATCATTAAGGTGATATGAAACTGAGAAATACTGGGGGGTGGTAGAAATTTTACCATCATAAGTCTCTCTTATAACTGAGTATCTACAACCGTTACAAAAAAAACGACTAGAAGGAGTTTACGATGAAAATAGCTGTGATTAATGAAACAAGCGCTGCGGATAGAAATGCGGATATTCTGGCAGCATTGGAAGGACGAGGTCATGAAATTTTCAATGTCGGGATGACAAAAAATGGGACGAAACCGGAACTATTTTACACGCATACGGGATTGATGACGGCGATTCTACTCAATCTCAAACGCGTCGATTTCGTGGTCGGTGGGTGCGGAACAGGTCAGGGGTACTTAGATTCAGCCATGCAGTATCCCGGCGTCTTTTGCGGACATATCCTGAATGCGTTGGATGCCTGGCTTTTTACCCAGATTAATGGCGGGAATTGCATTTCGCTGGCCTTGAATCAGGGGTATGGTTGGGCAGCGGATGTGAACCTCAGATTCATCTTTGACCGGATTTTCAGTGTCGAATCCGGTTCAGGCTATCCGGCTCACCGGAAAGAGCCGCAAAAAGCCGCCCGCTTGAAATTGGAAGAGATTTCGAGCCTGAGCCATCGTTCAATGGCCGAGATTATTGAAGTGCTTCCGGATGACGTGGTGCTGCCTGCGCTTGAATATCCAGGTATGAAGCCGTTCATTGAGATAGAATCTCTTGAAGATCCAGCGCTTCGGGCCGCATTCCAAAAACGTCTCAAATACTAGAGGAGGTATCAGACAATGGCAAAAGAAAAACTTGGTATCGGATTTATTGGGGCAGGCGAGATTTCAATTCTGCACGCCATTGCCCTGCGTGAGATTCCGAATGCAGAGCTAATCGGACTCTGGAATCGTACGCCCGAAAAAGCGATCAAGCGGGCGCAAGAAGAGCATTGTAAGCGATATGACACGGCAGAGGAACTGGTGAAAGATTCCTCGATTGATGCGGTGATCATCAATACAAATCAGGAAACCCATTTGAAATACGCCAAACTCATTATGGAAGCCGGAAAACATGTACTTGTCGAAAAACCCCTGGCCACTACAGTGGCAGATGTGGAAGAAATGAAGGCGATTTCACAAAAGACCGGCGTGCTTTGCGTTCCGGGTCATAACATGATCCACGAGGAGAGTATCAAACGCGCGCATAAACTCGTCAAGAACGGTGATTTGGGGAAAATTGTCTCCTGTTATGTGATGTACAATATCCAGCATTCCGAGGAACGAGCTTCGACGCTGCCAGGGATGGTACGCCATATTTTTACGCACAATCTCTACACCCTGATGTATTTGACGTGCAGTAAACCTATACGGGTACAAGGATTTAAGGCGAATCTGCACTATGAAAAGATTGATAAAGAGGACATCACCCTGGTGAATCTTGAGCTTGAAAATGGCGCGTTAGGGCATATCTGTTCGAGTTTTGCGGCTGACGACCTGGCTCCGTCGCCCTGGACCTATACCGCGAAGGTCATCGGTTTAGGCGGTACCACGCATTACACCTATAATGATTGGGTTGAGGTCAAAAAGGGCATCTCGCACTCCCATACCTACACCGCATATCAGGCCACGATTACAAATGAAGATCAGTATTTTGTGAATATGTGCCTGTACGGCGGCGAACCCCTATCTACAATGGACGATGCTATTTGGTGCCAGAAAACAACCGAAGCATTGGAAAAATCGATTGCGGAGGGGCTCTCCGTAGAAATTCGATAGAGACGTGATGAAAAAGATCGTAAATAAATATCAATAAATTTTTGTTAGTTTTGACAGGCCGAGAAACCGGGTTTTTCGAAAAAACCCGGTTTCTGGTGTACGAGGAACTGTCTCTTTCTTTTGTCCATCCACAATGGATTGATCGCGCATTCGGGAAAAGCAGCGCCCGCGGTAAGGTGGTAGAATTACTCGCACCACCAAAACCGCTGAAGCGGTTCAATGACCCATCTTCTGTCCTGCCCTGACACTACAAGGTTTTCATACAGTCTTCCATCATGATGAAGTATTCACTTCATCATATTCCCATGATTTAGTACTTGACAAATCACTCATATCCTTCCAATATATTACAAATGATAAATATAAAACATTTTTTGATATTTTTATAACATTATCGAGGTAAATCAATGGGGGAAAATTACCTTGGATAGGCATCAGAGAATCAAACAAATTACAAATTTATTTCAGGTCAAGAATGTAATTAGCATAAAAGAACTCCTTAAGCAGTTCAATGTTTCGGAAATGACGATCAGAAGAGACCTGAATTTGTTATCGAAAGACAATATCATTGAATTAATCCCTGGTGGAGCAATATTGAAAATCGAAGCTGCGACCGAAAACGAGGAGGAACCATATCTGATTACCCATGCGGAAATGAAAAGAACCAGAGAAAAAATGAGAATCGGAAAAAAGGCGGCTTCATTAATAGAATCGAACGAGACTCTTATTATAGATATTGGTTCAACAACAGAACATATCGCCCGATTTATTCCGGAACAGGTTCCGGTAACAATTTTATGCTACGGCATGAACATCTTAGCGGAAATTCATCGTAAGAAAAATTGTCATCCCATTTTGGCGGGAGGATACTATCATAGTGATACCCTCATGTTTGAGAGTCAGGAAGGCATTCAACTGATCAAAAAAACACGGGCAGATAAAGCATTTATTTCTGCTGCCGGGGTAAGTGAAGAATTGGGGGTAACGACCCCTAATCATTATGAAGTCGTCACCAAGCAGGCAGCTCTTAAATCTGCAAAAACTAAAATACTTACGGTAGATTCTTCTAAATTTGGGGTAATAAAAACGGCATATTTCGCAAATTTAAATGAATTTGATATAGTCATTACAGATTCTGAGATTTCCGAAGAATATAGAGATATTATTGATAAGCTCGGATTAGAATTGTATGTTGTATAATGTTTAGAATTATTTTCATACACCATCAACATTCTCCTAACCTTCCTTATTGACACCTATTTTTAAGTTCTTAAAACAAATTTGACACTCGAAACCTTCCTATTAATTCATACATTCAGTCGTTTCACTTTTATTTAAAAATTTTTCTTGACATATATTTTATGTTTGTCTCAAATCCATCATAATCTGTTATAAAAATCTCACTTCTCTCAGTTTTGAGAGAAATCCTGAACTTTGGAAGGAGGTGGTGTGGTGGGCTTTGTATGGCTGTCAGATCATTTTTATGATCACTAACCATGTATCACAAACTACACATCTCTTATTCAAAGGAGTTAGCATGAACGGGCGTTCACCCCTGCCTGTGGCAGACAGGCGACGCAATGAAACTACAAGAAGGGCGATAAGCAAGAATGTGGCTGAACTCGAATTCTTGCTTATTCTTTATTCCTGTAGTTTCACAGGAAATGTCATGAGCGGGCCGTTCACTCGACGCAATGAAAATCAGATGTACCGCGAAACTGAAGTTTCGCGGCCGTATCAATGGTGCGCGAAACTGGAGTTTCGCGCTACATTTTCAAAGGAGGAAAAAACGATGATAGAAAAACGTCGCCCCAGAATCGGTTTGCTTGGTATCATGCATGGTTTGTATGATGAAAAACAGCCGGAAATTACTGAAAACCAGGAGAAATTTGCCCGAGACATCGTCGCTCATCTCAAAGATGTGGCTGATGTGTATTTTCCCGGAGCAGCGAAAAGCAGAGATCTTATCGAAAAATTCATGAAGGAGTTTCATGAAAAAGAACTGGATGGGGTCATGATTATCATGCTGCTCTATAGTCCGGGGCTGCGATTAGTTCAGGCCTTACAGCGTAATTATCTGCCCTTGATGCTTGCTAATATTCAGCCTCTTCCTTCAGTCACAAAGAATTGGAATTGGAGTCTTCTGACTACCAATCAAGGCATTCACGGCGCACAAGATACGGCCAATATGATCCTACGGGCCGGATTCAAACCGGCGATTATCACTGAAGACTGGAAGAGTAAAGCTTTTACCTCGTTTGTAGATGATTGGGCACGAGCCGCCCGGACAGCCGCAGAGTTAAAGAGAGCACGTATTGCCATCTTCGGAAGAATGCGCGGTATGGGCGACATTGTCGGTGACGATGCCGCATTTTTCAGGAAAATTGGACCAGAAGTCAATCATGAAAGCATCGGTGATGTGTATCGTTATATGGAGTCTGCGACCAACGAAGAAATTGAACGACAAATGGCAGAGGATCGGAAGAATTTCAAACTCGATCCGAAGCTGTCAGAGGAAAGTCACCGCTATGCCGTGCGTTTGCAGTTAGGGTTTGAAAAATTCCTGCAAGAGAAGAATTATGATGGTTTTTCTCCCAATTTTGATGTTTTCAAGGAAGATGGCCGTTTTAAACAAATTCCGATGCTTGGCGCATCAAATCTTCTGGCCAAAGGTTACGGCTATTCCGCCGAAGGTGATACCCATACAGTCACCATGACATTAGCCGGACATATCCTGATCGGCAACGCCCATTTTACTGAAATGTATTCTCTTGATTTTGAGAAGGACTCGGCTCTTATGAGCCACATGGGGGAAGGAAACTGGAAAATTGCCCGCAAAGATCGCCCCATTAAACTTATTGATCGCGAACTCGAAATCGGAGGCCTTGAAAATCCGCCGACCGTTGTCTTTAGTGCCCAGCCTGGCCCTGCTACGATGGTGTCTCTGGCGCCGATTGCCGGTGAGAACTACCGCTTGATTGTCGCAAAAGGCGACGTGCTTGATACGGAAGAATTGTCCGATGTCCCGATGCCATATTTCCACTTCAGGCCGGATACCGGTGTAAGAGCCTGTATGGATGCTTGGCTGGAAAATGGCGGAACCCACCATCAGGTCCTCTTCCTCGGGGATCATACCAGGAAATGGAAAATGCTGTGCGATATCCTCGGTATTCAATATGTGAAAGTCTGACAGCAGTATTCAGTGGTCAGTATTCAATGATCAGTCTGCTGACTGGTCACTGAATGCTGATGCTCTTTTTACATCTGGGAGAAACATGTTGTGCTAGCGTATGTGTATGACCAGGCAGGAAAGCTCTCATTACAGGAGAAACCCCAACCGATTCCCAGAGAGGACAATGCGATTCTCCAGGTACAGGCGTGTTCGATTTGCGGCACCGATCTTCGAACATATTTGCACGGGAGCAGTAAAATCATCCCTCCCCGAATAGTTGGGCATGAGGTTTGTGGCGTCTTGATAGATGTGGGGAGCAAAATCACAGGGGTTTCGGCCGGCGAGAGGGTAACAGTGGCGCCGGCGATTGGCTGTGGAGACTGTTATGCTTGTTCCAGAGGATATACGAATTTGTGTGATAACCTGAAAACCATAGGCTTTCAGTATGAGGGCACTTTTGCAGAGTATCTGGAGATTCCCTTCCAGGCTTTCAAACAGGGAAATGTAAACAAGGTTGCAGAACATGTGGCTGATGAAGAAGCGGTTCTCGCTGAACCAATTGCCTGTGTTGTCAACGGACAGGAATTCCTCCGGATCGAAAAAGGTGATTCGGTTGCTATTTTCGGTTCAGGCTTCATCGGCTGCATACATGCAGAACTCGCATTCCTCCGGGAAGCCGAACAGGTTATCATCATCGAAATTGCTCGTAACAGAGCGGAGCAAGCCCAAAAACTTCTCCCGCACGTTTCTATGCTTGATCCGAGTCAGGGACAACTTTTTGAAAAAATCACACAGCTTACGAATGGGAAAGGGGTGAATGTAGCCATTACTGCTTGCTCGTCGGGACAGGCTCAGATAGATGCGTTAAAGGTTACCGCCAAACGGGGACGAGTGAGTTTGTTTGGGGGGCTTCCGGGAAAAGCCACAGGCTTTCTTGACAGTAATTTGATCCATTATAAAGAACTTGCTGTCTATGGAGTCCATGCTTCTACTCCGCCCCAGAACAAATTGGTGCTAGAGTGGATCGCACAGCGAAAATTGAACGTCAAAAAATATATCAGTCGAATTTTCGCTTTACAAAATATTGAGAACGCATTTCATGCTTTGCAATATGAGAATATCATGAAAGCAATCATTAAGCCAGGAGAGTCATCCAAATAAAGGGGGGAAGAAAATGGATAAAAAATACATCATGGCGATAGATCAGGGGACGACCGGAACCAGAGTCATCCTCTTTAATCATGCTGGCGATGTTCATGCGACGGCTTACAGGGAGATCGAGCAGATCTTTCCGCATCCCGGCTGGGTCGAACATAATCCCAAAGAGTACTGGCAGACGGTCAAAGAGTGTAGTCAGGAAGTCCTGGAAACCGGAAAGGCGCAAGCTGAAGAGATCGCGGCCATCGGTATCACGAATCAACGGGAAACCACGATCCTCTGGGATAAAGATACTGGGGAACCGGTCTATAATGCCATTGTCTGGCAGTGCCGCAGAACCGCGCATATCTGCGATGAACTGAAGGCCAAAGGGTATGAACCAATGGTGCGGGAAAAGACCGGCCTGGTGATTGACGCGTACTTCTCGGCCACCAAAATTCGATGGATTATTGACAATGTTCCCGGCGTGAAGGAAAAGATCGCTCAGGGTAAGATTTTTATGGGAAATATCGATTCCTGGATTATGTGGAATTTAAGCGGAGGAGCCTCCCATGTGACAGATTTTTCTAACGCTTCACGCACCTTGCTGCTTAATATTCATACCCTCCAATGGGATCAAGAATTATTAGCGGCTGTAGGGATTCCCAAAGAAATCCTGCCCGAGTTAATGCCTTCCAGCGGTGTGATGGCAACAACATCGAAAGACGCCTTCTTCGGAGCAGAAATTCCGATTGCCGGAGTTGCCGGAGATCAACACGCAGCGACTTTCGGACAGACCTGTTTTAAACCGGGAATGGCAAAAAACACCTATGGCACTGCCCTGGCACTGATGATGAATATCGGAGAAAAAGCGATCCTTTCACAAAATGGCTTGACAACTGACCTGGGTTGGCATATTGCTGGCAAAACGGAATATGCCCTGGAAGGCGTGGTGTTTATTGGCGGCGCTGCAGTTCAATGGCTTCGAGATGGACTTCAGATTATTGACTCAAGCGCCGAGTGTACGACCCTGGCAGAGAAGGTTGCGGATACTGGGGATGTCTATATTGTCCCGGCATTTACCGGACTTTGCGCTCCGTACTGGGATATGTATGCCCGGGGATTGATCATCGGTATAACGCGAGGGACAACCCGTGAACATATTGCGCGGGCTACTCTGGAATCTATGGCCTATCAAACCCGTGATGTTTTGGATGCCATGGAGGCTGATTCCGGGGAAAAGGCAAAATCCTTACGGGTTGATGGCGGGGCCACCCGGAGTGATTTTCTCATGCAGTTCCAGGCAGATATCCTGGGGATACCTGTAGAACGGCCTTCTGTTACCGAGATGGCAGCTCGCGGTGCCGGCTACCTGGCCGGTTTAGGGGTTGGTTTTTGGAAGGATAAGCAAGAAATCGAACAGCACTGGAAACTGGATCGTATCTTTGAACCCACGATGAGTAAGGATCAACGTGAGGGGTTATATGATGGCTGGAAAAAAGCTGTTCAACGCTCTCTGGCATGGGCGAAATAGGTAATAAAAATCCGGTAAAGACTCTTTATGTAGCGCGAAATTCCTTTTCACGCACTAAGCCGCGAAAAGGAATTTCGCGCTACATCAGTGTAAAGAAATTATTGATATTTGCTTATAACTACAAGAATTGAATATAAGAAACAATTTTCTGTCTTTTGCTGAATAATAGGGGAAAAAAAGAGAATTGTGAATTGTGAATGATGAATTGTTCATTCAATAGTATTGAGTTGGGGTTGGAGGTCATACGTCAATATAATTTTTTGCCAGGCTTGTGCTCAGATTTATCAGAGAAACAGGTTGTCCTGACGAACATCCTTTCGTGAGGGCGGCAGGAGTTTATAGTCCCTGTATGGCAAAAAACTTGAAACATCAGGAATATGTGTTTTGAGTAACTATAGTGTCGTGTCTCATATACATCAAAGTGTCTCATTGTGTGAACATGGTTTCGTTATAAAGGCATAGCGGAACTATGCAAACAAAGAGGAGGTTGTTTTCATGAAAAGGTTTGTTACAGTAGCCACAATGGTGCTTATGTTAGCCGGTATTGGCTCTGCCTGGGCAGAAGACCCGGTGACCGTGGCGTTCATCTCCAATGGTCCTTATCAATTCTGGACCTATGCGGCGGCGGGTATCGCTCAACTCGAGCAAGATATCAACATTAAAGTCGAGTTCTTCAAACCACCGCAAGCCATGCTTGAAGAACAGAAACGGTTTATCGAAACCATGTTGGCCAAGGGGATCGATGGGGTTGCGATCAGCGTGATTGACCCGGATAACCTGACGCCTTTCCTGGACGAAGTTGCCGCCCAGGTTCCGCTCGTCTGTTTTGACAGCGATGCCCCCGCTAGCAAACGCTTAGCGTATATTGGGATGAGTAATTATGCTGCCGGAAGAATGGCCGGTGAGGCGATTAGAGAGTTGCTTCCCGATGGAGGCACGTTTATCATTATTGTTGGGCGGCTGGACGCTCAGAACGCAATCGAACGCCGTCAAGGGATCATTGATGAGCTGCGCGGATTACCGTATCAGAGCAGCTATCCCGGAGAGATGACCCCGGCAGATCCGAATATCGAATGCGGGAAATGGACCCTGGTGGATACTCGCACTGATGGCGGCGACGAGAGTCGAGCAAAATCGAATGCGGAAGATGTGCTGATCAAATATCCCGACCTCGATCTGCTGCTTGGAATGTGGAGCTACAGCACCCCGGCGATTATTAGCGCTGTGCGCGATGCGGATAAACTCGGGAAGATCCATATTGTGGCCTTTGATCAGGAAACCGAAGTTTTGCAGGCAATCCGCGATGGCTACGTCTATGCGACCATGGCTCAGGATCCATATACCTATGGCTATAAGAGCTGCGAAATTCTGTACAAACTTGTCAAAGGTGAAGATCCTGGCATTCCTGAGAATACCTTAGTTGATGTGCCCGCCGTGAAGGTGACTCAGGCAAACGTTGATGAATTCCAGAAAAAACTGGAATCACAGTTAAAAGCCGGAGAGTTCTTCGAACAACGCTAAGATCATTCTCTCATGTCTTCTGGAAGGTTGAGCCTGGGTAACTCCAGGCTCAACTATGCTTGATGTTTGATGACTGTTGCTTATGGCCTGTTGACTCAAATATAGCGATCCTAAATCATTTGTAATCATGACACTTCGACTCCGCTCAGTGTCCGTACCGGTTGTCGAGCGGAGTCGAAACACAACTAATTTAGGATCGCTATATTCAAAAAGCTATAAGCAACAATCCACAATCCACAAGGGAATGGAGGTTATGACAGATCAACAAGCATCGTGTCTATTGGAAATGCGCGGCATCACGAAATACTTTCCGGGAGTGAAGGCGCTTGATAATGTGGATATAGAGCTAGACAGAGGGGAAATTCTGGCGGTGATCGGCGAAAATGGCGCCGGGAAAAGTACCCTCATGAATATTCTGGGAGGAATCTATCATCCTGATACGGGTAAAATCTTTCTGGACGAACAAGAAGTCGCTATTGATTCAGTGCATAGAGCCACTCAGTTGGGCATTGCTTTCGTCCATCAGGAATTGAACCTTTCTGATAATCTGGATGTGGCGGCTAATGTGTTTCTGGGCCGAGAACCTCGACAAACTGAGTTTCTCCGTTTGATTGATCGGAAAAAAATTTATCATGAGACAGAAAAGATCCTCAAGCGGATCGAAATGGACTGTTCTCCCAGAACCCTTGTCAGAGATCTGACGATTGGGGCGCAGCAGATGGTGGAAATTGCCAAAGCACTCTCGATTAATGCTCGCATCCTGATCATGGATGAACCGACGAGCAGTCTTTCCCGGAATGAGGCCGAACAGTTGTTCAAAGTCATGAAAGAATTACGCTTGCAAGGGGTAGGCATTATTTATATTTCTCATCGTTTGGGAGAGGTCAAAGAGGTCGCCGATCGAGTAACCGTGCTGCGCGATGGAAAGGTTTCTGGCCGCTTGAAGCGGGAGGAGATCGTTTATGATAATATGATCCGGCTCATGGTGGGCAGAGATATCGAAAAATTCTATCATCATGAACATGAGGCCAGCACAACCCCGGTCTTTGAAGTTCGCGATTTCCTGGTTCCCGGCCAACCGAATAAACCGATCAATTTTACGATCCATGCCGGAGAGATTCTGGTGGTGGCAGGTCTGGTCGGAGCAGGGCGAACGGAACTTGCCCACGCGCTGTTTGGGATTGATGAACCCTTAGGCGGCGCAGTATTCCTGGATGGAAAACCGATAACGATCAAAAACCCCTGGGATGCCATTCGAGCAGGAATCGGATTAGTTCCTGAAGATCGAAAATTGCACGGATTGATCGTGGAGATGGCGGTGGAATTAAATACCACGCTTGCTGGCTTAGATCGGTATCAGACAATGAAAATGATCCAATTTGATCAGGTCAGATCGATCACACATGAAATGGTTCAGAAATTAAATATCCGTCTGAGAAATATTAATCAGGTGGTTGAATCTCTTTCCGGAGGTAACCAGCAAAAAGTGGTCCTGGCCAAATGGCTGTCTTTACATCCCCGAGTTTTGCTTATGGACGAGCCGACCAGAGGAATTGATGTGATCGCCAAAGAAGAAATTTATCGACTCATGGAACAGTTGGCATCCCAGGGAGTCGCTATCCTGGTTATTTCCAGTGAAATGCAGGAAGTCATCGGTATTGCAGACAGAATTATTGTCATGCACGATGGTGAAGTGAGTGGAGAATTACAACATAAGGAACAATTTACGGAAGAAGCTGTCGTGAGTTTAGCAACAGGAGGCAAATAAATGAAAAAAATTGCGGGAATTGCGGTGCTTTTGCTAGCGATCATGGTTATCTCTGCTGTCATTGAACCGACGTTTTTGAATCCCTATAATATCAAGAATATCTTACGCTGGACAGGACTTTTTGGACTGTTAAGCCTTGGAGAAGCGTTTGTGATCATGACGGGTGGGATCGATCTTTCGGTCGGATCAATTGTGGGTTTTATCGGCGCGTTTGCCGCGAATTTTATCATGGGTTACAGAATGCCGATCCCTCTGGCCCTGCTGATCTGTTTAGCAATGGCATTGCTGATGGGACTGGCGCATGGGGTGTTAGTCACAAAGGTCGGAATGCAGCCTTTTGTTGTAACTCTCTGCGGTCTGTTTGTTTATCGGGGGGTGATTCGTTTTGCTATGAAAGACATTACCCAGGGCTACCGCAACGAATTCCAGGGATTGAAATTTCTGACCAGCGGCAGACTCCCCTCGGATCTTTGGACCAAAGGCGAAGCGCCGAAATTTATTACTGACTGGTCGCTGCCTATGCCTTTTATCATCCTGGTGATTGTGGGGATCATCCTGTCGATTTTTCTAAATCGCTCAATTTATGGGCGTTATATTCTGGCTTTGGGACGGAATGAAAAGGCGGCCCGCTTTAGTGGGATCAACACTGACCGTATGACGATCATTGCCTATATCATTTCCGCCGTGTGCGCTGGCATGGCTGCGGTTCTGTTTTCTCTGGACCTGAACACTGTTCAACCTTCAACTGCCGGAAATATGTACGAACTCTATGCTATTGCTGGATGCGTTGTCGGAGGGATCAGCCTCAAGGGAGGCGAAGGGAATATCCTGGGGGTGATCATTGGTGTCGCCATTGTCAGAGTCCTTTACAATGCCATTAATATCCTCGGTATTGCCACACAGCTCGAGTTCGCCGTCATAGGATTGGTGGTCATGATCGGTGTCGGAGCCGATGAAGTCATCAAAAACATTGCCGCTAAGAGACGACTACAAGAAGCCAAACAGACTACAACCCAAGCTCAGCCGGTTAAGTGATGAACAAGGAATAGTCGCCTGTTTTGAATGAATGATAGTACCCGTCTTCGCGAGTACGATTTCACCGTTAATGCTGTTGAGTGAAGGAATTTGACAATTGACAATTCAACATCTGTCAATTGTGAATGATCCATTGTTCATTCAACAGCATTGCGGGGTGAAGGAGCCTGAAACATCGCTATGACAAGTGTGGACGCTTTTGAAGATATTGCGATTGGCAACTGTCTCCCCTAAAAATAGGCAATTCTCTTTGAATGAACGCATCTTGCGGTTCTATTGCAGTTCGCCGCCTGAGAAAAGCAGGGACAACGCCGGAAATTTCGACGCCCGCACAAGTTCAAAGGTTTCTCCCAATACGTGAACGCAATACAGCAATAATTCAGCTTCAGTGCGAGTAGCTGATTTCTGGTCGTGGAAAAATTTCTTGTGCAGCCGGGGCAACTCATCAAGATTCATTAAGCGGATGCCGGAGAGTTCTCGTCCTGACGCAAGTTCCCAGGCATCAACAAACCGCGCCTTGCGAAACACGCCAATAAGCTGCCATAAAGAAAATTGATCAAGGTGCGCTTCGCCTCTGCCAATAAAATTCTCAGCTTCCCGGATTCTGAGTTGCGTTGATTCTCCTAAGCGCGTTTCCTGGTGTTGCAGGACATATCGCAGCATCTGTTCAACAACTTCCAGACACATTTTTGACGTCATCGTGTAATCTTTCAATGGAAAATGCCGTTCGATCTCCTGCACCTTTTTGATAAAATCCATGCTGTTTTCCCCCTATGAGTTGTAAAGCAAGCGATTGAAACAAATTAAATCCGTTGCTCAAGGATGGCGTTATTGATTTTGACATGTTTTTCGGGGGAAATGTTGAAGAAAAATGCCCAAATTTTTGTTGACAACCTCTTTGTCATTTCTTATGTTTTGGGATTATGCCATAGGAGCAAAGATGATCTTTCAGCCCTTTTCGCAGATTGGGATTTCAGGATGAATCGGTGGAAAATTTTTAGCAGTATTGTGGGATTGGCGTGTTTTATGACCGCGGTGCGCGGTCATTACATTATCGCCGGAATTCTTTTTGTCATAGCCGTACTCTGTGCTCAACGCGGGGTGACGACCAACCGTCACAAATCTGACAGTCAGGAACCCTGAATCAATAGGGCGTGTTTTTATATACTAAATGCACCATAAAATTTCTATTGCCGTTTTTACCCTACCCCTGGCCCCTGACAGGTATGGGTTTATTGCGGCGCAGCCGTGAACTCCCCTCCTGGGAGCAGGGCTGTTAAGTTCTCGCGGGGAAAAGTTGTGACCCCCTTTTATTCCCCCCGCAAACGGGGGAAATGGATCAACCTCCCCCGCTTGCGGGGGACTGAGGGGGTAGAACTTAACACCCCTCCCCTCCTGGGGAGGGGTTGGGGGTGGGTTCTTGGCCGAGAGGTTGTCGCCAGATTCGACAACCCACCCCTGGCCCCTCCCAGGAGGGGAATTGGTTGCCTTCGGCGACAGAGGGCCATCAAAAACCCATACCTGTCAGCCCCCGGCCCCTCCCCTCTCTTTTGGAAAGGGGCCGGGGGTGGGGTTTTAAAGAAACTCCAGCATACGCTTCAAAAAATATCGTCGCCGCTTTTGAATTCGAGGCCGGGATGATTATCGAAGCGCACCACGCCGACAACCGCTTTGCCTTGCACGGCTTTTTTCACTTGCGCAACGCCTTCCACGCCGAAGCCCGCGCACAGTTCTATCGCGCCAATTCCCTGTTCGACTAATTGCTGCGCCGCGGCAATCCCTTCGACGTAATTTTTCACGCCAACCACTGTCAATTTGACAATGGGCGTATCAATCATCGCCCGGTGTTTGGCCGGATCGGCTTCGGGAGCCACAAAGATAAATGCTGCTTGTAATGCCATTATGATTTCCCTCCCACGTAAATCTTGCCCGCGAAATACACGAAACACACAAAAAAGAAACCGTGTTCTTTCATGTCTTTTCATGTATTTTGTGGGCACCTTATGATTTTCATCTGTACGTGTGTCACATTCGTTGTATTCGTGTTATTCGATGACCCTTATACAAGGGCTTTTACAGGGTTTTCTAATAAGTTCATCAACACGGCCAGAAATTCTGCTGCAGGCGCGCCGTCAATCACACGATGATCATGCACCAGCGACAATCCCATCATGGGGCGTGGGACAATCTGACCATTCACCACTGCCGGCCGTTCCACAATCCGGCCTATACCCAGAATCGCGGCCTGGGGAGAATTGATAATGGGCGTAAAAAAGTCCACCGAACGATATGCGCCGAGATTGGTGAGCGTAAACGTGCCATTGCTCATTTCATCCAAACTTAATCTGTTTTCACGAGCTTTTCTGGCTAAATCCTTGACTTCGCTGCTGATTTGCGTCAGACTTTTCTTGTTGGCATGTTTCACAACCGGCACTATCAGCCCTTGTTCCAAAGCGACCGCAATGCCAAGATGAATCTCTTTGAAAATCTTGATCATATTGCCATCAAGGGCGGCGTTCATAAAAGGCCGCATTTCAATCGCTTTCGCGACTATTTTTACCAACAGATCAGTAATGGAAACCTTACTCTTCTCATCGGCATCCTCATTCACCATTTTTCTCAATTCCAACAGCCTGAACACATCTACTGACGTTTGCTGAGTCACTCGAGGGATGCTCATCCAACTGCGGCTCATATTCTCGCCAATCGTTTTTCTCATCCCGGAATAGGGGAGAAGATCATAGAGCATGTCTTCGCTCTTTTCGATCTTTTCTGCTTCTTCTTTGACGGCGACAGGTACGGTCTGAATGACAGGAGGTTGGGACGCCGCTTTTTCCACATCCTCTTTGGTAATTCTTCCGCCCGGCCCGGTGCCAGCAAGCCGGGTATAATCAACCTTCAACTCTTTTGCCAGTTTCATCGCCGCAGGTGTGGCTTTGATGCGTTTAGCGGAAACTTCACGGCTTTCACTGGCAACCGGTTCGTCAATTGCTGCAGCCGGCGCGCTGCTGACCTGAGCCGGTAAACTCGCGGCAACCTGTTCTCCGGCTTCTCCGATCAGACCGAGCAGTCCGCCGATGGGAAGTTCTTCGCCCTCCGCAGCGATAATTTTCAACAAGATGCCATCGGCCGGAGCTTCCACCGTATTGGTAATTTTTTCAGTGGTAATCTCCAGGAGGGTTTCGCCTTTTTTTACGAGATCGCCTTCTTTCTTCAACCATCCGGCGATGGTTCCCGCCGTCATGGTCAACCCCATTTTCGGCATTTTTACTTCAATCGCCATTGTTTTCGCTCCTTCTCTCATATCCGCTGTTCATCTTACAGATTGCGGGAATAGCCGTTTTCTACTGCTGTCCGCAACGCCTCGTTCACATCCACAACCTGCGGACCGTCCATTGAAAGCTGCATAATAACCTCATCCTCTCTTTTTATTTCGATCTCTCGTTCGCCATCCAACGCAATAACGCATCCGTGGCAGACAGCACAGTCATAACATGCAAGATGAATACGTTCGTCAATCTCTATTGACCGATAGTGTTTGATTCCGACCGGCACAATAAGCCCGGGAGCAATTGGCGCTAATAGATCTTTCTTTTCCGAGGTAAATTCGATCACAAGGCCCTTTGGATCCATGCTCCCAATCGGCGTCAGGTTTCCGGCAATAGACGCAATCCCGATATTGTGCGCTTCGCCTCTGGTGACAATGGCCTGACGCAGGGTTTCTACGTCCCATACAGCGCGAGAACCGATAAAAATATCTTTGAGCACCACCGCATCAATCAGGGCAATTTCAACAAGCTGGCCGTTTTTATAGACGAGCACTTTTTTACTCGGTTTCACAGATCGTGTTGGATCAGCTTTTCCGCAAACAAGGACGCCGGCAGCTAATCCGGCCGTGGTGCCTTCCACCATGTTCGGAAACACATTATTCGTTCCCGTCGAAACTGGCAGAAGAGGGATATTTCCGCAACCTTTGGCCGCCATGCGATTTGTGCCATCGCCGCCCAGTGTAATAATGCACCCGACTTTCAGTCTGTTCATCTCTTGCGCCGCATGAAAGGAATCTATCTGTGTCCCGGTCAACTTCATATCAAGCGCACGAATTTCCATTGCTAAGTGGTGTTCACTGTGCAGACCATCAATCGCTTTCGGAACAATCCCGTAATAATCGGGCATATAGACGGCCTCTTTCACGCCAGCGGCTGCCAAACCAAGCAGAATGCGGCGGACAATATTGACTTTCTCCTGATTGTTAAATACTGTACCGTACGCTACCAGGCGACGAATGTCTTTGCCGGAAGCCGGATTCGCGATAATTCCTATCATCTGTTATACCTGAAAGAAACCGGGTTTTTGTCAAAAACCCGGTTTCTCTATTGGACGTCATTAAAACAGTTCCTTCACTGCGCTGATAATTTTTTCCTCGCTGGGCAGATAACTTCTTTCTAATACCGGGCTGAAAGGCACAGGTGTATCCGGGGCCGTAACGCGCTTAATCGGCGCGTTCAAGAAATCAAAACCTTCATCCGCAATCATCGCGGCAACCTCTGCTCCGAATCCGTTATTACGGTTGGCTTCGTGAGCGATTACCACTCTTCCGGTTTTTTCGACGGATGTTAAAATACTCTCTTTGTCAAGCGGGGAAAGACTGCGCGGATCCAGCACTTCCGCATCAATCCCGTCTTTTGCCAGGCTTTCTGCGGCTTTCAGGGCTTTGTGAACCATCGCTGACCAGGCCACAATCGTCACATCGGCTCCCGGGCGTTTAATATCCGCTTTTCCCAATGGCACAAGATATTCACCCTCCGGAACTTCCCCTTGCAGGCCAAGCAGCATTTTATGTTCAATATAGATCACCGGATTATCATCACGGATGGCAGCAACCATCAATCCTTTGGCGTCGGCCGGCGTGGAAGGCATGACGACCTTAATACCGGGAATATGCGTAAACCACGCTTCCAGCGATTGGGAGTGCTGGGCGGCCGCTCCTAACCCTGCGCCGCAGGTTGTTCGCACGACCATTGGAAGTTTGGCTTTGCCTCCGAACATATAGCGCATTTTCGACGCTTGATTCAAGATTTCATCCATACATATTCCCATAAAATCAATAAACATGATTTCAACAATCGGTCGCAATCCAACGGCTGCCGCTCCTACCGCGTGCCCGACGATCACCGTTTCCGTAATCGGTGTATCTATGATGCGCTCAGGTCCAAACTCCTGAAATAGTCCGACAGTCTGGCCGAAACATCCTCCAAATTGACCGACATCTTCACCAGCCAGGTACACATTAGGATCGCGCTGTATTTCTACCCGCATGCCATCTCTTAAAGCTTCAGCATAAGTCATCTGTTTCATCGTTACATGAGAACTACAAGAATAGAGGATACTCAAGCACCCACATTATCACCAGCGCTTGTTTACCCTGCACTCATGGAGTTTTTGAGAAAATTTATGATGCGTTCTAAGCAAGAAGTCAATCTGCATAGACATCTGTCAACACATCCGCTGGAGAAGGCTCAGGACTGGTTTCGGCAAACCTGACGGCAGTTTCAATCATCTTCGCCTTTTCTGCTTTGATCTTTTCCAGATCCGCCTTTTGAACATACCCCAGGGACAGAAGTTTCTTTTCCAGACGAGGGATCGGGTCTTTCCCTATCCATTCAGCCTGCTCTTCAGGGGACTTATAGGTTTGCGGATCGCCCTCAAAATGTCCCTTCTGTCTCCAGGTTTTACATTCAATTAAGCTGGGGCCATCGCCCTTTCTGGCGCGATGAATTGCTTCAGCGGCAGCTTCATAAATAGCGATCACATCATTGCCATCTACGGTGACGCCAGGAATTCCATAGGCCACTGCGCGATCCGAAACATCGCTGATGTTCATGTGATATTTCTGAGACACTGAGATTCCATACATATTGTTTTCACACACAAACACAACCGGCAGTTTAAAAATAGAGGCCATATTCAGAGATTCATGAAATGTTCCGCGGTTTGAGGCGCCATCACCAAAAAAACAGATGACAACAGCATCAGTTTTTTTGTATTTACAGGCAAATGCCGCGCCAGTCGCAATCGGTTGGCCGGCCCCCACAATCCCATTGGCGCCCAGAATTCCCAGGTCAACATCGGCGATGTGCATGGAACCGCCTTTGCCCTTACAATAACCGGAAACTTTTCCGAACAGTTCAGCCATCATCAGGTCAACCTTCCCACCTTTTGCAATCACATGTCCATGTCCGCGATGCGTACTGGTAATAAAATCTTTGGTTTCCAGATTTGCGCATACTCCGGTTGCGACAGCTTCTTCACCAATATATAGGTGCACAAAACCGGGAATTTTCCCGATGGCAAACAGTTCACTCGCCTTTTCCTCAAATTTTCTGATCGTCACCATGGTGTTGTAAAAACCAAGCAAGGTATCCTTTGTAATTTCCATCCAAATTCCCTCCCAAACGCTGTAGGTTTGCAGCGCCGACTTTAATCGGAAAGCCCACTAAAGTAAGAACTACGAACCCATCAGCTAAAACTGACATATTTTCTTTGAATTCAAGCCTGTTGTTTTTCTCAAAGATCGATATATACGGTCAGGGCGGCCACCGCAATGACAATCATATCGGTTTCTGCCAACAAAGGAAGCTTTAATCCGGGGACTGTCAGCCCACCTGGCACAACTTCCAGATGAACCGTACCAAAAGGAATCGCTTTGATCACTTCTTCTTTGTTCACCCGTTCAGGATAGGGACAACCCACTTTGGCTTCAATCTCCATCTCATTCGGATCGGTCATCCCCAAAATATCTACCAGACCGCAGAGGCAGCTATGCGAAACTGCATCTTTCATTGCTTTCTGTGCCGCTTTGGTAACATCCTCTCCGTGGAGATCGGCTCCAGTGCCAAATTCGATAATAAACCGTTTACGCCCCACATCTTCACCTCCTTCCAGCATGTTTTTCAATCATGTTCCTGGATAGATTCTATATGTATGCCATTACATAATAGCAAATATGATGCCAACCCTGGTAACTACAAGAATGAAGAATAAGCAAGAATTTTCTGTTTTTCGCTAAACGTGCCGTACGAATATGACACAAAATTATTCTCGTATGATTCGATAGCCTCTCGCGGTTTTCATTATTCCTGAATCACAAGATACAATGCGTGTATGCTGTCATAAAAGTGTCTCATTACGTGACAGATCTGTGACAGGTTCGCTACAATGAAAATTTCTATTGACAATTCCTCAAAGAACTTTTATGGGCTGAAAATGATCGGAACGTTTGAGGTGAAACAGGACAACGCCGCATTCAAGGAGGTTGCTGGTATGGGGAGTCAGAAAAGTCTGCCGACATCGAGTTTAGCTTATGCCTTAGCCTGGAAAAAGTATCTTCAATCAGGGGAGATCAATTGTGAAGTGATTAAGCCGCCCATCGCTGAATCATGGAAACGGTGTCATGAGGCCAGTGTCAATCCCCTGGGCGGAGAATGTCAGCATATACTTGAATCTCGCGAGTTGAATCGGGCCAAGGAAGAACAGTACGAACTCTTCCACACCGCTATGCCGATCATCCAGTATCACTATCAGTTTGTAAAAGGTACGGGCGTGGTATTTGTGTTGACCGATAAACTGGGCTATATTCTGGCTATTTTGGGCGATGAACCGGTGATTCAGAATGCGCAAAAAATTCATTTTATGGATGGCGCGCGTTGGACCGAAAATGAAGTCGGGACCAATGCCATTGGCACCTCACTGCAACTCCAGCAGCCGATCAATGTGACCGCGGTCGAACATTATTGCCAGAAACATCATCAGTGGACCTGTTCGGCCGCGCCAATTTTCAATCCTCAGGGAATGCTGATGGGGATTATTGATATATCGGGTCCCTCTCAAACCTTCCATGAACAGGTCTTAGGTCTTGCCACCGCCATCGCGAGTGCCGTGACGATCCAATTAATCCTGGAAAAAAAGGCGCGGGAGTTGCAATTGATTGACAAACGCTTTGCTCTGGTTTTCAATCATGCCTCGGACGGGATGATTGAAGTCGATGCGCATGGCATGATCAAACGCGCCAATTCCGTTGCCAGCGTCCTGCTGCAACGAGCGGAAACGGATATGATCGGAAAGTTCTTTGAAGAAATCTGGAAATCGGAAGATTTACCAATTATGTCGGCATTACGGTCAAACCGTTTGAACTATGAATGTTCTTTGCCTTATCATGGGATTCGAAGAGCCTATTTTCTCTGCGGCGAACCCTTTAGCGATGCAGCAGGCAATATGACAGGCGGGATCGTGATGTTCAAACCGATTGACAAAACTCCGCAGATTGTCAAAAATAAAACTCCGGGCGGCTACGGAAACGCATCATACAGTTTCTCCGATGTCATCGGCAATCACTCTGGGATTTTAGAAGCGAAACGCATTGCCCAATTAGCGGCGAAATGCCTCTCTACTGTATTGCTTCAGGGGGAGTGCGGCACCGGCAAGGAAATTTTTGCTCAGGCCATTCACCAGGCCAGCCCAAGAAGGAAGGGCCCTTTTGTGGCGGTCAATTGCGGGGCAATCCCAAAGGATTTGATCAGCAGTGAACTCTTTGGATATGAAGAAGGCGCGTTCACCGGGGCAAAACGAGGGGGAAAGGTCGGCAAATTTGAAATCGCTTCTGGTGGAACGCTCTTTTTTGATGAAATCGGCGATATGCCTTTTGAGCAGCAAATCGCCCTCTTACGCGTGCTGCAAGAAAACAAGATCACCCGCGTCGGCGGCAACAAGGAGATTCCTGTGGATGTGCGCGTGATTTGCGCTACTAACAAACATCTTTTGCGCGAAGTCATGAACGGCCGCTTTCGCGATGATTTGTATTATCGCTTGAATGTCATCACGATTCAGATCCCGCCGCTGCGAGAACGCTGTGAAGATGCCATGCTGCTGTTTACGCATTTTTTGAGAAGATATGAAAGCCTGCAAGGCAAAGAATTTACCATAGAACCGGAAGTGTTCGAGTATATCCAACACTACAGTTGGCCCGGAAATATCCGTGAACTCAAGAGTTTTGTGGAACGCCTGGTCAGCCTGGCAGAGGATCAAACACTGCGCGTGATCAATTTTCCCCAGGAAGACGACATTTCAGAGGAACTTTCTGCCCGTGAACCCCTGGAATCTGTGGCGTATATCAGTCCCTCTGCCGATAGAAATACGCGCAAACACGAACTCGCCAGGATCGAAAAACAGCGAATTACACTGATGTTAGACCGGCAGCATGGCAATGTGAGCCGGGCAGCGCATGAATTGGGGATATCTCGGAATACCCTGTACCGCAAAATGCGTTTATATGGAATAAAAAACTGATCCGATAGATTTTCAGAAAATTATTTGAAGCGAACGATGCGGAGGGGAAAAGGGAGGAATAATGCGACGAATCTTGAAATATGGTCTGTGGATGGGTCTTCTTATCTTCGTCATCTGTGTGGCGGGAATTGGCTTGTTTGTTGTGAATGGAGTGTGGCTGGCGCATAATGAAATTCCGCTGAGTGGGCAGACTTCACAGGCGGCTGCGAATCAAACGCCATTTGAAGGCGCAACAATCACCATCATGTCCTATAATATTGCCAAAGGATTTATCCATCAGGGCGGAATTTCGTTTGCAGCGCAAGAGGTGGTCTTGAAACGTCTGCATCAAATCGCCGATCTCATCAACGCGGAACAACCGGACCTGGTGTTTCTCTCTGAAACTATTTTTGAATGCGGACCATCGTCTGTGAATCAGATTACAACTTTAGCCGAGGCAACCGATATGCCGTTCTGGGCTTTCGGGGAAAACTATAACTTCGGCCTGCCCTTTTACCGGATTGTGGGCGGCAACGCCATTCTATCGCGTTGGCCTCTGGAAACGGTAGCCAACCCCTCGCTGGTTGGACGGAAGCCTTTTTACGTCACTCAAAATAACCGCCGCATCCTGTGGTGCAAAATGACAATCAAAGGCGAAGACATCTTGCTCGGATCAGTTCACAACGATTCATACAATTTGCAGAATAACCTGGTGCAGGTACAGCAGATTCTTGGCTATCTGAAAGGTCGGCCGGCCATTCTCGCTGGCGATTTTAACGCTCAGCCGCATGAAGCCCCCATGCAGCTTTTCCGCGAAACCGGCCAGTTCGTCTGGGCTTTTAACGGGCCGCTCACATTCCCAAGTTCCAAACCGCAGCAGAAAATAGATTTTATCCTGGCCCCCGCCGCCTGGGAATTCCTTGACCACCGCGTGCTTCAAAGCACCGCTTCAGATCATCTCCCTATCATCTCAACTTTTCGCGTGACAGAATAATACTCTAAATGTCCATATTCGAAGTCTTGAATCGCGATAGCATAAGGACTCTGGCCTCTTCCTGAGTCAGGGGTATATTCATCATTCAACGGTTTTCCTAAACAAGACTCTCAACCGTATTGACTCAGATTTCTGTAGGTTTCCCAGAAATCCGTTTTGATCAGAAATGCAAACGCTGATGGATTAAGGCTTCCCACAATCGCGCAATCGTTATATGTTCCTCTATTAAAATCTTGAATTAGTAATGAACCCCAGGTATGGACATAAGGGGTTTTTTTTGTGGATGTATTATCAGATTTACAACTTTTGTTTCACCACCTGTAGCCATTGCCTCGTAAAAAGTATGGCTATCGCTATGCCAACCATCTTGATAACGCCCTGCTTCACCGGCGTGAAAGGGGTGCAGCCACTGCACGTGACGATTGAGATGATTTTCCCCTGCGCCCCTTTGACGTCCGGTTCATGCGATTGTTCGGCATTCGTTCTTCTCGCCCCTGTGTCACTTTGTCCAGAGCAGATACGAATTTGATCCCTGTGCCTGCCCGGTTCCATTCACCGTAAAGGTATATGAGCTTTCATCATCGTCATCATTTGCAATCGAAACGGTGGCCGTGCGTGGTCCGGTCGTGGTTGGGGTGAAGGTCACCGTAAAGGTGGTTGTCCTACTCGGTCCAAGTGTCGTACTGGCAGGCTGTGTCACGCTAAAGTCACCAGGGTTCGTGCCACCCAGTTGGATAGCAGGGGTGCTTGTCAAATGTAACTCAGGATAGCCCAGATTTTCTATAGTAAACGTGACCACAGGGCTACTACTGCCCACTACAACCGTTCCAAACGTATAACTCCCCAGCCGAGGCATGAATGTTGTACCCTGGTACACAAAGATGTCCCGCGGCAGCGGCAATAAGAGCAACCGATCAGTAATATCCGTAAGACGCTGGTCGGTAGTGCCGTTCACCACGCGTGGGATTCCTGCCGCAATGCCGTAATATGTCGCCGTGGGGCCAGGGAGCCGTATCGGTCTCGGCATCATACACAACCGCTGGCGTGGAGAACTGGCCAGGGGAACTCACCTGACGGAGCGGGGTGTT
>DF820469.1:232206-314524 GCA_000739535.1 Candidatus Vecturithrix granuli | reverse complement strand
GTTTGCAGGTGAGGAGTGCGAAAGCTCTGCTTTCGCTGTCAAAGCAGAGCTTTGACACTCCTGTTCATGGACTTTTGAAACAGCTTCTGAAATCCTTGCTTATGAGAAATGCTTTGTATCATAAAACTACATGGATTTCATGTAAGGAGGATAAATGATCGGAAACTCTCACGGAAACACAATCCTTCTTACATAAAATCCTTGTAGTTAGTCAAATCATGCAATTTTTCTTTCAAGCGCGGTTTTACGATTTGTTAGATACACGCCGGTACTGACCAGAATCAGGCCAACCAGCAAGGAAAAGGTGATCGGTTCTCCTAAAATGAGGAATGAGAGGATAATCGCGCTGATCGGCACGAAATTGATAAACAGACCTGCTTTCGTCGGGCCGATGTGCTGAATGCCCTGATAAAACCAGAGGAAGCCTAACACCGTGCCAAAGAAACCCAGGAAAAACAATCCCAACCAGGCTGAAATCGGATAGGTGACAATCTGGCGTGTTAAGCCTTGCATGTAGGCCGGAATAAACAGCAGAGCGGCCCCGATAAGCACGGAATAGGTGACGGAGATTAATGGCGAAAGGTCTTTCATCACCACTTTGCCAATCAGCGAATACGTGACCCAACTGACGACGCAGCCGAAAATGAGCAATTCTCCGGCCCCGATTCCGCCCTGAAAGATTTCGAGCGGATGGCCTCTGGTGATGACCACAACAGCGCCAGTCACGGAAAGCAAGATGCCCAGAATTTTCAGAGGCGTTAATTTTTCGTGAAAAAAATAGGCTGACAGCAGCGCAATAAAAATCGGATTATTGGCGACAATCACCGACGCCCGCCCGGCCTCGATCAATTGCAGTCCTGTAAAAAAGAAAAAATTATAGGCAAATACTCCGGTCATACCGAGCAGCAGCAACGGCAATAGTTGACGTTTTTGTACACGCGGGAATCCCCCTTCCATTTTCCAGGTGAGCAGGATCAAAAATATCGCCGCAATCGCAAAACGTAAGAACGCGGCCGGAAACGGGGTGCTATACTGAGTCACCACGCGGCCGGCAATAAACGTACCGCCCCAAAAAAAGGCGGTGGATAAGAGTTTCAGATAGACAGGGATCAGAGAACGTTCGGACATATTGCCTCCTCTATAATAGATGAACCACAGATCGTACAGATTTCTCAGATTTTATTGAATCAGAAATCTTTCATATCTTTGAAATTCAGGCAATCTGTGGTCGTATATATTTCTTCTTCATTCAAACAAAATCTGTATAATTTTCCTTGAAACTCCTGAAATTCAATGCGGAGAATGTCAAGGAGAAACTGTAAGAAGGTCTGCCGCCGTAATTTTCCCTTGACAATCTGATGTGATGAGAGAGAAAAAGAAAGTCGGAAACGACCACGGATTTTACAGATCTTACAGATTTGATGAGGAAAGGAGTGTGTGTATGTTCATCGTCTTTGTACATGTGCATGTAAAACCTGAATGTGTCGAGGCCTTTAAAGAGGCTAGCATTGAAAATGCCCGACAGAGCATTCAAGAGCCGGGGATCGCTCGGTTTGACGTGATTCAGCAGATGGATGATCCGGCGCGTTTCGTCTTAATCGAGGTATATCGCACTTCTGAAGATCCTGCGAAACATAAAGAAACGGCGCATTATCAGAAATGGCGCGACACGGTCGCGGAAATGATGGTTGAACCGCGTCAGGGCGTGAAATATGTGAACGCCTTTCCTGACGATCAGGGATGGGGGTGAAAATACATGAAATTTGAATTTGCAACAGCAGCTCAGATTCTTTTTGGGGCCGGAAGGTTACAAGAAATCGGCGATATTGCGGCGGATTTCGGAACGCGCGCCTTTGTAATTACCGGCAGGACGCCGGAGCGGGCCGCGCAATTGTTAAAGATTTTACAAAAAAAAGGGATTGGATATGGTACCTTTGCGGTCACAGGCGAACCGACCATTGAAATGGTGCAGCAAGGGGTACAACAGGCCAGAGAACAGCAATGCAATCTGGTGATCGGCTTCGGCGGCGGGAGCGTGATGGATACCGGCAAAGCCGTCGCCGGGTTACTGACCAATGGCGGCGAACCGCTCGATTATCTGGAAGTAATCGGAAAAGGGCAGAAAATCACGAAAGCGGCTGCGCCGTATATTGCAATTCCGACTACGGCTGGCCCAGGAACGGAAGTCACGCGCAACGCGGTTATAAAATCAACACAGCATCAGGTCAAAGTCAGTATGCGCAGCCCCTTCCTCTTGCCGCGTGTGGCGTTGATCGATCCGGAATTGACCTATATGCTGCCGCCGGAAATAACCGCCAGCACCGGGCTGGATGCGTTTACGCAGGTGATAGAACCCTACGTTTCAAATAAAGCCAATCCGTTGACCGATGCGTTATGCCGGGAAGGGATGCAGCGCGCGGCGCGTTCCCTGCGCCAGGTGTATAAACATGGCGCTGACACTGCGGCGCGGGAAGATATGGCGATCGTCAGTCTGTTCGGCGGTTTGGCCTTAGCAAACGCCCAATTAGGGGCAGTGCACGGCTTTGCCGGTCCGCTTGGCGGTATGTTTCCCGCGCCTCATGGAGCGATCTGCGCGCGAGTACTGCCTTATGTGATTGAGATGAATGTTCGCGCCTTGCAAGCCCGGCAGCCCGACAGCCTGGCCTTACAGCGGTACGATGAAATTGCCCGAATGCTGACCGGAACGCCGAATGCGACTGCAACTGATGCGGTCAAATGGGTGCAGGAACTCTGCGATGCGCTCCAGGTACCTGCGCTGGCGCAGTATGGCATGACAGCGGCCGACATCCCGGTTCTGGTCGAAAAATCAGCCAAAGCCAGCAGCATGAAAGGCAATCCGCTTGTGTTGACAACTGAAGAGTTAACCGAAATTTTAGAACAAGCGTTGTAATTAGCACCCTGGGATAAAAGTTGGAAATTTCAGGAGTGTCAAAGCTCTGCTTTGACGGCGAAAGCAGAGCTTTCGCACTCCTGTGTTTGATGTCTTGCGTAAAGATATGCGAAAAAGCTTAAAAATCGTGGGAATATTTTGTCTTGTGTGCGCAACGCTCTTCATTGTCTCTCTTTATCTTCCTCTATCAAAAGATCTCTTCGCCATTCAAACCGGGATGTCGCTGAAAATCACGGACCGGCATGGAATTCTGCTGCGCGAAACCTTATCGGCCGAGGGGGGACGCACGACCTGGCTGCAATATGACGAGTTGCCCGAATCCGTCGTTCGCGCCATCGTTGCCACAGAGGACAAACGCTTTTTCTCCCACATCGGCGTAGATGTACTGGCCTTAGGCCGCGCCCTCTGGCAAAACGTGCGTTCAGGGCATGTGGTCTCCGGTGCTTCGACGATTACGCAGCAGCTCGTGAAAATGCGCTTTGGGTACCCGCGCACGATTTTCGGAAAATTGCAGGAGATGTGGATGGCCTTACGCGTCGAACGTCAATTTTCAAAGCAGGATATCCTGGCTCAATACCTGAATCGCGTGAGCTTTTCCAATCAAGCTTATGGAATTGAGGCGGCTTCCCGTCTCTATTTCGGCAAACCAGCCCGACATCTTTCCTTTGCCGAAAGCGTATTTCTGGCCGGATTAATTCAGGCACCTTCGCGTTTCAATCCTTACCGGAATGTCGCGCAAGCCATTCAACGTCAACAGGCTTTGCTTGAGCGCATGTATCAGCGACGCGCGCTCGATGAGACGCAATATCAGCTTGCCAGGCAGGAAGAGATCAGGCTTATTCCTCAACAGATCAATTTTAAAGCGCCTCATTTTTGTTACACGATTTTAGAGAGTCTGATTCAAAAAGGCAGGGGGGAACAAGCGATCCAGGAGATTGCGGAGATCAAAACCACACTGGACTATTATCTTCAGGAACAGATTGAAAACATTGTAGCTGCCCATATCAGTGAACTCGATGCGTACAATGTGACCAATGCGGCCGTGCTGGTGTTAGAGAATACGACCGGCGATATCTTGGCATACATGGGGTCCAGGGACTTTTTTAACGACGCTATTTCCGGTCAGGTGAACGGCGTGCTATCGCTCAGACAGCCCGGGTCAACTTTAAAACCCTTTACCTACCAATTAGCCCTTGAACGTTTCTATACGCCGGCCACGTTGCTGCCTGATATTCTGGAATATCCGGTCGCGCCCCGCAGTTTTTTACCGGAGAATTACGATCGCAAATATCATGGGCCGGTGCGTTTACGCGAAGCCCTGGCCTGTTCGTATAATATTCCGGCGGTGCGCGTGCTCGAAACCATCGGAGTGGAGGCATTGTATCAACGGCTACATGAATTTGGGTTTGAGAGTTTACGCGAGTTGCCGACTTTTTATGGCCCTGGCTTAACCCTGGGTAATGGGGAAGTCACGCTGCTAGAACTCACCAGAGCGTATAGCACGTTAGCCAGACGAGGAAAGTATCTGCCAGAACGCGCCATTTTGGAGGTAAAACCGTATTCACCCTATGGGACATCTGACTCGCAGCCTGCAATCCAGAAGTTTTCTCCGCGTGTGATCTATCTGTTGACTCACATTCTCGCCGATCGCCAGTCCGGAATCGCAGCGTTTGGGGAAAATACCGCGCTTGAACTTCCATTTCAAACCGCTGTCAAAACCGGCACTTCCAAAGATTACCGCGATAATTGGACCATTGGGTTTACCCGCGATTATACCATTGGTATTTGGGTTGGCAATTTTGATGGATCGCCAATGCGCAAAGTCTCGGGTATTACCGGGGCCGCCCCTATTTATCGAGATGTTATGCTGACACTCTATCGCGATCACCCGCCAATGTCCTTACTCGATTCTCCGCCCCCAGGCATTGTTACAGCCCGCATTTGCCCGCTTTCAGGCGATCTCGTGGCTGAGAACTGCCCGCATGGGCTTGAGGAATTTTTTTTAGAGGGAACGGAACCTACAGAACCGTGCAAAATGCACCAGGCCTATTGGGTTGATGAACGCGATGATTTATTAACTGAACCGAATACGCCGCATAGCGTAAAAAAAGTCTTTTTGCAATTTCCTCCACTATATCAATCCTGGGCGCACGATAGGGGATATCCGACGCCTCCCACTCAATTATCTCCTTATGCTCGGATTGTCGGAAAGCAGAAAACGAGGCGCGAACAAGCATCTATCCGCATCGTGCGTCCAAATGATGGTGATGTGTATGCTATCGATCCAGTGCTGCGCCGGGAATACCAGACGCTACAATTGTCAGCCGTTGTTCCTTCCGGCATGAGTCAGGTCGTCTGGTATGTCAATGATGAACCCTGGGAATCGGTCAACGCGCCTTTTCGCGCCGCCTGGGCCATTGCCCCGGGAGCGCATCGAATTTATGCTGAAGGGGAACTACATGGTGAGTTTGTAAGAAGTCGAGAGATTACGGTACATGTCGTGGAATAAATCAATACCTGTAAAAAAACCAGGTTTTTTGAAAAAACCTGGTTTTTCAGTGTACCTATAGGGGATACCCTATTCAAGCTGATCCAGGGGAATGCCTTCATCAATCAGCATAATCGGAATTTCATCGCGGATAGGGTAGAGATATTTTTGGTCCTGTCGAACCAGGCCTCCGTCAATTTTTTCTGTAATCACTTCTCCGGCACGGTTCTTTAATGCACTGATGGCAATTGCCGCATTGAGTTTTGCTATCAACGCATCATCTGCCAATGAAACCGGTTCTTTGGTTTCGGGACATGCTAAAATGTCGAGCAAGTATTGATCAATCGCCATTCGTCATTCACCTCCTTTTTTTCCGGTTCCCAGGCGATAGTTTTCCAATCTGATTAAAATGGAACCAATCGCAATTTTGCTGCGAACCTGCACCGGAATACGATGCGCATCATTCGTCAACCAGACTTTAACTTTGCCTTTCTTCATGACACCATCAAAGCGCAACTCCGGCTCGACAATAATTGTCTCAAATTTTCCGGCTGGCACGTCAATGGTTTCTATCGCAAGGACTTCACATTTCACCTGCCAGTTTTTCCCTCTGGCAAAAATATCAACATATACCGGCTGCCCCACTTGCAAATCTAAGGTACGAACATAAAATACGGCTGACACTTCATCTT
Organism: Candidatus Vecturithrix granuli; assembly: GCA_000739535.1. Lineage (GTDB taxonomy): Bacteria > Moduliflexota > Moduliflexia > Moduliflexales > Moduliflexaceae > Vecturithrix > Vecturithrix granuli. The sequence continues at coordinate 308,433 of DF820469.1, read as the reverse complement.
GAATACCGTAACGAATATAATAGTCTTTGCCTTTATAATGAGCTATATTCTTTTCTTGATCAAACTCATATTTTCGTTCGCTTTTCTCGTAGGCTTCATCCTGTTTCGTCCAATAGCGCCGGCTGAACAGCCCCTCCACATCAACCAGGCTTTCCAATGTATCACGAACTCTATAAAACAGAGAAAACACGGAATTAGATTTGGCTTCTACAACAATCCGATAGACCTTATGTCCCTCATAATCAATGATATCCTCCACCTCTATGGTCGCAGTGCCAGCGTCCAGAACTTTTCCCCAACCGACCGAATATTTCAAGCGTTCTCCGACCTGAAAAGGGATCTCTTTTTTGACTTCAGGACCTGGAGTCGCTGATGGAAGTGGAACGTTTAATTTCGCTTCCAGGACATTCTGATAGCCAGAAGCATTTTGAGGGAACAAAAAAGGTTCCTGATTGTCCATCGTTTCCTGGGCTGAAAGATTCAATGAACACATTATGATGAGGAAGCATCCGAGTATTACTTGTATATACTTCATAAGGCTAACCTACAGAAAAAAACATCTCTGCACTCAAGAGCTCAGAGGATATCCGTGGAAAAACCAGAAATTTTCATCGTCGTGTGTGTAATAAATTGTCACTAATTTGTCAAGAGCTTATTTCTTCTTCATGTTTGGTCAATGGGTTCTGCAAAATTGATGCGATCCTCCGGAAGAAGTTTATTTTCTTTTGGGCTAAACATATAATTGGCTGAATAATCAAAAAGAATTGAAGGCAGCAAAAACCATTTATATGAAATTTTTCAGAAATACCATTTCTTTATCACGTTCAAATTTTCTGATTATTCCGCATTCAATGAAATATAAACAGTCAATACATTTTTGTCGTTCTCCCGTCGGTAGTGAATACTCTCGACCATGTTACGAATCAGAAAAATTCCAAGCCCGCCAATAGGACGATCATCCAGGGGAAGTTGAGTATCAACCTCGGGTATGGAAAGCGGATCAAAGGGAATCCCCCGGTCAAAAATCTCTAACCGAAGTCGGGCCTGATGTGAATGCCGGTACCGTATCTCAATCGTTCCTTGTCCCTCTGGATATGCATAATTGATAATATTCACCAGTAATTCTTCCAGGACAAGCTCTATTTGCCCCAACTTTTCTTCTGTTGCCCCTGCTTGTCTGGCAAATGCCCCAACTGTATTAAGCACCTGACTCAAGTGTTGAAGTTCAGCAGGAATTATGATCTTAAAAGTGTTTGAGCGCTTCATGTTCGGTTGGATAAATGTTCAAAATTTTATGAAATCCGACAAGTTCAATGGCCTGCATTAATGCGGGCGCTAATGAACACAAAAAGAATTTTCCTCTCCGGGCATCGACCTGCTGGGCGGTTCCGAGAAGAATTCGCAACCCCGAGCTGCTCAAATAATGCAGATGGGCAAAATTAATCAGAATATAACGTTCTCCAGTTTCAAGATAATGAGCAATTGTGCTGGCAAACTCCTGAGCAGCCACATTGTCTAACTGTCCGGAAAGATACAACACCAGAACCCGCCCTTTGCGTGTTTCTTCAATACTCATGAATTTCTTCTCCTCATTTCCAAAATAACGTTATAGCAGGCGACTCCATAAAAACTGAATCATCGAATTTTCTTTCTGATCTTTTTACAACACACATTATCATCATGACGATTTTTTGCAACCTTTTTCAACCAAAAATCATGAAAGCGTCTCAAGAAGGGATATAATATGAGGATTCGAGTTGTGTTTTTCGCCAAAAAAATGCAGGGTTCAACTCCGCAGGTTAAACACGAGCAGAAAACAATTCCTCAGTATCTCTACGTCATTCCAGGAAAGAGATGAAAGTTCAATTTCCGGTCTTGACTTCATAACATTGCTGCTCTATAATAAAAACACTGTGAGATTTGTCAACAGATACTGAAAAGACGTTGATAAGTAAAAATTCTTGCCAAGTTATCCAGGTTGAAGCATGTTACCTGATAGAGTCGAATATGGCAGCATGTTTCCCTGAAAACTTATCGTGTTGTTATGCCAAAACAAAAGCGGCTCGGAGAATGCCTCGTACAGGCAGGAGTGATTACTGAGGAACAGCTCGAAAATGCATTGCGTTTGCAACAAGAACGGCATGGATTTTTAGGGCAGATTCTGCTTGAGATGGGATGGATTACGGATAAACAGCTCTGTCAGGCTATTTCACAGGCACTGCATGTGAACTGTGTCAGCATCGATTGTATCTTGATTAGCAATGATATTGTGCAACTCATTTCTGGTTCCTTAGCAGTATCATGCGGCATTCTCCCACTCTTTATCCATCATAAAACCCTCTATCTGGCCATGGAAAATCCGCGCGACACAGGCGCGATTCAATTAGTTGAATATGAAACCGGCCTGCATGTCAAACCTCTGATGGTACCGCCATGTCAATTATGGAGCATGATCAATAAATACTACCGCGCTGATGAGGCCGGAACACCTGCATCATATACTCTGCCTGCGAAAAATCCGGAATTTATTGAAAAGGAGATATTTCGCAAAATCGATCATGAACAACGCAAACGCCTCGGTGATTTTTTAGTTGAAACCGGATTATTAACACAAGCACAATTGACAACAGTACTGGAATTGCAAAAAGACAAACGAGGATTTCTTGGCCAACTGCTCGTTGATAACGGCTGGCTCACCGAAGCCCAACTTTGCCAGGCCCTTGCTGACATGCTCCAGATTGAAAATGTGGATATTGAAGAAGCTCAGATCGATCCGTCGGTCGTCAAATTAGTGCCGGATTCATTAGCCGCCTCATGTAATGTCTTACCCTTGTTTATTGATCAAAATGTTCTGTATCTGGCCATGGAAAATCCTCTGGATACAGGCGTCACACAACTCCTTCAATATGAACTCGGAATGCGGGTTGTTCCGCTTGTCGCTCCAGCCAGTCAAATCCGTAATATTATTGCTAAATATTATCATTTCTCCTCTCCTGTTCATCCCTTCATCGCGAAAAGAGCGCGAGCTTTCATGATTGAAAATAAGCAAAATTCGTAAGTCTTTCCTCTTGTAATCAGAATCACTGTAAACTCAGGGTAAACAAAAAAGAATCTCACATGACAAAATACAAGTAAGTGATTATAAAAAATTTCTTTTCTGTTTCTCGCAAAGCCCGCCAAATTCGCAAAGGTTTCAGATTGACTGGCTTTGCGGACTTGGCGAGTTTTGCGAGAAAATTCAAACAAGATTATTCATATACTCATAAAAGTTTCTATACTTTTGTTTGGCGAAAACCAATGATATTCAGCAAAAACTGGAAATTTCTTGTGTATTCTTTATTCTTGGAGTTACTGAGAAAATAGACTTTCATAAGACTTTTGTCTTGACAGAGGATCCACGTTTGTAGATCATATAACAAAGAATCGTGAAACCCCGGAATTTTGGAAACAAATCATTTGATAGCATAACCTTTTTCTCGCAGAGCGTATGCCATCACACAAGAAACGCTTAGGAGAACTTTTACTTGAGAAGGGAATCCTCTCGCCAGAGCAGTTAGAATATGCCTTACGGTTTCAGCAACGGGGCAACAAATTTCTTGGGCAAATTCTGATCTCTATCGGATTGACTACTGAATTCGAGGTTTATAAAGCTCTATCAGAACTCCTGCATGTCGACTTTGTGAATCTCGAACATGCGACTGTCCATAAACATGTCACAGAGCTTGTCCCGAAACTCTTAGTTGTCACACGTGATATTCTACCCTTATATGTCGAGGATAATTATCTCTATCTGGTGATGGAGAATCCACGCGATTTTGATGTTATTCAAATCGTCGAATTCAGCACTCATCGTCAGGTGAAACCCCTGATTGCCACCCCAAGCCAGCTTCAACGCACAATACATCGGGTGTATGGCATCAAAGTTGGCTCCAATATCAAACCTGCCAGACCGGATGAACTTGAACAGTTAGGACTTTCAGCAACGCATTTAGACCAATATCAGTGTTTGTTACAGCATTCTCACGGGGTAATCATTGTTACGGAACCATCGTCTCCGGAAAACGGTAAGATGGCTACTATGTATGCGACCCTGAAAGCCCTCAATCAAAATCCTGTGAAAAATATTGTCACCATCGAAGACCCGGTTGAATACGAATTGCCAGGAATCAAACAAATCCAGGTAAACGAAGAATCCGGATTAAGTTTTCACAGTATCCTGAGTTTGCTCTCAGGGCATGATCCGAATATTCAACGCGACTACAATGTTATTCTGATCGGGGAACTGCGCGACGCCGAAACGGCTAGAATTCTCATGCGTTTATCCGAAACCGGCCATCTGATATTGAGTACGCTCCAGACAGAAGATACTGTCGCTGCCATTCATCATCTTTCTCGGCTAGGAGATGTGTCCAAATTTGTCGCGTCAAATCTTTTAGGAGTACTTGCGCAACGCCTGGTGCGGGAATTATGTGCGGAGTGTAAGCAACTCTATCAGCCGAATGAACGTGAACTCCTCAGTCTTGGAATCCAAAAAACCGATGAAACGCCCTTTGTCTGCTACCAAAGGCAAGGGTGTCCGACCTGCAATTATACCGGGTACAGCGGCTATGTTGGGCTGTACGAGATACTTGTCATGAACGACCGTTTACGCCATGAAATTGCGAAATGCCCGCCTAAACATCAACTCAGGCGGCTGACGAGCAATATTGGCATCAAAACGCTCTTAGAAGATGGCATTGAAAAAATTCGCCAGGGGATTACGAGTATTGATGAAGTTATTCAAGCCTGCTGTGAAAAATGTCGAGGATGTGGGAGAGCTGTTGTCGGAACAGAGCAAGTCTGCCCGTTCTGTGGATTTCATCTCTATGATAGCTGTGAAGCCTGTGGAGCTAAATTAGACGTTGAATGGATGATGTGCCCGTTTTGTGGAGTGCGAAAACCGAAAGCCCTGCCATCTGCAAGTGCGAAAAACGCTTGATCTGCAAATATCCTGTAAAAAGATTGTAAGAAAGGAGAAGGAGGTATGACAAGGAAAAAAAAGCGTTTGGGGGAGTTGTTAGTGGAAGCGTGTATTATCACGCAGGCGCAGTTAGAGGAAGCCTTACAGGTACAGGAAGGGAAACAGCAGCTTTTAGGGCAAATTCTGGTTGAGATGGGGTGGGTGTCGGAACAGGAAATCTGCCGGGCGGTCTCTGAACTCTTACATGTTCGTTATGTTGATGTCGATGGCGCCTTGATTAGCCAGGAAGTTGTGCAGCTTGCACCGGAAAGATTAGCAGCAAAACGCAATATTCTACCCCTGTTTATTCAAGACAAAACCCTCTATCTGGCGATGGAAAATCCCCTGGATGTAGATGTGATTCAGCGGATTGAATTTCACACCGGCATGCAAGTGCGGCCCTTAATTGCTCCGCCCAGCCAGTTACGAGAAACTGTGCGCAAACATTATAACGTTGATGAATATGTCGGCAGCATGTTAGAACATGTTGCGGAAAAAACATCAATCAATGTTGAAAATCAGGAGAATCGAGACCAGAGTGTTGATATTTCTGAAGTTCGGAAAATCAGCGAAGGCAGCCAGGTCGTGAAACTGGCGAATTTACTCATCGCTGATGGCATTAAAAAACGCGCCAGCGATATCCACATTGAATCCACTGCCAAGCATGTGAATGTCCGTTACAGAATTGACGGTCTGTTATCACGAGGCATTCGTGTGCCTCATTGGCTGCAATTACCGCTCATTTCTCGCCTTAAAGTCATTGCAGGCATGGATATTGCCGAACACCGGAAACCCCAGGATGGCCGCATTCGCGTGACCTATGATCAGCGCAAAATTGATCTGCGCGTTTCAACACTTTTAACGAATTTCGGAGAAAAAGTCGTCATTCGAATTCTTGATCAAAAAACCTCGGCCCACGACTTAACGCGCTTAGGTATAGCGCCGCGGCAATTGAACCTTCTTCGCAAAACGCTTCAGCAGCCGCAGGGTTGGATTCTTGTCACAGGACCGACAGGCAGCGGCAAGACCACGACCTTGTACGCCTCGCTCAACGCCATCAAAGATGTCACCAAAAACATTGTCACGGTGGAAGATCCGATTGAATATCAATTAGAAGGCATTAATCAGGTGCAAGTCAATCCCAAAGCCGGATTGACCTTTGCCAGCGGATTGCGTTCCATTCTGCGCCAGGATCCGAACGTTATTCTGGTCGGAGAAATTCGTGACGCGGAGACCGCGGAAATCGCCATGCAGGCTGCTGAGACCGGACATCTTGTGTTGAGCACCCTGCATACAAATGACGCTGTATCAACCGTCAATCGCTTATTTCATCTGGGACTTGCCCCTGATGTTCTGGCCTCAAATTTGCTGGCGGTGATTGCCCAACGCCTGGTGCGCCGGATTTGTCCGCATTGCAAAACCTCGTACACGCCGACAAAAGAAGAACTCTCCCAAATCGGATTATCAGATCATCAATCGGTCTTCACTTGTTATAAGGGAAATGGTTGTCCGGCGTGTCAACAATCAGGCTATTACGGTCAGATTGGAGTGTATGAAATGTTCATGCAAAGCGACCAGATCAGCGAAGAGATCGCCAACCGTCCGACGCAAATCGCATTGAAACGTCTTGCCCGTCAGGCCGGGATGCAGACGATGTTAGAGGATGGCATCGAAAAGATCAAAGAAGGGATCACGACCATCGAAGAAGTGGTCAGAGTGTGCCCTGTAGATCATGATGAGGTGTCTGCTACTCCAGCTTGCTCTGAAAATGAAGAAATCGTCGTGAAAACGGCGCAAATGTGCCTACATTGCCAGGCGAATCTGGATCGCGCCTGGCGATTTTGTCCATTTTGCGGAACTCGGATTGTCGTTTCTGCTGATATGGCATCACAAAAATTGTTGGAGAAATCCACGGTGATTCCCCTGCAACAAACTGTGGATCCCTATGCCACGCGCATTTTAACCGCTGATGATGAAGCCCCTGTCCGGGAAATGCTCAAATTGTTGCTCACGCAGCAGGGGTATCATGTGCTTCAGGCCGAGGATGGCGAAGAAGCTCTGGCGAAGATTCACGCTGAATTGCCGGATATGGTGATTCTGGATGTGAACATGCCGAAAAAGAATGGCTTTGATGTGTGCAAAACTATCCGTTCAACCATGTCCACCATGTTCATGCCAGTCGTGATGCTGACTGCTCAGGATACGGTCGAAGAGAAATTACAGGGACTTAGTTCCGGCGCGGATGACTATATCACCAAGCCTTTTAATGCTGAAGAATTTTTGGCTCGGATCGAGACTGTGCTGCGTCGTTCGTATCACCATTTCCCTGAAGAACAACATGAACTGTCAGAAGCGGGTATCGTATCAGGCAGTTAAGTTGACACCAGAGAGCCGGAGTGTCAAAGCTCTGCTTTGACAGCGAAAGTAGAGCTTTCGTTGTCACTCCGGTTTAAGGTGAGTGTATGTTATTGCTGAGCGTCAAGCAATGGGTCAAGAACGACTATTCGCTATGTTATGCCTTGCGGGTTGATTCCATGCGCCAGACACAAATTCAGGCATCTCCCGGCGTGGTGCTTTTTATGGTATTGATCTTGACAGTCATGATGTTTTTGGCCGCCGGAACTCTCCTGATCATCACGATGACAGAAATTCGCCTGTCAGACTTCGAATATCGTTCAAATCAGGCATTTTACGGTGCTGAAAGTGCGATAGCGCTGGGGATTGCCAACCTTCGACAAGAGAGCGCGGCTTATGGCCCGATAGCTTACGAGGTTGGCGGGAATCCGGGTTATCTTGAGATCAGTACCCGTTTCCTTCCTCCCTCTGTGTATCATTTTATCCTGTGCGGTGCAGCGAGAATTTCCGGCTGGCAGGCTTCAGCAACGCGGGCAATCGAACGTGAAATCACCATCAAGCCCTTTGTCGTATTTGCTGAAAATCAAGTCACATTGACAGGGCAATGCACCATCGAAGGCAATGTACACGGCCATGCGACGATTGAGGTCGGCCCATCAGTCACAATTACGGGTAATGTCACCGCTTCAACAACGCCAGTGCTCAATCAAGGAACGATTGAGGGAGATCACATCTCCTCTGACATTGGCACATTAGAACCGGAGATTTCTTTTCCTGAATTAGCGATAGATTTTTATAGTTGGACGTATCCATGTACCGGAATTGACGGCGCCCCGATCTTCTGTGAAGCCCAACCCTTAATTCATGATACGCTTTTACTCGATTTGGATGAAAATCCGGAAACCCCTGAAGAGACGATCGAACTCTTTAGCAGCGATGTCAGCAGCACAAATAACCCTGCGCGAATCTTTTATCTGTCTTTTGAGGTTCCTGAAGCAAGCCTGACAGCTTTCAATGTGTACGGTACAGTGGTCATCCCGTCAGATTATCCGTCAGATACTGTTTTGCTCAAAGGCTCGTTCATGATCGAGCCGCTCAACACATCTTCCAATCATTTTCCCGCTTTGATCAGCGCAAAACCCCTAAGCATGACATTTCGCGAAGATTTAGCGAATAAGTCCGACAGTATCGCTGAGAACCACATTACCGGGCTGATCTACGTTTTGGGAGATCTGACACTTATCAGTGAAACATCAGGGGAAATAATCACAGGCAGCCTGTTTGGACGCAATATTACTATTACAGGCAATCAAGCGGCAGCGACAGAGATTTCTTATGATCCGGCGATTTTCACCACGCCTCCGCCTGGATTTGATCTGATTGAACTTGGCGCGTGGAGAGAATCGGTTTTTGAGTAAACACCCGCTCCTTCTGCCAGATTCAGATCTTTGGCAGGACGCTCAACCGGAGTGTCAAAGCTCTGCTTTGACGGCGAAAGCAGAGCTTTTGCACTCCTAAGCCCACACAATCAGTCCGGGCAGGAAAGGTTTCGTCAAATCTTCATGCTTCGGTGTGACGCGCACAGTATAGCCGTGCATGCCGCTATGCTCGCAGATGATATTGCTTGCTTCATACACAGGCACCCATTCATAATCTCCGCCAACAAACTTCATTGGGATTTTTCTGGCCTCCACAATTTTCCTCGCCGCATTCATGCGGCCAAGATACAACATCACTTCAACATCTTCAGGATTTAGATTTCCCAAATGCACCCGAACCTGAATACTAAACTCTTCACCGACTTGTAAATCCTTTGCCGGGCCTTTTTCGACAAGTTCAACCCGGACTTTCTCCCAATTTTCCCGGACATGCTTAATCCAGGCGGTTAACTGCTTTGCCCGGGTCATATTGTCGGCAGTAAGCTTTCGGAATTGCTCGGCCGCCGGTAAATAAAAGTTACTGGTATAATCTTCAACCATGCGGTGCGTGTTAAAGAAATGACACAATTGTTTGATATTGGCTTTTATGTGTGCAATCCAACGGCGCGGCAACCCGTCAGCACTGCGATCGTAAAACGTTGGGATCACTTCTCGTTCTAACAGACCATACAGGTTTTCGGCCTCAATCGCATCCTGATATTCGCGGTTGTCATACATTTCTTGACGACCAATCGCCCAGCCGACATCTGGCTGATAGGCTTCATCCCACCAGCCATCCAGAATGCTCATATTCAGCACACCGTTGGCCACCGCTTTCATTCCGCTAGTGCCACTGGCCTCGCGGGGACGTAAAGGGGTATTGAGCCATACATCTGCGCCCTGCACCAGATAGCGCGCGACCGACATATCGTAGTCTTCAAGGAAGACCAGACGGCGACGGAAGCGATCCTGACGCGCCATCCCGATAATTTGCTGAATCAATGTTTTGCCGGGTTCATCTTTCGGATGAGCTTTTCCGGCGAAAATAATCTGTACCGGACATTCCGGATTATTCAGAATTCGCGCTAAGCGGTCAGGATCGCGTAAAATCAGCGTGGCGCGTTTATACGTGGCAAATCGCCGGCTGAATCCAATCGTCAATGCCTCTGGATCGAGCACTTCATCCGCGGCTTCGAGTTCCGCCTGGGTAGCGCCGCGTTGCATGAGCTGCATCCGTAATCTGCGGCGTGCAAACGCCACAAGACGTTCTCGGCGACGTTCGTGCGTAAGCCAGAGTTCATTCGTGGCAATATGTTCCGCTTTTTCCCACACGGCTTTTTCGGCCGGTTCTCGTCGCCAACGTAACCCCAGATAACGATCATAGAGTTGTTTCATTTCCCGCGAAATCCAGGACAGGAAATGCACGCCATTGGTAATGTGCCCGATCGGAATTTCACTTTGCGGCACACCAGGCCAGAGGCTTTGCCACATTTGGCGGCTGACATTGCCATGTAACCGGCTTACCCCATTGCTATAGGCGGCCATACGCAGGGCCAGCACCGTCATACAAAAGGGTTCCTTCTCATTTTCAGGAACTTTGCATCCCAATGCTAAAAACTCCTTGCGAGGAAGCTGCATGGCATTGTAATACGGGGTAAAGTAGCGGTCCATCAATTCCGGCGGGAAGTAATCGTGGCCGGCGGGCACTGGTGTGTGTGTGGTAAATACCAGACCGGCAGAAGCGGCTTCGCGAGCTTCTTCAAAGGAAAGTTTATATTGTTCCATCAACCGCCGTATCCGTTCAATCGCAAGAAAAGCGGAATGTCCCTCATTCATGTGATACACTGTCGGGGTAATCTGCAATTGTTCCAATGCGCGAAATCCTCCGATCCCAAGTACAAATTCCTGCTTGAGCCGCATTTCATTGTCGCCTCCATACAGTTGGTGAGTAATGCGGCGATCCTCAGCCGTATTTTCCGGCACATTGGTATCCAGCAGATACAAACTGACGCGCCCGACCTGCGCACGCCACACCCGGGCGACAACCTGACGACCTGGAAAATCAAGTGCGATTTTCACGGGCTTTCCAGCCGCATTCTGTTCCAAAAAGATTGGCAGGGTATAGAAATCATTATCTACATAATTTTCCTGCTGCCAGCCCGCTTCATTCAGATATTGCCGAAAATACCCTTGTTGATACAACAATCCGACGCCAATCAGCGGGACGCCAAGATCGCTTGCTGATTTCAAATGATCGCCGGCAAGCACGCCGAGTCCACCGGCAAAAATGGATAAACATTCGGTAACGCCAAACTCCGCAGAAAAATAGGCGACAATAGGCGATGTGGCGGCAAACGAACTATGCGACCGTTTGAACCATGTTGATTGGCCGGCGACATAGGCATCGAAATGATGAGAAATGCGCTCTAATTGCGCCAGAAAACCATCATCTGCCATCGCGGCTTTTAATTTCGCCTGATCAATGGTGCCGAGCATCAGCACCGGATTGTGACCAGTCTCTTCCCATAAATCACTGTCTAGTTGCCGGAAGAGTAAGATAATATCATGATTCCAGGCCCAGTAAAAATTATAGGCCAAATCTCGCAGCCGTTCAAGTTGTGCGGGCAGCGAGGGCGTTGTTGTAAACGTGTAGATCGGTTCTAACGTATCTTGATATGCCAACACGGATTTTTCTTCCTGATAATTCATAATTCCTCTATTGTGAAGTAGCATTAATGTTCCACTTACTCGTATAAAAATTATGATACTCATTACGGAGTTTGTTGTTTTTGTCAACAGCAAATACGCTATGTAAAGTACACATTGGGTTTTCAAGAGGAAGAATGTGCCATATCCTCTGAGGATCTCGCAGGAGATCAAAAATTCTGCTTTTTCTTCTTGACAACTTTCTCTCTTCTTTATACATGGGTTTTTTGTCAGCGCCGGAGTGGTGAAACTGGTAGACGCACGGGACTCAAAATCCCGCGGAGTTCACTCCATGTCGGTTCGAGTCCGACCTCCGGCATATTTGAGTTGATAAAAGCGTTTCAGAGGTGTATCTGAAACGCTTTTTTTATTGGCGCAAATTCTTCAGAAAGAGAGGTTCCTTATATGAGTACAATCCATGGAAAACAAGCATTACAGCGATTACTAGAAGGAAATCAACGTTTTGCGGCGTCACGCGCTCTTCACCCACATCAAACCCCGGAACGCCGGGCGGAATTGCTCAGCGGCCAACAGCCCTTTGCTGCCATAGTAGGTTGTTCAGATTCACGGATTCCACCAGAAGTGATTTTCGATCTCGGGTTGGGCGACATTTTTGTCATTCGCACCGCTGGAAATGTTCTCGACGATGTTGGTCTGGGGAGTCTTGAATATGCGGTTGAACATTTGCACGTTCCGTTGATTCTGGTGGTCGGTCACGAGAACTGTGGGGCTGTCACGGCGGCGCTTCAGGGAGGAGAAGTACATGGACATCTCGGAAGCCTCCTCAATGCCATCCAACCGGCGGTTTCGCAGGCGAAGACTCAGGCCGGAAATGCGCTTGAGAATGCGATCAAAGCCAATATGACCCGCATAGTTGAGCAGATTAAAACAACCGAACCGATTTTATCCCGGGCGGTGCAAGATGGCTCCCTTGAGGTCGTCGGAGCTTATTACCAACTTGCTACAGGTAAAGTTGTTATATAACAAGGGTCTCTTGGAGCAGAAAAAAACCGAGTTTTTTCAAAAAACTCGGTTTTAAAGTGTTTCTCAAAAACTGCAAAATTATCCCACAGCAGGCGGGAAATAATCAGAAACTAAGGTTGGCGTAAATTGGAGAATAAAATCCTGCATCTGAGCTTCGATCTCTTCAAAACTGCCTTCTTTCGGTAAAGGGGTTAACACACGAATCAATGCGCCGTCAGTGCGATGGTATCGCATAGCGTCCAGGACCAGATACACTCGATCCCAATATTCACTGGTTAAAAATCGCCCGCGCGCCTGATACCAGTAATAAGTGAGCATTCGTTGTTGTCCACTTATCAGGACTGAACGAACCGCATTGATTTTCAGCGAAGGATTGCCTGGAACCTCAAGCGTTACGTTTTGCATCTCGGTAAAATTCCATCCGGAACCCGGCAGACAATTACGAGGCGAATGAATCATCTCGCCGGTCATTTGATCGCGAAAATACCCGACATAGAGCGAAATCCATTGTCCTTCAGGGTTGTAATAATAGCGGTTCAGATAATCATCAACACGCAACACTTCCAGGATTTTCGGATCAAAGGGTTCATGCGGTTTTCCTTCCCACTTGCCCAATTGATCCGGAAAGGTGAGTAAGTCTTTTTGCAATGGCATTGATTTTCCTTGCGGAACCCATTGAGTCAATACAATTCCGATAATAAGCAAGGCCGCTGCAATATAGAATTGGATTCCGAGTTTTTTCAGCATAGATGGCACGCTCCTCTTATGGACAGTTCACAAGAGCATCGCAATAGACGATGCTCTTGTTGATATTGATCATACTCAAAGTTTTAAACTTTGTTGATATACAGGATTTTTCGGAAGGCCAAACGTGTCCACGACATATTTGACTGCATCTTTTTTGCTCAAGTTTTGCTCAGTTATGCACTTTTGCAGTTCGCGCAGAATCATCTCCGGATCAATCTCCTTTTTTTCAGGAGTTTCAGATCCTTCGATCACCAGGGTAAACTCTCCTTTCGCTTCAATATTCTCAGAAAAATGTTCAATCACGGTCTCCACGGTTCCACGTACAATTTCTTCAAACTTTTTCGTAAGCTCACGCGCCGCTGCGATCCGGCGATTTCCCAAAATCTTATGAATATCAATGAGCGTCTGGCGAATATGGTGCGGCGACGCATAACATACCAATGTTTTCTGTTCAGATTGAATAGCTTTCAATTGTTTGATACGCGCGCTGTGTTTATTTGTCAAGAAACCAATAAACACAAAACTATCAAGCGCCAATCCTGAGACGGTTAAGGCCGTGATAATCGCTGATGGGCCAGGAATTGGAACGACCTGGATTTGTTGGGCAATAGCTGCGACAATCACTGCATAGCCCGGATCGGAAATTCCAGGAGTTCCGGCATCAGAGACAAGAGCGATAGATTTTCCGTCTAGAAGATTTTGAAGCAAATACCCACTTTTTTGAGTTTCATTCTGGTCAAAATAACTGGTCAACGGGGTATGAATGTCGTAAGCTGAAAGGAGCTTTCGCGTGTGTCTGGTATCTTCAGCGGCGATCAGATCAACTTCTTTCAGAATCCGTAAAGCCCGCAGGGTGATATCTTCCAGATTCCCAATCGGCGTACTAACAATGTAGAGCGTACCCGGTATATTCATAAAAGGTATCATGAGCCTCTGGCTCACCTGACACAATGAAAACAAGATGTACCGCGAAACTCCAGTTTCGCGGCTGTCAACGATGCGCGAAACTGGAGTTTCGCGCTACATTTTCAGAGGAGGAAATAACTAAAAACCGAGTTTTTTGAAAAAACTCGGTTTTTCTTGTAACGCAAATAGCGCCTTTATTCTATTCGTTTTACTCCCTCCCGATTCACCGAAGAAACATAAATGTGACTCTCAGCAATACCGTGCTCTGCAAAACTCTGCGCCATCGCCTGTCCAATTTCCCGGCCTCGTTCGAGATCATCGGTAATCGCAAATACCGATGGACCTGCTCCGCTGATGGAACATCCCAATGCTCCGGATTTCAAAGCCGCCTCTTTTACAGCATAAAATCCGGGAATAAGATGTGCGCGCGCTGGTTCGACAATGCGATCATCAATCGAACGTCCAAACAACGCCAGATCTTTTTTCAGAATTCCGGCGACAACTCCGGCGACATTGGCATAATGCGGAATAACGACTTCTTTCAATGCCACTTGTTCCGGCAGCACGGCTCTGGCTTTCCTGGTTGACACTTCATATTCGGGCAATACAATCACGCACACCATCTCTTGCGGGGCGTCAAGCGGAATAATATCCAGCGGCTCGTAACTGCGGATTAACACGACTCCCCCTAGCATGGCCGGAGCGACATTATCAGCGTGAAAACCGCTTGAACTCGCTTCGGCTTGAATACAGGCCAGAATAATATCCGGATCATGTTTGGCGAGAGGTTGCCCAAACAACACATTCACTGCCCAGGCCGCTGCAACGGCGCTCGCCCCACTGCTTCCCAATCCGCTACCTAAAGGCATGTTTTTGTATAAAGCGAGTTCCACACCGGCCGTTTTTTCAACAAAACCGCGCTGCTGCAAAGTCCGGAGCACGTTCATGGCCGCAATGACTGCGGTATTCCGGATTCCTCCCGGTAGTCGTCCCACATCCCCTTTGCGCGCATAGTGGATGTTCGCCAGACTCACTCCAACGGTCTGTGATTTTCGCGCTGCAATCACGTCGCCAGGTTCCCCAACCGCAAATCCCAGAATATCAAATCCGGGGCCTACATTTGCCACTGTCGCCGGAGCAAATACTTTTATCCATTCGTTCATATATTGTCCTTTAAAAGCTGAGTTTTTCAAAAGGCCCGCTCTTTCAGTATACATCCTTAATGGATAATGGGTTGAATACTCTCCCCTGTTCAATGCAAGTAAATAATGCTGTGATTCAATACTTATCAGGTTTTTTCCTTCCCGTTGTTACGATTCCCATTCCATCCGATGACTGGCGCAAGACTTCATCGATTACCTCCTTCTCAAGTTCCGAAGTCGGGGACAAATGACACACTGTTGTCAGAATATGTTCAAGGCCCGCAGGAGAATCTTGTTCGAGAAAGGTTTGATCGGCTGGAAACAGTTGGCCCTGTTCATCTCTGGCGTGGAACTGGCAGGCCGCGAGCACCGCCTGAGCGATCAGATCGCAAGGATTCCCGGTTTGTTTCGCCAGCAGCATCGCGCCTATTAAGCGATCCTCTTTGTCAAGTTTGCGCGGCAGATCGCGTCCGACCCGAAAGATCGTATCGCCTAACGCTTTGTTTTGAAAACGTTGTAAGAGATCCTCAGTATGTTCACGTAATTCTGGCAGAGGGAGATCCTGGGGATAAGTCGCATTAAGTGCCGCTGCCGATTGTAACATACAGTCGCGCACTTTTTGTAAAAGTTCCGGCACGGCCAACGGCTCGTAGATATAGACAAAATCCGGGTTGTATTGATAGCCGAAATAGGCAGTCGCAGCATGGCCTAAATTATGAATGAAGAGTTTGCGATCCACAAAAGCCGCCATGTTTTCTTTGGGGGCCAGCCCCGGAATATCGGGAATCGGATTCTTGAATGCCTGCTTGTCGAGAATCAGTTGGTTATATTCTTCTGCAAAAATCCACAGCGGGTCTTGCTGCACATCTTCCGCTTTCATGATCGGCACCATCTTGCCAATACTGGTTTCGATCAATCCGACCAGTTCATCAATCTGATAATCCGGGGGTAAAATCTGGATCAACTCCTGGCGCACGTAATCCGCAATATGCCGCACATTTTCTGCCATGATAATGTCCAACGCAACCGCGCCCAATTTCTGGCGGCGGCGTACCAATCCTTTTGATAGCGAAGGAATGAGATACGGCAGCGCATTTTTCCCGACCGCCGTTGCAGCGAATGACGCATCTGCAAGCTCCTCGGCCACCGCCTCCTGATTCTTGCCATGCACGCCGCGCACATTTTTGACCCACAAGGTTTCGTCAGGTACATCGTTGCGTTTGATGATGACTCGATATTGGTGATGGGTATTTAGGGCCTGAATAAGTTGGTCATTCACATCAATAAAAACCACTTCATATCCGGCGCGTGAAAATAACTGGCCGATAAACGACCGACCGATATTCCCAGCTCCAAAGAGCACTAATTTCTTCTTCATGTTCTCTCCATCCGCACATTTTGGTAAGCGCATAATTTATGATGTCGCTATTGAGATCATCTGTTCGCCGTAGGCGATAGAGTATTATAACCACAGATTCCCACAATCACCTGATTTTTTCGCCGTAGGCGATCCACAACCGCTATACGGTAGGTAAGGAGATGATGGGAACACTTGTCATTCCTACAATACTTGAAGCACTACGTGCTACATAATTACTTTATGACATCTGTTGTTCAAACGAGTGTTCATGTCAAGAAAATCATTCGTTGAGTTGATGCGAGCGTCTTCTAATTTATGTGATTAATGTGTTTTTTTATTTGACAAAATTTTTATGATTATTATGAATACACTATGATGTTATGTTGTTATGACATTACGTCATGGTCATGAAAAAGTGTGGTTGCGGGAGAGTTATGAGGTCATACATCCCTGCACCAAACAGCCCCTGAACGAAAATCACCCTATAATACGACCAATGGTCAGAATAATAATGAGGAGTTATTCATGTGTTTTGGCAAACGCACCACAACGCATGAAAATTCTCTGTTCAGGAGAGATGGGATGTACCGCGAAACTCCAGTTTCGCGGGTATCAATGATGCGCGAAACTGGAGTTTCGCGCTACATTTTCAGGGGAGGATATGATGTTTTCAATCGCAGTCGTTGAGCCAAACAAAGTCGAAATCGTTGAGATTCCAAAACCGATTCCAGGAGACTATGATGCCGTCGTCAAAACAGAAGTATCTTTTTTGTGCAATGCAACCGACCGCAAGCTGATCGAAGGCCATTTTCCCGGAGTCGAGACATATCCATTATTGTTAGGGCATGAGTCGGTCGGGATTGTGGAAAGTGTTGGCAAAAAGGTGATTTCGTTTAAACCGGGAGACAGAACGGTTGGCGGATTGTTGCTGGAGCCGACAGATCCTAAGTATGCCAGCGGTTGGGGTGGATTTTCAGAATATATTCTGGTTCGCGATCACCAGGCGATGGTGAATGATGGCGTGGCCGATGCTGAACATGGTTGGAGTGATCTCTCTCAGATTCAACGGGTAGTGCCAAAGGATATTTCGGCTGAAACCGCGGCATTGATGTGTACGTGGAGAGAAGTGTATGCCGGATTCAGCGATTTCCATCTGAAGCCAGGAGATGACATTGTGGTATTCGGCTCTGGCCCGGTAGGGTTGAGCTTTATCAAATTTGCTAAAAATCTCGAATTAGGCTATGTCGCCAGCGTTGACATCCTGCCGGAGAAACGCCGGAAAGCTATAGAAATGGGCGCAGATGAAGCCTTTGCCCCTGACGATGAAAAATTGAAGAATTTGACCCAAGTCCGAGGAAAACCGTTAGATGCTGTCATTGACGCGGTTGGTAAAGAAGGCATTATTAACGCGGCATTGCCCCTGATCAAAATGGCCGGGTCAGTCTGTGTGTATGGGGTTATTGATACGCCGTCTATCACCGTTCATAAACATCTGGGACCCTATAATTTTAATCTTTTTGTGCACCAATGGCCAACCAGAGTCCAGGAAGCCGCGGCGCAAGAACCGTTATGCGAATGGATCCGGCAGGGGAAACTCAACACACAAAATTTTATCTCCGCGGAGTTTCCAATTCAGAAAATCCATGAAGCGATTGAAACAGCCATGACCGGATTGGCGATAAAAACATTACTCCGATATTAAATCGCGCTAATAACGTGCGCCGGAACGCAGAAGATCACAAAACCGGCTCTTGACAGAATATTCGGTGTGAATTAGCGTGAGATCTCTCAGAGTTTATGGAATTAAAAATCACAACATTGAGTAAAATAGAACTTTTGCTCTGCACTGGCAGGGGAGAAAAATATGCAAGCAGCGTTATTATATGGCAAAGAAGATCTACGAGTTCATGAGATGCCAATCCCTGAAATTCAGGAAAATGAGGTCTTATTACAAGTGAAAACCGCTTTTGTCTGCGGAACGGACGTGCGCATGTTCCGTAATGGGCATAAAGGCGTGTCTGAGGAGTCACCCTTGATCCTCGGACATGAATTGAGCGGCGTCATCCACAAGGTCGGACGCCGCGTGAAAGGCTATCACGAAGGTCAGCGCGTGTCAGTGGCGCCGAATATGGGATGTGGAATGTGTGAACTGTGTATCAGCGGAAACACCCAATTGTGTACGCAGGACTTCAAGGCATTGGGGATCAATATCCATGGTGGATTTGCCGAATATGTACGGGTTCCTGAAGCCGCCGTGCGCCAGGGAAATATGATGGTCATTCCTGAACAGATGTCTTTTGATGAAGCGGCGATTGTTGAACCGCTTTCCTGCGCTTATCATGGGTTTACCAAATGTCCGACCGTTCCGGGAGATACAGTGTTGATCATCGGCGCCGGACCTATTGGTCTCATGCATGCCCGTCTGGCGAAGATGGTGGGCGCTGCGAAGATTTTTATGCATGATGTAAGTGAGAACCGTCTCGCGCTGTGTCGTCAACTGGAGGTGTCGTGTATAACCCTCGATGCCAGTCTTCCCTTACCCGCTCAGATCACAGATGTGACGCATGGCCGGGGCGTGAATCTGGTGATCACCGCCTGCGCCGTGCCTCAGGTGCAAACCGTCGCCTTAGAAGTCGCAGCCTTAAACGGCAAAATCCTCTTTTTCGGGGGGCTTCCGGCCGGAAAGTCGGTTGTCGGGCTTGATACGAATTTGATCCATTACAAACAACTCCTAATCACTGGAATGACCCGTTCCAGCCTTGCCCAATATCAGAAGACGATCAATTTGATTGCTGATGGATTAATTACCGTTACAGACCTGATTACCTCGCGGGCGAAACTCGAAGACATTCACCAGACCATCCAGGATGTGTCGCATGGGATCGGCCTGAAAAGCGCGATCTCTTTTGACTAATACAGAGAATGTACCGCGAAACTCCGATTTCGCGCGACATATTCAGAGAAGATGCCATGAGCGTAGGCTCACCCGGCGCAATGAAAACAAGATGTACCGCGAAACTCCAGTTCCGCGGGCGGATGAATGGTGCACAAAACTGGAGTTTCGCGCTACATTTTCAAAGGAGTCAGCAATAAACACCGGGTTTTTCGAAAAACCCGGTGTTTACAACTACCGAGAGGAGAAACACGTATGAAACGCTATATGCAATATCTGATCTTCTGCGGACTTGTTTGTTTGCTCTCAGGCGCGATCTGGTCTCTCACATCATCAGCCGAGCAGCAATCTGCGGCCAACCAGGAATCCAAACGCGATCCGTTGGTGACCGCCGAATCGTCCTTTGCCATTTGGCCTGAAATTATTGAAGGCCTCGATGAAAAATTTGTCTCGGCTCGCCTGGTGAGTAATCGTTTTATCTTTGCCCATCTCCCGCAAGGCCCTGTCATTCTAAGGGAACTGATTGATATTGAAGAATCTACGAGCCGCGAATACGGAGATGGCCGCATAACGGTTGAAGCGTATGAAGCTCGACCAGGTAACACCACGCCCCTCTGGACATTCAGCGCGAACGGCAGGAGCGGAGATGTGCTGTTTGATGACTATACGCATAAAGTCTATCGGCTCAGGCAAGCCTATTGCTGCGATCTTTCTCATCGTGAAATTTATTATGACCTCGCTAATGGCAAGGAACTGTTTTCAACCACCACACCAGCCTTGACCATTGTCCATGAGGACAGCGCGTACCGGTATATCGGGTATGATGATGGTGCCGGGAGTGAACAGCCGGCTGAAATGGAACATGACAACACGATTCTTGGGATGCTGTCGTATGCCGGGGATGGCATTGCCACAAGGAAACTGGCGGTGATGGGCAATTCCGAGAATGAATACCGCCAGCAGGTCTTTGAAGTCACGCACAACAACCAACCCATTCCTATCAAGGATAATATGATCCAGGCTTTCGAGCATCAAATCGCGTTGACTGATGAACTTTGGCTCTCTGTGAACCTGGTGTGCCGCTGTGAAGTGAATGAAAAAATCATGATCCCCATCCTCAATGATCGCTTTGTCATTGAGAAAGCCGTTTTGAGTGAAGGAATCACACTCAAAGAACTTCCCTAGCTCATAACCCAACCTGGTAACCTCCTGAAGGTAGGAAACCTTGACAAAGCACTCGTCCGTAGTTCTCGCTTTAGCG
Source organism: Candidatus Vecturithrix granuli (assembly GCA_000739535.1). Lineage (GTDB taxonomy): Bacteria > Moduliflexota > Moduliflexia > Moduliflexales > Moduliflexaceae > Vecturithrix > Vecturithrix granuli. The sequence continues at coordinate 287,662 of DF820469.1, read as the reverse complement.
AGTTTTTCTGCCTGAAGGCGGGACTATGAACTTTTCTGTCCTGATGCCCATGAGCATTTACAAAACCTGTGAGGTTCGCGAAAAATCCGGTCTGGCAAGAGTACAAACACTGTTCACCCCTGATTTTCAAAATAGCAGCTATGTTCAGGGAAACAGATGAGGAAAAAATGACGAATTTTTATTCTATGAAATCAGGGGCTTCCAGACCCATATCCCTGTCCGGGTGATGAAGGTTTGATTGAAGCTGTCGTGCATAAATTTGCCCATTCGAAAACGAAGGTACGCGTGACCCATGATCCGACCCAACCCTGCCGCATGAAAGGAGGAGAAACGTGTACGTATCTCATTTCCTGGTAAGAAGAGAGATTGGCTACTAGCCAATCTCTCTGTCTCAGCGGCAACCATCAAAAGTTCGACAATCAGGTGTTGGGCGGATTTAGAACACAAATGCCCAAACGGCTCTGCTACTTATATGAGAGATCAGTATAACAATGGTCACAGTCTGGATAACCTTGCATGAGCGTCCTGGTACGACGAAATTCTATTTTGTTGTTGAAGCCGACAATTGAAGGTTCGTCAGTCAGACACACAAGATGATATAACCATTTTTCGGCGCCGATTTTTCTCGCCAGATCGTACATGGCGCATTTGGTGACACAGAATGTTGTTTTGTTCCCTTCTGTTTCATAAGAGTATTCAAAGCCACTCTCTCTCAGGGGTTCCCAGAGTATTTTCAGGAACTGAGCGAAAGAATTGCCCTTTTCTTTGCCAACCAGTTCCCAATCCCTTCTGCAATTTGTGGAGATGATCTGATCGATGACAGCCAGGACATCCTCTTCGCCGAATCTATCAGCCAAATCATTCAGCAGTTCCAGGCGATTTTCATCTATCCAGCGATTGGCGAGTTCTTTTTGGATCACTGCGAGGTGGTCATCCTGAAAGAGATGTGGGTTCTCAGGATGAGTCAGGATGCTATCCAACCAACCTATGTGTTCTGCTATGTAATCTTTTGACATTATAGATACTAACCCTCTTTTATGAAAATTCAATTATTGCGATTCTCTTATTGTCCAACATTTGGTTGACCCGCAATCCCGTGCCGAATCGTAGGTGAGGGATTGGCGCGCAGCGTGCATGATGAGTGCACGCCGCGTGACAAAGGGATTGAGTGTTACCGATGTCCCGGACTGCACATTCTATAGTCCATAAATTTCTTCATAATAGCGATTACCCTCGCAATCCGGTCAGGGTAATTCCACGAATAATATGGCGTCGCAGAATCAGAAAAATAATCAGAATCGGTAAAATACTGATGGTACTGCCGGCGGTGATACTGCCATATTCAATGGTAAAACGTCGCTGAAAAATTGATAAACCGACTTCCATTGTGTACATTTCCCGTTCCGTCGCCAGAATCAGAGGCCAGATAAAGGCTGACCAGGCTTGAATGAACGCCAGAATTCCCAATGCGCTGATGGCTGATTTCGATAAGGGCACGACAAGCTGGAAGAAAATCCGCCATTCGGAAGCACCATCAATCCGGGCTGCATCCAGGAGTTCATCCGGAATGGCAGTACCGATATTCTGGCGCATCAGAAAAATGCCAAAACTCATAATCAGGTACGGGCCAACCAGACCGGCGTACGTATTAAGCAATTTCAGATTTTTGGCGATCAAATACAGCGGAATCAGATAGGTTTCGAACGGTACCATGGCGGTGGATAGCAATAGAATGAAGAGGATCGTGCGACCAGGAAATCGGAATTTGCTGAAGATATAGCCGGCCAGAGTACTGGTCGTAATAATTCCCAGGGTGGAAACAATAGAGACGATCAGGCTGTTCAGAAAAAAACGGCCAAAGGGTGCGGCTGTCCGTAAAGTCGCATAGTTCTCCAGTGTTGGTTTTTCAGGCACGAGGGTAGGCGGCCAGCTAATCACTTCTGACGGCGGTTTAAACGATGTGCCCACCATATACAGAAAAGGCAGGATCATGATTGCGACGCCCATCAGCAAAAAAAGCTGCGAAAATGTCTGCCAGGTAAAAACACGCAAGATCGAAAAAGAACGTTGCATGGCTACACCTCCTCGCTGCGCATGGCGCGAAATTGTACCAGGGTCAAAAGCAGCACAATCAGAAATAAGATCACAGCCTCAGCCGAAGCATAGCCCATGCGGAAATAACGGAAGGCATTTTCCCAGATGTCATACACCAGCACCCGCACCGGATTTGCGGCCGTGCCTTGTGAACCGGCGGTCATGACATACACTTGCGTGAACACATTGTAGGAACTGATGGTATTAATGACCACCACTAATAAAATGATCGGTTTGAGCAAGGGAAGCGTGATATAACGAAATAGGCCGAATCTTCCGGCCCCGTCCAGGGCGGCCGCCTCGACATATTCATCCGGGATGCTGCGCAGACCGACCAGAAAGAGCACCATGTTATATCCCACCAGTTTCCACGCGCTCATCACCACAATCGCCCATAAGCCGATTTTGGGATAGACCAGCCAACCCACAGGATCGATCCCGAACCAGGAGAGGATATAGTTCAGCAACCCAAAAGAAGGATCATAAATCCATTTCCAGATGATGGAGACCGGCACCATCGGGGTAATGACCGGTAGAAAATACACGGTTTCGTAAAACGCGCTCAACCGGATCTTCTGGTTCATCAGCAACGCTAAAAACAAACCGAATCCCACGCTTAAGGTCACGGTGCCCACTGCAAAAAGGGTGGTGTTGAGGAGCGCGGTTCGGAAGAGGTAGTCGCTGAACAAACTCAGATAGTTCTCTACTCCGATAAAGCGGCTCTGGGGGTTAATCAAATCAGAGTCATAAAAGCTCAGGATAAATGTGCGCACAATTGGAATGATCCGCAGCAGCATGAATAGACCGAGAACAGGCAGCAGCCCGGTGTAACAAAACATCCATTTGCGACGTTCTATGGTCCAGAATCGAGATGATGATTGCGGTCTGATCGCGCTTGTGTTGGCGTTATTCATGTCCCTTCCTTTCTCAGTCTCAAAAAATAATTGGCGCGAAACCAATCCTGATCTCGCGCCAATCTGCCGATATTATTCCGTACCGTAATGCCCGTTACGTTTGAGAATGGCGTCGGTTTCAGCCGCAGCTTCTTCCAGAAGTTTGGCGACGCCGTCTGGATTATCCACCAGCGACTTATCCAGGAACGCGTTGACCAGACGTTCCGCAAACTTGGTCAGAATCTCATCAAATTCCGGTAGAGTTGGATACGTATAAATCTGATAGTCAGGAGCGCTGAACAGGAACGATTTATACTGCGGTGTCTCATTGACCACCGGCGACAAATCAACGTCCAGGCGCTGCGGCAGCCAGCCGGTTTTCTTGAGCAGGGTTTGTAAATTTTCTTCCGAATTCAAGAACAGCAGAAAATCCCACGCTACATCTGGATGTTTACAAGTGCGCGACACGTACAGGTTCACTCCTGTGGCTAAATCACCCCAACGTTCGCCCTTAGGCATCGGCGCGGTATCAAAATTCAGGTTCGGCGCTTTTTTGGCCGCATCGCCGATCACCCAGGATTCGCGCACAAACATCGCCGTTTGTCCTAATTCAAACGCTTCGGCGTCGTGCTTGATTTCGTGGCTGTCAGCTTTGTGCTTCCACACTAAATCCAGATACATTTGCACGGTTTTGCGTCCGGCTTCATTGTTATAGCCATTATGCCACTTGCCGGACGGGGTTTTCTCAATGATCGTGCCGCCATTGGGAAACAAATACATCCAGAATTTCTCACCCACGCCGCTGCCTCCGCCGGAAAGTCGCAGGCTCAGGCCGCTGGAAATGAGTTTATCGCCGTCATACTCAGCCAGTTTTTGGGCATACTCTATCACTTGTTCCATGGTTTCAGGCGGAGTTGTCAGACCGGCAGCCGCAAACTTGTCTTTGTTCCAGTAGATCGAATGGCGTCCCTGGAAATAGTTGAGGCCGTAATAATTGCCGTCTTCGGCCAGATTATCCTTCACCAGAGCTTCAGGAAAACGTCCGGCGGCAGTCATAAACTCAACCACATTCGCCGGAGCAGGGGGAATCAGTCCCGCTGCCAGGAACTTCTGCATGGGATAGGGCGAGGCTTCGATAATGCAAGCGGCCGTATCAGCAGGAATCGTGGCTGAGAGTTTCTGCTCAAATTCGCGTAAGGGACTGGTGAGCACCTTGATCGTGACATTGGGATGCTTTGCGTGATAGGCGTCCGCCACCTCCTGGTAAACCGGCTCGATCTCCGGCCATCCGCCCCACAGTGCTATTTCGATAGAATCTTCTGCCAGGGCCATATCAGGAGTAATAAAACTAAAACCAATAGTCATCATGACCAGAGCAGTCACACACATCAAAAACCTTTGAGTCTTCATGTTGCCCTCCTTTTTCGTTGAGTTTCGGTGTATGTTCACATCGTTCGATACACCCTCTCGTTTGGATTCATCATGAGAAAACAATTTTGCACGATCCAAAGCACGTGTGTAGTTTCTGCCACACCTCACCTCCTCTCCATGTACCTCGAAATCGAGGTTTCGAAGTACCCCCTGCTTGAAGATATGATATGTCAGCGAGCGAAATTTTCATTTCGTTCCACTTTACATAAAAGGCATGATGCACTTGTCAAGAATATTTTATGCGGAAAAGCGGCAGCAATGGAAATTCACCTTGACAGAACGAATGCGCATGGGTACATAATATCCTGGAGTGTAAAAGCAATGAAACTACGATGTAGCGCGAAATTCCCTTTCGCGATCATGTCCGTCTGATGTGCGGAAAGGAATTTCGCGCTACATTTTCAAAGGAGCTATCATGAAGCTCAGGCTCGTCCATCAGCATGAAACGACTAAGGATTTTGTATAGGAAGGATTCTCAGAAGTATGGTTCGGCGTCACGCCGACCAATTCGCCGTTAAAAATCCTTCTTACAGAAAATCCCTGTAGTTTCAAAGGAAAAAAGCATGGCCAGGAACACAGATATTACCCCCAAAGATGTGCGTGTATATTTTTTGCCGGTTGAAACCAGAGTGCCTTTAAAATTCGGCCCCGAAACAGTCACCTCTGTCACCTGCGCCAGGGTATGGATACGGGTTGAAGATCAGGCTGGACATTCTGCCGAGGGCTGGGGGGAAACCCCGTTGAGCGTACAATGGGTTTGGCCCGGAACGCTTTCGTATGAGGAACGCCACGTCGCGCTGAAAGATTTTACCGTGCGCCTGGCGCGATCCTGGAAAGATTTCAGCCTGAGCGGGCATCCGCTGGAAATCGGTCATGCCTTTCAGGAGCAGGAACTTCCGCGTTTACTGCAAGAATTCAACACAACTGTGAAAACCTCGGAACCTGTGCCCTGGCTGGCGGCTTTAGTCTGCTGTTCGGCTTTTGACATCGCCTTACACGATGCCTACGGTGTCTTGCATCAAAAACCGGTGTATGAACTGTATTGCGCCGAATACATGAACCATGATCTCTCGCATTACCTGCAACCTGTTGAACAAAGTGCGGCGGCGTTTCACGGCAAATATCCTGCGGACTTCTTTGCACGACCTGTTCCGACATCCCTGATAGCCTGGCATCTTGTTGGCGGCCTCGATTGGCTTTTACCGTCGGAAATCACCTTTGTTGCCTTGCATGACGGCTATCCGGTGCTGCTGCCGGATTGGATTCAACAGGACGGCTTGCAATGTCTGAAAGTGAAATTACGCGGCAATGATGCGGCCTGGGATTACAAGCGTCTGGTGCAGGTGGGCGAAATCGGACTGGAATATGAGGTTTTATGGTTGAGCGCGGATTTTAACTGCACGGTGACTGATCCTGACTATGTGAACACCATTCTCGATCGGCTGTTGTATGAATATCCGCGCTTGTACGGCATGATCTTGTATGTTGAGCAGCCTTTTCCTTACGATCTGGAACAGCATCAGATTGACGTCCACAGCGTTTCTGCCCGTAAACCGTTATTTATGGATGAAAGCGCGCATGATTGGCGTCTGATTCGCCTGGGACGCACACTTGGCTGGACCGGGGTCGCGTTAAAAACCTGTAAAACCCAGACTGGCGCGCTGTTAAGTCTCTGTTGGGCCAAAGCGCATGGCATGACTCTGATGGTACAAGACCTGACTAACCCGATGTTGGCGCAGATTCCGCACGTCTTACTTGCCGCCCATGCCGGCACAATTATGGGCGTAGAAACCAATTCCATGCAGTTTTATCCCGACGCCTCCCTGCCTGAAGCCGCCGTTCATCCCGGCCTGTATCGCCGCCGCAACGGCCGGATCGATCTCTCCACGCTTCAAGGGCCAGGCTTTGGCTATCGCATAGCTGAAATCAATCGAACCCTGCCGGAGCCAGCCATATAAAATTTTGGTAGTGGTATCTGGATATGAGGAGCAAAATAAGAACAACTTACCCTACCATTTCAGGTCATTTGCAACGACTCAGGTACTTTGCTGCCAATTCACGAGCATACGCACTAACATTGTGATTCCTGGAAATATCTTTAAGATCTCTTCGTGTCAGAGTTGACAGATATGTTCTGATCAAGACGGAATTCGCCTTTGGGTTATAACAAAACGCTGCACGGTTTTGATATTCTCGCATAAGGAGTTTATTACTGGCCAGTTTCTCAAGCGCTCGGGCATTAATTCGGTACAATCTAAAAAATTTGATCACATCCGGACGGCGTTCTACATAAGGAACGGTTTCCAGGGCAATGATGTCTCGGATATTACAAATAAAATATTTGGGCAGATAACCATCATGCGCTAGCTTTCTTTGGATGGGAAGGGGAATATGCGTCATTTCCGTAATATCAACATCTCTGAGTTGGTCTTTAGCGCAAAATGCTTGAAATGCCTGCCTCATTTCATGTTCCAGATCTCTGGTGATAGGGAACAACTGAGCCTTTCCATTCACTTGATTGTGGAGATTAATCAACGCCTGGAAAAATGTCTCCTGTAAAAAAACTGGAACGTAATAGAATAATTTGATAATTTGATAGGCTTTTGCTATCGCCAGGGGGCTATTTACGAGGGATAGCCGAGGTCGCAAGAGCAGAAAGAGTGCTTTTATATAACTGTCATGAGAATCCTGGCAACTTTTCTCCACCAACTCTTGTATGATCAACCAGGGAACAGCTGGGCATAAAAGGAAATCCCATCTATCATCACTTGGGAGGATCTCCATTGCGAATTTTCGGCATTCGCATTTGGGGTGTAAAACAAGAAATGCGCTGAGAATTTGCTGTTCTGAGGGAACAAAATTTTTTAAAATTTCTAAGGCCTGGCTGGCTGTCAACGATCGTTGTAGCAAGATTTTTAAAGCATGAAATCGTAATTTCCATCTAAGCGGATCCTTTACAAGCATGTATTTCACTAATTCCCAAAAGGTCTCATGATAATAGAGTAGAATTCGCGGAAAACGTTTCCAAAGGACGTTAAACACCTGGTTTAACTTATCCAAATCAGATATTCTTTGAAGACGCGTTTCTGCCTCAGTAAATCCTGCTTTCAATAGCCAATCGATCCCTTCGCTCTCCTCGATTTCGTCACTACTCATTAATCTTTTGACCCCGTGTTCAATCTCCAATTCATCAAAATCAACCCTGTAAAAAGCATAGGGTGAATCAGTGAAGGAGCCGCTCAATGTTTTTGCCAGAAAGCTTTCACCATAATTAAAACCACCCGCCAGATCCTCAATACACTGCTCAAGCTCCCTGAAGCGAAAGGCGAATAGTCGGCGATATTCCTGAGCAGTAATTACATTGAACATATTCTCTGCGAAATGTTGATATTCTGCGATCAGTTCGTGAAATTCGTCAAAATATCTGGGAAAATCTTCAAGTAAATGCAGCAATTGTAATCCAATTTGATCAAACTCAACGACGACCTCGTCATTGACAACCGCCTTTTTCGAAAACAGCAGGAGCTTACTTTGAAGTTCACTGAGGCCAGCTTGTAATTCCTCTGGTAATTCGTAGTGTCCTGATCCAGGTTTATTTTGGGAAATCGCCCTGTCCGTTCCAGGTTTAATCTTTCGCATCAAGCGTTCTAATCCCTGGTTTGCCCGAATATCGATATAGTATTTATCGTATAAAAATGCAGGGATCGCCGCCTCTTCATAATCGCCAACAATCACTGGCAGCACTTTGGTATTTTGAACGTTTGTTTCTCGAATGAGGCGCGGTAAACATTCTGAACGACACCATGGCGAATTATTAAAATATCTGCTCAGACATACGACCAAAAACTGACTATTCTGAAGACCCTGTTCAATTTTTTTGATCATCTGATCGCCTATGTCGATCTGCTCATCATCTAACCAAACTTTTAGCCCTTCATGCCTAAAATATTCCGCCAGATGCCTGACAAAGGTTTTATCTTGCGGCGCATAACTTAAAAAGACATCAAAGGTTGGTTGGGGAGAAGAAATCCACCTACCTTGATGAGAAAGGTCAGGGGAGGGTATGGAAGGAGGGATAAAAATGACCTTTACCAGGACGGCTAACTCATCTCCGTGAACCTGTAAAATGGTCTTTCTGCGGACCATCTCCTGAATTGAGGCTTTAGAACACTGATCCAGGGAGAGCACCCTGACATCCTTTTGCCGGCAGAGCTGACGATATTTCGGCTCAAGATTAGCCACTGGCACAATGAACAGCGAGGCTTTGGCATCGGCAAGAAAGGCCTGGAGTTTGACCGCAAATAGATTCCGATACACATTGTGTAACATCGGCATCCCGCCTACCGCGTCAATGGCCCCGGTACACCAAATATCCAGGGACTCGCCACTCTGCTCCCATAGGGTTCGCCGGGATCGGTGGATCAGCGCCAGCAGGTACGCCAACCCCATCGAATCCCCCAGATAGGGAATCGTAGGATCATCCTTGTGCTCATACACGTCTTGATCGGAGTCAAACGATTCTTTGGCTAAGAGAGACGCCGCGGTCGTGACTTTGGAGAGATGGCCAACATTCGGAGTGGCAATAGTGTAGTCAGTTGTGAGACAGGGATCGTCCGGACTCGTCGTGATATAGCGTCCGCACCCGACAAATTGCTCCGATGCATTTACATTGGGATACACAAAGCGGATCATAGGTCGTGTTACTTTACCAGGATAACGATAGACCACGCCTCTTGCGAAGGATCAAACCCTAGCTCCTGATGGGTGAAATATTTGCCTCCTTCTTTGGATGTCCCTAACAGAACATCTGCCAGCACGACCCTGGTATCAGGGTGAATAAAACGGCACCAGAATTCCCCTTCCATCACGATATCCGCTTTCCATGAGAGCTCAAGGTATGCAGGCGTGTCGCCGGACTGGGGTTTCCAGGAGCATGAGATGTCAATCGCGCCATGCTCCAATCTAAAGGTATGAGTCTGTTCCGGGATATCCCCTGCCCCGACAAATTGTCCCACCCATTGAGGCTGCCAGATCGGAGATATCCATTGTATTAGAGTATTTGCTGTCTGCTTCAACTTCGCACTGCGAAGCGTCTTAGCCAGCCTCGTATGAAACCCTTCAACATTCACCCCCAGGGCCTGCAATTCTACCCGTATCTCTGCGATAGGCAGTGCCTCCAGCATGTCCGGATCATCGTCTATTTGCCGAGAAAACTGTTCCAACCAGGCCATTGCCTGGTGGTCTTTTTCATGAGATGGTTGCGACATACGCTGCTTCTCCCTTAGACGTTGTAGTTTTTCGCACTGCGAAGTGTCCTGGCCAACTTCGCATGAAGCCCCTTAACATTCGCGCCCAGGGCCTGCAATTCTGCCCGTACCTCTTCGATGGGCAGAGTCTCCAGCATGTCCGAATCTTCGTTCAGGTCCCGGCAAAACTGTTCCAACCAGATTATCGCCTGACGATTGTGCTCATGAGGTGGCTGCAGCATCCGCTGATTCTCCTTGAGAATGTGTAGATTCGGTCGGAGGGACTAAACTCTTCAATCGCGCTTTTAACCGTCGGTTCGCATTATACATCTCCTGCATGTCTATCCCTAAGGCCTCAGCAATTTTTCGAGCTTTTGCTTCGGGATGATCCAACCGGTATTCAACGATTTCGGTTAATAATGGATCATCGGCAACAATCGCCAAAATGTTTTCCCGCAATTCCGAGTCCTGCTCGTCTGCTAATTGAACCGTATTCAGTGCCTCATCAGAGACTTTGACAATCCCTGCTCGTTTCCATTTCTCGTACAGATGACTCACTTTACTCCTCACAATATTTACCAGACAGATCGCCAGTTCGACTCTCTCTAACGGACAGTGTCTTCGCCCGGCTAACAGGTTTTGAATCGCATCATGTAACAGATCGTCAGGCGTGGGCGCATCTGGAATATTTCGGAGTTGCTCGCCAAATTTGCGCCACAGTCTCAGTCGGATTCTATCATAGTCCGCTGTTAACAGATGCTCTAATGCTGAGACAATGTCTGGGGAAAATGAGGAATGCATTTTTGCCTCTTTCCTATAGATATAGGCCGGAAATAAAACCAATTTGTTGTCGGGAAGAAAAAAATTTTTGCCTGCACCGCAACAACTTATTCTTACTCAGTTTACATCATTATGCTGGTGGAAAAGTCAACAGAATTTTTCTTCTACATCGCAAAAACTCAAGTTCAATCGGTATACGATAGTGAAACCTGCTCGTCACCACGCCCCGGCGTGGTGGCGTTCTTTCTGGATGCTCCGCATCCATTGCCGCAGATCGGCATATTCCACATTCCGACGCAGAGCATCGGAGCGAGAAAAAGGTCTCCTGTAAAAAAACTGGAACGTAATAACTTCTTCTGAGATGACTGTAATGATGATGTGAATGGGAAGGGAGCCAAATTCCTGGCAGACTCTATGGTCATGTTTAATGTTGGTGAACCTGAATTTCATCCTTCGCCTCCATTTACGAATGACCTAAGTGACTATTATCCAGGGCATTCTGCCTGGAGAGAAAAGAAGTTTTATGGCGTAACATCTATGGTAAACAAGTGGTTAGATTGACCCAAATTACATAACCATTCCATAGATCGGTGATAGATGGAGCCGGTGAGGTACGATGTGCAGGAAATTATCTCGTTGCACGCTCCATTGTGCAAGCCGGAGGGACAGGAACTTTCTTAAAAAGTTAATATACACTTCAGGCAGAATTTTATAACAATCTTTAACATAAAAGAAACCGGAAAACCATTAAAGCTTGCATCACTGACGATATATGATAAATGTTATCCTCCTCAGTAAAAGGTAAAGGTTACGCCAAGAAAGACGATTTCATTAGACTGTTGGGGGCGGCTGTCTCATTCTCCTATAGCATTATTCAGCATCATTGAACAAGTAGTCTGCATACCGAAACCTTCCTTCCGTATCGTTCCTCGTCACCTGATGAATCGCTTCAGAGCTCGCGTGTTGAAGGGTTTCCACAGCCTGATGGGCCAGTTTTCTGAAGCTTGTTAAACAATGCTTATATCTTTAATAAGCTAGCTCTCTTTATGATTCAAATATCTTCGCTCCATCGATTAGTAGAAATATCACCCATTTGCTGATATGAGAACTGTCCACAACAAGCTTGTTGTCGTTCGTGGCCCGTACATAGTGTCCATTATGGGCTTGGAGTGAGACTCCCCCCTGGTGTTTGGTAAGCTTAAAAGTCTCATGACTGCGAATTTGAGAACGATCAAGGATTAACCCACCTCCGCCGCCATCTTTTGTACGTACATACTGCCCGTTACTGGCTATGAGAGCAACCTTGTCATCTCCTAATTCGACAAGTTCAAATATCGTTTTCAGATTATTATATACACCTTGAGCTATAGCCATTGAGATATCATGTTGGCTATCCTGGGCAAATACATAATCACCTCCGCCTCGAGAGGAACGGAGTTGGATTATTTTGCTGCCTTCCCAATGTGCAATGTGTTTCATTTTCGAGGTTTTAACTCCGGCATGTAGCCGGTTCCTTCCACATGAATCTCGAGAAACTGCGGATCATCCTTGCCTTTTAACCCGCCAGAGATGAGAAGCAGTGGAGCATAGTGCCTTCGCCAATCCCCAATATCGGTCTGGTTCTGGGGTAATTGTAATGATTTGTTTCCTTCTGGTAATCCGGTCCATGCGGCGCTACCAGAGTAATTTTCAGTAAAAATGTAAGGTCCTGGCTGATCTGGTTGCTGATGACCAGCAGCTCGATATTCGGCAATATGGTGGTGTGACCGGAAAAAGCAAAAACATTGGCATTATAATGGTGTATATCAGGGTGGATTCTTGTAATAGCTTGTAGAACCTCACCAAAACCCTCTCCAAGGGCACAATGAAAATCCCGGTACTCCCTCCTTTTCAATTGAATAAGAGCGTTGGACCTATTTTGATCAAAATTCGTTTGAATGATACATTTCAAAGCCTATGTTAAAAACAGGTCCATATTGGGTGATGCAGTTTAAACCCACGCTCTCACCCAAAGAAAACGACAGACGTTTTGGCAGTGGGAAAAATCTGATTACCTTTTCCGCCCGCTCACTATTGTGTACCGACCGAGAGAACGTTTTTGCGGTACGGAAGAAAATTTTCTTCAGATGATCGCCAAATCAACTCGATTTATACTATTGTTTCAAGGTTTAACTGAACCGTCTGAGAGTTTGACCAGGATTTGGAGCTTCTATACGGGGATGGGTTGGGAGATAGTTATTCTACGACAACAAGAACCGTTTTAAAAACCGGATACTATTATCCTCAAAGAACCGAAAAAAGCCTTGATAACCTCAAGTTCCAGGCCACATTAATCTAAAATTTGTCAGCCCTGCCTTTTCGATTTCAAATTTTATCATCACCACTAGTGGTCGACTGTATTGACATACAAGGTTATGGACATTTTTCGGAGTGCCAAAGCTCTGCTTTGGCCGCGCAAGCAGAGCTTGCGCACTCCGGAGAGCGTGTCCATAACCTTCTGTGTCATTACAGTCGACCAATAGTACTCACACGAAATAGGCTGTCACGTCCTTTGAAGGGAAGTTGCTACATTCCTGATAAATGCCTTCAGACAGTGCTCCATTGCATTTGATTTCTCCAAATACCAGGAACAGCGGCACAATCGAAATATCGGGACAGGAGGTAACTATTCAGAGAGATCATTATCATCAGATATCAAGTCCCAAGGTTACAAGTGATAGATCAAAAAACTCATTGACAGAAAGAACCTTTCTAAAGTAGAAAGGTTAGGTGGGAAGGTTCGTCTTTTAATGGTTGAATAAAAGCATTGGAAGTTCTGATAATGCATGAACTGTGACTTGTGCCCGCCGCCATCGTTCATTGAAAAATAATCCGGTAAAATAACCGTTTAGAGGTCATTTACACTTAGTTGCTTATTGTGAGAGACGGCCTCAAGCGGGTTATAGCGGGCGGTAGATGAAATGTGCGCGTTGAGTTCAACAAGATAAGGAAATATATCATGTCATCTCTATGTTCCGATTGCTTCCGTATTCTTGTCGTGGCAGAGAAAACTGTTTTGCCAGAGATTTTCTTAAGTTTAGGAAATTCAGATTGCCCTGACAGAAGATATGGATGGGTTCGTTGCAGCCAAAAAACTGAAGCGATCAATATGGTGGAAGCGTCTCTCAAAGAAGGCAAACCCTTTGCACTTGCGATTCTCTGTGTTGAGCGGCGCTCTGTAAAAGAGGATATCCGGTTTGCCGAACAGATCAGACAGAGCGATTCGCAGCTCGATCTTTTACTTCTCGCGGAAGATGCTGATCTTATTCCCAATAATCTCTCTGAACGTATTCCTCCTCAGCATAAATTTCAGGTGCTGCAATCACCATATTCGCTGCACCATGTCGCTGCACTTCTCTCTGTCCTTCAAAAAAAGCGGCTTTTGGAACATGAGCTTCGATCTGTGGAAAAATCAATAGAAAAAGAACACCTGGAATACAAGTACAAACAAGAACATTGGAGTCAACTGGAACGGGCAGTCGAAATGATGCAGATAGGAGTTTTTATTGTGGATTTGGATGGAAAAATTCTCTATCACAATCCGGCGGCGGCGTTCATGCATGGATACGAAGAGGAAGAACTTTTGGGACAGGAGCTTTCGTTTCTCAATGCTCCTGATGTGGGGAATCGCTCGAAATTAGCTCAGATACAGACCTGGAACGGTTTGATCCGTGAGAACGTCCACCGGCGAAACGATGGTACGACCTTTCCGGTCTGGTTAATGTCTGAAATTGTCCAGAATGCCGATGGGGAACCCTGGGTTATTGTGACAAGTTGTGAAGATATTACAGAACGCAAACTGGCAGAAGAGGAATTGAAAAAACACCGGGATCATCTTGAAGAACTTGTCAATGCCCGCACGTCTGAACTGACAAAGATCAATACACAACTCCAACGTGAAATCCTCGATCACAAGAGGACTGCTGAAGCTTTACAAAAAAGTGAAGAATGCTATCGTACGTTGTTAGAGGCGGCTCCAGACCCAGTTGTTGTCTATGATGGGGAAGGCCATGTGACCTATCTCAATCCTGCTTTTTCAAGGGTGTTCGGTTGGACTTTGGAAGAGAGTCGCGGACAGGAGCTAAATCTTGTGCCGGTTGAGTGCCTTGCAGAAAATAGATTGATCCTCAAAAAGATTCGACAAAATCTCCCTGTTTCGGGAATTGAAACGAGCCGTTTTACGAAGGCTGGAAAACGAATTGACGTAAGTATCAGCGGCGCGGGGTTTTTTGATGCGCAGGGCGCGCTTCTGGGGAGTGTAATCACCATTCAAGATATTACGGAACGTAAAAAAACGGAAGAAGAAATTCGCTTTATTGCCTACCATGATGCGCTGACAGGACTTGAAAATCGCAAATCCTTTTACATGCGTCTGGAAGATCATATTCTGCGTTTACATGGAAAAGAACGGCGAATCAGCGATAAATGGGCGCTCATGTTTCTGGATCTCGACCGGTTCAAGTATATTAATGATACGTTAGGACATGATGTCGGCGATGAACTTTTAAAAGTGATCGCGGTTCGGCTTCAGAAATGCGTCCGTAAGACTGATTATGTATTCCGGCTTGGCGGCGATGAGTTTACCATTCTCCTGAATGGCCTGAGTACTGACGCTGACGCCGCGAGAGTGGCGCAAAAAATCCGAAGGACCGTTGCGCTCCCCTGTGAAATCAAAAACCACGAACTGTTCATCACAGTGAGTCTCGGCATCAGCATTTATCCGCACGATGGACAGGATGTGGAAACCCTGGTCAAAAATGCTGATATGGCCATGTATGCGGCGAAAGAAGAGAGCGAGGGCTATCGGTTTTTTACCGAAGAAATGAATCAAAAGGCCCTGGAACGCATGCGATTGGAGCGGAGTTTGCGCACCGCGCTGCAAAACAATCAATTTATCGTGCACTATCAACCGCTTATAAATAGTCAAAATCGGATTCTGGGTATGGAGGCACTGGTACGCTGGCATCACCCGGAATACGGCCTGATTAACCCTTCGCGCTTCATTCCCCTGGCTGAAGAAACCGGAGCGATCGTGTCTATTGGAAAATGGGTGCTCCATACAGCGTGTCAGCAGACCAAACTGTGGCATGATATGGGATATGCGAACTTATATGTGTCTGTAAATCTCTCAACGCGCCAGTTTAAGGAGCCGGATTTGATTGAAACGATCGAGCAAGTGCTTGAGGTCACTGGCCTGCCATCCAATTGCCTGAAATTAGAAGTCACAGAAAGCGGCATCATGGAAAATCCGGATCAAGCAATTGTCACTATGCACTATTTACGAGCAAAAGGCATCCGATTTTCCATTGATGATTTTGGCACTGGCTATTCATCCTTAAGTTATTTGAAACGCTTCCCCATTGATACCTTGAAAATTGACCGTTCTTTTGTCATGGATTCCATTCAAAACAAAAACGATCAAGAGATCATTAAAACGATCATCTCAATGGCGCGGACTCTCAACATGGAAGCGATCGCCGAAGGCGTTGAAACCCGGGAGCAGCATGAGTTCCTCATTCAACAAGGCTGTCAAATGATGCAAGGCTACTATCTGGGCTTGCCCATGCCTGCGGAACAATTTCAAGAACGATTAGACATCCAAAAAACATCTGACCTGAAATCCGCTCCTGATAACTAACTACAAGGATTTCTCATAAGCAAGGATTGAATTGTTTCGGAAATTTTGAAGACTCATTTCCGAAACAATAAAAAAACCAGGTTTCTTCGAAGAAACCTGGTTTTTCGCCCTGAACATTTATGGTCCGCTATTTAATGATCGACCATGCTGCTTCCTGGATGCCTTCGGCCAGGGTCGGATGCGCATGAATTGTTCGCGCCAGATCTTCGGCGCTGGCGCCGAATTCCATTGCCAGGGTACATTCCGCGATTAACTCAGAGGCGCGCGGCCCGATAATATGCACACCGAGCAGCCGGTCGGTTTTGGCGTGCGCCAGCATTTTGACAAAGCCCTCTTTTTCTCCCAGGCACAGGGCGCGTCCGACCCCGTTGAAAGGAAAGTTCCCTGTTTTATACGGGATTTCGCGGGCTTTGAGCTGCTCCTCAGTCAATCCCACGCTCGCCGCTTCCGGCCAGGTGTAAACCACCGCCGGAAGCGCATCATAGTTA
The DNA here is from genome assembly GCA_000739535.1 of Candidatus Vecturithrix granuli. GTDB lineage: Bacteria > Moduliflexota > Moduliflexia > Moduliflexales > Moduliflexaceae > Vecturithrix > Vecturithrix granuli. Next base: position 271,053 of record DF820469.1, on the reverse strand, counting down.
ACTTCACTGTAAAGCCCGGCGAAGCCATCAACCGCAGCGCGAGCTTCGGCTGAAGCTTTGTGTGCCAGCATTGGCCCGGCAATCAGGTCGCCGATGGCGTAAATATTCGGAATAGTCGTGCAATAGGCAGCATCTACCACAATCTGTCCACTGCGAGCATCGGTTTTTACACCCACATCTTCCAGTCCCAGACCAGTGGTGAGCGGTTTACGGCCTACCGCGACCAGCAGTTTGTCGCATTCAATCGTTGCTGATTTGTCTTCAGTCTCTAAAGTCACCCAGACGGTTTCACCGATTACCTGAGCTTGTGACGCTCTGGTTCCAAGGTGAAAGCTCATCCCTTGCTTTTCAAGCAGACGTTGTAAAGTTCGTCCAATTTGCCGATCAAGAGTCGAAGCGATCTCAGGCAGCATTTCAATCACCGTCACTTTTGCTCCTAATCGCCGCCAGACCGTGCCAAGTTCCAGGCCGATGTAGCCGCCGCCAACGATGACCAGATGTTTTGGGACCCTATCAAATGCAAGAGCTTCAGTGGAAGTGACAATGTATTTGCCGTCAAACACAAGCCCCGGAACGTTGACCGGTTCGCTGCCGGCAGCTAACAGGATATATTTTGCCGACAAAATTCGTGAGACGTTCTCCATCAACACCTCAACGCGATCAGCCGCGATCAACCGCGCCGCGCCATGCACAATCTCAACTTTGCGGTTATTCAGCAAGCGACGAACCTGCCCGGTCAGATTTTCGACAATCGCGTCTTTCCTGGACATCATGCGTGTCAGATCAAATGTGACGTCGTTCACATTGACTCCGTGTTCAGCCAGTTTTGTCCTGGTATATTCAAAGTGCTCGCTGGAATCGAGCAAGGCTTTACTCGGAATGCACCCGACATTTAAACACACGCCGCCTAAACGCGGGGATTTTTCGATACAGACGGCTTTGAGACCATGTTCAGCGGCCCGCGCTGCCGCCGTATACCCGCCGGGCCCGCTGCCGATCACAATCACATCATACGATTCTTGCGCCATTGTTTAAACCTCCAGCACCAGTCGTTCCGGGTGTTCAATACACTCTTTGACACGGTTGAGGAACATGACGGATTCGCGGCCATCCACAATCCGATGATCATAACTCAAGGCGACATACATCATGGGACGAATCACAATCTCATCCTCAACGACCACCGGGCGTTTGTCAATTTTGTGCATTCCCAGAATGCCGCTTTGCGGCGTGTTCAAAATCGGGGTGCTCAATAAGGAACCAAACACGCCGCCGTTCGTAATCGTAAAAGTGCCCCCTTCTAAATCCGAAAGTTCAAGCCGATTGGCGTTGATCTTCTCCACATACTGTTGAATAGCTTGTTCGATTTCCGCAAAACCGAGTTGATCCGCATGGCGAATCACTGGTACCACCAGGCCGCGTTCAGACCCAACCGCCACGCCGATATGGTAATAATGATGATAGACCAGATCATCCCCTTCAATAAACGCGTTGAGTTGCGGCACGCCTTTCAGAGCTTCGACACAAGCTTTGACAAAGAAGGACATGAACCCCAATTTGACCTGATATTTTTTTTGAAACAAATCTTTATAGCGCGTGCGCAGTTCGATTACCCGGCTCATATCAATGTCATTGAAGGTCGTGAGCATGGCGGTGTTATGGCGAGATTCGAGTAAATGTGCGGCGATCCGTTTGCGAATCGGACTCATCGGCTTGCGGGTGATGGGTTCATCACTCTCTGGCTGCCGGGATTGCGATGGTAGAGTTTCTGAACTCTCAGGCTGAGGCTGCGCGCCGGAAGTTTTTTCAAGGTGCAGCACCACATCGCTTTTGGTGATACGTCCGCCCGGACCGGTGCCTTGAATCTGTGAGAGATCGATATCGTGTTCCGCTGCTAATCGCCGGACTGATGGGGGCAATGAAACCACTTCTAAGACTGTCGCTGGCTTTTCAACGGAGGTGGTCATCTCGACTTCGCTCGATGACCGGGCAATCGGCGGCCGAGCGAAGTCGAAACGATCTGTTTTACTAGAATTTAACAGTCCTGCTGCCTGGACAGGGATGGAAGGAGGCGTTTTTTCTTCTGCTGCGGAATTTGTCTTTCCGGTTTCCTTCTCAGAAGCGGGGAGAATTTCCTGGGCAGCAGAAGCGGCTGGTTTCTTGATTACAGGGGCGGCATCCGTATCAATGACGCCAACCACGCTGTCAACCGCAACAGTTTGCTCATTCCCGACCGTGATTTCGAGCCTGCCGTCAACCTCAGCCGTGATTTCTAATGTCACTTTGTCGGTTTCAATCAGCAGCAACGGCTCATCTTTGTGCACCAGATCTCCACTGCGCTTATACCACTGCGACAACATGGCTTCCTGCACCGATTCGCCGACGCGAGGAATTTTTACGTCATGTTTCATAATGTTGCTCCCTTGAAAATGTAGCGCGAAACTCCAGTTTCGCGCATCGTTGAGGGCCGCAAAACTGGAGTTTCGCGCTACATCTCATCTCCCCTGAACAGAGCATTTTCATGCGTCCGTGGTGTGTTTGCCACAACACATGAATAACTCCTATATCACTCTCAAGAAACATGGGCTTTTCCGGGAATTTTCCATATAGGCTGCAATAACGATGATCGCCAGATTTCCCATCAGTCGTATAATTTCTGTCCGATGCTGCCTGCGCCACTGTCGTATGTTAAAATGTTAATCGCTGGTAAATGATAAGCGTTCCCTTTCTGTTTTTGTCAATGAAATTCTACGTCCATTATTCCCCCTGTTCTCCTTAAAAAATGATTATGTGATGTTTTCAATTGACACCACAAGGGAAAATATTTACACGTGTGAATAGAGTTTTTCGCCTTGAGAATAACGATCAGGAGAGAAACGTATGACATCCTTCAATCAGAAAACATCAGGCAAAAAGCAACGGTTAGAGCAGAAAATCGGTGAACTGAAAAAACAATGGGAACTACTTGAAAAGAAATTATCCGCCTTACAACGCGATAAAATCTTAGAGACCCGATCTGATGAAAAACTCCGCATAGAAGAGCATATTGCCGAAATCCAGAATGAATTTCGCCAGGTTGAGCACGAATTAGATGACCTGGAGCGACAATTGGAAGCGGTGGAGAGACAATCGCAGGACGTTCAAAAAGAAACGCTTATATTTCGCCCTCCGACAGCCCGAACTTCTCGTCAAAAATCAAAACCTGTCCGCAATCTCATCCCTTACTTCATTCAGCAACAGTATCAACAAGGAAATTTCGAAGGGAATTTTCAGGCGTTGACCATCTTTGTTGATGTCTCCGGGTTTACGCCAATGACGCAGGTATTGATGAAAAAGGGGCATGAAGGGGCCGGTGTGCTGGCTAATGTGATGAGTGGCGTGTTTGATGTCTTGATTAATCCGGTGGATGCGTGGGGGGGATTTGTTTCAGTCTTTGCCGGCGATGCCTTTACTGCGATTTTTCCTGTGATCGGAGGGGAAAATCCACTTGAAAGATTATCTCATGTGATCGCCTGTATCGAACGGCTGCGGGTAGCCTTTCGCCAGCAGGGAATTCAAAATACGCCAATGGGTCAGTTTCCCTTACAATTTAAAGTCGGGGTGTCGTATGGAGCAGTGAATTGGGGAATTATCGGAGAGACTGCATACACCTACTTTTTTCGCGGCGCAGCGATTGATGGCTGTGCGGCGGCAGAGCATCTTGCTGAAAAGGGCGAGGTGATTTTCGATGAATCCCTGGCGCAGCTTCTCGGCCAGGCACCCACCCTGGTAAAAGTCGCCCTTCAGGTACGCAGAGTTCAGCCGGGTTTTTACTGCTTACCGGACGTTCCCAAAGAAATTACGCAAACGATTACTCCGCCGCAAATACCAAAGAAAAGGTTGTTACATGAGACCATCCTGGCGCATTTTTTACCTGCTGCCGTGATGCATCATCCGGAAATTGGTGAATTCCGTTCAATCCTGCCGATTTTTATCTCATTCGAAGGGATTTCAATGATCCATGAATTACAGGATTGGACATCGGTCGTCATCAAACAAATCAACAGATTCGGCGGGTTTTTCAATCATTTGGATTTTGGCGATAAGGGGAGTACGATCTTATGCGGTTTCGGCGCGCCTGTCGCGCAGGAAGGAATGATCAACCGGGCAGTCAACTTTTTGTCGGCCATTACCCGGGAACTTGAACATTTCCCCAGCCTGGCAGCCCTGAAATTTCGCGCCAGTGTGACTTATGGCGCCGCCTATGCCGGGTTTGTCGGCGGGAAAAAACGCTGCGAATATACCTATTACGGAAAAATCGTTAACCTGGCCGCCCGCTTGATGATGTCTGCCGAATGGGGAGAAATCCTGGCAACGGAAGAGATCGCGAACGGCGCGGCATTTGTCTTTACTCCAAAGGGCAGTCGCCTGTATAAAGGATTTGATGAACCGATTCCAACCTATCGGTTGAGTGGTCAAGCAAAAGAAGAGACAAAAGCGACGACTCCCCTGATCGGAAGGCAGGCGGAATTACAACGGCTGCAAGAATTCGCCGCGCCGATATTAGCAGGTAAATTTGCCGGAATTGCTTATATTCATGGCGAAGCCGGGATTGGAAAAAGCCGGTTAGCTTTCGCCCTGCGCGAGACTTTAGCGTCACAACCGATTACCTGGTGCCGTTGCCCGGTCGATCAGTTTGTCCGCCAGCCGCTGAATCCATTTGTGACTTTTTTGATGCGATACTTTGAGCAATCTTCAGAGAGAGCAGAGAACAGTGTCAGCGAGAATAAAGCGGTATTTGAAAGTCATTATGATAAACTTTTGAAACAGTGCCAGCATCTTGCCTCAAGTGCAGCGCAAACCTGCGCCAATGAGTTAAAACGTACAAAATCGGTGCTGGGCGCGCAAATCGGGCTTGTCTATCGTCAATCTCTTTGGGAGCAATTAGACGCCAGAGGCAAATATGATAATACTCTCGCGGCGTTGAAGAATTTCTTTTTAGTGCAAAGCCTGCTTGCGCCAACGGTGATTGAATTGGAAGATGTGCATTGGCTGGACGAAGACTCGAAAACCTTCCTGCAGAGCCTGACTCACAACATCGCCGATTATCCGATCTTGATCCTGGCGACGTTACGTTATCAAGATGATGGCGCAAAGATAACCTTTTCGCTTGATGGCGTCAGAGAGTGTCACATTGAGCTGCAAGAATTCTCACCGGCGGAACTGCAACACTATGCAGAAACAGAATTGCAGGGCGCTCTCAACCATGATCTCCGCCAATGGCTGTTGGAAAAGACCAATGGGAATCCCCTCTTTGTGCAGCATCTTATCCGGCATACGTTCGAAAAACAGGCTATCCGTTTACATGACAATCACTGGCATCTAACATCTGAAGTATCAGACATGCCTGTTACTCTTCAGGAAATGCTGACCGCCCGAATTGACCACTTACCGGAGGAGATCAAAGATTTTGTGAAAGCCGCAGCCGTGATGGGGCAAGAATTCGACCTGGTGCTATTATCGGAAATCCTGAATAAAAAGGTCGGTTCTCAAGTCGAAATGGTCAATGAGGCCAACATTTGGGAGCCGCTGCCAGATACGCCTTACACCTATAGATTTAAACATGCCTTATTGCGGGATGCCGCCTATGCGATGCACCTCCCGGAGCGGCGGCGCGAGTTACACCGGAATATCGCAGAATGGATGGAAAAACAGCCGCCGGCGCATTTGAAAAAACACTATGCAGATTTGGCATATCACTTTGAACACGCCGAGATAAAGGACAAAGCGATTGAATATCTTGTGAAAGCCGGCGATGAGGCTAAAGCGCACTATCAGAACCAGCAAGCCCTGGCGTTCTATGACCGGGTGATCGCCTATCTCGTGATCAGTCATCATGAGGTAAAAATTGACACCTTATTCAAAAAAGCTTCAATCCTTGCGCTGATCGGCGAGTTGACACAAAGCCAGCACATGCGTGAAGAGGCGCTGCAACTCTCCGTGCAAATAAACGATAAATACCGGGTAGGACGGGCAACATATTATTTAGCGGGTGTTTGGCGACGGCTTGGACAATATGATCAAGCAATGGTGTATCTCAAGCAGGCATTAACTTTGTTTGAATCGATCAATGCAAAAGTAGAGATTGGCGATGTGTTCATGACTATGGGACTCGTTTATTTTCAACAAGAGAATGGTGAGGCGGCAATCGCATGTTATGAAAAATCATCTGAAATCTATCAGGAAGTGGGAGATAAACTGGGTATAGCGCAAAACGCAACCAATATGGCGATTATTTATTATGAATTGAAAGGTAATTATGATGAGGCAATGAAATGGCATCAAAAAAGTGTGCCAATCTTTGAGGAGCTAGGAGAAAAACGGGAATTATCTAAGGCATTGAATAATATGGGTGAATGTTACCGGATGCAAGGTGATTACGATGCTGCTATGTCACATTATCAAGAAACCTTAAAGATTGCGGAAGAAATTGGCGATAAGCTGCAACTTGCTATCACGCTTGGGAATGTTGGGCACGTATATAAAGCAAAAGGCGAATATGATATGGCGATAGCGAGGTATAACCAGGCAATCACGATGCTGATATCCCTGGAGAATAAATACTTTTTGAGTGAATGTTTAATTAACAAAGCAGAGATCGTATTTGAGTTGAAAAATTATGAAGAAGCCGAGAAATTAACCCAAGAAGGATTACAAATCGCGAAAGAAATCGGCAGAAAAGAATATATTATGCGAGGGAACCGGCTTGCTGCAAAGGAGAATTTTACCTTAGAACATGAAGAAGTTGCTCTATGACCAAAATCATTGCCACACAGCATCGAACTTTGATCACAAACTATATGACCATACACAAATGGCGACTCTCACGCGAAGATTGAAGAGATGAACAAGACTCACCCCAACGACGTGGGGTGAGTCTTGTTTTCCATCAATACTATTGAGACCGATCACACCCGGAAGAGCCAATGACCGGGCGCAAACAGAAATCTTCGGTAGGATTTTCAATGATGATGGTATAAACAGTATAGTTCAAAAGAATATTTACATATCTGGTAATCTCCTCCTCGTCAGTAATATCTGCCTTTGGTAGAAGGAATTTTATAAGTTCTATAAAATCCTTTTTTGTCCCAGTAATCGTTCTCCCGATCAAGTCTTCTTGTGCTAATACCTGTAATATCCTCGATATGTTCGGGTCATCTAACTGCTGTAATTTTTCACTATCTCTTGCTGTTAGCGTGAAAGATTCTTGATAATCTTGAGCGTTTGTTTCCCATCTCTCAAGTTGATGTACCTTATTCTGACCGAGAATCTCCTCGCGGTTCGCATCAAATGTTATCTGGATAACAAGTGGGGTACCTGGAGTAAAAGGAACGCTGAATTTCGTGCGTTTTGTTGGAGGGATTAGATATTCACCATTCTGTATAACCACTTTTTCGTTATTATCGTCACATGAAATTTCTTGCTCTGTCCCTGTTACATCTATATCCAAACATTGATCCCTGACAATCGCCAAAGGTTTATCGCCTGTTGCACAATATTGTGGGAAAGGCACATCAGGAGACATCGGTTTTGTAACAGGAAGTGCAAAGGAGTTGAGAGCATGTACGCCTTCAACCTGCCAATCTTGATATTGCTCATTTCCAACAATATGCCATCCTTTTGAATCATCATATTTGAAATTTATAAAGTAAGAGTGTTTCTTGGATTGATCATCATCTGAATCAGTAATTGTCAACCGGAATTCATCCTGATTAACTTCCTTAGCATCCCAAACAGAGAGCGCATGGCCACTTGCAAATTTCCCTGTAATCAAGGATTTGTCATAAATCGCGATGGTGACACCATAATTCGACTCGTTAACTAAGTCGTAGAGATTTGCCATCGCCTCCTGCTGATCGAATTGCCCGCAGTAGTAATAATTTTGAGGGAAATCAGAACGCTTTAAATGGTTGCCACTACCACGTTCAACCTGCGCCCACTCGCCAGGACATTTTTTACAGCCAGGCCCCTGACAATCTTTATAAAGCCACTGTGGAACATTTCCATTAAACCACCACTGCCAAGCATATTTCATTAATCCCCCATTATTTTCCCAATTTTGCGTGCTCGTGAAAGTATCATAAATTTGCTGTTCATTGTCAGTTGTCCACCAACCTTTCGCTCTGAGCATATTAGCTGCCGCTGCCGCCCAACACATCTTATCATCATTGTTACCACGCTTATTGGCATCTATTTTCTGGGGGATCTGATGCACGGTCGTCAAGTTCGGGAAAATTGTCGGGAAAATTGTTGGAAGAGGAAAAGGGGGATAAGGGAAAGGTGAGATGATATGTGGAGGAGGAGTAGGGGTAGGTTGCCCCAATACACAGGTTACTCCGCCGATAAGCAAAATTCCGCTTAAACAGGCCACAATAATCCCTTTTTTCATATTCGTACCCTCCTTGCGTAAAGGATTTTTCGACAGGATGCACAAGATTTGGCGCTGAAGGCTTTTTCGATAGAATAGTGATGCGATGATGGGGATGAAGAATGCCGGGAAAAATCAGGAAGTGCAACGTCAGGAATCGCAAACGGCTGCCAGGATGTATGGTGGAGGCTCATAAGAATCCTATCCATCTTGTCACATCTTTTCCTAACTACGTTTATACGGCTACCCAAACTTTGCCTGTAAGGCCAGATACTTTTTGTAACAGGGCAACAAGCATTGTCAACAAAAATATGTTCAAAAACTCTCGACAATACAAGAAAAATTCTTTCCACGCACTACGTTGTAAAAATCATAACGCTTCTGCAATGATCTTCGCCTGTTCCTGACGATAGATATTGGCAAAACCTGTGGCCGGACTGGCCGCAGCCTTACGACCAATGTATGTCACGTCAGTCCCCGTTAATGCTTGCAAGTGCGGTCGCAGAAAGCTCCAGGCCCCCATATTTTCCGGTTCTTCCTGCACCCAGAGGTAGCGTTCAGCACGAAAGTACTTCGCAATAAGTTGAAGTAAGGCGTTCCGAGGAAAAGGATAAAACTGTTCGAGTCGTATAATTGCTATGTCAGGGGTTTTTTTCAACTCGTGGCGTCGTTGCAAGAGCGGGTAATAGATTTTGCCGCTGCAAAAGATGACCTGTCTTGCCGCTTCTATGGATTGCGGGTCATCAAGAATTTCGTTGAAATGTCCGCTTGTGAACTCAAACAACGAGGAGACTGCCAGCGGATGACGCAGCAGGCTTTTTGGCGTCATGAGGATCAGGGGTTTACGCACCTGACGCAGCGCCTGACGGCGCAGACAGTGGAAATATTGCGCTGGCGTCGTAAGGTTACACACCTGAATGTTGTCATCGGCGCATAATTGTAGATAGCGTTCCAGGCGAGCGCTGGAATGCTCCGGTCCAAGCCCTTCCAATCCATGCGGCAGCAGCAGCACCAGACCGCTTAAACGCCGCCACTTAGTTTCACCGCTGGCGATATACAAATCAATCACCGCCTGCGCGGTATTGGCAAAATCCCCAAATTGAGCTTCCCAAATCACCAGACCTTGCGGCTGAGTGATAGAATAACCATATTCAAAGCCTAATACCGCTTCCTCAGATAACATGCTGTTATAGACCTGAAACTGCGCCTGATTCTGGGAAAGATGATTTAACGGAATATACGAACGTTCTGTGTGGGTATCATAGACCACACAATGGCGCTGGCTAAACGTGCCGCGTGCACTGTCTTGTCCGCTTAAACGAATCGGATGGCCTTCAGCAAGTAAGGAAGCAAACGTCAGAGCTTCAGCATTGGCCCAATCAATGCCTTCTCCGGTTTCAACGCTTTCCAGACGTTTTTTTAGCAGATGTTTCAATTTCGGGTGTGGAGCGATATCTTCAGGAAGCGTATTCACGCTGCGCGCCAGTTCTGTCAGACGATCGTGAGACACTCCGGTTTCAAACGGATCGTTGGAATAATTTCCGTGAAATCCTTCCCAATTTTCATAAAATTGCGAGCGCGGAAAAATCCGTGGATTCTCCTGAGCCGCCTTAAACCCTTCCTCCAGACACAGATTGATGCCTCTGGCAATCTGTTCAACTTGCTCCTGCTGGACGATTCCTTCCTCAAGAAGTTTGCGGGCATATAATTCATGCAGCGGCGGACGATGGCGAATGCGTGCATACATCTGCGGCTGCGTAAAATAGGGTTCATCCCCTTCATTATGCCCGTAGCGGCGATAGCAGATCAGATCGATCACCACATCTTTGCCAAACTCCATACGGTAACTGCTTGCTAATTTGGCGACATGCACTGCGGCCTCTGGGTCTTCGCCATGTACATGAAAAATCGGGACCATCAGCATTTTGGCAACATCCGTAGAATAGCGAGTTGAACGGGCATGTTCCGGCAGGGTTGTAAAACCAATCTGATTATTAATCACGATATGAATGGTCCCTTCGGTTTTGTAGCCTTCTAATTGCGATAAATTTAGCGTTTCGGCGACAATGCCCTGTCCGGCAAAGGCCGCATCGCCATGAAACAAGATCGGAAGAATCTGATTGCGGTTTCCCTGGGGCAGCAAATCCTGTCTGGCGCGAGCAATACCTTCGACTACCGGATCAACGGATTCCAAATGACTTGGATTATCCGCCAGAAACAGGCGAACCGTCTGCCCGTTCGCCAGCCCAATCGTCGTGAAATAGCCGGTGTGATATTTCACATCTCCCATGCCAATCAGGCTGTCCGGATTGTAATCGTTGACAAATTCACGAAAAATTTCTTCATAGATCTTATACATGACATTGGTTTCAATGTTCAAGCGACCGCGGTGCGGCATACCGAGAATGATTTCGGTACAGCCTTCGTCTGTCGTTGTGAGTAACAGCGCGTCGAACATGGCAATGACCGCTTCCGCGCCTTCCAGGGAAAACCGGGTTTGCGCGGGATATTTTTTATTCAAATACGCTTCAAAGAGCGATGCCTGGTAAAGTTTATTGAGGATACGAATTTGGGCGTCATGATCCAGAACAGGACGGTTGCAAATCGGTTCCATCCGATCTTGCAGCCATTGGCGTTCCTCCGGATCTTGCAAGTGCATGAATTCAACCCCAATCGAACGACAATAGGTGTCGCGCAGAATCTGCAAAATTTCGCGCAAGGGGGCGCGTTGGGTGGGGGAGAATCGGAATGTATAAAAATCTCGTTCCAGATCCTCTTTGGTCAAGCCAACAGCAGCAAGGGAAAGTAAGGGGTGGTCTGTCGGGCCGGAGGTTAACGGATCCAGCCCGGCCAGTAAATGGCCGATTTCACGATAGCGGTGTTTCAGGGTTTCTACTTTGGCTTGCTGCCTTTGGCTTTCCGCAAGTCCTTCTTGCAAATCTTGCCGTCCTTCTCCGGCAAACTCCATCCCGGCAAAAAAATACTGCCACTCTTGCGACACCGTTGCACGATTGTGTTGCCACAATGTATATTGTTCCTCAATGTAGCGACTATTTAACATTTCCGCGAGGTTCATACGCTTGTCCCTCTTCTGGCCGCTCAAAAGAATCGCCAAGCAGGAGAATCTCTTCAATATGCAAGATATATTCTGCACTGATGTCAGGATCTCTTGCAGGCAGCCATTTCAATGTCATTTTCTGAATGTGCAACGGTTTGCTAAAAAGAAATTTTGTATAATAGTCATGAGTTTCAACGGAAATTCCCTCTTGAGTCGTCATCGAATGAGAACGATACAATTCTGCGCGTCCGTGAGCTAATGCCTGGTTTCCGTTGGAAGTATCCAGCGTTTTTTCTGCCGTATCTTTCCCGGCTTTCAAGATAAATGTTTCAAACTTCTGATCCGGGTCGCTCACGGTGATACTTGCCAGCGGGGTTTTATGAAAAACCTTTTCGCTGTTGGTCAAGTGCGATACTATAAGGATGCCTTTTGCCGGAAACGACGCTGAGGGGTGCTCAACATTCGAAAGAATATGCTGTGGAGTTTGAGAAGAGAGCTCAAGAGGATGTTCTAGCATCCCAGGATAGATTGTTTTCCCGACCACCATCACCCCTGTTCCCAGAAGGAGAAAGAGCAGCAATAACAGTGGATAAAACGTGAGTTGTTGGAATGAAAATTGTCCTTCAAGAAAAGTACGGATCTTTTGCGTGAGAGGATATCCTAAGCGGGTACGGATGTAGCAGCAAATGATCGCAAGCCCTATTACTCCGACAAGCCAGAACAGTAGAGGAACTGCCTCTGGCTGAAAACTGGTGGAAGGAAAAAATCCTGTCAGATCTTTTCCAACTGCATGCATCAGGCTCCATTGAATTTCAGCAAATTTCGAAGGAAGCGAGTTATGCTGCGGACTAAGAACCAGCAACAGTGACGTGCTTGCAACCGTCGCAAAAATCAAGAGGCGCACGATCAGGCGGAACAGCACGATTTTTCCAAACCGGCTATGAGCAATCGCAATAAAGACGCCGAGAAATGGTAAAAAAGGCACAATATCGTGTTGATGAATCCCTTGCCCGAGCATCCCATAATAGGCCAGATGGTACGCGCTATACAGCAATACTCCTGTCAAGACCAAGAGCACACCATTCCAGATGCGAAAAAACAGCACATAGACCATACCAAAAAGGGATAGCCAATATACCGGGGCGTAGCAGAATATCCCCCATTGCCCATTCAATAACGTGCCAAGCGCGGCTTCGAACGCTCTGTTCCATTGCAGATCAAATCCTGGTCTCACATTATCCCAGAAAATCAATCCAGCCGCCAGAATAATGTTGAACACAATCAAAAATTTGAAGGCTATAGTGAGGCTTGATGGACGCACGAAGCCTTTTATCAATTCCCTGGTGTCAACACGCGAGATAAACATCCGCAGGATAAAGACTACCAGCAGCCCGGCCAGAATAAAGGAAATTTTCGGAAATCCAAGAGCCGGAAAGGTAAATGAGACGATTAGCCAGCTAAAAAACGCGCTTTGTACGGATTTCGTCATTTCTGCGCTGAGGCGAAAGGTTTCCAGACTCATTAACGCGAGGCAGATGGATTTGACCACCAGAATGCTGATATGAAGTAAGGCTGAATGTTGAAACAGGTCAAAAAGCGGCATAAACAGGAAGACGTGCAGAAACGGGAGCGAGAGCAAGTAAAAACCGAAGCTCACAACCACCAGAAATGTCGATCGAATACACCTGGGAAAGGCATATAATGCCCGTAAAAGGATCATGCTCTTGAACAAAAAAATACACAATACCCCTGCTCGAAAATATGTATCGGGGTATCCGAAGGCTTGCCAGACGGTCACGCTGAGCAAAAACAACACAATTGCAGCATAACTCGCCGCATCAAGCTGCTGAAAATAGCGCAGTCGGCCTTCTTGAGGAAAATTTTGTTGAAGATAGAACCACATCCCCGTAAAAAACAGATAGAGTCCAGGAAGCCAGATTGCTAAAACCGTTGGAAATAATTCAAAGTGAGTATCCCAGGGGAAGATATTTGCTCCTGTTACAAGCCCGACCTGTTTCCATAAAAAAGCGAGGCTGACGCCCACAAGAAGCAATAACAGTCCAACAACTCCTAACCGGCGCATAGTGATCATTCCCTTTCAGCGAAACAGAACTTGAATGAATTCCCGTTGTTTTTCGTATTGTTGACGAAAATCAGGCGTCCATTCGGTTTTCATAAATACCAGATACAGCGCATTTTCCTTGATTTCTCGAATTGATTTCATTGTTTTGGATGCGTCGCGATCCATAATTTGTCCGACAATTCTTTCGCACACCAATATATTGTTCTGTAACGTCACCTGATTAAAGCGATGATGGGTGTCATGTTCATAATACCAGTAATGCGGGGCGATAGCTGAAACCATCAACAGTGTTTTCGGATTAAACGGCTCTTCCGCCATCCCGAGATCGGAAAACCCCTCAATGTCAGTCAATGGGGCGCCAGTCTGCGCCTGTTTAAAAGACTGTGGGGCAAAAGAGGCATTCACTAAAATGCCATCAGGCTGTTTGAGGTAGAGGAGAATGGTAAATGGCCTTTTGGCCAAAACGACCTGATGATTGGTAACAGGAATGATTTTGCCGTCCTGCGAGAATCCGACGGAAAAATAGGTCATAGAATTCTGAGGCGGAATCTGCCCCCAAGCCCATCCTATCATCGTCAGAAAGAAGGTGAAGAAAAGTAAACAATGGATAAACCGCTGCATATATCCTCGTTTGAGTGTTTGAGTGTTTGAGTGTTTCAGTGTTTCAGTGTTTAAGAAACTATATGGATTTTGTGCAAGGAGGATGAAGGGGCATTTCACTAAGAAACTTAATCCTTCTTAAATAAAATCCTTGTAGTTTTATGCAAACACTCAAACACTAAAGAAATTTTCCAACTGGCGCAATCTCGATACCTTCCTGTTTCAGAACGTGGACGATGTGTTTCACATGATCTACTGCCCCGGCCGTATCCCCATGCACGCAAATCGTATCTAATTCCAGGTCGATTTCCAGGCCTGTGATCGCAGTTACTTTGCGTTCTTTGACCATTTTTAGTATGCGATTTGCGACTTCAGAGGAATCGGTAATGACAGAACCCGGCTGCTGACGAGAAACCAAACTCCCATCTTCGTTATATGCCCGATCAGCAAACACTTCGCACGCAACTCGCAACCCTGATTTTCGGGCGATGCTCAAAATTTTCGAGCCTGATAATCCAAAGAGGATCAATTGGTCGTTCAGTTTCAACAAGGTCTCGATAATGGTTTTCGCCATGCTTTCATTTTCCGCAGCCATATTATACATGGCTCCATGAGGTTTGACGTGTTGAATGTTCGCTCCGAGCATTTGGGTAAATCCCATTAACGCGCCAACCTGATAAATAATTGCATCACGCAGCTCATCTGTCAGCATATTCAGATTACGACGACCAAATCCGACCAAATCCGGAAAGCCAGGGTGTGCTCCGACTCCCACGCCATGCTCTACGGCCATTTGTACGGTTTTGTGCATCACACTCGGATCGCCGGCATGAAAGCCGCATGCAATATTGGCCGAACTAATGAAGGGCATGATTTCTGCATCTAATCCCAATTGGTATCTCCCAAAACTCTCGCCCATGTCACAATTAATATCTATTTTCATAGGTAAAACGTGAGGGAAGGGACTCAAGGGACTCAAGTAACTAAAGGTAGGCGAGAAACCAGGTTTTTCGGAAAAAACCTGGTTTCTTCTTTACATCTTCCTTAGTCCCTTGAGTCCCTTCCCTCACGTTCGTCACTTTAAATGTTATACACTCGTCTCGCTCCCAAAATCTTAATATTGTGTTGCTGCATCACTTCAATGGCTTTATCATTATTATCGAATCTGAAGATCATGATGGCTTTATCGATGGAATCGCGTTCGGGAAAAGCGTAAAGATACTCAACGTTAATCCCGTTTTGATATAAGGTTTCCAGCACTCCGGCCAATCCTCCCGGCTGATCAGCGACTTCTAAGGCGATCACCTCGGTTTCTTGCACAGTGTAGTGTTTCTCTTTCAAGACCATATAGGCGTCAGCAGGATGATCAATAATCATCCGCAATACCCCAAAATCGGAAGTATCTGCGAGCGACAAGGCTCTGATATTCAAGTTATTCTCTCCAAGTACCCTAGTGACCTCGGCTAAGCGACCGCTTCTGTTTTCCAAAAACACCGAAATTTGTTTGACTTTCATGATGTCTTCTTCGGAATATTGAAAAATTGAGGAGAATATGTTCTCCTCAATTTTTCAAGTCCCGATTCCCCATCCAGGTCTCTTCTTTCTTTTTATGCGTCTGACTTGCAGCACGACCCATCCTTATGAATAAAGTTCGCGCTTATCGATCACACGTACAGCCTTGCCCATGCTGCGTTCAATGGTTCGTGGTTCCACGAGTTTGACACTGACGACCAGATTCAATGTACTTTCGATTTCTCGTTGAATTTTCTTGCGAAGCGATTCTAACACTTTGATCTCATCTGAAAAGATTTTCTCATCCACTTCCACCTGGACTTCTAATTGATCTAAAGATCCAACTCGATCAACAACCAACAGATAGTGCGGCTCAGTTTCTTCGATTTCCAGCAACACGCTTTCAATCTGCGACGGAAACACATTCACGCCCCGGATGATTAACATATCATCAGTACGACCTCTGACTTTACTAATACGCGGTGACGTTCTGCCGCAATGCGGACAGGGTTCTTCTGTAATGCTCACAATATCCCCGGTGCGATAACGCAATAACGGAATCCCTTCTTTCGTCAATGTCGTCAGAACAAGTTCCCCCGTTTCTCCTGGAGCAACGGCATTTTCGCCGCCTGGTTCAACAACTTCAGGATAAAAATGATCCGAAAACAGGTGCAAGCCATCCTGTCCTTCATAGCACTCAATTGCGACGCCCGGTCCAATGATTTCCGAGAGTCCGTAAATATCAATCGCCTTCAGCCCCCATCGTTCTTCAATCTCTCGACGCATGTTATTCGTCCAGGGTTCAGCCCCGAAAATGCCGGATTTCAGCTTGAATGCTTTTGGATCGATCCCCATGCTGACCGCTTCTTCCGCCACAAACAACGCGTAAGAAGGTGTGCAAGTGATGACGGTCGAGCCAAAATCGCTCATGAGTTTTATCTGTCGTTTGGTGCCCCCGGAAGACATGGGAATGACTGCCGCGCCTAAGGCTATTGCACCGTAGTGTACGCCGAGCCCCCCGGTAAACAACCCATATCCGTAAGCGTTTTGAATAATATCTTCCTTTGTTGCCCCGCCAGCCGCTAAAGCGCGCGCCATTACTTCTGACCAGAGGGCGACATCATTTTTCGTATAGGCCACAACCGTCGGATTGCCCGTTGTTCCACTTGAGGCATGAATTTCAACCACCGCACTCATCGGCACGGCGAATAATTTGAACGGATAATTGTCGCGTAGGTCCGTTTTGCGGGTAAACGGAAGTTTGGAAATATCATCAATCGAGCGAATATCTGATGGAGAAAGCCCTTTCTGATCGAAGGCCGCTTTGTAAAACGGGACGCACTCATAAACTCGGCGTACCAGGGACGCCAACCGTTCTGATTGGAGCTTCTGCAACGCGGAACGCTCCATACATTCGACATCTTTTTGCCAGATCATATACCTGATTTTTAAACCTATTCCTCTACCATCGTCCCCCTCTTTCCTGAATGACAAGCTCAAGGAATCTGGTCACCTCCTAAACTCAGAGGAACTCTCGATGATACACAGTGATAGGTTTAAAAATTTTCTGCTGTTGACAAGATAGACCGTTACGATAAAAAAGAAAATTTTTCATACACTTCCAGGGCTGTCAAGTTTTAAACTATCGAATTTGACATTTGAAATAACAACACATCACTCATACTGCTCATAAATCTGTTGAAGGGTACCATCGGCTTTCATCTCTTGCAGCGTTTGATCAAATTTCGGAAGAATATTCACAAATGGTGATAATTTCCCGATACATAACGAAAAGGGTTGGGAGTCCAGCACAGTAGGAATTTCAGCAATCTGCTGTTTCAAACCCAATTGCTTAATCGTAAAGCGCACCACTTGCGAGGCTCCCGGATGAAGATCAAACCGCCCTTTTGCCAGATTATACAGTACAGCTTCGAGATCGCTTGCCCACTTGACATCCATCCCTTCCAGATTTTGCTGCGCCCACCCGGCGCCAAGAAAATGACCGAGAGTATATTCTTTCAAATCCGCAAGGGTTTTAATCATACTGATCTGTTCCAATTTTGGATGGTCTGTACGGACAAATACGGTAAATGTCGCGACAATCACCGGTTCATGGCTTACTTCCGTATAAGTCCGGCGTTCTTCAGTCGGCACAGTACAGAATGCATCAGCCTCTCCTTGTTGCACAAGATGTTGAGCTCGTTTCCAGGGATAGCCTGTGTGGCTCACTGAAATTTTCATGCGATTCTGAAGCGCCTCGGTCAACACATCAATCAAAATCCCTTGCATCTGTTTTTGTTCATTCTCCCAACTAAACGGGGCATAATCATTGAAATACACGAGTTGCATCACCTGCCCCTCCTGGGCGTATGCTGAAAGAGCTATCAACACAGGTATCCACATCAACAGAATTATCCCTGTCTTCAAATATTTCATAATGATCTTTTCCTCCCTACCACTCTGTCAACATTTAACTGATAGGTCCATAATTCTCGCTTCAGCGAATCTTCTGACTAAATTCAGAACTACAAACTTGTTACTCAAATCTTGACAAAGCATTATGTTGGACAATTTTTCCGTTGTTTCAGGAAACCGTTGCGCTCATTTCCGAAACAACGGAGGATCTTCAATTCCTCTTGCTCCTGGCCCTGAATTTTTGTTTTTTTATGCTATCGTTGCTCATGCCGCCATGCCTAGAAATCATCCCTATCATGAGATACTGATGCAGAGGATTTCCGTCAAGAGATTTTTTTCATGTATGTTTCTGGTACATTTAATCCCTATCCTTTTTCATGAATACTGCTGTTCGTAATGCTGATGGGCTTTCTTAGGCTGTTGCTTTGCTTAACCAGCCGCGCAGATGGTGCAGGGAGATGACAACAATCAGGATGCTGCCCCAGAGGGCAATGGTGAGATGCGCACTGAATCCGAGCAAATTCAATCCGCTGGAAATCACTTGAAGCACGATCAGTGAGAGCACTAAGCCGAAGATTTTGCCAAATCCGCCGTCTGGATTCACGCCGCCGAGGACCGAGGCCAAAATAGTGACGAGCAGATAGGAAGAGGCATACCCGGCATTGGCTGAGTTAAAGCGAGCGATCATGATGATAGCCGATACGCCGCAGAGCAGACCGGACAGGGCGTAAATTTTTACCAGTACTTTTTGGGTTTGAATACCCGAAAATAACGTCGCTTTTTCGTTTGAACCCAGCATATAGATGCTGACTCCAAAGGGAGTTCGATTTAACAATATCGTCGCAATCAGAGCGCAGGCGGCAAAGATCAGGAGCGGCATGGGAACACCCAGGAGCTTGCCGTTGCCAAGAAACAAAATTGGTTCCGGGAAGCCCGAAATCACATCGCCTCTGGTCAAGGCTACGTTCAAGCCTTCCACCAGCGTCATTGTGCCTAAGGTGGTCAAAATCGGAGACACGCCGATATACGCGATAATCAAGCCATTCAACACTCCTATCAACAATGCCATTAGCAAACCAGCGGCAATAGCGGTGATTATAATCAACGTTGCACTGATTGCGCCAGTACCTTCAGGAATAAAGCGGGTCAGTATGTAGGCGCTGATCAGGGCGGTCATATTGCTCGTGGCAATAATCGAGAGATTAATGCCGCCGCTTAACATCGTGATCATCATAGCAATCGCCAGAATACCCAATTCCGGCACTTGAAAGGCCATGGACTGAAACGTCGAGAATTTGAAAAAACGTTGTCCCGGAATGATTAACTCAAATCCGAGAACCAGGATAACCAGAATAATCAATAAATATTTAACGGTTGGATCCGTAAATCGTAATTTCATGGTATAATCTCCGCGCCTTGTTTCGCCTCGCGTTTGCGCTGATAAGCGGTCAGGCTCACGCTCATCAGAATCACCAGGCCGATAACGACTTTATGCCAATAGGAGGACACGCCGAGTAAGGTCAGGCCGTTTTGCATCACAGCCACCAATGTGACGCCTAAAATCGTGCCGAGCAAGGTGCCGCGTCCGCCGGCCAGGCTGGCTCCCCCTAATACGACAGCCGCCACGACTTCCAATTCGCGCCCCACGATCGCATTCGGCGCAACCGTCTGCACAATATGCGCCTGCACAATAGCCGCAATGCCTGCTAATAATCCCAGATAACAATAAACAAACACATGCAGACCGAGAATGCCAAAGCCCATCCGTTTGGCAGCCTCCAGATTACCCCCCAACGCATAAATCTTGCGTCCGATCACGGTTTTATTCAGAATAAATCCGGTCAGCAGCAACACCCCCAGAAACACAAAAATCGGAATCGAGATGCTATAGGTGGTCTTGTCTGTCGTCGTAAAACGATATAAGCTGATCCCATCGTAAAACCAATCCGGGAAATTATAGAGCCATTTGCCGCGAGTAAGAAAAATCAGAATGCCATAAAAAATATTCAATGTGGAAATGGTAATAATAATCGCTGAAACTTTCAGATAATGGACTAAAAAGGCATTGACAGCCCCTAAGGTCAACCCGATCGCGGCGGCCATGCCGAACGCAATCAGCCAGTTGCCATCATATTTGATAATGTAACTGGCGACCACATATTGCGCCACTGTCGCTGTAGCTGTAAATGAAATGTCAATTCCTCCGGAAATCAAGACGACCAGAAAACCGGCGGCCATGATGCCTAAAAAGGAATTACTGATCAGGATATCAAAAAAATTTTCAATTGAAAAGAAATCCTCAGTCTTGAACGTCAGAAAAAAGACGAGCAGGGCAATAACGAGAATAAGATACACTTCACTACGCTTGAGAATATTCCACGCTGGTGTCTTCATTGATCTTTTGATTTAATTCGAGTTCTGAAATGTGTTCAGGAAAGAATTCGCCGACAAGCCGACCTTTGCGCATCAAGAGGATGCGATGGCAGTTATACAACACTTCCGGGACTTCATCGGAAATCATGAGAATGCCCATTCCTTGAAACGTCAGGCGTTTCACAATTTCGTAAATCCCGCTTTTAGCGGCAATATCAACTCCAACTGTCGGAGAATCCAGAAGGAATACTTTCGGTTGAGTCGCAATCCATTTCGCCAGCACGAGTTTCTGCTGGTTGCCCCCTGATAGGGTATTGACCGGATTCTGCGGATTCGAGGCTTTAATCCGTAAATCCTGAATCCATTGCGTGACAGAAGATACCATTCTGGCTTTATCAAGCAATTTGAACGCATTTAGGAATTTCTCAATCATGGTGAGCAGAAGATTCTGTTGAATAGATTGCTGCATCACGACTCCTAAAGTCAAACGATCTTCGGGCACATAACTAATTCCGTGCGCAATAGCCTCTTTATTTGATCTGAGATGCACAGGGATTCCATCCAATAAAATTTCGCCCGAATCAGGAGGATTCATGCCGAACAGCGACAGCGCAAATTCAGTGCGTCCTGAACCAAGTACGCCGATTATCCCTAAAATTTCGCCTTCATGGAGTTGCAAGGAAATATCGTGATAATTCCCTTTTTTCGAGAGGTGCTTGACTTCTAATATCACCCGTTCCTGATTTACCGGTTCGGTGTGCAGACGATAATCAATCTCCTCGCCTGTCATGAGATACGCCATTTTGCGATCATTCAGGTCTTTTACATCATAGACGCCGATCTTCTCGCCATCGCGCAGAATCGTGACTCGTTCCGCGATTTCCATAATCTCATACAGACGATGACTGACAAACAGTGTACTAATCTGCTTTGTCTGTAAATCCCGCACCACACGCATCAAGGCTTCGACTTCCTGGCGGGTTAGCGAGGCGGTTGGCTCATCCATAATCACCAGTCTGGCATTGATAGCAATTGCCCGGCAAATAGCAACAATCTGTCGGTCGGCAATGGATAATTGTTCCACCACCCGATCCGGATGCAGTGATACCCCGATTTTGGACATCGCTTCCAACGCAGTTGTTCGAATCTTTTTGGCATCGATCAGCGTTCGGCCCCGTTCCATATATTGTCCGATGCCAATATTTTCCGCCACTGTCAAATTCGGGAAAAGCGATAAATCTTGATAGATGACCTGAATGCCCTCTTGAATCGAGCTATGAGGGGTTAAATGGGGGTAAGCTTTGCCTTCGATCAGAATTTCTCCGCCCGGTTCTGGAGCATGAACCCCGGACATGATTTTGATTAGCGTACTCTTACCAGATCCGTTTTCACCCACCAGACAATGAATTTCTCCGCGAGTGATGCTGAAATCAACGTGTTTGAGAGCCTGTACACCGCCAAAATGCTTGCTGATATTGCGTAATTCCAGAAAATTTTCCGTGTGCATGGTTTCTATGATGTGATGAGGTTAACGCTAATTCCGCGCTGAATAGCAACAGCGCGTTCGCACGTTTTGCATGATGGACGCATACTCAGAAGCCCATTTGAAGTCAAGGAAATTGCGATCCGAATTGTGCTTTGTCTGGACGAGCACGATCTGAATCAGATTTTTTCTCCCTGGGTTACAGCTTGATCCTGTAATACCTATCATTTTTTTCTTGCCATTCTCTATAACTCCTGGTATAGCTTGTTTTATCCAGATGGGCCGAAGCATGATAGTATCGCATTATTCATCAGCCTTGATCGCTTTTCAGAAGTGTCAACGCTTGCTTTGAAATCCAACCCATGCATTGGTGCTCCTGATCTGCGATGTCAACGAAACTAAGGAGGATATTATGTTCATTTTCAAAATTATCACCCAGCAACACGTCATTCGCAGTATTGTTTCCGGACTTTTCGTGGCGTTCTGCCTGGTACGTGTTACGGTTGGGCAAGAAACCGAGAAGGTTACCACGATTCACATTGTCACCCCGGAATGGGAAGAGTACACTCAGAAAGATGGTGCAGGTGTTTATTTTGATCTTTTGCGGGCTGTCTATGAACCCGTTGGCGTCACGATGACCTTTGAACTTGTGCCCTGGAAACGGGCGCTGGAGATGCTGGACAGGAAAAGTGCTGACGCCGTACCCGGAGAATATTACAAAGAAGAATTTCGTATGCCGCGCTATCCGATCGATTTTGATGAGACCAGCGTGGTGTTCAAGAAGGCTAACATTGCCGAATGGCAAGGAATACAAACATTGGCAGGAAAAACGCTTGCCTGGCTACGCGGTTACGATTTTCATGTTGAACCGGAAATGGCCGGTATCCAATACAAATGGCTTGAAGTGGATGCGGTTGAACAGGCGCTGAAAATGCTTGAAAAAGATCGCATAGATGGGTACCTGGACACGACCGATGAAATTGAGACTTATTTGGAGGAACTGCAATTTGATCCTACCTTCTATCACATCGAGCCTTTGTGGACCCGCGATCTCTACCTGCTTTTTGCTGATACTCCCAAATCTAAGGTTTTGATCGAGATCTATGATCAACGCATTCCGGAACTCCTCGCTTCAGGGGAATTGCAGAAAATTTTTGAAAAGTGGAAAATTTCATTTCCGGCATTTACGCCACGCGAAAAATAGCCATGTTTATCCGGCAGGAACAACATGGCGTTTGATATTATCCCGCGCAGAACATGATAAAAACCTGAAAAGAAAATTACGAGTCTATCAAAGGTATTCCAGGTGTTTTTTGGTGAATTCACTTTGCACGTTACCGGTATTCAGCGTGGAGGCTGGCTCGAATAACAACACGTGAACTTCTTCGTCAGCCACCGGCCGGTGTTCGACCCCGTGTGGTACAATCAGAAATTCCCCTGCGTGGATGTCAATGGCCTCATCGCGCAATTCCATGCGTAACGCGCCTTTCAGTACTAGAAACATTTCATCTTCCGTATCATGCTGATGCCAGACAAAGGCCCCGCATAATTTAACGAGCTTGACATGTTGTCCATTTAATTCACCAACGATCCGGGGATTCCAATGATCATTGAATAACGCAAGCTTTTCAGTCAGGTTAATTTTTTGCATCATTTTTTCTCAGATAGTGGTTGAGGTTAATTTTTGCACTATAGGCCGATCAGCGGCAGAAAAGTCAAACAACGGGAGTTCATCCAGGGTAACCCAGCGCGCATCTTTGTGCGTGTGCAGCGTCATCTGGCCGGAGCGGATGACGGCGGTATAGGCCGACAATTCAATGTTAAATTGAGGATATGCGTGTTGGCTGACAGCAAACAGATCGCATACCTCAGCCACTATTCCCAGTTCTTCCTGTAATTCTCGCTGCAAACAGGCTTGCGGGGTTTCACCCGGTTCAATTTTTCCGCCTGGAAATTCCCACTTTTCGCCCATCGCATCATGCGCGGCTCGTTGCGTAATGAGCACCCGCTGATTTTCAATGATAACGGCAGCGGTCACTTTAATAGAGTTGTTCATGGAGTTTTGATGCCGTTTAAAAGTTCAGGATTGGTCTCGAGTCGTACAAAAATCAAGGTCATCATCATGATACAGGCCAGCAGAGCGGCCGGAACAGCAAGCACCGGCAATGCCTGTTGATGACGGGCGGCAATCCCAATCAAGGCCCAGACGATCACAAGCGGATAGGCGATTTCATTGCGCCGAAGCATCATACTCATTGCCAAACCGGTGGCAATCAACAATAAAATTAAAGTGAATACTATCGGCGGCAAACCCAGGCTGTCAATATTCAAAGCGGATAACACAACCGCAAAATTGGCAAGCGTGGCGACTGAGATCCATCCCAAATAGACGCTAAAGGGCACATTCACCATCCATTTTTCCGGTAATGTTACGCGACGCCGTCCGATGTTCAAGCGTTGATACATGACAACCAGGCTTCCCAACAGACCGAGCATGACAATAAACGTCAGCGCAAATTGCTCATAGTGCCAGAGCACGAGCCAGGCACAATTCAAGACGCAGCTCAGTGCAAACCAATAGCCGATCCGATCTAAAAACAGCGCGGTATGCTGAGCAGGAAAA
Source organism: Candidatus Vecturithrix granuli (assembly GCA_000739535.1). Lineage (GTDB taxonomy): Bacteria > Moduliflexota > Moduliflexia > Moduliflexales > Moduliflexaceae > Vecturithrix > Vecturithrix granuli. The sequence goes on along the minus strand of DF820469.1, from coordinate 246,499 downwards.
AGCTGATACACGGCAAACGTCAGCAGCAGAAGATAAATCAGGCCCCAGATGCTAAAGGTAAAAGGCGCGGGCGTGAACAGAACCGGAAAGCGAGCGGAGATTTCGCCAGTGGTCTGTCCGTTCAGAGGCAAACTATTTGCCAGTCCGTTCACAACGAGCGTCATGCACAACGCGGCAGCGTTCAGTATGGCGTTGAGCGGGAACGTCAGTCCGTGAATACGAAGTGTACTATTTCGTTTGTAAAAGATTCCTTGCGATAACATAGCTACTCTGTGACTTGTTCTGGCAGTAAATCTGCCTGAGTTAAGCGTAAACGAAACCCGGATAATCTACTGTAGCGTTTATGGAGTTGGGCAATCTGTTCCTCAAAAGCGGCTTCTGTGCCCTGATAACTGGCAACATCTTTGAGTTGCAGCAGAATTTGTACGGCTTCCTGATAGGCTTTAATTTGTTTGCGCTCGATCAAGGCATTGACCTTGATCCAAAGTTGGGATTCATGCTGCGATAATGTTTCTAAAGCCGTTTTTTCATGGTGATTATCATCGGTTTCAGAATTTTCTTCCTCAGGCGGTTCTTTTTCTTGTTCAACCGCCTGTAAGAGAGCAATTGCTTCTCGCCGTACAGGAGGATTACCTTGCTGTTCTTGCGGGTTGGGAGCGAGTACCTCCTGAATGCGGCGATGGAGTTCGACCGGAATGTAGGGCTGTCCCTGTGCCAGACGCAGCAGAAAGTCTTCACATTCGTTACGCGAAAACTGTTTCAGCGCATCAGAGAGCATGACGTCAGATACCACTGGCAATTCAGGGCTTGCTTCCGCCGCGATGCGCAGAAGCTCTCTATCAATTTTAAAAAATTCGACAAAATCGTGCAGCGATTCGGAAAGCGTCTGTAATCCCGGAGGAACAGGCGGTTCGCGTAAGGGCAATTCAAATTGTTTGAGGTAGGTTCGCTGAATTGCCATTAACCAGGCCAGATAGAGCAGGCGATAATCCTGGTGTAACAATGCTTTGCGTAAGGGCAACATGGCCGGAAGCCAGCCTTCTCCATCAATCCACCCCGTATTGCTCTCATCAGCGCAGTAAATGTTTAAGATCACGGAATCTCGGACACTTGAACAGGAGATATATTGTTCAAGCGTGTACTGCTTCAGTACATCAAGATTAACAAAGGCTTTAGGAAGCCGAAACATCAGACGCTTTGTTCCCCAATTCGTCAGATACAACATGGCGTCAAAGTATCTGAGCAGCACTTCTTGCGGATCGCCAGGGAAATCCCCTTTATAATAGATGAAAATCGCCTGATTCGGAGTGAGTTGTAACCGATTTGACAAACGACTGATCACCTGGCGATCTTCTTTTGTCAAGGATCGATCAACAGCTTGAAACTCGTAATAGTGGTATTCTTTCATCGGGTACTCCGACATGGAAACCTCCACTCAGGGTTGTATGTACGCATTATTATGAAAAGTGATCAGCATTCAGCGATCAGTATTCAGTGTTTGGTGAATCAGTCTTTAGTTTATGAGATTATGATGTAAAAAGAACCTGATCATTAGACATTATAGAAATAAGGTCCGTAGCCAACGCTTTAGCGTTGTTCCAGGCGTTTTCAGGAACGTTGAAGCGTTCACTGCGAGCCAATTTCGTTCTTTCCGATCATGTCTATTACTTTAACAGAAATATAATTTACATGTTGCCAAAATCTGTTCCTGTCAAGAGAAATGATGTTATCGAATAAGCAAAGTTGTCGGATCCTGAAGATAAATCCGCTCGCCTTCCTCAAGTCCGTCATGCACAATAATGTAATCGCTGTTAAATTTTCCCAACGCGATTGTCCGTTCTTCCGCCTTGCTTCCTTTGACAACGTAACAGACTTTCCGGTTGTTTTTTTCAAACACGCCTTCTAATGGTATATACACCACGTCTTCGAAATGATCGATCAGAATATCAACACGGGCGGTCATGCCAGGACGCAGACGCGGGTCAGATTCTTGGAGCAATACCTGCACCTCAAAATATTTCGTTCCCGAAGGTAAATTGCGGTTGGCCTGAGCTAGCGATCCGATCAGATGCACTTTCCCGGTATATGTCCGGTCCGGATACGCATCAACTTGCACTGCGACCTCTTGTTCTAATTCCACTTTATGAATGTCAATTTCGCGCACCTGGGTGGCGACAAGCATTTGCGAAATATCAGGCAGACTGATCAAACCCTGATGGCTCCAGACCGCATCGCCTACCTGAATCTTGCGCGTGGCGCCGGTTGCAGGAATTTCGTTGTAAATCACCAATCCCGGAATCGGCGCGTAAATCGAAGTTTTCTCTAATTCGTGCAGGGCTTGTTGATATTTTTCTTGAAGTCCCTCAAGTCGCGCCTGTTCCTTTTCAAGATTGGCCTGTTGCAGACTTACCAGGTATTCCGCTACTTCCTGAAGCTGCTGTAATTTTTCTTTACTCTCACGGGCTTTGCTCTTTGCTTTTTCAATCTGAGAAGGGCGCGTATATTCCAGAAAAATCTGGCATTTCTGTTTTGTGAAATTGTAGGCTGACTCCGCCTCTTGTAACTGAAGTTCAGCTTTTTTCAATTCATTTTGCGTAATAAATCCCGATTGCAGCATATCTTGCAGGTCAATCACGTTCTGCTGCGCCTGGTCAAAGGCGGCTTTATCGCGCTCTGCTTCCATTTCTAACTCACGTAGTTTGATTACGCCTTCCCCTTCCAGGATATTTTCTAATTCTGTTTCAGCCGCAGTAATATTGATCTGAGCCTCTTTTAAGTCGGTGACATTTTTGGCTCGCTGCAATTTGAGGTTTTCACGAGCCTCAACAATGGCGGCTTCCGCTTGTTTCACTTCACTGCGCAGTTTCCGCAGTTCTTCTTCAAAGGGGGTTCGATCAAATTCGATCACCAGATCGCCTTGTTCTACATAGCTCCCTTCCTCGGCGATCTTGACGATCTTGGCTCGGTTGCCGTTAATTTCCGAAGCTAAGGTCACCGATTGCAAGGCCTGAAGCGTTCCGCTTTCCGTAATACTAATGGAGATCGCGCCGCGCTGCACAAGTGCGACAGGAATAGCCTCGAACGACACATCTGACTGCATATAGCTTCTGGCAGCCAGTCCGATTCCCGCCAGAATCGCGACAATAGCAACTCCCCATAAGATTTTTGATTTCATAGCATTAAAAACCGAGTTTTTTCAAAAAACTCGGTTTTTTCTCTTGCGCAATAGCATTTCTTCAACAGACTGACCAAAATATTCATGCTATTTTTTATCAGAGAGAAATCTTTTCAAGAAAAAAATACATTTCCTTGCATTTAAGCAACTACAAGGATTTCTCATAAGCAACGGATTTCCAGATTTTTCCTGGAAAAACCATGGTTGCCCCCTACATATTGCAAAAAATTTCTTTGTCATGACATCCTTTTCTTATCTCTTATCCTTGTAGTACTTTGTCAACATTTGAGTGACTGGTTCGTAGTAAACGCGTTAGCGTTTAAACGCCGCTTAAGCGGCTACTACGAACCCGTCGGTCATGACAAAACAGTAGTTACTTTTCGTAAAAGATTGTTGACAGAATCATGCCCACGTACCAGATCTTGCCAGCTATGAAAGAACGTCTGGATAAATTAGTGTGCGAGCGTGGCCTGGCGGAAAGCCGCGAACAGGCGAAACGCCTCATTTTAGCAGGTCTGGTGTTGGTGAATGCGCAAAAAATAGATAAAGCCGGCACGCTTATTCCGGAAGATGCAGATATTCGCCTTCTGGGACAGGAACACCCCTATGTGGGGCGCGGCGGTCTGAAATTAGAAAAAGCTTTACACGAATTTCAGATTGATCCGACCGGCAAGGTGGCGATTGATGTCGGGGCTTCGACCGGCGGCTTTACCGATTGTTTATTACAGCATGGGGCTAAAAAAGTCTATGCTGTGGATGTCGGGTACGGACAACTGGCCTGGAAACTCCTCAATAATCCACGCGTGATTCCGCGAGAACGCACGAATGTGCGCTATCTCACTCCCGAAGATTTTCCTGAACAGATGGACATGGCGGTGATCGATCTCTCCTTCATCTCGATTACCAAAATTCTGGAACCGATTCAACGTCTTCTGAAGCCGCGCGCTGACGTCATTGCCTTAGTCAAGCCGCAGTTCGAAGTCGGCAAAGGCGAAGTCGGCAAAGGCGGCATCGTAAAATCGCCCGAAAAACATCAGCGCGTGTTGCAAGAAGTTCGTGAATATGCCGAGAGATTGGGTTTCGAGTTCAAAGGTATGCTTGAATCTCCGATCAAGGGGGCTAAAGGCAATACGGAATTTTTGATGTATGTCTTAAACGCATAGCATCCAGATGATTTTACGCTATCGAGGTTTGTTCTATTAATTTCTGTTGCAGCCAAAGATTAACAAGCGTTTCAACGATCACGCCATGTACATGCGCTTGTTTCTCTACTGCTGAAAATAATTCTAATTCTATGGGCACTGCACATGTGACTGTACACTCTACATCAGGAGCCTCGGTATCAAAGTCTGTAAAATCATGCGTATCCCAGAACTCTCCCATTTTTTCCAGAGAATCAGCATGTGAAATACTACTGACATTATTTTTTTCCATAGGTTTTTCGTTCCTTCTTGCTTATATCACGAGCACTGATAATAATAGCGGTTGCGGTATCAGGCTTATAAACAAAGAATACCGCGATATATCTTCCGCTAAAAGATTGCCCAAAAGCAGCATACACATCATCACCTTTCGTGTAACCTTTCTCTGCAAAGCGAACCCGGGGAAAGTTCAGTTTGTTGCGATATATATTCACGTCAGATACGGCCAGGGACGAAATCTACCTCTCGCACGGTGATGTTCACCCGGTTCGTGTGTTGGCCGGATTTGTGCATGGTGAGTTGAATTTCATGTTCGACGGTCAAAACTTCGGCATACATGACGACGTTATTAAAATGTTGAATACGCAAAATTTCATTCGCCCGTGGGATGTAGCGCGACGTCACAATGGCGATTAAATTCACCGGGTCCATGTGTAAATGATAGATGTGTAAGTCTGCCATACAGCCTTTTATTAATTGTCAGGATATTTTCTTGACCAGTTTTCCAATATACCGTAATGATTTTTCTGATACCATTGAACCTAGACTTTTGACAATTTGTCAAGTAAAACATCAGGATGGTTTGTGCTAAGCGAGAAGAAAAGGGCTTAGGGCAAACTTGATTAGAAAACAATGGCAAAATGTGCATATTTTGACTGTTTTTCAGGCGTCAGCGGAAATATGATTCTGGGTGCGTTGCTGGATGCCGGGCTAGCGTTGGACACCTTGAACGCTGAACTGAAAAAATTAAATGTCTCTGGTTTTGAAATTGTCGCTCAAAAGGTTGAACGACAAGGCATTGCTGCCGTTCATGTGGAAGTGAAAACAGAAGAGACCCATGCTCACCGACATCTGCACCATATTGTCGCTATTTTAGATCAGAGTAGTTTAGACCAGAAAATCAAAGAGAAAAGCAAAGCCATTTTTACGCGGCTGGCAGAGGCGGAAGCCGCCGTACACAACACCACGGTAGAGCGGATTCATTTTCATGAAGTCGGTGCGTTGGATGCAATCGTGGATATTGTCGGCGCTGTGGCCGGGTTACACGCGTTAGGCGTCGAGAAAATTTATGTATCCCCATTTTCCTTTGGCACCGGATTTACCGTCTGCGCGCATGGCAAAATTCCGGTGCCGGTGCCGGCAACCGTGGCCCTACTCAAGGGAAAACCGGTACGCTACACTGACATTGAGGCTGAATTAGTGACTCCAACTGGTGCAGCGATTTTGAGCACGTTAGGTGATCATTTTGGCCAACCTCCGGCCATGCAGTTTGACATGATTGGCTATGGCGCTGGTACGCGGGAACTCCCAATTCCGAATGTCTTGCGGCTGCAATTGGGAGAACTGGCCGCAGAAACGTTGTATGATACTGATACGATTACCATCATTGAAGCCAATATTGACGACATGAATCCGCAATTTTATGAGTACGTATTTGACCAGTTATATGCGGCCGGCTCGCTGGAAGTGTACACTACGCCAGTGATCATGAAAAAAAGTCGCCCGGGAAATGTGCTGACCGTGTTAGCCTCGATAGATTTACGCCAAAAAATAATTGACGTAATCTTGAAAGAAACAACCACGATTGGTGTTCGCTGGCAGGAAGTGCAACGAGCGAAAGCACAGCGTGAAATTCAGACTGTGAACACAGCCTTCGGGCAGGTCCGCGTGAAAATCTCACGGCTTGGCACTGAAATTATCAATATCACGCCTGAGTATGATGATTGTAAACAAGCAGCTCGGGAACACCCTGGTGTTCCGTTAAAATACATTTATCAGGCCGCGCTGGAACAAGGGCAACGGGAGATCAAATAGAATGTTGGGTTGTTTCGGGAATTCGAACCTCATTCCCGAAACAACAGAAAATTTATGCAGCTACATTTTAGGAAGAACGCACAAGCGGTTGAAACGTTATTAAGCGGCATTCTCTTGCTTCTTATCATGATCATCCCATTCAATGAGGGCGGCAATGGACATATTATTCAATTGATTACTCAATGCCTGTTGTTGCTTGGGGCAATAATCTGGGCGATCTACGTTCTGCGACGTGGCAGTCTGACATTGATCGTCGAGTGGATTGATCTGTTCATCGCCGGATTTCTGACCTGGTCGCTTATATCATTGATCATATCCGAGTATAAATATACCACCATGCTTGAGTTGATTAAACTGGGTTCCTATGCCGCACTGTTTTATCTGTTGCGAGTGTTCTTCCCTCTCAAACAACGCCAAACATGGCTGCTGACGGCGATTCTGATCAGTAGCGCATTGCAATGCGTGGTCGCCTGGGGACTCTTCCTGGCGCAGCGAACCCGTGTGCTGCAAGCCGATTTTGTAAATCCCAACAATTTTGCCCAGTTTCTGGTGTTTGGCGTCAATATCGCGCTGAGTTTCGTGCTTTTTGTACCTAATTCTGAAAATGATTCAGGTAAAAAAGCGTTCCTGCAAAAAGTTGGCATAAGTCTGCTGCTGATCGGACTAACGGTCACGATCCTGGCCGTGAAATCTCGCGGCGCATTCATAAGCCTTGTCGGTACTGGGCTTTTCCTGACAACCCTTAAAAAGAAACAGTTTGGGATGTTTTTTCTGCTGCTGTGCTGTGTACTGATTTTTCTCCCCACTCCCTGGGGCAGCGTGTTTCAGAAACTGCAGAAACGCGATGATCCCTTTGCTTATGAGCGCATCGGAATTTGGCAGAGCAGTATCCGAATGGCGATTGATCATCCCGTGTTTGGCGTCGGACTGGGGATGTATGAATTTTATGGGATGGAGTATAATTTTCCGGTCGAGCATCAGATCAGCCGCTATGGAAAATATTTGAATGTCGCGCACAGCGACTTGTTACAGGTTGCGACAGAACTTGGCATAGTGGGCTTCTTGCTGTTTCTGGGAGCGATTGGATACATGATGTTTTTTAGTGTGTCGCGCCTGCGTGAGCAACCTCCTGCCTGGTCTCTTATTGCCGTTGTAGCGGGACTTATCGGAATCGTTATTCATGGGTTATTTTCCACATTGCTGACGTGTCCGGCCCTGGCTTTGATCGGTTGTATCTTTGTGGGAATTCTGATTGACGACATGCATCGCTATCGCCAAAAAACTCTTGTTTTTCAGCCGACCTGGTCGTGGTATGGCGCGTCAGGACTACTCATATTCTACCTGCTGGTGCCGGTTATCGGTTATCCGTTTCTGGCACACCATCATTATCTGCGCTATTTCACGTTCCGTGAACAGCGCGATATTCCTCAAGCAGTTTTGCATCTCAAACAAGCCATAAGATACGTGCCGATTCATGCAGGGTATCATCGCACCTTTGGCGAGTTATATCTGGCTGCGTTCCGCAATGCGCCAAATCTTGACGCCTTTTATGAAAGTTATCAGGCATTTACACGCGCTATTCGCTGCAATGCAAGAGATGAGCAGGCGTATGAAAAGCTTGGAAATCTGCACCGGGAAATGTTTTATAAAAAATTACGAACCAGACCTACCGCTCAGAACGCCCTGGATGCTTATCAACACGCCTTACAATATAAACCATATAATCCATTCATTCTCTCTACGATGGCTGCATTACATGCGGATCTCAATGAATTTGATCCGGCCATTGCCTTATTACAACGCGCAGTGACAATAGAACCGAATTTTGTCGGGGGCTTCCAGATGTTAGGCAACATGTTCTTGCACCTCGGGCGCCAGGACGAAGCTCAACAGGCATTTCAGCAAGCGCAAGCAATTTTGCGCACTTACCAACATCACCCGCGCCAATCAGACTATGAACAGATGTTATTGAAATCTCTTGAGTAAAAATACGATTTCCTTATGACTTTTGTGAATTCCTGCTTGACATTTCTCCCATATCTATATATAGGCTTTTGTGAATTGAACGTCATAATTCCCCTGTCCCTTTCTGAAGGGGGATAGCAAAATTTTGAAAGGGATGTTCATGAACAGATGCTTACCCGGAAGGATGAAACTACAAGGATTTCGTGTAGGAAGGATTTCTAACGGCGAAGTGGTCGGCGTGGCACCGAATCTTGACTCTGAGAATCCTTCCTACACGAAATCCTTGTAGTTCCAAAGGAGGAAACGTTATGGCACTATTATTTGGGAAAGAATATACCCGAGAAGAATTATTAAAACGCGTTGGCGATATGTCGCAACTCGGGAGCGTCAAAGCTGTTGAATTGATGAATGGGAATGAGCGCGGAGTTCGGGCCGCAGAGTTGAAAACCGGAGCAGGCTTTAACTTCACTGTCCTGCTCGATAGAGGCTTAGATATTTCCGCCGCCGAGTATTGCGGTCAATCCCTGTGTTGGCGTTCGTCAACCGGCGACACGCACCCGGCGTTTTATGAGCCGGAAGGACTAGGCTGGCTGCGCAGTTTTTATGGGGGGCTGTTGACCACCTGTGGCTTAACGTATATCGGATCGCCAAATGTCGATCAGGGGCAGGCGCTTGGCTTACATGGCCGGGTGTCTAATATTCCGGCCAAAAATGTCTATATGAATGGCAAATGGGATGGGGACGAATATACCATCTGGGTGCAGGGCGATGTTCAGGAAACCGCTGTATTTCAGGAAAACCTGGTTTTACATCGCAAAATTTGGACGCGCCTGGGGGAAAAACGACTCTTTATTGATGACGAAGTTGAAAACGCCGGATTTAATACCACAGAACACATGATGCTGTATCATATTAACGGCGGGTTTCCGGTTGTTGATGAGGGTTCTCGGATTGTGGCCCCATTCCTGAAAACAGAGCCGCGGACTGAGGATGCGAAAGTCGGGTTTGAAAAATTTTTCATGTTTCAAGGCCCCACTCCCGGATTCAAAGAACGCGTGTACTACCATGACGTCGCAACCGATAAAAGCGGCTTTGTCTATAGCGCGTTGATCAATAAGGGCTTTAATAATGGCCAGGGATTTGGGTTCTATATCAAATATCAAAAAGCTCAATTGCCGGTATTGGTTGAATGGAAAATGAACGGCGAAGGTGTGTATGTGGTGGGCATGGAACCCGGTACCAATATTGTTGACGGACGTTCGCTGGAACGCAAAGAAGGCCGCTTAATCTTCCTCGAACCTGGGGAAAGCCGCTTTTACAACCTGGAAATCGGCGTACTTGCCGGACAGGAGGAAATCGGGGCGTTTGAGGAAAAGGTTAAAACCCTTGCCAGCTAAAGCACTCTGGAAATTTTGTTGTTTCGGGAATGGATCTTGGAAATTCCCGAAACAACAAAAATAGTTACTTCAAACATCTAAGTGATTATGAATAATTTCTTTGCACATCAGAAACCGGGTTTTTTCGAAAAAACCCGGTTTCTCGGTCTGTCAAAAATGACAAAACTTATTCATAATCACTTATGAGGCATCGTTATGAACACTATGCGACGATTTGTGTCTGTTATCGCTTTTTTATTGATGTTATGGTTCTTAACAACCGGGTTGGTTTCTGCGCAGGACAATGTTTGTGATGCCAATCTTGTTGCCCCGCCTGGCGATCCTCTGGGCTACCAACAGCGGGAAGATCGTTGTGAAGGACGTTTCATCCGTAATGTCGCCAGCCCGGTGCTGCTCATGTTTTCGCTGACTGAATCGTTTGAAAAATACGATCTTGAGAGTAAACAACCCTTGATGCTCGAATGGCGTTTTCCACAAAGTCAGCGTCTCAATCTCCGCGCCCATGGTTTGCAAGCTGCTTCGCCGCGTCTGTTTTATCGCATGGATACGACCCGTGCGTCTGAAACCGCATCTTTTGGCTGGCCGCCGGAGGTTCTGGACGCTCTGAATATCACACCGGCTGATCTTGGAGTCGTCGGGTGGGTTACGTATCCGATGAATGGCGTGGAACGCGAGATTTATCTTCCGTTGCGTCTGGGGCAGCCGCAGGCTCGCGGAGATTCGGATCGTTATGAAGTGGTGCTCTGGCCCGGACAGGAATTGACCGAAGTCTATGTCAGTCTGGCGACGGTTGACTCTCAAGGCTCGCCCGTGGAATTTCTCTGGGATGGCAAAACGCTGGCCTATGGCTATTATCCGCCTGAACGCGGCATTGCTTTTGACATTCTCAAAACCGAACTGCAACGCCCCGGTGTTTATTATCTGGAAATCGGTGCTACTCTGCGCGGCGGCGGCGTTTTTACCCTTGAAAAACGCTTTTATCACGCCGGATAGAAGAATCCCTCCCCGGCCATCCCCAAAGGGGAGCAGGGCTGTTAAGTTCTACGGGTGTTTGTCATCTCGACTTCGCCTGATGACCGGAATACCGCACGTCGAGCGAAGTCGAGACGGGCATGTTCTACAAGAACGTAACAGCCCTGGAAGGGGGAAGAACTCCCTCTCCTTTGGGGAGGGCCGGGGAGAGGTTTCTGGTGAAAGATGAACACACAGCAACTTCGCAAGCATATACAAGAAGAAGCTCGCAAATTGAGTGAACAGGCGATCCTGCCGGGCGCAACTGTTTCAGAACGACAGATGGCAAAGCTCGAACATCTGTCGCGGCTCATTGCGATTTATGAGCAGAATCAGCCCAAACCCGGGCGCGTGCGCTGGCCTGTGATCATTATCCTGCTCCTGACGCTTCTGGGAGTCAGCGTACTCCTGTCCTTCAGAATTGCGAGTACGGAAATCGAAGCGGATCTGACCCTGAGTGAACTGCAATTCACCGTTGCCAAACCCACGGTGCTAACTGATGCGCTCGTGCTTTCCACGTTAGGGGTTTCCGCGCTCAAAGATATTCAACTTCCCAGAGTTCAGACGCTCAGCGCGCGAACTCTGCAAGCCGACGAAGAACGTGGGTTCGCCTTGCGATTGGCGACAGTACGGGATGAAACTCAGGAAAGCACGCTCACGCTGACCGCCCTGCTGGTACCGGCCAATACACTGGTCAAAATTGGAGCAACCGATCTTCCCAATCAATATCGCGTCTTTTTGGGAGTGCAGGAAAACGCTGAGTTGACCTTGCAAGTTAGCGTCAAAGGTACGATTGAAGTCGCCATTTCCGGAATGCCGGTGGAGCGATATACCTATACCTTTCCGCAAGCGATCCAAATGAAACCCGCCACCAGCCAGCTTAGTTTCGACATCACGCTGCCGGAAGGGGTTCAGACGGCCTTTTCTCCCTATTTGCCGGTCAGAAATCTGGCGTTTGTCAAAATAGACCAATTCATGGGCACCTCCGACACCTACATCCGCAGAATTTCAACCGTGTTGTCCGGGGTGTTGTACCTGATCGAGTTAAACAATAAGGAGCATCAACTGCTCACCAGAGAAGGTCTGGAATTCGGCGAGTCAGAGGGCGTCATCCGGCTGCTGCAATTGGCGCAGGATCAGGTCAAACTGCAATTTCACGGGAACGTGCAGGACTTGAGCACCGGTTGGGAAGCCAGCCGGCGCGACCTTATGCCCAATTATCTGGAATGGCTGAGCGCGCGCCATACCATCGCCGTGTGGTGGAGTTCGACCCTCTCTGCCTTTTTCCTGCTGCTCGGGGTCTGGCGCTGGTGGCGCAAAGCGGAGTGAGGAAGGGGTTGAGTGTGTTGGTGTTTGAGTGTTTAGGGGCTAAGTATTCTTATTCGGGAATTTCTAAAGAACCTGAATTTTTGCTTGACTGTTGAGGTTGGAATGAATGATAACTACAACGGATTTGAGAAATGAACGGATTATCTGTTTTATTCTTTCATTCGTTGTAGTGTTTGTTCAGCTACAACGAATTTGGGAAAGCAACGAATTATCCGTTTTTTTCTTCAATCCGTTGTAGTGTTCGCGTCATCTCAGGATGTGAGAAATTCGTTCTATTCTTCAATTCGTTGCAGTTTACGAAACATGCCATGATACGCAAAAAACAGCTTATCCTCTCCTTGTGTTTGTTATTCTGGCTGCTCGGCGGCGGCGTATTCGGAGCCAGGCCGGTCAGCGCGCAGAATCCGCCGTCTGCAAGCAAGGCGGAACAGGCCAAAATCCTGATCGTCAAAGTCCGCGCGAAAAACTCCTTTGGGGCCGGCATTCTGTTCAGCTTGAGCGGCGGCTATCTGTTTATCGCCACAGCCAATCACGTGGTACAGGGCAGTCCGAAGGAATTAGAGGAACTATTTGTGGAATTCGAATTTTTGCGCGGGGCGACTGTGCCAGCCGAGTTTGTGAATGCGTACCCCAAGCTGGATCTGGCGGTGCTGCGCGTGGACATTGAAAACAGCCGCTTGCGCGACGTCGCGGTTGACGCGCTGCCCTTTAATCTGCTGGGGAAGACGCTCAGGCTGCAACGCGGCGAAGAGGTCTATCCGATCGGTCATCCCGAAGGGGAAGATTGGGACGTGCCGGCGACGCCGGCGGTGATTAAAAAAGTGGTCGCTGAGGAGATCAGCTTTGAGCCCTCTTGTTTTGCAGGCCATTCCGGCGGGGGTCTGTTCGATGCGAACTGGACATTGGTAGGAATGATGACGCGCACTCTAGGCCGTTCCTGTGAAGCGATCAGCTTCGAACGTATTTGCGCCACCCTGGAAGATGATTGGGGTCTGGTCGTCAATCACGAGCCGCTGCCGCTCGGCCCCGTCAACGCTGTTCCGATTCCGGCTACGCCCACGGTACAGCCTACGTTATCGGTTGCTGAACAGCAGCAGCAGCAGCTTCAGGACTTGCTTGCAAAGGCGGACGCCTATTTCAAGCTGAAATGGTACACTACTCCGCCTGAAACCAATGCCTTTGACGTCTATCGTCAGGTGTTGCAGCTCGATCCTGACAACCCGCAAGCCTTGCAGAGCATCCAGCAGATGCTCGCCTTTTACAAGAGTCGGGCAGAACAGGCTGAAAAACAGGGTAATTCGCAAAAAGCAATCCAATATTATCAAGGCTACCTGAAAATCGCGCCCAATGATGATGAAGTACTGGATAAGCTGTTACAATTGCAAACTCCCACGCCGCCGCTGCTGCCCACAAGCACGCCAACCCCGCGCCCGACAGTTGCGCCAACCGTCACGCCAACCTCTATTCCTAAGCAAACGCCGAAAATAACACTGCGCAGTACGCCGCGAACCGTTTCAGATGCGAACGCAAAAAACGAGTTTGGTCTAGACGCAAACCGGCGACCGATCAGGTATGTTGATAATGATTTCGAAAAACAAGGCGAAGTGGTGATCGATCATGCTACCGGTCTGATGTGGCAGCAGTCAGGCTCAGGCACGTACATGAACTATACAAAAGCGCAAGAGTACATCAAAAACTTGAACCGACAGCAATTTGCCGGCTACAATGATTGGCGATTGCCCACCATTCCGGAATTGATGTCGCTGCTGGAGCCGAAAAGAGCGTCGGACGGTTTGTATATCGATCCGATCTTTGACAGGACTCAAATGTGGTGTTGGAGTGCGGACATAATACAAATAAAAGACGAAGGTTCGTCGGGGTCGGCGTGGCACGTCTATTTCAGCTACGGCAACGCGCGCTGGAACGACTTCTACAACGACGGCTACGTTCGCGCGGTTCGTTCCAGACAATGATGGGTTCTTTGGTCATTTGACGCTTTGATCCTTTGGTTTTGGGGGGTACAGGGGGCTTGCCCCCTGTCGAAAAATTTTTTTGGATATCCACCATGCTGCGGTGCGTTCCATGAAGAACTACAGGGATTGAGTTTACAAAGGGGTAGTGGTTAAATTGTAAGTGATGGGTACCCGGAACACTGCTCAACAGACAGGAGGGCGATGAGG
>DF820469.1:159263-231945 GCA_000739535.1 Candidatus Vecturithrix granuli | reverse complement strand
ACAGGCGCGGCATCGCTGATGCCGTTGCGACGACCTCGTCGCACTCCTGACCGCATCGTGACGCATGAGTCATCACGTACTATTTAACCACTACCTACAAAGGATGATGCAGTCATTTTCCAAAAAGCCTTACACCGCAAAGAAATATACCGGTATTTTCCATAATTGCCTGTTACGGGCAGAAATTGAGCGAATTCCTTGACAAAATGTAATAACCGCACAATGATAAAAAATACGAGGGAGAAACGTGAAGTAAAAATCCTCGGGAAGAAGAGGCTTTGCTCATTTCACTCTGACAGCTCACAGAACGGCATCTCGAAGAATTAGCTGAGGTAGAGTAACGCACGGAAAAAGCGGTCTTTCATCTGTCAAAAAGTCTGGACCAGACCAATAAGCAGTTGGGCGGCTTGAACATGACAGTCGGGTACACTCTGGAAAATGAAGCATACCGCTTCTTGTCGCTCTATCGCCATCTGAAGAAGTGCGGTGTATCATTCAGACGCTAGCATGTCTGTCACCGTAATCCCATATTTTCCCAGAATAGCGGCATAAGCGTCGGTGCTCTTAAATTCATGCAAGGCTTTAGAAAATTCAGTACAAAGCGATTCTAAATCGTTGGCTTTTGAAAATCCGACATATAACTTTTGCGTATGAATTGGAGGTTCGAGGAATACGGGGGGAATGAGGGGGGTATTGCGTAAGTCCTGTCAATTAGATATTATCAAAAACTTGTAGGTTCCGAAAACTCCCAGAAAGAGGCAGAGGAAGGCGTTAACTCCTAAGGTGGCCTGAATGCCGATGACATCTGCTAACATGCCGCTAATCCAGGGGCCGCCGAACATGCCGAGAGCATAAATCGCCTGATGTATGCCCATAGCGGTTGCACGTTCGCTGTCGTGAACTTGTTCGATGCTCATGCCCATCAGGAGCGGATAGCCGATACCCGAAGCCAGGCCGAGAGCACATAGAGCAAGAAAAATCATGAACAAGTGAGAGGCGATGGCAGCAATGCCAATTCCGCAAGCCATGAGAATAAAACTGAGATAGAGTAAACGATATTTTCCTATCCTTTTGACAAGGGCGGCTGTGATCATATTTCCTGCTACTGCCAGGGCCGTATTCAAACTGATAAACAGACTTTGCACGACATCACTCGCGCCTAATGCTCTGGCGAGAATGGGCAGAAAGCCGTAAGCCGAAGACCAGACACCATATTGCATAATCATACTGAGTAACGAAGGCAGCAGCACCCGGTGATGGAGAAGAATCGTAAAAAGCCCCTGAAATGAGGGTTGTTTGGATTGACGACGCTGTTCAGAGATGGGAAGCATCATCAGTCCTGAGAGGAACGCCGCGCTGGTTGCCGCAAAAAAGGCAAGCGCATAACCGCCGCAGGCATTCAGGAATCCGGTGCTGGCGGTCGCCAGCATACGTCCGACCGAACTAATCAGGGTGATCAGCGCTGTGACGCGAATAGTTTCTTGCGGCGGAAATAAGCTGCTGAACGCCACCACAAATAAGACCCAGGTTCCGGCGGCCAGGCCGGTCAGGGTTCTGCCGATCAGAAGTTGTGGAACGCCGTCGGCCGTGCCCATCACCCAGGCTCCCAAACCGGCCAGGGTCGTTCCTATAATAATCAACGGTTTGCGCCAGCCAAGCCAATCCGCGAAAATACCGAGCGGAATTCGGATAATCGCCTGCCACAATCCGTACATGGAAAGCACAACGCCTACCATAGCGAGGTTGTCCGTATGTAATGCGACGTAAAGAGGCAAGGTCGGCATATAGAGATATTGCGCCACCCAATACAGAAAGACGGCTGTGAGATAGAGTCCGATCAAAAGACGCGATCGTTGCATATTTTTCCTTCATACCTAATGTTCAAAGTTTTGGGTTGTTTCGAGAATGGAACAACGTGGATTTCCCGAAACAACTGGGTTACAGAGGACATTCGGCAAAAACCGGAAATTTCTTGCTCACTCTTTACTCTATAGCTACTCAGGTTCAACTCATATTGGGTGAGGTACAACATAAAACATCACGGCGAAGAAATGACAAATACTGCCCACTAAGACGAACACATGCCAGATGGCATGGGCATAAGAAAATTTTTTATCAAGCGCATAAAAGATGATGCCAATCGTATAGGACAGTCCGCCAATCACCAGCCAGAGGATACCCCTCGCCGGAACTATCTGTAACATCGGTTTGCCGGCTACCACCACAATCCACCCCATAATAAGGTACAAGAACCTTGAAAAAATTTCAAACCGATGAATAAAAAAAATTTTGGTGATAATTCCACCCAGAGCCAAAATCCAGATCACACTAAACAGAGACCAACCCCAGGCTCCGCGCAAGGGTACCAGGGTAAAGGGGGTATAGGTTCCAGCAATGAGCAAATAAATCGAGGCGTGATCTATAATTCTGAATACATGTTTGACTTGAGGGTGACGAAAACTATGATACAACGTCGAGGCCGTATAGAGCAGCACCAGCGTGACACCATAGATACTGCAACTCACAATATGCCAGGCATTGCCATAGAGACTGGCAAATACGACCAGAATCGCCAGGCCGGCCACGCCAAGATAAATACCAATGCCATGCGTAATGCTATTGGCTAATTCTTCATATACAAGATGCTGCTTGATAGAGTTATTCATAGATTACTACGTGGTAGTGGTTAAATAGTAAGTGATGCCCGCTCGTTGAGCGAAGTCGAAACGAGCCGCTCACTGTTCCCTTCGACTTCGCTCAGGGNAATAGTCAGTGATGCCCGCTCGTTGAGCGAAGTCGAAACGAGCCGCTCACTGTTCCCTTCGACTTCGCTCAGGGAACGCATCACTTACCATGTAACCACTACCTACTACGTCAATATGCACTCGCCTGAACACCAAATTTCTGCAAAAAACCTGGTTTTTCCGGCACAGACGCATACTCTCCCTCTCAATCAACCCTGGCAAAGTCCTAAGGAATGTCAAGCTTTTTCATCATCGTCGCAGCTTTATTCCCTTATTCCCTCAATATTCCCGCAACAGTCAGGCAATAAGGAATCTGGCAAAATAGTCAAGCATGCACTGGCATTTTTAAGGATGATTTATCGGGAAACCTTTTTATCTTCCGATAGTTTCGACAAAATAACGATAATTAAAGATCGGTTCTCCAGGAGAGGAAGATAATTCCGGAAATCTCTCAAAACATCTCTGTTCCGTGACTGTCAGGGTGTGACGCGCAATGTCTTCGAACGCGTCATTGGGGGTTAAGTTCATATAAATGTGCAGATGATCCGCGCCCATTGCCAGCAACGCCACAGTTCCTTCAAACGGCTTGCCGCTTTGATACACGATTTCAGCCAGCGATGCGAAATACTGATCCGTGTCAGTGAGCAGTTGGCGTCTATGCCATGTAGTCAGGCAGAGATGAAATTTCATATCGTAGAAGACGTGATCAGTATAAAATTGTAGTTGTTGTTTGGCGTAAGCCAGAAACCATTTGTCCTTCCATCGCAGCGTTTCCTGGGAGGTGTGTTGCGCCTCTTCGGATTCGGATTCGGGCGTTGTAGCCGTTGAGATTTGCCTTCCACCGGCAACAAGCAATAAATTGGGTCGGAATGCAAAACATTCAAAGGGATGGACATCATCATGCCCTTCACGAATCAGATCGCACAGAACATGCTCTGAAAACGCGATTCTATGGCATAGCGGACAGGTTTTATCAACCGTATGGTGATGATATTTATAACAGCTTTGACATTTGGTTGGATACATAAGATTAGAGTTCCGGAATGCGAAAACGGGTCACATGTTCGTTGAGGACATTGGCCTGATTGGCAAGTTCATCTGCGGTTTCGAGTAATTGAAACACGGTTTGATAATTTTGTTCCACGAGTGAAAGCACCCCTTGCATCAATTCTGCGACCTGACTGGTATCTTGTTGCTGTTCACAGGTAACATCCAGTACCTGCGCGCTCAGGTCGCGCATATTTTCAACTACGGTGGTTAATCTTTCCGTTTGAAGTTCCTGCTCGTGAATTGCCCGGGCAATTTCATTGATCATCAAGGAAACTCCTGTGAATGACTCGGCAATCCCTGTGTGAAGCGTGGTTTGCTGTCCCATAAACTCATCAATTTCTGTGACCACCGCAGCAGAGTTCATGGCGCTTTGCCGGATTTTTTGCATGGCTTCACCTGCATTCTGCGCGACCACACCCCCGTTCTCAACTTCGCGCTGCCCCTGGCGAATGGCTTCGACCGCTTCTGAAGAATTACGCCTGACAGTTTTCACAATGTCTGCGATTTCTTTGGTTGCCGTGCGAGTACGAATAGCAAGTTCTTTAATTTCTTCGGCGACAACCGCGAATCCTTTCCCCTGAGATCCCGCTTGCGCCGAAATAATAGACGCATTTAACGCGAGCAGCGAAGTCTGTTCAGCCACATCATTAATCACGTCAAGAATACGCGTGATTTCCTGAGAATGATCGTTCATGCGCAAAATACTGCTGGTAATGGTCTGGGTGATGTCGGCAATCACTGTCATGCTGGCGATCATGTGTTTCACCGATTCCTGGCCTGCCAGAGCATCCTGCATAGTAGTTTCTGAAAGATGTTTCGATCTCTCCATCTGCTCTCTCATGCGTTTGAGCGAGGCAACGATATTCGCCATGGTGCTTGATGTCTTATCAGCAAATTGCGAGAGATTTTGCGAATTTTCCGCTACTTGACGGATGGATGAACTCATCTGAATGAGAAAAGAACTGGTTTCCTCTACGGAGCGACTTAATTTTTCCGTATGCTCGCGCACGACGTCAGATTTCCCGCTGACATGCAGCATCGCAGTAGAGGTTTCACGGGCGCTATCGCCGATTCCCTCCAAAGCTGCGGCATTTTTCGAAGATCCGTTGAATACTTGAGTACTCAGCGACGAGACATGCTCTGAAGCCATCCGAATATTCGCAATCAGGGTAATCAACCCTTTTGTCATGTGGGAAAGCGCATTGCCGAAACGATCGTTGACTGAGCGTAACTCGGGTCGCTGGCATAAATTCCCTTGTGCAATGAGAGTCGCAATCTGCGCAACTTGTTGTAAATACGCAATCATGCGTTGAAAAGCCAATCCTAACACATCGTGCTCTGTACGTGGCGCAAAATCATGTTCCACATCTCCAAAGGAAATTTGCGTGGCGATCGAGACCATTTGCTGGAGATACCCGATCATGCCCTGGAATCCTCTGGCAAGGATGCCAAGTTCATCATTTTGAGTAATCTGAAAATGACTGCCGGCTCCCAGGTGGGCATCTACTTCGCCGTTTGAAATTTTGGCGGCAATTCCCATCATATTCGCTAATGGACGGGTAATATAGCGTTTTGTGACCAGAATGGACGTAATTAAAATCGCCAGAATCAACAACAGGGCTAAGACAGTAGTGCTGACAATATTCGTCAGTAATTTCTGTACAAGGCTGGCTTTTGAGGCCGCAATTCGGATATATCCCAGAGGTTTGTTCTCATACTGAATTTCCGTCGCTTGGGTCACAACACCAGGAGAACTTTCTAAAAGCGACCAGTCTGTCTGTTCCAGCCCCTCGCGAACATTCTCGACAATCACCTCATCATCCACCACGATACTGGCAAAGACAATCACTTTATCAAGAAATAAGGCCCTTAAAAAATCTTCCAGAAAATCGTAATTATAATACCATAAGGGGGAAGATAGGCTCATTTCGGCTAATTTGGAAGCCAATGTTAAGCGTTCCTGTAATTCCGCCTTATAACATTGATTTTGGTAGAAAAGAAAGGCAAGGGTAAATCCGAAAATAATTATTGTGATCACGCTGATCATGGACAGGCTAAACCGACGACTGATACTCGGCGCAGATGTAAATACATGCATAGAATTTGGCGTTTCCTGAATTATTGGGTCAGCAGGCGGCTCATATTTCAGGATGAGCTAAACAAAATAGACCTCCTTTCGGGAACATGTTCTCAAAATTTCCGAAGCAACAGAAACTACATTTTCAGCTGGAGTGTCAAAGCTCTGCTTTGACAGCGAAAGCAGAGCTTTCGCACTCCTGGAGTCTATTCGTCAAAATTAACTTTACAAGGTACTACCCGTGATACTTGTCAACAAGAACCTCGCGATGTTTCGACAAGTCCTTATGTGAAACGTTGTACGCTCAGAAGAAAACCAGGTTTCTCGTTCAACGTGGATTTTATCGGGAGTTACTCCATCTCTTGCAGAATTACCCGGCATGCTATTTTAATTTCGCCTTTTTGCGGACTTTGCATGGCTTTTCCGGCAATGTAGCGCTGAATCGTCTCCACCCAGCGCTGACTCGGTTTGCCAACGGTCAACACGTTCTTTAAGATGTCAATATGCGTGTCAGGGGCATGGTTTTCTACCAGCCAATTTCTAATATGAACCTGGATTTTTACATTCTCCATAAAATGATCTTTGCAACACGGCCTGAACAACCCATTGATTCAAGTTTTGAATCGCTGACGCTGACGAGAATCTTCAGACCGCCATCATTAGTCAGAACTTTATTATGACTGTATATTCCAAACTTTCTCTCTGTCAAGAGGTCTTTTAATTTTCGAAATAAATAGCGGTTTTGACATATATTTCCTCTTTATCCGACTTACGTGTCATTTCATAGATAAAATAAATTGACTGAGAGAAAAGAAGTGTGGTTTTGTAAAATGAAATTATCATTGACAGTAGAGGGAACGGTATGAAAACATTGCTTATGGATGGGTAGTGGTTACATGGTAAGTGATGCGTTCCCTGAGCGAAGTCGAAGGGAACGGTGAGCGGCTCGTTTCGACTTCGCTCAACGAGCGGGCATCACTTACTATTCAACCACTGCCTATGGATGAATAGGTCGAATTAGAAAAATTTCGTTTTGCGGCAAATGGCGCAGAATACGTGGAATTATCCGATTTTACCGGAGAAAAGGGACGTGAAATTGCCTTTGACGCTGTGCGATGGGAGAAATAGCTGATGATGAGAAATGTTCCTGAACATCCGATTATCCAGTTCTTTTCTCATTTTCACACCAGAGCCTGGGAATGAAAGAACATTCATTGCAGCATGGAAATAAGGCCTGACGCTAACAACGCCATCCCAATCCAGAAGACCAGTTTAAGTCGTTCGATATAGTGTGGCAATTGCTGAGTATATGGCGGCAGTGGAGACCGATAGACGGTATCGCGGGAATCTTCCGGGGTCAAAAAGTACGCGCCAATCTGCATGAACGTTGTCACTTGCTGTTTCATAACTATTTACCCGCCGCGCCTCGTTTCCCAAATCACTACTGACGAGGCGCAGCAGTCCCCTTTTCTGTTATGTTTTACCCAGGTTATTTCTGACTTTCAATCGTGCTAAGAAAATATTATAGTGACTACTAAAGTAACTACTATATAATAAGTCGATTTTTGCTATTGTCAATAGATTGTAGAAAATTTTTTGTATCGATAGAAGAAAAAATATTCGGACGTTTGCCGAGTACCTGAGCTTTTCGCACATCAAAAGCGGAAAGAATCTGTTTATAATCACGTAACTATGAAGAATGCTGTAAGAATTAACACTATTCCATTGACTAAATCGCCAACTTTTGAGGTATAATTACTCTATGCAAGAAAATGTTCTGAAACTCCTGAGAAATCTTGGCTTCACCGAATATGAAGCCAAAACGTACCTGGCGCTGCTCCAGCAATCGCCGTTAACCGGATATGCGGTTGCGCGCATTTCACGCGTACCACGGTCAAAGATTTATGAAGTCCTGGGGAATCTGGTCGAACGTGGGGATGTTCTGGTGAGTTATGGCGAACCGGTTCAGTACGCGCCTAAACCCCCAAAGGAACTGCTCGCCTCTCGCCGTCATGCGCTTGAGCAACAGTTTGCGGAGGCTGAGAAAGGATTGGAAGATTTTTTGGGGAAAAATACTCCGACCGATCTTATCTGGGATATACGTGGTCGAGAGGAGATACTTTTCCGGATGCGAGAAGTGATTGGCCGGGCGAAACAACAAATTCTGCTCCAGATTTGGGAAGAAGACGCGCCGGAGCTCCGTGAGTCGCTTTTGGCTGCCGCTCAACGGGGAGTGACGATTACCGTTGTGGCCTACGGTGAGCCGGATTTTCCGTTTGCACGGGTGTATTTACACGAACCAGGGGCAGAGGAAATTGCGCACGAATTCGGAGGGCGGTGGATCATCCTCAGCATTGATGGGCAAGAAATTGTTGCCGGCATCGTCTCTTTGGGCAAAGAGAGTACGGCGGCCTGGTCTTCGCATGTCGGGATCGTCATGCCTATCACCGAACAAATTAAACATGACCTGTACATTGTTGAGATGCTCCATACGCATCGGGATATTTTAGAAACCAGTTTTGGCCCCGTGTTGCGAGATTTACGGAGAGAGTTTGGTCCATCCACAACGGTCTATCGTCCCAGACAAAAGTCAGATAGAGACTTATAAATCTCTCAGTACAACATGACGATTTTCGTCAAAGATGCTGAATGTTGGATGGTGAAAACATTTGCGCCTGTAAAAATTTTAGTTTCAGGACTTACGCACACCCCCCTTTATCCCCCCGCAAGCGGGGGGAAGAGACGTAATGCTCTTCTTCGAGCTTCCCCCGTTTACGGGGGGACTGAGGGGGGTATTGCGTAAGTCCTGAGTTTATTAGATTATCGTAAAAGCGCAAAGGTGCAAAGAAAAATATTCACCACAATTGTGCAGATGTGATAGAGTTTTTTATTCTTCAATCTGTGAAATCTGTGTAATTTGGGGTTTTTTGCATCAAGCATGCTTTACCATGCAGGGTTCAGGCGTCTTTTCTGTGTATGCAATACATGTTTGATCCCCGATTTCTTGAATTGCCCGTCCATCATGAAATGCCTGATATTTCGATGACAGCCGCCCAGCAAGCCAAACTCAATGAGTTGATCGCTTTTATCTGGCCCGAACAGGATCTGACAGCGTTGAAAACTCAACTTCTGGAACTGGTCGCTGAAACATACAAACGGTTGTCCGCAGAACGTCCAACACGCCAAAATGGAGACTCGTCAAAGAGCCTATGGTCGGAAAAGCAGATCGTACTGATCTGTTATGGAGACCACATTCGTTCCCGCAATCCGCAGAAAACGCCCTTACAAGCATTAGGGGAATTCTGCCGCGCCCAGTTTCACGAAGATGAATTTTCACAATTGACAATTCACCTGCTGCCGATTTATCCCTCGCCCTATAAAGACGGCGGCTTCGACATCGCGGATCCCTTTGCTGTGAATCCGAACATGGGGGCATGGGAAGATGTGCGCGCGATTTGCCGACACTTTCGCGTCGCTGTTGATTTCGTCGCCAATCATCTGTCAATCGCCTCAGACTGGTTTCAGCGCTACATGCAGGATGATTCGCAGTACAAAGATTTTTTCATCGGCTTTGACGATGAAGCCGCCGTGCGGCGATTGGAAAAGAAAGCCTTACCCAACATTTATCGCCCTCGACCGCACAACCCGTTTATTCCACTGCAAAAGCCTGATGGCTCCATGCGTTGGGTCTATATGACGTTCAGCGATCATCAGGCCGATGTGAATTATGAAAATCCTTTTGTGTTTCTGAAAATGACGGAAACATTGCTGTTTTATGTGTTGCAAGGCGCGGAAATGATCCGTCTGGATGCCATTCCATATTTGTGGAAAGAATGGAGCACGCCCTGCGCGCACCATCCTAAAACTCATGCATTGGTTGAACTTATGCGTCTGACCGTGAATCTGGTCAATCCGAATGTGAAACTCCTTGCCGAAAGCATGGAACCGCTGGCGGACAGTATGCGTTATCTTTCCACCGCTGACAAACAGAAAGCGCATCTGGCCTATAATTTTGCGCCCTGCGGACTGATTCCGCATTCGCTGCTCAGCGAAGACGCCTCGGTCTTTCAACGCACGCTGTTACATTTCCTGCCGCCGCATCAGGGCGTGAATTGGGCGGTGGTATGTGGCGTCACGCATGACGGCTCGTCAGTCAATCCCTGCCGCGCACCCAAAAGCGTCCAGGGCGAATCGCTCTTGAATGAGGCGCAGATTCAGGCAATTGGCGACTATTACACCGCACACGGATACCAGGAATTAGAGCGGCGCTGCAAACTCAGTCCCGAACATGCCGATCATCTTCGCGCCGATTTTCAGGAAGTTTTTTCCGAACGACACTATGAACAACCGCGCTTCATCAATTATAAATCCATAACAGATGAACAGGGACAGCCGCAGAAAATTGTTTATGAAGCTATTTCCACTTACGCCAGTATTTTTGACCAACAACCGGACAAAATTGTCGCGGCGATGGCCATGGCTCTGACCTTGCCGGGCATTCCTTTTGTGTATCTGACCCTGCCCTTTGCGCTGCTGAATGATTTCAATTATTACCTGGAAACCGGTAATCCGCGCGAATTGAATCGCGGACGGGTATTTCTGGAAGATGTGCTGCGCAACCTGTTAGATAAAGAAACGCTGACGTACAAAGTGTTTAGCCAATATAAAGAGTTTCTGCGCCTGCGCGCCTTGCAGCCGGCGTTTCATCCTGACGCGCCGATAACGCCTGTGACGGTCGAAAACACAGCGATTCTCGCATTTCTGCGCGAAAGCCTCGACCACACGCAGCGCGTGTTCGTGGTGCAGAATGTCTCGGCGCAAGAACAACAGCTTGAAGTTGATTTGTCACGCCATATCCAAAATGACGACAAAACCTGCGTTGATCTGATTTCAGGCCAATCGTTCGCGCTGCGCAACGCACATCTGCCATTGACGCTTGCGCCTTATAGACTGAGGTGGATCGAATTATAAGGGAAGGCAAAAAGATGGAGAGATAATGGTTGAATGCTAAGTAATACCGTTCCCTGAGCGGAGTCGAAGGGAACACAGAACTTTTCGTTTCGACTCTGTTCAGTAACCGAACATCACTGACTATTTAACCACGGATAGAACACTGGTTGAAGAATTTTTGAGACGGTTGCAAGTGCAGCAAAATGTCATTGCCGCTTCGGACAAATGTCGTATTCAAACCGTAAACTACCTGCCATTTCAAGCTATTTGGGGAGAATTGCTGGAGATCCCCAAATAGTCTTTTCCCCCTCCCTATCCCCTGACAGGCAGGGCTGTTATGTTCTAAGAAGCCGTTCCTTGAGCGTGTCGAAGGGAACACATTTCCCAGAACTGAATGCCCTGTCATGCCCCTCCTCTCGCGGAGCCAGAGGCGGCGTGAAAGGGGGGCGAGTTGCCAGTTTTTCGAGGAACCCCACCATGAACGGTGGTGTTGCCTGAACACCTTTGAGCTTACTTCCGAATAACATCTTTGCCTTCGTAGTCATTATAGATGATGTTCGCCAATTTCAGCACATCCATTGAGAACATAATGCCTAAATTCGTGGCGGTTTTACGGTTCAGGGCAACCATGACTTTACGTGGATACTCGGCTTTAACGGCGCTGATCGGCTCCCCTTGTAAGATTCGCGCCGCCAGCTCTCCGCATTGGGCGCCCACGTCGTTCAAATCCATGCTAAAGCCACACAATGCTACCCCCGCTTGTACAGCGGCGGCCTCATGCGAAAGCGAGGGTTTTTTCAAATGGGCTTGCAACCAGGGATAGGTTTCTGTGATGGCGTTGACACCACTTCCATCACGTTTGCTGGTCGGGCCGGCGCCATGCAAAATCCACCCGACCTCCGGATCGTCGTTATACTGGAGAATCGCCTGCTGCCAATCCTCATAGATCGCGCCGTTTACCACGGCTTTGAGTGGGATCTGTAAGCGTTGCAACGCATCAATCACCTCTTCTTTGGGGACGATCCCCGGCATCTGCGGGTTATCCAGAAAAATGACCTGTTGTCCTGGTTTGAGCGGCGCGACTTGCTGCAAAAACTTGTAACTGTTGAAGATGATATCCTGGAGTTTGGAGTACATCCCGGTCACATTCGCAGTTGGGATCCCGTCGGCATTCACATAGGATTCCACTGCCGTCATCGTAATAACGGGGACGGCGAACTCTTCTAAGACACTCATGATGTTACTGAGGCCCGTAAAACTCAGAACCACATCCGGCGCTTCGGCTTTTACCTGGGCGACGAGTTGCGCAGGATCCGTCGTGGCTGACACCTCCACCCAGACGTTTGTGACAGTTTTTTGATCGATAAATCCCAGTTCTTCCAGGCGATTAGCCCCACTCTGCGCCGCTATTGGCTTTGATCTGACCGTGGACAGGATGAGAACTTTTTTCATCCCCGCCGCGAACCCGACATTGGCGAACATTCCAAACACCATCCCCAGCAGCACACTCATTGTCACGATACGTTTCATAGCGATCCACTCCTTCTGGCCTTTACAACATGAACAACGGGATGAAATGATTCTATCGTTCATATTCCAGGCCTTCACCATGATGAGAAGAAAGAAAATCAACGCAACAGTACAGACATTGTCCCCTGATATTCCGATGTCAAGGGAGGGCTGAAAAATTATATCATTGGGCGGCATCTGTTCTCCGCCAATTATCCTCCTAATACCGCTCAAATTCAGCATCAGGAGTACCTTCCGAGGTGCCCTGCCCTGGAGGAGAACTCTCGCGTACTTTAAAAAACGTGATCGTCCGTTGGAGCTGCGCGGCCTGCACCTCCAATTCTTCCGCCGTCGCCGCCAGTTCTTCCGAGGTAACTGAGTTGCCCTGCGTCACCAGATCTAACTGCTGGATGGCCTGGTTAATCTGGTCTACCCCGAAACTCTGTTTCTGGCTCGCCAGGCTGATTTCTTGCACGAGATCGGCCGTTTTCCGGGTATTGGGCACGAGTTTAGCCAGCATCTCGCTGGCCTGTTCCGAAATCGCCCGGCTGGATGCGGCTAATTCATCAATCTCTTCTGCGGCGCTCCGCGTTGTATCAGACAGTGTCCGCACCTCCGCCGCCACGACGGAAAACGCTTTGCCATATTCCTGGGCGCGGGCCGCCTCAATTGTCGCGTTCAACGAGAGCAGGCGAGTTTGCTGCGCAATCTCCCGGATGATCAAAATCTTCTCAGTAATCTGCTGCATCGCGACCACGGATTGGGCGACCACGGCGCCGCTTTCCTCCGCCGCGTGTTTCGATTGGATCGCAATCTGTTCGGTCTCCCTGGCATTCTCGGCATTCTGGCGAATATTGGCAGACATTTGTTCCATGGAGGCTGAGGCTTCTTCCGTCGCGGTAGCCTGCACTTCGGTTCCATGGACCATTTTTTCGGCCGCGTGGCGAAGCTTATCGCTGCTGACAGCCACCAGATCGGCCGCGCGTTTGACTTGCAGCACGACATCTTTCAATTTCGAACTCATCACATTCAATTTCGTGGTGATCAGATTGAATTCGCCCTGGTACGTTTCAGGAATCGGCTCCGGCAGATGGCCATTGGCGATCTGATCAATCGCGTTGGCGGTGCTATTCACCGGCGCCACAAAGGCGTCAATCAGACTATTCATCCCCTGGATCAGCTCACGCCAATTCCCGGTATAGCCTTCGATATTTCCGCGCGTGGCCAGCTTGCCAGTCTGAACTGCGTGGATTAACCCTTGTAAATCCAGTAAGACCTGTTGGATCGTGGCTTGCATGGTCTGAAACGCCGTGGCTAATGCACCAATTTCGTCGCGTTGCTGAATCTGAATCGTCTGGTTAAAATTTCCGGCCGCAATCGCATCTGCCACGTTAACCAGCCCAGCCACCGGCTGTACAATCATTCTGCGCCCCAGGAAAAGGGAAAGCGCCAATAACCCAGCAAACACAATCAAGGATGTCCACCCCACCGTGATCAAATAGGTTTGCCGCTGCCGGAACATGGTCGCTTTGGGCAATGATGCGCCGATGAGCCAATCCCACGTCTCGAAATACCGATAGACCGTGAAATAGCCGACACCATGATGTGTATAGTTGCGCGTGCCGGATTTCTGGCTGACCATCTCCTGAATAATTTCAGGCGAGAACAGGGGTTCCGTTTTGTCGTTACCCTGGAGGTGTGTTGAGAGAAAAAGCACCTCCGCCGTTTTGGTCGCAATCACGTAATAGCCTTCGGTCGTCTGGGCAGCGGCCTCGGCCTGAAATGGTTGCAGCGCGTCACGCTGCGCCTGTTCCACATACATTGCAATGGCGGTTACCCCGGACTCTTCCAACAGTTGAACGGTTGCTTCAATCTTTTCAAGCTGCGCAGCTAATTTCAAGGAGAGGTTTTCCGTATTTAGCCCGTAAATAATGGTATTAATCACCCCGGTGCCGATCACGACCATCAACATGACTAACACGAACAGCAGCGCCCCGATAAACACCGACAATTTCATTTGAATTTTCATGTTCGTCCCTCATGCGTTAAATTCTACCTGTCAATCGTTAGATTATCTCACTATCAAGGTTCTCAAAGCAATCTGGCTATGTCAAGCAGAACCTCAAAAATTTTTTCCGAATCATCCGTGTGCTTTCATAGTCGTCATGGATGGCAACGGTTTAGCGGAAGGCTGATCCGGCTGGGATGTTCAACCTTGCTCGTCCAGACCTCTTCCCCGTGCAACAGGCATGCAACTATTGGCTCGCATGATCTGCCGACTTCTGCCGGATCAATCCCAAATGCGCACAGCACATTGTCACGAATAGCATAGTGGACTGGGATACATTTGGTCAACACAGTGATCCGAAGGTAAAAATTTACGGATAGTGGTTAAGTTGTAAGTGCTGGGGGCGGAACCCTGTTCAGGAGACAGGAGTGCGATGAGGTCACCGCCTCAGGGCAACGCCCAGACAGATGCGGCCTCAGAGATGCCGGTACGACGACCGCGTCGCACTCCTGACCACACCGGTGGCAATGAGACATCACTTACGCGGAGTCGAGATGAGGAGAATGTGCAGAACTTAATGGCTCTGTTGACAGCTCAGGGCTGTTTAATTTTCCATATTTTATCATCTCAATTTCGCTCGATGACCGGAACACCGCACGTCGAGCGGAGTCGAGATGCTATTTTTGACGAAAATTGAACAGCCCTGCTGGCAGGCATGGGTTGTTCGGTCTGAAGGGGTTGCATATCGGGTTTCAATCCCAGGAACTTTTCCCATACGTTTTCTTGCCAGAAAATCCTTGACAAATGGCAATGGCCTGTTCTGGTAGATGCCAGGGAAAATGTTTACTGTCTGGCGTAGCCTGCCAGGGAAAAAAGCATGGAACACAATACGCTGATCAACAGCGCCGTTCACAATGAGAAACTTTGGCGCAAATAGGATGGATATTCCGGTATTGATAAGGAGGGTGCACGATGGCAAAGAGCAAAGGTAAGTTTGTCACGATGGCATGCATGCTTTTAGAACTGAATCCTGAAGCACTGTCGGAGGCTTCGCAAAAAATAAAGCAACTCACAGGAAAAGATTGGAGCCAGGTTGAGCCTGAGGGATGGTACGACACAAGTGTAATCGAATCCATCTTTCAGATCGTTGAAAAATACTACGGTTCGATTATGGCCTGGTCAACAATCAAAATTATGGGAAGACGAATCTATCCTACAATTGCCAAAACCGTGGGTTTTCCAAAACATTTAAAGACCCCGATCGACTGGCTGAAGTGGGAAGGCCAGAGCTTTCTGAACGATCATCAGGGCCGCGATGTCGTACCGCGTAATTTTCTCAAAGTCGAGCCAGGCCACATCATCGTCGAAGCCATTTCCCCAGGGTATAACTGTATTCTGATTGAAGGCGTATATGAAGGCATCCTGGAGATGTATAAAATCAAAACATATAGAGTGAAGCAAACGCGCTGCGTAAAGAAAGGCGATCCGGTCTGTGAGTATGATATCACCTGGAAAGAGGCGTAAGGTATATAGCAAAGCTACATTAACAAATTGGATGAAGTATTTTCTTTAAAATACCTCCTATGAAAATGTAGCGCGAAACTCCAGTTTCGTGCATCGTTGACACCCGCGAAACTGGAGTTTCGCGCTACATCATATTTTCATTGCGTCGGGTGAGCGCCCGTTCATGTTAACTCCTTTGAAACTACAAGGATGACTCATAAGCAAGGATTTGTTATCCCTGCTTATGTGAAAATCCATGGAGTTTCATTGTGCTGGGTGAGCATACGCTTATCATAGTTCTTATAAAAAGATGTAACGGTTTTGGTATTTCTCATTTCCGCGCCTTTGCGGAAAAAAACAGATAGGGGATATCAGCGTGGATTTTAGTTTATGTCAGGATCTCATTGAGAATATCGCTCACGTGATTGTGGGGAAACAGCGTTCGATTGAACTGCTGGTTGTGGCGTTGCTGGCGGATGGGCATGTGCTGATTGAAGATGTGCCTGGCCTGGGCAAAACTTTGCTCGCCAAATCTCTGGCCCGCAGCATCGGTGGCTCCTTTAAGCGGGTGCAGTGTACGCCGGATTTGCTGCCGGCCGATATTACCGGCTTTAACATCTACAACCAGCAAAGCGGACAATTTACGTTCCAGCCAGGCCCGGTGCTAACGAATATCTTGCTGGCGGATGAAATTAACCGCACGATCCCGCGCACCCAGGCCAGTCTTTTAGAAAGCATGGAGGAACGGCAGGTCACGGTGGATGGGCGTACCTTTCCGCTGCCGACTCCATTTTTTGTGATTGCCACGCAAAATCCGATTGAATTGGAAGGTACATTTCCTCTGCCGGAAGCGCAGCTTGACCGGTTTGTGTTGAAAACTCAGATCGGCTATCCTGAAAAAACAGAAGAATTGTTGATTCTGGAACGCTTTCAGGAAGATGAACCGTTTTTGGAATTGGAGCCTGTGGCGAGTCCAGCGCAGATGACCGCTTTGCAACAGGCGCGGAAACAAATCCGGGTGTCGCCTCCGGTGCGGGAATATATTGTGAACCTTGCGGAAGCGACCCGGCATCATCCGGCGATCCGTTTTGGGGCCAGTCCGCGTGGTTCGCTAAGTTTAATGCGAGCCGGTCAGGCGTTCGCTGCTCTGCGAGGGCGAACTTACGTGCTGCCGGATGACATTAAATATTTAGCCCGGCCCGTGCTGGCGCATCGCCTGATTTTGCAGGAAACGGAACAACTCCGCGGTCAGACGCCGGAACAGGTGTTAGATGAAATTCTCGTGAACGTCCCGATACCTTAACCCACCTCTCATCCCTCCCAGGAGGGGAATCTGTCGCCTTCGGCGACGCCAGACTTAACTGAAAAATATGGAGACTCAGGAATACGATATTTCAACGCTGCTGGTCGTACCGCTTTCCCGGATCATTGTTGGAATTTTACTTTTTATCGCCTTATTAAACGGCGAACAGACGCTGGCGCTATTGACCTTCCTCATCCTGTGCCTGGTGCGCGGAGTCAAACTCTGGAGTCAGGCCAGTTTGAAGGGATTAACCTGGAACACCCACGTTGATAAGCAGCACCTTTTTCCAGGGGAACAATTCACTCTCACCATCCACGCTGAAAATACCACCTGGCTGCCGGTCTGGCTGCGAATCGGCATCGCTGCGGATGGCCCGTTCCAGTCGGTTGAGGATGCCGCATCTTTGACACGGGAAAGCGGATTGTTGTGGTATCAGCAGGTTGACATGCAATGGGCGTTTGCGGCTCAACGGCGCGGCGTCTATCGCATCGGCTTAACATCTCTTCGTGCTGGCGATCTGTTGGGCTTTTTCCCACACGACCGGCCAGCAAAGGATCCCCGGCAAATACTGGTGTATCCGCGCCTGATTCCGCTGACCGGCTTTAGTGTACCGAAACGCGAGGTCTGGGGCACACCCGGGGCTAAACATCCGATCCATGATCCTGTGTACCTTCTTGGTACACGCGAGTATCACCATTCGCAGCCGGCAAAATATATTCACTGGAAGGCCAGCGCGCGCTATAATCGCTTGCAGGAAAAACTTTTTGAACCGACGTCACAAGAGAAGATGCTGTTGGTGCTTGATGTAGCCCAATTTGTCCAACATCAGGCAGCAGGTGTCTTCGAGGAAATGCTTGAAGTGGCGGCTTCTGCCGGAGTTCTGTTGCTTCAGCAAGGACAAAGTGTGGGCCTCGTGACCAATGGCCGGGTGATAGATGGTAGCCCCGGAATGCTTCCGATTGCCAGCGGTCCGCGCCAGGCGCAGGCGCTGCTTGAACTGCTGGCAAAATTGCTGATGGAAGTGACTGAAGATTTGTCTGCTCTGCTCATGCGTGACATGAACTGGCCTGGGGGGGTGAGTTGCCTTCATTTAGCATACTGCTATGACGAAACGACCGTGACGATCAGCAATTTGTTTCAACGCCGCCATTTCCCGGCTATGTTTGTGGTAGGTCAGATTTCGGCTGAATCGGCTGCGTTGTCAGAAAAGGTGCGCGGTAAGCGTTACCGATTGGAGGATGTATGTCTGCAAACCCAACAATGAAACCAGCATTTCCCGTCATATTGCGCCTGGCGAGCGGCGGAATGGAAGTGACCTGGAGATTGGCCTGGGCGAGTTTCATGATGATGTCCTTAGCGCAGCGGATATTCCCGGTACCGGCAGCCATCGGTACGTTTAGCCTG
The DNA here is from genome assembly GCA_000739535.1 of Candidatus Vecturithrix granuli. Taxonomy (GTDB): domain Bacteria; phylum Moduliflexota; class Moduliflexia; order Moduliflexales; family Moduliflexaceae; genus Vecturithrix; species Vecturithrix granuli. The sequence goes on along the minus strand of DF820469.1, from coordinate 213,397 downwards.
GCCGTTGCGCTCACGTTTGTTGTGCGCAGCAGGGGTTGGCGTTGGATCACAATTATTGGGTTACATGTCATCGGATGCCTGGCGACCACGTTGTATATTTTTTATGCGTTCACATATCGGGTATATCCCTTTTTGAGTCGGATGTGGTTGAACACCTTGTTCAGCGCACCAAACAATTTCATGGAAGGGGTGATCGCGTTGTTCACCTTGTTCTGGGCGGTGCTGTTTTGGGTGAGTGGGATACAATTTGCGCGTCGGTCCACCGCCTATCGGGACGTGTGTGGGCGGTTTGACGTGGGGATCGGGATGTTCTTCGGCTTGCTGCTGTTCAAAGTTGCGATTGGATACAATGGCGTCCAGCTCCAGGATCCTCTGACCGGATGGCTGATCCTGCCGTTTTTACTGTGTGGCATGGTCGCCATCGGGAGCGCTCGCAACCTCGATCATTCGTCCAAAACGTATCGCGCCGGGCATCGGCTCATCGGCGTTGTGTTAAGTTTTACGGTGCTGGTGGTCGCGTCGGGCGTGATCCTGTTGCTGCTGCTATGGCCCTATTTCACGCTGACGGCTGAAATAGGTTATGATCTGTTACAGCAGGGGCTTCAGCCTTTTATTCCCGTATTAGTCGCAATCCTGCGGTTCTTGTTCATGCCGCGCCGGGCGCTAGTGTCTGATCCGGCTACAACCCCAGGCAATGGCGGGATTGAGGCGATCTCGCCGGGTGAAACACCCTGGTGGACGGCGATCCTCGAAAAGATCCTGGGATGGGGCATTGGTGGTCTGTTTGTCCTGATCATGGTGTGTATGCTTGGCGTCGGTGTTTGGCGTCTCATGCAGTGGCTTTTGTCCAAAACGCCCGTAGGCGAGCGCAAGCCTCGCCAGTCAGGAGTTCTGCTGGCCTGGCTGCTCAAGATTCCGATTTTGCTGCGCTTATGTTGGGAATGGATCTTTCGCTGCTTACAAGGTTATACCACGGCAACCCAGTTTTATCGCGTGCTCGATGATTGGGGTAAGCACAGCGGACTTCCGCGCCGACCGACAGAGACCCCTTCTGAGTACAGCTCGCGTTTGAGTCGTCATTTCCCTGCGATTCAGCAGGAGATCACGTTGATTGTTGCGCTGTTCCATCAGGAAGTGTACGGCGAAAGCACCCTGGATGCTCAGCAAGTGACGATGGGATCGCTAGCGTTACGCCAATTGCGCAGCCCTCTCCATTGGCCTTCCCGATTACAAACCTGGTTCCGTGAAGAAACGGACGAATGTTTGGGAACACCGCTAATGTATTCGTGAAGGTTGTTCATTTCCCGGAGGAAACTCCGTATCTCACGCAACACTTGTTAAAAGTAGCTGTCTAAATCTTCTTTGACAGGGATTTACATCCTTAAAAGCAAATAATTCATGATAGTCAAAATCTATAGAACCATCTGAATAAATTTTCCCGACAGTTCAATAGGCATTTTCCGTAAAAACTCGCCAGTCTCCTACTTTTGTCTTGACAGGCATCGCGCTCCTGATTATTTCTTATTCCGATGTAACGATCACATACATAGTTTTTGTAAATGCTTTCTGGGGATGCTCCTTATGTTCCATTGGCATATTCTCTATTTTTTCTGCGCACTGCTGGTTGGAGTGGTTTCGTTGACCATTGCTGCGGTGATGTATGTCCGAACCAAAACCGATTGGATGCCATATTACCTCTATTTTTATACGGTGTTCACCGCATTAGTCGGATTAGATTTAGCGACCTATTATCTCATCACCAACCTCCTATCGGTCTATCTTGTGCACTTACGTGCTATTTCGTACCCTGGTCCCTGTGTGTTAACGCCATTATTAACCCTGAGCCTGCCACTGTTTGTGCATGTCCTCGGTGGACTTCCCAATAGACTCCAATATTTCCGTAAGATTGCAATCGTAGTAGGAAGTGAAGTCATCCTCCAACATATCGTCCTGTTTGCTAAGGAAGACTGGGAGTTATGTGAGATCATTGCGGATGTTGTGATCCTGGGAATGATTGTGTACTCTGTTATCCTTAGCAACCGCGCGTATCACTATGCTCAGGAACCTGACCGTAAACGTCTGGTGAGTAAATTCATGCTCTTGCTGGGATTTAGCCTGTTTTGCCAGGTATTGGATATTGCCATGATTTATTTTTTTTCGTTTTTCCTCCTGTATCCTCTCGCATATTGCAGTATTGGCGTCATATTTGCCCATGTGAGCCTCCGCACCATCCTTCAGCCGGTTTCAATGCCGCAACCGAATGCTGAGAGCCGCTTCTCATCCCCTCCGGAACCGTCGCCGACAGGCGTCCAAATACCTCTGCTGGCTGCATCTTTTGAGGAAGAAGCTGAATTCGTCTCCTATGGCTTATCGGAACGAGAGCAGGAAATCTTAATTTTCGTGTTAAAAGGGTGTAGCAACGCCGAAATTGCCGAACTCGCCAAAATCTCCCTGAGTACTGTCAAAGCCCACCTGACCAATATCTATGAAAAAATCGGCGTCAAAAATCGTTATGAACTCATCACCTATTTTAGCAATCCCCAATTCCCACTCCAGAAAACGGAAGAACATCCCCCAAACACTGGGAACGTCGAAGCTTAGACCAAAGTCTATCAGCCTGAAGTCGTAGCCCGCTTAGACTCTTATCCAGTCCGAAATAGAGGCATGGCCAATTGACAACTCCAACTATGTCGCTTAATTTGAAGCCTGTCACCGATAACCAGCGGAAACTTCCGCATCAGAAATTGGACATCATTTTGTAACAGTAACCACGTGCTGACCTTCGCTGGGTTTGAACGTTGGTTGACTGATGCAAATACAGGAATAACACTATGCTATCACAGTTACATAACGAAAATCGTATGAGACGCACACGCAACAATATTTGGATATTCATAGGTATTGTCGTGTTGGCTATTTTTATCACAGCCTGCGATGCTGATAATTCAACCAGCCCAGGCGACAAGTCCACGCTTGACCGGGGACGTACGTACACCCAATGGCTCTATCAAAATCAAATTCACGACTTATGGGATCATGTCTCCGATATGGCCAAAATGCAAATGGGAAATGATATGGGGAATCTTGCCACCTATCGTGACTTGTTGATAGGAGGGCTTGGGGAGGAAGTCAGCCTGCTCAATGAACGCGTACTTAAAATCCAATCCACACATTTCTATGAACGAACGGCCAATTTTACCGGTCTTCCCATGCCAGGGGTATTGGAATGGTGGCTGAATGATTCTCAGGAAATTCTGCTCCTTGACGGGCGTGCCCTTGAGCCTGAAGCCCACAGCAATTTCCTGGAATATCATACCAAAACCCAATTACGCTTGCCCTTTGATGGAGAATGGGTAGTTCTCTGGGGCGGGCGCACTACCCTGGACAATTATCATGCTCCTGCCAGAGACCAACGGTTTGCGTATGATTTTCTGGTCATGCATGGCGGTTGGCACTATACCGGCGATGGTAGTCGGAATGAAGATTATTTTTGCTTTGGACTGCCGGTGGTCGCTCCAGGGGCAGGCATCGTGGTGACGGCCGAGAAAAACGTTCCCGATAATACCCCTCCTGAAGAGAATCTGGCTCAACCAGGCGGCAACTATATCGTAATTGACCATGAAAATGGGGAATTTTCCATTCTAGGGCATTTCCGACAAGGCTCAATCGCAGTGAATGTGGGTGAGCATGTCACCCCAGGGCAATTATTGGGGTTATGCGGGAATAGTGGGGCTTCAGATTTACCGCATTTACATTATCATCTACAGAATACACCGACGTTTTTGAGCGGCGAGGGACTTCCCGCCCAATTTCAAAACTATCGGGCGAATGGCAAACGTATTGATCGCGGCGAACCCACGCGCGGACAGCTTGTCGAAGTTCGTTAACATATCCAGGGAACAGCATAGAATTGGCCTGTGTCAGACACATCTGAAGTGTCTGACACGTTTTCAGGAAAACATGAATAACAATATTCAAGAATACATTTTCAAAAGGAGTAGATAATATGCGCAAGATAATTCAGGTTATAACCGCTAGTGAGTGTCGGGTTTTATATGGTGGACTTTTCTTGATTCTCCTGGTCGTGGCCGGGTGTGGGGCATCCCTCCCAAGCAAGGATACGCATTGGGTAGGAGTCCAGCGCCTGGAGTATGTGATTCAAGGAACGGGAAATCCAACGGTGGTGTTCAATTCAAACACCGATATGGATTCCTGGGTAAAGGTGCTCCCCGAAGTCGCCAGGTTTACGTCCGTGTTTGCGGATAACCGACCCGGGCATGGAAGCAGCAAACCGGCCATGGGTCAGAATACCGGCAAACGCGTCGTGGAGCGATTACATCGCCTGCTTGAGGAGACGGGCCAGCATCCGCCGTATGTGTTGGTTGGGCATTCTTACAGCGGACTCTTTACCAACTTGTTTGCCCGCACCTACCCGGATGAGGTGGTTGGCGTGGTGTTCGTTGATGCCTCGCACCCCGACCAGCAAGATTGGTGGCACACACATCGCCCGCTTGAAAGCATTCTTGTCAATGAAATGGCCAAAGCCACATATAACTGGGAGTTTTTTGATTTTGAGCGGGTCGCTGAAGATATCAAAGCGGCCGGACCCTTTCCGGACATTCCCGTCATTGTGATTACGGCGGGGAAAAAATGGATGCTTGATACACAAGCCTGGCGTGACCAGTGGATGCGGTTCCAGCAGGATTTGGTCTTATTATCCCCGCAGGGGCAGCAGATCATCGCAACCGAAAGCGGCCATTTCATCCAGGACCAACAACCGGAGGTCGTCATTAACGCAATTCGAGCAATCGTTGAACACGTCAGGAAAAAAGTAAGCGACGAAAAGAGTGAAAAGGAATTCGTATGGTATTTTTAACTCGTAAACTGAGAATATTTGTGGTGTTACTACTCTTCACTGCCGGACAATATCCGACATAACCACAAGGCTGTTAAGTTCTCGTCAGAAATTGCGTCTCGACTTTGCTTGATATGCGATCTTCCGATCATTGGGCGGAGTCGAGATGACAAAAATCCTTAGAACTTAACGATCCTGTAACATAACCGGGACTGGAAGATGGGTACACCTAAATATCGAGTATAAGGAATTCTTAGCGCAAGACCTTTCTGAGAAATTGCCCGGTGTACGATGTGTTGATTGTCATGACTTCTTCGGGCATACCGGTCGCAATCACGCGGCCGCCGTCATCGCCGCCTTCAGGACCGAGGTCAATAATGTAATCCGCGCTTTTGATCACATCCAGGTTGTGTTCAATCACCAGCACCGTGTTGCCGGCGTCAACCAGTTGACTGAGAACTTCCAACAGTTTCTTGATGTCGTGAAAGTGCAGGCCGGTAGTCGGTTCATCCAAAATATAGAGCGTATTACCGGTGCTTTTGCGGCTGAGTTCTTTCGAGAGTTTCACGCGCTGGGCTTCGCCGCCAGATAAGGTGGTAGCCTGTTGACCTAAATGAATGTAGTCCAGGCCGACATCGTACAGGGTTTGCAGTTTATGATTCACTGTCGGAACATTTTCCATGAATTCCAATGCCTCAGCCACTGTCATATCAAGCACATCGGCAATGCTCTTGCCTTTGTAGCGGATTTCCAGGGTTTCGCGATTGTAACGCCGCCCATGACACACGTCACAGGTCACATAGACATCGGGCAGGAAGTGCATTTCGATTTTCAGCAGCCCATCCCCTTTACAAGCTTCGCAGCGTCCGCCCTTGACGTTAAAACTGAAGCGTCCCGGTTTATAACCGCGTAGCCGCGCTTCGGGCACGCTGGAGAACAAATCGCGGATCGGACTGAACAGGCCGGTGTAAGTAGCCGGGTTGGATCGCGGAGTGCGGCCAATCGGGCTCTGATCAATGTCAATTACTTTATCAAGATACTCCTGTCCCAGAATTTCTTTGTGATCCCCGATTTGCGCTTTGGCGCGATAAAACTGATGCGCCAGCGAATTATAGAGAATATCGTTGACCAGGGTACTTTTGCCGGAACCTGATACTCCGGTCACGCAGACAAATACCCCCAATGGAATTTCAACATCAAGGTCTTTCAAATTATGTTCGCGTGCGCCGCGAATAAATAAAGATTTCCCCGCAAATGGTTGTCGGCGTTGTTTTGGAGTTGGAATCGTCAGCCGGTGACTGAGATAGCGTCCGGTTAGCGAGTCTTTATGCTTCGCAATCTCCTCCGGCGTGCCGCAGGCGACCACTTCGCCGCCATGTTTGCCGGCGGCCGGGCCGAGGTCGATCAGATAATCCGCCTCGCGCATGGTTTCTTCATCATGTTCCACGACCAGGATCGTGTTACCCATATCGCGCAGGGCTTTGAGCATTTCCAGGAGTTTGACATTATCGCGCTGATGCAATCCGATACTCGGTTCATCCAGAATATACAACACCCCTACTAACCCTGATCCAATTTGGGTCGCCAGGCGGATACGCTGCCCTTCGCCGCCGGAGAGCGTGGCGGTCGCGCGGTCTAAGGTCAGATAATCCAGGCCAACCTTTGACATAAAGTTCAGGCGCGCGCGGATTTCTTTGATAATCGGGGCAGCAATCTGGTTTTCCTGGGATGTAAAATGGAAGTTGGTCAGCGCGTCAAGTGCGTTTTTCACAGAGAATTTCGTGAAATCAATGATATTCAGCCCGCTGATTTTGACAGACAGGCTAGCCTTGCCCAATCGCTGCCCCTGGCAGGTCGGGCAGGCATCCATGCTCATAAATTCTTCATATTTTTCGCGGGAATACTCCGAGTCGGTTTCTTGATAGCGGCGGGTTAGTTGATGAATTGCGCCTTCAAACCTGTTCTGATAGATGTATGACCCGTTTTCATTGCGATAGCGATATTGGATTTTCTCATCCCCGGACCCGTAAAAAATGACATCCTGAATATGTTTGGGCAGGGCTTCAAAGGGTGTATCGAGCGAAAACCCATAATGATCGGCCACGGAGGCGATCATCTGGTAAAACCAGCTATGGCTGTTGGTATTCCAGGGAACTAACGCGCCTTCGTTCAGCGATTTACTCGGATCTGGCACAACAAGGTTGGGGGCGATCACGCGCTGGGTTCCCAGGCCGCTGCAATCGGGACAGGCCCCATGCGGGCTGTTAAACGAGAACATGCGCGGCTCCAGTTCAGGGTAACTGATACCGCAATCAATACAGGCTAATTTCTCGCTAAACAGCATGTCCTGCCCGTCAATCACGTTGATCATCACAACCCCTTCTGCCAGTTTCAGCGCGATTTCCAGAGAATCTGCCAGACGCTGTGCCAATCCTGCTTTGATCACCAGACGGTCAACCACCACCTCAATGTCGTGTTTTTTGTAACGTTCTAACACGATTTCTTCCGAAAGATCGCGCAGTTCGCCGTTCACGCGCACCCGCACATAGCCATCGCGCCGTAAATCTTCGAAGACCTGCCGGTATTCCCCTTTGCGTCCTCGCACAATCGGGGCCAGAATCTGCAATTTTGTACGTTCAGGAAGGTCCAGAATTTTATCCACCATCTGCTGCACGGTTTGCGAGGTAATCTCTTTGCCGCAGTTCCAGCAATGGGGTTTGCCAACGCGCGCGAACAACAGACGCAGATAATCGTAAATTTCAGTGGTTGTACCGATGGTTGAACGCGGGTTTTTGCTAACAGTTTTCTGTTCGATGGAAATTGCCGGGGATAAACCTTCAATTGACTCCACATCCGGTTTTTCCATCTGATCCAGGAATTGGCGCGCATACGCTGACAGGGATTCCACATAGCGCCGCTGCCCTTCGGCATACAGCGTATCAAACGCAAGTGACGATTTCCCAGACCCGCTTGGACCCGTAATTACCACAAATTGATCGCGGGGGATCTCTAAATCTATGTTCTTGAGGTTATGCTCTTTGGCGCCTCGTATGGTAATAACTTTCGTGGACATAATTTCGTAAGATCGAAGTTGACAGTATGTAATAACTACAAGAATGAAGAATAAACAAGAATGTTCGAACTTTTGCTGAATATCGGCGATTTTCTCCAAACAAAAGTCAAAGAAAATTCTTGTTTATTCTTCATTCTTGTAGTTCATAAGAGGAAAAACATCTTTTCAACTTCTTTTTCCAGAGAAGATATTTGTCAAGTCAAAAATATGTTAAATTTGATAAAATAGTGATAATAGGCAATTTAAAGGCGAAAATATAATAATTTCTGTTACTTGCCACAACCAGGGTAGCGCATCTAAACTGAAAAAACAAAGATGAATTTTGCTCGCCTAAATTCTTCAATTATGCCTCACTGCTGTCAAAGAAAAAATGGGAACAATAAGATATATTTGACCTGAGAAGAGTGAGGTTATCGCCAAAAAAACTTGACACAACAGTTCATTCTTACGATCTTATCTCACAACGGAAAGCAACGCTGTGTTCCCGGAAAACTGCGATGAACGCAATTGAAATGGTCAAATTACTCACAGAATGGCAGCTAGAATATATGTCATGACGTGCTACGTAATGCGTATAAAATAAGAATTTGAGGTATTACGCAGCACGCATGATTGAGTCTATGCGTAGTAGAAGAAAAGGACGAGAACTCGCACTGAAACTTTTATATGGATTTGATCTGCTGCCACGCGATATTGATGCTACCCTGGCAGAATTCTGGCGATTGACGAGGTATCCCGAAGAAATTCGCGTATTCGCTGAATACCTGGTTCGGGGCACCTTGACTCACAGAGATGAAATTGATGCCTTTATTGCGAAAAATGCGATTAATTGGTCAATAGAGCGAATGGCCGTGGTTGATCGCAACATTCTTCGTTACGCTGTGTATGAACTATTATACGAAGATGTGATTCCACCGAAGGTTACGATTAATGAGGCTTTAGACATTTCCAAAAAATATAGCACGCCCAAATCCAGTGCCTTTATTAACGGGATTCTCGATCATATTCATCATACATTAGAAAAACAAAAACGGCATGGAAAAGAAGAACGAGGGCGGAAACAACGGAAACAAACGCAAGAGGAGCAATCGCTATGGGATCAGTTCTAATCAAGCACGGAACTCTCGTCACGGCAACCGACACCTTTGCCGCGGATCTCTTTATTGACGCGGGACGCATTGCCTGGATTGGTATGCGGCCTGATGCAAATTGCCCGGAAGCTGATACGGTAATCGATGCAACGGGAAAATATGTTCTCCCTGGTGGAATTGATGTTCATACCCATTTAGACATGCCATTACGCGGGGATCTCCGTTCTGTGGATGATTTTGAAACCGGCACCATCGCCGCGGCCTGCGGCGGAACTACCACGATTATTGACTACGCGGCTCACAGTCATGGCGAATCAATGGAGCAGGGCTTTGAAACCTGGCGTCAGAAAGCTGAGGGCAAAGCGGTGATTGATTACGGTTTTCACATGACTCTTTCAGAATTCACCGACCAGACACTGCACGGTATGGAGCGAATGGTCGAACAGGGCGTGTCGAGTTTTAAGGTCTTTACCGCCTATCCGGGGCGAATGATGATTGATGATGCGGCGATCTTGAAGGTCTTGAAGCAAGCCAAAAAGCTTGGAGCCCTCGTCTGCGTCCATGCCGAAAACGGACATATCATTGATGTATTGGTTGAAGAAGCGCTGCACGCCGGGCAGATTGCCCCCCAATATCATGCTCTGACACGCCCGTCGATCGGAGAAGGCGAAGCGACACACCGCGTCATTACGCTTGCTGAAATTGCCGGAGCGCCGTTGTATGTGGTGCATATCTCCTGTTGTGAGGCGATTCAAGAAATCGCTGCTGCAAAACAGCGAGGGTTGCCAGTTTATGGGGAAACCTGTCCGCAATATTTGCTGCTCTCCGTTGATTGCTATTATTTGCCGCCTGAATTTGAGGGAGCAAAATATGTCATGTCGCCGCCGCTGCGGGAACGCCCGCATCAAGAGTGTCTGTGGCAGGCCATCCAAACAGGAGTGGTGGATACCATTGGGACAGACCATTGCCCCTTTCATTTTCGTGGACAAAAGGAGCTCGGGCGACAGGATTTTACCAAAATTCCGAATGGAGGCCCCGGTATTGAAACGCGGATGAGTTTGTTATATACTGGTGGCGTTGAAACTGGACGAATCACGCTCAACCGATTTGTTGATCTGACAGCCACCGGGCCGGCCAAATTGTTCGGTTTGTATCCGCAGAAAGGAACGATTGTCCCCGGGAGCGATGCGGATCTGGCGATCATTGATCCTTCTATTGCAACCATTATTTCAGCCATGACCCACAATAGCCATGTCGATTACTCCCTCTATGAAGGCATGCGTGTGAAAGGAATGCCTGAGTACGTTTTCTTACGAGGAGAGTTGATTGTGCGCGAAGGGAAATTTGTCGGAAAATCAGGCAGCGGGCGTTTTTTGAAACGCCCGCCTGTGTCCAGGTAAAAACCAGGTTTCTTCAAGAAACCTGGTTTTTGCGCCATATATCGTACAGAACGGTTTTTTTGCTTCTGGATGCTGTCAAATATGCACGTCGAAGTCAAGGAAGTTCACGAGGACTACAATTATAAAAATTTTTTTAAGATTCTCCGCACGCGTCTCCGTCATGAAAAATTTGATGGAAGCATGAGCCAGGAAATAGAACGGTTGGTCTTTGAACGAGGCGATTCGGTGGGAGTGTTGTTATATGATGCGGATGAGGATGTTGTGCTCTTAACAAAACAGTTTCGCTATCCGGCTTATCTCCATAATGGCCCCGGGTGGCTGCTTGAAATTGTTGCTGGCGTTCAAGATAAGGGTCGAGATATGCTGACCGTGGCGCAGAGTGAGTTAGTGGAAGAAATCGGGTATCAGGCGCACTCCTTGCAATTTCTGTGTCATTTCTACTTGAGTCCGGGCGGAAGTTCTGAACGAATGTCCCTCTATCTTGGATATGTTCATCATGCTAAACAGGTTCATGCTGGTGGAGGTCTGGCTTCAGAACATGAAGACATTCAACTTGTCAGATTAAAATTTCGAGATGCGTTAGATATGATTTTCCGTGGCGAAATCTGCGACGCCAAAACGATCATCGCTCTTCAACAACTCTATCTCCTCCAGCGCCACAAGCTGCCCCTCGTGAACGGTGATATGGAGGCGCGCTGATCAGCCCAACACCACCTGTCGCTACCCGGAGAGGGATCATCCATGCCACCCAAACGATTACGATACGATAGTATTGACGGCCTGGGCGATTTCCTGCAGTGGGAGCACGTAATCGGCAAGTTCGGCTTCAACGACGCTGCGCGGCATGCCCCAGGCGATACTAGTATCTTTATCCTGCGCGATAATGGTTGCTTCGCGCGCTTTCATGGCTTTGACTCCTTCTAACCCATCTTTGCCCATTCCGGTTAAGACAATTCCAAGTGCCTTCTTGCCATAAATTTCTGCGACCGATCGAAAAAGAACATCGGCTGAGGGGCGGCATCCGTTTTCAAGTGGCCCCTGGTGCAATGCAATCCGATGGTCTTTTCCGACTTGTCTGACTATCATGTGATAATTTCCCGGAGCAATAAAGATCGTATTGGCACTGACGGCATCGCCGGTCGAGGCTTCACAAACAGTATAGGTTAATTTCTGATCCAGAGACAGAGCAAATTGTTTGGTAAATAAAGGCGGCATGTGTTGCACGATTAAGATTCCGACATTGGCGTTCGTTACAATATCCGGCAGAATCACATTGAGCGCATTTGGTCCTCCGGTCGAACTGGCAATGGCAATGATTTCACAATCCTGGTGACGAATAGAAGTTGTACGTTGTTTGGGCGGTACCTGTCGTTTTTCAGGCAATTGAAAGGATTGTTGGAGTTTCAGCAATCGCAGTTTTGGCAGCAGATCGCCGCGGATTGTTTGAAAATGGGTGCGATAATCATTTGAACCTGAGGGTTTTTCAACAAAATCTATCGCTCCGAGGGACAGGGCTTCCAATGTCTTCTCGGCTCCCCGCGTGGTGTGGATGCTCAACATAATCACTTTAATGGATGGGTGCAGTTCTCTCAGGGCCTTTAAGGTTTCAATGCCATCCATCTCCGGCATTTCCACGTCCAAAATCATGGCATCCGGTTTGAGCGATGGAATTTTCATCAGTGCGATTTTTCCATTGGCAGCTGTGCCAACAACTTCAATATACGGCACATCTGAGAGCATCTCAGAAATTCCTCGACGGAACACCACGGCATCATCAACAATCAGTACTCGTAACGACGCTTTTGTCATCATATCATTCACGCAACGAGGTAAAACGTCTTGTACGCAGATCACTACAGAACGTTACACGCGTTACGTGTGGGATTATTTCGAGAGTCCAAGCGACCGGGTTAATGTTGGCACGAGTTCTTGACTTTGAACAATCTCATCAATCAGAGATTTCTCGATAAACTGGTTTAAAATCTCCTGACCGATTAAGGATGATGGCTCTTCAGCAAAAATCAAGGCGCCCTGGTTCTTCATGGCCTGAATGCCTTCAAGGTTCCCTTCTCCTGCTCCGGAGAGAATGACCCCGATAGCTTTTTTCCCACAGGTTTTCGCAATCGATTCACACAGAATACGTGGAACAGACCCATATTTTTCGGCCTCATCTTTTTCACGGAAGGCAAGTTGCAGCGTTGTTCCTGAGCGTTTTGTCGCGACATACTGATCGCCAAATAACACGAAACCATGACCAGGTTGGATGACATCGTCATGTTCTCCGGCCTTAATCGGAATATGTGCACTTTTGGCGAGGCGTCGGACAAATTGTTCGGCAAATCCGGCAAACATGGATTGAAAAATCAGGATGCCGGACGTAAGTTGTTCGGGAAGCTGCGGGATAATATTCATAAACGTTTTGGGAGCACCCATCCCACCTTCAAACACGATCACCTCAAACCCGGTTGACGCACTGCTGATAATGGAGGATGAACTGCGACGAATCTTCGGCATCGGTTGGGCTGAATCGGAACTGCCGATAAATTTGATTTTCGCCAGCAATTCCTCGCGCACTTTTTCGAATCCTTTTGAGAATCCTGAACTGGAAGGTTTCGGAACAAAATCCACCGCCCCGAGTTCCAGAGCCTCAAATGTATGCGTCGCCCCAACCGTGGTATAGGTGCTAAACATAATGACTTTTGTGGGTGTTTTGCGTTCTTTCAGCACTCTCAATACTTCTAACCCATCCATTTCTGGCATTTCAATATCCAGTACAACCACATCGGGGTGCAGTTCATCAATTTTTTCGAGAGCGATTTTTCCATTTTCGGCTTTGCCGACAAATTCAAGATCAGGCTCTTTCGAAATCGTATTTCCAACAAGAATACGCACAACAATGGCATCGTCAACAACGAGTACCTTTATTGGTTTTTTCATAAGGTAGCTTAAACGCAAACTCCAACGCACAAGCGCAATTTTTTGTGCATGATATTTACGCTCATTTCCTGAATGTAACTGTTGTTAGTAGTGCTTTGTCAAAGTTGAGATAACAAGTTCATAGTTCTCGACCCGTCATTCAAATTTTAACAAAACAGTAATTGACAACTCTTATCCCTCTTTTAATTAAATGTAATGACACAGAAGGTTATGGACACGCTCTCCGGAGTGTGCAAGCTCTGCTTGCGCGGCCAAAGCAGAGCTTTGGCACTCCGAAAAATGTCCATAACCTTGCATGTCAATACAATTAAAGATTAAAACGCTGATGGCATCTCGTCAAGAAGATCTGACGTTCTGTCTCAAGATTATCTAAGAAAAAACGTCACCTCTTGTCAAGTAATTCATCTTGCTTCTCTATTTCTGGTGCGACTTAAATTTTGAATCCGGCAATCACAGTCTGAAGTTGTTCGGCCAGGTTAACAAGATCTTCAGAGGATTGTTGCACTACCAGAGTGCATTTGGAACTCTCTTCTGCAACATTTTTGACATCATTGATCGCTTTGGCCACGTCATCGCTTTTTTTCGTCGCAGCTAAAATATTATGCGAAATCTCTTGCGTGGTGGCGTTTTGCTCTTCTATGGCTGATGCAATCAGGACCGACATCTCATAGACTTGATGAATTAGCCCGGATACATTCAGAAGAGCCTCCGAGCTTTCCTGGCTTCTGCTCTGGATCGCCTGAATTTTTTGCGTAATATCCTCAGCCGAACGCGCCGTTTCTCGTGCAAGTTCTTTAACTTCTGTCGCAACGACAGCAAACCCTTTGCCGTGCTCTCCGGCCCGCGCGGCTTCAATGGCCGCATTCAGCGCCAGCAGATTGGTTTGTTGACTGATGTCAGCAATCAGTCGAATAATTTCTCCGATTTCGTGCGATTGGGCTTCTAACGAACTCATGGTCGCATTTGATGTGTTCATCATCTCGACCGCGCTTGTCAACATCCCGGCCATATCGGAGATATTTCGGAAAATTTCCTGAATGCTCGCGTATAATTCGCTCATAGCGGTTGACACATACATCATGTTTTGACTGATGTCTTCACTGGTTGAAGATACAATGTGAACCTGCCGGAACGTGGCATCTGCTCCGGTCGTCATTTCTTCGCTGATCTGCTTCAAATTCGCAGAAGCCTGACTCAGCAATCCTGACCCTTGTTGAATTTCGAGAATCGTCCGGCGGAGCGATCTAATCTCCCGAAAAGCATGTCCCAGCGTATCCTGGTCGCTTTGGGGAGTGATTTCTTGCTGGAAGTCGCCGCTGGCAATCGCAGTCGCCATCTGCACAATTTCCTGTAAGTATGTAATCATCTGCTGCAAGGCTTTCCCGATATAATCAGATTCTGTCCGAGGAGTAATTTGCTCGCGAATATTCCCCATGGCAATGTTCCTGGCGATATGTCCGACGGCTTGAAAATAGGTAATCATGTCCTGAAATGTCGCGTGTAACTCTCCGATTTCATTATTTTGAGAGGGAATCGAGGTCAGTTGCGCCTGGATATCGCCTTCGGCAATTTTCCGAGCAACATTTACAATCACCCTCAACGGCGTGGAAACATTCCGTTTGATTAATAGGAAGAGGATAACAGCTTCGATACCAATCAAAATCGCAAGAATACTCCCCATGAAAGTGATGATTCCTTTGACCTGTGACGTAATAAACTGGCGTGAAAATGTGACTTTTAATGTTCCAACATATTGATCGTTGTACACGATATCGGCCTGCTGAGTTATGGTATTCGGATATAACGGTTCTTGAGCAGAGGAATCCACATTCTCAATAACTTGAAGCGTATGTGGATCTTTGGTCAAGGAGGATATCAGGTTTTCGCCTTCCATGAGCCGAATCGCCAGGATGTCAGGATCTGCAAGATAAGACCTCATAATCAGGTAGATTTGGGGCAGATTCATATCCCAGAGCGACATCCCCAGCGTGAGTTGTAATTGATCTATTGTTCGCATGATTTTGGCTTGCAATACGTCAGTAAATTTTTGCTGTTGCTGCCGGCCATTCAGAAATCCGAATACTGTCATCACCACAAGAATGACAACGATAATTTCAACCACCAGTTTTGTTCCGAGATGCTTTATCCCCATAGCCGTATCTCATCAAAACCTTTATCTCCGGAAAGACGTGAGACTTGCCAGATCTCTGGGCTAGTTGAGTTGCAAAATGTTCTGTAAATTCAGCACGATCAGCAAATCATCTTCCAATTGGCAGACTTCTTTAATATAATGCACCGCCACTCCACGAATCGTGCCCGGAGGAGGAAGTAAGCGATTGGCAGGGATATCGAGCACATTGCCAATGTTATCAACCAGTAAACTCATTAAGCCTTCATCAGAATTAACTATGAGGTTCATACTCGATCGTTCCTGCTCTAATTTTTCAAATCCTAACCGGCAGCGGAGATCTATCACCGTGACAATTTGTCCGCGCAGGTTAATTAATCCTCTAACATAATCAGGAGCCAGCGGGACAGACGTGATTTCCTGATATGTCAGGATTTCCTGAACCCGTAAGGTGTCAACGCCGAAAAGCTCTTCTCCCAAAAAAAGGTAGCAAGTTGAACGATATCTGTTCTTGTTTGTTGTTGTTTTTGTGTCTGCATAGACTTTTTATCCTCGTTTTCGTAAAATTAGCAGTTCAAGTGCTCTCAGCACCTCATTACGATTCAATTTAATCTGGTATTCATCAATTCCGGCTTCCATGCCTTTTTCGCGATCTTTTTCTCCCGATAACGCGGTTAACGCCATAACCGGCATTGCCTTCCATTGTTCACGTGCTCTGATGGCTCGGGTGAAGTCATACCCATTACACACGGGCATGTCAAGATCCGTCACGACCACATCAATAGGAGTTTGTTCAAGTTTTTCCAAAGCCTCCTTTCCATTCTGCGCTGTAAATACCTGATAACCAGCCGCTTCCAAATAGGATTTTTCAATATTCAGGAAAAATGACGAATCTTCCACGAGCAAGATGCGCGTATTTTCTCGTTCTTGTTCGGTCAACTGGCTGGTAAAGAATTTTTTATACCAGGTGGGATAGGCCATTTCAATGAGGCCGTGCACATCCAAAATCAAGACTGAGTGTCCCTGCACAATCGCCGAACCCAGAATGCCTTTTTGTTGAAATGTCTCCGTATCAATGTGCGTACTGATTTCGACGGTATCCAAAATTTCACTCACCACCAGGCCGATCTGTTTTTCAATTGCAAACACAATCAATGACAGCATCCCTGTATCAGGCGCACGAGGAATGTTCAGATAATCTTCAAGACGCAGAAGCGGAAGAATCGTTTGCCGATATTGCATCACTTCGCGTCCGCCAGAAAGTTCGATTTGCGCTGATGAAAATTTTTCTAACCGAACCACAAAAGCTAACGGCACGCCATAATACTCGTGCTGGCCAATTTTGAATAATACGATGGTTTGCTGTTGTGCTTTACTTGTTATGACCTGCCTGGTTTTTTCCTCTTCACCAACAGTTTGTTGAATCTTTTTCAGCGTCTCCATCGTTAATTGCGTGATTTTGAGCAACCCGCTGATGTTCAAAATCAGCGCAACTTTCCCGTCGCCCATGATGGTCGCTCCGTCATAACATTGCAATTGCTTGATATGTTTACTTAACGGCTTCACAACAATTTCTTCCGTATCGCCAACTTCGTCAATAATGAGACCGTAACGTATATCGCCAGAAGACAGGACAACAATATGAATATTTTCTGAGGTTTCTTGTTTGACTGATGGCAGACGCAAAATGGTATTTAAACGCAGAAGCGGAAGAAGTTCCCCGCGTAAACGATAGACTTCAGCGCCATGAACGAGTTCAATGCCTTTTTCGTCTGGATTGTCAGTCTGGATCATCAGTAACTCTTCTAAATTGACTTGAGGAATGGCAAACGGATGATTGCCTGATTTGATAATTAAAACAGGGATGATCGCTAAGGTAATCGGAATACGAATCTTGATGGTCGTTCCTTGATCTTTCTTTGTTTGAATATCAATGACGCCACCGATTTTATCGAGATTCTTTTTAACGACATCCATTCCGACGCCGCGACCGGAAATGCTGGTCACGATTTCCGCGGTCGAAAATCCCGGACGGAAAATCAAGTTAATGAGGTCCCGCTCACTCATCTCTTCAGCCTGTTGAGGGGTAAGAAGGCGTTCACGAAGGGCTTTGGCTTTCACTTTTTCCAGAGAAATGCCAGCGCCATCATCGGTGATTTCAATTACGACCTGGCCGCCTTCGTGATAGGCCTTCACCGTAATAACCGCTGTGGCCGGCTTCCCTAATTGTGCGCGAACCTCCGGAGGCTCAATCCCGTGATCCAGGGCATTCCGCACCAGATGCGTTAACGGGTCTTTAATACTTTCGATCAACGTTCGATCTAATTCGGTATTTTGCCCCTCCATCACTAGCATCACATCTTTTCCCTGAAGCTTAGACATATCGCGGACGAGGCGTGGAAAAATTCCTAAGACTTTTTTCACAGGCTGCATACGGGTTTTCATGACCAGTTCTTGTAATTCAGAGACCACAACATTCATGCGCTGAACAATCATACGAAAGTTGCGCTGCTCAATCGTGTTCGCAAACTGCACAATCTGGTTCCGTGAGAGCACCAGTTCACCGGTCATATTCATCAGTTGATCGAGGAGATGAACATCAACATGAATACGGGTATCTTCAATAGCGACGTTCGACGCTTCCAACGTTTCAGAAAGTTTTAACTCTTTGGCTATGGAGCTGTTGTCGTGCTCTGGTAACTTTTCAAGCGCATACTCATTAAGCTCTTGCGGAGTAGTAATCGTCGAAGGCTTTTGTGCGCTTTCCGCCACTTTTCTGAGTTCCATAACAATATCGAGTACATCCAGTTCCCCTTCTTCCGATGTTTTTTCAAGATTAACCAGAATAGTCTTGATCGAATCAATCGCATGTAACAACGTCGTGATCATATCCGTATTGAGGGTTAAGGAATGATCTCTGAGTTTGGCGAGCACATCTTCCGCATAGTGTGAGATTTGTTCCAGATTGGTCAAACTTAAAAATCCTGCGCTGCCTTTAATCGTATGAATCGTTCGGAAAATGCTGGCAAGGAGTTCACTGTTCTGCGGATCATGTTCTAAGGCAACAAATTCATGATCCAGACGTTCGAGGTTTTCTTGTGACTCAACGATAAAATCCCCCAGAACTTTATCTATTCCACTCATCATAAGTATTTTCCTCTACGAAGTCAGGTTACCTGTTTGAAATTGTGCTCACACTCGCACCGTGAAATTTGTCAATCTCTGCAATCATCCGGAAAGAATGACGAGAATGTATCTAAAACACATCATAAAAACGAAATAAAAGCAAGAAAAATTTTGTCAACGCAAGAAAATCTACGGTTTCACTGTCATTATAAGATATTAGCTGAAAAAGACCTTTAGATTTCGGAAGCCTGGCAGATTTCTGACTCCTTTACAAGAATGAACGGTGATAAAACGATGACGCAACATGCAAGCATCACGATCATAATATCTTCAGCTATTCTGCTTTTTTTCTAGAAGTCAAGGGAAAAACGTGCTGAATCTTGATATTATTCATCATGAACCATTACAAAAACCAGGATGCTGAAACTCACGATAAGTATAAGGTAGTCGAACCACGTCATACGAAGTTCATAGAACGACGTGCGCTCGGCGTCAGCGTGAAAGGCGCGACTTTCCATGGCCAACGCAACATGCTCAACACGCCGGAGTAAGCTGCTGAATAATGGACCGCAGAGCAAGGCATAGTTTTTTAGACGGGTGATAATGCTGCCACACTGAATCTCGATGCCGCGAGCAATATAGGCATCGAGCAGGTGTTGGCTTTCTTGCAATAGGACAGGAATAAACCGCAAACTCAGCATGGCAATGATTGAAAATCTGGAAATGGGCAGGCGCGCCAAACCTAATGGACGCAATAAACGTTCAAGTCCATTGACCATTGCTAAGGGGGATACACTGTTCCCCAGGATGGTTGCCCAACCCACAACCACGCTGAGCTGCCCGATTGCTTGCAGCCCTGCGTCAAGGTTGTCACGAACATCAGATGATCCCTCTCCCCATAAATACGCGAAAAAGGTAAACACCAGAAGCCATGTAAGCAAAGAAAGATTATGAACATATATCCGTAACGGAGTGCCAGTGCTGAACAAGACAAGCAAAAACAACAAGCCAAGCATCAACAGTGTGAAATATTGATTGCTCTGGAAGGTTGCCAGAATGAGCATAACAGTCGCTAAAAACGCGGTTCGAGGGTCAAGACGCATAAACACATTAATATTGAAATCTCAAATAAAAGGTGAAGTGCAGCAGTTGTTTTTCATGATCCTTAATCAAGCGGTCAAACGGAGCTTTCTTCAAGCGGCTTTGAATTGTATGCAGCGCCTGGTGAAATTGTTGTTCAGCCTGATTCACAATCTCGACCAGAGCAGGCATATTCATCAAGCGCGTGTCAATGCCGGCTTCTTGCAAATCATGTAAAATTTCATATACGTAATCAACTTGACGATTGTAAATGTTGGCGTGTAACACCATCATTTTTTGTTCAGGATAATATTCTGCGACATCATAATAAATCGTAATTGGAACAGATTGAGGGAGGGGGCCTTCATAGACCGAGGGAGCAAGCGCCGCATACAACCGATGCATATCTTCGCGGTCGATTCGGATACACCCATTGGAAGCCGGGGTTCCGACGGTGTACCAATCTGTCGTTTCGTGCAGCACGAAACGGGTATGAAATTGGGCGTCAATATCGCTGTTAATCCTCATGAAAATTGATTTCATGTCATTCGGCATTTTCATCGTAATCGGTTTCAATGTATTTTTATCAAAGGTGTTTGAGTGGGTAATCGTTTTTCCCACCAGTTCTTTGGGATTTTGCGAGCCATATTCAAACGTGACGCCTGTGGCCTTGACATAAAGTTCGCCCTGACCTGTCGGGGTCTGATATTTCCGATCCGCTGCCCTCCCCACTCCAACCGGAACGGATAATCGCTCCCAGCGTTGATCCGCATATTGCGTATAGAGATTCAGGTTATAGGCCGGGATATTCAGATACACCAACTGTTGCAAAATGGGCTGTTGCGCCCATGAACAGGTAAGGAAAATCCCGGCATGGACACTGAAAAGCATACAGACACGCAACACAATACGAACAATCAGACAATAAGATCGCTGCATATTTTCTACACGCCGCATGAGTTATTTACAAGATTATGAGGTTATAGACAGGGTTAAGTAAAGCAAGTAAAAAAAGTATATTTACCCATTGCCAAAATGTCAAGAAACGATTTGGGGAAGATGAAAATTTATGAAATTTTCCTGGAATCCCCAAACATTTGGAAGATCGGACAATACAAGAAATTTCATTCTACTTTTATCATTATCGAAATAAATTTATTGACAAAAAATCGGATATATTAAATATGATTCGATGCTTATGGAATTAAATAAATAGCTAAATCTTGGAGGCTATCATGAAACTTGAGGAAAGTATGGCGATTGTCAAGGCTCTGGCCGATCATTCGCGTTTGATGATTTTACAGGCATTGTTGGATAAACCGCAGTATGTGGAAGAACTCTCGGAACGCCTGAATCTGGCTGCTTCAACAGTCTCGTTTCATCTGAAAAAACTGGAACAGGCTCAGTTGGTTTCCAAAACGAAGGAACAATATTATGTGGTGTTCCAGGCCAATCGCAAGGCGCTCAACCTGACGCTTCATGATTTGGTGAGCGTCGAAGGCATTGAAAAAGCAGTGCAGGAAGAACGGATTCAACAATACACGCAGAAAGTGATTCGCACCTTTTTTAAAGAAGGGAAATTACAGCAGATCCCGGCGCAGCACAAAAAACGCTGGCTTGTGTTAGCCGAGATTGCCAAACGTTTCCAACCCGGGCGCAGCTATACGGAACAGGAAGTGAATGAGATCATTCTGCCAGTATATGAGGATTATTGTACGATTCGCCGCGAACTGGTGGAGCAACATTTGCTCGCAAGGAATGGCTCGACTTATTGGGTCGCGGAATCCCCCGCAGAAGTTGTCCAATCCGATTTACAAAGAAGTTTTCAGGAAAGTCTGAAAAGTAAGGGATTACATCAGTAGCACGAAATCCCTTTTCGCGCATCGAGCCGCGAAAAGGGATTTCGTGCTACATTTTCAGAAGAAAATATTATGGACAGGCGTAAAGAATTGAAATTAGCCTATAAGCAAAATCCGCCCCCGGCCGGGGTGTTTCAGATCAAGAATCTGGTCAATGGGAAGATCTTTTTGGGAAGCGGCCTGGATGTGCAAGGTATCCTCAACCGGCATCGGTCTCAATTGAAATTTAAGTCCCATCGCAATAAGGCCTTGCAACAGGATTGGAATGAATACGGCCCGGAACAGTTTTCCTGTGAAGTGCTGGAATACCTTGAATCCAATGATGATCCTGGTTATGATGCGCGTGGAGATTTAACTGTGTTAGAAGAACTCTGGTTGGAAAAATTGCAACCCTATGGCGAGAAAGGGTATCACAAGCTGAAATCCTGAACGGATTTCTCTTGACAGGAAGAGCGACGAAGAAACAAATCAACCGAAGAAATTTATCCGGCACCTGTTCTCTAACAAGATGAGCGGAATGCAAATATTTAAGAAGATGTCATGCGCTTCTGCTCACCCGGCATAATAAAAATCAGACTCGTACCTGCGGACAACCTTGTCCGCAGAGAATTTCGACGAACACGGCTGTTCGTGGGTACGGGTATTTTCAAAAGAATCTCCACGTTAATTATGCACAAATTGATGATTGAACGAGTCAAGTCGCGTTGGGCCTGTGAATCCGGGTATCGGAATATACTTGTCCTGGCGTTTCCGTTAATTTTGAGCACCAGCGCCTGGTCGGTGCAGCATTTTGTGGATCGCATGTTTCTGACCTGGTATTCGCCGGAAACGATTGCCGCCGCCATGCCGGCCGGCATCCTGAATTTTGCGTTGATGACTGTGTTTATCGGAACAGCCGGCTATGTAAGCACGTTTATCGCTCAATATTTCGGCGCAAACCAGCATGACCGCATTGGCCCGGTGTTGTGGCAGGGCATCTATATTTCCGTCATTGCCGGGGTAGGATTTTTAGCGTTAATTCCTTATTCAGGGTCGCTCTTCCGGTTTATCGGCCATGATCCGATCATTCAACGTTACGAAACGATCTATTTTCGTGTTTTATGCTATGGGGCTGTTCCGGCGATTGCCTCATCAGCTTTATCCGGTTTCTTCTCCGGTCTGGGGAAAACCTGGCCGATTATGTGGGTGAACGTGCTGGCGACTGTTGTCAATTTAGTGTTGGATTACACCATGATTTTCGGCAAATGGGGGTTTGCGGAACGCGGCATTCAAGGCGCGGCGATTGCCACGGTCATTGCAACCTACGTGAGCTGCGGCGTGTTTATGCTGCTGTTAAGCCGGCGCGCTTTTGACGAACAATATCACACGCGACGGGGATGGCGGTTAGATCTGGGGTTATTACGCCGAATCTGGAAATTCGGTTTTCCGAACGGCGTCCAGTTTTTTCTTGATATGATTGGTTTCACCGCCTTTCTGCTCTTTATGGGACGTTTGGGCACCGTCAGTCTTGCGGCAACGAATATAGCGTTCAATATTAACAGCCTCGCTTTCATGCCGATGCTTGGTTTTGGCATCGCGGTGTCCGTGCTTGTAGCGCAGCATTTGGGCGAAAATAAACCGGAGCTTGCTGAGCGCAGCGTGTATTCCGGGTTTCACATTACGTTTCTCTACATGGGAAGCATTGCGCTCTGTTATTTTTTCCTGCCGAAACTGTTTCTCTGGCCATATAGCCTGCAATCTGATGCGGCAGCGTTTGAGCCGATCCGTCAATTAACCACCGTACTGCTCCGTTTTGTGGCGGTGTATTCGTTGTTTGACGCGTTGACGATTATCTTCGCTTCAGCCGTGAAAGGCGCGGGAGATACCCGTTTTGCCATGTATGCGATCTTGTTGATTTCCGGAGCAGTTTTTACTTTACCCAGTTATCTTGCGCTGATTGTGCTCAAACAAAATGTGTATGTCGGTTGGGTTATCGCTTCGACCTATGCCATCGTCATGGGACTGACATTTTTTTTCCGTTTTTTGCAGGGAAAATGGAAAACTATGCGCGTCATCGAAGAGGTGCCGCCGTTCATTCCACCGTTACTCTCGGAGAATCCGGTAGTGGAATATGAGATTTAATATGTCGAGTCGCGATACAACAACGAATTGAAGAATAAAACGGATTATTATGGAAAAAATTGATGTCAAGAAGGAATTGAAACATCTTTATGCCCCCTCAGCCAAAGAGGTAGTTCAGGTTGACGTGCCTGCCATGAATTTTTTGATGGTGGATGGCGTGGGCGACCCGAACACGTCACAGGCTTACGCCGATGCGATAGAAGCGTTGTTTGCTGTTTCATACACCGTGAAGTTCATGGTCAAAAAGGGGACCCTGGCCGTTGACTATGGCGTGATGCCGTTGGAAGGATTATGGTGGACGGAGGATCCCTCTAAGTTCTTGATCCAGGAGAAATCTGACTGGCAGTGGACTTCGATGATTATGCAGCCTGCTTTTGTCACGAATGAGATGATTGATGCAGCCATCGCTGAGGTCACAAAAAAGAAAAATCCGGCGGCAATTTCAAAAGTGCGTTTTGGGTCTCTGACAGAAGGAACCTGCGCCCAGATTCTTCATATCGGCCCGTTTTCCGAGGAGGGGCCGACGGTGGAGAAAGTCCACCAGTTTATTGATGCGCGTGGGAAGCGCATCGGAAAACATCACGAAATCTATTTGAGCGACCTTAGGAAAGCTGACCCGGCCAAATGGAAAACGATCATCCGGCAGCCGATGCAAGCGGGCTGAGTATGACGATTGAACGGATTACCTCAATAAAAGATGAACACGTGCTTGAAGCGCGAACGCTGTCAACAATGAACGGACGCAGACAGGCGCAAAAATGTCTGCTCGAAGACGCGCAAATTATTGGATGGGCGCTAGAGGCTAACGTTCCAATCGAACACGTATTTTTTCACGAGAAGATCACAGAGCATCCGCTGCTCAACCAACTTCAGGAACGTCAGATTGCGTGCTATGCTGTCTCCGATGGAATTTTAAAGAAAATCAGCGATACGCGCTATCTGATTCCTTTTCTCGGTGTGGCTCCGCTACCCGCAGATGTAGATGATCAGAGCCATCTGCAAGATTTTGTGATTGTGCTCGACGATGTCCGTGATTTTGGCAATATCGGCACGATTATCCGCACGGCGCGGGCTTTCGGCCTGCGGGATTTGCTGGCAACCATGTCCGACCTCGATCTGTGGCATCGCAAAACGATTGAAGCGTCGCGCGGCAATGTGTTTGATGTGCGTTTGAAACATTTTGCCTCTGCCGCAGAAACTCTCGCGTTTTTAAAACAGCGCGGATTCCAGATTGTTGCTACCAGTCCGTATGCACCGCAACTCCAATCTACCGTACGATTACAGCCAAAACCGATTGCGCTGGTCGTCGGGAATGAAACTGAGGGTATTTCTGACATTTTTCTGCAACAGGCTGATGTGGTGGTACAAATTCCCATGAGCAGCCAGGTAGAATCTCTGAACGTGGGGGTCGCCGCCGGGATCAGCGTCTATGAATTTAAACTCAAATTGGTGCTTGCCATGTTAACCCAGTATATTCGCTCAACTCTGGGCCGGGAAATGAATGTAACCGGCAAAATGATTCAGATGGCTCTCGATCACGATTTAGCCGCTGTCACCACTCTGAATAGCGTGCAAGTGATTCTGCTCATGATCCTGAAATGCGATGAAATCATGACACTTGACCAGGTAAGCAAAGATACCGCCCTGTTTGGAACTGAACTTCAGATATTGTTGCAACCGTTGTTTGTTCAGGGATATATTCGTAGGTGTTCAGAGCAGGATTCTGCGATCTGCCTGACGGAACACGGGGAACAATTTTTAGGACAGATCTGGGGGGTCGTTGAACGTTCGGAAGAGCGAATCCTGCAAGCATTCACAACAGAAGAACGGCAACAATTGATGGCATTCCTGAAACGGATTCAGGCGAATTGTCAGAGAATCATCGAAATAGAGGAGAAAGATGAAAAACATTTTCACAGATCTTCAGTTGGTTAATTTGAAAACCGGGCAATGTACATCGGGATGTGCTCTGGTAGTTGAGGATGGCCGGTTTGTTGAGATCACAAGTACGCCGGGAGAGGGCGAAACCATTTCCTTGAACGGCGGATTTGTGCTGCCGGGCTTGATTGACGCCCATGTCCACCTGGTCTGGGAAGGACAGCCTGATCCGGCGCAATATACGATCACAGAATCTCCGGTCATGACTTCCTACCGTGCGGCGCGCAGTGCATGGCAGAACCTGGCCGGCGGCGTCACCACGGTCCGCGATGTCGGCGGCCCGCATAACATTCCGATTGAATTAGCCAAAGCGGTGAAACAGGGTATTGTGCCCGGCAGCCGAATTCTGGCTGCTGGCGCCGGGATTGCGCAAACAGGCGGGCACGGCTATTTTATGTGCCGCGAAGCTGATGGGTTTGATGAAATTCGCAAGGCCGTGCGCGAACAGGTAAAAGCCGGCGCGGATTTGATCAAACTGATGTGTTCAGGCGGGGCTTACACGCAAGGCGAATCAATTCATGCGATGCAGTTCAGCGACAAAGAGATCCATATCGCGGTGCAAACGGCCAAAGCCGCCGGGAAAAAAGTGGCGGCTCACGCGCTGCCCGATCTGGCGGTCAAGACCTGTCTCGAGGCCGGGGTGGATACTATCGAACATGCGGCGTTGATTAATGACAAAAGTCTTCACCTGTTCAAGCGCACTGGCGCGTTTATGGTGCCCACCTTAGCGCCCTATTATCTTATGGCGACTCAGGGCGCAGAATATGGCGTGCCGAACTATGCCGTCATCAAATCTCAACAAGTCATGGAGCAGTATATTACGTCGTTAAAAAAAGTCGTCTCAACCGGCGTGAATCTTGCCCTGGGAACAGACGCCGGGTCGCCGCAGCTTCCGCATCCGGCGCTGCCTTATGAAGCCTGGCTGTGGTACAAGGAAGCCGGCCTGGATCCGTTAACGATCCTGAAAGCAGCCACGCAGGGCAGCGCGTGGGCGTTGGGCCTGGAGCACGAATTAGGCGAGATCAAACGCGGCTATCTCGCTGATTTTGTCGTGTATGAAAAAAACCCGGTCGAGGAGATTACAGCGCTCCATTATCCGCAATATGTCTATAAAGAGGGACAACTTGCGGCCGGAGCTTCGGTGATATGGTCAGTTTCTCTGCTGCATTCCTGAAGCAACGTACACAGCAAAAAGCGCAATGGAATCGAAAGTTATGCAAAAAGTTGCTGCGTTGGGAAAGAAGTTCTTACTATCAGGTCTTGTCGGACATTGTCGGACGAGTCTGAGTTATTCGACAAGACCACGCCACCCAGGGATTTCTAGCGTAAACGGGTTTTTCAGCCGAGAGCTTGTCTTTGCCCTTCTGTAGAATTATTCCAGGAAATCAACCTGATCAATTGCCTGCATAATGCGGGCGGTTTCAGCGAGGGCGACAATCATTTTCTGGTAGTGCAGAATTTCGTCAAAGTTCAGGGTGCGGCCCTGCCGGTCTTTCAGCCATTTTTGCGCGGGTTGGTAACCGCCGATATAGAATTCCCAGGCAATTTTGGGCACTTTGTCAAAATACTGTCGGTCGTTCACCCACACCCGGCCAATCTGTTGTTCCCTGTCAGTCATTTCATAGTCTTTTGAGGTGATTTTGCGCGTAATGCGGTTGTCGCCATCCTGCGGATAGGCGGTAATGAATTCCAGGACTTTCGGGCTTTCCAGCAGGTGCAGTTGCCGCAGTTCGCCGCCGAGCGCGACTAACTGCCAGAAGCTTTTCTGATTTTTCGGATAAGGAATGCGCGGGAAATCAATTTTGAGAAATTCCTTGTAGGTTTCGCGGTAGGTCGGAGAGTGCAAGACCGCGTAAATGTAATCCAACAGATCAAGCGGCACAAAGGTGCCGGCAGCGTCTTCTTTTTCAGAAGTAAACGTGAGGCCAAGCGTATCGGCGATTTGCTTGATAATCTTAGGATTCAAATTTGGGCGGCGTTTCTGCCCACCATCCAGGGTTTGCTGAATATCAGTCGTTGGGTAGAGATAAAGAGGTGCCAGTATCGGGATTCCTTTGTTACTATAGTGTATCCTGTTATCAATAATATTTTTACTTACTTGCACATGTGACCAGTTATTGGTAATCGCCTGACGAGGTATAACTATTCCAACATTTTCCTTTTTGAGAAAATGTTGCATAATATCATATCTTGAACGTTCTATAAAATTGGGTTCGTAGTAAACATATCGATCTTCAAAGGGACGATATGTCATTTTTCGAATATACTGCTCGTCAAAGGATTGTGACTTATGTTGTATTGCCTCAATCTTCCAGGATTTATTTTCTTTTAGACCATATTCCGTTCTGATTTGAGCAGCATCAGACCTAAAGAAATGTTTTATTCGTGACCTTAATGCTTCTTTGTCATCGTCTGTCACAAAAGCATCTCTTGATGTAACAATTCCCACGGAATTCACTGGGAACAAAATATTTACGGCAAAACCTTCATCATATTTTTTCTGGACGTCAAAATTTTTCTGAACAAAAAAGTATTGGGAGGCAGACAATACTAACTTTGTAAACCCTATGTTTTGGAGGTTACTTTTCCATAAGAATTCGTACTTTGCCTCTCGTTCTCCGAACAGATCATAGTGATAAACCTCTGCTAACCGGCGGCTTTTCTTTTGGCCGGTTTTCACAAACAGATTGATCGAGACGCCTTGTTGGATATCAAACACGTTTTTATCGGGCGAGCCATCGGGACAAACCTCTTTTTTCTTGGCGTTGCCGTGTAAGTCAAGAACGTAAATCCGATCGAAGGTTGTGAGCAGATGCCAGCGCATTCCCCGAAAAGTCGGGTTATCTAAAAAACTGTGATTGTTGATAAACGCTAAAATGCCCTCGCCATTCTTCTCAATAAAATATTGCCCGTAGCGAATGAATTTGACGTAATCATCGTTCAGCCACTTCGGATTCTTTTCTTGTAACTTTCCTCCGCCCGGTTCTTGTTTGTAATCTTGCAGCAGTTGATCTATCCAGTCGCTTTTATTGGCCGAATGTCCGCTATACGGCGGATTGCCTAACACGACCATCACGGGTGTATCGCGTTTGATATAGTTGGCTTCGGTGGCTTCGCGCGATAACCAGGAGGCAAACAGCGTGCCGGTGTCAGGGTGCGCTTCTTCCAGGCTGTTGGTCAAAAAGATGCGAAAACGCTGCGCCTGTTTGGGCTGGTATCCGGTTTCGCGCAGCAAGAGTTCCAATTTGAGATGCGCCATGGCGTAGGAGGCCATCAGGATTTCAAAGCCGTGCAAGCGCGGGATCAGGTGTTCTTCCACATAATTGCTCCACATCCCCTGCTGCCCGGCAAATTTGGCGTAAATCTGCTTGATCACTTCGGCCAGAAAAGTGCCGGTGCCGGCCGCCGGGTCGAGAATCTGGAGTTTATGCACT
Source organism: Candidatus Vecturithrix granuli (assembly GCA_000739535.1). GTDB lineage: Bacteria > Moduliflexota > Moduliflexia > Moduliflexales > Moduliflexaceae > Vecturithrix > Vecturithrix granuli. Next base: position 184,355 of record DF820469.1, on the reverse strand, counting down.
TCCTGTTTCTCACGTTTGTACCCGGTTTTCGAACGTTGATCCTCGATCTGCGTATCAACTTCGATCGTGATTTTCGAGGTGTCGGCTAAACCCTGCAGCAGGCCGAACTCGGTTTTCAGAAGCTCATCTACCGCCCGTACAATGAAATTGACGACCGGCTCCGGCGTGTACCAGACGCCGCGGCTTTTACGCAGTTTCGGATTATATTCGGCCAGAAACGTTTCATAAAAATGGATGACCGGATCGTGCATCTGCGTTGTTTGGCCGAAATGCTGCATGAAGGCCGCCATATCGGTGGCGCGGAAAATCGCGGCTAAGGCATCCACAATCCAGAGGATGCGGTCGTCAATATCCACCCCGGCGATATAGCTGAAGAGCTTACGCAGAAAGGGATTGGTTTTGGGGATCAATTCGGCCGCTTCTTGACGGGAAAAGCTGTCCGGGGTCGGGTCGTGCAGCCGCGCCGCAAACATGCCGTAAGCAATGGTTTGCGCGTAAATATCGGCAAAGGCTGCCGGAGTAATATCATGAATCAAAATGCGTTTGAACGCGATCATCTGGTCTTTCAAGGAACTGTTCTGCTCATTTTCTTCATCGCTCAAAAGAGCTTGTTCAATGACCGTTTGCATCATGCGCGCTTTGGCGGCCATCATCTCTGCTAATTTCTGCGCTGACGTGATCGTTTGTCCGCTGTATGCACAAAACTCCAGCATCAGATGTTCAAAGGATTGCCAGTTTTGCGATAATGGCCGCAGATCGCCGTTTTTGAGATCGGCCAGTGCGACAGCGGTGACGAATTTCCCCTGCCGGTAGAGGCGAAATTCCAGATAATCGGTCAAGATCAGATTTTCCAGGCTGGCGGCGTAGCGCTGCATCTGCTCGGAACGTTCAACCTTGTCGAGGGAAGCCCCAATATCTTTGGCTTCAATATACCCGACTGGAATCGAGCCGCGAGTCAGAATATAATCCGGCGCGCCGCAGGCAATACGCGCCGGTTCGTTAGTCGCCAGCACATCCGGCGCAAGCGACTCGATCAACTGCTGCAAATCGCCGCGATAGCTATGTTCCCTGGCAATGCCGGTTTGATAGCGTGTGCTGATGGCGTCAAGGTAGCGTTGAATCATACATCCCTTTGTCACTAGTTAGCACATAGTGCTTCAAGTATTGTAGGAATGACAAGTTCCCCCCATCTCCCTGACTACCGCGTAGCGGTTGTGGATCGCCTACGACGAAAAAAGCTGTGAGTGGGGGAATCTGATGCTACAATACTCTATCGCCTACGGCGAAAAGATGTGGTAAGCTGTCTTATCCAAAGAACATGGTGGATTTTGGGAAGATTGTCAAGTTATTTTATGTCTCCCCTTACTTCAACACCAGGGTTGTTCAATTCTTCGCATTTTCATCATCTCGACTCCGCTCGATGAAGGGCGATTACGATGTTCTGGATGACGATTACCGCTATGTGCTGGATTTGGGCTTGCTCTCAACACCTTGTGGGTTGTTAAGCTAAACATGAATCCCCAGATTAAAATGTAAAAAATAATTTCCAATTTTGCGAACCACAAGAAACCAGGTTTTTCGGAAAAAATCCCGGTTTCTTGTCTGAGAACTTATTTTTTTACACTTTCCTAAATTACTGTTTTTTTATTTGTAGTTGCATCCGCCTTCTCTGCTTATACGCCGGTTTCGTGTCCCAACAATCTTTCGTCCGCTAGCAAAAAATTTTTGAAAAGATCTTATGATAAATGCGCATTTTCTTCTTGACAAAGAATAGCAGGTTTTTTATATATCCTCACTGTATATACATCTAAACAATTAAACAATCACTATACAAACCTGTATTATCAGGGAGGCACGTTATGTCAATAGTCAATGCAAAAGAAATGCTATTAGAAGCCACGAAGGGCAAATATTCGGTGGGGGCTTTTAATATCACGAATCTGATCCAGATGGAGGCTGTTGTCGAGGCCGCCGTTGAAAAGAAAGCTCCGCTTATTATCCAGACTTCTGTCACCCCCTCGAAATTCCTGGGGCGAGATGTTCTGGTGGCTATATATAGGACGTTGGCCGGGGCCGCCCCTATTCCAATTTGTTTGCACCTGGATCACTCCACGGATGTGAAGTACTGCAAACAGTGTGCTGATGCGGGCTACACCAACATCATGATTGACGCCTCAAAACAGGAGTTTGAGGAAAATGTAAGGCAGACAAAAGAAATCTGCGATTACTGCCATGCCCTGGGTGGTATTTCTGTTGAGGGAGAATTAGGGACAGTTTCAGGGGTGGAAGATCAGGTCAAGGTGGTCGAAAATGAAGCCGCGCTGTGCAGCCCGGATCAAGCGATCGAGTTTATTGAACGGACGGGGGTTGATCTGTTTGCGCCGGCCATTGGCACGGCTCATGGCGTTTACAAAACGAAGAATCCGAAAATTGACTTTGAACGTTTTGAAAAAATTGCGAAGTTAATCAATGGACAGGGCGTGAAAGTGCCGTTGGTCGTGCACGGCGGAACTGGCTTGCCGCCGGATTATGTCGAACGGCTGGTAGCCCTTGGCGGTTCCAAGTTTAACGTATCAACCGAGTTGAAATATACCCTCATTGACACCACGTTTGACTATATCTCGAAAAACAGAGAGCAATACGACCCCGGCAAAATAGATATTGCCGTCAAGGATGCGATTCGAAAGGCTGTGGGGCGTTGGATTGATATGTTAGGCAGTGCTGGAAAAGCGTAACAGAATTGAAGATTCAGTGATCAGTCGTGAGTATTCAGTGGTCAGTATGCTAGCTGAATACTGAATATTGAATACTGAACAACTGAACAAAGGAGTTCTATTCATGAAACAGATTCAAGAGTATTTTGTCCCGTGGATTAAGGGGATCCCTATGTATATTTCCTCTCACCTGGAACTGGCCTGGCGAGAGCCGCAACTTCACAGAATGATGTCCAATGAAAATCCGCATGAACCCTCGCCCAAGGTGTATGAAGCTATTGTCAAATACGCGAAAATGGCGAACCGGTATCCGGATCAGGGGTTGGTTGTTCGAGGAAAGATCGCTGAAATCAACGGACTGGATGGACCTGGAAACGTTATGATTGGCAATGGGTCGAGTGAAGTCTTTGATATGCTCTTTAGATGCTTCCTTGAACCCGGGCAGGAAGTTATCCAACACACCCCCTGCTTCGGCATTTATAAGCTGCGGTGTCAGATTTTAGGCGGAAAACTTGTCTCTGTCCCGATGATCTACAAAGATAAGCAGTTATTGTTTGACGCTGATGCGGTCTTAAAAGCGGTGACCGAAAAGACGAAGATTATAGTGATTGCAAACCCCAATAACCCCACCGGAAACTTTATGGACGCCGACAGTTTTATCAAGATTGCCGAGACCGGGATTCCGTTTGTCATAGATGAAGCCTATGTCGAATATGCCGGACTGGAAATGTCGCAAGTGCAACTGACCAAAAAGTATAAAAATGTCATGATTACCCGCACGCTTTCCAAAGCGTATGGGCTGGCAGGAATGCGGTTCGGATATGCGCTGGCAGACAAAGATCTGATCGCTCAGGTTTCAGCAACGTTGATTCCCTGGAATGTTGGCACGATTCCTATGTGGGCTGCGCTAGCAGCGCTTGAAGATACTGAGAGCCTGGAAAAAAGACGCGAATTCAATAACAGCGAGATTAAGTTCATTGAGAATGCGCTCAGCAATATTCCCGGGTTAACGATCTTTCGCTCTTATGGCAACTATATGCTCTTTGATGGCACCGATGCCGGAAAAGTTGGGGATGAGATGATTGCTTACGCCCAGAAGAAAAAAGGATTGATTTTGAGACCACAAGCCCCGATGTATGGAAGAAATGGGTTCTTCCGCATTACCATCGGGACCAAAGAAGAGAACAGAATGCTTGTTGAAGCTGTCAAAGAATTCTTTGCCCAGTAACAGCGATCAGTAATCAGTAGGCAGTGATCAGTAAACAGTAATCAGCAGGTAGTAACCAGTAATCAGTAGGCAGTAACCAGTAATCAGTGGTCAGTAGTCAGTAGTACATACTTTCAGAAATAAGTACTCAATGGAACAAACCTGGTAGCCCCGCCCTGCGTGGCGGGTTTATCGGCGTCATTCCCGCCACATAGGGCGGGACTACCAGTGTGTACTTATTTCCGAAATTCAGTAGATCGAAAAGTTCCAGAAAAGTTCCGTAGGAACGGTATGGCTGGTTACTGACCACTGATGACTGATAACTAAACAGGGGGTACAAAAATGGCGCAGATCAAAGCGATTTTTTTCGATCAAGATGGTGTGATCATTGATACAGAAAGAGATGGACATCGTGTAGCCTTTAACCAGACCTTTAAAGAGTTTGGTTACAATTTTGAGTGGAGCGTAGAAAAATACCACGAGCTGCTTCAAATTGCCGGCGGCAAGGAGCGCATGAAGCACTATCTCCACACTGATGGTTTTGGGGTTGAGGTCAAACCGGAAGAAGAAGATGATCTCATCAAAGCCATGCACAAGAAAAAAACCCAGACGTTTATCGAACTCATCGAAAGCGGGAAACTCCCACTGAGACCTGGCATTCACCGTTTTATGCAAGAAGCGATGAAGGCGGGATTGCGGTTGGTCGTGTGCACGACTTCGGATGAAAAAGCTGCCCATGCCATTGCTTACAAGATTCTTAAGGATATCAAGTTTGATTATGTGCTGGCCGGAGATGTTGTCAAGAAGAAGAAACCGGATCCCGCAATCTACAACCTGGCCCTTGAAAAGACGGGTTTAAAGCCTGAAGAATGTATGGTGATTGAAGATTCCAGAAATGGAGTTCTGGCCGGCAAAGCCGCCGGACTCTATGTCGTCGCAACAACGAACATCTATACCGAAAAAGAAGACCTCAGCGACGCTGACATCGTTGTGACGTGTTTAGGGGACCCCGATGGTGAAAAAGGAACATTGAAACAGGGCGGCAAAGGTCTTGACTATGATGGAGTCCTTCGGGTTGACCAGTTAGTCAAATATTTTTCCCATTAAAAGAGGGCTGCTGTCCGCTAACAAAGACCAAAAACCAGGTTTCTTGGAGAAACCTGGTTTTTTCTCTCAGGATATAGAATTTGGAAATTCAATGATCAGGGGAAGCAACATGAATAAACTACAGAATCTTTTAAACGTTGAACTTGATGAAGCATTATTTTTACAACTGATGCCTGAGTGGCAAGGCGCAAAAATAGCGATTTCCGTCTTGAGCGGCGGTATTACCAATAAGCTGTACCGAATTACCTCTGAAAGGGGAGATGTGGCTCTTCGAATCTATGGCGATAAAACCGAGCTGTTTATCAACCGGGATTATGAAGCCGATGCCATAGGAAAAATGGCTGACGCTGGCATATCGCCCAAACTGATCAAGTATCTGCCTGAGAACCATGTCACGATTGTCGAATATATTACCGGAAGTTACACTTTAAAAAATAAAGACTTTCTGAATGAGACCTTGCGCGAAAAGATTGTCGCTCCGATTCGAAGAATCCACGAGAGCAAAGTCACCTTGCCGAAACTCTTTAATCCGTTGGTTGAAGTGAAAAAAATGGCAAAAATTTTGGCTGACCTGAATGTCACATATCCTGAGTTTGATATTGCTGGCACCATTCAGAGCCTTGAACAACTCGCACAAGCGATCAATATCCCGGAAAGCGGCTATACCGCCAGTCACAACGATCTATTAGCAGAGAATTTTATCCTTGTTCAGGATGGGTACGAAGATCGCTACGATGAGCCGATGTATATCATTGATTGGGAGTATGCCGGGATGGCGCCCAGATATTATGATCTTGCGGATATGTTTCAAGAGGTGCTTGTTCCGAGAGATGTCGAAAAAAGCTTTGTGGAATACTATTGTGAAGGCAAGGAGTTTGACAAAAACTTGTATTTAATTGACATGTTTAAGCCTTTTCCGGATATCTACTGGTTCTTGTGGAGTCTGATTCAACAGAATATCTCAACCATCGCATTCGATTTTTACAACTACGGTCGCGTCAAATACGAAAACGCTCAACAGAATCTTCAATTTTTAAAACACGAATACAGTATGAACATTTGAGAGACCGGAGATGAGCTGAGCACTCTACTTTGCATAACATGCTTGAATAAAAAAGGAACGGAAGATCGTGAAAGTTGTTGATCCAGCAAACCCAATCCCTAAATATTTGCAAATCAGTGCTTGGCTCAAGGAGCTTATTCAAACCGGGAGGTATCAAGAAGGGGAAAAATTGCCCTCTGAAATAGAACTGTCAAAAACGTGCGGCGTGAACAGAAATACTTTACGACAAGCGATGTCGGAATTGGTATCAGAGGGTTTCTTGCGAAAAGAAAAAGGGACAGGAACCTTTGTTTCATCACCCACCCCGGTCGTCCTCAAACATAGGCTCAGACAAATTTCCAGCTTCAGAGATGATCTGAGCGAAGCCGGCATGACGGAAAAGTCCATTATTCTCAATAAAGGCATTGAGGACGCCAAAGAACATATCGCCAAAGCCTTAATCCTCGGATCAAATAACAAAGTCATTGTCATCCGTCGTTTGCGAACGGGCAATGATGTGCCTTTGATCTATGAGGAAACGTATCTTCCGAACACGATGTTCGAAAATATTTTAGATATGGACCTGACAGGGTCAATGTATAAATTGTTTTCGGAACGATTCAACATTACTCTCGCCCGAAGTGAACAGCGAATACGGGCTGTCAATTTAAAAGGCAGAATTGCCGCCTATTTAAGTCTTCCCGAAAACGCCGCCGGCCTGTATATGGAAAGCATTACCTTCAATGAGAATAACATTCCGATTGAGATTCTCTGCGCCTATTATCGAGGAGATAAATACATTTTTGAAGTCGAAGTCGGATAATAGCACATTACAGAACGATCAAATGTTTCATGCCTTTTCATTTTGATTTAGATGAGTCTTCCCTGCCCTTCGGGATTTTTACTCATCTTTTTATTGACCAGGTGCAGAATACCAAGCATGAGCAAGACAATCCCAATAATACACGTACACATGGCATTTGCGCTGGCAGACCAGCCGTCATTATCGAGCATGATAATTTCGATGGCGGCCAGATGAATTGTAGCGGAAACAAGAAAAATTACCGCGCTAATAGTTGTCATGGATCTCAAAAAGAAATAGGTAAAATTTTGAAAGAACGCTACCCGTGACAGAGGGAAAATGATGCGTAAAAATGTTCTGATAGTGTCCCCGCCCAGGCTGATTGAGGCTTCCTCGATGGAGGGGTCAATATTTCTCAAATTGGAAATGCTCGACAGAACGCCTAACGTGAAATTGCAGGTGATGATATTTATGATGATGATCCAGGGTGTTCCATAGAAGAAATAATAGGGTTTATTGAACGCCAAAATGTATCCCAGTCCCATAACAAGACCAGGGATCGCGGCCGGCATTACAGACAAGAAATATAAGAGTTGCTTGCAGAACGGCTTCCTGGTTTCCATGGCAAACCCTGCGATCAGGGTAATGGATGATCCTACGAGACCGACAACCAAAGCCACCCAGACACTGGTCCAGATCGCAGAATATCCGCCGATTGATGGAAATGAGTAATGTTTGAGCGTCAAAGACCAGTCATACGGCCAGACTCTCACAAACGACCCGATCACCACTGTGGCAAATATCGCAATAATGGCCCAGGAGACAAGCGTGCAATAGGTAGTATACGCGATCTTTTTCAAGGGGCGTGAAGGGGGAATAAAGGGTCGCGCTGCACCGCTAATCATGGCAAACGTCTTGCGGGAAATATAATAATTTAGCATAAAGGCCATCAGAGAAGGGATGAGCAGAATGATGCTGATGGTCGCACCTAGGTCAAACCGGTAAAGATTTGTAACCTGCGCGTAAATTTCGGTCGCCAACACATTGTAGTTTCCGCCGATGACAACCGGATTGCCGAAATCGGTAATCGTCAGATTGAATGTCAGTGCGGCCGCACTGAAAATTCCATACTTGGCCGAAGGAAGGGTGACCCTGGTGAATACTTTCAACGCCGACGCCCCTAAGCTTTCCGCGGCCTCATCCAACCGGATGTCAACAGCCGAAAGTGTGGTGTAGAGAATCACAAACGAATGCGGCAGACAATACAGCACTTCTGAAATAATAATCCCCGTTGCCCCGTAAATATTCCAATCTGTATTCAACAGATACTTGGTAATTAATCCGTTCCGCCCGAACAAATAAATCAACGCCAGGGCCTGGATAATAGAGGGCGCCACAAGTGGCATCATAATCACATTCCTGAAAAAGAGTTTTCCGGAAATCGTTGTACGGGTCATGGCATACGCAAAAAAGAACGTGATCACGGTGACGATGATAGTGGTAGCAAAAGCAACATAGAGACTATGCCAGAGCGCGTTAAAGGTACGAGGTGTGGTAAAATATTTATAAAAATTGGCAAAGGTGAACGTTGAGAAACCAACCTGACCTTCTTTGAAAAAACTCAATTGCAGGATAGAGGTTAACGGAAAGAGCAGGAAGAATGCGAGGAGCAATAAAATAAAAATCGTGACCGTCGGCACAATGAATTTGTCAACTTCCATTCTGACCGATGAAACTTCGTAGTCTGGCGTGATGGCAGTATCTTTAAGAATTGTGTTCATTTTTCCATTTTCCTAAATGACTTCTTGAAAAAGTTCTGTATAGACATGGAAAGCGTCCGGAGGGAAATACAGGGTGAGTTTCTCCCCTCTTTGCAGCCCTATTTTTTCAAACTCTTTTTCCGGGAGGTCAACATCCATTTCTTTGCCTTCAAGGAGAAAGGTGATGCGGACAACTGCCCCCAGGAAGGTAATCACCTCCGCCACAACTTCAACAATATTTGATGTCACATACTGTTCGGGCGAGATTGGCGGTGCGACAAATTCAATTTTCTCAGGGCGAATCGCCAGGTGCAAGGTTTCACCAGCAGCATCAGTCAAACCCGAAACCACAAATTCGCGTTGTCCGAATTGAATTTTGCCATTCTTTTTTGTCGCAGAAATGAAATTGGATGTTCCTACAAATTGGGCGACAAAACTGGTCTTTGGCGCCTTATAGATTTCCCAGGGAGAACCGATTTGTCGGACCTGGCCATCTTTCATCACGGCAACCCGATCAGCAATTGAAAGTGCTTCTTCTTGATCGTGGGTCACATAGATCATGGTAATGCCCAGGTCTTGTTGTAAGCGTTTGATCACTGTTCTCAGTCGCACCCGGATTTTCGCATCGAGCGCACTCAACGGTTCGTCTAGCAACAGGACCTTCGGTTTGATGGCAATCGCCCTGCCAAGTGCCACGCGTTGCTGTTGTCCTCCGCTTAATTGAGCCGGGTAATGATTTTGCCAGTCAGTCAGCCCCACAAGTTTCAGGATCTCATTAACGCGTTCATCAATGAGCTTTTGAGGCATTTTTCGCATATTTAAACCGAAGGCCATATTTTGCTTGACCGTCATATTCGGAAAAAGCGCGTACGATTGAAACACAATTCCAAAGTCTCTTTTCTGAGGAATCACCTTGTTGATAACTTTCCCATTGTAGCTGAGCGTTCCTGAGCTTGCCTGCTCAAACCCGGTAATGATTCGAAGCAGCGTGGTTTTCCCACATCCGCTTGGTCCTAAAAGGCAAAGAAATTCACCTGGTTCGACAACCAGATTCACATCGTTGACGGCAATTAAAGAATCGAAATTTTTGCATATATGCTCTAAAACCAGCTTTTTAGACATAATTCTCCTTGAAATGAGTTTTTATATAAACACAATTTCGCGTCTTTGGGATGAAGTGCAGCTAAAAACTCAATCGCTGTTGTTCGTCAGGAGAGGGAAACCCTTCAGAGATTCCCTGCGAGAATCTCTGAAGGGTTCATAAGCGGCTAACCGGGGACCGGATCGTTACCGCTCGAAAAGTCCTGACCAGGTTTCAAGAATCTTCACACGATTCTCTGATTGCCAGGGAAAATCCATTGGCGCTAGGTTGATGGTGTCTAAAGCCGGTAAGTTTTTCGGTCCTGGAAGTCCCGGATACGTGACGCCTAATTTAAATTTGGCATAGCCTTCCATGGCGCTTTTACTGATAGCCCAGTCCAGGAATTTTTTGGCAGCCTCTTCATTTTTTGCCCCTGTCAACAGCGCATTCGCTTCGAGTTCAAATCCGACGCCTTCTTCAGGCAAAATCAATGCCACCGGAAACTCTTGCTCTTTTAATGACGCGTACACATACGCAAACGAACACCCAATGGCATATTCACCTGAGGCCGCGAGCTTTCCAGGTTTTGATCCGCTCTTAATATATTGGTCCATATTGTGATCTAACTCTTTCAGAAAATCCCAGGCTTTGTTTTCTTCAATCGGCTTGCTTTTATACTCTGGATCTAACAAGACCAGGAGACTGGCGATCTGTAAAAAGCCTGTCCCGGAACTGGCAGGGTTAGGCATGAGCAGTTTCCCTTTATACGCGGGGTTCAGTAGATCTTTCCACCCTTTTGGCATTGGCAGATTTTCAGCTTCCATCACTTTGGTATTGACCACAAACGCGGCAGCATATAAATCTATTGCAGTCCAGTACCCCTCAGCATCTTTAAAATTATCAGGGATCAGTTCCCAACCCTGGGGTTTATAAGGGGTTAACATCCCTTTGGGCACAAATTCTGCCATGTTTGTGAGAGCCCATCCCCATATCACATCCGCCTGGGGATTATCTTTTTCTGCCAGCATCCTTGCCCCCAATTCCCCTGTTGAGAGACGAATCGCCTGAATGTCGAGGTCAGGCAAATCCTTTTTGGCAATTTCAAGATAACTCACCACTTCATCATTTTCCAGAGCCGTATAGACAATCACAGTATCTTTTGCCGATGCTATTCCTACTAAAAAGCACACCGTTACCACCGCACAAATACTGAACCAACCGAACTTTTTCATATAACATCCTCCTTTTAGTTGAAGATTATTTTTCCCCGAACATTCCAGAAGACTTATCGGAAATAGGCTAAAAGGGTATTGGTTATTTCCAATAATATTTGTTGAATTATCATTTCTGCCTCTACCATGTCAAGTAAAATATATGCTCATTCTTCCTAAAGTTCCCCCCGTAACCCCTTAGTTTTTTCATGCCCCCATTTGGCCTGGAGTGGATACACTGCTTTGTACTTGACAATGCGATATAATGGTGCTATATTCAATATGGTATCGGTAAAATACTCTGATCAGTCGTTATACGTAATTGCACTATGATTTCATTTCATGAAAGGAGGGAATCGTATGGCTATTATTACTATTTCAAGGCAGATTGGCAGTTTAGGTACCGAAATTGCGAAAAAACTCCGAGAGGATCTGGGATTTAACTATCTTGACAAACAATCGTTAGATGAAGAACTTATTCAGAAATATGGAATTCCTGAAAAAAAAGTCGAACGATATGATGAGAAAAAACCAGGTTTTTGGGATACGTTTTCTTCTGATAAAGACAGCTATATTCATTTTGTGAAAACGGCAATGTATAAATTCGCCCAACAAGGAAATTGTCTCATTATCGGGCGAGGAGGGCAGTTTGTATTCAAAGATCTTCCCGGTGCGCTTCATATCAGAATCATCGCTCCGATAGCGTTACGTCTGGAACGAATCAAGAAAAAGTATAATTATGACGACCGGCTGGCAGACCAGGTTCTCCGGCACAGCGATCACGATAGAGCAGGGTTTCATAAGTTCTTTTTCCATACCAATTGGGACAACACCGATCTCTATGATCTTGTTATTAATACCCGCTTGTTGAGCGTCGAGGCGGCTGTCCAGTTGATCAAGGATGCGCTTGAATCTACGGGAATCATGGAGCAACGCGTTGCACAAGAAAGTAAATTAGCGGATATTTGCCTCAGCCAGGAAGTTATCACGAGCATTATTTTTATGGAAAAAATACCGGTCCAATTCTTAGAAGTCGAAGCTCTTGCTGCGAGCGGCGTTGTCACCCTGAGAGGGGCTACAATGACGGCGGAGGATATGGCTTGTTGCGAAGCAGTTACCTGCAAAGTTCCTGGGGTGAAAGAAGTCATCAATGAGATGCATTATATCCCTGCGACCTACGGAACTGTGTAATTCATATATGTTCGTAAAATACCAATGGCATCCTGAAGGGAGCACTTTTGAGAGAGGGGCTCCCTTCAATCATTGATGTGCGACAATAGGCGGCACTGATAATCCGCCAGGCATAATCGCCATTGAGTGACTTTATTTCATCTCTAATCCAAAATAATGACTAGGTAACCAGAGGGATATCTGGGGAAATATCATGAGAATAATTAACCCAAACAGCATCACCAGCACAAACGGCCAAACCGAACGGTAGATATCCCGGATCGTGATCTCCGGCGGCGCCATCGCTTTCATTAGAAACAGATTATAACCAAAGGGCGGGGTCAGGTAAGCCATCTGGCAGGTCAGCGTATAGAGCACACCATACCAAATCGGGTTGAAACCCAGCTTGATGACTAAGGGGACATACAGAGGAGCGACAATAATGAGCATGGCCGTATCGTCCAGAAACATACCCATGATAATGTAGGAAAGCTGCATCATGATCATGACGCCCCACCGACCAAGATGCCACCGTTCGAGAAAGAGCGACGAGATCGCATGTACCGCGCCCAAACCGTCGAAAACTGAACTAAAGGCTAGCGCCGCGAGAATCACCCACATAAACATGCAACTCACGCTCAGCGTTTCACGCATGGTGTTGATCAGAACCTTCTTTGTCAACCGGCGGTTGAGGAACGCGGCCAGGGTCGTTGTGGCCGCGCCGGCAGCAGAACATTCGACGAGACTGGTGACCCCCGACAAGAAGAGCCCGGTCATAGAAAAAATAATGACAAGCGGGATGATCCCAGCCCGAAGCAGTTTAAGTTTCTCCCCCCAACTTATCTGCCGCTCTTCCGCGGACAACACTGGCCCCATCTTTGGATTAAGCCAGCAGCGAATCAAGATGTAAATGATAAACAGGCTTGACATCAGAAAGCCTGGAAAAACCCCGGCCATCCAGAGATGACCGACCGGCTGCCGGGCGATCATGCCATAGAGCACCAGCACGACGCTGGGCGGGACCATGATGCCCAGGGAACTCCCCGCCTGGATGACGCCCGTGACCATGACCTTGTCATACTTGCGTTTCAACATTTCCGGCAGACAGAGACTGGCGCCAATCGCCATCCCCGCGACGCTTAACCCGTTCATCGCCGCGACCGCGGTCATCAGGCCGATTGTGCCGACAGCTAGCCCCCCCCTGACTGGCCCAAACCAGACATGGAACATGCGGTAGAGGTCATCCGCGATGCCGGCCTCGGAAAACATATACCCCATATAGATGAATAACGGCAGGGTTAGGAGTGGATACCAATTCAACAACACAATACTGGCGTGGTACGGCATCTCCGCCGCCCCTTCCCCCCATAAGAGGAGCGCGAACAACGTGGCGACGCCGCCAATTGCGCCGAAGACCCGTTGCCCGGTGAGCAGCATGACCATCATCGAGCCGAATAACAAGATAGCCATCAGTTCATAACTCATACGATCTCCCTCCCTGTTGCCGTCGCCAGGTCCTTGAAGAACATCGCGATCTCCTGCAACAACATCAACACGATTCCAATGGTCATAATAATCTTGATAGGACTCAACGGCGGTCCCCATGGGGTATAATTGACTTGCTTGTACATGATCGCATATTTCGTGGCGGCAATACTCCCGTAGAGGAGAAACACCAGGTAAAAGAGCAGGAAGAACGCGGTAAACACGTCCACCACCGCCTTTTGCTTTGGCGTCCACCGTTCATAGAGGAGATCCATGCGCACATGCCCGTCGAGAATCATGGAGTAGCCGCCGGCCAGCATGTAATATGCGGCCATAATGAACTGCGACGTCTCCACGACCCAGATATGGGGCTTATTAAAAACAGTTCGCGAAATCGTCTCGTACAGCAGAATGCCCATCATCAAGAGCACCCAATACATAACGAACTTGCCGACCACATTATTCAATGCGGTAACATAGCGTACGTAGAGCTTTATGGCTTTCGGCATTTTTAAACCCCTTTCCTTAAAAACTATAGTCCCCGACAACTAAAGAGTATAATAATTTGGCAGCTCATTACCCCAGAATTTCAGCGCATAGAATTGATCAATTATTACATTCTTTGCTGTCGGGGACTATCGTATTTTTTCGATTTCATGATCTAAGCAGCACTATATTGTAGGGGACAAATCTTTTCCTGGAAGGGGGGGGGTGGGAAAAAACCTCAAATTTCACCATTAACTTTCTATTAAATTTCGTAACCATCGCTTTTATCAACATTTTCCAGTTGCCTTCCCTGGCCGGTTCTACTCCGTAGCCAGGGAAAGCTAACTACTCTGCTTGACTAAATATTGAGCGACTAACTCATCATGGAAAATAAGGTTCTCTCCTCTTCACCCCTCGCATTTACGGGGGGGAAGAAAAAGGGGGAGCGTATTTCCAAATAATACCTAGTAGCGGTACGGAGCACCGGCTTTTATCATAGTTGCGTTGTAGTCTTTGAGGATCTGGACTACCTTGGCACACCTGGCGCTCGTGGCGGCAATCTCTTCCCAGAACTTGAGCGCGGCATCTTCCACAATCTTCCACTCATCGGGAGGAATGGTGGTGAGCTCCAGCTTGCCCTGCGTGCGGTAGTACGCTTCACCCCGCCAATACCAATGGAGTCGGTAGTAGTGCGACACGTCAATTTGCATTTTGAACAACTCCTTCAGGTGTTCCGGCAGGGCCTCCCATTTCTTGGTGTTCACAAAGTACGACCCTGCCCAGGCGCCGGAGATCGGGTTGGTCAGATAATATTTGGTGACATCCGCCCATCCGACCGTATGAACCTCGGTGGTTCCAGACCAACACACACCGTCCAATTCTCCTGTTTGAATGGCCATCTGCACGTCCACATAGGGCAGGGACATCGGGACCACGCCGAATTGTTGCATGAACTTGCCCCCGGTGGGGAACATATAGATACGCAAGCCTTTCAGGTCTTCCAGGTGGCGGATTGGCTTAACAGTCGCGAAATTGCAGGGGTCCCAGCTCCCCGTACTGAGCCAGGTGACGCCCGGGATTTCCGCGTAGGCTTCCTCCCAGATTTCTTTCAGCCCATACCAGTGCCACAGCGCAGGAACATCCAGGGAGTAGCGAGAGGCAAGGGGGAAATACGCCGCAAATACTGACACATCAACAGGCGCAGCCATAGAGTCATCGTCGCTCTGGGCGGCGTCAAGGCTCCCCGCCTGGACAGCGCGAAACAGCTCGCCCTGGGGCACTAGCTGATCAGCATTGTACTGTTCGATCACCATCTCACCATTCGCGGCCTTATTAAATGCCTCTATGCCCGGTTTACAGACATGTTCAGCTAAGGCAGGACCAGCATACGTTTGCAGCCTCCATCTGATGGTCGTCTTTTGTTGAGCAATCACATAGGGCGCGCCTACCGCTGTGGCGGCCGCTGCTGCAGCGGCCCCCACCCCTGCTTTCTTGAGAACATCACGTCTTTTCATAACTACCTCCTGTTTTATGGTATTGGGGTTAACATTTTACCAAACCGACAGTCTGATCACCTTCCTCGACAAAGATTATCTTTACCGGAGAATGTTGGTAATTGTCAACAAAAAAATGATTTTTCCCAAACATAATCTTTATTTGAACAAAATAGTTGTTCCTGAATTTGATAAGGAGGTTGACGCAATCAAAAATAGACATGAGAACATGAGGATTGGAATTTGTAGTGAAATTCCCTGCGCAAAAATTGCTCGTTTCTTGTGTTTCGTAGTAGGCAATATTTGCGCACGATAACCCTGATAGGCGACAGGCAAGATGAGGAAAACATTGGTTACTACTTGTTTATTGCCCACATAAACGCGAAAAAGACTTTCGCACTGCAATATTGGCATGACCCTTGCTTATATCAGTGGGGAATAGAACATGCCATGAATTCTGATAGTAAAGAAACGTGCTTTTCTATTGACAAAGGTTAGTGTATATTGAAGAGTTCTTTGATGTGCCTACGACTCT
The DNA here is from genome assembly GCA_000739535.1 of Candidatus Vecturithrix granuli. GTDB lineage: Bacteria > Moduliflexota > Moduliflexia > Moduliflexales > Moduliflexaceae > Vecturithrix > Vecturithrix granuli. The sequence goes on along the minus strand of DF820469.1, from coordinate 168,262 downwards.
GCTTTTTGAAACGTTGCAATAACAATGAACAACAATGATTAATTTATTTATAACAGCAGATGAGGAGAATCTCCCTCCTTATTTTTGTTGTTCCGATGTATGCTGAATGAAAGAACAACATCCAGAATTTTTCAGTATGGAACGAGAGCGTTTGTGTTGATTTTAGCAACGTACCTTGCGGTGCTGCACCAGATAAAAGGCGTCTTAGGGGCGGCGAATGCGCATGTATATTGTCCCTTTGGCGGACTTGAATCGTTATATCAATTTCTTGCGGCCGGAGGCTATATTCCCAAAATTATGCCAGCCACAATGATTTTGCTGCTGGTGACAGTGATTCTGGCGATTGTTTTGAATCGCGCGTTTTGCGGCTGGATTTGTCCATTAGGGACGTTGCAAATGATTTTTGACCGAATCGGCCGGTTTTTTCGGATTAAAAAAATCCGTGTCCCAGACCAGGTTGAAAAATATCTCCATTACCTCAAGTATGTAGGTTTGGTGATCATCCTGTATTTTTCCTGGAAAATCGGAGATTTAGTTTATAGCCCCTATGATCCCTGGGCTGCTTATGCGCATATTGCCGCCGGATTTGAGGAGTTATATGTCGAATTTTTGATCGGTTCGATTTTTCTGCTGGCTGCCTTAATTGGTTCGCTGTGGCTGCCGAATAATTTCTGTCGCTACTTTTGTCCGATGGGAGCGATCCTGGCGATTTTAGCCAAACTCTCGCCTACCAGAATTCACCGCAACGCCGACACCTGCATCAACTGTAAACGCTGCGACCGCGTGTGTCCGGTACAAATCGAGATATCTACCCAACCTTCTGTGAAGACGACAGAATGCCTGTCTTGCGGCGATTGCGTCGCTATCTGCCCGGTCGAGAACACACTGTTTTACAGCATACGCGGAAAAATTCGCATAAAATGGCTGGTGTATGGCGTCGCCACGTTGGTGATCTTTTTTGGCTCGGTGTTTGTAACTCAACGACTCGGAATTTGGAAAACTAGCTATTCCAGCGCATCTGAAGCACTTATGGATGCCAGCGGTGAAAAGAACCCTGCCAATATCAAAGGCAGCCTGACTCTGGAAGTGGTGTCACAGGAATTCAACGTGCCGCTTGACGCCTTTATCAGGCGTTTTAATCTCCCTGTAGATGTGAATCCGGCGGCTATGCTGAAAGACATTGCCCATCCTCTGAATTTGGAAACCGAAGATTTCAGACTTTTTATAGAGGAATATTTAGAAAAAGGAGAAGCAGCCGTGGTTACGCCGACGCCGGAAATAGAAACACAGCCAACAACAGAACAACCAGCGGTCGAACCGGCTGTGCCAACGCCAACTGAGACGTCAACGATTGCAGAGGAAACATCAGCAGAACAACAGCTTGACATCAGAGGCAAAACCACAATTGGCGAATTGTTGAATTATGGCATGAGCAAGGAACAATTCAAGGAAATTACCAGGGTTGACATGCCTGAGGATCAGGCTATGCTCTTGAAAGACTTTGCCAGTGCGAATGGATTGGATATGGAAACCCTGAAAGAACAATTGATTAAAGCCTTGCAACCATAGGGAATGAAAAAAGAAATGGTTGAATTGACGGGTTGAGACTTCCGAAGTCTGCGAGACTTCGGAAGTCTGTCTTCAAATGGTGTTTTTAGCTGATAACGATATTCGGGCCTTACGGGAATATGAAATGCAACTGTGGGGCGAGGGGATTACGACCTGTGTGTTCAGCATGAATGAACAACAGACATACAATATTCTTGCCAGCCGGGAGATTTCGCTGATTGTTCTGGACTTGCGGATTGCTACATCCTCGGGCGAATATTTTTTGGCTCTCTGATTCGTGAATATCCGCAACTCCCAATTCTTGTGATTACTTCCATTGATGATGTCGAAATCGCGGTGCAGTGTATGCGCGTCGGGGCCTTTAATTATCTCGTGAAACCCGTCAATTGCTCTCGCTTTGGCATCGAAGTCAATCGCGCGTTAGAATTTTGGGAACTGCGCCATGAAAACATCCGCCTGCGTGAAAGCGTTCTGGAACAACAGATTTATCACCCTGAAGCGTTCACTGAGATTGTCACTCACAGTCTTTTTGAGAAGATTCTGAAAAAGTCCGAAACTATCGAGGCTGAAGTCGGAGCCAACGCAGAAATCGGCATTCCGGCGTGGATCATCGCGATTATCGCCAAAGTGTTTGCCAGTTTCAAAATCAGCACCGAAACCCGTGAGGAACTGCGGCGGACAATGGAACGATATATTTCGGAACTGATTGAAAAGGTGAATGCCTTGTTGGATGAAGCCCGCGCACAGGTTAAAAAACACGAAAAGTGCGACCTACTTTTTATCATGGACAGTCTGGATAGCTTAAAAGCTGGCCTTGATCGAAGTTTATTTCTGTTAGAGGGTGAACAGTTGAAAGGGCTGCATGGATATTTTATCTACGTGGTGCCGATTTCACTGTTGCATGATGCCCAGGCGTCGCTGCTGCCCTTTGATGAACAGTTAATTCTGCCGATGATTCCGACGTGGAACAGATCGCCGCGAACATGCTCTTGGTCTTGCTCATCTTGAAGAAGTACTTAATAACAGATTCATGTCTTTCCATACGTTTTCTCCTCCTTTCAAACTACAAGAATGACATATAAGCAAGAATTCAATTTCAGGCATGACAAATATGTATTCTTGCTTATATGTCATTCTTGTAGTTTATTTCGTTCTTCCCTGTTTTTTCGTCCTACACCTCTCTTGTTATTCGTCTGCACGACCCACGTTCAACAAGCTGTTGATTGACTTTCAAGCCATGCAATTCTCCACTCTGGTTTTTTAATCGCTCCAGAATCATCTCCCCTGCCAGCTTCCCCATCAGTTCGTTATTGATGCGCATGGTCGTAATTTGAGGGATATACGGCTGATCATAATCAAGTGTGTCGCCAGGAGCGATCAGCGAAACATCTTCAGGAATCCGTAAGTGCATATTTTTCAGAGCCACTATGATGTGCGCGGCCAGAAAATCGTCGTGGGCGAAAATGGCGGTTGGTGCCTCTTTTTGCTGAAAAAGGTTGCCCAGAGCTTGTGCCAGTTCATCCATGTTGTAAAGATTGACAGCAATACGCCGCTCTTCCGGAAAAATGATCTGTTCTTCATCTAAGGCTTTTTTAAATCCGATAAAACGATCATGAATCAGGGATGGCATGTCGGGCCGGTGATATTCAAGATAGGCTAACTGCCGGTGACCGAAATCCAACAAATATCTTGCACCCTCGCAGGCCCCATGAAAATCATCAACACATACAGAGTAGAATTGACGCTGGAATCCGGAATTATTAATCACAACTACAGGAATACCCTGATCTTCAAGCTGGCGAAATAAGATTTGATTGCCATAATCAATCGAGAAGAGTCCGCCTGCCCGCGACAATACGACTTTTTCGAAGATGTCATACGTGTTTTGTTCAAGACTCACCGGAATAATCACCGGATAGTAGCGTTCTTTGGAAATAATCGCTTCTAACTGGATAATAATTCGTCTGAAAAAGTTCCATATAAAGGCTTTTTCATAATCTTCAAATATGAGAATCGCAATATGGCTGCTTTGTTTAGCGGCAATTGACGGAATATACACCGGTTTGATGTATTCAAGCTTTCTGGCCGCCTCGTACACCCGGTCGCGGACACCCTGCGAGAGCTGGCCTTTGCCGTTGAGCACTAAGGATGCGGTTGAGGGGGATACCCCGGCTGCGCGGGCAACATCTTTCAAGGTGACGGTATTTATCATGACTCAATAGTGCTGAATAGATAGTCTAATATTTATAGGATACTCTCTTTTTAAGATGTCGTTTTATGAAATCTTGTCAAGAAATTTAATAAACAATTTATGAAGCGCAAGGTATTAAATAGTTTGATAATATTTAATAGGAGACAAGTTCGTAGTTCCCCTTTAAGTGGAAGAACTCGCTAAGCAGTGGCTTTGTCGGACAACTCAGACTTGTCCGGCAAGTCTGCCACGGTCTGTTAGTAAAAACTTCTATCCCAGAGCAGTAGCTATTAATGTCTATTTTCTCCATAAAAAAACTTGACAGGAAATGAAATTCTTTATTAAAGCAATGTAACATTTTATTAAACATATCCCCCTACTCATCATCGCAGAAGGAACGAGTTATGAATACGATGTTGATTGCAAATCTCTTAAAACGCAAAGAGACAGGTATTGTTCTGGCTGCCTTCATTCTTTTCACGATTTTTTCCGTCACCTCGGAAAGTTTTCTGACCGCCTATAATATTTTCAATATTTCACGCACGCTTTCCCTCTACATTTTCATCGCTCTGGCGCAGGCCATGGCAATTGTTGTGGGTGGAATGAATATTTCAGTCGGGGCGATTGGCGGATTAGCGACTATTACCGTCGGCTATTTTCTTGATGTGGCAGGGTTTTCCGGTTGGATCGCAGTGCCGCTGGCAATGCTGGTGGGATTATTGGCCGGCGCGATTAACGGGTTTTTTATCACCAAAATCGGAATTAATTCCTTTGTCGTCACTCTTTCCACTTTATTTGTATACGAAGGACTGGTGAGCGGAATTTCCAAAGGCTATTCATACACCAACATTCCGAAAACCTTCACGGTGATTGGGCGCAAAGGGCTATTCGGAATGCCTTATCTGTTTTGGATTGCGGTCGGCGCACTTCTAATTATTTTCTATATTTTCCGTTTTACAGTGTTTGGCAGAAGATTATTGGCGACCGGCGGGAATTTAGATGCGGCCCGGCTTTCAGGAATCAACACCAACCGCATTATTTTTGCGGCGAATATTTTGTCCGGTTTTTTTTCTTCAATCGCCGCGATTCTGTGGGTTTCGCGTATGGGATCGGCACAGCCCTCAACTGGTCAGGATTGGCTGATTATCTCATTTGCTGTCGCCATTATAGGCGGCACCGCCCTCAAAGGCGGAAGTATTACCGCATTGGGGCTGTTGATGGGCGGGATTATCATGGTGTTAATCAAGAACGGTCTGGTGATTCTGGGCACCAATATTTATTTCGAGCGCACGTTTTACGGATTAATCATCCTGTTAGCGGTCATTGTTGACCGGATTCGCGCTATTTACAGCGCGCGGTCCAAATAAGTGCAACGTTCAAGGAGGTGGTGGCTGGCAGCACAACATCATATTTTCGAAACAACAGAACCTGTTACGAAGGAATCGGATGTACCGCGGAACTCCAGTTTCGCGGCCTGCTGCGCGAAAAGGAATTTCGCGCTACATTTTTACAAGGAGGAAGATCATGAAAAAGTGTGCAATATGCTGTTTATGTCTCATGTTTGCTGCAACACTCTTCGCGTTTCAAGCTGCTTCGGCGGCTGACTATCAAATCGCCTGGTATGCCCCGATGGTTCACCCCTATTTTGATGCGGTCAAAAAAGGCGTGGAAGCCTTTGAGAAGGATACGGGGATTGAAGTACTGAAACAGATCGGGCAAGAATGGACCCAGGACAATCAAAATCAGAATGTGGAAGCTCTGGCGGCCAAAGGGTATAACGCCTTCAGTATCTATCCGGTGGATGCCAGTGCGACGAATGGTTTATATGAAGAACTCACAGATCGAGGGATGCATGTCGTCAGTTTTGGGACCTCAACCTTGCAACCGACTACGGCGTCTTTTGCTGTGGCAACCGATGTGAAAGCAGCGGCAATGGTGGCAACCGAAAAACTGATCGAATTGATGGGGGGTAAAGGCAACATTTTGAATGTGCTGGAAGTGGTTGAAGACGCCAACACCATTCTACGGAAAAAAGGGATTGAAGAAGTGGTCGCGAAATATCCTGATGTACAGATTATTCAGGAAGTGGCAGGGATTCAAACGGTAGAAGAGGGTACGGAAAAAATCCAGAATGCGATTGCCGCCCGCATCAATGAAATTGATGGAGTGGTTTGCACTGGCTATGTGATTACTGTCGCAGCTACGACAATTTTAAAGGAACTGCACGACTCCGGCGGCAAACAAATCCACTTTGTTGGCATTGATGATGATCCCTTAGTTTTAGATGCCATTCGCAATGGACAGATTGATGCAACGATCTCCCAGAATCCCTATGGACACGGCTATATTACCTGCACCCTGTTGAAATATCTGCTCGATGGATGGAAGCCCAAAGAGGATGTTTATTTTGTTAACGCTGGTATTGCCGTCGTGACCAAAGAAAATGTGGACACCTATTTTGATGATATTTTGGCTGTAACAAAAGGGATTCTTGATTCGCTTGAAGAGAAATATTTGACGAAATAGCGTTTTGTATCGTTTGCCCAGAGACCCGGAGAACACAGAGAAGAACTGAAGCACAGATGAAGGAAGCTCTGCGTTCTCCGGGTCTCTGTGGCAAAATTTTTCGCCTGCTGAAAAGGAGAACATCAATGCTTGAATTGCGCGGCATCACAAAGGATTTTCCGGGAGTCCGGGCGCTCGATAACGTTTCTGTTCAATTCCATGCAGGCGAAATTCACGCCCTATTAGGGGAGAATGGGGCTGGCAAGAGTACACTGATTAAAATCATCAGTGGCATTTATCAGCCGGATGCCGGGGAGATCACTTACAATGGAGAACAACTGCATTTTCATAATTTTCGTGATGGTCTTCAGGCCGGAATCAGCATTGTGAATCAGGAAATTCAGGTGATACCCGAGAGCAGTATTGCCGAAAATATTATGCTCGATAAAATGATTACCTACGGCAAAACCGGCGTGGTTAATTGGAAGCGTATCAACGAAGTCGCTCAAACCTACCTTGAAATGGTCGGCCTGGACCTTCCTCCTGCCACCGTTACCCGAGATCTAAGCGTAGCGCACAAGCAGCTCGTGCAGATTGCGAAAGCCCTGGCCTCAAATGCCAAAATTTTGCTGCTCGATGAACCTACTTCGTCTATTACCGAACATGAAGTTGACACACTTTTCCATCTGCTGCGGAATTTGAAAACCAAAGGAGTAGTCGTCATCTTTGTCACGCACAAACTGGAAGAAGTATTTGCCCTGTGTGACAAAATTACCGTGCTGCGCGACGGGCAATGCGTCGGCACAGTTCAGAGTACAGATATTGACACTCATGCGCTTGTCGCTATGATGATCGGACGTGAAACCGACGATAAGTCCTACGGCGTACTGGATGTTGATGCACAGAACATTGTTTTAGAAGCGAAACATCTGTATAAAAAGGAGAAAGCCCATGATGTCAGCTTTCAATTATACAAAGGGGAAATACTCGGGTTTTATGGTCTTGTTGGGGCCGGACGCACTGAAACCGCGCGTTTGTTGATCGGTGAAGATACACTGGCCGGCGGCGAAATTACCATTCAAGGCGCACGCGCTCACATCAAATCGGTTGCAGACAGCCTCTACCGCTATAACATGGGCTATATCACCGAAAACAGAAAAGAAGAAGGCTTGTTATTGGAAGCTCCGGTCAAAACTAATATCGCTATCACGATCTGGAACAAAATTGTGCACCCGCTCTTTCAAGCGATTAGTCCAGCCAAAGAAACCCAATTCGCCCAAAACATGGTTGACGCCCTGGCGATCAAAGTTATCGGAGTCAATCAAATTACCGAGACTCTCAGCGGCGGCAACCAGCAAAAAGTCAGCATCTCCAAATGGCTTGCGGCCGGCTGCGATATTCTGATTATGGATGAACCGACCGTCGGGGTTGATGTGGGCGCCAAAGAATATATTCATAAATTGATCTGGGATCTCGCCAGTCAGGACAAAAAATCCATCATTCTGATCTCGTCCGACATGCCCGAAATCATCAAACTCGCCAGCCGCATCCTTGTGTTCAAAGACAAACACATTGTCGGCGAAGTGACCGGCATCAACACGCCCACCAGAGACTATAATCGCATCAGCAGACAAATCGGCCATTATCTGGCCTGAACCCCGGAGTGCGAGAGCTTTTGCTTTCGCTGCAAAAGCAGAAGCTCTTGCACTCCGGAACATTAGCTCAGGAGAGGGATGAGATAGTTCATTGAGGTTTTCACATCCTCAATGAAGCTGGCTTTGATATTCCCTTCAATCGCCAGACGCCCCTGATAATTACGAGCTTTCAAGAATTGAATCAGTTCGCCGAATTTAATCGCGCCCAATCCCGGAAAATAGCGGTTATTATCGGAAATATGCAGCGAATCATAATAGTTGGCATACTTTGCTAAAGCCCCGAATCCATCGGCTTCTTCGATATTGATATGAAAAGTATCCGGCAGGATGCGAAGGTAAGGGTTGTGGAAATCTTTAACCAGTTCAACCGCATCTGCAAGGGTATTTGCAACAGAGGATTCATAGCGATTGGTCGCTTCGACCAGAACTGTGACCTGCTTTTCCGTAATGTACGGATTAAGTTGTTGGAGGGATTCGGCAAAATGTGTATTTGCCAGTTGTTTCTCCGGCACTGCCTCGCCTTTGAGAAACCCGATGATGATTCCGGCCCCGCTGCCTGCGATAAAATCAATTATTTCCCGGCACTTTTCCACAGAGCGCTGCCGTATTTCCGGATCCCTGGCTGAAAGCGATAACCCGTGCGTTTTGGCGGTCAAGCCCGAAGCGAACATGGTCAATTGAAGATCAAAAGTTTGCAGAAAATTTCGCACATCTGCCAGGTCTATTCTGTCAGGATGAGCCATATTCAGCTCAATTCCACTGAACCCGAACTCTTGAAGGGTTTGTAAATTTTTCTGAAATTCTTCGTTCTTGCGATAATCCTCAGGAAGAACCGTTTGAATGCTTAAAGGAAAACAGTATCTCTGTATTTTCATAAGGTTTTGAGAGGTTGAGACGTGCCATACAGATTGCTCGTATGTGACACATTATGTTGATTGCGATTGAATGTAATGCCCTTCCGTAACTGCGAGAATAAAATATATTTTGTCAAGTGAAATTACGGGTAGTGGTTAAATAGTAAGTGATGACGCATGCTTCACGATGCGGTCAGGAGTGCGACGAGGTCGTCGCAACGGCAT
>DF820469.1:140608-159032 GCA_000739535.1 Candidatus Vecturithrix granuli | reverse complement strand
GCAACGGCATCACCGATGCCGCGCCTGTCAGGGCGTTGCCCTGATGCGATGACCTCATCGCACTCCTATTTGCTGAGCAGTGTTCCGAGCACCCATCACTTACAATTTAACCACTACCAAATTACGGGGCAAACATACAAAGCGACCCCTGCGCAAAAATTGCCCTACGCAGGTTTCTTCTGCGCAATATTTGCACAACGGATTGAAGAAATCAACGGATTAATCCACTGATTCCTTCAATCCGTTGTTGTCCCCTCATACGCTTGCCATCAACCTGATCACCATATTTTATCAAAAATAATGATGCCAGTCTTCGTCGTTTTTTAAAAAGTTGGCATGATCTGTGCTATTATATATGAGCGTAGAGAAAGGTAGTGGTTAAATGGTAAGTGATGCCCGCTCGTTGAGCGAAGTCGAAACGAGCCGTTCATCGTTCCCTTCGACTTCGCTCAGGGAACGCATCACTTATCATTTAACCACTACCTAGAGAAAAACACAGAATACATTATACAACAAACATACTGAAGAATCACACACCGTACATTATGCTCCTGGGGAATGGATAAAGACCTTCCTTAACATGGTATAATGTTCAGGAGGATAAAAATATGAAACGTGTTATCGCAAGTCTCGTTATCGTTGCCAGTCTTTTCACATTTGCCGGAACCGGGTTGGCACAACAATTGGATGCAAGAACTCAGCAAGCCCTGCTTGATGCCTTGAATGATGAATACAAAGCGTTGGCCACGTATCAGCAAGTGATCAAACAGTTTGGCGAAATCAGGCCGTTTACAAATATTATGAAAGCCGAACAAACACACGTTGAAGAACTGCTGCCGCTTTTTGAAAAATATGGCGTTGCAGTGCCGGAAAACGAGTGGATCGGCAAAATTCCGGCCTTTGCTTCAATCGAAGACGCTCTGAAAGCCGGAGTGCAGGCCGAAATTGAAAACGCTCAGATATACGACGAATTTTTCACTTTCGTCCAGGAACAGGATGTTCTCCAGGTGTTCAAGCAACTGCGTGACGCTTCGCAAGACAAACACTTACCGGCCTTTCAACGCGGGTTAGAACGCGGTTCGGGTCTGGGCAGCGGTCGCGCCGCCCAGGGACAAGGACAGGGGCGCGGACAGAATGCTCAAGGCCAGGGACAGGGACAAGGTCAGGGAAATGGTAACGGACAAGGTCAGGGAAATGGCAAAAACTAAATGAATTCAGAAGAGAAACTGGGTTTTGACAAAAACCCGGTTTCTTGCATATAACAACAAGAATGAGGAATAAGCAGGAATTTTTTGGTTTTTGCTTGATGCTTTGCTAAACAAAAGCCAAAGAAATTTCTTGATCATTACTTACAATGAAAAAATTACTTGTTACGTGTTTTGCCGCGCTTATCGCTATTATCGGCATGAGCGCAGACGACAGTTTCGCCTGTCATATCACCTTTACACCAACAAATCCGCAGACGGCTCAGGTTGGCGGGATTGTGAAAGTTGAAGCCATTGTGACATTGGAACATCGTCGCTGCGTTCTGGAAGATGATGATGTTCAGGTAGAATTCTCTGAGAATATCAACATCGTCAGTGATACCGGATGGCAAAAGGTCAGCGCAAGTGAAATTCGCAATACCTTTGAAATTGAGGTGCTCAACCCCGGCGAAGCCACGCTCAGAGTGTACCGGGAATGTTCAAAGAAAGGCGTGTCTGAAGGATTTCTGACCTTTCAAGCCGTGAAGTAAATCATAAACTACAACGGTTTTATGTAGAGAAGATAAGGTGCGTGTTATCACCATCATCTAAACTTCTTAAACCCACCCCTAACCCCTCCCAGGAGGGGAATGTGTGTCCTGCCGATGCACGAATTCCCCTCCTGGGAGGGGTTAGGGGTGGGTAAGAGAAACTATGTTTGAAACAATTTTTGTTGAAGGCAATATCATCTATCTGGTGTTTCTTGGCGTTGCCATCATCGCCTTTCATTTCAAGAAAGTGTGGCTGCGTTACCCGATCATGCTGCTGTCGCTGGCGATGATCGGTTTTCTGCAAATGGGCTGCCCCAGTCCGGTGCGCGCACTTCAAACCGTCTCTGAAAACCTCACACAATTGAATACAGTGATCCCCTTTGTAGCCAAAGTAGTGATTGTGGTTATTTCAGCCCTGTTCTTTGGAAAAATTTTCTGCGGCTGGGTCTGTCCTAAAGGTGTAATTCAGGAATTTCTCTTTCAAAAGAAATTGCGCTGGCAAGTGCCGCCAACCTGGGATCGATGGCTGCGCAAACTGAAATATGTCATGTTACTGCTGGTGATTGTACTCCCCTTGTTCTGGCATTACAAACCGTTTAATTCCGACACTTCGCCTTTTGCGGCCCTGTTTAATCTGGGTGGCGGCACAATCGCACTTGTAATATTAGCGGGTACACTCTTTTCCTCGCTTTTCATCTATCGTCCGTTCTGCCGCTATGTGTGTCCGACCGGTGCACTGCTCGGTCTGGCCTCATATTTCAGCCGGGTGAAGTTTCTGACCAGTCATTGCACTGCCTGTCAACGCGCCTGTAAACAGTGCGAAATCGGCGCGTTATGCTGTCCGACAAAAGATGAAAACGATGCCTGCTTTTCTGTTGATAAAGGCGAGTGCATCATGTGCGGCGAATGTCGCGGCAATTGTCCGCAAGGCATAGAAATTAAATTATTGGGAAATTCTCAGTCAATTACCACCGTCAAAGCTAGTACATGATTTCAGAAATAACTATGCCCGAGAAACCAGGTTTTTATGAAAAAACCTGGTTTCTTCGTCGCGCCTCATGTATACTTATTTCCGAAACTCTGTACTAGTGACTTGAAATAGTTGTTCTGGTTTACCAGAAAATCTGAGGGCAGAACGACAAACATCACGACGTCATATTTCCTCCGTGGAATTTCCATATTGCAAGATTTTGTGATAGACAAAGGCCGCAATTTCCGGATCAATATTGCGGCTGGCGTGCTGAAATTGTTCAGCGATGATTGGGTAGTCAAAAATGCCGTCGGGCACCAGAATGGGAGAGGCTTTCATCTTGCCGGGGCGATTTTCGCCGTCATCAATCTGATTGTGGGAGTAACCGCGTTCGCGGTGCCAAGTCAGAGCGCGATGGTAGTGGGTTATATCGTAGCATAATTGAAAACCGGCAATCTGTTCCTTAGCATCGTACCAGATGATTAAGTCAAAATAGTGATCGGCAAACCAGCGGCGTTTGTCTTCACCTTGAATCTGGCGTACCTGGGTATATTCTTTTAACATGCGCCGTTCCCTTTTCCCTCCTTTGTTCTTTGAAATTTGCCTGTACGCAGAAAATATTCGGCCTGTTGTAAGGCGTCGCGATTGCGCATCAGGAACGTATGGGTATGAGGTAGCACCAGAAAATCTTGCATCCCCGCGACTTTGGTGCGTTCAACCGCAACCTTGCCATCATCCGGCCCCTGAATCATCATGGAGTGGAATGGTTCAAGACTGCGATTCCCGGCAATGACGCCTAATTCAAAATTGATTGGCCCTAAACGTAAAGGAAGACTGTCGGCATCTGTCCCCAATTGTTGGCCGGCCGGGCCTAAGAACCGTCTGAAAATCCACCAATGTTTTTCCCAATCAACAACCTCACTGCCCTGATTGGGCGGCGCCAACATGACAACTCGCCCGAGATTTTGAGGTTTTTCAGTGCGAAGATAGTAGCGTACCAGAATGCCCCCCATCGAATGAGTGACAAAATGAATCTTTTTCGTCTGATCAATACAACGCTCGTAAATCACAGGCCGCAGAAAATCCTGACTGAGCGTTTCAATCGGATATTTAGTTGACGGATATTTCAGGTTGATCACCTGATAGCCCTGTTGCACAAAAAACCGCTGCGAGGCTTTCATGGATCGCCAGGTACGCCCGAGTCCATGCACCAGAATGACATAATCGCCGTCGGATAAGGAAGATGGCTCTGGCATGAAGGACTGGTAAAGAGCACACCCACAGATTCCTGACATCAAAAAGATCAACAACCACGTTCCTCCTAATTTTACTTTGTTCATGCTCATCGCATATTAAGAACTAAGACCGCGAAGCAGATGTTTAACGGAATAGATCACCATGCCTTCGGGCACGCCTTTTAATTTGACTCCGTGAATCGGCTCAACTTCGACATTATCTTTGACCAGATCGTAGGTGGCCTGGCTGATAATGATTTCACCGCCCTGGGCGACTCCACAGAGCCGTGCACCCAGATTAGCAGCGCGTCCGATCACGGTATAATCGGTGCGTTTACGGCATCCGATTTCACCGACAATCAATTCTCCGGTGGCAATGCCGATTCCAATCGGAGACCGGGTTACGCCGCGTTTTTGCCATGTATCCATCACCGCTTCATGCGCCTGCTGCATTTTTAACGCCACCTGAATGGCCCGCAGGGCATGATCCGGCCGAGGAAACGGTGCGCCAAATAAAGCCATAACTTCATCCCCGACAAATTTATCAAGTGTACCTTCATGAGCCAGAATCACATCGGTCATGCGCCCTAAATAGTCATTGATAAATCCCAGCAGCAGATCCGGTTCGGTCTGTTCTGCCAATGCGGTCGAACCGCGAATATCCGCATACAACACACTCAGCACAGAACGTTCACAGTTCAGGAAATCAGCTTCCGAGGAAGTCAATAAGCGTTCCATGATATGCGGATCGACTGACCGTCCAAGTACTTCACGCAAATGACGCTGTTGGAGACTTTCAAAGATGGCCGTATCCATCTGGCTAGCGATGGCGTTTAACAAGCGGCGATCTTCACTATCGAAGGTCGCTCGTCCAAAACGATTCACCACCCCGAGTACGCCAATAATTTTATTTTCCAGAATCAGTGGAAGACAGAGGATTGAACGTAGTTCCGCACTCAGATCGTGCTGCCAGACCATCTTCGCTTTTTGCAAGGATTCGGTCGCCACGCGATTAATTATTGCGTAATGCGGCGCGAGCGGGAAAAGATCGTTTCTGGTTGTGGCTCGCAGTTCCAACAATTGTTCCGCCTGATTATACAGCATAATAAATCCGGCTTCGGCCTGAATCGCGCATTGGAGTTCCGCAAGCACCGTGTTGAGCATGGCGTCAAACGAGAGATGTTGGTCGCGGATATTATCCACGCGATAGATGACCTCTAACTCTTTGTTGCGCTGCTGTAAGGTGTAATATTCATACGTTTGAATTACGGCGGAATCAACCTGGCTTTCGGCGATCTTAATCAAAGCGACATCATCAGTCCCAAAGGATTTCCCAATTCGCGCAAAAACAAGCATACCCAGCGATTTCTCTTTCATACGAATCGAAATAATCGCCATGGTGACCTGCTCATTAATGTCAGGGAGCTCTCGTAATTGTAACGGCACTTTTTCCCCTATCAGCACCAATACCTCAGAGCTTGTCATGATCTTTGATTCTACTTCCCGGAATACATCCGCCCGAATCTGCCCGAACTGTTTGTGGCGGTCATTGATCGCTTTTAAGGTAAGCTCTCCGGTTTCGCGATCGGTTAAACAGATACAGCACAAATCCACCTGTAACTGGTCAGCCAGCACATTGACCAGCGCAGTCATCATGGCTGAGGGGTCAGGCATAGTGTCGCGCACGTGATCAATCGCCATGATCAGATCGATCTGCCGCTGTTTCAGGTGCAGTTCTTGTTGTAGACGTTCTCTTGTTAACGCGCTCATACTTTCCTCCAATGTCAGAGCGTGGCGTAAACCTCGCATTTGTAGTCAGTTGTACTCGCACATCACTGGCGATCTCCTCCCAGAAGCCCCCCCAGAATTCCTCCGCCAATGACCGTCGCTCCAATGCCTCGCGCCTCACCTTTATGGCTATAAAAACGTGAGGCTGCATAAATGCGGTCGGCAAGACGTGAAAAGGGTAGGCTTTGTAAATAGACGCACCCGGGACCGGTAAGTTTAGCCAGAAACAGCCCTTCACCGCCAAATAAGGCGTTTTTGAATCCGCCGATAAACTGAATATCATAATCTACGCTCGTCGAGAATGCCACCAGGCAACCGGTATCAACCCTCAATTCCTCTCCAACGGCCAGCCAGCGTTCAATAATTGTGCCGCCAGCGTGCACAAACGCCATACCATCGCCCACAAGTTTTTGTAAAATAAAACCTTCGCCGCCAAACAATCCAGCTCCGATTTTTTTGGTAAATGCCACTTCAATTTCAATGCCCTGTGCCGCACAGAGAAACGCATCTTTTTGGCACAACATACTGCCGTTTGAGAGGTCAAGCGGAATAATTTTACCCGGATAAGGCGCGGCAAAGGCTACATGCCCTTTGCCTCTGCCCGTATAGAGAAAAGTGGTGATAAAAAAACTTTCGCCGGTCACCATCCGCTTAAACCCCTGAAATACGCCGCCCCCGCTCGAGGTTTGCATTTCAATCCCGTTATCCATATACATCATGGCGCCGGCTTCGGCTCGCACCCCTTCGCCAGGGTCTAATTCAATCTCCACTAACTGCATATCATCGCCAAAAATTTTATAATCAATCACATCCGCCATAGTGTTCCCCCCTATAGATGAAATTTTCATCTGCATGTCCAAAAACCGAGTTTTTTTGAAAAAACTCGGTTTTTATTATTGTTTCCAATTCAATTCGGCTTCAAGGGTTCGAAACATCTCTTGCAATTCGCACATATTTTTTCAGCCAGTTCTTCGATGGCACGGCAATAGCAATGAGCATTATTTCATATCTTCTGTGACACATAGAACAAACCAGCTATTCAAGATAATCGGATCGTTGGTGAATATCGGAATATTGAGGAATCTGGCAGTATAACTGCTGGAATGATGACAGTATGTTTTCCTTCTTCGGTTTCCTGGAGAATCTTGTCAATTGTCTCATTGATGACTTTTTTCCGTTCAACAATTTTACCAATGCCTGTGTATTAATAACATACTGACTCATGCTTCATGGCTCCATTCATGTAAAAGGTGTTACTCACACTGGCGGCTCAATGCTTTAAGATCGGCTTCAATCCGATCATAATCAATCACAGCGTTCTGACATAACCCTCGTAATTTTGTAATATGCTTCTCTGGCTTTGGGAAAATAATCAACACCTCTACTGGTTTCTGAAAAACAGTTTCTTCAAGCATTTCAATCATGCCATCATGGTAAATGGCTTTGACAGCGTTTATATTTTTTGACACCTTCGCAATATTCAATGTATGTTCCGAACTTCTCTCCAGCCAATATACATTTTTCCCCTCAGCATGTCAACCCAACGCCTGATTTTCGCCCAATTCCTGTAATTTTTTTCAGTTTCGACTCCGCATCCGGCCGATGGCGGCTGCTGGTCTCTTCAAAGGTGCTCACGGCTTCCTGAATGTGTGGCACGGCGTCGGCAGACTTGCCATCGTACGCAAGCCTCTTCGCCATTCGATGCAGCGTGACGCCCGTTCGCTCATTTTCTCCCGAATTGTAATCAGCGGAACAAGACTGATGTCACTAACCCCGCGTCAACCGCATCACATCTTTGTGGGCGAAAAAACCTGTAAATACTCACAACAGGAGTTCTCAATTCCTTGTAAAATCCTTGTAGTTCCGTAGAACTCCTGCGTTCAAGAAAACACTACCGTATTTTGGCAAGACATGTCAATCAAAAAACAAAGAGGAACATTCTTTCAGCATAACTGGTATGATACTCTCTCCGACCATCATCTTCATTCCTCCTGTCAAATAATGCTTGACAGGAAGATTCTTTTTACACAACAGATTATGCAAGGAAAATATTCACACAAAAACTTTGATCATCGAGTTTTTGAATTCTTTTCTCATCAAAGTCAACGATAAAATGAATATTAGTACGACTTTGTTAGATTCGAAAACATGGCATGTTGCCCTGAACGGGCAACATCTGTCAGCATCGGGTGACGCCCGATGGCCTCATGGCGCACCGCGCTCCCAGCCCTGAAAGGTCGGGATATTCGGGGATGCGGCATCCCGGCAGCATGCGGAGATGACGCCCTTACAGGGATCAATGCGAACGACGCCACGATCCCATCGGGCTTCCCCCGATGCTGACAGATGACGCCCTTTCAGGGCTGTGAGATGGAGCGCCTTTCGAATTTAACAAAGGAGAGATACACAGCATGATTTCTTCTCTGCCATAACACCATCTCATTGAAATAGTTGTTCATAAAATTGTCAAGCTTGTTTCTTATGTTTTACGGCAAAACGGATTTTCACGCTCGGTCGAATGTTGCTGTTGATATTTTGGAGGGGAACTTGCAGCGTGCAGTTTCAGTCATCATCATCCTTGTCCTCATTATCGCGTTTGTTCTGGAGAAGTTGGTCGAGCAGGCGGGAATGGTCGTCTAGTTTCTTCTGCCAGTGGGTGTTGATATACTTGAGGTAATCGTATTTGGGTGTCTCGAAACAATCGGGCGGCAGTTCGCGTTCGGCAAACCACTCCCAACGCAGTCGTTGAAGTTTCACGCCATCGCGCGATTGATATTTGACTTTGAGAGCTTCAAATAATCTGGCGAAAGCAGGGTCATGTAAGGCTTGCAGAAACTGGTCAACCTTAGCGTCAGGTCGTAATGCTCTGCCGTTCGGGTTCGGAACGGCAATCCGTTTATGTTCTCCGAGTCGCAAGGCAAAGGAGCTTTTTTTAAAGAGTTTTATGGCAAAATCTATACGATAGCGGGTTTTTTCCTGGATCCTGGTGTGGCGTTCGATTATCTGCTGCATGTAGGCCAAAACCTGTCTGTTTTTCCAATCCTCATAAAGGTCTGCTACCCATTCTTTGTGCAGGAATCTGTTCCCTGACAAAGCACCAGTCTGCGGTGGTACCACCCAGACTACCGGTTCAGGGCCTATGACTCCCCTGTCATATTCATAGCGATATGCGGTTCTGACAGGTTGAGGTGTTGAATCTTCTGCTGGTTTGCCAGGTTCCTCACGCAGGCCGATTCCTCTGGCTGCTTGCTCTAAGAGCTTTCCAAATTCCTGGCTTGCCTTCTGCTGAAGGGCGATTTGCGCGTCGTTCCGTATCAATTCCTGATAAGAATGTTGAAAATCTTCCAGGGGAGCATACATTTCTTTGAGCCGTTCTAATTTGTTCTCAGGGAGCACAAGTGCGATCGCCTGGATGTCATCAGGAACAGCGCCTTCCGCCAAAAGCCTGTCTGTTTCCAAAAGCTGGTGTAATCCCCTTCTCCCGTTTTTTTCTGCTTCATGCGTGATAATCGTCTCCACATATTCGGCATAGTCTTCGAGCAGGATTGTTGCCGTCTTATCTGATAATCCGCGCTGTCTGGCTTCATCCAGATGAGGAACGACTTCCTCTAACAAGGAAATGGCGGCAAATACCTGGCAGAATTCATCCAACCCTTCTGAATACGTATTCGGGTGCAGAAATTTCTCGATTTTGTTCAAATCGGTTTTGATCGCAAGATACCACAGGACTTGCAGATAAATATGCACATCGTGTTCGTAGTCCTCAAGAGACGTATCATCTTTGCTGAAGAAGCGAGACTCTTTCATGAGTGTGAGGATATGAAGACACTGATGGCAGAGTTCACGTAAATTTTTGTAGGGTTCGGTAACATTCTGAAAATCTTTGCGAGCCAAGGGCCCAAGCGCCTCAATGACAAGTTGCATCTGTCTGAAAAATTCCTGTTTCAGTAAAACTTCGCAATGGGTGTGCATCAGCCTGTCCAGCTCTTCCAGTTCCGAAGGCAAGAAAAACACCTCATGGTCATAGTTCTCGCCAAGTAAATATGAGACTGTGGATATTTCCTTTTGGATTTCCTGGCGTAGTTTAGCATAGCTCTCAAGATTGGCGTCAATATCTCTGAGATTTTTTGTGTGCAGGATCAACTCTTTAGCTCTGCCTCTCAGGGCGAACTGATACAGACGCAAGGCCTCAAAATACGCTTCTCTTCGGTCTTCATTCGGGTCGTCAAAGAGCGTAAAAGTCTGGAGATCTTCGCCAAAATCATCGGCAAGATCCTGTTTGATGATGGTAAAAATAGTTTGACACTGCTCACACACCTGATGATATTTTTCTGATTTCAGATCATCCCAGAGTGTTTCAAGATGCCGATCTTCGATTTCATCATAGTCAATAGCAGCCTGATCAGAGGAAACACGGTGGGAATGCTTCTGTTTTTCTGCTAGCGATTGGCGGATATACCGCCACATAGCATCATCAAATGATGGTTGCGACATAATGTTTTCGAAACAATGCCTATCTGCGCATCCCTTCATGAAGGACTTTCAAGCAAAAGGGATGCCAGATATACCCTGTTTCGTCAATGTCCTGAATTGATTGCGATGCTAAAGAGTTATTATGAGTTGACGTTCACCCGACGCTATGAAACTACAAGGATTTCGTGTAGGAAGGATTCTCAGAGGCAGGGTTCGGTGTCACGCCGACCAATTCGCCGTCAGGAATCCTCCCTACACAAAATCCCTGTAGTTTCATAACAAACACTTTATTTTGACAATCCCTCTCTCTAAAGTAGTGTATTGTGAAACAAATGCAAGCAGAAAAATATGGGTCTTTTATTTTTACTTTGTCAAGTTCACTTTTTGTGCCGTGGTGAACTACAAGGAGAAGAGATAAGAAACGGATGGACTTGGAATCTCGATCACCAAAACATATCCTGTTCTTATCTCTTTTCCTTGTAGTTTCACAAATTTGACAAAGGAGACGTCATGAGCTGATGTTCACCCGGCATAATGAAACGACAAGGATTTCACATCACCAGGGATCACACATCCTTGCTTATGAGTCATCCTTGTAGTNAAACTCCAGTTTCGCGGCGGTCAACAATGCGCGAAACTGGAGTTTCGCGCTACATTTTCAGGGGAGAATGATGAGAATAACTTCTTCTGTATTCTTCCTCTTGACAAACTCAGGGGCATCATATAACGTAGCAACTTGAAGGAGTCGAAAACAGCGCATTCTCTGAAATTTTACCAACACGAGAGAACATATTATGGCAAAAAGCGGATATAAAAATATCAGCCGGATTGATGACTACCGCAAGAAACAGCATTGCTGGTACGTCCGGGTAAACTGGAAAAAACAGTACTATGCCAGGCAATTCAGCGATAAACAGTATGATGGCAAAGCGCGAGCGCTCGAGGCCGCGATTGAGTATAGAAATCAGGTTGAACGGGAAATTGGGAAACCGCGCAGTGAACGCTTAGTGTTAGGGACGCCGCGTCCCAGTAATACCGGACAGCGCGGTATTCGCCGGATTAAAGTAAAGCAACAAAAGCGTGGGAAAGATTATTGGTGGGATGTGTATCAGGTGACTTACCATCCTGCACCTGGAGTGACGAAACGCACCTCGGTGTCTATTCAGAAATATGGAGAAGAAGAAGCGTTTCGTAAAGCCTGTGCGATTCGAGGAGCGGCCGAACGTCTGCAATATATTCCGCTAAAAAAAGGCGAAAAAAACCTGCCGGGCGGTATTAAGAAACGCTATTTGAAGAATAAAACCGTTTGTCGCGTCACCTTTCAATTGCCGGCCTCGTGCGTGCCGGAGGCGGAAACAGTCCACATTGCCGGCGATTTCAATCACTGGCGTTCGACCGCTGATCAACTTGAATTACAACAAAATGGAATGTTTAGCATTCATCTCCATCTGGAAAAGGATCGCAGGTATGAATATTTGTATCTGATCAACGGTTCAATTTGGGTGACAGACCCGTATGCTGAAGACACGGTGAAAAATGTGTACGGCGGCAGCAATTCGGTGATTTCGGTGTGATGCGATGATCCGCCTGTCCAATGTCCACAAGAGCTATCTTTCCGGCGGAAAACCGCTGCACGTGCTCAAAGGGATTGATTTACACATTCACCCGGGAGAATTTGTAGCGATTATGGGGCATTCCGGCTCCGGGAAATCAACCTTACTGAATATCCTGGGCTTGCTCGATCAGCATGATACCGGCGAGTATTGGCTGGACAACGTGCGCGTTCATCGCCTTTCCGAGGCGCAGGCAGCCCGGTTCCGCAATCGCTGTCTTGGCTTTGTGTTCCAATCGTTTCATCTGGTGGCGTTTAAAAATGCGCTGGAAAATGTGACTCTGCCCCTCTATTACCAAAAAGTCCGGCGAAAAGACCGCAAACGTTTAGGGTTGGAATATCTTGAAAAAGTGGGATTGCGGGATCGCGCCGGCCATTTCCCGACCCAACTGTCGGGCGGAGAACAACAGCGCGTGGCAATTGCCAGAGCCTTAATTACCCACCCTAAAGTCATTCTGGCGGATGAGCCGACCGGCGCGTTAGATTCCAAAACCTCTTATGATGTAATGGAATTGTTTCAGACGATCAATCGCAGCGGAATTACCATGATCATCGTGACGCATGAATCGGATATTGCCGCCATGGCCGGCCGGATCATCCGCATTCACGATGGGGTGATTCAAGGCTGATACGGAAGATGTTTGATTTTGATAAATGGCAGGAAATTTTTAATACGCTGCAACGACATAAACTCCGCACGCTGTTGACAGCGTTTGGCGTGTTTTGGGGCATTTTTATGCTGGTGTTGCTGCTCGGCGTCGGAAAGGGACTTGAAAAAGGGGTCTATCTTGAATTTCGCGGCGTAGCGACCAATAGTTTCTTTCTGTGGGGCGGTCGTACCAGTCTCCCGTATAAAGGGCTGAACCCGGGACGATATGTTCGCTTCTCGAACGATGATATTACCGCTATCCGCGAAAATATTCCTGAAGCCAAATATATTAATGCAGACTCCTACGTATGGGGCGAGTTTGCGATTACCTATCAGGACAAAAGCGGCGCGTTTAATGTGCAGGGCTGTTTGCCGGATCTTTTGCAGATCGAATCATTAGAAATTGCGGAAGGACGCTTTATCAACCTACGCGATGTTCAGGAAAAACGCAAAGTTGTGGTGATCGGCCAGCGCGTGCGCGACGTGCTGTTTGGCCAGCAAGACCCGTTTGGAAAATATGTGAATATCAAAGGGGTGTTTTTTCAAGTCGTGGGCGTCTTCAAAGTCATCAGTTCCGGCGGACAGGGGCAAGATCGCACCGAACGCCTGTATATGCCGCTTTCAACCATGCAGCAGGCTTATAATCAGGGGAACAGAGTTTCTTCCCTGGATATTGGCGTGGCCGAACATATTCCCGCTTCACTAGTGCAGAAAAAAGCGGTTGACTTATTAAAGGCCCGACATAAAGTGGCTCCGGACGATCCGCGCGGGATCGGTTCCTGGAACATGGAAGAGGAATTTCGCAAGATACAAAATTTGTTTTGGGGTGTGAATATTTTTATCTGGCTGGTCGGCACGGGCACGATTGTCGCCGGAATTGTCGGTGTGAGTAATATTATGCTGATCATTGTCAAAGAACGCACGCGCGAAATCGGCATCCGTAAAGCGTTAGGCGCCACGCCGTTTTCGATTATCAGCCTGATTCTGCAAGAATCAATCTTCATTACCGCTGTATCGGGTTATATGGGTTTAGTCGCCGGCGTCGCGGTCATTGAAGGCGTCAGTTATGGCATGACAAAGCTTGCGGTGCAGACCACCTATTTTAGCAACCCGGAAATTGAATTTCGCGTGGCGATAGCGGCGACGATTGTGCTTGTTGTGACGGGCGCAATCGCCGGATTAATCCCGGCGCGTAAAGCCGCGACAATTAATCCGATTGAGGCCTTACGGAGTGAATAAGATGCTGAAAAAAATCTTCTATAGTATTCTTGGTCTCTTGATCCTCGCGATATTTGCCGGAACGACCTGGTATTTGTATCAAAAATCGCAGAAACCGCCGGTAGTATATCGTACCGTCAGCCCGGAGACTACGGATATTGAAAAAGTCACAGTGGCTTCCGGGACGATTGTGCCACGGAAAGAGATCGAAATGAAGCCCCAGGTTCCAGGCATTCTTGATGAAATCTATGTTGAACCCGGAAATCTGGTAAAAAAAGGACAAATCCTGGCGAAAATTCGGATTGTCCCCAATCTGGTGAGCTTGAATGAGGCTGAAAATCGGTTAAATAAAGCCAGAATCAAACATGCTGACGCAAAACAGGAATTAGCGCGGCAGGAGAAACTGTATAAAGACCGACTGATTTCGCAGTCTGAATTTACGCGTTATCAAGTGGATTTTAAGAATGCGCAGGCAGATCTTGACGCCGCGCAAAACAATCTCAAGCTCGTCAAAGAAGGCGTGGCAAAACAGGAAGCGACTGAGAATAATACCCTGGTCGAATCCACGGTTGATGGCATGATTCTTGATGTACCGGTCAAAGAAGGTGAAACGGTGATTGAAACCAATTCCTTTAACGCCGGCACCACGATTGCGGTGATTGCCGATATGAGCGAGTTGGTTTTTGAAGGCAAGATTGATGAATCTGAGGTCGGCAAATTGCGTGAAGGCATGGAGTTGAACTTGACGATCGGCGCGCTGGAAGGCTATATTTTTCAAGCGGATTTGGAATATATTGCTCCTAAAGGCAAGTCTGAACAGGACGGAGCCGTACAGTTCCAGATTCGCGCCGCGGTGGAACCCCAGGAAGGGGTTTTGATCCGGGCCGGATATAGCGCCAATGGGAAAATTGTGTTAGAAAAACGCGAGCAGGTTTTGGCTGTGCAAGAACGCCTGATCCTCTACGATGATCAGCAGCAGCCTTATGTCGAAGTTGAAGTCGGGGAACAGCAATTTGAAAAACGCGTTGTAGAACTTGGCCTCTCTGATGGGATCAATGTGGAAATCCTTTCAGGAATTACCGGAAAAGAAAAAATTAAACAGCTATGATCGAGCCAGACAGCAAGACAAAATGGGTGGACCGAGGGTGGTATGTGATCACGGAGTTTGAACGCACTGCTTCGATCAATTTTCAGCGCGCGGTGGAACTTGCCAAAACCTCTCCGAGATTTACGCCGCTGATGGATGAGCGTAATGTGCTCATTTACCGCAACCTGTATCGCGCTCAGGACCTTTTACAATTCCAACAGATGGTAAAGCTTATTAAAAATTGGAAAGGCGCGAAACTCTACCTGAAAGGTGAGCGGATTGAGTTTGAAATGCTTGACAGCGGAATTCAATGTTATATTCACACCGTACTTGAACCCCAATTCCAGGAACGTTCCTCAGAAGGCTGTCGGCAGTTTGATCCCAAAGTATTTCCGTTTTCAGGCTGTCTGGGGTGCCGGCGCAGTCATGTGGGCATGACATGGAATGCCTCAACCTTACCCGATCAGCTTGCCTGGTTTGCCTTTGGCAAGGTTGATCAGAACGGAGTGTATCTTGTACACAAAGATGAATTGGAAGGCGCGGCGCTCGGAGATTTATTCGAATATCGTTCCTGCCCGCTTTTCAATGTGGAGTCCCTGCGGGAATTTGTGCAACAATTGCCAGGCCGGATTGATCCGCGTAAGGATCGGGAATGGCAATATAACCCCAAATATCGTCACACCGCATCCCGTTCACAATTTCAAATACTGGCAAATAGAGAACCGGAAATCTTGCCAGTCTCGGAAGAAGCGTATCATGCTTATCTCAAACGAAAATTTATGTCCGTATAAATAGGTAGAAAAACCGGGTTTCTTGAAGAAACCCGGTTTTTGGCATAACTAAAATGTACTTTATCATCCATGTGGGAACGAACAATGTCGCCGATCGTCTTTTTTCTGATAGTGTTCAGCATAGTATTTCTGACGCAGCCTGGCAGTCTAGGAAATATTGAGGAGATCACCCCTGACGTGTTGCCGGATCAAGAGGTCGTCAAGATGTCAGCGTTCCGGATTGAATTGCCGCCGGAACCCGGTCCGCAGCAACGGGCGGAAAATCTGCTGCAACTTGCCCATTTTTCGTTTCAGTTCGGACAGCATGAACAAGCAAATCAGGCGGCACAGCAATTTATCCTGGAACAGCCGGGAAGCCTGGTTTTAGATTACGCCTACTATTATCTGGCAAGCAGTTATGCCAACCTGACGCGCTACGCTGAGGCCAGAGAGTCAATTAAGCGATTGAGGAGCAGCTATCCTCAGAGCCGCTTGCTTGCCGAGGCCGCTTTTCTTGAAGCCGATACCTATTTTGAGCAGCAGAATTATGCGACCGCGCTGCAATTGTATCTTGCTCTGCGCCAGCAAAAAGCCTATAAAAACCATCCTTTGCTGCCGGAAGCCTTGTTAAAACTGGCGCAATGTTACGAGCGCACCGATCAGCTTGCTGCGGCGCGGGCAATGTATCACCAGACCTGGAAGGAGGCCATCTCTACCCCAGGCTATACCCCGGCCAGAGATCATGAAGCTTGTCTGCTTGTGCAACACCCTGAACTCCTTGCCCCAATATCCACAAAAGACCTGTTTGACAGCATCAACACGCTTTTGAAAAACGGAAAAGCGGCGGATGCCCTGCCCTGGCTGCGCCGCGTCCAGGCTCGCTCGGAATCCCCAAAGCTGGAAGAATCCGTCGTGCTGAAATTTGCGGAAACCTACTATTTACTGAGGGAAAATGCCAAGTCCAGAGCCTATTACCGCGAATTTTTGCGCGACTACCCGCAAAGCAAGCTCGTGCCGTACGCGTTTGATCGCATCGGACGCTTATATCTGCGGGAAGGACGCCTTCAGGATTTCCTGTCTATCTCTCAACGGCTGCGTAAGGAATATCCGACCAGCGCATATACTGCCGCTGCCGTGCGTTTGCACGGTAAAGAATTGGAATTGCAGGGACGATTTCGAGAGGCCATCAGAGAATTCAATGAGTTTTTACAGAAATATCCGAAAAATGCGCTGGCTCCCGATGTGCTTTGGAGCCGGGGCTGGTGTCAGTATCAACTGCAAGAAGATCAGGCCGCGCTCAACACGTTTGATATGCTCATCCGATCATATCCAAAATCCGATCACAGGAACCAGGCTCTGTATTGGGCCGGCAGAGCTGCGGAGCGTATGCAGCGTTATACCCGGGCAGCGGAGTATTATACAATGATGCTGAAAATCGGACAGCCGCGATCCTATCTCGGAGAACTCAGTCTTCAGTCGCTTACACGTCTTAAGCAGCGCGATCCGAACCTGCGCGTCGAACCACCACCGACCGTCGCAACGCCGCTGCCTTTTGATAAATTACCCAGTTTCTCGACGTCTTACGGCCAATTACACTGGCAGAAAACGCAGGAATTGGAACGCCTGGGATTGCCTGACCTCGCCGCCGAGGAACTCGCCCATGCGCTTGAGCAAGAAAAAGGCAGTCAAGCCGCCTATCTGACATTGGCTCATCTCTATTCGCAGGCCGGAAAATATCATGAACTGGTTCGCCTCATGCAGCGGCATTTCTGGCTCTGGATCGTTCGCGGCGGGGACGATCTGCCGCAGGAATTCTGGAACTATGCCTATCCCTTAAGTTTTTTTGAGATCACGTCCCGGCACACCGCCGATTCAACCCTTGATCCCTTTCTCGTTCAAGCCCTGATGATGGCCGAAAGCCTCTTTGACCCGCACGCCGTTTCCCCTGTGGGCGCGTTAGGATTAATGCAGCTCATGCCCGCGACCGGCGCCAGACTGGCGGCCGGATTAGGGCTGGAAATAGATTCTTCCGACCAGTATTTGCGCCCGGAAATCAATATTCTGCTGGGCACCACCTATCTGAGACAATTGCTGGAATTGTTTCAGAACGAGCTGCCGCCCGTAATTGCAAGCTACAACGCCGGCGAGCAGCGCGTCAAAGAATGGCGGCGGAACGCCGATCCTGATGATCCTGCGGCTTTTGTCGCCATGATTCCCTATAGAGAAACCCAGAACTACGTCCAGAAAGTCCTCTGGTATTACCAGGAATACCGGCGCATTTACAGCATGGCTCAGGGGCATTGATATATCGGCATCTCGAATGAAGCGTGTCTTAGCCCTTCGACTGAAACTACAAGGATAGCTCATAAGAAGCCGTAGGCGATCCACCGTATAACCGCTACGTGGTAAAAAACCTCTGCGTTACGTAAGTTACCCAGAGCAAAATAATGAGAAACCAGTGGACAAGGATGGAATTTTCCTTGACGAATTTCGGCCGCATTGACTTATAAGAGGAGGCGCAGTATGGACACCTTAATTCGAGAACTTCTCTGCAAATCTAGGCGCTAGCCCAACAATTTCAAGTCTCCCTACAAGTTTGTAGTTCGCGCTTTAGCGCGTTTTCCAACTGAAGGCGGAACAACAAACCTGCCTTTTCATTCATGCTCTCAACCACGTGATGAGTCATCTCGCTGCTATTTCTTCTCTTTTCTCAAGAAAAACATTGACAAAGCATTCAAGCAGATATGGATTGTAAGAAAACATGCAGAATGTCATAATTGAAGTAATACTATGCGCGAAAAGGAATTTCGCGCTACATGCTCAAAGGAGTTATTCATTCGTTTTGGCAAACGCACCACGGCGAATAAAAATTTTATGGTCAGGGGAA
>DF820469.1:115205-140208 GCA_000739535.1 Candidatus Vecturithrix granuli | reverse complement strand
AAACTCCAGTTTCGCGGCTATCAACGATGCGCGAAACTGGAGTTTCGCGCTACATTTTCAGGGGAGGGAAAAAACGTTATGGCAGCAGAACTTCACGCAACAGTCTTACACGACCGCCATGTCGAACTCGGCGCACAGATGGTGGAATTTGGGGGCTGGGATATGCCGATTCAGTATCCGGCCGGCATTGTGCAGGAACATCTGGCAACTCGCAAAAACGCAGGCATCTTTGACGTTTCGCACATGGGGCGTTTCATTTTTCGTGGTAAAAATGCAGTGGCATTCTTACAGTGTACCTTAACCAATAACGCCGCAGCCCTGGAACCCGGCCAGAGCCAATATACTCTGATCCCGAATGAACGCGGCGGAGCGGTTGATGACGCGTATCTGTACTATTTTGACAAAGGGGAATATCTGCTGGTTGTCAATGCCGCCAATCGTGAGAAAGATTGGGATCATTTTCAAAGGATCTTGAAAAGATTTGACCAGGTGGAACTTGAAGATCATACCAGCAAGATTGCGATGATCAGCCTTCAGGGGCCACGTTCAAAGGAAATTTTAACGCAACTGATGGATTCCGGCCAACTGCCTGAACCGTTGCGCAATTCATTAAGTACGGTCACCATTCAGGGGCAAAAAGTGAGGGTTGCCCGTACCGGTTATACCGGCGAACCGATTTGTTTTGAGTTATTTATCGCCAGCGAACACGCGCAGACGCTCTGGGATCTCCTGCTGGAAAAAGGGGCTGAACCGATTGGATTGGGAGCCAGAGACACCTTGCGCCTGGAAGCCGGTCTGCCGCTTTACGGCCATGAACTCGGCAGCGATCCTGACGGACAGGAAATCCCGATCTTTGCGATTGGCCTGGCGCGCTTTGCGGTCAGTTTTTCTCTCTTAAAAGGCGAATTTCTCGGTAAACAATTCTTGTTCCAGCAATTTAAAGCCTTGAAAAAAATTATGGACCGGGATTACAGTGAGATCGAGTACCTTCCACGTCGAGTCATGCCGGTTGCGTTGGCAGGCAAAGGTATTGCGCGCGCCGGGAGTCCGGTCTTCCGCAATGGCAAACAGGTCGGATATGTGACCAGCGGCACGATGGTGCCTTACTGGAAGATCGCAGGCGAAGGCATTGAATCTGCGCTGACTGACGAGAGCGGCAAACGCGCGATTGGACTGGCCTTAGTAGATAGCAATCTATTGGAAGGCGACCGTCTGGAAGTTGAGATTCGCGGGAAGCGCACTGAAGCCGTGCTCGTGCCCTATCATCTGCGTAGTGAAGCGCCGCCATACTCTCGTCCGATTACGTATGAGCAATTGTTTGAAAAAGAAAAAGAGGTTGTCCCGGCAAAAGAAATGACTCAAAAGGTCAATACGCTCCTTAAGAAGGCCATTGAAAATACGATCTGGCGCCAGCGGCAGTGCATCAACCTGATTCCGTCCGAACAAACGCCTTCACCGATGACGCGCCTGCTTTCGATTATGGACCCGGTCTGTCGCTATGCCGAGCACAAACCGGTCAAGGCTTTTGACGACGCAGAAGTGTTCTATTATCAGGGCACAAAATTTATCAGCGAGGTGGAAACGCTGCTAATCGAGGAACTTAAAAAATATCTGGGCTGCGCAAACGTGGAAACTCGCGTTGTGTCCGGTCAGATGGCGAATACCGCCGTGTTCAGCGCGATGGTGGACTACATCAACCGGGCTGATCGTAAGAGCGAACAGCGCCGGCTGCGTAAGGTCATGAACAACCACATTATTCGCGGCGGCCATTTGAGCGCGCAGCCTATGGGCGCGTTACGCGATTTTGTGGCGCGCGATCCGGTCACGGAAAAACCGGCCGTAGTGAATTTTCCGGTGCTGCCGGATAATCCCTATAAAATTGATGTGGCCGCCTGCCGCGAATTGATTGCCGAGCACCAGCCGGAATTGATTATCTTAGGCAAAAGCATGGTGATCCACAAGGAACCGGTGGCAGAGATGCGCGCCCTGATTGACGAGTTGAACCCCGGCTGCGTGCTCATGTACGACATGGCGCATGTGTTGGGCTTGATCGGGCCGTATTTCCAGGAACCGTTCAAAGAAGGCGCGAACATCGTGACCGGTTCGACGCACAAGACTTATTTTGGCACACAGCGCGGCGTAATCGGCGCGAACTACATCGAAGAAGACGCCGCCTATCCGCTGTGGGAAGCCATCGGACGCCGCGCCTTTCCCGGCAGCGTCAGCAATCATCATCTCGGCACGCTGCTTGGCCTACTGATGGCCGCGTATGAAATGAATCACTTCAAAGATGAGTATCAAAAGCGCGTAATCGCTAATGCCAAAGCCTTTGCGCAGGCCCTCAAAGACGTTGGTTTGCAGGTCGCGGGCGATCCGAGCATTTCGTACACTGAAACCCATCAGGTCGTGATGCTGGTCGGCTATGCCAAAGGCCCGGAGATTGCCGAACGCCTGGAAGCTAACAATATCGTTGTAAATTATCAGGCCACTCCCGAAGAAGAAGGCTTCACGGCCTCGGGCGGCATTCGTATGGGCGTGTCGGAAATGACGCGGTTTGGGATGCAGGCGCAGGATTTTCAAGAACTCGCGCAATTCATGCACGACGTCATCATCGAAAACAAAACCGTCAAAGATGACGTGGCCGCCTTCCGAAAACACTTCCTCGATCTGCGCTTCTGTTTCAAAGGCGATGAATTCGATGCTCTGATCCAACAACTGCATCAATTGGTGTAAAAGCCTGACAGGTTCGTAGTTCCGCTACGAACCTGTCAAAGCACTGTGTTTTAGCGCGTCTCGCCAACTAAAATATATGGCGCCCAGAACAACGGGTGAGCCAGCGATACCCTGAGGTTCGGGCTGAATTGTACAGATTTCTGGCCCTTGATCATGTCGCGTTTGGCTTGCGCCAGGGCTTCAACTTTCGAGGCGGCGGACATCTGGCGGAATGTGGTTTGCACTAATGTTTTGGCCGACGAACTTTCGACGCTCCATTGCGTGACGAACAACGACCGCGCGCCAGCGTACATAAAACTCCGCGTCAGCCCGGCAAAGCCTTCGCCGCGATCTTCTTCTCCTGTGCCGCTGGCCGTATTGCAGGCCGACAACACCACTAAATCCGCATTGAGATCCAATCCCAAAATTTCGCTCATCTCCAATAAACCATCATTTCCCGGATCTCCGACAAAACTCAATGCCAGGGCTGGTTGCGCGCCCGGACCGAATTCACCCGCCATCAAGCCATGCGTGGCAAACAGCAGCGTTTTGTAGGAGCGTAAGCTGAGATTTTTCACAGTGGATTCTGTCGCGTTTTCCTGCAAATACACAGCCTGTTCCGGATCAGCCCCTAACATGAACGCGACCGCGAGTGCTTCTTCGCGGGTATCAGGGAGCGGCGGTAAAATCCATTCCATACGCGCTTCTTCGCGCGTCTCGGTCAGCGATGGTAATCTCACTGCCGGATCAACCGACAA
The DNA here is from genome assembly GCA_000739535.1 of Candidatus Vecturithrix granuli. Taxonomy (GTDB): domain Bacteria; phylum Moduliflexota; class Moduliflexia; order Moduliflexales; family Moduliflexaceae; genus Vecturithrix; species Vecturithrix granuli. The sequence goes on along the minus strand of DF820469.1, from coordinate 136,738 downwards.
ACCGCGTAATAATGCCGAACGAGTGGCAAACGTCCTGAGTTGCGACGCGTCGGTTGATTCAACCGACGTTTTCGGAACGGCAAAAATGGGATCAGCAAATGCAAGCAGCGACGACTGGGTTACGAACTGAGCTTTTTCAAATGTCCGCAGACTGCGCAATACGGAAAGAGAAGGAAGATAGGCGATGGCCTGAGTTTTGACCCAAAACGGTGCATGCTGAAGCTCCGCCCCGATCACCGAACTGCTCGTAGAATCAAATGTAAACGGTTTCGTGAGCAGCGCTTCGAACGGCAGTTTATAGAGCAGATCATCCGGCGCAAGATAGACGACTCGTTTCGAGCGGATAATCTGTTCAACCGGCGCAATCAGGATTGTGTATAGCGCGAAGGCTTGTTCGACAGGATACATTAACACGGATCGCAAACGGGCTTCGTCATTGGCGGTCCCACTAAATTGCTCCCATTCCATCAGAATTTTTGCAAACGTACTCCGAAAGCTTTCGCTCTGTTGAATCAATTCTAATCGAGTAAGCTGAATCACAGCGCATAGGGCTTGTTCTTTGTTTATTGCCCAGACGGCGGTGTGCGTCGGGGTGACAAAATAGCTAATCGCCGCTTCATCAGTCCCCAGAAGATTCTGCACGTCTTCAACGTGCAGCGGTTGCGGGGTTTTTAAATCAGCATAGCGTGGATAGTTCTGCGTGATCTGCGCCTGGAGCGTTTGACGCTCTTGTTTTGCCTGATCTAAACGGCGGGCGATCTCTTGCCGATTTTCCAAAAGAGACTGTGTTTGCGGCTGTTGGATTTGTTTTTGCAGCGCATAGATTTCGGCGTTCAATTGTCGTTCTTGTTCAAGCCAGGCTTTGAATTCAGAATCCTTGCTCGTAGCGGCAAACGCCTGGATCGCGCGCGATTCTGTCACCATTTCGGTAAATGTTCGCGAACGTGCTTGTTCGGCAACCTGGAAGGCCTCCTGATGGTACGTCGCTTGCTGGGTGCGTTGGAAGAGGATGAGGAGTAATTCGACGTATTCCCGATAGAGCTGCGAAAATTGCTGCATAAAGGCGGCTTTGGTTTCGCGCGAAATATCCGCCACGCCAGCCGCGACGGTTTCTAGAAGAGAGACAGCGCGACGATAACTGAACACCGCGTCTTCAAGTTTATTTTCCGCAGCCGCAAGCTGTCCCTGAAGGCGGAAGGTTTTCACCTGTCCAATTTGATCGGCAAGCGCTTCCTTGATCGGCAAAACTTCGTTGAGATAAGTTCGGGCTTCAGCATAATCCTGGTTGAGATACGCGGTTTCGGCCAGATTGAGAGCAGCGTCAGAATGAAGCTTCTGATCGTCCAGACGTCCGGCCAGTTGGTATGCCATCAGAAATTGCTCGCGGGCGCGATCATAAGCCTGTTGGCGTTGATAAATCACCCCTAATTGGTTTAGCGCCAGGGCCTGCCCGTGTTGATCTTCAATATGTTTCAGCACAAAATAAGCATATTCCTGGGCGCGCAACGCTTCTTCCAGCTTGCCGGATGCCAGGTAACATTGGCTGAGTTTGTTCCAGATCAGGCTCACCGTACCCTGATCTTCTTTGACAATGTCCAGCGATTTTGCAAAATACTGGATCGCGATTTCGAAATCACCTAAATAATAGTACAATTCGGCCAGATCGATATTGGCGCGATCGATCCCTTTGTTGACCGCCCAACTGAAGTTTTCAAAGGCGCGGTCATACTGTCCGAGCGCAAGATGCACGCGGCCGGCATACCATTTGACATGGCGCAAGGCCCCCTCGTTCTCACGATACTGCTTTTCGAGTTCGGCATACGCCTGAAGCGCGTCGGCATAGCGGGCGGAGTCAAATAACCGTTCGGCCTGCTGCCAGGCATCGGCCTCTTCTATTGCCGTCATTTCTTCCACGATAATATCGTCAAACCAAACCGACCCGGTGCTTTGATGGACGATGCGGAAATCAATGTAGTCGTTGTGACCGATGTTGACCGTGACGCTGAAGGGCTGCCACTCATAGGTTCCGGACGGCAGTGCAAAACGTTTGGCCCAGGCTGCGTCAACAATCACCAGCACCGCGCTCGGCGGCACATCGTTGGCTTTCACATAACAGGAAATTTTGTAAACCCTGTTGGGCTGCAATCCGGTAATACGCTGCGACAGCGTGGTGAACACATGCGAGGCGGAAGGGGAATAATTGGTGATTTGCAGCGATTTCACGCCGGAGTACGTCTCGGCCGTATCCACTTTCATAAATGCGTTGGCGTTCATGCTGTTCCACCAGAGGCCAAACTGGAATTTGCCATCCATGCTTTCGTAATGGCCGGTGCCCCACGGGAAAATTAGACCATCCTCAAATCCGCCATTGATCAACAAATTTTTGTCGGTCGGTCGACTTACTGCATGCGCTGCTAATTTTGGAACCAGGCGTTGTTTCAATTCTTTGGCGCGGGTGAAATTCTGGTAAAACGCCTGCAAATCGCCTTGCGCCATATTTACCGCCGCCATGTTGTTCACGATTTCCGCAAATAATGCCGACTGCGCACCTACCTGCGCTGCGGCTTGCTGGTAGAGTTTCAGCGCTTGCCGGTAGTCGCCTCGATTAAAGGATTGATCGCCCTGCCGGATCATATCTCCGACGTTTTCGCTACAGGCGATTCCAACAGATGAAAAAAAGATGAAAAAAATGATGAACAATCGAAGAGTTGGAAATAACCACAGATTTAACAGATTTCTCAGATTCTTTCCTATATGCGATTCTTGTCGTTCTATAGGAGAGAATATAGGTTTCATACGTACCACCTCACAGCGTTCTCACAGAGGCGCGAAAGGATTATCGACTGAACGCTTATAATGTCTCCGCGTCTCTGCACGAGCATGAAAATAAATGAAAAAAGGCGGCGATTTCAGCTCGTCGTCATGCGTTGATGTATATCAAATCATAACGTTCTACAACGAAAATCGTCAAGCAAAAAAGAGACCAGGGATGTTCTTATAGAACAACGTAATCGTTATTCGTTTATTTTTTAAAAAAATTGTAAAAAATTACTTGACAAATATTGCAACCGGTTGCAATAAGTTTCTTATTCAAGAAAATTATGCGAGTAAGGACTACAACTGTAACGAATTTACAAAGAAATCCGCTATATTCTTCAATTCGTTGTAGTGGTTGACTTCACTTTGATCACGTTGAATTTTTATTATCCAATGCAACCGGTTGCTTTTAATATTTTTTTATTATCTGATGCAACCGGTTGCCATAAAAAGGAGAAACGATTATGCTGCCAGGAGCAATAATCACGATCCAACGCAATAGTTTTGTCCACAACGATTTTGTTGCGACTGAAATGGCGTTCAGAAAATTTACCCTCATGCACCGACGTGCTCGCTGGCGTCGTTTCTGGTTGAAACTGTTCCGACTCCCGGTACAAATTCAGAGTTTAAAGAATCTGGAATCCACTCAAGTCATTCTTGAAAGTCATTATCGCGGGATTTCCGCGGTTTCGATTGCTCACATTCGGGGCAGCGAAAATCGCAGCCATGATTTTGACGACCGTTTTTATCCGCTTCACGATCACAGTGAAGAACGCTGGCTCAACATCGCTCGTGCCATGATCCAGGAAGAGGCGTTACCGCCGGTGGAATTGATTAAAGTGGGCGAGACCTATTATGTGCGCGACGGACATCATCGCATCTCTGTGGCTCGCGCCCTCGGGCAGCAGGCGATTGACGCAGTTGTCACAGAACGCATCGTGCGGAACAAACGGGCAGAAGAGCAACGGATTTCGAAAAATCTGCTTGACGAAAACGCTTGCATTTCGGTATGCTGTAAAAAGTTGCAGTTACAAGAATCCTGTTGTGGGTCATGATGCAAAGAACATAGGATAGATATGGTATGTCCGAGAAAATTAAAACCATTGCCGACATCGCGAAATTAGCCGGTGTTTCAAAATCAACCGTATCGCGTGCGCTCAATGACAGCCCTCTGATCAGCCAGGAAACGAAACTGCGGATTCACGCGATTGCCAGAGAGCACCAGTTTGCTATTCATCAGGGCGCACGCAATTTAAGCTTGCAGCGCACGAACATTATGGCCTTTGTCATTCCTCTTGCGCCGGATGATGATTATATGGTAACAGACCCCTTTATCCACAAACTGGTTGGAACGTACGCGTATGCCCTGAATGAATATGACTATGATTTATTAATCGTACAAGTCCATCCGGAAGAACGGGATTGGATTCAAAAATATCTGGATGCAAAACGAGTTGATGGTTGTATTTTATGCCATGCTCAGGAATTTGCCCAGGAAATCGCCACGTTGGCTCGTCGTAAAGCGCCATTTATTGTGCATGGCGCACTTTCTCCTGATCAGAGTTATTGCAGCGTCAGCGGAGACGATCTCACTGGCGGACGCCTGGCAATGCAGCACCTGCTTGAAACCGGACGAAAACAGATTGCTTTTATCGGAGGGGTCTATGGGGAAACCGAAGTGATTCTTCGCCACCAGTCCTATCAGGAAACCCTTAAAGAAGCAGGTATCGCCTATGACTCCGCCCTGGTGACCTATGGCGATTACACTCGCAAATCCGGTTATCTCGCCATGCAGCAATTGCTCCGGCAAAGGCCAGAATTAGACGCCGTGTTTGCGAACAATGACGTGATGGCGATTGGCGCAATCGAAGCATTACGTGAAGCCGGACGACAGGTTCCGGACGATGTTTCCATTGTGGGTTATGATGATACGGTGGGCGACAACTGCTGTCCCCCGTTGACGACTGTGCGCCAGGATATTGTGAAAATCGGAAAGATCGTGGTGCGGAATTTGATGCAATATCTGGAAGATGGAATCATTACCACAACAATCATGCCGGTCGAACTCGTCGTGCGCAAATCTTCTGTGCCATCTTTTGCTTGAAAGGTGTGTGAGATGAGAGTGGTAAATGACCACGGATTCCTCAGATTTCCCAGATTGGATAAAGAGTGGAGACAGGCGCGGATGAACACCACTCTGAATAATCGCTCTTATCTGAGAAATCTGTCCCAACTGTGGTTACTGGACGTGGGAGGAAAAAGATGCTGAAACAACAAGTTGTTCCGGAAAATGTAGGGCTGTCAACCGAACGTTTGCAACGTATTCGCCCGGTCATGCAAGCCTGTGTGGATCAACAGCAGTGCGCCGGAGTGCTGACCTTAATTGCGCGACGCGGACAGATTGTACATCTTGATTGTGTCGGAATGATGGAGATTGAAGCCAATAAAGCCATGCAGCCGAATGCCATTTTCCGCATCTATTCCATGTCCAAACCAATTACCAGCGTGGCGGCGTTAATGCTCTACGAAGAAGGGCGATTCCGCCTGCATGATCCGGTTTCAAAATTTCTTCCCCCTTTCAAAAACACAAAAGTACTTGTGAAAGCCACAGAGTCAGGTCGTCTCATGCTGGAAGACCAGGAACGTGAAATGACCATGTTCGATCTGTTGACGCACACCTCCGGGTTGAGTTATGGTTTTGATCCCCTGTGCCCGATTGATAAATTGTACCGTAAGATGTACAAGGAATTGAACATTCTTGACCATGAAGATCGCCTGATCCACCCTTATGGTGTGTCCCTGACCGATATCATGCCTGAGCTGGCGAAAATCCCGTTACGCTATCAACCGGGTACGCGCTGGCACTATGGCCTGTCAACCGACTTACTCGGGTATGTGGTGCAAGTGATTGCCGACATGCCCTTCGATGAATTTTTGCAGCAGCGTATCTTTACGCCGCTCAATATGCAGGATACAGGTTTTTACGTTCCGGCCGAAAAGGTTGACCGCTTTGCTGCCATGTACGGCCCTGCGGAGCAAGGAGGTTTACGTCCGATTGATGCGCCTGCGACCAGCCCGTATTTACAAACCCAGAGTTTTCGCAGCGGCGGGGGAGGATTGGTAGCGACAGCGCACGATTATCTCCAATTTGCTCAAATGCTGTTTAATCAGGGGGAATTCAACGGCGTCCGTTTGCTCAGCCGTAAAACCGTGGAATTCATGACCATGAACCATCTGTCTGAAAACGTGTTACAGCCCGAATTCGAGGCGAAATATCCGGGCTATGGTTTCGGTTTGGGAGTTAGAATGGTCAGCAACGTGGCGCAGGCCGGACATGTAGGTTCAGAAGGGATGTTTAACTGGGGCGGGGCTGCCGGAACGGATTTCTGGGTCGATCCCAAAGAAGAATTGATCGCGATCATCATGCCGCAGCAGTTATGGGATCCATCCCTCAAAATCAGTCTGGATTTCAGGGTATTAACCTATCAGGCCATTATTGACTGAGCAGAATCGATGCAATTGTGAAAGGTTCGTAGTCCCACCTTCAGGCGGAAGAAATCGCTGAAGCGAGAACTACGAACCAATTCTTCTTATTCCTGAATATTCTTCAGGGCTTCAGCTTTGGCCGATGTAATCAGCGGTTCGATCACGTCATCGAGTTTCCCTTCAAGAATGGCATCGAGGGCATATAATGTGAGGTTAATGCGATGATCCGTCACGCGGCTTTGCGGGAAATTATAGGTGCGAATGCGTTCGCTGCGGTCGCCGGTTCCGACCTGGCTTTTACGATTTTGCGCAATTGTTTGATGCTGTTCGGCGATCGCGCGATCAAGCAGGCGTGCGCGTAAAATTTTCAGGGCTTTGGCCTTATTCTTATGCTGCGATTTTTCATCCTGGCACGAAACTACTAACCCGGTGGGGATATGTGTTACCCGTACCGCAGAATCTGTTGTATTCACGCTCTGTCCTCCGGGACCGGAGGATCGGTACACGTCAATCCGCAGTTCATTCGGATCAATCTCGACCTCAACCTCTTCTGCTTCGGGCAGCACAGCGACCGTGACGGCGGAAGTATGAATACGCCCGCTGGCTTCAGTGACCGGTACGCGCTGTACGCGATGTACGCCGCTTTCAAACTTGAGGCGACTATACACGCCTTTCCCTTCAATCATCGCAATGATTTCTTTGAATCCCCCGATCCCACTGGGGTTTGAACTCATGATTTCAACTTTCCATCGCTGATTTTCAGCATACTTTGAGTACATTCGGAACAAATCTGCGGCAAAAAGCGCGGCTTCTTCGCCGCCGGTGCCGGCTCGAATTTCCAGGACAATATTTTTTTCATCATTCGGGTCTTTCGGAATGAGCAGCAGGCGTAAATCTTCTTCAATCTTCTCTACGCGGGTCGCTAATGCTTCCAATTCTCCTTCTGCCAATTCTTTCATCTCATTATCGGTTTCCGTTCGGAGGAGTTCCCGGGTATCCGCGAGTTCTTGAGAAACTTTCTTATATTCCCGATATTTCACCACGATATCTTCTAATTCCGCATGCGCTTTGGCGCATTTCCGAAATTGCTCTTGATTCGTAATAATCTTTGGGTCACTCAATTTGTGTGTGAGATCTTCGTATTTTTCTTCTAAGGCATTCAGTTTTTCAAACATAAATTTTCCAGTATTTCTCCGTTTATAGGGCGTGAGATATAGTTTTCAGAAAAATCATGACACGCCTAACACAAGTTTTTTTGAATACTCAATTTGGCCTTCCCAGGATGGATTCCGGGAATGAGATTTTTGAAACATCGCTCATTTGCAATTTTTCCATATAACATCTGATACTATTTTTTCCCTCTTATTGAGAAGAGACTATGAAATCAAGAAAAATTGTTTGACTTCTCTGTTTTTCTTTCATACACGGGTCATACAATTGTCAACCTCAGCAGAAGAGCACTTATGAAGAAGGAGCCGAGCCTCGTGAATGATCTGAAAACACTATTTTCCAAACTTTTGAAGCGCAAAGAATCTCGTTATGAGCCGCACGAGATGCCTGGAAAATCTCTCAAATTTCCGCCAGAATTTCGCTCGAAATATGATATTTTTCAATATCTCAATTTCTCTATTCCGGAATTACAACCGATCAAATTATCGCTTGAATTCGGAAAAGAAGAAAAAGCCTTTGAACAATTTTTTAAATACCTGAAGATGAGACCTCCGGCTTCATTTCTTGTGAACTGGTGGAAGCGTGATGAAATTGTCCAAACCCTCAAAACCCAGTATCCGGAAACAATCCCGGGATTATTACAGGCAGCCGATGATATCTTAGATCATAAATTTCTCTTGTTCTCTCTTCATGCGGTTCAGGCAGAGACGCCGATTCTCTGGAACAAAAGCTATGAACACCTCTCAAAAGATGGCAAGTTTTGGACGCCTGGAGAAAAATATACTTATGCCGCATTATGCGCTGATGAAGAGGCGGATATTCATTTTGTCTGGCAATTGAGTCGGCACCAGCATTTCCTGGATCTGGGGAAAGCCTATTGGTACACGCGAGACCAGGTGTATATTCAAGAATTTGTGGATGAAATTCTCAGTTGGATTGAACAAAATCCTTACCTGTTAAGCGTCAATTGGGTGTATGAGTATGAGATTGCCTTACGCGGCATCTTTTGGTTGTTTGGTTATGCGTTTTTCTTCTCCTCTGAGTTACTTGATGAACCCTTTTTTTGTCGTTTTTATCATAGTCTGTTATCCCATGGCCATGCCATTTATGATGCGCTCTGTGCAACTTCCTCGTCCCATCTTCCGCTCAAGTCAATTGTAGCTCAGGCAAGTTTTCTGTATCTGTTGAGCACCGCTTTTCCGGAATATGTTCACAGCAAAATATGGGGAAAATGCGGGTGGGATATTTTACAGTGGAAGACCCCGCTGCTTAGTTTAGAAACGATTTTACAGAGTTCGCCGGCCGTGCTGACAACGTTGATAGAATTTTATTGCCTGGTGCTCTCTGGCCGCCAGAACAATCGGTTTCATATTCCCCAGACCGTGCTCAATGGCTTTACAACTATGGTGGAACACTGGTCGTTATTTCTTAAACCCAATGGATGCCTCTGTGGTTTTGGCGAAGATTTTCCAGAGCATCTCTTTACGGGCACATACAGGCAGCCGCAAACGTTTCGGTATCTATTTTCCATTGCAGCGCTGCTTTTAAAATATGAAAAATTCTTCGTACACGGACAACATTTTGATGAAACTTTACTCTGGTATTTTGGGTTAGACGGGCAAGAAGAATTTCAGCGACTCATGACGACAGGCGGTGTGCGTCAACAATCTTGCTTGATTCCACATTCTTCCTATGCGATGTTGCAAAGTGAAAAACCAGAGGGGAATGGCTATTGCGTCGTTTCCACCGGGTTAAATGTTTTCTCTACCTCCTTACAATTGAAACACTCCGATTTGTTGAGTTTCGAATTATTCGCCAATGGGCAGGAATATCTGATTGATGGAGGCGCGTACTCATTTCAACACACCCATGAATGGAACCAGTATTTTCGTTCGATTCAGGCACATAACACGATCACGGTGGACCGGATTACTCATATCAATTTTTCAGAACGACGGGTTCAAAGTACATTTGATCAGTGGCTTTCAACCTCAACCTTTGATTTTCTCAGCGGTCATCACAATGGGTTTGAGGATTTAGACGAACCGATCACCCACTATCGCTCGATATTTTATTATAAACCAACCTATTGGATTCTCTGCGATTTACTTCTCGGAGGAGGACAGCATTTCTTCGACCAATATTTCCACTTCCCTCCATTCCGTCTGAATGTAGATTTTAGCAATAAATGTGTTGATATTCGCACCAGTGAACATCGCCGTTTTACTCTCATGCCATTTCATCCGCAAGAAATGGACGTTTCTATTTTTACTGGAGGAGAAACCGCAGATTCCGGCTGGATTAGTCAGGGATACAAAGATGCTGTAGCCGCTTCATTTATTAAATATGGCAAGTGCACCATTGCCCCGGCGAGTTTTCATACCCTGATGTATGCATATTATGGAGAAGAAGTTCTCCGAGTTTCAGGACGCTACCTTCAAGCCTATTGCGAGGAAAAACTATTATTATGTCATGAAATTTCTGCTCTAGAAATCTCTTTTGAACAGGAAACTCATTATTTTGCGTTTCTCTATGAACCCTCAAAATATCCAGTGGTCGAGATAGAACCGCAGATCACATTCAGCGGCACACTGATGTTTCTCAGAAAACAGAAAGAGCACATTCGCGAACTCATACTCTATAATGCTACAGTGCTTACTATCAATGATCGCTTACTCTTTGCTTCCGATACCCCCGTGGAAAGCATCACCTTACAATTCGAAGGAAAAGCCTTGCATGTCATCTGTTCAGATAATTATATCTTTCGAACACAAGCTGCTGAAATTACAGAGGTGTTTGTCAATAACCGCCCTATTCGAATAAAACATGAGCACGATTCGCTCCTGATTTCAACGACAAGGATTTAACACCTTTTAGAGGATTACATGGCAGTGTTTCATTGACATGATGCTTTTTTTCTTGACTCATTAGTATTTTTTGTCATATTATAATAATGTTCTGTTAAGGTAGAAATGCTGAGTGAAAGACTTTCGAGGTCTTCAAGACCTCGAAAGTCTCTGAGCCGATGAGTGATCCATCCTATGATTGTGAAAGAAATCTATCGACGCCGATTCAAGCTATTATTCTTTCTGAATATCGGAATATTATGGACATTCACGATTCCGGTATCAGAAGCGACCGAGATTTATAAATACGTAAAAAATGGTGTTGTCCATTATGGAAACCAACCTCCAACTGATGTCTCTTATGAAACCATCGGAGGAACAGGAACTTCGCATACGCAGGTACAACCTTTGAGCATGACCAAGATGGTTTCCTCCTCATCTTTAGCGTCCATGTCGTCTCACCTGACCACGATTTCTCGGATTGCGAATGCTCATAGTTTGAGTCCCGAATTAGTCAAAGCGATTGTGAAAGTCGAATCCAATTTTAACCATAAAGCAGTTTCTCCGAAAGGGGCAAAGGGACTCATGCAACTCATGCCGGCAACGGCAAAACGTTTTGGCGTCGAAGATATTTTCGATCCGGAAGAAAATATCACAGGCGGCGTCAAATTTCTCAAATACCTCTTTGATGAATTTGGAGAAGAAAATTTGGATCTTGTGCTTGCAGGGTATAATGCCGGAGAAGAAGCGGTACGCAAACATGGTAATAAAATTCCACCGTATGCAGAAACACAAAATTATGTGAAACAAGTGAAGGCTTTATATCTTGTCCATTCGCCCTATAGCGGGACTAAGACAAAAACCATCTATAAATATGTTGATAAAAACGGCGTGCTCACCTTCACGAATGTTCCCAGGGTCAATTAATCGTCCCTGAGCAAAAAAGAGAATGACGATGATTCCTATTATTTCTATTGTCGGTAAGTCAAATAGCGGCAAAACCACGCTAATCGAGAAATTAATTCCTGAATTCAAACGACGCGGCTATCGCATCGGTACAATTAAACATCATTTACATGACTTTGAGGTTGATCAAAGAGGGAAAGATAGCTGGCGCCATGCTCAGGCTGGCGCTGATGCTGTTGCCATAGCTTCGCCATACAAACTCGCGTTTATCACCACTCCTCCGTCGGATCTAACGCTTGACGAATTGCGCGACCGCTATTTTCAGAATGTAGATCTCGTGATTGCAGAAGGTTACAAGGGAAGTACGCATCCCAAAGTTGAAGTATTTCGAGCAGAGGTATATGAATGCCCATTATTTCGCAAAGGCGATAACTTGTTAGCGACGGTGAGTGATATAAATGTTGATACTGGTGTCCCGTGTTTTGGGCTGGAGGATATTGCACCTCTTGTGGATTTGTTAGAAAACACGTTCCTTTCTTCATAAACGCTTGAGCGAGGATATTTACGATCTTCCTCGTTCAAGCAGATTACAAAAAGTTTTACGCTTTACTCAAATTCCCAACGGTGCAACGGACGATACACGCCAACATCTTTAATCATGGACATGACTTCAAAGGAGTAGGCTCGGGTTTGATAATCGTACGGCGTGCCATCTTTTTCATGCACTGCCACATCTAATAAATATTTGCCTTCGGTCAAATCTAAGCGGTCGATGCAGAAGCGAACTTTTCCTTCTCCTTCAATTCTCGGAATCGTGATATTCTCGATGTGCGTGTTGGTGCCATAACAATAGGTATCATCATCGCGGAAAATCCCAACCCCAAAGACAGGATCATAGACCGGACGATACGCTTTGTAAAGAATTTCAATCGTCATTTTATCGCCGGTTTTATAGAGATAACACGGGGTTTTACTGCCATTAAACATTTCAACCGAATTCAGTTCGACTTCGCGTGATCCCCACCGTTTTCTACGCGAAGATTTTGACTGTCCCGACGCATCCTGTTCATGTTCATCAAGCAAATTGGCTCGCTGCTGATTTGCCACATGTTCCAAATACATCTGCATTACTGATTGTACATCGCCATAGGCCTGAAGTTCACCATGATCAAGCCAAAGCACCCGCTCGCAATAGCGTTCTAATGCGCTGAGATCATGCGTTACAATCACAATGGTTTTTCCATCGGCTTTAAATGTATTAATGCGATTTTGACATTTCTTCTGGAAACTGGCATCGCCGACAGACAGTATCTCATCAATCAGTAAGATATTCGGATCAACGGCCACGGCAATCGCAAACGCTAAGCGCATATACATTCCAGAGGAATAGGTTTTTACCGGGCTGTCAATAAAATCGTCTAATTCGGAAAATTGAATAATATCATCGAGCTTTTGCTGAATTTGCTTACGAGTCAATCCAAGAATAATGCCATTGATGAAAATATTTTCGCGTCCGGTAAATTCAGGGTGAAATCCTGCGCCGAGTTCAATCAATGCCGAGATACGCCCATTTGTAGCGATCCCCCCTGATGTTGGACGATGGATCCCGGCAATCAATTTTAAGAGCGTACTTTTTCCCGATCCGTTACTCCCGATAATCCCCAGGGTAATTCCTTTGGGTATCTCAAAGGAAACATTACGCAACGCCCAAAATTCTCGCTCTTCCATGGTGAGATGCTTCCCTTTCAGTAGGTTGACCAGCATCGTTTTCAGCGTCGTGTGGTGTTTATGCCGACTCCTGAGTTTGAACGATTTGGCGATATTTTCAACTTTTATTGCATACACTGGTTACACCTCCTCAGCAAACGTCCCTCGATACTTCTCAAAAACCGCAGAGCCCATTGTGTACATGCACAGCGCCATAATTGTGACTATGGCTAATTGAGAAAAGCTTGGGAATTTTCCATAGTAAAAAATATTCTGATAGGCAAAAATCAGCGGGGCAATAGGATTGAGATTCGCAATAAATCGAAATTTCTCAGGAATCTGCGAGAGTGGATAGATAATGGGGGTTAAAAAAAACCATAAGGTGAGCAAATTCCCAAGAACGTGCTGCACATCACGGTAATGCACACATAAGGCCGATACCATAAAAGCCAACCCGACGGTAAAAATCATTTGAATTCCAATAACCACGGGCAGCGTAAAAAGAGAAATTCCAACCGAAACGCCAAAACCCAGGGCCTTAAACCCGGCCACAAAGAGCAGTAAAATTGGTAAACTCAGAAGAAAATTAATACCGTTTGCCAGCACCACAACCAGAGGCAGAACTTCTGCGGGAAAAAGGATTTTCTTAATCAAATTCCCCCCTGCGAGAATTGACCCCGACGATTCGAGCAATGATGAAGAGAACCAGAGCCACGGCAAGAGCCCACTCATCAGGTGCACGACATAATCTTCCATGCCAAAGCGCAAATAGACGGAAAACACCAATGTGTAAACAGATGTTAACAAGAGAGGATTTAAGAACGACCACAAGAAGCCCAAAATTGACCCACGATATCGTGCTTTTAGCTCTCGCACCACTAGATTCCAAATCAATCCTCGATATCGATATAATGCTTTGATTTGTAGAGAATACACGCCTGACCTCTCACCAATAGATATTACTGTTGAATCTTATTTTCAGACCACTACCCTTAGAGTTGACTTTTTTTTGAGCTTTTGTTTAATCGAAAGTGAAGAGAAATTTCACAAAACACACATAGTACTTGAGTTAAATAAGAATCATATTATTTTGTCAAGTATTTTCTTCTGCTGTCAATGATTTGTTTACCTTCTCGTATTCTTGCTGCACACACTGCAAATCTTCCCATGCCAACCGTTTATCCTGAGGATTCCTTAAAAGATAAGCAGGATGAAAAGTTGGCATGAGTTTTATACCGTGATAATCATGAAATCGTCCTCGCAGTTGGGAAATCGGCGTCGTTGTCTCTAACAACGTTTGCGCGGCGACGCGACCCAATGCGCAAATAATTCTGGGTTGAATACACTCAATTTGACGGCGCAAAAATGGCGTACACGTTGCAATTTCATCCGGCTCAGGGTCACGATTCTGCGGTGGACGACATTTGACAATACTCGTAATATACACATCTTCCCGACGCAGATTAATTGCTTGAATCATCCTGGTCAGGAGTTCACCAGATTTTCCGATAAAGGGACGCCCCAGCCGATCTTCATCAGCCCCGGGGCCCTCGCCAATCAACATCAGCGTTGCCTGAGGATTGCCCTCGCCAAAGACGATATGCGTCCTTCCATGAGACAACTTACATCGCTGACATCCTGCTAATTCAGCGCGAAGTTTCTCAAGAGCAGGAAGATCCTGAAGTGTTTGAAACTCCTTTTTACAGGAGATTCCATCAAAACCCCATTGTCGATAGAGTTCGAGATAATCCGAGAGTTGCATTAAGATCTGAAATATCTGTGTTCCAGGAGTCTCTACGTATTTGTTATTTTGCATACGATCCTTGTTTGTCCTATAGAAATTGTCGTTCACTGATGGTCTTTTCCATGAGATATGCCAATATCCATATCAACGTGTGCCATTTATGATAGTAAAGGCATAAAAAAAGAAGGCAAGAAAATTTATCGAAAAACAGGCAAAAATTCTTGTGTCTATATTATTTTCTTGACACAAGACGAAATTTATTCTAAGTATCAATAGTATTAGAATATGAAAAAAGTTTCCTGCGAGGAGAGGAAAATGCTTTGTGACAGATAGTCATACGGGTTGTTTGTTGTTGCGCAATAATACTTATCATGTTTTAATAGATTAATACCGGGGGAACAGGAGTAGGATTATGGGTCAGGTAAAGATTGTCACTGATACCACATGTGATCTGCCGCAAGACATTATCAAGCAATATGATATTCGACTTGTTCCAACAGTGATCACGATTGGAGATAAAGTCTATCGAGAGGCGTTTGAAATTTCAGTCGAGCAATTTTATGATATGCTACGAACCTCGCCTGACAGACCGGTCAGTGCACCTCCAGGAAGGAAAGATTTTTCGGATGTCTATACTCACCTGAGTCAGGAAACAGATTCAGTGCTTTCAATTCATGTGTCTGCGAATTTTAGTCCGACTTTTACCTTGGCCACGAATATGGCGAGATTTTCGATGGGGGCGGCTCAGAAGCAAGGGAAAAATTTTGACATCACAGTGGTTGATTCGAAATCAACCTGTATTGGGTTGGGTATTATTGTGATTGAGGCTGCTCGGTTGGCGCAACAAGGAAAAAAGAAAGAGGAAATTTTAGCATATATTGACCCGATCATCAATAACATGAAAAGCTTATTCATGGTTGATGATATGAGCTATTTAGAAAAAAGCGGGCGAATGGGAAAAGCGAAAGCGATGTTGGGCAGCTTGTTGAATTTAAAGCCTATTCTTTCTATTGAAGGTGGAGAAACCGGCGTCAAAGCGTCTCCTCGCGGAGGAATAGGAGCATTTGACAAAATGATTGATTTAATGAAAGAAGCTGTTTCGCCTGGAAACACGATCAAAGTGGGAATTGCTCACGCCATGGCTCCTGAAAAAGTCGAAACCGTGAAACCGAAGATTGAAGAGAATTACACCTGTGAGGAAATCTACGAAACGTTTATGGGATCCAGTGTTGGTTCTGTCCTTGGTCCCGGTTCATTCGGGTATGTGTATTATATTGTATAACAACCCTCCTGAACCGGGGAAACCATTCATCATCCTAAATACTCAAAAAGAGCAGTATCAAGGTTATACTCCTGGATCTGCTCTTCATAAATCATTTTCACCTGCCCTAATCCCATCCGAATAGTTTCTTTCAGCTTTGTTCGTGTTTTAGGCGTTGAAATAAAACTTACGCTTTGATCGAGCACGTCGCTGACGCCGAACACAAGGTTATCAAGAGATGTGGGTTCATCAATCACATAGCCTTTTCCGGTTTGGATATTCGTCCCCAGGGATTTCAAGAACGGATAATCATTGGATTTTTGAAAGATCGCTTGCATAAATGCGTCGCGAAATTTGCCTTTTCCTATCATTTTTTGGAGTGATTGATCAATACTCTGCACAATCTTTTCGACAATTTCCAATAATTCACTCGGATCTTCAGGTTCAGGAGGCGTTTCTTTTTTCTTCCCGATATCAATCTTTCCAGCCTGAAAAGCTTTGCTCTCCGCCTGGAACACATTCATCACATATCCCACTTCATTAGCGACTTCCAAAATTTTCGCCAGGCCTTTTTTCCCGGAAAACGTGGTACCATCACCACTACTGAATAAACTTTCAATCAGTTTCCCATCTTCAAGGAAAATAAATGCTTCGCCGGCCCCATCATTCATTTCAATCTCAACATGCCCAGTAATTTGCTTTGTTTTCAGCGTTACCAGCAGATTTTTAATCTGAGTGAATTCTGAGAGGAGATCTTTATACACAACTTTACTATGGATGGCTCGAAGCATCATATTGACCACGTTAGAGGGGAGTTCCTGAATATTCAATAAGCCTCCCCCCTCTTTTGTTTTAGCAATGACATTTGTCATAGCTTCGGCGCCTTCAATCCGAGGACGGCCATCAGCATAATTTTCAACGCTTTCGACAGGATCTCCATTTTCATAAATCACCAGACCATCATAATTCTCAGAGGATATTTTGACATATCCCGTGAATTTTTCGACTTTCAGTTCTTGTAAAACGCCGTCAATATTCACGAATGCGGTTTTTAAATCACCAATGACAGTTTTACCTTGCGGATATAACATAGCATTCCTCCTCTACATGACATGATAAAAATTACATCGGTATCCTTCCACTAACGACCGAAGAGGTTAAGGAAACCATTTAACCGAAGAGATCTTCTGCAAGTTGGTCAAAATCCACAACCTCTGAAGGTTGTTCCCCAACATCATCGCTTTTGATACCGATAATATTCCCCGAATGTAATTTTACCAGAATTTGTAATGTCTTCAAATCACCCAATTTGCTGTGATCAATAATTTCCTGGACTGTGGCATATTGATTGACATAATTCAGGATCTGGAGCTCTTCTGGATTCAAATCGCCTTCTGTTAATGAAAGAGGTTCCAATTTTGTTTCAGTCGATGGAAAATAGCCGAGCAATCGATAGAATTCATCCAGTCGTCTCATCCCTTCCATTAACAATCCCTCGGCAGATTTTTGGACATTTCGGGTTTTTGCTACCGCGCCGACATCAAATTTAAATTGGCCATTTTTCCATGAAAGCAAACGATAGACTGCATCCTCACCTTTTTTTCGGTCAACATCGGCATACGTGACCATCCCATCATGAAAATACACTTCGCCCCTCCGACTATTATTCATCACCACCAGGCAGCCGTTCTTTCGTGTTAGGGCAATTGTTTGCACCACTTCTCCAATGCTGATTTTTTCCAAATCGCCCGAGAAGGCCGCTTCTGTTTCTGAAGTTGTTGCCTGGGACGCGGTCTGGCGCGATCTCTGCACCCGCTGCATCAATGTTTTAATACGGGCCACAACTTCGACGACGTGAAACGGCTTGCTAATATAGTCATCCGCCCCTAAATTCAATCCTCGAACCCTGTCAGACACATCTTTTTTTGCAGTCAAGAAGATGAAAGGGATGGCTGCCGTTTTGGGGTTTGCGCGAAGTTGTTCGCAAAAATCATAACCATTCATATCGGGCATCATCACATCTGAAATGATCAGATCGGGATGTTCTTCTTCCACTTTTTTTAATCCCTGTTGCCCGTTATTTGCGATCGAAATGACATACCCTTCATCCTCGAGTGCCACTGTTAACAGCTCGATCATGCCGGGTTCATCTTCAACAATCAGAATTCGGTAACTCATGTCTTACACCTCTTGATGCAGGATAGTTCTTCTTCCAAGACGGCTTTTTTTCTCTCTCAAAAAGCCTTGAAGAATTCCACATATATATAGAAAAATTCCCTCCCTTAGTCAAGAAAAAACTCTATCTGTTAATGCAAGGTTCTCTTCATGCCCTGTTGAAAAACCTCATCCAATAAAAGAACTTTTTCAGGAGGAAAATCCAAGAGCCTCCCTGGACGTCCTCAGGCTTCATCAATCGATTCTTCACTATGGAGCTGATCGATTAGATGCAATAGTCGCTCTTGTTGATCGTAAGTATCATCGAGTACAAAATCAATTGTCGGAATATGCTTTAATGTCAACTGACGTCCCAATTCTCCGCGTATATACCCGGTAGCCCGTTTTAGAGCTGTTAAAAGATTCTGACGCTCAACCGTCGCATCAAGGCTTGAGACAAATACTTTTGCTTCGCGTAAATCATCTGTCAGTTTGATACCTGTCACCGTCACCAGATTCACGCGAGGATCTTTAATATCCATTTGGAGAATTCGGCTGATTTCCTGTTGAAGCAAGTGTTTCACCCGATTTGCTCGTTTATATGTTTTCATAATTTTCAAATCCTATTTTCTCGCCGTGATTGCTCTATTCGAAATGCTTTTGTATTTCCACTACAAAAACTCTATGGAATAATCCATAAAATACGAAGCAAAATGTGATGATTCGATAAATTGAATCATTTTATTCAATTCACGATCGACATAGACCTGATCCTTACTAATCATGGCGACTCCTAATGTCGATCGTTGCCAGACGTCTAAATGATCAATTTCTGCAATGGAAATATTAAATCGATTGTGTAATTTTCCTTTTAAACTGTTGACAATTTGCCGTTTTCCTTTCAAGGAATGGTTATCGGGCAAATACAATTTAATTGTACACACCCCTATGACCATACATCGTAAAAGGCCACTGGAGAGCAATAAGGGAGTTTTTTGTCTCCTGTTTGTTCATCAAAAATATTCCTCTCCCTTATGCTCTTCCTTAGCCTTGTTTTGCCACAGTGCCATCCAAACTCATAGCCATCTTTTCAATGGTGTACGCCTCTATGATATCATTTTCTTGAATATCGTTGTAATTTTCTAAGCGAATTCCGCATTCATAGCCAGAGAGGACTTCACGAACATCATCTTTCACTCGACGTAGCGACGCAATACTCCCTTTAAACATTTCTTTATTCTCGCGCATGACGCGCACAATAGAATTCCGGGTAATTTTCCCATTGGTGACCCGGCATCCTGCGACGATGCCTCCTTTTGGCAACGAAAACAGCGCTAGTACCTGAGCCTGTCCAATTAAGACTTCCTTTAATACCGGTTCAAGCAAACCTTCCATGCCTTTCTTCACATCATCAATGACTTGATAAATCACATTATACAAGCGTACATCAATTTGCTCTTTTTCGGCGAGATCGCGTGCTTTGGCAACGGGGCGGACATTAAAGCCCAGGACGATCGCATTCGACGCTGCGGCAAGCATCACATCTGACTCGTTAATTGCGCCAACACCCCCATGGATCACCTGTAATCGGACTTTTTCTGTACTCAGACGTTCTAAGGCATCTGATAACGCTTCAACCGATCCATGCACGTCAGCTTTGATGACGATTCGGAATTCCTGGGTTTCGCCTTCTTTAATATGGTGGTGCAATTCTTCAAGCGTAATTTTGGAGGTTTTGGACAATTCGGTTTTTTGTTGCTGGTCTTGCCGAGATTCAGCAATGAGACGGGCTTCACGTTCTCCTTTCACGACGATAAAAGAATCTCCTGCAATTGGTACCCCAGTTAACCCGAGGACTTCAACCGGGGTTGCTGGACCAGCTTCTTTCACGCGTTTCCCTCGACCATCTAACATTGCGCGAACTCGTCCGTAATGTACACCTGTCACGAAGGAATCGCCAATCCGTAAGGTGCCTCTTTGGATCAAGATGGTTGCTACTGGCCCACGTCCTTTATCCAATAAGGCTTCAACAATCACGCCTTTAGCTGAACGATCGGGATCTGCCTTCAATTCTAGCATTTCAGCTTGTAAAAGAATCATTTCTAGGAGATCGTCCAAATTCGTTCTCATCTTGGCTGACACCTTGACGCAAATTGTATCTCCTCCCCACTCTTCCGGGGTCAATCCATATTTGGTCAATTCTTGCATGACCCGATCCGGATTCGCCCCGGGAATATCGATCTTATTAATGGCTACAATAATCGGCACATGCGCTGCGCGCGCATGATCAATCGCCTCGATCGTCTGTGGCATAATTCCATCATCAGCGGCCACTACAAGAACGACCTCATCAGTCACTTTAGCTCCTCGCGCACGCATAGCCGTAAAGGCTTCATGACCTGGGGTATCGAGAAAGACAATTTTTTGTCCACGAACATCAACAGTATAGGCCCCGATATGTTGCGTGATGCCACCAAACTCTGTATCTGTAATTTTTGATTCACGAATAGCATCCAACAAGGTTGTTTTACCATGATCGACATGTCCCATAATGGTGACAACCGGAGGCCGGGGTTTCAATTTTGAGGTATCAACGGTTTCTTCCTGCAATTCCGCTTTCTCTTCCACAGTGACAGCGACAGCCTCAAATCCTAATTCCTGTGCGATGGACATTGCTGCTTTTGTCTCAAGCACCTGATTCACATTCGGCATAAATCCCATGGTCATTAAATGCCGAATGATCTTCGCCGGGGGAACATCCATCATCTCTGCCAGGTCTTTCACCATAATGACTTCAGGAATTTCAAGGCGTTTGGGGCCTTTGGGCTCTTCAGGTTCCGGGACTGGCAGTTTTATCGGGGGTCGAGGAGCAAGAGGTTTCGCTGGCTTCTTCTTTTCTTTTTTGATCGGAATTCGTAATACAGGTTCTTCGAAATGATAATCGCCTTCTTTTCTTTTGACAGGCGCTTCTTTTCTTTTGACAGGCGCTTCTTTTCTTTTGAGCGGGGTTCGCTCTCCCTTACCAATTCGTTTCGGTAGTCCTTTGTCAATTCGTTGTTGACCCTCAATATCATCTACTGTATAGCGATCACGCCTTTTATCTTGCTCATATCCACCACGGCCCTTACGATTATGGCGCTGCCCTTCTTTCCGTTTCGTCGTCTCTCGAATGATGCGCTCGCCACTTTCATCATAGAGTGTAGCAGGGATCCCATGATCGAGCAATTTCTCTCCTTTTTTCTCTTCATGGCGATATCGCGGAGGCTTTATTTTTGAAGATAAAGGCTCTTGATAAGACACACCTTCTCTTTTCCGTGGCATTTCAGGTCGCGGTCCTCGATCCCTTGGCGGCATTTCAGGTCGCGGTCCTCGATCCCTTGGCGGCATTTCAGGTCGCGGTCCCCGGTCTCTTGGCGGCATTTCAGGTCGCGGTCCTCGGTCT
>DF820469.1:94516-114275 GCA_000739535.1 Candidatus Vecturithrix granuli | reverse complement strand
GCATTTCAGGTCGCGGTCCTCGGTCTCTTGGCGGCATTTCAGGTCGCGGTCCTCGGTCTCTTGGCGGCATTTCAGGTCGCGGTCCTCGGTCTCTTGGCGGCATTTCAGGTCGCGGTCCTCGGTCTCTTGGCGGAAACCGGTCTTCACTACGAAAACCTTCAGCTTTTTTCGGGAAATCCAAAGTTTTAGGATATTCTAGTTGAACCTGAGGTTTTATTTGTTCAGGTTCTTCTGTCTGTTGTCGTTCTTCCTGTTGTTGAAACCGATCAGGCATTCGAGGACGATCCGGTTTTCCCCGTTGTCGTTTTCGCGGAGGAATATATGTTCGCGCTCCTATTTTTTTCTCCTGGAAGGATTTCTCTTCGTTTTTTGGGCTTTCACCTTTCGGTTTTTTCTGAAACCGTTCCAAAATGATGTTTGCGGTCGCATCATCCACCGTACTCATGTGGCTTTTAACATCAATGCCCTGGTTTTTGAGCAAATCAAGTAAATCCCGACTGGGAACATTCAGTTGTCTGGCCAGATCATAGATTCTGTTACTACTCATCCGTCCTCACCTCCGAGATTTGGGATTGCGAAATTTCTAAAAGTTGTCGCGCCTGTTCCACAAGTCTCAGTGCTTTTCGATAATCGATTCCTGGGATAGAAGTCAAATCGTCGACTGAACTTAAGGCAATATCTTCAAGAGAAGAGAATCCCGATTCTACTAACAGATCAAGCGTTGTTTCTTCAAGACCAAGCATAAGTAACGGATCTGTTTCCTGCTCATACAGGTCATTTTCGTCGTCCTGCTCCTCAGTCTCATCTAGTTCATCCTGCTCATACAGATCATTCTCGTCATCCTGTTTATCAGTCTGATCCAGATCATCTCGATCATACAGGTCATTCTCATCATCCTGCTCATACATGTCATCAATATCCTCCGATTCCTCTTGATCTTCTTGCTCATTCTGAATCGGAAAGGCTGTTTGAGTAACAACATGTTGCGAGGCAGATTCTCCTAATCCAGCGTGTGTCAGAGCTTTTTCAAAAGATTCCTGGATGACAATTCGTCGTTCGGATTCACTAGTAATATTAATTCGACATTTTGTCAAGCGCACAGCAAGTTTGGCATTTTGTCCTCGTTTTCCGATGGCCAAGGCTAATTGATCATCTTCAACAACGATATCTACAGATTTTTCATCTTTATTAACCGATGCTGTCAGAACTTTTGCCGGAGTCACTGCTCGTGATGCCAGAAGCGCGGGATCGTCACTCCATTCGATAATGTCAATTTTTTCTCCTCGCAACTCCCGGACAATAGATTGAATACGCGCGCCTCTCATGCCAACACATGCGCCAACCGGATCAACATTTCTATCCAGGGAACGTACTCCGATTTTGGCTCGATTTCCGGGTTCTCTGGCTACACCAACAATCTGGACAATTCCTTCTGCGATCTCCGGAACTTCTATTTCAAACAATCGGATCAGAAAATCATCACAGGTTCTCGATAGGACAATCTGAGGCCATTTCCCTGAAGAGCCCATTTTGACTTCAGTAATATACGCTCTAAGTTTATCTCCTCGTTTGTAAAATTCTCCGGGAATTTGTTCTCGCCTGGGAAGAATCGCCTCGGCTTCTCCGAGACTGACAACAACGCCATTTTCAATTCGCTGGACAACTCCAAGAATCACATCTCCAATCCGATCTTTAAATTGATCATAGACTTTTTGCTTCTCTGCCTCTTTGACTTTTTGGTTGATAATCTGCTTGGCTTTCTGGGCAGAAATTCTTCCGAGTTCCGAGATATCTCGTTCGATATACACTTCGTCGCCGAGAACCGCATCGGGTTTTATTTTTCGTGCATGGGCCAGGTCAATCTCCAATCGCGGATTTATCACCGTCTCGACAACTTCTTTGATCTCAAATAAACGAATCGTTCCACTTGCTTCATCGTATTCGACATCAAATTTGGCCTTATCACGTTTTCTTGCCGCTAATTCAATCGCTGTGATCATCGCTTCGACGATCACTTTCAATGGTAGCCCTTTTTCTCGGGCGACCTGTTCCAAAAGTTGCATTAATTCTCGATTCATATTCTCTAACATTGGACAATAACTATTAATATTCCGTTGTATCGTCTATCCAGATATCCCGCGTCTTCTCGTGCGCGTTTTAGAATTCAACCTCTAAACGCGCTGAAGCAATTAGTTCGTATGGTATCTGGATTTCTTGCTCTCCATCAATGAGTAGCGTAATCGATAATGGCGACCCAGAGGTTTCCTGAGCCACTCCTTTTAAATACCCAAGAAACTTTTTCTGTCCCTGAATCGTCTGAAATGTTTTGATTTTTGCTAGCCGACCTTGAAAGCGTTGATAATCCTGAACGGTTTTCAATGGACGATCTAAGCCTGGAGAAGAGACTTCTAAGACATATTGCGTTCGAATAAGATCTTCAACATCTAAGAGTACTTCACATTCGCGGCTCACGTGTTGACAGTCGTCAATACTGACTCCATCAGGTTTATCAATAAAAATGCGCAAATATTGAATATGGCCTTCGCGCTTGAATTCAACATCTACCAGTTCAAGTCTCAGTCCCTCTATAATTGGGGTAACAAGTGCCTTGACTTTTTCTACTATCGTGCGTCCTGTCATCGCCTCTCTACCTTTGTTTATAGAAAAAACAAAAAAGTGGGCATATTGCCCACTGTTTCCCTGCTCTTTTTCGTTGTCTTTCTGATCCTCAAATTCGTTGCTCTACCCACATCAAACGTCCATACTGATGCTCTTCAGATGAAAGGCATAAGACGCCCTAAAATAAGAGGAAAGAATTTGCAAGGAAAAAATATATTTTTTTCATGTTCCTTGCTATCGCAACGGGAAAAAACGAAACACCGCTGTGAGATCAAAGATTTGGCTGTCAACTTCCCCAAAAATCACATGGCCTAATAATTCCACGCTGAGAGAAGTATTTTTGCTGAGAAAAAATTCGACTCCTCCTCCCGCATTCACTCCAAAATCGTTGCCATCTTTCGAGTCAATTGTATCAAATGGGCTGACCTGTACCCCATCAATTACCGGACCGGCCGCTGCCGATACATCCTCTTTGCGATAATGATAAATCCCAGCATTCGCCGTCACAAAGGGAACGATATTCCCTCGCGTCAATCTGTAAACCAGCCCTCCTGTCACATAAATATCTTCAAAGATCACATCTTCTGTTGAGCTAAAGGCCCCCTGGCCAAGCTTCACTTCATCCTGGAACCGAAGATAGCCTGCTGAGAGTCTCAGGGCAATTTCAGGGATATACGGGGCATATTCTAAAAACGCTCGCCCGCTAAACCCAATTCCCATATCACCATCAGAGAATCTGGCAGCCCCCACGCTCACCCCACTTGAAAATTTCGTACTGTATTCCGCCGAGGCTGACTGAAGACTACCCACAACGACTGCTGTCAGCACAATGATGACACCCACTCCTAAATTTATCAACCTGGTTTTTCTCATGAATTCGTTTCCTTTCTTGTGTGATGGGAGTACTAAAGCAAACCTATAAGCCGAGTTCTGTTCTCCGCTTCAGGAGCGATAATCATTCATCTGGGATGCTCGTTACCGTGCACCTCTTGCGATCAACCCGAAAACATCGAGCGGGCTACTCTCAGACGCTTTCCTATTTGATCTTGCTCCAGGAGAGGTTTACCCTGCCAATTCTGTCGCCAGAATTGCGGTGGGCTC
This sequence comes from Candidatus Vecturithrix granuli, assembly GCA_000739535.1. Lineage (GTDB taxonomy): Bacteria > Moduliflexota > Moduliflexia > Moduliflexales > Moduliflexaceae > Vecturithrix > Vecturithrix granuli. Next base: position 110,555 of record DF820469.1, on the reverse strand, counting down.
TTACTCCACCTTTTCACCATTGCCTGTGCTCCGGTAAAAGCCATCGGCTGTGTCTTTTCTGTGGCACTGTCTGTCGGATCACTCCGCCTGGGTGTTACCCAGCCCCTTGCCCTGTGGAGCTCGGACTTTCCTCTAATCCCTGTTATACGACATTAGCGATTATCCAGTTTACTTTAGCACTCGAGTTAATAAAACTATTTTACAAAACATTAGGAAGATTTGTCAAGAGAAAAGCCGATATACGGTTCATCAAAAATAAAAAAGCGTACTCTTCTCGCTTGGCTTTCGTGAATTAACTTCGCAAAACCATAATTACAAGAGAGTTTCCAGTTGACATCAATCACAACATTCATAATAATGAAGACACATAAAGAACATTGATGACGAAATTGATACGTGTTCACTAACTAAAAGGAGAAAATATCGTGAAATCATCGCTTGCCAGTATTCATGGACTCAAAATAACGATCCTCAGCGTGTTATTACTGATTTTGTATTCCCCAACATTTTCGATGTTTCTGTATGATTGGAAAAACGATGATAATTACTCGCACGGTTTTCTGGTGCCTTTTATTGTCGGGTATTTAGTGTGGACCAAAAAAGATGAATTACAACAACTCATTCCCAAATCTTCTTTTTGGGGGCTTGTTCTCCTGATTGGAGGGTTATTGATCTATGTGGTCGGAACGATTGGGGCAGAATGGTTTTTGAAACGCTCATCGCTGATTATCGTGCTTGGTGGTGTAATCCTTTTCGTGTATGGGATGGCATATTTCAAAACCCTACTCTTTCCTCTTCTGTTTCTGATTTTTATGGTGCCGCTGCCTGCTATCATCTATAAAGCCCTTGCTTTCAAATTACAATTATTTGTGTCAGTGATTTCCGCGAAACTTATCAGTGCACTGGGAATTGCGGTCTTTCGCAGCGGCAACATTATTGAAGTCGCTTCCGGTCCCTTAGCCGTTGAAGAAGCTTGCAGCGGCATGCGATCAATTATGGCGTTGTTGGCGTTAAGTTCCCTCTTTGCCTATCTTATGTACCGATCTCGACTCAAACAATGGATTTTAGTGGCGTTTGCCCTCCCCATTGCTGTGGTGACTAATATTATCCGCGTTACCTCGACAGGGATTCTTGCCCATTATTTCGGCCGTGAAGTTGCCGAAGGGGTGCTTCACGAATCGTTTGGCTGGATTGTTTTCGTGATCGCCTTTATTCTGCTCTTTCTGTTAAGTAAGCTTTTAGATTGGATTTTTCCATTCCCCGAACGTACGCCCCATTGAGATTCGGAAGGAATGGAGGATTACGTATCAGAAAAAGAGCAAAAAAATGCCGTGAGATGAATCGGTATAGACGGATTCGCTATCTCACGGCGTATCACAACTATTTTTCTTCAACTAATTCAATAATGGCGATATGAGCAGCATCTCCCTGACGCTGCCCTAATTTTAATACGCGGGTATAACCCCCATGACGGTCAGCGTATCGAGCAGCGATGGTATCAAACAGTTCATGAACCATATCCTTACTCTGAATGAAACTGAGTGCCTGTCGTCGGGCGTGTAAATCTCCGCGTTTTCCCAACGTAATCATTTTTTCTGCGACACTCTGCATCGCCTTGGCTTTTGCCAGAGTCGTCTTAATGCGACCATGTCGAAGTAATTCTGTCACCAAATTCCGTAATAAGGCTCTTCGATGACTTGCATTTCTACTGAGCTTTTTTCCAGCTTTTCTATGACGCATGATTCTCTCAACCCTCTTTATGATCGTTCAAGAGTTCGTCTAGTAAGTCACGACGAACTTTCGTTTTTCTGTGTTTCTTCCTCTACAGGTTTTGGCGGGAAATTTTCGAGCTTCATCCCCAGGGAAAGCCCCATTTCTAATAGAATCGCTTTAATTTCGTTGAGCGATTTCTTTCCAAAGTTTCGAGTCTTTAGCATTTCAGCATCTGTTTTTTGGACAAGTTCACCAATAGTACGAATATTGGCGTTTTTCAGACAATTATTTGAACGTACCGATAACTCCAGTTCATCCACGCTTCGAAACAGATGCTCATTAATTTTATTCTCTTCTTCAATCTCGACAGTTTCTTCTTCGGGTTCTTCTTCAAAATTGATCAACCCGATCAGATGTCGACTTAAAATCTTGGTTCCGTGCCCTAATGCTTCAATTGGTGAAATGCTGCTATTGGTCCAGATTTCTAATGTCAACTTATCAAAATCCGTTCGTCGCCCAACTCGAGTAGGTTCAACAAAAAACTCAACTGCTGTCACCGGGGAAAATAGGGCATCAACATACAACATGCTGTTGTGCTGCCCATTCTTTTGCCTGAACATCTCAGCAGGAATGTACCCTCGTCCCAATTCCACAAACACCTCAAGTTGTAATTCACTATGGGGTTTTAACGTTATTAACTGGGCCTCAGGATTCAAAATTTTTACTGAGGAATCAACGCGGATATCTGCAGCCGTCAGCACTTTTTCATCGTGTGTCGTATTTTTCGCAGTTAATCGAAACGAAGCAGGGTGCTCAAATTTTTCAGCATCTAACACTTTAAATCGAAGCGATTTAAAATTGAGCAAAGCGCTTAACGTATCCTCAACGGCTCCAGGGATAGGAGTAAATTCATCAGGCACCCCTGCAATCATGATCCCTGTTACCGCCAAACCTCGTAGCGAAGACAGTAAAATTCGACGAAGGGAATGGCCAACAGTCACTCCAAATCCAGGTTCAAGCGGTTCTGCAAAGAACTTCCCATAGGAACCTGTTAAACTCCCTCGATCACATTCTAAATTTTTTGATTTTTGAATTCCCTTCCAATGCTGCATGAAATACTGTTATACGAGAACCACTCTTCTACTAAGTGATCTTCTGTCGAGATGCCAGAAGAGTGTTCGACAGAAGAACACATAGCAACGTATAAATTACTTTGAATACAACTCAACAACGAGCTGCTCTTGAATTTCTTCTGAAATATCTTCCCGTTTGGGCAAATCAAGAATAGTCCCGACAAAATTCGCGGCATCTAATGACATCCACTTGGGAACTCCTCGACGTTCACTCGACTTGAGGGATTCTTGAATCTCTTTGTTGGTTCGACTTTTTTCCCGTAATTGTACTTTCTGCTCTTTTTTCACGAGATACGAAGGGATATTTACACGTTTTCCATCAACCAGGAAATGCCCATGGAGCACCATCTGCCTGGCTTGTGTACGAGAATGACAGAGACCCAGACGATACACAACATTATCTAACCGTCGTTCCAATAACCCTAACAGATTTTCGCCCGTAATTCCACGCTGCCGTTCCGCTTTGGCGAAATATCCACGAAATTGCCGCTCGAGTAGACCATACATGCGTTTCACTTTCTGTTTTTCGCGCAGTTGTAAACCATAATCCGACCGTTTTGATCGTCGTTGTCCGTGCTGCCCTGGAGCGTAATTTCTGCGCTCAAGCGCGCACTTCTCTGTATGGCAGCGATCACCTTTCAAATATAATTTTGTCCCTTCGACTCGACATAATCGACACACAGGACCTGTATACCGTGCCAAGTTTTATCCTCCTTCGATCACAGATTGTCAATTGTCAATTATCAATTGTCAATTGTCAATTATCAATTATTTATACTCGTCTCCGTTTCGGAGGCCGACATCCATTGTGTGGAATTGGCGTGACATCTTTAATGGCTTTCACTTCCAATCCAACTGCCTGCAACGCTCGGATAGCCGCTTCCCTTCCGGCCCCAGGCCCTTTGACGTATACTTCTAACTGACGCATTCCCATATCAAGAGCTTTTTTTCCACAATCGCGCGCAGCCATTTGAGCAGCAAATGGAGTATTTTTTCGCGACCCTTTATAACCAATACTACCCGCGCTTGACCATGAGATCACATTCCCACTGACATCTGTAATGCTCACAATCGTGTTATTGAATGTGCTCTGCACATGCGCAACCCCTCTCTCAATATTTCCGAGATCCCGTCGTTTCTTTTTGACTGTACTTTTTTTCTGCCCTTTTGCCATATCAAGGTTTCGAGGTTAACGTCAAAGATTTAAAGCGTCTGTGCTACTTTAAACCCATAACCTAACTGTTCTCGTGTTGACTCCTGACTTATTTCCGTTTTTTCCCACCGATCCCTCGCCTTGGACCTTTGCGTGTTCTCGCGTTGGAACGTGTTCGTTGGCCTCGCACAGGTAACCCGCGCCGATGGCGTAACCCCCGATAGCACCCGATATCCATCAACCGTTTAATACTCATCGAGATTTCACGCCGCAGATCACCTTCAACCTGATATTGTCCACTATCGACAATCACTTTTCGGAGAAGATTGACTTCATCTTCTGAGAGATCTTGAACGCGTTTATTCGGATCAATCTCTGTTTCTTGTAAAATCTTTTGAGAACTAGCTCGCCCTATTCCAAAAATATAGGTCAAACCAATTTCCACACGCTTTTCTTTTGGCAAGTCTATACCCGCTATTCTAGCCAAAGTCCACCCTCCATCTAAAAAATCGATCTGTCTGTTTGGAAAAATCCCCCGGCCGACAATGAATGATCTATCCTTGTCGTTGCTTATGGCGAGGGTTTTCACAGATAACTCGAATGATACCTCTCCGCTTAATAATCCTGCATTTATCGCAGATTCTTTTGACTGAAGATCGCACTTTCATAAATTACACCTACGTTATTCAGTAAAGGAAACACTTTCGCAAACCATCAAGAAAAAAACAGCCCCTATATCTTATTTACTGCGTGCGTCATTTATGCCGATAGGTAATACGTCCGCGCGAAAGATCATACGGAGATAATTCAACAGCCACTTTATCTCCAGGGAGAATCCGAATGAAATGTTTGCGCATTTTTCCGGAGATATGAGCTAACACTTTGTGTCCATTATCTAATTCTACGCGAAACATCGCATTCGGTAATGGTTCTATGACTGTTCCCTCAACTTGAATAACATCTTCTTTTGACATAAAGCTTTTCCGATTAAGTGCCAATTGACAATTACCAATTGACAACTGCCAATTGCTAACTCATTAGCGTCTTCCTCGAAGTTTTCCCTTTTTCATAAAGCCTTCATAATGGCGCGTTAATAAGTGTGATTCGATTTGCTGCATCGTGTCTAAGGCAACCCCAACCACGATCAGCAATGCCGTTCCTCCGAAATAGAACGGAACATTCATGGAGTTGATCAGGAATTCAGGAAGAATCGCAATCAGTGCTAAAAAGATCGCTCCCGCTAATGTAATGCGCGTCAAGACCGCATCAATATAGGTTGCGGTCCTTTTCCCTGGACGAACACCGGGAATGTAACCGCCATACTTTTTCATATTCTCTGCCAAATCCGTCGGATTAAATACGATCGCAGTATAAAAATACGCAAAGAAAATGATCATCATCGCGTAGAGGACCGTATATAAAATATGCCCTGGCGATAAACTCTCAGCAATGGCCTGGGCCCAGGGTTTATTGAGGAATCTCGCTAGGGTTGCAGGGAACACGATAATAGAGGAGGCAAAAATCACCGGAATCACGCCCGCCGTATTCACTCGTAACGGGATATGCGTACTTTGCCCTCCGTAAATACGCCTTCCAACCACGCGTTTAGCATATTGCACCGGAATTTTCCGCATCCCTTGCTGCATGACAATCACCGCCGCCACGACAATCGCCATCATAATCAGCAAACCCAGCAATGAAAAGAGTGCGAAATCCCCACGTTGGACAGATTGAACTGTCTCGGCCACTGCCGCAGGCAGCCGTACGACAATGCCGGCAAAAATGATCAACGAAATCCCATTTCCAATGCCGCGTTCGGTAATCTGCTCACCTAACCACATAATAAACGCCGTTCCGGCGGTCAAAGTAATCATCGTGATCAGGCGAAACCCCCATCCAGGCACGGGGACAACCGGAGCCCCTGCCGGCCCCTGCATCTTTTCAAGGCCGATTCCGATTCCCAGGGATTGAATGATACTCAGCACAATGGTACCGTAACGGGTGTATTGCGTAATTTTTTTGCGTCCCTGCTCACCTTCTTTGGCTAACCGTTCAAGATACGGCACAACAACTGTTAACAATTGCAGAATAATCGATGCACTAATATACGGCATAATGCCAAGTGCAAACACAGTCAACCGTTTCAGTGCTCCTCCGGTAAACAAATCAACCATTCCGAGCACTGTCCCCTGAGCAGAATCAAAAATCTGCGTTAAGACTTGCGCATTGACGCCCGGGGTAGGAATATGAGCTCCAAAACGATACACTGCCAATAATCCTAAGGTGATCAGAATACGCTTTTTGAGCTCTGGAATCTTAAATATGTTTTGGAATACCTGTAACAATGTTTCTGCTCCTCACTCATGTTGAATTGGCAAGGGAGAATTTGCCAATTACCCATTGCTAATTCACAATCGTACATTCCCCACCAACCGCCTGAATCTTTTCCATCGCACTTTTACTAAATGCATGGGCGTGGATATGAAACGACTTGCTCAGGTCTCCCTGGCCAAGAATTTTTACCAGGCTTACATCTCTTCTGACCAGTCGAGTTTCTCGCAAGAGATCCAGGGTAATTTCCGTTCCACTCTCAAATCTCTGTTCTAAGGTTTTGAGGTTGATGATTTCGTATTCTTTCTTAAAAACGCTTGTAAATCCACGCTTAGGCAAACGACGTTGCAATGGCATCTGGCCGCCTTCAAACCAGAGATGAATTCCACTCCCGGATCGAGCTTTTTGGCCTTTATGCCCTTTTCCGCTCGTCTTTCCTAGTCCGGATCCTGGCCCTCTTCCAACGCGCTTTCTTTGAGTTTTTGCCCCTTCTGCATACGTCAATTCATGTAGTTTCATAACACGCCTTACATTCAAACTTCAGAAAGTCAAAGAGTTTCCTTATTCTTCACCTTCTACTTGAGTGACCTCGACTAAATGTTTGACCTTAAACACCATGCCTCGTATTTCAGGCGTATCTTGATGTTTTACTGAGGAATTGGTTTTCCTCAACCCTAATCCGGCAAGTACCTTCCGCAATTTTTTAGGGACTCCAATTTGACTTTTTATCAGCTTAATACAAATCGTCGAATTCATAACGTATTCACTCCCGCAACAGATCAACCCACCTACAGGATATTGCATTTTAATAATCCATCAATTCTTCTAGTTGTTCTAAAGGAATATTGCGCTGTTTGGCAACGATCGATGGATCTTTGAGATTTTGCAATCCGTTGATTGTCGCCTTTACCACATTATGGGGATTGTGCGACCCAATACACTTCGTCAAAATATCCTGAATCCCTACCACTTCCAACACCGCACGCACTGGACCGCCAGCAATCACCCCAGTTCCCGGAGAAGCTGGTTTTAACAACACCTGCCCTGCCCCAAACTTTCCAAGAATTTGATGAGGGATTGTCGTGTTTCGTAATGGAACTTTAATCAGACTTTTTTTGGCCCGCTCAATGCCTTTCCGGATAGCTTCAGGAACTTCTTTTGCTTTTCCCAGGCCGTAGCCAACGCGGCCATGTCCATCTCCAACCACCACCAGCGCACTAAAGCTAAAACGCCGGCCGCCTTTGACGACTTTTGCCACACGGCTAATATGTACAACCTTATCGGTTAAATCAGATTCTCTAGGATCTATCCTCGACAAGATAACCCTCCTTGTTCAATTGACTATTGAGAATTGACTATTGAGAATTGACTATTGAGAATTTTCAACCTTCAATGGTCAACCTTAAAATTGTAAACCGCCTTCGCGAGCACTTTCTGCTAATGCCGCAACTCTTCCATGATATTTATACCCGTTTCGGTCAAACACCACCTGGGTAATATTTTTTTCGACGGCTCTTTGAGCCAGAAATTTGCCCACGACTTTTGCGGCAGCAATATCGCCGCCTTTCTGGACGACCGCGTGAACTTCCGGGGTTAACGTTGACACGCCAAGCATTGTATGACTATGCTCATCGTCAATTAATTGTGCATAAATATGTTTCAAGCTCCGAAACACGCACAGACGAGGGCATGTTGCACTGCCGGATATTTTTCTTCGAATCCGCTTATGTCGTTTTAATCGTGGGTTCTTTATTCTTCCTTTTTTCTCCATAATGCTGCTTACTCCTTCAAGCCAGAGATCCCGCACCCCTCATGTTATGCTCCTGTCTTTCCGACTTTTGTGCGTACAACTTCATCACTATATCGAATACCTTTTCCTTTATACGGCTCTGGCTTCCGAATACTTCGAATATTCGCTGCAATCTGTCCGACTTGTTGTTTATCTCGTCCTTTGACAATAATTTTATTTTGTCCTTCCACTTGAATGGAAATTCCTTCTGGAACAGGAAAATTGACCGGATGAGAATATCCAACAGCTATATTTAAGACGTTTCCTTCCATTTTAGCGCGATATCCGATCCCAACAATCTCCAGCGTTTTGGCAAATCCTGTTGAGACGCCCACCACCATATTATTGACTAAAGATCGCACCAGACCATGGAGCGCACGATGGCGTTTTTGATCGGTCGCACGTGTGACCAAAATCTGCGATTTGTGTAGATCTAGTGAAATTCCAGAAGGAATGGTGTACGTCAAGGTTCCCAAAGGGCCACGGGTCGTCAGCAGCGTCTGTTCTAAATTGACCTCTACACCTTGAGGAATTTCAATCGGTTTTTTTCCTATTCTTGACATGCTTCTTTGGAAAAGTTGATAAGTGACTAAAGTGACAAGTGACTACACTGAAGAAAGAGTGCCGTGGTACCCTTCACCTTAATCTCACTTACAACCATTAGCTCACTTACAAACTTTAGTCACTCCATTACCATACAGTACACAACACTTCGCCGCCGACATTTGCCTGGCGAGCTTCTCGATCGGTTAAAATGCCCCTTGAGGTTGAGACCACAGCAATCCCCAGACCATTCAAGACTTTTGGCAGTTCAACTTGTTTACTATATACCCGACATCCCGGTTTACTAATCCGCTTAATTTCTGTGATCACGCTCTTTCCCTCTTCGGTGTACTTCAAATAAATTCGAAGAGTGCGTTCATCTGTCTGGGTACATCCTTTTACATAACCTTCCTGTTTCAAAATTTTTACAATTTCTGCCTTCATTTTTGAATACGGGGCGTCAACATAGGGCTTGCTTGCCATGCCACCATTCCGAATTCGTGTGAGCAGATCAGCAATAGGATCAGTCATTCCCATAATCTCATCACCCTTTATTGCACGCCTTCATGTTCATTAAGCGTGCACCTTCATCGTTCAGATGTCGGACAGTGTCCTGCGTTGCTGACATCTGAGATTACCAACTCGCCTTAATCACTCCCGGCACTTCTCCATTGGAAGCTAATGTACGGAAACAAATACGGCACATTCCGAATTTGCGCAAATATCCCCGTGGGCGACCACAAATACGACACCGATGATATTGCCGTACTTGAAACTTCGGAGGACGGTTACACTTTTCAATCAGTGCTTTCTTCGCCAAGTTCTTTCTCCTTCCCTAGACGTTAACTACTAAAGGGCATTCCAAGTTCTTTTAACAGTGCATACCCTTCTTCATCGGTCTTTGCTGTTGTTACGACAGACACACTTAATCCACGCAGTTTATCTACCTTATCGTAATCAATCTCCGGGAAAATCAACTGCTCCCGAATTCCTAACGTATAATTTCCCCTTCCATCAAACGCCTTGGGAGACACCCCTTTAAAATCGCGCACACGGGGGAGAGCGACATGAATCAGACGCTCAAGAAATTCGTACATCCGTTGTTTTCGGAGCGTCACCATGCAGCCAATCGGCATTCCTGCCCGTAATTTAAACCCGGCGATTGATTTCTTGGCTCGCGTCACCATCGGTTTTTGCCCGGTAATCGCGGCAAGCTCTTCAACCGCTCGATCCAGGACTTTGGGGTCTGCAACCGCTTCCCCCAATCCGATATTCACAATCACTTTATTGAGTCTCGGAACTGCCATCGGGGTTTTATAGCCAAACCGTTTGGTTAGAGAAGAAATAATTTCTTCCTTATATTTTTGCTCTAGTCTCGATTTCATTACTATCTGGTTCCAAGGGTCAGCTTCTGGGTTTTGGGGTCGCAGCTCAATCGCCAATCCCCCGCAACCAGTCACCTTACCTGTCAACGACGTCTCCACACTTTTTACACACTCTCACCTTTGAACCATCTTCCAGGAATTTTTTTCCAATACGGGTTGCCTGTTTGCAACTCGGGCAGACAAGCATTACATTTGATGCGTGAATCGTGCCTTCACGTTCAATAATTCCACCGCCCTGCCCCTGAGCCCGACGTTTCGTATGTTTTTTAATCATGTTCAGATGTTCAACAATTATGCGTCCTTTAGCAGGAAACGCTTTCAAAATCTTCCCCGATTTCCCTCGTTCTTTGCCGGAGATGACCTTCACCACATCACCCTTCTTCACATGAAGTTTTGGCATTCCCATCGTCTTTTCACTCCTCTTGCCAGTCTTGAACACCTTCAACACCTACAGGACTTCCGGGGCCAGGGAGACAATTTTCATAAACGCTTTTTCGCGTAACTCTCTTGCCACCGGGCCAAAGATGCGGGTTCCGATCGGCTCATTTTGATTTGACAGCAAAACTGCTGCATTGCGATCAAATTTAATATAAGAGCCATCTTGTCGGCGTTGCTCTTTGGCTGTTCGCACAATGACCGCCCGCACGACATCTTTTTTCTTCACATTGCCGCCTGGAGTTGCCTCTTTGACTGAAGCAATAATCAGGTCGCCAAGTCTGGCATACTTCCGTTTTGAACCACCTAATACTTTGATACACTGAATTTTCTTCGCCCCTGAATTATCCACGACATCTATAATCGTCTGCATCTGTATCATCGCTGATCACCTCTGGAAATTGACAATTGACAATTGACAGTCTTCAATTACATTGCCGCTCTTTTCAGTATCTCGGTCACTCGCCATCGTTTCTCTTTGCTCAGAGGCCGGGTTTCAACAATTTCGACGACATCGCCAATTCGACATTCATTATGTTCATCATGCGCTTTAAATTTGCGCGCGCGTTTAATCACTTGAGTATATTGTGGATGTCTGGTTAATCGTTCCACCCGCACAACGACCGTTTTATCCATTTTATCACTCACCACAACCCCTCGGCGAGTCTTACGCTGTGCTTCAGCTTTCGCCATACTAAAAACCCCCTTCAAATTGTCAATAAATTTCACCAACAGAATGTACTCTAATGTACTCTTTGGACGGCTTGTTTTACTAGTTCTCGTTGTCGGCGCACGGTTTTGACTCGCGCCAAATCCTTGCGCACATTTCGTAAGATCTGAGGGTTTTCTGCAATCCCTGCGGCAATTTGAAACCGAAGATTAAATACTTCTTCCGTCAAATCTCGTTCCCGGCTTTCCAGTTCCTCATCACTCATTTCACGAAGTTCTCGCGCTTTCATTGTGATAATACTCCTCTTTCAATGAATTTCGTCTTAATTGGCAATTTATGAGCGGCAAGACGAAATGCTTCTCGCGCCAATTCTTCAGAAACCCCTTCCATTTCATACATGACGCGGCCAGGTTTGATCACTGCCACCCAGTGATCAGGACTTCCTTTACCTTTTCCCATTCGAGTTTCAGCAGGCTTTGACGTCATCGGTTTATCTGGAAAAATCCGAATCCATACCCTTCCGGCGCGTTTAATCTTTCTAGTCATCGACACACGCGCAGCTTCAATTTGTCGGTCCGTAATCAACCCGGCCTCAAGTGCCTGCAAGCCATATTGTCCGAAATTCACTTCACACCCCCGATACGCTTTTCCTCGATTGCGGCCCCGGTGATGTTTACGATATTTGATCTTCTTTGGCATTAACATAATCGGCCACCTATTCTCATCAAGCTATGTTGTCGGATTTGCGGGAGTCTGATAGGAAAGAACCTCACCTTTAAAAATCCAGACTTTCACCCCAATCGCGCCATACGTTGTGCGCGCTTCCGTAAACCCATAATCGATATCGGCGCGTAAAGTATGTAATGGCACCCGTCCTTCACGATACCATTCCCTCCGGGCCATTTCAGCACCGCCCAATCGTCCGGAACATGCCACCCGAATCCCTTCCGCCCCAAACCGCATTGCTGTCGTCACACTCCGCTTCATTGCGCGCCTGAACGCAACTCGTCGTTCTAATTGCAAGGCAATATTTTCTGCCACTAACTGCGCATCAAGTTCAGCTTTTCTGACTTCATAGATATTGACATGTACGTCGCGGTCGGTTAATTGCTGCAATTTCTTTTTCAATTGGTCAACTTCCGCCCCTCTGCGTCCGATTAAAATTCCCGGACGAGCCGTATGCACGTTGATCGTGGTTTTTTCTGCAGCGCGTTCAATTTCCACGCGCGAGATGCCTGCATGATGAAAGGATTTTTTAATAAACTTACGGATCTTGAGATCTTCATGCAGAAAATCGGCATAATTTTTCTCCGCGTACCATCGCGATTGCCATGTTTTATTAATCCCCAATCGGAGACCTATAGGATGTACTTTTTGTCCCAATCTCAAACCTCCACGTTTACGACTGGATGTTGAATGTGGAATGTTGAATGTTGAATTTAACATCTAACATACAACATCTAACATTGTTTTCAGGGTTTTTCATCCAGTATGACCGTAATATGACTTGTTCGTTTTCGAATTCTTGTCGCCCGACCCATTGCGCGAGGACGAAAGCGTTTCATTGTGGGGCCCTGATCGACATACGCCTCTTTGATATAGAGCGTATCCACATCAGACACATCCTGGGTATTCTCGGCATTCGCGATCCCCACGCGTACGAGTTTTTCAATCGTTTTCGCCACGGCCTTGGGCGAGTCTCTGAGAATATCTAAAGCTTCTTGTACATATCGTCCCCGAATCATATCAATGACTAATCGTGCTTTACGCGGAGACACTCTCACATATCGCCCTATTGACTTCACAGCCATAATCTTCTCCTATATTCGAAAATCACCGCCAGACATTTTACCGTTTTGTGGTCTTCTCGGTTTTCCCATGTCCTCGGTACGTCCGCGTAGGGGAAAATTCTCCCAGTTTATGTCCGACCATATTCTCTGTCACATATACCGGAATAAACCGTTTCCCATTATGAACAGCAAAGGTATGTGAGATAAAATCCGGCAAAATCGTCGAACGACGCGACCAGGTTTTCATCACTTTTTTATCTCCTCGCGTATTCATTTCCTGAACTTTCTTCAGCAACTTTCCGTCTACAAACGGTCCTTTTTTTACCGATCTTGGCATAAATTTTGTTGGAACGTGCAACATGGAGCTTAGAGCAAATGTTTTCCTTCTCCTGACATCTTCACTCCGCTGCCTGCTGCCTTACCATCATCTGATTAACTCTGTTTCCTTCGCCGAACGATGTATTTATCCGAAGGATTGCGCTTCTTGCGCGTCTTATATCCTTTTGTCGGTATCCCCCACGGGCTCACCGGATGACGTCCGCCTGATGTCTTTCCTTCCCCACCGCCATGTGGATGATCAACCGGGTTCATTGCCACTCCGCGCACTTTTGGACGCCGACCTAACCACCGAGCGCGACCGGCTTTCCCGATCACGATATTGCCATGATCAGCATTACCTACTACGCCAATCGTCGCCATGCACTCCAGGTGTACTAACCGCACTTCCCCGGAAGGCAGCCGTACCTGGGCATAATTCCCTTCTTTCGCCATAATCACAGCACTTGTTCCGGCGCTTCGGACAATCTGCCCACCCTTGCCACGCTTTAATTCGATATTATGAATTGGCGTTCCAGGCGGAATATGTTTGAGCGGAAGGGCATTGCCTACTTGAATATCAGCCTCAGCACTCGCTACTACGCGATCTCCAACCTTGAGTCCATCGGGGGCCAGGATATAACGTTTCTCTCCATCAAGATAATGTAACAATGCGATTCGTGCAGAACGGTTCGGATCGTATTCTATCGTCGCAACTTTTGCCGGAACAGATAGTTTATTACGTTTAAAATCAATTATCCGGTAAAACCGTTTATGTCCACCGCCTCGATGTCGACTGGTGATTCGCCCCAGATTATTTCGCCCACCTGTTTTTTTGAGAGGCTTAATTAAAGTCGGTTCAGGGCGTGTTGTTGTAATTTCTTCAAATGTTGATACCGTTTGAAACCGTCGTCCTGGTGAAGTCGGCTTATATTTTCTTACTGCCATGCTCACATCATTGATAATTGTCAATTGTCAATTGTCAATTGTCAATTGTCAATTGTCAATTCTCACTTGTCAATTCTCACTTGTCAATTCTCACTTAAACAAGTGAGCATCTCTAACTCCAGATAGGAATGGTATCGCCTTCTTTTAATGTGACAATCGCTTTCTTCCAATCAGGGCGTCTCCCTTCACTTCGGCCTCGCCGTTTGACTTTGCCATGGACTCGCATGGTATTGACCTTCAAAACGGTTACCCCAAAAATCTGTTCGACCGCTTGCCGAATCTCTATTTTATTGACGTTGATTGCAACTTCAAAAGCATATTTATTATACTTGGCTTTTAAGCGGTCACATTTCTCTGTAAATAATGGTCGTTTCAGCACACTATACACGTCTTTCATTGTGTTAACGCCCCTTCTATAATAGATAATCCCGCTTTATCGACAATCAGATAATCATATCGTAAAGCCTCATACACATTCAAATTTTCTGCGTGCATCACACGAACACCAGGAATATTTCGTCCTGAGAGCCAGGCCGTCTCTGTCCAATTTCCCAGAGCAATCGCAACATTCATGGAATTTCCCACCAGATTCTTCAGGATCGATACCATGCGTTTTGTGTTCGGTTTTTCAAATTCCAGTTGATCCACCACAAGAAGTTTCGCTTCCTGAAGTTTCGAGGTCAACACCGATCGCATAGCAACCTTCCGCATCTTTTTGGGAACAGAAAACGAATAGTCACGAGGTTTCGGGCCAAAGACAACGCCGCCGCCTCGCCACAAGGGAGAACGATTCGTTCCGACACGCGCATTTCCCGTTCCTTTTTGTCGCCAGGGTTTCTTCCCTCCCCCACTCACCTCAGATCGTCCCCGAGTCGAGGATGTTCCTTTTCGTCGAGATGCAAGCTGGGAACACACCACCTGATGCACAGCATACTCTTTTATCGGAGCATTAAATACGCTGTCATTCAACTCAATCTCTTCAATCTTCGCGTTTTCAGCCGTTAAAACAGTAATTGTTGCCACACTTCATCGAAGTGCAGAATACAGAACGCAGAACGCCATGTTCTTGCCTCTGATTTCTGACTTCTACAATTTAATCTTCACATCTACCCCAGCGGGGAGATCTAGTCGCATAAGCGCATCAACCGTCTGAGGAGTCGGTTCCAGGATATCAATAATCCTCTTGTGGGTACGTATCTCAAATTGTTCCCGTGATTTCTTATTTACATGCGGGGAACGGAGCACCGTGTACCGACTAATACGAGTTGGTAATGGAATCGGACCTGCCACTCGTGATCCCGTATTTTGCGCTGTGGATACGATCTCAGTTACAGATTGATCCAGCAACTGATGATCATATCCTTTTAAACAAATCCTGATATTCTGATTAGCCATAACAATCCACTATTCCACGTAAACGTTGAGAATTTACGAATGTACGCCCGAAATTTGCGCATCCTGTTCAGAGGACACTCTTCTTGAAGAAGTAACTCAGGTCAGCACGTTCAATGTTTCTCTTCTTTTTGCGTTTTCACATCGCCAACGTTTCAATCAACCTCAATAGATATTTTCTGATGAACTACTATGCAAACTTGCCTTATTATAAGGCTTTTTGGCGTGCTACAAACACCAAGAGGCTGTGTATTGAAATCCCTCAACGATGTCAATGACTTTTTACGTTTTTTTTCTTTTTAAATGTTTTAGTGTTGAAGTGTTGAAGAAGAACGACAAAAATTTGGAATACACAAGAATGTGATAAAAACACACAAACACTGAAACATTCACACACACACTCCCTTTATTCCAGGATTTCAGCGACCACACCGGCCCCAAC
>DF820469.1:76361-94287 GCA_000739535.1 Candidatus Vecturithrix granuli | reverse complement strand
AAACACTGAAACATTCACACACACACTCCCTTTATTCCAGGATTTCAGCGACCACACCGGCCCCAACCGTGCGCCCACCTTCGCGCACCGCAAACCGTAACTCTTTCTCCATCGCGATCGGCGTAATCAACTGTGCCACCACCGACACGTTATCCCCGGGCATCACCATCTCCACTCCCTCGGGCAGCGTCACCGTCCCGGTCACATCCGTCGTGCGAAAATAGAACTGCGGCCGATACCCATTGAAAAATGGCGTATGCCGCCCCCCTTCTTCTTTCGACAACACATAAATCTCTGCCTTGAATTTCGTATGCGGCGTAATGCTCCTGGGTTTCGCTAACACCTGCCCGCGTTCCACTTCATCCCGTTTGATGCCGCGCAGCAACACCCCAATATTGTCGCCCGCCTGCCCTTCATCCAACAGCTTGCGGAACATCTCGACCCCGGTCGCCACCGTCTTCCGCGTCTCGCCAATCCCTACGATCTCCACTTCTTCCCCCACTTTGATGCGCCCGCGTTCCACACGCCCCGTCGCCACTGTCCCGCGCCCTGAAATGCTGAACACGTCTTCTACCGGCATCAGAAAGGGTTTGTCAATATCGCGTTCCGGCAACGGAATGTAGTTGTCAATCGCGTCCATGAGTTCAAAGATACATTTGGTGTCAGGGGAGTCCGGATCGCCACTCTCTAACGCCTTTAAGGCCGACCCCCGGATCAACGGCAAGTCATCCCCCGGAAAATCATAGGAACTCAGCAGTTCGCGCACTTCCAGTTCCACCAACTCCAGCAACTCTTCGTCATCCACCATATCCACTTTATTCAGAAACACGACGATATACGGAACGTTCACCTGCCGCGCTAACAGCACATGTTCGCGGGTCTGCGGCATGGGGCCGTCCGCCGCACTCACGACCAGAATCGCCCCGTCCATCTGGGCCGCCCCCGTGATCATGTTCTTGACGTAATCGGCATGCCCCGGACAATCCACATGCGCATAGTGGCGTTTCTCCGTTTGATATTCGATATGCGCGGTAGCGATCGTGATGCCGCGAGCTTTCTCTTCCGGAGCTTTATCAATCGCGTCAAAGGGCACGTAATCTGCCAACCCTTTCTTGGATAAGACTTCCGTAATGGCCGCGGTGAGCGTGGTTTTGCCATGATCCACATGCCCAATCGTCCCAACATTCACGTGCGGCTTGGTACGTTCAAATTTTGCTTTTGCCATAGTCTTTTTAAAAGTTTCAGGGTGAAACTCAGGATCGCTATGACCCTACCCGTACAACTTTTCTCCTTCTCTCTGACAGGTTTGTGCAGAGATTCTCAAAATTTTTCAATGGAATTTCATACTTTCCCGGACACAACTTCATCTTTCACGTTTTGAGGTACTTGTTCATAATGAGAAAATTCCATGGAATATGTGGCCCTCCCCTGGGTAATTGAACGTAAATCCGTAGCATACCCAAACATTTCTGCAAGAGGGACAACTGCCCGAACAAGCTGCGCGCCACCCCTGGCTTCCATTTCAGAAATTTTTCCTCGTCTTGAATTAAGATTCCCAATCACATCCCCTAAATATTCTTCAGGAAGTACGACTTCGACCTGAACAATCGGTTCCAGGAGTTCACTTTTCCCTGTACGCAGGGCATTACGAAGCGCCATTGAACCCGCTATTTTAAACGCCATTTCCGATGAGTCAACTTCATGATACGACCCATCATACAACGACACCGCCAGATCAACGACAGGAAATCCTGCCAATTCTCCATTATCCATCGCTTCCCGGATTCCTCGCTCAACAGCAGGAATATATTCTTTTGGGATGACGCCGCCAACAATAGCATTTTCAAAGATAAACCCCTCTCCCCGTGGCAACGGCGATACATGAATTTTGACATGTCCATATTGTCCTCGACCGCCGCTCTGTCTGACAAATTTTCCTTCACTGTCTGCGGGCTGAGCAATCGTTTCTTTATAGGCAACTTGCGGTCTCCCAATATTAGCAGCAACTTTAAATTCTCGAACCAGTCGATCAGTAATAATTTCGAGGTGCAACTCTCCCATTCCAGAAATAATCGTCTGTCCGGTTTCTTGATTAAATTTTGTCTGAAATGTCGGATCTTCATGCGCCAGACGTGACAAACTTACAACCAATTTTTCCTGATCAGACTTGGTTTTTGGCTCAATCGCTACAGCAATCACTGGTTCAGGAAACACGATTGACTCTAAAATAATTTGCTGCTTTTCATCACATAACGTGTCTCCCGTTCCGGACACTTTTAATCCAACCCCCGCCACGATATCACCAGAATAAACCATATCAATTTCTTCGCGTTTATTCGCATGCATCCGGAGTAACCGACCTATCCGCTCACGTTTTTGTTTTGTCGAATTATACACATAGGATCCGGAATGTAAACTCCCTGAATATGTCCGAATAAAAGTCAACTGACCAACATACGGATCGTTCATTACTTTAAAGGCTAATGCAGATAACGCTTGATCATCTCCGGTTTCTTGGATCACTTCCTTCTCTGTTTCCGGATCGATACCCTTTACTCCTGGAATATCTGCCGGCGATGGGAGATAGTGCACAACAGCATCTAACAATGCCTGCACTCCTTTATTTTTAAAGGCCGAACCGCAGAGAACAGGAACAATCGTATTATTGATCGTTAACTCACGAATCGCTTTATAAATCGTCTCTTCCGGGATAACTTCCCCTTCCAAATAGCGATCAACAATTCCTCGTTCGCCATCAGGATCGATCTCTTCACAGAGCCGTTCTCGATACTCTTCAACTTGTTCTATGATATCTTCAGGAATATCGACTTCTTGATACACTGATCCTAGCGTTTCCTCATCATAGATCCTCATTTTCAGGCGAACCAGGTCAATAATTCCCTGAAAATCTTGTTCCTTTCCATACGGGAGTTGAAGAGGAACAGGCATTGTTCCAAGCCGTTTCCGCATCATCTCTATAACACGGAAAAAATCTGCCCCGGGTCGATCCATCTTATTCACAAAGGCAATCCGAGGCACTCCATATTTATCAGCTTGTCGCCACACCGTTTCAGACTGCGGCTGAACACCGCCTACAGCGCAGAATATTCCCACCGCCCCATCAAGTACCCGCAACGAACGTTCGACCTCAACAGTAAAATCAACATGACCTGGCGTATCAATGATATTGATCCGATGCTCTTTCCAGAAACACGTGGTTGCTGCAGAAGTAATCGTAATCCCACGCTCTTGTTCCTGTTCCATCCAGTCCATGATGGCATTCCCATCATGAACTTCTCCTAACTTATAGGTTCGCCCTGTATAGTAAAGAATCCGTTCGGTTGTCGTTGTTTTTCCAGCATCAATATGGGCAATAATTCCGATATTTCGACAATTTTCTAAAGCAACTTTCCGTTCCAAAGCACAAACTGAAACACCACT
Organism: Candidatus Vecturithrix granuli; assembly: GCA_000739535.1. Lineage (GTDB taxonomy): Bacteria > Moduliflexota > Moduliflexia > Moduliflexales > Moduliflexaceae > Vecturithrix > Vecturithrix granuli. The sequence continues at coordinate 90,846 of DF820469.1, read as the reverse complement.
AATGAGGAAACTTTCATTAAGTATTGCTCAGTGTAATTTTAGAGAAGTTATTTACCACCGATAGTGTGCAAACGCTTTGTTTGCCTCTGCCATCTTATGGGTATCCTCTCGTTTCTTAATCGCAATGCCTTTATTCGCAGCGGCATCTAATAATTCTCCAGCCAAACGTTCCTTCATCGTCCGTTCAGAACGCGTTCTCGAAGCATCAATAATCCAGCGCATACTCAATGTCGTTCTTCTATTCGGACGAACCTCGACCGGCACCTGATATGTCGATCCGCCGACCCGGCGCGACCGAATTTCCAAGATAGGCTTGGTATTCGAGACGGCTTTATTAAAGACGGCAAGAACATCCCGATTGCCCGTGCGATCGCGAATCAGGTCTAAAGCCCCGTAGAAGATGGATTCGGCAATGCTCTTTTTGCCATCATACATCAACATGTTGACAAATTTTGTGACAAGTGCGCTGTTAAATTTCGGGTCTGGCAATACCACTCTTTTATCTGCTAATTTCCGACGAGACATAAGTAAAAGATAAGCACTATTAAGTATTGAAAATTGAAAGATTGCAGAGTAAAACAATTTTCAATCTTCAATATCGCTATTTTTTAGGTTTCTTTGCACCGTATTTTGACCGACTTTTTGCTCTATTCTGCACTCCCATACTATCAAGAGTACCACGCACAATATGATAACGAACGCCAGGCAAATCTTTCACGCGTCCTCCACGGACAAGCACTAGCGAATGTTCTTGTAAATTATGACCGATTCCCGGAATGTAGGTAGTGACTTCAATTCCATTCGTTAATCGCACCCTAGCAACTTTTCGAAGTGCGGAATTCGGCTTTTTCGGGGTAGAAGTATAGACACGAACACAGACCCCTCGTTTTTGCGGGCAACTCCGTAACGCAGGACTATCTGAACCATACGTTGCTTTTTCGCGTCCTTTTCTAATCAACTGACGAATTGTTGGCATAAACGCAATCTCCTAACACCTTGATTTTCTTAACGTTATCATCCTCTGAGAAAAACTCGCAAACCGTAACAATTGACTCTCAGCTTGTCAAGATTTTTCTCTTCAACTTCACACTTTCTCCTGAACGAGAGTTCATTCCGAAAACACAAACGATGGCGATACTTTGATCGACCGTTTTCGATACTCAGGTTTTCCTGTCCCGGCTGGAATGATGCGCCCGACAAGAACATTTTCTTTCAACCCTTGTAGATCATCAATTTTACCAGAAATAGCGGCTTCTGTGAGTACACGGGTTGTTTCCTGGAACGAAGCGGCAGACAGAAAACTATCCGTACTGAGCGACGCAACCGTAATGCCCAGGAGTAACGGCCGCCCACTCGCTGGCTTGCCGCCTTCTTCCATCACGCGCCGATTCTCTTCCTCAAACACAAACCGGTCAATATATTCATCCATCAAGAAGGCGGTGTCGCCCGGATCAGATATTTTGACCCGGCGCAACATCTGTCGGACAATGACTTCGATATGCTTATCATTAATATTCACGCCCTGCAACCGATAGACTTGCTGCACCTCATCCACCAGATATCGTTGGACTTCTTTGGCGCCAAGCACTCGCAAAATATCATGGGGGTTGGAGGGGCCGTCCATCAAGGGTTCTCCGGCCTGGACGCGATCGTCTTCACGCACATTCACATGCGTGCCCCGGGGAATCGAATACTCCCGTTCATCGCCCGATTCATTCCGTACGAAAATTTTGCGCATCCCGCGCGACACTTCTCCGAAATGCACGACCCCGTCAATTTCACTAATAGTCGCATGTTCTTTCGGCTTTCTGGCCTCAAACAATTCCACCACCCGAGGCAACCCGCCGGTAATATCTTTTGTCTTCGTTGTATCTCGAGGAATTTTGGCGATAATATCGCCGGCGAACACCGTATCGCCGTCATTCACCTGTAAGTTGGCGCCGGTGGGCAGGAGTTTCTGGTCCACGGTTTTGCCGTCGCTATTTTTCAGGACAAAGCGCGGTTGAAAGCGTTCGTCGGTGGTATCAATGACCACTTTGGTCGTCAACCCGGTGACCTCATCTACTTCTTCCTGCATGGTGCTGCCTTCGAGCACGTCGCGCAGCAGGACGATCGATTCGCCCGGGGCTTCCACGATAATGGGGGTGGTAAAGGGGTCCCAGCGCGCCAATTCCTGGTCGGCTTCGACATGATCCCCGTCATTCACCAGCAGCGTCGCGCCATACACGAGCGGCGGGTACTGATCTTCCAGCCCGTTATCATCGCGCACAATGCCGACATAGCCTCCTTTGGAGCGCACGGACAGTTTCTGTTCACGATTACGGACACAATCGATCTCATGAAAGCGTACAAGGCCGCTGCGCCGCGCGGTGAGGGTGGATTGTTCCATGACCGCGCTGGCGGTGCCGCCGATATGGAAGGTGCGCATGGTCAACTGGGTGCCGGGTTCGCCGATGGACTGGGCGGCCAGAATGCCGACCGCTTCGCCCAGGTTGGCCAGGCGGCGCGTGGCCAGGTTGCTGCCGTAGCAGAGCGCACACACTCCGCGTTTGGATTGGCAGGTCAGCACGGAACGGATCCGAATGGCTGTCAGCCCTGCGTTTTCGATCTGTTCTGCCAGGAGTTCATTGATCAGCTCATTGGCGTGCACGATCACCTCGTTGCTGACCGGGTGGCGGATATCGTCAATTGCCACGCGGCCGATGATGCGGTCGCGCAGAGTTTCGATCACCTCGCCGCCTTCGACAATCGGGGTGACATAGATGCCATCGAGGGTGTTGCAATCGTATTCCGAGACCGTGACATCCTGCGACACATCTACCAGACGGCGCGTGAGATAGCCTGAATCCGCGGTTTTCAGGGCCGTATCGGCCAACCCTTTGCGCGCGCCGTGCGTGGAGATAAAGTATTGTAAGACACTCAGCCCCTCGCGGAAGTTGGCCGTGATTGGCGTTTCGATGATTTCGCCCGAGGGTTTGGCCATCAGTCCGCGCATGCCGGCCAATTGGCGAATCTGCTGCCGACTGCCGCGGGCCCCGGAATCGGCCATCATAAAGATCGGGTTAAAGGCCGCACGTTGACGCAGCACCGCCCGATCGTCCCAGGCTGCCAGATGATCTTCTGCGACCGGTCCCAGTTTGGAGGCTTCGACCTCCCCCAGTTCCGCGAACAGTTCATCTGCGACCTGTTCCGTGACTTTGGACCAGATATCGATCACTTTATTATAGCGTTCGCCGTTGGTAATGACGCCGTTGTTATACTGATCATAGACCTGTGTGACCTCCTCCTGGGCCGCCTGAATCAATGCCAGTTTGCGGCTGGGCACCTGCATGTCATCCAGGCCGATGGACATGCCCGACTGCGTGGAGAAGCGGAAGCCCAGGGCCTTAATCTGATCGAGGACATTGACCGTGGCTTCATTTCCGTAGCGCAAGTGAATATCCATAATCAGGCGCGCCACGCCCTTTTTATCCAATTGTTTATTGACAAAGGGGTAATCGTCTGGCAGGATGCGATTGAAGAGCACCCGGCCGACCGAGGTGTCCAGGTAGGTGAAGCGCTGTTTGCGCATGACCGCGAACTTATCGCGGTCATCGTCCAGGGCGCGCACCGGGATACGCAGGCGGATTGGATCGAGCAGGCCGATGCGCCGATCGTGATAGGCCATGACGACTTCCGGCGTTGACGCAAAGGCTTTGCGCTGCACCGCGCGGCGGCAATCGAGCAGCGAATGAATCGGGAGGCGATTCACGGCCGTGATGGACGCGCCATCCAGGGCTCCCAGGGGCGACCCCGCCTCAGTGTTCTCGATCTGTGCCAGGACCTGTGCTTTGTGCTGCACCAGACGCACGCCTGTGGCTGGCGACACCAGCGCCTCCCCCTGCGGCGTCAGATCGTTGAACGCCAGCAGCAGCGTGTGCGGCGTTCCGCCATTGTCCGCCGGACGAAACTCGACCAGATCCGTGAGCGCGACCTCTTTGGTCAGGTAATACACGCCCAGGACCATATCCTGCGACGGCAGGGCGAGCGGGCTGCCATTGGCCGGGGAGAGCAGGTTGCTGGTCGCCATCATCAAAACTTTCGCTTCCACCTGCGCTTCGAGCGAGAGCGGCACATGCACCGCCATCTGATCCCCGTCGAAATCCGCGTTAAAGGCCGCACAGACCAGCGGATGGATGCGAATGGCCTTGCCATTGACCAGCACGGGTTCAAAGGCCTGAATGCCCGCCCGGTGTAAGGTCGGCGCGCGGTTGAGCAGGACCGGGTGATCCTTGACCACCTCTTCCAGCACTTCCCAGACCTCCGGGGTTTCGCGCTCCACGAGCTTCTGGGCGTTTTTAATCGTCGTGGCGCAGCCCTTCTCCTGCAAGCGTTGAAACACAAAGGGCTTAAAGAGTTCCAGGGCCATTTTTTCCGGCAGACCGCACTGGTGCAGTTTGAGTTCGGGGCCCACCACGATCACGGACCGTCCTGAATAATCGACGCGTTTGCCCAGGAGGTTCTGGCGAAAACGTCCCTGTTTACCCTTGAGCATATCGCTGAGGGACTTGAGGGGGCGGTTTTTGGAGCCCCGCAGCACCCGGCCGCGCCGGCCGTTATCGAACAAGGCATCCACCGATTCTTGCAGCATGCGCTTTTCGTTGCGGATAATGACTTCGGGGGCCTTGAGTTCTTGCAGGCGTTTGAGCCGGTTATTGCGATTGATGACGCGGCGATAGAGGTCGTTCAGGTCCGACGTGGCGAAGCGTCCGCCGTCGAGCGGCACCAGGGGGCGCAGTTCCGGCGGAATGACCGGAATGACTTCAAAGATCATGTGCTCCGGCAGGCAGCCCGATTTGCGAAAGGCCTCAACCACCTTCAGCCGTTTAGTCAGTTTTTTCTTCTTTTGGATCGAGGTCTCGGTTTTGAGTTGGGTGCGCAGCTCATCTCCCAGGGCCTCCACATCGATTTTGCGCAGCAGCTCGCGAATCGCTTCCGCGCCAATACCGGCGGTAAAGCGGCCGGCATAGGCGAGGTCTTCGCGCAAGGCGCGGTATTGATCTTCGCCCAGCAATTGCCGCTCCTCGAGGTCGGTCTGGCCCGGATTCAGGACCACGTAATTCTCGAAATAGAGGATGGTCTCCAGCTTTTTGACCGGCATATCGAGCAGTTGGCCGATGCGGCTGGGCAGACCTTTAAAGAACCAGATGTGCGAGACCGGGCAGGCCAGTTCGATATGGCCCATGCGTTCGCGGCGCACTTTGGCTTGCGTGACCTCCACCCCGCACTTTTCGCAGACCACGCCGCGGTGGCGGATGCGCTTATATTTGCCGCACAGACATTCCCAATCCTTGACCGGGCCGAAGATTTTGGCGCAAAACAGGCCGTCGCGTTCCGGTTTGAAGGTGCGGTAATTGATGGTTTCCGATTTTTTGACTTCGCCGTAGGACCATTCGCGGATTTTCTCCGGCGAGGCAATCGCAATGCGGATCGCATCGAAATCGGTTTCACTGGTCGAGCGTTTAAACAATTCTAAGAAATCGTGCATAACAAAGGCTGGAGTGCAAAAGCTCTGCTTTTGTTGCAAAAGCAGAGCTTTTGCACTCCAGTTAGCGTTTCATCAGTTCGACGTCCAGGCCCAGGCTTTGGAGTTCTTTGACCAGCACATTAAAGGATTCCGGGACCCCGGGTTCCAGGGTGTGCTGGCCCTTGACGATGGATTCGTAAATTTTGGTGCGGCCGACCACATCGTCGGATTTGACGGTCAGGAGTTCCTGGAGGTTATAGGCCGCGCCGTAGGCTTCGAGGGCCCAGACCTCCATTTCGCCGAAGCGCTGGCCGCCGAATTGCGCTTTGCCGCCGAGGGGCTGCTGCGTGACCAGAGAGTAGGGGCCGATGGAGCGGGCGTGCATTTTATCATCCACGAGGTGCGAGAGTTTGACCATATAGATATAGCCCACGGTCGTATCTTGTTCAAAGGGCTCGCCGGTCTTGCCGTCGTAGAGCGTGACTTTGCCGGAGGCCGGCAGGCCGGCCGCGCGCAGCTTCTGTTTGACCGCCTGTTCCGAGGCCCCGTCGAAGACCGGGGTGGCAAAATAGACATCGTGCTGAATCGCTTTGGCCAGGGCCAGGAGCCCATCGCGCGTCCCCTCCTGGAGATAGCGCGTGACCGTCTCATCCTGGCGGATGCCGTCATAGACCTGGACCAGCAGGTCGCGCAGGCGCTCGGTGAGCGTTGTGCGCAGCCGTTCCTGGGCAGCTTCATCGCGTTCAGGGCCGAGGTCCGCCAGCAGAGCCCGCAGCTCCGGGTCCTGGCCATGCACGCGGCGAAGCGGCGTCTCAAGCCAGGTGCAGTAGTGCTGCACGCGCTGCATGAGGCGTTGGCTGGCCCAGCCCAGACAGGTTTCCAGAATCTGGCCCACATTCATGCGCGAGGGCACGCCGAGGGGGTTAAGCACGATATCCACGGGCGTGCCGTCGGCCAGATAGGGCATGTTTTCGAGGGGCGCGATGTTGGAGACCACGCCCTTGTTGCCGTGCCGGCCGGCCATTTTATCGCCCACCATCAGGCGGCGTTTCATGGCGATATAGACCTTGACCAGTTTCACGACGCCCGGGGGCAGTTCGTCGCCGGTGCGCAGTTTATTGGTCTTTTCGTTCATGATGGTTTCGAGAATATGGATCTGGTCCATGGCGTTTTCCTGCAGGGCTTCGATCTCTTCGCGGATGTCGTGCAGGTCCTGCACCTTAATCTTGCCCAGATCGTCCACCGGGATATCTTCCAGTTTCTCGGGCGTCAGCACATCGCCTTTGCGCAGCAGGGGTTTGCCGCGCGGCGTGTCCTCTTCAAAGGCAAAGTCCTCATCCTCATCCTCAAACACCCCACGCGGCGCGTTGGGATAGAAGTCCCGCGCGACCACCCGGTTTTTCAGCAGATGCACAATCTTTTTGCGCAGTTCCTCGCGCACGATGCGGATCTCATCCTGGTAATCGCGCACGATTTTAGCGATTTCCGCGTCCTCGATGCTCTGGGCGCGTTCATCCTTTTCAATGCCTTTGCGGGAGAAGACTTTGACGTCGATCACAATGCCGCCCACGCCCTGCGGGGTGCGCAGGGAGGAATCCTTGACGTCCCCGGCTTTTTCGCCGAAAATCGCCCGCAGCAATTTTTCTTCCGGGGCCAGGTGGGTTTCGCCTTTGGGGGAGATTTTCCCGACCAGAATGTCGCCGGGCGCGACCTCGGCGCCGATGCGCACGATGCCGCTCTCGTCCAGGTTGGCGAGGGCGTCTTCGCCCACGTTGGGGATATCGCGGGTGATCTCCTCGCGGCCCAGTTTGGTGTCGCGGGCCTCGATTTCACACTCTTCGATGTGGATGGAGGTGAAGAGATCATCCGTGACCACGCGCTCGCTGATCAGAATCGCATCTTCAAAATTGTAGCCGTTCCAGGGCATGAAGGCCACCAGGACATTGCGGCCCAGGGCCAGTTCGCCGCGCTCGGTGGAGAAGCCATCGGCGATGACCTGCCCGGCCTTGATACGGTCCCCGATTTTGACGAGGGGCCGCTGGTTCACGCAGGTGTTCTGATTGGAGCGTTGGAACTTCATAAGGTCGTAGCGGTCGATCAGGGTCGCGCCGCCCTCCTCATCGGTCTCTTCTTCGAAGGAGGGCAGGCGGAAGGCGGCAAAGCGGCGGGTGGCCGCCAGCTCCTCCGGGGTGTCGAAGCGTTCATCCACGCGGATCACGATATTGCGGGCGTCCACGCTTTCCACCACGCCCGAGCGGCGGGCGATGATCACGGCCCCGGAATCGCGGGCCGCAATCGCCTCCATGCCCGTGCCCACCAGCGGAGCTTCCGGGCGCAGCAACGGCACGGCCTGGCGCTGCATGTTGGAGCCCATCAGGGCGCGGTTGGCGTCGTCATGTTCCAGAAAGGGAATCAGCGAGGCCGAGACGCTCACCAGTTGTTTGGGCGAGACATCCATATAATCCACCTGATCCGGGGCCACCTGTTCGAAATCGCCCCCCTTACGGGCCTGGACGCGCTCGTTCACAAAATAGCCCCGGGCGTCAAGCGGGGCGTTGGCCTGGGCAATGGTGTAGTGTTCTTCTTTAAAGGCCGACAGATATTCAATCGTGTCCGTGACGCGCCCCTGGTCCACGCGGCGATAGGGGGTTTCGATAAAGCCGTACTCGTTGATGCTGCCGTAGGTGCTCAAGCTGGCGATCAGGCCGATGTTCGGGCCTTCCGGCGTTTCAATCGGGCAGATGCGGCCATAGTGGGTGGAGTGCACGTCGCGCATTTCAAAGCCGGCGCGTTCACGGCTGAGGCCGCCGGGGCCCAGGGCGCTGAGGCGGCGTTTGTGCGTGAGTTCTGAGAGCGGGTTGGTTTGATCCATGAACTGCGAGAGCTGGCTGGAGCCGAAGAACTCTTTGACCGCGCTCATGACCGGTTTGGCGTTGATCAGGTCGTGGGGCATGACCGTATCCAGTTCTTGCAGGCTCATGCGTTCTTTGGTGGCGCGTTCCACGCGCACCAGGCCCATGCGGAACTGGTTTTCCAGGAGTTCGCCCACGGAGCGCACGCGGCGGTTGCCGAGGTGATCGATATCGTCAATATCGCCTTCGCCCATGCGGAGTTTGAGCATGTAGCTGGCGATCGCCAGCAAGTCCTCCACATCGAGCACGCGCTGCTCAATCGGTTTGCTGAGGCGCAGTTTCTCGTTGATTTTGAGGCGGCCGACTTTGGAGAGGTCGTAGCGGTCGGCGTTGAAGAAGAGATTGAGAAAGAGGGTCGTGGCGCTGTCGGGGGTCGGCGGGTCGCCCGGGCGCAGGGTGCGGTAGATTTCGAGCAGGGCGTCGGTCATGGTGCGCAGGCCGTCTTTCATAAAGGTGTTGCTCAGGGCGTCGCCGCCGACCGAGCGGTCAATCAGCAGCACCTCGACCGCCGTTACCGCGCTCTGATAGAGACGGTGTAAGGCGTCCTGGGAGATCTCTTCGTTACATTCCACCAGCACTTCGCCGGTATCGGGGTCCACAATGTCGCGGGCGGCGACGGCGCCGACCAGGGCGGCGGACTCAACGCGCAGCGCATTCCGCTGGTGCAGTTTGCTGAGGCGCAGGACTTTTTTGGTGATTTTCTTGCCCTGGCGGATGATGGGTGTGCCGTCGGGGGCGTCCACATCTTCGGTCGCCAGGTAGCTGCGCAGGAACTCGCTGAGCGCGTCGGGGGTGGAGGTGCGCAGGTCCACGTCCAGATCGACCGTGCAGGTCAGGCCGCCGGCTTTATCGACCGCGTCAAAGCGGAACGTGAGGGTGTCGTAGAAACAGCGCAGGAGGCTCTCGGTGGTGCGCAGGTCGGGCAGGCGCGGCGGGTCGTCGCCGCGGGCCTCGGCCTGACGCTGTTCGTCGGCGACCACACACTGCAAGGCGCGCAGAAAGGTGCTGACCGGCAGTTTGCGCTTTTTATCGATGCGCACGTAGAGGTAGTCGCGGTAGTCGAATTCAAATTCCAGCCAGGAGCCGCGATAGGGGATGACCCGGCAGCTGTACAAGACCTTGCCGCTGAAGTGGCCTTTGCCCTTGTCATGGTCGAAGAACACGCCGGGCGAGCGGTGCATCTGGCTCACCACCGAGCGTTCCGTGCCGTTGATAATGAAGGTGCCCTTGGGGGTCATCATCGGGATTTCGCCGAAATAGATATCCTGCTCTTTAATATCGCGGATCGATTTGGTGGAGATGTCCGGATCGATATCCCAGGTCACCAGGCGCACCGTCACTTTGAGGGGGATGGAGTAGGTCATGCCGCGTTCACGGCACTCGGCGGCGCTGTATTTCGGTTTGCCGAAGCTATAACTCACAAATTCCAGCAAGGCCAGATCATTATAGTCGGCAATCGGAAACACGGAATGAAAGATTTCTTGCAAGCCAATCTCTGCTCGTTCTTCGGGCGGGATATCAAGCTGCAAAAAGCGTTCATAGGATTGTTGTTGAACTTCGATCAGGTTGGGGATGTCCAAAATGATCGGAATTTTTCCAAAATCCAGACGTGTTCGCACCGTGGGCGTCAATCCGTCACCATTCCCCGCCTCGGAGGCGGAACCGGATGTTGCTGCTGTATATTCCTGCATGGTCGTTCCACCGTGTTCATTGCGAATGGTGAATAATAGATGTTGAATGTTAGATGATAGATGTTAAAGTTAGGATTAACATTCAACATCTATTATTCACCATTGAGCATCTATCATTCACTATTCAGCATTCTCAGCATTCTCAGTCTTTAATTCTCAATTCTGAATCTTCAATTGTCAATATAAAAGGGTAAACACACGAATAGAGCTTCACCGGAACATTCCGGCGAGCTCTATTCTCAGCGTCTGTGTTCTGGACGCCCGGGGCGCATTTTGACACGCTGCAGATCATGACAAGCCCCCACCCCGGAAGTCATATCGAGTGAGAGATAGGCAATTATTTAATCTCAACAGTCCCGCCTGCTTCTTCAATTTTGGCTTTCATTTCCTGCGCTTCTTCTTTGGAGACACCTTCTTTGATGGTAGCCGGCGCGCCATCCACTAGGGCTTTGGCCTCTTTTAAGCCCAGAGTCGTCATTGCGCGGATCTCTTTAATGACCTGAATTTTCTTATCGCCAGCTCCGAGTAGCACCACGGTAAACTCGGTTTGTTCTTCCTGCACCGGAGCGGCTGGCCCGGCCGCAGCGGCCGGGCCCATCATCATTGGGGCGGCAGCGGTCACACCGTACTTTGTTTTTAAAGCTTCAGTCATCTCGTGCAATTGCAACACAGTCATCTGATCAATAAATTGTAAGACATCTTGCATGGTTAAATCAGCCATGATAAGTTCCCTTCTCGAAGTCACGCACTGCGCGTCACCTGTTGCACACTATTAAGGACCTTGGGTCCACAACCGGCCACCGGAGTCCGAGACTTTCCTTGAAATAATTTTTTTACCTGATTCGATATTCGATATTTATTCTTATCTGTCTGTCCTATTCTGAAGGGGCAGCGTTGGCACGTTGATCGGCCACGGCCTGTAGGGTGAACACATATTCGCGAATCACGCCTTGTAGCGCGCCGACCAGCCCACTGATAGGCGACTGGAGTCCGGCCACGAGTCGGGCTAGCAATTCTTGACGCGGCGGCAGCGTGGCGACTTGTTGAATACCCTTAGCGTCGAACAACGCGCCATCGACGACGCCTCCTTTAATCGCAAAAGCCCCATTGGTGTCCTCTACAAATTTAGTCACCACTTTGGCGGCAGCGGCAACATCGGTAGGGCAGAACACAATGCCCGTCGGACCTGACAACAGGGGGTCGAGAGCCTGGAATCGCGTGGCTCGGATAGCGCGTTTTGCCAGGGTGTTTTTGACAACCTGGTATTCGCCTGCACTCTGTTGTAGTTCGCGGCGAAAGCGTGTAACCTTCTCCACGTTCACGCCGCGAAATTCGACGCAGATCGCGGCAGCGCTGTCCTGAAATCGCTCCTGTAGTCGTTCGATGATTGCTTGTTTTTCACTTTTAATCACGATACACCTCTGTATGTGAATGTTTGAATATTTGAGTGCTTCAATGTTTCAGTATCTCAGTGTTTGAGCGTTTATGATGACCATTCTGAAACGCTGTGAAACCCACAAACACTTCAATACCTAAACACTTACACCCTGAAATCCAAATGCTCTTACTTCAGTCCCACGGTGATGGCCGTTGGATCGAGTTTGACGCCGATGCCTATGGTGGAAGAAATCGCCGCACTGCGTACGTATTGCCCTTTACTGGTGGCCGGTTTCATGCGGATCAACATATCCAGAAGGGCGCGGGCATTTTCTGTGAGTTTTTCCACGGGAAAAGAGCGTTTTCCAATGGGACAATGAACGATACCAGCTTTTTCCACCCGAAATTCAACCTGACCGGCCTTGACGTCTTTGACGGCCTGGGCAATGTCGAATGTGACAGTGCCAGATTTAGGATTCGGCATGAGGCCGCGCGGGCCCAGGACACGCCCGAGTTTACCAACCACGCCCATCATGTCCGGCGTGGCGATCACTCGATCAAACTCGAGCCAGCCGTTTTGGATTTTGTCTGCATAGTCTTCGGCACCCACATAATCGGCGCCGGCGTCGCGGGCTTCTTTCTCTTTTTCGCCTTTGGCGAACACTAAAACCGTGACGGACTTGCCGGTACCGTTCGGCAGAGTGACAGAGCCGCGTACCATTTGATCGGCTTTGCGCGGATCCACGCCCAGACGCACCGCCAAATCAATGGTTTCATCGAAGCGGGCATACCCCAAATCTTTCACAAGTTGCACACCCTCTTCGAGCGAGTATTTGCGATCACGGTCTATCTGTTTGATCGCATCGAGATACTTTTTTCCTTTTTTTGCCATCGGTGTATGTCAATGGTGAATGGTGGATGCTGAACATTGAATACTACATAATGCTGAATGATAGCTCTTGGATAATAGATGTTGAATTTAACATTTAACATCTATCATTCAGCATTCACCATCCAACATGGCATTATTCTACCACTCTCAACCCCATGCTGCGCGCGCTACCTTCGATGATGCGTATGGCGGCATCCAGGGTGGTGGCGTTTAAGTCGGGCATTTTCAAAGCGGCGATCTCTTGCACTTGGGCGCGGGTGACATCCCCGACTTTGGTGCGATTCGGTTCGCCTGAGCCTTTGGCCACGCCAGCGGCGCGTTTAAGTAAAACTGCGGCCGGCGGTGTTTTGGTAATAAAGGTAAAGGAACGGTCGCTGTAAATTGTAATGACCACCGGAATAATTAAGCCTTCCTGTCCCTGGGTTCTGGCGTTAAAAGTTTTGCAAAACTCCATGATGTTCACACCGTGCTGTCCGAGCGCGGGACCGACTGGAGGGGAAGGATTGGCCTGGCCGGCCGGGACTTGTAATTTCACTTGTGCGAGTACTTTCTTTGCCATCGATAGAAATATTAAATGCTGAATGATAGATGTTGAATGTTAGATATCATCTTCAGCATTTAACATTTAAATTAACCTTCACTTTTTTCAACCTGTCCAAATTCGAGTTCGACGGGCGTGGAACGCCCAAAAATGGTGACCATCACTTTCAATTTTCCTTGCTCGGGATAAATATGATCCACCACTCCGATAAAGTTACTAAAGGGTCCATCAATAATGCGCACGCTTTCGCCGGGCTCAAACAGGACTTTAGGCTGCGGACGTTCCGCCGTTTCCTTCATCTGTTTTAGAATGGCGTCGACTTCTGCGTCGAGCAACGGCGAGGGTTTGGCTCCGCCGACAAAGCCTGAGACTTTGGGCGTGTTGCGGATCGCGTACCAGACATCATCATCCACTTCCATTTTCACAAAAACATAGCCCGGAAAGGAGCGTTTAGTCAGGACTTGTTTTTTGCCGCCTTTGACTTCCATCACATCTTCGGTCGGGATTAGGATGGCGGACACACGCGGTCCCAGGCCAATAGAACGCAGACGTTGCTCCAGATTGTCTTTCACCACTTTTTCATATCCGGAATAGGTATGGATGACATACCATTTATGGATATGGCGGCGCAAGATGTGCCATGCGTCCTGACCGAGCTGGAGACGCTGGTTCTCGGTCAAGAGATCCAGATCGACACTAATCGTGTCCGGGTCTTTGGCGACCACAGAAGTCAATAGGCCCGCAGCACCCGGAAAACGCGCCATAAAGTCGTCATATTCTTGTTTTTTGAAATAGGCATAGGTATGTTCCATGTCTCCATTCACCATTCCAGGCATGCTGGCGTTCTTATCCGCCAAACATCGCTATCAAGCCATAGACGGATTGAAAAAAGAGCAAATCCAGTATTCCGAGAAACACGCCAAAGAGCACAGACACCACAATGACCAGGGTCGTAGAACTAACCAGCTCTTTGCGCGTAGGCCAGGAGACTTTCTTCAATTCCAATCTGGCTTCTTTTAAAAACTGTAACAATCGTCGCATAGTACTCTCTTCTCCCACCACGGTGGAAAGCCGCCCCTGAAAGCAAAAAGAACAGGCCAGGAGGGATTCGAACCCCCACCACCCGGATTTGGAGTCCGGTGCTCTGACCGTTAGAGCTACTGGCCTGTGGTCAGTGTGTTCAGGTGTTTTAGTGTGTCAATGTTCCAGTATCTCAGTGTTTTAAAAAGTTTTCTGAAACACTCAAACTCTGAAATACTGGAACACTCTCGCACTTATACGACTTTCTGTTGCCCTACTTGGTTTCCCGGTGCAGGGTATGTTTCCGATCGAAGCGGCAGTATTTCATGAATTCGAGTTTCTTGGGAGTCTTCTTTTTATTTTTGGTCGTGGTATAATTCCGACGTTTGCACTCGGTACACGCCAGAGTGACAATTTCACGCATAATCCACCTTCATACTTGAGTGTTTGAGTGTTGAAATGTTTGAGAAAAATCCTCAAAACACTGAAACATTCACACACACACTCCCTTTATTCCAGGATTTCAGCGACCACACCGGCCCCAAC
>DF820469.1:71245-75136 GCA_000739535.1 Candidatus Vecturithrix granuli | reverse complement strand
GCGAAGGGATTTGAACCCCCGACCGGCTGATTACAAATCAGCTGCTCTACCCCTGAGCTACACCAGCGTATTATTATAGGCAATTAGTCAGATTAAAAACGAATACAAAATAAGTCAAGCTAAAAATTCTTTTTCTTAAATCTTTATATCAAAATCAACTACCTGCCTTCTTTAGCAGTTTTTTCATAGCTGTTTGAAACAGTACCTCTTCAAAAAAAACTCGATACAAATGTCAAGAACTTTTTCATTGAAAATAAAAAAATGTTCTCATTTCTCATTTCTCACTGAAAATTAAAATTATTTAATTCTTTATAAAATAATAAGTTATATTATTTCCATTTCACCGTACCGATTATATCAGGAATTATCATCGGTTTCATTTCAGTTTTAATCCATAATCTCATAGAATATTCCAGCGGCCAGGAGATACAGGAATAGCGCCAGAAGCATCACGATTTGAAATCCAAAGGATACGGCCAGACAGGTTGCAATCAGAGAACTGAGCACAGAAGCATAGCCATTGATTCCATAGGCCCAGGGGACAAGCTCATCCGCCTGCTGGCGCAGTGATCTTAATCCAAGGGGAAAAGGGATTCCAAGACAAAAGGCCAATGGGGCTATGAGAATGACTATCAAAAATACTTTGAATGTATAGTTCCATCTGGAACATTCGCCAAACACGTTCGATAATCCGGATATATACAAAATCAGGCAGATAACGATCCCTATGATGGCAAGTAGAAAAAGTCGTTTATGGGATTCAAAGTGAGAAAGCGTCTCTTCTGCATGTACAGAATATGTCTGCTTTCTTTTCTCGATTATTGCAGCCCAAAAAAGGCTGCCGCAGCCGGAGAACATAAGAAAGGAGGCGATGACGACTGAAGCCGCAGAGGTCGGGTGAGCCAGAAAAAGTGAGAACTGTTGGATGCACACCATTTCAATAAATAAATATCCTAAGCCAAGACAGGTAAAATAGAGGATTATGGCAACACGAAAACGACAGGTTTGCTTCTTTTTGCGAAGGACAAATAATGGCAAAAGGATCAAAAAAAGACTCACAATGATAGCTTGCAGTAAAGTGCCAATCAGCACTAAATAGCCCCATTCAATAAATGGTATCAGGCCATTTTCCATGGTTTCCAGAAAGGTTGAGAAATGCTTCCAGGTAAAAAAATTGAAAAAATAAGGGCGATGATCACGAGCCGGTCTGACATAATAGGGATATGACGCATAGAATTTTTCCCTGTCGCCAAACAGGATCGCCTGCATAGCTCGAAAATGTTCTGGCGACGGAAGTTGATTATACCGATTCGCCTCATAATCCTTCATTCCGTGAAAATAGTTGGGATCAAAAGAACGCTCCTGACAAAATGTCCGGATGATCGAAATTTCTTCGGGGGTGAACGGAGATGCACTGACCAATAAAGTGTTGGTAGCCCAACTTCTGATAGATACGATGTGCTTTGATGGATGGGGAACGTGTAAAGTTTCTAGGGCTTCTATGGCGGTGGCGAATAATTTGATCGAATCGCGGGGCGGAAATTTGACCCAGCGCGTGATTGATAATATCCCATCAGGAGTTAAGCACGAGTAGTAACGCTGCATGGCTTCAACAGTGTACAGATAGTTTTCATGTAGCGCATACACGCCTGCTGCTGAAGATCCAAAAGCATCGAGTAGAGAAATGTGGATCGTGTCATACCTGGAAGAAGCGGCTTCGACAAATCCTCTGGCTTCCTGATTGATGATTCTCACTTCCGGTCGGGAATATAATCCAGCCGTCCATGCAGCAAAACGATGTTGGACCAGATCAATAATGTCCGGATTCAATTCGACTGCATCAATTGTTTTCATTCCATGATTCAGGGCATTGAAGACATCCGTTCCACCTCCGGCCCCCAGGATGAGGGCGGATACTGCGGGTCGGACATGATAGACCAGCGTGGAGGTGAGAAAATCCAAATATTCGAGATGTTTGGCACTGGAAATCGCGCCAGCTTGTTCGGAATCCACAAACAACCCTATTTGCGAAGGAATCTCCCCGGCATAATTTAAACTAATGCCAGGAGCATGGCGAATAATCGGGCTGGATACCGTGTGTACGACGCCTAAAGGACTAACTGACTCTGTAAGTATGCGTGCATCAGGGAAATGCTGCGCCATACTCAAGCCTTTATATTCGGAAATTCGCATAGTCTGGCGCAATCTAAGTGGATCTGTTTTTAATGAAATCCAGAGGAGAGAGAAAATACCCAACCAGATCAAAAGCATGGACATTGAAGGCAGTGCCATGCTTCGTTTTCCTGGAAAACCAATCCATCCCATACTCATCCCGATCATCGCGACGGCGATAATGTTATAAAGTACCAGCACAGGATGCCATAGCATCAAACATCCAACGACTACTAAGACGCCGCAGCCTGAACCGAGCAGATTGGCTCCATAGAACCAGCCGATATGTTCCGGGTAGCGAATGAAGACCAGTCCCAGACACATCGCTGCCAGAAAAAATGGAACAAACAGCACAAGATAATAGGCGACGATGGCGTAAATCTGGCGCGGATTCCAGACAATTTCAAAGGGATTAAAGCGAATCTGCTGACTGAGGACATAACTCAGTAAAATCGTCAGGGGAAAAAGTCCTGAGAACCCACGATAATAGAAGAAAAAATGATTTTTAAACCTTGAACGACAGAGAGAAATTACTGTGCCACTTGCCCCAAACCCTAACAACGCAATACTAATGATCATGTAGGCAAAATGATGCCACTGCGTGATCGCAAAAATCCGCATGAGGCAAATCTCATACGCCAGAATCGCCATTGAAATAAAGAAGATGGAAAATAACATCCTCATCCTCTCTCAAAAGGGTTTCAAAATTTAATAGGATTTCTAAGGAAATCAGGTTTACACACTATTGTTGATGATCGCCCAATAGAGGCACAAAGCGGACAGGCAGCATGTTTTTGACTGTGACATTTCCCTGTGCATCTTTCATGACTAACATTAACATCTGTACCTGGTACACACCTCCGACCGGAATCACTATGCGACCTCCGGGTTTAAGTTGTTGAATGAGAGGTGGAGGAATATGATCCGCAGCGCAGGTGACAATGATGCCGTCAAAGGGGGCGAATTCTTCCCAGCCATAGTATCCATCGCCAATCTTGGATTTAATCGTGTTATAGCCCAGGCGTTCAAAGCAATTTTGCGCCTGTTTGCCCAATTCCTCAAAAATTTCAATAGTATATACCTCTTTGACAATTTCCGCCAGAATTGCGGCTTGATACCCGGAGCCGGTTCCAATTTCGAGTACTTTCGCCTCGCTCCCTGCCTCGAGCAATTCAGTCATATAAGCCACGATATACGGCTGAGAAATCGTTTGTCCCAAACCGATAGGCAGCGGACGATCTTCATACGCATATTCTTTCAAGTCTTCCGGAACGAATTCATGCCTCAAAACAGTTAACATCGCACGTAATACGTTGGGGTCGCGTACACCTCGATCTTCGATCGTCTGTTTTACCATAGCGTTTCGCCGTTGTGTGTAGATGGTATCTTCTTTCAATTCGGTGGCAACACCAGTGGCAACATCCAGAAAAAGGCATATCAGGCCCAGGAGGAAAACAGTGAACCTTTTTTTTGAGGTTGGATGATAATAGAAATAACGCATAATATCTTCTCCTATCTAAACCAGGCGTGTCAAAGCTCTGCTTTGACACGCAAAAGCAGAGCTTTTGCACTCCAGATGGCACTCCAGATGGCATATTTTTGTTTTCCCATACCTGCGAAAAAAAAGTCAAGAGACAAAAAGACAAATTTTCGGTAGTGGTTAAATAGGAAGTGATACCCGCTCGTTGAGCGAAGTCGAAACGAGCCGCTCACTGTTCC
>DF820469.1:48898-70807 GCA_000739535.1 Candidatus Vecturithrix granuli | reverse complement strand
CACAAAAACCAGGTTTCTTGAAGAAACCTGGTTTTTAACAGTGTCAATCGTTATGAATAATGCTGTATTGCAAGCACTCTGCTCTGCGTGGTGTGTAGTCTATCAACTGTCAGAGGAAATTCCCGACCGGGCAAGATTCCGAATGGAACGAACAAGTAGAAAACAACCCCTGTATGTTTCGAGCTGTCATCATTGTCTCTCGATGACAGTCTGTTTGATTTTTTTCTCTCCTGATTATACGTTTTCTTTATTTCTTCCTCTAACTATTCAAATCGTCGTAAACCAGTGGATTACAAACATTCTTCATACCTTTGCATTGGGACAGAGATTTTGACAGTTCGTAGTTCTCGCTTTAGCGAATGTTTTCTCCTGAAGACGGGACGATACACGATGAAAAAACTGTGTCCCGGAGCACTACAATTTCATGCCAGAGTGCATGCAGAAACTGCCATGTACTCTGTGTATGGCACACTCTATGTCACAGACACTTGAACTCTGGGGTGTGAATGATCCGAATATTTCAGCCCAGTTAGCTCTGGCTCATACTTTAGATCTTTTTAAGCAGGAAGCAGGACTTGATGTATTTTGTACCTTTCTGGAATCAGGCACTACCATGGCACAAGAAATTCTCAGGGCAGAATACCAACCCTTTGCCTTTACCCAGACGCCCATCACAACCTTGTTATTGCACGAATATGGTCTGAGCACAAAATTAGTCGCCCCCCTGGCAGATATTGCCGGAACTCAACAAGTCATTGTGCAGAAATCCAGCCGAATTTTGAAGCCTCAGGATATTCAGGGCAAACAGATCGGCATGGCGCAAGGTGCGGCAGTCTATCTGGCCTTAAAGAACATGGCAAAAGATTGTAATATTGACTTAGAGAGTGTGCGTTTCATCGATCTTCTCCCTCACGAACAACTTGAGGCCTTCAAAACAGGGAAAATTGATATACTCGCCTCCTGGGAACCCTGGACGACCAAAGCGCGAACCATGGGCGGAGAATTATATTTCTCCGGAATCCATTCTCAAGTTGCAGGGATTGAAGGGGAGATTAATTGGCTGATCAATCAGAGTTGTTTGATTGTTCCGGATGAACAATTGCAAACCCATCCAGACACTGTAGTCAGCATTCTCAAGGTATTACGCAAAGCGACCGATCTGATCAACCATCATCGTGAAAAAGTTATAGAGCCGTTGGCGAAGTTTTACGGCATCAGCAAAGTCGAACTGATTATCGCCATGCAAAAAAATCGCTATTCAATGGCGGTGAATCAGCTCTTTAGATTAGGCATCTTAGGTTTTCGAGATTTTCTGTACGACACCGGACAAATTTCTTCAAAATACTCAGAAGAGAAATTATATGACGTTTCATTGCTGCAACAATTAGATCCATCAATTGTGTTTCTTGAATCCTCTCTCTCTCAGGAGATTTCTATTATTGAAGAACAGGGAATCTACTATCGTCAAGATTTTATCTTGCACGCTGGCCGTGCACCGTTAAAGTTTTTGCTGGCAGACGATTCTCGCTTTGTCCGGTTATCTCTGGCCAACGCGATCAAAAAAATCGGCGGGCAAGTGGTTGGGGAAGCCTCAACTGGTAGTGAAGCGATTGAACGCTTTGCCCATTTACGTACTGACGTGATTACCATGGATCTTTCCATGCCCGGCGTGAGTGGCGTAGAAGCGATTAATATCATTACGCAAATTGACCCGACGGTCAATATTATCGTGATTAGTGGTATAGACTTACAAGAAATCAGGGCAGAGTTGTTCAATAGCGGCGTGAAAATGTTCATCACCAAACCGTTTCAGCCGGAACAAGTCACGACCATCTTACAACATAGAATTATCCACTCTCAATGATCTCGTAAAATATGATCACTGCGCTTATGTAAAATTTTTTGAAATTTTTGCATGTAGGATAACTTATTCCCATCATTCGCTTAATAAAAGATCCTATTGATTAATTTAGGCTTATAGAATGGGTTTAAAAAGTTTTCGAAAATCTCAAACCTATAAGTCCAATAAAATCAATGAGTTAATTTTTTATATATCGAATAATGGGTTATTTTTACATAATGAGCCATTCCTAACTTTATTGCCTATTTTAAAAAGGTTTAATGCCCAACTGCTCCTATAATTTCTTCCGCCTGTCGAATTTCTTGACAATTTTATGTCTTTTATCCCTTACAGGATTATTCCTTTTTTCAATGTATCTTGCTTTCTATATTCGCTAATTTTGTCGAGTTAGACGAATTCGAACTCAAATTGGATGATGTTGGCATGAGATGTGCATATATAGCATAGTGAAATTGGAAGTTTGACATACCCTGTTCTCCGATTTGGAAAAAGCCAAACCATCTGCGAGGATGGGACGGAAAGCTACGGGACTTGAGATTGAAGGTTGAAAATAGAGGATTGAAAATTTTTCATTTCATACTCAATTCAATCGTCAATTCCAAGCTAGCCGGGTTGCCCAGTATAAAGATATTTACACTGGCAAACCGGCTTTTCATAAGCCGGTTTTTTTGTTCGAATGTGGTTCGCTTCTCTATGTCAGATTGGAAGCAATCATGCAAAATGAATCATACAACATCTTCCTGGGGTAGCTGAGAAGAAAAGAGTCTCAGTCAATCTCAAACGAGAAGAAAATTTGAGGAAAGCATTATGAAACACTTAACAATTTTTGTCATTGCTGTGAGTATTTTTCTCATTCCGTTTGCTGCCGGAGCTATGTCGTTAGTGGATACCCAATATGTCAAGAACAGCGATATTACGATTAAGTATAATGGGAGCAACAGGAGTACCTCAGCCGGGGAGTTTAAAGCGCAAATACGGGATGATGATGGCAATTTACTGAACGATGGCGAATGGTTCACCGGTCTTTGCGTCGAACTTGACCAGTATGCAAAACTTGGCGGTGAACTCGATGTTGATCTTGTGGAGCCGAGTCAGAAAGAAGGCGGACTGCTCGCGGCCTGGTTGTTTGAGAACCGTGATTTTTACAAAGAAGAACATGCGATTTGGAGTCAGTATGAAGTGACCGGCTTGCAGTTAGCCATCTGGGAAGTGACTCATGACTATACAGATGATATGAATTTTAGCTTATCGAGCGGCAACTTCCAGGTTGTCAAAGCAAACTCCTATGCGAAAAATTTGGCGAATTTCTATCTGACCAGCCTGGCAACCTACTATGATCCCACGGGTTTAGAAGATAAATATCGTATCTCTATGAATGCTGACAAACAGGATTTCATTATTGGCGGACTGCCTATTGAAGTTGAACCTCCGCTAGCAACTCCTGAACCCGCTACTCTGCTGCTATTAGGATTAGGTATTATCGGTCTTTTTGGACTCAAACACAAAGCGAAAAAGTAAAAATGCCTTCTTGCCTTCCCCGTCTCTTGCTAAAAGGAGAAGGGGAAGTTTCCTCTCACCATCGTCACACGTTTCTGGAAAGTTGTTTTGGGAATTCGTTCCTTATCCCTGAAACAGCTTGTTTTCCTCTGCAATCCTTATTCATTCAGCATAATGTCTAAACTATACAGCAGGGCCATGGCGTCTGGCAGAGAAAATTTTGTTTTTTTCAGGGTATTGAGGTGCGCGGCAATCGCGTAATTTCGCGCCCTGGAAAAATCAGCCTGCGTCAAATTTGTATGAAAGAAACGGCTCTGAGAAAAATCGGTGTTGGTGCAATCGGCCTGCGTCAAGTTCGCTTCGGTAAAATCCACATCTTTAGCCAGGCACGCCTGAAACGTCGCTTTTTTCAGAGGCAATCCCATAAAAGTCGAATGATTCAGGACGCAGCGCACAAAATGCAGAGAATTCAATAAGCCGCGTGCAGGCCAGGAGGCTTCTATCCAATTTACCCCAATCACCCGTGAATCTTCAAAGCGCGCGTTCATAAACGTGCAATCCTTCACGCTGATCAGTTGAAAATCGCAGTGCTTGAACGTACAGTGCAGAAAACGACACCCGTGAAACCGGGTTTCCTGAAACGTACACTCTTGAAACACGCACTCGTCAAGCGTTTTATGCGTAATCTGTTCAGCCTGAATCGTCAATTGCTCAAACGTCTGCGCTCGATATTCCTCTTCGGGATAGTTATCAATAAAATAAGTCATCATTGCTTCTCACTTACAGAATGTTTTTTGGGATAATCAAAGAAGATGAGCGTTCCCTTTCTCTCTCCGATCTCTTGCCAGGTATCCACTGCAAAATCCACACACACGATACCGCAGGTAGGAATGTTGTCGATCAGTGTTCCGCTTAGATATTCCGCCAGCATGGTCAATCCCGGATTATGTCCGCACAGCATCACCTGCTGTATGTTATTTTCGAGTCCATGTAGAAGGGTCTGGAGCCTTGCCGTATCAGCTTCATAGATTGCAGCTTCATACACAATCTGTTTTTTCGGATACCCAATTTCTTCCGCAAAGATTTTCGCGGTTGCCACGGCGCGTTTAGCTGGACTGGAAATGATCAAATCCGGCAGAACATGCTGCGATCGTAAACGTTGCCCCATCTCTGGCGCGTCCTGTTTTCCGCGTTTATTTAAGGGGCGCTCGAAATCCTCTAAACTCGAATCTTGCCAACTGGATTTGGCATGACGCAGAAGATATACTCGTTTCATAATATGTTCAGACTGGGAGGCGCTGTGAGTCGTTCAAGTTCGGCCAGCAGTTGAAAGGCTTCTGTTTGCGAAGAACCGCAGACATCTTCGGCAGCCTGAAATTGCTTACACACCGCAGGTCGCCGCGGATCGCCAAACAACAGGCAACGATAATCCGCACTTAAATGCACACAACGCACGCCAGCCGGCTTACCTTCGGACATTCCTGGAATAGGTGAAGAAATCGAAAGCGCAATACAACACGCTCCGCATCCAATCCGACATTCCATTTTCCTTCGGCTCCTTGAATATTTTCAGCCTCTCGCAAAGTCCGCAAAGACGCAAAGCTCTTGAATATCCATTCTTTGCGAGCCTGGCGGGTTTTATGAGAAAAATCAAAGACAATTATTCGTCATCACTTACAATGTCTGACAGGCTGGACAAATATGCGTACTCCGCTGGCCGACCACAATCCGTGCAATAATCGTCTGGCAGCGTGGGCAGGGCAGACTGGCGCGTCGAAACACGTGCAATTCATCTTTGTTGCGGCCTTCTCGCCGGGACACAGAATAGAAATTGGCTTTCCCGGTTCCCAGGGTTGTACCCAGATTTTTCAGCCCGCGGTGCAGTACGTTCTGAATCGCCTGGTGCAGGGCCTGCGCTTCAGCCACAGATACAGATGATGAGAGTCGCTGCGGATGCAAACGGGCTTCCCACAAGGCTTCATCTACATAGATATTGCCTAACCCTGCCAAAAAAGTCTGATCCAGCAGCAGCGGCTTTAACAAGCGCTGCCGCGCTTGCAGACGTTCCGCCAACAGCACCGGAGTAAACGCCGGGTCTAAAGGTTCCGGCCCTAATGCGCCGATGACTTGTTCAGGATTTTCTACCAGGTACATCCGCCCGAATTTGCGCGTATCATGGAAACGCAACTGTCGCCCATCATCAAAGTCCAGAATCAGATGTTCATGCTTCTGGCGCGGCTCGTCCGGTGATGTGAGGTGCAACCGGCCGGACATGCGCAGATGGATGAATAAGTGCAGAGGATCAATAAAATCAAAGACAATAAATTTGGCTCTGCGCCACAGGGTTTTGACGATCTGTCCGCTGATCTTCCGGCAAAATTCCTCCGGCGTCAGCGCAGCTACCGTACGCGGCCAGAACACCTGCGCCCCGCTAATGGTTTTGCCAATCAGACCCGCAGACTGTAAATCATTCACAACTGTCTGGACTTCCGGCAACTCAGGCATTGTCGCTCTCTCCTCTATCGGACTCCTCTGGGCGTACCAGGCAAAAAGCCGGCAGAGGCGTCACGCGTCGGTACACATCTTTTAAAAAAAGGCGACATTGAAGCGTCTGGATATACAGCGCATCCTCTAACGAGTTATATTCACGCAGTCGCCAACTGCCATCGTCTTCTCTGGAAAAATGTTCAATCTGCACATTCTTCTGCTCAATCAGGAGATAGTCCTGTAACGTTTCGATTGTTCGATACGCGTGAAATTTTGTTCCCCGGTCGTAATCGCGGGTAGCATCAGACAGCACTTCGGCAATCAGCAGCGGATTGGTTACGGTATCATTGCGTCCTTTGGCGAATTCTAATGCACCGCAAACAACCACCACATCAGGATGGGCGTAATGATAATATTTATCAAGCTGTACCCGCAGATCACTGGTAAAAGCCTCGCATCCTTTTTCACGCAGCGCGGCGTTCAACACCCCGGCCAAATCAACCGTAATCCGGTTGTGATTTGGGGTTCCGCCAGCCATGGCGAACAGTTCACCGTAAAAATAGTCATGTTTCTCTTCGGACTGGTCTTCTAACGCGAAATATTCCTCAAGCATATATAATTCTTTCTTTGTCTGAAGCATTTTCTATCCCGTTCAATCGTTTGGCGTAGTCATATTGGGTTGTGCTGGATTTGAAACACCGAAGGGGCGGAAAAATACGCCCCTTCGCTGAAACAATCTGAGTTTATTTGGCGGAGAATTTATAGACGATCTTGCCGCTGTACGTTTCGCCAGCTTTTAGCACGGTAGAAGGGAAATCGGGCTTGTTCGGCGAATCCGGGTAGTGCTGCGGTTCCATGCAGAATCCGCTGCGGAAGATATAGAGTGTATTGCCTTTGCCCAGATCGCGCGGGGCCTTGCCTTCCAGAAAGTTCCCGGAATAGAGCTGCATGCTCGGTTCAGTGGACCAGACTTCCATATAGCGGCCCGAAACCGGTTCATACGCGCTGGCGGCGAGGCTCAGTTCATCGCCCTGTTTATTGAGCACATAAGTATGATCATACCCATTGCCAAGTTTCAGCAGGTCATAGTCTTCATTGATCCGCGCCCCAAACGTGGTCGGTTGACGGAAATCCATCGGAGTACCCGTCACGTCGCGGATCACGCCGGTCGGAATCAGGGTATCGTCAATTTCCAGAATCTTATCGGCGTTGACCATGATGATATGATCCAGAATCTCTTTGCCGCCGTCGCCCGACAGATTGAAGAACGTATGGCCGGTAAAGTTGACCACCGTGGTTTTGTCAAGCGCTTTGGCTTCGTACTCTAACACAAACTCGTTATCGTCGGTCACGCTATAGACCACGCGTACCGGCACAGTTCCGGGATAATTCTCTTCGCCATCCTGGAAGGTGTAGGTCATTTCCACGCTGGAATCGCTCAGTTGCTTGGCGTCAAACACCACGAACCGCGAGCCTTTTTTGCCTCCGTGCAGGCTGTTTGGGCCATTATTGAGTTCCAGTTGGTATTCTTTGCCTTCCAGCGTGAATTTGCCCTTGCCAATCCGGTTGGCGTAACGTCCGATAAACGCGCCCATCGATCCCTGTCCGCCGAGGACTTGATCAATGGTTTCATAACCTTGCGCCACATCGCCGAGCACGCCGTTTTTATCCGGGACAAGAATTTGTTGAACCTTGGCCCCGTAGTTAGTAATCTTCACGACCATCCCATTTTTGTTCTGGATCATGTAGAGATCAACCTGTTTGCCGTCAATCTCCTTTTGAAAATTTTCAGGCTTCAACTCAACATAGTTCCCGCCGCTCTGCTGCGCAAACGCCAGCGTCTGTCCGCACATAGCACCAATGACCAACCCCATGCACACCATCTTCACAACACTTCTCATATCAGCAAACCTCCTTTGATATTAAAGCATTATTTTTTATCGATAAAACAACAAAAAAACTTTGTATTTTTCCTAAAAAAATGTCAATAGAAAACTACCTCTTGACAAGAAATCGGGTAAGAACCATGATAATCTTAAACCAATAATCGTAAATTTCCAGGCAGCAAACCCGGTTTTTAGAATATCAGCAAGATTCTGACCGGTAACAGAATTTTTTATATTCATCAGTGAAAGGGGAGCAAATTATGAGTGTTGCAATAATGAAAACACCTCGACGTCAGGCAATGAATTATGTGTACCCTCGGGAAAATTCCCCTGAAATTCCCCTTCTTGAAAATGGCGATCATATCGCCCGCGAAGAATTCGAACGCCGTTACCACGCCATGCCATCCGTAAAAAAAGCTGAATTGATTCAAGGGATAGTCTATATGCCGTCACCTGTAAGAATGAGTCATAGTGATTCCCATGCCAAAATTATCACGTGGTTAGGAAATTATTGGGCAGTAACGCCAGGAATTGGATTGCATGATAATGGAACTGTCCGTATAGATGAAGAGAATGAGCCGCAACCGGATGCGGCCTTGCGCATAAAACAACACGCGTTAGGAAAATCATGGGTGAGTAAAGATGATTATATCGAGGGTGCGCCGGAACTGATTGTAGAAATCGCTGGCAGCAGCGCGTCTTTTGATCTCTTTGAGAAGTTTGAGGTTTATCAGCAGCACGGCGTTCAGGAGTATCTGGTCTGGCAGATTTATGATCACCGCCTGGATTGGTTCGAACTGCGCGAAGGACAGTATGTACCTCTTCAACCTGATGCTGACGGCATTATCCGCAGTCAAGTATTTCCCGGATTATATCTGGCGGTTGAGGCTTTATTATCAGGGGATTTGGCGCAAGTACTCACGGTAGTACAGCAAGGTCTCCAATCTGAAGGCCATCGCCTATTTGTGCAGCGTTTGCAAAGCGGGGAGGGAGGAGCAAAATAGCATGACGCAGGTGGTGCTTGTGACCGGAAGCAATAGCGGCTTTGGCCGTCGCATAGTTCACACCCTGGCGAAAAACGGATATATTGTTTTTGCTTCAATGCGCAATACGCGAGGGAAAAACGCCGATGCGGCCCGGGAACTTGACCTGTGGGCGCAGCAGGAAAATATGGACATCCGAGTATTAGATCTCGATGTAACCGATGACGACTTGGTCATCCAGGCCGTGACGCAAGTGATCGAACAGGCTGGTCGCATTGATGTGGTGGTGAATAACGTCGGCGTCGCCTGTTCCGGTGTGATCGAAGCCTTTACGATTGCGCAAGCCAAAGCCGTGTTTGACGTGAATGTTTTTGGACTGCTGCGCGTAAATAAAGCGGTCTTGCCCTTTATGCGCCAGCAAAAATCGGGCTTGCTCATCCATATTTCAAGCATCTTTGGCCGCTTGAGTATGCCTTTTTCAGGGCTCTACAGCGCGTCAAAATTTGTGGTCGAAGGCTTAGTAGAAGCTTATCAGCACGAACTCCGTTCCGCTGGCATTGAAGCCATCCTCATTGAACCCGGCCCCTTTCCGACCGAACATGGCGCGAAAATCGTATTCCCTGAAGACACTCAAATCCAACACGACTATGGCGAACCGGTCGCTCATAAGATTCGTGAGCATGGCAACACCTTTGTCAAGCTGTTTTCCGGCCCCCGGGCACCCGACCCGCAGCGTATCGCCGATGCTGTCAATGCTCTGGTGCAGATGTCGCCCGGAACACGCCCTCTTCGCACGGTCATTGATGATTATTCAGGTCAATATATCGAGACGGTCAACGCCGCGACCGAGCAATGTCAACAAGATTATCTGCGTCAATATGGTCTTGTATAACCTATTCTTAGTTCGTTTCTAAGGCGCAGCTCGCCTTCGTTTGCGTATAATCAATCTTAATCGGTATGAAATACCTCTTCCATTTCCGCCCACCACTCTCCTTTTGCGCGTGTCGGTAGCGGTGTCTGTATCGGTTTCATGATCGCCCACCATTCTTGTGTTTTCGGGTCGGCCGCCATTTTTTCCATATCGGCCTGATAATCTGCGCCGATATATTCGAAATAGCTGAACAGATAGCCATCTTTGTAATAAATGGAGTAGTTCCGAATGTTACACTTTCTGATCATATCCAGAACTTCCGGCCATACTGCGGCATGATACTTTTTATAGGTTTCCAGTTGCGCTAATTTTACCTGAATGACAGAACCGTGTCGTTCCATAATTAAACCCTCCTGTTACTGTTTAATCGCTCGAAACATCGCGTCAATGTTAGCCGGATCAACGTCCGGCAAAATGGCTTCGTGACTGGGTGAAATAATTAGACCTGTGGGAAAAAGCGCCTTCAATTCCTGGACGCGCTGATACACCTGCTCAGGCGTGCCGTTGACGATTAATTCCTGCGCATCCACGCCCCCGCAAAAGGCGGTTTTGCCGTAAAAATCAGCCTTCATTTTCTCTGCGGACATATCCTTCGCCAACGCCTGGATCGGATGAATCGCGTCCACTCCCAGATCAATCAAATCTTGAATAATCGGATAAATCGAACCGCAAGAGTGATGAATGACTTTCAAGCCATAGCTTTTCGCCTGGGCGATCAATTGTTTTGTGCCCGGCCAGACGAATTTTCGGATCAGCTTGGGCGACAGCATGAGATTGTGCTGACTTCCAAAATCGTTGCCGATCAGCACCGCATCCAATTTTCCTTTGGTGGCCTCGTAAAAAATTTCGTTGGCGCTCAGGTAAAATTGGGTGATCCGATCAATCACTACCCGGAACATCTCCGGTTCCGTCATCATTTTGACTAAAGCGGTTTCCATGCCAAAGGCGGCGCAAGCATCCTGAAAATGGGCTGACCAGATGACGCCCAGAATCGCCCGATCTTGCGCAGCCGCAGACACCACCCGGCGGCACTCGTCCGGGTCAATATATTTCGTCGGATCAGGCCAA
This sequence comes from Candidatus Vecturithrix granuli, assembly GCA_000739535.1. GTDB lineage: Bacteria > Moduliflexota > Moduliflexia > Moduliflexales > Moduliflexaceae > Vecturithrix > Vecturithrix granuli. The sequence goes on along the minus strand of DF820469.1, from coordinate 60,094 downwards.
TCAAAATCGTTAACCCTGTCCGGATCAGAGTAATCCTGGAAAAATCCGGGCGAAGTCAGCGTGCGGTGTTCATCATCGCTATAACCAGCCTTTGCAAAATCGAACGCCATATAAATCGCATCGCTTGTGGGCGAATGATACGGCAGTTCGACCGGAGCAATGTCGTCATCAAGCCTTTGGAACACTTCTTCCATGCTTTTAACCTGAAAATGTCGCATCAAATTCTCAGCCGCTTCTGGAGTTGGGAATCCCAACCAGGAGGCGGGGTGATCGACATCCTGATAGGCTAGCGTGGCGTAAAATCGGTCTTTATGAGTCATCATTATGATTATTCCTCCTTCCTCATATTACAAGATTGTACTTATTTTTCCTGAAGACTATTTAAGACAACGGCGGCTAAAATCACGAGTCCTCGCGCCACTTGCTGCATATAAGGGGTCACGTCCAACAAAATCATGCCGTTGGTGAGAATCCCGATGAACAGCATCCCGATCAGCGTTCCGGTCAGTTTGCCCTCGCCGCCGAACAGATTGGTGCCGCCGATAATGACGGCCGCCACTATATCCAGTTCCCATCCCAGGCCAACCTCCGGCGAACCGGCCCGCAGACGCGAGGACAGAATGATCCCACCTAATCCTGAAAGAAAGGCTGAAGTGACAAAGACCACCACTTTTGTCCGAAAAATGTGAATACCGGACAACCTCGCCGCTTCGGTATTGCCGCCGACCGAATAAATCGAGCGCCCAAACGGGGTGTTGCGCAAGATAAACATGCCGAGAAGATAAATGATGATCATATACAACACCGGGTAGGGAATTCTCCACAAATATCCTGCGCCAAAGGCATAAAAGGAGTTTGGCAGGCCGCCAATCGGATAGCCGCCGGTTAAAGTATAGGTAATGCCGCGAATCAGCGTCAGCATAGCTAAGGTCACTAAAAACGCATGCAGATTGAATTTGGCCGTGATCGCTCCACTGATCAAACCCCAGAGCGAACTGATGAACAATGTCATCAGAATGGCGATCAGCACCGGAAACCCGGCTTTGATGAAGAGCGCGTTCACCACAGACGCAAAAGCCACAATCGCTCCGACGCTCAGATCAATCTGCCCTAGAATGATCACCATCGTCATCCCGACCGCCATAATAGCCTGGATCGAAATCTGCCGCAGCACATTAATGATATTCGAACTGGTGAGAAAGGTATCGGTGCTCACACTGAGAAACAGAATCATGATCAGCAGGGCAAAATACAGGGCATATTTGATGAAAAATGCCGGAGTCAATTTAAAAGTTCCTGTTTTGGAAGAATCCTGTCCTGAGAGGCTTATTTCTAGCATATCAATATTCTGTCGGTATCAGCTTCGCCGTCAACGCCGAAGACACCGGGCATTTACGACGATGTTGATATTACAGCACAGTTTTTAACGTGGCATAATGTAAAATTGCGTCTTGCGTGGCTTCATGGTGCGGTAATTCCGCCGTAATCTCGCCGCCGGACATCACCAGAATGCGGTCGCTCATTTCTAAAATTTCAGGGATTTCCGACGAGATCATAAGAATGCCGAGGCCTGCATCGGCCAGTTTGTTCAGCAAGCTGTAAATCTGCCCTTTTGAGCCGACGTCAATGCCGCGCGTCGGTTCATCCATAATGAGCACGGTCGGCTTGGTGGCGAGCCATTTCGAGACAACCACTTTTTGCTGATTGCCGCCGCTGAGGTTTTTGGCGATCTGCGTGGGCCCGCTGGTTTTGATCTGGAGCGTCCGGATAAATTGTTCGGTAATGGCGCGGGCTTCGGAATTGCGGAGCACGAAATAGTGCGTGAGTCTGTCTAAAATAGTCATCGAAATATTCGAGAGCAAATCAAGCCCCAATACTAAGCCTTCTTCCTTGCGATCTTCCGTGACAAAGCCGATGCCGTGCCGTTTGGCGTCGCGGGGTGAACGAATCTCGATCGGCTGTCCATGCATCCGAATTTCCCCGGCTTCCTTTGGATCTGCTCCGAAAATCGCCCGCGCCAATTCTGTACGTCCAGCCCCGGCCAGTCCGGCCAGCCCGAGAATCTCGCCTTTGTGCAAGGTAAAAGAAACATCCTGAAACGCTTTGCCTGAACGAAAATGTTTCACCTCTAACAAAACGTCGCCTGAAGATTTTTGAGTTTTGGGGGTGTGTTCCAATCCTTTGCCCACCATGTGCTGAATAATCACAGATTTGGGCGCGTCCTGAATATCTAATGTGATCACATATTGCCCGTCGCGAAACACGGTGACCCGGTCAGCGATAACCGGTAATTCTTCTAAACGGTGCGACACATAGATGACGCTGATGCCTTGTTTGGCTAAACCCTTTACCACTCGAAACAAGTGCTCAATGTCATTATCGGTCAAGGAGGCCGTGGGTTCATCCATAATCAGGATTTTTGATTGATTTGACAGGGCTTTGGCAATTTCGACCAGTTGCTTCTGCGCAACGCTCAGGTCTTTCACTAAGGTTTGAGGGGAAATATGACTTTCCATCTGAGCCAGCACGCGTTCCGCATTGTCATAGACCTCTTTCCAATTGACCATGAATCCGTGATGGGTCGGCAACTTCCCCATATAAATATTTTCCGCTACCGAGAGGCTTTTATTTAAACTAAATTCCTGATAGACCGCGCTGATGCCGAGTACACGGGCGTCCCAGGGACTGTGGATGTGAACGGTTTGACTGTTGAGAGTAATCTCGCCCTGATCCGGCAGGTGCGCGCCGGTCAGGATTTTAATCAGCGTACTCTTGCCCGCGCCGTTGGCTCCGACTAAGGCATGAACTTCTCCCTGCCGTAGGTCGAAACGCACGTTTTCTAACGCGGCGATTCCGCCAAAGTGTTTTGAAATGTTGTGAACCTGGAGAATACAATCATTATTCATAATACGCCTGTTATACTTTAGGGGTGAAATGTTTCGTAAAGCCCGGTCATCTAAACTGATCAGACCTGACAGGTTTTGAAAATCTGTCAGGTCTGACATTGGCGAGCAGAACTACTTCATCAAATATTGCCGATCATCAAGATATTTCTGGATGTCGGCCGCATTGTCAAGCGTATAGGTTTTCAACGGTACAAGGACTTCATTGGCAGTTGCGCCGGTTTTGGCTAATTCCACCGCGTTTTTAATTGAAGTGAACCCAATTTCAAACGGCTGCTGCGTGGTAATAGCGAGCAGGAAGGAATCTGGTTCCAGCATGGCTCTGGCAAGGTCAATGCTCATATCAGTGCCCATCAGAATAATGTCGGTGCTGCCCTTACCTTTTAAGGCGGCCAGCGCACCTAACAACGCACCCTGATTCCAGCACCAGACGATCTGAGTATCGGGATGCGCTTCCAGAATGCTTTCCGTCACGGACAAACCTAATTCTTTGAACTCCGCATCCTGCTGCGCCACAATTTCCACGCCTTCAAGCTTCTTGACCTGATCCAGGAATCCGTTCACGCGATCAATACCTACAGAATATTTGCTCGTGCCCACTACAGCGACCTTTGCTTTGCCACCCATCTTTTCCTGAATATACTTCACCGCATATTCGCCGGTATGCGCGCCCAGATCGTAATTGTTGACGCCGACAAAAAATTTGGACTCCGGTGAATTCACTTTCGAGTTCCAGGTGACAACCGGAATGCCTTCCGCAACCGCCCGTTCAAACGCTGGCACAGAGGCTTCGTCGCTTTGAGGGGAAATACTGATCGCGTCAATCTTTTGCACAATAAAATTGTCAATAATGTCCGATTCTTTCGCAACATCAGAATCCGAACTCATAATTTTCACTTCCACCCCTAATTCCTGTTCAGCCGCCTTCATGCCCTGAATGACTTCAGCAAACCATTCATGCTTGGTATCAAGCAGAATCGCGCCGATTTTAAGTTGTTTGTCGGCAGCAAGACAGACGCTTCCAGCGATAAAGGTGAATACGAGTACAACACTCAATGCAACAATAAAATAACGTTTCATAGATACGCCTCCTGTAACGCTACGCCTGAAGGTCTCAGGCATATACATTAATGGTAAAGTCAAGAATACTAAATTAACAATTCAAAAAATTGTTCCCTTTCGATATAGAAAAAAAATACCAATCTTTGTCAATACTTTTTCTATCTATTTTCATCATAAAAAAACCGAGTTTTTGCCAAAAACTCGGTTTTTTCAGTCTGTCTATTTTGAGGAAGCTATTTTAAAGCTGCTTTGCACATCACTTCTGAGCGCGGCGTTCTTTATAGCCCTCATATTGCAGAGATTTGGCGTTACTCTTCTGCTGCATTTCGACCTGCTGGACACTGCCGGTAAAGGTTTGTTCCACGATGTCGCGCAATTCATTCAGCTCTTCATCCAAATGTACACTGACTTTCGCTGAACCAATCTCCGCATTCAAAAGATTTTGCTGCTGATAATAGGAGTCAATTTGCTGCAAGGCCTCTTGCTTCTTGCCCTTTTTCAGTTCTAAAGCCACTTTTTCGCGCAAGGCGTTAAAGTCTTCCTGAAGCACTTTTTGTTCCCATTCCTCATGCACAATGGAGGCAACCACTTCGTCAGGATTGTTGACGCAGGCAATCTGAAAGGGGGTTGGAAACGTCGCAGTATAAGGATTCCCCTGGTGCAGATAGCGTATAGCAAGGCCCTGTAACCGATAGGTTATTTCTGAAGAGGTCGGGAATTGCAAGGTCAAAAACAGCTTTCTGGTCTGCCCTGCGAGCAAATCTCCTGGATGAACAACGGCGCGGTTACCGCTGACGCTCACCGGATAACCTGAAGCGTACAGCAGCGACACGCCATCCGGCAAAGGAATACTGATTTCCATCGCACGAGCAGCTACAGTTTTCGCATGTTGAAATTCTTGCTGGAATATGGCGGCAAAAGATTGCGGATTAGCGAGATAATAATAATTACCCGCGCCGCGATCGGCAATAGCCGTCATCAATTGTTCGTTAAAATCTTCTCCGACACCAACCGTACTGATGGCAAATTCCTTTTCTATCGCCAGAGACGCCATGTTACCCAGGGATTCCGGATCGACAATTCCCCGATTTGCAAGGCCGTCGGAGATCAGAATCACCTTTTCCACATTACCGATCCTATCGGCTGTGAGCAGGGTATTAATCCCTTCCTGCAATCCACCCCCCAAATTCGTATTACCGCCGGGGGCAAGCTGACGAATGAGGTTCTGAAGTCTGAGCCGGTTAGTGTCGGTGGCGTAATTCAGGTCAGCATAGCACCATACCCGATCAGCATAGCCGATCAGCGCAAACCGGTCTTGCGACGAGAGACCAGATAACAAATCCAGAATGGCCTGCCGGGCGTATTCAATTTTCTGCCCGCTCATTGACCCGCTTTGATCCAGCACAACAACCATATCAACATGCTGACTCACGCCATCGTCCTCAGAAACAGCGGCAACATCGGCCGACATCGTGAGCGCAAGCGACACGGTTCCGTCGCCGCCAAAAAAAATTTTATCCTGCACCAGGTGCGCAGAAATCCCCAATGGCCCGTCGCCATGCGAGACAACCGAAGGTTGAGGGGCCGGTGAATTATCATCGGCAAGATAGCCGCCGTGCAATTTTGCCATGGTCACGCTAATCACAATTAGAAAAAATCCGAACGTTACGGCTGATTTAAGATATTCTCTTGACATAGCTGTTCTCCTTCTTAATGTAGAGCGAAATTACAATTTCGCTCATGGTAAGGTGACAGGTTCGTACCGTGGACATCCTTGTCCGAACTGCCCGTCCAGGGATGTCCACGGTACGTTTTTACTACAGGACATTCAACAATTCATCTGCGTCTAAAATACCGTGTTCTGCAAAAAATGCAATTCAAAGAAGTGTAAAACGAAAACAGGCAATTTTTGCATTTCTTTTACGTTTTTCCTCTTTTCAAACAGAGGTTTATATCCTATCTTACAAGGGTAGTGCTTTGGGAAAGAAGTTCTTGCTAAAAGGACTTGTCGGGCATGGTCAGACAAGTCTGGCCAGTCTGAGTTAACTGATTGTTTTTCAAAGGATTCAAAAAACCCTATGACAAAACGACCTGCAAAAGCGCGAATACTGCTGATTGAAGACGATCCGGCCATCCTGCACGGATTACTGGATGTGCTTGTCTTTCATGGTTATGAGGCAACTGGCGTCGAAGATGGGGCCGAGGGATGCAAAATTGCCCTGACTGAGAACTTTGATGCGATGATTGTTGATATTATGCTGCCTTCCCTGGACGGGCTGTCGATCTGCCAGAAAATTCGAGCGCAGAAACCCGCGCAGGGGATTATTCTGCTGACTGCCAAAGGCTCGGAAGAGGATATTGTAAAAGGCTTTAAAGCCGGGGCTGACGATTATGTGAGCAAACCCTTTTCGCTGCGGGAATTCATGGTGCGCCTGGAAGCGATTCTGCGACGCGCCGGGAAAAATACGGGTGATGAGGAAATCCGCGTGCACGATCTGGTGTTCAGCGGAAAAACCCTGACCGCGTCCTCTGGTGAGCAATCCCTGGAACTGACCCGGCGCGAAATGGATATTCTGCTCTATCTTTACCGGCATCACGACCGGATCGTCTCGAAAAAAGAACTATTGAGCGAAGTCTGGAACTATCCTGACCCGGAGATCGAAACCCGTACCGTAGATATTCACATCCTCAAATTACGCAAAAAAATCGAGACGCTGAGCGGCGGCATTGCGCTGATCCAGACTGTGCGCGGCGAAGGCTATCGCCTGGAGATGGAACAATGAAACGATTAACATGCTTTCTGCTGCTTTTTTGCATTGCGCTGTCAATTCCGCTGGCCTATTTCATTGTGCGGACCTATCGCAGTTTGGAACAGGAAGAACTGAGCGAACTGCAATATTTTGCGGCCGCGCTGTTCGATGCTATGCAAGAGGAACTTGCCGCGCTTATTCTGCGCGAAGAAAAACGTCCGGTGGACGCTTATAACTATTACCTGTCAAGCGGTTCCGTGCGCTCCCCGCTCTCATATCTTCCGAAAGAGCCTTATATTCTGGGGTATTTTCAAAATAATCCCGATGGGTCTTTTCAAACGCCTCTGGTAGAAGCAGGGCAGCCGGCTGTGGATGAAGGGCAGGCAGTGGTCGCGCAGCTCAATACGATCAATACGAGGCTCAACACGCTGAACATGACAACGATCTCAGAGGAACTTGAGACGCCGCCGCTTGGAAAAACGAGTCAAATCCAAAAGGAAGAGAGCGCAAGTTTTGCCGAAAAATACCTGGATGTCTCCCGATTGCAACAGCAAAAAACCCGCAGAGACCAGGAAACGCCGATGCAGCATATTACTGTGGAGCAGGTCTTACAAATTGCTCAGACTGATCAGAAACAAAAATTGATGGCAGAAGTTGAGGATGAGTGGAAAAGCTCTGAATCCAAAAAGGAACAAGCTGCTCCCATGCCCATAACGGAAGCGGTTGCAAGTACAAGTGCGGTATCCAATGAAATGCAGGGGCAGAAAGAAAGTCAGCAGCCTCTGCGCGTTGAAGTCGGCCCCATGGAATCGCTGCTTCTCAGCGCTGAGGAGATCATGATTTTTCGCCGGATTGTCATTGAGCAGCAGGTTTATCGCCAGGGGTTTGTGATTCTTCTCAGCGAGTTGCTGAATCACCTGACTGAACTGTATTTCTCTGGCCAGCCGCTGGCGGAATTCACCAGACTGAGCCTGGAAACCGAGCAGAACGGGCGCACGACTGCGGCGGTTCAGGCTGGCGCATCTATTGGGAATCCGAGATTTGCCATGAACAGAGTGTTTCCGCGTCCGTTCTCCTTTTTGCACGCCACGCTCACCTGCGCCCGGCTTCCCAGATCCACCGGACGCAGCACCTTAAACGTCATGATGGTGGTAATCAGTGCCGTAATGTTTGCCGGTCTCTTTGCCATCTATCACAGCGCGCGCACTGTTGTGGATCTGTCAGAACGACGCTCGCTGTTCGTCTCGTCAGTGACGCACGAACTCAAAACCCCGCTCACCAATATCCGGCTCTATATCGAGATGCTGGAACAGGGGATTGCGCTTACCAGAGAGCGCGAGGAAGACTATCTGCGCATCGTGGGGTCAGAGAGCCGGCGTCTTTCCGGCCTGATTGATAATGTGCTCGAATTCTCGAAACTGGAAAAGAAGCAGCGTCACATTTCCCTGCAAACAGGCGACTTTGACGAGGCGATCCAGGAAGTTTGCAGCATCATGCACGCCAGGCTCTGCCAGGAAGGATTTACCCTGAACATAGAGCGGGACGAGATTCCCCCCTTTGCGTATGACCGTGAGGTCATGGTGCAAATTCTGCTCAATCTGCTTGAAAACAGTATCAAATTCGGGAAAACCTCGCCGGTACGCGAAATCACGCTTGCTGTCCGCGCAGAAGGCAAGCGGGTCAATATCAGCGTTTCAGACACAGGCCCCGGCATTCCCCGCGCTGATCTGTCAAAAGTGTTTGATGATTTTTACCGTGTTGATAATGAAATCACCCGCAACACCAGAGGCGCCGGCATCGGCCTCGCCCTTGTCAAAAAATTTGTCGCCGCCTCAGGCGGCACAGTAAAAGCCGCCAATAATGACGGAGCCGGCTGTACAATCACGATCTCCCTGCCCGGATAGCAATGTTGAATGGAGTCGTTGATGACATGCGCTGACACACGCACAGGATGAAAATCAACGCCAGGAGTGCAAAAGGATGAAAGCGGAGCACAGAGGACACTTTTACGTCCTTTTTTTTCTTGACAGCAGCGAAAACATCGCGCAGGTTTCAGGCTTATCACGACTGAGAAGGGATTACAAAAATCTTTCTGAACTTTAGTTGGAGCAAAACATCCGTTTTCAGGCAGTATTCAGTTATCCTTTTCTTATCTCTTATCCTTGTAGTTACTTAAATATTCGCTCAAACAGACAAAGGAAAAACGATGTCAACATTTATCGGACGTGAACAGGATTTAACCGCGCTGCATGGGTATTTACAAGACGCGCTGCACGGCAAAGGCAAAGTGGTTTTTATCATCGGTGAAGCCGGAATCGGCAAGACGCGCCTGATTGAGGAATTCAAGGCGCAGCATCTTGACGCGCACAACGCGGCCATGCAGTCGCAGAAGACTTCAAAAGTTGAAGTCTCTCCTGATATTCGCTTTGCGGAGGCGAAGTGCAACGAATTGGCGGGCAAAGGCGAACCCTACGCGCCGTTTTTCGAGATCATCGCGCAGTTCGTGACCGATGACAAAGCCTTTGGCAGCAGCAAACTCGCGGAAATCGTGCGGGAAGTCGGCTCGGATTGGTTCGAGCTGGTGCCGGTCATCGGCAAAGCCTTGTCGCTCATCAGCAAGACCTTTTTCAAATGGCGCAAAACGGATGATGTCCAGCAGCTTGCCGACCGGCAGGTGCAGAAAGACAAGCTGGTGCAGGAGTTCAGCCACATCCTGAAACGGATGTCCGACGAACACCCTTTAGTCCTGTTTTTGGACGATTTGCACTGGGCTGACGACTCCTCAATCTCGCTGCTGTTTCATGTCGCCCGCCACTTGCAGGAACAGCGCATTTTGATTCTCGGCACGTATCGCCCCACCGACATCGAAGCCGCGCGCGGCGACAAAGCCCATCCCCTCAAAGACGTGGTCTATGAACTGCACCGCTACGACCTTTGCGCGACCGTCAAATTAGGCTATCTCACGCAAGCGCAGGTACAGGACTTTTTAGACGCCTATCTCGGCCGACACGAGCTCGACGCCGCCTTTGCGACCTATCTGCACGACCTCACCGAAGGCAATCCGCTGTTTGTCACGGAGTATGTCAAACTGCTGCAAGAGATCGGCAAACTCGCGCAAACTGACGGCGCGTGGCGCTTACAGGGCAACATTACGGATCACGACATGCCGATTCCCACCAGCGTCGAGAAGGTGATTGAAAAGCGCGTCGAACGCCTGAAAGAGGAGTTGCAGAAAACCCTGAAATACGCCAGCGTCAACGGCGAGCAGTTCAATACGCTGGTGTTGGCGAAACTGCTGAATTGGGATGAGCTGGAACTGTTGGAGAAATTGGAAGCCCTGAGCCGCGTCCACCAATTGGTCAAAGAGATCGAGCTTGCGCCCGGCCAGACGCCGCGCGGCGCGGTCTATCAGTTCATTCATTCCTTAGTGCAGAAATCCCTCTACGCCACCCTCAGCGCGGGCATCAAGCGCAAACTCCACGCCAAAGCCGCCGAAATTTTGGAAGAGGTGTATCACGACGACCTTGAGACCGTGGCCGAAGAACTCGTCGAGCATCACAGTCGGGGGCAAAACCACGCGCAAGCCGCGAAATACGCCCTGCTCGCGGCCCGCAAAGCCAACCGTCAAGCCGGTTTCCAGGAAGCCCGCGCTCACGCCCAACGCTGTTTAGAATTGTTGAAAACCGCCGGCGCAAAAACGACAGATCAAGCGATGTTACGGCTGCAAATCGAATTGCTGTTAGAATTGGCGACCGCCGAAGAAGCCATCGGCGAAGCGAAAAATTCGATTGATCATGCTGAAACTGCCGCAAAATTAGCGGAAATGGTGGATGAACAGAATTTTCAAGGAGAGGTGTTTTATCAGGTTGGGAATTTGCTATTTTTGAATAAAACCAATTTTGAACATATATTACAGACATTAGAAAAATCATTGACACTCAAAATCATAGTGAAAGATTATGAAGGTTGTATTAAGGTGCTAGAAAAAATGCAAGTTCCTTGTTCCAGATTAGGCAAAGGAAACCATTTTATTCAACGCTGTCAAGAGAGCATTTATTTAAATCAAGAGATACAGAAAGTATCTCTAAATATCACTATATTAAAGTTAGTAGCGATAGAATTGTATGAGCAGGGGAAACATCAAGACGCTTATCAAAAAGCCCTTGAAAGTTTAACGATCTCTCTAACAACAGAACAACCTAAAATACAACTGGATTTATTTCAAAGTGTTGTTCAATATGCGATTCGCTTAGGTGAATTTTCTAAAGCTGTTGAACATTATGGATATGCCAAAACGCTTGCTTATCAAGTAAACAATGTTGATATTCAGGATGACATCTTTTATAAGTTAGGTGTGATGTGTAAGCACATAGTCCATCACATGTATATATTAGAGAACTGACATCACGTCGGTTATACATGAAATTATAATATGTGTAAGCACATCGTACACGCTTTTATAGTTCGAGTGTATAAGGGAA
>DF820469.1:44728-47265 GCA_000739535.1 Candidatus Vecturithrix granuli | reverse complement strand
AAATATCTTTTATCAGTAACCAATGTGCTTTCACCAAAACAGTGTACGATGTGCTTACACATCACAGTTAGGGGATATAGCAAGAGACTTAAACAAACATCAAGAGGCTATAGAACACTATCAGCATGCTAAAAACATAGCGCATAATAAGGGAGATTTAGAAAAAGAAGGGATGATACTTGCTTCGCTATCAGCGAGATACCGAAATTTAGAAATGTTTGATGAAGCAATTCAATATGATATGGAATGTTTAGATGTGAGACGAAAGTTAGGGTGGGTAAGCAAAATTTATGAAGCGTTTGGTAATTTGGCAATTACCCTAAGAAGACAGGGAAAGTATTTAGAAGCTCTGGAAAACGATCAACAAGCGGCAATGTTAGCAAAATATGGGCGAGAATTAGCATTTGCTCAAAAACTTGTCCATTGTCAAGAAGACTTAAAATTACTTGGAAAATTTGATGAAGCGATTAAAGCTCTTAATGAAGCATTACCTATCATACAAAAGAACAAAGACACTTTTTACGAAATAGATTGTTTAACAAATTCAGCGATTTGTCATGTTTTTGTAGGACGTATTAAAGAAGCATTCACTCTCATTGAACGTGCGATCTTGCTTAATCAGACTCTCGGATCAAAACGTAGTTCAATTATTCTATCCATGCGTCATAGTTTTATTCTAATGGAAACAGGGCATTTCCACGAAGCATATACTATATTAGAAAAAACAGTTGAAGAAAGAATGAAACGGCAAGAGTGGACTGGAGATATGCCACTTCTTTTAATCAATTCCGCTCGCATTTATATTGCAACTGATGAATGTCATAAAGCATTAGAGAGATTGTATCAAATAGAATCGTCATTCAAAAAAGACATTTTTATGGAACATACTGCTGTGCTTAAAGATACGTATGCACAAGCATATTTGGCACAAGGTGACATAGAAAAAGCCGAAGAAGCCATTAACATTGCGACTTCTATTTTTCAACAAACTAATTCCTACCGCCTCGGCGAAGCGGATGTGACGCTCGCCGCGCTGCGCCTCGCGCAAGGCCAGCCCGACGCCGCCCTGCAAGCCGCAGCCGACGCCCGCAACATCTTCCAGGAGATCGAATACTACNTATACATGAAATTATAATATGTGTAAGCACATCGTACACGCTTTTATAGTTCGAGTGTATAAGGGAACGTTTTAATGATCTCTCCCTGATGATAAATCTTTAACACGTGTTCTTTGACACATATCGTCGCATAGATATAATCCCAAGCCAAATCGGGATCGATGGGAAACTTTTCAGAAGCAATCGTGATCTTTCCGCTTGGTCGGATACGGCAAATAAACGACACTTTTGCCTCTCTGGTTGGGGTGACGTGAAATGGTGTCCTGAGCTTGAAATCGCGCGCGAGGAGGCTCGCGTTGAACTTGACAGATTGTTCATATTCCGCTGAGGTCTTGCCATTGAGAGGCACGTGGGGATGTTGGGTGTTGGCGACCAGTTCAAACGCTGCCACCTCGTGTTGTAAATACGCGAAGTGGGCCATGTGTTGGGTCTGCAACACCAGGCGTTGAAACAGGCCGTTGAAATTTTCAATCGTGCCATTTCGATACGGTTCACGAGCTGGCACAAAGACGGATTCGATCTGCAAGGCGATACAAAGTTTCGTGAGTAACCCGGCCGTTCGAGGATGCTGGTTGCTGCCTCGAAACTCGAGCGCGTTATCATGTTGAAGCATCGTGGGCATCCCCATCCGTTGCCACGCTCGGATGAGCGCGGTGCATATCGTCTGGGCCTGATGGGTTTTCCCGACTTCGATGGCAATTCGCCGACTACAGACATCTCGAAGATTGTAAAAATAGTACTTTTGCGAGCTGCCTTGTAAGTAGCGTGGTCCTACGAGATCCAATTGCTGTAATTGCCCCGGCTGGTTCACCTCGAAGGCAGGATAATGGCGATCAATCACCTCGCGAACGGACTGTGGGGCGGGTTTTGGCGCAATCAATCCATGGCGCACCAGAATATTATGAATCGTCTTGACACAGGGAGGAGTATACCCCAGAGCCTGGAGTTCGTTGTGAATCGCAACGGCTCCAATTAACGCATATTTGGTCTCGTCCCGGTCCCGGCGTTCTCGCAGGATTCGGCTATTGACGATCGCCATCTCTCCCGTCTCGTCTGTCTGTTCGGCTTGATGGTGTGGCGCCCGTGACAGGTCTTTCAGCCCGTCTAAACCGTACAATTCATACCGCCGTTTCCATGTAAAGAACCATTTGGGACTCCGCCCTAAACTGGTATAAATTTCGAAAGGTGCCTCGCCTTCTATATAACGTCGTATTGCGCTCATGCGCTCTTCATAAAGAGTTGTCATTGCCCTCACCTCCAGAGTGATGTCAGATACTCTGGAGATAAGGTAACGTATGAACGATGTGCTTACAACAAAATGTCTTTTCAATATGTACGAAGTCATTACAATCAAATATCTTTTATCAGTAACCAATGTGCTTTCACCAAAACAGTGTACGATGTGCTTACACATCACAG
>DF820469.1:16972-41887 GCA_000739535.1 Candidatus Vecturithrix granuli | reverse complement strand
GTCGTCGCAACGGCATCAGCGATGCCGCGCCTGTCAGGGCGTTGCCCTGATGCGATGACCTCATCGCCCTCCTGTCTGTTGAGCAGTGTTCCAGGTACCCATCACTTACAATTTAACCACTACCAGTTTTTTAATAGCGATGAAAACCTTAAACATACATGAAGCCGAGACGCAGCTTTTGTCCATTTTATTGGAAATAAAAAGGACAGGCGAGGCATATTTGATCTATCGCGATAGGGAACCGATTGCTGAATTAAGCCCATACCGTCGCAAAAACCGCCTTATTCCCCATCCTGTCATGAGTCAGATCACGATAGATTACGATCCTACCGAACCGTTAAGCCAGAACGAATGGCCGGAGGAGGAAGAACATGCTGCTTGATACCTGTACATTACTATGGCTTGCGAATGGCGGTGGACAATTGACGGAACCGACTCTTCAAAAAATAGATGCTGCCTCTCAAGTCTTTGTGTCAGCTATAAGTGGTTTTGAAATCAGCTTGAAATTGTCAACAAGGCAAATTAAAGCTTCCTGCTCTTCCTGATGAATGGCTTGATAGGATTGTAAAACACCATAACGCTACAAATGACATGGTTTGAAAACCCCTTATCAGGCGTTCATCCCGTCATCATTCATGATTCATGCTGTCCACTATCCTCTCATCTGTCAATTGCTCATGACATAGCTCTGACAGTCGTCCCTCAGAGGGCGTGTGAGAGGTCTCGTTGAGTGCTCCAACACCACGTGATACTCTTCGGCTGTTCTCAAAAACCTCCCCCATTAATACACCTCTGGATAGTACAGCATCATAATGGCCTTGATCACCTTGTTTCCCACATTGGTGTACTCATGCTGCCGACTGGCGTCGAAGGTGATGCTTTGATCGGCATGAACGGTCGCGTCATGCTCACCGACGGTGATCTTCAGAAGCCCCTGCTGGACAAACACATATTCGGCCACATGATCGACTAAACATCGCTCAGATACTCTGTGAGCGCCTGGCTCCATTTCGAAATAATAGATTTCAAATCGCTTGCCTGACTCAAAGGGAAACAGTGGGTAGAGCCGGCACTTCTGATCATCCGCTAAGATCGGCTCCGCATGAGTATTATCAACAACCAACAGGGGGGCCTTTCGCTCTTTTAAAAGCGCGGTGAATGACATTTTGAGCCCATTGGCAATCTTCAAGAGAGTCGAAATACTCGGATTCGTGTTCCCATTCTCAATTTGGCTCAGCATCCCTTTACTGACGCCGGTGGCTTGCGAAAGTTTTTCAAGGCTCAAATTCCTTGTTTCACGGTAGTTCTTCAAATTCTCAGCAACGATTTGAACAAGTGTATCCATTTTTTTCTTGACAATATATTAAACAAAATGTTTTTTATATTAAACATTACATATTTCACAACACAAATCCATTGTTATGAACAGGCAGAGAAAATCAAGATTTTTTTCGCAAAACAAAGAAATGGCATGATGGATTGGTGGTTTTTTGAATTCAGATGAGATGTTTTCTACGAAATTTGGCAGCTATCGCCAAGCTGCTATAAAAAGCGAGGTATATCATGAAATATCGTACAGTTCTTGAACGCGCGTTCGCGCACGCCTTACACTATCTTGAGCATCTTGACCAGACCTCCGTCTCAGCCACCGCCAGTCTGGCGGACTTGCGTACACGTTTAGCCCGCCCACTTGCGCACGAGGGTATGGATGCCGTGCACGTCATTGATGAATTAGTGGCTGATGTTGACGGTGGGGTGGTGGGGACTGTCGGCGGACGGTTTTTTGGGTGGGTCGTCGGCGGCGCCGTCCCGGCCGCGCTTGCTGCGGATTGGCTCACGTCCACCTGGGATCAGCCCACCGCCCTGTATGCGAGTGGCCCCGCCGAAGCCGTCATCGAAGAAGTCTGTGGACAATGGCTGAAAGAATTGTTGGGACTCCCTCCGGTCGCGAGTTTTGCGCTCGTCACCGGATGTCAGATGGCGCACGTGACGTGTCTTGCCGCCGCGCGACATGCCCTGCTGGATCGGCAGGGGTGGGATGTGGAGCGCAAGGGATTGGCTGGCGCTCCCCACATCCGCCTCGTGAGCAGCAATCAACGGCACGGCTCCATCGAGCGTGCGGTGCGCTTACTTGGTCTCGGTAGCGACCATGTCGTTGACTTGCCCGTGAATGAAGAGGGGCAATTGGAAGCCAGGGAACTTTCACGGGCGCTGCAAGCGGATCGTCATCGTCCAACCATTGTCGTGTTACAGGCTGGCGATATCAACATTGGGGCGTATGATCCGTTTGCCGAACTGATTCCACTCGCGCATGCATCTGGGGCGTGGGTGCATATAGACGGGGCGTTTGGGTTATGGGCAGCCGCCAGCCCTATGTACCGACATGTGCTGACAGGCGTGGCGCAAGCCGATTCGTGGGCAACGGATGGACATAAATGGCTCAATGTGCCCTACGACTGTGGTTATGTCTTTGTGGTAGATTCGAAGGCGCATCGGGCGTCCATGTCGCACCGGGCGAGTTATCTGACGCACGACACAGAGGCGCGCGACCAGATCGATTGGACCCCGGAATGGTCGCATCGTGGACGCGGGGTGGCCACCTATGCGGCGATTCGACAACTGGGGAAACAGGGCATCGCCGACCTCATCGAACGCACCTGTCAGCATGCCCACAGCCTGGTCACGCGCATTGGGGCATTACCTGGGGCAGAAGTGGTGTGGAAACCTCAGATCAATCAAGGGCTTGTGCGTTTTCTCAGCGAAAAACCTGAGGCGACGAATGCTGATCATGATCGCCAGACAGAGAGCGTCATCGCCAGGGTCGTTGAATCGGGGGAAGCGTTTTTTTCTGGGACAACCTGGCGAGGGAAACGCTGTATGCGCGTCTCGGTGTGTAATTGGCAAACCAACAGTGCCGATGTCGAGCGGGCGATCAACGCGGTTCAGCAGGCATTAGCACGATAACCGTGATGTGAAGGTACATGACTAAGTAGTCTATGGGATCAGAGCGTTGAAAGTCCATCGTTCAATGATGAACATTTATGCACATTGCAACATGTTATAAAATACAATCGTTCGGTCATGTTTGGAATATGCCTAAAAACAGGGTTGTTTCGGGAAGTGAACACACCTTCCCGAAACAACACCACGAATGGCTATCTGTGATGTGAAGGCACATCGCATAGTTTTTTGATGAAAGCATATTGTGAAGTTTGAAACATCAATAGGTGCAGACACATCGTGTAGCTTCATGAACGAAAACTCTATGGATAAATTAGAGCACGGCTAAATCTTCGTACACATCTACCAGGGCATGATAGCATTTCTCGAAAATCGGCTTCATTTTTCGATAGACCTTCTGACGTTCCATATCCGGTTTCTGAGTGCTTTCAATCTTGATGAAGCGGTCGATCACATCAAAGTCTTTGAACACACCAACCCCAACCCCGCCGATAATCGCCGCGCCCATGGACGTGGCTTCTTCCAAATAGTTCGGCTTGAGGATATTGGCGTCGTAAATATCCGCCATAATCTCGCGCCAGATTGCGCCTTTGGCCCCTCCGCCGATTACGACAATATCGCGAATCGCCACTTGCTGGCGGAAAATATCCAGAATGATGCTCAGGTTCATCGAAACCCCTTCCAGCGTCGCCCGCAGAAGGTCTGCGCGTTTGTGTTCCAGATTCAGGCCAATATAGGCTCCGCGCGCTTTGGGATTCCAACGCGGCGAGCGTTCCCCCAATAAATAGGGCAGAAAGATAAGCCCTCTGGCCCCGGGCGGCGACTGTGCGATTTTCTGGTTGATCAGTTCATACGGGCTGACGCTTTGCTGTTCAGCTTCAAGGGTTTCTTGGGTACAGATTTCGTTTTTCAGCCAGCTATAGGAACTTCCGGCGGTCTGCATGGTGCCGCAGGGGTGGACATAGCCTTCCACCGCGTGCGCCCAGACAAAGGTGCGCATCTGATCGTCGTAAATCGGCGTAGTCGTGGTGGTAGCAATCCAGGAGGATGAACCGAGATAATTGTAGGTGACGCCCGGTTTGACCGAGCCAACGCCGACCGCCGCGCAGAGTCCGTCGCCGCCGCCGGCAACCACAGGAATGCCGGCTTTCAGGTCGGTGGCCTCAGCCGCTGCTCGCGTCAATTCTCCGATCACGTAAGTTGATGGTCTGGCTTCCGGCAGTTTATCAGCGTCAATGCCGGTAATCTCAATCAGCTTTTCCGACCAGGTGTTGGTATTCAGATCAAACACGTTCGTGCCGGAGGCGTCGGTAAATTCCGTGACCATCTTTCCGGTCAGTTTAAAATTGATATAGTCTTTCGCGTGCAGCATTTTGCAGGTCTTCCGGTAAATTTCCGGTTCATTGTTTTTGACCCACATCAATTTCTCGACCGAATAGGACGCACTCGCCCGATGGCCGGTAATTTTGTAGAATTCTTTGCTGTCAATTTTCTCGAGAATGGCGTCGGTTTCCTGGGTTGCCCGTTGGTCGCAATAGATGATCGCATCCTTGAGCGGAACGCCGTGTTGATCAACGCACAAACACCCCATCATCTGCCCGCTGAAACAGATCGCCGCAATCTCATCCACCTCAATATTCTGCACAAGCGCCTGCGTGGAATGGCAGACCGCTTCCCACCAATCTTGCGGGCTTTGTTCAGCCCAGTTGTTATGAAAATAGTGCGTGCCGTAGGGATACACTTTGCTGGCAACCAATTCGCCTTCTACGGTGAAAAGCGTGGCTTTATTGCCGGATGTGCCCAGGTCATGGGCTAATACATATCGTTTCATGGCTATGCCTCCATGGAGTGAGTAACTCATGTTACACAGCCCTGTTTTTTTACCGCATAGCGGTTGAAGTATTGTAGCATCCCCACCACCCCCCCAGAGCTGTTAAGTTCTATGGATTATTGTCATCTCGACTTCGCTCGATGACCGGAACACCGCACGTCGAGCGAAGTCGAGACGGGATGTTTTGTGAGAACTCAGCAGCCCAGCCATCGCTAGCGGGATATCCTACCGCGTAGCGGTTGTCCAAAGAGCAATGTTAAACCCCTACGGGATAAACAACTCTGAAAACCGGGACGCTCTTTCTACAATACTTCAACCGCTACGCGGTAAAAAACCTCTGCGTAACGTGAATGAGTAATTCTTGTTGTGATGAGCACGGTTATTGAAACGTCTCACGCAGACGCATTGGACGTAAGTCCTGATCGTCAATGACATACCAGGTCTTCCCAAGCGTTCGGGCCGGATGGATGTCATCATAAGCCGGCGCATTGAAAATTTCATCGTAATGTTCCGGTTCCTGGAGAAACAAAAGATGATGATAGATGCGCCCTTCCTTTGAAAACCATTCTTCCCAGAAAAGTGAATTCAGCCTGGCATCGGTCGGAACGGCGTTGACGATATGCCCAAAACCAGGAACAACTTTGACAATCCATTCATAGTCCTGATAAGGGTTCGTTTCCTGAGCGGCGATGGCCTCGGGAAAGTAAGCATCAAAATCTAACCCTAATGCAGAAAAAGCTTCGTCAACCTTTTTTTCCTTTAAAATGGAACGTAGTGTGTTCATGGGATCTCTTTGCGAACTTATTCCAGATTCGCATGCCGCGTAAACATGACATCTGACGTCTTGTTCTGGCTTTCCATCAGCATCAGGATGATCGCATCAAACACAAGTAACAAACTTTGTTCAAAAAGCGATCCCATCGGCTGGATGGATGTAAAACCGGTATCTCTCTGAACTTTCGGCGATGGAGCCGCAATGCTCAGCAGAATATCAGCTACATTGCCGATTGGCGAATTGCGATCAATGGTGAGTAGCGCAAGTGACGCGCCGATTTTTTTCGCTTTTTGAGCCATGCTGACCAGACTTCCGGTCGTGCCCGAGCCGGAGGCGATAATGAACAGATCGTCCGCCGTCAGATTGGGAGTGGTGGTCTCACCGACCACGTGCACCTCGAATCCGATGTGCATCAGACGCATGGCAAACGCTTTAATCATGAATCCTGACCGGCCTGCTCCAGCCACAAAAATCCTCCTGGCGCGCAGAATCGCCTGTACCAGATTAGACGCGCTTTCATCGCTGACGCCAAGAACGGTATGTTCAAGCTCCCGCAGAAGTTGTGCGCCGATTTCTCGAATTGTCTTTATGCCATCACCTCTTTAATCGCTAAAACTGCCTGTCTTTTATCCGCTTTGGCCGTAATCGCCCCGCCCACAATCACAATTTCCGGTCGATACGAGAGGATCGGCGGTAACGTTTCCTGATTAATGCCTCCGGCAACGGCGATCCTGGCGTTACGGACGATCGCGCTGACACACTGTAATTCATCCAGCGGACCTTTGCCCTGCGCTTGCACGTCAGTTCCGGTATGCACGCAAATATAATCCACGTCAAACTGGTCAATCTGCATAACGCGCTGTTCGATCGGTTCCACAGCGATCATATCCACCAACACTTGTTTTCGACAGGCGCGGGCAGCTTTGACGACATTCTGAATAGTCACAGACGCCGCCGCTCCTAACACCGTGACAATATCCGCTCCGGCGTTATATACGAGCCGGGCTTCATAATCGCCGCCATCCATGATTTTGACATCTGCCAGCACTTCGAGCGACGGGTACGCGCTTTTGATCTCGGTAATCGCCCTGACCCCTTCCTTCAGCAGAAAGGGCGTTCCAATTTCAACAATATCAATCAGATCATGGACTTCACTGAGAATGGCCTTTGCTCCCTGACAATCAACTAAATCTAATGCTAATTGCAATTTCATGGTCGTTAATTCTGCTCCTCCATTACAACCACAACCTTAATCGCATGTTCCTTATCAGTTTCAGCAATCTGTAATGCGCGTCCGGCCTCGCTTAACGGGAAGGTATGCGACACAAAGTCGTTGACATCAATCACTTTGCGTTTGAGGAGATCAATGGCAATCGGGTATCTCAAATTTGGAATGGAGTGTGTGGCCCGCAGTTGCAGGCGTTTAAAATGGAAGGCATTGGCATCGAAGCTAATCATACCATTGTCAAAATCAATGCCGTTATAAGTAATGATCGCGCCAAAGCGGGTAATTTCAAACGCATCCGGGATGGTTCGGGGCGGCGCGGTGATGAAGACCCGGTCGAACCCTTCAGGACAGTCGGCCTTGAGCGCCTCCAAGATATTGACCTGATCCGGGCAGAACACTTGATCTGCTCCCAGCTTGCGAGCCAGGGCTATACGGGCTTTGGAATGGGAGGATTGAGTCAGCACCATTTTCCTGGCCCCTTTAATTTTTGCCAATTTTAAGGCCATCAATCCGATCGGGCCGCCGCCAAAGATGGCGACATTACTGCCAATCGGAATTCCGCCTTCCTCAATCACATCAAGCGCCACGGTCAGCGGTTCGGCCAGGGTCGCTTCAACCGGCGTTAATCCTGGATTTTTGTGCAGCGCCAGATGGTGCGTTTTGATATAATCGGCCATACAGGGCGCATTCATGGAGATATAGAGATCGGTGCAATACACAATTTCACCGTTTTTACAGGCGGTGGAAGTTCCTAACGAGGTATGATTTTCAACAATCACCTCGTCGCCCGGTGTA
Organism: Candidatus Vecturithrix granuli; assembly: GCA_000739535.1. Taxonomy (GTDB): domain Bacteria; phylum Moduliflexota; class Moduliflexia; order Moduliflexales; family Moduliflexaceae; genus Vecturithrix; species Vecturithrix granuli. Next base: position 34,297 of record DF820469.1, on the reverse strand, counting down.
AATCGCGTCACATTTGCGCCAACTTCGGCCACAACGCCGCAGAATTCATGACCTAAGGGCAGGGCTTCTTCTTTCGCTGAAGTGCGTCCGAAGTGCAAATCCGTACCGCAAATCCCGCAGGCCGACACCTTCACTAAGACTTCATCAGGGCCGATCTCAGGGATCGGAATATCGCGCAATTCCACCTGAAACGGGACTCTTACGTAAGCAGCTTTCATAAAAAATTTCTCCTGTGAAAATGTAGCGCGAAATTGTATTTCGCGCATCGAAACTAAAGTTTCGATGTACACCACTTCTATGTCAGGTTACTTCTTACGTTTGTTATATTGGTCAACCAATACCGCAAAAATGATTAATGCGCCCACCGCGATTTCAAGGATAAACGGATTAATGCCCAGCAGATTGCCGCCATTGCGGAGCGTTGCCATCAAAATCGCGCCCAGCACTGTTCCCAGAATCGAACCTTCCCCGCCAAATAGACTCGCGCCGCCGACAACGGCAGACGCGATCGCGTCCAATTCATACCCTGAGCCTGCGGTTGGGATGCCATTTCCCAGGCGGGCGGTCAATAAAATTCCGGCGACCGACGATAAAAACGCGCTAATCCCATAAATCTGGTAAATATTGTTTCTGATATGGATGCCGCTCAGCCGGGACGCTTCGACATTACTGCCGATCGCATAGACATTGCGGCCAAACTGGGTTCTTTTCGTGATGATCGTCGCAAGAATAATGACAATGAGCCAGACGAAAAATAAGGCCGGTAAGCCCACAATGGTCAATTGCGCAAATCCTGTGAAGGATTTCGGCAGCCCGGCTACCATTTTGGCTCCGGACACCAACATAATCAAGCCGCGCACAATCGTCATCATGCCTAAAGTGGCGATGAATGGCGTCACCTGGCCATTATAGACGATAATCCCATTGATGAGGCCAACCAGCGCCCCCACGACTAACGCCAGCAGCACGGATAGGACAATCCCCATCCCGGTTTTCAAAAACAAGGCCACCACAATGCTGCTCAACCCCACAACTGCCCCGACGGATAAATCAATCCCTGCCGAAATAATGACGAAGGTCATGCCTAAAGCTACAATCCCGATAATCGAGGTTTGCCGGACTAAATTCGATAAGTTTTGTACCGTCAGAAATCGATCGGTGGCAATCATCAACACCACGAATAACACCACTAAAATAAGAATCAATGTTCCTTCGGCCACCATGAGATTCTTCTTTTTTAAATAGGCGACTAATTTTTCAGCAGAATTCTCCTTTTTCCCCTCACTCTCAAGTTTCATAAGCGTCGTGAACTCCCCCTTTAAGTTTCTTCTTATTATGATAATGACGCCTTGGTCAGTTCAATATTCCAGAGGCCAATTTGAGAATTTTTTCTTCATTATATTCCGAACGGTTCAACATCCCGGTAATTTGGCCTTCATGGATCACGAGCAGGCGATCAGAAATACCGATGATTTCTGGTAAGTATGAAGAAATCATGATAATAGCATAATGCTGTTGCAAAAGTTCTTCAATCAATTTATAAATTTCGACTTTGGCTCCGACATCCACGCCAACGGTCGGTTCATCAAAAATCAGCACCTCACTTGCGCGGCATAACCATCTGGCAATCACAATTTTCTGCTGGTTACCCCCGCTCAAATTGATCACGCGCTGCTGGATTGAGGGCGTCTTGATTTGCAAGCTCGAAACATACTGTTCAGCGCGCGCTTTCTCTTGCCGTAAATCAACAAAATTCAGGCGCGAAATTTCTTCATACGAAGCCAGGTTCACATTGATGGTCACGGAGAGGGATAACGCTAACCCCTGTCCTTTGCGGTCCTCGGGCAGCAAGCCAATCCCGTGCTGAATTCCTTCAACCGGCGACGTAATCGTTGTTTTTTTTCCGCCAATCCAAATCTCACCTGCCGTATATTCTTCCGCTCCGAAAATACATTTGACAATATCCGTGCGTCCGGAACCGACCAGGCCGAACAATCCAAGGATTTCGCCTTTGTAAAGGTCAAAAGTAATATTTTCAAACCGGCCGCGTTTCGTAAGATTTTTGACCTCCAACGCTTTTTCACCCCGCTCCACGTGCTGAATCGCATACATCTCTTCAATCGTGCGCCCTACCATCATCCGGATTAACGCATCTTCGTCTGTTTCAGCCGTTGGCAGCGAATTCACCCACACTCCGTCGCGCAGCACAGTCACAGTATCACAAATTTCAAAAATCTCTTCCAAACGGTGCGAAATATAAATGATCCCCAGGCCATCAGCTTTCAGTTTTCCGATCAGTTGAAATAACTCTTCAGTTTCTTCATTCGTGAGCAAAGCGGTCGGTTCATCAAAAATAATGAGTTTGCTTTTATCATGCACCGTCTTTGCAATCGCAATCATTTCCTGTTCAGCCGTTGGTAAATCTTTCACTAAGGTTCTGGGATCAATATGCAAGTTTAATTCTTCCAGGGTCTCCTGCGTGACCTGATACACGGTTTTCCAATCAATAAGCCCCAGGTTGGTACGCGGCAGGCGTCCTAAGAAAAAGTTCTCGCCCACGGATAAGTGCTGCGCCAGGGTCACATCCTGATATACCGCGCCTAAACCGTATTCTTTGGCCTGAATGGGGTCTTTGATTTCAACTTTTTGCCCCTGGATATAGATCTCACCGGCATCACGCTGATAGACGCCCATTAAAATTTTGATCAAGGTGGATTTTCCCGCGCCGTTCTCGCCGACAAGTCCATGAATTTCCCCGGCTTGCACACACAGATGAACATTTTGCAGCGCCTTGACCCCCGGGAATGACTTTACGATGTTTTCTAACCTGACAACCTCTTGTTGTAGCATGTTGGATGGCACGTGGCTGTCTGTCCGGGGAATTTCCCCGGACAGACAATCCTTCGTATGCAGCGCGGTTACTGTTTTTTCTTCAGCATCGGATCAAGCAGACCTTTGATCTCCTCATCGTTCATATTCTCCTTCGTTACCGCGACAGCCCCTGTGTCCACATATTTCGGAACTTCTTTGCCGTCTAGCACTTGAACTGCGAAATCGCAGCCTTTATAGCCCATGCCATAAGGATCTTGCAGGATCAGGGCCTTAATTGCGCCGCTTTCCAACGCTTTAATTTCTTCAGGATCAGAATCAAACGCTGTCACCATAATTTTACCTTCTAACTTCTGTTCTGCAATCGCCCGTGAAACCCCGTCTCCCGTATGATTATTATCGGCAAAAATGCCAATCAGATCATCGTTCGCCGTGATTAAATCTTCCGCCACACCTAACGCTTTGATAATATCATTATCAACATAACGTGGAGGAATGATTTCGATCTCCGGCGCGATTTTCTTCATCTGTTCCGTAAACCCGGCGTCGCGATCATCAAGCACCTGAATACCTGCCATCGCGCTCACAATGGCGACTTTTCCTTTCAGAGGGATTCCCGCCGCGTTCATGGCTTCAACCATTTTATCCGCCGCTAATGCGCCTCCAACCGTATTGTTGGTCGCCAGGAAGGAATGCACTTTATCGGTATTGACTTTATTATCAATTGTAATGACCACGATGCCCTCATCAACCGCCCGTTCCAATGCCGGGACGGTTGCGTCGGAACTGGTCGAAGCAATTACAATCGCATCAGGCTTGCTGGCAATCACATCTTCTACAATCGCCACTTGTTTATCAATATCGGCTTCCGATGGCGGCCCGTAATTCGTGACTTTGGCAACCTCAGGGAACTCAAGTCCATAATTCGTTCCGCCGACGATTACATATTGCCAGAAATCTGAATCGGTGGCTTTGATAATCAAGGCGATATTATAGGGTTTCTCCGCAGCAAAGGCTGCTCCCGCGAACATAGCGGACATGGCAAGAGTGAACACAGCAAGACACACCACTAATTTCTTCATACAGATTACCTCCAATTGATGATAATTGATGCTATTAGATTGACAACGTACATGATAATTAAGGCCTTACTCCTCTATTACATAATCATGTAGTTATGTAATAACATTCTCGTTATGAAAAAGTTCTACAGAGAAATGTCAAGGGAAAAAATAGTTTTTATTCACTCATGTTATGCAGTCGTGTTTCTTTACCGCGTAGCGGTTGAAGTATTGTAGGGTTCTCGGCCGCCGGAGTCGCCGTACCCCGTAGGAATTGAACATCTCTGTTTCTGCAACCGCTACGCGGTAGGAGATTCCGAGGACGACACGGCTGCTACAATACTTCAACCGCTACGCGATAAAAAGCTTCTGCGCAACATAAGTTATTCAATTGAGGGGTGGCCATTACTTGCATAACTCCCGAAAATGTGGTACAGGAATCATCTTCACCACAAGATGTCCAAGAACCACAGACAAGGAGTGTGCAGTATGGCAACTGAGTATGATTTCACCCCTCTCATGAATTTTTTAACGACGGTTTTTCACCGATTTCGCCAGGAGCACCCGAAGTCAGGCAAACCTTCCCCCTATGCTGAAGTCGGGATGCTCATCTTTTTCATGGCGATGTTTTTGAAACGCATCGTTGCCTTTCAAACGATGGCGCGGTATGCGGCCATCCAGTATCGTCACTTTGGGTTTCAAACCGCCCCGAGTCGGCAAACGATTCGTCGCCGGTTTTATGCGTGCCTCTCTATCTTGCAACGTGTCATCCCGGTTGCTGCGGATGACGCGCTCCCCCTCGATGAGCGCTTTGCCACGCAGGGCATCGGATTCATTGATAAATGCCTGTTTTGGGCCAAAGGCGGGGCTGACAGGGGTAGGTATTTTGTGCTGATACCTTGTCCGCCCAGCCATAAATGGCCGGTCTCAAAGCTGAAGCAGGCTAAAGCCCTCTGCCCGATTCCACAGGACACTTCAGCATCCTTCAGCTTTGAGACTGGCGATTGATCGCCAGGAGGAGTAAAATACCTACCCCTCTCAGCCGCTTGCGGGGTGAACAAAAGGGGGGCACAGCTTTTCCCTGCGAGAACTTAACAGCCCTGCCATTGCCAGGGGCATACATGGTGTTCGTCAACTCGACCGGGGAGGGATTTAAGGTCGGATCACATGCCACCTGCTCGGCATGAAAGGCCTTGAGTTTTTCCTCGATCGTGGCTAACGTCTCCGTATAAACCTCATCGCGATAGGGATAGATTGACGCGCGGGCCTTGACCGGCGTTCCGTCAAAAAACCGGTGATTCAAGTCCACCAATTGGCGGTGAACCAGCAGGTACAAACTGGTCAGGAAAGAGGTCTTTGATCCGTTGTAACTCCCCTGATAACGGCAATACACGGTACACGTGTTCGCTCATCCAATCCAGGGTCGTTTCTCGATGTTGTAACATCAGCATTTCTCATGCAGTTAGGTGATAGTCTTTATAATATAAATTATTATAAAATAATAAGTTATATACACATATTGTCAAGAAAAATCATTTTCCTCTTTACAAAATTTTGACCAGACGATAGCATACCCTCAGAGAATTATTTATAAGCATATTCTTATAAACTTTTATCACAACTTCCTATAGGTTATTTACAGAATAGAGGAACAAATATTATGTCTCCTCCTTATTTTCTGAAAGATGGAATCTGCTGGAAGAGGATTGAGATTGTGATGCTTGGGGTTGGATTTGTGGGCACGGCTACAGCGTGCCTGGCTAACTACAGTTGGCATTGGTTTAAGGAGAGTTTGTTCTTCATGATTTGGTCTGCCCTGCCCTATGGTTTTCTCTTGGTTGGCAACCATATTGCTTGCAGAGTGGTAAAATCTCGTCTTCTACAGCCGGTAACGGCGTTGATAGCCGTAGCACTAACAGCCTTGTCGCTGATGGCGTACATTAGAGCCGTGCTTAGCCCCAACCACTCCTCTGGGATGGTATTTTTCATTCTACCTCTGTGTTGGATGATCGCCATCCCGGTTGTATTAACTGGGACTGTTATAGGCTTCCTCATGGCGGCTCGCTGGCGTAAGAGTTCACAGTTTAAATGAAAATAGGAGTTAAGCACCTCTTCACCATTGTGCAGTTGAGTTAAGGTGAGTCCTTACTTAGTGTAAGACAGTTCAATAAAAAGCATAACATACAAAAGCGGACAACGGGGAACGCTTTTGATATTTATACCTATGATTTGACATCTCATACCCTCACCAATTTGACACGCTCTGACAACATACATGATGAGATGGCTATCTTCTCCCCAACTGGGGAGAAAATTGCCTTCATGTCTGGAACGTTTATCGGCTGGTTTCCTGAATTTGGATACCGGACAGACCTCTATCTCATGAATCCTGATGGGGGTGGGCGGATCAAACTGACCCATTTCAATGACAAAACGAATCCATCCTATTTATGAAATAACAGCCAAATTACCAAACTTGCATGGAATCAGGATGGTTTCAAGATTGTTTTTGGGGTGTATGTGCACAAGGCTGGCAAATTTTATATTTATCTCCATAAAAAGCGCAACAAGCATTTTGACAGAATCTCTTATGGCGCAATAGGTGATGAAAAGCCATCCAGAGACAATCTTTAGCCTGGCAGGATTTACAGACTGCCAGGCTAATAAATCTGCTCACTTAATCACCGGGGTCTTGCTTCGATCGACGGTCAGCGTAACGCTGGTAATAATCATCAGCCCCAGAATGCTTTGCTGGAAATGCGGAAGGGAGTGGTCTGGTGAACGTCTCTCATCAGGGATCGTTCTCTGTCCACACCGACTGCTATCAAGGGTTCAGGCGTTCCGTGAGGCAGCTGCGACCGGGAAATCCCTGGCCGCACCGGGAGGAATATGAGGATACGGAAAGGGGGATCGCCCTGCCAACCGGGACATTCTGTTTCCGAGAATCCTCATAAAGTTAAAAAGAAGCTCTGAAAAGTTATCGAAAACCTTTCAGTTCCTGGATGAAAGAGACGAGACGCTTATCTTAAAGTATCTGGTTAAACTCGAGTTTCTCTCCATCCGGGCCGCGGACATTAAAATATTTGCTCCCGTTGCCCCAAAAATCTATATACACCGGGGCGTCTTCGATCATTTTCATGCCAGCAGCCTGAAGTTCGACATAGGCCTGATCAATATCAACCACATTCAACGCAATATGATCAATATGCCCATCTTTCCTGGTAGCGATCTCAGCAAGCTCGGCGCCGACTAATTGGTAGAGTTCAATGATGAAGTCCTCTTTCTGGATCATTGCCGCTTTGATGGCATCGCCATTTACTGGGATTTCGGCACACATGATCTCGTGAAAACCGAATTGCTGGTAAAAAGTTTTCGATTTTTCAAGGTTTATCACCGGGATGCCTAAGTGACTCCAGCCGCCCAACATTTCGCTGCGACGTGCGGGATTTAAATCCAGTCGCTGATTCAGTTCCACCTTTTCTCCCATCGGCCCTTTGAGCATCACGTATTTGGCCCCCTGCGACCAAAACGTCGGAGTCAGGATCGGACCATCCGGAGTAGAATCATCCAGTTCAACGCCGTTCTGCAACGCATCACACAAGGCCTGGTCAATATCCAACACATCTATGGTGAAATGGTCAATATGCCCATGCCCGCGGGTGCGAATCTCCTCCAATTCCTTGCCGACTAGCTGATAACATTCAAGGGTCATGTTGCCCAACTTGAGAAAGGCCACTTTGATCTCTCCCTCAGTCGTTGCGACTCTGGGTTCGTGGATCACCGTAAAGCCAAGTTTTTGAGTGTACCAGGCTTTGGCCTGCTCAATATCCAGTACCGGAATACCTAAATGTTGTCCCCCTTGAAGATTCCCTGCTAATAACATAATCTTTTCCTCCGATAGTGCTTTTGATGCCGTGATCGTTCATTTTGCATGTTTCATTTTTTATGCTCTTTTCCTGGAATATCTTTCAATAAAGCTGTATGGGTAGAGCAGGGGAATAGCGCTGGCAGCATTCAGCCTTTCACGTTCTTCTGCATTCAGTGCCCATCCTGTGCTTCCCAGATTATCGTCAAGCTGTTCCAGCGTGCGCGCGCCGATGATCGGACTGGTCACGCCGGGCTGCTGAAGCAGCCAGTTCAGAGCAATCTGGGCGGGGGTTTTTCCACGTTCGTTTCCGATAGCGACAAGCGCATCAATCACCCGCCAGGTGAGTTCGCTTGCTCGCTGTTCAGCCTGGTCATCCCAACGGTCCTTTCTTCCGACGCGGCTATCAGCGGGAGGCGGCTGGTCTTTTCGATATTTTCCTGTCAACCATCCTCCGGCCAGCGGCGACCAGGGCAGTACTGCCAGTCCTGCTTCTCGGCAGAAAGGCAATAGTTCCCACTCAGTACTCCTGACCAGCAGACTGTACTCCGGTTGGAGCGATATGAAGGAATTCCATCTATTGATATTACTCAACATCAAAGCTTTTTGTAGTTGAGAAGCCGTAAAATTGGAGGCCCCAATATATCTGACCTTGCCTGAGTGAACTAAATCGTCAAGCGCCCCAAGCGTTTCTTCAAGGGGAGTCGAGGCGTCAAAACAATGTAATTGGTAAAGGTCAATATAATCAGTATGTAATCGCCGCAGGCTGTTATCAATTTCAGTATGGATGTGTTTCCGGGTCAGCCCCATATCGTTTGGACCCTTGCCGGTTGGGAAAAAAGTTTTCGTTGCGATCACAAGCGCAGCGCGATTTTTTCCGGATTGCAGCCAGGTTCCCATGATCTGTTCTGCCTGTCCTTCATTATAGCTATCCGCCATATCAAGGAAATTGCCTCCAGCCTCAATAAACCGATCAAGGATGGTATGCGCGGCTTTTTCATCGGCGCACCATCCGAAGGTTTGGATACCGAGGGCGATTTCAGAGACTTTTAGTCCGGATTTCCCGAGAAATTTATAATGCATACGTTATCCTCCTGAGAGTTTACTTAATCACCGGGGTCTTGCTGCGGTCAAAGGTCAGCGTGACGCTGATAATAATCATCAACCCCAGGATACTCTGCTGGAAATATTGATCTATCCCCACCACGTTCATGCCGTTTTGCAATACGCTCAAAAGCAGCGCGCCAAACAACGTATTGACCGCCCCGCCCGTGCCTCCAGTGAGCGCGGTGCCACCGACGACAACCGAGGCAATCGAATTTAAGATGTACGGGGACCCGACGTAAGGATTCGAGCCAAGCGACGTAGCAGACACCATAATCCCCGCCATTGATGCGCCAAACGCGGACAGCATGAAGGCAACGTTGCGCGTTTTGACGACATTGATCCCGGACATCCAGGACATCTTGATATTACTGCCCACATAAAATATGTGCCGTCCTACCATTCTGAATCTCAAGATCGTGTAATACAAGACAAAGACCAACACACTGACATACAGCGCGTTATTGATCTTTAAAAACGATGCGTTAAAAATATCAAGAACGTTCCAGAAGTCGGATGGCACATTGACCGGTACCGGGGCCGCAAGCATTGCCAGGCTCATGAGAATTCCGCCGGTGCCGAGCGTGGCAATAAAGGATGGAATCTTAATGCGCGTAAGGATATTGCCGTTGATATATCCGATGAGCACGCCGATCAAAATGCAGATCGGATACGCCCAGTAGCCGGTCGCCGGGACAATTTTTACAAACACGACCGACACGAATGACATCACCCCGCCAACGGATAGATCAATACCGCCGACGAGAATCGCGCACATTTGCCCCAGTCCAACCATGAGCAGAATGGCGCCGAAGCTTGCGATGGTATTCAAATTATAGGCGGAGATGAAATTCGCATTGCCTAACGAAAAGAGGAATCCCACGACTATCAGCAGCGCAATAGTATAAAAAATTGTTGGGATTTGTCTTTTTTTTCCATGCAGGAGATTTGTCTGCTGCTCCTTCTCTGTTTCTATTTGCCTTTTTTCCACGTCCATTCTCCTTCACAATGATAACCCTACACAATAAACTCGATAATATCGCCCGGGCTCGGCTTCTTGTACGGCGGACACGCGACCTCTTTCACAAGTCGGCCATCCTTCATGATCAACATGCGATTGCTCAGGCCAATGTCTTCTTCGAGCGTATCACACATAATCACCATGCCGATTCCATCATGCGCGAGCTGGCGTATGAGTTTATAAATCTCTTCCTTTGCGCCGACGTCAACGCCTCTTGTAGGATGGTCGAGCACGAGAAAGCGCACACGCGAACTCAGCCATTTGGCTATGACAGTTTTTTGCTGGTTACCGCCGCTCAAATTCGCACATAAGGTGGTCAACGCTGGCGTTTTGATCAGACATTCTGCGATCCAGTGTCGGGCGTTTTTCCGCTCCTGTAACGGACTGATCATGCCAGCGACTCGTAAACGGTTCAACACCAGCAGATTGACGTTCTCAGCAACGCTCATGGCCGCAGCCAGTCCTTCTTCGCGGCGGTCAATCGGGATGTGTCCCACCCCTGCTCTGACGGCATTACTCGGAGAACCGTTCGACAATTTCTTGCCTCCCAAAAAAATGCTGCCTGTATCAGCTTTTACAAGTCCATTGATACACTTACAGACTTCCTCTTTGCCCGAACCGACAAGCCCGACCAAACCGACAATTTCCCCTTGCCTGACTGTAAAATCGAGCGGTTCAAACGCGCCCTTTTTACTGAGGTTCTGGACGTTCAAGATCTCTTCTGCTCCAGGGTCGGTTTGTTCTCCCTCCAGATAGCGATCGGCCGCAAAGGTATGCCCCACCATTAATTGCTCAGTTTCCGCAATACTGGCGTCGGAGGCCGCCATTTCGGTCACATTTCTGCCATCTTTCAAAATCACGATCCGATCGGAATTTTCTATAATTTCTTGAAGCCGGTGCGAGATGAGCACAACGGACGCATGTTGTTTGATGTCCTGGAGAATGGCGAACAGCGTTTCACGCTCGCTATCCGTCAAAACGGTCGTCGGTTCATCCAGAATAAGAATGGGGTTGGTTTGTTGGTACAATTGTGAAAGCCACAGGAGGCGCGCAATTTCCACCATCTGTCGTACAGCCGGGCTTACTTCGTCAATCGGTGTGTCCATATCAGCCTGGACTTTCACCTGTTTCAGAACCTTTGCTGCCATCTCGCGCATCGCACGTTTCGAGAGCAACCCGAATTTTTGAAAATCGAGTTCATGACACAGGAATAAATTCTCCATGATCGATAGATTCGGTATTAAGGAACCCTCCTGAAAGACCATCCCGATTCCGTATCTGATGGCTGTGGCCGGATCCTTCAAGAGCAGGTGCTCGCCTGTTGCTGAGGTGATTGTGCCTTTATCAGGCTGCACCAGACCAATCATAATTTTCATGAGCGTTGATTTGCCGGCGCCGTTTTCACCGACCAACCCCACCACTTCTTGCGCATACACGGTAAAATCTACATTATCGAGCGCCACGACCCCCGGATATAGTTTCGTGATGTGCTCTAACGTCAACACAGGCTGCCTGGTTGCTTTTTGACTCAAAGTGCTCATAATTTCGCCTTATTCTATTTAATAAAACCGAGTTTTTTGCGGTCGATTGTCACGGCGACGGCTGCGACCAACACAACGCCATTGACCGCCTGTTGAATATAGGGATTGACTTGCATCAAAATCAGACCATCGTTCAACGCCGTCACGATCAGAGCGCCGAGCGCGGCATTTTTCGCGCCCCCGATCCCACCGGTCAGGGCAACTCCCCCTACGGCAATCGCGGTAATCGCGGGGAAAGTGAGATTCAAGCCGGTTCGGGGATGCGCGCTGCCAAGTCTGGTTGCAAGAAAAAGGGCTGCAAGCCCATAGAAACTCCCTGCAATCGTAAAAACAATGATCTTGATTTTATCAACATTAATCCCCGCCTGTTTCGCCAGGAGTTCATCCCCGCCAATCGCATAGATATAGCGTCCGAAACGCGTGTGATCCTGAATAAATTGCACGATGATCAACAACACCACGGCGATAAGCGCGATATTAGGGATGCCAGCGATATTGCCATTGACGATGCTTTGAATGCGAGTATCCAGCAATGGAATGGTTGTGGCTTTGTTGATATAGACCGCCAAACCATAGAGCGTCCAACCTACTCCCAGGGTACTGATAAAGGAAGGAATTTTCAGCTTTGTAATGACCAATCCGCTGAGCATTCCTGAAAGTCCGCCAACAATTAATGTGATCGGAATGATCCAAAGACCGATATCGTTCGTATTATATTTATTACGCAGTAACAGTCCGACAAAAACAATGCAGAGTCCCGCCGCGCCTTCGGACGAAAGATCGATCGCACCTAATATAATAGCCTGATGTAACCCGATCGCCAAAATCGCCGGAATACCAGCGAGACTTAAAATAACCTGGATGTTGGCCCACGAAAGGTATTTGCCTCCGGTTCCGATCGTGAAGATGCCCATCACAATGATTAAGGCAAGGATTTGACCCGCAATCCCGGTTCGCCGGAACCACTGCCAAAACGTTGCAAAAGCGCGTGTATCTTTTGATTCGACGTTTGTTGCCATGTTAATCCTGAGGTCTCCTTTAAATTAGAACGAAATATGACCTGTAACAATAAAACAAAAGGAGAATTTCCCCCACAAGCGCAGGACTGTTAAGTTCTCGTCAAAAATGGCGTCTCGACTTCGCTCGACGTCCGAGTTTCCGCTCATCGAGCGAAGTCGAGATGAGAAGAACGTGCAGAGCTTAACAGTCCTGCCCTCACAGCGGCAGAATCGCGCATCTGTGGGGGAAAACCGCTTATCATCACATCGAGAAGAGGTTTACTTGGCTTCTTCTACAAATCGTGCAAAGAAATCGGTGAGATCATAGGTTGGAGTGCTCTCCAGAAACTCTTTGACGACTTGATCGACGTTTTCACGCGTGACTTCAACCCCAGGAATCTTGAATGAGCGATATTTGGCCGGCAGCGCAGCGACATCAAGTTTGCCTTCTTTGGCGGCCAGAGCCATCGAGAGGCCAAGCTGCGCCTGGTATTTCGCATCTTGCAAGACGGTCGAACATGCCAGACCTTCTTTGATCGCGTCAAAAATTTCCGGGATGCCATCGGTGCCATTCACGAGAACTTTGCCTGCTAATCCGGCTTCTTTCAAGGCTTGAATTGCGCCCATGGCCATTTCATCATTGGCAGACCATACGCCGTCAATATCCGGATGGGCGACGAGCATGGCTTTGGTGGCGTTGTAACCTTTGGTTCTATCCCAGTCCGCGCCTTCCCATTGAACTAACTCAACTTCCGGATTTTCAGCCAGCGCTTTTTGAAGGCCCTGGAAACGTTCGATGGCCGGGGTATTTGCCAGCAGCCCTTGCAGCGCAATGATTTTGCCTTTGTTTGGGGTCTTGAAGGTTTTAAAAAGCTCTTTTGCGTTAAAATATCCGGTGCCAACGCTGTCAAAGGTGATATGGGCGATCCAGTACTTGTAATCCGTTACTTTGATATCGTCCGGTTTATTCCACCAGTTCACCCAATACACGCCTGCATCTTCCAAAATCTTCGCAATCGGCACCACATCCGGAGCCTGGTTCGGGTCGAGGTTCAGCACCATATTTCCGCCCGTCCTTGCAACTTCCGCTTTGATGTCAGCAATACCCTTCTGGCTGTCCGCTTCAGTTGAAAGCACATCAACAGGCAGTCCGAGAATTTCTCCTAAAGCCTTTGCCCCCTCAGCATAGTTTGCATGATAGGGGTTATCAAGCCCTCTAATTGAAACAACCAGCGTGACCTTGTCGGCTGCTTCTGCTTTTACAGCCATAACACCTGCTGCGATTGCTACGCATAATACAACAGCCCACAGCACTTTCCACTGCATAAACGACTTCATACTCTTATCCTCCGTAGAATGTTCACTTATTATGTTATGTGAGACAAATTTTACAACCTTTTCTTCGATCTAACCTATCCATTTTTTCCAGGAAATTCGAGCACCTCCCACCCCCTTTGCATATACCGCAGAACACCATGTCCATAAGCGGAACGAACCGATTTGTTATGGTGATCATATCAAAATCAGATTATTGTTGTGTTGTAATTACATTATGAATAGCTGTTGTCATGCTGTTTTTATGTTGTCAAGTTTTTTTATGGAGTATTATATTCATTCGATTTTCTCAAACCTTTCTTTTGGGGAATTATAGAGCGTTTTCGGATATTTTACAGCACGTATTATTGTGAACGAAACTGACCAGTTTCCATAACCATGAAAATCCTTCTTTGGGCAATATTATCGGGAATCAGCTTAATTTTTCGGTTGTTTCGAGAGTAAAGTCCAGAATTATTTACAGGAAGAAATTTTTCAAGTGGGTGAATTTTTTCAAATATGGTTTTTTCTTGACATTTTCTGAGAGAATAATGGGAATTGTTGTCATGTTATATTGTTATGACATAGACGAACGTCAATGTCGCATTATATTTTCAAAAGAGACGTCATGAGCGGGTACTCGCCCGACACAATGAAACTACAAGGATTTCGTGTAGGAAGGATTCTCAGAGGCAGGGTTCGTTGTCACGCCGACCAGTTCGCCGTCAAGAATCCTTCCTACAGAAAATCCTTGTAGTTTCAAAAGAGTTGGCATGAGCGTAGGCTCACCCGGCGTAATGAAAACAAGATGTCCCGCGAAACTCCAGTTTCGCGGGCGGATGAATGGTGCGCGAAACTGGAGTTTCGCGCTACATTTTCAAAGGAGATGTCATGAGCTGATGTTCACCTGGCATAATAAAACTACAGGAATGAGGAAGAAGCAAGAATAATGCCTGTCATACCTGACATCGAATTCTTGCTTCTTCCTCATTCCTGTGGTTCAAAAGAGGACAGGAGGAGAGTATGTTACAAGCAGTGATGACCGAACCGGGAAGAATCATGTTTCACCAGATTGATCAGCCTGTGCCAGCGGCAAAGGAGGTTTTGATCAGAATAAAAAAAATCGGCGTGTGCGGCTCGGATATTCATGTCTATCACGGACTGCATCCCTATACCAGTTATCCGGTGGTGCAGGGGCATGAGGTCTCGGGCGAAATCGTCGCGGTGGGCGCAAACGTTTCGACATTTGCGCCTGGAGATAAAGTCACGTTCATGCCCCAGGTGACGTGCGGCAAATGTTATCCCTGCCGGCATGGGATGTATCATATCTGCGACGACCTGAAAGTGATGGGATTTCAAACCAGCGGTGCCGCGCAAGAATATTTTACCGTACCGACTGATATGACCATTAAGCTGCCCGAAAATATGTCTTATGAAGCCGGAGCAATGATTGAACCGGTCTCGGTTGCGGTTCATGCGCTGGGACGAGCGCGAGAAAATCTGACCGGTAAACAAATCCTGGTGCTTGGCGCAGGCCCGATTGGCAATCTTGTCGGACAGGTTGCGAAGGGACTTGGAGCAAAGACCGTCATGATTGTTGATCTGAGCGATTTTCGCCTGGAAAAAGCCAAAGCGTGCGGGATTGATTTTATCGTCAATCCTGAAAAAGAGGATCTGCATGCAGCGATTCTGCGAGACTTTGGCCCGGATAAAGCCGATCTCATTATGGAATGCGTGGGAGGTGAACCAACGATCACTCAGGCGATTGCTTGCGCGCGTAAAGGCACTACCATTGTGGTGGTAGGGGTTTTTGGCAAAAAACCGCAGGTTGATTTAGGATTGGTACAAGATCGGGAGTTGAGTCTGATCGGAACACTTATGTATCAGAAGCAAGATTATGAAAAAGCCATTGAACTCGCCGAAGCCGGGAAACTTTGCCTGGAACCCTTAGTTACTGATAAATTTCCGTTTCGTTCCTATTTAGACGCCTATCACTATATTGACAGCGCCAAAGACCGCGCCATGAAAGTCATGATTAATGTTGGATAAATTCTATGAAACTGTTGCCGAAGTCAAGCATAGAAACTACAAGGATTTTGTGTAGGAAGGATGGAGGTTGTCGAAGCAACTCACGTTCATCCTTCCTACACAAAATCCCTGTAGTTTTACAGGAGGAAAACTTATGGATTTAGGACTCAAAGATAAAGTTGCCGTGATTACCGGCGGAAGTGTTGGAATTGGCCTGGCTGTTGCTGAAGGTTTAGCTCGTGAAGGCGTTCATCTTGTACTGTGCGCGAGAAATGAGGAACGCCTGCTGCAAGTGGCGGAAGAGATTCAAAAGCAATCCAGCGTCAAGGTGTTAGGGGTCAAAACCGACGTCAGCGTTGCGGCTGATATTGACAACCTACGTTTTCAGGTGGAAAAAGCATTCGGCGGAGCTGATATTCTGATCAACAACGCTGGCACCGGAAGTGAAGAAACCATTATGAACGCCTCGGATGAAAAATGGCAGCATTATTGGGATTTACACGTGATGGCCGCCATACGTCTGGCCCGAGCCTTTGTGCCCTACATGCGCAAACGCGGCGGCGGAGTCATCCTGCACAACGCCTCAATTTGCGCCAAACAACCTCTATGGTATGAACCGATCTATAACACTACCAAAGCTGCTTTGGTGATGTTTTCAAAATGCCTGGCCAATGAAGTTATTGGCGATAACATTCGTGTGAACACCATCAATCCGGGGCTTGTTCTGACGCCCGATTGGTGGAAAACCGCCGGAATTCTTTGTGAAAAAGAAGGCATCACCGCCAAACAATACCTTGATCGTATTGCCAAAGAGAACGCCCCCATCGGCCGGTTCGCTGCGCCGGAGGAATTGGCGAATTTCTTCGTCTTCCTGTGCTCGCCGCGTGCAAGCTATTCTGTCGGCTCCACGTATTATGTTGACGGTGGATGGCTGAAAGTGATTGATTAGTCCCCTACGTATATCCTTCTGATTTTGTTTTTAATGCCGGGAAGTACGTTTCCCGGCGTTTCTTTTTGTGAAGGAGGAATGATATGCGTTCATCTGTCGTTTTTGAGCTAAACAGAATTGAATTTATTGACATCCCGAAGGAGTGGATTCTAATTGAATAAATGAGGGGTGGCCATTACCTATGTCAACAGAGTTTTAAAGGTTGATAACGAGCAGAGTTCCAGCCCGTAGATCGAATTAAAAATTATGAGACATTGGATGGTCACCACAGCCGTCAATAAAAAACATTGATTTTTCTTCAAGCCTTTGTAGGGCAGCGGCTTGCGATCCGTTCAGTCAAACAGTTCTTTGATGAGCGAAAAACAGGGTTCACCCGAGGGTTTCCTCTGCCAGTAGAGGGCAACGGCTTCTTCTGCCGCGATCAGCCTGGAATACCAGGTGGTGAAGGCATCCGTGAGCCGTTTGTAAGGTTTCTGCGTCAGCAGAAAGGTGTGGAAGCCGTTAAAGACCCGTTTGATGGTGGTGATCACCTATTTTTTGTGCCCCCCCCCCGCCTTTGGCCCAAAACAGGCATTTATCAATGAATCCGATGCCCTGCGTGGCAAAGCGCTCATC
>DF820469.1:0-16646 GCA_000739535.1 Candidatus Vecturithrix granuli | reverse complement strand
CTTGTGGTGAAGATGATTCCTGTACCACATTTTCGGGAGTTATGCAAGTAATGGCCACCCCTCAATTATCTAAATTAAACAGTTTAGCATGATCCTGAAATAATGTTTGAAACCTATCTTCAATATACGCGTAGGTATTCACTTTCTCCGAGTCAAGACCCTGGTATTCAAAGACGTCTTCGATTATTCTATATTTTGTAAGAAAATCATTACTTATGGAATTCATAATTTTATATTCACCTTTTAAAGATATTTTTTATGGTAAAGAGCATTCCTAACGAAGAAATCAGCCGGAGCGTAGCGATCGGCTGGATTTGCTTTGTTATGCTTTGGTGTCTGTTTTGTGTTCAACATATTCTACGACCAATCCATCTGGATGCTTCACCAGCATATTCTTTCCAGTAGGGACAGATTTTGGGTATTCCAATATAATCGAACCATGTTTTGCGAAAAATTCCATAAATTCATCGATCGAATCAACCAGGAACGTTAATTTTGTATCTTTGAACGGTTGTAAATGATCTGCGGAACCTGCAATCAACAGAAATGAACCCACCGATGCCAGTTCAAGTTCTTTTTCTGGATATTTGAACCGCATTGCGCATTTTTGCCCAATAAGGTTTTCATAGAAATCAATAGTCTTATCCAATTCTGAAGCATTAAGAAAAATTCCACGTGTGCAATGCTAATTTATAAAAAAATGATAGACAAAGTTACCTGGTATGCGAGAGAGAATTGTAGACGGGGAAGAATTGCCAAGAAGAATTCGAGAGACCGCGGAGGTATGCTCATGAACGCCTATAAAATTCGTATCAACGTTGACATCGTTCCCACAACGGACTCACCAACCGTCAGTCCTGTCCGCGCTGACGATGGATGGGTTGAGGTGGTGATTCCAGAGACTGAGGCAAGCAGCATCGATCGGTGTGACCGCCCCCTTTTGGAGACCTCTCATCCCGTGCTCCGTGATGCCTTGTCTCGCCATTTGAGCGCGCTGTCAAAAAAAAAAGCCCTGAGGCGAGGCCCTGAAGAGATGATTGTCGAAAAAGCCTATCCCTATTGGGTCGATGGAGAGGTGGGACGCTTTGAGTTCACGCCCCATGAAGTTTGTGACGGCGAACGTACGCTGTATGACACGGCCTCTGAGGTATTCCCGCCGCGTGGGCGGGGGGAGTGGGATAAAACCAGCGGGTTCAAAGAGGTGGCCTACATCTATGGCGTGACCGAGGCGTCGTATCGGAAAACCAGTCGCTGGCTCAATCGCCTGCGCCATCAATCAGAGTCCGACGGGACGCCGGCCCGCAGTCTTCAGGCGCAGGCCGAAGGGGAAGGCGCGAGACTGTGGGAGGGCCTTGATCGCAAAGCGAGCCAGATGTTGGCGGCGGCTCACGTGTCCGAGCAGGATGGTTCCCTGCGTGTGCCAGAGGTGTTCCCGCCGCCTCAGCCACTCACGATGCCTCCGGATCGGGTGGACGCGGCCATTGCGACGTGTCAGCAGCGTCTGAAGTCGCCTCAGAATCTGCGTCTCAATCCCGTGCCCTACGAAGCCCCCGAGGTCACCGTGAATCTATCGGTCGATGAGGTTGGGGTGAAGCGGCAAAAGGCAGACCGCGGTTCGTCGACCTCTCCGTCCCCGTCGTCTTCCGCTGCAACCGGGGCCAAGAGTCGCAAGTATGCCCACACGACCGTGGTCCATCTTGAACAGCAGCAGCGCACCTATGTCCTGGTTGGACATGGCATGGGACGGGTCTTCCGACTGGTGGTCGCCTTCTTATTGTCGAACGGCCTGGGGACCTTTCATCTGCAATTTTTTACCGATGGCTACGGAGTCTTACATGAGGCCATTCGTCGAAGCGTTTCGTGGTGTGCGAATGTGGTCATCGTGTTGGATTGGTATCATCTCCTCACCAAGTGTCAGGTGCAACTCAGTCTCGCGTTAACGGGTCGAGAGCCTCGCAATGCCGTGTTGAAAGAGATCCTGCCCCTCTTGTGGCATGGACTGGGCGATCAGGCGATTCTCTCTCTCAACTCCTTAGATCCTCGCCTGATCAAACAGCCGGAAGCGCTGACGAAGTTAATCGGCTATTTCGAGCGTAACCGTGCCCATATTCCGTGTTATGCGGTCAGGAAAGAACTTGGCTTACGGAATTCGAGTCAGATTGGCGAGAAAATGAATGACGTGCTTGTCTCACAGCGTCAAAAGCACAATGGCATGAGTTGGTCAGTCGCAGGATCTGTGGGGCTCGCCGCTCTTGCCGCTCTGGGGAGGAACAACGAATATGCTCAGTGGTTTGACGAAGGGGAGATCGCGTTTCAGTTTGCTGCATAGGCATAAATATGAGCATTGCACAGGAGCATCTTTTTTCTTGACAAGAAAGTCCATAGAGATGTTAGCCAAAATGGGGGATTTATTTTTCCGTCTGCTTAAGAAGCTCTTGACATTCTGCCCGGAACTGTGCTATGCTTTCCTCAATTAGGAAGGAGATTTTCCATATATGGTGTCGAAGATGCACACGTCGTTGAAGAATTCCCCTCTTCAAAAGCGCCCAACAATCGGGCTGTTAATTGTCGGGGTATTTCCCCCGAACGAGCAACTATTGTGGTCTGGGGTGATGGATGCCGCGCGGCAGTACGACGCAAACCTGATCAGTTTCTGCGGCAGTCACGTTCATCATCCTGATCCGGTTGTGGCGCAGGCCAATGTACTGTATCAACTGCCGAGTCCCCGCAACCTGGATGGACTTCTCGTCTGTTCCGGCGCGCTGACGTGGTATTTGGCCGACGAGGACCTGTTGACGTTTTTTCGCCGCTATCATCCATTACCTTGTATCAGCCTCGACCGGGCAGTTCCCGGGATCCCAAGCGTCATCAAAGATGACTACCAGGGCATGTACGATGCGCTGATACATTTGATTGAGGAACACGATTATTGCCGGATTGCCTTTTTGCAAGGCATTGCCGGGGCAGAATGGGGGGCCGAACGCTATCGGGCATATATGGATGCATTGCAGGCGCATGATATCCGCTTTGATCCCAGACTGGTCGTCTCGCTGCCTGCATATTGGGATTCTTCAGGCGTGCCGTTGGGCGGCGAAGAACAGGTCAGAATCCTTCTGGAGGAACGCAAATTACGCCCCAAATTGGATATTGAAGCAATCGTTGGAGCGACCGACGACTTAGCGCGACAGGCGCTCACAGCGTTGCAAGCCCGTCAGATCAATGTTCCCCAGGAGATCGCGTTGGTGGGATTTGACGATGAAGAGCGAAGCCGCGTCGTGACCCCACCCTTAACAACTGTACGGAACCGGATGTATGAGATCGGATGGAAAGGGGTCGAGAACTTACTGGCGCAACTAGGCGGTGAAACGATGCCGGAACAGGTTGTCGTGCCCACGCTGCTGACAATCCGACAATCCTGTGGGTGCCGCTCCGCCTTGATTTCCCGGTCAACGACCGGAACGATCGCGAATGCTTCGGATTTGTCGAATGTCGATCCGGTAACTCAACGCGATCTGATGATGGCTGAACTCACTCAATCATTTGGTCGTGTATCGGGGCAGGATGTGACGCAATGGGTGGAATCGTTGCGGGAGGCATGTCACGCCGAAATTATCGGGACAGCGCCGGGTCTGTTTCTGTCGCGCCTGGAAACCTTGCTGAATCAGAACAGCCGGAACGGCGGCGACGTGATCGTCTGGCACGATCTGGTGTCGGCTTTGCGCCGTTTGATGCTTCCCAATATTGACCCGTCGGAACGCACCCACGCCGAGGATTTGTGGGGACAGGCGCGGGTGCTGATTGGGGAAACCGCCCAGCGGGTTCAGGCATTTCATACTGTGCAGGCGAAACAACAGGCGCAATTACTACGAGAAATCGGGGCCACATTGATTACGACATTTGACGTTGCGCAGCTTATGCATAAACTGGAGGAAATTCTACCAGGTTTGGGCATCACAAGTTGTTATCTCGCGCTGTATGATGCCGAATCCGAAACTCAACAGGCCCAATCTCACCGTACGGTCTCCCTACCATTTGTGCCTGAATGGTCGCGTTTGATTTTGGCCTACAATGAACATGGCCGTGCCGCACTAGAACCCAGCGGTCGGCGGTTTCATTCCGCTGAATTGGTGCCGGCCGATCTGTTGCCCCAGGACAGGCAATATAGTCTGGTGCTGGAACCGCTGTTTTTCCAGGACTCCCAGATTGGCCTGCTGTTACTTGAAACCGGTCCGCGCGAAGGAAGCGTGTACGAAGCCTTGCGTGCAGAAATCAGCAGCGCTTTACAGGGCGATTTGTTAGTTCAGCGCGTACAGGAACGCACGGTTGAAATCACCCGGCAAAAGTATATTCTCGACACCTTTATGGAGACCGTGCCGGACAGCATTTATTTTAAAGACCGGGAAAGCCGCATTACCAGGGCCAATCAGGCGCACGCCCGTCAACTAGGCTTGGACGATCCGGCGGAAGAGGTTGGAAAAACCGATTTTGACTTCTTTCCGGAACATGCGGCACGGGTGAAATGCGAACAAGAGCGGGTCATCATGCAGACCGGTCAGCCGGTGGTGAGCATTGAAGAAGCTTCCGGTCAGGGCCAATGGCTGTTGACCACCAAAATGCCACTTCGGGATGAGCGCGGCGAGATTGTCGGTACGTTCGGCATCTCCCGCAACATTACCTCCCTGAAACACACCGAACACGAACTGGTGCAATATCGCGAACATCTGAAGGAACTGGTAAAAGAACGCACGACCGAGCTCACCCGCAGTAACGCCCAGTTGAGCGAGGAAATTCTCGAGCGCCTGAGAGTCGAACGCGCGCTTCGCGCCAGTGAAGAACAATACCGATTGTTGGCGGATAATGTCAAGGATGGGATTGTGATCATCCAACATGGGAAATTTGTCTTTGCCAATGCGGCATTTGCGGCCATGACAGGCTATGGTCCGAAACAATTTCTAGCGCTTGAGCCATTGAGTTTGTTTGCTGATCAAACAGACTCAATGGCCGCGATCTCTTTGCCCGGAGAGAACCAGCAGATTCAGGAATCCCGATGGCAGGCGGAATTGTTAACGCACTCACGACGGCTCATTTGGGCCGAAATTGAGCAATCGGAGATTGTATGGGATAGCCAACCTGCCCATCTCTTAACCATCCGCGATATTACCAACCGCAAGCATCGGGAACAACGGTTAGAAGAAGAACGCACCAGGCTGGAAGCAGAGAACCTGAGTCTGAAATCCTCGATTAAAGAACGGTACCGGTTTGGGGCGTTGATGGGGAAAAGCGCCGTCATGCAGCGGGTGTACGAATTGATTGTCAGCGCGGCGGCTTCGGACGTCAATGTCCTGATCTCCGGTGAATCCGGTACCGGCAAAGAACTGATCGCCCGGACGCTCCATCAGATAAGCCGGCGCAACAATCAGGCCTTTGTCCCGGTGAATTGCGCGTCGATTCCGGAGACGTTGTTCGAACGAGAATTTTTTGGGCATCGCAAAGGGGCGTTTACCGGCGCAGACCGGGATGCCTCGGGATTGTTTGATAAAGCCCACCGGGGGACGTTATTTCTGGATGAGGTCACGGAGTTGACGCCCGGAATGCAGGCGAAATTGTTGCGCGTGCTGCAGGATGGCGAATATACGCCGTTAGGGAGTACAAGTTCCAAACAAGCCGACGTTGTAATTGTCGCGGCCACGAATAAAGATTATCAGGAAGAAATTCGACAGCGCCGGTTGCGGAAAGACTTTTTTTATCGTATTGGGGTGATAGAAATTCGCGTACCGGCGTTACGAGAGCGGAAAGATGATGTGCCGTTGTTGATCGAACATATTCTGGAAGATTATTGCCAGAAACACCTGCAAATCCAGAGCAGTGTCCCACAGGAACTTCCTGTCAGCCAGGCCATGTTGCCGGGAGAACTGGTACAAGTCTTCTATACGTATGATTGGCCGGGAAACGTCAGAGAACTGCAAAACGTGGTACAACGGTATCTGGCCACGCAAGACGCGCCGGCGATTTTGGCGTTGTTGGGCAGTTCGAGAGGTTTTCGCCCTATTTCAGAAACCCGTCCCGCCCTATCAAATCTCTCATTGCCGGAAACGGTGCAGGCGTTTGAAAAACAGGTGATTGCCGACATGTTATCGCACAATCAGTACCATATCGGCAGAACCGCGGACATGTTAGGCATTCCCCGCCTCACCTTATATCGTAAAATCAAAAAATATCAGTTAAAGACCCCCAAATAAAGAATTACAGGGATTGCGTCTAAGCAAGGATTTCAAAAATCCGTGTCTGTTGGGCATTCGAGCCGAACACTCGTGGCCTTCGGGCAGTCGCAATGTGGTTGTGCGTCATCGGGCGACGGCAGAGAATTTGGAGACGAAATCGACGAAGTAGCCGCGCCAGACCACCCAACTGTGCGTCCCGGCGGTCGGGGTGAATTCGTGGACGATATTGTGTGACGTCAGAAACCGGTCGATCGTATTGCTGCCAGCGATGAGAGGATCGTGCTGGCCCACACCCACGTGCACATAGCGAAATGCGTGTTTGAGATCGTCCGGAGCCGCGACAAGTCTGGCGAGGAGAAGAGATGGATCGCCAAAGAAGGCGGAACTCCACATCCCGATGGTCGCAAAGGTCTCCGGGTAATTCAGGCCGATCAGGGCCGCTTGCAGGCCGCCCATGGAGACGCCGGCCATGGCCCGGTGTGTGGCGTCGGGGACTGCGTGGAACGTGCCCTCGACGTCGGGAATGATCTCTGTGAGGATTTGTCGTTCGAATTGCTCTTGAAACTCGGCGGCGAGCGCCTCGCGGTCTGAAACACGGCTGTTCAATTGGCCGTACGGCATGACGATAAGCAGCAGCGTGATTTTGCCATCGGCCAGCAGATTGTCGGCGATGAGGTTGGCTTTGCCGACAGCGGTCCAGGTCGACTCGTCGTCCGTGTATCCATGCAGCAGATAGAGCACGAGCAGCCTGTCGGTGGTACTTTCATCGCCTGGAGGGGTATAGACAAAGTAGCGGCGTTGGGTGTTAAAAACCTGAGAATGGTAAAGAACCTGAATGACGTGGCCATGGGGCACATTGCGCAGTTCCCAGGGCATGGCCGGATCACCCGGGACCGTGATAAGGAATTCAGAGGTGCCTTTGATCTCCGGATTGTTGGGATCTGCCATGCGCACACCGTCCACGGTAAAGGCGTATCTGTAGATGGCAGGCGCCAACGGAGCGGTGGTCCCGGACCAGACATCGTGCACATCTTTCGTCAAGGTCAGGTCGCCGAAGTCCCCCGAGGCGGTCACCACGGTGGCAGCGGCGGCACGCAGGCGCAGGATTTGTTATGTAGCCAATTTGCCGTAGCTCGGATTAACATGCCTTTATGCATATGCTCACACAACATAAAAATCCTATTCAGTTTATCGGGCAATTTCGTAAGTTGACAAAAAAGTAGAAGTAGTATGCACGTTAGTGTCAATCTTTTTAATATGATAGTGTCAAGATTTTTAAAGTATACGCATATTATCAATAATGATACAATATGTATCATTATTGATAATATGCGTTTTGTGCTTTTATCAGCTATTTTTCATTTATTATATTTTAAATATGTATCATTTTTGATAATTTCTGATATGGCCGATCCTCGGCAGTTATCGGCTGCAAATTCCCGCTAAGAGGAGCGTATAGTTCTTTAACATGGCGGTGGCATAAGAGTTGCTATAAAGAGGAGCGAGGCGAGGTTAGTAAATTTTAGCAACAGGACATGGTTATGAATGTATGGAACGTCACGATGATTCAAATCACCTTCCGCCGCGCTGCGAGCGGTGCCTGTACTTTCAGGAACGCGACTATACCGGGTATTGTCAGGTCCACGAGATGTACGTGCTGAGAACCTTCCAGTGTTCCAAATTCGCGCCGCGTCCTGGTTCTGTTGTCGTAAATGATGCTGATCAAGCCTGATAGAGCGTTTCGTTTACATCATTAACATTTTATGTCAGGAGGAACGTATCATGAGAAAGATGCGCGTAGGATTGTTGGCGGTTGTGGTGTGTTTTATGGTAACCATTGTGGCCTTTGCGGCAGATCCGGTCACCATCACGATTTGGGACTTCAAGTATGGCGATGCGGGTGTGCAAGAGACGATGCAGAAGGTGGACGAACTGGTGATGCAACAGAATCCGGGCATCAAGATCGAGCATGTTGCCCAGCCGAACAATGAATATTATCAGCTTGTGCGGGCAGCCGTGCAAGCGGGTGAAGGTCCGGATGTGGTCATGTTCCATGGCGGAGTGCAGGCCTATGAGTTTGATGATTACACGCTCGAATTGGATAACTATATCCAGCCCTGGCGCGATGAAATTTCAGAGTTTAGTTGGGCGTTTTGTTCTACCGGCGGCGATGGGAGCAAGCCTGTGCATTTAGTCCCGATTACGACTCAGGGGATGGGGATTTATTACAACAAAGCGTTGTTCAAACAAGCCGGCCTTGATCCGGACAAAGCCCCGGCCGATCTCGCTGCCTTTTTGGACGCCTGCGAGAAACTGAAACAAGCCGGAATCGTGCCGATTACGGCTGGTTTGCAGGGTGCGCCCTATACGGTGGATTTTCTCTTCCGCACTTTAGTCGCCAATATCTATGGGGCCGACACTGAAGCGTTAGTGACTGGCGGACAGAGTTTCGCAGGCAATGCGGGCTTTATGAAAGCGGCCGAAATCGTCAAAGAACTCTTCCAGAAAGGCTACATGGATCCCGATGGCACGTCAACGCCGTACTTCATGGATGCCGCCAATAATTTTGCGGCCGGCAAAGGCGCCATGTTTGTCGGATTATTATCCGATGTGTGTCACTGGAAAGTGTTTAGCGATGGGCTTGGCAAGGACAATGTCGGCTATTTCCCGACGATCAATTTCCCGGAAGCTCCCTATCAGGATCAACAGGTGGGGCAGCCGGCCGGGATCGGCTATAGCATCATGGCATGGTCGAAAAATCCGGATGCCGCGGCGAAAGTGATCGAAGGGTATGCTCGTGGCGAAGGCGCCGCCATTTGGATGGGCGAAACCGGCGCGTTATCTCCCAATAAAAATTTGGATATCAACAAGCTGGGCTATCCCCTGGTGGGCGAAATCCTGAAACGGTCTTTCAATCGTGATTTTGTGACCTTACTGACGAATGAAGACGCCAATCAGAATTTTGACCGCTATTGCGCCCAGGCGTATGTTGCCGACGAAATGACGTTGGAGAAGTTCGTTGAAGCCGCCCAGGGCATGTTAGAGAACGCCAAGGATCAATAATCAGTGAACCGGGTCCCTGCCAGGGTTGCAAACCCTGGCAGGGACCCGGTGAAAGAGAGGGACCGCTGGTGAACGCAAAAAGCTGGAAGGTCAGGCGCGAAACGTGGGATGCATACCTGCTGATCGCGCCATTGGTGGTGTTGTTACTGGTGTTTATTTTGTATCCGGTTCTGTCGAATTTCTATTACAGCTTTACCAAATGGAAAGGCATGGGGGCGGCAACGTTCATCGGGCTGCAGAATTATAGGAAATTACTGGATGACGATTTGTTGTGGACCTCGTTAAAAAATACGGGCATTTTACTTTGCTATATCCCATTAGGGACATTTCTCCCGCTTATTCTGGCAGCCATTCTCAGGATGGGCTTAAAGGGCTGGTCGTTTTTCCGGGGCTTGATTTATCTGCCCAATGTCCTGGGCTATGTCATTATCGGGTTGATCTTCAATATTTTGTTTCGAAAAATCGGTCCGCTCAATGCCGTGCTCACAGCCGTCGGATTGGAGAGTCTTGCCCTGGACTGGCTGAATAAATCGGTGCTGGCCATTAATGTGCTGGGGATCGTTTATGGGGTCTGGGTTCGGCTGGGGTTCGGCTGTATCTATTTTTTGGCAGCTATGAGCAGCATTGATCCCTCGCTTTACGACGCGGCCGAAATTGATGGGGCTGGCTGGTGGGGCTCGTTCTGGAATGTCACCATTCCCTCAATCCGCTTTTCAATCGAATTTTGGATTGTGCTTTCTTTTATTGAGATCCTGGCCAGAGCGTTCCCGTTTATTTACACATTCACCCGCGGCGGGCCCGGGTTTGCCACCTTTACCATGGAATACGCGATCTATAATGCCGGGTTTGTCGGCTTTAAAATGGGCTATGCCTGCACGTGGGCCTCGATCCTCTTTGTCTTCTGCGCCCTGATCGCCATGATGCAGATCTATTTGATGAGGAGGAACGCCAATGTATAGAATCGTGCCGAAAATCATCATGTACTGCGTGTTGGTGGTGTTTACCCTGTTTTCGCTTTACCCGCTTCTGTATGGTTTCCAGACCAGTCTGAAAACAGTAGATGAGTATCTGGACAACAAACTATTCTGGCCAGAAGACGTGACCCTGAAAAATTATACGCAGGTTCTGGTTACCGGCAAGATGCTGAAGTACTTTGTCAACAATTGCATTGTTATGCCGGCGGCCATGGTGATCTATCTGGCAGTCTGCGTGATGGCGGGATTTGCCTTCGGGCGACTACGCTTCCCGTTTCGGCTGCCGATCTTTCTGGCGGTCTTATTTCTGATGATCTTTCCTCAGATGCTCTTATCCATTCAAATATTTCAAGTCTGCCGGAAACTCCATCTGGTCAATAACTATGTGGGGCTTATCCTGGTATGGGTGGCGTATTTTGCACCCTTCGGCACCTACATCATGACCACCTATTACTCCACAGTCCCCTGGGAACTGATTGAATCGGCCCGGCTGGATGGGGCTAACACCTGGCAGCTCCTCTTTCATATTATGCTGCCGATTGCCAAGCCGATGCTTGGCATTATTATCATCATCGGATTCCAATCGATGTGGAATGAATTGCCCTTTTCGCTGCTGCTCTTACAAAAAGACACTATGCGTACAGTGACTCTGGGGGTGGCGATGATGCAGGGGCAATATGGCCTGGATGACACGGTTTTAACCGCCGCGATTATGGTCACGGCCGCCGTGCCGCTGGCCCTGTTTCTGTTTTTCCAAAAATATATTGCGATGGGCGCGTATGCCGGGTCGGTGAAGGGATAAAGCTATAATTCGCCATAATTGTACCAGAGGAGGATCGTTTGAAAACCTACGATATTACATTTGTCGGACATCTCTGTTTTGATGAAATCACGCCGTATCATGGGGAAACCAGCGTCGCGCCTGGCAGCGCGGTGTTATGCGGCGCCATTGCGGCGGCCCGTATCGGCCAACGGGTGGCCATTGTGACCAGAATGGCGCCTGCGGACGAACAAATTTTACAACCACTGAACGATCTGGGCGTGGAGACGCTCGTAGTCCCCGCCTCGGAAACAACCTACGCCGTGGTTATTCATCCGACCCCCAATGTGGATGAGCGCATCCTGAAAATCACACGTAGCGCGGGCTTCTTTACCGCAGACGACATGCCCGCGATTGCCACTCGCGATCTGCATCTGGCCGGGATCTCCGACCAGGAATTTACCCTGGATTTTATCCGGGAGTTAAAAGCACGGGGCTATCGTCTCTCGGTTGATATGCAAAGTTTTGTCCGTCAGGTGGATCCGCTCACCCGGAATATCGCGTTCAAGGATGTTCTGCAGAAGTACGACATTGTGAAACTGATGAGCAGAGTCAAATTAGATGTGGTGGAGGCCAAAGTGCTCACCGGGACGGACGATCTGGAACAAGCAGCTCGGCAATTTGAAGCCTGGGGCAGTCCGGAAACAGTGATTACCCACGCGGAAGGCGTACTGGCCCACGTCAACGGCAAAACGTATTATGAGAAGTTTTCGAATCGGAGCAGCGTGGGACGCACTGGCCGCGGCGATACGACCTTTGCGGCCTATCTTGCCCGCCGGAGCGATCACGATGTCGCGGAGTCGCTCAAATTTGCGGCAGCACTGGTTTCAATCAAAATGGAAACCCCCGGACCGTTCCGGGGAACGTTAGCTGACGTTATGACACGCATGGAACAGGAGGAGTGATATATGCATCTCTTTAAAACATCGGAAAAATATTTTCAGGTTCATCCCTGGCTGGTTGTCGAAGAGGGCTTTGATCCGCAGAAACAACGCCTGGCCGAATCGATTTTTTCCCTGGCCAATGAATTTATGTGCGTCCGGGGGTACTTTGAAGAAGGGTATTCCGGAGATCATTTGTTGGGGAGCTATTTCAGCCAACTGTATGAGACGCTGGAGGTGAAATATCCTCAAATTTTCAAAGGGTTTGTGACGGAAGTCGCCGCCATGATTACGGCGGTGGACTGGCTTTACACCAGGATTACGCTCGACGGAGAAACGTTAGATCTCGCCACCGCGCAGTTTTCGGATTTTAAACGTACCCTTGATCTCCGTGACGCCACCTTAACGCGGGAATTCATCTGGACGACTGGCAGCCAGAAACAACTGAAGTTGACCTTTATCCGGTTTGTTGATCTCCAGATGACCGCCCTGGGTTGCCAGCGAATCGTGCTCGAACCATTAAATTTTTCAGGGGAGGTGCACATCTGTTCCGGCCTGGATTTTAATACGATCTATGAACTCGCGGCGGGGTGGGATCAGACCCAGGGCACCGGCGCCAGCAAGCAACAGATGGCGCAGACCAACTTTTGGACCTGTGAACGGCAGCAGTGTGTCGATGATTTGCACGCAATTCAGGCCCGCACTCAAACAAGCGGCTGTCACTTGTTTTCGAGCTTCCGCGTTGCGGCGGATCAGCCAATTACGCCCCGTCTCATCGAACGAGAGAAATTTATCGGAATCGAATTGACGCTTAACGTCCAGGCGCAGCACGCGACCGTGTTTGAGAAAATGGCCGTCAATCATTGGGAACAGACCGCGGATGCCGATCAGGTCTGGACCAATGGCCTTCAACTTGCGCAGCAGCTCGCCGAGGTCACGTTTGACCAGGCGCTGGCAGAACATCGCCGTGGCTGGACGGACTTTTGGAACCGCATGGATATTGAAATCGAAGGCGACCCGGAATTGCAGCAAGGCGTGCGGTATTCGTTATTTGTGCTCTATGTCAATTATCATGGTGAAAGCGAGCGGCGGAATGTGCTCTGCAAACTCGGCGGCGAAGTGTATAGCGGCGTCAACTTCTGGGATACGGAAATTTATTGTCATCGGATGTACATGTTCCTTGATCCCAAGATCGCGCGGAAATTGCTCATGTACCGGTATCATTACTTGCCCAAAGCCATCCAAAATGCCCAACGGGTTGACCTGGAAGGCGCCCGGTACCCGTTTTCGACTATTACGGGATTGGAAGATAGCGGCACCTGGCAGCATGTCGACCTGGAGATCCATCAAAATGAAGCGATTTATTACGCCATCTGGCATTATGCACACGTCTGCCAGGATAAAGAATTTTTATATCATGAAGGTATTGAAATGCTGCTCCAAATGTGCCGGTGCATGGCCAGTTGGGGCGGCTGGAGTCCGAAAAATGGCGATTTCGGCTTCTACGGAGTGATGGGCCCGGATGAGTTCCACATGATGGTGAACCATAACTGTTATACGAATTACCTGGGCAAGAAGATGTTCAACTATACGTTGGAGGTGCTCGCCGAAATGCAACGGGACGCGCCGGAACTGTATCAGCAAGCGGTTACAAAGGTCCAGTTGCGTCCTGAGGAACCTCGGGAATGGCAGCGGATGGCGGAGAAAATGCGGATTCTCAAGGATGAAGAAACCGGCATTTACGAACAGCATGACGGCTACTTCGATCTTCCGCATATCGAGGTAAAGGATATTCCGATGTCGCAGATCCCAATTTATAAGCACTGGGCGTATATCCGCATTTTCCGGTATAATATGCTCAAACAACCCGATTTTCTGAACTTGCCATATTTTTTCAGCCAGGATTTCACGATGGAGGAAAAACGACAAAATTATGAGTTTTATGAGGCCCGCACCAGCCATGAATCCTCGTTATCGCCGTCCTTGCACGCGATCTTAGCCGCCGAACTGGGGAAATTGGCGGAAGCGTACAATTTTTTAGCTTATGCGGCCCGGCTGGATTTGGATAATTACAACCGGAATACCGAACAAGGCATTCATTCCTCCTCGGCCGCCGGCGTGTGGGCCAGTATGGTCTCTGGTTTCGGGGGATTGCGGACGGACGCGGAGACATTGATCTTTAATCCGACGATTCCGGAGCAATGGAACGCCTATCGCTTTAAAATTTTTTATCGCGGCGCATTACTGGCGGTTCACGTCACCCACGATAAGGCCCTATTCAAAGTCGTGGAGGGCCACAGTGTCACAGTGAGCATTTACGGTCAATCCCACCGAATTACCCCTGAAGGTCTGGAAGTCCAGCTCCTCCAATAAATAACCTTATTCAGAAGCGGATTTAAAAGTCCGGATGATCGAGTGTTTGAGTCAGGCGTGTCAAATCAAGATTTGACACGCCTTCAGATTTTTAAAACAATTTCTATAAATTCTATTGACACCATCCCAGGTTCGCCCTAACTTCTGGGGCAATAATGACTGTTGTGATCAGGCAAAATCTTGTTAACAGGGGACATGGGGTTCCTCACCCTGCCAGGTGTTTCAGGCAACCGAAGGTTGCACACCCTGCCAGGGTTCAACTCATTGGAGTGTTATGAAAGATATTCAGGATGTGCATGATACCACTCCCAGGGCGCAGCACCGCCGCCCGACGATGAGCTTGCTGCTGCCAGGCCTCGACTACGGCAATGAAGAACACGTGTGGCTCGGGGCGCGGGATGCCGCCAGGGCTTCTGATGTTAATCTGATTACCGTTGTGGGCGGTCACCTGAACGCTCCGGAGGGATTTTCTGCGCAGGCGAATGTACTCTATGATCTTATCCAACCGAAGCGTTTCGACGGGGTAGCGATCTTTTCCAGTACGGTCGGATGGTATCTTGACTCGGAGGGATTGGCTGCGTTCTGCGGGCGCTATCATCCCCTTCCACAGATAAGCATGGATGCTGTGGTTGCCGGCATACCCAGTCTCATCAAGGATGAATATACCGGCATCCGCGATGTCCTGATCCATTTGATCGAAATCCACGGATATCGTCGGATTGCGTTTCTGCGTGGACCGGAATCTCACGCGGGAACTCAGGAATGTTATCGCGCGTATTGCGAGACACTGGCCGCGTGTGGCCTGCCGGTTGTCCCGAAGCTGATTAGCCCCCCGACGCAGGGGTGGGATCAAGCGGCAGCCGTCAGTGTGATGGAAGGTTTCCTCGACGATTGTCAATTACGCCCGGGCCATGATTTTGAGGCCATCGTCGCCGCGACCGACAATCTGGCGCGGAATGCGATCAAGGTTTTGCAAGCCAGGGGCTTCTGCGTCCCTCAAGATGTTGCGGTGACTGGTTTTGATGATGAGCGAGAGGGCCGCGTGATCACGCCGCCGCTGACGACGGTTCCCTTTCCAACGTATGAAATGGGGCAGCGCGGGGTTGAGATCTTTCTATCGCTCTGGCAGGGGGAAGATGTCCCGGACGAAATCGTGATTCCTGTGACGGTGGTGATCCGTCAGTCCTGTGGGTGCCAATCGCCGGTGGTTTTGCAGGCGGAAGCGGAAGCGGATTCCCGTTCTGAAAAAGACTCAACGCCGCCGGTTTTCAGTGAGCCCGCATGGACTGCGCAATGCGCTGCGATTATCGCCGAGATCACGGATCTGATTGACGATTCTGATCAGGATCAGATTCGTGGGCAAGCGGAACGCCTGGTGGAGGCATTCTCCGCAGAGACGCAGCAAACATCTCCGGGCGAATTTTTAGTCGTTCTGGAGAATATTTTGCAGGAGGCTGCCACAGCAGGGGCCAATGTGGCGATCTGGCAGAATGCAATCTCTGTGCTCCGCCGCCGGATGTTGCCCGTGTTGAGCCACGGTATTCTCCTGGCGCGTGCGGAAAATGTCTGGGGCAAAGCGCGCGCTGATTGGGGAAGTTGTACAGCGCACACAGGCGTACCAGAGTATGCTGGCAGAGCAATGCGCACAGGTGTTGCGGGAGCTGAGCGCAACATTAATTACCACCTTTGAAGTCAAGGGACTGATGGATATCCTCGCCTCCGGCTTGCCCCGGCTCGCCATGCCAGGATGTTATCTCGCGCTGTATGATAATCCTCAGTCGCCTACAGAGCGAGCCAGACTTATGCTGGCGTATGACCACAGAGACGTCGGGAGATAGACGAATCTGATAATCGGTATCCCTCTGCTCACCTGATTCCGGATGACGTCTTCCTTCAGGAACGATGGTTCAATTTGGTCCTGATGCCGCTCTATTTCCGCGCCCAGCAAATCGGGTTTGTACTATTTGATGGGGATCTGCGAGAGGGAACGGTGTATGAAGCATTGCGCGGCCAGATCAGCAGCGCATTACAAGGGGCGTTACTCATGGCCGAAATTACGAGGCAGAAGTATATTCTTGATACCTTTATGGCGAACATTCCGGACAGCATTTACTTCAAAGACCGCGAGAGCTGGTTTATTCAGGTCAATCAAGCGCAGGCCCAGCGGTTTGGCGTCAACCATCCTGAAGAACTGGTCGGCAAGTGCGACTTCGATTTTTTTCAGGACGCTGAGGCCCGCCCAAAGTATAACGCCCTGCTTCACCGGGCACAAAGGGCGGGCGGCAACCAAGCCCGACATACAGCAACCAACTTG
>DF820470.1:526919-597372 GCA_000739535.1 Candidatus Vecturithrix granuli | reverse complement strand
AGCAGAGCTTGCGCACTCCGGAGAGCGTGTCCATAACCTTCTGTGTCATTACATTTAACCACTACCCCATTCGTATGGTGTAGCAATGGATGAAGCTATGCAAATATCACAGAGGTGATTGAAATGTGCCTTGAAGAACAGGAGCAGGAGAGCGAATTGAATGAATTCATAGGAAGTTGCAATTATGAACGGGCATGTATGAGAATGAGGGGAAACATGGGCCCACCAGGGTTCGAACCTGGGACCGACCGGTTATGAGCCGGTGGCTCTTCCAACTGAGCTATGGGCCCTGAAAACGCGCCAAAATTCTCCACCAAATTCTGGCGCGTCACAAACGTGTCCTCGATAGTGAGGAAAGGAAAAAATGTCAATATTTATTTTTCGAGATAACCGGAAATCATTGTCAAGCGTATTTTCATTTTGCCTCGCCGTGTAAAAAGCCTTTTAATTTATTCGATGGCGCCATTTTGCGAAGCGAAAACAGGGCTTTTGTTTCAATATCGGAAATCTTTTCACGCACAAAATCCACATCTTTTGCAGATTCCAACGAGAGGCCGGCATTATTGTTTTCGCCGATACCGAAGCGCATACGCAAGACTTTTTCTTCGCGATAGGTTAACGTGCTCAACACCTGGCGCGTTTGTTCTTTCAGATCCATTCCGACCACTGCATCAGATGGAGCTAGCGCGCCTTTATCTTCAATGAAATCACCCAGATGGCTATCTTCTTCTTTGCCGATCGGCGTTTCCAGTGAAATCGGTTCCTGCGCAATTTTCATGACTTTGCGGACTTTTTCAATCGGCAGGTTCATTTTTTCGGCAATTTCGGTGGTGGTGGGTTTACGGCCTAATTCTTGCACCAGATAACGGGAGGTTTTGATCAGCTTATTAATGGTTTCGATCATGTGCACCGGAATGCGAATCGTCCGAGCTTGATCAGCAATGGAACGGGTAATCGCCTGGCGAATCCACCAGGTAGCATAGGTGCTGAATTTATATCCGCGCTGATATTCAAACTTATCAACCGCTTTCATTAAACCGATATTGCCTTCCTGGATGAGATCGAGAAATTGTAAGCCCCGGTTGGTATATTTTTTGGCGATACTCACAACAAGGCGCAGGTTGGCTTGCACCAATTCACTTTTTGCATTCTCCGAGCGCGCTTCTCCGACCTCAATCCGCTGTAAAATTTTCTTGAGCCGGTTGGCTGACATGCAGGCTTCAAGCTCGACCCGGCGAATTTTTCGGCGTCCGTTACGGATGATACGCTCATATTCCTCCACCATTTCCAATGAAATTCCCGTGGCGGTCTCAATTTGTTTCCGTTCTTCTTCTTCAGCACGTTTCAGACGACGTGAATACTTTTTTAGTTCCCCAACCGTCATACCCATCTGCTTTTCACATTCGGCAATTTCGCTTTCGCCGCGTTCAATGCGTTTCACCAATCCTTTAATTTTCGCTACCACGCGCTGCACTTGAGAAGGATGTAAACTAATATCTTGCAATAACGCTGAACACTTATCCATTTCTTCGCGAATGATCACCTCTAATTTTCTCCGCTTCTGGCTATCAACCGTTCCGGTGCTGAGGATATTTTCGATCTTTGCCATTTCTTTTTCACTTTTCTTCAATTCAACCGCTTTCACAATGACTTCCTGTTCAATTTCATCCACCCGATTTTCTCGGATTTCATCACCATCGGAAACCTGAATCACTTCACGAATTTTGATGCGATTGGCTTGCAATCGTTTTGCTAAATTAATCACTTCTCGGACAGCAATCCGCGTACTGGTCACCGCTTTAATCACTTCACTCCGTCCCTTTTCAATCCGCTTGGCAATCTCAATTTCGCCTTCACGGGTCAAAAGTGGCACGGTGCCCATTTCTCGCAAATACATGCGCACCGGGTCGTCGGTTTTCCCAATATCTTCTGTTTTGACTGTTTCTTTCACCGGACGCACCGATTTGGCTTTGGCTTTATCTTTAACCGTCAACGTGAGTCGTTCAGATTCGACATGTTTTTGTTTATCAGTAATCTCGATATCCATTTTATCGAGCAAAACAAAAATATCATCTAATTGCTCAGGGGCAACGACATCTGCGGGAAGATAATCATTAATCTCATCATAATTCAGGTAACCTTTTTCTTTGCCTAAAGTAATCAATTTCCGTACTTCAGGTATTTTTAGCGCATCATTCATAGATCATTCACCCTTCGTTTTGGTTTAATTGCAATCTATGCGCCCGTGGGGACGCGACATCGCTCACGGCAAAAAACCATGAGTATATGTTATAATGTATTTTCATTTTTTTCAAGAGGAAAGATGATATTTTTTGCAATTTCCTCGTTTTTCATCCATAGTGCTGCTTTTTTTTGAGCAGATCTCTATTTTTCTGTTCCAAAAACCTTTCAATCGTGTCATCATTCCTTTGTTCCTGGGCATCGCGGACTTTTCGGCTCAAGTCAAGGGTCTGGTGTTCAAATCGGCGTTGTCGCAACTGGCGCAAACAATCCTGAACGGTTCTGGCAGGATCAATAATTTCGTCAAGATCTAAAAACAAATCTGTCAGATCGTTCTGCACGCTCGTTCCCTGAAACAGATCAAGCACCTTTGCTTCAAAATCGGTTTTATCCTCAAAAATAAACAAGGTTTCCAGTACTTTTCGAGTGACCGGATGCGAAACCTCTTGCGGATCAAGCTCGGTTCTGATGTCAGCAATCAAGCGTTTATCCTTGAGCAGAGCTTTCAGGAGATATTGTTCCAACCGAGGAATCGGGAGGTATCTTTCTTGTCCTTGTTGTTGCGCTCTCGGCAAAAATTGAATCTTTCCTGTTTCTGCAATCTTTTTAAATTCTTCCATTAAGGACTTATCTGTTACACGTAGCCAATCCGCGGTTCGCCGTATTTGGATGTTTCTTACAGCTTCTGACTGGATTTTTAAGATAATCGGAAGGATTTCTTTTGCACAGGCTATTTGGTGTTCAACCTTATTTATGTCATATTTTTTGATGATGTGAGCCCTGATAAAATCCAATAGCAGAGGTGCTTCCTCGATGACACGCTGGAATTCCTCAACTCCAACTTTTCTGACAAGAGAATCCGGATCTTCTCCCGGTGGAAGAATCACGGATCGAGGCTCACGCCCGTATTGAAGCATAAGATCTAACGTACGGAACGCCGCTCTAATTCCAGCAGTATCAGCATCAAACATCCATATCACGTTTTTAACATGCTGTAAAAGCCGCATATGTTGCTCAGTCAAGGCCGTTCCCATCGTCGCCACAATATTCTGAACCCCGTGGCTATATGGGACTATCATATCAAAATAGCCTTCCACAATCACGATCGTTTCTGTACGCCGGATGGCATCTTTAGCCTGATGAAATCCGAACAAGGTGTTAGCTTTGTGAAAAATCGGACTTTCAGGAGAATTCAAATATTTAGCCTTTGCATCATGTTCCATTGCTCTTCCACCAAAGGCAATCACTTTCCCCTGATGATCATGGATAGGAATCATCAATCTGTTACGAAAACGATCATACTCACCACTCCCATTTTCTTTTTTGATCAACAAACCGCTTTGTAGGAGAAGCTCTGCAGGATATTTTACAAGAAATGTTTTGCGCAAATCGTCCCAATCTGGCAAGGCATAGCCAAGAGAAAACGTCTCGATCATCTTCGCATCAATTCCTCGACGTTGGAGATATTCTCGCACGGGTTTGGCCTGGTCATTGTGGAGCAATTGACGCGAAAAATATTGTGCCGCCTCAAGGTGCAGTTGAAACAGTTTTTTCTTCCGGGAATACTCTGGCGAGGTCTGCTGCTGCAAAGTTGAGGAAAGCGAGATCCCTACCCGTTGCGCCACCACATGCACTGCTTCGGGAAAGGTGTATTTCTCATATTGCATCAAAAAGGTAAAGACATTTCCTCCGACTCCACAACCGTAACACTTAAAAAGTTGCATATCCGGATTGACCACGAATGACGGGGTTTTCTCCTTGTGGAACGGACACAAACCTTTATAATTTTTGCCAGTATGTTCAAGGGGCACATATTCCGAGATAATCTCAACAATATCGGCCTGCTGGCGTACTGCATTAATGAGGTCATCAGGAATGTATTTTGATGCCATAGGATAGGGTGGAAATGTTTGAGTATTTAGGTGTCTAAGTGTTTAGTACTTTCTATTAAGCACTCAAACCCTTAAACACCTAAATACTCAAACATTTCCACACCTTTTCTGATACTTTGCATAGTGAAGCGTTTTCCCCTGCCGGAGGAAGTCTTCCTCATATTCCGTGCGAGACAGACGCAAAGGTTCCGCATGACCATTAGTGCGATAGTATAATTTTTCATACTCGGCGCACGTATCAAATACATTCATGGCTTCATGCGCATACGCTTCTATATCAGTGGCGATTTCGATACATCCGTCAAAAACTAACTTCCGGGCGGCAATTGCCGCAAAATCCGCATTGAGCAAACGACGTTTTGCATGTTTCTTTTTGGGCCAGGGATCGGGAAAATTGACATACAGCATGGCGACAGAGGCATCTTTAATATATCGCTGTAAAATATGAGCAGCCTCGCCCCACAGCAGTTTCACGTTGCGGAGATTGGCGTGTTGGACTTTTTTGAGTCCTTTCTGATAATATTTCCGCGACTTTTCGATCCCTAAAAAATTTATTGTCGGAAATTGAGCGGCCAGATGAATCAGAAAACCACACTTTCCAAAACCAACTTCGATTTCAACTGGCGCGGAATTGCCAAAAATATCCTTCCAACAGAAAGGAGGTTCCATATTGCGATAATTCAGTTCGATTTCAG
The DNA here is from genome assembly GCA_000739535.1 of Candidatus Vecturithrix granuli. Classification (GTDB taxonomy): domain Bacteria; phylum Moduliflexota; class Moduliflexia; order Moduliflexales; family Moduliflexaceae; genus Vecturithrix; species Vecturithrix granuli. The sequence continues at coordinate 592,544 of DF820470.1, read as the reverse complement.
GATATTGGGACATGTTATTGGAAATCATCTATACATATTAGAAAAATGCATGCGCACTTAAAAACCGAGTTTTTTGAAAAAACTCGGTTTTTCCCTGCAAGGCCCTTTTAAGAACCTGAAAATTGGATATTGTGTTATTTTGTTTTCATCTCAAACACGCCATCCCAGGGTTCGGCGGGGGGATATTGTTGGTACAACGTGCAGCGCTCCATGTATAAGCGCGAAGGCATATCAGAAGGAACACACTCAAGCGCACCCTGAAACTCCCGGAGCGCCTTCTCCCATTTTCGTGCTCGATAGCGTTCAAGGCCCTGTACAAAATATCTGCACAATCGTTGGTGAGCGTCAGACATCTCATCCTGATAGCCCATAATTTCATAAATTTTGACCGGTTTCTGTTTGCCTTTTACACGGACCTCGTCAATTTCTCTGGCAAGAATATTGTTCTCTCTCACTTGACAATACGTGGATTCGCTGACAATAATTTCCGTTCCATATTGTTTATTAATACCTTCAAGCCGCGAAGCTAAATTGACGGCATCGCCGATAGCGGTGTATTCAAGCCGTTGCACTGATCCGATATTTCCAACAACGACATCGCCAGTATTAATTCCAACGCCAATCCGCAGAGAGTCTTTTGACTCCCAGGCATGTTTTGCATTAAACTGTTGCAAAAGTTTCTTCATTTCCAGGGCAGCCAACACGGCTAAGGTCGCATGATCGGGCTGTGGGGTTGGCGCTCCGAAAATCGCCATGATACAGTCGCCAATAAATTTGTCAACCGTCCCTTGAAAGGTAAAGACTGCTCCGACCATCAGGGTAAAATAATCGCGCAGCATTTGCACCAAGGCTTTAGGCTGCATCTTTTCAGAAATAGAGGTAAATCCGCGAATATCAGAGAACAACACGGTTGCTGTTCGTTCTTCCCCATCTAAAATAATGTTTTCAGGATGTTCAAGAATGAGATCAACCACATCTTTCGTCACATAGCGTGTCAATGTATCCTGGAGAAATTGGCGTTTTTTTACTTCGCTCAGATCAGAAAAAACCGACACAACCCCATATTCCTGCCCCTGGTCATTTTTTAACAAAGAGCTTGTAATTCCTAAAGGAATTGCGGTACTCTCATCGCGCATAAAGTTGACTTCACGGTGCAAGTAGGTTTGCCGGGTATAAATGACATTGATTAAGACATCATTAAATTCATCATTTCCGGGTAATTCAAAAAACACTTCCGGGTAATATTTTCCCAGGGCATGTTCAACGGGCGCCCCCAGAATTCTGGCCGACGCCTTATTAAACGTGATAATCTTTCCTTCAAAATCCAGCGCAATCACGCCATTATCCATGCTGTCAAGAATATTTTCATGCAGCATGGTAATACTGTTAAAAGCGGCGGCCGACGATACAATCTCATCTTGCAGATGGATAAGATACTGTTCTTCACTCATGGGAACATGTCATGAAAAAAGGATAGTGCATAGTATAAATTTCAGAGCCGTCATGTTAGAATGCTTCCAGGGCGCTCTCACGATCATTCAGGATATTAAAAAGTCTGGTAAATCCTGCTAATTTGAAGATTTTCTCAACATTTGGTACCAGATTCACCAACTTTAAATCTCCACTCTGGGCGCGTGTCCATTTCAACGCTGTGAGAAAAACTCGTAACCCCCCGCTGCTAATATAATTCACTTTTTCAAAATCGACAATAATTTTGACAATATTTTTCTCTTTCAAGCTTTGAAGTTCTTCTTCAACTTTTCCAGCAGTATGAGCGTCAATTCTTCCTTCAATTTCCATCACATATACATCAGGTTTCTTTTCAGAATAGTGAACTCGAACCTCCATAATTCCCTCCTCTATTCTTCATGATTAGTCGAACGTTTGAGCATGGTTAAAATCAGTTCGTTTTTTACATAAGGATGATGGATGTATTCCACATCATCCATTAATTTGCAAATGAAATAGTTTCCGAACCCACCAGGAGGAATTTCATAAATCGGTTGATTTTCTAGATCCGGAACAGAGTAGTTGCGCGGATCAAATCCGGCGCTATCATCAGAAATAATCACCTGCGTTTTGTCAGCATCCTCTCGACACGTAATACCAATGAGAGGGTGAGAACGATTTTTAAAGGCATGTTCAATTAAATTTGACACATGCTCATCGGCGGAAATCTCAAAATGATACACCTGCTCTTCAGGTAAAGCCGAACCTTCCATAAACGCTCTGATAAATTGGGTGATCGGCTCTAAATTTTGCAAAGCGGCTTCAAATTCTACAGATTGTTCTCGCATATTTTACGCTCATACGCTTCGGCTCTTGTCAAAAAATATCGACAGGGTTTATCCGTAATATTCATAATTGTAATAGTAATAATATTTGTAATATCCATCCCGTTTGACATCAACATCATTGAGGACAACGCCAATAATATTTGCTCCAACCGTTGTTAATTGCTCTTTGGCTTTTTGGATTAAATCGCGGTTCGCCATATTGACTTTCACAATAAATAACACGCCATCAACAATCGACCCTAGCACGGAAGCATCGGCCAGAGAACTAATTGGTGGAGAGTCGAGGAGGATCATGTCAAACTGTTGTTTGGCTCGCTCTAAAAAGGCCTTCATTTTCTTGGATCCCAGCAGTTCTGAAGGATTGGGAGGGATAATGCCGCTTGTCACGACCCACAGATTCGAGATCTTGGTTGGCGTAAACACCTGATCATATTCAACCGTATCACTCAAGGTATGCGTCAAACCCTGCACATTTGGAATACCAAACAATCTATGTAAAATTGGACGGCGTAAGTCCGCATCAATAATCAGCACTTTTTGTTGCGCTAATGCAAACGTTACTCCCAAATTCGCGACGGTTGTCGATTTCCCTTCACGAGGGATACAACTTGTGACCAGTAAGGTTCGAATAGGATTATCGACCTGAGAAAGTGAAATATTAGTTCGCAGAGTCCGATACGACTCTGCCGCCATTGAATGTTTCCCCTCTTCCCAGATAATATTCAGATCACGATGCTTCCTGCTGCTTCGATGTCGGGCCATGTGGTTATTTTCCCCCTTCTAACGCATAATATTTCTTTTTCGATGACAAGGATGATGAGGATTTTCCATATAACTTTTTATCGGCTTTATCAATTTTGGGGATAGTCCCTAAGACTGGCAATTCTAAGAAGTATTCCACATCTTCAGGGGTCTTGACAGTTTTGTCAAAATATTCAAATAAAAAGGCGAATCCGATCCCAAGAACAAATCCGATAATCACGCCAAAGACCACTATTTGCTCTCGCCGCATCGGAGCAGTAATATTCAGAGCTGCCCTTGCCGATTCAAGAATGCGCATAGTATTTTTTTCGACCAGATCTCCTGTAATACTGGTCTCTTTTAACTGGCGAAACAGCAGATTGTATAATTCTTCGGTTGATGTAACTTCGCTTTTTAATTTAGAATATTCCACTCGCTTTTCATTGATTTCCATGGCTTCGCGTTTAAAGGCATTAAGCGAATTTGCCAAACTCGCTTCCCTGGCCTTTAACACAGAGACATTTGTTTCAAGCTTTTTAAAGAGCGTGCCAATCTCTTTCGCCAAATTTTGACGCAGTGTCTCAATTTTTAGATCAACCTGTTTAATGGTCGGATGCTTATCTTTATAGGATTGTAACAGGCTAGAGCGTTCGATTTCTGCACTGGATAACTCTGCTCGCAAATTTCCAATCACCGGATCTTCAAGGGTACCCGCAATGTCTGTTCCAAAATTCAAGCCTTGCTGTTGGATTTTGCGCAATTCTGTCAAACGGGTTTCCGCCTCAATGCGCTCCTGTTGGGCACGATCATAAAGATTGGTTAATTCTGCAAGTTTTGCGGCCTGGACTTCAGGGGCCATTTCAAGGGACAAAATGTCATTTTTGCTCTGATAATCTGAAAGCGCGGTGTAGGCATCTTGCACCTTTCCTCGCAAATCAACAATCTGTTCATTCAACCAGACCAGCGTTTTTCGCGCCGAACTCAGTTTGGTTTGCAAATTATATTCAATATACACTTCTGCCATCGTATTCGCCAATTTTATTGCCATATCAGGAGTTTTCTGCTGAGCAACAATATTGACAAGGTATGTCCCCGGCATCTGGTACACATTAATGGCTTGTCGCACCTCTGCCAAAATTCGTTCTTCATCTTTGGCAGAACTCTCAGGTTGAAGAAACCCCAATTCATTCACCAAACGTTCCAAAATAACTCGACTTTTCAAAATTTCGAGTTGGGTGCGTTGATCAACGCCTTCATCAAAATACTCTTGATAAAACGGTTGAGCGCCTCGAATATTAACTAGCGCCGGGCGATCTGGTTTGACGACCAGGGTCGCTGTCGCTTGAAAGAGCGGCTCTGGATCAGGTTTCCGATACGCGCCGATTGTGGCAGACACAACCACCAGGATAAACGTAGAAAATAAAATCCACCGTCGCCGGCGCAGAACTAAAAAATAATCAAATAAATGAATCTCTTTTTGTTTCATGGATCACAAAATAAAAGTAGAGATACACCTTCACAAAGGCCTACCTCTACTTCGAATTCATTATCTCATTCGTTTAGAAGAAACTTTCAGGAACAATAATCATGTCGCCCGGCATGATCGGGACATTTTTACTCATTTCACCCTTTTCCATCACATCTTTCATCTTGATCTGAATGGTTCTGGTTTTGCCGTCAGTTTCACGCACCAATTTAGTATTATTGCGCGACGCAAATTCTGTAAACCCCCCAGCACGAAGGATCGCATCCAGAATCGTATCATCTGCTTTATACGGATAAATTCCTGGCTTCGCCACGCTTCCGACAACATAAAACTGTTGCGAACCTGATTCTTGAGATGCGCCGGCAACATCGAGAGGCGAACCTTTTTTCGCAGCAACCATCAGGACATCGCCATCTTGCAACAGAATGTTCTGCGTCTGATCGCCCTCCTCAAAGAGCTTCTTCAAATCAACAACAATCGGAGAGAGGGTTTCGATAGACTCATTGCCAATAAATTCCTGTTTTGGCAGGCGAAGAACGCGAGTTTCGGTATCAAAAGAAACGGGTCCCCCTGCGCTTAATAAAGTGCCTAGTAATCGCTGATCGGCAGGTAGTTCCTGGTAGCCTGGTTGTTTCACGGCCCCCATAATATAGACCCTTTTGCTACGTTGTTTAATGATCTCAAGTACCACCTCTGGATTCACAAGATAATCCCGAGCTAACAACGAAGTAATCTGGGCGTCAACTTGCATGATCGTCAAGCCGTCAACGCGAAGATCTCCTAATAAAGGATAGGTAATAAAACCGTCAGCAGAAACTGTCACGGTTTTATCAAGATTTTCTTCGTTTAATACGCGGATTTGAATGACATCGCCAGGACCAAGCACATATTCATCAGGACTGACATTTTTTTGGCTATCCACTTGATATTGCTGCAACAATGTCGCTAATTCAAGGCCGTTCGTAGATGGCGGCGATGGCTGCGACAGCACCTGCGGCTGTGAACCTTCAGAAGGTTTCACCGTCGAAGAGGAAACAGTACCAGGCTGCGGCTGGGCAGCAGAAGGCTGGCTCATCATCGCGGCTATAGACTGGTCAGGTGTCGTCATCACCAATTTGGCAGCATCGCCAATCGCCTTGCGCAGTCTAGTCAATTCAAGATCCTTCTGGCGCAACTCTTCCTGGGCCATGGCGAGTCGTTGGTTGTCGGCTTTCAACGACTCGATCTGAGAGGCAGAGGCAGCTTGCTGCTGACGTAAGGCATCGCGATCTTGAACGAGCGTATCAATTTGAGATCTGAGCGACGCGACTTGATCTTGAGCTTGCATAAGACCCATGCTTTCTTGTTGAAGCGCAGAAATTTTTGAAACAATTTGTTGCGAACGAGTTTTGAGTTCTTCACTGCTTGCAACGCCAAGTGCAACACCTTCCTGCCCTCCTGAAACCCGTTCAAGCTGTGTCAGAAGTTGTTGAAGTTCCGACCGCATCACTTGTTCATTTTGCTCAACTAAAGAAACGCGCGATTTTGCTTTAATCACCTCTTCTTCCAGTTCGACAATACGAAGATTAGCTTCCTTGAGCTTTCGCTCTAATACCTGAAGCATTGAGTCTTTGACCGCAACATTCTTTTCGAATTCGACAAGCTCTTGTTTGATTTTTTCACGTTCCTGGAGTACCTGGGAGAGTTTCTCACTAAACCATTGTAATTGCGCCGGAACATCTTGTGTTGAGGGTTTTTCGCCTGCTGAAACAAGAGGAGAAGGTGTTTGTAACGGCGAAGGAATTTCCTGCACCTCTTGCGCCGAACTTGTCGTCGTACTGACCTCAAGCTTTTGAACTGGCTCAATAATCACCGGTTTAGCTTGTTCTGGCGCAGGCTGTCCCATTGACATTTTGGAAGAAATCGGCCAAATATCAAGCACAATCTGGAAGGGATCCATGGTTGTTGATGGGGTATAGGCAATATCAGGATTCACTAATTCAATCACTCCTTTTACGCTATTACCCACTTGTTTTGCCACAACCGATTTAATCAGAGGATCACTGACTTCTAATTGTTTAAGAGAAGACATCATCTGTGCGCCAAAGATATTGATCACTAATTGATTTCCTTGCCTGGACGTGGCGTAGGAAGCTTTTTTGTCTAATGTCAAGACCACTCGACTGGCTTCCGGTTTTTCTGCAACAGTGCTTTTATGAATGTCCGTCACGGTTGCAAGAGCGTCTTGTTGCGTTGTACTCACGACCGTCTGAGGTTTCATGGGTAAACTTTTGACAGAAACCTCATCACTTTTTGGTGATTGGCTACACCCTGAAAGAATGCTCAAGACAAGCAAACCGATCAGACCACTTTGAATAATTCTTTTCATTGTATCCCCCACCTCACTTCTTGATACTTTTGAATGATTAGGTTAAAAGATCACTCGACCACTTGCAATAAACTGATTGCGACTATATTCTTGTTCGGCAATATCAGAACTCTTATCCGTGTAATAATACATGCCCTTTAACAACACATAGCGCGCCACTTGGTATTGTAATCCCCCAGAAAAGGTATGTGTGGTTTCTTCTCGTTCTTGTTCAGCCAGAAAGTTCTGTTCAAAAAATTCTTTGTTCCTATAATTATAGCCGACCAGGAGCATCATGTTTTTCAAGATTTCATATTCTGTATTCACACCAAACAGCATTTGCTTTGTGTCATCATCATAGAGATCCCGATCCTCGAGAATATAATCTGCCGAGAGATTCACCAATAATTCTTTTGTCACCTTGATGCCCATGCGACCAAACACATTATCTGTTAACAGCGTATCCCCAAAATCATTTTCCGTGTAGTATCTGCGGTAGCCGACCGTCATAAGAGGTTGGCGGGCAAAATTGGCGGTCACACTCGCTTCAACCACAAAATTATCTTGATCACTCTGTGACAAATTGCCAACATCATCATACGAGGTCAGAGTATATCCTGCCCGAAAATTTGAATGAATTCGCGGCGTTAACTTTGCCTGAATTCCGCTGAGCACATTGTGACGAGAAAAATTCGCACTCACAAGTTCTCCCAAATTTTCTTCTCGATCACTAAATTGATAGACATAACTGAGGACATAGGTGAGTTTTGAATTCAATACATATTGAAAATCGGCTTTTCCGCTATGAATCTGGCTTTCCTGCGTGAGATCGTCACTGTGTTCATATTGATCAGCTACGGTCTCAACCTCAATAGAGGTATTTTCATAATCTGTACGACCATAAGCATATCCCACAGTAAATGAAATTCGTCGTGTGGAAATTAACTTATAATCAAGTCCGACTTCAAATTCATTGCGAAGAGCACGGTTTCCAGGCAATAATGGCTCCTCTTCATCAATGGGAATCAATGAGAGCACGTCACGAATATTAAATTTGACCCGATCTCGAACAATTCCCTTTTCATACTTCGACAAAAAATCGAGCTCAAAATCCAGATTATGCTCCACGCCATCCTGTTCAGTATTATTCGTGTACTTCGAATAAGTAAAATCATAATCGACTCCAATACCGAATTTCAAGTAGGGACGTTCAAGGTTGAGGTCAACGCCCACACCGGCCCTGGTATTAAAAAGGAAATCTTCATGCTCTTCCGCATCTTCTGGGAGCGAAGCATCTTCAGAAAGCTCAAAAACATTGTCATCATACACCCCTTCAATTTCAAGATAAGGTGTAATGTTCACGAATTCTGATATGTTTGCAGCGGAACTATCTGACGCCCACCATATCAGGAGACATCCAACGAAAATACATATCCACAATCCCTTATGGCTTCGAGTTGTCATGTTACCTCTCCCTTTTATTGTGTCTGTCTGTTTATTACAAGCCACGCGCCCACGCAGGCGCGACTCACGCGTTTCTAATCATCTATTTTATCATCAATATTACGATTATGAAAACACGAAAATTATTTATGTGGAATAACACACGTTTTCAGGTTTGTCAAGTTAAAAAGTTCAGGAACTCAGCAAATGCTCTTTCAGCATGGGAACATCCTGAATTTTTCATCATTTCCAAACAAGACGACAAGGTTCCTGACCGACAATCTCCAGGAACCTTTGAAATTTTTCCAGAGAAGAGGTATTGACAACATTATGGTTGTGAGAGTAGTTGCTCAATCAAACGGTGCATTTCTGCGCTATCCCATGGTCGCGGTCCAATCACTCCGCCGATCGCTTTTCCGTTTCCATCAATAAAAATTGTCGATGGTACGCCACGCACACCAAATTCTGAAGCAACTGCTGACATCTGATCGTGCAAATTGGGAAAGGTAATGCCATGTTCTTCAATAAATTTCCGCACAGTTTCAGCGTCACCACGGTCAATTGACACTGACAGGACAAGAAAACCTTTGTCTTTATATTTTTCGTAGGTCGTCTGCAAAGCCCCTCGTTCAGTTCGACAATAGGGGCACCAGGTTGCCCAAAAATTGAGAAAGATCAGCTTCCCAGTATAATCCGTCAAATCCGCTTTTCCCCCTCCGATCACAGGCAACGTAAAATTCGGGACATCTACCGGCTGTTCAAAGCGACCGATTTGAAGTGTTTCAAAAAGATCCTCTTCCGCAGAGGCCCGCAAGAGAAAAATAGACTGCACGCTCAAAACACTGACCAGGATTCCAACAATACTCATCAACACGAATCGTTTCTGTCTTTTCATAATATTATTTCGGGATCCGCACTCTCACAAAATTTCTGAAAACTTTCTGAGAAGGAATCTCTTCCCTAAATAAATCTTCTTGGCTTCTTGCCTGAAATCACATCCATCATCTTGTAGTATATTCGTCTTACACAAAAAATCAAGGGAGGATATGAGAATTTTGCGCATGTCTTGATCCAGATTGCTCTGAGAACCCACCTATGAGTGTTTGATTTTAAACTTGCGCAGTTGTTGTTTTGCTACAAAAAATAAAACCAGAATGGTAACGATATACGGAATCATCAGTGCAAATTGCGAAGGTAAACCCATCCCTTGCAAGCGCATCCCAGTACCATCGGCAAAACCGAAAATCAGCGACGCCCCAAAGACCCCGATCGGATTATTTTTCCCGAGAATTGACGCCGCAATCGCAATCCAGCCCCGTCCCGCAGACATATTGGGGGCATACATGGTTAGATACCCCAGGGACAGGTGTGCCCCGGCTAAGGCGCAAAAAATGCCGCACAGCGTGGAACTCAGGTAACGCATGTGCAAGACGCTGACGCCCGCGGTTTCCAGAGCTTCTGCATGTTCACCGGCCGCTCGCAACCACATTCCCCATTTCGTATGATACAAAAAATAGTAACACAACCCAACAAGAATCCAACTGAGATAGATAAACATCGAATGATCATTCAAAATCTCTCCGAAAAAAGGCACCGCATCAAGCAACGGAAGATGCCATTTCGGCAGGCTGGTAATCCTATCGCTAGTAATAGATCCTTTTGTTTGAAAAATAATCTGCGATAAATAGCCGGTAAGGCCGCCGGCCCCTGTCAATCCTCCAGCAAAAATATTCAGGGCAATGCCGATCACAAATTCATCAGCTTTGAGCTTAATCACAAAGATGCTGAATAATACACTCATCAACAGTCCGGCCAGGATGGCAAATATCACACCCATGAATGCGCTTTGAAACAGATAACTTCCAAACACTGCAAAAAATGCTGAGAGCAACATGGTCCCTTCCAGCGAAATATTCAGGATGCCCGCCTGTGAGGTCATGATTCCACCCAGAGCAACCAGCACAATCGGCGTTGCCATACGCAGCATCGAGCTAAACAATTTCGCGTCAATCAACTCAGCGAACGGCATGTTTTCCTCCTTTTGTCCGTAACCACGCGATTAAACCTGTTTCTGCAGCGACAAATAAGATGATAATTGATTGAAGCACATCGATCAACTCTGATGGGACATTGGAAAATTGTTCCATTGGCAGCGCGCCGACCTTTAACGCACCGAAAATGAGAGCGACCAGCACCACCCCTAAAGGATGGTACATGGCGATCATCGCGATCAGAATCCCATCATAGCCATATCCGGGCGAAATCGATTCGATAAAGCGATAATGTACCCCTAACACTTCCAACGCGCCAGCAATTCCGGCCAATGCTCCGCTCAAAATCATCACTACGAGAATCTGGCGCGCCGGCTGAATGCCGATATAATTGGCAAACAAGGTATTTTCGCCAATCATTTTCCATTCATACCCCACGCGGCTTTTTTGCATCACATAATACATAAATATAATGATGACAAGGGTAAAAAAGACGCCAGTATGAAATTTTGATAATCTGACAAGCCTGATCAGCCGGGCTGTTTCGGCAATTTTATCCGTGGCGCCCATCTGTCCCTCAGCGGTCTTAAAGGGATAATTCACCAGATAACTTGTGAACAGGATAAACACACTATTCAACATAATCGTGGTGATCACTTCATTCATCTGATATCTGGCTTTTAATAACCCCGGAATAAATCCGCCGAGGCCTCCTCCAAACATTCCAAGCAGAAGAATGACTGGAATGAGGAGAAACCAGGGGAGACCATCAAAAGTAAACCCGGCCCAGGCTGCTGCAAAAGCTCCTAAATACAATTGCCCTTCCGAACCGATATTCCAAACCCCGGCTTTAAATGCCACCGCCACCGAGAGTCCCGTTAGAGCGAGCGGCACGGCTCGCTGTAAGGTATTGGCAAGAGTATAAGGTTTTCCAAATGCGCCGCGCAAGAGGGCGGCATAGGCCAGCAGAGGATTCTGTTTATTCAACACAATCACAATCGCCCCAACGAAAAAGGCAAGAATTATCGCAAACCCGGAGAAATAGAGTTTTTGATATTTACTTTCCACGATTCGGTCAAGCAGAGATGTCACATTCGCCCCCTTTCTTGTCTTTTGGCTCCGGTCATATATAAGCCGATTTCCTCTTTCGAAATCTGGTGCGGGCGAAATTCTCCGACAATTTCGCCTTCATACAGTATCAGGATACGGTCGCTCAACTTGTAAATTTCATCTAATTCGGCTGATACCAGAAGGACGCCGGCTCCGGCAGCACATTGATCGAGAATCTTTTGATGAATTGATTCAATCGCCCCGACATCCACGCCTCGAGTTGGTTGCGAAACGATGAGGCAGGGTGCACCAAAACTAAACTCCCGTGCCACGACCATTTTTTGCATATTGCCTCCTGAAAGAGTTGAGGCAGTGGCATCGGGATCGGACGTGCGAATATCAAAGGCATCGATCAGTTGGCGAGCATACATCTTAATCTCTTTTGCATTGGAGTACAAAAAGCTTCCCTGATAAGGAATCTGCCGCTGTTTTCCGGCGATCAAATTGTCCGCCACGCTGCCTTTCAGGTTTAATCCGACCGTCATGCGATCTTCAGGAATATGTGCCATCCCCCGTTGACGACGTTCCTGCACTGAACAATGATGAATCGGCGCGTTATTGAGAACAATCTCGCCCGCAATCGCCGGTCGCAGCCCGGCCAGGACTTCCACAAGCTCAGTTTGTCCATTCCCCTCCACTCCCGCAATACCGACAATTTCTCCGCGTCGGACAGAAAAGGAAACACCTTTCACAGCCAACAATGCGCGCTTATCTAAAGCCTGGATCCCGCGAACTTCCAAAAGAGTATCTCTAATCCGAGTTTGCTGTTTTTCCACTTCAAATAACACTTCCCGTCCGACCATTAAACTGGCTAATTGTTGCTCTGTCGCATCTTGAGCCGCAAGATTTCCCACGACTTTTCCGCGGCGCATCACGGTAATAGTGTCCGCAATGTGCAGAACTTCCTGTAATTTATGCGAAATGAAGAGAATGGTCTTCTTGCTTTCTGTCAAAAACCGGATGGTTTGAAATAACTCTTGCACCTCTTGCGGCGTCAGGACGGCGGTCGGTTCATCGAGAATAATAACATCGGCCCCGCGATACAAGGTTTTCAAAATCTCCACTCGTTGCTCAATGCCTACGGTAGTATCTTCGACTTTCACGCTAGGATCAATGTTGAGCCCATATTTTTCGGATAGTTCCCGCGTAAGCCTTATAGCGCGGGTGCGGTCAAACCGCAACCCTTTCTGAGGTTCGAATCCTAACACAACATTTTCCGCCACCGTAAACGACGGCACAAGCATAAAATGCTGGTGTACCATGCCGATTCCTAATTTCATCGCCTGACGGGGATTGTGAATGGAAACCGTCTGACCGTTCAGCAGAATCTGGCCTTCGTCCGGACGGTGAAGGCCGTATAAGATGTTCATGAGCGTGGATTTTCCGGCGCCGTTTTCGCCGATAATCGCATGAATTGTTCCTTTTTTCACCGCCAGATTCACATGATCGTTCGCCAGAACCCCGGGAAACCGTTTGCTAATGTCACGCATTTCAATGACGTTCATGTCACGCTCCTGAACGTAAATCGTTCCTCTTCTTTCTCAAACTCCACTTTATCATAGACTTCAGCCAATGCCAGGGTACACCCGATTGACGCAATTGCTATCGCGCCATCCATGTCGTGACAGTCCGAAAATATCCATTGTTCATGGGGCTGGCGGATAAAATGTTCGATCCTGGGGCGCGTTTGAGAAATCAGCAGATAATCAGACAGGCTTTCAATGGTGCGATAGTGCGAAAATTTTTCACCGCGATCATACGCTTCGGTCGAAGGCGAAAGCACTTCGATCAGCACGATCGGGTTCAACAGGGTATCCTGTTGTTTATCGTCAAAGACAGGTTTCTCGCAAATTACGACAATGTCAGGATAAGTATATAATCCTGTGGACCTGACTTTTACGCGTAAATCAATAGAATATACTCGACATGGACGACTTTTGAGCTGCGTTCGCAATTCACCTGCGGTATTGGTCGTAATAAGTACGTGACGTTCACTGGCCCCGGCCATTGCAAACATTTCACCGTTCCAGTATTCGCTTTTATACTCGGCCTGGCGTTCGATGGCTAAATATTCTTCCGGCGTTACATACGTCTTTGGCTGCGGATACATAGAAATACCATGTTAGGAAAAAACCGAGTTTTTTGAAAAACTCGGTTTTTAGTGTGTCACGGATTCTTAGCTTCTTGCAGGCACCGGAATCGTACCCTCTACGATGCCTCGCTCGATCTCTTCCAGTTTTTTCATCACCTCGTCGCCAACGATCTTCTTCATATCCTCATCCTTACTCATACCAACCCCATTCTGGGCAATGCCATAGCTCATAACTGTTCCGTCTTTGTAGCTGCCATCCAGGATTTTTTGAATGGTTTCAAAAATCGAGAGTCCTACGCGCTTCATCATGCTGCCCATAATGAATCCCGGCGCGATATAACCTTGATCAGAATCGACGCCGATGGCGTAAAATCCGGACTCTTTGGCGGCTTCAATCACGCCATTTCCGGTATTCCCGGCAATCTGAAAAATAATATCCGCACCTTTATTGAAAATCGTCAAGGCCATTTCTTTGCCTTTCGCCGGGTCTTCAAAGTTGCCCACATAGCCGACTTCAACTTTGATATCAGGATCAATATACTTTGCTCCGGCTTCATAGCCCGCTACAAAATTACGAATCACAGGAATATCCATACCGCCAACAGCCCCGATGATTTTTTGATTGTTGATTTTGGTATCCTCCGTTTTCGTGGTCATCATAGCGGCCATGGCTCCGGCGACAAAGGAACCTTCATTTTCCAGATAATCAAGTGAGCTCACATTCGCCACTCCCTCAATCGCCGCGTCAATATGGATAAATTTGACATCCGGAAATTCCGGAGCGACTTCTAGCAGCGGATCAACCAGTTCCCAACCAATCGTGAACACCACTTCATAACTTTGCGCCGCGGCGATAATCTGTTCCGAAAATGCTGAAGGCACACTACGGCATTCAAACACTTTGGTTTCGACGCCTAATTCTTTGGCGGCCTGCATCAGGCCTTCATTGCCAGAATCATAAAATGAACGATCTCCGAGCGTTCCGGCTACAACCATGGCTACTTTGACCGGTGCTGCTTGAGCAACAGACATCCACATCCCCATCACAATCATGATTCCAACCAGCATCAACATCCCAATTTTTCGCATACTTTCACTCCTTTTTACTCGTTCGGAATTTCCGCTTTAACAGGAAAAATTCCGTCTGAATGCGGAACTCCAAATTTTTCTTTCAATGTTTCGTAACCCTCTCAAGGCCTACTAGCATCAAACAAAAGATCAAGATGTCTTGTCAATAAAAAATATTTCAGGTCATTCAAAAACCAGGTTTTTTTCTTCACCACTTAATATCCAATTTTCTCCAAAACCTGAAGTTCTTTTTGGATATCCGATCTGGAAGACGTTGCCGCGGCTTTTTCTAACTCCTGCTTTCCTAATTTGATATAGATGCGCCCCAGATAATAGCGACCATTAGGCAGGTTGGGATTGAACATGAGTGCACGTTTGCACAAATCTAAGGCTTTCTCGTAATTTTTCTGTTCCGCATACGCCAGAGCCAATTGAAAGAGGGCGTCAACATGTGAAGGATTGATCTGAAGCACCATCTGATAGGCTCGAATGGCATCTTCAAATGCACCTTTGCCAGCATACATGAACCCAAGCAAATAGCGGGCGTCAACTCGATAGGGTGCATATTCCAGGGTTTTGCGGAATTGTTCGATGGCCTTGTCATATTCTTTGCGTTCAAAATAGATTTTCCCCAGATATTCATACGCCTCAGCATCAGTCGGACGCAGCCGCACCAATTCCAGAAGCTGTTGAATGGCTTCATCATAGTTTTTCTGCTCATAATACACGATTCCCAATTCACGATGTACACCAAAATTATATGGGTTCAGGGCAAGAGCCTGTTGAAATTCTTTCACAGCCTGGTCATAGTCCATCCGTTTTCGATACAACACGCCCAACCGTTCGCTCACATCATCTCGATCCGGGGCAAGCTGTTTGACAATGAGATATTGCTCAATCGCTCGTTTCAGATTGCCTTCTTTCTCATATACGTCTCCGAGTTCGAAGTTCGCCTGAATATCGTCGGAGTTCTGATCGATTACAAAGGTATATTCGGTTATCGCGTCTTGAAAAAGCCCACGGTGTGTATAAATACGTCCCAGACTCAGATGTGGCGCAAGATAATCAGGACGGAGACGCAGAGCGGTTTGAAAGTTCGTCAGGGCCTGATCGTATTGTCCCTGATTAAGATAGACCTGTCCCAGGCCATAATACGCTTCAGCATATTGCGGATTCTGTTGAATGGCTGCAGCATATTCGAACTCGGCTTCCCGATATTGTCCCCATTCAGCATAAATATTCGCCAGGCGATAATGGGCATCAGCATACTGAGGGCATGATGCAATGGCCTGGCGGTAAAAATTCGCTTCCTGTTCTGAGCCGTCGCTCAACGCTACCCCTTCCGAATAAAAGTCTTGCGCTTGTTCACATCCTTGCGCTAATGCGTCATGAACAATTCCCCAGCAATCGAGCAGCATCATCAGACTCACAATCACAATTCCCTTCTTCATATCCACTTCAGGATAAGTCGCCCGTGAATATTTACAGTGATAAATACTCACGGGCGATTCATCCCCATCGTCAAATTGACATTTCTGATGGGTCTCACCGGAAGGTTCTCGCGATCAACCCTCTCTTTTGCGGCAATGGTATCGAAGCAAATCACAAAATGCAACATTTTTTTCTTTTTTTGTTGCGCATTTTTACCGGGCATTCTTTTCAATCCCTGAAAATCATGCCTTCCGGGAGTATTTTAATTTTCTCGTATTTGGTTGACTCCTTACAAAGGAAAAAGCATCTTTTTTGTTTGACAGGCACAGGTGTATTCACTATATAATATATAGAAATGACTCTTGATTTTTCAAGGTGCAATTGATGGGATCAGGCTTGCGAAGTCTGCGAGACTTCGTACATCTATCTTCAGCAATTGGCATCTTTTGATAATTTATACCATGATTTGATGCCTGTTCTCATATTTTGTGAAAATACGGCCAAAATGATCAGAAAACGTCAAAAGTTGTGAATTCTTTGCGATTCACAATCTTTATGAGCAATAACGAAACGAATATGAAAATGGAAACTCAGCATCAACAAGATAGCACTATCCTTTTATCGCAAGAACTGGCGATCTTGCCCTTAAAAGGAACTGTGATCTATCCAGGTTTAGCTCTTCCCCTCATCATTGGTCGATCACGTTCAATTCAACTCATTGATGATGCCCTGGCCGGCGATAAAATGATAGGGGTGATCACCCAAAAAGATCCCAAAGTTGAGGACCCAGGACCGGAAGAAATGTATGCCGTTGGAACAGCCGTGTCAATTCTCAAAATGGTTCGGGTCAGCGACCATGATATTCGCGTCGTGGTTCAGGGCATCAGACGCTTCAAGATTGAACGCTTTGTGCAGCAAGAACCCTATTATGTCGCACAGGTCCTTTCTATTGAGGAAGCAGAACCACAAAGCCTCGAAATCGAAGCGCTCATGGGGAATATTAAAAATGTCTTCACGAAAGTGGTTGAGCTATCGCCGCAAGTGCCTTCAGAAATCACATCCATGATTACGAATCTCAAATCTCCGGGGATGTTGGCTGATTTTGTGATTTCCAGCCTCAATATTCCGGTGGAGGAAAAGCAGCAGATTCTTGAGACCATTGATATTTCAACACGCCTGAAGCGGGTTATGGAAATTCTCAATCGAGAATTACAAGTGCTTGAATTGGGACAAAAAATTCAAACACAAGTCAAAGAAGGTATAGACCGTAATCAGCGGGAATATTATCTGCGTGAACAACTCAAAGCGATTCAACAAGAACTTGGAGAAGAAGATGAACAATCTGAGCTGGAAGAATTACAACAACGCATAGAAAAAGCGAACATGCCGGAAGAAGCTGCCAAAGCTGCGCAAAAAGAATTAGAGCGATTGAAACGTATGCACCCGGCGGCGGCTGAATACACGGTGTCTCGCACCTATCTCGATTGGTTACTCGACCTGCCCTGGTCGATCAATACCGCTGACAATTTAGACATTCTCCAGGCGCGCACTGTTCTGGATGAAGATCATTATGATCTGGAGAAAGTCAAAAAACGCATTATCGAATATCTGGCAGTGCGTCAGTTAAAGAAAGATATGAAAGGACCAATCTTGTGCTTCGTCGGCCCCCCCGGCGTTGGGAAAACCTCGTTAGGACGTTCGATTGCCCGTGCTCTGGGACGAAAATTTGTCAGAATTTCTCTGGGAGGCGTCCATGATGAAGCGGAAATCCGCGGTCATCGCCGAACTTATATCGGAGCCTTGCCTGGTCGTATCATCCAGGGCATCAAGAAAGCCGAATCCAATAATCCACTGTTTATGCTGGATGAAGTGGATAAATTGGGCGCAGATTTTCGAGGCGATCCGTCGTCAGCGTTATTAGAAGTGCTTGATCCGGAGCAAAATTTTTCGTTTTCCGATCATTATCTGGAAGTCTCTTTCGATTTGTCGAAAGTGATGTTTATTGCCACTGCCAACATTTTGCAAACCATTCCTTCCGCGCTTCAAGATCGGATGGAAATTCTGGAATTACCCGGCTATACCGAGGAAGAAAAACTGATGATCGCTAAAGATTTTCTCATTCCCAAACAGTTACAGGAACATGGGTTGCAGGCCGAACAACTGCAATTAATGGACGGCGCATTGAAGGCGATCATTAGTTCCTATACGCGTGAAGCCGGAGTGAGAAATTTGGAGCGGGAGATCGCAACGGTCTGCCGCGGTGTCGCCAAAGAAATTGTCGAAGGTTCAGTCGAATCTGTTTGCTTTACTGAAGAATTGGTACACCAATACCTCGGCCCCATTAAATTTTACTCGGAACTTGCGGAACGTACAGCCGAAACTGGTGTAGCGACCGGGCTGGCCTGGACTCCGACTGGCGGAGATATTATCTTTGTTGAAGCCACCATTATGCCCGGGCAAAAAACCCTGACGCTGACCGGTCAATTAGGCGAAGTCATGAAAGAATCGGCGCAGGCCGCGCTGTCTTATGTGCGCTCTAAATATCGAGAACTGGGGGTAGATAAGGACTTTTACGAACATGGTGATATTCACATTCATGTTCCGGCCGGCTCGGTCCCCAAAGACGGCCCATCCGCAGGCGTGACCATGTTCACCGCCTTAACCTCGCTCTTAACGCGACGGCCTATTCGCAATGATATTGCCATGACCGGCGAAATCACATTGCGCGGAACTGTGCTGCCGGTTGGAGGAATTAAGGAAAAAGTATTAGCCGCTCGCCGGGCCGGGATTCACACCGTCATTTTACCCAAGAAAAATGAAAAAGATTTGGAAGAGGTGCCTGAAAATGCCAAAAGAGACCTGAAGTTTGAATTTATCCAGAAGATGGATGAAATTATTCCGCTGGTCTTGTTGGAACCCCGAGAACAGGAACGAGTTCAATAGGTACGTTCCCCTCTCTGACCACCCTGACAGGGTTCTCAATCCTGTCAGGGTTCGGGAAAGCTACATCTCGATAATCTGTTGCCATTTGCGCTCATCCACCGGAATACCCTGTTCCAGATTCTCCTGCCGGGTTTGCAGAGTTCTTTCACCCGGATAATAAATCTTTCCATCTTCCTTCACAGGTAAAGTGGCATGAATGTAACCAACCAGTTCATCGGCGATTTGATCAATATATCCTGGTCGATGCTGCTGCTGCACATCAATGCAGAAAAACACTTGTGAAACATTGCGCTCATCTTCGATCTTTCCAATTTCCTGGGTAGATTGCCCTTCCGACAGGATTGTCGCTAGCAAATCCAGCATCATCGCTAGGCCTGACCCTTTCCAGAATCCAATTGGAAGCGGACGTTTTGATTTCAGAATCGCATCGGGATCGTGCGTCAACTGTCCTTCGCGGTCATATCCGCCTTCAAAAGGTAACAATTCTCCGCGGCCGCGCGTAACGCCCATCTTGCCATACGAAAATAAGGACATCGCCATGTCAAGCACAAGATGGCCTTGCTGGCGGGGAACAGCGATCACCAGCGGATTATTGCCGATGCGCGGTTCTGCGCCGCCCCAGGGCGGCATATTCGGCATGGTATTCGTAAAACAGATCGCTATGCACCCGGCTTCAACCGCCTGCCAGCCATAGGTGCCGCCCCGCATCCAGTGATTCGTGTTGCGTAACGCCACACAGCCTATCCCATATTCCCTGGAAAGGGCAATCGCCCGCTCCATACAAAAATACGCGTTTAAGGGCCCCGGACCGGATTTTCCATCCCAGCGTTCGATTGCTCCAAAACAAGCAATATTTTCCGGAATCGCATGAACATCAATATAACCCAGATCAGTATATTTGATAAACGCCGGAAAACGGTTCAAGCCATGGGAATACACCCCATCACGGCTCGATTCGCTGAAAATCCGGGCGCAAAGCCGCGCTCGTTCCTCGCTAAAGCCCTTTTTCCGCAACACGCGCAGCAATTCCTGATACATCTGTTCAAATGGAATCCGCATGAAAGCCTCCTTCAAAATTTTTCTGAATAGCTGAAATCTGGATAACTTAAATTGCGGTTGCTATAGAGAAGCAACTCTGTCAAGAGAATACTGCCTTTTCTTTCCAGGAAGTATGCTTTTTCCCTTGACACATCCTCCTCTCTGTTCGCATAATCATTCCACAGAGAGATTCTATTTCATAATAAACGCCTTAGCGTTTAATTGCCGCTAAAGCGGCTACTACGAACCTGCCAGTCAAATCTTGCAAGAATACTATATGCTCAATGGCGAACGAGGTATTATCATGATGGTGATTAAAGAATAGAGCGCGATTGCTGGGGAAATTGGATATTGCCACCCCACCCTCCGATTGTTCGAGCAAAATCCACAGAACTCGTATGCATCATTTTCCCCTTGACATCACAGATTGCTGCCCTGATACAGAGAGAGGTGAGCCTGTTCAACAGAGATGATGTGCCAGATGCTCGTCATAAGAACCTTTAATCCGTTTAGTCACCTGGTGATCATCCGATTTAGCATGATCACCAGAATTGGATAATAATATTGTTAATTTTTTTGCATCCAATTCACCAGACCTTTTGCCTCAAGAATTTCCATCAATTTGTCTGGCAGCGGGGCAAAGGTGAATTCTTTACCGGCAACCTTGACCAATCCTTTGGCAAAATCTACTGTCATCTGATCACCTGGCTCGTAGGCCTCGACTGCTTCCGGCAGCACAATAATCGGCAAGCCCTGGTTGATCGCTGAACGGAAGAAGATTCGGCCCACGGATTTCACGATCACGGCTTTTACTCCGGCATGTGCGAGTCCCACAGCAGGATGCTCGCGTGAACTGCCGCACCCAAAATTGTTGCCAGCTACAATAATATCGCCTTGTTGAACCCGTTCGGCAAAACTGTCATCAAAACCTTTGAAAAGGTGCGGCGCAATTTTGTCCGGTTCCGAACTGTTGATGTTGTAGGTTAAGTTGCCCGCAAACATCTGGTCGGTGTTGAGATTATCAACGTCGTTATACGCCCAAACACCTTCAGCATAGCGGTTATCACCAGCTTTAATTTCGACGGTTTTGACCCCGTCACTCGCTTTTTTGTAGGGGAATTGTTCGGAACCTTTTTGCGGACGTGGATCCGTAATTTCTCCCCGCAGGGCGGAGGCTGCCACCGTTGCTGGTGAGCCAAGATAAATGCTGGCATTTTTGTTTCCCATTCGACCTAAAAAATTCCGGTTGGCGGTTGAAATAACCGTATAATTATCCGCCGGAATGCCCTGTCCGGTGCCCAAACAGGGGCCGCAGGAGGGGGCGAGCAGGCTGGCGCCGGCTTTTATTAATTTTTCAAGCGTCCCGTCTTTCATGGCTTCCAGATAAATTTTTTGGGAAGCTGGGATCACTAACAATTGAAAACCAGCCGGAACCTTTTTGCCAGCCAGAACTTCTGCCGCTGCCTGCAAATCGTCTAAACGACCATTGGTGCAGGTGCCGATTAAGGCCTGATTCAACTTTGTGCCGGCGACTTCAGCCACTGCCTTGACATTATCTACATGGTGCGGACAGGCAACGACCGGAAAAATCTCGTTCAGATTGATCTCAATTTCTTTGAGATAGATCGCATCAGCATCAGCCCAGACGCCATTGGTGATTTTTGTCCCTAAGAAGGCTTCCAATACTTCATCCGGGGGAAATACCGCATTTTTAGCGCCCATTTCAGAGGCCAGATTCGCTAAGGTCATGCGTTCTGAAATCGAGAGTGTTTTGACGCCGTCGCCATGATATTCGATGGACATATAATCAGCGCCGCTGGAACTAATCATGCCGATAATCCACAGCGCCAGGTCTTTGGCGGCAACCGGCTTTTGTAAGGCTCCATGCAGGGTGATTTTGATGGTTTCCGGCACCCGGAACCAGGTCTCCCCTTTTTTCCAAAGCCCGGCGGTTTCTGTGCGGTCAATGCCCGCAGCACAAGCATTAAACGCGCCGGCTGTCGAGGTATGGCTATCGCTGCCCACAATAATCATCCCCGGTTTGGCATGGTAAGACATCACCTGATGACAAATCCCTTCACCGACATCATGGAATTTTTTCACCCCATGTTTGTTGACAAAATCCCGAATCTGTTGATAGTCATTCGCCAATTTACTGTTGGTGGGCGGCGCATTATGGTCGAGCACGATCAGGAGTTGATCCGGATCGGCAAGCTGTTCGCCTCCCATTTTTTTAAAGGTTTTTTCAATGCTGGCTGTATTATCGTGAGATAACACGATGTCAGGATGTTTGAACACAATGCTCCCCTTGGGAGCGTCAAAAATCTTCTCTACATACGTTCTCCCAGCCATGATTGTATAAAATTACGAATTAGAAATTAGAAATTTCTAAACCCTAACTCGTAACCTCACCTCCTTCTTTTAATCCTGATTCCTGATTTACCCCAGCAGTCCGCCTTTTTTATAAATCGCCATTTGCACGTCGGAAAATGGGGTAATCTGAACGGTTTTATTGTTTTCGAGATTGGTGAGCGTACCATTTGCAAAATCCACTCGCACCTTATCGCGATCCTTCAGATCCAGTTCAGCGATGTTCTGATAGGTGAGAATCGGCATGGCAGCATTGATCGCGTTGCGCTCGTAAATCGCTCCGAACGATTCGGCCAGAATCGCTTGAATGCCAAGCGATTTGAAACAATCTACCGCCTGCTGCCGGGAACTGCCGGCGCCAAAATTTTTGGCGGTGATCACAATGTCGCCGCATTCAGCTTTTTTGGCAAAATCTTCCCAGCCTTTGAGATTATCAAAGGTGTATTTGCCCATCTCGTTAATATCGGTAATCGTGAGGTAGCGATTATGATAAATCATATCGGTATCAATATTATCTTTTTTGATAATCCAAACTTTACCTTCGACGACTACCGGTCTGGCTTCAACCGCAGCTTTTTTCTTCGCTGCCGCTGCTTGTTCAGCTTTGCCCGGGGCAAATACCACTGGTTCTGCGGGAATATCATCTTCAGTCGTGATATACCCGGCGACTGCCGAGGCTGCTACGGTTGCCGGAGACGCTAAATAGACGCTGCCTTTCCCTTGTTTTCCGGCAAAGTTGCGGTTACCGGTGCTGAGTGTGACTTCTCCGGGGCCATTCTGCCCAATCTGTCCGGCAGCACACCCGGCACACCCGGCATTTCCGACCAATGCGCCAGCGTCTTTGAAGATCTTAATCAGTCCTTCTTCAAGACACTGTTTCCAGATTTCATCTGTGGCCGGCACAATTTTCAACACCACACCGGGAGCTACCTTGCGATCCTTCAAAATCCTGGCAGTAATCCGCATATCTTCCATTCTGCCGTTAGTGCAACTGCCGATGAAAGCAGAGTCTATTTTGGACTTTTTCACCTCGTTGATGTCAACAGTATCTTCGGGGTGTCCCGGCTTTGACACCATCGGCACAAAACTACTCAGATCAAGCTCAAACTCCTGGTCATACACAGCATCGGCATCGGCCTGAATCATCTCAAGTTTTTTACCTGAGCGGGCTTCGCAATAATCCATAATCGCTTGGGATGGCGGAAACATCACGATGATCGCCCCCATTTCGGTCCCCATCGAGGCAATCGTGATACGTTCATCCAGGCTCAACGTTTCAACCTCTGCGCCGTATAATTCAACGGAATAGCCTAACAATTCATTCGCTCCGAAGCGATGCAGCAGATTCAGCACAATGTCTTTTGCTGACACGTTTTCCGGGCGTTTTCCGCTCAATGTCAACTTTACTGATTTCGGCACCTTGAACCAGACCGATCCATTGGCAAAGGCGGCGGCAATATCCTGATCGCCCATTCCCTGGCCAAAGGCTCCAACCGCACCCAAAATATTCGCATGAGAGTCTGTCGAAACCACGGTGCTACCAGGGGTTGCCAGTCCTTGTTCAATCACGAGATGGGTTCCGATGCCTGAATCAATGTCATACACCTGAATTCCGTGATCACGGGCATACATCCGGCATGTCTGCTGATTGGCGGCGTATTTTTGATCTGAGCCGGTCGGATTACAATCGAACGTAAAAAACGTCCTGCTGGTATCAGCAATTTCTAAATTATTCTCAACAAGATTCTTAACGACATTGGCGCCGCCAAAATCACGGGCCGCCCGGACATCAATGCAAATATCCACAATTTCGCCCGGAACAACTGTCTTTTTTTCTGAATGATTGGCAATAATTTTTTCAATCAGCGTCATGTTGTTCCTCCCTTAGACTTGTAACCGACTTTTAAATGGCAAAAAGGTCATAAAATCGGCATGATGCACGATATAAGCTTCGGTTGAGCGTTTGACATGATCACCTTCTCCGGCGTGAGCAGCAATGATGTGGCACACTTCCGGCGGCACACCGCATTGCTCTGCTAACGATACTCCGGAAAACGGATGGCGCAAATATTTACCATAGGGGCCTTGCACTGCTTTCCCGTTTTCATCTAACACATATTCCAAAAGTTTGCCAACATCACAAAGAATGGCCCCCGAAATAACAACATCCATATTCACCGGCAAATCCTTGCCCAAAAATTCGTTGATCCGCTCGCCGCACACTTTTGCCAGATGTACAACACAGCGTTTATGTTCCATAAAGGTGACGTTTACGGGCACTAACAGCGTAAAGGGAATGGTTTGCAAATCTTCTGCGGTTAATACGCTTTTTTCCAGAGCTAATTCCCAGGTTTTGGCAGTTTTTTCGCGCAAATCTTGATCCTGAATCCACTCTAATTCCGGCCAAAGTTCTTTGATTGTCATGCTTATCTCCTTTTTCCTGTATGAAGAAATAGAACACTGATTTGGCTGATTTGACTGATTTACACTGATTTGGGGAAAGTTTCCTATTTTTTTTAATCAGTGAAAATCAGGGTTATCAGTGTCATCAGTGTTCTATTTTTTGTGTGCTTTTTTCATAGTTGCGCAATAATCGCGTCCGTCATTTCAGTGGTAGAAGCAGCGCCTTGTTTCACAACATCCGGCGAACCTTTCAGTTTCAGCATGTCATAGGTGCGCACGTTTCCCTCTTCGATAACTTTGGCAACAGCATTACGGATTTGAGTTACTTTATCAACTTCGCCAAGATGATCAAGCATCATGCAGGCCGAAAGAATCATTGCAATCGGGTTAATGATTGGCGTTGCATAGTCCGCATATTTTGGAGCCGATCCATGCGTGGGTTCAAAAATGGCGATGTCACCGCCAATATTCGCGCTGCATGCAAATCCGAGTCCACCCACTAATCCGGCAAAGCCATCAGATACAATATCGCCAAACATATTGCCAGCGACGATGACGCCGTAGTCCTCCGGATTTTTGGTCAGCCACATCATCTGGGCGTCAATATTGGTGTTCCACAGGGCTATGCCACCATATTCCTTTGCCACTTCTTTGGCGATTGCCAGCATCATACCCGAGGTTTCACGGATCACGTTCGGTTTTTCACAGAGTGTGACTGATTTGTAACCGAATTTTTTGGCATGTTCAAACGCTGCCCGGACGATTCTGGTGGTATATTTTTTTGTAAAAATACGGGTTGACACTCCTAGTTCTTCTTTCGGACACCAGGCAAAATTTTTCATCTTCGGATGCGTATTTAACGCTTTGTAAACGTCATCCGGTGGATTGGTCCATTCCACACCGCAATATAGCCCTTCCGTATTTTGGCGGAAAATCACCACATCAACTTCAGGCTCTTCAATGATGCTGCCAGGGCCTCTGCGGATAAAATTGAGCGGGTTCCCTTTGAAGGTTTTGCAGGGACGGATGCACAGATCCAGATTAAAATGCTGGCGTAAGCCGACAATCGGACTGTAATAGGTATATCCTTTCCCCTGTAACGCTGGCGCAAGTTCTTTCACAGAATCGGCTTTTGGTTTGGAAGTGATGGCTCCAAACAAGGCAATTTTATGTTGCTCTAAAATGTCCAACGTGCGCTGAGGCAGCGCATTGCCTTCTTTACACCAGAATTCCCAGCCAATATCTGCATTGACATAATCAGCTTCAAAGCCAATGGCATCCAAGACTCTGACGGCCTCTGGTAATACAATTTTCCCAATTCCATCACCAGGCATTAATACGATCGTTCTCTTTGACATCATTCCCTCCTGTGATTGAAAATTGAGAATTGAATATTGAATACTCAATTCTCAATTTTCAATATTCAATTCTCTTTTACCTGCCTCACAACATCTATCACCGTGCCGTCAACCCATTTGATAGCGGCAATCACTTTCTCGGTGAATTGGGGTTTTTGCGGTTTCCCGCAAATTTTCTCAGCTTCAGCCTTTAATTCTTGAATTGTTTTGATCGGAAGCCCTGAATCTTTTGTGGCTTCGATCAAATCTTTGCGAAGCGGATTAATGGCAATCCCTCGTTCTGTCACGACCACGTCAATTAATTCTCCTGGTCCGCAAATGGTCGTCACTTCATCGCGAATCACCGGAATGCGATCCCGGAATAAGGGCACCGGCAGGATCACGGTTTTGCCAAACAGGCAATTCTGCCAACCGCCGATTCCATGCAGCAGATACCCATCAGAATGGGTGACGACATTGGCGTTGAAATGCACATCAAGTTCGGTAGCGCCCAAAATGACAATGTCTAAAAGCGTGGCAAAATTGCCTTTGCCATGATAGTTATAACTTGTGAAGGGACTGGTATTGATATGTCTTGGATTTTCACGCATGGAACGCACGCCATCCAGATCAAAAGTCTGTCCATCCAAAATATAGTCTGTCAGCCCTTCTTCAAGCATCCGAACAAGGTATTTATTGCTGCCGCCCCTGACAAAACGGGATTTAATCCCTTTTTGCTTCATGATCTCAGCAAAATAAATACCGATTGAAAGCGATGTGCCGCCTGCGCCGGCCTGAAATGAAAATCCATCTTTAATAAGACCGGCCGCTTCACAGAATTTTCCGGTTAATTCGGCAATATACAGACGATCCGGACTTTTAGTCACTTCAGTTGTTCCGGAAACAATTTTCTCCGGGATCCCTATTTTGTCCATTGTAACCACGTAATCCACGTAGTTTCCGTGAATCTGCCAGGGGATACAGGGGAATGGAATCAGATTATCTGTCGCGACGATCACCTTATGGGCGTATTGGGAATCTGCCAGGGCAAAACCTAACAACCCGCATGCTGAGGGACCGTTGACGCCATTGCAATTTCCAAAAGGATCAGCTTCCGGAGCCGCAATAACCGCAATATCAATTTGCACTTCGCCGTCTTGTACGGCCTGATATCTGCCGCCATGCGAACGAAGCACGCCTACGCCGCGCATTTTCCCCTGAGATGTAAATCTGCCCAGGGGACCATTCATGCTGCCCTCGATATGATGAATCGTGCCATCCTCCAAATATTTGATCAGTGGTTCATGACAGGGGAAGGAGGCTGAAGGAAACCAGACATGATCCTTTGTTCCGATTTCTTCCGCAATGACCCGAAACAGTTCATTTACCAACAAGTCGCCATTTCTAAAATGGTGGTGAGTTGAAATGGTCATGCCATCTTTGATTCCGGCCTTAAGAAGAGCGGTTTTCAAATCTGGCAGCACCTTATTGCCATCCGAAGGATAATCGGCGGATGTGGCAACAGGGGGCGCATATTTTCTGCCGGTCGGACGATATTTCCCGACTCCCTGGAACGGGATGACCGGTTTTCCATTGATTTCGGTTGGGATCATTCGGCCCACCGCATTTTTTACAAATTCAACTGCCATAACTTGAATGAAAAATGAAACGTGAAGAATGAAAAATGCTCTTCGTTCTTCACATTCCACTTTTCAGGTGTTCACTCCTGGATCGCTATTTTTCCAATTCTCAGCTAATTTCCCTGCATTGATCGCCAGAGCTATTGTGCGCTGCGCGCGTTTGACGACTGGCGGATCGATCATTTTTGACCCCAGTGAGACGACCCCTAATCCTTTTGCTGAAGCTTCATCAAAGGCGCGGACAATCTTTTTGGCTTTTTCGATTTCTTGATCGTTCGGGGCGTAATATTCATGAATCATCGGAATCTGGCGTGGGTGAATACAACCCATGCCATCAAATCCCAGGGATTTTGATTCCAGTACCACGTCTCGCAAGGCATCCATATCGGAAATATCGGAGAACACCGAATCTATCGGTTGAACGCCTGCGGCTCTGGCGGCGTTGACCACCTGACATCTGGCAAAAAATGTCTCGCGTCCTTCTTTCGTGCGCTGTGTGCCTAAATCGGCGGTATAATCCTCCAGACCGATCGCTAAGGCGACGACATTCTTGGAGGCTGAAGCAATCTGATAGGCATTGACCACTCCCAACGCACTCTCAATAATCGGCATGAAGTAAATAGGGTAATCTACGTTCTTTTCTTGTAAAATGCGGGCAATCCGTTCGTCAACCTGGTGGATTTGATCCGCCGTTTCACATTTGGGAATGAGAATGAGGTTGACATGATGAGGCACAATATAGTCCAGGTCCTCTAATCCTTTTGGGATTTGATTGATGCGTACCATCCGTTCCGCCCCATAAAAATCTATGCCCCGCAGGGCATTGCGCACCAAAATTCTGGCTTCAGCTTTTTTATCTGGCGCCACAGAATCTTCCAGATCAAGGATAATTCCATCCGGATGGTGAATGCCGGCATTGATCATAAATTTGGGGGTATTTCCGGGAAGGTACAAGCGCGACCGGCGATAGCGGTCTTTTTTAGTGTGATACTGATTTTCAGGCAGTATGTCTAACAGATATTCTTTCCTGGTCTCAATACATTGTTTCACAACTGCTTCAATTCTGGCTGCCAGCACGCAATCGATCGCGCCACTGTCATCTACTTGAAGTTTGGCATGTTTTACCTCAAAAAAGTTCAGGACATCCTGACACAAAGCTCTGAGCGCATCACCATACAGCGTTTCAAGTTTGCTGATAAGCTCTATTTCCAGCCCCCCACTGTCGCGCATTTCAAGCGTGACCAGACAATCCGACCGAACAGTCGGACCTTTATCTCCAGCAATTGCTGTTTTTCCCATAATTCCCTCCCCTGAAAATGTAGCGCGAAACTCCAGTTTCGCGCCTCGTTGATAGCCGCGAAACTGGAGTTTNCCATCTCCCCTGAACAGAAAATTTTCATTCGCCGTGGTGTGTTTGCCACAACACATGAATAACTCCTTTTGCAATATATCCCCGGTTCTCGATTGGATTCACAAAAGACTTTTGTCTTTACAGGGAATTGTCACACATGTGAAGAAATAAATTAGAGAACCTGCGTAGAGAATGTGACAACCCTTGACAAAACTAACCTTAAAAGATGTTGTTCCCTTTGTAGCAACATGGATCATGGTATTAAAATTTTGTCAATGTTTTTATCTCAATAGTTCAGATGGTTGATCTGCCAATGATAGGATGTACAAGGGTTTGAGTCGGAAGCGGTGAACGTCGCACGGGCGGTTCTTAGGGGATGGGATTTCAGTCATGGAACTTCCTTACCCGACCTTCCTTTGGTATATGCAGATAAAATAATTGACAAAACTGTATAATCGCGAGATGTATTAAATATTACCGGAAATAAGCTTTTGTGACGATCAACAAAATCGCCGGAGTGCAAAAAGTCCGTTTTTGCGCCAACATACAAGAAACAAACACACACTTTTTGTACTCCGAGTTTATTTCCGATAATGTCTAATTGAATGGATGATTTTTTTGTTCGTTTGCGATTATGAAATCAATCTACACAATCACGCATGAATTACAAGAAGCGGCCAAAATGTATGCAGATTGCATGAATGCCTGGGGTATGCCGAACGGATGGGATGTCGTCCAGGCGCACCTTGAAGCAGAATTGCGAGAGGTACAAGCCGTCACCAGTGATGACATCCCTGAAATGTTCAGGGAATGGCCTATCAGAGATCTTGTTCTGGAAGTCATGAACCTTCGCGGCGGAGATCAAGGCAGGTTTGCAGAATTGGAACTCCTGAAACGGTTAAAACAGCGCAGCGTTTTCACTATACAAGGGCCGGCTTCATTCGTTTGCATAGAAAATGGAAGGCTTCAATTTCGTTCAATCCCTCCCTTTGCCACGTTTTCAGGCAAATTTTTAGCCTATCACAGATGTATAGGAATCTGAATGTGAAAGGTGGTGCCTATTCCCGGCGTGCTCTCACATTCGATCCTGCCTCCCAATTGTTGGGTCACCAGATTATAGACAATATGTAACCCCAGACCGGTACCACCCTGCCCTCGTTTTGTCGTGTAAAATGGCTCAAAAATCCGCAAACGCGTTTCTGCCGCCATCCCGCATCCATCATCGCTGTATTGTAACCGCAGCATATTATGATCACAGGTGATCTGCAACATCATCGTTCCCTGAGCTTTTTGTTCGAATCCGTGGCTCAACGAGTTGAGAATAAGGTTCGTGAGAATCTGAGAAAATACGCCAGGATAACTGGTGAGTTCAAGGTCTTCAGGACAGTGTACTGTTATGGTATGCTGAGTTTTGCTGAGTTTCGGGTGAAGACTGAGCAACAGGTCATCAATGCAAGCTTTCAGTTTGAATCGCCGTTGTTCGTCGCAAGTCTGATCAATCGCCACTTGCTTAAAACTCTGAATCTGGTCCGCCGCCCGCCATAAATTTTTCAAGATCATGATTGTCGCTTCTTTGGCTATTTTCACATACTTTTCCAGATCAGAGCGATTCATTTGACCTCGCTCATACTTTTTTTCGAATTCTTGCGTTTTCTGTTCAAGATACGAAACCGCTGTTACCCCGATTCCGATGGGGGTATTAATTTCGTGCGCGATACCAGCCACCAGGCCTCCCAGGGCGGCCATTTTCTCTGCCTGTATAAGCTGATCTTGGGTTTCCTTCAGAGTTTCAAGCGACTCTCGCAAAGCAGTATTGATTTCTTTCAATTCAATTGTTCGGGCTTCTACTCGATGTTCAAGTTCTTCATTCAGCTTGCGGAGCGCTTCTTCTACCCGTTTGCGCTCGGCAATCTCTTCGTGTAATTGCATATTGGCGGCAAGCACTTCAGCCGTGCGCTGTTGTACCCGCGCCTCCAGTTCATCATGAGCCAATTGCAACTGTTCATACAGCCGGGCATTCTCAATCGCGATAGCAGCCTGGCTGGCCAGCATACTCAGGGTTTGAATATGCTTCTCATTGAACGCATAAGGATCAGATTTACTGTGTACATCCAGGGTGCCAATAATTTTCCCTCCCACACTTAAAGGGACACTGGCGCAGGCCAGGAGACCTTCATTGGCCGCAGAAGGGTTAAAGAAGCGCGGATCGTGGAGTAGATCATTGGCAATGATTGGCTGCCCCGTTTGCACTACCCGCCCGGCAATACTTTCACCAATTCGATCATGGGTTCCTTTCATCACCTTTTCGCTTAATCCGAAAGCCCCCTGGATCGTCAATATCTCTCTGGTTTCATCCAACAGCAGAATAACCCCCGTATCAGTACCCAATAGTTCGACCGTACTGCGAGCGATCACATTGAGCACGACATTGAGATTCAGCGGCGCAGTGATAGTCTGCCCCACCTTATAGAGCGCGGCTAACTGTTCGTTAGCTTTCTTGAGTTCCATCGTGCGCTGTTCAACGCGTTCTTCCAATTCGTCGTACGCCTGGCGCAGAGCTTGCTCCATCTTTTTGCGCTGGGTGAGATTTCGAATAACGACGACGATTTGAGCATCAAGTAAAGGCGCCAGGCGGGCTTCATAAAAACATTCTTGCCCCTGCAGGGTCAGGGAATACTCAATAGTAATTATGGATTTTTCCTTTTGTATTCGCTGGATGGCTTCATGAAATAAATCGCCAACGAGCTTGAACGGAACCTCCTGGATTCGTTTTCCAATCAGGTCTTTGGGCTGGTGGAGAAAGTCATTGATCTTCCCGGCTTTGAAATCAAGAATCACCCCTTCACTGTCCAGTCGAAACAACAGATCCGGGAGAGCTTGAAAAACAGCTTGCATTTGCAAGTTGGCTTCAAGCAATTCTTGTGAACTCAGTTCGAGGGAACGTTCAAGCATTTCCCGATCAATATCAGATTCTTGATAGGCATCACTAACATCGCGGATAAATCCTTGCCATTCATCGGGGATACTGGCTTCGTTCCCAAAGTGTCGCTTGAGTTGTCGTTGCAACAACCTGTGGAGTTGTGTCATACTTATTCCTCCGAAAACGTGGTAATCGTCATCGTTTGGTTATGTAATTCGCATTTGGAGCCGAGGGTAAACGGAGAAATCTCACCATAAGAATAGAACCCGGTCAGGGCGGTGTGCTCCCCCAGGACATCACGCACTCCCTCAACCTCTTCTTCGATACGCTGCCTCAGAACGAGTTTTCTGCCAACGCAGCTAATAAGAATTGCCAGATCAGGGGAAATCGAACCGATGGTCTGACAGCTTGTGTGAGCTGCTCCGATAGCCCCATCAATCAGCCGGTCAAAATTCGCTTTCATCAAACGCGCATACGCGCCTTCAGGCACATCACCGGCAAACGTCATGCTCTGCTCTTGTTCGTCAACAGACAAAATCGTGCGAACAACTCCGATCTCACCTGGCCTGGTGCGAATGCTCAACGGGAACAAAAGTCCTGCAGCCGGAAGTTCTTTCGCATGCTCGCCCAAATACTTTTTATACAATCCCAGAGCGGAATGTCCGTCCATTTCATACAGGACATTTCCCTTTGAATGTGTAATGAGTCTTTCCGGACCAAAAGAATCCCAACCACCCAAAGAGCCAAAACCGATGCGCAACCGCTTTCCATAAAATCCCAGGGCAGCAACGACGTCTCTTGCAGGGGGCTGATCCCAAAATACACAAGTCTCTCCGAAACGTGCGCCATCTCCGGCCAGCCCACCCGTCACAGTAACCTTTTCAGGCAAATATTCCGTCAAACCACGCACCAGATCGCTGCCATTCACATGTAATCCATCTGAAAGCACCAGAATATGTACCAGTTCCTCAGCCTTATCAGCAGAAGTTTCAGAGGGGACCGAGGGAGGAATCGCTTGCGCCAAATGCTTACCAGCCTGGAAACTATCCATTACCTGGCTCAGTTCTATCTGGGCGCCTCTAAACGATGTATGCTGAAAACTGACTGCGGTAATGACCAGAGAATCATCTGACACCCGGGTTCCGCAAATCTCACCAGCGGTCGAACAGCCGAGAATGTGGGCGTGCGGGTAGTATCTTTTGACCTGTTCAAGCAGTTGTTGCTTTCTCAAAACAGAAGTGGCGCCAAAGACCAGCATCAATCGGGCAGATTCTGAAAGGCCTCCCGGAAGCTCAGGTGCCCATCCATGGGCTTCTGTCCATGTTCTTTGTTCGATTTGCATAATCTCATCTCCTTGTTCGGTTTGACCAGAAGGATAATAATGAACATTTTATGTTATTTAAGACACTTGAAAAGACAAAAGTCGTCAACAAAAACTCATACAAAGTTGTTCAGAGAAAAAAATAATGCTTCAAAATAATACTATTCACTAAAATTTTTATAATAGTAGGTATTCTCAGGAATTGCAGGCTGAAAAAGTGAAGAATAGACAAAATGCCGAGAAGGAATTGGAAATTGACATCAGACCTTTTGGCATGAGACAATCGCTTGAAGCGTGACTACGAATCTCCTGACTTCTGTAGCAGTTTCAGGCTCGCCTGATAGATTTCTTCAACCGAAATTTGCTCAAGGCAGCGGACAGTCGAAAATTTGCACACATTTTTGACGCAAGGGCTGCATGCAAGCTGCTTGTTGATGACAAGAGCATTTCCCCGGTTAAAAGGCTCGGTTTCTACCGGATCAGCGGCCCCGATAAATGTGACCATCGGCGCACCAACCGCATTAGCAAGGTGCATGGGGCCGGAATCATTGGTCACCACCAGGTCAGCATCGCGCAATAACATGGCGAATTGTCGGATCGACGTTTTTCCGGCGTAATTCAAAATGAATTCCTGGCGGCGAATCCCTTGCACCACCTGCTGCACTCGTGGTTCTTCTCCCGGAGCGCCGACAAACACTAATTTTCTCCTTCGGGTCTGATCCTCCAACAAGCGATTTCCAAGCTCAATCCATTTTTCAAGCGGAAGTCGCCGTGATTGGGCTTCTGAATTCACATTAAACACGATAGACATCTCAGAATCAGCGGTTTTTGGCAGAAAAATGGTCTGTTGTTCTTGCGCTGAGAATGGGAAACGAATTGTTTGCACCTGCACATTTGGGAATTGTGGAACAGGAAAGGGCAGAGAATTGGGTATTTCACGCAATTGTTCCAGCCACAGGCGCAGCAGATCACAAAAAACGTGGGTACGATGGATGCCTTGCGGTTCTGAAAAACTATGGGTGAGCATCCAGGATCGCGCCTCACGTCTGTATCCGATTCGAAAACGACAGCCTGCGCTATAGCCAATAAACGCTGATGAGAACGATGGTGCCAACGTGATAAACAGATCGTAAACTCCCAGGGTTCTTACATGTTTTCCATACCGATATAATCCTAATACTCCATGAACCTGTTTTTTGGAAAATGAATGAATAGTATGAATGGCAGGGTGGTGCAGAAATACATCCTGAATAGTGTTTTTCGCAATAATATCAATCCGGCTGTGCGGAAATGCTGCAATCAACACATCAAAAAAAGGGAGACTCATCACTGAGTCTCCTAGCCAGTTTGGTACTCTTACCAGAATGTTCACAACGTTAATAATTCTTATGCTAACAATTCTCGTTCAAGATTATCGCGAAACTCTTTCACCTTCTTGACCCCTTCTGAAAACGTGTGCAAATCATTTGTCACCAGCCGCGAAGACGGAGGGAGAATATTGTCAAGGTAGCGTTGAAATGTCGCAAATTGGGAATCAACCAGGGTTTTTTCCAGGAGCAGATTACGAAGATCTTGATATTTCGGTTCATTCAGGGTGTTCAGAATAATTTGTCGTTTTTCTATCTCATCGCCGCTTAACGATGTATCATCAATTTGAGGTTCCAGGAATGATTGTTGTTCCGTTTCAGTTTCCAATTCTTGTTGATATTGTTTAAACTCTTCAATAAGGGCGGCTTGCGATGTTCCAGAATCAATCCGTTCAGCAATCGCATCTTTCAGATTCCTGATCTGGTTTTTAAATCCGCGCATATCAGTAATTTCTTCACCTTCTGTGAAAAATATCCGATTTAACTTATTCACAAAGCGATATTCCTGCTCTTCAACGAGTTTATCGAGCAAATATTGCTTTACCTCAGAAAAATCCTGATAGAAATACTGGATAAGCGTTTCTTTTTCCTTACGAACCACCTGAGCAGGGGTCCGACATTTGAGAATTTCCTGAAAATATCCTTCTTTATCTTCAACCGGCATACCATAGATATGCTGCAAGATCATGCTCAATCCCTTCCGTAACGTATCTACGGAATTAATGTCCGGGGCATTATCCGGATACAAGACCCCTTGAATTCGAGCGACCCCTTCATACCCATCACGTTCAAAAACCGCCATCAGACTTTTTTGAACCGCCGGCATGGTTCGAAAAAACTGAGTAATAATTCGTTTGCCTTTACTCTTATCCTCAACACTTAATTCCACCATCACAATGCCCCCTTCTTCAATGTCCAGAAATGGGTTTCGCAAAATCGTTCTCTCCTAAAATCAGAATATATCTTATGTAAACCCTCCTGATTTGTCAAGAAGAACTCATCAGGATTTTCTTTCAAAAAGTACATTCCTCTATTTCTATGGTGAAATTTCCTTGACGAGTTTTGGCCTCCCTCCTACGTTTGCTCTAACACTCGTAGATCTTTTTATCATGGAAGTTCATCGCGAACAGCGCGAGAGGAATGGAGAACGAGGCATGAAACAACGAATTTTAATCGCTGATGATGATGAAAAAGTATTAACGCTGCTATCTTCAAGTCTGAAAAAGGCAGGCTACGATACCTCGCAGGCACTAAATGGCGCGGGAGCATTAGAGGCCATCAGGAACGAAAAACCTGATCTGATTCTTGCGGACGTGGCGATGCCGGAAATGGATGGATTCGAATTGTGCAGACAGATTCGGAATGACCCGGAAACCGCCA
Organism: Candidatus Vecturithrix granuli; assembly: GCA_000739535.1. GTDB lineage: Bacteria > Moduliflexota > Moduliflexia > Moduliflexales > Moduliflexaceae > Vecturithrix > Vecturithrix granuli. Next base: position 556,468 of record DF820470.1, on the reverse strand, counting down.
ATATCCCGTTCATTTTTTTGACGGCAAAAGGCGAATTGCAAGATCGTGTCACCGGACTCGGCCTCGGGGCGGATGATTATATTTCGAAACCTTTTCACATTTCAGAAGTAACCGCCAGAATTAAGTCGATTTTACAACGCATGGCTTATATGCGCCCACCTGCGCCTGCCCAGGAACCCGAAACCGATCTGAAAGGCAATTTAGAGCAATTAAATCTGGCCGAGGTGTTGCAAACCCTGCAAATGACCCAGAAAACAGGTGGGTTAAAAATTACCAACGGCAATAAAGTCGGTAAAATCTACTTTGATCGTGGCGCAATTGTTCAGGCCACGTTGGATAAGTATAAAAGCGAAGAAGCCATGTATCGCATCCTGGCCTGGGAAGAAGGATTGTTTGAGTTTGATTCAAGCGATCGGGCAGAGACGCGCGCCATTGCCACCCCTATCAATAAATTATTAATGGAAGGATTTGATCAACGGGCGGAGTATCTTCGTTATAAAGAGGCCATGCCCGCATTTGACATGGTGCTGAAAATCTCAGACATTGAAAAAGCCGATGAAGCCAAACCCGCGGCTCAAAAAGTTCTGGTATTGATTAATGGTCAGCGCACTATTCAAGATGTGATTAATGTGAGTCCGATTAATTATTTGGCAACAACTAAACTTCTGTACACATTTCTCAAAAAAGGGATGGTTGAAATTGTGGAAATGTTTTCCGACCAAAAAGGGCCACGAGATTACGGACAATTGGCTCAAGAACTGTATGAATAATGGATTGTGATGGAGAAATTAGACACATCCCGCGCCCGGAAGACTGGCCGGGCAGGCTGGAGCGTCTTTTTTATTGTATGAATGGTTTAGCTGAAAAACACACGGTTGATTGTTCAATTGTCATTCCCGTGTATAATGAAGAGACCAATATTCGCCTGCTTTTGCCTGAATTACAGGAAGTATTGGACAATTTACACAAAACCTACGAGATCATCTTTGTTGATGATGGCAGTTCCGATAACACCACGAAAATTATCACTGAAGCTGCCCAACAGCGCCCGGAGATTAAACTGATTACCCTGCGCCGCAATTTTGGACAAACAGCAGCGATGTCTGCCGGCTTTGACGCTGCTGTTGGTGATGTGATTATTCCGATGGATGGGGATTTACAAAATGATCCTAATGATATCCCCAAATTGCTTGAACGGATTGATGAAGGCTATGATGTCGTCAGCGGGTGGCGGATAAATCGGCAGGATAAATATTGGACGCGCCGCCTGCCTTCCAATCTTGCTAACCGGCTGATTTCGCTTACCACAAACGTCCATCTCCATGATTATGGCTGTACGTTAAAAGCCTATCGGCGGGAAGTCCTTCAAAGAATTGAATTGTATGGCGAGATGCACCGCTTTATTCCAGCCTTAGCAAGTTGGATCGGCGTAAAAGTGACCGAAATGCCGGTCAATCATCGCGCCAGAACCCACGGGAAGAGTAAATATGGCATTTCACGAACCATTCACGTGATTCTCGATTTGATGACCGTGAAGTTTTTGCTGAGTTATTCGACCAAACCGATTCAAATTTTCGGATTGCTCGGCTTAATCTCGATGTTCAGTTCCGTCGGGTTGATGGCGGGTGTCGTCTATACCCGTATCCGCTATGACATGGTGATAGCCAATAATTCGATGTTTTTACTGTCTGTGCTCTTTTTTATCCTGGGAATCCAATTTATCGGCATGGGGCTCCTCGGCGAAGTGATCATGAGAACCTATCATGAGTCGCAGGGGAAACCGATTTACGTCGTTGCCAATACGGTGAATCTCCCGGGATATTGCCCGGGATTGCCCGGTAAACAGTAATCAATGATCACTGCTAATGGAACACCCGCTGGTTTCGGTCATTATTGTGAATTGGAATGGAGCAAAATACTTGCCAGCATGCCTGTCTGCTTTGATGCAACAGACCTACACACCGATCGAAATCGTGATCGTAGATAATGCATCAACAGATGATTCCTGTCAAGTGATCGAAGCATTTCAACACCGCCATCAGGAACTCCGCACACTGACGCTCCTTCGGAATAGCAGCAATACCGGATTTTGCCGGGGAAATAATCAGGGTATTCAGCATTCCCATGGCGATTTTGTGCTGCTCCTGAATGCGGATGTCACTTTGGCAGCAGATTTTATTGAACGGCTGGTTCATCTGATGTCTTCTGATCCGATGGTTGGGATTGCGTTGGGAAAATTGTTAAGCGGCGAAAATACAAGCAAACTTGATAGCACAGGGATTGTCATCTTGAAAAATCGCCGCGCTCTTGATCGGGGACAGCGGGAAGAAGATCGGGGCCAATATGACGTTCGGGAAGAAGTGTTTGGCGCATCAGGCGCCGCCTGCTTATACCGCAAGGCCATGCTGGACCAGATCATGTATCCGGGAGAAGAGTATCTGGATGAATTGTTTTTTGCATACAAAGAGGATGTCGATTTAGCATGGAGAGCCAGATTAGCAGGCTGGAAGTGCATGTATGCGCCGGAAGCCGTCGGGACCCATTTCCGAACCTGGGGGACTGGGAAACGGGGCGATATTCCAAAATGGGTTCGACGCCATTCCTTAAAAAATCGTTATCTCATGCTGTTCAAAAATGAATGTTGGCGCACCTTCGCTCCTGATCTGCTCCGGATCGCCTGGTATGAAATATGCAGTCTCATCTACATCCTTATTTGGGAACCCTATTTGTTGTCTGTCATTGGAGAAATCTTGCGATATTGGCCTGAAATCCTTGTGAAACGGCGTCGAACCCAACATTTTGCGACAGCAGAGACAAGAGGAAATTTGCGCCAATGGTTTCATTGAGGCAACCGATTGTCTGTGTCTTCTCAAAATTTCCATAAAGAAATCTTGACAAAAGATTTTCTCCTTGACTTCACTTGAAAGAATCATAATGAAGGATTATAAAGGATCTTCCCAACGAAACCAGGATAATGTCCTGTTAAATCATAACAACAGAACCAATCAACAATAAAGTGAGTGTCTATGTGTGGAATTGCTGGAATTGTGAATTATTACCAGAAGCGTGATGTCTCAAAACGATTATTGCAAAATATGGTATCCGCGCTTGAACATCGAGGACCTGATGATGTCGGCATCTATGCCAAAGCGAATGTTGGACTGGGCGTTCGCCGGTTAAGCATTATCGATCTGGAGAAAGGCCATCAACCCCTCACAAATGAAGATAGCACGATATGGATCGCTTATAATGGGGAGATTTATAATTATAAAGAATTGCGACAGGAGTTGGAAAAAAAGAATCATCAATTCCGAACAGATTCGGATACAGAAGTGCTGGTGCATTTATATGAAGAGTTGGGACGCGACCTGGTCACACGCTTAAATGGGATGTTTGCCTTTGCCATCTGGGATACGAAACGTCAAACCTTGCTGCTGGCGCGCGACCGGATCGGTATTAAACCGCTCTTTTACCATATCGGACGTGATAAACTGACCTTTGCCTCAGAAATGAAATCCCTGTTGTATGATCCGATGGTGTCGCGGGAATTAAATCTGCAAGCCCTGAGTGATTATTTTTCATTTCTCTATGTGCCAGACCCATCCTCGATTTTCAAAAATATTAAAAAACTGCCTCCGGCCCATACCCTGGAATATGTTGATGGAGAAGTGTCAATCCAGCGCTATTGGACGATTCCTTATCAAAAGCCGGAACCGGAAGAAGATGGTTTGCACAGACCTGCACTGGATTCAAACCAGATCAAGCACTATGCTTCAGAAGTGCGCGAACGTTTGCAAGAAGCGGTGCGACGCCGGATGATCAGCGATGTGCCGTTAGGCGCGTTTTTAAGCGGTGGCATTGATTCAAGCGCGATTACCGCACTTATGACGCAAGCAGCAAATGCCCCGGTGAAAACCTTTTCCATTGGTTTTCCGAACGCCGGATATTACGATGAACGCAAATATGCGCGTAAAGTCGCCACGCTATTTAATACCGAGCACCATGAGTTTGAAGTCGAACCGAACGCGCTGGAAATTCTTCCGCTGCTCATCAAATATTTTGATGAACCCTTTGCCGATTCTTCCGCGATTCCGACCTATTATCTTTCAAAACTGGCGCGGCAGCACGTCACGGTCTGTTTATCCGGCACAGGGGGAGATGAAATTTTCGCAGGTTATCGCCGCTATTTAATCGAAAACCTGTTTGAACATTATCACAAATATCCGAAATTTTTGCAGTCGCTGGCGATGACGCTCTCGAAAGTCCTGCCGGTTTCCAGAACTTCAGCGGTCAAAGAATATTTTCTGTTACTGAAACGCTTTTTAGACTGCCCGGAAACGTCTCCCATGCTGCGCCATATCAACATGATGACCTGTTTTCAGGACGAAGCTAAAGAAGCACTGTTTGCAGAAGGATTTGGACAGAATCTCGCACCGAGCGAGTACGTCATCTCCCAGTATTATAAAAAATCTGAAGAGCTTGATGATCTGACGCGCACCTTGCATGCTGATTTTCATACTTATCTGCCCGGGGATTTGCTCGTCAAAGAAGATCGGATGACAATGGCGGCCTCGCTTGAAGGACGTGTGCCGTTTCTGGATTATGAATTTGTCGAATACATCGCCTCAATTCCGGCCGAACTGAAAATCCGCAAATTGACGACCAAGTATATTTTGAAAGAAGCCCTGCGGTCGTTATTACCATCCGGCATTATCGATCGGCGTAAACATGGATTTGCCGTTCCCATCGGTGAATGGTTCAAAAAAGACTTAAAAACTTACACGACCGATGTGTTTCAAGATCAAACCACCATGCAGCGCGGCTATATCAAGAGTGAATACGTGTTGTCATTGCTCAACGAACATCAAAAAGGTATTCAGGATTATAGCTCGCAGCTCTGGGCCGTACTCGTATTTGAGCTATGGTGTCGTGAATATTTAGATAAACCGCAGGAAAAGGACGCATGAGCTTACAGGATTTTAGCTATATTGATCGAGCGTTACACAATGCCATCGAAAATGGCGCAACTCCCGGAATCGCCCTGTTAGTTGATCATAACGGAGAAATTGTCTATCGTCAGGCGCTCGGATATGCTCAGGTGTACCCTGAACATCGTGATTTACACGAAGATACGATCTTTGACCTGGCGTCATTAACCAAAGTGATTGCCACCACAACAGCCGTGATGCTGCTGGTGCGCGATAAACAGTTGAAGTTGCACGATTCGGTCAAAAAATATATCCCAGAACTGTCATACGATCAGATCACATTTCTCCATCTTCTGACTCATTCCGCCGGATTTACGGATCATCTGCCATTGTACGAAGATGTCCAGCAAGAAGCTGAACGACAACAGGATGAATCTTTTATCGGCAGCCCTGACGCCAAAAAATTTGTAATCGAGAAAGTGTGTCAGACAGAATTGATTTATACTCCCGGCCAATTCAGTAAATACAGCGATCTGGGCATTATCCTGTTAGGTCATGCCATTGAAAGAATCAGCGGTACCACCCTTGACGCCTATTGCGACGAAATGATCTTTCGACCTTTTGGTATGATGCGCACTTTTTTTCAGCCAGGGAATGTGATTCGAGAAGGGGACTATGCGGCAACCGAACGCTGTGAATGGCGGCATCGCGTGATTTGCGGCCAGGTCCATGATGAAAATGCGTATGCGATGGGCGGCGTGGCGGGTCATGCCGGGCTTTTCTCCACTCTCGACGATGTGCGGCGCTGTATGCTGAAATTGTTGCACTGCTACACCGGGGAAGATGAGACGATCCCCAAACTGCTTATTCATAAATTTTTCTCTCGCCAAAATCTTGTCGAAGGCTCTACGCGCGCGTTGGGGTGGGATACGCCTTCCCACAATACTTTTTCAGGAGGTACGCTCCTTTCTGAAAAATCAATTGGACACACCGGATTCACCGGTACGTCAATCTGGCTTGACCTCAAACGCAAATTGCTGATACTGCTCTTCTCAAACCGGGTTCATCCTTCCAGAAACAACCAAACCTTTATCAACATGCGCCCCAAAATTCACGATACCATCGTAATCGCAATGGACAAATACCTATGAAAAAAATTCATCTGATGGCGATTTGCGGCATGGCCATGGGTTCACTTGCAGGTATGCTCAAAGCCAAAGGGTACGAAGTGCGCGGATCTGACGAACAGGTCTATCCGCCGATGAGCGACCAGCTTGCCCAACTTGGCATCCCCTATTTTGAAGGATTCAAAGCCTCGAATCTGGATTGGAATCCGGATCATGTGGTGGTAGGCAATGTCATTACGCGCATCAATCCCGAAGCCGAAGCGTTGCGCGAACGCGGAATACCCTATTCCTCGCTGCCGCAAATTTTAGCTGAACTATTTATCCGTAATCGCCATTCCGTCGTTGTGACCGGTACGCATGGCAAAACCACCACGAGCGGCGTGCTGGCCTGGACATTGACTCATGCCCGGCGCGACCCCGGATTTTTGGTGGGAGGAGTGCTGAATAATTTTCATTCCACTTATAGTGTCGCTGAAGGCGAGCACTTTGTGATTGAAGGCGACGAATACGACACCGCCTATTTTGATAAAGTGCCTAAATTTGTCCATTATCGTCCGACCACCGGCATCATCACTAGCATCGAATACGATCATGCTGATATTTACGACAACCTGGATCGCATCAAACAGGAATTCGGGAAGTTTGTGAAATTGATTCCGAACCATGGCTTGCTCGTGGCCTGTGTTGACGATCCCAACGTTTGCGAAGTGATTGCTTCTGCGGCCTCTCCGTTACAAACTTACGGCTATTCACCTCAGGCCGAGTGGACAATTGACGGGATTTCAAAACAGGGTGCTGAAACGCAATTTACGGTCTTGCGCCAGGGCCGCCCCTTTGGTGTATTGCACACATCTCTCATCGGACGCCATAATCTTTTAAATTTACTTGGAGCCACAGTCGTTCTCAATCACCTCGGGCTGACACCGCAAGAAATTGACGCCGGATTTAGCACCTTTCAGGGTGTCAAACGTCGTCAGGAAGTGCGCGGTATTGTGAACGATATTGTCGTGATTGATGATTTTGCGCACCATCCCACGGCGGCTAAAGTCACGCTTGAGGCGGTGAAAGAACATTATCATGGCAAAAAGGTCTGGAGCGTGTTTGAACCTCGTACCGCCGCCACCCGGCGCGACGTGTTCCAACAGAATTTTGTGGACGCCTTTCTTGACGCCGATATCGTCATTTTCGCCGATGTACACCGGCCGGACAAAGCCCCGGAAGGGCATCGGTTATCAACAGATCAACTCGTGCAGGATTTGCGGCAGCACAATGTGGAAGCCTTTCATATCAGCGGCGTGGAAAATATTGTGAATTATTTAGCCGAACGCCTTGCCCCCGGCGACGTCGTGCTTATCATGTCCAATGGCGGCTTCGGCGACATTCATGAAAAACTACTCACCGCCCTCAAACATCGGATTGTCCCTGAAAGATAGAATAAGAGAGGACTACCGCTGAAATTGAAGAAATAGGATGACGAACCTTACGATGTTTGCCCTCTTCGCAAGGTTCGCCATGAGAAAAACTACTGGCACGGACAGGCGACCTGAGCGTTGTTAAAGACCTGGGTCGTCGCATGTTGACCGCCGTCGAACCTGGTGACAGTGCCAGTCATGGCGGCGCCGCACAGCCCATATTCGCTCGTTAAGCTGAGTATCGTCGAAGACGGTTCGACCGTTGGATGGTGCAACACGATTAAAAGGCTGCGACAGGAGGCCGCGTCATGCACATCCCAGAAATTCCCGCCCGTATCCACCGCGGTGTCCACGGCCAATCCCTCCGCCTCACAGATCGCCTGACAGGTATCCCCAACAACCTCAGAGAGATACCAGCAAAAGCCCTCAAACGCCACACCGCCGCAGGTGGGAGTCGGCGGGGGAGCGCGGTCGGGATCGCTCTGGGAGTCGCGGTCGGGATCGCCGGGGGAGTCGCCGCTGAGCCTTGCGGACAAAACTCCTGGCGCGCCATGGGCGGAATCCAGGAGGCCAGCACGCCATCCCGAACCACCCAGAGGTCCCTTATAATGGCAAGTCTGGCCCTGACTGCGCACCACAATCTGCCACCAATGCCCATCTACCCGATAGCGACTCCGCCACGTCCCATCCGGCAGGGCGACAATCCCGACGGTCTCCTCCAGCGCAGCATTGATCACCCCTTCCCCGCGTCCACGACCATCAGAGTAATCCAACGCGGCCCTGCCGTCGACCGGATGCACCGGATTCTCAGATCACTCCCGACACCCTGCCAGCCCCAGGCACATCCATACACTGATCATGCCGATCATTAATACATTCAGGTGTCTTATCAGACGGCTCTCCTGGTGATTATGCGACATACTTCAGATACTTCTCAGGCCCTGCGGACGCCTGGAATGTTCCTGAAACCTGTCGTGTTGTAATGATTTTGAGTCCTGTTGTCTTTCTCGTACAATCTCAAGATTTGGTTGCCACAGAGTTACAGAGCACACAGAGCGCAGAGGAAAAAGAAGACAGAAGATTCTCTGCGTGTTGCGAACTTTTGCGGCAACGTGCGCGAGCATGCTCTGCACGCCTTATTGGGTCCACAGAATATAGCTGTTGACCTCCGGTTGATTGGCAACGACGGTAATCGTGAAGTTCTGGGCCGCGGAGGTATCCACACCGCCGTTGGCCGTCCCGCCATTGTCTGTGAGCGTCACCGTGACGGTCGCCGCGCCAGAGGCGTTGGCGGCCGGCGTGTAGGTCACGCCGTCACGTTCGTGTCCGTGCGCGAGGCCGTCATCACGCCGTCGCTCCACTGTGTGAAATGATAGTTCGCATTCGGCACGGCTTCCACCGTCGTTCCATTCGATCCATGTTCAACCGTCTGCGGAGTCGTCCCGCTGATTGTGCCGTGTTCCCCGGCGGTGTAGGTCAGCGTGTAGGTGTTGATGGCAAATTCCGCCGTCACGCTGACATTCGCGGTCACGTTCGTATCCGTGCGCGGATTGACGGTGGAGTCATCCGACCACTGCACAAAATGATAGCCCGTGTTCGGCACGGCTTCGACTGCGGTATCATCCGCCCCATGTTCAAAGGTTTGCGGGCTGGTTCCGCTGATTGTACCGTTGGCGCCGGCGGTATACGCCAGAGTGTACACCACATATTCGAACGCACCGATATCGCAGTTTGCGCCACCCGGCCGCGCCGCGCTGGTCGGTCGTCGGGCAGGAAAGATCATCACTGGCGTCAATTGCCGGCATTAAAGTGCCGCTGCTGCTGCCCCCCACGGCGCTGTTGGTCGTGAGCGTGACGCGGTCGAGCGTGACGCTCCCCTGGTTAAAGATCGCCCCGCCTAGCCCGGCGCCGCCATAGACGCTGTTGCCTCCTTTAGCGATGCCGCCGCGCAGGGTGAGGTGGCGTAAGGTGAGCGCGCCCCTTGTCCCCGCGGTCGTCACCGGGCTGGAAAACTTGGCCGGGTCGGCGCCGACATAGAAAAAACGCAGGTGCGTGACGCCGGCGCCCACCTCCAGGATCGCGCCATTGCCGTCAATGGTAGTGTCGCTGGCAATCGCGGGCAGAGCATTCGGCCCGAACCACCAATTGTCCGCCGTGTTAAACGTGTAGGTACAGCCGTGCGCCGCGTCTTTTTCCTGGCGCAGGAGTTGAATCCGGTCCGCCAGCGCAAAGGAGAACAACAACCCGGTCAGCCTTCACGATGCGGTCAGGAGTGCGACGAGGTCGTCGCAACGGCATCAGCGATGCCGCGCCTCTCAGGGCCTTGCCCTGATGCGATGACCTCATCGCCCTCCTGTCTGTTGAGCAGTGTTCCGGGTACCCATCACTTACAATTTCACCACTACCACGAATGGCATCCTTGAAAAATCGGGCAGTTCACAATATAATAGCCACCTTCATCTTTTTCGATCAGTATTGGAAAATATTTTACTTCTGGTGATTTTCGCATTGCCATCATCATAATATGTTCAAAAAACTATCTACGCAGGAATACAAACTTGAGCCTGCCGGAAAAACTGACGGTAAACAGAAGTTTACACTCCTATCTGTCAATTTAACCTTGACAAAGTAGTAGTTACTTAGAAATGATAATGAAAAGAATTCGTTAAAAAACGACGATGAACAATAGCGCACAGGAAAACTTTATGTCCGAAGAATATATTGCCGAAGTGATTGAGAGTAGTACAACGGAATTTGTCGCTCAAACGCGCAAGTTGCACGGTTCACCCCCTTTTGGTGCGTTTGTCAAAGCCGGCACCTCGCCCGCAAGTCTCGCCATGATTTATAACATTTCAACCGGCAGCGCCGACCTGAATCGTCGCCCGATCGCCTATGGCAAGACCGAAGACGAACTGCGCAAGGAACAGCCTCAGATTTTTGAATTGCTCCGCACCGAAATCAGAGCGAAGATCGTGGGTTACGCTGATGACCATGGCGTCCAACAGCTTCTTCCCTCTCAACCACCCAGACTTCACAGTTTTGTCTTCATCTGTACTCCTGAAGAAGTTCAGGCCTTTACCCGGCAGTTCGATTATTTCAGAACCTTGCTCGGGGTTGGCGGCACTCTGAGCGATGAACTCTTGATCGCCGCGATTCAACAAACCTGCGGCTGTCAGCCAGAATCAAGCCATAGGTGTCTGATCCGCGCCGGCAAGGAACTTTCCCGTTTACTCAGAGATGATTATGATCGTTTAGAATCCATATTGCGAAGGATGAGACCATGAGTATGCGTATAAAAGAACTCGGCACAATTACTCGCGGATCCTTGATTGAAGGGGTTGAAATGCGGCTGGATCCCTATCAGAGCATTGAAGATATTAAAGCCGGGAAGTTTGTCGTAATTGAAGGGGAAAAAAATGATTTCTTTTCCATGATTACAGACGTGCGTCTGGATACCACCAGTCCCCAAATTCTCGTGCATCCGCCAGCCCGCGACGATCTGTTGATGCGCGAAATCCTGGCTGGAACAAGCGCCTACGCCACCGTGATGTTGCGCCCGATGCTGATGGTGAGCCGCATCAACCCTGCTCAATTGCCAGAACAGTCGGCTGCATCTGAAGTCGCAGAGATTCTGCCAGTGAAAACCGTGCCAGCTCATTTTTCCAATGTCTATGACGCGGCCGAAGAGGATGTCAGCCAGATTTTTGGTAGTGAAATGCACGATGATAAATATTTTTATATCGGCACTCCCCTGGATATGACCACTCCCGTTTGCCTCAATCTGGATCGCTTTGTTGAACGCAGTAACGGGATTTTTGGCAAGACCGGCACCGGCAAAACTTTTTTGACCCGTCTCGTCCTGTGCGGCTTGATGAAACAGCAGCGCGCCGTGAATTTTATTTTCGACATGCACAGTGAATATGGCTGGCAGGCGACCCAGGAAGCTGGACAGGGCAAAGGCAGTTTTGTGAAGGGACTGAAGCAGCTTTTTGGCAGTCAGGTCGCCATTTTCACGCTTGATCCCGAATCCACAAGGCGCAGGAATGTGCAGGCCGATTATGAAGTCCAAATTTTTACTAATCAGATTACGGTCGAAGATATTGCTCCGTTACAAGACGAACTGCGCTTAAACCCGACCGCTGTTGAAGCCGCCTATCTGGTGGTCAATAAATACAAAGACAGGTGGCTTGAAGAACTGATTATGCGCGGCAAGGAAGATATTAAAGGCCTGGCGGAAGAACTTGGCGCGCACGCAGAATCCTTATCAGCCCTTTACCGGAAACTACGTCGCTTAGAAGATTTCAAATTTATTACGATTGGCGGATCAAGTGAAGATATTGTCACTACCATGATGGATTACATCAACCGGGGCATCCATATTGTGCTGGAATTCGGCAGTGAAACCAGTATGCTGGCCTATTTACTGGTCGCGGGCATTATTACGCGTCGGATTCATGAACTCTATGTGAAACAGACCGAGCAATATCACGCCTCCCAGAATCCGAACGATCGGCCGCGGCATTTAGTGATTACGATTGAAGAAGCGCATAAATTTTTAAATCCGCACGCTGCCAAACAAACTATTTTCGGCGTCATTGCCCGAGAGATGCGTAAATATTTTGTCTCGCTGCTGATTGTTGACCAGCGCCCGTCCGGCATTGATGATGAAGTGCTGTCTCAAATTGGTACGCGCATTGTGGCTTTGCTCAATGATGAAAAAGATATACAATCGGTGCTGACAGGGGTAAGTAATACCGGCGGATTGCGGAGTGTGCTGGCAAGTCTTGATTCCAAACAGCAGGCTCTGGTGATGGGACATGCCGTTCCTATGCCGGTCGTCATCCGCACGCGAGATTATGACGACCAGTTCTACCGCATTATGGGACATCGCTCAATCGAGGAATTAGATCAGCAGGCGCTTCAAGATGAAGCCGATTTATTCGGATAATGCGTACCAGATGACAAAAACTTGACAATTTTATACGCATTGATGTTATGACTAAGATCATGCAATAAGGAAATCTGGTAGTAGTTAAATGGCGAGTGACGTCCGCTTGTTGAGCGAAGTTGAAACGAGTCTTCCGTTATTTTGGGAATTCGTACCTCATTTCCCGAAATAACTCAGATACTTTGAGGAGTTGGAGAGTTTTTGAGGGCTATGGATAAAGCAGCAGAGCATGACCATGACCAGCAGCAAACGGTGCAGACTCAACTGACTGAGCTTTTTGAGGATTTCAAAACGCACCTTGCGAAACTGGAACGTCGTTTGGCGCGAATGGAAACGACGTTTGAAGAACTGAGGGACAGTTTTCGCATTCAAAATCCCTCGCAAACCGTTGGCGCTTCCCATGAAACGATTGATAAATTTATTACTGAACATATCCAGGAACGGTTAGCTGGCAAAGAAAAGGAGCGTGACATTGATATTGAAGGCGTGCAGAGTAACTGGAATTACTTTGTGGCTCAAAAAGGCGGATACGATGAAGTGCTCTATATGACCGTCCAGGATTTTTTAAATTTTGATGACGAGCCTGTGGAATTCTTCTCGTTTCTGCTTGAGAAACGCACAGAAGAAGTCAAAGAAAGTCTTCAACACTTGCAAACCGAGTATGAAAATTTACAAGGCAACCAACTCCAAAAACATTTTACCGAGTTATGGGAATTGCATCATAACCTTCTCAAAAAGAAGGTGATCCGAACCTGGAAAGAGGAAATCTTTCTTGAGGCCTTTGAAGCATTTTTATTATGGATTCAAGAAACCTGAAAGGAGGTGTACGCGATTAGGAGTGAGGATATTCCCGAAAATACAGCGAATATCTCATTTCAATCCCTCATCTCACAACATTATGGATCTGATTGCACAAGTCCGCAAAAATGCTGCGGCGAGAAAGCGAATCATTGTGTTACCTGAAGGCGCAGAAGACCGCACGATTTTAGCAACCACCGATGTGACATCTCATGGCTTAGCCGTCCCGATTTTACTGGGTAAGGAAGCCGTCATTACGGCTCGATCCAAAGAACTTGATGTAAACCCTGAACAATTCCGAATTATTGATCCCGAAACCTCCGCGCAACTCAAGGAGTATGTGAATACCTATCGCGAGATGCGCGCCCAGAAAGGCAAACCGGTTTCCGAAGAAGAAGCCCTGAGCACCATGAAAGACCCGCTCTATTATGGGGCCATGATGGTGCATCTGGGGGAAGCGGCCGGCAGCCTGGCCGGGGCCATTAACGCCACCGGGAAAGTGATTACGGCCGCCGCGCGTGTGATCGGCACCAAACCAGGCATTAAAACCGCATCAAGCTTTTTTATGATGATTCTCAAAGATCGGAGTTTTGGATATGAAGGTATCCTGGTGTTTGCCGATTGCGCCCTGATTCCGGATCCCGACGCCGAAACCCTGGCGGATATTGCCCTGGCGACTGCGGATAGCGCCCGACGAATCATTGGCCTGGAACCGAAAGTGGCGATGTTGTCTTTCTCCACCAAAGGGAGTGCGAAACATGAATTAGTTGATAAGGTGCTCGAAGCCACGCGCCTGGCAAAGGAAAAAGACCCTTCCCTGCAAATTGATGGAGAATTACAGGCCGACGCCGCTTTAATTCCTTCTATCGGCGAACGCAAAGCTCCCGGCAGCACTGTAGCCGGCAAAGCCAATATCTTGATTTTCCCGAATTTGGAAGTCGGCAATATCGCTTATAAACTCGTGGAACGCCTGGCTGGCGCCAAAGCCTTTGGCCCAGTCATGCAAGGCTTTGCCAAACCTGTCAACGACCTGTCCAGAGGGTGCAGCGTTGAAGACATCGCCGACATGGTCGCCATGACCTCTGTTCTGGCCGCCGATTAATCCATTACAGTCAAAAGCCGGGTTTCTTCAAGACACCCGGCTTTTTTATTTTGAGGTAGTCAACAATATCGCTGCAAAGACTTATGAAAATCTTATTGCTGCTCTTCCAATTGTTCAGCCAGAGAGAGACTTTTATGCCAATCATATTCAGAAGGCGTTGATCCATTCAATTCAGAGGCAATTAAAAGGAAGATGCGTTCACAACCTGACGCAGATGATCAATTTCGAGTTCAATATCCGTTGCAAGTTCACGTAACTTATTCACAGAGATCTCTCGCATAGATTTCCTCTCCTGTCTCAAATACCCGTTGACGAAAATGGGGGTGCAGATCCTCCAGCGGTTTGAGATCCACCCAACGTTCGGTGATATGGTTGACGGCTGCCATTGCAGTAAAATAGGCGTCAACGGGCAGACCAGCGACAGCCAGATCAATATCTGACTCCGGCGTAAATCCGCCTCGCACTAACGAACCGAACACGATAATGCGTTCGACGCCGAATTCTCGAACCAGGAGATCAACAATACGCTGCAACTCTCTCCGTGCTTGTTGTATGGACTGCTGTTGCTGCGCTTGTTGCTCAATGATGCGACAACGCCAATAATCTCTATAGGTTTTCTGCGGATCCATTGCTTGTCATACCCATGTTTTGCTTTTCATCCTGAAATCGCTTTCTATGCTTACAGCAACCTCTACAAATTCAAATATGGCTATTACGCGGCCTGCTTGAATTTTATATCCTGATACTCAAACCAGTGTTGCTATTCATTGTTTCTTTTTTACTCGTACAGGTGAAATCATGCAAGAACTTTTTCGCGGAATTTTATTTTTCTCCGCCGCTTTTCTGAATAAAGAATTCCCAGGAAAAAGCTTGCAAAAAAATATGGAGTATATTTTTTCTGTTTCATGGCTTGATTTCCTTAAAATCGGGTTTCTTCAAGAAATCCGATTTTTGGCTGCTTTAGATTTAATAATAAATTTCACAAATAGCAAAGCGTACCTGCGGACAGCCCTGTCCGCAGAACCTTGCGACGGACACGGCAGTCCGTTGGTACAACTATTCTCAAAGGAGAGGTCATAAACGTGTTGCTCACCCGACACAATGAAAATGAATCGTGATGCACACGTACCTGCGAACAGCCTTGTTCGCAGAGAATTTCGACGAATACGGCTGTTCGTCGGTACAAGTATTTTCAAAGGAGCTATTCATGTACGCCGAAACTCCAGTTTCGGCGTACACCAACAACGCATGAAAATTCTATTTTCAGGGGAGTTGTCATGAGCTGACGCTCACCCGAGGCAATGAAACTACAAGGATTTCCTGTAAGAAGGATTCTCAGAGGCATGGTTCGGTGCCACACCGACCAATTCGCTGTCAGGAATCCTTCCTACAGAAAACCCCTGTCGTTTCATAGGAGAGGTTATGAGCGGACGCTCCCCTGGCACAATGAAAATGAGAGATGTACCGCGAAACTCCAGTTTCGCGGCCGTCTCACTGGTGCGCGAAACTGGAGTTTCGCGCTACATTTTCAAAGGAGAAATACTACTATGAGTTTTCCAGCAAATTTTGCGTGGGGTGCGGCCACCGCATCGTATCAAATTGAAGGCGCCGCGTTTGAAGATGGCAAGGGCTGGTCAGTCTGGGATATGTTTTGCCGTAAAACCGGGATGGTCTTTAAGGGGCATACCGGCGACATCGCCTGCGATCATTATCACCGCTACAAAGAAGATGTCGCCATCATGAAGGCCATCGGCTTAAAAGCCTACCGTCTCTCGCTTTCCTGGCCGCGCATCCTGCCGGAAGGGACAGGCGCAGTCAATTCCAAAGGATTGGATTTTTACCACCGTCTGGTTGATGAGCTATTGACCGCCGGTATCACGCCTTACATCACCCTGTTTCACTGGGATTATCCCTACGATCTCTATTGCCAGGGCGGCTGGCTCAATCCGCACAGCCCGGAATGGTTTGCGGAATATACAAAAGTGGTGGTTGACGCCCTTTCCGATCGGGTCGCGCACTGGATGACGCTCAACGAACCCCAGTGTTTTATCGGCCTGGGACATCAGCTCGGCGTGCACGCGCCCGGCGACAAATTAGGATTGGCGCAAGTCTTGCGCGCCGCGCACCATGCCTTGCTGGCGCACGGCAAATCCGTCCAGATGATTCGAGCTTACGCCCAATCTCCGGCCCGGGTCGGTTTTGCGCCGGTCGGCCTCATCAGCATTCCGGCAACGGATCGCCCTGAAGATCTTGACGCTGCCCGGCAGACGATGTTCTCCATCACTGAACCCTCGGTCTGGAATAACACCTGGTGGATGGACCCGGTCTTGTCAGGAACTTATCCTGAAGACGGATTGCGCATCTTTGGCGGCGCCATGCCGCAGATTCAGCCGGGCGATCTGGAAACAATCTGCCAGCCCTTAGATTTCTTCGGCTTCAATCATTATCAGGGAATTGTGGTTCGCGCTGATGAGCAGGGACAGCCCCATCAAGTGCCCTTCCCGGAAGGCGATAAACACACCGCCTTCCGCGACCGCAACAAGGAATATTGGGCGGTTACGCCGGAATCCCTGTATTGGGGTCCCAAATTCTTCTGGGAACGCTATCATCTGCCTATCATTGTCACGGAAAACGGCATGTCAAACATCGAATGGATTTCCCTGGACGGCAAGATACACGATCCACAGCGCATTGACTTTTTACAGCGTTATCTGCTGCAATATCAACGCGCCATTGACGACGGCGTGGATGCCCGCGGCTATTTTGTCTGGACCCTGATAGATAACTTTGAATGGGCTGAAGCCTATCTCCAGCGCTTCGGGCTGGTATATGTGGATTTTAGCACCCAACAACGCATTCTCAAAGATTCGGCCTATTGGTACAAAGAGGTGATCACCACTAATGGAACCCATCTGACCAGGTAAGTCCTTAGACAGAATTTCAGCAAGCAACTGCGAAAAGAAAAATGAAAACCTTGTACCGCGAAACTCCCATTTCGTGGCTGTCAACAATGCGCGAAACTGGAGTTTCGCGCTACATTTTCAAGGGAGGACATAATGTTAAAGAAACTTTCTCTCTGTCTCCTGCTGTTAAGCTTCCTACCGGGTATCGTATTGGCCCAGAGTTCATGGAAAGATCGTAAATCCGTGTGGGAACCGTTACTGCAAGATAAAACCCGGATTGCGCTGATGACCGGCGGCGATCTGAACGGCGATTACATTGATGACGTGGCCGTGATCTACCGCGATGGCCCGCAGCAGGGCTTGACCGTCTTGATTTCTGATCGCGACGACTACATCTCTCGCCGTTTTGAAGGCAATCGTCTGGACCTGGTGTATAATACCGAACTGGCGCAAACCCAGGCACTGTGGATTCGCAGCGGCCGGCTTGAACTCTTGTGCCCCTTTAACGGCAGAAAACTGGTGTCAGATATTACGGCGAACGAACCCGCGGCCATCACGTTTAAATTTCTTGAAAACTCGGTCAAGCTCACGGATATTGTGTATAATGCGACCTTAGAACAAGATCACGCCAAAGCCCAGGTCTGGTTCGACGCCGCCATTGGTCAGGTCTATGTAGAATATCTGGGCGAAGCCGAAAAGGTGGGCGGAAAACGCCTCTATTATTTCCGCTATTACTACCGCTTTGCCGCTTATCCGATTAAAAACGCCGCCCTTGACTGCCAGGACGACGAATGGGTGCTTTTCTCCTACCCCGGGTACCTCAAAAATTCTCCGGTCGGTAATCCGATCACTTACGGATTTGAAAAATGGACAAGCGATTTTGATATTTCCGCCAAAATGTACGCGGGCTACGATCAGGAGCAGCTCTACTTTTTCATCGAAGTCTATGATGATCTGTTCAGTCAGGCCTATAGCGGCGATAAGATGCTGCGTGGCGACCATATTGAACTCTGGTTTGCCAGTGCAGATGGCGAGAAAGTCCAAATCGGCGTTTCTCCCGGAAATTTTGCTGAATTCGCGCCGGAAGCTCGTTTGTGGTATCAAGGTCAGCGGCCGGTCTCCGAATATCCGCTGCCAGAGATTGCAATTGCGGCGAAGTTAACAGACCAGGGCTATTTGTTGGAATTTGCAGTGCCCTTTGCGTTGCTGCCGCAAGGCTATAAAAAGATCGGTTCCGCGCTCTTTTCCATCACAATCAGCGATTCCGACCAGGAAGGCAAACAGGAGAAACTCCTATCCAGTTCTTCCTTGAAATGGGGCGAAAGTCACAGTCTGGGAGAACTCATCTTTCAAAAATGAATCTGATGAAGATCACCTTGTCTGAGCGAGTTTCATAAACTGCGGAACTCACTCAGGACACTCAGTCCCAATTCTGCGACCCAAATGAATGGTTAATTCATCATCCCCCAAGTCACTACTCCATGTCCAGAAAATATTGTTTTTTTTCTGGTAATGGTTAAATGGTAAGTGATGCGTTCCCTGAGCGAAGTCGAAGGGAACAATAAGTGGCTCGTTTCGACTTCGCTCAACGAGCGGGCATCACTTACCATTTAACCACTACTTTTTTTCTTGTGATGTAAGCCGACGAGGTAAGATTTCATTGGCATAATTAATCAACTCCTGAGAGTGTTACGAAAGACTCGCCATGCCCGGGTAGTATCATCTTCAGATGCTGTAAACACATATTGTTGCTTCTCTCTCAGTAAAAGAATCAGAGCGCAAGACCACAAAATCTCTTGAACCGGTAACAGGATGAATTCTGATTCGACCAAATACCCACGAACACCCAATTTACCCCGGTCACCCGGAAGATTAGAAGGTGACATCGCGTTAGATTCCATCCAGCATCTTGGACAATTGAAGGACATTGTTGTCACCGAAAAATTGGACGGTGAAAATACCACACTTTACCACGATTATCTTCATGCTTGTAGCGTTGAACGGATTTTTTTGCGAACACGATTGCAGCTTTCGACTTTGAAACCTCGTACCCTGAATTTACCTGTATTGGCTGGGAATACGGCGAAGATTATTATGCCGCCTCTGGTCAAGCACTGTATCTTACGACTAATAAAGCCATGTTTGACCAGATTCAGCTTGTGATCAATCTGGACGGAGCAGGCTATTATGACGGTAAAACCAGCTATTCCTTGTACGGCTGTCCACAACCCCTTGCGGATCATATCCGACAGAGCTTGAACCCTCATTCTGAGTTGTATGAAGGAGAACTCTGGTATCAAAGCGATCACATGATTTTTGTCATCAACCAAAGACCTGCCCTTACTATCACCGCTGAGAAATTCATCCAGCTTTGCACAGACATCACCCACACCGAAAAAGACCGATCACATATTTACGCTTGTGCGTGAAGGATTTTAAGCATTGAAAGAACATTTTCTGTGGGAATATCAGGTGGCATATCATGGGCGGGAGAGATGATCAGCCCTCCGTATTGTCGAGCAAGTCCTAAACGATGTTCGACCTCCTGCCGGACGTCCTCCGGTGTACCAAAGGGAAGTGTGTGTTGAATGCTTAATCCTCCATAAAAAGCTAACTTATGCGCATACTTTTGTATAAGTTCTGCCACATCAATGACTTCCGGCTGAAAGGGGTTAAAGACATTCACTCCGATTTCGATCAGGTCATCCATAATTAACGAATTGTTTCCACAACTATGGATAAAGACATCATAGCCTTGCTGATGAGCCTGGTCATAAATTCGCTGCATATAGGGTTTGATAAACTTGCGCCAGGTGGCAGGACTCATGAGTAGGCCGCGTTGTCCTCCCCAATCATCGCCAAAATAGATCCCGCCAATGGGAAAATTAGTCAGGTTCTTAACAACCCTCAGATTAAAATCTGTGATTTTTTCAAATAATTCATGCACAAAGGAGGGATTGAGTATGAAATCCATCAGGAGATTTTGCATGCCTCGCAATGACCAGGCCCTCTCAAACAAGCAATACGCTCGTCTCGCTAACAAGTAACGATCCGGATTGGCCCGGATAATTGGCTCGAAGTGCGCATACCGCCGCGGATCGTCAGGATCTGGCACAACAAGCTTACTCAACTCCATATTTTCCAGCGGACAATTCACAGGCGTTCCGATGTCTTTGTCAATGGTTCGATCCCATACAACGCCCCATTCATCCTGCCACATTCCCGGTTGGACCTCATTAACGCTATTGACCGCCCTGGTTCGAAGACGAGCAGCAATATGATTGCCCAGGAAATTATCAAGTTCATTAAACGCATAGATATTCTTCCCTAACACGTCATAATGTTGTTCTCGAAGGCCAAGATCATTCATGAGTCGCGCACCTATTTGAGAGGTATAATTGATTTGCCAGGGAAATTTATCGGTTTCTTGAAAAGCAATACACGCTTTAATTCGTTGTTTCTCGTTCATCTCAGTATTTCCTCTACCTTGCAAGTTACAGCATTATACAGTTCTGTTGACACTAGACAAGGAATGTCAAAGTTTGGCTTTAACAGCCAAAAAGGAAATCATATTTTCGCGATACAACTGAAGCGCAAGTTCACGTTTCAAATCGGTTTTCCAGGGATTTCTGGGAATTTTCGCAGAAACCAACGCCTCTTCGGGAATATCTAACGCCAGAGTTCTCATAGATTGTGTTACTCCTTATCATGCATTTCTCATGAAAAATGTAACTATTTACCAGACTTTTCGCCGTAAGCGATACGGTATTGTAGAAAAAGCGAGCCTCCCTCCTTCAATTCACCATAGGCGATCCACACTGCAACCGCTACAAGGTAGGCAGGAAGCTGATGAGAGGCTTGCCATTCCTACAATACTTGAAGCACTACGTACTAAATAACGTGAGTTCGGGATAAGCTTGTAAGCCCCAACGGGGCAAAATCTGGTAGCCCAGGGTGTGAACCCTGGGACAAGAAACGGGTTCCCCCTCCCCGTGTTCTGCCGCCGCGAGCGGCGGCAGAACACGGGGAGGGGAGGGGAGAGCACACACATCGGATTTTCAGCCCCAGGGCTGACACCCTGGGCTACCATATCCCGTCCCTTCGGGACTTTTACAGCGTTTTTCTTATCCCGAACTCACGTTATCATAGGGTGTCTGGGCGGAAGGTGCCAGGCAAAAAAAGTTGACTCACCTCGAGATCTTCTCCTGGCAGGCAGATGAAGATCGTGTGTAGATAAGGAATGATGACATTGAAGCATTGGTTCACCCTTAATCCTGGCGCTTCAAACAATGCGGAAATCTTTTACAACGACACCAAAGCTGCCAAAGTTTTCAATTTAGGCACCACGCTTTATCAGGATTTGGATCAAAATCCGGTGAGCTGTAACATCACATTACAGCCATTTACTTCGAAAGTGCTTATTAATACTGGCCGGCCAGCGTCCTGTCCCAGTTACCTCCTGTGGACAAAGTGAGGTCATTGCAGAGGAAAGAATTATACGTGTAGAAACTGTCCGCGCCCTCATTTCTGATGAGCCTCGGAGAGGCAGTATGTGGGGCGCACGGAAGTTCCCGACGTGCTTAAACTTCTCCACATATACCGTCCCTCCGGGACTCAACAGGACAGCAGGGGATGCCTCTTGTGCTACCCACATCCCGCCCCGCTGGGGCTACAGCATTATGCAGAACCGTTGACCTGATACCTGTCACAAAAACCAGGTTTCTTGAAGAAACCTGGTTTTTAGCCGTGTCAATCGTTATGAATAATGCTGTAAAAACCTTGTCCCGAACTCACTTTATTATACCATGACCAACCCCAATAGGCTGAGACATCGCGACGCCGCCTCAGTATGATCCATCATGCCTCCTTACGTGGCAGAATGACACGGAACAGGCCGTTGGCGAAATCAAACTGTGGTTCGGGGTTTCCGGCGTGACGAATGCCGGTGACAATTTTTAATGTCCCGCTGCCCCAGCTCTCGAATAAACCCATCAAATGAAAAATTTTGGCGATCAGCTTATTGCCCGGACGGGAAACATGGGGCTTTTTCAGCAGGTCAATTGTAATGGCTGGCGCAAATAAATGCGCCGGATTCATGAATGTGATCGCGGCCGGACGAATCTCTATCGTATTTTTGATGTTCTGCCTGAAATCTCGATGCACCAGCATATTCACGATACACTCTCGGATCGCAGTCAGGGGAAATTCATACTCTTCCGTGCGGTACACAGCATTCTTCCGGGTTTGTTTGTGAATATGTTCCGTCATATACCCAAACACATCCAGAAACATCAGGAGCAGGTTTGATCGCCATTCGCGATCATCAAGAATTTCATCATAGCCCTCATCCGAAGGAAATAATCCGCACTTGGTTTCATAATGCTGGAGGAAAAAATGCATGGGATTGCGTCCGAATAGTAATACCGCGGCATTCGTCAATTGCCCTTCTCTGCTCAAATCTAATTTTTCAAGCAGGATATTGTGAGGGAGAAAAATCTGTTCATTCAAATTCCTCACGGTATTCGCAGTTTCCAGAAAGTAAGTGATGATGTCCGGATCGAGATCCTTGAGCGCGGCCCCCTGGCAGAGTTGATGGTCAAACCCATATCCATTGAAGCGTTGTTGTAACAGATATTCATACATGTCACGATCAATCTGCTGATTCACTGTCCCAACGCGGCGATACGGACGACCATACGCAAAATGCGGCTTCAGAGGGCTTTCTTCAATGGCGACCAGAACACACGTTTTCCCCTGAATTTCTATCGTTTCAATCGAGGGGTATAACTTCGGGTCAGTATTCAGTTTGACCTCATTGGCAATATTTTTCAGGGTATCATCGCTTACCTGCTGCCCAAGTACCCGCCCGTGATCATCAATGCCAAACACGACATATCCCCCATGATGATTGGCAAAAGCGCACAGGGTTTGAATCGCTTCCTTTACTAACGACGTTGATTTTTTGAATTCAACGGTTTCCGACTCTCCTTGCAGAATAGTCTCTATGCGAGCATCCATCATAACGCTCCTCCGTTCAACAGCAGCGCGTTTTCAATTTTCGAATAAAGGCTTCCCTCAACATGTTCTGCTTGCTTCTTGTTTGTTATCATTGCGCCGATACATTAGTTTTTC
The DNA here is from genome assembly GCA_000739535.1 of Candidatus Vecturithrix granuli. GTDB lineage: Bacteria > Moduliflexota > Moduliflexia > Moduliflexales > Moduliflexaceae > Vecturithrix > Vecturithrix granuli. The sequence goes on along the minus strand of DF820470.1, from coordinate 533,118 downwards.
GAAAGCGCGGCAGAGGCTCTGAGAATTATCGCTGATTTTCTGTTCATGGGTTTTATAGAGCCAGACATCGTGAGCTGCCATGCTTTTCAACAATTCAACGCTGGTTTCTTTTTCCAGCAGATCTTCAATGTGACAATAGCCGTTTTTGACAATTTTTTCGATCACCCTCCGCCTCGTTCAAAACTTCAGTTTTTCAGGTTCTTCTCAGAAAAACCAGAACCGTTTACGGGTGAGGGGCAGAGGAGGCGGTAAGTTTAACACGGGTTCTCCTCGAATGACTTGCAGCGGAATTGTCGTCACCATCTCCGTGGCTTCTTCATGCCCTACAATGCGGCTCGCCATATCTACCGCTTTTGAAAGCAGAGGAGGCCGGCCAGCAACAGAGTGCGCATCGGTGGCAATAATATGCGCCAGATGATGTTTCAGCAGAATTTTCGCGCACTTTTGCGCCCGGGGGCCAAATTCTCCGGTCAAACTCATCGCGGTAATCTGGCTGAGCACGCCTGAGCAGATCAGGTTGTAAATTTTGTCAGGGTACTCCTGCACTTCGGCAATCCGTTCAGGGTGCGTCAGAATCGGTGTGATATTTTTTAGTAATATGTTAAAAATGATCTTCTCAATATTCGGTGGAATTGAATGCGCGGGGAATTCCAGGAGAAAATAACGCCCGGTATTGTTCACAGTCATAATCTCTCCCTGCGCAATCTTGTCGCCGGTGTGCACATCAATGAATACGTCTGCTCCCGGAAGCAGTTCCAGGGCAATATCCGTGTTCTTTAACTCCAAAGCCACTTCTTCAACTTTTTTCAGAATCGCCTTCGCAGAATTTTCATACACGCCGTTTTGTTGATGAGGCGTGGCGACAATCGTCGTAATGCCATCCGCAACAGCCATCCGGCACATTTCCAGCGTTTCCTGAAGCGTTTCAGGGCCATCATCAATGTATGGCAAAATGTGGCAGTGCAGATCAATCATCCTGTTGCCTCATGAAATACCTGCGCGCTAAACACAAGGATCTCAACATCCGGATCTTTCCAGGCGTTACGAGGCAATCCGGCTTTTAAGCAGGTATGTTCCAGAAAAGTCTGGCGATCCCAGTGATATTCTGTCGCCACCTGTGGCAGTAATAATCCACTACGGGGGCCTCGTTTGATCAGAATCCCATGAACTCCAACCACAACTTCTTGCGGATCAGCAATCTTGCGCAACGGACTCATCACGGAAATTTCAAGGTGCAAATCCGACAGTTCCTGCTCTCGCACCGGCTCAAAACGCGGATCTTGTGTAGAAGCCGCGATGGCCATGTCAATGACGGTCTGATACAGCGGTTTAAATCCCTCAACATAACCGATGCATCCGCGTAAGCGCTGCGAGGATTTAATAGTCACAAATGCGCCGCATTTTTGAGTCAATTCCGGTTCTTCGACTGAAAATTCGGGAATTGTATGATGGCGGATATATTCCTCCATCGTCTCTCTGGCAATGCGCAATAATTTCTGCTGTAATTCTGGCGATAATTCTGACATTTCGCTCACGATACTCTCACTCTCCTTTATGGCAGACCAAAATAATAAAACTGTCTTTTATAATCAATACTTCGGACAGTTTTGATTCCACCCCCCTCAATCCCCCCGCAAGCGGGGGGAAGCAGACAGGACACGTCCCATCTCCAGTTTCCCCCCGTTTACGGGGGGATAAAGGGGGGTCATACGAAAACTGTCCGAACTATTGAATACGACTTTGTTAGATTCGAAAACATGGCATGTTGCCCTTTCAGGGCTGTGAGATGGAGCGCCTTTCGAATTTAACAAAGTAGAAATAAACATTCTTATCGTGAACGAATTCAGCGACAACTGTCAAGCAAAAAGAGTGTAAAGGTTGTAGAAAAAGATTTTTCAGAAAAATATTTGACTTTTCTCAAATAAATAACTACAGGGATTTCTCATAAGCAAGGATTTGAGGTAAGATACTTGATAGAGGTGGTTTTCGCCATACCAATGCTCGTTGAGCCAACACTATAGAATTAGGGGAAATTAAGGGGACTCTCCTGGCCGTAAGGCGTATTACAGCATTATGCAGTTGAGTTGACGCCAGAAACAGGAGTGTCAAAGCTCGACTTTGACAGCCAAAGACGAGCTTTGACACTCCTCTACACAAGGTCAATGCTGATGAATAATGCTTAAGACGCCTTTCGGTAAAGGAGTATGCTTGAAAATGCTATGTATAAAAAAGTCAATCATATTGGAATTGCCGTGAAGGATATTGAAGAAAGTTTGAAAATTTATCGCGATCTGTTAGGATTGGAGCTTGAAGGGCAGCATGCGGTTGAAGAGCAGAAAGTGATCACCGCCTTTTTTCCGGTCGGAGAAACCCACATCGAACTTGTCCAACCTACAGAAGGGAATGTCGGCGTGGCAAAATTTATCGAAAAACGCGGCGAAGGCGTGCACCATCTCTGTTTTGAAGTTGACGATATTGAACAAGCCCTGGCCGATCTGAGAGCGCGTGGGGCCAAGTTGATTGATGAACAGCCGCGTGAAATTGAGGATGGCAAGAAAAAAATGGCGTTTCTGCACCCGAAAAGCACCGGAGGCGTATTGATTGAACTGTATCAAATTTGTGAATAATGGATAGGAGGAAAATAATGGCAGGATTACGTGGAAAATTAGTGATGGCCCAATCCGGTGGGCCGACAGCTGTGATTAACAGCAGTATTTGCGGGGTGATTCAAGAAGCCCTGAAACATCGTGAAGTTGAGGGAGTATATGGCGCAATTAACGGCATTATGGGGGTACTGCACGAAAATCTGATTGATCTGGCGCAAGAGTCTCCGGAAACAGTTGAGAGACTTCGCCGCACCCCTTCTTCGGCTTTAGGGTCATGCCGACGCAAACTCGATCAAACCGATTTAGAGCGAGTGTTAGCAGTGTTCAAAGCACACAATATCCGTTATTTCTTTTATAATGGCGGCAATGATTCGATGGATACTGCTCACAAAATCAGTCAGATGGCGACCGCAGCCGGATATGAGATGCATGTGATGGGCATTCCTAAAACCGTTGATAACGATCTGGTAGAAACGGATCATTGTCCGGGATTCGGCAGCGTTGCCCGTTGGATGGCAATTGCCATGCGCGACGCCGGACGCGATACGGAAGCCATTGCCAATACTTCAACCGCGATCAAAATCATCGAGGCTATGGGACGGGATAGCGGCTGGATTACCGGGGCGACCGTGCTGGCGAAACAAGACCCGGACGATGCGCCGCAGTTGATCTATCTGCCAGAAGTGGCCTTTGAGATAGACAAATTCCTGAATGACGTGCAGAAGGTCTATGATCGCCTCGGACATGTGTTGATCGCGGTATCTGAAGGAGTGCGAGATAAAGACGGGAAAATTCTTGTCAAGTCAGATTCGGTTGATGCCTTCGGCCATGTGCAATTGGAAGGGGTTGGCGATTATCTGGCAAATGTGATTAAGAAAAAATTAGGCATCAAAGCTCGCTGCGACAAGCCAGGCACGATTCAGCGCGTCTCTATTTTAGGGGCGTCGCAGTCGGACTTGCAAGAAGCCTATCTAGTCGGCCAGCGGGCGGTACAATATGCCGTGGAAGGCCATAACGGCTACATGGTGGCGCTTGTGCGCGAATCCGATGAACCCTATTCGTGCACGACCGGCATGGTGGCCCTTGAAAAAGTCGCCAATGCTAAAAAAGTGATTCCGGCAGATTATATCAGCCCCGAAGGGAATTTTGTGAATGATAAATTTATTACCTATGCCAAACCACTGGCCGGGGAGCTCCTGCCGGATTATATGCGTTTCCAAAAATACTTCGTCAGCAAACAACTAGACGCCTACCAGCGTTAAACTGCGTTACAATTTCTCCTCAACAACCGGGTTTTTTGAAAAACCCGGTTGTTTTCCCTTCTCCGCATCATGGTAGGGTAATATTATATGATTGCTGAGTTTGATGATGAGCTTCCATATAGACTTTGATCTGCTTATTAATGAAGGTTTGAGAATGGCAGTACGTCTTCAGCTATGAGCGTGTTTGGCGACACAGGTTTCCGAGAATTGTATGCCCAAAAGAGTAGTTGATACATTTGCGTCTCGTTGAGCACAACAAATTGTTCAGGGGTTAAAATCACATTTTCATAGGTAAAATGACTGGCTAAATTTTCATCCGGAATAGGGATGTCAACCGCGTAGCCCACAGGATGTTCATAACATTCAACTACCATTCCGATACTTCCTTTCGGAATCATCCGATCGGAAAAATCGCTTTCAATATCAACCCGTGTTTGTATTTTGGTGTTAACCTGTATATTTTCCATGATGTTATCGCTGTACCTCCAACCAATTTGTGATAAGTCGAGGGAACGTGTTTCCCTTATCAATTTGCCAGATCGTGATAAGCGTTCCTGTATCTCCGTTTGGCCCGATAATTGATGTGAAAACTTTATAGCGTTGACCATATTGGGTATTCTTACCAGGTATTGCCGGAGCTTCGCCTAAACTCTTTTTTAATTGGCGGATCACATCTTGAGCAGCCTCCCAGCGGCTATCAGCAGAATGAACCTGATAGCCAATTTTCTGAAACGCCATCCATTTATTCTGATTTCCGATGTTCAAGGGATCCATAGAGTAATGGAAAAATTTTTCCACGTCTATTTCTGCTCTTTTCGAGTTCGGCAGAATTTCTTCAAACGGTAAATCTATCATAAAAATAAGCATCCCTCATAGTTTTTACTACAAATATAAGGGGCACAAGAGCTTCTGTCAATGATTTATACATCAAAACACCGATCTTTATTCTACTTTGTCAAGTTCACTTCTTCTGTCTTCTCCTTGTACTCTCACAAACTTGACAAATCTGAGGGGAGGTTTGCCTGCTTCAAGGCTCTGACCGCTAATTGGTCGCAGCGTTCGTTTTCAGGGTGCCCGGCATGGCCACGCACCCACTGCAACGTGACTTTATGTTTCTGACAGAGGTCTAAAATCCGCTGCCACAGGTCAACATTTAAGGCCGGGTCTTTCTTGTTCCGCATCCAATTATTCGCCTGCCAGCGATACACCCAGCCTTTGGCAATGCTGTCAACCAGATATTTCGAATCGCTGTACACCGTAGCTTCGCACGGTTCCTGCAAAGCTTCCAGCCCTTTAATCACCGCGTACATTTCCATGCGATTATTGGTGGTATTTTGAAATCCTCCCGACAACTCCTGACGCTGAGTTCCATTGACAATAATCGTTCCATAACCGCCATTTCCGTAAGGATTGTTGGCGCAAGCCCCGTCCGTATAGATCAGCACATGTTTCATATCAGACATCGCTCCCTTCTTGCACTATCCGTTCATTGTACCGTTCTGTTTCATCTTTCAATCCATGTGTGCAAGTCCCTGGCACAGAGTCAAGGAAAAATGGCTGGCGAAGGCAAATCATCGAGAGACATTACGAAATTTGGCTCGTAGTACACGCTTCAGCGTTTCTGAACATGCCTGGAACAACGCTAAAGCGTTGACTACGAACCTTATTCGTGATAATGTCTAATATAAATAACTTGACAAGCGATCCTCTGTCTCATGAATATTTTGTTGCTGTGAATATTTTTGTGCTGAATGCAAAGGTTCTACTTGTGCGTATCGTCCGAAAATTCTTGTTTATTCTTCATTCGTGTAGTTATTTCTGCCAATCTTTCTCAATTTTTTATGATACTATCATGATGCAAAGGAAAAAAGTAATTATTGATTGCGATCCCGGGCATGACGACGCGGCGGCGATTATTCTGGCTGCTCGTTCCCCGGAATTGGAACTGATCGGTATTACCTGTGTGGCCGGCAATGTTGAGGTTGAGAAAACTTCGATGAATGCGTTGAAACTCTGCGGATTAGCAGGTATTCGGAAAGTTCCGGTGGTGCGAGGCATGGCGAAACCGCTCTTCGGCGAGTTACATACAGCTTCGGCTGTGCACGGGAAATCGGGGTTGGATGGCGTGATTCTGCCGCCGACGGATTTACAATTTCATCCGGGACATGCCGTGGATTTTCTGATCGAGATGTTTCTGGCATCGAATAACGATATTACGCTGATTCCAACCGCGCCCTTAACGAACATTGCCATGGCGATGCTGCGCGAACCGCGCATTATTCCGCGGATTGCGCAGATTGTTTTGATGGGCGGGGCCATGGGGTTGGGGAA
>DF820470.1:509931-526566 GCA_000739535.1 Candidatus Vecturithrix granuli | reverse complement strand
CCGCGCATTATTCCGCGGATTGCGCAGATTGTTTTGATGGGCGGGGCCATGGGGTTGGGGAATGTCACACCGTCAGCGGAGTTTAATATCTATACTGATCCGGAAGCAGCCAAAGTCGTCTTTGAGTCTGGCGCTCCGATTGTAATGGTGGGGTTAGACGCAACCCATAAAGCACCGCTCAGGCAGGAACATCTCACCATGATTTCCAGGCATGGCACCCCCGTGTCGGAAGCCTTGACGTCCATGTTTCGCTTCTACTTAGGCGCAATCCAGAAACTCGGAGTATCTGAATGGGCCTCATTACATGATGCCTGCGCAGTCGCTGCGGTCTGCGATCCCTCCTTGCTCAAGACGCAGTTGATGCGGGTGGATATTGAGACCAAAGGAGAGTTTACGCGCGGACGCACCGTATGCGACCCGTATCTGACTCATGGCCGGCCGCCGAATGTGCACGTGGGCATTGACTTTGACGCTGAACGCTTTTTTGCCATGCTGGTTGAGCGTTTGAAATAACCAGGTGTCAGGGTTCAGTAAGCAGTGATCAGTAAGCAGTGTTCGGTTATCAGGCAGAATACTGCTCACTGCTCACCGAACACTGCTCACTGATTACTGATCACTGTTTACTGCTTACTGATTACCGACACGTCCGATTTAAAGACGCAGATAAACGGCAGATTGCGATAATATTGCTGATAATCTAAGCCGTATCCGACCACAAATTTATCGGGAATCTCATACCCGAGGTATTTAACATGTAAATCAACTTTTCGGCGTGAAGGTTTGCTCAGCAGCGTGCAGATTTCGATGCTTTGCGGCTCTCTGGCTTGCAAGGATTTCAGCAGATAATCGAGCGTTAAGCCGCTGTCAATTATATCTTCGATAATCAAAACATAGCGATGGCGGATATCTTCTTTTAAATCTTTGACTAAGCGAACGATGCCTGAGGTTTCCCGCGAATCGCCATAACTTGACACCACCATAAAATCAATGGTGTGCGGGATGGTGATCGCCCTGGTCAAATCAATCAAAAAATAGACTCCGCCCTTTAAAATACTGATTAAGATGGGGTCTTTGTCTGCATAATCGCGCGAAATTTGTTTCCCTAATTCTTTCACGCGTTTTTGAATCATCTCTTCCGAAATCAAAATCTCTTCAATGATATTTTCCAGCATGTTGACTCCTTTCACTTATTCGATAGTGTTACATGATAAACTACATGAAGGGCGATAAGCAAGAATACATTCGCGATACGTTTCCTGATTATCTTTGTTCCTGAAGTTTTTCACTGAGTAAAATACGTATAAACTTAAAAACCGGGTTTTTTCAAAAAACCCGGTTTTTTTATTTTCATGTGTTGAAAAATGTTCAACGAATCAGCCTTTGACGGCTCCGGCTGTCAACCCGGCCATAATCCGCTTCTGGAAGATTAAGACCAGAATAATCAACGGAATTGTGACCACAACGCCGGCCGCCATAATTTCTCCAAAAGGTTCCTGGCGGGCAATCGCGCCGGTGAACAGGGCAATCGCAACCGTCACCGTTCGGGCTGCTGGCGAGACCGATGTAAACGTCAGAGCAAACAAATATTCATTCCAGGCGGCAATAAACGCCAGCAACCCTGTTGTCACCAGTGCAGGCGCTGTCAGCGGCAGCAGGATCATATAAAATGTCTGGAACGGGGTTGCACCATCCACATAGGCTGATTGCAAAATGGAAACTGGCAGACTTTTAAAAAAGGATGTTTGCACCCAGACCGTAAAGGGCAGTGTAAACATCATATACGACATGATCATGAACGGAATTGCGGGAATATTTAACCAGTTCATCAGGGCATATAAGCCTGACAACACGCTGATTTGCGGAAACATCGTCATGGCCAGAATCACATACATTGCCGGCGTTTTGCCTTGAAAGTGCAATTTGCCCAGCGCAAAGGCCGCAAACGACCCGACCACCAGAGAAATCAGGGTGGTTAATCCGGCTACAATGACGCTGTTCCAAATGCCGATGATAAATTTGTCATTCTGAAATACCGCGCGAAAATTCTGCGAAGAAAACGAAACCTCTCCCGTATAAGGATCACGCGGAATAAATGTGGCCGGAGTCATTTGCAACTGAGCTTCACTTTTCAACGCGGAATTTACCATCCAGTAAAACGGAAAGATCATCCAGAACGCCATGAAGGCGACTGCGATCCAAAACAAAATTTTTTTGATGAGTTCTCTTTTTTTCATACCCATTTGCGACATGCGCTTTTCACGTTTCCAGGCGAACAAGCGCTGTCGTCCCTTCGCTAAAATAGGTGTTCATACTTACTAACGAACGCTTCACAAGCCATAGCCTCAATCTCCCTCCGATTGGACGCCCAGGAATTTTATGTAAGCGATAGCAAAGGCAAAGATCAGGAGGAATATAATCACGCCGCCGGCGGAAGAATAGCCGGTCGCCCGGTTATTAATGAGTTCGTAGTAAATGAAACTTCCCATTGAATAGCGCGACTGCGCCAATACAATCTGGAAAACATCGAATACACGCAGAGCATCCAAAGTCCGGAAGACCAGCGCGACTGCCAGGGTCGGTTTGAGCATTGGCATGGTAATGGTCCAGAATTGTCGCCATTTCGACGCGCCATCCACGTCAGCCGCCTCATAGATTGACGTGGGGATTAATTGTAAACCGGCCAGAATCAACAACGTCATAAAGGGCGTGGTTTTCCACACATCAATCATGATCATTGCCGGCAACTGCCAATTCTCCATCTGCAAAAACGCCATCTGTCCGTTGCCGATTCCGAACATGCTGAAGATGACATTAAAGAACCCGGCGCGCGTCGAATTAAACATCCAGGCCCAGGCGCGCGAGGATATGACGGTCGGAATAGCCCAGGGCACAAGCATCAAGGCGCGCATGGCACCACGCCCAGGAAAGTTCGCATTCACGATCAGAGCAAACCCCATTCCGATGATGGTTTCCAGAAAGACTGTGGCAATAGTAAACACAATCGTATCCTTGATAGCGAGAATGAAATCGGGGTCGCGCGCGCCAACCACATAACGGGTCTTTAAGAAATCGAATTGTCCGACTTCACGGTAGCGAACCGGCTCACGCGGCAGTACTCTTACCGCAGATTCATATTGGACGGCTCGGGTTTCCGGATCGCGCTCAACCTTCTTCTCTGTATATGTCACAATGGCTGATTTATGGGCGTTAAATGCCTGTTCTCCCAGAGCTTTCTCGACGGCGTTAAAAAATTTCTCCTCGCCTTTATAGATTTTTCCCTGGAGTGGGGTAAGCTTTGAAAGCACGTCGTCAGGCAATTTTTGTTCTTGAAGTTTTTGGAGCGTGTGCTCAGTCACGGTAAAATTTTCTCTGGGAGGCAGTTTTCTGATAGTCAGGCTAAGTAATTCTTTGTAATTTCCCAGCCCGACAAATTGGGTTGGCTGGGAGCTTGCAAAGGTTTCATTGGTAAAGCTCTTCAAAAACGCTGAACCCAGAGGATATATCGCGACAAGAAAGATAATGAGGAGCGTTGGCCCAAGCAGCCAGTAAGCGGAATTTTGTTCGCGCCTCATCATTTCGTCCATCGGTTTTCTCTTCATGATGCTCATAATCTTTCCTCCTTATAGTTCTGTGGAGACGTGATCACGGCCTCTTATTTTGAGGAGATCAGATCTGCAAGGTCAACTTCCAGGGCATCGAGCACCACTTGCGCGTCTCGTTTCCCGGTTAACACGTCATGGACGGCATTGAAAATAAAATCCGACGCCTGGCTGTATTTGGGGGCTGTCTGAGATGAAGGCCGAGCGATCGCATTCACAAAGGTATTATATAAACTCCCAAAAAACGGCACAGCGGCTAAGACATCCACATCCTGATACAAGCTGATAATTGTCGGATTATAGGAGCCTTTGATGGCGCGCATTTTCTGAATTTCTGGCGAGGCCATAAATAAGGCGATATCAGCGGCAACGTCCGGATGCTGACTGTATTTGGAAACCGCCAGTTGCCAACCTCCCAACGTCGCCACGCCCTGTCCGGGCTGTTCACCGGGAAGCGGTGCGACGTCAAATTTGCCTTTAACCGGGCTGTCTTCAGCCTGGGCCATGGAATACACATAGGGCCAATTCCGCATAAAGGCAGCATTTCCTGACTGCCACCAGCGCCGCGCATCTTCCTCAATAAAACCGGTAACGGCCGGCGGCGAAATCGAGTTAATCCAACGTTTTGCGCGTTCTAATGCTCGTAACGCCTCCGGATTGTTGATGGTGACAGCGCCATCACGATCAATAAATGTGCCGCCGCCATGTGACGCCACCCATTCCAGCGCATTACACGTTAACCCTTCATAATTATTGCCTTGCCAGACAAACCCCCAAAAATTTTCATTCCCTTCCAACACTTCGCCATCCTGAATGGTTTTCGCCATTTTCTCGAGTTCATCCCAGGTGCTCGGAGGCGCGGTAAAGCCATATTTCTGTAATAAATCAGTACGATAATACAGCAACCCGGCGTCAGTAAACCACGGGATTGCCACCAGGCGGCCATTGACGGTATTATTTTCAATGAGTTCTGCAAAGTATTGGCCAACAACTTGCGACGCGCCGTAATCATTGAGATCCAGGAAATGATCCGCCATCTCACCCGGCCAGATCACGTCAATCTGGTAAAGATCGATGCCTGGATCGCCGTCCACCAATTTTTTGAGATAGATCAGCAAACGCGCGGTTGTGGAATCAGGGACTTCAAAAATTCGGATGTCAACATTGGGATGGGTTTGCATGTAGAGGTCAGCTCCGGCGCGAATGATCTCCCCTTCCTGCCCCACAGCGCTTCCGGTCATGGTGATGACGATTTTTTCCTCAGCTCCGATTATTGAGGGAATCCCCAGACTCAACACGCCGATGATACTGAGCATACACATATATTGCCTGATCTTCATCATTCTGTTTCCCTCCTTGGTGTTGCGATAAAAAACCGAGTTTTTGAAAAACTCGGTTTTTTTCCTGCATACATACTACTGAAAAACGATCTGGTCTATTCCAGAATATCTTCAAGATCGAGTTCCAATTCATCAATCGCCGTTTGAGCGTCTTTCTTATCGGTCAGCACGCTATACACGGCGTTAAAAAACAACGTTGAAACCTCGTTATATTTCGGCGCAGTCGCTGTTGAAGGACGCGCTACGGCATTGATAAACACATCGTACAAGCTGCCGAAGAAAGGAGTCGCTTCTAAGACCTCAGGATCTTTATACAGGCTCATGATTGTCGGATTCAATGATCCCTTAATCGCCCGTCGTTTTTGCTCGGCAACACCAGCCATTGTCAAGGCCACATCAGCGGCAACTTCAGGATTTTTACTGTATTTTGACACAGCTAACTGCCAACCGCCCAGGGCTGCTGCGCTTAATCCCTCTTCCGCCCCCGGCAGCGGGCACACATCAAATTTGCCTTTAATCGGGCTGTCGTCAGCATTACCTAAAGAATACGCATAGGGCCAGTTCCGCATAAAAGCGGCGTTACCCGCCTGCCAGACTCTGCGGCTGTCTTCTTCGCCAAACCCAGTGACGCCTGGAGGAGTAATTGTGCCAATCCATCCTCTGGCGCGTTCAATCGCGGCCACTGCATCCTCATTATTAATCGAAATTGTGCCGTCAGGTTCGATAATTGAGCCGCCGCCATGGGAATAAATCCATTCCAACGCGTCACAAGTTAACCCTTCATACGCATTTCCCTGCCAGACAAAGCCCCAAAAATCTGGGTTGCTTGCGCGTTCGCCTTCCTGGACTTTGGCGGCTATTTCTTCCAACTCATCCCAGGTTTTCGGTGGATTGGTGTAGCCGTATTTTTCAAGCAGATCCTTGCGGTAGTACAGCAGCCCCGCATCAGTAAACCACGGAATCCCTACCAGTCGGCCATCAACCGTATTGTTCTGGACAATCGCCGGAAAATGCTGATCCGCAACGTCTTTGGCGCCGTATTCATTCAAATCAATGAGGTGTTCCGCCAGGTCTCCCGGCCAAATAACATCGATCTGATAAACATCAACCTCAGAACTCTTGGCCTCAAAGAATTGCAGGTAGAGTCCCAAACGATCTGTCGCTAATTCCGGAGTTTCTAAGGCTTTTACCTCGACATTCGGATGCGTTTCCATATACATGGCCGCCGCTTCATCGATCAATTGTTTTTCCATGCCAACGGTTCCAGATGCAATAGTAATCACCACTTTGTCCTGAGCTAATGCCATGCCCGCGCTCAAGACGAGTAAAAGACTGGATACAACAAAATATTTCAAGAATTTCATGATTATATTCTCCTTTCAATTGATAAAATGAGATGATGATGAGGAGATCCACCAGAACTTACCGTTCATATAGATGAATCTCAGGAATAGGTGATGTGCGTCTAATTGTCTCCCCCTTTACCACCCCCTTTCCTAAAAAAGCTTACTATAAAACAACCTCTCAATCAATTTTGTCTATATTTTTTCTTTCATGAGAAAAATAAGAATTGTCAAGAACTTTCTTTATTTTCTCAAATAAATAACGCAAAAATGAAGAATAAGTAAGAATTTGCTGATTTTTGCTGTATATCGGCCTGCTTCTCGCAAAGCCCGCCAAGCTCGCAAAGGATTCAGATTGACTGACTTTGCGGACTTTGCGAGAAATAGAATATATTTCTTGATAATTACTGAAAAAAGCCATCTCGGAAAACAGACTTTCGAAGTCCTGGAAACTTCGGATGCCTCCAAGATATTTTTATAGAAGATTTCCTTGAATTTTTTTACAAATTCCTGTAGAAAGTTTCTAAAAACTGAAATGTTCTGGTTTTTGCAAGAAAGAGAGGGGGGAGAGAGATGTTAAACCTTCAAAAGCTTTTGATTGAATATTTTGTTAAAGAATTGAAGGCCGCCTATTATAAAACCTATGGCATTTTAGAACCTGAATTTGGCGAAATCATAGCCTGGTCTGGGTGTCTTGCCTTGGAAAACATAGCAAACTCGGATTCTTTATACCATGACGTTGAACATACAATGATGGTCACGTCAGTTGGCCAGGCGATTCTGGAAGGAAAACATCTGTGCGAAGGGGGCATTGCCCCGAAAGATTGGCTGCACTTTATGATTGCCCTGTTATGCCATGACATTGGATATGTCAGAGGAGTGTGTCGAGCAGATCAGAAGGATATGGTGGCTACAGGGGTTGAGGACAACGTCGTCAAACTACCGAATGGCGGAACTGACGCGGCACTGACACCCTATCATGTTGATCGAAGCAAACTTTTTGTTCTCGAACGTTTTGGAGGAGATTTGTTATCGAATGTCAATGCCGAAGTCATTGCTTCATATATTGAAATTACGCGCTTACCCCAGCCTGCTGAGGAATTTTACAAAGATACCAGGGGATTTCCGGGCTTATTACGGGCGGCTGATTACATCGGACAATTAGGAGATCTGAATTATCTTCGAAAAATTCCTGCCTTATTTTATGAATTTGAAGAAACAGGTGCGAATGCGGAAACCGGTTTTAAAACCCCTGGAGAAATGCGTAAAAGCTATGCGAAATTTTATTGGAATGTCGTTAGCCCGTATATTCAGGATGCTTTACACTATTTACATGTGACTCAGGAAGGCAAACAATGGATTGCCAATCTGCACTCCCATGTCTTTGAGGTTGAACATTTTGATGTAATGAAGGAGGAGTTATGATAGACCAGAAACCGTTGAAAGGCAAACGCCTGTTAATGTTTGTCGCTGATGTTTATGAAGATCTGGAACTCTGGTATCCGAAACTGCGCATGCGTGAAGTTGGAGCAGAGGTGGTCGTTGCCGGGCCGGAAGCTGGGAAAACGTATATCGGGAAACACAGCTATCCCTGTATTTCCGATGTCTCCTATCATGCTATCAGCGCCGAGGCGTTTGATGGCGTGATTATTCCGGGCGGTTTTATGCCCGATAAACTGCGCCGCGAACCGAAGGTGTTGCAACTGGTCAGAGAGTTTGCGGAATCCGGGAAGTTAGTCGCCGCGATCTGCCACGGCGGCTGGATTCCGATTTCCGCCAAAGTCTATAAAGATGTTTGTGTCACTGGCTCCCTCGGCATTAAAGATGATTTGGAAAATGCCGGGGCAGTCTGGAAAGACGCGCCGGTCATCGTTGACCGCAATTTTGTCTCCAGCCGGAAACCCGATGATCTACCGGAATTCTGTGAAGGAATCATTGAGGTCTTACTTTCACCAACGAGTATTTAAGAAGCAGTGTTGGGCATCGTTTTGGTTATAATCACTACAACGGATTTGAGAATTCAACGGATACCGACTCGCATAATTCGTTCCATTCTTTCATTCGTTGTAGTGATGATTACTACAACGGATTTGAGAATTCAACGGATACCGACCCGCATAATTCGTTCCATTCTTTCATTCGTTGTAGTGATCATAACTAAAAACCGGGTTTCTTGAAGAAACCCGGTTTTTCTTTTGTCTCACAAGAAAAAACTTGACGTATCTCTCAGACTTCTCTCATTTTGAAGCAAGGTAACGAATTGTGAATAATGAATTGTAAATTGTGACTTGATGATGAGGAGGGAGGGTATGAACAACAAATTTGCAGTCAGCACCAATACGTATCATGGGTTTTCCCTTGATGAAGCCTTAGAGGGCATCGCCCGCGCCGGATTCAAATATGTGGAATTAACTGGCGTAACTGGCTGGACCGAACATGTCAACTGGCAGATGAGCGACGCTGAAATTTCTACGCTGAAAACAAAACTCTCGCAGAAAGGGTTGACAGCGATAGCTCTGAGCGGACATTGTAATATCATTGCCCCGGAAGGGGAAGAAGCCTTTCTACGCAATGTAGAACTCGCGGCCAGATTGGAATGTCAGTATATTGTGACCGGCACCGGAGAAACCCATGGCGATAAAGAAGTAGTTGAAAATGAATCCATTCTGGTGGCATCACTCAGCAGAATCGTCAAACGCGGAGAAGAATTGGGCGTCTGCACAGTGTTAGAAACCCATGGCAACAATTATAACACCGGTCAGGCCATGTATCAGCTTGTCAGCCAGATTGATTCGGAGTTTCTGGGCATCAATTACGATACGGCCAACGTGATTTTTTACGGCAATGTCAGACCCGAAGAGGATATTGTCAACGGCATATCGCGCCTGAAATTCATCCATCTGAAAGATAAAGCCGGGGTAAATAATGAATGGAACTTTCCTGCGATTGGCAAAGGCTATCTTGATTTCTCAAGAATTTTTGCGTTGCTCGAGGCCAATCACTATACCGGCCCCTTGAGCATCGAAATCGAATTTACGCCTCAAGGCCCGGGGTCTGTTGAGGCTGTGTACCAGGCTGTCAAAGATTCTTTTGACTATCTTCAAACCATCCTGTAATCCGAAAAGGAGGAGAAGTTATGCTGCACGTTGGAATTATCGGCGCGGGCTTTATGGGCAGAACCCACGGCGATGCGTACAAGAAACTCGCTGATGTCCGCCTCGCCGGAATCGCCAGCCGGGGACAAGAAAAAGCCCGACAATTCGCAGAAGATTATCAGTGTCCCAATTACTCGCAGCCTGAAGAACTCATCGCGCACCCGGAGATTGACATCATTGACATCTGCCTGCCGACTCACTTACATGAACAATATGTCGTACTTGCGGCCGCGCATGGCAAACATGTGCTCTGTGAAAAACCCTTCAGTTTAACGCTGGAGGCCGCGGATCGGATGATAGAGGCGACCAGGAAAGCCGGGATCAAGTTCATGATCGCCCAGGTCTTGCGATTTTGGCCGGAGTATATGAAGATCAAAGAATTATGCGATCAGGGCGCGCCTGGGAAAATCAACATGATCTATGCCAATCGTCTGGCGCAATTTCCGAACTGGGGTGATTGGTTTCAGGATGTCGAAAAAAGCGGCGGCGCGTTGTTTGATTTGCACCTGCACGATATTGATTATCTGCGCTATCTGCTGGGACCCGTGCGTTCTGTGTATGCTGTCGGAAAACAAGATGCGAACGGGGCCTGGAATCATGTGGTTTCGATTTTGAACTTTGCCAATGGCGCCAGAGCCGTTGCCGAGGGCAGCAACCAGATGGCGGCCGGCTATCCGTTCACAATGAGTTTACGTGCAGTTGGCGAGCAAGGCACCATAGATTTTTCGTTCAAAGCCGGATTCAATCTGGAAGAACGCGCCAGTGCCGCGAATGCGGTGGTGCTGTATCGTGAAGGGCAATCGCCTGAAGTACTTGATGTTGTGCAGAAAGATGGCTATCTGCATGAAATTGAATATTTCATGAACTGCGTCAAAAACGATATACAGCCAGCCGTTGTCACGCCTGAAGAAAGCAGGGAAGTGCTGCAACTGGTACTGGCCCTGAAAGAATCGCTCGAAAGCGGGCAGGTTGTGCAGATCGCATAGAATTTCAGTTGACGGGTTCGTAGTTCGCGCTTTAGTGCGTTTTTCGCCTGAAGGCGGGACTATGAGCCTGCCAGTTATACCTTGACAAAGCAGTAGCAACTTTAGTCGGTAACAAAACATCATGAATTTATTCTTTAATACAGACTCACTCCATATAGCAGACGCCTATGCTGAACAGGAGCAAATAGTCTTGTATCCTGGGGATGTGTACGAATTTTTGCAGACGATTCCGGCTCAATCCTTTCAGTTAATTATCACCTCACCCCCTTACAATATTGGGAAGGAATACGAGACGCAAACGAACATTCAGCAGTATCTCCACCAGCAAGAACACGTCATTGATCAGCTTATTCGGGCTTTACATCCTGCTGGAAGTCTCTGTTGGCAAGTGGGTAATTATGTTGAAAACGGCGAGGTGTTTCCGTTAGATATTTACTTTTATCAGATCTTTAAAACACAAGGACTCAAATTACGGAATCGGATTATCTGGTATTTTGGGCATGGGTTACACGCCTCGAAACGGTTTTCGGGACGCTATGAAACCCTGCTGTGGTTTACGAAATCCGATTACTATACGTTTAACCTTGATGCCGTCAGAATTCCATCAAAGTATCCAGGGAAACGACACTATAAGGGGGAAAAGAAAGGGGAAATTTCAGGAAATCCTCTGGGAAAAAATCCGTCAGATATTTGGGAAATCATGCTTGAAGAATGGGAGAACGGTTTGTGGGATATTCCAAATGTGAAATCCAATCATCCAGAGAAAACCACGCATCCCTGTCAATTCCCAATTGAACTCGTTGAACGCTGCGTGTTAGCCTTGACCGACGAACAGGATCGCGTGTTTGATCCCTATTGCGGGGCAGCCTCGTCGTTGATTGCCGGGCTGCGGCATCATCGCAAAGTCGTCGGATGCGAGAAAGAACCACAATATATCGAGATCGGCAAACAGCGAATTCTGGATTTATGGGAAGGCCGCTTGAACATTCGCCCCTTAGGCAAACCGGTCTATCAGCCCACAGGACGAGAGAAAGTTGCGCAAATTCCTGAAAAGGCAAATGTAGAGACATCAAAGCTCGACTTTGACTGCGGAAGCAGAGCTTTCGCACTCCGGAGGGGGGAGGAGGTGATGTGAGCGTTACACAAAACCGACGACTATATTCTGCATGCAGAGAAAACGTTGTGAAACATGACAAATTTACGAATGGAGGGTAAAATAATGAAGACAGCCGTGAAAATTATCAGCGGGATCGTATTGTGCGCCTTGATTCTGTCACCCGGATTGGCGCAAGCGGAGAAACAATTGGTATTCGGCAATATCTGTTCTGCGAGAACCGATGTCTGGAACAGCTACTCGATCAAAGCCTTTGAGTATGCCGCAGAAAAAATGGGAGTTCAGACGATTGTGTTAGATCCCGAGTGGCAAATGGAAAAAGCGGTCGCCGCGATGGAAGATTTGATCAATAAAAAAGTTGATGGCATTTCGGTCTATACTATTACGCCAGAATTGGATGTCAGGTTGGCAAACATGGCAAAAGAGGCCGGAATTCCGGTCACATTCGAAAATTCCATGCCAGGTGAAGGCGCGGAATATATCGCGGTTGTGGCCTGTCGCTATGAGGACATCGGCTATGCGGCCGGGAAATTCATCAGCGAAACCTGGCCGGGCAGCAAATTGTTTTACGTCATGGGGCAACCCGGTATGAACATCACCGAGCCTTACGAAGAAGGGCTGCACCGTGCGCTCAAAGAATTCGGCACGGTCGAATTAGTCGGAACGCAACCCACTGATTGGGGCGCGGAAAAAGCGATGAATGTCACCCAAAATTTTATTCAATCGGGCAAACAATTTGATGTGATTTTTGCCAATAACGAACAGATGGCGCAGGGCGTCATTAACGCCTTAAAAGACGCTGGATTGTACGGCAAGGTGAAAATCGTCTCTACCGGCGGCGGTCCTGTTGGTCTGGAAATGCTGAAAAACAAGCAGATTGACGCCACGATGAGCGCGCCGGTCTCCTTGCAAGGTCTGATCACCTTCAAAAATCTGTACCAGCACCTGCACGGCAAAACTCCGCCCAAATTCACGCCGCTGCCCATTATTCCGGTGACGGTAGATAATGTGGATGACGCGATTTCCTGGGAAGTCAGCGATGCCGCGATTGAGTATATCGGCGGATTGGAGTAAACATGTAATAGCTGAAAATAGCCCGCGAAACATGCCAAACACGCCAAAAATAAAACGCTGATTGGACTGATGAGACTGATTTTCCTGATAAAATACACACCAGGAGAACATCAGTGGAAATCAGTCCAATCAGTGTCATCAGTGTTCTATTCTCCATCTTTTTTGGCGTGTTTGGCGTGTTTCGCGGGCTGAGCAATTACCCTGAGCCATTTATGAATAATGCGGAGATTGTCATTCAAACCAATAAGTTGACAAAACATTTTCCAGGCGTTATTGCCTTGTCTGATTTTTCGTTTGCCTTATCCAAAGGCGAAATCCACTGTCTGGTCGGGGAAAACGGCGCGGGCAAATCCACCTTTATCAAACTCTTAACCGGGGCCTTGCATCCTGACAGCGGCGACATGCTGATTGAAGGGCAGCGTTTTAGCGTCTTGGATCCCCATACAGCCCAGGCTCTTGGAATTCAGGTCATCTATCAGGAAAACATCCTCGTGAATTCCATGAGCGTGGCGGAAAATGTGTTCGTCGGCTGCGAAAAAACCAATCGCTTTGGATTAGTTGATAAAAAAGCCACAGTCGCAGCGACACAAAATATCATTGATTCCTTAGGAATCCAATTAGATCCGGAAGAATTGGTTGAAAATTTGAGCACTGCTGACCAGCAGTTTGTAAAAATCATTAAGTCCCTGGCCTTGAACCCCAAAGTGCTGATTATGGATGAACCGACGACCATGTTTAACTCCAAAGATGCGGAACGGGTGTTGCAACTGGTCAAAGACATCAGCGGCAGGGGTATCAGCGTCATCTATATTTCGCACAATTTAAAAGAAGTCGCTCGCATTGCTGATCGTATCACTGTGCTTAGAGACGGTCAATTCGTGAATTGTCATGATACAGCGCAGGAAAATGTTGATTTGAACGTGATTGCCAGAGAAATGGTCGGACGACCGGTGAATCTGTTTTATGAGCGCGAAAAAAGCGATATCGGCGAGGTCATTTTAGAAGTGCAGGATCTCAAATTGACCAAAACCTCGCCTCCGCTGAATTTTTCTTTGCGTCAGGGAGAGATTTTAGGGATCGCCGGCATGGTCGGCGCAGGCAGAACGGAAATGGTCAGAGCCATTTTTGGCGCAGACCAGAGAGCCGCAGGAACCTTGCGTTACAAAGGGCAGATTGTGAATCCCCAAACCCCGGCCGAGGCGATTCGCCTGGGATTCGGATTCATCACGGAAGATCGGCAGAAAAGCGGTTTAGTGCTTTCGATGAATATCATTGAAAACACCACACTTGTGGCGGTTGATAAATTCGGCAAATTACTGCTCAAGCGGCGGCGCGAAGCCGAGGCCGTGCAGACCTTTGTGGACCAGTTTAAGATCAAAACACCGGCCTTAACTCAGGAAGTCCGCTTTTTAAGCGGCGGCAACCAGCAAAAAACCGTGCTCGCCAAATGGCTGTACAAAGAGATTGATGTGTTGATTGTTGACGAACCAACGCGCGGAATTGACGTCAATTCCAAAGCGGAAATCTATAAATTGATGGCGCAGTTTGTGAAACAGGGCAAATCCATTATCATGATCTCCTCGGATCTGGTCGAACTGATAGCGATGAGCGACCGGGTGCTCGTGGTGCGAAATGGGGCGATTACCTCAGAAATCGCGGGCGAGCAGATGAGCGAGGAATATATCATTGCCAATGCGATTGAGGTGAATTAAGATGAACGTGAAAACGAAGCGGTCACAGGTGGTGAAAAGTCAATCCTTTTTTCTGATTCTTGTCATTATTGTCATCTCCATTGGAGCAAGCCTTTTGAACCCAAATTTCCTCACCCGGTCAAATCTGTTTGCCATTCTCCAGCAAGTCTCCGTGCTTGGGATTGTCACAATGAGCATGGTGTTGATGCTCATTTCTGGTTTAATTGATCTGTCAGTGGGCGGTATGATCGGCTTTTCCACCGTCACAATTACGAAACTCACCATGAGCGGTATGCGTCTGGAATTTGCCCTGGTGATCGGGGTACTGCTGTGTCTGGGCTGCGGTTTTCTCAATGGCCTGATTGTCAGTAAAACAAAAGTCGTGCCTCTGATCGCCACGCTGGGCATGAGTTATGTCTATTCCGGTCTGGCTCTGGTGATTTCCGGTGGACTGTTTTTAACACTTACCACGGATTTCGATTTTTTAGGGCGGGGTAAAATCCTGGGAATTCCGGTATTAGTGATTATTTTTTTGCTGGTGACAATCGGGATGCACGTTTTACTGCGATTGACGCCTTACGGACGGCGAGTCGTCGCGATGGGCGGCAATGAAGAAGTCGCTTTTCTGGCCGGAATCAATGTGGTGCGTTATAAAATTTATAACTATGTCATCAGCGGGGCTTTAGTTGCCTTAGCCTCATTAGTGCTGCTCTCGCGTTTAGGTTCGGTGTTAGCGACTGTCGGGGACGGTTACGAACTCCGCGCGCTGGCCGCGACCGTGATTGGCGGTGTCACCTTTGAAGGCGGACGCGGCACGGTGTTTGGCGCGTTCCTGGGCGTGATCCTGCTCGGCCTGGTCGCCAACGCCATGAATATCCTGAACGTCTCTTCCTATTACCAGACCGTGGTGCTCGGGGCCATTATCGTGCTGGCCGTCGTCATCAGTAATATTGGCAAGATGCGGTCGTAAGACCAGGGCATGCCCATCCCTCCCCGGCAGATCATCGAGAGTGGTGTTTCGATTTTTTTCTTGACACCCCATACGATTGGATACATGCTGTATGGCAGGGGGCAAAACTGAGGTTGGCGTTTCGAAGTGATAGGGGAGGCATGTATGGCAAGCAGTGTGACGTTATTTCACAAAATTCAACATATTCGTGTGGATCCGGATCTCAAAGAGGTGCTGTGGGCGATTGTTGAAGAAATCGAACACAGCCGGGAGCAGGCGGTCACAAAAATCGATTTCAGCGAGTTAAAAGACATCGTCCGCGACTTAGCCGAATCGCAGAGAGAACTGGCAGGGGCGCAGCAGCGCACTGAACAGCGCGTAGAAGAACTCGCCCAGGCGCAGCAGCGCACAGAGCAGCGCGTAGAGGAATTAGCCGAAATGCAAAAAGAGACCTCAATCGAGGTCGCGCGACTGGTGCATCAGGTCGATCGTCTCGTGCTTCAGGTCGATCGCGTCACGCAGGCGGTCGAAATCACGAATTCGCAGGTGGGCGGTCTGGGGCGCAGTATGGCGTATGCGTTGGAAAATGAGGCATACCGCCACTTACCAGCGTATCTGGCTGCGCGGCATCAGCTTCACGTGACCAGGCGGTTTATTCGCACGGAGATTGGCGGCAAGGAGATCAATTTCTTCGCTGAGGCGCGGCGCAGCGACGGCGAAGAGGTCGTGATCGTCGGCGAAAGCGTCTTGAAATTCGATGATCGCAGCAAATTGCGGCAGTTAGAGGACGCGGTGGCAGCGACGCGCCAGACCACATCCCGCCCCATCATTCCCCTGATCGTTACGCACTACGCGCGCCCGTCCTTGCTGACCAAGACGCAGGCAGAAGGCATCCTTGTCGCGCAAAGCTTTGAGTGGAACGGGCTGGATCAGGAAGAGAATTCGGACGAATGAACAGGAATCCGCAGATCAGGACTTTCGCTTTCCCCCCCTTTATCCCCAGTTGACAATGGAAGCACATCACTGCTTGTGCATCCTGTCTCTATAGAGGGCTGCTAAAGCGAACAATCGGCTCCACCGGGCTAGTGCGTAAAAAGTACGTGATAGTCCGGTTAGCCTTCATGTTAAGCGGCGACTCGTCGTCGCTCCGCGCCGTTGCATCGCCCTGTTGGATCATTATTCATAGGAATGAAGTTATTATGGAACATACTCTGGATCATTGGATGTATGACGAACAGAAACACTGCGGTGTTGACTATTCAAATAAGAAGCTTGCTGAACACTATGATCAGCAGCATCAGCAGTTTAGAAATTATGAACTCACTTTACGCAGTAGATAAAAAAGTTCTTTGACAAATATCTTGTGATCATGTTCAGATCCTCT
>DF820470.1:490669-508681 GCA_000739535.1 Candidatus Vecturithrix granuli | reverse complement strand
GCTAACACAGTTAAAAACAATGTATAATATCTGACTTTTTTATATGAGTGCGTAATGTGAGTTATGAACAAGAATTTCATGAGATGCTGAGGTTTTTGTCGCTTCAAGATACACAGGAGATGACGTTATTAGATGTAGGATGCGGCACTGGAGCGACGTTGCTCTATGCCTCAAAGACGTTTAAAAAAATATACGCCGTTGATATTTCAGAACCGATGTTAGAGCAAGCACAACAGGCCATTGGGAAAGAACATGGGAATATTTGTTTTGTGAGATCTGGGTTTCTCAGTTACCACCATCGCGGTGAACCCGTTGATGTGGTCATCACAAAAGCCGCATTGCACCATTTACCGGATTTCTGGAAACAGATCGCGTTGTTCAACATGAATAGCATGTTAAAAATAGGTGGCATTCTCTATATATTCGATGTGGTGTTTCATTTTCATCCGTCAGAGTATAGAGAAAAAATTCGCACCTGGATCCAGGAGTTTGAGAGAAAAGCAGGAAAGCAGTTTACCCAGGAAGTCGAAACTCATATCAGAGATGAATATAGTACGTTTACGTGGATCCTTGAAGGCATGTTACATAAAGCGGAGTTCGATATTAAGCAAATGCGAACCCATGATGGCTTTCTTACAGAGTATCACTGCATCAAAACAGGCGATCTTGAAAGGTAACATCACCCAATAATCGGCTGGGTTTGGCGTTTATTGTAAAGAATCTGAGAACTCCTGATGAGCAGGAGAAAAAATTGTTGTTTCTATCGTAATTGTTTGCATAGGAGGGCGCGATGACAGAATCGGTAACCATCAGTTATTTAGAAATGCACAATCCCAATGAACTTCTGCTGAAACCGTGTAACGATCCGGATTTTACGATCAAAGAAGCCGAAATCAAACAATGGCAAATCAATAAGTGCTTCTATCAGGCCGTTGGCGGCGATTGGCGCTGGCGTGATCGCTTAGGGTGGACTGACGCTGAATGGATGCAATATGCCGAGGCCGACAACCTGCGTACATTTATTGCCTATAAAGGCGGTACGCCTGCCGGGTATTATGAACTGCAAAAAACTGAGGATCGTGCTGTAGAAATCAAATGCTTAGGTTTACTCCCGAAATTTATTGGCAAAGGCTATGGGCGCGAACTGATTCGCCATGCGATCCGCAGTGGATGGGATTGGGATGCACGGCGGGTATGGTTGAACACCTGCACCAATGACCATCCCAACGCCTTGAGGACTTATCTGGCGACTGGCTTAAAACTTTACAAACAGGAACAGAAGTGTTCAAAGTAAGAATGGGGCAATGGAGAATTTAACCAGAATCCGGGTTTTTGTAACAAAAAAGTTATTCATCTACTCAGGGACAATGGGATTCGTATTTAGAAGCAAGACATATCCAGGAGTTGAGCGAATTCACCTCTTCAGGTAAAATTAGTTATGCAAGGTTTTGAAAAAATGAAAAAAAGTGAATGTCTCGTTTTAGGACTTGTGTTGGGGACAGTTCCGCCGGTAGCCGGTTTATTGGCTTTCTGGTGGGGGAGCATTCCTTTCTTGTCAGGGCGTTTGATCTCTGCCTGTGCCGTACTGGGGCTGATGGCCGGTTTCATTGTTGATATAGGCTATCTGAAAAAATGGGTAGCCCATGCCTATACTTATGACCTGAAAATTTGGATGGGTATTTATGGTTTCTATTCTGTTTGTATTTTTGGTTTTTTTATGGGGGTTCCGGTGTTCAATGTCGTATTAGCTGTTCCGGCAGGGTTCTTCATTGGCAGCAAATTGGCGCATCGTCAAGTAGATGGTGAAGAATACCGCCGATTTGTCCGAGGAACTTGTATATTTACCACTTTGGTGCTGGCATTGGTTTGTCTGGCTGCGGCAGCCATTGCTATACGTGATCCCTATACAGGCGATAACCTGCGAGGGATGTTACACCTTGGTTTTGAAGTAACGCCAGCGATGATTGGCTGGATAATAGTTTTGGGTGGGGCAACGCTGCTGAGCTTGCAGTGGTGGATAACGTCAAAGATGATTCACCTGGCTTACAGATGGATTGGTTAATAATGGCTGGTCGTTCGTCTTGTTGCGTTCTTGGCTGTTATAGAAAATTACACCAGGAGGGATATTACGTATGAGCCACAAGTCGCTTTTCAAAAAGATATTTCAAACGTTAGAACAACAGGGATATCAAGGCCGCATGATCTCGGTAGAGCACCTTGCGGAGCTTCAAACCGAAATAGAACAACGGTATTATCAGGGAGAAATGGCCCGAGAGGTTTATGATGAAGAACCTTGTAAGAAGTTTGAATTCACTAACCCGGCAGCACTGCCAGAGGCCAGGTCGCTCATTATTGCAGCGGCTCCGCAGCCGCCGGTGGAGGCGACCTTTCATGTCAACGGCCAGCCGTTCCCGGCCTTGATTCCGCCGACCTATTTCTTTTATACGGATGCGAGCATTCATCAGCTTCTCGATTCAGTATTGGGGCCTGAAGGCTATCATCTGGTGAAAGCCAGATTACCGCTCAAACTCCTGGCCGTCCGCAGCGGATTGGCGCAATATGGGCGCAACAACATCACCTATATTCCTGGCATGGGCAGTTTTCACCGGCCCGTCGCTTTCTACACCGATTTGCCCTGCGAGACAGATTCCTGGGGCGCAGCCGCTTTTATGCCGCGCTGTTCCACTTGCCAGGTCTGCTGTAAAATCTGCCCGACAGGAGCAATCACGCCGGATCGCTTTTTAATCCACGCCGAACGCTGCCTCACTTTGCACAATGAATCGGATCGAGATTTCCCGGAATGGATTGATCCAGCCTGGCACAATTGCATCATTGGCTGTCTTGAGTGTCAATCCTCCTGTCCGGCGAATAAGGACGTTGCCGCCCGGACCGATCACAAGGCGCAATTTTCTGAGGAAGAAACTGCTCTGCTTTTGCAGGGGACGCCCCAGGAACAACTGCTCCCGGAGACGCAGAGCAAGATCAAGGATTTGGAAATTGTGGAATTCGGATACTTTCATCTTTTACCACGCAACTTGCGAGTTTTATTCCAACAACAAAAAATACTTGCATAAATTGGCAGAACACGATCAGACTGTCATCAAGCTAATTATGGCTGAAGTGATCGGATTGTATCAGAAGCTTCACACAAAAAACATCTGGCCTTCATCCAAAAAATTTCTCATAGCTGCGAAAGAATGCGTAACCATCTCTAACCAATTTACTCAACCAAAAAACATATATATGAAATCTATGACAACACTTCCGTTATCTCATACAACAACGACAGTTTCGGAATCTCATGCGCTGCCATTAGTGGGAACGCCGCAGCAGATTCCTTTCAGAAGAGAACATACCGCTTTTCCTCAATATCGCGCTGTGCTCAATAATCGGCTTTTACTGGATCAATATACCGGCCACCTTTACCGGAATGGTGCGGGAGCAGATGTGACGTTTCCGTTGCTGATGGTGCGCCACGGTGAGACCAATGGCAATATCAATGGCGCGTTTCAAGGGCAAATTGACATCCCTGACAGCCAACTGAATGCAAACGGGAAAGCCCAGGCCAAAAACGCGGCGCAGCGGCTGTATCGGGAACTCCTGGATCTGTTTGATGATACATTGCCATCCTTTGCGGCATCCGGAAACCTTATTATCATGCAAAGTCCGCTGGGGCGGACCCGTGAAACCGCGAAAGCATTTTTAGACGAGTTTGAAGCTCAAACTGGCGTCGCTTTGAACGTGATCACGGAAAAGAAACTGGCAGAAAGCTGTTTCGGGGTGATTGAAGGCTTAAATTTAGACCAGATTCCAGATGAAGAACTCAGAAAACTTGCCGCGTATTTTAGATCTGAGCAGGACGCCACCGTTGATTGGAAGGGCACGGGCGAAAGTTATCTTGATGTCATTATCCGCGCTGACACGTTGCTTGATGAATTAAATCTCCGCTATGCTCAGCAGCCTGTGCTGGTGATCGCTTTTTCGCATGGCGCGTTTATCAATGCCCTGCGCGTTGTCATCGCTGATGACGCCCTGATTGAAGAGGATGGCATGATCGCTTTCAGAAAAAACGGCTTAAAAAATACGGAATCCTACTGGGTTGGCGATTCTCGTCGCCATATCCACCAGATTGCCGCCCGCTGGCGAATCACCCATCAGCAATGACATGCTGCCCTCTTATCAACAAGACCGGGGAGAGCCAACCCTCGGTCTTGTTGATTTTTAAGGTCATATTTTTATAAATATAATTTTTAGAAAATAAAAGGCGAAAATAGATAATTATTTACTTGACTTTTTTTGATGGGCATCACAAAGACTGTTGCGCGTTGAAAAGAATAACCACGATCAACACAATTCACAGGAGGGTAGGGTAATGTTTCGTGATGGCTTAATTATGGAATTACAAACCATGCGTCAATTTTTTCTGAACAGTACAAGCTGCTTAACCGAAGCAGATTCAAGCTTCGCGCCGACGCCAGAGATGTTTACGGCAGCCCAACAAGTGGCGCATGCGGCCTTAACAATTGATTGGTTTATGGATGGGGCCTTTGGCAAGGAATTTGATATGGATTTTGAGCAACAGATGGCTGAGATCAAAAAATTCACCTCATTACAGCAAGCCCTGGCAAATTTTGAAAAAGCGATTGAACGGGCGATTTTGACGGTGCGCGAGTCCTCTGATGAGGAATTAATGAGTCCTCTCCCCGCAGGGCCGATTATGGGCGGCGCGCCGAAAGCCGCTGTGATTAGCGCCATGGCCGATCATACGGCGCACCATCGCGGTGCCTTGACCGTCTATTCCCGGTTATTAGGCAAAGTACCTCCAATGCCCTACGGCGAAATGTAAACTCTGAAAAACAAATGTACTGAAAAAAACCGGGTTTTTTCAAAAAACCCGGTTTTGAAGCGATTACACCACCGTAGCCTGCGAAAGAACATCTTCCGCATGCAGAATGGTGACAAACATATCCTTATAGCTGCGTAAAATCGCCTTTAAACCCTCTAATTCTTTTCTATTTTTCAATGTGATTTCAATCACGATGCGGTTGATCCCATTTACATATTGCTGCTCTGTCCAGGCAAACTTGAACCCTGCATCCCTCATTTGGGCCACTAAGTCGGATGTATTGGCCGGAACGGCAATGCGCACAAAATATTTGCGCTGTCCTTCAAGAGTGTTGTTGAACTTTTTCTTAAGGATGAGCACGACAAAGCCGCCAATCGTTGATCCCATCCCAAACAACACTGCATAGAAAAAATTTGAGCGCATCAAATCAATCGTGAGTTTTATGATCGAAATCCCATACAGCGCTTCAACAAAGTTAATAATCGCCATATAGACCTTATTTTCCCGATTGAACGCATCTATTTTCCCCAAAAAAAACACATCCTGAAACACTCTGCCTAACAGGATTGCAAGCCCGACCAGCAGGAAGTGTAGAACATTTTCATGAGTGATCATTCTTTCTCCTCCACCATGCTGACTTTATAGCAGGTGATGTTGTAATTTTATCATAGTACATACGTCGTGTTACAGAAGGTAAGCGAGATGAAATTCCGCGAATTTTGGCAACTTTTATTTGTGAGGAAGATCGGCTTTTCTCAAATGTGTTCCCGCATTTTTCAAAAACTTGACAAAATACCCGACCTTCACGTATATAATCCATTTTTGCATGTTGCAGTCCAGTCCGTTCGATTTAAAGACGTGTGGGGTGAAACAATTTTACCGACATCACAGAGGAGGAGCGATGTTCAAAATTTTAAAACGTAACCAGATTTCAGCCAAAGGGTTAAGCGAGTTCCCGTCGGAAAGATATGAGATCGCCAGTGAATTCAGTAGTCCGGACGCCATGCTTATCAGAAGTTACCAACTCATGCCAGAGGAGATTGCGCCGTCGCTCAAAGCGATTGCCAGAGCAGGAGCAGGGGTAAATAATATCCCGGTGGCGTGGTGTACAGAGCATGGCATTCCGGTGTTTAATACGCCGGGGGCCAACGCGAATGCGGTGAAAGAATTGGTGTTAGCTGCTTTAGTGCTGACCTCACGCGGCATTCTCAAGAGTATTGAGTTTGTTAAAGGATTACAGGCGATCTCCGATCAGAAAGAGATGAACAGCCTGGTGGAAAAAGAAAAAAGCCGCTTCGCAGGGCAGGAATTACAGGGGAAAGTGTTTGGAGTGGTTGGTTTAGGAAAGATCGGCTCTCTGGTTGCAGATATGGGATTAAAGCTCGGGATGCAGGTTGTCGGCTATGATCCGGAACTCTCGGTCGAGGCTGCCTGGCGTTTACCAAATCAAATCCAACGCATGGAGAACCTTCCGACTCTCTTATCGCGCTCTGATTATGTCAGTTTGCATCTGCCGATGTTAGAAACGACTCGGCACTTGATTAATATCAGTAACATTCGTTTTTTCAAAAACGGAGCGCGGCTGCTGAATTTTTCCCGCGGCGAAATCGTGGAAACCTCGGCGGTGATTGCTGCACTGAACGAGGCCAAATTGAGTCAGTATGCCACAGATTTTCCGGCGCCGGATCTGCTCGGCC
This sequence comes from Candidatus Vecturithrix granuli, assembly GCA_000739535.1. GTDB lineage: Bacteria > Moduliflexota > Moduliflexia > Moduliflexales > Moduliflexaceae > Vecturithrix > Vecturithrix granuli. Next base: position 502,138 of record DF820470.1, on the reverse strand, counting down.
GGGACGATATGGTTCTGATGCCGCATATCGGCGCAAGCACAACCGAAGCCGAAGACCTGTGCGCTATCATGGCCGTAAAGCAACTGGTCGAATTTCTGGAACATGGCAATATCTGCAACTCGGTCAATTTTCCGACGCTTTCTCTGGAAAGGAATCATGGCTATCGGATTGCGGTGACCAATAAAAATATCCCTAAAATGCTCGGGAAAATGCTGGCAATGTTTGCCGACCGGAATATCAATGTGATCGAAATGCTCAATAAAAGCCGCGACGATATTGCCTACAATTTGATCGACATTGAAACTCCGGCTACTCCGGAACTACTTGACGCACTGCGAGGTATTGAAGGCGTGATGAATGTCCGAAGCCTGTAATGAATCTGACGGGTTTGTAGTTCTCGCTTTAGCGAGTTCTTCCGCCTGAAGGCGGGACTACGAACTTGTCAAAATTTATGTGGACAGGTAGGAGTGTCAAAGTTGAGCTTTGACACTCCTACAGAAGGATTGAATTCTGTTAATCTGGTTCACATTCGTCAAACACGCAAATTCGATTTTTTCCTGCCCGTTTTGCCTGATAGAGCGCAGTATCAGACCGCTTAATTAATTCATGAACAGTCAAAGGGTTTGCGTGAAAATCTGCAAGACCAATACTGGTGGTCAGAATTCTGGAAGGGTGGGAGGTTTTATAGCTAAACCGGTAGCTTTCAATGGCCTGCCTGAGCCGTTCAGCTATAATTATCGCACCGCTGACATCAGTATAGGTCAGGACAATCGCAAATTCTTCGCCCCCGTATCGAGCGGCTAAATCAATCTTTCGAATATTTTGCTGAAGGATCTGACTGAACTCTTGTAAAATTTGATCGCCTGTCAGATGGCCTAAGGTGTCATTATACACTTTAAAATCGTCAAGATCTAACATCATGAGGGTCAGTGAATGTTTCTGGCGTCGCGTCCGTTCCATTTCAAGTTCCAGAAATCGTTTAAAATATGCCTGATTATACAGGCCGGTCAGACTATCAGTAATAGCAGATTGTAAGGCTTTTTCATAATTGACGCTCAAGCGGTCAACATAGCGTTTCTTTTTTAACAACGATTCGATCCTGGTCAGCAAAATTTCTTTATGAATTGGTTTCACTAAAAAATCATCCGTCCCCTGTTCCAATCCTCGAATTTTACTTTCAATATCATCCAGGGCTGTCACCATAATCACCTGGATATTTCTGGTGAGCGGATGTTCTTTGAGTTGACGGCAGACTTCAAATCCGCTCACTTTGGGTAAGAGCAGGTCAAGAAGGACAATATCAATATCGCCTCTGCGGACCCGACGAATCGCCGCCATCCCATTTTTCAGATGTTCCACATGGTATGGCCTGGTATTGAGATAATCTTTGATAATTTTCGCTTCAATCTCATTATCTTCTACCAGAAGAATTTTCCCCAGATCGCCTGCGATGTCCTTTTCAGAAAGAGACGTAAAGGAGCGTTCGAGTTGGGTACGCGTCTGCAATTGTTCTCGATACTCTTTGAGAGCAATTAATGAACGAATTCTGGCCTGAAGTTCAGACTGATCGATTGGCCGATTCAAAAATTCATCAGCTCCGGCCTGGAGGCCTTTCACCTTATCTTCGGTCTCGGTATAGGTGGTAATCAGCACCACCGGAATGTCTCGCGTGACCGACATTTTTTTTAAACGTCTGGTGACTTCATAGCCATTGGGATCAGGCATCACAATATCTAATAAAATCAAATCCGGCAGTTCTTCCATCGCCTTTTTGATTGCATTGTTTCCGGAATAGGCACGGATAATATCATACCCTGCAGACGCCAGGATTGTCGCCAGTAATTTAACATTCAACGGGTCATCATCCACAACTAACACTCGTTTCGGGGATGTCATGATCAATTCCTCCCTGTTCAGCGCACGATTATTCCTTATCTTGTCAACCAGATAAACTATTATGGAGGGACAAGAGTTCTGTCAAACAGATTTTAACAGAATTCTATGAAATTACCCGAAAATACCTATTTCGGAATATGAGTTTCAGAGTTTGTAGTTCCCGTTTTAGCAGGGTAATTCCCGCCAGAAGGTGAAACTACAAACCTGGAACCCCGAGCCAGAAGGCGGAACTACGAACCTGGGTGCGAAAGACTTATCGAACGATCCGCGTGCCATTTTTCCCTTCCAGAGCCTCGCCAACTTTTTCCAATGAGGTAATAACCACTTCCTTACCGCCCTGCTGCAAAAAATCTATCGCTGCTTTGACTTTGGGTCCCATGCTGCCTGGAGGAAAATGCCCCTGATCCGCATAGGCCAGCGCTTCAGCAATTGTCAATTGATCAAAAGTTTTTTGATTCGGCGTATTAAAATTAATCGCAATCTTATCCACTCCGGTCAGCACAATAAACAGATCGGCGTGCAAATCACGCGCCAGGACGCTGGAGGCGTAGTCTTTATCCACTACGACTTCGACGCCTTCATACGTGCCATCCGGCTCGATTACGACAGGAATTCCGCCGCCGCCCACAGCGATCACAATGACTTCTTGCTCTAACAACATGCTCACCACATCGGTTTCTAAAATACGCTGCGGGATGGGCGATGCCACCACCAGGCGATAGCCGCGCCCGCTATCTTCGACCATCTTCCACCCGCGTTCTTGCTGGATTTTCTCAGCCTCTTCTTTGGTGTAAAACGGGCCGATCGGTTTGGTCGGATTTTGAAATGACGGATCATTCCGGTCCACAATCACTTGCGTCACCAGTGTCATAACCTGCCGGTCATAGCCTTCTCGAATCAAACGATTTTGCAGCGATTGCTGAATCATATAGCCCATCTGTCCTTGCGTATCAGCCACGCAGACGCCTAAGGGAATTTCAGGCACCATGTCGCGGGTAGCTTCGACCATTAAAAACAGATTGCCGACTTGCGGTCCATTACCATGCGTAATGACCAACCGGTAATCTCGTCGAATCAATTCCATAATGGCATCCAGGGTTTTGCGGGTATTGGCGAATTGCTGATGGATATTGCCTTCTTCGCCTTTTTGCATAATTGCGTTGCCGCCAAGCGCAACCACGGCTAATTTTTTCTGTGTTGTCATGATAAAATTTTCGGTAGTGGTTAAAGAGTACGTGATGTCTGATTCACGACGGTTCGGTCAAGGAGTGCGACGAGGTCGTCGCAACGGCCTCTCCGATGCCGCACCTGTCAGGGCGTTGCCCTGACGCGACGACCTCGTCGCACTCCTATATTCTCTACGGTTTTCCAACAGTGAGACATACCCCCATCACTTACAATTTAACCACTACCAAATTTTCCTCCTGCTTATTTCACAATGCGAGTTCCCGCTTTCCCATCCAAAGCGTCCGGCAATTTTTTGGCAGAGGTGATAATCACTTCCTCGCCGCCGCTTTTCAGAAAATCAATGGCTGCCCAGATTTTCGGTCCCATCGTAGTACTCGGGAAATGCCCTTGCTCTAAATATTGCATGGCTTCATGAATTTGCAACCTGTCAAAGGTGGTTTCTTGCGGGGTATTGAAGTTGATGGCCACTTTTTCCACTTTGGTCAGAATCACCAGGAGCTGTGCGCCAAGATCTCTGGCCAGAATCCCGGCCGTTAAATCCTTTTCAACCACGACATCTACCCCTTCGTAGGTCCGATCTTCTTCGATGACCACCGGAATTCCCCCGCCGCCCGCAGCAATCACAATCACATTTTTCTCTAAGAGGGATTGGATGACAGGGGTTTCAACAATCCGCAGAGGAGCAGGTGATGGCACGACAATCCGATACCCCCGTTCGCTATCGCCGATAATTTTCCAGTGACGCATTTGTTCGAATTGCTTTGCTTTGTCTTCGGCATAAAATGGGCCTATCGGTTTTTTAGGAATCGTTAAGGACGGATCATTTTTATCCACCACAACTTGCGTAATCAGAGTCATGACCGACCGTTGGATGCCCTCACGGACAAGGCGATTCTGCAAGGATTGTTGGATCATATAACCGATTTGCGATTGTGTATCGGCAACGCAAACGCCTAAGGGCAGCGTCGGAATAAAATCTCGGGTGGATTCCACCATTAAAAACAGATTGCCGACCTGCGGCCCATTGCCATGTGTAATCACCAGGCGGTAATCTCGTTGAATCAAGGCCATCATTGCATTCAAGGTGCCGCGGGTATTCGCAAACTGCTCGTAAATATTGCCTTCCTGTCCATCACGGATAATGGTGTTCCCGCCCAGGGCGACGACCACAGTTTTTTTTGCAGCGTTCATCGTATTTCACCTCTCCTCGCACAACTCACACTCTCGGAAACCGCCAGATCATCGCAGTTTCCGCTTTGTCACGGTGCGATCGTTCTTCGAAAAACTCATTGCACACGCAAAAACCGAGTTTTTTCAAAAAACTCGGTTTTTTTCCTCCTCAGGTAATTGATAGTGAATGAAAATTTTTCGTCAAGAAATCTTCTCTTAAAAATTTTAATGAAACTTCAAATTTATATCCAGAACAACCAAAAACAAACTTGACAAACCCATGCTTCTGAGTAACGACAAGCAATGTAAAAATCCTCATTTTCCTAATTAATCACAATCTAACAAAGGAAGCAGCTATGATGGAATATTTTTGTAATTTGGAAAAGGTTCAGCAAAAAACCCTGTTAGAAGGGGTCAGAATGAAAGCCGTATTTGGAGAACGCATCATGATGTCTTTTTTTGATTTGGACGCCGGCGCTGTTATTCCGGAACATCATCATCCCCATGAACAAATGGGATACGTCATTTCAGGCGTGCTTGAATTTCAGATTGGAGGCCAGCAAAAAATCTGTCAGACCGGCGATAGTTATATCATCCCGTCCAACGTACCGCATCAGGTGAAAGTGTCGGACGACGCTCCTGCCAGAGTTCTAGATGTTTTCAGCCCACCGCGGGAAGAGTATAAATAAACAGGCCGACTCTTCTCATCTCCGGAAATAAGAAAGGCCGCCCGCAGGCGGCCTTTTGAAAGAGAACCGTTCAAGGTTCAGGTTTTACGGTCGTTATCTGCGTTTTCTTCGCAACAGCGCAAACATCCCGATCAAGCCGATTCCGAAGAAGAACACCGTTGCCGGCTCGGGAATTACATCAGATTTGACCGTGTTACTCTGTTTGCCTTCGATGATTATGATCCCATCAATATACGCATTAAACCATGCGAAATTCAGAATCTCATCCCCAGGTTTCACAATATCTTCACTCTTCACCTGAACATTAAATGCAATGCTCAAGGTTTCATTATAGCCTAGCTGTGATGTGACGTCACATCACTGATTATTAAACCAGGTTGATAAAATGACAACTCTTCGCACAGTATTTTCTATATCGGATATCCTCAAAAGGTTTTATCCTTAAGGTTTTTGGTATCCAGATTTAGCGATGTGATGTCATCTGGAACTTTTTGAAACTCAGCGATGTGATGTCAACAAAACACTACGCGATGTGATATCACATCACACCTAGCCCATAATACAATCAGCCATCGTGAGAGAAAATATCATCAGTCTAATTGCGCCGTTCGCTCCGGCCGTCGCCGTAATCGTGTAGGTGTTGATCATAAAGTTGGCAGTGATACTCTTGTTCTCGTCCATCGTGATCGTCGTGTTCACAGAGGGGGATCAGCCACGTTGCCTTCCTATGAGTCAAAATGCCATCCGGTTGCCGTTGCCGGCTCTGCCGTCAGTTCAACTTCAGTCCCTTCATCATGTTTATACTCGCCGGCTACCGGAATGGTCGTCCCGCTGCCCTCAATATTCACTGTCAGCCGATATTGCGGAGACACCAGAACCGCCCCATCGTTAACCGGGAGGACCGGGAGCAGGTTAATAAAAGTATATGCGGCAGCCATCGCTGTGTATTCCAGATCAAGATCACTACTGATCGAGTCAATCACGTCAAACGTGATGCTGAGGACTATAATATTACTCGTGACTCCGCTTGACTTGGCTCCATTGAAGGTAATCTCTCCAGACGAGATATCTTCGTCATTGGCCATCCCGGTGAAACCAGACAGAACCCCCGAGTTGCTGTTATACACAAGCACGGTAGGCTCCCAATTCAACGTGTCCAGAGCAACATACTGCCCCCCGATCCCGGTGTGATCGTCATGCTTACAAGCGCGGGATCGCTAGTCAGCTCGCCATCCTTGGCTTGATAAGTGAACGTATCACTTCCGCTATAGTGAGCATTCGGGTTATAGGATAACTTGTTCGCATTGACCGAAGCTATACCGTATTCCGCAGCAGTGACGATTGCATACGTCAGCGTCGAGCTATCCACATCAGTACAAACCGGGTCAAACTCGATCAGTGCATTTTCTACGGTCGTCTGATTAATGGCCGAGCAGATGGGCGCATCATTCACCGCTTCGATGATGACATCCACAGTGATCGTATCCGTGCCGCCACGACCATCCGAGACCTGTATCTCGAAACTGTCCGACTCGTTGTAGTCCGCTTCGGGTATGTATGTACCTACGCCTAAAGTTATGGTTGTTGTGCCGTGAGCTGCCGAAGAAATGCTCCAAGTCAGCGTATCTCCAGTATCAATATCCGTCGCATGGAGTGTGAGACTAAAGGCTGTTGGATGCCCGTCCTCAGACATGGTCACGCTCACGGAATCGCCTTCTATGATTATCGGCGCATCGTTGACCGCCTCGATGGCCACATTCACCGTGATTGTATCTGTGCCACCATGACCATCCGAGACCTGCACCACAAAGCTATCCCAGCCATAGTAGTTACTGATTGGCGTATAACCGATAACTTGCGATGTCCCTGTGCCTGAAGCCGTAGCTGTACCATACGACGCTGCCGAAGCAATGCTCCATGTCAACGTATCGCCCGAGTTCTTGTCCGTCGCATGAAGCCTCAGGCTGAAAGTATCCGGAAAACTATCTTCCGACATGGTCACGCTGGTAGAAGTCCCTTCCGTGATCACCGGCGCCGAGTTCGTCGTCGTACCTGTGGTGAAGCTCCGGGTAGAGCTGGTCGTCGTCGTCGTGCCGTCGTTGACCACCACATACCACTCATATTTGTTGTCGGTTGTAAGCCCGCTCCAACTGATGCTGGCGGTAGAACCGGAAGTCACATTGTCTACAGTACCGATGAGCGTAAAAGGTTCCGAAGTGACCATATCATAGGCCAGATCCGCTTGATCATAATTAGAAGTGGAAGTGATGGATTCACCGGTATAAGGCGAGTAGGTAGTCATGTAGATCATGTCATCCGCCGGTGAGAAGCGGAAAAGACGCAGGTAACCATTACCATTGTTCATATCCTGGTAATCCGCCTGGACGATATGAATGGTCTGCCCGGCTCCGCCGGTGCCTGACCCGGCCGCGTAGGCTGCGCCGTCTAAAGTGTTATGGTTATGACCGCACAGCATCAGGAACAGGTTGTCATGATCTCTCAGGGCATTATAAGACGCCTGGTTGTCCCAGGAGTTGTCGATATAGAGGATGTCATGCTGCTCAACAATCGCCCGGCGGTCGCTGTACGTCGTCAGCAATTCATCCGCCCAATTGAGAACGGCCGTGGTGGGAGAGTATTGCAGGTTGATCAGGATGAAGTCCATCCCGCCTGCGCTGAAGAGTGAATAGGTGTTGTAATCGTCGTACGCGCCGCCGAACCAGTAGCCATCGGCAACCTCATAGTCTTCGTAGCGTGAGACGCCAAAATAGTCAGCATAATAGGTTGTGCCATTGTAAATATCGTGGTTTCCGGTGGCCATAGTGTACCAGACACCGCCAGCATCCAGAATATCTACGGATTCATCAGCGTTTTCGTACTGGGTCGTGCTGGATGACGTGTTGACCATGTCACCCACACTGGTGACGTACACGATGTTCTTGGTCGTCTTGTTGTCCACGATCCACTGCGTTTGGGATGTGAACATGGCCGGAGCATGTTGGCTTTCATTCTGCGGGTCAGGAATGAGGACAAGCATAAAATCCTCACCACTGCCTGTGCCAACCGGCCGGCCGTAGAAGGAAACAGTAGTCGTATCGGCATCCGGATCGGTCACCGTCACCGCAAGAGTCGGCGGAGTACTGACTCCCGTCGTGTTATCCGTGGGTTGAACCAGTGTTACCACGGGCGCGCCGTTGCGCGCCGTGCCACTGACTGGCACATTTACCTGAGTTGCACCGCCTCCAGTGTGGGTGATATTGCCGCCAAAAGTGCCGGCCGTGGAGCGTAAGAAATGCACGTAGATGGCAGTGGTTGGAACCGTACCGCTACTCTGAGACAACGTAATCGTTGAGCCAAACCCGCTGCCAGAGGTCGTTGAAATCTCAAAATCTGCCGGGGCAGTAATGGTGATATCGCCGGTCAGGTTCGTGCCAGCCACTGTATAGGATTGTTCCGTCGAAGCCACACCAATATTGCCGGTGAAGGCGCTCAGCGAGCTAGTGGTCGTGATGGTGGGGCCGGTTGAAGAAATACAGTAGATAACATTCAGAGTAGGTCCAGTATTGCTGGTATGTTCCGATGACGAAATTTGCAGATCGTCACTGCCGGAAGTCATCGAATAATTCTGCATCGTCAGGCCGTAATTGGGGATACTGCCGACGATCCAGCCCTGGACGACTGCGATACCATCTGTATTGAGACTTACTTCTTTACTGCCCGTTAATGAGAAGGAGGATGTCCCCGCCCCCCACAGGTTCATGTCGTAACGGTCAGCAGTAATGCTGGCCGCACCGGATGTACCCCAGATATTGGTACCATCGTAGGTTTCCCAGTTGGCGCTCATATTGCTTGCCGCGCCCGTTGTCAAGGTACCTTCCACCCAACTGCGTCTCATATTATACAGATTGTACGCCTGCGACGAGGATTTGCTTACGTATAAGGTCATGGTGGCGCTGGAGACCGTGGCATTGCTGGGAATACTGCTTATATCCCATTTGAGCAAGGCACCCCGATTAGTACCGGAATTATTATTGGTTACCTTAAAGAGATTGACACCTCCGTAGTTATATGTTTCGTTATAACTACTCATGTACGTGTCTTCCGATGCCTCCAGGCTGACCGTCGAGCAAACAGTATTAGATACCGTACCGCTGACCATCACATTCACGTCCGTTGCACCAGTGCTGGTGTAGGTGATATTCCCACTGAAATCACCTAACGTTGTGCTGTAAAGTTGCACATAAACGGTCGTGGATGCCACCAAACCGATCGACTGGGGCAGTGTCACCGAGGAACTATAGGTACTGCCATTGGTTGAGAGTTGGAAACCGGTAGGTGCAATGATGGTGATAGCTTCGCTCAGATTGCTGCCAGCGACCGTGTAGGTCTGCGGGTCTGAGGGGACGCCCAGTGAGGTGCTGAAGGCGCTCAGCGTGCCACTGGTGGTGATGGTGAGGGTAGTGCTTTCTTCTGCCAGCATGAAGACGGAGGGGCCATAACCGTAATAAGCAGTATCAAAAGGATAGGCATTCACACGTACTTTGAAATCGCCATCCGATCCAGGCTGAATCCCAGTCCAGCTCGCTACATAACCGTTGACCGTATTGTAACCAGTGTTAAAAGCAACAGATTCATTACTCACCACGGTCACACCACTCGTACTAGCATTGGTGGCGGTTGTTATATCCGAAATCGTAAATTGGGAATTTCGAGTATAGCTACTATCGGCCCGGTTTGCAGTGGTCGCGAAGGTGTAAGTTTTGGTCGTATCCAGACCAGTAAATGTCATGTCCACATACCAGCCTGTTGAACTGGCATAGTTGATGACGCCTACCATATTTGCCTTGCCATAGAAAGTGGTATAGGCATCTGTACCTGAGTTAGAATATGCACCGTTCGAGGTACCGGTTGATATGTTACCATTTTTAGTAATTGTGACAGTAACCGCTGTATTAGCGCCGGTATCATAGTTTTTCAACAGTCCGGTCGTGGTACTAGAATAAGTATAGGCTGTGGTGTTGCCACCTGTCGTACCGGCACAGTCGTTGTAAGCCGTCCACTGTGCCAAAGCGGGTGTAGCGATCATCGGGCTGAGCGTTAGCAGCAATAGCCCAATCACCGTGAATATGCATTTTGTAACATTCCTGGCTTTCATGTTTTCCCTCCTGTGAATGCTTGTCAAAAACAGATGAACGCACACGTTTTTTCCTGAAACCCTCCGGCTTTCTCAACTCCTTTTACTACACAAGAGCAATTCTCACAAAGAAAGCCGGATTACCCTTACTTCAAGGCAACCCGGCTTTCTTTGTGATAAAGATCCGCGGCTTTCTGTCCCTGCCTCACGACAGGTTTGGCTTGAGCTTGATCGTCAAGGAATTGATGAATGTGTCTTTTTTTCTTGAAAATTTTTGGCCTTTTCCTCCTTTTTTACTTCATCAAAACAAACGCATAAAGAAAGCCGAATTACCTTCGCTTCAAGGTAACCCGGCTTTCTTTTTTTAAAGATCCGCGGCTTTCCGTCCCTGCCTCACAACAGGTTGAGCTTTGTCCTGGCGACCGAACAAGTTGATGGCACACGCTATAGGCTTCTTTTAGGTCATGGGTACGCTCCTGTTGCATTGGTAGAGAATGTCTTTGAGGCTATGCAAAATTTTTTACTGGTTTGAAACTCTTTAGAAGTCTGCCGCCAAAAAAGAAAGCCGAATTACCATTGTTTCGAGGTAACCCGGCTTTCTTTTTTCAAGATCAGCGGCTTTCCGTCCCCACCTCACGATGGGTTTAGCTTTATCAGGATGGCAATAAAATTACTGCAATTCTAACATGATTTTAACATAGGCTTCAATATGCAGAATCCGTGCCAGATTAACGTTTTTTAGCAAAAAAATTTTACAACGTTGGTTGTGTGCCATTTTCCAGGATTTTTCAGCTTCAATTTTTTTTATAGAACACATTTCAAGCAGTCTTTTTAACGTCCAATTTGATGAATTGTGTAAAAAATTTCGACATCCATTTTTTTCAATATGCCTGAAATGAACTTATTTCAGACCGTTTTGGGCTATTTTAAAAAGTGTCGAAAAATTTTACACCAAATTTCCATGTCTCTGAAATTGACTAATTTCAGGTCATTTTGAGGTATTCAAAACTGTAAAGAATTTCGACAGGTGATTTTCTCCATGAAGATGCACACATACACGTGCCTCAGAATCCCGGTAAAACTCTATCATTATCTCTGAATGTTCTCATGAATCAAAGGGATAATGTACTTAACCAGAATGACTTTTTATCACATTCACACGTTGATAATAACTAAGGCGATGAGCAGACGAATTCGTAAACTGGATGAATTTCAGCAGCAAATTCGAAAACGCGCCTCATATTTATGTGAATACTATAACATTTACCTTGACAAAAGGATCGTCAGCACGTTTGGTATAAGTATCATTTAATGAAATGATACTGTTAACTCACATTACGCACTCATATAAAAAAGTCAGATATTATACATTGTTTTTAACTGTGTTAGCTC
>DF820470.1:425510-489616 GCA_000739535.1 Candidatus Vecturithrix granuli | reverse complement strand
TCAGAGGATCTGAACATGATCACAAGATATTTGTCAAAGAACTTTTTTATCTACTGCGTAAAGTGAGCTGTTAACTTCTTAGAAACCTCTACCTCATGACGAATAAACAACATTTTCTTCGAATACTTGTTTTAAGCATAATATTGTGCCTGCTTGTCGCATATTATGCCTATCAAAAAATATATACATCTCCTATTACTGTTTCTATTGAGAAAAACTTTGTGATCACAAGTAATTTTGATTTCATTCATGAACATTGGAAAGAAGAAAAATTATCACAGTTACGCACACAAGAATCGTATGCAACGATTACGGCAACGACTCAATTTGACTACTTTTTGCAATTATGCCACTGGGTGCATCAGCAGTGGGAGTGGTCAGAACCAGATCCGTATCCCCTCTCAAATGCCTTAGATATTCTTGCGGATATTCGCGCCAAAAAAACCGGTGGTTTTTGTGGTCAATACGCGTATGTCTTCGCAGATGTCTTGAAATCGATCGGATTTTTTGATGTGCGTTATATAGAATTGTGGAGTCCTACGGGAAAGAGTCATTTCAGCGTAGAGGTTTGGAGCGATCAGTATGAAAAATGGATTATGCTCGATCCTGACCAGGCACTGTATTATGAACTCGCTGATTCAAAGATCCCTGCCAATGCTTACGAAATCCGTGAGTCCTTATTGAATCCTGCGTTCAAGGTCAATGAGAGGCCTGTCCATGCTCAAACCCCAATCGCCCATCATGTCACGAAAGATGTGTATGCGAATTTTGCTGTCAGTTTACGCTCAGATTTATTGCGTCATACCAAACCGCTGACGGTTCAGGATCGGTTTGACATGTTTCTTTTCTATCAAGATCAGCACACACAAACATCCGCTTTTCAGCAAGTCGGAGATAAAATTCCGTATCGCCACATCACCACGCGAAAAGAGGATATTTATTATGATTGTAATCGCGTCAGAATAGAGTATTCGATAGATACTTCTTTACCGGGCGTCGTATTAGAATTTTTCACGGAACAATCTATGGCCAATTTTAAAGGATTCATTGTTTCAGTAGATCAAGGCAAAACATGGAAATACTCGCCATATCAGTATCTGCTGACCGGACAGCATGATGAGTATGAGGTCTGGGTACGGCCTGTCAATATGTTTGACCGTCATGGCATTACAACAAAAGCCTATATTCGATTCGATTGAACACGATAAGATGGAGGCAGCCTCGCAAGGTGGACTCTATCAATTAACATTCGTGCTCAGACGGACTTCCAGATAATCATCAATCGTCTCAAAAATGCGTTCAATCTGCGCTAAAAGGGGTAAGGTTGCCCGAATCTGTTTCAGATAGCGGCGTTTTTGAATTGCCTGAAAGGTCGGCGCAAAGTTGATATCATAAATCCAGCCGACTTGCAGTAATTTGAAATCATTCAGATTGTGCAAATGCTGCATGTCAACAATTCTTCTCGCCATCAGATCGGTATAGACTTCATCGGAAATGCCGGGGGTATCAGGAAAACCTAAAGAAATGGCATCATTGCGATGTCCATTCCCATCATAATAGTAATCGATCACGACTTTCCAAATATCCAGTTTATCGGCGTCACGCAGCAATCGGGTAAAAAACAGACATTGCGGGGTTTCATCCTGCGGCACAGTGGCCAGATTATGATAGAAAATTACCCGCAAAATCAAGTTCTGCGTCGCGTTGTCGAGCAGATCGAGCATTCCCTGGCGTTGCAGAACCTGCACGCCAAGTTCCGCATGATTCACAGAATGGCTGTCACCAAAAGTTTGATAGCGAGTATATTGTTCAAAGCGTCCGATGTCATGAAAGAGAGCCATCACTTCCGCCAGATACAGGTCAGACGTATCTAAATTGAGTTGTTCCCCCAGTTGCCTGATTTCCCAGCACACACGCAGGGTATGTTCTTGCTTCAGATCCATGTTGCGCTGAATTTCAGGATTATTAGAAGTAAACATGCCAACATAGGTTTCAAAACGTTGTCGCAGAGCTTCAAGTTGTTTTTTGTACATATCTCCTTTGAAACTACATGGATTTCATGGAAGGAGGATGAGATTCCGAAGCCTTCTCTGCCCCTATCCTCCCTACATGAAATCCTTGTAGTTTCATGGCGATGGACGAGCGCACGCTCATGATAGCTCCTCTGAAGATGTAGCGCGAAATTCCTTTTCGCGCCCGCGAAACTTCAGTTTCGCGGTACATCTTATTTTCATTGTGCCGGGTGAGCATACGCTCATGACATCTCTTATATAACTCAGGATAAAATTCTCACAGATATTTGGGGTCATATCCCATTTGATCGCGGAATTTAGGCAAGAAAATTTTTCTTTTTTTTGAGAAGAGAAAAAATGCTTGACAAATTTATATACTAATAGGTATATAAATAATACAAATTATATTGAAATTTTATTCAAAAATCTCAATATAATTTGCTGATAACAAGATATAATGCATGAAAAATAATTATACTTATCAGTAAATACAAAAATTAAACCTGCCAGGAGGAAAAAGATTGATATGAAAACATTTCAGCAAAAAGTCGCCGTCATTACTGGCGCCGGTTCCGGCATCGGACGTGAACTGGCAATTCAATTGGCTCAAAAAGGGGTGCATATTGCTATCGCCGATATTCAGGAAGAACAATTGCATGAAACTGCAAACTTGCTCGTCCAGTATCATGTAACTGTTAGTACACACGTACTCGATGTCTCGCAACGGGAAGCGGTTTATCGCTTTGCCGATGATGTGATTGCCCGGCATAAAGGTGTTCACATCGTCATCAATAACGCTGGCGTGGCCCTCAGTAATGTGCAGGTAAATCAAATGGCATACGAGGATTTTGAATGGGTGTTAGGGGTTAACCTCTGGGGCGTGGTTTATGGCACAAAAGCCTTTTTGCCGCATTTACTTAAACAATCGGAAGCCAACCTGGTCAATACCTCCAGTTTGTATGGCTTAACCGCTGTCGCCAAAGCTGCCGCGTATTGTACCAGTAAATTTGCGGTGCGAGGCTTTACAGAAGCGTTGCGTCAGGAATTATGCCAGACCCCAGTCGCCGTCACGGTTGTCCATCCAGGCGGCATCCGTACCTGTATTGCACGTAATACACGCCCTGCAACCAACGGCGATATCATCAGCAACCCTGAACACGCCGTGCAACACTTTGAACAACAAGCGCAAACTTCCGCCGTAGATGCAGCGCGCCTGATTATCGAAGGCATTCGACGTAATACGCCGCGGGTGATCATCGGCAAGGATGCCAAATTTCTTGATCTGTTAGGGCGTCTGAAACCTGGCTCCTATGACGCCTTTATGCTCAAACATATCGTACATGAAGATGAAAAGGCGTATGCAGCAGCCGGAAAGCTTGAGACTTCTCAGGTCTAACAGGTTTCGGAAGTCTATTTTCAGAATATTAACCAATAATTGGGTCGCACAGTTTATCTCATCACCTTGCTGGTATGATATCTGCCGATCCGACGCCATACATATCTTAGAAGCTGTTTTAAAAGTTTGCAGGTGAGGAGTGCGAAAGCTCTGCTTTCGCTGTCAAAGCAGAGCGTTGACACTCCTGTTCACCTCTCTCGAAATGCCCGTTGCATGGACTTTTAAAACAGCTTCTTATGAAAGGAGTTTCACACAATGACCAATCTCAATGCAAGTCGTACAGCGATCAGAACCGCGTATATACGAGCCGCACATCAGTTGCTTGATGCCCCGCCGCGGATTCTCGAAGATCCGCTTGCTGTGACGCTGCTTGGCCCGGCTGCCGTACAGCGGATTAACGATACCGTAGAGAGTTATCAAACGCCCGAACGGCGCGCATTACGCGCGCATGTCGTCCTACGGTCGCGATTTGCCGAGGATCAGCTCGCCACCGCAGTTCAGCGCGGAGTGACCCAGTATATCATCCTCGGCGCGGGTTTCGATACTTTTGCCTTCAGGCAGCCAGTTTGGGCGCAACCATTGCAGATTCTCGAAGTTGACCATGCAGGCACGCAAACCACAAAACGCACCCAACTCGCCGCAATGGGCATCACAATACCTGAGAACACCAACTTCGCTACCATCAACTTTGAACATGAGTCATTACGCGATGACCTTCTGCGGTATCATATCTCGCTGGACGAGCCGACCTTCTTCTCCTGGCTGGGTGTGACCATGTACCTTAAGGAAGATGCGATTGATGCCGTGCTGAAATCTATCGCAACGTTTCCAGCAGGTAGTGAGATCGTACTTACATTCGCGCCGCCGCCAGGCGATTCCCCGTCGCCATTCGACCAACGTGCTGCAAAGCTCGGTGAGCCCTGGGTGAGTTATTTTGAGCCTGATACACTTGAGACAAAACTACGTGGTGCAGGCTTTTCCAGCGTGGAGTTTCTTTCGCCCAAAGAGGCTGAGGACCGGTACTTTCGGCAGCGCCCCCAAGATCTTCCAATACCGAAGCGAACGAACATCGTACGTGCGATGCTCTAATAATGCCGAACGGCCACTGAGTAATGTGTCTTAATCGCATCTATGCTGGACTAATGTTCGCGTCATGCACACCGATCGTGCAGCGAACACGCGTATACACCGACAGACTACGGCGCGCAACGCAAGCTTGTGGTATTTTTAATGCCATCGTGTGTAGCGTGCCTTCAACAGCGACTGATACACAGGCCATTACATTTAAGCTTGACAAAAAGGCCGCTCCCATATAAAAGGTGAAAAATGGATAATCGAGCTAACATCCTTGACTGTGCGTTACGGCTATTTGCCTCGCAAGGCTACGATAGCGTTGGAGTGCAAAAGATTTGCGAAGACGCGGGGGTTACGAAACCCACGCTCTACTACTATTTCAAGAGTAAACACGGATTACTCGATACCTTGTTAGCGGAATATTTTCAAACACTGTACCAGATGGTAGAACCGGCGGTGACCTATCATGGCGATCTTTCGCTTTCGCTCTCTGGCGTTACGACCGCGTATTTCAGTTTTGCGAAAGAGCATGCGGCGTTTTATCGCCTTCAGCTTTCCTTGTATTTTGCCCCGCCACAACATGAAGCCCACAAATTAGCTGCGGGTTTTCAGGAACGTCAATTTCGACTTGTGAAAAACTTATTTCTTGGCGCGCTTCGTGACTATCCCAATTTGCAGGAACATGAAGACTATGCCACCGCCACGTTTATCGGTCTGGTAGATCATTGGATTTCCCTTGCATTGAACAACTATATCGAGTTAAATAGCGCCTTAGTCCATCAAACCGTACAGCAATTCCTTTACGGCATACTTTCAGCCCATGAAACAAGGATGTAATAACCAATGACACAAGCAATATGGAAGGAAGAATTTGACATCCATTCGTACCTTACTGATTTCCGGGGAAATGCTTCGATTCAAACCCTCTGCCGGTTTTTTCAGGAAACGGCCGGAAATCATGCCCGCGACATGGGATTTGCGCTGGACCAATTACAGGCAGAAGGCAAGACCTGGGTGTTGTCACGTTTTCACATTCAGATGCACCGCTATCCGCGCTGGCGGGAACGAGTGCGGATTGAGACCTGGCCTTCAGGTTCGATCGGATTTTATGCGGTGCGCGATTTTTATCTGTATAATCACCAGAATCAACGTTTGGCGTCGGCCTCAAGCATCTGGCTTATTCTTGATCTGAACCGCAAAACGCCGCTGCGCATCCCGCAAGCTCTTGTTGATATGAACGTGACCGATCGAGAGCGGGCGATTTTAGATTCCTTTGATACACTCTGGCGTCCGGAACGGAACATGTTTGAAAAATCTTTTGTTGCGCGTAAAAGCGATGTTGATCTGAACCGGCATGTCAATAATGTCAGTTATGTCGAATGGGCGGTCGAAACCGTGCCGGACGATGTCTGGCGTACTCATCTTCTGACAGAAATCGAGGTCAGTTTCCGGGCCGAAACTCTGTATGGCGACAGGATCCTTTCACAAAGCGACCAGATTGAAGAAGAAGGGCAGCAGGTGTTTCGACATCGCATTGTGCGCGAATCAGACCAGACCGAGATGTTTTTAGCGCGCACTCGCTGGAATCGGATCGAGGATGAACAGGATTGACAGCAAGGAATCTTTCATCATTGTGAAAATGCAATTTCTCACTTGACAGAAACTTAAAGTCCGGCTATGGCGTTTAAAAGAATTTTGAACCTCATTTTGCTCGCTCGAGTGTTTACGACGAGCGGAGGTTTACAAGAATGTTAAGATGTACCGCGAAATTCCTTTTCGCGGTCATGTCAGGCAGAAGCGCGAAAAGGAATTTCGCGCTACATTTTCACAGGAGAAACTTATGCGTTATATACCGAACACAGTAACAGATTGTCAGGAGATGCTTGGCGCCATAGGGGTTGGCTCGATTGACGACTTATTTGCCGATATTCCTGCGACTCTCAGACTCCAGCGTGACCTGAACCTGCCTGCGCCGCATTCCGAGATGGAAGTCGTGAAAACCTTGCGCGCGCTCAGCGCCATGAATGCGTCTGTAGAAGAATATGTGTCGTTTTTAGGCGCAGGAGCATACAACCATTTCATTCCAGCGGTTGTGAAACACCTGATTGCCCGCGGCGAATTTCTGACCGCTTACACGCCGTATCAGCCGGAAATTTCGCAGGGGACGCTTCAGGCCATCTTTGAATTCCAAACCTTGATCTGCCAGTTAACTGGCATGGATGTCGCTAACGCTTCTATGTACGATGGGGCTTCAGCGCTGGCAGAAGCCGTGTTGATGGGACAGCGCGTGAATAATCGCTCGCACGTGCTGATTTCCAGGGCTGTCCATCCGGATTATCGCCAGGTTGTCCAAACCTACACGCAGCAATTGGATATTTCCCTGCAAGAAGTCGGAATCACTGCGCAAGGAAAAACCAATATAGAGGCGATTCAGGCAGCAATTTCTGATCAGACCTCGAGCGTGGTTGTGCAGTATCCAAATTTTTTCGGAGTGATTGAAGAGTTATCCGTACTGGCCGACGCGGCGCATCAACACGGAGCAATTGTTATCGTGACAGTTCCGGAGCCTGTGTCCCTTGGTTTGCTCGCGGCTCCCGGCCAATTCGGGGTTGATATTGTGATCGGAGAAGCGCAAGCCTTCGGCAATAATTTGAGCTACGGCGGCCCTTATGTCGGCTTCTTTGGGATTAAAAACGATCCTAAAGGCAAAATCCTTCGCAAAATGCCCGGACGCCTGGCCGGAGAAACCACTGACGCCGATGGCAATCGCGGTTTTGTGCTGACGCTTTCGACCCGCGAGCAACACATCAAACGTGAAAAAGCGACCTCCAATATCTGCACCAACGAAGCCTTGTGCGCGCTGGCGTGTACGATCCACTTGTGTTTGTTAGGCAAACAGGGACTCAAAGAGCTTGCCCTGCAAAATTTTCAGAAAGCCGAATACGCCAAACAAGCAATTCGCGCGCTGCCCGGATATGAATTACTGTTCCAGGGGCCGACGTTTAACGAATTTGCAGTCAAAACTCCGTTTGCAGTGGATGTGATCAATCAAAAACTGCTTGAACACAAGATAATCGGCGGAGTCAATCTGCGACAATTTTATCCCGACTTCGGCGAAACTATGCTGTTCTGCGTGACCGAACAACATGCCAAAGCTGAAATTGATGCACTCGTCAACGTGTTACACACGATCGAGCGTGAAAGCGAGGTGCTATAATGAAAAAAGCAACTGTTGGAGCTTCAGGGCTTGTGTTTCATGAACCTCTCATTTTTGAACGCAGCGTGAAAGATCGTCAGGGGTATTCGCTGCCAGTCTGTGACGTGCCTGACGTCAGACCGGAAGACGTGATTCCGCAGGCATATATCCGCGACGAAGTGACCGGCTTTCCGGAAGTCAGCGAAGTGGAGGTCGTGCGCCATTTTACGCATTTATCGCAATGGAATTACGGGATTGATTCCGGCCTCTTTCCCCTTGGCTCGTGTACGATGAAGTACAATCCCAGGGTGAATGAAGAGGTCGCGGCTTTACCCGGATTTGCCCGGCTGCATCCGCACACGCCGCAGGAATTGGCGCAAGGAGCAATCCGCCTGATGTATGAATTGGAGCAAGCCTTATGTGAAATCAGCGGGTTCGACCGGGTTTCCCTGCAACCCGCGGCCGGCGCGCATGGAGAGTTGACCGGCATGATGCTCATCCGCGCCTATCTAACGTCGCAGGGCAATCCGCGCCGAAAAGTCTTGATTCCGGATTCCGCGCATGGCACGAATCCGGCCAGTTGCACCTTGTGTGGCTATGATACAGTCCCCGTCGCTTCAGGGCCTGACGGATGTGCAGATCCAAAAGCGATTGCAGAGGTGATGGATGAGCAGGTCGCGGCGATTATGATCACCAATCCGAATACCTTAGGACTGTTTGAACGCAATATCGCCGAGATCGCAGAAATTGTCCACGCCAAAGGCGGACTCGTATATGGCGACGGCGCCAACCTGAACGCTCTGCTTGGCAAAGCGCGGCCCGGGGATATGGGGATTGATGTGATGCACTTTAATTTGCACAAAACTTTTTCGACGCCCCATGGCGGCGGCGGTCCCGGATCAGGCCCGGTTGCGCTCAAAGCCCGCCTGATTCCTTTTATGCCGGTACCGACCCCGGAATACAAGGACGGCGAATATTATCTTGAGACCGATCACCCGCACAGCATCGGCAAAATCCGGTCGTTTTTCGGAAATTTCGGCGTGATGGTGCGCGCCTACGCCTATATTCTATCCATGGGCCCCGCCGGACTCAAGCAGATCGCTGAAACAGCGGTGCTGAATGCGAACTATATTATGGCGCAGCTTCGGGATGTGTATCATCTTCCCTATCAGGCTCTCTGCAAACATGAGTGTGTGTTTTCAGACAAACTGCAAAATCCTGATGGCGTGACGACAATGGATATTGCCAAACGCCTGATGGATTACGGCTTTCATCCGCCGACGGTCTATTTTCCGCTGATCGTGCATGGCGCGTTGATGATCGAACCGACCGAGACCGAAAGCAAACAGACCCTCGATACGTTTATTGACGCGATGCGGGAGATTGCCAGAGAAGCCAAAGAAGACCCGGAGATACTGAAAACCGCACCTCACCGGGCGAAAATGCGGCGTCTGGATGAAACCACTGCGGCTCGTAAGCCGATATTGCGTTACGAAACCTCAGAGGAAAAATAGAAGATGATGAATCCGTATAATCCTTTTAATTCGCAGGCGCAGGGGCAGGCGCAGTACAAAGATTTTACGGCAACGCAACTGTTTTGTCCGAAATGCCGCCAGGCAACCCCGGTACGCGAACGGTTGCTGTTAGTGCTGCCCGATGGCGATTTGTATGAATATCGCTGCGTATATTGCGGTACCCCTCTTGGCGAAAAGCGCGTGAAAGAGCAACCGCAAATGCCTATTATTTATTAGAGAAGAAGTTTCAAGGGACTTTAAAGGACTCAAGGGACTTAAAATTTCAAGGCCAATCTTCAACTTGAGTCCCTTGAGTCTCTTGCACGCTTTCGTCACTCTTGATTGCTGACGCCGACGCCGAGGACATCAAGCAGATCCGTCTCTTGTCTCGACGTATCTTCGGTAATGCTTTCAATGACGACTTTCCCCTCATATTGCTGCTCTGCCTGAGGGTAAAAACCGATATACAGGGTTCTGGAAGCATTCGTTTCAATGCTAAAAGGCATTTCCAGCGCGATCAGTTGATTGTTGCTAAAATAGCCTCCAACTTGAAACACGTCGTTGGTTGACGTGACTCGTTCAACAATCACGTTTCCACTCGTCAAATTTCTGACGGTCACGGTTGCAACGAAAAATTGGCCGACATTGACCTCTCCGAAATTCAAGGATGTAAGGGAAAGAACGACATTGGGCAGAATACTATCTGTGTCTTCATCTGAACAGCCTGCTAACAAAATTCCCATACAGAGCCCTGTGATAAGCAGAACCGTTATCATGTTTATTCGATTTTTTCGTATATTTATCATAAATTATCCTCCTGCAAAAATAGTGAGCAAACAGGTTTTCTGATATTGGAATAGAGATGAAGTCACTATTTAATGTGGTCTTCATCTAAAAATCACTATAACAATCCGCTTTATACCAGGTACAGAAAAAATAGTCAAGAGCTATTACTTTGTAAAGTGAATTTTGACGAATAGCAATCAGGAGTGCGAAAGCTCTGCTTTCGCTGTCAAAGCAGAGCTTTGACACTCCGGTTTGACGCTCAGTTTGGAGTGCGAAAGCTCTTCTGCTTTCGCTTTCAAAGCAGAGCTTTGACACTCCAGTATCTATTTTCCCTCCAATAGTTTAACACGCTTTGTAAAGTTTCTTCAAAAGGAATTTCAGGCTGCCAGCCGGTTTGACGGTGTAAACGCGTGGAATCGCCTAGCATCAAGGGCACATCTGAAGGGCGCAGTCTTTGGGGATCTTGACGAATTTCTATTGGCACCGTGCTGAATCGGAGCAGCATGTCAAGCACTTGTTGAATTGACCATGCGCTGCCGGATGCGACATTGACCGGAATTCCGGGCGCACAGGTTTCCAACGCCAGATAATAAGCGCGGACCACATCGCGCACATCGCAGAAATCGCGTCGCGCCTCCAGGTTGCCAACCGAGATCACAGCCTCGCGTTTGCCTTGTTCAATTGCAGCAATCTGCTTTGCAAAATCAGGACACACAAAACTGGGCGCTTGCCGGGGACCCGTATGGTTAAAAGGGCGAACGATGACGATCTGAAGCTGATAACGGTGGATATATTGATAACAGAACATTTCCTGAGCCGCTTTACTGTCAGCATACGGGTTAATCGGGCGAAGCGGCTGGAACTCGTCAATCGGCTGGCGATTTTCCGCCACCACGCCATACACCTCACCCGAACTGACCATCAAAATCCGGGCTTTGGGACAATATTGACGCAGCGCTTCCATTAAATTAATCCAGCCGTACAGGTTCACCCGAATCACCAGATCCTGCCCTTGCCACGATTGATGGACGCTGCTGATGGCTGCAAGATGATACACTCGCTCAAATCCGCCCGGTTCCACGATATTGTGAATTTGCTCCAAATTTGAAAGATCGCATTGATGAAAGACGACCTGTTGCTGCAAAGATTCAGGCAACCGGTCGAATTCGGCTTGATCAAGATAGGTGCCGTGCACATCGTCTCCGCGACGGAGAAGATATTCGCACAGATGGGTGCCGACAAAACCTGCTGCGCCTGTGACAAGTGTTTTCACAAATCAAAAAATCCCAGTTACAGCCTCGACCACAAGGTCTCTAAAAGGGATTATTCAAAGAAACCGGATTTTTCCCAAAACCCGGTTTCTCTCGTTCACAAAGTCAACTCTTCAGAAACCGGGTTTTTCGAAAAAACCCGGTTTCTCTCGCTCACTCTTCAAAATATGCCTGCAACCCTTCTTGCCAGGGACGGAGAGTCTGACCTGTTAAGGCCGTAAACTTTGAGGTATCCAACACGGAAAACGCCGGGCGCGGGGCCGGGCGTTGAAGTTCAGCTGTGGTGATCGCCTCAATCTTCACATCAGAAAGTTGGCGATAGGCAAGAATGGTTTTTGCAAAATCATACCAGGTACACTGTCCACTATTGGTCAGGTGCACGATTCCTGACGCCTTATGCTCGATGAGGGCAAGAATGCCACGCGCTAAATCGCAGGTATAAGTGGGGGAACCGGTCTGATCATTCACCACGCGCAAAGGCTGCTGTTGTTGAACGCGTTCGAGAATCGCTTTGACAAAATTCTTGCCGTGCTGCCCGTATAACCAGGCCGTGCGGACAATCAGAAAATCCTGACGGCGATCATGGTTCAGGAGCGCGCGTACTTCCTGTTCCCCCAGGAATTTGGTCTTCCCATATACTCCTAGAGGATGGGTAGGATCGTCCTCGGTATAAGGGACGCTTTTTTGGCCGTCAAACACATAATCCGTGCTGATATAGATCATTTTGGCCTGACAGGTCCTGGCAGCAGTCGCGACATTTTTTGCACCGGTCACGTTTAATTGTGTGGCGCGTTCTTCATCAATTTCAGCTTGATCAACATTGGTATAAGCAGCCGTATGAATAATCACCTCAGGCTGATACGCCTGCACAAACGCCCGAAGTTGTTCTGCTTGCAAAATATCACAATTATGGAGATCTATTCCGAACACCTCATGATCCGCCTGCAAGAGCGCGGTCAAATCCGTTCCCAACATTCCCTTTGCGCCTGTCACAAGAATCTTCATACATTTCCTTGATATTGTTGCTGATAATACTGTTTATAACCCGCATCCTGCTCTTTGATGCGCCGCCACCACGTCTCATGCTCGCGGTACCATTGCACTGTCTTCTCAAGCATGGCATGAAAATCAACAGAAGCTGACCAGTTGAAGCATCTGCGAAGTTTCGCAGTATCCACAGCATGACGCGGAACATGCCCCGGACGATCTTGTACGAACCGGATCAAAGATTTCGGTTTTCCCAGGATGTCGAGAATCAGATCGCTGATTTGCAGCACCGAATATTCTCGATTCGCACCGATATTAAAGATTTCCCCGTCATAACCGCTGCTATGCAGCAACAGATCAACGGCAGCACAATGTTCTTCCACATAGATCCAATCCCGGGTATTTTGGCCGTCTCCATACACAGGCATAGGAATATTGTCAAGCGCATTTGTCACAAAAAGCGGGATCAGCTTTTCAGGGTATTGATACGGCCCATAATTATTGCTGCAGCGGGTAATAATGACTGGCAGCTTATGGGTCGCCCAATACGAAAACGCCAGGCGATCTGCCCCGGATTTGCTCGCCGCATACGGCGACAGCGGCATCAACGCATCGGTTTCCAGCGACGGCCGGCTCACTCCTTCCGGCGACATGGCTGTGCCATAGACTTCATCGGTGCTAATCTGGATAAAGCGTTCAATCGGATATTTGCGCGCCGCTTCCAATAAGACAAACGTACCATAGACATCCGTCGTGATAAAACTGCCGGCGTCCATAATTGAGCGATCCACATGGGTTTCAGCAGCAAAATGTACCACCGCATCAGCCGGCTGCATCAGCTTTTCCACCAGAGCCGCATCACAAATATCACCCTGCACAAACGTATATGTGGGATGCGCTTCAATATCGCGCAGATTCTCAAGATTTCCAGCATACGTCAGCTTATCCAAATTCGTAATCCGATACTCCGGATGATGCTGGATCATATAGTGAATAAAATTACTGCCGATAAATCCCGCCCCACCAGTAACAAGTATATGTTTCATAGCTATTGTGAAAAAGTGTTTAAGTGTTTTCTTGCAAACACTCAAACACCCAAACACTTAAACACTCGAACATCCAAACACTTAAACACTTATATCATTCATAAAAAGAAAGCAATCAGGAAAAGAGGTCAGGCGTCAAGCAAAAAGTCGGTTTTTTGTGTGGAAAATTGACAATCCAAACCCTATCATCTCATCCAATCACTTAACCAAACAATGTTATTGTCGAATTGATCCTCAGGGAGATGGGACAGCAAAAGCAGCAATGCTCGAACAATAAGAAGCTGTTTTAAAAGTTTGCAAGTGAGGAGTGCGAAAGCTCTGCTTTCGCTGTCAAAGCAGAGCTTTGACACTCCTGTTCACCTCTCTCGAAATGCCCGTTGCATGGACTTTTAAAACAGCTTCTAAGGCCAATAGGAAGTTGTTTAGAAAGAATAATGCCATGGTGCGGCTCTCCATTTCTCATAAAAGTCGTATGAATTTTACAGAAATCTGCGATGTTATGCGTCAAGAGGATTCTTCCTATTGAGAAGGCATAGTTAAGCTGCTCCACATCAGAAAATCCTTTTCTCTCTGCTTCTTTCACAGTAAGGACATCACAGCCTCTGAGTCGTAGTGCAACCGCAATCGCTTCAGGAACATCTTCATCAAGATACAACTTTTTCATTGATCATCTTCCTGAAATAACTTTCATTATCATTTTCCTGAATGTCAGATTCGATCTCTTCCTGATGATCATAATAATAGGAGAAAGCATCATGGATGTGAGAAGGTGGTAATTGAGGGAAGTCACGAATAATATCTTCTAAGGACATTCCAAGTTTATACCACTTGATTAACGACCAGACAGGAATTCTTGTTCCATCAATGATGCTTCTGCCGCCACACACGCCTTTGTGTTTGACGATATAAGGATGGACTTTCATCTTTTGAACAGCCACGGCCATATTATGATGTCTCCTATCGCAGATATTCATATTGAATATGTTCAACCACATTCTCTGGCAAGCTCAAAACTACTTTCATACACTTATTTCCTCTTTTCATAAATCATTCTGAAGTTCTCTATACAAAAAATCTATCAAAACAAGAATTCAGGCGTCAAGCAAAAAGTCGGTTTTTTTGCGATTCTTGCTAATAATGCTGGCATTCATGCAAACAACGCGCACGTATTTCGCAGACTGTCATAAGTTTTTCAGTTGACAGGAATCTCTCTCCCCTGTAAAAAAGTATCGTAACTCAGCACATTCTTTGACGCTAACTTACCACAGCACGAGGCTATCCATGAGCGCAGACGCTAAAACCTGGGATGTCTTTATTTCGTATTCTATGAAAGATTTCGACCTGATTCAGCGCATTGTTCGTGATTTGCAGGAACGCAGGATCAGCTATTGGCTGGATGAGGAGCAGATCAATCCAGGCGATTTGATTTTGGACGCGATTGAACAAGGTTTGCGCAACAGCCGTGCGATCATGCCCTGTTTCAGCAGAAATCAATTGCAATCCGGGTGGAGTCGGGCTGAATACTCCGCGATTTTGAACCAATTTCTCGGCGGGCAAACAGCTCAGAAAATCTATCCCTTGCTGCTTGATGAGATTACTGAGGACCAGTTGCCTGCGCTTATACGCCCTGTCAAATGCGGTCGCTATACAAACCAACAAAGTTACGCCAGATTATTGAACGTTCTTTGTAGGACATGTCAACAGCCCGAAATTGCAGACGTTTCCGTTCCTGAGCCGGAAGCACCCTGCATCCGACGTCTGCTTCCGCAGTTCATTCACGACCAATATCTGCAAGGCAATATCGAAGGAAGCTTTGAAGCTCTGACCATGTTTGTCGATGTTTCCGGGTTCACTAAAATGACTGAAACATTAATGCAATATGGAAACGAAGGAGCCGAAGTACTGGCGGAAATCATGAATAAGGTGTTTGCTCTCCTGGTGCAAGCCGTGTATGACCAGAAGGGCTTCATCTCGATCTTTGCCGGCGATGCCTTTACCGCGATCTTCCCAACAGAACAGGAACAGTCAGGTGAAACGATTATTCTGCACGGTTTAGCCTGTATCGAAAAGATTCAAGACATCTTTCTGCACCATGGGATTCTCAAAACCAGGTTTGGGCAGTTTGATTTACAATTCAAAGTCGGTCTGTCCTATGGTAAGGTGAATTGGGGAATTGTTGGCAACCCCCAAAAAACGTACTTTTTTCGAGGCGATGCGATTAAAGCCTGCGCTGAGGCTGAACATCAGGCCAAAAAGGGAGATATTATTTTTGATGAACGCCTGGCGCAGCGTCTGGCAAAGATTCCCGGAGTTGCAGGATCGGACTGGAACATAGAAAGGATTCAAACCGGCGCATATCGGCTGCACGAAATCCCTCAGGCTCTTCGAGAACGCCTGCCTGTTCCGCAACCAGTCCGGGAAAGGCCGCTTCGCCGCGAGATTCTGGCGCAATTCCTGCCGGAACGAGTGCTGGTATTGAAAGACGTTGGCGAGTTTCGTCATATTGCCTCGGTCTTTATTGAATTTCGAGGCATCGCATTGCACGAGGCACTGAATGCCTGGGGGTCGCTGCTGTTAGAACAGATTGCCAACTATGGCGGTTACCTCTGCCAGTTCGATTTCAGCGATAAAGGCAATACCGTATTCTGTGTCTTTGGCGCGCCGGTGGGCCTTGAAGACCCTATCGAACGGGCGTTGGTATGTCTGTTGGCGGTGCGGAGTGCATTGAAAGAGTCCGCCTCCCTTGCCGGCCTTGAATTTCGAGCCGGCGTCGCGTATGGCATGGCGTATGTCGGTCTTGTGGGGGGAGAGCAGCGCTGTGTGTATTCCTTTTACAGCAAGGTAGTCAATTTGTCCGCCCGTTTGATGGCGCGCGCCGATTGGGGCGAAATTCTCGTTCCATCAGAGATTTTTACGAAGACAGAACGCTTCTCGTTCAGGAAGAAAGGGGA
The DNA here is from genome assembly GCA_000739535.1 of Candidatus Vecturithrix granuli. Taxonomy (GTDB): domain Bacteria; phylum Moduliflexota; class Moduliflexia; order Moduliflexales; family Moduliflexaceae; genus Vecturithrix; species Vecturithrix granuli. The sequence goes on along the minus strand of DF820470.1, from coordinate 473,383 downwards.
TTTCTCGTATAAAGGTTTTGCGGCCGAAATCCCGACCTATAGACTGTTTCGGCGGAAATACGGCGTCAGAAAGCGAACCTTTTCCGAGACATTGGTTGGCAGGCAGCGCGAACTGCGACAGCTTCATAACAGCGTTGCTCCCATCTTTGACGGGGAATTTGCCGGGGTGTTCTATGTGCATGGCGAAGCAGGGATCGGAAAAAGTCATCTGACCGAGACCCTGCGGCAAGAATTGACCGCAACTCATGATGTCAACTGGTTTCTGTGTCCCGTTGATCCCATCTTTCGCAAACCCTTGAATCCTTTCGTCGCCTTTTTGAACGCATATTTTGAACTATCGCCAGAATTGTCGGAAGAACACAGTAAGGCGCAATTTGAAGAGGTCTATCACGTACTGCTTGAGACGCTTGACTATCTGCTCACTGCCCCGGAAAAGGAAATTACAGAAGATTTCCCGGTCTTTGAGCGCGAACGGGGAGAGAGCCTTCGAGCGGAGCTGCTGCGCACCAAACCTGTCATCGGGGCGCTGCTCGGTCTGCGCTGGCTCGGTTCTGTGTGGGAACAGTTAGACGCCAAAGGCAAGCATGAAAATACCGTGAATGCGCTCAAAGCGTTCTTTCTGGCGCACAGTCTCTTCCGTCCGACCGTGATTGAAATCGAAGATGGGCACTGGATCGACGAGGATTCACTCAATGTCTTAGAAACGCTGAGCCGTCAGATCGAGCATTTTCCGCTCGTGATTCTCTCGACCTTACGCTATAACGATGACGGCAGCAAAGCGGGTTTTGATCTGAAAGGCATTGTCGAACAGGCCCTGCATCTTGATTACCTCTCAGAATCTGATGTCAAACTCCACGCAGAAGCTGAATTACACGGGACTGTCAGCGATGAATTGCAGAGCTTGTTGATCGAAAAAACCAAAGGAAATCCCTTTTTTGTGCAGCAAATGATCCGCTATTTTCAAGAACAAGGGATGATCGCTCAACAGAACCAGAGCTGGCATCTTGCGCAACCCCCCTCGATGGTTCCTGATTCTATTCAAAATATTGTCATCGCCCGTCTCGATCATCTGAGTGCTGAAGTCAAAGAAGCGGTCAAAACCGCGGCTGTGATTGGCAAAGAATTTGAGGTGAAATTGTTATCTGCAGTCTTACAACGGGATTTGCGAGAAAATGATCCGATCTTACGTGAAGCGCAGCAGGCGCAAATCTGGCAAAGATTGGATCAAATCCGTGAAATCTTCAAACATGCCTTATTCCGCGACTCCGCCTACAATATGCAATTGAAGGCGCGCCGCAAAGAGTTACATCTCATGACGGCGGAAGCTATAGAAACCTTGTATAGCGAGAAATTGGAACAATATTGTGCTGATCTGGCCCTGCACTATGAGAACGCTGAAATCAGAGACAAAGCCATCGAATACCTCGAAAAAGCCGGCGATCAGGCCAGAGCCAAATATCAGAATCAACAGGCCATCGGATTGTATGATCGGCTATTGGCTCAACTGCAACATGTCGTTGGTTCGACCGAAAAAATCATTGATGCGCTCCTGAAAAAAGCCGAAATTTTAGAGCTTATCGGCAAGTGGAACGAATGCAAGCAGGCGTGTGAGGAAGCGTTACACCTTGCCGAACAGAGCAGCGATACTTCTCGCATGGGACAGGCAAAACTACAAGCAGGAATTATCTTTCGAAAGAAAGGTCAGTACGAGAAGGCCATGGAATATTTTGAGGATGCAAAAAAACTATTTGAGATCATCAATGAACAAGAGGGGATCGCCCGTGTTTTTACAGCAATCGGGTTAATGTATTGGCAAACAAACAAGTATGAAGAAGCAATCCTTTCATATAGCCAGGCACTCAAAATAGATGAAACAACAGGAAACCAATTCGGCATTGTAAGAAATAAAAATAATATTGGGGCTATCTACGATATGAAAGGTGAATATGCTGAAGCGATGAAATGGTATCAAGAAAGTTTAGAACTTTGTAAACAACTGCCGACAGAAACCCTTGAAATGTCCAGAATTCTCAATAATATAGGAGAAAATAGGCGTTTACAACATGATTACGATGAAGCCCTGAGATCTTATAAGAAAGCATTGAAAATCAAAGAAGAGTTGGGAGAAAAATCCGGTATGGCAATCGTGCATGGCAATATTGGACTTGTACATACCATGCAACAAAAATATAAGCAAGCCTTGCTAGATTATGATAAAGCCATTCCGATATTGAGGGAATTAGGAGATAAATTTTATCTGTGTAGTTGTTTGATTGACAAAGCTGACGCTCTATGCTCATTACAGCGTTATGAAGAAGCAGAGATATTCAATGTAGAAGGTTTACAAATTGTTGAAGAAATTGGGGATCAGGAGTATCTTGCAAAGGGCAGGAAATTATCACACAAAATATCACCTTTCCTGAGTAACTACAAGAATAAGATATAAGCAAGAATTTCTGGACTTCTGCCGAATAGCTGTGTTTTTCGTACTTATCAAAGAATAAGAATGGATCATAAGGATTATACATGAGGATTTGGATGAATAACGCCCTACATCATGGAGGGAATATGATATGATTGACCGTATTACAGCCAATCCCAGGATATTAGGAGGGAAACCGATTATACGAGGCACGCGCTTGTCAGTCGAATTTATTCTGGATTTGTTAGCCTCGGATGTGACGGAAGAGGAAATTCTTGAAGATTATTCCCATCTCACGAAAGACGATATTCACGCCTGTCTCAGATACGCGGCTCGTTCCTGTAAAAATGAAATTTATGTGGAATTTGGGTCTGTTGCAGCATGAAACTCAAGCATATTAGCCTGCTGACAGATGAGAATATTTCACCGAAAGTCGTCATACGTCTTCGGCAGATGGGGCTTGATGTCCTGGATACGAAGGAACAACAGTGGCATGGAACAGATGATGAAGACCTGATGAATATCGCGTATCAGCAACATCGGTTTATTCTGACCCATGATTCTGATTTTGGAACATTAGTGATAAATCAAGGCAAACCATGTTATGGCATCCTGTACCTGCGATTGAAAAATCTGAAACCTGACAATGTGAGTCAAGTCTGCTGCGATCTGTTTCAGCGCGATATGGAGATTGCTCCATACACGATATGGGTGATTGAAGAAACGCGAATTCGCATTCGTCATCTCATTACAACCTGAGTCCGGGATAAACTGAATGGCAGATTTTAGCCCTGGCAGGGCTGAAGACCTTCATGTTTCTTATCCTGAACTCAGGTTGTAGCAACCTGCCTGACTGTTCTCAGATTACCCTCCGCAATCATGCCGAATAATCGGCCTGAGCAGCAGGTCGTGCTGCACGTCAATCAATCCTTCGACGATTTTGCCGTTGGCTTCCCAGCGCACGAAGCGCGAAGTTTCGTTCGGTTCCGCTTTCAGGATTAAGGCTCCGGCAGTGGAGAAGGGCACGACGATCAGATCGCAGTTTTCATCGCAGACCTGATCCCCGACCTGAATCGTGGCGTTCACGGTGTCGTCGCAGGGGATTTCCTGGTCATATTCATCCACGCACTTCTTTTTGGTAATCGCCAGTTTCAGCATGTTCTGTACAAAACGCGCTGTAATCTCCTGATTGCTGCGTACATTCTCAAAGGTATAGGTGGTGGTGGGTTCCACCGTCTGCGGCTCAATCAGGATTTCGTTTACCAGCAGATCTTTGATGCGCGAACCGGGATCGGCAATAATCGTAAAACTGCGGCGGCCGCCGGCTTCTACATACACCGTGCCGGTGGGCGCAATTACGCCCGTTCCGCACAGCGTATCATCAGCGTTACACACCGCCGTGTCTGTGGTAATGGTGTATAACTGCTGGGCGTCAGGCGTGGCAAAAATAGCTTGCAGAGTATGATTCGCCTGAACGTCGGAAAGGGTGAACTGACATCCCAGAACGGCGTCGCAGGCTGCCGGCTCGCCATCCACCAAAAAGCGCTGCAACGGATATTCCGCACTGGCGTGAACCTGAAAGGTCTGGCTGCTTCCTTCTTTTAAGAACACCTGGAATTCACTGGCCTGCACCTCCGGCTGGTCGTCGGTCGTGACGCCGACTCCCTGCGCACTGACCCGCGCTGGCGTGGTCACGACGGAAATCACATAAGCCGAAGGTTTCTCGCGTTTTTCCAACGCCAGCACCGAACCTAAATACCATTCATCATAACGGCTGCCATCGTCAATCAGCCACAGGTTGTCGCTGGCATTCTTTTTCACCGGCAAACGCCGCTGTCCGCGTCCGGCGTCATCGGAATCGGTGATCCACACACCGGTGATGTTGCTGCGGGCGTCGGTTTCATAGCCCCAGACCGTGAAGGCATGTCCCAGACCTTCGGGATCAGGATACGCACTGATCGTGACGCCATATCCCAGGCGCAGAAAGGTGTCGATTGTGGTCATCACGTTCACGCCGCTGGCGGTTTTGAAATAATCGCGGAAATTTTCATCCGGCCACACGCCCCCTTCAGGCGCAGGAGGCAGACTCGGAGCGGCCCAGGTGTAGCCGCCGCTGTCGGGAATCTCGGTGGTGCCCTGAAACCACCATTCCCAGCCCAGATTCATCAGACCGCCGTTTTCCTCGCTGGAATCGAGCCACTTCTGTCGAAATACCTCAAAAATATCCTGCTCTACCACGCCGCTGTCAGTCGGCGGAATTTGTCGAGCCCGGTCGTACCATTGGCCCCAGGCCAGCGTATTGGAGGCGGCCGCAGCCCAACACAGATAGGTAGCTTGCTGATCCACATCATGCCAGTCGCCGCCCCAATCCAGATAGCCGAAATAGTTGATACAGGCTGCGCTCGCGCTCTGCACATCGGGAATGTTGTCAAACCAGGCCTGGAATTCCTCATCCGCCGGCTGACACAAGGCGGTATCGTCAAAATGGAAACGTTGGAGCTGCTGTAAGTTCGTCAGATTCCCCGGCAACGAACCGTGCAGTTGAGTTGAACTGAGCAGAAGTGCTTGCAATCGCGGTAAATTGCCCAGTTCCGGTGTGAGGCGTCCGCTCAGGGCGTTATGGTGCAGCGCGAGGGTGCGTAAGTCGGTAAGGTGCTCCAATTCCCGCGGAATCGAGCCTTCCAGGGAATTTTGATCCAGTTCGAGCACCTGCAAACTGCCAAGCGCTGGTTTGGCTTTACCGTCAGCGCCAAAGGGCGTGAACAGACTGGCCGGAATCTGGCCGCGCAGGTTATTGCCGGAAAGGGTTAACTGCTGCAACTGCGTCAGATTCGCAAGCTCCGGCGGCAGCATGCCTGTCAGATTATTCGCCGGCAGCGTCAGGCGCGTCACATGCCCATTGGCGCAGCTTACGCCGTACCACCCTAACGCAGCGTCGCAGGGCGCGCCGCTCACGCCCCAGCCGCTCTGGTTGCTCCAGCCTGCGCCGGCGGCGCTGTTGTACAGGCTGATCAGAGCTTCACATTCAGCCTGGGGAATATCCGTCACCGACGCGCAGGAATCAAAACCCAGACAGGCAAAATCGCTGCCTGCCAGTTCCGGGATGTTAGCAAGCCAGGTCTGTAAGTCCTCATCCGGCGGCACGCACAGCGTGGTATCGTGAAAAGCAAAACGCTGCAACGCCGTTAATCCGTGCAGGCCAACTGGCAAGGAACCGCTTAACAGGGTGTTGTTGACTGTCAGTTCTTGCAGGTTCGTTAAATTGGCCAGGGCTTCCGGCAGCGGGCCGGTCAATTCATTATGTTCCAGGGCTAAGGTGCGTAACGCCTTCAGATTGGCCTGTTCCGGGGCGTCAGGATCGGCTTTGCCGAGTTCCGGCGGGATAGAACCGCTGAACTGATTATGATTCAGCCAGAGTTGCTGCAACTGGCCGAGATCGCTCAAATTGGGCGGCAGGCTGCCGCTGAGTTGATTGTGATCCAGGGCCAGAATCGTCACATTGCTCAGCCAGCCCAATTGCGGCGGAATTGACCCGCTCAACTGGTTATACTCCAGCCAGAGTTCCTGCAAATTTTCCAGGCTGCCCAACTGCGCCGGAATGCTGCCGCTGAGGTGGTTGTGGTCTAAACTCAGGGTTTGCAGCGCTGTCAGATTACCCAATTGCGGCGGGATACTGCCGCTCAATTGGTTGCGGATGCCGAGGTGCAGCGCGCGTAATTGGGCCAGTTCGCCAAGCTCGGCCGGAATGCTGCCGGAGAGCCGGTTATCGCTCAGGTCCAGGCGCTGCAAATTGCTCAGGACCTGGAGTTCAACCGGAATGCTGCCGCTCAGGTTATTGCTGCTCAGATTCAGTTCACTCACCCTGCTGTCGCTGCACGTTACGCCAAACCAGCTACAGGGCGTATCGGTTTGCCCCCAGCCATCATTGTTGCTCCAATTCTCGCCGGAAGTGCTGTTGTAGAGCGCAACCAGAGCTTCGCACTCGGCTTGCGGAATGTCCGTCACGCTGGCGCAAAGGCCGGACGCAGCGCAGGCTAAGCCGCTGCTTTGCATATCTTCAATTCCTGTTAACCAGGCTTGGAACTCTGCATCTTGCGGCTCGCAGAGATTTGTATTGTAAAAAATAAACCTTTCTAATGAGGGGATATTCGTCAGGCTCTCTGGTAATGGGCCGCTCAATTGGTTTTTGACAAGGGAGACAGTTTGCAATTTGACCAGGTTTCCGAGTTCTGCTGGAATGCTTCCGTTTAACTGGTTTCTCCCCAGATCGAGAGTTTGTAACTCAGTAAGTTTTCCAAGCTCAGGTGGAATTTCCCCCGTCAGTTGATTGTTATTCAATACCAAAGATTTCAAATTGACAAGATTGCCTAATTCTGTTGAAATAATCCCAATCAACTGGTTGCCTGAAATGAGAAGTTGTTGTAAATTAGTTAGGTTGCCGAGTTGGGCTGGAATACTCCCGCTCAACTGATTACTATACAGGTGGAGAATCTGTAAATTGGTCAGGTTACCAAGTTGGGTTGGAATGCCCCCGCTCAACTGGTTATTCGCCAGGCCGAGTTGGTTTAGATTGGTCAGGTTGCCTAATTCGATAGGAATTGTCCCTGTAAATTGGTTCACTGACAGATCGAGGGCCCATAACTGTATCAGATTGCCTAATTCTGCTGGAATACTGCCGTTCAGGTAGTTTCTCCCCAAAGCCAATTGTCGTAAATTCGTCAATGTTGTCAATGCAAGTGGGAGAGTCCCATCTAACTCATTCCCATTCAGGTGTAAATACCACAATTGGGTCAGGTTGCCTAATTCTGTAGGGATTGGCCCACTGAAATGGTTGTTGCTCAGGGTCAGATGGTGGAGATTGATGAGATCGCCTAATTCTACAGGAATAGTTCCGTGTAAATTGTTCGCGCCCAGATTCAACGTTCGTAAATTCGTAAGTTGGCCGAATTCCAACGGAATTTCTCCGCGCAGGGTGTTTACATTAAATTAAGCGATTGTAAATTGGAGAGGTGACTTAATGTCGCTGGCAGAGGCCCCATTAATTGATTGAGCCACAAATTCAAATATGTCACATGACCGCTCACACAAGACACTCCATACCAGCTACAGGGTGTCGGCGTAGTAAGCCACCCGTTGTTGTTGACCCAATCATTCCCGTTGGTACTGGTATACAGCGTGACCAATGTTTCACATTCAAGTTGAGGAATTTCTGTAACGCTCGCGCAGATGCCAGTACTACAGGATTGACCGGAACTGTGTATCGTTGGAATGCTGTTTAGCCATGATTGGAAAGCCGTTTCCTGGGGTTCACAAAGGGTGGTATTCTGGAAATTTAATGTTTGTAAGTGCGCCAGATTCGTTAATCTTCCAGGTAAGGAACCGCTCAGTGAGTTATCATTCACCACAAGGGTTTGTAAATAGGTCAGATCGCCGATTTCTGAAGGGAACTCTCCCTGTAATTGATTATCAGGCAAGCTGATATTGCTGATATGACCGCCATCGCAGGACACCCCAAACCAGCTACACGGCATAGTGGTTGTTAACCAGTCGTTGCGATTGCTCCATGCATCTCCATTGGTTTGTTGATACAGCGTCGTCAAAATATTACATTCAATCTGGGGAATTTCAGTGACACTGGTACAGATCGTGGGTGAGCATTGTTGAGTTCTCCCCAGTTGGTCAATCGTGCTTAACCAGTTTTGGAATGGATTATCAGCTGGTTCGCATAACTGGGTATATTTAAAATCGAAGTTGTTTAACCTGGAGAGTTGGGCTAAGGTAATTGGCAATGAACCAAACAGCGCCGGATTATAACTGATCCAAAGACCGGTCAGGTTTGTCAGGTTGCCGAGTTGCGCTGGAATTTCGCCGCTGAACCGATTAATGCTCAAAATTAGTGTTCGTAATTGACTCAGATTGCCTAATTCCGTTGGAATATGCCCACTGAGTTGGTTGTAAGACAAGTCAAGTTGTTGTAGCCCTGCTAAATTCCCCAATTCAGGTGGAATACTGCCACTAAATGAATTATCGCCAAGTGCAAGGTAAGTCAAATGCACTAAATTACCTAATGCCGGTGGAATACTTCCACTTAACTCATTCCTGGTCAATGTGAGGCTTCGGAGATTCGTCAGATTGCCCACCTCTGGCGGAAGATTACCAATTAAATTATTCCTTTCCAAACTCAGTTGCGTGACCGACCCGCCGCTGCACGTCACGCCGTACCAGCTACAGGGCGTGGTGGTTTCTTTCCAGCCGGTGTGGTTGGTCCAGGCCTCGCCGTTGGTGCTGTCGTACAGGGCCACCAGCGCGTTACATTCGGTTTGCGGGATTTGGCTGACGCTGCTGCACGTAAAGCTTTGGGCGGCCACCGTCTGTGGGCTGCCAAACACGGCCAAACGCGCCAGCGACAGCAAGAGCAGCAAGGTCGTGATATGCGGTTTCCCGCGTGGGTTGTGTTTACGCAGGCGGCGGATGCCGGCCAATCCTGCTAATCCCAACCCTACCAGCAGCAAGGTTGCGGGTTCCGGAATTGTGGGTTTGACGATCTCCGCCTGCACCTGAAAACCAACCTGCTCCACCTCGCCGATTTTGAGATAGTCGTCGGCCGCAGTCAGCAGCACCAGCGTGTCATTGAAGTCGAGGAATACTGGTTTCAGAATGTCGCTGAAATCTTCAGGCGCGGGAATCCTGCTCTGATCCAGCGGGATGTCCTCCAGCAGCGCAAATTGCACGATGCGGGTCGGGTCTTGCGCATCCTGCTCAGGCAGGAACACCAGGGACGCGCCGAGCAGCGGATCGAACTCGAAATAGGCGTCCACCCCAGACGGAAAATCCGGGGCAAAACCCGGCGGTTTGAGCAGGGTATCCACATCCTTCACCCGCCCCTGCACCACAATCAGGATGGTCGGGTCATGGTAGATTTGTCCCGTGTCAAAATCAATCCCCTCGAAAAAATAGGTCAGGGTCACGCTCTCGGCCTGCGCCAGTCCGGCGCCGCCGGCAAACAAAAACATACTGAGGCTCAATACACAGATCCACTGTTTCATTATACACGGAAGAACCTACAGGAATAGTATCTAAGCAAGAATGCGGAACTACATGGATTGAGTGTACAAGGGATTTCTCCCGCGACGTCAACCAGCAGAATCAATCCTTTGTACATTCAAATTGAGTATATGCCATCAACCGGCACAATCAATCCTTTGTACATTCAATCCTTGCAGTTCCCTATTCTTGCTTAGATACCATCCCAGTCGTTCCTCAATAAGAAAGCCGGATTACCTTTTCCAGGCAACCCGGCTTTCTTTTGCAAGACCCGTGGCTTTCCGTCCTCACCTCACGGTGAGTTTGGCTTTATCAGGAAACAATGGACAACTACAAGGATTTTCTGTAAGAAGGATTTGATTTTGTGGTGAACCTCGATTTTCATCCTCCCTACACAAAATCCCTGTAGTTTTTTTCTGCAAGAAACATTCCAACAAACATCAATTAATGCCATCTGACCAGTGTGTTCTCTGACATTGCAGGCAAAGAAAATTTTTCAGAGCGTCTCAATCTTGCTGTGCAACGCCCTTAAAACATAAAAAAATTGATGAACATTGTCAAATTTTCCGACAGTCGCTTTTGCAGGAATTAGCGTAATTCCTTGAATTATCAACAGTTATGTCATAAAAATCGCCTGTAAAATTTTTCGACAGGGGGTCTGCGCAGCAGACAACTCTCGCAGACGTATCAGCTTGCAAAATAAAGGGTTATAATACGTTGAATGGTTAAAATATTATTGTAAAAAATTCCGACAGATCAAAAACTATGGTTCCCGGGTCAATAGAGGTTATCGGAAATAGAACACTGATTGGGCTGATTGGGCTGATTCTCACTGATATGATGATGAATCCAGGACACGGTTCATGGTCATGATGACGGCAGAGAGTCCACGTCATGCTTCCCGAAAAATCAGTGGAGATCAGTTCAATCAGCCCAATCAGTGTTCTATTTCCGAGGTATCGCTCGATTTCTTAGAGATTTAAAAACTTCTGTCCCAGAACCCTATTTAGCACGCAATACTTCAAATACGTGTTTGAGTGTTTGAAAAAACGCTCACGTAAATTATATAACCTTGAAATACCCGAGAATGCCGAGGATCACGACAATTAACACGACCAGCCCTGCGGCGGCGAGAAAGTAGCGGGCAATCATTTCACTCTGAGTATATCGCTGTGGTTGAGGTGTTCCGGCTGGTTTCTTTTTGGATTTTTTTGAATGATGTGCCATAATAAAACATGGCGTCATGCAGAATATGCCTCCATATTCCGCATGGCGCATGAGGCTTTATTTCATCAGTACGCGCGCAGCTTTTTCAATGCCTTCGGCGTCCAGGCCGTAGGCGCGTCGCAGTTGATTCTGCGTTCCATGTTCGATAAACTGATCCGGGAATCCCAGGCAGCGCACGCTAACAGCATCAACTCCGGCGGCCTGCAGCAATTCCATCACCGCGCTTCCAAAACCGCCCTGGATCACATTTTCTTCAACCGTAATGATTTTGCCTGTCTTTCGGGCAATGTCAAGAATGAGTTCGGCGTCGAGCGGTTTGACAAAACGAGCGTTCACGACGGTCGCCGAAATATGCTCATCTTCTTGCAGGTTTTTGGCCGCTTCCATGGCCGGCTGCACCATTGTGCCAATCGCGAGAATCGCCAGATCATCGCCATTTCGTAAGAGTTCGGCTTTTCCGATTGAGAGTGTGTGAGGAGCAGCATCCATAAGAACTCCCAGGCCAGCCCCGCGCGGATAGCGCAATGCGGTCGGTCCCGGATATTCGAGCGCGGTTTTCAGCATGTGCTGCAATTCATTTTCGTCTTTGGGGGCCATAATCACCATTTTGGGCAAATGCCGGAGATAGGAAAAATCGAACACCCCATGGTGAGTCGGGCCGTCAGAGCCGACCACTCCGGCGCGATCCAGGGCAAACGTGACCGGCAGATTTTGCAGGCAGACGTCATGAAAGACCTGATCGTAGGCGCGCTGCAAAAACGAGGAATAGATCGCGGCGACCGGTCTGAAGCCCTGGGTCGCCATACCGGCTGCAAACGTGACGGCATGCTGCTCGGCAATGCCGACATCATAAAAGCGTTGGGGAAATTGCGCCGCAAATTGTTCCAGGCCGGTTCCGGAGCACATGGCCGCGGTAATCGCGACAATCTGGTCATTCTCTTGCGCCAGCTTTACGAGCGTCTCGCCAAACACCTCGGTATAGCTCGGAATAGCGTTTTCCTGTTTCACAAATTGTCCGGTATCAATACAAAAGGGCGATGCGCCATGATACATGGTTGCGTCTTGTTCGGCCTGTTGATAGCCCTTGCCTTTGCGGGTAACTACATGAATCAGGGTCGGGCGATCAATGTTATCGCGGACGTTGCGAAAGGTTTCAACCAGTTGGTGAATGTTATGTCCGTGAATGGGTCCCACATATTTAAATCCTAATTCCCCGAAGAGCATACCCGGCGTGATAAACCCTTTGAAGTATTCGTCAAAGCGTTTCCCTAATTTGAACACCGCCTCGCCGATGCCGGGAATCGTTTTGACAAAATGCTCGATTTCGCCTTTGAGTCTATTATAAAAGCTGCCGGTGATGATGCGGTTCAGACAGACAGATAAGGCCCCGACGTTGCGAGAAATTGACATTTCATTATCATTCAGTACCACAATAAATTTCCGTCGTTTCGCGCCGGCGTTATTTAAGGCTTCCAGGGCCAGGCCGGCGGTTAACGAGCCATCGCCAATCACAGCAATCACGTTATATTGTTCGCCGCGCAAATCCCGCGCTTCGGCAATACCCAGGGCCGCCGAAACAGACGTGCTGCTATGACCTGCTCCGAACACATCGTAGGGACTTTCATCGCGTTTGCAATATCCCGAAAGCCCCCCTTTTTGCCGGATCGTGTGGAATTGCTCCCGACGGCCGGTTAAAATCTTGTGGGTATAGGCTTGATGTCCGACATCCCAGATAATTTTATCTTTGGGAGCGTCAAAACTATAGTGTAACGCAATCGTGAGTTCGACCACGCCCAAATTCGACGCCAAATGGCCGCCGGTCTTGGAGAGCGTTGACAAAAGGAACTCCCGAATTTCTTCAGCAAGATGGGGTAATTGATCTTCCGAAAGCTGCTGTAAATCTTGAGGACTATTGATCTGCTCTAATATTCGTTCCACATTGCTCACTTTTTCAGGCTATCCCGTTTCAAAACGGCCGGATTGGGTGTTTGACCGCTTTGGAATGGCATAGAATAAAAAATCTCCTTGCTCTAAGTAATTATGGGTAATTTTCGTCAGTCTCTCGCAAAGTCCGCAAAGCTCGCAAAGAATTCATCTTTAAAGGCTTTGCGTCTTTGCGGGCTTTGCGAGAGAATGCAAACGGAAATTATTCATAATCACTTATATAACTAAGACATCATGTTTCCTTTAGAGAAAGAATGCAAGAGAAATTGTTTGAAAATGTGAATTCCAAATTATAGGATAGATTAGGCAATCGAATAATGCAATTTTTGCCGAACGACTCTTGGGCGGCGTGCATGGGATTGAGATGGACAGCAAACCGAACAGGATCAAACAGGATCATTAGTTCCAGTTTTCGAGTACACGAACCCCCTGACAGGGTTTCGAACTCTGTCAGGGGGCAGAAAAGCTATTGGGCGCGCTGCCAATAGACTCTGATGCTCTTTTCGCCATCGGCATATTGAAAGGAAAAATCTCCGTTATAGGATCGCGAGATGGCTTCCCCGATTCGGCGGGCAATATTCACTCCGGTCGTTGTGACCAGCGTGTGATCGGATTCAGGGATAATCGCCATAATTCGCTCTAAGGGGCGTTCAGTGCGTTCTTGTTTTTCAATGTTGCGGGCCAGGTTTAAAATTTCATCCTCATGCTCTTTGAAAAATTGTCCGCGAATCTCAACATAGCCAGCGGGCAGATTGTCTGTCATCCGCCGGCAAGCCGGGCACACCGTCTCATTGGCTCCTTTTGGAGGGTCTCCCCAGGTCCAACGCCCATTGGTGAATATCACCCCGCATTGAGTACACAACGTTGGCTCCGGCAATTTCTCTTTTTCTTGATACACATCGTGCCGCTTCTCCTGAATCAGTCTGTCGCTTCTGCGCATACCTTTATTCATACGTTCCTCCTTTTCAACCAGAGTCAAAAGTCACATCCCTGGAAACGCGTGTTGACGCATTGTTTCCGGCGCTGCGCTTCTGTTGCTCTGTCTGCCGACAACTGTCCCTGGCGCTGAAACCTTTCCCAGAGGTTCAACGCATATTGGGGACCAGATTTGTGAACATGGTTGGTGAAAAAGATAGAGCAGGTTTGGGTTATGGTTGCAGAGACTTTCACTGGTTTCATGTTTTCTCATGCTGAAGAGAATGCTTGTATTCGTCCGTGATTCATTGATAGGTTATTTTTAAAATAATGCCTTCGTGTGATTCTGTCAAGTACGGAATCGTATAGTTATTAAAAGGATCTTTCTGAAAAACTATATTTCCATTAGCAAATGTTAGATAAGCAGTTTTTTTTCCTCTCGCAGCAACGCTATGAGATCGTTTGCACAGATGGAAAAATTTCTTTCTGCGCTCTTAATATTCTTTCTCTTCTCTTTCACAGAATATTCCTTGACACATCGGGAAGAAATGAAAAAGAGTTCTGAACATGATGTGATGCAATAAGCAATAATAAAAGATGTGAAACCTGATGCGTACCAGGTGAAGTGAGGATGAAGATATTCTGAGGAAAGCACTTGCGCCTGTAAAAGATCAATTCATCATTACTGACGATAAGTAACCACTATCCGTTTTGACGGAATTTCAAGCAATTCTTGCTTATGAGAAATCCGTGGAGTTACTTAGTATGTATCATGTTTTACACAGTATTATGTTGAAACAAGCAAGATGGTTGATTAGTAAATTTCTGTGGTCTTTACTCATACTTGTCTCTGGCATGGCGATTTCACTTCCCAGCGGCTATGCGACCACTTCAGAGGATGAAAATGTTCAAGCAACCTCATCACGCGCTGAAAATGCTGAACAACGCGCTGCGGTAGATACTTATTTGCTGATTCATGATACCTCCAGGAATATGCGCAGAAAGAAGCGTATTGAGCTGATGCAAAATTCTATGCGAACAGTCATAGAGAGCCTTCCTGAAAGTACGAATATTGGTTTACGCGTGTTTGGACATCGCTTCTCGCTCGATGGCCCCGATGCATGTGAAGATACTGAACTGGTCATTCCGATCGAGTATGTTACCAACAATCGAGAGGATTTCGAGACTCAGTTCAACTTATTGATTAATCCACCCTTAGGCGGCGGCGCTCCAGTAGGATTATCTCTGGAAAAAGCGCTGGATGACCTCCAGGGCACGTCGGGGCTGAAAGAAATTCTCCTCTACATGGTGGATCTCGAATTATGCCGGGACCCTGATCCGCTTGAAACCATTAGATCGGTGTGCCAGGTTGATGATTCACACCTGACACTGATTGGGATCGGGCTGAAGCAAGATCTCAGAACCCTCGAAGATGCCGATATTAATCGCCTGGGCTGCGTTGATATTTTGAACCTGGTCACTCCGGAAGATGCTGAGATGCTTCCCCAAAAATTGTTGACGCGCTTTTCCCTTGAATTTCGGAATGCTGAAGGGCAACGGGTTGACCCCAGGCCTGGCGACAAACTCACCATGCAATTGTGGCAGCGAAATGCGGAAGGCAAGACAACGATTGTCCGAGAAAAAATCAAAGATGCGACCATTAGAGGGAGTTCTTTGGAAACCATTGGATTAGAGGATGGCGCGTATCTGTTAGACCTTTTGTACGAAGGACAGTCGCTGCGCGAGAAAAAAGAACTGCTTGTGACCGCGAACAATCAAACGAGAGAAGTGATTCACCTGGGCAAGTTGCGGATTGATGTTACCGACTCCGAGGGGATGTTACTCGAAAATCCCGCAGAGCAAGAGGTCAAAATCACGATCACCGATGCAGATAAGGTGATCCGAACTATTGACCATCTGGCTCGTGCCGAATTTGATTTGCTGCCAGGTAGCCGTTATAACGTCCTGATTTCGTACAATGTTGGGGGAGAGCGGCACACGCTCAAATACCAGGAAGACATTATGATCCGCGAAGGCAACCATCAACATCTCAGTGTGCCCCTCCCAATAGGCGCTCTGACCGGAACGGTGCTGAATATGCAAGGCGATCCTGCAGACCAGGTGAAAATGACCTTAACCCGGACGGGGGCGATTGATGAATCACAGACGCAGGAACAAGCGGCGGTGACGGATGAACAGGGACAGTATCTGTTTGTGGATGTCCAAAGCGGCGTCTATACGTTGACGTTTGAAAAAGCAGGCTATAAACGCGAATCGCAGGCAGTTACCGTTGTAGGTGGCAAAATGACCCGGCTTGAGGATATTCGCTTGTTCCACGGACTTGAAATCCAGGTGGCCGGCGTCTCAGGCACCCTGGTTGATGAGGCGGAGATCACGCTGACTCATCGCCCATCCGATACTCATATCCCTGTGATTCGCGCACGCACGACCTATCGGAACGCTCAGGAGATTGTTCCTGGCACCTACGTCGTCACAGTACACAAACCCGGGTATGAGCCTTCTTCGCAAACCATTGTGCTGAAGGAGGGGGCGGCGGCGTTGGACGTGTCCTTTTCGCTTCCGTACTATATCACCGTTCATGGAAAAATCGTAGATGGAAAAGAAGACGCTGTGCCAGACGCCAGAGTTGCCTTTGAACATCGTCATACCACATTGCTCTTGCCAGAGGGTCATCAGGGGATTCAGGTGAAGCCTGATGGAGTCTTTGAAGCAAAACTCCGGGTGACAGGAAAAGGGGAGGAACAGCTTCATCTGGTCTGGACCGATATCTATCAGCAGCAGTATTTGCGTCAGATCAGGTTTCCTCTGCCCCAGGGTCCTCAGGTCGTCGCACTCGATCAAATTCGACTGCCGATGAATTTCTTGCGTCTGACTCTGCATGATGTGATTGGTCAGGGGATCGCGGCTGATACAATCGAAGTGTTTCATAAACAAAGTGGGCAATCCGGAATATTGATGAGTCCCGAAGAAACGGGCGTGTATGAAAGTACGGCACTGGTTGACGGCGATTATACCATCCGGGTGATGAAAAAGGGATTCCAGGAAGTCGAAGACACTGTGAACGTCGCTGATGGGCAGGTGAAACACGTTGCGCTCACCTTGCGCAACTATATAACCGTCGTCGGGACAGTGGTTGACGGCAAACAGAATCGCCTTTCTGACGCATCGATCAGCTTTGGCGAACAAAATAGTACTGTGATGTCATTAGACCCGATTGTGACCGGCAAGGATGGACGTTTTCAAGCCACTCTCCTGGTCAAACAGGCCAAACCGGAACCGATCACTGTGCGTTGGACCAGTCCTGCTACCGAAAGACCCTATGACTTCTCGACAACTTTTGACCTGTCGGCGCAGCCAATGACCGAATTTTCCCCCAAAGATCTTGGTGTGTATCAACTGCCGGCCAATTTTGTCAGACTCCAAATCCGTGATGTCTCCGAACGAGGATTGCCCGGGGTGCAGGTAGAATTTATTTCAAGTCAGGGCGACATTACACGCGGCGTTGAATTAGGCGATGGCCTGTATGAGAGTCTGGATTTGCCAGATGGATCGTATCATATCACGGTCATGAAACCAGGGTATAAGGAACATGCCGGCGTCTCTGATATCGCCGTCGGCCAAAACCAGCGAGACGTCACGCTTGATCCTCTGAGATTGCCGCACTATGCCACGGTCACCGGCGTGATTTTGAACGGCAACGATGAAGGTGTGCCCAATGTGGAGATCTCCTTTGAAGGCAAAGCGAGCGAGCAGCTTGAACGCTGTCGCACAGATCAACATGGTAAATTTTCGACAACCTTGTTAATTACCCGCGCCGGGGATGAACACTGGCGCGCATACTGGAAAAACAAAGAATTTCAGGTCACAGGGGTATTTCCATTGCCTCTTCAGCCCAACGCGCCTGCGCACTTTGGCGAAATCCATCTTCCGGCCAACTTCGTCACCATTCCGGTCAACGATATTCGCGGCCATGCGCTAAGTGACGTGGAGATCGAGGTTTTACAGCAAGATGGCGCGGCGGTGGGGGGAGAAGAATTTCTACTGGAAGCCTCTGCGCCAGGCGTCTATCAGGCGAAAAATCTGCCCGATGGAGTCTATACTCTCTCTTTTCATAAGGAAGGTTATGAACGCGGCAGAGCCGTTACCGTCACAGTCATGGGCGGACAACATGCGCGACTTGCCCCGGTTCGACTGGGCTATTATGTGACGATCAACGGGCATGCGGTCAACGGAGCCGCTGTTCCGGTCGCCAATGCGCTCGTGACGTTGCAACAGACGCTGTGCCGGGTGATCCCCTCCACAGAGCAAAGTCCTCCCGCTTCCGAACCGGATACGCGCTATGCCCATCCCCCTATCAGCACCGATCGTGAGGGGAATTTTTCGGCAACCGTATTGGTCACATCGCCCGGAATTGAAACGTTGACGCTGACCTGGAATAGCGACTACGCCATTTCCCGGGAGATCAATCTCTCGCAGGGACCAGGAACACAACACATTGATGTGAGACTTCCGATCAATTTTGTGGGAATCCATCTGACTGACATTGCTGATAGGCCGCTTGCTGAAGCCTCCATCCTCTTAACGCGCCAGGTCGATACCGCCGCCTTTCCCTTGCAGGAGAAAGAGCCAGGCACGTATGTAAGCGGAGAGCTTGCTGATGGCGAGTATGACATTCTGATTCAAAAAGACCGCTACGACACGCGGACCGGGAAGGTACATGTTCGCGCCGGAGAAGTCAAAAACCTCGTGTTTCAAATCCAACACTACATCGTGATTAAGGGTCATGTCATTGACGGTAAAAAGGAAGGGATATCAGCGGCCGTAGTCGCTTTTGAGGAGTTGAAATCCGAACATCGACAAAAGGTCATTTCAGGTACAGACGGGGCCTTTGAAACGCAACTGCTGGTCAAGGAGATCGGGAAACAACGAGGAGTGATCACCTATAACGGCAAGCACGGGACCTACGCCAAAGAATTCTGGTTCGAGTTGCCGACAGAGCCGGCTCAGATTGCACTGCCCCGCGAGACAACTCGGTTGCCCATCAATTACATAACCATTGAGGTCAAAAGCGTGGCAGCCACCGGAGTCGCTGGGGCCTCCGTCGAATTAATCCACCAGGAAACCGGACAACGGATTCTGGCACGCGATAATGATCATGGCAATTATGAAGGCGTGGAGCTTCCTGACGGCGCCTACACGATTCTAATTCGCAAAGATAATTATCAAGCGATGCAACTGGAGTCTATTCGGGTGGCGAACGGCGAACATAAGAGCAACATTCTTGCACCGAAATTTTCCCATTATATCACCATGAGCGGCGTTGTAGTGAACGGCAAACACCAGGGAGTCGCCGGGGCAATGGTCGCTATGGTCGAGCCGAAGCGGCTGCAAGAGTGCGATCCTTTTACCACGAGGGCTGATGGCAGTTTTACGCTGCACGCGCTAGTGACAGATGTGGGGTCGGAAACGATCAATGTCGTCTGGAACGAGATCTATACGACGACGTTGCCGGTGAAATTACCCTCTGTTCCGGAGCATCTTCGGCTTGACCCCATAAAATTGCCGATCAATTTTATCGCCGTGAAGGTGCAGGATATCTACGGGAATCCTCTTACAGGGGCGACGGTCTCGTTTGTAAAAAAACAGCGCGAAGCCAGTGTTGGGGATGCGCTGTTTGTCGCACCCCAGACTCCTGATCTGTATCCGGCACAGGAAGTCGAGCATGGCCTCTATGAAAGTCCTGCACTGCCGGATCACACCTATCTGGTGGTAGTCAGAAAAGCGGGCTATGTTCAGAAAAAGTATCCGGAAATCCCCATTCGGTCAGGTGAAACGGTGGAAGATGTGTTGGCGTCCCTGCCGCATCTCATCACGGTCTCTGGAAACGTTACAAACGGAAAAGGAGAGGGCGTTACCGGAGTCACAGTGCAATTTGCTCAAAAAAATAGTCAGAGAAGTCTATACCAGTTGGAAACCGATGACCAGGGGGAGTTTTCCGAGCAATTACTCGTCACCCATCCTGGCAAAGAGACCCTGACGCTGAGCAAAGCGTATGAATTTTCGCCGGTGCGTGACCATTTTACACTCTCCTATGATTTTCCGTTACGCGAGACTCCCGGCCAGCAGCGCATTGATGCATTACGGCTACCCATCAATTTTATCCCGATCCAGGTGCAAAATGTTGCGGGGAAAGGAATTGATGATGCGGATATCACCGTCACCCTGCTTCAGCCCGAGGATCCCCACGCCAACGACGAGGATCAGATTGCGATGGCGTCAACAACCTTCCATCCTCTCTATCTCGGCGAGGGCCGATATGAAGCGCGCAATCTGACAGATGGTACTTACGTCATAGCGATCAACAAGAAGGGCTACGAATTGCAGGAACGCATCATCAGCGTGAGGTCAGGCGAAGTGGCGACAGAGGCATTGTTTGTGCTGCCTCATTATGTGGTCGTGAAAGGCCAGGTCGTTGAAGGCAGAGGCAACGGCATCGCCAACGCCACGCTCGAATTTGATCCGCAGCACGCGCAACTGCTGCCATTCCACCTGGGCGATGATTCCGGTCAGAACGTTTCGCCTGGCGTCGAACAGGAAATCGATCAGCCTGTTGCTATCGCCACGGGACCGAACGGTGAATTTATCGCGCGATTGTTGGTCAAGAGTCTGGGCCAGCAGCAGGTACGTGCGTCGTGGAACCATCGGTATGCCAGGCAATTCGGTTTTCCTCTGCCTGAAGAGCCAAATCCCAATTTTCTACTGGATGAGCAGATCACCCTGCCGGTTAACTTTGCACCCTTTCGCGTAACAGATGTGCTCGGGCAGGGGATGGCCGGCGTGGAGATTCTGGTCAGCCGCCTTGAACCTGAGAATGATGCTCCAACGACCGTCCTGGCCCACCCATCGGGCGATGGGTATTATGAGGCGCAGGAACTGCAAGATGGAACCTACACTGTGATCATCCGGAAAGCAGGCTACCAAGAGGCGACGAGCAATTTTTCCGTGCAGGGTGGCGAACGCCTCCAGGAACAGACCATTGCGCTGCCCCATTACGTCACAGTACAGGGGACGATTGTGAATAGTAAAGGGGTTGGTGTGGCCGGAGCAACCGTGACTCTCGCCGGAATGAATAGCCGGGTATTAGCCCCGGAGGCCCCCATCCTGACTGACGCTGAGGGAACATTCTCCCTGGAGCTTCTGGTTACGGGCGCAGGCTCGGAGGAGCTGCAGGAACAGATGGAGGTCGCCTGGACCGACGCCGAGTCCGCTGCGTTTTTGCCTCAACCCAACACCTTTCATATTTCTCATCCACTGCAGCTTTCGCGCACACCGGGCGTCATGAATTTGGGACTGCTTACCCTGCCAGCGAATTTTTTTTCGGTCGTGGTGCGCGATATTGCTGGAAGAGGATTGTCTGGGGTCGAGGTCACTTTTTTTGATGAACAGGCACGGGCGTTCCCGGCGAAGGAATCGGCCGGCGGCTTGTATGAAGGGCAGAATTTGCCAAATGGCGTGTATATTGTTGCGGTACACAAAGAGGGCTATCAAGCGATGCAACAGAATGACGTCCGGATCAGCAGCGTGGATTCCACACGAACGACGTCAACGCCAGGGACCACGACGCTTGCGCCCATCACCTTTGAGCTGCCGTATTACATCCAGATCAGAGGTAAGACGGTCAATGGCAAAGGAGAAAGCCTGACATCCCGAATTGATATCGCCTTAGCCGGTATGCACAGCCAGATTGTCTCTGAGACAATCGCGTTTGATCAGCAAGGAACCTTTGAAGCCTCTGTGCTCGTCCATGCGCCGGGGAGAGAGCAACTAGATGTTCATTGGCAGGGAGACTATGGACAGCACACGGTCTCTGTGCCCTTTCTATTGCCGGAAATCCCGCAAGTGGTTGATTTGCAACGCCTCACGCTACCAGTAAATTTCATTCCGATTGAAGTACGAGATCTCCTGGGCTACGGTGTGACCGGCGCGCGTGTCACCCTCACCCATCTCCTCAGCGGGCAGGACATTCCGGCCCAGGAACTCGGCGACGGACAGTATGAAGGCAGCAATCTGCCTGACGGCGCATATCAGATTGCAGTCGTGAAAGAAGGGTATAAAGCGGTGGATAATCTAGTAGCATCCGTCTCAAAAGGCGTTGTCAGCGATACGAAGAGCTTTCGCTTGAAGCACTACGTCTGGATTACCGGGAACGTCACGAATGGTGAAGGTGAAGGCGTGCGCGATCCGGTGATTGAGGTGGAACGGCTGCGCAGTTTTGAGACTTCGATGCACTCCGATATGACCGGAAGATTCGAGGTACAATTAGAAGTGCAGGAGGTAGGGATGGAGCGGCTTTTCCTGACCTGGAACAATGTGTATCGAACGCCGGTGACTTTTCTTGTGCCGGAAAAGCCGGAAAAGAAAGACCTGGGGGATATTCGCCTGCCAATCAATTTCCTTTCATTTCTGGCTACAGATATTTCTGGTAGTACTTTGCCGGACGTGGAAGTGACAGTGAAGGAAGTCGCGTCAGGGCGAACGCAAACATATCACACGGATCTGAACGGTTTTTGCCAAACCGACGATCTGCCGAACGGGATGTATCACGTATTGGTCGAGAAAGCGGGGTATCGGAGGGAAGCGCGGGAAGTGCAAGTGCGAGACGGGGAAAGTGTGGCGCTGCGCTTTACGCTGGCGCACTACGTGCTCGTGAGAGGGGCCGTGTACGATGTCTTGCGCCATCCAGTTGGCGAGGCAGAGGTAATCTTTGAAGAGTTTACCGATGAAAAGGAGCAAAAACTCCGCACATATACGGATGCGCACACCGGACGATTTGAACAACGACTGCTGGTCAATGATGCCACCTTCCTGGAACGCCAGAAAGGGCATGTCGTAGTGGCGAAAGGGGAGACGTCGCAGGTGTTGACCTTCAAAATTCCGGCCACGCCGAACCAGGTGATCAACTATAATGGGTTGTTATTTCCGATCAATTATTTGGATGGAAAAGTCGTAGATGCTGAGATCAAAACCGTCCCAATTGAATATGCCGAAATTTCCTTAACTCCGCTGCCGGAACAACCGCTTGTTGCGACCGGAAGTCCGACTTTTTCCGAGAAAGAAACAACAACTCAGGAGACCCTCCATCTGACAACTGACTCATTAGGCCGATTTGAGATTGGCAATTTGCAGCAAGGTGAATATAAAATTCTTATTCAAAAAGAGGGCTATCTTCCTCATGAAGATTTTATCCGCATTTCAGGCTTACTTCAGGAACAAGAATTTACCTTACGAAAACAATGATATTTTGACAATTTTCCTGAAATTTGCAAACCTTTCAAGAGATCAGGTTGACATATTATGATGAACACGATCTTGTTAAAAGGAAGTTGATGAGATAGAGTGCATAGCCAATCTAATTTTGTGAGATTTGTAGTTCTTAACGTATCCAATTCATTATGGTCAGGTAGTAATGTAATCTGATTGAAAGAAAGGAGAGGATGTAAATATGAAATTATCTGGAAAGACAAGAGTACGGGCGTTGTTGCTGTTTATCCTGGTGAGTTCGATAACCACAGTGAGTTTTGCCGAGTGGGTGGTGAATACGGATTTTCCGCTGATCGGCGATCCGCGAGCCGAAAAAGGGGGAATGCTGCGGTATGCCATACCTTCGTATCCTGCGACATTTCGAATTCATGGGCCGAGCGCGAATACGACCTTTAACAGCTTAATGGGGGGACTGGTCTATCAAACCCTTGTTCGTATTCATCCGAATACCTTAGAAATGATTCCAGGACTGGCTGAAGCCTGGGAAATCCAGGAAGATAACAAGACCTTTCTTTTTCGGCTGAATCCTGAAGCTCGATGGGAAGATGGTCAACCTGTGACGCCCGAGGATGTCGTCTTTTCCTGGGAACTGGTAATTGACCCGGAAACAAAAGATCCTTATTCTGCAGATCTTTTTTCTCGCATGTTTGAGAAACCGGAAATTATTGATGAGCACACGATCAAATTTATCGCCAAAACCTTACACTGGCGCAATTTTCTCTTTTGTGGAGCCAACCTGCCGATTTTACCTGCCCATACGTTTCGAGGAAAAGACTATCTGCAAGCCTTTAATTGGGATTTGCCCAACGGCTCCGGTCCCTACAGGCTTCTGAAATTTCGTAAAGGGAATGATATTGTGTTTCAGCGGCGTGACGACTTCTGGGCCAAAGAGACTCGAACCTATCAAGGATTATACAATTTCAACCAGATTACCTTTGAAGTGGTGCGCGATGAAAATTTAATGTTCGAAAAATTCAAAAAAGGCGAATTCGATTTTCACCTGGTCAATGTCGCCAAAAAATGGGTGACGGAAATGGATTTCGATAAAATCCGGCAGGGGTGGATCCAAAAACGGAAAGTGTATCAATTTGTGCCCAATGGCGTGTATGGACTTGCCTTAAATATGCGCCGTCCCCCGCTCGATGACGTCCGCGTCAGAAAAGCGTTGGCGTATCTATATAATCGTCCGGTCTTTATGGAAAAACTCTTTTTTAATGAATATCTGGATATGAACTCGTATTTCCCCGGATCACCTTATGAAAATCCGAACAATGAAAAGATCGGCTACGATCCGGAAAAAGCCGCCAAATTGCTGACTGAAGCCGGATGGACAGTGCGAAACGCTCAGGGCATATTAGTCAGAGACGGTATCCCTTTCACATTAACACTGCTGTATTTTTCAAAAGCCAGTGAACGTCACTTAACCATTTTCCAGGAAGATTTGAAAAAAGCGGGGATTGAACTGAATCTCAAACTCCTTGATGCGTCCGCAATGTTCAAATTGGTGGACGAACGCAATTTCGATCTGGTGAATATGGCCTGGAACGCTTTGGTCTTTCCAAACCCTGAATCCGAATATCATTCAAAATATGCTGATATGAATCAAACCAATAATATCACGGGTATCAAAATTCCGCGCGTTGATGAAATTCTCGAAGCCTATCCGCTCATGTTCGACCTGAATGAACGGATTAAAGTATTACAAGAACTGGATGGGTTGGTGTATAATGAACATCCTTATATCCTGAATTGGTACGGACCATACGACCGTATTCTCTATTGGAACCGTTTTGGAATGCCGGAAGGTTATTTGAACAAATTCGGGAATTATGAGGACATCCTGGCGCTCTGGTGGTATGATCAAGAAAAAGATCAGGCACTGAAGGAAGCCATAGATAAGAATATCGCCCTGCCTGTCGGAACTACCGATGTGCTCTACTGGCTGAATCACTCGCAAACAACGCCATAATTGCACGCTCTGCCGCGCTATCATCGCTCTCTCAGCAATGATAGCGCGGATTCTTGTTCAATAAATATATGAGATCCTATTTTATCAGAAGGTTTTTATTCATTCTTCCAACGTTTCTCGGCATTACTCTTGTCAGTTTCGTGATTATGCACATTGTTCCCGGCGGCCCTATCGAACAAGCCATTCGACAGATCAGGATGGGAGGGCAATTTGGCGAAGGCGGCGGCGGTAGTGGGAATTTTGTGAGTTCGACCCTGACCAACGAAGCGATTGAACAAATGCGAAAGGATTATGGATTCGATCAACCGATCCTGATCCGGTATGGACACTGGCTCTGGAACATTCTGCGCCTCGATCTGGGCACATCCTATGTGTATGGCGATCCGGTGTGGCATGTCATCAAATCCAGATTGCCGGTCTCGATCTACTTTGGCGTCATTGGTTTTTTCATGACTTATCTGGTCTGCATTCCGTTAGGTGTGATGAAAGCGGTCAAACATAAACAGCTTTTCGATACCATCACCAGCATTTTGGTATTTGTGGGCTATGCCACTCCGGGGTTTGCCCTGGGCATTGTCCTGCTTGTGCTGTTTGGCGGGGGAAGTTTTTGGGATGTTTTTCCGTTGGGCGGCTTCGTGTCTGATAATTTTTCAGACCTGTCGTTCTTTGCCAAAGTTGTGGATCTGCTCCATCACACCATTCTCCCGGTAATCTGCTACATGATATCCTCCTTTGCGACGCTCACGATTTTAATGAAAAATTCACTGTTAGATAATCTGAATCAAGATTACATTTTGACCGCATTTTCAAAAGGGTTGCGTTCGCGGGTGGTCGTATATAAACATGCACTTAGAAATTCACTGATCCCCTTAGCCACAGGCTTTGGACATTTTCTTTCCGTCATTCTGGCCGGATCCTTTCTGATTGAAAAAGTGTTTAATATTGATGGCATGGGGTTACTTGGCTATACCTCGATTATCGATCGAGATTACCCTGTTGTGTTGGGAATCCTTGTGATTTCAAGTCTCTTAGGATTAATCGGCAATATTATTTCTGACATCTGCTATGTCCTGATTGACCCACGTATCGAGTTTCGCTGATAATATAAACTGTGAGCGGCGTGTGCCTGAAAGATCCACACGAAACTCGCACATTATGACGTGTCTGAACTGTCAAAAAAGCGTATCCGCAAATTTAAAAGCATTAAACGAGGCTATTATTCGTTAATTCTTCTAACTCTCCTCTATCTATTGTCCTTCGGCCTGGAATTTTTGGCGAACAACAAAGCCATTCTGGTACGTTATGAGGGGCAATGGTATTTTCCAACCTTTGCGTATTTTCCCGCAAACACGTTTGGAGGCGTAAACAGTGCAGAACCAGACTACCGGGAACTGCAACAGCGTTTTGAGCAAGAAGCGGCAGGCAATATGGTTATTCTGCCCCTTATTCCATACAGTCCGACAGAATCGCTGCTCGACCTGCCGGGATCGCCGCCGCATCCTCCATCCTGGGAACATCCGCTCGGCACTGATGATCGAGGGCGCGATGTTTTTGTGCGTCTGCTCTACGGTTTCCGTATTTCCCTGAGTTTTGGCTTACAAGTGACCTTTTTCAGCCTCCTCCTGGGGGTATTTATTGGAGCACTTCAGGGGTATTATGGCGGACGTTTTGATCTGACGGTACAACGGATGATTGAAATTTGGGCGACCGTGCCGCAATTGTATCTGGTAATTATTATTTCCTCAATTTTTGAACCGAGCTATCTCTGGTTGCTGCTCATTTTAATTGTGTTCGGCTGGATGGGGATGACCTTCTACATTCGCGCCGAAATGTACCGCGAAAAATCCAAAGAGTATGTTCAGGCTGCCAGAGCCTTAGGGGCGAGCGATATGGCGATTATCTTCAAACATATTCTCCCCAATTCCCTCGTGCCTGTCATCACCCTGGCCCCGTTTACGCTTGTCGGCAATATTTTTGCGTTAACCGCCCTGGATTTCCTGGGGTTTGGTCTCCCTGCGCCCACGCCAAGTTGGGGCGAATTGATGGGGCAGGGGATGGGAAACATTTATTCCTATTGGCTCTCGCTTTCCCCAATCAGCGCTCTCTTCCTCACTCTGCTGCTGGTGACATTTATCGGAGAAGCGGTGCGTGAAGCCTTTGATCCCAAATCCCTGAATTCGCTTATTTACGAATAAAAAAACCCGGTTTCTTTAAGAAACCGGGTTTTTCTCATAAAATATAGCGCGATTAAAATGAATAATCGCCGCATTCATACTGCAAGATTCCCAAAACGACCAATCCGGCGGTTTCCGTGCGTAAGACTCGTTTTCCCAGGGAAACCCGTTGGTAGCCATGTTCCTGGAACTGCGCCGCTTCTTCTGGCGTCAGTCCCCCTTCCGGGCCAATGATGACTACCACAGACCCCACAATCTCACCTGTTTCTCGCAGCACCTTTTTCAGGCTGATCTGCTCTTCTTCTTCCCATAGCAGTAATTTCAGATCGACTGACAGAGGGTGAGCGAGAAATTCTTCAATTGTGACCACCGGGCGAATGAGCGGCACGGCGGTACGGCAGGATTGTTTGGCCGCTTCAATACAAATCCGCGACCAGCGATCCAGGCGTTGCGCGACATTCGCGCCCTGCGCGCGTTTCTGCTTGCTGCTCCAAATAGAACGCTCTGTCTCAAGCGGGATGATTTCATTAACGCCTATTTCTGTCGCTTTCTGCACAATCATATCCATCTTATTAGCTTGAGGCAGTCCTTGCACCAGAATCGTATGCAGCGGAGATTCTGTCTGTTTCTGCCATTGATCACGAATGACGCCACGCACTTCTGCGCGTTTGCGTTGTTCCAACACTACCAGATATTCGCGGCCTGAACCATCAAAGACAATGATTTCAGCGCCGGCTGACAGGCGCAGCACTTTCGTAATATGCCAGACATCTGTGCCGCGAATGCAGACTTTCCCCTCAGAAATTTGCGACGGCGGGACAAAAAAACGGTGTTTTGACATTATTTTGGGGTGTTTGAGTGTTTCAATGATTTTTCTTTAAACACTCAAACACTCAAACACTCACCTTCGACCTAATTGAGATATGATAAGACATAGGCAATCCAGCCTTCTTCAGTCCGATGATCCTGGACAAGAAAATTACGCTCATGCAGTTGAGCCACGAGATCTGGTCCCTCTTCTTCAAGAATTCCGGAAATAATCACAGCCCCGCCGGTTTGTAAATAGGTTTCGGCATACGGCATTAAGGGCAGAATAATATTGGGGCGAATATTCATCAGAATGCAATCAAAGCGTTCGGAGGTTGTCAGGGTATCAAGCGAGCCGACCTCAAGTTCAATGCGATCCTCTAACCGCGAAACCTGCGATGCGATCCGCGAATTCTTGACAACATTCTCACACGCCACCTCGATAGCCTCGGCGTCAACATCCACGCCAAGCACGTGATTCGCCCCTAAACGCGCAGCCGCAATCGTCAAAATGCCAGAGCCAATTCCCACATCGAGCACCATATTTCCAGGGCGAAGATATTGCTCCATCAGCGTCAACATCAAACGCGTTGAAGCGTGCAATCCCGTACCAAAAGCCATGCCCGGATCAATTTCAATGATCAGATCCTCCGGCCGCGCTTCAAATTTTTCCCAGGAAGGTTTAATTACAAGGTGTTTCCCGATGCGAATCGGTTTAAAAAAGCGTTTCCATTGCCCAGCCCAATCAGTGTCTTCAAGAATCTTGGAAAGAACTTCCGGATTCCCGATAGGAATGTCGTGGGCTTTTAATACCTCCAGATAGCGAATCACTTCCTGAATAATCACCTTAATATCCATTGACATCGGATAATAGGCGGTAATTTTGCACAGATCTGCAGACCTGGTATCCTCATCAAAGACTGTTCCCTGTGAACCTAGCTCAATCAATTTATCCGAAACAAGATCCGCGGCTACTTGAGAAGTCACCACGATGACTTCCTGCCAGATTGGCTTCATCTCGTCATTTTTTTTCATGATCATCATCAAGAAGTGCGAGAGCTTCTGCTTTCGTACTTTCCTACTCGTCTTTTTCACGCAAAATACGTTTTGCTTCCTCGGAATATTCTTGCCCATTCGTATAAAGAAACAGCGGTGGCAGCACAATCAACCCGGGCGAGGCGTCTCGCTGCGCTTCCACTAAAGCTAACGACGCAGAAGACTGTTGGGTGCTATGCACACAGCGCAGCTTTTTAGGTTCAAGCCGCGAGGCTGTCAATCCTGCCAACAGTTCGCTCAAGCGTTCCGGCAAATAAACGACAAATACTCTTCCTCCGGGCTTTACCAGATATTTCCAGGCAACCAATAGATCGCCCAATGAACATGCAATTTCATGCCGTGCAATCGCCTGTTCATTTTCAGGGTTTATTCTCCCGGAACCAACCTTGCGATAAGGCGGGTTCGAGCACAAAACATCAAATGTTCCGGCGCGAAATAACTGAGGAACCTGACGTAAATTCCCCTCAAGAATCTGAATCCGGTCATCCAGTGCATTAAGCCTGACATTTCTTCTGGCAATCTGCGCCAGACGTTCTTGTAATTCTAATCCCACGATCTCACACACAGGCGTCAAGGCTGCGATGAGCAAAGGCAGAATCCCTGAACCAGTCCCGAGATCAATGATACGCTCATCGGGTTTCACTTTCACAAAATCTGCCAGCAGAATGGCGTCAACACTAAAACGATAACCCTGTTTGGGCTGAATATACAGCAGGTTTCCAATTTTCAATGTTTCCAGGGTTTCTGTATCCGGATTATACATGTTCACCTTCACGAGTTTGAGGCAACGGAGTTTCCGAAAGATGAGTGCACGAAGCGATCGTAATGCCTGTCAGTGCGATCACGATTCCAAGCCATGAGGAGAACGGAGGAATTTCTCCCAGAAATATCATGGCGAACAGCGTACCGGTAACAGGTTCTAAGAGAATAATGGTACTGGCTTTTGCAGCAGCAAGGTGTTTCAAACTCAGATTATACGCAAAATGTCCGATCCCTGTTGGCAACATCCCCAAAAGTCCCAAAAAAATGCAAGATTTCAGCGATGGAGATTGCAAAAATGGATCCTGCCGCCATAGTCCTCCCAGGAGCAAAAAGAGTGATCCCAATCCAAAAAACCAGAACATGATGACCTGAGACGGATAGATTTTTCTGAGCTTGCGAGCCAGAACCACATATAACGCATAACATAACGCCGATCCAAGCGCATAAAAATCACCGACCGGATGCTCTGTCATCAACTTCATATTATCTAATCCGATAATCATCCCTGCGCCAAGAAAGGTGATCGCCACACCAGGAATATCAAGCATTCTTATCGGTTCTTGTAACAAAAACGGCGCCAGCACCAATACCAGGATCGGCGCGGTATTGACTAAAATCAGGGCATTGGCAATCAAGGTCTTTTGAATTGCCAGCACAAACAGCACAAAGTGCAGACTTGAAATCAATCCGAGGGCAAGCAGCAGCAAAGGATATTGACGCAGCGAATGTTTGAGCGCGTCGCCATACCCTTGTACGCAGACCAACACTGTCATAAAAAGCAAGCCAAACACCAGACGCCCGGTCGCAATGCCGATCGGAGAGATGCCAGCAATCGATCGCGTAAAAATTCCGGCGGTTCCAAAAATCACACCCGCCAAAACAGCCAGTGCAACCCCGCGTATTTTTTCATCATAATGTAGAGAATAGTTAATCATAAGTAATTACAATACATTTTTACAGGGGATAAATGTTCTTGTCAACTGAAAAACATGGTACAAGTTGTGAAATACGTCCGCTATTTACATGACCCCCAACATTCCTGTTTGGTTTGACAGGTAATCACTCCAAACTTATGCTGTTCGCAATTTCTTCTTGACAGGTTTTGTAGTGTAGAATATTGGACATAAACAAGGTGCCGAGTTGGCTTAAAAGGGAATCCTGTGCGAATCAGGAACGGTCCCGCCGCTGTAATCGGGGACGAAGGCTGCAAAAAACCACTATCAGGCATGGTCTGATGGGAAGGGGCGGCCGGGAGGATGAACCGAGAGTCAGAAGACCTGCCTTCATGGATGAATGTAGCTCAGCGGAATGACTGAAGGAAGAGAGAGGATGCCAGAAAAAGCACGATGCGCTTCCTGGCATCCGAGTAACAGTTAAGGGTCAAGGAAAACGGGTGCAGCCCTTCAAACATTTTTTTGTTTGAAGGGCTTTTTTTTGAGATGAAAGAATGAAGCCAAAAATCATGGACAAACAACACTGTTGCCGTACCATCTTTTATTGTCTTCTTTTGCTCTGGTGCGCCACATCGACAGCGTTTACAGAGGACAAGAACGCAGAGCAGGCGTCTATTCGTTATGCCCAGGGATTTACGATTGACTATCACGACGGCTATAAACTGGTCACAATTTTAAGCCCCTGGAAAGATGCGAAAACGACCTACCAATATCTTCTGGTGCAGCGCGGCGCGGCGGTTCCGGCCGGCTATGAATCGCTTCCGCGTATTGAGATTCCGGCGCAGTCGGTGATTACCATGTCAACCACGCATCTGGCGTATCTGAGTCAACTCGATCTGCTCGATACCCTGGTCGGCTATAACTCGTTTGCTCATGTGAATGCGCCGGAAGTCCTTAAACGCATTGCTGAAGGCAAAATCCGGGAGGTCGGAGGCGGTTCGAATGTCAATATTGAACGCATCATGGAACTTGCGCCGGAGCTGATCATGACCTATTCGCTTGGCAGCCCGGACGATGAGTATTTCAAACTGCGCGAGGCACATCTGAATGTGGTGCTCAATGCAGAATACCTGGAATCTACTCCCTTAGGGCGGGCCGAATGGATCAAATTTGTCGCGGCCTTTTTTAATAAAGAACAGCAGGCGCAACAGATTTTCGAAGCTATTGCTGCGGACTATGCCGCGCTGGTCGCAAAGACAAAAACACTCGCATTTCGGCCAACAGTGTTCCTAAACACGCCGTACCAGGGGGCGTGGTGGATGCCGGGCGGAAAGAGTTATATGGCGATGTTATTGCAGGATGCGGGCGCAAGCTATCTCTGGACGGATATTGATTCACAAGGAAGCCTGATGCTCGATATGGAAGCGGTTTATGCAAGGGCAGCTGAGGCGGAATTCTGGCTGCATCCGGGACAATGGGAGCGGCTCGATGACGGTCGCGCCCAGGATGAACGCTTGACCCAATTTCGCGCCTTTCAAGAAGGAAATGTGTATAATAATAATGCTCGCGTTAATGCGCAGGGCGGTAATGATTATTGGGAATCCGGGCTAACACGGCCTGATATTATTCTGGCAGATTTGATCAAGATTTTTCATCCCCATTTATTGCCAGAACACGAGTTGGCGTATTATAAGAAATTAGAGTAGTCATAGCCCGTAGGGCTTCAAGTATTGTAGTAAACGGTAATACTGCCTGCCCTTCCCTACCGCGTAGCGGTTGTACTGCTGTCTATCGCCTACGACGAATCAGAGCAGGGGAAAGCTTGCCTTTGCTGCAATACCGTATCGCCTACGGCGAAAAAGCCTGGTAAATCGTTACATTTTCTTATAGGTATTCATGTTCATGTACTCAGATAAGATCAACATGTTACAGCGTCAGGAAGGCGTCGGAATTTCTTTGTACGCCGGACTTGTACTCATGCTCTTAACAATGTTCGTGCTGGATATTTCAGTTGGTTCAGTACACATTCCCTTTGGGCAAATTGTCAAAATTTTTGCAGGGCAAGAGCCGCAACGGGCAGCCTGGGGGAATATTCTCTGGTTGTTCCGCCTACCCAAAGCGCTAACCGCGATTCTGGCAGGAGCGGGACTGGCGGTCAGCGGTCTGGTGATGCAAACGCTGTTTCGCAATCCCTTAGCCGGGCCTTCAGTATTAGGGATCAACGCGGGGGCCAGTCTAGGAGTCGCGCTGATGGTGCTTTCTGCTGCGGCTGGAGGAGTAGGATCCCGGTTTCTTGACGGATTAGGTGTGCTTGGAGAGCTAGGCATGGTCCTTGCTGCAAGCCTCGGATCTGCTCTGGTACTCTTGCTAATCATGGCCTTTGCCGAACGAGTCCGCAGCATTATGACCTTGCTGATTTTGGGCTTGCTATTCGGTTACGCGACTAGCGCGCTGGTCAGCATTTTGATACACTTCAGCATTGCCGAGCGGATTCAGGCCTATATTTCCTGGACTTTCGGTAGTTTTGGAACAACAACCTGGAAACAACTGTATATTTTCGCACCAGTGATCACAGGCGGCCTACTGGCCGCATCCTTTTTGCAAAAACCCTTGAATGCCTTACTCTTAGGCGAAGTCTATGCCAAAAGTCTGGGGTTGCATCTCAAACACACGCGCCTGAGTCTTATTGCGATTACGGCGTTGCTAAGCGGTTCAACCACCGCTTTTTGCGGGCCGGTGGCATTTTTAGGCATAACGATTCCACACCTGTGTCGCATTTTTTTTCATACCTCAGATCACCGGACGCTTTTGCCGACCGTCATATTAACTGGAGCAATCGTGGCCTTAATCGCCGATATCATCTCCCAGATGCCAGGCAGCCAATTGGTTTTACCACTAAACGCCGTGACATCCTTAATCGGAGTGCCGGTTATTATCTGGGTCATCTTGAGCAAAAACGATTTGATGGAAACCTTTGCAGCCTGAGGAACTACAAGGATTTCTCATAAGCAAGGATGTTGCCACTGTTTCGGGAATTTCGAAGACTTATTCCCGAAACAACAGAATTCCTGATATGAACAGTTCTGTGCTTGAAACAACACATCTCACGACCGGCTATATGTCTCAGAGACGAGAACGCAAGGTTGTCTCAACGGATTTGTCGCTGGCGTTAATCCAGGGCGAAGTCGTGTGTCTGATTGGGCCGAATGGCGTCGGAAAATCAACACTGCTGCGCACGTTAAGCGGCTTACATCCTCCGCTTGGTGGGCATATATTGCTAAACTCTCGGGATATTACGACGTTCACGCCTAAAGAACTGGCGCGAAATCTGAGTATTGTGCTGACAGAACGGGTACACGTCGGCGCGCTGCCGGTGTTTACGCTGGTGGCCCTTGGCCGTTTTCCCTATACGGATTGGGCCGGAAAATTGCGACCCAAAGATGTCGAGGTTGTGACCTGGGCGATCAATGCCGTCGGCGCGGTGGACTTGACCAATCGTCTGGTGCATGAACTGAGCGATGGTGAACGCCAGAAAGTGATGATTGCCAGAGCCTTAGCCCAGCAGCCGAAAGTCATGATTCTGGATGAACCGACGGCCTTTCTTGATCTGCCGCGACGCATTGAAATGCTGACTCTGTTACGCCGGCTTGCCCGCGATACCGGAACGGCAATTCTGCTTTCAACTCATGATTTGGATGTCGCCTTACGCACGGCCGACCTCCTCTGGATCTTACCAAAAGACGGGACATTACAAACCGGTGCGCCCGAAGATCTGGTGTTATCCGGGGCCTTAGAACAGGCCTTCAAAAATGACGGCGTGACCTTTGATCAGCAGCATGGATCGTTTAGCATGAACACCCGGCGCGATACGCAGATTACACTGCAAGGCGACGGCCTGTATGCGCTCTGGACCCGCAAAGCTCTGGAACGCGAAGGATTTGCTGTGAGAATCTCTCCGAATGGCTCTCGAATCCAGGTCAAGATTCACGGACAGCCAGAGGCGACGCGCTGGCATTTGCAGATTCAGGATCAATGCAGCGAACATAGTACCATCTATGAACTCCTTAGCACATTACGCAACACGGTGAAGCCGCTATGATGCTCGAAACGATTCTCGATCGAATTGAATTTAGCATGGTATTTCTTGCGAAAGGCGGAATTCTGATGATTCCGATCCTCCTGAGTTCGCTGATTGCCGTCGCGGTGATTATTGAGAGGTTATGGTATTACCATCGCGCTCGCTGCGATACCAACACTTTGTATTCCCGCTTGTATCCTCTGGCGCGGCACAAGCATATTGCGGAAGCCATCGCCCTGTGTCAAACCTATCGAGGGGTTCTGCCCCGGATTCTTACCATTGTGTTCCAAAATGGGCACCTTCCGGTAGAAGACATCGAAAAACAAGTATCTGCGGCCGGAACTCGT
This sequence comes from Candidatus Vecturithrix granuli, assembly GCA_000739535.1. Taxonomy (GTDB): domain Bacteria; phylum Moduliflexota; class Moduliflexia; order Moduliflexales; family Moduliflexaceae; genus Vecturithrix; species Vecturithrix granuli. The sequence goes on along the minus strand of DF820470.1, from coordinate 438,403 downwards.
GAGATTCAACTATTATCGAAGCATGTACGCGCACTCGGAATTATCGGAAATGTCGCCCCCTTGCTCGGCTTATTAGGTACAGTGTTTGGCATGGTCAAAACCTTCATGCAAATTGCGGAATTACAGGGGCAGGTGAATCCAAGCGTGCTAGCCGGGGGCATCTGGGAAGCGTTGCTGACTACAGCAGCCGGCTTAACCGTTGCCATTCCGGTCGTGATTATGCACCATTATTTCGAAGGCGTGGTGGAACAATTTGCGTTTCAGATGAAACATGACAGCCTGGAACTGATTGAATTCTTGAAAAATGATCATTAAATTTGCCCACGAAACACACGAAATACGCGAAAAAAGGATCATCGAATAATACGAATACAACGAATGTTGACAGTGATTTCGGGAAATCCGCTTTGTTCCATTCCCGAAATAACTCAAAATGAGTTTTTGTTCTTTTTTTCGTGTCTTTTCGTGTGTTTCGTGGGCAATAAATTTATGATTGAATTCGAACACCTTAAACCATTATCAAATTCGCTGAGCATCACTCCGCTGATCGATATTATTTTTCTGTTATTGCTCTTTTTTATGCTCACGTCGGTGTTTATTACTCCCGGTATTCCGTTGGATTTGCCGGAAGCGGCTATCGCTGAATTTCAGGAGCAGCCCCCGGAAGAAGTCGTATATATTTCAAAACTCGGTGAAATATATTGGAATAATCGTTTCATGCCCTTTGATGATCTTTTGCCGGCCCTGTCGCAGGTATTGCAAACGCGAACCAACAGACAGGTGACGATCAAAGCAGATAAAGAGGTCGCCTTTGGCCTGTTTGTGCGTGTGATGGATATTGTGAAAGCCGCCGGAGGCGAAGATTTAGTTATCTCGGCTGAATTTCCGGAGTAAGGGGCAATATAAAAATTACATGGATTTCATGTAAAGAGGATAAAAGATAGGCTCACAAAGAAGCTCAATCCTCCTTACATAAAATCCTTGTAGTTCATACGAGTTGTTAATTATGTTGCGAGTGAGTTTGTTCGCATCGCTTGGATTACACTTCCTCATATTAAGCCTGGTCAGCGTATTTGTTTCTCCGCAGGAAAGACAACCCGCGCCGCCTGAGCAGCGTTTCAAGGTGGAATTTACCAGGCAGAAGGTTGCGGCTAATTCAACACAGACCGATGAACGTCTGAACAGTGCTCCTCGCAAAACAATAGCTGAACCGCTTCAACGCCAGACTGATTTTTCGCCGCCAATCACAGCGACGCAAAAACGACAACAGTCGCCGGTGAACAGCCCGCAGATCCGCTTCTTTAACCGACCAGCTACACCGCAAGTTGTAGTTCCGCCCCCGACTTTTCAACGACAGCCGGTGCTTACGCCGCCGGATTTTGTCGCGGCGGCGCAAGCGTTTCCCACGCCGATTCCGACGCCAAAACCCACACCGGTTCCAACACAAAAGCCGGCCCCTCAACCAACAGCCAGGCCAACGGCCATCCCAACTCAACAGCAAGCGCCGATGCCAACAATTGCTCCGGCCGCTGCTGCCGTCCGGCAGATTCCTGCACAATCAGCGACTCCGGCAACAACTGCGTCAATGCCTGTTTCCTCGCATTCGCAGCCGCAGGAAAGCACACAATCCGTTCAAACGCAGCGTATGCGCCAGGAAAATTCGGAAACCGAACGGGAACAGGCAATCGAAGCACAGCCTGCTCCGGACGTGCTGCAACGCTATCTGCAACAGGTCGTCAAAAAGATTGATGCTCGCAAGGCCTATCCGCGTCAGGCAAGAAGCAAAGGCTGGCAGGGCACGGTTGTCATCAAAATACAGATTCTTTCAGATGGCAAGGTTGCGCAGCTTGAACTTGCAACCCATTCAGAATACGATACCTTGAACAAAGCGGCTTTAGAAGCAATCAAAAAAGCCCAGCCCTTCCCCAAATTCCCGGACGAAATAAAGAACCCATCGCTCACCATCAACATCCCGGTTCAGTTTACCCTGAAATAGCTGCAAGAATGAAGAATAAACAAGAATTTTTGGTAGTGGCTACCTTGTACATGATGACCGGTCGTCGAGCGGAGTCGAGACGAGCACGCAGGCGTTCCCTTCGACTTCGCTCTGGGAACGTGCATCATGTACAGGATACCACTACCGAATTTTTGAACTTTTGCTGAATACCAGCGATTTTCGTCAAATAAAAGTCAAAAAAAATATCAGATATTTTGATGACCGGTTTATTGAGCGGACGATGATAAACAAGGACTCATTGCCCATAAAACAAAGTTGACAAAGATCTGTATATCGAAAATATTATCTGGATGCCTCACATTGTTGATAAATTAGCCTGGAAACATCATGTGATGCCGAGGGAGCTGGAAGAAGTCCTCTTTGATAACCTACTCTACCGGAAAGTACAAAAAGGACATATTCCGGGTGAAGATTTGTATGCTGCTCTGGGACAAACTGATGCAGGGCGATATTTGATAGTATTTTTTGTCTATAAAACAACACGCGAAGCACTGTTGATTAGTGCGCGTGATATGAGTAGGCAGGAGAGACGACAATATGAACACACATAAAACAATTCCTGAGTTTACAAGTTATGAAGAGATGGAAGCGTTCTGCGATACGCAGGATTTAGGAAAGTATTGGGATCAGACAGAACCCGCCGAATTTGAAATTTCGCCACAAGCTCGCCGCCGCTATCTGGTATCTGTTGATTGTGACTTGTTACTGCGCGTCCAGCATATCGCCCGGATACGTGGGATTACGACTGAGAGTCTTGTGAATATACTCTTAGAACAACGATTGCATGAACTCGAACTTCAACAGGCCTCTTGAGAAGAGAATTGACCCACAAGTTACGCTATGAAATGCAGTATTCAGGGCTGTCCTGGTGAATATGAAGAAAAAATGATTATTCATGTCGTTATGCGAGACAAAGACTTTTACATGTTCGACCATGTTCCGGCGGAAGTCTGTTCTATTTGCGGGGATACGCTGTTAAAATCGGAGACGATTCGCAAACTTGAAAAATGCATGAAAGAAAAGAAATGACCGGCAAGATTTGCGCCTGTCTATGAATTTGCCTGATACCGTATTTATGGAAAAGGTAAAAAAATCGGTCCACCAAATCACATTATCTCCTGATTCTCGCTTGTTCGCAACGCAAACGGACAGATGCCGGACGCTTGCCCGCGATTGACCGCTATGACGATGTGAATTTTCGGGTGTTTTGTAATTTTTTCTTTACTTCCATAGAATAGGCGAGGTAATCAGTTGCAGATTTGATAGAAGTTTTGTTATCATGGATTTTATATTTTAATGAGGTCATCTGAAACTCATCACAAGAGGAAAGTATCATGAATCAGCAAATTGAGTTAATCATCCAAAAGTCTCAGCAGAATCTACAAAGCCATAATGCTAAATCGTTGTTTCAAAATCTGATCCAATCTGACCAATATGTTGGAGAACTTTATTCAATCAACTACGAAACCGCGAGAGTGCAGATTCATGACCATGAGCGGCAAAAAGTTGGTGGGATTCCCAGCTTGAGCTTTCTCATCGCCACAAGGATTAACCCTGATAGTGATGACATAGATTTTAAAACGGAAGACGCTTCGATTATTCTGCTACGTGTGATGGATGCAGCGCAATTACCGAATAGTGCTGAAGCAGAACGGATACGGGTTGAGACTGCTCAGCGTGTGAGCGGTGAAACCGACAAACATTGGGATCAAGAGGCAATGGACGCCAAAACGCGAGTATATTTGGGGTTTGCAGGTGTCCAATGCCGAATTATCGGAACATTCTATTTGGAAGCGCAAGATGATAGCAATCCAGAGTCGCTACTTTCTCTGAAATTTGGTAGTGATATTTCCAATTACTATCCCAACAGGGGATTAAAGGTGTATAAACCAAATGATAAAGCTCTGGAAACAATTGTCAATTATACCGATCCGACTACACTTCAAGACCATCAGGAACAATATCACAGCACTGCAAGAGTGAAATTAGGGTATATTCGTTATGCCTCGACAAATCGAAAATATCAGAAGGTTGACGATGTTTCGGTACATATTTACCCAGCAGATCTTTTGGCGCAAAAATCAGCCTTGTTTGGCATGACACGAACTGGAAAATCAAATACTACCAAAATTATCGCTAAAGCTGTCTATGAACTACGTCATCCGAATTTGGCAAATTCAGATGATCAACCATTACGAATTGGACAAATCATTTTCGATCCGAATGGTGAGTATGCCAATGAGAATGTTCAAGATAAAGATAGGAAAGATAATCCGAATGCGCTGAAAAATGTCTGGAAGATAAATCCTCAAATGCAAGAAGAGCACAAAAAAGATGAAGTTGTGACATACGGAATTATGAAACATCCTGATGATCCAGATCGCCAGTTAATGCTGATTAATTTTTATGATGAGGCTATGCTTCAAACTGGTAAAGACTTGATTAACCTTACTTTAGCTGATCAATCAGCCCAATATTTTAAGAATTTTTGTCAGGTTAGTTTTGAAAAGCCAGAGAAAAGTAGTTTTGAAAATGAAGGGGAATATTACAGCGAACTCACCCGATATACTCGAAGAGTTTTAGTGTACAGAACGATATTGCATAAAGCAGGTTTTGAACCTCCTGTGACTTTGAAAAATGCTAATCTGAAAGCAGGCAATAAAAGCTTGTTCAGTAAAAAGCTCCTTGAAAAGATGCAGTCAGTTGAAGACAAGGATAAGCGCAAAGAGGGATTAGTCAAAGCAGCAGCGGAAACATTAAGCAAACCCTCTGTTCGATGGGATAGTCTTCATGCAACATTTGAAGGACTCTTTTATTTTCTCCAAACCGATGAATACAACACATTCAATACGGACTATATTCGAGACTCTACTACTGGCGAAGGATGGGCTGATGCTGATCTGGAAAGATTGTTGGAAATGTTCAAATATTCAAAAGGAACCAACCTTATTGGAAAACTCACTGTGCAACACTCTAATAGTGCTAATACTGATTTTGCCGAGGACATTTATGAGGATTTAGTGAAGGGGAAACTTGTGATTGTAGATCAATCTAGCGGAGAACCAGAAATAAATCAAGAGGCTGCCGACCGAATTATGTGGACGATCTTTCGGAAGAATCAAACGCTTTTCAGGGAAGGCAAAAAGCCAACGGATATTCTGATTTACATTGAAGAAGCCCACAATCTCCTACCAAGCGGAAGTGATTTGGATTTGAAAAATGTGTGGGTCAGAACAGCTAAAGAAGGGGCTAAATATCGCTTAGGAATTGTCTATGCTACCCAAGAAGTCAGTAGTATTCAAAAGAATATTCTCAAAAATACGGCAAATTGGTTTATTGGACATTTGAATAATACAGATGAAACAAAGGAATTGAAGAAGTTCTATGACTTTGAAGATTTTGAGAAATCAATACGGAGGGCACAGGATAAAGGCTTTTTACGGGTTAAGACGTTGAGTAATTATTTTGTTATTCCGGTGCAAGTGAAAAAATTTGATGTCACAGAGTGAGGATAAACAACCATGCCATTTGAAAATGAATTTGCGAGTTATGAACCGTTACGCAGGATTTTAGACAACGAAAAAGTTCAGCAGCTTCAAGATCGATTAAAGGTGAGAGCTATCGAACATGATGATGAAACTATCTCTGAAGAGATTACAGAGAAAAGTCAAGTCGAACCAAGTGAATACCAACCGGATATGGTTTTGGCTATTGATGGCAGCTATCAGGCCGTGAAGGTTGAAAATGGCTTTCCAGGAGCAGAAATCGGTTATGTGACTGTTGCCTCGGTGCTCATCTTATTGGAAAAGATTCGGGAATTGGAGCGGGAAGAATTTATCGATCCCAAACAATTCCGGGAAACAGAGAAAGCAGCAACGATTGATGCAGTGTTTCCGGGATGTAATGTCATTGTTGATGATGAAGACTCTGCCAAGTCATCTATGCGAAGAATTTTATTTGATGAACTCAAAAATCATATCGTATTTTCAGAAGGAGAAACGTTACTTGACACCTACGAAGCTCTGTTGAAAATCAAATTGGAACAGAAGAGCACTCCTTCCCGTTGTCCTCATGATAACTGCGACGCCGAATTTACCTATGATTATGGGGAGTATCAGTGCCCCGCTTGTGGGGGTAAATTGTATTCCTCCGATGCCATGCGGTTGCATGAATTAATGAATCCGGTTGGATCGAATGGAGAGATGTATGGGCAGATTATGCAGACTCTTGAAAAATTATGGCTTATTCACATTTTAAGGGCATTTGAAAAGAAGGGATGGCTGATGACATTGCGGCGGGTCGCATTTATGATGGATGGCCCATTGGCGGTTTTCAGTACCTCATCATGGCTGACGAAAGCTATAATTATTGAATTACACAGACTTAACGAATTAGCTAAGAAGTTCACAAAACAGGATTTAATCCTTTTAGGAATTGAAAAAACCGGAACCTTTGTGAATCATTTTGAGGATTTAGATACCACCAAAGAAGGTGTCGCTGATAAGTTTCCAAAGCAAGCAGCATTACTATTGCATGACGAGTATATCAAAAAGAATATCATCTTTTCTGAAAGCCTAAAACCTTATGGAAAAGATACGTATTTTGGCAGAAAGTTTTTTTATAAGACCTCACTGGGGTATAAAATCGTTCCAAGTGTTGCGTTCTTCAACGAATATCAGCAGAACCTCACTACAGCCCGTCCGAATCAATTTACCAGACTGGCGGATGTGATGAGTTTATTAGATCAGGTCGTCTCAAGCCGGTATAAAAATGCTGTGACTCCATTAGTCTCAGCCCATGCAGAAGCTTCGATTCCACTTAATTTAGGACGACGCATATTCGAAGATATTGCACGAGAAATCAGGGAACAGTCATAAATATGGCAACATTAGAAGAGTTACATATTAAAGGATTGAGTACGCCTGCGGCAAGATGGGCACGGTTTGGTCCGTATTATGCTATGTTTCCGCTTGAGTTTGCGTTTGAAGTGGTAAACACCTATTCAAAAGTAGGCGATTCGATTCTCGATCCTTTCGCCGGGCGCTGTTCCAGCGTGTATGCCGGGGCAGTTTTAGGACGGCATAGTTGGGGAATTGAGATCAATCCGGTGGGCTGGATTTATGGCAAAGTCAAACTCAACCCTGCAAATAAAGACGATGTGATTACTCGCTTAGAACAAATATATGCCAAGCATACTCATTACACCAATTCCATTGAAAAATTGCCTGAATTTTTTCACTATTGTTTTTGTAAGGAGGTTTTAGCCTTTCTATTAGCTGCTCGTAAAAATCTTGACTGGAAAACCAATGATGTTGACGCAACTCTCATGGCATTCATCCTCGTCCACTTGCATGGTAAACTTGGAGAAGGTTTATCCAATCAGATGCGCCAAACCAAATCTATGGGGCCGGAGTATTCGGTGAATTGGTGGAAAGAACATAACTTAGCCATACCACCTCAAATCAATCCGTATGATTTCATGTTAAAGAAAATCCAATGGCGATATCAGAAGGGAATTCCCAATATGACAGAAAGTGCTGTGTTATTCGGTGATAGTACAACTGAACTTGACATGGTTGCCCAAAATGCTGAGCAGCAATTTTCGTTGTTGTTTACTTCTCCACCATATTGGTCTATTGCCGATTATCACAAAGATCAGTGGTTGCGTTTATGGCTTTTGGGGGGTACTGACAGACCAAAATCAACCGGACAAAAACATAAACGGCGGTTTAATTCTAAAGTCGCTTATCAAAACCTATTGGAGACCGTTTTTTCAAAATGCGCTAGGATGATGGCCGATCATAGCACCATTTATGTCCGTACTGATGCGCGAGAATTCACATTTAATTGTACCTTAGAAATGCTCAAAAAGTATTTTCCTGAATACAAAATTGAAACAAAAGAAAAGCCATTCAAAAAGAAAACACAAACTGCTTTATTTGGTAATACGTCTAAAAAACCCGCTGAAATTGATATTATTTTACAAAAATAATCATGATCTCGGGTATGAGACACGCATCCCTGTATAAACAAAGAGTCGGATTTGGATGTCGTTGTGATTGCAAACCTCTTCGAGCATATTCCGTTTATTCGAAGAATGGCGTTCATGCTGAAAAAGGTGCGCTTTGCCAAACATATTGATTTTCTCTGTTACGCCCCGGCAGAAATTGAACGCATTCAGCAGACCTCAACAGTGATCCAGGATACATTGCAATATGGGGAATTGATATATCTTTAGCTGGAGACTTGGTGGAGTTGAGTATGATAACACAGCAGCAAATCGAACAGTTAAAGCAGACAATACAAACGGGGGAAAGATGTCTTAAAAGCCCTGTCATATCTGCGTTTTCCGTTAGACACTCTCTTCTATACCTCATCCGAAATTCAGACAGGGCGTCACACTCCATTAGCATTTATCACGACTGTGATGTCGAAAGGGAAGGTGATTTATGAACGGCAACAAAGAACTGATGTAGGAATGGTTCAAGAAAGTTGATAGCGATTTTCTAAACAATGAGATAAGTTATCTTTTTCCTTGACGAATGACGCTTACAGACCTATCTTGTTGATAACACAGCAATCATGGGGGTGATCAGGATGCCTGATGAACAGGGAAATTTATATGTGTTTGAAGCGGTGGAACTCCGTAATGAGTATGACCGGCATATTGCGTTGCTGGAACAGACGTTGAAGGGCGAAGAGGGGCAGCGGGAACGCCTGTTTGCGCGGACGGAACACGAAGAAACGTCGCCGGCTGCGGGGTTTGACCCGCATGAGATCGAGCTGCGGCTGAAAAAACTGCAAACAAAGCGGGTGAAACTGAACCAGGCGATTCAGGTCTCGAATTTCGAATCGCAGATCGAGTATCAGGGCGAGCAGGTCAGTCTGGCGGAAGCGTTGGAACTTCGGAAAAATGTATTGGCTGATCTGGCCGCGCTCAAACAACGGGTGCAGGATTCTGCTTATAACCGCATTCTTCATAAGGAAGAACGCGATATTGTGCATGAACCGCGGCATGGTTTCACGCAGAGCTATGAGGAGTATCAGGCGAAACTACGGACGCTGCGGCAGCTTCTCACGCAGATTCACCGGGCCAATCATCTGAATACGGTGAAGTTCAAGGACGAATAGATCGTTGGGTATAGAAACCGGGTTTTTTCGAAAAACCCGGTTTCTTACGTAAGAGAGAGACAGGGAGGTAAGCGCGAACCTTTCGTGAGGAAGGCTAGCCCGAAGCCCGGCGGCGCAACCCGGGGGTGGTGATGCTATTTATCCACTTGAAATAAGAATAGCAATCGGCTCAGAACCGATCCTCCTTGACGCCTGACGTTTCAGCGATTGACCACTGACACACTGACGGCTGACCTCTGACAAGACGGCCTCGCGTCTCTCTGAACAGTTATGGCGTGATGCGTCGCCCACCATGCCAGAGAATTTTCAGGGAAACGCCAAAGATGAGCAAAAACCCCAGATTGATATAGCCTGCCAATAGATTTCCTCCGAGAGGAGCCGGAAAATGTCGGAAAATTGTGCGGGTAAACAGAATGACCGGCGGCGTCACGAAAATCATCCAGCGGGGGTAACGTGTGGATCGAAATAGTACCAAAAAGATGAAGAGCAGTGACCCAATGATTCCAAAGATCTGGGCGATTGTAAAGAGCAAAGTTAGATATTGGAGTGTTGCGGCAGAGAGCAGATCGAAACCTTCTTGTCCGAGAGCCTGCTCAACATGGAAGAAAAACCCTAAAACCGGGCTTGCCGCTTGATAGGCTCCACCGATAATCATGCCTGAGGTGTATGTCAAAAAGACGAGGAACCCCAATTGTTTTCCCCCGGGTTTGAGTGCGAGGTAAAAATGCCAGCAGCCCAGGCCATAAAAGATAGTACTGATCGGCCCAAGAATGCCGCCGATCATCAAACGCAGAGGTGAAAAACGACTCATCAGCCGCCAGTTTTCTGCTAAGGTTTCCTGCCCGCTTAACCAGGAACCAAACAGAAACATATCGCCGGTAAAGAGCAGTATTGCGCCAATAACGCCTGTAATCCCTGTCCATCGCAGCAACTTTAAGTCTTCCATATTTTCTTCCTCCAATACGTTTCACAATGGTTCGGACATTTTCCGTATGACCCCCTTTATCCCCCTGCAAGCGGGGGGAAACTGACAGTATGCCCGTTCTCTGGACTTCCCCGCGCTTGCGGGTGACTGAGGGGAGTGAGTGCAAAACTGTTCGAACTGGTGGTTTCAGGTCTGATAATGTTTTTCGTTGCTTCTAAACTTTCAGGAGCAAAATTTTTTTGAAAAGTTAAAGGAAATTGTGCAACGGATTCAGGAATAGTTGGTCAGGACTTCTGCAGCTTTTTCGACCCCTCTCCCTATCCCATCCTCGATTGTGAGAGAGGGAAAAGGACTCGAAACGTCAGGGTTTTTCTTCTGCCTTGAACACGGTTGTTTTTGAAAGCGGAAGTTTATCAAAGGGTCTGGTGAGGTGAATCAAAATCGGCGTGACAAAATAATCGGCCAACAGAGCAGATGAAACGCCGGCAATCGCCAGAATACTCAGGTTTACAAAAAATCTGGCAATGGAAGTCAAATACACTGAAAATGTCGCAATAAGAATAAACGAGGTGAGAAACATAGCTTTCCCGACAGTTTGAAAGGTTTTTTCAATACTCTGCTGATAATTACCCGTGCGTTGGACTTCCAGTTTGCTATGAGTAATAAAATGAATCGTATCATCAACCGCCAGTCCAAGCAACATAGGAATAATCATCATTGTCGTCATTTCAAGCGGAATATCTAAATAGCCCATCATACCTCCGACCACAATGACCGGTGCAATATTGGGAATCATGCCGATCAGACCGGTTTTGACGCTTTGGAAGACGATCATCATGAGGATGCCGATCACAACGAGAGCAATCAGAAAGGAGACAATTTCACCCTTAGCGATGTAATTTTGGATCACCGAATATTGCACTAACCCACCGACCATCGCAAAGCGCGCCTGCGGAAATAACTCTTGCGCTCTACGCCGTAAATACTGAAATTCACGCTCCACTTCCGCCGTATCCGGATCAACGACTTCGACCAGCAGGCGTAAGCGCGTATATTCATAATCCACCCAATTCTCCTGTTCTGTGCCGTTCGACATTTCATAGAGCAGCAGCAATTGAGCAATCAGGGCTTTATCGTCCGGGATGCGGTAGAATGCGGGGTCATCGCTGTGCATCACCTGGTTCATGTCTTTAATAATATCAAGCAGCGAGGATACGCGTTTCACCAGTGGAAATTGCTGTATTTCCGAAATCAGCAGTTCAAAGTTTTGTAAAATCTCAGGATCTTTAACCTGCCCCGGCTCATCGAAAGTCAACATGACATCATAAGAAATTCTTGTCCCGACCCTGGTGTGGGCAATGTAATAAAATCTTGCAATATAGGGTATTTGTAATCCAAAGGTTTTCTCCTCATTCATACTGATATACATCCGGGGAAGCCCTCCCAGGAAGAAAAGAGTGATCAGGACAAACACGATCAGGATTCGAGTTGAGTGCAGAAGAATCCAGCGCCCCAGTTGTAGAAACATTTTCTCAAGGCGAATTTCCATTGTAGAGATGACGTTGCCATGCGGCGGGGCATCTTTGCCAAAACTGAGGAGCACCGGCGTAAACGTCATCACAATGATATAGGTAGCGAACACGACCGCAGCGGATGATAATCCCATCCACCGGACTTGCCTGACCGGCACAAAATAAAATGAAGCCAGGGCGCCAATAGTAGTGATAGCGGTGAATAAAATAGGCCAGCCGGTTTCCTGCACGGCAAAGATCACCGTTTCGTCACGGCGGCCTATTGAAGAGAACCCTTTGTTGAAGAAGTTAAACAGATGAATTGAATAGCCTATTGAGACGGCCATGCCAAGATAAATCGGCAGCGTCATCACCATCGTGTCAATTTTTATGTTCAGGTAACCCATACTCCCAAATACCCAGAGGATGGAACTGATCACTGCAATAAGAGGAACGACGACACCCTGAAAGGAGCGTAATACTCCAAAGAGAATAAGAATCGCGGTGATAAACGCAAGCACCATAGTTCTGCTGGCTTCCTGGGAAAAAAAGAGGCGTTCCTCATAATTTCCTATCGGCGCGCCGGCAGCGTGGAGGCGGTAAGGGACATATTTTTCCTGACCAAGCAGGGCAAACACTTTTTTCCCTACGGCCATTTGAGGATAATCCCCGAGGGTGTCATCCCAATGGTCGGAATATTTATGTAATCTGAGCATGATCCAGGCCTGGGTACTATCATCGGAAAAGAGCCGGTTAACCAGGAAGGGTTTCGAAAAGGCCAGTTGGCGAATTGCTTCAATCTCTTCCGGGGTTGTCGGAATTTCTGGAGGAACTATATCCCCAATTTCAACGCCTTCTTCGGTTCCGCGCGTAAATTCCATCTTCGTGAGCGAAACCACCTCATCGGCAAAGGGTACTTCCTCTTCCAATTCTTCTCCCAGTTCGCGGATAACGCGCAAGATCTCCGGAGCAAACACATCTTCGGCTTCCACTAATACAGCCACATAATTCGGATTGCCAAAAATTTCTTCAAATTCTCTTCTTGCGATAGTGATCGGATCATTATCTAAAAACCAGCTTTCATTGGATACATCGAATTGAATACGCTGAATGCCTCGTATTGCCAGTAAATCCAGGAGAATAAGCAGGCAAAGAATCCACCAGCGCACTTGCAGAAGACGTTTGCCGGCTTTGGCAAACCATTGATTGATAACTTCAAGATTTTGGATCATAGCTTATGATTATGAATAACTCACATTACGCACTCATATAAAAAAGTCAGATATTATACATTGTTTTTAACTGTGTT
>DF820470.1:395258-424789 GCA_000739535.1 Candidatus Vecturithrix granuli | reverse complement strand
ATCTGAACATGATCACAAGATATTTGTCAAAGAACTTTTTTATCTACTGCGTAAAGTGAGTGAATAAATTTTTACCGTTTTTAACAGACCCAATACTTTGGACAGTTTTGATTCCACCCCCCTCAATCCCCCCGCAAGCAGGGGGAAGCGTATACGGGAGATGTATATCCAATTTCCCCCCGTTTACGGGAGGATAAAGGGGGTCATACGAAAACTGTCCGAACTATTGAACAAACCGAGAAACCGGGTTTTTCGAAAAACCCGGTTTCTTTTAAAATTCAGAGGTACCCACAACAGTCAGGGCTGCTGCGCATCCCTGTCTGTTCTCGCTTGCCGGAGTTCATCCGTCACTGTAAAAAAAGCCATCGCGTCTTGCGGCGAGGAAAAGGTGCGGATAAGTTGCCGATTTTCCTCGCTTTGCAACAGGCCGGAAACGAGCGAAAGAAATTTCAAGTGAAGCGCGGCATTTTCTTCGGGCGATACAATCAGGAAAAAAATGTCAGCGGGCTGCCCGTCAATGCTATGAAAATCCACTCCTTCGGGTTTGAGGCCGAACGCGCATAACACGTGATCCATTCCTGCGGTTTTGCCATGGGGAATGGCAATGCCATCGCCAATCCCGGTGGACATCAGTTTTTCTCGATCCATAATATCACGAAACGCGGTGTTCACATCGTTGAGTTGACCAGTGTGTTTTAAAGTTTCTAATAACTCCCAAATAACACCTTCTTTGGTCGTTGATTGCAGCGGGATCTTCATGAGCGCGCTGGATAAGACTGAACTCAGACGAACATCAGGGATCGGACGAGCTTGCGAGGGGGCGGTTGAAGGTCGCTGCAAATATTGTTCTTCGCCAATCGTCCAGGCTTTCCACTGATGCAGCGTTTTTTCAGAAAGAATGACACCCACAATTTCAAAAAAGATCAGCGAAGGGAGGATGACATTCAGCACAGCATCGCCGTTTTCCAGCACAATCGCCACATACGTGGCTTCAACCGCCGCAACCCCGGCCTGGGGCAGCATCAGTTTCGGCAGGCAGCGTTGAATTTTCAAATCTTGTTTGGTCGCTCTGGTACCTAAGCGGGTACCGATTAATTTACCTACTGAACGGGTCACGATATAGACGAGCACAGAGGCAATCGTATTGGTATGAATGGCATCAACCCGGATATTCGCCCCGATGAGCGCGAAAAACATCAGATGAAAAAATGGAGCAATGGTTTCCATTTTCAACGAATCAAAGAGCACAGGGGTATGGAAATTCGAAATACACATGCCGGTGACAATCGGCACTAAAATGAAAGGCAGGTGGAATTTCATGGCAATACTGACGCTGATGGATAACAGGCTGACCACCACAAACATCACTTCCATGGAAGGCGACGGGTGCTCGTGAAAAATATGCCAGAAAGCGAATTTGCGGTTCTGCTGAGGCGGAATGCTCTCTTTCACCGTTTCAATTTCGCGGATGATAAATTTTAATAGCAGAAACGTGACGATAGCTAAAACCATTGCTAAGCCAACTTCATGAAATGCATGGAACGTGGCTTCGGAAAACGAAATTTCGCGTCCGCGCTGACTGCCGATCGCAAATTGCACGACCAGGGAGAACATGATCACCTCCAATAAATCATCCAGCACAATAATATTGGCCAGAATTTCCTGAAGTTCCCCTTCAATTCGAAGTTTATTGGTGATGACAAATGTGGCGGCATGGGAGGTTGCCAGACCGATGCTGCCGATAATCAACGCGATAAACGGATCAAAGCCGAGCAGTAAAAATCCGCCTGTCACCAGCGAAAGCGTTGTCATAATCTGAATGACGCAGATGAGCACGCCTTTTATGCCCACACCTTTCAATTTCTGGATATGCAGCTCTTCACCCAGGGTAAACGCCACGACGCTCAGGAACACAAACGTGAAAAAATAAAAATTGCGAAATGCGAGCGTATATTCCTCGCCGCTGATATGCGCCACTTTCAGCAGATAGGGATTGACGAGAATTCCGCCGAGTAACTGGCCAATCAGTTCCCCCAGATTGAAATGATAAGTGATTTTGCCCATAAAATGGGCGACTAAAATGAGCAGCCCAAAACTGAAGACCTGAATATGGAGCGACGCTAAATGATCCATAGGCTCAATGATCGCGCTGTTTCGGGAATGTGCGCATCATCCCCGGAACAACTGAATAATATTACCACCCCGCATACACGGCGAGCAGCACAAAGCCAAGAATACACCATATCAGACTGGACTGAAAACTTAGATGTTGTTTCCGAATGAACGCGGTCAAACGATGTCCTGTGTGACTGAGCACAGCCAGATAAACTCCAAAGCCGAACACGAGCGACATTCCGGTCTTGAACATATTGGCGGCGGAATACACATGCACGGTTTCTTGCAGCGGATGCCCGAACAGCAGCCGGGCAATCTGCCCGCTGAAAAAACTTGCCGCTATCCCGGTCAAGCAGCACAAAAAAGCCAAAAAGATCAACGACGCGTATTTTAAAGCGGAACACGCTTTAAGTGGATAACTTTCGCCGGTTTGCTGATAGGGATTGCGGCGAAAAATGGCGGAAAGTTTCAGAAAAGACGCCATCGTGCCGACGCCCGCTACCCAGAGAATTGACGAAATGAAGGGAGAGTCTTTGACGCCGGTCTCGATCAATTTTTTACTGATGAACCCGTTAAACGGCGGAATTCCCATAATACTTAACGCCCCGACGGAGAAAAGCACCATCAGGAGCGGAACGTGGCGTCCTAGATACCCAAGATGTTTGATATTCCGTTCCCCAGTAATCGTAATCACGCTGCCGATGCACAAAAAGAGCAAAGTTTTGAACAACGCATGATTGATCAGGTGATATATGGATCCGACCGATGCCACAGAATCTTTCACGCCAAAACCGACTAAAATGTAACCTACTTGCGAAATCGAATGCCAGGCCAGGAGCTTTTTACAATCGGTCTGCGACAATGCGTAAATGACGGCAACCAATGCCGTCGCCGCGCCAAGCCAGAAAAAGAGCGCACGAAAGGCTGTTGCTTCAAAACTGAGAACCAGTCGCCAGATCGCCAGAAAAGAGACTTTTCCGACCGCCCCGGAAAGGATGGCAGATACCGGATGCGGCGCTGAAGCATACGCGTCAGGCAGCCAGACATGAAAGGGAATGTAGGCCGTTCTTATGCTAATACCTGCAACCAGAGCTGCCAGAGCAAAAGAGAGGCGCGAGGCGTCACGACTGCTCTGAGGCGCATATTGGGCAATCTCATAGAATGAGAGGCTGCCGGTTTGCTGATAGATAATAAAAATGCCAAGGAGAAAGAAGGTGATGCCTAAGGAACTCAGCATAAGATATTTAAAACTGGCAACCAGAGCATGACGCTCTTGACAATAGGCGATTAAAATATAGACTGTAATTCCCAGGATTTCAAAAAATACAAACAGGTTGAACAAATCCGCTGCCAGTAAAACCCCGGTCATTCCAGCGATCATCAACAGATAGAAGAAATAAAACGTATAACCGTAGCGCTGTTCAGACATCACAAAAAGCAGCACCACCAATGAAATCGTCATGACAAGCGCGCAGCCAATCCAGGCTAAGCCGTCAAACAACTGCCGGATTCCCACAACCGCTGACCAACCGCCGACAATATAAGTCGCCTGTCTTGCATGCAGCAGCGCGGGATACACTCGCATCAATTGGGCGCAGCACGCGATAAGCGCGATCATACACGCCAGAGGGGCAAGCCAGGACGTCCGAAAAAATTTGCATCCCAAACACACTAATGCTCCCATAAATGGGATGACGATGAGCAAAATTAACGAATCATTCATCATCGTGTTGAATCATCATTTCGATTTTCCGGATATCGCATGTATGATATTCTTGATAAATTTTATACACCAGGACGAGCGCCAGGGCGGTAAGACAGACGCCGACAACAATGGCTGTTAACATCAAAGCTTGCGGCAGCGGATCGACGATATCATTGACGCCGACGACCAGAATCGGCGCTAATTGACCCGATAGAGAGCCTTGATATACAAACAGTATAACAATTGCACTATTGATAATATTCAGCGCAATGACTTTCTTGATGAGATTGTGTTTATAGATCAATCCCCAGATTCCCAATAAAAACAGAGCAATAATCAGATACCCGGCCATATTTTTGAAAAATGTGTGTGCGTATTTGAGTGTTTGAGTGTTTAAGTATTCTCATATAGCAATCCTACAGGATTCGTGTCTCGACTCCGCTCGACAACCTTCCGGTCACTGAGCGGAGTCGAAGTGACCTATGACAAATGATTTAGAATTGCTATATCTAAATCGAAACATCTAAACACTCAAACACTTAAATACTCACACATCCAAACACTCAATCCTCATCCGAGTCGTTATCTTCTTTAAATAAATAGAAGCACATCAGCGTAATACCTGCGCCGACTTTCAAGCCAATTACGAGATTGAGAATCAAAATAAATCCGGCGCTGGGTACCTCCCCGATTTGTCCGATCGGCAAAAAATTTTCCAAAAAATGACCGCCTGCAGCCAATCCGACCAGGCCGATGGTCAAGAAAATAAGGAATCCAACTACTTCAACGGCGCTGATCGCTTTTAACGGAAAAAGCCTTTGAATCGGCTTGACCCCTATACAGAGCGTAAGTAAAATAATTCCCGACGCCAGCACAACCCCGCCTTGAAATCCGCCGCCCGGGGAAAGATGCCCGTAAATGACGACATAACAGCCAAACAGCAGGATAAAGGGCGCAAGTTTTCTGGCAATCACATCCAGAATATCGGTTTTTTTCATGAAGGCTTCCCCATCAAAAAGATCACACCCGTGATCGAGAGCATGAGCACAATAGTTTCTCCCAGGGTGTCGAATGCGCGATAACCAAGATAAATCGAAGTAACAAGATTTACCGCGCCAGTTTCTTCGGATCCGTGCCGGAAAAAATAGTCTTTTGCATCGCTGAACACCAGGGGTTCGAACGTGATATTCATTACCAACAAGACCGCCAGGGGAAGCAGAATGAGGATTGCGCTGCAATGCTGGGAAAGGGTTGCTTTGCTCCTCCACATCTGATGAGACGATGTTCGCAGATCGTTCATCACATTCGCTCTGAGAGTCGAACATCTTTTTTTTAGAATGATCTGCCATTTCAGCAGCATACGCCAATAGTTCATTCTTCTTCCTTTCGCTGCGTTTTGCGAATGACCCAGGTGAAAATAAATGTCGAAATTCCTGCGCCAACGGCGGCTTCCGTGAGCGCGACATCAGGCGCGTGCAGATAAAAGAAGAGCAGTGCGCACAATAAACTAAATACGGCCAGCAAAATGATGGCATTCAGCAAATCTCGGGTGTGTAACGCCAACACCCCTATCACGAGCAAGACGACCAGAAGGATTTCTGTCATTGGCGTCCCTCCTGCTCAAGGCTGCGTCGATGGCGAATTTTTCGCCAGGGAATAATTTCTTTATTCCAGGCATACTGGGCGATAATATAGGAAGACACCGGATTTGAAATGAGAAAAAACATGGTAATCACAAGAATTTTTCCGGAGAGCACGGAAAATCCGGAGAGTAACATAGCGGCCAGAAAAATCGAAAAGACAGAGGTCGTACTGCACGTTGACGATGCCTGTAAGCGTGTATAAATATCCGGAAAGATAAGAACACCCAGGTTGCCCATAATGCTAAAAATGATCCCCATCAGGAAAAAAAGCTGTACAAGGCCGTTCACGATGATTTCGATCATGAGAGTTTCTCCTTGCCTCCAAAATATTTACAGATCGCCAGGATGCCGACAAACCCGAAAATATCATACACAAGGGCGACATCCAGATACACGGCCAGATTCTCTTTGACCGCCATCAGGACAAAGATGGCTAACACTTGCGCGGCAACCAGGTTCAGTCCGATCAGGCGATCGCTTGAGGAAGGCCCGATCACAATTCTGATCATACTGAACACGCTTGTGCCCAGAAAGAAATAGACCATGAAATCTAAGGAAAACAGCGTCATATAAAAATTCGTTTTAAAAATTGTTCAAATTCCCCTTTAATCAGCTCCCCTGCATATTTCGAATGATGGGTTTCCGCATCGAGCCAGTGGACGATCAGATGATCATCATCCAAATGGAGGGTGATGGTGCCAGGGGTTAAGGTAATAGAATTTGCCAATAAAACTCTGGCTAAATCAGCCTTTAAGCGAGTACGAAAATGAACAATACGCGGATTAATATCCCCACGGATCACATTAAACAGCACTTTAAAGCTGGCGACATACATTTTAAAAATTACCAGACCGATATACACCACCAGCAGATGGACTTTGGGAAGAAGTGCACGCCGGTCAGCCTCTTTTTCATGGATAAATAAGCTATAGGTAAGCAGCGCAATCAAAAATGAAAAAAAGAAACCA
This sequence comes from Candidatus Vecturithrix granuli, assembly GCA_000739535.1. Classification (GTDB taxonomy): domain Bacteria; phylum Moduliflexota; class Moduliflexia; order Moduliflexales; family Moduliflexaceae; genus Vecturithrix; species Vecturithrix granuli. The sequence continues at coordinate 418,358 of DF820470.1, read as the reverse complement.
ACGAGTAAGGAATAGGGGGCCAGCGTTCCAGTAAACAACAGCCAACCAACAAACAGATGCACTGTCGTCAGCGTAATTCTCACAATTTTCCATTTGGTCCAGATATCCATCTAACTCTCCTCATCTTCCCGGACAAGCCCGCGGGCGTAATCAACGGGGACGGTAAACAAAATGCCGGTTCCAGGATCATCAAGCCCGCCGCAGATTTTATCGAGCAGATGTTCTAACCTGGTAATCTGCTCCTCATGTCGGATCACAGAAAGAATCGTTTTATTATACGGTTTATTGCCTTTCATAAAATCCTTGAAATCTGCAAACAGAGGGATTTCATACGTCAGAAAATGCCCCATCCCTTCGGAGTCCAGAATGGTTGCTCCGCTGATTCCAGCCTCAACATAAGCCGTGAGCACATCCTCGATCAATTCTTCTTTATTCAGGATAAATACAAGCAGTTTCATAGTTGTCGCCTCCCTACGATTATATTTTCACATATTAAATTGCACGCTTCGACTTCGCTCAGTGTCCGGCGATTGTCGAGCAAAGTGAGACGTATGCCCTTATTTTTCTGAACAACTATAGCAAGGACGAAAATATTGTCAGGGGGATACAACGAGTCAATGAGTATCAGAACGGATGAAGAACTGTCAATATTCCTCATCCGTTCCCGGGTTTTTCAAGCAAAGGAACCAAAGATTTGTCTGTCTAAATATTCTGTCGGGCCTTCTAATTGTGGGATCTGGACAAATCCATTATCTTTAAGACGAGTCAACGTATCTTGATGCGCCTGCCGATAGGAAATTTTCCAATCGGCTCGTTTAAAGGCGGCTGCCAGATTATAGGAAAATGCGCCTCTGGGTTGTCCTTCAAGGCGGGTTTCTTGTGCTTCTTGAAACGATGTGCATGCTGCCATCAAAACATGCCTTTCTTTGATGATCACTTCTCCCACCCTGTGTATCGGCAGGGACACGCCGCGAGAACGATGTTCGATATCTAACGGCGGTTTGATATAGCGATTTTTCTTATAAACAGGCTCGCCTTCGATATTGCCATCGGGGCTGACCGGCACATACATTGACCGCGTTGCTGTTCCGGAATGGCAACAGTCGAAAATTACCGTCAAATTGACTCCTGTAGGCACACGTGTAAAATAGCTGGCTAAAATGTCATCCGTCAGCGGATCGTCCCAGTTTAAATCATGGGGACACAAAATTTCATCCAGTTGATCTTCAAGTTCGTCGCCGTCGCGGTCGCGCACTTGCGACCCATGTCCGGCATAGAAGAACACCAGCACATCCCCCGCTTTGGCGTCGCGCACCAGCCAATCAAGACGCGACAGAATATTGGCTTTTGTCGCACGGTCATCGAGCACTAGCCGGACATTATCGCCGATAAAGCCGAAATGATCTTGCAGCATGCCGCTCATTATAGCAGCATCCATCGTACACCCCTGCAAATTCCACTGTGGATTATAATACTTATCAATTCCGACAACTAACGCTTTTTTCATCATAGAAACCTCCTTGTCCGGTAAGCTCACCGGTGATTGTGGTTGTGGTTGTGGCTGTGGACTCGACGCAAACAGTTTACGAAGAAACTCGATAGAATTACTGATCCAGCCCCATGCCATAATTTTTTATTGGACTGTAACACGAACTTGTTGTTCACGCATAAGGCGTTATGCGCGAACAACGAGTTCGCACTACAAGTTCGCACTGCATAAGTTTTGGGGTGCTTAACGGACAAATCCCTGCTCTTTTTTCGGGACCACCCGCATTACACTCCAGGGGTTATCCTTCACATACTTTGAAAACTGTTTAAGATTCTCTGAAATATCCTGAAGATTGTCAACAATTTTTGTCATTTTATGTTGATATGGTCTGGTAAAGAGCGAAAAGGACTTGATATTGTCGGAAATTTCCACCAGATTTTTAATTGTCGCTTCAATGTTCGGTGTGTTGGTATTGATCTGTTTGGTAAATGCGTTCACGTTTTGCATGACCCCATCAGCATTGTTCAATACACCGCTGATATGCTTTTTGTTCTCGTTCAGCATCGCAGAGATATTTTCGATATGCTGTAATGTAGCCTGTAAATTCTGTAAGGCACTCTGAAGGTCTTGCTGCCGTGAGGTCATAAAGCCGCTGAATTGCTCAAAGTTGCCGACCATTGTGTGGACATTTTCCAAAATAGGTCCGATTTTGCCGCTTTGCTGCGTAAACTGGGTCGCAAGCGTACTGATTTCATCTGAAATCAGGCTGACGTTGGCGAGAATTTGATCGATAGACTCTTCGCCTTCAACAATTTTTTGTGAGAAGGATTTCGCGTTGGCGGTGGTATCCTTTGTATTGACCAGAATCGAGGCAATATTATCTTTATTCGCGTTGAGTGTGCCAACAAATTCCGAAATTTCAGCGAGCGAGCTATTCACATTCCCAATGATCCGTTCGAGATCTTCTGTCGTGCTTGTGCTAAACTGACTGAAACTGGCAATATTCTCCGATGTGACCGATAGATTGGCAATAATTTGCTGTATGCCCTCGGATTGTGAGTTCAACACGCTCGTGACGCTCTTGACATCGGTGGAAATGGTCTGTGCATTGGTCAAGACGGTTTCCACGCTTCCCTGCTGAGTGGCCATAAATTGCGAGAAATTTTTCAATTCTGCGGTCGTGTCTTTGATATTCAGCAGCACAGCCTCAAGATTGGGCGCGTTACCATCAAAAATTTGCGAAACATTTGCCACACTTTTTAACGAGGCGTCGAGATTGACAAGTAAGGAATCCACGGTTGGCGTCTGTTGTTTTGCAAAAGCAAGCACATCTTTTAAATACATTGCGACTTCGTCAGCATGGCTAATCAGGTTTTCAATATTTTCTCGTTTGGAATTCACGCCCACCATCAAGTCTTTGGTCTGTTCCGACAGGGTTTTGACATTTTCCAAAATCATAGTCACCTGCGGCCAATCTTCGTCCGCCTTTTGCGTCAAACTCTCTAATTGGGCTGTAGTCGCTTCAACATGGGTGAGCGTTTGCCCAATACTTTCCTGTTTTTCGGCAATCGTGCCGCTGACAGTTTGGAGATGTTGCGCGGTCGTTTGAATCGCAGCGATGGTGTCGGTCAATTGGGGACGTTGGCCGGACATGAAGGCCGTAAGCTCGGAAACATCGCCGGATGAAGCTGTCAAATTTGTCAAAAGCTGCTCAAACTGCGCGGTGTTTTCCCTGACCCGCTGTAACACAAATTGGGCGTGATCGGCCGCTGTTTTGATCTGAGCCGCAACCTGTTGAAGATCGGCTTTCGCTTCGGTATCGGCAAATTGGGCGAGCGATTTGGCGTGTTCAGAGACAACCGCCAGATTTTGCAGCATGGTTTGGAGGGCGGTTTTATTCTGGTGGACTTCTGCCAAAATTTCTGTCAAATATGCTGACATATCAGCCGTGTTTGTCAGTACATCGCCAATGTTTTCAGTGTTCGCTGCCAATAATTGATTGAAATGGCTCACCAGTTGTTCTCCGCTTTTCAGCGTTGTATCAAGTAAAGTCAATGTTTGATTGACCTGATCTTTATTCGCAGCCACCAAACTATTCAATGAGGATGACAGCTCATTGGTGCTCACCATGGTTTGCTCCAGATTACCTAAAATATTTGTTACGGTTTGCGCATTGCTGCTGATAATCGTGTTCAGATGCGCGACCATGCTTTTGATCTGTTCTTGATCAACCGCAGCAACTAACGTATCAATCTGCTGCGCCGTATTTTGGACCGAACCGAGCGTTTGCGTGAATACCGGCTGCTGTTCTACCAGAAACGTGCTGAATTCGTCAACATTGCCCGAGGTTGAGGTCAGATTGGCGAGCAATTGTTCAAACTTGTCGTTATTCTCCTGCACGCGTTGCAAAATAAATTTCAGGCTTGCCGATGAGGCCTGAATATGTTCTAAAGTGAGTTTGACCTGATTTCCGGTTTCAGCGTCGGCATAAGCTGAAAAGAGACGCAGATTCTCCGACAGGGTATCCAGATTTTGCAACATCGTCGAGATATGGGTCTTATTCTGGTGAATTTCCGCAACGATCTCAGTCAGGCGTTGCGACATGCCGGCGGCGTTATTTACCAGGAGTTCAACATCGTCCTTGCTTAACCCGATCAGGTCATTCAGGCTGCCAATCGCCGCTTCGCCGCTTTGCATCAGAGATTGCAGTAATATGATGGTTTCCTGGATTTGGGGTTCATTCTCCACAATTACGTTATTTAACGAACCTGAGAGCGCATCAACCTGACCAAGCATACTGCGCAGATTCTCCAGAATTCCGTTGATGGTTTCCGCATTGGTTGTGATGATCTGATCAACATTATCTAAAATAGATCGGAGTTTCTCCTGATTCACACTGCCGATCAGTTCATTTACATTGTTCAACACATTCGTCGCATCGCTCATAATCAGGGTGACATTTTCATCTATAATCATAAACATGTGTTCAATGATGCCTGAAATTGAATCCACGCGGTCCATCATATCGCTGAATTGAACAATATCCCGCGATGGCAAGGTACTGCCCGGTTCCAGCAGCGGAATGTCGTTGAAATCTGCGGAGGCATATTTGACAATCAAGGGTTGATACGCCATCAGGAGCTCTTCTCCGATTTTGCCCTTGATTGACGCTAAAAAATAATCCTCGCGGATAAATCCATGATCCTTCAGATTGCGGAGATCCTCCAATACTTTATTGGGCACGCCTTCATTTTGCAATTTGGCAAGCGATTGGTCTGTCAGTTTGAAACTGGCCCCTGACGAAATTTCAACATAGTATTTCCCCAGTAAACCAATATAACTGATGTATGCCATCGAATCCTGTCGAACCGGGGTATTCTTGTTAAGCGTCAGAACCACTTCAATCCGTCTGGGATCGTCAGGGGAAATATAGACCTGAGTAATCTTCCCGACCCGCATCCCGCCATAGCGAACTTCATCGCCAGGTTCCAACCCGGCCGACATATAAAACGAGGTGGTATAGGTAATGGTTTCTATCCAGAATTTACTGCCTGTCAAGGCAATAATAAACCCGGAAAGCAGCACGATAGCTGTCACGACAACAAAACCAACTTTAATTTCATGTGCACTGTATTTCATACATCCTTTCCTGTAATCAAGCGTAAATATTTTTCGTCATCCTGCACTTCGGCGTTCGGTTCCCGGTTCAAAAATTGCTGAACTCGTGGATTCGGATTTGATTTCAGATCTCCCGGCGTACCTGTCGCAATCACCTGCCCCGCATCGAGCATCAAAATGCGGTCGGCCACGAGGAACGCGCTTGCTAATTCATGCGTCACGATGACCATTGTCATGTGAAAGGCGCGCTTAAGTTTTAAAATCAGTTCATCAATTTCCGCGGCAATAATCGGATCTAACCCGGCCGAAGGCTCATCAAAAAATAAAATCTCCGGGTCCATCGCCAGGGCGCGCGCCAAACCGGCGCGTTTTTTCATTCCACCGCTGAGTTGCGCTGGTTTAAAATCGCCGAAGCCCGCCAGGCCAACTAAGCCAAGTTTAATGCGGGTCATAATCTTAATGGTCGGTTCGGCTAATTTAGTATGTTCCCGCAGCGGCAACGCCACATTATCGCCCAGTGTCATCGAATTAAACAAGGCTGCCCCCTGAAACAGCATTCCCATTTTTTTGCGAATCTCATTCAGTGCTTCTTCTTCTAATTGCGTAATATCCTGTCCTTTGATGTAAATATGACCTGATTTCGGACGTAATAATCCGATCAAATGACGGAGCAACGTCGTTTTGCCGCACCCACTTCCGCCCAATACCACAAGGACTTCCCCCTTGCGTACCCGCACATTGATATCATCCAAAATACGGCGTTCGTCAAAATAGGTAATCAGATTCTCAACGACAATTGCATATTCATTTAACTCAGCTTCGTTTTTATGCTGCCCGTTGTCCATGGATGGATCTTACAAAAAATAGAAGAAAAAGGTTGTGACAATTAAATCGGCGACAATAATCAAAAAAATCGATTTGACCACTGATGATGTCGTGTGGATGCCCACGCCTTCAGCCCCGCCTTCCACTTGAAAGCCTTCGTAACACCCGACCAGCGCGATAATCATTGCAAACACCACGCTTTTGATCAGACCGGTGAGAATATCCTGCAAAATCAGAGCGTCACGGGTCTGGCGAATATAACGCAGCCAATCGATCTGCAAAAGCCCCATCCCAATCACCATTCCGCCCAACATCGAGACCACATCGGAAATCAGTGTGAGGCAAGGCTGCATGATAATAATCGCCAGCAATTTGGGAATCACCAGGAATTTAGTCGGGTTTAGACCGATCGTCACCAGCGCATCCACTTCTTCCGAGACTTTCATTGTGCCGATTTCAGCGGCGAAGGCCGATCCACTGCGCCCGGCCAGGATAATGGCCGTTACCAGCGGCGCTAATTCACGCGTCATCGTCACCCCTACCAAATCCGCGACATACAGGGTAGCGCCAAAGGGACGCAACACATAGGCCCCCTGTAAGGCCAGAATCATCCCCACGAATAATGACAGAATGGAAATAATCGGGATCGAGTTCACACCAACTAACACCATCTGTTCGATGCTGCTCTTCCAGCGTAAGCCCTTTCCCCGCAAAGGCGCAATAATCAGCCAATACATTGAATCAACGCTTAACTGCGTCGCATCATACACTCTGCCAAAAAACAATAAGGTTCTACGTCCGACTGCGCCGAATAGCTGTTTCATCTTAGTCGTCCTTCAGGGCCTCCTCTTCGGTTTTAAAAATGGCAAATACTCGCTCTAAGCGGGCAAGTTGAAAGACTTCCAATACAATAGGGGAAAGCCCAACTAATCTAAATTTGATGTGATATTCGTTTGCCAGTTGCAGTCCTTCAACCAGAGTAGCAATGCCTGAACTATCCATATAGTTGACGCGGCTCAATTCTATGATCAGAAGAGGCGGATGTTGTTGGCGCAGAGTTTTCAGAATATACTCGCGCATTGTCGGAGAAGAATATAAATCCACTTCTCCCTGAACGTCAATAATATACGCCTGATTTTTAGTTCGTGTTTCAATATAGAGTTCCATCTTTTCATCTCCATTGAGATTGGATGCTTTGAAAGGCCAACATACCCTTTTTAGAAAAGTGAACATATCTTTTTCCGTGAAAATGGAATTGCTCTCTTCCGGTTCAATATATGCTCATACTTTGGTTTCTTGAGTTTGATGTCAAGGTTTTTATTTGTCTGAGATATTTCTCAAGATGAAAAGGATTCTCAATGAATCTGGCGCAGAAACCTCGTCTTTTTATGCGACATCTATGCAGTTCTGATGATTGTCAACGGAAAAATCCGATCGGCTTGCTGAGAAGTTCGTATTTTTTCTTGACATGAACCGGTTTTAGTCTATGCTATGGAGAAAATTATATCGCATACTTCATATAATCAAATTTTTGAGTGAAATCGAGGTGAACCATGGGAAATCTCCTGGAGCAAATTGTCTATAACTCAAAGGCGATGCAGCAAGTTCGTACAGAAGTGGGGCCATATATCGAATCTGCAACTCCAATCTTATTTTGGGGCGAAACCGGCAGCGGTATGGGATTTTACGCCAAAGCGATCCATGACGCCTCAGAACGTGCAGGGAAATTTATTCAAATTCCAGGATTCTCGTTAGATAAAGATACGGTGAAACAACAATTTCTCGGCCTGGAAGAGAAAAGCGGCTGGTTAGAAGAAGCCGATGGAGGCACAATCTTTCTCAAACGGATTTCGGAAACGCCGCTTGCCGTGCAGCAAACCTTGCTGCATCTCATTGGCAGCCAATCGGTTGACGGACGCTTGCAATTCTCGCACAAAGGCGCAACGGAGACCCTGGAAGTGAATGTGCGTTTTATCTATTCGATGGCGCATAACTTTAATATCGCCCTGCAAGATGATCTTCTGCGCCGCGATTTGGTGGATGAACTCAAAAAGCGCGGGCGTATCATCCATCTGCCGCCATTACGTGAACGAAAAGAAGATATTCTCACGCTCGCTGAAAATTTCCTGCTCAACTTTAATGCAAAATACCAACAGCAGATTTCAGCTATTGATGAAAGCGCTGCTGAGATTTTGCAGAATTATGTCTGGCCCGGTAATATGAACGAATTAAAGCAAGTGATCGAACAGGTTTTTTCTCAATATCCGGGACTGACGACGATTAGCGCCGAACATTTGCCAGAACGCATTACGCGGCCGGAAATCAGAGGGGATCAGTACAGCTTTAAACTGAAAGGCGATGTGAAGTTTATGGGCCGCATCATTTCGCCGCTCTTGAAAATAGAATCTGAAAATCAAAAACTTACCCTGAATACCGGCGATCTCACAGAAGTTGTGCGCGTGGAAGATCCTAAATTTACCCCCCCCAAATTTAAGCATTACATTTTCAGATTGAAAGATGGCGGGCAGATTACCGGCAAGATTCTGGACAAAAAACTCAGGGTTGAAACCTCTTTTGAACCGAATTATCAGGTTGTGGCGCAGGATATTTATTCGATCTATTTAGCGTAGAAGGATGGCAAACACTACAACGAATTGAGAAATCAACGGATGTTGATGGAGGAATCCGTTCTATTCTTTAATCCGTTGTAGTCATGCAATCTGTCCTTTTTCTCTAATTCCTTTCACGGCTCAAAACGTCCTGCAACGCATCAATATAAAAATCTTCATATTTTCCACCCCAATGAAAATCTGTAGGAATATGGCTGGCTTTGACAATGGAGACCAGCAGAATGAGCACATCCACCGGAACCGCATGTACGCTGCCGCCTTTGGCTTTGACCAGATCAACAAAATGTGCAAGCTGCTCGTGTTGCTTTTCGAACTGTTTGAATAACCCTTCAAATTCAGCGATAGTCGTAATTTCTACGGTTTGCAGGGTGAGCAGCAAAATTTGCAAGCCAATAGCATGATAGCGGCTGGTCAGTTGTGGAAATGGTTCCATGCCGGCCTGCACCCCAAAGGTTTCCCATCGCTGTAAATCTACTTTCTGTTCTATGAATTCGCGCAGGGAATCCAGATTCACAGGAATTTCCAATTCATCACGATTCATTTGATATTTATAGCCGCTGACAATATGCTCGGCCTGGTCGCGCAGGGCTGTGAATTCCTCATCCGCCAGTTCCAGTAGTGCGCTCAGTCGAAACAAGCGGCGACGCAACTCCAGCGGAGCCTGAGAAGTAATTTTGTAGTCAATTTTATGACTCAAATCAGCCCAGGCATGCTGTAAAATCGTACGAATTTGAATCTCCGCCGTCAACCCGGCAAAGGGCGACCATTCGTGTAAACTGACGCGCGGTTCTGACACTGCAATGATCAGATGCACCGAACGATAGCCGAATTCTTCAGCCCCTAAATGCGTGATTTTATCCACCGAATGTTGTTCATCCACCATAAATTCCTGAGAGATTAGTTGCCTGACCCGCTCAATGTCATCCAGATAATAGGTCACGACCCGCACGCCGGCGACATCTTTGATCTGCTCAAAAGGTGTATGGTAGGCTTTGCGTTCGATCTTATCCAGGAAACTCTCAAGCGTCTTCACGCGAAACACAATTTTATCGCACGGAATCTGCGCGTTCTGCGTCAACTCTTTTAACAACTCTTGCAGCCGCAGCGCAAAGGCCTCATACACCGGCCGCTTTTCCTGGTACTGCTGTTTGAATTCGCCCTGATTATGGGAAGTAATTTGCATCTGAAATAAGATTTTGGAGGAATTTGCGAATCTGACCCATCACGTTTGAGTGAACTCGTCCAAATGTTTTGACGACTGTTTTCTGGGATAATGTATAAATTTTATCTACTCTTACTTTCCCTGGTCGATTTAAAGAGCCTTGTGCTAAGTCCGATGACGTGATAGTAAAGCTATAATCAACTTTTTTAGGATTCGATGTCATCGCAACAACAATAATATCATCAGTTTTCTGATTATAGGCATTATTAGAGACTATGATAACAGGTCGTCGTTTTTGCGATGAAAGATCGGTAAATGGAAGAGGTATAAGGACAATATCACCTTGTTTATGCATTATTCCAATCCTCGTCATCAAAGGGATTATCCCAGAAATCCAGGCTGCTCTGCGCTGCCGAGATGAGATCGTGATAAGTATCTTCAAGCTCTTCAATCACAAACACTGTCACATGGGATCCTTGAGAAAAAGGAACCTGTACCTCTATACGACCATTTTCCATAACTTCTACAGCATATTTCAATGCTTGTTGCGGCATAAACACCGACGTTGCCATAAACGTTTCCTCTCCTCTTTAAAATCAATCTATTACAGTCATGACGCAAGAGAGGTTGATGTCAATAAAAAATCTCTCTCAATGTCATCTTGAAAAAGCTCATCATAAATATCATTCTCAGGAAGCAGCCACTCCTGATAGGCCTTTGAAGATGTCTGCATGCGTAAAAGTTCTTCAGTTTTTTCTTTGCGTAATAAATAGCTGGCAAAATCTATGAGTTCAGCTAATTTTGTTTCCGGAAGATTTTTCATAATATCATTGATCGTTGCTGAAATATTACTTGCGGCATATCATCAATCCTTCTCAACGAGTATATATCCCCCGTATTATTCAACAGCCTTAAATGCGAACTTATCATATTGAAACTGATCTATTTTGGGTAATGGTTAAACGGTAAGTGGCATCCGCTCGTTGAGCGAAGTCGAAACGAGCCTGAACATGTTCCCTTCGACTCCGCTCAGGGAACGGTATCATTTACCATTTAACCACTACCCTATTTTGAATACAATAGAAAGAAAGGCGGTCGCTGTCAACAGAAAAGTGGAAACCAGAAAAATAGATGCAGACAGAAAGAGCCAGAATTACCGCTGACATACATCACGAAGCGCATTGATAAAAAACGGTTTATACTTCCCACCCCAATGAAAATCAGCAGGCAAAACATCTGCTTTCGAGAATGATACCAGGAGAATCAATACATCGAGTGGTAAAGAATGCACAGTCTCTCCCTGTTCTTTTATCAGGGATACAAATTTTTGAAGTTGTATTTTCTGGTTGTCAAATTGGGAGAGCAGGCGTTCGAATTCGGCAATTGTGGAGATTTTTGCGGCTTGAAGCGTTACAAGCAGAATTTCTAAACCGGTCGCAAAGTATTTACGAGCAACTTCCGAGGATGGAAACGGCTTCAGACCGGCCTCGATGCCAAATTGTTCCCATTGTTTAAGATTGACATGCTCACGGATAAATTCGCGTAACGAATCCAGATTGAGCGGGAGATTGAGTTGACCGCGCCGCACGTCATGGCGATACCCTTGTGAGATTTCCCGGGTTTGATCTAAGAGGGTTTTGAACTCTTCATCCGCCAGTTCCAGCAATGCACTCAGACGAAACAGGCGGCGGCGTAATTCACGCGGGGGCTGATTGACCGCCTTATAGTCAAATTTATGGCTCATATTCGCCCAGGCATGCTGCAAAATGCTGCGGATCTGGATTTCCGCCTGCAACCCGGCAAAGCGTTTCCATTCTTCCAATTGGGTCCGTGATTCCGGCAAGGATACGATCAAATGAACTGATTGATATCCAAATTCTTCGGCCCCAAGATCATCAAATTTATCAAGCGAGCGTGTTTCATCAACTACAAATTCCCGGCGGATAATTTTGACAATCTGAGATACGCTATCCTGATAAAAAGTGATAACTCGCACTCCGGCCAGGTCGGTGATTTCTTGAAACGGATGTTGATATTTTTCGGACTTGCGTTCGAGCTTTCCTAAAAAGCTCTCGGCGGTTTTGGCGCGGTATTCGAATTTATCAATCAACTCGCTGAGTGGTTTGGTGAGATCCTGCACTAAATTGTGAAGGCGAAGGGCAAAGTCTTCATACAGAGGATAATATGTTTCACGATATTGGCGTTCAAGCTCTTGTGGATCAAAATCAGGCAGCATGATTACCTTCGTCTGCTAAATATTGGTGCGGAACAAGGGTTGCTGAACTGTCGGCTGCTGCGTTTAAGTGATGGAACGTCACTTTATTGCGCGAGCTTTCTTCATCTGAGCCATAAAATAAGCTCGGCTTTCTGTCGTTTTGCACAAAGAGGACAAAACGGAGATTCCCGCCTTTGGAGGATTGCAACAGGCTATCCAGAATGTAATTATGAATTTTTCGGCCCCAATCTACCACGCACTCAAAGCCTTTAAATTCAATAATAACGTAGTGTTTGCGCCGGGAAAACATTTCGCCTAAGGTCGGATAACAGGAATAATAGGTAAAGCGCACAAATTCGGCTAACTGTTCATCCGGTTCATACGTGCGCGTTTTTTCCTTCAGGTTCGTGAGCATCCGAAAAGAAGGAAAGAGCCGCTGTTGTTCTTCAGGATCAGGGAACCGGTCTAACAACAAATCCACGATCTGACGCACGATCTCAAAAAAGGTTTCTCCGGGGGGTTTCACGTTTATTTATGCCCATATCCAGGAAAAAGTACAAGCCCTGGGGATGCTCCTGAAAATGAGAACGAAAGCCGTTGATTACTTCAGGAAAATACGGAGCGTTCCCATATACCACAAAAATAGGCTTTGTATCTTCTTCAAAATGTTGTATCACCTGATCAACAGGAATTTCCTGGCACAATGTTCCGTCCTTTATGGTCTAACCATTCTGCTGAATGATGGTAAATAATATCGCGCGAATTTCCTTGGTTTAAAAACTGTGGTTCTTCCATGAAGCTTGTGGTAAACTACAAGGATTGAGTTTACAAGGGATGCGTACTGGCTGTGACTAACCTCTTAGAAATCCTTTGTAAACTCAATCCCTGTAGTTCCACAAAAAAGCCGGAAGAGCCAAAACTGTTTCATCCGTTGTTGCATCAGTGAAATATGTCTCGCATTACCCATGACTTTCCAGCATGAAGATATTTTTTTTATGAGCATGACGCACGAGTTTCTTTTTCGCGCTTCTGGCGTCTTTGCGTAAAATCACTTTAAGCGCAGGTTTTTCAGGTTGTTTCGAGGCATAAAATGCCAGCACATAATGTCGTTCTGAGTTGTTAGTTGCGTTCTTCATCTTGTAACATCATACTCCTTATCTTAATGAATTCAATGAATATCTCCAATTCGTCGCCTTTGTCCATGAGAAAATTCTGGTCGCCCCACACATCGCTCAAACAGCGTTGGATTTCTTGCAAATAGGTTCTATCGGCCAGTAATTCGATGCGCCGGCGCAGTACGCGCGTCGCAGCCGCAAAATTGGTAGAGCTGTGCTGCGCCATGAAATTGCAGGCTTCGACGTAATAGCGCAAGATCGTGCGCAGAATGCGCGTATTCGCTTTGTCTTTGATGGGAAGATACGTGCGTTGCAGTTCACCGGTCGATGAGAGTTCTTCGTGTAGTTCAAAATGTTCGCTGAAGAGCCTGTCCCCATCAGTGATGCGCAATCGTCCCATAATCGAAGGGTATCTCTCGGAAGAATCAGCAGCTTGAATTTTTTCTTTAAAATAGCCTTCATACTCTGTGCGCCTTTGCTCGTATTGCGTATCAGAGTATTTCCCTGAAAAATAGAGCGCGTTGAGATAACTTTGCATCGCCGCGTTGAAAATCTTGTAATTCCTGTTCACGATCAATAAACAGAGTTGATAGGGTTCGCTCTGACATGGTTCACTCCTCATGATTCAGATGAGTTAAAGAATTCAAAAACGTGATCAATGTTGTATATTCTAAAGGTGATAAAATTCCATCCCAGCGATTTAATTTTGCAATCCAATCACGCAAATTCTCAAGATAACTGCTAATTTCGCTTGATTGTTCTTCATGCCCATTTTCCCGTAAATAGATCGTGAGCTGCTCAAAAGCTTTTTTCAAATGGGGAAAAGGCAAGGTAAAGCTCGGCGTGAAAAGATGTTCAAAAGAACGACAATATTCCCATAAATACTCCTGGACGTTCTTTTGCAGCATTGCCATGACCGGTTCAGTCGCCGCGGTACATCTTTTGGCATAAACCGCTTCATGATAAAGCAGCTCGGCAAGTTCCTGATACTGATGCTGTCTTCCGAATTCAAGTTGATACCAGTCACGCCAGGCATCGTGCAGCGTACAAACTGAAGGGTCAGAGGATTTCGGAGAACAATCCTTGACCCTGTCAGGATCCACAACATAGTATCCTTTTTCATTATAGATATATTTTGCCTGAACAAGATCGCCAAGTTTCCAGGGAAGCATAATCTGATCGATAGGAGGATTTGTTGGAAAACGTTGTAATATCTGATGTAAACCGCTCAGGCGGAAGGCCCGGCACACATGGATGCGTTGAAAAAGTTCTGCCGTTAAATCTGACATATCTTCCTCTGTGACAGCTAAGGGGTTAATCTATAGAATTTCTGATGGCCTGTTGTAATGAGGCAATATCAACATTAAGGTCTGCAAGTTCTCGATCCTGCGTTAACTCGTTGGATAAGCGTTGGCGCTGTTCGCGCAGAGCGATTTCTCCGCCCGCAAAGTCCTTCGTAAAATAGCGTTGCACATAATCTTCTAATCGTTCCTGTAGCCGAAGATTCACGTGTTCAGGGTCAGTTTCGCGTAAATAATTGGCAGAATGATACAATTGTTCGATAATATTTTTGATCTGGGTGGCGTCTCGGGATTGCTGCACCCATTGATCGTATTGGTCTGCTAAGGTGCGTTCGATGGAAATGTAGTCTTCGCGTCTGGCGTTCACGCGCATGTCGTAACGCAGGATATTCCACACGACCGGCTCCAGATCATAGCCGACGCCAAGCTGCCAGGGTCTAAAAATTCGTTTCTTTTGGAATTTATCCATCAGATGTTCAAAAAATTCAAAAGGTTGGTTTTGGAACCATTTTCCCAAAAACGTTGAGAGCATATACCATAAGGTGCCGAATTCTATGCGCCGCAATGGGGCCAGGTACCACAGAATTTCTCTGGCCGGCGGATATTCCGGGCCAAGCTCGAGGTTTTCTAAAATGCGATCTTCGATAATGCTGCTGATGAGGTTCTGAATGCCATTTCCAAAGCGATTATCCACGACTTCTTTGTCTAAGGCGCGATCAAAACCATTTGTCCAGAAATCAACCAGTTTATAATTGCTAAACGGGTGCCCCAGGGTCAATTCCGCGATTTTGCCGGAAATCTGTTCCGCATCTTGCAGGGCAAACCCTTTTTTCTGCGCCAGACGCGTAATCTGTTCTTGTACCCCCCGGGCGTCTAACACCGGCAGTTCATGCCGTTTGACTAACTGTTTAATCTCATCGGTTTTCCAGGCCAGCTTTTCCTGGCCGGCAGTGATTAAGAAGAAACGGGGGTTATCGGCATGGCGTCTCAGAATCTGATCTTCAAAACTGCGTAACGCAATCAGGTAGGCTTTTTCCGTGCTGTCGAGACACAAGACGATTTTGTGCGCTGCTAAAATCTGCTGTAACTCGCGATTGAAGGTGGCAATGAGTCGGTTCTCAATGTCTTGCAGTCCACGCCGGTCGGCGGTTTTGGGATTGTCAAGAGTAGCGCGATAAAAGTTTCGCAGTTGTTCCTGATAGACCGGTAATTGCGTTTGAAATTCTTGAAAAGCCGTATTGTCACATTTTGAAGAAAGCTGTTCAACAATCGTTTCTAAAATCGGATAGATCTCAGGCCGGTGATATTGAGGGTATTCGAAATCAATATATGCGGCCAGGCAGTCTTCCTGTTCCGCATTGTGATAAACCCATTTCAGCAGCTCGCTTTTTCCCTGCCCGGCAACGCCGGTAAATTCAAGGTATGATCGTTTTGTTCTGGCGCGAACAGTTTCGAAGAAAAGCTTTTTTTCTGGTTCCCGGTTGACAAATAAGGCCGGATCAAAGACCGGATCCCACGAAATTCTTCTCACAGCGGTCATGGTCATATTGATAAACCTCAAAGGGCTGTTTCATTTCTTCACGAAATTTAGCACAAAAGCTTCAAAATGATGACGACTCAAGATTATCTGGTTTTTTACCAGTAATCCCCCATATTAAGCGATCTATCATGTTTTCATCTTCACATTTTACTATATTCATATTTTTAAGAAAGTCAAAACCTTCTGGTATCTGGTCACGTTCTATTCCACGCAGTAATATGGGAATAACCGGATTTCTTTCTTCGGAGTAGCGTCTTATTGCGTTTCGTATCTCAGTTTGTTGCCACTCTCCTAATCCGTTCTTCCCAATAAAAATGGCACAAGTTGCGCATGTTGACATGGCATTACCAATTTCATCTACTATAGATCGTCCTGGAGGAATCTCCTTTATATCAATCCAGTATTTAATTCCCCGATCTTTTAATTGTTTAGCAATGTCTTTAACCTCATCTCGGTCCTTCGAATTATATGATAAGAATACATTAAATTCCTTCTCATTTTGTAATTTTTTCTGCTTTTCTTCTCTTTCCTTCTGTGTCTGTTGAATAGCATCTTCGACGTTCTCATACCATTCAGGCCTGTTCTGCCAACTATGATCTTGACAGATCTTACAAATTATCGCGCATAACTTCAATTTTGTGAATTCATACTCAATAGGTGGTTTCCCGTAATAATTAATTTTCTCAGATTCTTTGATCTTACAGAATTTTTCCCACAACTCTTGAATTTGCCTTGGAGTTGGAGCGAACGGGCGGTTTGGCAGATCGTTTAACCAGGGGACGATTTTATTAATCAAATCATTAATAATCGAATCATTCTTTAATGACGCAGGTTTATAATGTAAGCAGCGATTATCATTAAAATCGTCCAAAAATTCCTGATATGGGTATGTATCTGGTACTATTGCCATAAATTGATGTTTATCATCTTTCGTCAATTGCTTTTGACATCCCCCTAACGCCATCCCCAATTCCATTGCTAAACAGTGAAAAACAGTAGATAAATCGGAATGAGTAAGCGTTTGTTTTATATTCGGCACATCTGGATGTAGAAAGACATGGACAGAATATTTTGAGCGTCCTACCCCATGTAGAATTTTTTCGAGGGGCGGTTTCATAGATGCTTTTTGATAATTATAAACGTTACGTTCGAGCCAAAAACGCGGCCAATATCCACTAGCTATTACAGATAAAACAATAGCTTGCTCGACCTCTTTATTTTCAAAGCGGCAATTAATAAAAATAGCATCCTCTGATTTTATTCTATCATCTATTTTCATTTTTCCATTCTTTGGCGATGGTTATTCCTTCAAACCATTTTTCAGGCTTTAATCCGGTAATACTCCAAATTAACACGTCAAATGGGTCTGGATCGTCTTTACGAAAATCAACCCACATCATTCCTTCCAGGAAAGGGGGAAGTTTTGGAACTTGTTCGCAATCAGGAAGAATGACAGGAATGACAGGGCATCCTCGTTTGACGAATTGTCTGAGAACAGCATATATTTCCTGATCTTGCCAGGGGCCCAAACCACCTTGTCCCACGAAAACCGCCGCCGATTGTATATGTTCAATCTGTTTGTCAAGCTCAATTTGCCACATTAAACCCGGCCGCAATTCCCATTCATCCAGCCAGGGGCGAATCCCCTCTTTTTTCAAACGCCTGGCAATGTCTTTAATGGCTGGTTTGTCTATGCTATTATGGCAGAGAAACACATCAAATTCGTCGGAGACAATTTGAGACAACGCCTGCTTTGACATATCCGACGAAGTCTCGGTTTCTTGCAGCTTATAAAATGTAATAGTCTCACGCACAAATTCTTGATTTGAGCCTGGATATAGACGTGGTTCCGTAGCATGTTTTGCAAAGATCACGAATCGAAGAGAGCTTTCGGTCTCGCTCAAGAGTAATCGTTCTAATAGAAAATTGCCGATACCAACGCTATGGTTCATCACATGTTCAAACCGATTCAACTCAATGCAGAATGCGCTCTTTTTACAAAAATTCTTGAGAAATGGATACAGTTCTATCTCTGCAAAACGTACCAACTCTGCGAATTTGTGTTCAGGTTTGGCATCAGCAATACGTTGTTTTACTTGTTCCAATCTCTTCCAAACTTTTGGAATTTGCGCTTCTTGCTCAGATGAGAGTATTGGTTCGATGTACCGGTATCCGTGCAGGAGTTGTTGAAAAATTTCCACGCATGTATCCGCCAGCGTCTCTCGGTTCGCAATTTCCATGTCCAGCGTGATATAAAAATTACATTCGTTTTCCTGAACATGCGTCCGAAACTCGCTTATCAACTCCGGGAAATAAGGCACGTCGCCATACACGACAAAGATAGGCCTGATGTTGTTTTCAAAAGCTTGTATGGCGTCTTTGATTTGCTGTTCAACTGATTGCGGACTCAAATTTTTGTCCCCCATATTCAGAAAACATGAGAAGCATGGCTGATTTTTCTAGAAAAACCTCAATATGACATGTTGTTACGGTATGCAGGTTCACCTGTCAAGTTTTTTTCTCGTTTGAACGTATGTTAGCTTGTTGAATTGCTCAAGAATCTTTTCTTTTTTCTTGACTTCTCTCCAGCAGTTACGCCTTGTATAAATTTCAGGGAACAGAACTCATGTTACGCAGGCCTGTGCTTTACCGCGTAAGCGGTTGCAGTATTGTAGAAAAGGGGTTGGACAAGGCTGTTTCTGCAACCGCTACGCGGTAAAGAAACGAATTGCGCAACATGAGAGCATAAGAAAATTATAGCGGAATTTTTCCAGGGAGTTTTCGTCATAGAGGTGTCATCGAATGACACGAATAGAACGAATGTGGCGCACGCACAGGATGAAAATCTGGCTTGCAGCAGCCGCTTGAGCGGCGTGAAGAAACGCTGAAGCGTTTACTACAAGCGAGTGCTTGCGCTCACGCGGAAGGATGAAACGACAAGGATTGCGTGTAGGAAGGATGCTCAGTGGCAGGGTTCGGTGTCACGCCGACCAATTCGCCGTCAGGAATCCTTCCTACAGAAAATCCTTGTCGTTTCAACGGAGCAATCAACGGAGGTTTTCTGTCTTCCTCCTCCTATCCGTTGATTTTTCTTATCCGCTGTTGTTTTTCTGTCAATGTAGGTTTAACCCCTTCGCTGGAGGTGAAAAATGGATAAGCGTCTTTTGAAAAAATTTGCCTGTAACTCAGCATGTATGCAGGACATTTGTCAGGGCTTAGCCTCCTGCATCAAGACTGGTTCGCCAATTCTTTTCTGGGGGGAGGCGGGGATCGGGATGGGCTTTTCCGCCAGGGCGATTCATGAAGCTTCGCGTAAGGGGAAACTGTTGCGCAAGCCCTGTTTTGAACTGGATGAGGCGGCGTTCCCGGAACAGTTGTTTGGCAATTCCGAACATGGGGGCTGGTTGGAAGAATATCACCAGGGCACCATCTTTTTCAAGCATATTACCGACGCCTCCCCGGCGATCCAACACACCTTACGCAACATTATTGAGAATCAGTCGGTTGACGGGCGCATTGAGTTTTCCAGGAAGGGTACCACAGAAGTCAAATCGGTGAATGTGCGCTTTATCTTTTCGATGGTCAAAGCGTATGATCTTGCCATGCAAGAAGGCAGGTTAGCGCGCGAATTGGCGGAGGTGATTCGCCGGCGCGGGAAAATTTTTCATCTTCCGCCGCTGCGAGAGCGCAAAGAGGATATTCTCGGAATTGCCCACAATCTCATCGCAGAAATGAATGCCAAATACGCGCAGCGTGTGACGGCGATTGACCAGCAAGCGCAAAATGCGCTGATTAACTATAATTGGCCTGAAAATGTAGATGAAATGAAACGACTCTTCGAAGGGATCTTTTCACGCTATCCGGGGATCAAAAACATTACGCCTGAACATCTTCCCAAAGACATCCTTGACGTCCGTGAAACAGCCTTTGCTTACAGTTTTACGTTGAAGAACAAAGAACATTTTTCCGGTAATTTGTTAGCAGATACGCTTGCCGTTCAATCTACTGCCAAAGATCGATCCGTTTTTCAAATTAAAATTGAGGATCTGATTGAAATTTCCAGGGTTGACGACCCTGAGTTTGTCACCTCAAAATTGAGACATTTTGTGTTCAAATTAAAAAATGGGGATCAAATTATCGGAAATTTTGCCGAGAAAACAATTGCCGTGAAAACTGCTTACGCGCCTTCCCGGCAGATTAATGTGTTGGATCTGTGTGAGATCAAACCGTTGTAGCGTATTTATCCGTAAATCTCGTTTTACATGACGCAAAGTTCTGCTACTTTTTTTACTCCTCAAACCCCACACAGCCTTCGCGGTAGAGTTGTCCGATGAAATCCAGAGCATCATCGCCGAATTGCTGGTGTAACTGCGCCAGAGTGGTTTGACCGTTAATTGCCTCAACTAAGGCTTTGGCCTCGTGTGCGACCGGCACCGACCAGTTATAGCGGGCTAATAAATAGCCGAAGGGTTCGGGGCGGATGTTGAAAAAGGGCACAGGTTTCCAGGTGGGATCAAGTTCCAGGATTTCCGGTTCTGCTGTGTAGATGGGTTCTTGCATCAGCGGGTCGCCAGCCAGTTCATATTCAACAGTGACAGAGCGGCATCCGCCGCGACAGCGCGGCAGTTCCACGCATTCCAAACATTTTTCTGGCAATTGCTGGCGATACCACTGCGCGCGTTCAGATTGCCAGATCGCTTCGATAGGCTGCTCGAACAGGTTGCCAAAGGTGTAGCTGGTTAAATTTTCCGGACGCACCATGCCGGAAGGGGAAATGGCGCAATGTTCGATGCCGCCGTTGGAGCCGACCGATGAGTTTTTTTCAAAACAAGGAGGAATACAGTCGCCAATGCGACAATGTATCCCTTCGCGCTGCAAGGCTTCAATGCGGCGGATCGTCTGGCGCAGTTGCTGCTCATCCGGCTCAATCGGATGCGGTTTGCCTAAGTAACGGTTAAACACGGCATACTCCGCACCCAATCGCTGCGACAAAACAATGATGTCGTCAAGCTGTCCGCAATTATCTCTGGTTAAGACCGTGTTGGTGAAGACTTCCAGTCGGGCCTCAGCCGCAAGTCGGATGTTATCGCAGATGATCTCGAACCCTTCCAACGCATCGTGTGTAAATGCCTGATGCGTCTCAGCCGTGCTGCCGTGCAGGCTGACCAGTAAACCGACAAAATTCTGGCAGCCCTGAAACAGTTCGATCAGGGTATCCGGATCATTCCAGCGACCATTGGTAAACGTGGCGTGCGGAATACCAAATGTATCAATATAGCGGATGATCTGTCCGAATTCAGGGTGTAACGTCGGTTCGCCGCCGGTAATGCGCAACAATTCCGCATATTTGCGGCGGTTGTCAGGCGGGGCGATACAATCAAATAATTCGCGCCAGTTCTGTAATTCTGCCTGCCGGTGCTGCCCTAACACATTGGCGCAGCCGGGACAGCTATGATTGCAGTTATAGGTAATCTCGACAGCATACGAAATAGGCGTTGATGGAAAGTACATGGAAAAAATATCTTTCTGTAAATATTCCTGTGCTGCTGCTGGAGTGCAAAAGTTCTACTTTCGCGCATGTCACACGCGAAAGTAGAACTTTCGCACTCCAGCACGGAATTATTTACAGTGACAAAAATGTTATTCTAAAAGTCATATCAAAGGATTACGTATCGTCATTTTTTCCTCGATAACCAGACCATCGTGCATATCCTCAGAATACAACGTATCTGCCTCAATAAGCAAGGCGTTTGACACAATGGTACTATCCCAAAACGAGAACTGGTAACGTTCTCGAAGTTCTGAGGCTTTTATCTGAACAGCTCGATCAAGCTCAACCACCAAATAGCTATCAAAGAAGTCGGCAATCAATTTTCGAATCTGTTCCTCGGAGAATTGGGCTTTTCGAAGCAGATTGACGCTGATTTCATTGATTACTTACGTACTCAGCACGATATCATGGGAGGCAATAATCTGCTTGGCTTTGCTCGTTTTGGTCCTATCTTCTGATTCAATCAACGCATACGGCCAAATATTTGTATCAACAAAACATCGAGATTTATGCGTGTTCATAAATCTCCTCCCGGGTTAATGGCGTAAACTGTTCCAGTTTGAGCGGCGTCTGTAACAGTTGGGCAAGAAGACCGGTCTTTTGCTGCGTCTCTTCCATCAACACAATCACTTTGACATGTTTCGCTATGTGAGAGAGATAGCAGTGGGGCACTTCAATTATTCCATTTGTGATAGTGGTATGAAATTCTATCGCATACATTGTTTGTCCTCCAACATGTTTGAGTTTCGTCGTTCTCGTTTGAGCCAATTTTTCCGCCTGAAGGCAGAACTACGAACCTGCAAATTTACTGAATTTAGATAACCATCTTATGTTAATGACTTTGTAATCAACAGAGAGCAGAACTTTGTATATTACGAAGACACCGAACGCCCTGCTTCAGGGGCGGCACGAGGCAGCGGCCACCGAACCTGAAGGAACACCACCCGATTTCCCCCGCCGCCCTGTGGCGTCCCCTGCAAGCAGCTTGTTAGCGCACCCGTATCCCCCTTTACTATCTGTCTGTTATGCGATCTGTTATGCGACAACGCTCCGCTTCGTATGCGGTTGTGATAAATCGTCTTGGGGCGCAATAGGCAGCGTCGGCACACGTTTCGGACGAGCCTGTTCGCGTGGAACCTGCGGAGATGTGATGTGAATATCCATGCCGATGGCGTCAGCAACTTCAATCATTTTCTTCAGCGTAATATTCGGCGTTTTATTGAACATTTGCGTCACCGCAGAGCGTGATTTACCTAAGCGTTTTGATAAATCAGCTTTTGAAATCTGATGTGCCTCCATGTAGGTCAGCACGAGATGATAAAAATCATGAATGACCCCCCAGGCTTTCTCTTCCGTATTCGCGGGACTGGCAAAAAATTCTTCAACGTTGTTGAACATCGTGTCTATAGGCGTTTTCATAGCGTTCCTTTTTCTGCTGAGGATAGCGATAGGTTACAGCACCTAACGAACCTTTCTTTTTGACCGCATAATCAAAGAAAATCAAGGCATCCCCGAACATTTGAAAGAAGAAAAAGGTAATGGGTTAAATCAGTTGATCATGCGATCTCTTCATAGATGGTATTATTGTAACTCACATTACGCACTCATATAAAAAAGTCAGATATTATACATTGTTTTTAACTGTGTTAGCTCT
>DF820470.1:369080-394290 GCA_000739535.1 Candidatus Vecturithrix granuli | reverse complement strand
AGAGGATCTGAACATGATCACAAGATATTTGTCAAAGAACTTTTTTATCTACTGCGTAAAGTGAGATTGTAATAATAATGCTCCAGATACATCCCGATGACATTGGCATGAATGGTTTCGTTCTTTGAAAAACAAATGGTTTTGCGATGGAGCCGCTTGATATGCGTACGCAGGGTCAGATTGGTGCGCTCAATCCGCCAGGTGTTGTCTTTCCCAATCTGATGGTGCTCTGCGGGAATCAGCGCAGCATAACTCTACCACCCATCCGTATAGTATGTCCGAATCGGGAAGATCGCCAATTTGTCTAACAAACACTGGCAGGCCGCATCGGTATGGGCAGCGATGTGATGCGCCAACGGGATCCCACTCGTGCGTTCAATCGCATACCACAGCCATTGCTGATTCGATTTGTCCCCGACATAGCCCCAGAGTTCATCGGCTTCGGCCCGAATCTCAATCTCAATCCCGGGCCGGGCACGCCGTTTCAAGAACTCGGCATAGGCGGTGTTGACCTCCGCAGGAGTTTTTTTTCAAGGCCGCAATGACGATATTCTTCGCAATTTTCAGATTGCGACTAATATCCCGTACCCCGCTGCTGTTCAACGTTTGGGTTTCAATTTGTTCTTTGATCCCAGGCTGCCACGCCCGGTAGGTATAATTCCATTGGAAACTGCCGCGACAGGCCTTGCACCGATACCGTTGCGTGCCATTTTCACTGTGCCCATTTTTGACCAGATCCTCGCTCTTGCAGTGAGGACAGGTAATTTGAATATACTGTTTCATAACGGAGGCATGATACCTATTCCGCCAGAGGAGTCAAGATAATAATCAACGGATTTGACCCACTACCGAGACCGGCCATTGATGGCTATACGGCCCCTCGCCTCATCGATCTACTGAACTGCTGCCCGCTGAACAATTTCTCGCAAGCGTTTCTGGATGTCAGGGGACAGTGGTTCTGGAGTATGTTCAGCTAATATATGTGTTACTCTTGCGGCTGCTCGCTGACCAAGATCCTGTCCTCCTTTCGCGATCCATCCTTCATAGTTGTTGTGGTCGATCAGGGTGGGGTACCATCGATCTCGAAAGTGGGCCAGGGTGTGCTCATTGTCGAGAAAGTGACCGTCGGGTCCGACCTTGTCGATCACATCGAGCGCCAATGTCTCATCGTTGATCTCTACGGGCCTGAGGGCTTCCTTAATCCAGCTTATCAATTCATTACAGATGGCCAGTTGAACCAGAGACCCTGTCAGTCCTGACTCCAGATATCCCAGATCATGAACAAGATGGCTGCCGCTCAGGACATTAGTCATCAATGTCAATGCCGCTTCGAGACTAGCCTGTTGATCCGCCAGCTTTGAGTCGCTGAACCCGCCAAACGCGAACATGGGCAGATCATAAAAGTGCGCCAGTTCTTGAGCGATGAACTGCTTTTCCGGTTCAACATAGGGGCTGACCGTTGTCCGCATATCGAGCGCACTGGCTCCCCAGCCGGAAGTAATGAAAGGCGCGCCGGGACGGTTCAACTGCGACAATACCAGCCCAACCAGGCAGCCGGCGTTCCATATAGCCATGTTGCCAGCCAGCGTGATGGGAGCGGTTGCCCCTCCAAGAGCCACCGGAATATAGGTTGAGGGCAAACCTTTCCCGGATAGATACAAGATTTTTTGGAGCGCCTCTTCATTGTGTTGTAAGCCGCTGGTGACGTTAATATAGCAAGCGGTCAATGGTTTTTGCTGCAACGCTTGCGGGCCGCCAACCACAACCTCGGCCATTTCCACGGCGTCCACGCAGCCAGCCAGGTCAGTGGTGACAAAAATGATCGGTTTGGTGGTGAAGTGTAACATCGTCTCCATCACGTAACGATCAGCCGTCATTCTCGGTACGTCTTCGGGCAGGAACATGCCCATCACAAAATCAATGTTTGGCAACGCATCACAGAGGGTCATTCCTTCGACAACATCTTGCAGTAATGGTTGACGACGTTCGCCGGTCCGATGATCCAGGATGTGAAGGCAATCCGAGCCAGTGCCGAAAAAACTCCGAAAACCTTCGATAGGGATAACCGGCTCTCCGTGGCGGTTGTACAACGTAATTTCGGATGGCGCGGTATTGAGAGCATTCTCGACTAGTGTGGATGGAATGCGTACCCGATTTCCATCGGAAACGGAGGCTCCTGCCTTTTTCAGCAAATCGATAGCAGGCTGATGGTGTAAGCGTGCACCTGTGCGTTCCAGGATTTCCAAACTCGCCCAGTGCAATTTTTGACATTCTCTTTCCGACAAACGTCTGTAGCGTGTATGATTTTTCATAGTACAATCCTTCTTAAATAGATTGATCAAGATTGAGATTCGCTTCAGCTCATTCCGATCTATAGAGGGTCGTTATGATAAGTTCAGGCTTTTAATAATCTGCAGTATTCGGGGTCAGCTTTAATGAAGACATCGTTGCCGATTCTGAGAGGAGCGCGATCGACAAGGTTGATGACATGTAACACCTGTTTGCTTGCAGTTTCCACAAAATAGCTGACTTCTCCGCCCATGTAGCTGCGATCAATGATTGTGCCAAAAAAGATATTCATGTTCTCTTCAGCTTCAAAATCTGCTCGTAACCCGATCGTTAATTTCTGTGCCCTGGCAACAACCTCGGCTTTGTCTCCCGGACGGAAGTCTCCGGCAGGATTGACAAGCATGCTTGATCCATCTTCCAACACGACTTTTAATCGTGTAGTACCGGTTTCCTGCACGGTCGCGTTGATAAAATTGGAATGACCAAGAAAGTCGGCTACAAAGTGATTAGTAGAATAATTATACACCTCTTCAGGGGTTCCTTCCTGCAGCTTCATTCCATCTCTCATAACAACAATCTTGTCTGACATAGAAAGGGCTTCCCGTTGATCATGGGTGACAAAGATCGTAGTGACGCCGATCTTTCGCTGAAGGTTGTCAATCTCCCGTCTCATCTCCTCACGAAGATTCTCGTCAAGGGCCGAAAGCGGTTCATCCATTAACAGCACATCTGGCTCAATAACAATGGCTCTTGCCAGCGCGATACGCTGCTGCTGGCCTCCTGAAAGCTGGGAGGGCTTTCGGTGTTCAACCCCTGGAAGCCGCACCATTTCCAGCGCATTGCTGACTTTTTCTTTGATCGTATCTCTGGGAATATTTCTGTATTTCAGGCCGAAAGCCACATTGTCAAAAATGGTTTTATGGGGAAAAAGCGCGTAATTTTGAAAGATCATGCCCAGGTTTCTTTTATGGATCGGGGTATCATTGATCCGTTTGCCCTTGATAAACATCTCTCCTTCGGTTGGCGTCTCAAGCCCTGCAAGCATTCGTAAAAGCGTTGTTTTCCCACATCCCGAAGGCCCTAACAGGGTTACTAACGTCCCTTCAGCAATATCAAGATCCATGTTTTTAACTGCTGTGACATTATCGAATCGTTTGACAATTCCTCTGAACTTCACAAATTCGGGATCTTTCTTGTCACTCAATGTAGACACTCCTGAAGAAGTGACTAAAGTGAATGAAAGTGAACGAAAGTTTGAAGGACTTCCTCAACTTTAGTCACTTCAGTCACTTCAGTCATTTTAGTCACGTTCACTCACTATGCACCAGCTCGTATTCTATCCCATTTTTCAGCCCACTCAACCTGGTAACGGTTCCAATAATCGGGGTCAGCAAACAGGAATCCATCAAGTTTTCCGGTTGGATCAAATGCCGGAAGCTTCTTAACTTCCTCAGGCATCTCGATTTTTGTCGGATCAAGGCTTGGCGGATACTTCTGTCCTATTGCCACCGCGATGGCAGCCTCAGGTTCAAGCATAAAGTTAAGAAGTTTCTGGGCCACTTCAAGATCGGTGCCCTTGAGAACATACATGAACTCCATCCATGAGTAGGTTCCGTCGGGAGCAAGATAGCCGATTGGATGACCCTGTTCCTGTAATCCTGCTACTCTGCCAGACCATGCCGCAGTTGCATAGATCTCACCATTGGCCAGAAGACTCATCAGCTCAGAACCTGATTCCCAGTATTTTTTCACCAGACCACGCTGTTCTGTCAAAGCATCCCAGACAGCATCAAGATCGGTGATGTTGTTTGGGCTTTGTCCGGTATGAAGGGCAGCATACCACATATTCGTTCTGAAATCGGAGCCTATTGCCCCGAGTTTCCCTTTCAGGCTCTCGTCCCATAGCAAGGAAGCACCAAGTTCTTCGGCCCTGGCCTTTGAAATCTGTTCAGTATTATACGCGATACCAGTCTGCCCCAGATCATAAGGAACGGCGGAAAGGGTGCCATTTGTTACTTTCCGAAGCGTCTCTGTCATTTTTGTCATGACATTCTTCAGATTTGGTATTTGGCTTTCATCAAGCACAACACTAAAACCAAGTTCGGTATAGCGAGCATAATCAAAAACCGCGCTTAAATGGGCAATGTTAAATTCTCCTCCCGGAGGATACGAGGCTTTTACCTGAGTCAGAAACGCATCCAATCCTGTAAAAGCCGCATCGATCACCTCAATCCCTGTGGCTTCTGTAAAGGGATCAAACGCAAACTTTCGCAGGGCTTCTGACGTTGAACCACCCCATGAGTGGCATGTTATGGATTCGGCGGCATAAGCTTTGCGTCCAAAGCCAAATGGGCCGCCAGCAATACCGGCAGCAATACCGGCCATACCAAGATACTTCACAAAATCACGTCGTGAAATTTTGCCAGCATGAAACTCTTCATACATTGCATCAAGATTTTTACTCTGATCCTTTTTCATCATATAACCCCCTGTGTTATACTAAACGTATGGTAAAATTCAATGTTCAGTAATCAGTATTCAGTATTCAGTGGTCAGTGGTCAGTGCTTACTGTTCACTGTTCACTGCTTACTGCTTACTCCTTACTCCTTACTGTTTACTGCTCTAAGGTGGTTTTTTCAAAATGCCTTTATTCAGGAGTTTCATGATTGTTGTCCCTTCGCAAACCTTCTTGAAACATACCCTGCCGCCAGAGGCAGAGCGACCGTCAAAATGATCATGACCGTGCCCAGGGCATTGATTTCAGGACTTATTGAGTCTCTGAGCATGCCAAATATCTTTACCGGAACGGTCTGCTGCCGGGCTGTTGCCCAGAAGAGCGTTGCTGTGACATCATCAAAGGAGATCGTAAACGCAAAAAGCATACCTGCAAACACAGCAGGGGCAAGCAATGGAAAGGTGATCTCCCTGAACGTCTGAAAGGGGCTTGCCCCAAGGGTAAGAGCGGCTTCTTCATATTCACGTTTGATGCCTACAAGCCTTGCCTGTACAACGAGCAGAACATAGGGAAGTGTGAGAACCACATGACCAATAAGCAGCAACAGAAAACTCTTTGGCTGTTGTAACCATCTGATGAACAGCAGCAGAGCAACCCCTAACACTACTTCAGGAATCATGATTGGCGATAGAAGCAAGGTATTTAACGTCTCTTTTCCGGGAAAGTCATGCCTGACAAATGCCATGGCCGCAGGTATTCCGATGATTGTTGCTAAAATTGCCGTTAGAGAACCAAGCACAAGCGAGTTTTTGAAGGCTCCGAGGATGGTGGCATTGTGGGCCAGCTTGATATACCATTTAAAGCTGAAGCTTTCCATGGGAAATGACCCAAACTGCTGCGGATTGAACGATAGAAGCACCACGGCAACGATCGGGGCGAACATCCAGATATAAACAAGAAAGGTATAGACTTTGATGAAGGACCATCCTGAGAGTTTTTTCATGTTTTTTTACCTTTAGGTATAATTCTTCCAGCAAAAGATCTAAAATCCTTGCTTATGCTCAATCTTTACAGTTACTTATTGTAAACTTTTGAATAACTGATTGATGCCAAGATACCTGTTATAGGTATATACAATAATCCCTAAAAGCCCTAGCAGGATTGTACTTAACGCAGAACCAAAGGGCCAGTCAAGGGTCCCGACGATTCGTTTAAATATCAGGTTGGCAATCATCTCGTTGTCAGGTCCTCCCAGAATCATGGGCGGAATATATGTTCCAGAAGTCAGCACAAAAACAAGCAGACATCCGGCGCTGACACCGGGAAGACTTAACGGAAGCGTTACTTCCTTGAACGCCTGCCATTCTGTACAGCCAAGACTTGTGGCTGCTTCAGTCAGGCTTTTATCAATACCCTCCAGACTCACATAGATATTTAAAATCATAAACGGCAGAAGATACTGTAACAGTCCCATAAGCACAGCGCCTTCGTTATACAACATGGGGAGCGGGCTTGAAATAATGCCAAGTTTCATAAACACATGATTGATCAACCCTGAATCACCCAGAATATTGATCCAGCTTAACGTTCTAATGATAAAGCTGATCCAGAATGGAAGCATGATAAGAATCATGAGCACAGGTTTGTACTTTGATGTTGTTCGGTAGAAAAAATAGGCCGGGATATATCCCATGAGAAGACAGAGGGCAACGGTCTCCAGTGCCACTCTGATGGTTCTGATAAGCAGAGAAGGATAGAAAAAATCTTCAAAAAACTTGGCGTAATTTCCAAACTGAAAGGCAGGAATATCACTGCCACTCGGCGCCCTGAGCCAGAAGGAATATACCACGACAAAACAGACAGGCACAACCAGCAGAAGAAACACGGCGGTTAATGCAGGAGATAGAAGCGCCCACGGTGTCCACGATTTCTCTTTCATACCTCTCATCCAATATTTGGAAGATGGGGGACCACCTTCATGGAGTTGGAGACCACCTTGAAGGTGCCCCCCAACAGAAGACCATATTTCATGTAGAATTATAGACAATCTTTCCGTCAAAAATGGTCAAAGCAATTTTCACATCAGCAATCTCATCCGGTTCGACCGTAAAAATATTCCGGTGAAGCACAATCATATCAGCAAACTTGTTTTTTGAAATACTTCCAAGCCTGTTTCCAACACCCGATGCAATTGCCGGTGTGATGGTATAGCCCTTGACAGCTTCTTCAACCGTGATGGCCTGTTCCTTATGCCACCCCTGCTCAGGTGTGTGGTTCATTCTTTTCCGGGTGACAGCAGAATAAATTCCTGCAAGCGGATTTGGGTCACAAACAGGCGCATCAGAGCTTAACATCAGGGGAATACCCGTATCAAGAATACTTTTCAGCATATACGTATATTTTCCTTTTTCCCCAACACACATCTCGATCATGGAAATATCAAGGCTTAAATTGTTCGGCTGACATGACGCCACAACATGTTGTAACGTTGCCAATTTAGCGAGGTCTTCAGGCTCTATCATCTGGAGATGTTCAATGCGGTGGGGAATCAAGGGTATAAGAGCATTCTTCTGTTCAAGTCGTTCAAACATATCTATGATTTTTTGATTGGCCTTTGTTCCGACACAATGAACCATCGCACTGAGACCTGCCGGATCGGCCTTGATGATAGCTGCTTCGATCTCATCAACCGGAGTTAACGGCATGCCATATTCTGCATCCAGATATTTTTCCTTCATCCAGGCCGTTCTGGCTCCCATGCCGCCGTCGGCAAAAAACTTCAAATGCCCGATTTTGAGCCTGTCATCACCAGCACCTGTGTGCAGACCCTGTACAATGGCCTGATCAGTCATTTCACCGGGCAATGCGACATGACATCTGATGTCAAGCCTGTCTTCCGCACGAAGTTTCCGCCATACACGTAAGGCATCTACCCCGTCGCGTCCTCCCATCAGTCTGATGTCGTGAATACTGGTCATCCCAAGCGCATGAACATCTTTAACGGCTTTCTGGATGTTCTGCATCACCGTCTCATCTGACTGTTCAGGCACGGCATCCTTAATAAGGTTTGCAGCAAGCTCTCGCAAAACACCGGTGGGAGTGCCGGTTCCATCTTTGACAATAACGCCTTCAGGGGGATTGGGGGTATCAGGGCGTATCCCGGCGCGTTCAAGCGCCATTGAATTAGCAACCGCCAGATGCAGATCACATCTCCAGATACAGACCGGATGTTCAGGAGCTACTCGGTCAAGATCATATCTGTCAGGCATTCTATTTTCAGGCCAGTCTGATTCATTAAACCCCTGTCCTAAAATCCAATGCCCTTTTGGGATATGTGCGGTCTTTTTTACGATAGTATTTTCCATTTCAACAAAGCTTGGAACCTTTGAAAAATCAATACTATCATAATTCAACGCAAAATCATAAAAATGAAAATGTGAATCAATAAATCCAGGCAGTACAAGTTTTTGTTCAAGATCAATAATGCTTGTCTCTTGTGATGCTAAAGACAGAATGTCCGTATCATCGCCAACTGCCAGAATTCTGTTTCCTGACACGGCAACTGCCCTTGCAAAGGGCAGAGAATCGTCCTGGGTGTGTATTATGCCATTATATAGGATCAGATCAGGATTCATTGTATGCAATAGAGTTTATCGGAAATCATTTTGGGTCTCACGCAAAGGCGCAAAGCACGCAAAGACATGTTTTATGAAACTGACATTTCGAGCATATTTCTTCTTGAACGTCTTCGCGATCTTTGCGGCTTTGCGCGAGATTTCTTATTTCCAATAATGTCTAATTTAGTAAAAATCCTTGTGGAAACGGGTCTTCCTCTTCAAGAATGAACTTATGCACTCCGGTAATATGCGCCATGCCCGAGACCCGTGCAACCACGGCATCAAGGCTGCCAACTTTGAGTGTTTTTATAAGTTTTGCATCAAATGATGTGCCCAGGGGACTATAATTGGTATATTTTTGATGCAAATCGATCTTTTTTAAATGGTGAAGCAGCGTCAGTTTTGCGGCTGTGCCTGTTCCACAGGGAGATCTGTCGATATGG
Source organism: Candidatus Vecturithrix granuli (assembly GCA_000739535.1). Lineage (GTDB taxonomy): Bacteria > Moduliflexota > Moduliflexia > Moduliflexales > Moduliflexaceae > Vecturithrix > Vecturithrix granuli. Next base: position 385,485 of record DF820470.1, on the reverse strand, counting down.
GATTCACCATACACAACAATACTTTTTCCCTCCGTCACGTTTTCATGATGGGCAGCATAAAATTCGGTGACATCCACAGTTTTCACCTCAGGACGTTCAGGATGAAACACCTCAGCCTGTTCATTGGCCGCATCGATGATTTTCATACCAAGCTCTGTGAGAATCTGACTGTTTGCAATAACAGGGTCAATTCCGGTCTGCTGTGAAGAGATCATCGCAAAAAAGCCCCCGGAATAGACTAAATCAATAGTCAGCTTTCCAAATCCCGGAACATCGATCTGTTTGTCAGTCTCCAGCACAAACGACGGGACCATGTTCATGGCAACTGACTCGATCTTCCCCTGGGTCATAACTGCTGTCGTCTCCATTATGCCGGAAGGGGTGTCAATCGCTATTGGATTCTCGCCTTCTCTCAATTCAAGAAAGCCTGTTCTGGCAAGTGTTACCACCGCGCCTATCGTGGCGTGACCGCATAAATAGGGATACCGTTTGGCATCCATGTAGATCAACCCAAACCTGGCATCCGCAGTGACATTTTCAGTCACAACAGCGGCAAGCCCGCCCCTGTGTCCCCGTGGTTCCTTTGTCAGCATTTGTCTGAGATGATCATAATTTTTTTTAAAATACTCGCGTTTCAAAACCATGCTATTGCCCTGAATGTCTGCGATTCCTCCGACAACAAGGCGCGTCAATTCTCCTCCAGTGTGCGAATCAATGGTGATGATACCATCATCAACACCGGATAAATCCCAGGGATCTTTTTGATAAAATTTCATAAGATAACACGTGATGGGGCCACCTTCAAGCTTTTGAAGTGAACCCCATCAACTGCGCCTTTACGGTTTATGAATTATTCAATTAAATAGGGAAATCGCTTGAGCTTATCAGCCCTGAAATCTGAATCACTGGTTTGCCGTCTTGATCAACACGCACATTTTCAGGGAATGAAAAATCCGGAGCCATGCTTTGAAAATATGCAAGGGGATAACAATCAAGTTTGATGGAAATATTGCCATTGTCATGGATGAACGATGAGGTCAGGCCGTAATCAACCTCCCCAAGAGGAGTCTGGATGATATATCGGGGAATTTCTCGGCCGCTGCCTTCTCTTCTAACCATTGTGGCAATATCAATGACATCATACATATCCACAGGATGGCTTTGATTCCATTGCTTCTGCACAGGCAAACCGGCAACATACAGATGATGGAATTCAATGCCGGCCTGTCTGCACAAATAGGCAAGATTGTGAATTTCATCAGGAGAATCGTTTATCCCCCCCAGAAGCGGGGTATTGCTATACACCGTGATGCCTTTGTTATTCAATCTGCGAGTAAGCGTTGCGTGTTCAGGTTGGATCTCATCAGTGCTGAGAAAACAGGTTTCTATTTCAAGCCGCAACGGATTGACAATTGTCAGATGATTCAGTTCTCCAAGCCTGTTTATGAGAGTAGGCGTATACGCCTCCGGCGCGTAATTGAATTTCAGACTTCGCAGTCGAACGGCGTTGACGTGGGGAATCTCTTGCAGCTTTTTGATGATCTTACTGATAGCATACAGGGAGTCAACCGCATCGTTTTCAGAGACAATCACCACATCTGTAATTCTGTTGTCTGCTCCTATGTACTCAAAATCTGTCTCATTCGCCTCTGCATGAATTGCCACTCGTGTTTCATGCAGGCGGGTCAGAGTCTTGGATCCTGTTTCAACAATTGATTCTCCTGTCAGCAGATCGTTCATTTCTTCAATTCTCAATTGATCGGCGTTTTCAACAGCAGTCTTTTTTTGACCCGTTCTTGGCGCTCTTGATCCCAGAAACAGCGATTCATCTCCGATTTTTGCCATATACTGAATATCAATTGTGCCTTCAGCATTCACCCGTATATTGGTCAGTTCATTGGCAAGCGGAGCAAATGCCTTGAAATATTGAGGCGTATAAGGCGTTCTGAGCCAGACAAAATTTTCATTCTCCTTGACATGTTCTACAGCCCAACCGCTTGTATGCCAGTCCAATTTTCCAATGGGTGTTGCGGTGCAGATTCTCGGGATAATCCGGTCAGACAGGTGCGCCCGCAGATACGAGGCGACTGCGATACCTTCCGAAAGCGGCGCCCAGTAAATGCTGTTCCCGTGGATAGGACTACAGGGAATGTAGATATAATGCAGTTCTGCGCCCGCGCCTCGTAAAAGGCTGAACAGTTTCACAAGTTCAGGACCTTTATCATTACAGTCCTTTAAAAATGGGGTTTGAACATAAACAGGGATGCCACTCTTGACCAGATCTGAAATAATGTCCAGGCTTTCCGGTGAAATTTCGTCGGGATGAATGAAATGAGTGGCAACTTCCATGCGTTTACCGCGTTGCTGGAGTTCAAGGCTTTTTTGTTTCAAATATTTCAGATAGGCTGATTCATCACTCAGAAAAAGATCGGGATAATAGGCGATGCAGCGAGTAGCAAGACGTAACGATTGAACATGTTCGACCTGCATTAATCCATCTATTGTGGCCGCCATGTTGGCTCTGTTCAGGAAAGGATCTCCTCCGGTCACCACGATTTCCTTAATTGAAGGAGAGTTCTTGACATGCTCCACAGCCGCTTTGACATCATCTATTGTCGGATTGGCCTCATTGCGGGAGTCTTTATGCTTTCTGAAACAGAACCGGCAGTACACAGGGCAGCTCATATTTAACAGAAAAATCACCCTGTTCTGATACATCTGTTCAAGCAACCCCTGATGAAACTGACCGATCCAGGTGTTGGTATGGCCGACGGAGTCAAGTTCTTCAATAAATGGCATATACTGATAGGCTACATCCCTTGAGACCATCATCTGACGGATTGTATGCCAGGAAAGTCTGACAGGATACGTATCAATAACCTGTTGCAAATCAGAACGATGTTCTTCCGGCACCTCAAGATTGGTGACGTCTTCTAGTTGGTCAACATCCTTGATTGAGATATATCCCTTGCCCGGCAGTATTTTTTCAAGCAGTGAGACAAGCAGCAGATACGGTAAAACAATACCATTGACGCTTTTTTGTCTGCTGTTGGATTGTACAAGCTGACTTAGCACGTGCTTAAAAAACCCTTCCGGATTCTCTTTATATCCAGAAGCTTCCAGGAGTCTTGCAAGCTTTGTGCGTCCATCTCCATCACCGATGACAGCACAAAAATCCTGCCCCACAAGAGATGCGGTGGCATAAGACTCAAGAAACTCTGCGGTTCCATCCTCAAGGGCTTTCAGGCTTACTTCAATCTCTTTTTTTGAGTGTTCAAAAAAATTTTTTAACAACGTATCCGTATTCTTCATCGTTATGATCCTTTATATAAAATGTTATATAACGTGGAAGAAAAGAGTCTTTAAAATCTTTCTATTCCTGATGCTGTGTATCAGGGCCATAATGGTATATAAAAAAGATTTTTTATTTTCTTCATTGAACAGAAAACTGTCAAGGACAAAAGTTCTTTCTGCAAATTTTTTTGCCGCATGCCTTGACAGCCCCCTATCATCATAAAGAATACGCTCATGGGGAGAAACGATAAAAGCGCGTCACCAACGCCCTGTTGGACTGGGGAGCGCATGTCTTCCATTGACGTATGACCGTTGTGATCTGAACGCACACCGTGAACTGTGAAATGATCGTTTCACCATCTCTCACAATTCACGAGAGACCTTCAATCTTGCTAAGAAAAATCAGATTGTCCCAACACCAGGAGGCTGTGTCATTGACGTTACAGGAGATGCAGAGGGAAACACAACCCTCATCATACCACCATGTTGATATTGTCGCTGTTATAAATATAGTGTTAGCGAATCGCTTCCCCTGCGAGTCTATTTGGGCCAAAGACTCAGTTGAAAGATGATTTCATGACTTTGCGCGGCAGTTTCTTCCCGCAGTCGTCTCTCGGCTTCCTGACAGTACTGCAAGTTGTTCTCAATCATGACAGATGTTCTACCTAAAGATAAGGCAGCAATCCCGGTTGTCCCGCTGCCGGCAAAAGGGTCTATCACCAGGCCATCTTCAGGACACAACAATTTAATAAAGAACAGCGGCAAATCAACGAGGAACACCGCAGGATGTCCCTTATTTTTGCCGACAAGGGCAATGGTCAACACATTGGAGGGCAGAACCGTTTGCTTCCCGACCCACCGGGAGATGTCGCGTCCAAATCCGCTGTCATTGACAGAATTATGACGGCTGAGGTCATGTTCGCCCAACTTTTTTAGTCGGGATTCGACCCAGTCGCCAATCGGCTTTCGCACGTCATCAGGGTTGAAATACGGACGGATACATTTTGCCAGGTGGAAACAGTATTCCCAGCCATCCCTCAAGCGTGTCGGCCAATACCCGGGCATAGGATTGGGTTTGTGCCAGACTAATCATCAATCGCATACCACCCCTTCTCGCAGAGAGCTTCAATGGTGTGCCAGACGTATCTATATTGATCACTAAATTCCCTGTGGGTTTGAGGGCGTTGTAAAAGGGTTCATGGAATGTCAAAAACCATTCTGCAAACTTGTCCGGGTGGATACTGTCGTAATGGTTGCGGCGGGCATCAGCATAGGGTGGGGAAGTCACAATCAAATTCACCATGCCAGCGAAAGCCGATAACTCATCCCGACTATCGCCATGAATAACTGTACAGGTTACGCCAGCTTTTGCCAGCGTGGTTTTTGGGGAAACAGAGGGAGCACAGGCTTCCTGAGTCTTTTCCTTCTCTATATTTTGGTCATTGAGTGATTTCATCGTTGCTTATTGACACCACAAAAGAATTTTACAAGCCTGTGACTATCATTAAACGTACCATCCTGGTCAATCAAACCAGCTTTTGCGCACTGCTGACCAAATGATTCTATCAGAGCGTCGGGTATGTTCACCTGAGACGCTAACTCGTTGGGCGAACAGGCTTCTATCAAAACATCAAGGACGGCCGTCATGATTTCTTCTTGAAATCACCCTCGGCTGCCCCAATATCTGGTACAGAATTAAACCGGCGAGATTCTCTCGCGCAGCCAAAAACAAGAAATTGGTACCGCCAACCTGAATTCATTCTCTCTTTTTGCAACGTGCGGTTGCGGAATTGTTCGCTACCAACTTCTTGATAGGTTTTGCCGTAAATTTGGTGGGCAGTTGCCGCAGGGTCGCCACAGTATTTTTGAAAGTACGAAAAGAGCTTTTTACCTTCTCGCTCGTAAATCCTGGCCAATTCTTCTGATGTGGCGTCTGCTGAAATGGATAAAATGGCGCGGCTTGATTTCTTGTTCGTATCATCTATAGCCAGCCGGATAATGTTTTTTAGTTCTGCAATTTGTATTTTGTACTGATGTCCAACAAGAGTAGAATCATCGAGACAACCATGATATTCGCTCGCTTCGTCTTCAATACGTGGATAGTTTTGCGGTATAATTTGAGTTGATCTTGCCCATGCCAAAACTCCTATATTTTCGCGATATCCAGTTTACTATATATCCGCCTTTGAACCATGAGGACAGGCTGCCTCATGTTGCATCAGTCACGCCGCCTGTTCTCTATCCTTGAAATCTACCACCTGATAACGGAGCGTGGGATGAAACTGGATTTAACCCGCACCCCGTTAAACAAGTGGCAAAGCAACTTCAGTCGCCCGCTGAACTCATAACGCCGCGCATAACGCGCCAGAAAAGGCGGTGCAACCCAACCAGAAGAAATGGCACGATTTTTTCCGCCGCCTTTTCTGGTCGCCGTTCATGCGCATGGTTAGCGCACATTGACGGCATATTCCATCTCTCTTTCCAATAAGAGTAATTGTTCATATTTCATCTCTGAAGGGGTCGCTTGTAACTGCCTCGGAATAAAATTGGTAATAATTGCCTCAATAACCGGGTTTCTATTCGTTTCTTTTGCACCAACATGATAGAAATGCTCTCGCGTGAACATATGAAATTCAGTCCAGAGTGTTGTGATATATGGATTTCCCCGATATTGATTATGATGCCAGGTGGATAACAAAAATTTTCCAGCACACTGCTTCAATAACGTGCATAATGCAGACTCATCGCTCTCTGTCCATCCATTATAGTAATCAACATGCCGTCCAGCATACGGGGGATCACAATATACGACATCATCCGGGTGAATATCAGCCAGTGTCTGTCGAAAATCTTGACAGAGAAATGTCCACTGAGAGAGTTGAGCTTGTTTATACACCACTTCAACCTGATTGACAATTTTGGTGATATACGCTTTTGAAAAGCGTTCGACTTTATGTCCAAAAGGCACATTAAATTTCCCCTGGCTGTTAAACCGAATGACGCCATTAAAGCATGAACGATTTAAAACAAGAAAATCTAATGGTTGATAGGTCGTATTAAACCGTTCTCGGACTTCATAATAATAGGCTTTTCCATAGTGAGCCAGCTTCTTTCCTTCTGAGACAAGATAGGTTTTCACCTGCCCTGGGGTCAATTCCCCGGTGTTCAACGCAGCATAAAATGCAATGATATGGGGATTGCTATCACAAAACAAGGCATGGTGAGGAGCTATGTTAAAGCCAACGACACCTGATCCGACAAAGGGTTCAATCCATCGTCCACGATCATTCCATTGCACGATATCACGTATCCAGGGGACGAGTTTACTTTTAATCCCCTGACATTTGATGGGAGGAATATGTATTCTCGTCATGATGGTCGTGTTCGCTTCTTGTGAGTTGGTTTTTTGGGTTTATGAAGAATCTGTTGAGGATTTCCGCCTCGATAGGTCACGAAATCTTCCAGCGTCGTAATTTTTCTGGTAGTCCCCTCCGGGTCGGTCATGGTAATGACGCCATAATTCATCCAATAGTCATCAAACCAGGATTCTCCGAGTTGGGCAAACATCCCATTGCCATTGAGCAGATCAGGAATATAATTGATACTCCCGATATTCGCAGTATTCCCGCTTCCGCTTTTATCACTGGCAATTCGCCATTTCTCAACCGCAAAGAACTGAAAATCTCGAATGGCAGAGACAATTGAACAGAGATGATCAAGGGTATACGTGGCTGTATCATCAAGGTGATGAACAGCAGCACGGCTGTAAATAATGCCAAGACAATAATGCCCGAGATAGTCACTATACGGAAACTGGATATTCTTTCGACTGCTGCGTTGGATAAAGTATTCACCATGCGAGCCGAGGGTAAAGCCATTACAAAATTCAGAGGATTCTGGTAAGCGATAGGTCGTTTTTAAGTCAACCGCAAATTTAATACTGGGATCGTGAGCATCAATAAACGAGAGATCAGGATAGTAATTTTGATGTTCTGGTAAGACAATGTAATAGCCGTATTGCTCGGCAAATTTGAGGATATGGGGGAAGAGATGAATTTCTAAGATCTTCGAAACAATTTTGGTGTCTGAAGAAATTGTATAAATATTCTTGTAGATATCAATAAATCCTTTAATCGTCCATTGCCCATCGTCTGTACTCACATACGAATTTAGTGAGGCAACAAAATTTTGGAGATGCGTTAAGAATTGCTGTTTTCGTTGAGCTTTTTTCGTCATACGATTATCATCCTTACCTGACAGGTTATTCAAATGTAAGGAACGCTATCGAATTGGGAAGAATTTGTCAATAAGAAAACACCAGTGATTCTTTTCCGTGAACCAGGATTATGATAGGACGTGCGCTAACGCCAGCGTTCAGGCGGCAAGGGCGCGCCTTGTGCGGAAGTACGCAGTCAAAGCCACTACTGCACATTAGAGCGGAGACATTTGTTGACACTACGCCGCGCGGTCTTGCTCGCCTGCAACGCTATTGTTAGCGACTTCGACGTCAATGTAAGTACTCGTTCAAAAGTTTTCGGGTATTTTTGTAAATGAGTTTTTCCCATAATGACCGAGTATAAAGAGTCATCCGCATTTTAAATGTTCTGAAAGATATCCGAAAACTTTTGGTCAGGTACTTACTCATCTCGTCCAAAGCAAGTAGGAGTTTCCATTCTGACATGTCCAAGGCTCATTGTCCGAAAAGTTTATTCCAGTAGAACGACGAATAGTAACGCTATAATCATTCATCACAATCGCATCGGCTTTTCCATCGCCCGTTCCGTCAGCAAAATATGTTCCCCGAGTGCCATAGAACGAGTTCGTTGTCCACGCTTCATTGGCAGCATCACTTGTGCCAAAGTCCGCTCCTGTTGAACGGCGAACGGTAACGCCTGTATCGTTCACCACAATCGCATCGGCTTTTCCATCGCCCGTCACGTCAGCAAAATATGTTCCCCGAGTGCCATAGAACGAGTTCGTTGTCCACGATTCATCCCCTGTTGGACAGTAACGAGTTATACCTGAATTACCGACCAAAACCGCATCTGCCTTCATGTTTCCTGTTACATCAACAAAAGCCGAAGTTTCTATGGGATACTCACAATTGTCACCATATACCGTTGCATCAGGATTATAATTCGCAGCATTTGGATCTGTGCAACCCGCATACTCACAACTTCCATCATCCACTGTGGCATCAGGATCATAATTTATTGCATTTGGGTCTGTACAACCTGATGAGAGAATATGGATATAATGATCGGCTGTCACAGAAGAACGAGCATTACAATTTCCATCTCCATAATTCCAATTATATTCTGTAATATTTACTGTCCCATCACTATTGACTGATTCAACATAGGCTACATGTCCGTAAATGCCAGCGCCTTCTGAGTTCGCCTCCCATGCCGCTATTGCTCCTGTTTGAGGGGTATTACTGACAGTAAATCCAATAGTAGTGGCATTATTCTCCCAATCTTTGGCATTTCCCCACGTTCCTGATTGCCCATTAGGCCCAGACATGGTATTATAGAAGTAATATGGCGCTGATGTTGTTCCATAGTCTTTATTGATTTTCCATGCAACATAGGAGGTACAATTACGGGTATAAAACCCCCATACATCTAGCTCACCTTTAATAGAATCTCGGTAAGGATAATCATTCGTCGAGCATTCTCCAGCCAATGAAAGTGATGCGCATAACGACCAAAGTTGAAGACTTATAACAATGGTTATCAACATTTTACCAATATGCTTTATTCCTTCTTTCATAATTCCCCTCTTCTACCTGTTTTACAAAATTATCATACCAAAGTATATGCGACCCAACTCGTTTTTATGACAAAATTATAATACTTGACATGTTGTAGTTAGTTGATATGAAAACACACGCTAACGCCCGCGTTTCAGGCGCTTCGAGGGGCGGCGGCCACTGAACGTCGGGTTTGGCAACCCATTTTCCCCGCCGCCCCTCGAAGTCGCCTGCAAACGCCTTGTTCGGCATTCTCATTCCTGAACCTCCGATTTCATAAACTTATCTTTATTATTCTCCCACCAATTCTTCCATTGTAGTTGATCTTCTCCAAATTTTTCCCCTGTGATCCTTCCTAATGCCTCAGTGACAGTTTTAATTCTACTACTCCTGCTTATATCATTATCAGGTATCTGAAGCAAAAACTCCATTAAAGGCTTTACGGCCTGCACATCCCCGATAGCTCCAAGAGATGAAATGGCTTCATCCTGGGTACCTGTATATATATGTTTCATAAATTTAATGAGCAGGCTAATCGTATGGTTATCTTTGGAATCTCTAATATTCTTTATAAACTCCACGGTTATTTCCCTCTTTTTATAGGTATCAGTAGAAGCATCAGCGATATATTTGTCTACATAATTAGTAGCCCAAAGATCACTATTTTTCCACTTAGCTGCAAGAATTTTTATGGCAGGTGAAAATTCCTGCATATTTTTTATCCAGAGGTTGAGAATATTATTTCCAAAAGTATCAACAAATATCTCTATAAGATTTGGGGTAAACCCATCTTCTATTACCTCATCAAAGGGAGCAGAAGTAGGTGAAGAAAATCTACCTCCAAACCCTTGACCAACCACAATAGGCGGTTCTTTAAGCTTATGGAAATCTTCTTTCAAAATAGTTATGTTATGATAAATAACCTCTATACTTCCCTTGATTTCTGCTCCTGAGTATTGAATACCTAAATTCGAATATTCTGCAGAAATCGGTTCGGCTTTCATGTTAATTGTTAAGGTGACATCAGCTTGATCAGATTGAATCTGTTCTAATCCTGCGTAACTTATAAGTATTTCTGGGGTATTCCCTATAAAATGATTGAGGGTTAACCCACCAGGAAATGATGTATTTAGTATATATCTTGCAGTCTTTGCTCCTTTTAACTCGGGACGTCTTTCATTGTAAAGTTCATCAAGTTTTAACTGTACTTCCTTAACAGATGAACTTCCTGGGAATGATTGAAGAAACTTTTGATACGCTTGCACTGTTTCTTCCATCTCAGTCATTCGTAAGAGCGCCTTTTCAGCAAACGGCGTTTGTGGATATTTTTCTAAATACGCTTTATATGCTCGATAATAATCTGTCAATTCAGCTATTCTTTGATACGCCTTCTCAGTATAGATACCATTGGGATACTTCTCTAAAAATTTTTCGTAAGCAGAGCTAGTATGCATTCGTTCAGCATCTTTCCAGGCCGTTTCCTCTGAACCACACCCGGATATTAAAAAGAACATTGTTACGATAAAAACGAATGTCTCTAAGAATTTGTTAGCGCTATACATTTTTTTACCCTCCCTTGATTTGAGTAATCTCCCTAACCCTCTTATTTTCAATCACTCACAAAAACTCTTACTTCTGGTCTGAATGAAAAAGCGAAGAGCAGTATACGCCATCACCGAATTTTATCTATTCAATATTCTCCCTTTACATGATATTGAATTATTAAGCATTCAAATTGCTGCTTTACATATTTATTCAGTACGTTATCTCCTTGTCTTGTTATGTTCCAAACATCCTTGTCAGTCTCCGATCTGTACATTCCTCACAATAGATTCGTGTCGAATCAAGAGGAATATATCCATCACCCTGGTTGAGTCTCTTGCTTTGATCTCGATTCTCTCCATCAACCAGACAAGAATTATCATCGCAGTAGCAATAACTTCTATTACATGAACGCCACCACTGATGTGCTTTGGCCTTCCATTTCTTTTTCATTTCTTCAGCCTTAGGAGGAAGAGGAGGCTTGGGAAATCCGACAATTGCTTCTATGATTGCCTTAGTTCCTTTGTTTCTAATTGTGATGTCCACAAATGCTGGATGGGATACCTCCACATCATATATATTGGGATCCTTGCCAATTCCAAAGAATCCTTTACGTCCCTTTATCTTGACTGTAATATTCATGATGCTACTGTACGGCTGAATCTTCTGTTGGGCTTCTATTCTAGCGTCAGTATCATTAAATGCCTTGATCTCAAACCTTGTTGTCGTTGGTAGAGAGGTAGTTCTCTTCTCGATTATTTCAGCATCAGGTAAAGCGTGTGACATTGCATCCTGAAAAGCATCATCAACGGTTTTACCCCTTCCATACAGTTTTTCTGTCCCGTCAAAGATAACCCTTTCAGAAATCACAACCATGCCTTGAGGAATTTTCCCTTTAAGAATATCCTTGGCTTCTTGAATTGATACTGCTTCAACTTGAAATGTCTGGTTATTTGACATGATTTGCCCTCCTTTTTTAGGAAATTGAATTTATCTCTATCCTCTTCGTAACATTACTTTACCTCTTTAGTGAAATGTTATAGTTTATAAAAGCTGATTGCGGAAAAAGCCGAACGTCCTGTTTAAGCTGTTTCGTTTGGCTCTTTTTCGTTACCTTATGATTTTTTATACCGAACGAAAAAAGCCAAAAAGAAATCAGCTTCAAACAGGTTGTTAGACCCGATGTGGTGTAGCAAGATATTTGATGCTCCCCGATTCGGAAGGAATCATTATTTTGGGCGGGTGGGCGCGGGTTCGGGCTGGCGCGTCTTTCGCGTCAGAACGAACAGCGGACACACGTCCAAAAGGCAGGAATGTCAAAAGGGATTGAGAGCGTGTGAGGATGTCTCACATTTCTCTTCTTATTCACTTGAATTAAGTAGCACAACTTCGAGGATTTTTTATGATGGTTTTGGTGACATACACCATATTAGGCTTTGTAGTGGGCGTTTGTAGGTTTGCTTCTTGTATGCCAGTCTCGAATGTGTATGTAGGTTTCATTCTTAGAGAGGTTTTCTTTGTATGTCGTCGAGTATGCTTCTCTCTGCTTTCGGTGTTGGTTGCATTGTTGCTTCCCTGTTCGCGTCTCCTGGGGCGCGTGATGTCGCGTCGATGCGATTTTTGAGGGGGTCTCTGCTCCTGTTCGCTCTTTGCCAAGTTCCCCCCGCTAATATTACCGGGGGGAACTTAGCTACTTTTTAAAAATTTTGTTTAAGTGTTTATAAAATAAGGGGTTGCGGTTCTTAAAAAGTAACTTCTTAAATTGTGAAGTTACTTTTTAAGAAACCGGGGGGGAACTTAGTTACTTTTTAAACATGTCGAAAGGTGCGTGGAAGGAAAAGAAATCTAGTGAAGAGAAAGAGCGCGCAAAGAAGCAATACCAGAGGTTTTTTGTGACAATCAAAAATCCTCTTCATCTTCACGGGGGCTGCTGCTGGTGGTGGTCGCTGCCTTCCCTCCCTGACTGACCTGAAGAGAAGAGAAAACCCGGAAAAAAGAGAAGAGAACGCAATTTTTACACGTCTCGCAAGCGAGGTGTCAAGGGCGCGGGGGTTGTCGAGTGATGTTGAGTTGAGTTCCGCGTTCATCTACCCTTGACACCTCGCTTGCGAGACGTATATTGATGCGCTCTTCTCGTTTTCCGGGGGTTCTCGCGCTGGTGGTCGTGCACGTGTCCGCATTCTGTGACGTTCCGCCAGGAACGTCACGCGCGAACGTCACGCGCTTTGATATTCCTGTGTCTGTGGGGGTGTGAGTTCTCATCGTTTGCGCAAGCTCCTCTCCGCTGTGGGAGTTTGCGCAAGCTGTAAGGCTGTGCGTTCTTGGTTTTCTGCCTGTCTTCTAACGCCACGCATAACCTGCTTTGGGGACGCTCCTCAGCGGAACAACTCAGCATAAGTCACATCTGAANTGTATACCCGACGTGATGTCAGTTCTCTAATATATACATGTGATGGACTATGTGCTTACACATCACAGATCGCCGATAGAATACAATATAAAAAATTCAAGAATACCATTTGTTGTTGACCAATTCTGTATATAATGAGTAAGTTCATGAAAATAAGTAAGAACCCTTTCTATTTCATCAAATCTTTGTAAAAAATTCGAATCATCAAGAAAATAAGGAATATTGAATATCTCAAACTGAGCATGAGAGAAATTTATTCTTGTCAAGAAGGTCGAGTACTGACCATTTACATAGCTGTTTTTCTTAAAAATATTATCGTCTATAATATCGCTATATGATAAATATTCTTGCTTCATCTGTTTGTATCTGATGTTAATAGGAAAGCTAACGCCCGCGTTTCAGGCGCTTCGAGGGGCGGCGGCCACTGAACATTGAGTTTGGCAACCCAATTTCCCCGCCGCCCCTCGGAGTCGCCTGCAAACGCCTTGTTCGGCTTCCTTTCCCCTTTGATTCCCGTTCCTTTTCTACATATAATAGATATACTTTGGATTCGGTTCTTGATTTTCTGGAATTTCACGAAGGATATCTCCGACTAATCGAGCAAACTGAAGTGTTATAGGATACGCTCCATCGACATTTGCTGTATTCCAGTTCATTTTTGTTAATACGAATAATTCTTGTAGCAGTTGATTCTCTATCGTATCGCCATAGTGATCAACAATCCGAAGAGGAGCCGGAACATGACCATGTGGATATTTACCTATTTCTGGAATATATCCCGTTGTATAGAGAAAATAATTATCACCGATGTTCATTATTGTTCCGCGAAGTGGGGGATACTCTCCAGAACGAAACAATCTAAAATCACCAGTCGTTCCGACAGTGACAAGATCATATTCTGAGATTCCTGTCAAGGCTCTTTTAAATCCATCGAGTTCACCAGTTTCAAATCGTGATGACTTATGGATAACAACTCTTCGAGGTAAATGTTTACATTCACTCTGATAACGGGATAATACTTCACCAATAAGCTGTTTTGCTAAATTTTCTGGCATATGTGGGGACTTTCCAAGCTCATCATCCCATCTAAACTTCTGCCCTCTTAATATTAACCCATCTCCATTTTCATCGAAAGCTTGGGCAATACTGGCCCTCATATAATTGGGCTGTCCAAGAGGTTTGAAAAAGCTTATTCCCACAAAACATGTTGACGGTTGTAGACCTGTCGGCCCCCAGGGGAGTCCCCCAACTTTGAAATACATTCCAGTAAAAAGATTCCAGGCACGAGTCGCTAAGTCTTGCAAATCACGTTTATCATCAGTATAGCCTGTTGTTGATTCTCTGATAATTTGGATAGGTTTTTGATACTTCATCAAACGAGCTTTCAAGGCTCGACGAAAATTCCTTTTTACACTTCCTTCTCCTGTAAGAGGATCAGCCGTATAAACGACTTTCAGCCGTTCAAAAACTTCTTCTGTCAGTACAATGAAGATATAATCAAGCGGATGATCTTTTTCGCAAACAAGATTGACCTTCTCCTCAATAAGATCAACCATCCTATTGAAATGTATTTCTGAATCAATTCCTTCAAAAATATGTTCCTTTTCTGTATTGGTGATTTTTTCAAGAATATCCTCCGAAAAAGTGATCTTGAATCGGTATCCTAATTCTTCAGAATTCCCGGAGAATGGCAGAGAACCATTTTCTATATCCTCAGCCATGACACCTTTAGAACAATCAGCCATCAACTGTCTAACATGCTCGATAGCTCGTGCTTCCCCAACAAATCCAATATGAATTTCACTTTTATGTCGTGGAGTATTGAGAGATTTTGGGCCAAAAAGAGAAATCCCAATTTTGGGATTGATATGTCTATGACTATTTGCAAATAATAATTCTGGCTCTGGAAGCCATGTAAGCTTCATCCGAGGAGTGGTAAGAAATTCAGGCTGTGCCCTGTTATTGGGATGTTGTTGTTGTTCTCTCATTCTTCATACTCATCAAGCAGAAGTTCTTCTTCAAGCTCTTCTTCTGTACTGTTTTCAACTTCATCTATCAGGCGATTTTCCATAAAGGTGAAAAGATCCTCTTCATGTATTTGAGCAACAAAATCTTTCTCATCATCAGGAACTCCAACCCATGTAATAGTTTCTTCCAACAGTTGATTTTCTATAACAATTGATTGGTTTTCAAACCTCAGCGTACAACGCGGTTTTGCATTCGTAATAAATTCGCGCCAGAGTTGAAGTTCTTGAAGATACTGCCAATTGTACATCGTGGATTTAATACGAGTGATCTTACTCCCAATAGAGGAATGAGTATAAGGCTCGTACCCATCTTTCGTCAAATGACGTTCTGGTCGCATTGTAAGAACCCACTGACGAGGGGCGACTTGCTGAAAAGAAAGATTTGCAGCACAATGAACCCAATAAGGTTTGGGGATACCAGTTTTTTTAGTGATCGGGTGGTGTACAATGGCTTTTTCTGTCTTTTTACCTGCTAAACTGACATAGGTATATTTTCGTTCTATCGAATTTCTATCAGATTGGAAATAATGCCGGTGATGTTCTGCATCATAGGCAACTCTTAGTTTTTTCAGATAGCTTGTTAAAGATCTATTGAGTAGCGCAATATACAGACGGTATGTATCTGGTTTTAACCATAAATCAGTAGCTTTCAGAGATTCCACAGAAGTTTGATCGTATGCTCCTCGAAAAGGATTCTCTGGTTTGTTTAAATCAAAGAAGGTATAGAGCCTTTTATCTCTTAGCTCAAATGCATAGATTACATTTTTGTGTTCAGAAGTATTCAAAATATCAAATAATTCAAGCACATTATTCTTTCTGTAAGGCGTGTTTGCCGAAAAGATAAAGCGCGGTAAGCGTGAAATTGGCAAAATGGACGCATGCAATGATTCCGTTTTGAGGGATTGTTCTCTATTATCTGGAAAATTACGGGTAATTGTACTCATCTCGTCTTCATGAATGCGTTTCATTTCTCGCAGTACATGGACGTTATATTGATATTCAAATTTATCAACGAGAGCATGATGAGTTGGACAAAGTAGGATAAAATTTGAAGCTTTATTCCGGTCTTTCATAGATAAAGCAGGATCTGCTCTCGGGCCATTATCTTCATATGCAATAATATGTGCCATTTCTGCTAAAGGCCTTCTTTCATCTCCTTCTTCAGCGATTATCGCAGTATTACACCCTGGGAATGCACAGACATTACCCGATTTAGCAAAAAGTATTTTTAATTCTGCATCTGGTGGGCTTATTCTACTTTTCTTTCCCATATTTGTTTATGCTACATTATTAAATCCAAGCTACAGAAGCCGAACGCCACGCATAACCTGCTTTGGGGACGCTCCTCAGCGGAACAACTCAGCATAAGTCACATCTGAA
>DF820470.1:366072-368875 GCA_000739535.1 Candidatus Vecturithrix granuli | reverse complement strand
AACGCCACGCATAACCTGCTTTGGGGACGCTCCTCAGCGGAACAACTCAGCATAAGTCACATCTGAACGTTATGGCGGAAGACGTCTGCTGAAATGGCCGCGCGTCCCCAAAGTCAGTGTTCATGCGATTGTTAGCGACCCTGCCTCTTCTTTTTGCCTTTAATGCTATTTTGTCCACAGTAAATACGACCTCTCATTTTGGGCTTTTCCGATATACCATAGCGACCAGTCATCATTTGTATAACAGGCTGCGAGGCTACAGTATCGAAAAAACACGTCTTCATCTGCTTGAACGACTGATTGATAGAGCTTCCCATGAAATTCAACAAACGCCACATTGCCTTCAGCCATTCCTCCTTGCACCCACGGCGATACCCCATCGACGATACGTGTATATACCTCTCCATCAGCTTGAATGACTGACTGATAGAGTTTCCCGTTATACGAGGTCATTGCGACACGACCTTGTGCGACCCCGTACTTTTCCCATGCACTCCATGTCGTCAAATCAAGAGACGAACGCGTATAGATTTGACCAGTTGATGCCACAAGCACGGCTTGATAGAACCGGCCATCGTGAACGCTTGTTGAGATAGACATCCCTCCCGTTTCGGGAACGCTTCCCGTATTTATCCACGTCGTAAAATTTGTGCCATCTTGTGTTGAACGATGAAAGACATCGCCATCTGATTGCACGACCGTTTGATACAGGACGCCATTAAATTCAGAGAAACTCACATTCCCTTGTGCCACGCCACCCTTTTGCCACGCATTCCACACGCCATTGTCGCGCCACCGAAGATAAACATCTCCATCAGCTTGGATTGCTGATTGATAGAGTCGTCCGTTAAATGCTATCATTTCAACGCTTCCGCGAGCAACGCCATTTTGTTCCCACGTATAGCCCGCAAGAGTCCGCGTAAAAATTTCTCCATCCGTTTGGATGACTGCCTGAAAAACGTTATCGTCATGCGATAGCATCGCGACACTACCTTGTGCGGCCCCAGATTCATCCCAGTCTGTCCAATAAAGACCATCAAAACTATATCGAGTAGCTACAGAGCCATTCCTGTGGATGACAGCCTGATATAAGCGATTATCAAACACAGCCAGTGTCGGTTTACGAGGATACTGACAACTCCCATTATCGACCGTCGCCTCAGAATTGTAATTGATGGCATTCGGGTCGGTACAGCCTTCTATTGGAGTTGGTGAGTGAATAATAATATAATGATCGGCTATGACGGAAGAACGGGCATTACAATTGCCGTCGCCATAGTTCCAATTATATTCTGTAATATTGACTGTGCCATCACCATTCGTCGATTCGACATACGCCACATGTCCATACGCGCCGGCTCCCCCCGAGTTGGCCTCCCATACTGCGATGGCTCCGGCTTGTGGGGTCGTACTGACAGGAAATCCGATGGTTGTCGCATTATTGTCCCAATCTTTGGCATGTCCCCAGATTCCTGATTGCCCATTCGGGCCAGCCATCGTATTATAAAAGTAATATGGGGCAGAGGGGGTTCCAGCATCTTTGTTCATTTTCCAGGCGACATACGATGTACAGTTCCGCGTATAAAAGCCCCACACATCAACCATATCTTTTGCAGAATCTCTATAGGGGTAATCATTTGTCGTGCAGGTTCCCGCAAATGAAACGAATGACCAGAATAACGAAAAATGGACTACAACGAGAATAACTCTCGTTATCCTTACTGCATTGTGTTTTTCGCCTTTCATAACTTTTCTCCTTCGCTTGTTATACAGCATACTTGATATGGACATAGAACAAACTTCGCTAACGCCGCGCATAACGCGCCAGGAAGAGCGGGCGCAACCACACCTGACAGAACAGCAACCAATTTTCTCGCCCGCTCTTCCTGGTCGCCGTTCATGCGCATCGTTAGAATGCGTTCATAGTTGTCAACCATACCACATCATATCTGTTCTTCACTTCTTGTTTTTTTCTTCCCCTGGAATGCTCTTGCTTAATTCTGTGTCATATTTCCCCTGTTGATGATGGCGTCTCATGCATGATAATATGAATGCTTCTTATCTGGTGATTATCGTATTTTTGTCTGTCGCATGCTCTTCTTTCCAGGATATACCGACATTATCCCGATGTCTTCTGGATATTCGTCGTTGAAATGATTTCTTCCTTCGTCAAACGGATAAACGAAAAGCGATAACCCTCATACACCGCAATCGCATAAAAGACAAGATCCGCAGGATCAAAGGTGACTTTCACTAAGGTCGCGAGCATCGGGAGATCTAAGCGAGATACAATATCCATCACCGGAATATGTTCTTCGCGTGAAACAAAGATGCAGATACTCACGAGATTCCCACACAAACATCCACCCACTGAACAAAGGGCTCCAAGTATTCCAAATATTGGGCTGGCTCCTTTGCCAAAGGTTCTGATCGTATAGCCAACAATCCCTCCCACGCCAACAGCGACCCATCCGATTTTATATCCAGTGACGACGGTAATCAGTGCCCAAAGAAGAGAGCCGACAAAAGCCGCAATGATCCCCCCAAGGATCCCGACCCATAGATTCTGCTCCGCCATCAATTCTCCATATCCTTTCTTCTGCGTGTGTCCAAGAGTCGCTCCACAATGTTTGCATCGTGATGCGCCTGGAAGCATATCTTTCCCACACGATGGGCATGTTTTCATAACGTCGAGACTCCTTCGTATTGCTTGTAATCTTGTACGCTACCGATCCTTCGCTTACGCGGTATGTAATTCTATTACAACATTCTTCTTCCCTTACCTGTAAAGCATTCTAACGCC
>DF820470.1:346450-365993 GCA_000739535.1 Candidatus Vecturithrix granuli | reverse complement strand
TCGCTTACGCGGTATGTAATTCTATTACAACATTCTTCTTCCCTTACCTGTAAAGCATTCTAACGCCTGGGATAAGCAGCTTTCAGGGGGCGCGGCCACTGTACTACAGGTTCAGCAACAAGCTTCCCCCGCGCCCCCTGAAAGTCTGCTTCATCCCATCGTTAGATTTCCCTTATTTAATATTCAATTTCTCTCCCACCTTTTGTAACCATCGTTCATTTGGAATAGCAAATGGTCTGAATTTTTCTAACTGCCCGTCTTCTTCACTGTAAAGTAGAGCTCGATGTTGCCCAAGTTTACTTGCAACAGGAGAATCTATAAGCATCATGGAATCCTCACTACTCATCTGAAACACAACCCGCATGTCAAATGCGCGCAAAATTTGACGACTTAAAAGACGATGTAAGTTGGTTAATGTATCACACCAAACGAGAGTATGAATTCCGACTTCTGCTCCGTCCCGTAAGATTTTAGGGAATACTTTACCTGGGCTCGAAGGCTTGGGCATCTCATTTGACATATCAAATGAAAACCCCCCTCCATAGCTATCATTCTCTTCCAAATCCCGAGCGCGTTGTAATCCATAGATAATTAAGTATATCGTGGGTTTTTTCTCTATACTTTCCTCTTCATTTACTAACCGCTGTTCGACTTCTTGAGCAGTAGCATAAATCATTTCTGGAAGATAGCGTTTTCTACCATACTTAATTACATGAGGCAACATGTCAGACAGATATTTTAAACAGTGAGCATGGGGTGTATCTATAGAACCACAATCTATGATATTAAATAAAACCCTTTCAGAAGCATATTGAACAGATAAACTTAACACTGCTGTTAGCAACATACCCATTGCCGCTTCATCATTCTGTCCAACAATCATCAGATTGCTCCCACTCTGACGGCGAAAGTTAGCAACTGTTGTCTCTTTAATGGCGACAGGTTCCCCAAGCCAAGCCGAACTCCGCCTCGTAGAAGCCAGTGGTTTCGTGTGAAGTAAATGTGTGACTAATTTCCGATTTTTGGCAGCATCAGCCGGAGCATTCCCTTCAAATACAATCAAATTAGTCGGTGGCCATTTGTTTACCTCTTTCGCTAATTTCTTAACATGTGAGAGATAATATTCTTGTTTATCTTCGGGTAACCATGCCACTTGAAAAGGATTATTACCTTCAATTAAGCCATTCGCCGCATTATAAATGGCTTCGCCTGGGCGTGAGAGTAATCGAGCGGCAGGATTATCGTCACTTAAAATGAGTCGAGAATCAGCGTCGCTACATTGTAACGCAATTCTAATCGCCATTTGATCAATGGTGCTACGAGCTAAGGTATACATTCCAGCTAAAGTCTGAGAGCCTAATAATACGTGAATCCCAAAAGCACGTCCTTGACGTACCAATCGATCTAAAATTTGAGAGGCTTTTGAAGCAAGGCCATCATCTGTCGTAAAAAATTCCTGAAACTCGTCTACCAAGAGTAGAATACGCGGCATTTTCTGGTTCATTTTCTTTCGAAAGGCTTTCAACCCATCAACTGCTACTTTACGGCAAATATCTCCACGCCGTTTGAGTTCTGCATCGAGTCCTTCAAGTACGCTTAACCCGAATTCGCGCTCGCTTTCAATTGCAATCACACGAGCATGAGGTAATTGAAGAGTCGCATAAATTTTAAATTCGACACCCTTCTTAAAATCAATCAGATACAGTTCAATCTCATCTGGACTATAATTTAAAACTAAAGTGGAAATTAACACGTGAAGTAAAGTAGATTTCCCAGAACCCGTTTTCCCTACAATTAAAGCATGTTGCGCTGTCCCTTTGCCTATGTCTAAATATTGGACTTTAGTTGCTCCAATAGGACCTAAAGGAACTCGAATTCCATCTATTGTGCTACCATTCCACCAGTTGTTAGAAATCAAATTAGCTTTTTCCAACAGTTTCTCAAAAGGAACTTCAATTTTGCTATTTTCCAGTGCCATTTGTCCAACTTGATGTATAATCCTGTTAAAAAGCTTTTCATCAGGTGGTTTTTCCAATTCAAGCTGACATTCTTTAAAATCAGAATCCTCCCAAATAAAACGTTCTTCATTATTCAAACTGATAATTATTGCGGATTGTTCAATATCTGTAACATTAAATCCAAAGGGTAATGATTGTGTAGTATCATAAAGAATAATCGTATAGACACCACACCGAGAACCATTTTGACTTATACTAATAAGTCGTTTGGCTGCATCTTCGGTAAAATTAATAGGAAAATCAATCACTACGAGAAATCTGTAGGGTTCTACAACCTCACCAGCTTGTTCATTATATTCTTCAATCGTGGAATAGGTATTACGGAGATATTTTTGAATTATATTCTCCATGTGTTCAGTTAATTCTACTAAAACTTTCTCAATATGAGCTTTTTCTGACCACGCCCTATAATTGATTAATGTTTCATCATAATCTGCTAAGTGCATAAAAGGCGCAATATTCTGTCCCAGTCCAACAGGATCAATGAATGTAAAACGTAATCTACCAGGAGTAATGTTTGTTAATAATCGTAACAATAAGCTTTGAATTGTAGCTACAACTAATTTTTTAGTTGTACCATAGGTTTTAAAAAGAATAGGGGAGTGTCTTTGCAGACGAAACAGAGCAGGTACACTAAAAGACACTGGTTGATCGAATTCTTTTAATTTTCCGAAGCAAAGAAAAGAAAGGTTTGACGATAAAAAGTTAGGTGTCCAATTGTTCCAAGTTGAATTATCCCACGGAATCGCATTGAAAGAGGAGAAATTAAGTTGTTTGATTTCTTGTTCGATTTTTGTAAGACTTTGATCAAATTCTTGTTTTGTGGTCGCTATTTTTTGGGTATAAGTTTTCTCAATATCTTCTATTCTCTTATCAAATTCATGACGAGCTTTCTTTAATGAAGCAAAATGCCAATATTGAGCATCTTGTAAAGTTTGGCTTAGTATCTCTAATTTTTCTTCTACTATATGAGTTTTTTGCTGAGTCGATAAATTTTCTTTTGCCTCTTCAAGAAGTTCCTTGGCTCCAGGATAATCAGGATATTGGTCTAAAACAGATTCTATCGTTAAAACAGATTTTTCATAGTCTTTGGACAATAAGTAGTTCAATGCTTCACGAAAGAGATAATTTGCTGATTCCTTTTGGTTATTTGTGCAAACATTAAAAGAATTCCCGTCGTTTTGCATAACAGATTTATGTTGTTCACTTGTTTCACTATTGGAGGAATTTACTCCATTTTTTTCAAAACTCTCTAATTTTTTCTCAATTTGCTTTCGTTCTTTTTCAAGTTCTTCTATATTTTTTTCTATTTTGAATTGAGCCGCTATATCTGTTTCTAAGATCAAACCACGACGTAATTTAGCTATTTTATCTCTTAACAAGCCGTATTCTGTACTCAGTTCAGTATATTCTTGTATTTGCCGTTCTTGGAAGTTCACTACCTAACCTCTATGAAATATGATATAACGTGAATAAAATTCTATAGTTCTGCTTCTTGAATGATTCCTTGTGTTTCTTTATAAAGCCGCTCAAGAGTGGCAATGCTTTCTTCTAATTTTTGCTCAGGATCATCTGATGCTGACCAATTAGATGGTAAAGGAGGTTCTGTATTCTTTAATAAATTGGACATGTGGGCTTGTTCAAGCATGGTTTGAAAAGAGGTTTGTAATCTGATAATTTTTTCTATTTGGATAATGGTTTTTTGGCGAGCACGATTAAAAGAACTCTCCGCATCCTTGTAACTTATCTCATAAAGTTCATCAGTAGTTTTTTTTAGTTCGCCATATTCATGTGTAACTTGACGAAGTGCAAGAACTATTTTCCTAATTTGCTCTATAGGGTCATTTTGTTGCGCCATATCATTGCCTTCTTCATTAAGTTAATCTCTTATTCTGTTATCATTGGCTTAAATATTCACGTACTCGTTGTGCTTTTCTCAATAGAAATGGAATATGTTGATCTGAGACTTGTAGAAAATGTGTAAGTACTTTCATCGTTTGTTCATACTCCTGGGCAAACTTTTGATGTTCTTGATCACGCCAAGTTGAGCTTAATTGATCAAATTGTCCATTAAGCTTCAACATCCCCTCTTGTAATTGAACATTAAATTGTCTCAGATTGCTGGCAAAACGAGCTAATTCTTCAGGATCAACAATTGCTTGTGGCATATCTTAAGCCCCCATTTCAAATATATTTGTTATATGAAATATTACCGAATTATACAGAAAATCTAACGCCGCGCTTCACCGGCGCACAACAGCGGGCGCTACCAACCTTGACAGAACACCGACCAATTTTCCCGCCCGCTGTTGTGCGTCCGGTGCAAGCGAATGTTCGGCATCCTCTTTTCTCACAAGATATTCCCCCTATACATATCACGATGATAGGCAAGATATGTTTGATGTCGCTCATCAAGCTGTATTTTCATATCTTCTGTAATCCCTAACATGCTTGCACTTTTTCGGAAAGATGGAGAGATCATAATTTTGCCTTGTCGGTCAAATGTAATCAATCCTTGATCAAATGCTGCATCTAGGTTGGGAAGCAATAATAAGCCATTAAACACATCTAAACGTTCAAAGTTGTTACATACTCGCCAGGGTTTGATATGTGAAGCTCGTAATATTCGAGTCTCTTGACATCCTGTCACTGCGCAACATCCTTTCCAATATGTGATCAAGGTTTTACGAAAACGCTCTTGTCCAATTCGAGTAAATTGCAAACGTTCTTTGACCGTTTCCTCAAGTATCGGAGTTTCTAAAATCGTATCAATCTCATCAAATAGCTGAAGCTCATCGCTATTTGTCAGCGTATAATTTATGGATTGTTCAAGTAAATTCTTTTCAGGGACAATGTTTATTTGTTCAATAGAATTATTTATGATGTTATTTACTCACTTTACGCAGTAGATAAAAAAGTTCTTTGACAAATATCTTGTGATCATGTTCAGATCCTCNCGAACGCGGCGCTTCACCGTGCGAGCAGAGGGCGCGGCCACCTAAACTTGACTTGAGCATCCACTTTTTATCCCGCGCCCTCTGCGAAGTCCGGTGCAAGCGCATTGTTCGGCTATTTCGCTTCGTATCGAAGTAGCAATCCTCTTACCGTCCTAAAATCGCTCTTCTGACCTGCTGATCGTAGTAATTTTTCTGTCGCACCGCAAGATTATATTTCATTTGAAATCCCCCAATCAATTGCTGTAATTTGACATTTTCATTTTTAAGGGTTTGAAGATCCCTCTGCATAACAGACCTTGAACTCGCATAACGCGGATCCTTCAATCCAATTAATAGTTGCTTTTGCAATGAAACATTAAGGTTCAGTGCATTTTGAAGGTATCTGAGCGCTGCGCCAAATACCTGGACATCTTGTGCCGGATTCGCTCCTCCAACATACTTCAAATATGGTGACGCACTATTGATAGCTTGACGATACGCATTGGCGGTCTGATTAAACACCGCCATATTAAATCCTGCGACGGCATTGCTCATTTCGCGAGCAACAGAGCTATTCCCAGATAATTGGTATTCCATAATAGAACGTCCCATGTCCATATCTGTCTCTGTCATCGCAATTGAGGATACTGTCAAATCAGGAGATATTATGCTGGGACTGTCGTTGCTACATCCTATAAAAGCAAATGATACTGTGAGCGTTGTCATGAGACAAAATAATCGCTTGACACCTGAAAAGGTTTTCATATAAAAACTCCTTGTGAGATATTGAAGCATACAGAAAAGATATTTCTTCACCTTTTTTGCTGCTCTTGTTTTTGAGTGCAATTTATTCGTATTGTCCGCCTTATCGCTGCACTCCTTACGATAGCCGAACGCCGCGCTTCAGGCTGCGAGCAGAGGGCGCGGCCACATAAACTCGATGAAACACCTCAATTTTTATCCCGCGCCCTCTGCGAAGTCGCCTGCAAGCGCATCGTTAGGCTCTCTCGTTTCTAACCATTCTTCTTGCAAGAATATCTTGGCACTATCTTCATAATACATGACGATACAATTGTTGCCCATGCCAAGCATACAAGAAAAATACCATACGCAATCCCTTTGCTAAAAAGACCATGAGGAAGAATTTTAAGTATCTTTATCGCCGGAAGAATAAAAGGATAAAGAAATGATTTTTTCAATATTGATTTATCCTCAATATACATGGCGATACTTGGAGCAATACGGCGATAGTACGTAACTAAACGTGTTCCGAAATCCGTAGACATCACCACCGTATCCCGGAAATGACGCAAAATATCCAAATCCTCATACGCGGCATGTCCGAGCGTGGCCGTCGCAATATAACATCCGCTTCCAGAAGAGACTTTATATTTATCCCCTGTTAAAATCGCATCCGCCAAATCGCGTAATCCATCTGGAGCCTTATATTTATCATTATTGATTAACGCATCGGCAAATTCTCGTAACGGCCCATCGGAGACTCTATATTTATCTCGACGAATGAGTGCATCGGCTAATTCGCGTAATTGTCCATCTGGAACTTTATATTTATCTCCGCTGATAATAGCATCTGCTAAATCCCGTAATGATCCGTCAACCTTATATTTATCTCTTGTGATTAATGCTTCTGCGAATCCTCGTAAATCTCCGTAAAGCATGTCGTCCTCTCCTCTCTTAATTTAAAATTAATTTATAGCAAATCTTAGTTTTGATTCTGCAAACACCTGACGATTATTGTCATCTATTTTTATGCAGCACTTGTAGGGATAATCATTATCTGTTGGATTGTCTGTTAGATGAATAGTCTGATAACGAACACTCTCATCAATCTTGAATAATTCATATTCATCTATTTGCCCATAAAAGCCTCCTGCGAGTGTTTTAATATGCACTATAGTCATGTGGGAAATATGTGATAAACCAGTTCCTTGACATGCAGTACACGTAATTTTTTTTGTCTCCATCCCTACCTTTGCTTTTACTCGAACAGTGACTTCTCCTGCTCCGTTACATTCAATACAGTTCTCAAGAGCATCCTGAATTTGTTCAAACCAAGCGTATGCAATTCCATCTCCCTTGCAAAAGAGACATTCAAAATAAGTAACACTAAGTAACCTCTGATCGTAACCAGCGCTGACGATAAGCTCTTTAATCCAGTGTTGGCATTTTTTCTGATCTAAAACAGGATCAAAAATAAAAAATAGTTGCTTCGGTGGAAGCCCCTCCAAACGTAACTCTGTTAAAGCAGCATAAAATTCTCCCGTCCCTTTACAATACGGGCAATTGATGATTCGGTCATATTTTTTATCGTCCCCTTGTTCTTGCTTTTTCAGATATTCTGTTACCTTTCTATATTCTTCCTGTTTTCTTTGTTCTTCTGCAACTCTTCTATCTTCTTCTTGTTGCTGTTCTCTCAAGTGTTTTGCTTTTTTACTAAAAAACATTTTTTCATTTAGGCATTATTGAAAATAACCGCCCTCACTTTTTTCTAACTCCAGTAAGCAACGGAATGAGAAAGATGAAAAAGTTATTTCCAATAAGGACTATTGTTGAACGATTTTAAAAATGGGTTCAGTATCCGATATTGCCTAACGCCCCGCTTCAGGGGCGCAAAAGGGCGGGCGCAACCACCCTTGACATTTGGCAACCAATTTTTCCGCCCGCCCTTTTGCGTCCCCTGCAAGCGGATCGTTAGGCTCTTTCCATCGTCATTGAGTCTTTTCGTTTTTTGGTATCATGGTTGGTAAGATTGTTGGTGTTACTGTTGGAGTAGCACTTTCCTGTTGTGCTCGTACTATGCCCTCAAAATCTTCTAACGATATTTTTGGCTCAAAATCTTCAAACGATATTTCTGGCTCTGATTTTGATAGATTGAGGGATAATAACGATATGACAGACAATATAACAAGTAAAGAGACCGTGATATAAAATAATGGTCGTTTCAATTTTTCGTATATCATATCGGCGAAGGCTCTTCTCTCTTGACTCTTGAGGAAAAGAATCTCCCCTAAAATAAAAAATACTCCGCCCGGAATAATTCCTATAACACTTATTCCCAATAAAATATGAGCGACAACAAGACTCTCAATGATATTAAACGAAGAAAACGTGTGCAGGAAACGCCAACAAAGTAAAAAAGTATTCAGACTAATCAAGACGACAGAAACAACCGTAATAGGTCGTAACTTTTGATGTCCCATAATCATTTTTATAATTGAAAGAAATAATCCCACGCCCAGAAAAGCAAACACAATAGATATAAATACCAATGTCGTTAATATCTGATATTCTTTATCATGGGCAGAGAACGATAATGTCGTAGATAAACTCAATAACCCTATAAACCACATCTTCAACATATTCCACAGAGAGAATGTGTCTGATATATTTTTCGAAGCTTCATTAGGAACTCTCTCGTCGGCGATGGATTTTAATGATAATGGCTCTTCGCCATTTTGCGTATTTTTATCACTTTCTTTGAGAAGCGGATGTTTGAATAACCAATCCAATGTTTTACCACTTATGACACCTAATATGATAAAGAAAACTATGCTATAGATGACTCTATGCGTTGAATTTTTTGCGATGACCATTCCATAGAATGACATCGGAATCGCGTATGCAGGTACCAAATACCATGCACGAGAAAATTTATTTTTCAGGATCACCCATTGTCCAAGTCCTAACACAAGTCCGCCAATAAGACCTCGTAGGCTATCAATCACAATATTTTCATTCACAAATGGACGAAAAGACAAACTTCCAAGAAGAAAACCTATCGTCGTAACAGCAATCCACCATTTACTAATGAGATTGATTTCTCGTTGTATAGCATACCATTGTATGATAGCGACGAGAAAAAATGAACACGCTCCATACGATATTTTCATCCAAGATTGGTTAAATTGTTGATCCCATGTTCTAATATCAATCCCGAAGAAAGGGAGGATAGGAAAGATGAAAATAACTAATGTTAAGCTCAGGAAAAATGGAACAAATAGAATGCTCACCCAATCCATAACAAATGAGGTTTTTTCTTTACGCATATGTTCTCTTCTAAAGCGGCTACATAAGAATTTTTTTCTTACGTAGTAGCCTAACACGCTGCTTCACCGGGTGCAAAGGGCGGGCGCCACCCAAGCCTAAAATAATACCACCGGATTTTCCCGCCCGCCCTTTGCGCTCCGGTGCAAGCAGATCGTTCGGTATCCTCTACTTTGCCTTATGTTTATGACGCTAATGAAATGGTTTTTAGCCCGCGTCAAATAGATACAGACTTCTGATGCATCGTCAGGCAGGAACGTTTTTCCCGACGGCCCCACATTGCGGACATTTATATTTTCCCCACCCCCACGCGATGAAAATAATCCCTGGAATCAGATAGAAAAACAATAACACCACCGCTAACAGTTGGGGAAGATTATAGTGGCGCAACCATGTTTTCATAAATCCAACATACCCACATTTTAAGCATCGTCGCCCGCCTGGATGGGACGCGGTTCCTCCAGAACTGGCCGCCGCGCTGCTGCTACTGCTGGCTCCTCCACCCGCATTCATAAACACCATTGGTCCGCTTGATGACTGCTGTTTGGTTTGTTCTTTGATTTCATCAAAGACTTTTGACATATCATCACGACAATACATTTTCCCTTTGACTTCAACTAGGCATTCTGTACAGTAGAATTTCCCGCAATACACACATGCGCCTGCTGCTGGTTTCTCTGGATGTTTTGAACAATTCATACCTCTTCTCCTCGGAATGATGTTGACCTGTGACAGGGCAATCGCTGTCATAGACCAGACTTCATTATTGGGTACTTTTATATAACAGCTCTAGCTCATTGTCGTACCCACTGAACAATTGAGCCGAACACGCTGCTTCACCGGGCGCAAAGGGCGGGCGGCGACCAAGCCCAACATACAGCAACCAACTTGCCACGCCCGCCCTTTGCGCTCCGGTGCAAGCAGATCGTTAGAACGATATGAACATTTTTATTATGTACTTATAACACAAAAAGTCAAAGCCATCTCTTTTTCTTCTGCTTTTTCTGCTGCTCTTCCTTTTTTATATCTCTATAACTTACCAAAATGGATATTATTGCTATACCTAAAATTATACTCAAGGTGATTATAGGTGATTTTATGAATAAAATTATAATTTTGAGTAACCCCGCTATCAGTTTAAATAATCCGTCCATTTCCTACCTCACATATCATCTTCGATTAAATATCCATTCACGTAAAAATGAGATTGGTTTTTTTATCTGCCCCGTAAAGAAATATACCTCAGCCGCTTTACCTATTCCGTAAGTCCCTGCTCCAGCAATGCTTGCGCTCGCCCCACTACCAACAACAGGGATCAATTTGGTGAGTTGTTGCACAATGCGTCGGAAGCCAAAAGCAGCGCCAACGTTTATTCCACTAGCCGTTGCATACTCTGCTGCGGAATCAAGAGAAAATTTTCGACATGATAACCCTGCAATAAGTGCGATTAACAATGACTGAAGAGGAGCAAGGACAGCGATGTCCGCGATTGGAATTGGAGATGCGCCTATTCCAGCCGCAATAATTGAAAACCGCCTAACTAGCGAGGTTGATAATCTTCTTAATTGTTCCTTTCTTTGTAGTGCTTGGTAAAAATCTAATAATGCCGTTTGTGGCAAATGCTCACCAATAAATGACGATAATGTATCGATGTTCCATTCTCTGCCTTTATATGCACAAACAGGAAGAATTCCTATGTATGAACCATTTGATAGCTTATATCCTTGCATAGATGAATTAAGATTGATTTTATCTGCATGACATTTTAAAACGTCATGTATTACATAATCAAGCAATTCTTTCACCAAGCCAGCCTTCTTAGCAAATTTTTCAATCGGCCATTCGAGAGGATCCCCCAGAGTATCCACTTTATTGATAAGCATGATAGATGGGACAGCAATACCGATCTCTTTTTCTGCTATCCTTTGGATCTCTGCAAATGTTTTAAAGTCTTGTTCTAATGCCCTACATTCGGAAGCAGTTACGACATGAAGGATAATATCAGGACGATATTTTCTTATATCTTCTTTTACTTGCGCTACGGCATTTTTAGCAGTAGCCCCGTGCGGAGTAGTTGTTTCAAATATGCCGCGAGAGTCTATGATTTGCCACTCAGCATAATATTCAGGAAATGAGATAAAATATGGATCGGCTCCTACTGTACACGGTTTTATATCACTTACTTTTGCAACATCTTTTTTTACAAGAGCATTAATAATCGAAGATTTTCCATGCCCACTTCTTCCAAGAAGATATAATACAGGTGGACGACTCTCCAAAACAAGACGTTCAATTTCACCAATTGCTGAACCCATGATTTTTTCTTTTAGCCATTTTCTTGGTGTTTCAGATAATGGACTTGCTGCAATTTCAAAAGCAATATTTATTCCATCAATCAATTCTTTTGTTCGAGATCTATCAACCGCCATATATCCCCCTTTAGTCAAACAGACAGTTAAAGTTCTAACACGCTGCTTCACCGGGCACAAAGGGCGGGCGGCGACCAAACCCAAAATACAGCAACCAACTTGCCACGCCCGCCCTTTGCGCTCCGGTGCAAGCAGATCGTTAGCCTCAATATCTACTATGTATTCTTTTACGATTCTTCTTGTGCTACCAATGATGCCCAAATCATGACAATAATAAACCATGCAACTATTGCCATTATTACGGCATCAATACCCCAAATTAGCTTAATTATAAATAAAATAATACTTCCTGGCATTATAGCCCATATAACTCCAACTATCAGCATTGATTTAAATGTCTTATCTTTTCGTTTTCTTTTTTCTTCGTTTTCTTCTTCTTCCTTTAAACGTTTTTGTTCTATTGTATATCGTTCTTTTTCTTCTTTTGATTGTTGATATTCTTTATAACGAGTAGTAATAATTCCCTGCTTATAAAGTTCTTCAGCAGCTTTAATGGCAATAGTTGTTCTTTCAAAACGTGTTTCGTCGTTTAATAGAGTTTTTAAAACGTTTACAGAAATATTAGAATTACTTAAAACACAACGGCGTACATCATCAATATGATCTGTTGCTAAACCTATTAAAATTCTTTCAGGAGTGTTAGGATTACGTGCAACAGATTGACGTAGCTCATTATCATTATAACGAGCAAAATTTTCTAAAATTTCTGATGGAGTGTTCGGGTTCGAAGCAATAGCACGTAGTACGTATATATTTTCATGCTTTGAAAGATTTTTTAAGATATCTAATGGAGTATATTTATTCTTCGCGATGGATACAGCTAATTCTGGGACTATATTTGTATCTTGTAGCTTCGCTTCTGTTGCCAACATTCGCAATATTTGGGCATCTTGAGACGTTTTGGCGATATTTTTTTTGCTAATCCAGCTATAATGTGGCAAAAGTGATATAATTTCTTGTGGAAGCTCTGGTATCCAAGCTGGATCAACTACTATGCTATATTTCCCATCTTTTATTTCATTGAGATGGGTTTTAACGAAATTTATGCAATCTTGAGGAGAAAAAGGCTTTATTTCTTGCATAACGATCTTTTTCCTTTTTAAGGCGGGCTAACAGGGTTTAGGCTGCGTACCTGCGGCCGAAACCGTATCGTATATACGATACTAGCATCCTATATACGATATTTGTTTCGTATATAAGATGCAAACAATATATCTTATATAAGAAACTTTTTTCACTGGCAGTAATTCGGTTTTCTTATATACGATAAAAGTATCGTATATAAGAAACATAGCTCGTATATACGATACACTGTCTCATCTTATATAAGATGTCATGTGGTCCGTCCCAGAATCTTCTTGCTCATCTTATATAAGATGCTTTATGATGATGCCCCGACTTCCCCAACGATCCGATCTGTCAGCCCGAGCGCCAACACAGCATCGTAACGAAGCTCCCAGACCTTTCGCTGCTGATTCCATGTCCCTCCGGCCTGTTTCACTTGTTTCTGCACGTCCCGCTCAGTCACCTCCACCCGAAGATGAACGCGCTGGTTCGCAGCAAACGTCGCTTGCGGATTCCAATTGACCTCCTCAACAATGAGTTCAACTGTCGTGATGCGTTTTTTGCGGACAGGATCATACCGGTATCGGACATAAAGTAATCGATCGCCATACTGTCTGGACAGCTTTTTTGCGCCACGTTGATAGGGTTTCAAGGTTAAACGCGCTTTCATCGCCTCGCTCTCCTACCTGCCTCTCGTTGCTATCATCCTCTATTATTGCTGCAAACACTTTTCCGACAACATATATTTATTTGATCACAGGTCTTCTCAGAGCAAAGTATCTAAAAGAATAAGTACGACCGCGTCCAGGCATTGTCAAGAAAAAATAACCGCATACGGCAAATTTCCCCTTTACACGGCATTCGGCTCGATTTTCTCAGGATAATGGCAGGCGACAAAATGGCCGTCACTGAGTTCAGTGAGCGCGGGTTCCTGGATTTGACAGTGTTCGCGCATAATCGGGCAGCGGGTATGAAAACGGCAGCCGGAAGGAATGTTAATGGGCGAGGGCGTTTCCCCTTTGAGAATAATTTTTTTCTTCTGATGGTCAACATCAATGTTGGCTAAGACGCTGATCAATGCCTGTGAATACGGATGCCGGCAATCGCCGGAGATGATTTCCGAAGGGCCGAGTTCTACAATTTTGCCTAGATACATAATCGCCACTTTATTGGAAATCAACCAGGCCAGCGAGAGATCATGGGTAATGAACAGGTACGACGTGCCCTTGAGTTCTTTCATCTCAAACATCAGTTTGACAATATCTGCCCGTACCGAGGCGTCCAACATTGAGACCGGCTCGTCCGCCACAATAAAATCCGGAGACACGATAAACACCGTCGCAATCGCCACACGCTGGCGCTGGCCCCCGCTTAATTCATGCGGATAGCGATACAGATAATCGCGCCCCGGCTTTAATCCGGCGAATTCCAGGGCTTCAACCACCCGCGTTTCAAGTTCCTGCTCTGACAGGTGTTTTTCAATCAAACGCAGCGGCTCCGCGACAATATCTACGATCATGTATTTCGGATTCAATGACTGGTACGGATCTTGAAAAATCATCTGGCAGCGCCGGCGAAAATTTCTCAGCCAGGACACATCACGGTCATTGTACGCGCTGCCTTCAAATTTCAGCTCATCTGCCGTTTTGTGCACCAGGTTTAACAAGGCTCTGCCCGTGGTGGTTTTGCCGCTGCCGCTTTCGCCTACTAAAGAAACAATCTCTCCTTTACGGATCGTCAAATCAATCCCATCCACCGCTTTTACCTTTCTGTGTTCTTTTGTAAAGAGTTCTTTGAAAAACCCTTGACGAATGGCAAAATGGACACTCAGATTTTTTGCTTCAATAATGTGTTCGTTCTGCATAGCTCAGTTCCTTCCGACAATATGACAGGCCACAAAATGTTCATTGCCAAGATCGATCAATTCTGGCGAACTTTCTTTACACACAGGCAGACAATATTCGCAGCGCGGATGAAAGCGGCAGCCACTCGGAGGATTCAGCAAATTGGGCGGATCTCCGGGAATGGACTCAACCATGGTTTTTTTGCCGTAAATATTGGGAAAGGCGTTGATCAATTTTTTGGCATACGGATGTTTATGCTGGCGGATGACATCCCTGACATTACCGATTTCAACGATGTTCCCGGCGTACATCACTGCCACTATATCGCAGATTTCCGAAATAATTGAGAGATCGTGGGTAATAGCGATCATGCTCAAATTGAGCCTTTCACGCAGATCGTTGATCAACTCGATAATCTGCGCCTGTACCATCACATCCAACGCAGTGGTCGGTTCATCGCCGATAATGAGTTTAGGACGACAGGCCAGGGCCATGGCAATCATCACGCGCTGTCGCATCCCGCCGCTGAATTCATGCGGATAATTGTCAACACGTTTTTCGTCAAGCCCGACCAGATGAAATAACTCAAGCACCCGTTCGCGCGCCGCCTTGTCGCTGGAGTCAGGTTCATGGAGCTTAATGGCTTCTGTGATCTGATCGCTAATTTTCATGACCGGATTCAGGGCGTTCATCGCGCCCTGAAAAATCATCGAAATTTCACTCCAACGGTAGAGTTGCCATTGCGCTTCGGTATTTTTTGCAATATCTTTGCCCTCAAAGAAAATTTCGCCGTGTTCAATGAACCCATTGTCTGGCAGCATCCCCATGACCGAGAGCGCAGTGGTGGTTTTTCCGCAGCCCGATTCGCCCACCAGACCAATAGATTCACTATATTTTAAATTGAAGTTCACACCTTCAACTGCCCTTACAATCCCCTGGCTGATTTCAAAAAATGTATTCAAATTTTTGACTTCTAAGATATGTTCCATTTTTTATTGTCAGTCCGTTGCTCCAATACTTGAAGCCCTACGGGCTGTGACTGCTAAATAGTTACCTTGTATTTTCTCGAACAACTGCCTTTCGTGTCTTTTCGTGTGTTTCGTGGGCCAAAAAGATTCCTTATCTCTTCCGTAATTTGGGGTTTAAAATTTCATCAAAAGAATACCCTAAAAAGGTAAAACTCAGGACCAGCAGGATGATGCAAATGCCCGGAGGCACGTAATACCACCAGGCCCCAATACTGACCGCGCCATTATTAAATGCGCCGTTCAAAATTTGGCCCCAACTTACAGCCATTGGATCGCCCAACCCCAGAAAGCTCAATGTAGCTTCACTTAAAATAGCGGTGGCCGTGCGCAGGATACTGTTGGCAAAGATCACCGGAAACACGTTTGGCAAAATATGCTTGCGCATGATGTAGGCGTTGCCGGCTCCGATGGATTTGGCACGTTCCACAAACTGGCGTTCTTTCATAGAAAGGGTCTGCGAACGCACCAGCCTGGCTGTTCCGGTCCAGCCGGTCAGACCAATGACGATGATAATGTTAAAAATGCTGGTGCCTAGCAGCGCCGCCAACACCATGATCAATGGCAACATCGGCAGGACCATCATCCCATCAGTAAAACGCATGAGTACATCATCAACGCGACCGCCGATGTAGCCCGCGCTTAAACCCAGGATCGTACCGATGATGACTGAAATTCCGGCCCCGAAAAATCCCACAATTAACGAGGTTTTCGCGCCATGAATGATCGCGCCGAATAAATCTCGTCCGAGTTGGTCCGTGCCTAACAGAAAATCTCTGGTCGGCGGGGCCATAATGTCACCGACCGCCACGTCGGTAATATCATAATGATAGACCATTGGCCCGATAAAGGCGACCAGCACAAAAAACACCAGCATAATAAAACCGAGGGTGCCGATTTTATTTGAGAAGAAGATGTGGAGAAAACGCTTAATATTGCGCCATCTCACAGCTAATTTCGCAGAAAACATCTGTGTCCTCCCATAGAGAAGAAACCGGGTTTTTGGCGAAAATCCGGTTTCTCTGCCTGATTACTTATTGATAACGAATTCTGGGGTCAATATACATATAGACAATATCCGCAAGAAAATTTGCGCCGATTACGCAAAAGCTGGTGATAAGAAAGGCTCCTTGCAACAGGGGATAATCTCTGGCCCCCAGAGCTTTAAAGGTTAATGTGCCGACCCCGGGCCAGGAAAAAATGGTTTCGGTCTGAATGGCTCCGGCGACGATGAATCCCAAATTAATGGCGATGATCGTAACCATCGGCAGCATAGCATTGGGCAGCGCATGATAACGAATAATGTATTTACGGTTAAATCCTTTGGCTTTGGCGGTATTGATATAATCTTCCGTAAACACATCCAGCAGCGCGCTGCGCATGATCATGGTATAACTGCCGGTAATCGCCAGACCAAAGGTGACGGCGGGCAGCACGAGATGATGAGCGACATCTTTGACATGGGCAAAGGTAGAAGCGTATTCCCGACCTGGTGTTTCCATGCCAAAGAGTGGGACCCAGCCTAATTGCACTCCAAAATAGGAAAGCAGAACAATACCAAGCCAGAACGCCGGCATGGCGTAAATGAATAATGCCATACCTAACAGGGTGACATCGATTTTTTTCCCACGAAAAGCCGCGGCAATCGTGCCAAGCAGAATTCCCAGAATAATCGCAATGCCCTGGGCGCACACCGCTAAGAGCAGGGTATTCGGCAGCCGATACCAGATCACATCCATCACCGGTTTTCGAAAGGAGAAGGAATCGCCAAAATCCCCCTGGAGCATACTTTTGATATAAATAAAATATTGTACATACCAGGGTTCATCTAAGCCCATGTTTTTCTTCATGGCCTTCACCATTTCCGGAGGCAGCCCTTCTTTGATAAACATCCGCACCGGGTCACCTGGCATGGCACGAAACAGGATAAAGCTTACCGTGAGCACAATCAGTAAGGTAATCAGGCTCTGAACAATTTTTTTGAATAAATATTTAGAATTCATGCTCTATTGGGTAGTTATTGGTTCGGAAAGAGGGTTGACAAGAAAAACCGAGTTTTTTGAAAAAACTCGGTTTTTAGACACATTATCCATCCCTTACTTCTTTAGTTGCAGATTCAAGTAGGTTGTATTGTGAAACACGGTGCCATCACCGCGCCGCATCACAAAGCCTTCGAATTTGTCGGTGCGGAAAGCTTCCTGAACGCCCTGGTAATACAAGGGAATATACGGCGCTTCCTGCAAAACCATTTCTTGCATCTTATAGACGGTTTGCAGCCGTTCTTCTTCATTCATCTGGTGGAGTTGGAGTTCATACAGTTTGTCATATTCCGGATTGGAATAGAGACAGTCGGAACGTCCGCCAATTTGCTCAGTAGTTAAGACTGAGAGCATATAGGCTGGTTCATAATCAGGCGTCCAACCCCAGATATACACATCGAAATCGCCGACGTTCTGGCTATCAAGGGTTGAGCGTTCACCGAGAGCATCGCCGTCCATGGGTTCAATTTGCAGTCCAATCCCAACTGCTTCCAGCCATTTCGTAATGAACGGCATACTGTCGCGATAGTGCCAGGCATACCCGACGGTCAACAGCGCCATACGAAATACCAGTTTTTCGCCTTTTTCATTGGCGCGAACTTTGATCTTGCGATTATTGACTTCGACTTCTTCAAATTTGGTGAACCCTTCTTTTTCCAGCAGTTCAATCGCTTTTTCCGGATTATATTCGTGCGGCACATCTAAATGCCATTTGCCCGAAGCCGTAGGAATAAGGGAAGTACCTACCACGCCGACGTTACCCAACACGATCTGTACCAGTTTTTCCTTATCCATCGCATAATCAAAGGCTCTGCGGATATTCGGATTCAACAGTAAGGGGTTGCCTTTGGATTTTGGGTGCGGTTTCGTCCGGTCTTCAGGATCTGTCCAACAGTTGAAGCCCATCTGGGTCAGTTTCGGCAGCATCACATTCAACACTTTGACATTTTCTTCGGTGAGAAGTTGATCTGCCTGCGTTTTGGTGGGGCTGAACATATCAATATCGCCGTTTTTAAAGGCCTGGAACATGGTATCCTGGTTTTCGAAAAGCACATAGATGATGCTGTCAAGATGAGACGCGCCTTTAAAATAGTCATCAAAGCGCACCACTTCCAGCACCGTATCTTGCGGGTTAAATTCTTGTTTCATTTTAAATGGGCCGGTGCCGATCGGCATAGTATTCTGAGCGGCTAACATTTCTTCCGGGGTCATCTTCCCCCAGATATGTTCCGGGACAATACGAACGGACGTCAGCGGGAAGGTGGTGAAATTGGCTTTCTGCACGTCCGTAGTAAACTTCACGGTGTAATCGTCAATTTTCTCCACTTTCACAATTTCTTTGGCATCATTTTTGCGGCGGAAAGTCAGGGCGTCATTCCCTTTGGCATTTAAAAGCGTTTGATATGTGAAAACCACGTCATCTGCATTAAATTTCTCACCGTCATGCCACAGCACATTCTGTTTCAGTTTGATTGTCCATTCAAGCCCATCTGCGCTGGATTCCCAGCTTTCTGCCAGGTCTCCTTCAAACTCTAAAGTGACATCATTGAGGGCGAGCAGCCAGGAATAGACGCGTTCCTGCAAGGTATTATCCGCCTGCATCGCCTGGGTCCAGGGATTGGCGTTAGTGGGGTATGCGGTGATCCCGACGCGCAGTTTATTGTCTTGTTCCGCCGCCTGCACTCCCGACGCCATATTCATCAGACAAAGAGCAACAACAACAGTCAAACACAGCACTATTTTCTTCATGTTCTGTCTCCTTTCTTACACAAATTGTTACAAGGAACAACAAGGTTAACTCAAACTCCATCTCTGCATGAAGCATTGGTATTGCATCTGAGGAAAAAATTTTTATGTCAAGATATTTTTCCGTTCTGAAAAAGAATAATGTCTTCAAGAACGTCAACGTTTGCGATTTGCAGGAGTGTCAAAGCTCTGCTTTGACAGGAACGCTGAGCTTTCCACTCCGGGTACTTCTAACTGACTACAATGAATTTGATAAGTTTGTAGTGTATTGACATACAAGGTTATGGACATTTTTCGGAGTGCCAAAGCTCTGCTTTGGCCGCGCAAGCAGAGCTTGCGCACTCCGGAGAGCGTGTCCATAACCTTCTGTGTCATT
>DF820470.1:268510-345089 GCA_000739535.1 Candidatus Vecturithrix granuli | reverse complement strand
AAAGAGCTAACACAGTTAAAAACAATGTATAATATCTGACTTTTTTATATGAGTGCGTAATGTGAGTGAGTAATAGAGTGCGTCAGTGATTCGATAATTTGGATATTCTTCGCAATTTCAAAGCACATACCTTCCAGGATGGCTCGAATGACATCCGCCCGTTTGTGTCCTAACGTCAGGCCAAAAAGCAATCCAACTGCATTTGGATTCCAGTAGGGAGCGGCAGAACCAGCAAAGTGCGGAATAAGTACAATCCCATTGGCCCCAATTGTGGTATGGGCGATTTCGCTATTCAGAATGTCATACGCATCAATCTGCAACTCACGCGCTGTGTTACGTTCGAGCATGGCAAAATTGTCGCGAAACCAGCGATATACTGAACCTGAGGTAAAAATACTGGCTTCAAGCAGCCATTTTCCGGCTGCCGCTGAAGCCGTACATACGACGCGCTGCTGGTCATCAAAAGCCGGACGTTCGGCGTGCGCCAAAATAAATGACCCGGTTCCGGTATTGACGCACATCAAACCGGGCGCAACTACGCCTAATCCGATTGCCGCCGCCTGTTGGTCGCCGCCGACAGCCACGACAGGCAAATCCGGACGCAGCTTCAGCTCGGCTTGCAGGCTTTTTTTGAGAACGCCGACAACGGTTCCCGGAGCCACAGGCCGGGGCAGGATCTTTTCCGGAATCGCAAATTGCTCGCAAAGTTCCCTATCCCATTCAAACTGATTGATATTGAATAACATGGTACGAGAAGCCTGAGTCCAGTCCGTGATGAATACGCCAGTCAAGTAATTGATCAGAAGATCGTGAACTGCGAGAAATTTGTAGGTTTGTTTGAACAGTTGCGGCTTGTGCTCTTGTATCCAGAGCAGTTTAGGAAGCGAGAAATAGGGATCGATGCGCAGACCGGTTTTCTGATAGATCAGTTTAGCGCCGGCTGTGTGGCGGATTCTGTCAGCTTGAGAGGTTGCGCGCTTATCCTGCCAGAGAATCGCATGATCAAGCGGAATACCATGCTGATCTACAAGGATAAAGGTCGCTCGCTGCGAAATCACGCAAATAGCCGCAATATCACCCGGAGCGCCGGGAAATTGGGCGACAGCCAGTTGTAAGGTCTCTCGGGCGCCCTGAATCCAGGTTGCAGGATCATGATCAATCCAGGTCGGGGAGCGAAAAATACTGGAATATTCTTGATAGGCCTGACTGATCACTTTGCCCTGGCTTGAGAAAATAATGGTGCGGCAGCCGGTTGTTCCGGCGTCTATGCAAGCGATGTAAACGGCATCCGACATACGGTGCTCCTTATTAAGTAAGCGATCATAAATTTTCAGAGCGAAAAACCAGGTTTTTTCGCCGTAGGCGATACGGTATTGTAGGAAAGTATTGTAGGAAAGTTGAGTACCCGGTCTCCTGGCGATCAATCGCCAGTCTCAAAGCTGAAGGACGCTGAAGCGCCCTCCGGAATTCAGCAGCGGGCTTCAGCCTGCTTCGGCTTTGAGACCGGCCATTGATGGCTGGGCTGGGCGGACTTCAGCGCAAAATACCTACTCTATAGTCATCCTGGTTTTTAAATATCCGAAACTTTAGACCTGTTACTCGGCGACTATGCCTGCAGCGACGCAAGCCAGGCTTGTGTGTCAGGGTGCTGCAACGCGTCCGGATTGACCAGGAATCGCGGATTTTCCCCGACAAGCAGCTTATTGATGTCCCTGACCAGCAGAAACGGCGAATTGTTCAGCGCGTCGGCTGTTGTACCTGCAATATGCGTGGTCAACGTTACATTATCCAACTCCAGCCACCGACTATTTTCCGGAAGCGGTTCTGTTGAAAAAACATCCAACGCGGCTCCGGCAATTTTTTTCTGCTTCAGG
The DNA here is from genome assembly GCA_000739535.1 of Candidatus Vecturithrix granuli. Lineage (GTDB taxonomy): Bacteria > Moduliflexota > Moduliflexia > Moduliflexales > Moduliflexaceae > Vecturithrix > Vecturithrix granuli. The sequence goes on along the minus strand of DF820470.1, from coordinate 343,215 downwards.
GCGTCATACAGCGCATCTTCGTCAACTAAACCGGCTCTGGCTGTGTTGATAAAAATGGCTGTCGGTTTCATCAATGCGAATTCCGTTCTGCCGATTAAGCCTTTCGAGTCCTCGGTTAACCTCGCGTGGACCGACACAAAATCTGCTTGTTTGAAAAGTTCTTCTTTTGAAACCTTGCGAGCACGAGATTCTGCCACAACCTCGTCAGAGACAAAAGGATCGTACACCAGAATCTCCAATTCAAACCCGGCGAGTTTCTGCGCTACAAGCTGTCCGATGTAACCAAAACCGATTAATCCCAGGGTTTTCCCGCTGATCTCAGGAATGATGTCGGAATTCACAAAGGTTTTACGCCAGGTGCCTTGCTGAATGGCTGTGTACGCCCTGGCGATATTGCGAGCTTCTGCCAGGAGTAACCCGATCGTAAAATCCGAGACAGCCTGGGCGTTACGTCCCATAATATGATGTACCAGAATACCGCGTTCGGTAGCCGCCTGCACATCAACATTTTCCATACCGGCGCGCGCCGCTCCAATGACGCGTAAATTTGGTAACGCATCCATCGCCCCTGCCGGAACCGGCGCAAATAACACCAACAGCATCTCAGTCTCTTTGTCAGCATTTTGAATCATCGGCAAGACCGGTTCTGCATCAGGTCCCTGTTTCTCGATAACCAGTCGGCGATTTTGGAGTCTGTCCCAATCACTTTCCCAGTCGTTCACTGTGATCACATTCTTCCGGATGGAAAATTCAGCGCAGGCCTTTTTGAATTGCGATCCCGGAATCATCGCATCCCCAATACATAGAATGTTCATTAGTTAGATCCTCCTTTGGAAATGTAGCGCGAAACTCCAGTTTCGCGCACTAGTGAGACGGCCGCTTTCGCGCACCAGTGAGACGGCCGCGAAACTGGAGTTTCGCGGTACATCCCCCTCATGTTCACCCAGATGCTATTATTTCGAATGTTCTTATGTTATTAAATTTGTTTTTATGTCAAACTGAAATTCTAAAAATATATGTTTATATTTTGTTTGATGCTGCAATCAGAACATTTTATGCATGGGTGATGACAAAAAACCGGGTTTCTTGAAGAAATCCGATTTTTAAAATCGCCCTGAACGTTCAGTCCATTGTTTATTTAGAGGTCATCACCCAGATTCCATGCCATTCGGCGGGAGGGTGTACCAGACAATCGCGGCATTTTTCGACATAAGCCGCTGCCGCAGGATCAAGAGTGTGGATAGAGGAGAAGGCTTCCAATGCCGCAGCGAAATCGCCCTGATAAAAAAATTTTAAACCTTCGCGAAAAGGAATAAAAATCTGTTTTCTGCTTTGATAGGTTTCCCAGGACATTGGTTCATAGACCGCGACCGGTTCTTTGCGCCCGACCACAGCAACGCGCGCGAGTTCACGTACGGCAAAGGTCTCGTCCAATTGATCTTTTGTCATCTGCGAAATCATTGTATAGGTGCCAAATTGTTTATTAACCCCTTCGAGGCGTGACGCGAGGTTCACAGCGTCACCGAGCATGGTATAATCAAAACGGCTGCGCGATCCCATATTCCCCACAACGGCGGGTCCAGTGTTGATACCGACACGCATATACAGGTCTTTGCCGATGCGTTCGTAAATGGCTGGCCGCATCTCGGTTAATTTACTCTGACACCGCAGTGCGGCTCGCACGACTCGGATTGCGTGATCCGGCACGTTTAACGGTGCGTTCCAGAAGGCGATAATGGCGTCCCCTTCATATTTATCAATCGTACCGCCCTCTTCATGAATAATATCGGTCATGGCTGAAAGATATTCATTGAGCAGGGTGGTCAACTCTTCGGGATTCAGTTTTTCAGAAATTGACGTAAAACCCTGGATGTCGGAGAAAAATATCGAGAGTACCCGTCGCTCCCCGCCAAGTTTGAGATGTTCCGGGTGTTGCAGGAGTTCTTCAATGACCGCGGGGCTCAGATATTGTTTGAAGGCATCTTTGATAAAGCGTTTCTGGCGGCCTTCGGTCATGTAATTGTTAACCAGGGAAAAGACAATCGTCAGGGTTAACGCCAATTCTTGAACTACCAGAGGCAACCACATATTGAGCCGATATAAACCGAGGGAACAGAACACCGGAAGGATAAGGATAATCGCGCCGATACCGGCGTTCTGAAGCGGACTGCTGTAGAAGGTTATCAATAAGGCGCAAAATAACGAAAAACCCAGGACAATAATGATGGTGGGCCAGGTTGGAAGGCTGGTCATAAAATCGTCAGAGAGCAGATTATCGAGCAGCGTCGCGTTGATTTCAACTCCGGAATATACGCCGCCAACCGGCGCAGGACGTAAATCTTTTAACCCGGGAGCCGAAAAACCAAAAAATACGTATTTTTCTTTGAGATCATTGAAAATAACCCTATCTCGGTCGGTTGGAGGTTCTCCGGCCAATATGCGACTTTCTGCCAGCAGAATTTCAGCCGCGGGATAAAATGAGTGTGTACCTCCTGGTCCGCGATAATGTAAAATCGCATTACCATTGCGATCTATAGGAATCTGGTGTTCGCCGACGAAAAGTGTACCTGCTTGAATTTGTAACCGCGTTTGCGGATGAAACGCCAAATAGACTCCTAATCCTAATGAAGGAAAGATGTTTTGATCAAACAGATTAAATATTTTGATCCTTCGATACACGCCGTCAGCATCAGGCGTATGTTGCACATTACAGAGCAGTCCGGCATTTTTCGCCATCTCCGGTATGGGAAGCACGGCATGGGGAAACTCCATATCCTGCATGTTAGCACGGGTGAGCCATTGTTCAAGGCCATTTATGAAAAGCGGCGGCGTGGGAAAATCGGCCGGCCATTGGGTTACGCCGCTTGAAGTTCCCAGAAACAAGGGAGCGGCAAAATGAGGAAATTCGGCGATGGCAGTTCCTAAGGCGGCGTCATCTTCAACGCCATACTGGGAAAACTCTGTAAACAGCACATCGAACGCCAGCGCATTCACTTGACTGCGGCGACAGTAATTCACCAGGTGGGCATACAATTCTCTGGGCCAGGGCCAGGGAATTCCCAATTCTTCCGCAGCCCAATCCAAACTCTTCTGGTCAAGCAAAATCAGGCGGATGTCGCCTGTTGCCTTACCTGGCTTTGCGAATAACGACACGCGCCAATCCCAGGTTTTGGCCTCCCAGACTTCTAACCAGCCGGCCGCCCAGAGCAGTAAAGCGAACAGTGCACTGAACAGGCCAATAGCTGTTCCCCGCAAGAGTTTTTGATTGATGCGCAATCGCTTGAATAGCACTTCTAAATCTTTCCTATCGCCGTTTCAAAACGCTTTTGCCGGGCTTTAGGGGTTTTAACCTCAGTATATGCACCAATAATCTTCTGAATCTCCTTTATACGACTGGCTGGCGATGGGTGAGTTTTGGCAAAATCCTGTCCTGCGGGATTCAAGCGGGCTTCCATGACGCGCAGCATCTCGATTAGACCATTGGGATCATAGCCGACCCGTTTCATAATGATAATCGCCGCCTGATCCGCTTCACGTTCAAAGGCGCGCGAATAACCATTATTAATGATCGTGGTCGTCATATCTGTAATCGAATCTTGAAACACACTGGTCAGGTTTGATATTGCGCCGCTGGTGTTGGCCTGAACTTCTTCAAGGGCGATGGTTGTTAAAGCCGAACTCGCCCGTGATTTTTTAATGGCTTGCAGTCCGTGTTTGTGCTGAACATGTCCGATTTCATGAGCCAACACTGCCGCCAGCGCATCCTCGTTTTGAGTACACCTGAGTATCCCGCGAGTGACAAAAATCAGGCCGCCGGGCGCAGCAAAGGCATTGATTTCATCAGAATTCAGAATAGCGAAATGATAGCCGCCAAACGTTTCAGGCCGATCTGAGGCCTGAGCTAAGGTCTGCCCTAAAAGATTGAGATAGCTGGTCGCTTGGGGATTATCATAAACCGCGTATTGGCCGGCGACGGTCGCTCCGAAAGCCCGTCCGATATAGTATTCCTGTTCAGGGGAAATATCCTGGAAACTTTTGGCGACTTTTTCAATGGTTTCGGCCGTCTTAATAATATCTATGTCGCCAAGTCCCGGAACGGTGCAACCTGAAATCAGCAGAGTAAAGAGCAAAAACCATGCTATCCTACTGAAAGAGGCGTGTTGTTTCTTGATAAACTTCCGAGTATTTCTCATTGCGCCCCTCCTTCAAAAATAAGTCCTCCCTGTTGCAAGAAGGCTTCCATTTGTTTCTGAGAAATCACAATCGTTTCCATTTTATTAATTGGCTCATAATCCACATGGCGGTTGCCAGCCTTAAACTCTTCTTCAACCTCGGCATTAAACCCTTTTCCGGCCAGCGCGATTTCATCGCTTGAAGCGGCTTGAGAAACATCGCTCACCCCGGCCTGGAGCAGAATTTTCTTTTTGGTCAACGCGGTCGAGTGTATCCAGCCTTTAACATTGGTCCCTGGTACTGCTGCTTTGACCCAGTCGCCTTGAGTTTCCAGAATTTCAACCTGTTTTGTATAAGCAACAGTAGCAGTTACCTTCCCCAGGAACGACGGGTTGGCGCGTAATTGCGCGGTCTTGACCTGGACACTCATAAGGTTCTGTGCCAGGACAATCGCTGGTGCCATGCTCAATATAAGCCATATTGCCAGAACGATTTGTATGTGACGCCGGAACAGCATACAATCCCCTCCTTGTATAAGACATTTAGTGTAATAAGCAAGAATTTTCTGATTTTTCTGAACGCCGACAGTGCTCATCAATCAAAAGTGAAGGAAAATCATTCATACCTGCTTCTGAGAAATCCTTATAGCTATTAGAATCTTCTTGCCAGAAAAAAGTTGAAAACCATGTCAAAATCTTATGAGAATGGATTGGTATCCCAAATGTCGCCTCATGATTTCCTTGACAATCGCAAGCTCTGTGTTTTATAAATAGAATCATCTTATCAATTTGGCAAGACTCTTTTTTTCGCCGCAGACGATTCGGGGCGTAACCTCTGCGTGGTAGAATGATGGCGCGGCGCTGCCTCTGCTGTATGCGGGTGTGAAAAGAAATTCCACGCTATCTGTTCAAAGGAGATGTCATGAGCTGACGATCACCCGGCACAATGAACATCAGATGTACCGCGAAACTCCAGTTTCGCGGCCGTCTTACTGTAATGCGAAACAGGAGTTTCGCGCTACATTTTCATAAGAGATGTCATGAGCAGGCCGCTCACTCGGCGCAATGAACATCAGATGTACCGCGAAATTCCAGTTTCGCGGGCGGATTAATGGTGCGCGAAACTGGAGTTTCGCGGTACATTTTCATAAGAATTAACACGGATCAGTATGATAAAACTATAAGGATTTCATGTAGGGCGGATGTATCCGAGGTATATCGAGGAACTCAATCCTCCCTACATGAAATCCGTGTAGTTTCAAAGAGGAGATGAGAAACGTATGAAAAAACATGGGATTTTAAATCAGGGGATTTCTACATTGGTTGCCAGCATGGGGCATACAGATACATTGGTTGTGGCAGATGCCGGATTACCGATCTCGGAAATGGTGTGGCGTCTTGATTTGGCGTTAACAGAAGGAGTGCCTTCGTTTTTACAAACGGTGCAGGTGATTCTAAAAGAATTGGAAGTGCAGGAAGCCATTATTGCCGAAGAAATGCTCACCAAAAGTCCGGAACTGTTTCAACAATTGAGTGAACTCTTGGAAAATATCCCGATTTCCCAGGTTCCACACGAAGAGTTTAAAGAACGAACGCATGAAGCTAAAGGGATTGTGCGAACCGGAGAATTTACGCCCTATGCGAATGTTATTTTGGTTGCAGGGGTAGTGTTTTAAGGGACAACATGTCTTATAAACTCCGGCCAGAATACAAGCAATTTCCGGTAGTCAGTGGTCAGTAGTCAGTGGTGAGTAATCAGTGGTCAGTATTCTGACTGATGACTGGTCACTGACTACTGACTACTGATGACTGATGACTGACTACTGATTTAAGATTTTGGGGCATGTAAGGTATTCATGGTGATTAGCTGCACCGGGACGAGGACTTCTTTTGGGGTTGAGGGATAGGGACTGCCGGTGGATTCAAGGAGTTGGAGTAATTCCTGCGCGACGGCTTTTCCAAGATTGCCGCAATGCTGATCGATTGTGCCGAGTACATCTCCCCGGACAATCGCTTGCAGCAAAGCAGGATCGGTATCATAACAGACCGCGTACACCTGATGTTCTGTGATTTTTTCTTTCTGGCATAATTCCACATACGCCAGTGAAAGATTCTCGGCGGTCAGAAAGATGCCCTGAGCGTCCGGAGTGGCTCGAAATGCTTCCAGAATAATTTGTTTAGCCTGTTCAAGATCATCAACCGACGGGAAAAAGATTTCGACAACCTGCCAGCCATAGAGGTTGACCTTGTTAAAAAAGCCTTTCATGCGGGTATAAATTGAAGGGATGCTGTAGGATCCGCACACAAAGACCGTACTATCGTCGTCCAGTTTTTCTTTCAACAGTTCGGCGGCTAATTCTCCGCCACGCTGATTATCAGAGATAACTAAGAGATTGGCGTCTTTGATAGGACGATCAACAACCCCAATCGGAATCTGGTATTTCAGATTCTCCTTGACAAGGAACGTCCCGGTTTGCTCATCAACCGGAGAGAAGACAATGCCTTTCAACCAGGACTGCTGCCTGAGCCAGTTAACATGTTCGGCCTGCAACACGGGATTATCCTGCGAATATAAGGCGAGGGTCTGGACATGATTCGCTCTAAACACTGATTGAGCGCCCTGGTAGATCAATTCAAAAAAGGAGATAGCAATCGGAAAGACAAAGGCGACTGTAGGACAGGCTGGATCAAAATCTTCCGGAAGCTGACGTGCTGTCACCAAAAATTGCCCCATATCGGAGGCAAGTTCGCTTTCCAATTTTCCTAATTCTTCTGATGATTTTTGCAACTGCTGGATGATTTTGGCGTTTCTGTGGAGCAGATCTTGAATACGACCCACAGCGTGGACAATCGTATCGGTTTCCTGAATTTGCACTGCCGCGACCTGATCGATGTGATGGCTGGATTCACGGAGAATGTGCGCCATTTCTGCCAGGTGCGTACTGTCTTCGGCCTGATGATTGGCAGTGGTGAGTAATTCGTCCAGCTTTTGTGAAATTTTTTCGGTTGCCTGTTTGACTTGCTGGCTGTTTTCGGTTTGAGTGACAGTCGCCTTTGCCAGAGTTGTGGACATCTGTTTTGCTTCCTGAATGCGTTCACTGATCTGACGCAGAAGCATTTCGGAACGGCCGGCAAGTTTGACTCCGGCCTCAACCGCGTCTAACGACTGCGTCATGGCGGCGCTGCCCTGCAACACTTTGGTCTGAAACGATTGAATAATCTGACGAATTTCCTGGGTGGACCCGCGGGTGCGCTCGGCAAGTTCACGAACTTCCCCGGCGACAACCGCAAATCCGCGACCATGTTCGCCGGCCTGGGCCGCAATAATTGACGCATTCAAGGCTAGCAGGTTGGTCTGTTCTGCGATGCTATTGATGACTTCTAAAATATCGCCAATCTGCTCCGATTGCTGTCCTAATTCCTGAATGGCGGTCGCCGCGTTGCCTACCATGATCTTGATTGTATAAATGCCTTCACCAACGGCATTCACCGCCTGCACACCCTCTGACGCTTCCGTAGAAATCGTTTCGGAAATCTGCGCCAGCGAGTGGGCATGATCGTTAATTTCTTGCATAAATCCATGAATCGAACTGATAGAATGGGAGGTAAATTCAGCCGAAGTTGAAAGCTGCTCAACGCTGATATTGATATTCTGAATTGATTCAAGCAAGTGTTCAATATCTGTAAAGGTGCTGTCGAGTGAATCGCTTTGCCGGAGCAGGTGTTGCATCACTTCCTGAAGCTGTTCGACCAGTTCATAAATAGAAACGGAAATATTTTCAATCGTCTGGGTTTCTACTTCGGCGTTGTGCGTTCCCTGAAGGGACATCGTTGCAATTTCCGCGCTTGTCCGGGAAATCTGTTTGATCTGGGTACTGTGCGCAAAGATAATTTGACGAAATCCTGTGACCAACTTTTGCAAGTATGGTTCAATCGGCGTTGCCTGTAATTCCTGGGGCGTGTTGATGAGTAATTGCTTGTGAATAATCTTTTCGAGATACCCGGAGATTGCGGTGAAAAGCGTAAAAAATCGTTGCACAAGGTCCCCTAAGGCATTCTCTCGTGTTTGCAAGGGGAGTTGCTGCTCGTAAGTGGTTCCCTGCTCGAAAAATTCATCGCCAGTGTGAATGATGGTCTCGATAGCCTGTGCTTTGAAAGCAAGTTTCTGTTCGAATTCAGAGAACTCTCGAATACGACTAGAGGTGCGATAAGAACCATGTTCTTTTTGTCCCAGGGCTTCGACAAGCGTGGAAACATTTTTGAGAGGACGAAGAATCCAGCGGGAGAGCAAGATAAGGTTAATTAGGATCATGACGAAGATAATCGCTGCGGCCATAAGGATGATCGCTTTCCAGGTCAAGACCACCGGGCCGGCCTGCTGACTTCCCCACAATACCGAACCGAGCAGAAGAATACCCGCAATAAGATTTATGCCAAGAAATAATGCTCGCAGACGAAAAGTTCTCATAGACTTTCTTGATTTATACGCGCTAAGATTCATGCTCCAATGGACGATCCCGTTTTTGAATCCATAACTGCCGATTTTTTCTTTTTAAACGGGTCTGCTTGTTTCTGTCAATATCTTTCTCTTCTGACATTACAAAATATTAGAGGAAGGAGTTGCGGCATGTTTGTAAAAACTAACCTGTTGAGGGAAGGATATAGTACCTCATCACCCAGGACCTTCCTTGTCGTTGCTTGCGTGAGATGCTCTACCTATCGCCACAGGCGACCAATTCCCCTTCCGGGAGGCAGGGTTGTTAAGGTCTCGAAAACCATGATGGAGTTTACCTTCAAGGTGGTCTCCATCTGAGGATGCGCAAGACTTTCGCTTATGTGGAGGCCATCTCGGAAGATGGACTCCACGGAGAACTTAACAGCCCTGCTCCCAGGAAGGAAGGTCAGGGCTTCGCCGTGTAAAAACCCATAGCTGTCTCTTGCACGAGGTTCTCAAAAAGACACCAGGTTTTTGCGAAAAACCTGGGTTCTGAAAAAACCTGGTTTTTGTTATTTTCATGGAGGATTAGCCTTGTCCATAATAGGCATTGGCGCCATGTTTTCTGAGAAAGTGCTTGTCTAATAAGACCTGGTCCATCGCGGAAATACCGGGGGCAAGCGCAAAGGTGCGATAAGCGATTTTGGCGATTTCTTCCATGACAACCGCATTGTGTACGGCATTGTCCGCATCTGTGCCCCAGGCAAAGGGGCCATGATTCATGACTAAAACTCCCGGAATATGTAAGGGATTCTTCTCGCGAAAGGTTTCGACAATCACATGTCCGGTATTCTTTTCGTAGGCGGTCTGGATTTCTTCAGCCCTCATCTTGCGGGTACAGGGGATCTCGCCGTAAAAATAATCGGCATGGGTCGTGCCCAATGCCGGGATGCCGCGCCCGGCCTGTGCCCAACTGGTACACCAGTGCGAATGGGTGTGCACAATCCCTCCAATCTCAGCAAACGCCTTGTAGAGCACCAGATGAGTCGGCGTATCGGAAGATGGACGTAATGTGCCTTCAATCTGATTCCCGTCAAGATCCACGATCACCAGGTGTTCAACCTGCATGTCATCGTAGGGGACGCCGCTCGGTTTAATCACCACCAAACCCTGTTGACGGTCAATGCCGCTGACATTACCCCAGGTAAACGTGACCAGTTTATGTTTTGGTAAGGCCAGGTTGGCCTCTAAGACTGCATGTTTAAGAGCTTCGAGCATAATTATCCCTGGCAAGTGCTGCCATCGCTGTAAGCGATGGCAGCACCAGAAGTTACCCTTGATGATAATAGACATCCCAGCCTAAATAGGTAGTAAAGGCTTCATACAAGGCATCGGCAACTTGTGAAAGGTTCATGGCGACATGGTGCTCAAAGCCATTGCGGCAGATATGGTGTAACAGTCCCTGGAAATTGCCGATTTTGATCACGCCGTAGCCGCCGAATGAGGAGACCTGCTCATCAGTGACTTCGCCTTCGCCCAGATAGACTTTGATTTTGCCGGAATAATCATCGGTGGCCACCCGACAAAAGGTCATCGGTGAAGGTCTGACTGTACCTGTGACCGTGCCATACGTATTTTCTTTGCCAACGGTTCCGGCGATAATGGCTTGATAATCCATCACAGCCTCGCCGCCAAAAAAATCCTGCGGCAAATTGCTGCAATGGAAAATGATGCCTTTATCCGGGTCATCGCCATAGTTGTTATTCCAATCCAGCAGCGCGCTCGGCTTGCCAGCCGCCAACGCCATGGCGTACATCCCAACCAATCCGGTAATATCGGTTTCACAGGCGCTTGGCTTCAACGCGTTACTTAACATGCTCATCACCGCACAGGGCACAATGCCGAAATATTCTTCCATCGCAGTCCAGCATTGAACAGCCGTACCGACGAGTTCATGGTCTTCCATGAAACGATCCATAACCACACCGAACTTTGCCATTTTGAGCAAGCCTTCATCGGAAATACCTTTGGTACTGATATACGCTTTAATGTCTTTGAGTTTTGCAATTACCGCGATATCTTTATCAGCAAGTTTGTTAATTCGTCCAAAAATTTCAGACAAATCCACGCTTTCGACCGAGATGCCGGCGCGTTCCAGGATTTTTTCGCTGTAGCGCACGGTGATGAACGCGGCCGGGCGTGCGCCGACCTGCCCGAAACGCGCTTTGCGTAAGCCGTTGACCACGCGGCAGACCGCCGCGAATTTGCACAGATCTTTGCGGAAACTCTCGGATTGCGGGTCAACCGTGTGCAAGGTGGTTAAGCTATACCGAATGCCGTATTGATATAAATTATTGCAGGAAGACATCTTTCCGCAAAAGCTATCACGGCGGTGAGCAATGTCTAATTTTGCCGGATCATCCGGGAAGGCATGAACCAGTACTGGTACGTTCAGATCAGCAAGACGGACAGCATCTGCCACGCCGCGTTCTTCGCCAAAATTCGGCAGTGTGACGATGATGCCCTCAATCTCACTAGCATGGGCTTTAAATAACTCTGCGCACTTTTTGGATTGCTCATACGTTTCAACCGAGCCATAGGGGGAATCTTCAGGTGAGAGCAAGATCGCTTTGTGTCCTGCTGATTCTAACACTTTCAACATGACTTCGCGTCCCTCTTTGCATAACTCTGTGGGGAAAAACCCTCGTGTACCGATAATCAGTCCGAATGTTGCCATAATTCTTCTCCTTGTTGATGAATGATTACAAAATAATGGAACTCTTCTTCCATTTTTACGACTACACTGTCTTAAAAAGCCCAGCCATCAATGGCTCAAGCAGGCGGTAGCCTACTTGACAGGACGCTTTAGCATCCTTTGGCATTCAATTTTGGCGATTGATCGCCAGAAAAGAAGGATCCGACCTCTCTTCAAGTTTTAATATTTAGGCAGTGGTTAAATAGTAAGTGATGCCCGCTCGTTGAGCGAAGTCGAAACGAGCCGCTCATTGTTCCCTTCGACTTCGCTCAGGGAACGCATCATTTACCATTTAACCACTACCAATATTTACAAAACCAGTCTTTATATTTTTTCCTGATCCATCGGGAAAAGACAGGTTTTCTGCATGTTCCAAAATGTATTGGTAAGAGAGAGAATTTCCGGTAATGTACAATTTCCCCCTGACGGTGTCATTCTGATGGCGTTCTGGAATTGTTGGATATCGCCGCTGATAACGGCTTCAAGCCCCAGTCGCTGCACGCTTTGAGCAGCGATTTCACATATTTCTATTGTTTCTATTGTTTCCATTGGCTTCATTGACAAGAGTACTCATGAGATGGTGTTTTCATTCGCACGATTTTCATAGACTCTTATTGTTTCACAGCGCCGGCGGTTAACCCTTCCACCAGCCATTTTTGAACCAGGGTAAACAAAATTAAGGTCGGAACAATTGTTAGCACCGCAGCAGCAGCGACATCGCCCCATTTGACGCGTAAACTGCTGGAAATACGAGCCAGACTAAAGGGCATCGTGGCTGTAGCATTACTCTGCGCTAACACCGACACAATCAGATAATCGCCCCAGGAGACCATGAAGGCAAAAAACGCTGCCACCAGAATACCCGGCGCCGCGATGGGAAAAATGATGCGAAAGAGGATCCCAAACGTGCTGCACCCGTCAATGCGGGCAGCCTCATCCAACTCCCGCGGGGTATTATCAAAATAGCCTTTCAGCATCCAGACCGTAAACGGCAGCGACAGCATGGTTTGCGCCAGAATAATGCCCGGATATGTATCCACGAAACCGAGGGATAACAGCCAGGTATAGAGCGGCAGCAAAATCAGCACTGGCGGAAACATTTGTGAGGAAAAAATCCCCAGAATAAAAAAATCCCGTCCTCGTACCTGATACCGGCTTAAGCCATAGCCCCCCATGGTCGCCAGAAGCATAGTAATCAGGGTGACGCCAGTGGCAATTTTGAACGAATTCATGATCGTTTTGGAAAAAGCGCTCACTGCCAGAATTTTGCGATAGTTTTCCAGTGTGAATTCATTCAGCGCAGATAAGATGCGTCCGCTGAAAATGGCATCCTGGGTTCTGAAAGAACTATAGATAATCCAGATCATCGGGAGCAGAAGAAACGAGAAATAGAGCAGTAACACGAAGTAGGTCATGAGATAGTGCTGGAACTTCTTCATGGGTTACACCTCTGGTTCCTTGTTGAAACGCATATAGATAAAGGAAAACACGAGTAAAATCAGCAGCATGACGAGGCCAATGGCGGAAGCATACCCCATGGCAAAATGATGCCAGGATTGGATGTAAATATAGACGGGCAGTACCTGTGTGACATTGACGGGACCACCGCCGGTTGAAAGGAAAATAAAATCGAAGTTATTGAAAGTCCAAATCACATGAATGGTAATGATCACCATCGACATATATCTGACGCCGGGAAAAGTAATATATAAAAATTTTTGCCAGGCGCTTGCGCCATCAATCTCAGCGGCTTCATAATAATCATTCGGGATGGCTTGCATCGCCGCCAGCAGCCCAATCCCATAGAAAGGGATGTTCCGCCATAGGTGCATGATAATGATCATCGGTAAAGCCCCGGCAAGACTTCCGAACCAATATGTCGCATATTTTCCTAATCCGATTTTTTCCAAAAGAATATTGAAGAACCCGTAATCCGGCTGAGACATGAACCGGAACATAATGACCGTGCTAATGACCGGAATCACCCAGCTTGCCATCACGACGCTGCGGAAAATGCCAATCCCGGGAACTTTTTGTTTGAGGGTGACCGCCAGTCCCAAGCCCAAAATATATTGCAGCAGAATGACGACCGTCGTCAACAGCAGCGAGTTGAACAACGCGGTCCAGAAGGTCGCATCCTTGTTCATGGCAGCAAAATTGCCCAGGCCAATGTATTTTGTGACATCTTTGAGGACATTGAAATCTGTAAACGCCCAACCCATGGCCTCGATAATGGGAAGCAGAATTAATATCCCCAACACAAGGATGGTTGGCAAAAACAGCAGATAACCCGTCCACGTTTTCCCCATGCGATGCAGTCTCCTCAAAATCAGAAACCGGGTTTTTGGGAAAAAACCCGGTTTCTCTTCAGATTAGAGCAATCCTTCTTCGGCCTGTTTGACCAGTTCATCGTACAGCCATTTTCCGGCTTCTTCAGGCGTATTCTTTTGATAGATGACCATGTTGACGGCTTCCAGCATTGATTGTTGCGGAGGCAGCCAGTTAACTGGCGATAAGGCGACCGCATTCGGCAACTGCGCGCTGAAACCTTGCTGCCACCAGCTATTCTTGAATTGTTCTAATTCCGACACATCCTTGCGGGCGGGAATAAATCCGGAATCCCAGGCCCAACCAGCCATAGCGTCGCGGGAGGTGATGAATTTTGCCATTTCCCAGGCTTGTTCAATATTTTTCGAATATTTATTCACCATGATCGGTTTGACTTCCAGGTACGTCGCCAATACACCGCCTTCAACAACGGGCAGAGAGGCAATTCCAGTTTTTTCTTCAAGAATCGCGCGTGCGGTTTCGTTGTCTCCACGATGTCCCCAAATCCATGGCCCCATCGGCACCATGGCCCATTTTCCGGCGACATAGCCGTTATCCTCTTCGGGCCAGCCATTACCGCGTTGATTTGGATCAAGCGCCGGGAAATCCGCATTCGCAAACACAAGCTCTTGATACAGTTTGAGCACCTGCGCAAACTGTTCGGCTGTGGCGTTTACCGCCCATTTTCCCTCAGCATCTCTCTTAAACACAGGGGCCTTATGGCTCACCTGGAAGAACCAGGACACAAATTCCTGATAGGCTCTGGGATCACCGACTTTGGTACAGAGATAGGTTCCGAAGACTTCTTTATTGGTTTTTTCGGTGATTACGGAAGCTACTTTGACATATTCATCCCAGGTCTTCGGCACTTCGAGGCCATATTGTTCAAAGAGATCCTTGCGATACAAAAGCACCCTGGCGTTGGTATTATAAGGCAGTCCGTAGAGCTTGCCATCAACGATTAATGGTTTCAGGGTACTTTCGACAAACTGATCTTTCTCATCCCAATTATTAAAATGTTCGGTCAGATCAAGAATAATATCCTGTTTAGTATAGACCGTGAGATCTTCGACCAGTCCTTCAATCACATCGGGTTTTCCAGTTTTGGCTTGCACAACAAAATTTTTGCGCTGTGCATCGTAAGTGCCAGGGCCATAATACGTATCGGCTTGAATATCAGGCAAGGCTTTAGCGATATTTTCTTCCCACCATGCCACGTATTCAGGCGAAACTTCCTGCGTATTGAACGGCATATTCCAAAATGTTAAGGTCGGTTGAGCCAACACAGGCATTGCTGCCATGACAAGAACAATCATCAGAGCAAAGATATAATGACGTTTCATACTAACACCCTCCTTGATAACAACTTGTTATCCCATGATATTATTGTTTCTGTCTTGATAGTGCAACCAGCGAACACAAAGAGGCTTTTGTAAATGACGCGCACCACCACCTCCCTTTTATAAGTCATTCGTATGACTACTTTTACAGGACAATTTTTTTTCTTGTCAAGTTTTTTTCATCCATTTTGCCCCTCTTTTTTTAATCACTATAGAGCATATTTAAGTAATACTCTTTCTCATTCAGTTCTTTTTCGATCTCACGCTCTTCATACAAAATTTTTTTGACAGCATCTGTGCAGAAAATCATTGCTTTCGAAAATGAAGCGTTATGGGCATTGATACATGAAGCATGGGTCAACTGCTGCTTATAGGTATTAAAGAAATCGGAGTCATACATTGGAGCAGAGAGATAGGTTCGATTCGCCGGTAAATGCCCAACCTGGCTATAATAGAGATTGCTGATGTCATAATCGTTCGTGATGGCGTCAATGAATTGAGCCGCCTGATGCTTATATTGGCTTTGTGAACAGATTGCCAGAGCGTGATTATAATTCCAGGAACGCGATTTGGCCCCTGGATTTTGCACCGGATTTAAGACAACTTCAAAGTTTCGCTCAAACGGCGCGCCGGTATATTCTTCTAATTGATATTTAATCCAGGGGCCGTCAGCGATAAACGCAATATCGCCGCGGGCAAAGCGTTTACGAATATCATGGATCGTGGATTTGAAGACTCTGACAGAACGGACAAAATTCCGCAGCCACGTAAAGGCCGCAACATTCCCCGGAGAATTGAAGATCACATCCCCCCGATCGTTGACAAAGCTTCCCTGAAAGGCAAGCAGGAAAAAATAAATGGTGAGAAAATCCGATTCCTGATCTGTGCTCACATTCAAGGCGTAACAATACTTATCTTCCCCTTCATAAAAATGATCAAGTTTCTGACAGCATTCAAAAAATATCTCCAACGTCATCGGAGAAGGCAACGGATACAGTCCGGCCTGTTTGATCAAGTACGTATTCATAACCATGGAGACCGGACATACGCCCCAGGCAACGGAATAGAGCTTATTATGATACATGCCGGCGACTAAATCTTTTTCGTAAAACCGGTTATCTAAATTCCCTTTGTCGAGCAGGGGTTCAAGGTGTTCAAGCGCGCCAATCGAGGCGAAATAACTGGTCCAATGGGATTGGATGTGGACAACATCAGGCGCGTTGCCGCCGGAAATGAGTTGCATCAGGTTCTTTCTGGCCTGATTATACGGGGTTGGAAGGCATTCAACCGTGATCGTCGGGTATTTTTGTTCAAAGCGCGTGATCACTTCGGTCAAAATTTCTTCGCCCCGTTTGGTTTCAGGAATCCAGGAAAAGAACCTGAGTTTTGTCTTCTGTTTGGAAACATACGTGCCTTTCCCTGGTTTTTTGATCAACATGCCATCATTAACCAATAAGGTCAGAGCTTGACGAATAGTGGTCACACTGGTGCCAAATTCTTCAGCGAATTTGGCTTCAGTGGGAATGGATTCGCCATCACGATACTGATCATGTTCAATTCGCGTCAGGATGACATCCTTTACCTGGAGATACAACGGTTTATAACGCACTTTGCCGCTCATTGTCCGTCCTTTTCCATGAGAGCCACATCAGCCTTTTCGTTTTAATAAGATGGCATAAATTGACACCGACACCATAATGATCAATCCGTAAATCACTCGGGTCCAGAAACCGGTTAAGCCAATGGCAACAATGCCTGCTTCCAAAGATCCGATAATTAGTGCGCCGACAATTGTGCCGTAAATTGTTCCCATGCCTCCAAACACCGATGTGCCGCCCACAAACACCGCGGCAATGGTTGTTAAGAGGTATCCTTCCCCCTGACTGGGCCAGAAATAGGTCACCTCCAGAGTGCATAAGATTCCGGCAAACGCTGCAAAAAGTCCCATTTGCATAAACACCAGAGTTTTCACCAGGCCAACATTAATCCCCATCATTTTGGAACTCTCTGGATTATCTCCGACAAACAAGACATGGGAGCCAAAACGATGCCGGTTTAAAAGAAACCAGGTGACTATGCCTAACACAAAAAACCATAAGGCCTGGGCAGGAATTGTGCGCTCTTCAGTAAAGGGGATCGGGATGCGTCCGACACATAACTGATAAAACAGGGTTTCTTTGGCTTTTACCAGGGGAATCCCCTTACCCTCGGCAAAGACATTCACCAGACCGCGAAAGAAAAACATGGTGCTGATGGTGGCGACCAGAGAGGGAATTCCGATCTTCACGATGAGGAGGGAATTTAACGCTCCGGCTGCGATTCCGACCAGAAAGCAGACCAGGGCAGCCAGCCAGATATTGCCGGTGTGTTCAAACGCCTTCCCAAAAATCCAGGCTGAAAACGCTAGAACAGAGGGAAAGGACAAATCCATTTCCCCTAATATGATCACAAACGTCAGCGACAGGGCCATGATCCCAAAAAATGGGATCGTTGACATAAAAGAATAATATATATCAAAGCGAGTAAACACATTCGGATTCCCGATCAGGAATAACAGAAACACAACGATCAGGACCGCCGTAATACTAATTTCTAATTTGAATGCGCGTAATGTTGCGATGTTCACTCTTGCTCTCCTCCAGGTTTTCGTATTACCGTGTGCAAGTTTAATCCAGTTTTCCCGTACGGGCTAACCGAATCATTTTGTCAATCAATTCATCCTGTGAAATATTTTGTTTCAGAAATTCTCCGGCAATTTGCCCTCGATCTAAAATCACAAAACGATCTGCGATCGGATACACCTGATAGATACTGTGATTGATCACAATGGCAGATTTGCCCTGAGTTTTAATATCCAGCACAAAATCTAACACTTTTTGCGTTTCCGAAAGCGATAAGCCCATGGTCGGTTCATCCAAAATGATCAAATCCGCCTTGAAATATAAGGCCCTGCCAATTGCAATCCCCTGTTTTTCTCCACCGGAAAGATTTAACACCGGAGAGTCCGTGGTGATCACTTTCGATGTAAACCCCATGTGTTCCCGGAGCAGTTTGTCGGTCTCTTCTTTTTGTTTCTTGACATTGAGAAATCCGAATCTGGTAATAATTTCTCGACCGGCAAACATATTGCGCCACAGCGATTGCTGATCCGCGAGCGCGCGTTCCTGATAGACGGTTTCGATGCCAAGTTCACGCGAACGTTTCACGGAATGAATCGTAATTTTTTGCCCTTTATAGTAAATATCCCCTGCGGTCGGAGGATGAACCCCGGTGATGAGTTTAATCAAGGTGGATTTTCCTGCTCCGTTATCACCAACCAGCCCCACAATTTCATTACGGCCTACCGTAAAATTCACCTCTTTCAACGCTTCTACTCCCCCGAAAGATTTACGGACTTTGACCATTGAAAGCAGCGGAGTGTTCGAATGTTTCTCAGTCATGGTTTTCTCCCTCAAGCGTCATGATGGACGCCATCCATCATCAGGTTTCCAGGCGGCGTCCATCGCTCATATCCTTAACGAATACCTTGTTCTGCAAGCGGAGCCACAAAATCGATGTTGCTGTTGTCAATGATCGCGGCTCCTGTATCAATATGGAGGCCTGCAAAGCCATATTTTTTGGCTAAACAGATCTGGAGAATGGGCAGATAGCCTTGCAGCCAGGGTTGTTGGTCGAGCACGGCTCCAACCCAACCTTCTTTAATAGCCGCAGTAGTCGCCGCGCTCAAATCGAACCCGGCCCCGAAAATTTCCCCGGGTTTCTTATTCGCGGCCTTCAAGTAAGTCCCTAACGTCGCGGTCAGAGCGCCATGATCTGTGATGATCATTTTGACATCCGGATGGGCAGCAATATAGCTGGCAATGACCGGGGTGCCTGAAGCCGCATCGCTGTTCACCTGATCGGAAATTTCGAGATAATCCACTTCAACCCCGATTTCTTTCAAGGCGTCAATACAACCTTTAGTTCTAAGACCACGCGTCTCCTGACCAAGCAACCCCCAAACCATTGCGCGATCGCCAGCCTTTAAGCCTGCGCGTTGAGCAGCGCCTTTGGCTAACATCAAACCGGACGGATAGAGTTCCTGTCCAACATAGCCAAACCCTTTGTCTTTATATTTTGCTTCAATTTCCGGCAGAGTGGTATTCTGGCTGGTCACAAGAATGCCTTTAGCGATAGCTTCATCCACCAACGGCTGAAATGCGGCAACCCCTGGGTGCCCCATAATCGCGATTCCATCAGGATTTTTCGCAATCGCATCTTTAAATTGGGCGACCATTTTATCCGGCAACCAACTTGACCACATATAATCAACCTTTGGTCCGAGATCCTCTTCCGCAGCTTTTGCGCCTCGATACACAACTGATGCAAACGAGTCACCTTCACTTCCGCCCGGGAAGAAAATGATTGACACATCTTCAAAATGTTTCCCTTCTGCCGCTGCAAAGAATGGGATGCTGAGCAGAAATATCCCAACTAATACACTACTCATCAGTTTCTTTGTCATGATATATTCTCCTTTTTTGACACGATGGTTATGAAACAGGAATGACTCAACATAGTGGATACGTCTTACGATATTTTTGATATGATTCCCAATGCATCACCTCCCATGTCAAGGCAGTTAATCCAGTTTGCCAGAGGCATTCCAAAAGGGGAGATGAGTTGCATACACATCTCACCTACCTGGCGAAATGTCGGCAGAGTATTCTGCCGTCAAGCGTTTAGCCTCAGAATGCATCTCAACAAATAACTGGATATTTAAGTAGTTATTCGTATGATTACTTTTAAGATGTCAAGAGAATATTCGCAGAATTTATAAATTTTCTGTTGTTTCGGAAATTCGCCCCTTATTCCAGAAAATACTCTTAGCATCGAGACGATTTCTTCATAAACACCGGTGACCAAATAAAAATATTCTTGACTCTTCCGTAAAAGATGATAATGAGAATAAAATGAAGAAAGTTGCGTTATGTTCACCTGAAATGCAAAAGGGGAAAAAATGACTCTTCGAAAGAAAACGATAATCCTTATTGGAGTCACCGGGCTTGCACTGATTGTGATGCTCTACGCTGTGGCGTATTTGATTGTAATGGGGAGTTTTAGAGCATTAGAAGCTCAGAATATGAGGGAACATGTCGAACGGGTCGTAGGAGCTTTATCCAAAGAGGTTGAACGCATAGCAAGCATTGCAGGCGACTATGCTCCCTGGGATGATTCATATCAATTTATGCAAGATGGGAATCAGAGCTTTATTGATGTCAATTTTGTCAAAGAGACCTTTCTCAATCTGAGAGTGAATCTCTTTGTGTATCTGAACGTTGCCGGTCAGGTTGTTTTCGTTAAAGCTATTGATCTGGAGAGCGGCGAACAAATTGCCGTTCCGGAAAAACTTCAGGCACACCTTCAGGCAGATTCTCCTCTGCTACACCTTTCGGAACCAGAAACAAAAGCATCAGGGTTGATTCTGCTGCCCGATGGACCAATGATCGTTGCCTCTCATCCTATTCTTACCAGTGTTGGGCAGGGGCCGATTCAAGGGATATTGATCGCAGGGCGGTATCTGGACATATCGGCAATTCAACTCCTGGCAGAAACGCTGCAACTCTCATTGTCTATTTTTCCGATCTCCTCGGCGGAGATTCCTGGAGATGTTCAGGATGCAATTGACAATATGGCGCCAGATGAGCCGATTATTGCAATTCCCCTGAATTCAAGGACGATAGCCGGTTATACCACGATAGATGACTTATATGGATCACCGTGTTTAGCCATCCGCGTGGATTCGCCGCGATCCATTGTGCTCCATGGGCAATCCAGTCTCCGGTACTTGGCGGTCTCACTCCTGGTGAGTAGCGCAATACTCGGGGGAATCATGCTTGTCGTCTTAGAGCGCGTGGTTCTGGCGCGCCTCACCCTTCTTGATCACGAATTAGCCCATATTCGTAAGGAAACTGATCTGTCACGCCGTGTTGGCGTTGTCGGTCATGATGAACTCAGCCACCTGGGTGGCACCATTAATAACATGCTAACGGCCTTAGAACAATCTCAAGCGGATCTCCGCACACATCACGATCATCTTGAAGAATTGGTGCATAACCGCACGCACGAACTTATGGAAACGAATGAGCGTCTGCGTCAGGAAATTGCCGAACGACAGCGTATCGCTGAGGAATTGCAGCGAGCAAAAGAGGCGGCTGAGGCAGCAAACCGAGCAAAGAGCACTTTTCTCGCCAACATGAGCCATGAACTCCGTACCCCCTTGAATGGGATTTTAGGATATGCCCAGTTGCTCAGCAAAAGTTCCACCTTTCCCGAACAATACCAGAAAGCGATTCATATTATCTGGCAGAGTGGAGAACATCTGCTTTTGATGATTAATGATATTTTAGATCTAACAAAAATTGAAGCCCAGAAAATCGTCTTGCAGCCGAGAGAGTTTTTTCTCCCCCATCTCTTGAAGAAACTTGTCGCTATTCATGAGCTTCTTGCCGAAGAAAAGCAATTAACTTTTGAATATCATCTTGCGCCAACCGTTCCACCTCTTGTTTATGGCGACGAACGGCGTTTACGCCAAATTCTGCGCAACCTGCTGAGTAATGCCATCAAGTTTACCAAACAAGGCGGAGTGACCTTCAGAGTCAGCAGTGAGAATGATCTGCAATCGGCTTTGCTGCGTTTTGAAGTAATTGATACAGGCGTTGGTATCCCTCCTGAACGCCTTGAAACCATCTTTGAAGCCTTTAACTATGTTGACGATCAACATCTTTACAGCTATGGTCCTGGCATCGGCTTATCGTTAAGTCAGCGATTGGCTCACTTAATGGGCGGGAGGTTGTACGTTGAAAGTACAGTGAAGAAGGGGAGTACATTTAGATTAGAAATCGTCCTGCCCTTTGCAGCCTCATTAACCAATGCAAAGGTTCTGCAAGACCCTGAAGAATTAGAGATTCTTGCTTCTTCCGGATACGAGCTGAGAGAGTAAACTAATCTATCGACCATTTTTGACCTGAGGAACTCCAATAATTTCTCAAAACCTGTCTCTCATAAAGTGTTATGAAACGATTTTTTACAGGTCTTGAGATGTTTCGGAAATCTGACAGGGCTGTCCGCACGCAGACATCGGAGTCTTCAAACTTTCCGATGGAAGGCTTTGAATTCACAATCCTGCTTAATGACGATCAATTGTCTTTCGGAAAGGTGCTTGCTTTCGATGGCGCCAATTTCAGGGTAGATAGAAACGAAATTGTCGGATTGTTGGGGGAGAATGGGGCGGACAAAACGACTCTGGTCAATACTCTCATAGGCATATACAAGTCATTTTCAGGCGAAATCTATTTCGATGGGAAAAAAGCCAACTTCAGATCCCCAACGATGCTCGATTGGCTGGAATAGCGACGAAACACCAGAACTTGTCTCTGATCGATTCAATGAGTATCACTCGGAATTTCTTCCTGGGAAGGGAAGTCCATCGGACTCTCAACCCGCTCAAGCGGTATTTCGCCAGAATCAAATTCATGGATCAGAAAAAGATGCATGACATTGCCGCCTCTCATTTTAAAACATTAGAATTTGGACATATCACGGATTTCGATAAACCCCTGCAAATTTCAACACACAACGGAATAAAAATGGGATCAATTAGCTGATGCAGGCTGAACCGCTTTTTCATCAGCCCAGGCGGCGGGTATGTCTTTCAGCAAGTCCACAATATTATGGCAGGAATCCCCTCGGAAAACATTGTCGCAATGATCTATGCGGTGAAAGAATTTAATGGGGAAAGATCATAAACACAGAACAGATTAAAGATTCATGTGACGAGCATCCGACATACATCATCATCTCTGTTGAACAAGCCCACCCCTCTTTGTATCGCAGGGCTGTTAAGTTCCGGGGATTCTCCTTCACCTTGACTTCGCTCTATGAACGGAAACCCTGACATCGAGCGGAGTCGAGACGTAATTTTGTCGAGATGTAATTTTGACGAGAACTTAACAGCTCTGCCTGCCCTTTGCGAAGAAAAGTTCTTTGTTCTGAAAGGCTTCATAAATTAACGTGAGTTCGGGATAAGCTTTTAAGCCCCAACGGAGCGGAATCTGGTAGCCCAGGGTGTCAGCCCTGGGACAAGAAGCGGGATCCCTTCTCCTCTCCGCGTTCCGCCGCGAGCGGCGGCGGAACGCGGAGAGGAGAAGGCACACATGTCGGATTTTCACCCCTAGGGCTGACACCCTGGGCTATCATATCCCGTCTCTTCGGGACTTTTACGGCGTTTTTCTTATCTCGAACTCACGTTAAATTATCTCAGGGTCAGTGGCAACGTCACTCTGGGAAGAAAAGACACCCCCACACCTTTTTCCCTGAAGAGGAGCACAACGCTTTTGCTGCCGCCTTGCGGCATTGTTCAAGAATAATTCTGTCCCGATACTTATTTCCCTCCAAGAAAAATATGTGGATAGCTTTCTCTGGTGAAGAAGAAATTCGAGAATCTGGCACCCCCTTGTGCTGTTTATGAAAGAAATTTTTCTTGACATGGTTTGTGCAAGAAAACTATAAGAATTGAAACAGGATTTAGAATTTATTTAACGTGCTTCATATAACAACGTTTGATACGTGATTCTCTGGAGGCCTATCGCCAATAACAGCAAGAGGGGAGATTTCATGGCTAAGAAAGTATTAAAAGAACTGCTCATCAACCAGGCATGGTGTAAAGGGTGCGGGATTTGCGTGCATTTTTGTCCCAAAAAAGTTCTGGAACTTGATGACCAGGATAAGGCGTATGCCGCTCGCCCGGAAGCGTGTATTTGTTGCAAATTATGCGAGTTTCAATGTCCGGATCTCGCTATAGAAGTTATCATTCAGGAATAGAGGGCGTATAATTATGAGTGAACAGATACAATTTATTCAAGGAAACGAGGTGTGCGTGGAAGCGTCATTATATGCCGGTTTAGAGTTTTATGCCGGATACCCGATTACGCCTTCCACTGAAGTAGCTGAACTGATGTCATACCGGTTGCCGCAGATTGGAGGCAAATTTATCCAAATGGAGGATGAAATTTCTTCGATTTGCGCGATTATCGGAGCCTCTTTAACGGGGCGCAAGGTCATGACGGCGACCAGTGGACCAGGATTCTCCCTGATGCAAGAAGGGCTGGGCTATGCGATCATGGCGGAAATCCCATGTGTGATTGTCAATGTCATGCGCGGCGGACCGTCAACCGGCCTCCCGACCAGTCCGAGCCAGGGGGATGTATATCAGGCGCGCTGGGGCACTCATGGCGACCATGCGATTATTGCCTTGACCGCTTCGAATCATCAGGATGTGTTCCAGATGACCGTTGATGCCTTTAATTTGGCAGAAACCTATCGCACGCCCGTGGTACTCTTGTTCGATGAAGTGATCGGCCACATGCGTGAGAAACTCGTGATGCCTACGCCTGGCGACCTGCCGGTCGTGAAACGCTTGCGCACGTCGGTTAAAGCCGGTGTAGATTATCACCCGTATTTGCCGAGAGAAGACGGACGTTTGCCAATGTCGGACTTTGGCGGCGAACACCGTTACAATGTCACTGGCTTATTCCACGATATGTGGGGGTTTCCATCAACCAACCCTCGCGTCGTGCACGATCTGGTTCGGCACCTGGTTGATAAAATCGAAAGCCATACCGACGATATTACGCGCTATAAAGAATATTATGTGGACGACGCCAAAACGCTGCTGATTTCTTATGGCGGCGCGGCGCGTTCAGCCCTGCATCTCGTTGAAGACCGGCGAGCAAAGGGCGAACGGCTTGGTTTGTTGGAATTGCAAACTCTCTGGCCTTTTCCGCATGATTTAGTGGAAGAAAAATCCGCCAATGCCAAACACATTGTCGTGATTGAAATGAATATGGGGCAGATCACGCAGGAAGTGAAAAAAGCGGTCAAATATCCTGAGCGCGTCTTCCTGGCAAACCGGATTGACGGCGTCTTTATCACGCCGGTTGATATTAAAAACCATCTGCGGCTGATTCAAGGAAGGGGGGTGTAGCTTATGGCTATCAAAGAGTATATTCGTAAAAAATTTTTCCCACATATCTGGTGTCCCGGATGTGGGCATGGCATCGTGTTGAACAATTTGTTACGGGCGGTTGATGAATTAGGATTGAATAAGAATGACATCGTGATGGTGTCGGGCATCGGATGTTCCTCGAGAATTTCGGGTTATGTGGATTTTCACTCGTTGCACACGCTGCACGGCAGGGCTCTGGCATTTGCGACCGGAGTCAAATTGAGCAAGCCAGACCTCAAAGTACTCGTTCCGATGGGAGATGGCGACGCGCTGGCGATCGGAGGCAATCACTTTATCCATGCAGCCCGACGTAATATTGACATGACCGCGATCGTCATGAATAACCGTATTTACGGCATGACCGGCGGTCAGCACTCCCCGTTATCGGGCTGCGGTATTACCGCAACCACCGCGCCCTATTTCAATATTGATCACGATTTTGATGTGGTCGAATTGGCAAAAGGCGCAGGGGCCACGTTTATTGCTCGCACCACAACGGCTCATCCCCATCAAATCGTGAAAATGCTGAAAGAAGCCATTATGCACAAAGGCTTTTCAGTGGTGGAAGTGCTTTCGCAATGTCCTACGTATTTTGGCCGTAAGAATAAACAGGGCGATGCTGCCAATATGATGGAAATTTTCAAGAACAATACGACGCCCATCGGATCCAAGGCCAAAGAGGAACAGCCCGACTTAATTGAACGCGGCGTATTTATTCAGCGAGATAAACCAGAATATTGCGATGAATATCAACGAGTTGTCGATCAGGCCATGCAATGAAGTAATAACAACGTGAAACGTGCTGCCGGAATGCCTCATGTTTCACGAGAATCAAAGAGAAAAAGGCGTGTGTCATGGAAAAATGTAGATTGGTTTTTACGGGGTCCGGGGGGCAAGGCGTCATCACTGCGGCGATCGTGTTAGCTGAAGCAGCGGTTTTACATGAAAACCTGAATGCTACCCAGGCCCAATCCTACGGGCCGGAAGCCAGAGGCGGCGCGACCCGGTCGGATGTCATCATTGCTAAATCTGAAATTCGTTACCCCAAAGTCATGCAGCCAGATGTGCTCGTCTGCCTGACGCAGGAAGCCTATGGTAAATTTTCTTCGATTGTCCGGCCCGGCGGAGTTCTGTTGACAGATTCGCGCTTTGTGACCGTGCGGACGAATGTTGACGCCCAACAGGTGCAACTGCCGATGTATCAAACTGTGATGGATCAGATCGGGAAGCCGATTGTGTTCAATATCTGTGTATTAGGCACGATCCTGGGTTTAATCGATCTGATTAAACCCGAATCGGTCATGAAGGTGTTAGAGGAACGGTTTCCTCGCGGCGTCGAACTGAATCGGCAGGCATTGACCCTGGGATTGGACTTAGGCAAACAGCATCGACGCGAAGAATAATTAGGAAAAACCGGGTTTTTGAAAAAACCCGGTTTTTTGGTTGCGCTTGCTTAACTTAGCGTCCCCTCGATTGTTTTTATATCCTCGTAGTACGTAACAGCGGCCGTCACTGCCGCATGAAGCCCTTGAATAATCAGAGATAAGGCCATGCTCGGGGTTTTGGGCTTTTCAAGCACTTGCTCCGGGATGTAAGGCACGTGAATGAAACCGCCGCGCATGTTTGGATATTGCTTATCAATCAGATAGAGCAGGCCGTACATGATGTGGTTGCACACAAACGTGCCGGCCGAATAGGAAAGAGAAGCCGGAATCTTCTGTTTGCGTATTTCCGCCACCATGGCTTTGGCAGGTAGGTTAGTAAAATACGCGTTGGGGCCGTCAGCAAAAATCGGTTCGTCAAAAGGTTGTTGACCTTCATTATCAGGAATGCGCGCGTCATTCAAATTGATCGCCACACGCTCCACGCGCAGATCTACGCTCTCTTTGGCCTGACCAATGCAAATCACGACATCTGGCTGTTCCTGGTTTATGGTTGCCTGTAAGCGTTCAATGGCCTTGCCAAACACCGTCGGAAGTTGAGCTTTCATAATCTGCGCTCCGGCAATCGTCTCATCAAGCTGGTTCACTGCTTCCAGCGAAGGATTCACGCTTTCCCCCTCAAACGGCTCAAATCCGGTCAATACCACTTTCATAGCTTCTATCCTTTTTCAGTGATGAAAAGCAGAGAAACCAGGTTTTTTTCAAAAACCTGGTTTCTCGTCCTCTCTGGCTGGTTCTATTTCATCGTTCAATGATATAATAGATTCAAATAATAAGTTTTCTCGCGCAATTCTTGGCCAATATCAACCTGTTCGTAAAGGATTCTTCTCGCGGCATCGGCGCAGAAGTGCATTGCTTTTGTAAACATCGCATGTTGAGCATTGATACAGACTGCATGTTCTAACTGCTGCGTATAAGGCTCGAAAAATTCGGTGTGATAATCAGGCGTGTCGAGTTCATGTTTACGAGCCGGAAGGATTCCAGTACGCCAGCTAAAGTCGCGCACGATCTCAGGATCATGAGTCAGAGCTTCGATGAATTTGGCGGAATAGGCTTTATATGGACTTTGCGAACAGATCGCCAGCCCTAGATTGCAATTCCAGGAAAAGGAGGGCGTATCGCCATGCACGGGGTTCAAAACAACTGTAAAATCCTGCTCGAATTCCCGTCCGGTCAGATTTTCCATTACATATTTAATCCAGGGACCATCAGAAATAAAGGCAATATCATTATGAGCAAAACGTTCCCGGATCGTGTGTAAATCGGATGTAAAAATTCGGCAATTCTTGACAAATTCGCGCAGCCAGGTAAACGCGGCAACGTTTGCGGTTGAATCAAAGATAATATCACCTGCTTCATTCGTAAATCCGCCGTGAAAGGCTTGTAAAAAGCCATAGAGCATCAGAAAATCGGCTTCTTTGTCAGAAGAGCGGCTGAGCGCGTAGCTATATTTTTCTTTTTCCTGATAAAATTGATCGATCTGCTGGCAAACAGCCCAAAACACATCTAACGTCATCGGCGAGTCCAGAAACGTGACACCAACTTCCCGCAACATATTTTTATTGGCAATCAGCGCAAACGGCCCCAGTCCCCAGGAGACAGAATAGAGTTTGTTCTGAAATAGGCCGCCGTAGAGGTCTTGTTCATAAAACCGGCTGTTCACATTTTCCTGACTAAGCAGCCCATCCAGGCATTCCAATGCCCCCATTGCGGCAAAATAACTGGTCCAGTGCGTCATGATCTGCACAATGTCAGGGGCGTTGCCGCTGGCAATCAAATGAACCAGATCCTCTTTGGCAGTCTGGAAACTGTTCGGAAGGATTTCAATGACACACATCGGATATTTCTGCTCAAAACGTTCGATTGTCCTCAGTAGAATGGCTTTTCCCGGTTCCTTCTCGCTCATCCAGGAAAAAAAACGCAAGGTTGTTTTTTGTTCTGAAACGTAAGTGCCTTTGCCTTGTTTTTTGACCAACACCCCATCAGCGGCCAGAAGAGCTAAAGCCTGCCGAATCGTCGAAACACTGGCACCAAATTCCCGGGCTAACGTCGCTTCGCTGGGGATTGCCTCGCCGCGTTGATACACATTATTCGTGATGCGCTTGAGCAGAACATCTTTCACTTGTAAGTAGAGCGGTGTATATCTGACTTTTCCAACATCCGTGAAGGTATGTTCCTTTGGTTCATCACTTCGAAAAGAATTACTCATAAGAAGTACACTCCTTCGGATAACCACGATGTATAACAATTGTCAAGGAAAGTACCTTCCAGAACATGTTTCCCTGCTATGTCAATATTTGAGTGATAGGCTTATAGTGCTCGCTTGAACGAGTCTTTCCACCACGAACTCATCACATTTATTGTGGTCATGTACTATATATGAAACCGTTCGACATTGTGTTTCAGCGTATCGGCCTGAATGGTAAGATTATTCGCAGATTGCGCTAATTGCTGGACAGTTGGGGTATTTTTCTCGACTAAGCTGGTCACATTTGTCATGAACTCAGTCACCTGCCGTGTACTGAGTTGTTGTTCCTGGATAGCTCGTAGCACGTGGATTGCTAAATTCTGCATATCTTCTACCATTGTTAAGAGCTGTGAAGAATTTTTTTCTTGTTCTTGGGTGGCCTGAGTAATTTCATTGATCATGTTTGTGACATCCTGAATCGATCCGGTGATATGTGCATGAGCCTGGGTTTGCTGGTGGAGAGATCTAGCCATTTCAGCCGCCACCTGGGAGGAATTTTCAGCACTGTCTCCGATTTTTTTTAATGCTTCCCCGGCTTGATGAGTCACCGTGACGCCATGTTCAACCTCTTTCCGTCCGTGTTCGATGGCGTTCACCGCGTCGAAGGAATCGTTTTGCACCGCTTTGATAATGGCGGCAATTTCCTTGGTCGAGGCGCCAACACGCGTGGCAAGCTCTTTAATTTCATTCGCCACCACAGCAAATCCGCGTCCGTGTTCTCCGGCCTGAGCCGCGATGATTGCGGCATTCAGCGCCAGTAAGGATGTTTGTTCTGCAACCTCATTAATCACATCAAGGATTGTTCCGATTTCTGTTGAGCGATGCTCCAGGCGCGAAATAATATCGGAAATATGCATTGTGACCTGGGAAATTGCCGAGATGCTCGCACTCATTTCCTCAACAGATTGACGACCGGATACCGCGTCTTGTGAGACAGCTTCTGAGAGCATTTTGGAATGTTCAGCCTGGGCAGCGACTTTTTCAAGAGAACGTATAATCTCGATCACTGTTGAGGTGGTATCATCGGCAAAATGCGAGAGTTTACGTAAATTACCAGCAACCTGATTAATCGAGGCCAGCATTTCACTGATCGACGCCCCATTTTTCTCGACTGAAGAGGTTAACTGTTCCATATTCACACGCACTTCTTTGGCCGTAGTATTCACTTCATTCATCGCTGAAGAAGTGACTTGCGCTGCATTCCCGATCTGTTCCAAGGCGTCAGCATTTATTGATGATGTGCTGAGCACTTGCGTACTGATTGACGCAATATAATCTGAACTTGCGTGAATCTCTGAAATGAGAGTGATTAACCCTTTCTGCATGTGAATAAACGCTGTCCCTAATTGATCGGTGGGGGATTGTAATACAATTTGGCTTCGCAGATCCCCTTGTGAGACCCGTTCGGCGATTTTCCCCATTTTTTTAAGATAGTCGCTCATCTGGGCAAAGCCTGTTCCCAACACATCGTGTTCAGAGCGGGGCTGAACATGCGTCTCTAAATTGCCGTGGGAAATTTCTGCGGCAGCTTTCGCCATTTCCTGGAAATACAGAATCAGTTTTTGAAAGGCTTCGGCTAATTTCCCAATCTCATCATGCCCCTTGATCTGAAGTTTCTGACTTACCTCGCCTTTTGCAATAGTATGTGCCATTTCCATAAGCGCGGACACCGGACGCGTGATCCCCCTCGTCATCAGGAAACTGACAGCAACGATTGACAGGCTTACGACGAGTACAAACACCGCGATATTTATATAACGGTTCTGTTTACTATTGCTACGGATAGCGGATACTTCCGTTTTGAGCATCTCAGCGAAGAGCGTGTTCAGATCATCGAGATTCTGCCTGACCACCTCGGTTTGCTCAGCAAGCACAGAGGCCTGTCCTTCGATCTCTGCCATCATCGTCAGAGCATCTTGTTCATCTGATGCAGGTTCACTCATCGCGGCATACACGGTTTGGGCCGATTTGCTGAAGGTCTCAAACATCTCCCGGGTTTTTCGGGCCGCCTCGATCTGGCCCTGATGAAGTCCTGTCAGGGCTAAAATCGCTTCAAACGCCTGGGTCACTTCGAGGGCATGCTGTCCGGCGATGTCTAACAAGGTCGGATCACCTGCCATCACCGCTTCGCTGTAGCGGGTAATTTGATTGTTAAAAGCCGATAGCGCCTGTTGGCTCTGCATGGCAGCCGGGAACAGCGATGTTTCTACTGTATAGAGCCGTGATTCCGTATATTGACCAAGTACAACTCCGAAAACCATTGATGCAGAGTATCCGATCAACAGAATACTCAACCCAATCCAAATTTTTTGCGCAAGCCGTAATGATTGCCACATCATGAAATCCCTTTCATCTAAAAGCCGGGTTTTTTCGAAAAACCCGGCTTTTTCCTGCAAATAAATTCCTCAACATCTCTCTCTAATGCCGCTCAAACTCCTGATCGACACTATCCCCGAAGAAATCAGGCGAATCTACAGGAAAACCATAGTCATTGAGATTCTTTCTCTCTTTTTCTTTGGATAACTTATGCTTTGTCGTGTTCTTATGTGTTTGCTTTTGTTTTGTTAGATGGATGCGTTTTTCCTGAGATTCTGGCGTTGACCTGAATGTTTCGATCATCGTCATAATCCTGTCGCGCAGATGTTGATCGGGAAGAAGATGAAGGGTATTTAAAAAATCTTCCCACTGCGTTTCCGATTCCTGGTCTGTTCCGGCGATATGGAAAAAGGCGATGATTTTCTGGAGCTGTTCAGCTTGCTGCAAGAGATCATCAGCCGTGTCAGCCGTTTCCTCAGAAATTGCGGCATTTTGTTGAATTACCAGGTCAAGCTGCTGCACCGCCACATTAATTTGTTCAACTCCAATCTTTTGTTCATGACTGGCTGTACTAATTTGCTGGATTAATTCGGCAGTCCCCTCAATTTTCGGTACCAGGTCGACCAACATCGTCCCGGCGGTTTCAGCAATCGTCACGCTGGAATTGGCCAGCCGATTAATCTCTTCTGCCGCAGTACGACTCCGTTCTGCCAGCATACGCACCTCTGACGCAACCACCGCAAAGCCTTTGCCATGTTCCTCGGCTTTGGCCGCTTCGATGGCGGCGTTGAGCGAGAGCATGTGAGTCTGTTGGGCGATCTCTTCAATCAACTGAATTTTAGCGGCAATCTCTTGCATCGCCTTCACCGTTTGCGCCACGGCCGCCCCGCTTTGCCGGGCATCATCCGCAGATTGTTGGGCAACTTTGGCAGTTTGTGAGGCATTGTCAGCATTTTGGCGAATATTCGCCGACATCTGTTCGATCGTGGCAGACACTTCTTCCGCAGTGGCAGCCTGTCGCGTCGTACCCTGAGACAATCGTTCGGCGCTCTCATTAAGCTGACGGCTGCCGGACGCCACTTGATCCGCAGCGCTTCGAATGTCGAGGGTAAACTTGCTCAGGGTGCGAATCACGATATTCAGATCATCGCGCATCTTGTTGAAATCACCCTGATAGCTCTCACTCATCTCTGCGGGAATCCTGCCCCGGGCAATCTGACGCAGCGTCGTAGCGGTCATCGTCATCGGGGCAAGAAATGCCTCACGTACCTGATTGATCCCCGTCACCAGGTCGCGCCAGCTTCCCTGAAACGCGGCAGCCTGACTGCTGGTGTGCAAATCGCCCTGCTGAATGGACTGAATGACGCGTTCAGTGTCATCGAGCACCGCGCGAATCATCGTGGTCATACGCTGAAAGGCCCCGGCCAGCTCACCCATTTCGTCATGGCTTGTGATATGAACCTCCTGGCTGACATCGCCATCCGCGATTGCATGGGCGATCCCCACAAGCGCAGCGATCGGACGCGTGACGCTCCGGCGCATCAACACGCTCACGATCCCCATCGCCAGGCTCACGACGACGACAAAGACGATCATATTCATATAGCGATTCTGTTTGCTCTCACTCCGGATTTCCTCGGATTCCGTGCTGAGCGTCTCAGTAAATCCAGTCGTGAACGTTTCGAGCGCGTGTCGAATACTTTCTGTCTGGTTCGCAAGTTCATCCGCCTGAAGTTTCATGTCTGTAATCGCCCCCAGGGCGTCTTGACCTTCTGTAGATTGACTCATCGTCGCATAAATCGTCTGAGCTGTTCCGGTAAATGTCTCAAATTGCTCCAGAAATTTCCGGACCTCTTCTCGTTTTTCCTGAGGCAGTCCTGCCAGTGCCTCGATTGCGCCAAGCGCCTGGGAAACTTCAAGGGCGTGCTGCCTGGCGGTCTCTAACAGTTCCGGGTCCCCGGTCATAACTGCTTCGGTATAGCGGGTGATTTGATTGTTGAAGGCTGCCAGAGCCTGTTGGCTCTGCATCGCTGCCGGAAACCACGAGGTGTCTATCTCATAGAGCCGCGATTCCGTCTGCTGTCCGAGCACAAAGCCCAAGACCATTGAAGCAAAGTATCCAATCAGCAAAATGCTTAATCCGCCCCAGATTTTTTGAGCCAACCGTAATGATCGCCACATTGTCATACCTCTTTTATGATGGATTAAAAACTACAGGTCATTTTGATGGCGACAAGAAAGCCCTCTTCAGAAGGATTGTCTCCCTCATATCCGGAGGCTCCGTTCAAACCATTGATCCAATGCCCTTCAAGCTTGATCAGCCAGTATTCATTCACATCGAAACGCGTCGAAATTGCAAGGTCTTTGAACCATCCCGCTGCTTTGGGCAACCCTCGCGGCTCGTAGTTTTCCCCTTCTTTATCATCCATATCCTCGTAGAACACAGCATACGAGGTCCCCACTACAAACCAGTCAGTCAATCGGTAAGTAACAAGGCCATAATAAGCTTCAGAGGTATATTCCATTCCTGGAAAATCTTTCATTACCATCTCAAATGCGGCCTGGCTGTATTCAACAGCACAGGTTAATTCTCCAATTGTGTATTCTACCCCAACAATCCACTCCTTACGTTCGAACTCGAATTCCCAATTGGATGGTTCCGCTTCCCAGACCGAGGACCACTCGGAACGAGTGAGCGTGCCAACCAATTTCAGCCCGTCAAGCGGCGTGTTCCACAGCAGGTGAAGGGCATACTCATTATCAGACACCTCGTTACTCACCGCATTAGGAGTGTCCAAAGCCTCAGTCTCAAAGTCAGAATCTAATGTCCCATATTGAATCTGGTAGTCAAATCCTCTGGGAAGTGTCCCATACAGCGCGAAACCCTTCACTGATTGTTGAGCAGTTCTGGCATTTTCATTATACACGCTTAACGGCAAGAATATCCCAATTCGAGCCACATCAACATCACGGCTCTGGTTATACAATCCGATGGCTTTTTTCATCTTTCCAAACCGAAGGCCTAACCAGTTGCGATAGCGATAATCGCCAAAGGCCCAATCGATCGTAAATTTGTCATTGCCGAGATCTCCTAAATCACGGGCAAAGAACTGCATTCCCAGGCGGAAACGGTCGGTCAGATTGGACGTGACATTCAGGCCAAACTCATTAAACTCCACCGTGCCTTTTTCCGTCTCAGCCGACAGGTAATCATAGTGATTCGATAGTAAATAACCCTGCGAAGCAAACCCATGAATCTGGATTTGGTCAGGATCAAAGGCAAAGGCTTGCCAACTTATTCCCAGAAATAAGACAAATATCAATATTTTTTTCATTATTTCGTCCTCCTATTGTACCTTAAGAATTGTAACATTTTCGATAGACGTCTCGGCATCAACATATCCTATAGCTCCTGAAGTGTTCGCGACATATTCCAGCAGTTCCTGTTGGGTGTCGAATTGCTGCGGCGGCGTCCCATTGCCGGTAAATACCATGCGTTTCCAGTGCGCAATCCATTGAGACGACGTTTTTTTCACATAGTGCTTCAGAAAGACCTCGTGCAGTTCCGGATTTTTGATGGTCGCCGGATGGATGGCCGTATTATCCTTCCATTGTACGCGTTTCCCTAAAAAAATCTCCTGAATATCTTTTTGGGAAATGGTTGTTTCAGAGATATTTTGATGAGCGATGATCAGCATCTCGGCCCATGTCACCCCTGAAGAACACAACAACACACACAATACACACAAACTTATGCATTTCATCAGCATTCCTCCTCCTTTCTGTAGCAGCTTACAACAAACCCGACAAATTTTCGGACAAACACGACATTGGTAAAACATA
Organism: Candidatus Vecturithrix granuli; assembly: GCA_000739535.1. GTDB lineage: Bacteria > Moduliflexota > Moduliflexia > Moduliflexales > Moduliflexaceae > Vecturithrix > Vecturithrix granuli. The sequence continues at coordinate 308,291 of DF820470.1, read as the reverse complement.
CCCCAGCGAGTTTTCATTTTTTCCTCTATTAAGACAGATAGAGATCAAATATGTTATAAATTTATACTTTTATTTTACTCAGTTATCTTCTCGTGTCAATCTATTTCTTTTATGAACTTCTTTTATGAACGCTAATACGATGTTTTGTATGACCTGGAAAGCATTTTTAAGGTGGAATAAAGAGGTCGTTCTTTGTTAACAAGCGGAATTATGTCAATGATCTACTCAAAATATCCCCTTATCAATTGTTCAATACTTCGGACAGTTTTGATTCTACCCCCCTCAATCCCCCCGCAAGCGGGGGGAAGCGCATACGAGAGGGGGATGTCCAATTTCCCCCCGTTGACGGGGGGATAAAGAGGGGTCATACGAAAACTGTCCGAACTATTGAATTGTTATCTTTCACACATAAATCATTCAGTTAGTTTTATCAGGTTGTCAATCCTTTCCTCTCAAAAAAAATAAATTTTCCATAAAATCTTTGATTGATACGCATACTTGTCGCTCCCCAACCATTCCGAAAAAATCTTACAATAAACTTCCAGGGTGGCTGTTGTTTCGAGCCATAGCCACCCTGACGGAAAAGTACTTCTCCGAACTATTCTTCTTCGCCTTCGGGTTTGGGAATCTCGCCGGAGAGGATGCCTGCTTTGGCTTTTTCAATGGCGTCTTTCATTTCCTGAGTTGCGGAATCTGAAAAAATGATATCAATGATCCCTTCACTCAGGCCGGCGGTCATGACATCGGCCGGCAACTGACCTTTGATGAACTCTCCCACAACAAACAGATACAGTTGATCGTATTTATACACAACGCTGCCGGGAATCAACCCCGGGGCGGAAGCATTCTGATCGCTGGCAAAGCCGATAAATTTTTTCCCGGCTTCCTGTGCCGCCATCAGGGTTCCCAGTCCGGCCTGATTCGCATACGCGAACAGCACATCTGCGCCGCCTTCAATCATGGACACGCCGATTTCTTTGCCTTTGGCAATGTCTGACCAGGAATTGGCGTAGGCCCGGATCGCTTTTTGAAAATTCGGATTCACGCTTTTGGCTCCGGCGGTCACGCCATTCAGGGCGTCTTTCATTAATGGATTCGGGAAGCCTCCCATTTCCCCGATAATCCCTGCTTCAGTGGCTAATCCGGCTAATACGCCTGCTAAATAGCCGCTTTCCCATTCACGAATAGTGACGCCGGTCAGGTTCGCGCCGTTCGTTTTCGCGCCGTTAATCACGAGATAGCGGGTATTCGGATAGAGCGGGGCAATGGTTTCAGCCGCATTATCAAACTGCGTTCCGGCCGAGATCACCAGATCATAGCCGCGTTCGCCATAATTTCTGAAGGTGGATTCAAAATCTGATTGCTGCACATTCTCAACATACTCGATATTGGTGCCAAGTTGTTCATTGCAGGCAACCAGGCCATTGTAATTGGTCGCATTCCAGCTTTGATCGTTAATCGGACCGGGCAGGATCAGCACAACTTTATAATCTTTCGCTTCCTTTACCACAGCCAGGCCAGGAACGGCAAATACCAGCACCAGCAAGCAACTCAACAACATTTTCGTGATCTTCATACCTTCTTCTCCTCTGAAACTCCAGGAATGAAGAATAAGCAAGAATTCGATTTCAGGCATATTCTTGCTTATCGCCCTTCTTGTCGTTTCATGATACCGGGCGAATAACCCATTCACGTGAACTTCTCTGCAAATTATTGTTTGTAGTAAACGCTTCAGCGTTTTATAAAGCCGCTAAAGCGGCTACTACGAACTGCTGTTTATATGTCATTGTTAACAACTTAAATATCTCTTTTCTCCAATTTTTCCTACACACCACCTCCTTTGAAACTACAAGGATTTTGTGTAGGAAGGATTCCTGGCGGCGAATTGGTCGGCGTGACACCGAACCCTGCCTCTGAGAATCCTTCCTACACAAAATCCTTGTAGTTTCATTGTGCCTGGTGAGTACACACTCATGACAACTCCCCTGTCTTACCTGTTAAAGCGGAAACGTTGAACTTTATTCTTTTTGATACGGCACGCCTAATGAGGCTGGCGCGACGGATCGGCGGCTGAGCAATAAGGTGGCGATAATCGTCACAATATAGGGCAAGGCCAACAGTAATTCATACGGAATCAGCTTGATTCCAGCGGTGAGCACCCGCGTTGACAGCGCATCGGCAATACCGAAAATCAAAGTCGCCATCATAATTCTGAATGGATGCCAGCCGCCGAAAATTACCGCGGAAAAGGCGATAAAGCCGCGTCCGCTGATGATATTATTGCTAAACATGTTCAAATACGCTAACGAATAAAAAGCGCCGGCCAATCCGGCCATCACGCCGCCAATCAACATCCCGATATAGCGCATGCGAAAGACATTCAAGCCGGCTGAATCTACTACTTCCGGTTTTTCGCCCACCGATCGAATTTCCAGACCAAAGGAGGTTTTATACAACACATAATACGCGACCGGAACCAGCAGAAAGGCCAGATAGACCATCAGGTTATGATTAAAGAAAATATCTCCAAGATATGGGAGTTTCGAGAGCAGCGGAATCGAAATTTTTTGAAAGGGTTTGATTGTAATTGGCAGCAGCGGAATGCCGAAAATGACGCGGTACAGATACATGGTTAATCCAGCAGTGAGAATATTGATCGCAATGCCGCTGACCACCTGATTGACTTTGAAACTGATGGTGAGCAAACCATTTAATAGCGCCAGGATCAGTCCTATTAGGATCGCGGTAAGCAGCCCAATTCCCAGGTTTTTGCTAAAGTGCGTCCCAACAAATCCACCCCAGGCTCCGGCCAGCATCATACCTTCGATCCCAATATTCAGCACGCCTGAACGTTCGGCGTATAATTCGCCTAAAGCTGCGATTAAAAGCGGGGCGGCAAGCCCTATGCCGGCCGCAAGTAAATTGACAAAAAAGGTCATAATCCCTGTTTCTGATGCGCCTGACGTGCGATCAGCCGTTTACTGCGGCGCTGCATCATCTGCGCTTGAAGATAATAGGAAATCAGCACAAAAATTACGACAAAACCTTCGATCATTGTAATAGCATCAGTCGGCACTTTCGAGGTCTGTTGAATGATATTTGCGCCAACCTTTAAAAACCCAAAAAAGATTGAGGCGATCACAATACCGATAGGATTCGTATAAGCCAGCAAGGCAATGATTGTGCCTTCGCCGCCGATATTCGGAGCAAAACCCTGAATCAAAATATGCTGCACGCCATTGATTTCGATAAATCCTGCTACACCGGCGTATATCCCGGTAAGCAACATAGTCATGATTAAGACCTGTTTGGTATGAATTCCGCCATATTCGGCGGCGTTGCTATTCAACCCAACCGCCCGGATTTTAAAGCCTAATGTGGTTTTCATGAGGATCACATAAAACAGCGCGACAAAAAGCAATCCCAATAACAAGCCCCAATGCAGTCTGGTACGCGGAAGTAAAATCGGAAGATGCGCGTGACGCGGAATCGGATCGGTCTGCGGATACGCGCCGATTTGTTCTTTAATCGGCCCATTGACCATGAAATTGACGATCTGAAAGGCGATGTAATTGAGCATGATCGTGATAATAATTTCATTGGCGTTATATTTTGCCTTCAAATAGCCTGAAATCCCACTCCAAAGACTGCCGGCAATGACGCTGAACACAAAGGCGATCAGCAAAATGGCGACGGGGTTGAGGAATGACAGTTTTAAAGAGACGATCACCGCCGCTAAAGCCCCCATGTAGAATTGTCCATCTGCGCCGATATTGAACAGGCCCGCTTTAAACGCAAAGGCAAAAGAGAGCGCGCTTAACATCAAGGGGATTGATTTGACAAAGATTTCACCAATGGAATAGGGATCGTTAAAGGTCATCACCAGCATGGTGCGATAAATGCTGATCGGGTTCAAATCCAGCAGCAACAGCATCAACCCGCCGCAGATAAAGGCCAGGACAATTGATGCGACCGGATAGATCCACATCCAGAATGTGTGGTGTTCTTTGTTCAAAAGAAAGGTTTTGATTTGTGTAAAAATATTCATAGTGAATATAAATAACTTTCTTTCTTATGACCCCATCCCCGTCCCCTCCCCAAAGGAGAGGCAAGGTCGTTAAATTCTGTGGGTGTTTGTCATCTCGACTTCGCTCGATGACCGGAACATCGCACGTCGAGCGAAGTCGAGACGTTATGTTTTGCGAGAACTTAACAGCCCGGCCTCTCCTTTGGGGAGGGGATGGGAGTGGGGGGCTTAGGGATCCTATTCTTTCTTATTCTTCATTCCTGTAGTTTTTTCCTTCACTCCCGCCATTAAGAGCCCAACTTCTTCAATGGTGGCATCGGCTGCCTCAAAAATTTTCAAAATCTCGCCCTGATAGAGCACACCGATCCGATCTGAGAGGCTGAAGATCTCTGACAGTTCGGTCGAAATCAACAAGACAGATTTGCCCTCATTCCTGGCTTGCAGAATCAGGGTATGGACATATTCAATCGCACCAATGTCGAGTCCGCGCGTCGGTTGAAATGCGATTAATACCTCCGGTTCCAATGACAACTCGCGGGCGACAACCACTTTTTGCTGATGTCCGCCGGAAAGGTTTTTGACTTTGGTTGCCGGAGACGGGGTTTTGATGTTGTAATTGGCGATCAGCGTGGCGGCATGATTCAGCGTTGCCTGTTTGTTCAGAAAATGACGATTGGAGAATGGGGTACGATAAAAGCTTTTGAGCATCAAATTTTCGTAAATTGACATATCCAGAATCAGGCCGGTGTGCTGGCGATCTTCAGGGATAAAACTCACGCCGTGTTCGATCATCTCTTTGGCGCTTAGATTGGTAACCTCTCTGCCTTTCACATAAATATGCCCACTGCTGACTTTTCGTAAACCTGAGAGCACTTCAGCCAGTTCTTCCTGCCCGTTGCCGCTCACGCCGGCGATACCAAGAATTTCACCGCGCTGAATTGTCAATGAAAGATTGTGTAACACATTCTTATGATGTTGGTTTTGCACGGTGACATTTTCGACCCGCAAGCCGATCTCGGCGGAAATCGGCTGCGCATGTTTGTTCACGGTAAGCGCAATGTCGCGCCCGACCATCATGCGAGCTAATTCATTGGTGGTGGTTTCAGTGCGCTTGACCGTGCCGATCAGCTTGCCGTCGCGCAAGACGGTAATCCGATCCGTAATCGCCATGACTTCATTGAGTTTATGGGTGATAAAAATGACCGCATTTCCGGAGCCTGTAAAATGACGCAGGATTTTGAACATCTCTTCTGTTTCCTGCGGGGTGAGCACCGCCGTGGGTTCATCCATAATCAGCAGCTTGGCCCCGCGATAAATTGACTTGAGAATCTCGACTTTCTGCTGCGTGCCAACCGGAAGATCGCGGATATAACTGAACGGATCGATCTGAAAGCCTAATTGCTGTGAGAGGGTGAGAATTTCCTCTGCGGCCTGACGCAGACGTAAGCGACCTTTCTGCGAGGACATTCCTAAAATAATATTTTCAACAACGGTATGCGTGGGCACAAGCATAAAATGCTGATGCACCATGCCGATGCCATGCAGAATGGAATCTTTGGGAGAATGAATTGAGACAGGCTGATCATCAATCACAATTTGGCCTTCATCCGGGGCGTACAACCCATAGAGAATGTTCATCAGCGTGGTTTTTCCGGCGCCATTCTCGCCTAAGATGCCTAAAATTTCGCCATATTTTACATCAATATCAATCTTATCGTTCGCGATGACCTTCGCAAAATATTTTGAAATGCCCTGCATGGCTAAAAACGTCATGTTCTCAGTCATAAGCAATTGCCTTCGTACTCCCATGTACATGAAATGTTCATGGGTGCATGTCAGATGTAGGCCACTTTGAAAGTGGACTACATCGTATCGGTGACTCCTATTGCTGATGTTCATTCCGTGTGTTGCTATCTTCGTTTCCTCCTCCCAGAGCAGTAAGAAGGGATCCAAGCACCTCAGGGGCCAGCCCGATAATTTCGGCTAAAGCTGGCAGGGCCTTGGGCAATGGGTCTTGCCAGAACCACTCGATGCGCACCCAGAACCCGGGAATCGTGAGCGCCTGATAGACGCCCTCTTTTCCAGCAAAGGCGGTGATGTATCGTCCTTCCTGATTGAGGTGATAAAATTCAGCCCAGGTGCGGATCGGGTCGAGCAGCCAATATTCGGAAACTCCGCCAGCTTCGTATTCATAAAATTTTTCGCCGCGATCGCGCGCCACACTTTCTGGCGAGACAATTTCGACTACCAGATCAGCCGGGCCATCCAGATAAGTTTTTTTGAGGCGATCAAGGTGCTGTGTGGCAAGAAAAATCACATCCGGTTCCCGGCCGGCCGGTTTGAGTTTCATTTGAAATGGAGCGGAACAGATGATGCCAAGTTGTCTGGTTTCGACATAAATCCGTAGCATGGTCACTAAAAAATCAACCACATTTTGATGCCAATACGATGCTGGTGAACTCATAATAATTTCTCCATTGACCCATTCGGCCAGAGTATCTTCATCCGCCCACTCCAAAAATTCTTCATAAGTCATGGTGCTGGGCTGGCGAACAGGATCTGGCGATTTCATCAACAATTCTGCTAAACGCTGTCGGAAGATTGGCTCTTCTTCAATCTCTTTAAGTAATGCTTGCATTGTTGCTGTCATAGTTCGACCTGCCTGTATTTACGGGTTCAAATTGTTCGCAGTCTATTTTACAAAGTCAAATCTATCACCCCTATACATTTTCCCGTTCATTTCGTCAAAGGATTTTCATCAAAAAAAGAGGCTGTCGCCATAGGGCAGAATCACAAGTCCGTGGTTGAATAGTAAGTGATGCCCGCTCGTTGAGCGAAATCGAAACGAGCCGCTCATCGTTCCCTTCGACTTCGCTCAGGGAACGCATCACTTACCATTTAACCACTACCCGCGTTTTATATGGAGAGATTCGAAACACGATTTTGGAATCACTTCAATCTTTGAAGTGCCCGTAAGGCTTTCGGGGCGAAAAACCGTTACGGGACTGCTGGAGCTATTGGAATTTCTCAGGTTGTGGCTGGAAATGAGAGACCAATACAAGCCGCCTGAGTGAATGCAATCAATCCACAAGAGGTTTCACAATTCGGATAAATTTCTCTGCGGTTGTTTCGATTTCTGCATGACTTGAGAGAATATTGATCCCAAAAGACGCCCCAAGCCCCGGATCAACGACGCCAACGCTCAGATTGATTGCCCGACTGAGAATATCATCGGTTTGTGGAAGCATATATTTGTGATAGAGCTTGTTGCCTGCTGAATCCGTATAGGCCAGAATCTGTTCCATATTATTGTACACATGCCAGCCGCTATGATCAAGCGTTGTGGTGCCGAGGGTTTCGGCAACCCGCTGAGCTGTCGGGGCATCTTTGAATAGAACGGTCAGGAGCGTATGACATTCATCAGGATCGTTGATTTTTCTGAAGGTCATATTTTTTATGTCGCCTGCCAGGATCGCATGCTTGAATTGAGTTTTTTTCGCTCTGAGCGTCTGTAAAATATGATCGAGTTTCTGCAACTGCCCCAGAGCAAATGCGCCGGTCAACTCGTTCAGCCGCAAGTTAATTCCAATCAATGAGCGTTTCCCGATCTCCACTCCCATCCGCAGCGGCAGATGCCCTTGATCATGAAAACCAAAGGCGCGTTCGTAGAGATGCTGGTCATTTGTCGTCACCAGACCGCCATCGCCGCAAGTGATCGTTTTATTGATATTGAGCGAGAACGCGCCTATATCTCCGATAGAACCGACTTTCTTGCCTTTATAGCTTGCCCCTAAAGCCTGGCAGCAATCTTCAAGCACGAGAAGTTCGTGTTTTTTCGCCACTTCCATGATCGCATCCATGTCACACGGATTCCCAAGCATGTGCACCGGCATAATCACCTTTGTCTCTTTCGTGATCTTTTTTTCAAGATCCTGCGGATCCATCGTCAACGATTCATCAATCTCCGTAAGAATTGGCTGCCCTCCGACCGAAATAACGGCTGAGATCGAGGCAACAAACGTATAGCCTGGCACAAGGACTTTCACCCCAGGCCCGACACCGAGGGCCACAAGCGCAGCCATGATCGCGCCTGTCCCGCCGCTAAGGGCAACGCAATGCTTCACGCCGCTATATTTTGCAAACTCCTGTTCTAAGGTGACAACTTTTCTCTTAAACTTCAGATTATCTGCTGTTCCGTATCTGGAAACATACCCCGTTTCAAGCACATCTTCGACTTCACGTCGTTCTTCTTCGCCTACTAAATAAGCTCCTGGTCCTGGCATAAATCCCCTCCTATGAAACTACAGGAATTAAGAATAAGCAAGAATGGCCCTGTCCCGTTTCATTGTAACGAGTGAGCGTTCCACTCATGATAACTCCTTATTATCTAAATGATCCTAATGATAATCCTCGAACCAAATATTTCTGAAGAATAATCGCGAGAATTAATATTGGAATGGTCCCGAGAGCTGCTGTAGCTGAAACCTCTCCCCACATCAAGCCATGCGCTTCTCGCATTCCTGCAATGGCAACCGGAATGGTCATTGCCCGATTTCTCGTGAGAATCAGCGCAAACATAAAATCATTCCAGGACCAGATAAAACAGAAAAGCGCGGTCACAACCAGTCCCGGAGCGATTAATGGCAGGGTAATCACTCTGATCACCTCCAATTGCGAACAGCCATCGATCATAGCCGCTTCCTCCAATTCGTGCGGCACCTCCTGGATAAATCCTTTGATCATCCAGACGGCAAAGGGGACTGTGATGATGAGATGCGGAATAATGACTGCTGTGCGTGTATCCATTAATCGCAAGGTTTTCATCATCAGAAAATAAGGGACAATGGCGACAACCGGTGGAAAAAATTTCAGCGAAAGAATCCAGAATGGCAGTGTATCGCCTCCAACCCGATACCGCGCAAAGGCATAGCCGCTGGTCGCCCCCATGATGATCGCGATCACGGTCGCAAACGAGGCGATGACCACACTGTTCAAAAACTCTGGCAGGGTTTCCTTGAATGTAAATTTCCAATATTGCAGGGTCGGTCGCGCCGTAGAGAAATGCGGCGGTAAAGTCATCAGTTCATCACGGGGCTGAATAGAGGTAAGAAGCAACCAATAAATAGGAAAAATACAGACGATGACGATCACGATCATCAAGAAAAAAATCAGGGTTTTCTTAATAAAGATTTTACTGTGTCTCGACAAGTTGTTGCTCTCCTTTCTCCATAAATTTTACAAATAGCGTGATAAGGAATGACAGCGGAATCATCATAAACCAGGCGGCTGCCGAAGCCATACCGACATCCCAATAGCGAAAGCCGGCCAGGTAGGTATATAAACTGACCGTCATTGTTCTCGACCCCGGGCCTCCCATGGTTAACACATAAATAATATCAAAGGTCTGAAGAATTTCCAGGGTTCTCATGATCACGACAAGAGTGATGACTGGCCGTAACATTGGTACAGTAAGATACCGAAATGTCTGCCAGGCGCTGGCGCCGTCAACCTGGGCACTATCATACGGTTCGACCGGAAGCGAAAGCAGTCCTGCCAGAAGAACAGCCATCACAAACGGCGTCCACTGCCATAAGCGCAGAATCAAGACGGTAATCAATGCCAGCGTCGGAGAAGCATGCCATTGAAGACTCTCAAATCCCAGGAGATTGAGAAAATAATTAATCGGACCTGAGCGTACTTCAAACACCAGTCTGCCGACGTATCCAATCACCACAGGCATCACCATCATCGGTATGAGCAAGATCGGTTGAAAGAATTTTCGCGCTCCTGGCAACTGGAGAAGCAGCAATGCCAGAATCAACCCGAGCAGGAGTTCAATAATGAGTTCAACCACAATCAATGTTCCGGTCACATAAAGCGAATTATAGAAATCACTCTGTTTCAGAAGATTCTTAAAATTCCCGATGCCGACAAAAGGATGTTCAGGGATGCGGATATCATATCCTGTTACGGCGACATATAAGGAAAACAGGAGAGGGAAAATCACAATGAGTGCCAGTATCAGAACTGTTGGCACTACCAGGAAGGTGGCCTGTCTTTTTAATGTTAACGTCATTCAATCTCCTCCAAAATTTTCAACTCGCACAAGTTCACTCCCTCCCTCTTGATGGCAGGGCTGTTAAGTTCTCGACGATCCGGAGTGCCAAAGCTCTGCTTTCGCTGCCAAAGCAGAGCTTTGGCACTCCAATATTTTGTAGAACTTAACAGCCCTCCGTCTTAATGGGGGAAGGCTGTTAAATTCTCAATATCCGAGATGGAGTCCACTTTCCGAAGTGGCCTCCATCTTGTTCAGGTGGAGACCGCCCCTCAGGTGCAGGGCTGTTAAGTTCTTGTACAACATGCCCGTCTCGACTTCGCTCGACGTGCGGTGTTCCGGTCATCGAGCGAAGTCGAGATGACACACATCCACAGAACTTAACAGCCTGGCCTCTCAGATGGACTCCACGGAGAGAGGTGCCACCTTAAAAACAACAACGGATCGCTTACTTACTGCCACATCTTAGCGTAGAAGCCTTTTTGTTTTTCTACGCCAAACTTTTGATTCAGTTCTTGCCACCGGGCAGCCACAGTATCAAGTGTTTCTTTGGCAGTCGCGATATCTCCGGCCAGGAATTTAGAAACATTCAGATCAAGCACATCGTTGTACTCAAAGGCTCCTGGAATCTTGATCATTGGATACCCGTATTCAAGGGCTTTCAGTTCAAGCTCAAGATATTTCTCGATTCCGGGAACTGCTTTGCGCCACTCTTCAGAATTAAAGTGTGAATAGCGTGAGGGATCCCAACCAATGACCGGATTCATGATATACCCCAGATTAACCGGTCCGGGGCCAAACATGTGTTTCAGCACAGTATAGGCCGCATCGGGGTTCTTGCTATCTTTGCAGATCGAAGCGACCCAGGCAGAATCAACGATAGTGTACTGATAGACTTTCCCGTCAACTTCAACTCCAGGATTTGTCGCAATGCCCAGTTCAGGGGCCGGGGGATTTTCGACCGGAAGCGGAGCAAGTTGGTTAAAGCCTCTGCCTTCATCAGTCCAGTGAATCCACATCCCTACCGTTCCATCATTCATGGCCGCGGTGTATAATTCATCCCATTCCCAGGAGAGCACCCCCGGAGGCGAATACTTCAGAAGCTCTTTCATGTTTTCTAACGCGGCGACAGCCCCTTCAGAATTGATTTTAGGCTCCATCGTATCAGGATCGAAGTAATGGGGATTCGGGGCGTTAAATGGAACAAAACGGAACAGATACCAATAGTACACTCTTCCTCGCTTGGCCTGATCAGCATAACCATAGAAATCCTTTGTCAGTGTTTGACCGGCAAGTGTCTCCCCTTTCTTGCGTGTGAAGAACTGCGCTAGATCCACAACTTGCTGCCACGTCGTTGGCGGATCGGGAAGTTCATAGCCGTATTTGGACTGGAAGGCGGCTTTTTCTTCTGCATTCTGGAACAGGTCTTTCCTGTAATAGAACAGGAAGGTATCTCCATCGATGGTGACTGAAACCTTCTTGCCGCCCCACAGGTTTTGAGCCTTGTTAAAGGCTGGTAAGATATCGGCAAACCCGATGGCGTCATTATCCTTGGCCGCATAATCGTCTAAGGGAAGAATGTAGGGTTCATAGTCTCCGACCCAGGCCGAGTTATACTGGATAATGTCGTAAGCGCCGGTTTGCTGGGTGAGTTCGAGCACCTCACGGGAGTAGATTTCATCGGGAGTGATCTCGACCACATTCAGTTCTATCCCATACTTCTCTTTCAGAGTATTGGCTTCATTATACCATGGGGTCGCATTATGACCTGAATGGGTAGCAACTGTGATTGTTTGAGCATTGGCAAGCAGTGAAAAGGATAACACTATCAAGAAACACACAGCAATACTTCTGATCTTATTCATATTATACCCTCCCATAAAAATGTATCGTTAAAAAACCTTTGAATTTTCCTGATAGTCAACATATCGTGATTCATGCTTTAAAAAGGAAATTTCAGTCGCATACGATGCATCCCTCCTTTTAAGATAGTGTTCACAGTGCTAAAATCTGTGAGTTTTAATTGTCAAGTAAATTTTTTATTACTATTCGGTTCATACCGTTTTTTATCATGATATTCCGTTAATTTAATGTAATTAATCTCAATTTTCGGTAGTGGTAAAATGGTAAGTGATGAATGTCGGAACAGTGCCCAGGACACAGGAGTGCGATGAGGTCATCGCATCAGGGCAACGCCCTGACAGGCGCGGCATCAGAGATGCCGTTGCGACGAAACTCCTGACCACCCCTGGCAATGAGTTATCACTTACCATTTCACCACTACCGCTCTCTGTTTGGACAGCAACAACTCTAACACTTCTGGCTTCTAATTTATTTGACAACAGGGATCCCGATAAAGTTAATTTTGCCAGGTTTGTAGTTCTCGCTTTAGCGAGTTTCCGCCTGAAGGCCGAACTACGAATCTGTCAGGCAATTTTCAACTCAGGTTTGTAGTTCTCGCTTTAGCGAGTTTCCTCCTGAAGACAAGACTACGAACCCGTCAGGCAATGTTTATCTCGTTTGACTCCTCTGACTGGTTAAAGCGCTGATATAACTTGAGCCATTCATCATCCAATTTCGCCCGGATACATTTTTCCCGTTCAATGCCTTCGTGAATCCAACAAACCATTAAAGGAAAAAACCGCAGCAGGTGACTCCAATTCAGGAGCAGCGGGTTGAGTTGAAACAAGAGGCCGGTTTTCATGACATTTCCGGAAAGTGAGATGGCGTGGCTCAACAGCAGCATGGATGTCATTTTGACTTTTACGCGGTCCAGATGTTCCTGAGCGTCGAAACTTTGCAATAGCCAGTATCCTCTGACAATACTTTCAATGGCTGCCGGAACAATACCCATCATCAAAAAATCGCGCCCATTGTATCCGTGCGAATGTAAATAGGCGATGAGGGCGTTCCAGGACGCCTGATCCTCTGCCGCCGATTCGGATGAATCGGGAGCATCAGCATTCTGGACAAGAACAAGAAGTCTGCCAAACGGCGGGGCCATGCCTGCGGAGGCAAACGCCTCTGAAAATAAGCGCAAGAGGCGTTTGACGATCCATGTCGTGCGCTCGTTGTCAGAAAGCGTTGCAAAACGTTCTGAGACGACGACATTGCCATGCTGGTCAATGAAAGTGCCGCTGTACCGCACAATATCAAGGACTCCCAAAATGAAACTCAACAAGGCATCCTGATCGTCTGCACGCTGCCGGGCCATAAAATGTTCGATCTGTTCCTGAGCATCGGCTGAAACCGTTAGATATTTCTGCGCTAAAACCTGGATCGGAACAAGATACTCATCCTGAATATGCTGAGAATTCTTACGAATCCAGTCTGTCAGAGCATATCCCTGGGGCAATGTCAGTAATAAGCGCGGGTTTCCCGGAATCTGCCCCAAAAACAGATCCAATAACGTTCCCATCATTCCGGCCAGAGTCACAACAAGATAATCGGCGCGATTCCATTTGATCGCTCCGTACTTTTTTCGATAAGCATCTGCAATATCCAGGATTTCTCGGGCATCTAGAATAGCAGGCAGAGGGTCATCGTGCAAATCAATCCCGCGCTGACGCAGATATTTTTCGGCCTGAAGGCATAGGAGTTCCAGCGTGTCCGGGGCAGGGACATTGAGACGTGCGTAGGTTTTGGCAGGCGCGGCAGAATGCTCCTGGCTTTCAGGGAGAGCGGAGAGGGGAGGAAGTGGAACTGTTTTTCTACGCTGCAACAGATCGGCAAATCCCCGCTGCAAGATGCTGATCTCCTCGGCGATCTGCTGTTCTTGCTCAAAATATTCGTTCAGGTCGCAGCGCAAGGTTTCATATAGTCCCTGAATATCGAGCAGAGTAGATTTCTGATAGGCTAAAACTCTTGCGGTTTTCTCAAGATTCGGCATATTGTTCCTTCCGTTCTTGCAGGGTGTGTAACGCCTGTTGATATACTGATTTTAATTGGGCTAACATCGCGCGATTCTGGCTTGATGTTGAAGCAAGCTGTTCCATCTGAGATGCCAGATGATTTAAATCTTCGGCCAGTGAGAGCATGGCTTGTTGATTCACCTTGATAACTTCCTGGATCAGATGTTCGCGCATTTTTTCCATACGTCGTTCTTGACCAGTAATCGCCCAATGAATCAGTTTAAACGTGATAATGCCCATCATCACCACCACGCCGATTCCGGTCACTAAACTACTGAGACCTAAAATCCCACCCAGCCCTAATTGAGTCAAACCGGAAATAATGCCGGCTGCGCTCAGGCCAATCACGCTACCGCTAAAATACACGGCGGTCACCGGAACGCCAATACTCGCAGCAGTTGCCGCTAAATTTTTCGCGCCTCTCGTAAACTCTTCCGCCGTGAGTTTGCCCATCAATAATTTTTCATCATAATCAATCGCTTTTTCCGCAAACGCGATGATTTGCGCGACTTTTTCCGGCGTGTGGTACAGATGGGCCGCCAGGCAGTGAATATTCTGCTGTTCTTCCGCTGAAACGCGGCCGTCCATGCGCGCAACTCGAATGAGGTCTTTAATCATGGAAAACTTTAAAAGCTTCTGTTCTTCCGGCTTAACCAGCTCAAGAATTTGATCCGCAAGGGCGATGATATCTGCATGCTGCGTGACCAGAGATTTACGCACCTGATCGCGGGCGGTGGCATCCAGCCCGATTTGCGCCATAAATACATAGAGATCTGAAAATTCGCGTTGATCAAGCTGGCGATCTGCCAGAGCTTGCGCAGCCAATAATTGTGTATAGAGAATTTTGACTGTCACCGGCATGACTTCAAGCGTGCGGATTTGTTCGGCTTTGACAATTCCGATTTCAGCATCGTCCCTGTTATGGGCATGAAACAACACTCTGTGAGCATGGCGGGTCTCATTATTCCGGCGGAACGACGCCGGAGAAATTCCGGAAATTTTCTGCCATCCAAACGCCAAAGTTTTCCGACACAGGTGGAAAATGAGTCCCAAAATGCCTTTGAGTAAGTTGGTTAATGTCATCCTCGTCTTTCACTCCCTCCCTGGTCTGACGATCAATCGTCAGTCTCAAAGCGAAAGCAGGCTAAAGCCTGCTATAACCATTAGCTTAATTTTACTTTGTCGAAAACCAGCACGCCGCGTTTGATGACTTTCTCGACCGTGCTGACGCCGATATGATACGGAATATATTTGTACGAGGGGAATTCTAAAATAACCACATCTCCGTATTTGCCGACGTCGAGGCTGCCGATTTTATCAGCTCGACCAACCGCAGCCGCGCCGTTGATCGTGAAGGCTGTGACCGCTTCTTCGATGCTCAGGTTCATATACAACACCGCCAGCGCGAAAATCAATGGAATTGATTCGGTAAAACAACTGCCCGGATTCATGTCGGTTGCCAGGGCGACCGCGCAGCCCTGGTCGATCATAAAACGGCCGCGCGCATAGGGTGCTTTTAAACTGAACGCGGTGCCCGGCAGTAAAGTTGCTACAACTCCGGCTTCTGCCAGGGCTTTAATTCCGGCGTCCGACGCTTGCAGAAGATGATCGGCCGACACAGCCCCAAGCTCCGCCGCCAATTCCGCACCGCCAAGCTGCACAATTTCATCGGCGTGCAATTTTACTCCTAATCCGAATTCCTGGGCTTTACGTAGCAAGCGGCGCGATTGTTCCACCGAAAACACATTTTGTTCACAAAACACGTCGCAGAACTCGGCCAATTTTCTTTCAGATACGACCGGCAGCACCTTATCAATCAGGAAATCAATAAATTCATCTTCACGCCCTTTATACTCGTTGGGAACCGCATGAGCCCCTAAAAAGGTGCTGACCACATCAACCGGGTGCTCTTCGTTCAATTGCTGCATGACTTCCAACTGCTTAATCTCAGTTTCATCGTCCAGGCCATAGCCGCTTTTGCCTTCTACGGTCGTCACGCCGAAAGATACCATCGAATCCAGACGTTTTTTGGCAGAGGCCAGCAACTCTGCTTTTGAAGCTTGTCGCGTGGCTTTGACCGTGTTGATAATCCCGCCGCCGCGCTGCATAATTTCCATATAGCTATCGCCGCGCAAACGCCAGGAAAATTCTTCGGCGCGATAGCCGCCGAACACCAGATGTGTGTGCGAATCCACAAACCCGGGCAATACTGCCTTGCCGCTAGCGTCAATCACTTCATAGTTTGATTCATCGAGATAGGCGCATATCTCTTGTGAATTGCCGACTGCCGTAATGATGCCGTCTTCGATCACGACTGTGCCGTCAGGGATGACGTGTAGTTCCGACATCTCCCGCCCCTTTTTAGCGCGATTTCCGCGGCACGTCACAAGTTCGGCCGCATTTTTTATGATGAGGTTTTTCATTATTATCCTGGGATCCTTTCAGTTCCCCCAAAAGTTATGGTGTAATCTCACACCAGCGTCATACAGGTTGGTTGCTGCATTCTGTTATTTTGTAATAATATTTGTTTTCACCCATTCTACAAACATCGGAACAGTGAATTCCTCTGTCAGCGCAATTAATGTTGTGTAAGGTGTACGTCTAATCTTGTACTCCTTTGTAGCAGAACTCCCAATCCGCTGCATCGTTTTCCCAGAGTTTATTGATTGTTGCCCCGATCTGCGTGACAAAATCCTCATCTGCGGCGATTCGTTCGGCAAAGGCCGGATATTCCAGACCGTATTTGGCCTGATACGCCTGATCGCGCTGCCGCAGTTCGGTAATTTTCGTAGTAATCCGTTCCAGCGTGTAACGCCGCACAGCAGCGTCAATGGCAGACTGAATGTCGCCAAACGCAGCGAGGACATTCACATATTTATCTTGAATCGGTATCGTCAACATGATTATTCACCTTTGTTGAATATGCACACATAAGTTCATTCCTTTCATTTGTTCTCAAACGCTTTGGCGACCAGCTTTTTAACCAGGGCTTCCTCTGGAATAAAAGGCAGAGTGATATGATCGCGGCCGCTGCGTGTCTGGTTATATTCGATGCAGGTTGCAATGGAATGCGGGTTACGCGCCCAGGCTCGCCGCGCCACGCCGCCCATCACATCCCAGGGGATCGCAGATTGAATCACCTGATCCACTCGTTCGCTGCCATCCAGCACCAATCCGAAACCGCCGTTAATGACTTTGCCGATGCCCACGCCGCCGCCGTTGTGCAACGCGACCAGACTCATACCACGTGCCGCGTTTCCGGCAAAACACTGAGTCGCCATATCTGCCATGATATTGCTGCCGTCTTTGATATTCGAGGTTTCGCGGAACGGGGAATCCGTGCCGCCGGTGTCATGGTGGTCGCGTCCGAGCATCACCGGGCCGATTTCGCCGTTTCTAACCATTTCATTAAATTTTAACGCAATCTTCATGCGTCCCATCGCATCCTGATACAAAATGCGGGCTTGCGTGCCAACCACTAACTTATTTTTTTCAGCATCCCGAATCCAGACGTAATTATCGCGATCCTGGAACCGTCGTTCCGGGTCAATACACGCCATCGCCGCATGATCGGTTTTACGTAAATCCTCTGGTTTCCCGCTCAAGCAGACCCAGCGGAAAGGGCCATAGCCATAGTCAAACAGCACCGGGCCCATGATGTCTTCCACATAAGACGGGAAAATAAATCCATTCAGTTCATCCACGCCGTTTTTGCAGATTTCTTTGACGCCGGCGTCATAGACCGCTTTCATGAAACTGTTGCCATAGTCAAAGAAATACACGCCGCGTTCCACCAGGATTTTGATCAATTCGAAATGACGCTGTAAGGATTTGTCAACCAGTTGTCGAAATTTTGTCGGGTTGCTTTTCATCATCTCGGTGCGCTCTTCAAAAGTCAAGCCCTGCGGACAATAACCGCCGTCATACGCCGCATGACAAGAGGTTTGATCCGAGAGCAGATCGATCTGAATTCGTTGTTCAACTGCATATTCCAGCAGATCCACAACATTGCCGAAAAAAGCAATGGCGCAGGGTTCTTTTTTTCTCTGATATGCTTTTGCCGTTTGAAAGGCTTCGGCCGGGGTGTTTGTGATTTTACTGATCCAGCCCTGATCGTAGCGTGTCTGAATGCGGGAATAATCTACTTCGGCCAGTATGCCGACGCCGTGCGCGATTTCCACGGCTTTGCCCTGCGCGCCGCTCATCCCCCCTAAGCCGGAGGTCACATACAGGCGTCCGCGCAAATCCTGATCAGCCGGAATGCCGAGTTTATCGCGTCCGGCGTTCAGAATCGTGCTGTAGGTGCCATGCACAATCCCTTGCGGGCCGATATACATCCAGCCGCCGGCTGTCATTTGTCCGTAATTCGCTACTCCAATCGCGGCGGCGCGCTGCCAATTTTCGTAATCGTCAAACATGCCGATCATCAGGGCATTCGTGATAATCACGCGCGGCGCGTTGGGGGATGAAGCAAACAAGCCGACCGGATGCCCTGATTCGAGCACCAGGGTTTGATTCTCAGTCATGATTTCCAGATAACGTTTGATGAGGCGGTATTGCATCCAATTCTGACACACTTGTCCGGTTTCGCCATAGGTCACAAGTTCATAAGGGTAGAGCGCGACCTCAAAATCCAGATTGTTCTCAATCATCACCTGAAAGGCTTTGCCTTCCAGACAATTCCCTGTGTACTCATTAACTGGCTTGCCGTATAACCTGCCGGCCGGACGAAAGCGATAGCCGTAAATACGTCCGCGCGTCAGCAGTTCCTCTAAAAATTCCGGCGCGAGCTGCTCATGCCATTGTTCAGGAATATAACGCAGCGCATTCCTGAACGCGAGTTCCATATCAGCTTGCGATAAGGCGGCATCCCGCTTCGGCGCGCGGCGAATGCCTTCTGCGAATTCCGGCATGGCCGGCAGTTCAGCGAATATGTCCTCCAATTTGACAGACATCGCTTGCGAAATCTCATGATTACTAATCATCTCTCGTTCCCTCCAATGTAAATCCCGTTCGTAGTAAACGCTTTAGCGTTTCTTCCCCTGAGAAAAACATAGAGGTCTCCATTAGTTCTGTCAATAGAATTTCAAGGTATGAAAAAAATCAAATTTCAAAAAAATTATTTGACAAGATTTCCGGTCTCTCTTAGGGTGACTTTTCGCTTCTACGGAAGTGTAATTGTAAAAGAGCATTGTGTGATAAACATGAACGTGTATGTATCTGACGAACGCTCAGATACGTCCACAAATTACCGAAAGGATTTTACCATGATCAGCATCAAACTTTATCAAGCACCAGTATGGCTTATGATAGATGGTCACTGCGTCGGCGTTAGCGGCAGCGTAGTGAATGGATGAAGCCTGGAGACGCGATCCCAGGGAAAGCCATCAGTTATACTCATTCACGTCAAAATGCGTGAACGAGTGGATACTTGTATTTATGTGTTGATCTTCTCGATGTTCATCGGAACGAACCAGAGAAGCTATTCACTTCTTTTTTCCGCAAGAAGCTTTTTTCAGGCGGAACTTCCAGACTTCATACCTTCATACGCCCGCACCGGGCAGTTCATTTTTCGCAAGTATCAGTAGTATTTCTCTCGTGTTAACCACGAGAACATCTGACTCACTTAAAAACATTTATATCGTTATCGGCCAGGCTGAGCGCCGTTTGAGGTTGTTATTCCCGCAAAATTTCGCAACCCCTGCGCGTCTTCAGACCTGCCAACACACACGCATGGTATCGCAAGCAGTGATATTGACAATTGTCAATTGTTGATTGCCAATTGCCAATTGTGAATTGTCAAAAGGAGATAGAAATATGAGAAACACATCTCGTACATACGCGGAGATGAGCACTGCAACAGCAGTAGATATGCTTATGGTCGGAAATCATCAAAATCCAGGACAATTCGACGTTTCGGCGGGGAAGAAAAATATCACCACTTATGCCGTCTGGTTGTTCGAACAGGATTTTTGGTAGAAATTGCAACAGTGGAACGCTCTGTTCAAGTATAATTAACAAGTTTGTAGTTCTCGCTTGAATGAGTTCTTCCGCCTGAAGGCGGAACTACGAACCGATTCCCGAAACAACTCTTATGATGGAGAAAAATATATGAAAGCTTATTCATTGAAAATTACACTACCGAGATTTGCGTATTTTATCAATCTGGAGATTTTGCCGGTGACGACGAAAATTCGGGCAGCCACAGCGAAACCCAAACACGAAAAACCTGAAGTAACATATCAACAGATAAAAGCGGCAGAACAGGCCCGCTGGGAAATGAACCGTATTCAGGCGATGTATCTGGGTCAATGTAAGTTCTGATGCGCTATGAAAACAACCGAGTAGAAGACTCCCGGAATCTCAGAGATTCCGGGAGTCTATACCCTAAATTATGATCAAGAAAGGCAGGTTACAGCAAGTTACCCTTTTATGGGATTTTATGCGCGGCAATCGCGTGTTGTATGCCGGGTCAATTGCGGCGATTGGCCTGGCGACCGGTTTCGGTCTGCTGGCTCCGCTCGTCTTGCGAGCCACGATTGATTCGATCATCGGTGATAAACCACTGTCAGAGACCTTGATATGGCTGCGGAGGCTGATCGAAAGCGCAGGAGGAAAAGAGGTATTAGTTCGAAATTTATGGATGTGCAGCCTGACTGTGATTGCTCTGGCAATCGCCGAAGGAGTGTTCCAATATCTGAAAGGTCGGTGGTCGGCGATTGCGGCAGAATCAACCGCCCAACATATCCGCGACCGGGTCTATGATCACTTACAACATCTCCACTACAATTACCATGTGAACGCGGAAACCGGAGACCTGATTCAACGCTGCACCTCGGATGTGGATACTATTCGGCAATTCCTGGCTGTGCAGTTTGTGGAAGTCGGACGCGCGCTGTTCATTATTGTTACGGTGATTCCGCTTATGTTTGCGTTGGATCAGCGAATGGCGCTCGTCACAATGGCGATTATCCCGATCATTTTTGGCTTTGCGTACCTCTTTTTTCTCAAAGTTCAAAAAGTGTTTCAAGCCTCAGATGAGGCCGAAGGACGGATGTCCACCGTGTTGCAGGAAAATCTTTCCGGCGTCCGTGTAGTGCGGGCGTTTACGCGCCAGGTCTATGAAATTGAGAAATTTGACCAGACGAACCAGGATTATCGCGACACGACTTATCGGTTGATCCGTTTACTGGCCGTGTATTGGCTGGTCTCTGCGTTCCTGGGCATGACCCAATTTGGGATCGTGTTAATTTGCGGCGCATATTGGGCGGCAAAAGGGCTGATCAGTTTAGGCACTCTCGTGGTTTTCATCGCTTATGTGGATCAGATTATCCGTCCAGTTCGACAAATGGGACGCGTGCTGACAGATATGGGCAAAGCCCTGGTGGCGTTAAAGCGTATTCAGGAAATTCTCGCGGAACCAACGGAGTCGGTCGAACAGGCTCAAACGAAACCGCCTATTCACGGGAACCTGGAATTCCGCAATGTCTCATTTGAATATGAACCCGGAAAACCGGTGTTACAAGATATTTCATTTCGCATTCAATCCGGACAGACTGTGGCAATTTTGGGGCCGACCGGGTCCGGCAAAACCGCGTTGGTGCATCTATTGGCGCGTCTGTACGACTATCAACAAGGCTCAATTACCCTTGATGGCGTTGAATTGAAAGAAATTGATAAGCACTGGCTGCGTAAGCATGTCGGACTTGTGCTTCAGGAGCCATTTCTGTTCTCAAAAACAGTGAAAGAAAATATCCGTTTGGCTCGCAACAACACGCAGGATGCTGAAATTTTTGACGCGGCCCGCATGGCCTCTTTGCATGAGGTTATTTTACAATTTGAACAAGGCTACGAAACCGCGGTGGGAGAAAAAGGTGTCACCCTTTCCGGCGGACAGAAGCAGCGCATGGCGATTGCTCGGACCCTGATTCGTCATTGTCCGATTCTGATTTTTGACGATTCTCTGAGCGCGGTGGACACGGAAACCGACGCTGTAATTCGGCATGCGATCCGCAGCAGAAACTATGCGACGACCTTTATGATCTCGCACCGCATTGCCACGCTCGCGGAAGCAGATTTGATTCTGGTGCTGGATGGCGGGCGACTGGTGCAGGCCGGCTCCCATGCAGAATTGATCCGGCAGGAAGGCTTATACCGCCGAATCTGGACCATTCAGAGTGAACTGGAAGACGAATTAACGCAGGAGATGGCCTTGCCGGAACATCCGCAGAATGTTGAAGATTTAGGAGTGCGTTTTTATACGCCTGAATCCCTGCACCGGCAGCATTGCGAGGTGTAAAAAACAAAAAGGGACTCAAGAGACTCAAGTGACTCAAGTGACTCAAGTGAGAAGAAATATCTTCAACTTTAGTCCCTTGAGTCCCTTGAGCCACTTACAAATTTCGGTAGTGGTTAAATGGTAAATGATGCGTTCCCTGAGCGAAGTCGAAGGGAACAGCGAGCGGCTCGTTTCGACTTCGCTCAACGAGCGGGCATCACTTACTATTTAACCACTACCCAAGTTTCTTATAGTTATATGAGCATCTATCGTGAAGAAGAATACAGCAAACGCTTTGATCCGGGCTTGTGGAAGAAACTCTTTCAATTTGCCAGGCCCTATAAAAAATATTTTCTGGGGTTGGCGGTCGTGATGATCGCAGTTGCCAGCATAGATGCGGTATTTCCGCTCCTGACCAGGTATGTGATCGATCATTTCATCATCCCCGGCACCCTTGAGGGACTGTGGAAATTTGTGATGATCTATCTTGTCATAATCACGGTGCAGGCAATGAATGTTTGGACCCTGATAGCCATTGCCGGAAAAATTGATATGTGGATCAGCTACGATATCCGCCGTAAAGGGTTTCAGCATTTGCAAGACCTGTCGTTTTCCTACTACGACAAAACTCCGGTGGGCTGGATGATGGCGCGCATGACCTCAGATATTCGCCGTCTGGCCGATGTATTGGCCTGGGGTGTCGTGGATTCGGTTTGGGGGCTGACGATGATGATCGCCATTATGATTGCCATGCTCAGTTTGAATTGGAAATTGGCGTTAGTCACTCTCATAGTTGTGCCGCCGCTGGTGGTAATCAGCCTGCTTTTTCAGCAGAAAATCCTGAAAGCGCAGCGCCGGGTGCGAAAAATCAATTCCCGGATTACAGCCGGTTTTAACGAAGGCATTGGCGGGGCCAAAACCACGAAAACCCTGGTGCGCGAAGCAGAAAATTTACAGGAATTCCAGGAAGAAACCGGGGCCATGTTTCGTTCGTCGGTGCAGGCCGCGGTCTTAGCCTCGTTGTATCTACCCTCGGTGTTGGCGCTGGCGAGCATCGGCACAGGATTAGCTCTGTGGTTCGGCGGCCAGCAGATTTTGCTAGAGACGATCAGCTATGGCACCTTAGCAGCATTCCTGTCTTATACAGTGCTGTTTTTTGACCCGATCCGCGACTTAGCGCGCGTGTTTGCGGAACTGCAATCGGCGCAAGCGTCAGCGGAACGCATTTTTTCGATGCTCTCAACGCCACCGGAGATCACGGACAAACCAGAGGTAGTCGCGCGCTACGGCGATGTGTATCAGCCGAAACCGGAATCCTGGCCGGAAATCCAGGGTAATCTTGCCTTTAAAAACGTGTCTTTTGCGTATAAGGAAGGGGAACATGTGCTGTCAAACTTCAATCTGGAAGTCAAAGCCGGAGAGAAGATCGCCCTGGTTGGCGAAACCGGCGCTGGAAAGAGTACGATTGTCAATCTGGCCTGCCGCTTCTTTGAACCGAGCGAGGGGCAGATTTTGATTGATGGCGTTGATTATCGTGATCGCTCTCTGGCCTGGCTGCAATCGCACCTGGGCTACGTGCTGCAAACGCCGCATCTGTTCAGCGGCACGGTCAAAGAAAACATCCGTTACGGACGTTTAGAGGCCACAGATGAAGAAATCGTCAACGCCGCCAAATTAGTCAACGCCCATGAATTTATCATGAAGATGGAGCGGGGCTACGACACGGAGGTGGGCGAGGGCGGCAATCGCCTTTCAACCGGCGAAAAGCAACTAATCTCCTTTGCACGGGCGATTCTGGCGAATCCTCGCATTTTCGTGCTCGATGAAGCGACTTCGTCAGTGGATACGGAAACGGAGCAGAAAATTCAACATGCGATTCATCATGTGTTAAAGGATCGCACAAGCTTTATCATCGCACACCGGCTTTCTACCATTCGGGAGGCCGACCGCATTCTGGTGATTCGGCGCGGGAAGCTCACCGAACAAGGCAGCCACCACGAGTTGTTGAAGCAGAAAGGCTATTATTACCGGCTTTACACCAATCAGTTCATGGAAGAGCACGAAACTCAAGTATTACGCGCAGCGTAGCACTCTTTCCAGTTATCGTTGACGGGTTCGTAGTTCGCGTTTTAGCGCGTTTCCCGCCTGAAGGCGGAACTACGAACCTGTCAGTCAAACCCTTGACAAAGCAGGAGATTCTTTGAGATGGAAAGACCTTCTCCGAAGTTTGTCATAATAGGCTTTGAGACGGCCTTCATCTTAGAATTTCAGGAAAAGGAGTAGGGATGCTTCAATCCGGATGAACGGGAGGATAAGAGCCAGAAATCGGGACAGGTATGTTTGTTGAATTCTCAAGGTCTTTTGAAGGGAGGGCACTGAGGATGTCAAATTGTTGTTCAAGCCATCGGGCGACATTCTGAGCGCCTTTCAAGGGCGTTGGACATCTCGAAGCAATCGTGCGCTCGATATATGCTAACAGCGTATCAGCCACCGCTTTGTCATGCAGAATAATTCCCCCTTTTTCATCATCCGTTGCAGCTTTTTGAAAGGAGACATATTCGCCGTTAATGATTTCAACATTGACCGGAAACTCTTCCCGACTTGGAATGACGGCGACCGTGATTTTTTCCGGAAATTTGAGCAGCAGGGATTGAAAGGCCTGAACATGCCGGACGACCCAGGCGTGCGGAAATGTATACCTCCCATATTGCCCTGTAGCCCAATAGGTCTCAAGCTGTGTTTGCGAGAGGATCAGATGTATGTGCTCTATTTCTTGTACCAGGGCGTGAAAGACGAGTTGACGAGTGCGGACTGCGCTTCCGGAATTCCACGGATCAATGTCGATCGGCATGGTAAACAGCGGGAAAATATTGTTGACAATGAGCATATTTTCCGCCTCCTGTTCATGGGTGCACACTTTTCGCACAAAGGATTCCGCATCGAATGAACTTGCCCCGTCAATCAACTCACTGACAAACCCCCACAAGTCTGGTTCCGGAAGATCGGCTTCCAATAAAGCTTTGAGCGGTTCTGTCATAAAAAAGTGGAGCACATTCCGACGGCCCTGTTCTGTATCCGTGCGCCACTGCGGATCGATGTCTTTCCAGATCATATTGAATTCATGCCGGAGTTGATAGACGACATCCGGGTGTTCGGTCCAGGCCCGGACCAATGAATCATCCCGTTTTAAGGGAGGCTCTCCCTGTGCGCCGGGCGGATCAAACGACAGAAAGGCCGTATTATCGCTGAGCGAAAATCGGATCAAAAATTCCTGGTCTGCCAGCGCAACATGGATATTGGGATGATGGGCGAGCGTTTGTACCACCCGGAGAATCTGTTGTTGGAATAATTTGGCTTCAGCCGCCAGCAAGTTTCCTTGCTCTGCCTCAGATGGCGCAAGGCAGGGGAGAAGATCTCGAAATTCTTTGCTCAAAAAATTTTTTTCATGAATGGATCGCTCTTTGCCGCTTTGCTGTCGTTTTTCATGGGCCGTCACCCGTTCAAGATGATGTTTGAGATAGGTTTCAATGCGATCCGACGGAACATCAGACGCTTCCAGTACTGCGCGCAGATGTTCAACCGGTCGAAAACGAGCCGACAGCGACGATTTAATCAGGAGCAGTTCGGTTTTAATCGTGCGCGCTTCCGTATCCGCCAGTTTTCTCGTCACTGGCGTCACGGAAAATCTTTGGGAAGGGGCGTTTGTTTTCACCAGGGGCTTACGCTGCTCTGGCGGGCCTAACAGATATTCAAGATACTGAATGAGCGCCCGGAGTTCAGCCGCCTGAGGAGACTCTTTGTGATCAACCGTTTCATGGCGAATCCAATATCGGTTTTCTGACACGGGTTTCGCTTCGACAAACCCCACGCCTTCGATCACCAGATATTCAGGCAGACTCTCTCCGTGTGGGATTTCATAGAGAAAACAATGAGATGTGCCGATATATTGCGCCAGAAAATCCGCAATCACGGTGATGTCGCGGGTAATATCTCCGGCCCATAAATGAAATGCCTGAAACGGAGAATCAGCCCACAGAAAACTGCGCAGCATATCCCGCACATTTTTGCGGTCCCGGCTAAACTCTTCGTCAAACAGGTCATGATGAAACCAAGTGATATAAATTTTCCCACCGAGATCGCCGCGGTCATGAGCAATTTCAAGCAGCGTGATCGCCTGGGCGATAAAGGCGTGATGATCGCCTTCAAAACATCCGGAGGGCTGCGATTCATGCACCAGGATATCGCGTGCATCAACCGATCTTTTCAGCACCAGTCCTCTTGTTTGAACGCCTTGTTTGACGCGTTCAAACAGTGTGCCCTCTTCCTTATAATCGTCGATCAGAGATTCCAGCAGTCCGCTCTCTTCTTGATAATTGAAGTGTTGGCGGTTGTACGCCTCAATAAGTTCCTGGATATCGCTTTCCGAGACATATAACTGCCGCAGTCCTTCTGTGAGTTTATGAAGTGTTTTGCGCGCTGGCGGTTTTCGATTCGATTGTTTCAGGTTGCTCAAATAACTCGGCGTAATCCGGGCGTGTTGAGCCAGTTCTTTAATGCTGAAGGTTCGCTCTTGTTTGCCTTGCTCAATAATCTCACTTAACACCCGGGCAAATTCACTCATGAATCTTATGGTCCTTGTAGTTACAGCATTATGCAGCGGAGTTAGCTATAGAACAGGAGTGGCTTTGACAGCCAAAGACAAACTTTGGCACTCCTTTGAATATATTCAATCCTGGTGAATAATGTTGGGTAATGGTTAAATGGTAAGTGATGCGTTCCCTGAGCGAAGTCGAAGGGAACAATAAGCGGCTCGTTTCGACTTCGCTCAACGAGCGGGCATCACTTACCATTTAACCACTACCTAATGTTGTAAGAGCTACCGGAAAAAATACAACCCCTCCCTCGCTCCCTCCTCTAATTTACGGGAGGGATGGGGTGGGGTCAGGAGTTTTTTCCGGTAGCTCTAAATTACTCAACATTTCCCTCAAAAATACAAAACAGTGCCCAATAAACATTGTCAAGTGAAAAATAAAATCATTAATGTTTTTTTCTCAAAATAAATATAATATAAAAAAATATGAACTTATAGAAATTTTTTATATAATATTTTTAATAGATAAAATATGTATTTTTTAAAATAAAACTTGACAGAAAAATAAAGTTATCTTTTGAGTCTCTCTCATAATGTAATGTTCAATTCTTAGAATGCGTAGGATTAAACTCGGAATTGGCAAAGGGTGTAGATGACATGAATCTGGTGCTTCAAAATGTTCACAAGCTTGTCAACCAGGAGACTTATCTCAAAGATGTGAATCTTGAGTTTAAGTCTGGCTCGCATAATATACTTTTAGGCCGTACCCTGTCAGGTAAAACATCTCTCCTTCGCATCATGGCCGGCCTTGATCGTCCGACGCGAGGAAATATTCTTATCGGCGATAAAGACGTGACGGGCGTTTCCGTAAGAAACCGCAGTGTGGCAATGGTCTATCAGCAGTTTATCAATTATCCTTCCCTGACCGTCTATAACAACATCGCCTCGCCCCTGAAAACCAGCGGTATGAACAAAGGCGACATTGACCGGCATGTTCGCGAAACCGCAGAAATGCTCCATATCGAAAACTTGTTGGATCGTTTGCCTAGCGAGCTTTCCGGCGGACAGCAGCAGCGGACTGCCATCGCTCGCGCCCTGGTAAAAGACGCTGAGTTGTTGCTATTGGATGAACCCCTGGTCAATCTGGACTATAAATTGCGTGAAGAACTGCGCATTGAGCTGCGGGAAATTTTCAAACGGCGCGAGGCCATTGTTATTTATACCACCACTGAACCGGCCGAGGCGTTGATGATGGGAGGTAATATTGTGGTGATTGACGAAGGACGGGTTCTGCAAACCGGTTCGACGCCCGAAGTATATCACAATCCCGCAACGACCAAAGTTGCGGAAGTCTTCAGCGACCCACCTATCAACTACCTGCCTTGCACAGTGAGGGAACGGACAGCATCTCTAGGGGAACAGATCGAATTTCCTTTGACGAATCATCTGCAATCACTGTCTGCCGCGCAGTATATTTTCGGCGTCCGCCCCAATCATCTGTCTTTGAATCGCGCCAGCGCCGAAGACACTGAAATTCGCACCAAAGTAGAATTGGCGGAAATCAACGGATCTGAAACCTTCATTCATGTGATGTATAATGGTTCGCGCCTGGTCATCCAGGAAGACGGCGTACATCCCCATCAAATGGGCGCGGAAATTTCCATTTATGTCAATCCGAGTAATTTCTTTGTCTTCGATCAAGCGGGTGTGTTAGTGGCGTCACCCGGCCGAAATAGTTTTGAAAAGCCGTTATGATAGGAGATCGGTATGGCGCGCATTGATTTACAGGAAGTTGCCCACAGTTATGCAAAAAGGCCCAAAAGCGAAGCGGATTATGCTCTGAAACGTATTCATAATACCTGGAATGACGGCGGCGCGTATGCCCTGCTCGGCCCTTCCGGGTGCGGGAAAACGACCCTGCTCAATGTGATTTCCGGGCTGGTCACACCCAGTCAGGGACAGGTATTATATAATGGCAAGGATGTCACAGATTTGCCCCCAGAAAAACGAAATATTGCCCAGGTCTTTCAATTCCCGGTGTTATACGATACAATGTCGGTGTTTAATAATCTGGCGTTTCCTTTGCGAAATCGGGGGGTTGAAGAAAGTGACGTGAAAAAACGAGTCATGGAAGTGGCCGAAATTCTGGATTTGACGCCCTTTCTTCACCGACGGGCGGCCGGATTGGCCGCTGACGCCAAGCAAAAAATCTCTCTGGGCAGAGGATTGGTCAGAAGCGATGTGGCGGCTATTTTATTCGACGAACCGCTGACGGTGATCGATCCCCATCTGAAGTGGCATCTTCGGCGCAAGCTCAAAGAAATTCACGAACAACTGAAGTTGACTCTAATTTATGTGACTCATGATCAGACAGAGGCTCTGACCTTTGCCGACCAGGTCATGGTCATGTACGAAGGTGAATTGGTCCAGATTGGAACACCCCAGGAGCTGTTTGAAAATCCGCAGCATAAATTCGTCGGCTTTTTTATCGGCAGCCCCGGCATGAATTTTTTAACATGTACCCTGGAGGGTAATATCGCCCGGGTGGATGGGGCCAATATCACGCTCGACGATGACACGGTGGCATTGGCGCAAAAAGCCCAGGGAAAAATGGAAATCGGCATTCGTCCGATGTACCTGGAAGTTCATAGTAAATCTATTCAAGACGGGATTCCAGCCGCCGTGACCTCCGTGGAAGACCAGGGGAGTTTCAAAATTGTGACGGTCAACATGGCAGGCTATACGCTGCGCGCCCGTTTGCCCGAAGATCAAGCCGTGCCCTCGAATCAAGGCTGGCTGCGATTTCCGAAACAATGGACAAAGCTGTTTGTTGATGGGCGCCTGGTGCATAAGTAACCCCAATTAGGTATTCATGGGTATTGATTACTGGTAATGAGAAAATTCTGATAAACCACGTGATTTTTAAGCAATTGGCACAGGAGTTATGACTGATGGATAAGTGGGAAAGCAATAAAGCCTGGTTTTTGGTGGTACCGGTGTTTATCATCGTCGCGTTCAGTTCAATCCTGCCGCTCATGACGGTGGTGAATTATTCGCTCCAGGATATATGGGGGCCTGGACAGAGCGTTTTCGTCGGCATCGAATGGTACAAGGAGATGTTGGCTGACAAACGCCTGCACGAGGCCCTGTGGCGTCAACTTCTATTTTCCGGACTTGTGCTGTTGATTGAGATGCCGCTCGGCATCCTCCTGGCGCTGGCGATGCCGAAACGCGGGTGGGGCGTCTCCGCCTGTCTCGTGACGATTTCGTTGCCCCTGCTTATTCCCTGGAATACGATCGGGACGATCTGGATTATTTTTACACGCCCGGACATTGGTCTGTTCGGCTCGATCATCAACCATTTCACCAAATTCGACCATACCGCAAGACCGCTCGATGCCTGGATTACCCTGATGTTGATGGAGGTCTGGCATTGGACCCCGCTGGTGACCCTGTTGGCATACGCGGGGCTGCGGGCGATTCCTGACGCCTATTATCAGGCCGCCAAAATCGACGGTTCCTCCTCCTGGTCCACCTTCTTGTATATCCAGTTGCCCAAGATGCGCGGCGTCCTCACTATCGCTTTGCTGCTGCGCTTCATGGATAGTTTTTTGATTTACGCTGAGCCTTTCGTACTGACCGGCGGTGGTCCTGGCAATGCCACCACCTTCCTGTCTATTTACCTGGTCAAAATTGCCCTCCTACAATTCGACCTGGGACCGGGCGGGGCGTTCTCATTGATCTACTTTGTCATCGTCGAACTGTTCTGTTATCTGTTTTATCAGGCGCTTCAGAGAGTTGGAAAAGGAGAGAAAGCATGAAAATCCAGAAAAGAACTATTGGTTTATTGATCTATTTCGGCCTGCTGCTGGCGCCGATCTACTGGATGTTCGGCATGTCCCTGCGCACCAACGCCGACATACTCAGTAATTTCGTTTTATACCCCAGAAATATCACATTGGCCAACTACATAAAAATTTTCACGGATGAATCCTGGTACTCCGGTTACATCAATTCTATGATCTATGTCAGCATTAACACGGTGATCTCCTTAGTAGTAGCTCTGCCAGCGGCCTATGCGTTTTCACGCTATCGGTTTCTCGGAGACAAACACGTATTTTTCTGGCTGCTCACGAACCGCATGGCGCCGGTCGCAGTGTTCGTCCTGCCCTTTTTCCAGTTGTATTCTTCTGTCGGCCTGATGGATACGCACATTGCCGTAGCCCTGGCGCACTGTCTGTTCAATGTGCCCCTGGCGGTCTGGATTCTGGAAGGTTTTATGTCTGGCATCCCCAGAGAGATTGATGAAACCGCGTTTATTGATGGCTACAGTTTTCCGCGATTTTTTCTCACGATCTACATCCCGTTGATCCGAGCCGGAGTTGGCGTCACAGCGTTTTTCTGCTTTATGTTTAGTTGGGTCGAGTTGCTGATTGCCCGGACCTTGACAGTTACAAACGCCAAACCGATCTCAGCCATCATGACGCGCACCATCAGTGCGACCGGTCTGGACTATGGCCTGTTGGCTGCTGCCGGGATACTTACCATCGTTCCTGGGGCGCTGGTGATCTGGTTTGCACGTAATCACATGGCCAAAGGCTTTGCGTTAGGTCGGGTATAAATCGAATGTCTCGACTTTGCTCGACAACCGGTTCGCTCGACAACCGGTCGACGACCTGCGCGGACACTGAGCGGAGTCGAAGTGTGAGGAGTATCATTGTATGGAACTTATGCTGAGTGTGGCTTTTTTAACCTGGATGGAGTGGACGCTTCCGAGCGCAATTTTTTTCATTGTCATTTTCCTGATCCTGGTTGTTATGACAATCTGGCAGGCTAAGTGGCCCTCTGTCGAACGCCGTGGATTCCTGCCGATTCCGACCACGCCGGGTGACCGGCTTTTTATCGGATTATTAGGCAGCGCGTATATTTTTTTTGCATGGGTTGGATTGACTGATTTGTCGCTGTGGATCATGCTTGTCATTGCCCTGTGTTGGATTGGTGTGGTGATGCGCTGGGGCTAAATGACGAGGTCAAACAAGTTTCTCTGGTTTCTGTTGTGCGGCGGTCATGGCCTTCCCGCTGCTGATAGAGGCTCAGAGAAGTTATACGTAAACCAAGACCGAAGGCCAGTAAATAAGGAGGATAGCTATGATGTTAACGAAATGGACCAGGTTGCTGCTTCTGGTCAGTGCCGTGGTAACATTGTTCGCGTTTGGCGCAAGCTCTGCAATCGCGGACATGGCCGCCGCTGAAAAGTGGGTGGATGAAGAATTTCAACCATCAACCTTAACAAGGGAAGAACAACTCAAAGAAATGGAGTGGTTCATCAATGCCGCCAAGCCCTTCGCGGGCATGGAGATCAAGATCGTGTCCGAGACCATTGCGACACACGAGTATGAGTCGAAAGTGCTGGCCAAGGCTTTTGAAGAGATCACCGGCATCAAAGTCACACATGACCTGATTCAGGAAGGGGATGTCATCGAAAAGCTGCAAACCCAGTGGGCTTCCGGGCAAAATGTCTATGACGGTTGGGTCAACGATTCTGATCTCATCGGCACCCACATGCGTTACGGATTTGTGGTACCCCTATCTGATTTTTGGGAAGGCGAGGGCAAAGATGTGACGCTGCCGACGCTCGACGTGAACGATTTCATGGGCATCTCCTTCACAACCGGCCCAGACGGCAAAATTTATCAACTGCCGGATCAACAGTTTGCTAATCTATACTGGTTCCGTTACGATTGGTTTACGCGCCCGGATTTGAAAGCAGAGTTCAAGGAAAAGTACGGCTATGAATTAGGCGTGCCAGTCAACTGGTCGGCCTATGAAGATATTGCCGAATTTTTCACGGGCAGAGAGATTGACGGCAATATCGTGTACGGTCACAACGACTACGGCAAAAAAGCCCCGGATTTAGGCTGGCGTTTTACTGACGCCTGGTTGTCCATGGCTGGCGCGGGCGACAAAGGGTTGCCCAATGGCAAACCGGTGGACGAATGGGGCATCCGGGTTGAGGGTTGCAGCCCGGCAGGATCGAGCGTGACGCGCGGCGGCGACGCCAATGGTCCGGCGGCCGTGTATGCGCTCACCAAGTACATCGAATGGCTCAAGAAATATGCACCTCCAGGTGGTTTCGGCATGGATTTTTACACCTACCTGCCTTATCTGGCCAATGGCAATGTCGCCCAGCAGATTTTCTGGTACACGGCCTTCTTGCCAGACATGGTGAAACCAGGCCCGACAGTCAACGAAGACGGCACACCGAAATGGCGTATGGCGCCTTCCCCCCATGGTCCTTATTGGGAAGAGGGGATGAAACTGGGCTATCAGGATTGCGGTTCCTGGACGTTTATGACCAGTACGCCGCTCGAACGCCGCAAGGCCGCATGGCTCTATGCTCAGTTCTGCGTGTGCAAAACCACATCCCTGAAAAAAACCCACATGACCCTGACACCGATTCGCGACAGCGACATCAGACACGTATCATTTACCGAACGTGCCCCCAAACTCGGCGGGTTAGTGGAGTTCTATCGCAGCCCGGCGCGCGTCGCCTGGACGCCGACCGGAACGAACGTGCCTGATTATCCAAAACTGGCGCAGTTGTGGTGGCAGAATATCGGCGAGGCGATTTCCGGTGAAGTGACCCCGCAAGTGGCCATGGACAACCTGGCGCGTGAGATGGATAAGGTTATGGAACGGATCGAACGTTCGGGCACCCAGAAGGAATGCGGGCCGAAGTTGAACCCGGAACAAGACGTATCCTACTGGTTTGACCAACCCGGCGCACCTAAAGCCAAACTCGAAAATGAAAAACCGCAAGGCGAGACGGTTGACTACGATCTGCTCCTGCAAGCCTGGCGCGAAGGTCGCGTGAAATAATTGCACCGTAGCATACGTCGTATCTATCGTTAAAATGAATGAAGGGGGTAAAGCCTTAGCTTTACCCCCTTCACTGTTTTATATGAACCCTGATAGCCTCCCCCCGCAGCACTCTCCTTTGAAACGACAGGGATTTCTCATAAGCAAGGATGTTGTTATCCCTGGTTATGTGAAATCCCTGTCGTTTCATGACGTTGGGTGAGCGATCCGCTCATGATAACTCTTTTGAAAATGTAGCGCGAAATTCCTTTTCGCGCTTACGCCTGACATGGCCGCGAAAAGGAATTTCGCGGTACATCTGAAACTACAAGGATTTGGTGTAGGAAGGATTCTTGATGGCAATTGTCGGCGTACCACTAAACCCTGCCTCTGAGAATCCTTCCTACACCAAATCCTTGTAGTTTCAGATGTACCGGGCGCATAATCCATTCGTATGAACTCCTTTGAAAATGCCTGTTCGTAGTAAACGCTTCAGCGTTTCTTCACGCCGCTGAAGCGGCTACTACGTGCCTGATTTTCATGATGTCGGGTGAGCGGTTAGCTCATGTGAACTCCTTTAAAAATAGTTGTACCGACGGACAGGGATATCCATCGGTACAGGGAGTTAGGGCTTAGGCTTCGGCTTTGAGACCGCGCAGGCCCATGCGTTCGCGTTCTTTTTCTTTGAAACGCGCCCAGGCGTAAATCACCAGGGAAATGGCGATGACGCCGTAGGTAACAAACACGCGGAAATACTCGCCAAGCATGGCTGAGCCGATCAGATTTTTGCCGGCCATAGGCGACACAATGAACATCAAATGGAACAAGATCACGCCCAGAAACACGTTCGAAATGTTCGCCCGGCTCACGGTGGCTCCTCCGACTAACAGCGCGGCGGCCGAAAATAAGCCGATCTGCTCATGGCTGTTATAGGTGTTAATTGTGCCGATATTTTGCAGGTAAATGATTTGCCCGTAACAGGCCATGACCGTGGACATCATGATCGCAATCAGGCGCGTGCGCATCACATTAATCCCGGCCGATTCCGCCACCGCCATATCCTGCCCGATCGCGCGCATATCCTGACCGAGTTTGGTCTTTTTAAACCAGATAATAAACACACACAGCAAAGCAATCACCGCCAATGTGGCCAGCGGCAGGTTGAATCCGCCGAGGTGGATCGGAATCAGGCGATCCAGTGCCGCGCGCATCCCAATCAGGTTGACCGCATTGCGAATGCCCCAGCCACGCGACAGCACTAAGGCCGGGCTTTTGATCGGAATAAAACTGCCCATGCCATACAGCACGATCAGCAGATAGATGGCCTGTGAAAAAAATCCGAGAATCAAACCGGTCACCATCTCCCGGCCTCTGGCGCGGTTCAGGATTTTGCCGCAAAAATAGCCGTTCAACAGCGCAATCGGGGTTGAAATAATCATGGCTAACAACATCCCTGGCATGCCCAGAATATTCCAGTCGGTTACGAAAATCAGGCCGATTTGTCCGGCCATTGCGCCCAGAACCATCGCAAAGTTTAAACCCATGCCGGCGATAATCGGAATGATTAGGGACAGGACTAAAAACGAGTTTCGCACCAGGCGGGTCATGAGTTCCTGAGCCAGATACAGCAGGGAGAACTTTGACAACGGAATGGCAAACAGACTGATACAGATGAAGAGAATCGGCACCGCATTATTCACAAGCAGGCGTGAGAGGTTCCCCTGCGTAAACATCTTTTGAAGTGAGAAGGCATTTTTCTTCATTTATTTCCCCCTTGCAGTAATTTTCATGGTGAGGGCATACAAAATGATGCCGTGGGTCGAAATAATACGGATGACATCGGAAATATCGGATTGGATCAAACTATTGATCACCGATGGCGTCATCGCCACAATGCCCTGATACAGCAGCGTCCCGATGACCACATTCGTAATTGTCGCTTTATGAATGGTCGCGCCGCCGAGCAAAATCGAGGCTACCGCCGGGAAGGACATCCATAAGGGCGCTAAATAGAGTTGGATGAAACCAAAGGACTGCTGATAAACGAGAATGCCGATTCCACCCAGCACGGTCGAGAATACGACTGATTTCATGCGCATACTGTCAATGCTGATGCCGGAAGCTCTGGCAAAATCTGGGTTTGATCCCACCGCCGTGACCGCGGTCCCGGTTTTCGTATGAAAAAAGGCCCAGACCAGGAAACAGAGCACGGCGATAAAGAGCATGGTTCCGGTCGGAAACGTAAAATGACTGCCAATATTGATCGCCAGGAAATCATCGAGCACGTGCAGCCAGTAGCCTTCCGTCGTAATAGTCGTACGCAAGCCTTCGCCGCCGTAGCCCCAGATCATGACCGGGTTCTTATAGGGCAGCAGCAGCCACCATATACACATAAAGGCTACGGTTGACCAACCGATATACAGGGCAATCGTCATTTCCGAGCCTTTCACCCGATTGAGCAATAGTCCGTAGGCATACCCAAACAGGAAACCCAGAATAATAGTGACAAGCAGAGCAGTTAAGAACCCCGCCATGCCTTGCAGTTGCATATTCATGGCAAAGGTTGAGCCTAACAGACCCGCGATAATCCCGATCTGAATCCCAAAATTCAGCCCGCAGCCGGATTGCACCATCGGCACCATGGCCAACACCAGAATTGAGGTCATGCCAAAGCGTTTGAGAATGTCGCTGAGCGAGGTATCAATCCGCACCTGGACAAAAGGTGCTAAAATGAACAGGGCGAGGAGTAAGAGCGCGATCACGATCCGCGGTATTCCAACTTTTTCAATAAATGCTTTGATATTTTTCATGCGTTGGCTTCCTCCTTGTGCTCTTTACCTTTCCCAACCATCAGCAAACCGAATTCCGTTGATTTTGCCGATGCCGGAAGGATGCCGGAAATAAAGCCTTCATCAACAATCGCGATACGATCACAGATCGAACGCATTTCTTCCAGTTCAGACGATACCATCACGATGGTTGTGCCTTTTTGTTTGTTATGCTTGCGCAGCGTATCGAGCACAATTTTTTTCGCGCCCACGTCAATCCCGCGCGTCGGTTCAGACACAAACAATAATTCAGGATTAAGAGCAAAAGCCTTGGCAAGACAGATTTTTTGCTGATTTCCTCCTGAGAGCTCCTGTGCTAACTGTTTTTCACTGGTACATCGAATTTCAAGGACCTGAATATACTCCTGCGCCACGCGACTCATCGCCTCATCATCGCGCCATTGGATCAGACCCCCCAAATAGGATTTGACATACTTATCCTGGGTTTGCATGGCCGTAAACACAATGTTCCAGTCCAGAGGCTCTTCCAGCAGCAGCCCCACGCCGCGCCGGTCCTCTGACACAAAGGCCATGCCGATATTCAATGAGAAGCGTGGATTATTTAATGTGACCGGCTGCCCCTTGAAGATCACCTGGCCTCCGGCGACGTGCAGGCCCATAATGCCGTTGGGAATACCTAATTTTCCCTGTCCGGCCAGGCCGCCGATGCCCAAAATTTCCCCTCGCCGTACCTCAAAAGAGACATCCCGCACCGTTTCGCCAGGCATATCCACCCATAAGTGCTCAACCGACAACAAGAGTTCCCCTGATTTTTCTTCTCTGACCGTGTCAACTTTTTCAATCACGGTCTGATGCAGTTCACGTCCGACCATCCATTCCGCAATCTGTTCCACATTGGTTTGGGAAGCCGAAACTTCCTGCACAACCGCGCCATCGCGTAAGACCAGCACCTTATCCGCCACCTCAATGATTTCTTGCAGCCGATGCGAAATGAGAATAATCGCAATCCCTTCTTTCGATAAGGTTCGAATGGACTGCAATAAAATATCCGCTTCCGATTCGGTCAGCACCGCTGTTGGCTCATCGAGCACAATCAGTTCAATCTGTTCACGATCCAATTCACGCGCAATTTCCGTAAATTGTTTGTGTCCGACCGGCATTTCAGACACCAGCATGGTTTCATCCAGATTGAACCCGAGTTTGGCAATCGCGGTTTTGGCGCGCTGCGTATTTTTTTCAAAATCCAAATTTTTGATTTTATCGCCAAAGAGTTCAACCAGAACGTTATATTTTAATGATTCCGTATTCAGCACGATGTTCTCGGTGGTGGTAAATCCGGGAATCAGCGAAAATTCCTGGTGCACCATGCCGATCCCGGCATCCAGCGCATTCAGCGGACTGGCAAACGTCACTTCTTTGCCGTCCAGCAAGATTTTTCCGTCATAGCCGCCGGTTTCATGAATCACAGACATGCCGAACAGAATTTTCATGAGCGTGGACTTGCCCGCGCCGTTCTCGCCGACCAGGCCCAGAATTTCTCCGCGCTGCATCGAAAAACTAACGTCATTCAAGACCCGGTTCCCGAAAAATTCTTTGGAAATTCCGCGCA
Organism: Candidatus Vecturithrix granuli; assembly: GCA_000739535.1. Taxonomy (GTDB): domain Bacteria; phylum Moduliflexota; class Moduliflexia; order Moduliflexales; family Moduliflexaceae; genus Vecturithrix; species Vecturithrix granuli. Next base: position 270,173 of record DF820470.1, on the reverse strand, counting down.
TTTCGAGAAATGTTTCCGTATTCTTCTTCATGAATAATTTCCCTCTGAAAAAAAAAGCTTTGCCACACACACACTTCTCTCCATTCGTCATGTCCTGGAAAATGCCGAGACAAGAATGAACATGGAGAGCAAGAGTATGCAACAAAGCCCGGAAAAACGTCAAGGGAAACATTTTCCCTTGACGTTGTCAGAAACCTGCTTATTTCAAGTATTTTTCAGGAACTTCAATGTCGGTCACGTGCATATAGCCTTTGCCCATGATATACGTATCCTGGTAGGTCAGGATATGATTGTCAGCGGTCACGCCTGTGTTTCTATCGGTATAATATGCCCCATTCCAGGCTGCGCCCGGCGTATATTCTCCAAAGGCGGCCATCACATCCTCAATACTTGTCAAGTCAGCTTCGCCCTTAACCACGCGGATCGCATGCTCGCCAAGACCTGCGGTCACAGTGAAGCCATAGGAATAGGCCCAGGTGCCGAATCTGCCGGCTCCGCCTTTCGCAACGACTGCATCTTCAACGGTTTTGAGGATTTTGGGGAAATCGCCCTGCGCGGCTGACAAATCTACGCCTAATGCGCCCGGATAGCCCATCAACGGCGATGGCAGATCAGCTTCAATGAAATAACCGCCGTACTCTAAGAGCTGTTTCAGCAACGGTTCGGTATGCGCATCATTAGTACAGAAGAAGGCCGCATTCTTGCCATATTTTTCAACCCAGGCCGGTACTTTTTCAAGAATATACTGCTGTGCGCCAGCCACACCAACGTCACTGACCGGATCAGGAGCGGTTTCAAAGATGAATTTCATGCCCATATCATTACAGACCTGTTCAAAAATATTTCTTCTGGTTGAGAGCGTTTCATAGCTCATGTGGCGCGGGAAAGAAATATGGACAAAAGTATCGCAGCCCAATTCTTTAGCGGTGTGAATAATCAAATATCCTCTTGAGATAAAGTCGTTATTTGTCGCTAAGTCAGCAGCGCTTTCGATCACGAGCGGATCTTCGTGGGCTTCCCCGGCAATCAGCAGGATGTCAGGGTTTTTCTCGCGCACACGTCTGAACGCTTCAGTGGTGCCGGGAATCGCCTGGTTCACCACGATGGCTTTCATCAACGGATCGTCCGCTAAACTGACGATCTGAGTGATCGTGGTTTCCATTTCCTGCATGAAGTTATCAGGATAGGTCACATGTTGAATCATCCCGCCCTCAGCGACAGCTCCATATTTTTCAATCAATTTTTCCGCACCGCGCAGGTCATCTTCAGACTGCGATACGGTACCGGTCACCACGCCGATGTGAAAATCAGCGGCGGTGGCAAAACTTGCCATGGCAATCAAGGCCATCAGAATTACAAAGGACTTCTTCATACTTGTACATCCTCCTTAAAAGTTAATAGTTAAACTACATAACACAAAGATAGGTGAACACTTCACCTGCTATCAATAACAAAAGAACTACGTTTTTGAAGGACTATTTGTCAAGGGAAAAATTTGAATTTTTTATTTCAAAAAAAAATCAAATTTTTTGAGGGGAACCTGATTTTGCAAATATCCATGAATTTTTCGGTAGTGGTTAAATTGTAAGTGGTGGATACCCGGAACACTGCTCAACAGACAGGAGGGCGATGAGGTCATCGCCTCAGGGCAACGCCCTGACAG
>DF820470.1:262058-268390 GCA_000739535.1 Candidatus Vecturithrix granuli | reverse complement strand
ATGCCGTTGCGACGACCTCGTCGCACTCCTGACCGCATCGTGACGCATGAGTCATCACTTACTATTTCACCACTACCAATTTTTCTTTGACACCATGAGTGAAATCAAGTAAGTGATGATAAATGAAACCAAAGAAACCGGGTTTTTTGAAAAAACCCGGTTTCTGATCATGAAAGGTAAAAAGCATTTTCAGAGAGGAGAGCAATGATGGCAAAAGAAAACCGTACAATCACAGTCGGACGCGACTATTTTAAGCGCGTTGAAGGCAATGTCACGACCGGCGCCAGCATTCATGGCGACCACGCTCAGCAACTCGTCAACGCCCAGCAGTATGCTGAGACCATCACGCCGCAGTCATCAAAAGCAGATGTGGCGCAACTGCTGGCAATGGTTAAAGAGGCCCTGGCGCAATCATCGCTGCCAGAGGACGTGAAAAAGGAAGCAGCCAACGAGATCGAAGGCGCACAGCTTCAGGTCGCCAAAAAGGAGCCGGACAAACCCAAAATGGCCGGCAAACTCAAAGCCGCCACCGAAGCGTTGGAAGAGAGTTCCAAAACCTTTGAATCTGCCGTGAAAATCGGCAACATGCTCGGCAAAGCGATCCTGTGGGGCGGCGTGCAGTGGGCGGCCTGGCGATACGGCGCGTAGGGATGACAACGAATTTGGGAGAGCACTACAACGAATTGAAGAAAGGAACGAATTCGGGGGGAACACAACAACGAATTGAGGAATGGAACGAATTTTTTTTCGCTGCGGGCTTCTCTCGTTGCTCCTGCCTGCGCAGGCAGGAATCTATGTTAACGCTGGCAGAAAAGTCGCATAAAATTATCTAACTTTACTGAAGTGCTCAAACCTCTTTTCAATGTCTTTAGAGGTTCTGGTCATTGATAAGCCGCCCAGGGCTGTACAGCGCAATTCAGCAGGCAGACTCCTGCCGACGCTATCCATGGTTTCGATCACCTCATCCAACGGGATGACCGCGTCAAAATTCGCCAGAGCCATATTGGCGCAGGCCAGGGCGTTACTGGCTGCCATCACATTTCGTCCGAGGCAGGGCACTTCCACGCGGTTTGCCACCGGATCGCAGACCAGACCGAGGATGTTTTGCAGCGCGATAGAGGCCGCGTCAACCGCCTGTGTTACAGAGCCTTTTGCCAATGTGACCAGGGCCGCGGCTGCCATGCCGGAACCAGCGCCGCATTCAGCCTGACAACCGCCGACCTCAGCCGCAAACGTGGCATGCGCCGCAATGAAAACGCCGATCATGCCAGCTGCAAGCATGGCTTTTGTCATCTCTTCCAGCGAAAGCCCCATTGCGCCAGCCGCTCCGATACAGGCCCCCGGAAGTCCGCCGCAGGCTCCGGCCGTGGGAGCAGCGACAATCACCCCCATTGAACTTTTCTTTTCCATCATGGCTGTCACCGCGAGAATGATATGATTTAATATTCCTGCATCGAGCAGCCGGTTCTCTTGTAGTCGGGACAAAAAGGAACCGGACTGATAACCCAGGATTCTCTCCGCATAGTCAGTGCCCGCGATCCCCTCGCGAATGGACTGCTGCATGAGGGCGACAATTTTTCGCATTTTTTGAAAGACCTCTTCCTGCGAGAGATTCCCTCGCTCGCTTTCATACAGAAGGGCCAATTCCCAGAACTCGAGTTTTTTGTCCTGATTGTAGTGCAGCATTTCTTCACAGGTAAGAAAGGGCACGCTCATCTCCTTGTGCGAAAGCACCGGCAGCACCGGTGCAAAGGTTTTGATCCGGACAATCTTGAAATTTTCGGCAAGCTGCACCAGGGCGCTTTTCTCCAAAAATCGCTGCGCTTTAATTTCGATCATTCGAGCATCTACGCTGTTGAGGGACAGGATGTGATCAGCCTCAATATGCTCGCTGAGATAGTGCAACAGTTCGTCATCGCATGAATCAAGATACAGCAGGGTTTCATAATAATCGCCGGCCATTGAGGTTTTCATGCCGTCAAGTTCGATGATTTCAATCATCCCGCCGCCGGTCGAAATCGCGAGCATGTCATGCTGTTCAGTGGAATTGCTGAGGGTCAGTTTATAGGTGTTGGGATGGGGGGCCTCGTAAGCGGAAATACGAATATCCACTGTTATTCCCGCTTCCCGGATTGCCCGGCTGGATTCTAACAGGCGTGCGTCGGAAGCATCCCAGCCAAGCAGGCCGCCAAACAGGCCCATGTCAGATCCCTGGCTTGCATGGGTAGCGGCAAGCGAACCGTTGGGGGCGAATTCAACCAGGACATGTTTAAGCTCTCCATCCATCAAGTCCCGCGCCATTTTGCCGATCCGCACGGCCGCCGCGCAATGGGAACTGGAAGGCCCGCGCATTACCGGACCGATGACGTCATTAAAAATACTCGGAAATTGTCTGGACCTGTTCATAGAACTCCTTTGAAGACTACAGCGGATTGAAGAAAGGAACGGGTAAAAACACTACAACGAATTCAGAAAGAAAACGAATAAAGAATCTTCTCAAATAAAGACCGGGTTTCCCCAGGAAATCCGGTCTTTATTCCTTTATCCGTTTCTTTCCTGAATCCGTTGTAGTTCTCTTTACAGCTATTTAGAGGTTTTTTGCGGTTCCGGTTCTGAGTTTTCGTGCGCTGAAGCGTCGCTTTTGGGCAAATCCTCATATTTTCCGTACTCCGAATTGTGATGACAGCCGGGCCAGCAGCGCACGCGATAATAACGAAACGGTTTTTCAGGCAGCGGGTCGCCCGGATACCAGACTCCGGCGGCAATGGGGTACACCCGCGGAGTTTTGGAAGCTTCCTGTGCAGCCGGTGCAGGCGATGGCGTGGCGGCAGCTTGAACGGTCTCAGGTTCGGATGTTGAGAAACTGGCGTTCTCTTGCGTCTGCGCAATAGCTCCGAGAATGATAACCAGGAGCATGACACTGATAAACATTACGATATTTTTCATAATTTATCCCTCCTTACGGAGTGTCAAAGCTCTGCTTTGACAGCGAAAGCAGAGCTTTCGCACTCCTGTGTGCTCTAACTATCATAGAGCCAACATGCGGCAAAATGATTGTTTCCGTGATCTTTGAGCGCAGGTTCTTCCTCGGAACAACGTTTCAGCCGGTATGAACAGCGCGGATGGAAGCGGCATCCGGACGGCGGATTGATGGCGTCCGGAATTTCATCTTTCGGGATCGGTTCTTTGCGCCGGAATTGTGGATCAGGTACGGGCACTGCGGCTAATAAGGCTTTGGTATAAGGATGCAGCGCTTCGCTGAACACATCATGATACGGCCCCATCTCGACGATTTTCCCCAGATACATGATGGCAATACGATTACAGATATATTTGGCAGTTGCTAAATCATGGGTAATAAACAGATAGGTCAGATCAAATTCTTCTTTGAGATGCACCATCAATTCAAGCAGGGTCGCCCGCACAGACACATCAGCCATGGCAATCGGTTCGTCTGCAACGACAAGTTCAGGATTCATGATCAAGGCCCGCGCAATGACGGCGCGCTGTCGTTGTCCGCCGGATATCTGATGGGGATATTTTCGATAAAAAAATTGAGCAGGATTCAACCCGACTTTTTCCATAATCGCTATGGTACGTTCTTTGCGTTCAGCCGCATTTTGGCATAGATTGTGGATCATAAGCGGATGGCTAATCGCGTACCCAACGCTCATGCGAGGGCTTAACGAGGCGTTCGGATCTTGAAAAATAATCTGAAGTTTTTCGCGCATCTGGCGCATCTCTTCTACGCCGTAATCGAAAATGGAACGTCCCTGGTAATCCACTTCTCCGCTCGTCGGTTCCAGCAAACGCAAAATGAGCCGTCCGGTCGTCGTTTTCCCACAGCCGCTTTCTCCGGCCAGACCGAGCACTTCCCCTTTGCAAATATGAAAGGACACGTCATCAACGGCTCTGACAACCTGCTTTTTGCGCGTCAGCAGATTGTCAAGAAAACCCGTTTGAAGCGGAAAATGTTTCTTCAGGTTTTTCACTATTAACAGTTCTTCCATAAGACAATCTCCAATCTTCGGTAGCGGTTATCCGGTAAGTGCTACGTTCCCTGAGCGGAGTCGAAGGGAACAGATGTCCGCTCGTTTCGACTTCGCTCGTTTCGACTTCGCTCAACGAGCGGACATTTCAATTTTCAATCTTACTGGTACAACCAACAGGTCACCTGAGTGCCGTTTTGAGTAAACATGGGCGGCATTTCCTGGCGACAGATTCCCAGGGACTTTGGACAGCGCGGATGAAAGCGGCAGCCGGGAGGTGGATTGACCAGATCAGGCGTTTGTCCGGGCATGGTGACCAGTTTGGGCTGTTCAAGTTTGATATTCGGAATAGAGGCCAGCAAGCCCTGGGTGTAAGGGTGTAATGGGTTCGCAAACAGGGTTTCGACATCGCCAGTTTCGGCGATCATGCCGGCGTACATAACTGTTACCCGGTCGGCCAATTGGGCAACAATGCCCAGATTATGCGTAATTAACAGGATGGTCAAATCAAATTGCTGCCGGAGCACATTCAATAAATCGAGAAACTGGGCTTCAACAATCACATCCAACGCGGTTGTGGGTTCGTCAGCGATTAATAAATCGGGATTCAGAATTAAGCCCATGCCGATCATGATTCGTTGGCGCATACCGCCAGACATCTGATGCGGATATTCGTGCAAGCGGCTGGGCGCAATGCCTAATTTTTTGAGCACTTCGGCCGATCGTTCCAGGGCCGCCTTTTTCGTCACGGTTTTATCATGCGTGCGAATTGTTTCAATAAACTGCTTATCAATGCGAAATAAAGGGTTCAGCGAGGTCAGCGGGTCTTGAAAGATCATAGAGATATTATTGCCGCGTAATTTCAAAATATCTTGTTCGCTCATGGTCACAATGTCGCGGCCATGATAGAGAATTTGTCCGGCGGCGATTCTGCCGGGGGTTTTCAACATGCGCAAGATTGAAAAACCCAGGGTGGATTTGCCGCTGCCGGATTCTCCGACTAATCCCATCACTTCGCCTTTTTTGAGGGATAAGCTAATATTTTCTCCAGCGCGCACAGTGCCGATATAAATCGGGTATTCGATATTTAAATTTTGAATGTCTAAAATAGATTCGGTCATAAGTCAATAAGTAAGATAAATATATTTGCATGAAAAAACGCTAAAGCGTTTACTACGAACCTGTTAATGCTCCAATAAACGCGGGTTTAAAATTTCTGCCAGCCCTTCGCCTAACATGGTGAAGCCAATCGCTAAAATAGAGATCATCGCGCCGGGAAAGGTAATCAGCCACCAGACGCCGGATGGGAGGTAGCGGCGTCCCATCGAGAGATCCATGCCCCAATCAATGACATCCGGCGGCAAACCCAACCCTAAATAGGTGAGACCCGCTTCAATCATAATCGCATCAGCGATATTCATGGTAAACACGACGACTGTTGTGGCGATAATATTCGGGAAAATGTATTGCAGCAGCGTGGTGGTATTCGTGGCTCCGAGAGCTTTGGCTGCTTCAACATAGAGTTCTTCCTTGATGGTCAAGGTTTGGCCGCGCGCTAAGCGGAAATAGGTCGGGATATACACGACCGCCACCGCCACCGTAATATTCATAATGCCCGGACCCAGCATGGCGGCAAAGGCAATCGCCAGAATCAACCCCGGAAACGAATACACAGAATCCATCACCAGAGAGGCCGCTTTATCGAACGCTCCGCCGGAATAGCCTGAAATCAACCCCAAAGGTACGCCCACGCCGAAAGAGATGATCGCGGCGAGCACCGAGATTCCCAGAATGGTTTGGGCCCCGAAAACGATTCGGGAAAACACGTCGCGCTGAAGGTTGTCTGTACCCAGAAGGTGCGTCGCACCAGGAGGAGCAAGCTGCGGCCCTGCGTTTTGATCCTGTGGATCAAACGGCGCAATGGCTCCGGCAAAGATTGCCATCAGGACAATCGCAGCAATAATGCAGACGCCGATCACCAGAATCCACCATTCGGCCCCATACTTTTTTCCCATAATCATGAATTTAGAAAACACTTTGCCAATACCGGCTGCGGCTGAATACTTCACAATAAACTCTCTTTGTAATGTTGAATGTTAAATGATGAATGTAGTGTTCTTTCAAGGTTTGGTTAACGAGTTCGTACCGCGGACAGCCCTGTCCGCATCTGCCTGGACAAGGCTGTCCGGGGTACATAGCTACCCGTCAGTTAAACCTTGAAAGAACAGTAGTAGAAATTCAACATCTAACATTCAACATTCACCATTCAACATCTCGGTAATGGTTAAACGGTAAGTGACATCCGCTCGTTGAGCGAAGTCGAAACGAGCCTGGACGTGTTCC
>DF820470.1:259287-262044 GCA_000739535.1 Candidatus Vecturithrix granuli | reverse complement strand
ACGAGCCTGGACGTGTTCCCTTCGACTCCGCTCAGGGAACGGTATCACTTACCATTTAACCACTACCAACATTTCTTAATATCTCACTCGCGGGTCAATGAGCGCGTATAACACATCAACAACCAATGATGCCAACGCCACAAAAAATGCAAACATAATAATAATGCCTTGAATAGTCGGATAATCGCGGGCATAAATGCGTTCCATCAAGAGACGTCCCATACCTGGCCAGGAAAAGGTACTTTCAGTCAAAACAGCGCCTGCCATCAGCAGGGCAAATTGGAGGCCGAGCATGGTTAAAATCGGAACAAGGGCATTTTTCAAGGCATGTTTATAGACGATTTTCGTGTTCGGAATCCCTCGCGCCTGCGCCGCTACAATGTAATCAGCTTTCAACACATCCAGCATATTGGCGCGCGTCAGGCGGACAAAAATTCCGGATAAATACAATCCTAAGGCTAATGAAGGCAGCGCAAGGTGCATCAGGACATCGCCAAAAGCGGCAAAATCTCTGACCAGTAAGGTGTCAATCAGATAAAATCCGGTTTTTTCAAACATGGAGACAAAAATGCGCGGCCCGGTTCTGCCGGAAATGGGGAAAAGATTTAACCAGATGCCAAAAAAGAGCTGCAGCATTAAGCCTAGCCAGAAGACCGGAATGCAGTAAATCACAATGCCGTACAAACGAATCCCGTAATCTCGCGCTGTTCGGCGTTTATCCGCCGCGTACGCCCCTAAAAAGACGCCAAAAATGATTGTGATGATCATGCCGCACAATGAGAGTTCCAGCGTCGCCGGAAGTTTTTCCTTAATCGGCTGCATGACAGACTGCTTGAAGATCATGGAATTGCCCAGATCAAGCTGGCAAATTTGCCATAAATAGCTGAAATATTGCACAACAATAGGGCGGTTTAATCCCAATTCTTCTTTTTTCTGCTCAATCACTTTGTCGGGGGCATGCCCGCCTAACATGGCCGAAACAGGATCGCCGGGCATAATGCGCAGGACAAAAAAGACGATGGTCAGCAGAATAAAAATCATGGGGATGGTCAGGAGAAGCCGCAGCAAAATATAACGCAGTAACTGTTTCATACTCTTTCTCGCAAAGCCCGCAAAGCTCGCAAAATCTTAGAATATCCATTCTTTGCGAGCTTTGCAAGAGAATTCTCAATAGCTCTCTAGCGATCCTACGTGAGTTGTGTCATGACACTTCGACTTCGCTCAGTGTCCGTGCCGATTGTCGAGCGAAGTCGAGACATCACGTATGACGCAAATCATTCAGGCCACCTATATGATGGCGATTATTTCACTTCAATCGGGCCGTAGTTGAACTGCAAGGTCGGTGAAATCAACACGCCTTCCACATTCGGCTGCGTAAACAAGTATAAGGTGCCCTGGAAAAGAGGAATTGTGGGAATATCCTCCGTCCATCTTTGCTGCAATTCCGTATAAAGGGCTTCACGTTTCGCAGGGTCCGACACCGTCTGCGCTTCGGCTAATTTCGCATCCCAATCAGCATCAGAGAAGAAAATACCATTGCCGGCCGATCCGGCGGTTCCGGCAAAAGCGGCGGTATAGTTATCCGGGTCAATATAATCAGGATACCAGCCCAGCAGAAAGATCGGCATGACCTTGTTGCGCCAATTTTCTTTATAGGTCGCCCATTCTGCTGATTTCACCGTCACTTTCATCATTTTGGTGGCCTCAAACTGGTCTTTCAATACGGCCGCCAGGTCAACTTCAGTATCTCCATAATGCGCCGGAGTGTACCACAAATCGAACTCAAAGGGTTTTTCTTCCGAAAATCCCTGAGAAGCGAGCAATTCCCGCGCCTTTTCGATATTGCCGTCGCCATAGACCTCTTTAAAATTCTCCGAGTGCGTCCACATCCCCATCGGCACCATAGAGTAAAGCGGTTCGTTCTGCCCGAGGAACACTTTTTGGATAAAATCAGGACGATTGACGGCTGCCGCAATCGCCTGGCGCAGAACCGGGTTGTTAAACGGTTCTCTGGCATGAACCGGGCAGATATAGCGAATGTAAGGGCCTTGTCCCTTGATGGTTCTAATCTTGTCGGATTTTTCCAGATCGCTGATATCCGAAGGGTTAAAGGATTTGAACGCCACATCCAGTTCTCCCTTTTCTAAGGCCAACCGCATAGTGGTGGCGTCGGCAAAGTAACGGATCACAACGCGATCGTTTTTCGGTTTTTCCCCATAAAAATCAGTATTGGCGTCCAGGATGATTTCTTCATCGCGTTTGAACGACACCATTTTATAGGGGCCTAAGCCGGTTAACTGCCCGCCCGGAAGTTCTTCAGGATTGGTGATAATATCATCGGCCGGATAAATTGACGGATTGACAGGATAATACGGCACGGTTGCTACCAGAGCAGGGAAGTAGGCGACAGGATTTTTCAGAATGAACTTGACGGAATACTCATCCACCGTTTCAACCGCCTCGACAAAATCCGTGACCAACCAGGAAGGATCGCCGCCTAAGCGCATCACGCGTTCAATTGACCATTTGACCGCATCAGCGTTAAAGGGCGTGCCATCGGTGAAGGCAAGCCCTTCGCGCAGTTTAAACGTATATTCTTTGCCATCCTCGCTGATCACATAAGATTCCGCCAAACCGGGAATCAGTTCCGTACTGCCGGCCGGATATTTCATCAAGCCCTGGTAAATATTATAACTCACATTACGCACTCATATAAAAAAGTCAGATATTATACATTGTTTTTAACTGTGTTAGCTC
>DF820470.1:245267-257502 GCA_000739535.1 Candidatus Vecturithrix granuli | reverse complement strand
AGGATCTGAACATGATCACAAGATATTTGTCAAAGAACTTTTTTATCTACTGCGTAAAGTGAGTTATAAAAAATTTCCCAGGTGTGAAAATCATAGGCATTGGCCGGGTCCATATCGGTCACGCGTTCTGTCGTGCCATACACCACAACGGTTGGGGCGGCCATTGCCAGGCCATTCATCAAAAACATGGCAGCAAGAACGATGACGCTCACACATAGCAGCTTTAATTTTCTCATACAAAAACCTCCTCTGCGCTAATGAAGATTAATAGTTGAAAATTCTGCAACACTTTCACACTCTCATGAAAAATGTCATGGGCAGAATTTCCCTGTGTTGCTTCTAAGATCCAGGTTCCTCGATCTTAAAACCAGCATAATGGCAGGGGGAAATTTGTGCAATAAAAATTATGAGAGAATCGTGATCAGAAAGGAACTAAATTTGCTCTATGTGGAACAGCCACCGGATTCCCCTCCTGGGAGGGGCAGGGGTGGGTTCTTGACCGAGAGCATCTCGCCAGATTCGGCAACCCACCCCCAACCCCTCCCAGGAGGGGAGTTCACGACCTTGCTGTGTAAAAACCCATACCTGTCAGGGGGGCCGGGGGTAGAGTTGCCGACGGGGATGACCGTATGAATTTCTTAATGTTCTTCAAGAAACCCGGTTTTTCTAAGTTCGCATTAATCTTCCTGATACGGTTTAACCAGTTCGATCAGTTCCGGCAAATCCATGCCGATTTTTTTGAGGTGTTCAATTTTCGGCACGCCGTTTTTGGTCCAGCCGCGACGCAGATACACGGCATCCAGCAGTTTTTCATAGCGATCTTCGCGGTATTGGCGGTGCAGGGCCATTTTCTCCTGGGTGCTTTTGCCTGTCGGATCAATGCCCATCAGGTCTTGCAACTGCTTATCATAACGTTCGGCGCGCGATTCATATTCTTCCGCTGTCACCGGGCCGCAGGCGCGATAAGGCTGTGCGTCATATTTACGTGTGCCAAAACCTTTGCGCAGATTAAAAATGCGCTGAAAATTATAGACGCGCTCCGATTGCCGCATCAGTTCTTTTTTGTCAATATTCTTGCCGGTCACGGCGTTATAAATCTTGACATAGTTATCCACGTGTTCCGGGACTTTGGCCGGTTCGTCGGTTTCGGCGTTGTCAGCAGGCTCCACATCATTCCAGGGCAGTTTACACAAGCCCATCAACCCGAACCAGGTACGGAATATCGGAAAATAGTGCAAGGCTTCGGCTTTGTCTTCAAACGTCGGAATCTGATTGTTGACCATATCCATGAAGATCAGCCAGGCTTCGTCGTGCTGCGGACCTTTGTTGGTCATGGCATAGCCGCCTTGCTGGGCCAGAGATTCTTTGGACATGTACTGCGAGTATTCCAGGCCTTTGTTTTCCATGCTGATGTCTCTGAGAAATTTCGCATCCGCGCCATATTCTTTCACGAAATATTCGCGCATTTTGCGCACGCCTAATCCGGCAATTTTGCCGAAGCCTTCGCCGCGCGCCATCTGATGGATCAACTCCATCGTTGCCTCTTTGTTGCCGAACCTGAGTTGCAGGCCCCCGGTGATCTCATCGTTGATAATCCCGTTTTCATAACATTCCATGGCAAAGGCCATTATCGTGCCAAAAGAAATGGTGTCAATGCCGTAGGTGTCGCAGTAAAAATTGCACTCGATGATGTATTCCAGATCGAAAATGCCGCAGTTTGAGCCGACTCCGGCCGCGGTTTCATATTCAGGCCCATCCACGCACACTTTTTGCCCTTTGTAAGGCCCGGTTTTGAGTTCATAGCCGTCAACCGCTTTACAGCACGACATATTGCAGCCCAACCAGCAGCCGTCAAACATTCCCTGGGTGAAATATTTTTCTTTCAAAATATCGGAATGAATGTATTTAGCGTCCGGATGGCTGCCGAATTTGAAATTATTGGTGGGCAGCAGGTCGTAATCATTCATGATGTTCGTCAGGTGCGCGGTGCCTTTGGTACGCATTTCACTCTGCACGTCATCCAGTTCTTTCATTTCTTTGTTGAAGCGTTGACCGCATTCCTGAATCGTCTTCAGATCCACGACATGATTCATGTCGCCTTTGACGCCGCTGCATTTGACCACAATGGCTTTCAGCCCTTTATCGCGGAACACCGTACCGATGCCGCCGCGCCCGGCTTGCTTTAACCGGCAGGTTTTGCGGCGCACATCGTACCAGCTAAAATTCAACATGCCGATTAAGGTATGATCCGCAGCCTGGCCGGCCGAAATCACCGAGACATTGCGCTTATCATTCTCGTCATCTGCATACATTTCCGTCAGAACTTCAGCGGTCAGATGGCTGTCCAGAGGTTCTTCCGGCGCTTCGACAATGCTGACGGTATTTTTTGTGCCATCAATCACGATCATCAGATCTTTTTTGTCTGCTTTCCCCTGGATTTCAAGCGCATCAAAACCCGAAAATTTCATGAATGGGCCGAAATGGCCGCCGACGTTGCTGTCCATAATGGACTCCGTCGTCGGAGAAATCGTCACTACCAGGGATTTACCTGACCCGGAATATTGTGTGATGCCGGCAATCGGCCCCGGGGAAATCACGATCTCGTTTTCAGAGTCGTTCCATCTGGTTTCCGGTTTGGTGCCATCCCACAATAAACGCAGACCGAACCCTTTGCCGCCGATGAATTTTTCCTTCATCTGTTCCGTCACCGGTTTTTCCTTGATCGTATTATCCGAAAGATTAATATACAAAGTGCGATTATTGTAGCCGCGTTCAACCTGGCCCGGTTGATAAGCGTATTCTTTGATTAATTTGTGTTTCGCTTTCATTTCCTGGATATTCATACTATTTTCCTCCTATGAAAATGTACCGCGAAACTCCAGTTTCGCGGCTGTCAACGATGCGCGAAACTGGAGTTTCGCGCTACATCTGATTTTCATTGCACCGGGTGAGCGCCCGTTCATGACCACTCCTGTAAAAATGGACGTCGCTTGCTTCTACTTCGTCCATTTTACGGAGCTACATGGAGAAGAGATAAAAACAGGATGTTCTGGGGACATCGATCCCGTCAAAAAAATCTATCCTTCTTCTTATCTCTTCTCCGTGTAGCTCCACAAACATGACAAAGTAAAAATAGTTCCCTTTCAAAATTTAATTTTACATTTAATTTTACATTTAAAAGAAAATGACATGTCTGCGTCAAGTAAATTATCAAAGATTTCTATCTCAAAAATCTGAAATATTTCTTGCATGTTATTATATTGTAGTATCGGTTATTATAATACAACAGGATTTAAAAAATACTTCTCAGAAAAATATCATGACAATTCGACAAAGTCGAATTTATGCGAAAATTAGAATTTGCTTGACATTTGTTTTCTGTAGAAGGCATAAAGGAATGATGAGTAGGAGGAAGATTTGTTTTTAAGAACAATCAACAATTGAGAGGAGAAGAGTATGACATTAGTTGTCAAAACTACACACGACAATACGATTTCTCTTCCGGCCTGGCTGATGACCCGGTTACACTTACATGATGGCGAGGAAGTGAAAGCTTCTATCGAAGGACCTACCTTACGATTCACACCGTTAGATCAATTTTTGGCTTTGCGAGGAGTTCTGAGTGAAGATAAGGCGTTTGAGCAGGCAATGACCTATCTTGACCAGGCATGGCAGACATGGACATCACCTCCCTCTGTTTAGATACGAATGTATTGATCGAATATCTGAGAAGATGCGCTTTTAACGATGCTAACGGTACTCCCTTTAGATAAAGGGTCAGCAAAACGAGCAGCAACCTTACATGATAAGCTAATTCGTCAGAATCAGGATATTGGGCTTCGAGATGTCCTGATTGCGGCGATTTGCATCGAGCATCATATTCCCCTGTTGACGATCAACGAAAAACATTTTTCTCGGGTGTCTGGCTTACAGATGATCACTGTGACGCAATTTTGGGGGGTATAAGACATCTCCAGGATTGTTTCCGAATAAATTCTTCCCTTGAGTAAAACATGATCCTATCGGGGTCAACCCGGAATGGAACACCCAATGTCAGCCAATTTCAAACACTATCTCAATAGCATCGAAACCGCGCTCAAAGCAGGGAATGCTACCGAACATACCCATCGCCCCGCGCTGAAGGCGTTGATCGAGTCGTTTGATTCGCAGATGACGGCCGTCAACGAACCGAAACGGATTGCCTGCGGCGCGCCCGATTACATTGTGGTACAAAAAAGCGTCACGCTCGGCTATCTGGAAGCCAAAGATGTCGGCCTGTCCCTGGATGACGCCGAGCGCAGCGCGCAGGTGCAGCGCTACCGCCGCGCCCTGGATAACCTCATTCTGACCGATTACCTGGAATTTCGCTGGTATGTGGGCGGCGACTTGCGCCAATACGCCCGTTTAGCCCGCCTGCAATCCGGCGGGCAGCTCAAGGCCGAAAAGGACGCAATCAAGGCTGTCGAGGATCTGCTGCGGAATTTTCTGACGCATCGGCCCCAGGGTATTCATACACCAAAAGACTTAGCACAGCGCATGGCGCGGTTGACGCATATTATCCGCGACATCATCATCGCGGCCTTTGAAACCAAACGAGCCTCATTGCTGTTGCAAGGCTGGCGCGAGGCCTTTGCCAGAGTCCTGATTGCCGATTTGAACGAACCGGAAAAAACGCCTGATTTTGCCGACATGTTCGCCCAAACCCTGGCGTATGGTCTGTTCACCGCCCGCGTGATGGATTCTTCTTCATCAGACATGCCGTCTCGACTTCACTCGACGTCCGGTGTGCCGCCCACTGAGACGTCCGACGAACCGGTCACCGAGCGGAGTCGAGGTGCAGTCGTACTCGACCGAAAAAGCTTTTCCCGCCAGAAAGCACAATATTTGATTCCCAAATCCAACCCCTTTCTGCGAGATTTCTTTATCCAGATCAGCGGCCCCCAGCTTGACGACGAACCCTTTGTCAGTTTTGTCGAAGATCTGGTGCATCTGCTGGCGCACACTGATATGGCGGCTGTGCTGACCGATTTTGGCCGGCGTACCAAACAGGAAGACCCGGTCGTACATTTTTACGAAACCTTTCTGGCAGCCTACGACCCCAAATTGCGCGAAGCTCGCGGCGTGTATTACACCCCGGAGCCGGTCGTCAGTTATATCGTGCGTTCGGTAGATTACCTGCTCAAAACCCGCTTCGATTGTCCCCAGGGACTGGCAGACAGCCGCAAAATTCACATCCCGAACGAAGACCCCGGGTTGCAGGTCAAAGGCAAAAAACAAATACGCAAAACCACGGAATGTCATAAAGTGCTGATCCTCGACCCGGCGGCCGGCACCGGCGCGTTTCTGTATGCGGTGATTGACCACATCCGCCGCCAATTCATGCAGCAGGGCAACGCCGGAATGTGGCCCGGGTACGTCAAAAACCATCTGCTGCCGCGTCTGTTTGGTTTTGAACTGTTGATGGCGCCTTACGCGGTTGCGCATTTCAAGCTGAGTTTGCAGCTTGCCGGGCGGGACCTGCCCGAGGCCGTCGCCGTTCAATGGGCTTATTATCCGGCCGACGGGGATCGATTGGGCATTTATCTGACCAACGCCCTGGAAGAAGCGCACGCCATGACCGGTCTGCCGCTCTTTACCCAATGGGTGGCCGATGAGAGCAACGCCGCCAACGCGGTCAAACAGCGATTGCCGGTGTTGGTGGTCATGGGCAATCCGCCCTATTCCGTGAGTTCATCCAATAAAAGTCTCTGGATTGAAAATTTGATGAAGAGCTACAAACACGCGGTGCGCAGCGAACGCAACATCCAACCGCTGTCCGACGACTACATCAAATTCATCCGGCTGGCCCAGGATCGGATTGAACGCACCGCGCAAGGAATTGTGGGCATCATCACCAATCACGCCTATCTTTCCGGGTTAATTCACCGCGGAATGCGCGCGGAATTGCTGAACACCTTTTCGGCGATTTACGTGCTGAATCTGCACGGCAGCGCGACCATTGGCGAAATCGCCCCGGACGGCGGCGCGGATGAAAATGTGTTTGACATCCGCCAGGGCGTGGCAATTGCCCTGTTTGTCAAAGCGCAAAAACAAAGCGGCCCGGCGGAGGTCAAATTTTTTGAGCTATGGGGCAAACGGGAAGAAAAATACGACTATTTGCGAAGTCACGATCTGAGCACAACAAACTGGCAGACGTTAACGCCGCAGGAACCGTATTATTTCTTTGTGCCAAAGGATTTTAATTTAATTGGAGAATATGAAGATGGTTGGAAGCTGTCAGAAATTTTCCCACAAAGCTCATTAGGAATTGAGTTTGGCTCAAAACAATATTTGCTTGCATTCGATGCTGATACGATTGAAACTTTTGTTTCAAATACGCTGCTTAATCCACAAATCTCAGATTATATGTTGGAAGAACAATATGGTTTAAAAACTACCAGTGGATGGAGGTTACAACAAATACGTCAGATTGAGCTTGTCTCAGGCTACAATCCAAATTTACTCGTACAATGTTCAGAATCTCCGTTTAATATCCTTTACACGTATCATTCTTTGTTATTACGAAGACCACAACTTGATATTTTGCAAAATCTTCATCAATCAAACAAGGCATTACTCACTTTACGACAAACAAGAACATCAGAGGGTGGACATTTTTTTGCAGTAAATACTATTTATAGTAAAGATGTCATCTCAATAAAGGATCGTGTTACAGGCTTCCCCCTCTACCTCTATCCCACCGAAGACGCGGCCAAACAAAAGAGCCTGTTCGACGTTTCCCCCTGGCCCGCAGATGAGGCGCACGGCGGGCGCGTGCCGAACCTGAACCCCAAATTTGTGGCGGAAATGGCGCGGAAATTGGGTTTGACCTTCACACCAAACCGGATAGCTGATGCAAACCTGTCAGCCCTCGAATTCACCCCCGAAGATATTTTCCACTACATCTACGCTATCTTTCACAGCCCCACGTACCGCACACGCTATACTGAATTTCTGAAAATTGACTTTCCGCGTGTGCCCCTGACTTCCGACGTCGTCTTGTTCCGCTCGCTCTGTGATTCAGGCAAACGCCTGGTCGCTTTACACCTCTTGGAATCGCCGGAAGTGGGGCAATTCATCACCCGCTATCCCGTGGCCGGAGATAACCGGATTGAAAAAGGCTATCCCGCCTACACGCCGACCAAAGGCGAGCAGGCGGGACGGGTCAAGATCAATGCCGCCCAATACTTCGAAGGCGTGCCGCCGGAGGTCTGGGAATTTTACATCGGCGGGTACCAGCCCGCGCAAAAATGGCTCAAAGACCGGCGCGGCCGGCAATTATCCTACGATGATCTCAGCCATTACCAAAAAATCGTCGCCGCCCTGCACAAAACCGGCGAACTCATGCAGCGCATTGATGAACTGATTCAGGAATGGCCGGTGGAGTGAGTTTGCAACGCGAGAAAGAAATCGTGTGAATGATCCGAAAATTTCATTGACGAAACACTATCAGAAGCAATTATAGATTTTGAGACGGTTTTGTTCATTGCCAGTCGCTTGTTTTAACAGGCAGCAAGAGAACAGGAGGGAATTATGAAATACAGGGTTCTGCTGATGATAGGGCTTGGGCAGATGTGGACCTGCCTGTTTTGCCTGGCCATGTCTGCGCAGGCGGATGAGTGGATTGACCGGATCAAAACCCAATTCGGCGGGCAGACCATCACCTGCGCGTTTGCGCCGCATCCGACAACGACCGCTTTTCAGATCATGACAAAGGAATTTACCGCGCTGACCGAGATCAGGGTACGTTGGGACATTATCGAAGAAAACCAGTTACGTCGAAAATTGCTGGCCGATCATGCCGCCAGAACCGGGTTATATGACGTCCTGCTGATTGACGCCTTCAATATGGCCGAATATGCGCCGACCGGATTAGCGATTGATCTGGAACCCTTGCTCAACAATTCGGCCTTGACGCCGACCTGGTACAATTATGAGGATATTCTTTCGGCCTACCGCCATGGCATCGGAAAATATCGCGGGGTCATTTATGGGATTCCGGTGGCCGGGGAAACACGCTATGTCGGCTATCGCAAAGACCTCTTGCAAAAGTACAGGCAGCAGCCCCCGGAAACGATGGCGGAATTGTTGGCGCTGGCGAAATTTTTTCAAGGGAAAGAACCGGGACTGCATGGAATCGTGATGCGCGGTCAACGCGGCATCCACTTCGCATCAGGCTGGATGACGACAATGTATCAACAGGGCGGCCAGTTTTTGGATCAACAGACCTGGCAGGTGTTGGTGAACCGGCCCCAGACCGTTGCATCGCTTGAGTATTATGTGGATTTACTGCGTCAAGGCCCGCCGGAGATCGCCGCATATACCCATCAAGAGCCGGTCGAGGCATTTATCGCCGGCAAAGCGGCCTTATGGTTCGATTCGACCGCCTGGACGAGCACAATTCTTGACAGAACGCGATCTCACATTGTGGACAAGGTTGGTTTTGCGCCGCCGCCGGCCGGGCCGGCCGGCGCGTATGCCGCGTTAGCCGGGTGGAATGTCGGCATTTCCAGCGATATTCCAGAAAGCCGCCAAAAGGCGGCATGGGCCTTTATTGTCTGGATGACCAGCCAAAGGAAGGCGGAAGAATATGTCCGATTGGGCGGCGCGCCGGTCAGAAAATCGGTGTACACCAATCCCGCGTTAATCGCTGAGGACTTTACCTTTCCGATCCAATTGAAGACCCTGGAACTCGCTGCCAATCTGGTGAAAGCGGGGATTACCTGGATTCCGCCGCATGTCAAGACGATGCACGTGCTGGAAGTGGTGGGGAACGCCGGCGCCGATGTGTTGGCCGGGAAAATGAGCGCACAAGATGCATTAGATCGCGCTCAAAAAGAGGTTGAACGAATTATGGCCAAATAAG
Source organism: Candidatus Vecturithrix granuli (assembly GCA_000739535.1). Classification (GTDB taxonomy): domain Bacteria; phylum Moduliflexota; class Moduliflexia; order Moduliflexales; family Moduliflexaceae; genus Vecturithrix; species Vecturithrix granuli. The sequence continues at coordinate 248,597 of DF820470.1, read as the reverse complement.
CCTGCCATGTATTACAGCTCACAAAAACCAGGTTTCTTCAAGAAACCTGGTTTTTAGTCGTGTCAATTGTTATGAATAGTGCTGTAAGCCGAAGGAAGTCACATGAAACGTTCTGACAGGCGTGCTCAAGGCCGGCTGCTTGCGAGCATCGCGTTCGGGTGCTGGCTCTGCTGCGGCAGTTGGACGGCAACAGAGGCGAAACGGGTGGATGTGAAATTCCAACAAGTGTTGGCGCAGCACGACTTTGCCCGGAGCACGGTGTATAGTATTATCCAGGATCAAGCCGGGTTTCTCTGGTTTGGCTCGAATGACGGGTTGCAACGCTTCGACGGTCAGATGCTGCTGAGTTATCGGCATGATCCGCACAATCCCCAGAGTTTGAGTGATAATACCGTGCTGGCATTATATGAAGATCGCGCTGGCGTCCTCTGGATCGGCACAGAGCAAGGCGGGTTGAACCGATTTGATCGCGCCCGCGGCACGTTTACGCGCTATCAACATGATCCGCGCCAACCGGACAGCCTGAGTTCCAATACGATCCGGGTCATCTATGAAGACAGCGCCGGGCGTCTCTGGCTCGGCACCGATCAGGGTCTGAATCTATTGGATCGGGAACAGGGAAGCGTGCGCCGCTATCAGGCGCTGAACAACCAGGCCGCCGCGCAGCCTGAACATCACATTCACGCCATTACCGAAGACGCTGCTGGCAATCTCTGGCTGGCTACCCTGGGCAATGGTCTGATCCGGTTTCAACCCGCTGCGCAAACCATGACCCCTTTGCACGACGATCCGCGACAGGCGCTGAGCGCGCTCCATCAAAATGTTCGGGCGTTATATAGAGACCCGGCCGGCATCCTCTGGATCGGCACGGATGCCGGGCTTGATAGTTTTGACCAGCAACAGCGCCAATTCGAACATTACCATCCCGTTCCGGATCAGCCAGATAGCCTGAGTCATCCTCAGGTGCGCGCGATTTACGCTGACCACACCGGCGCGCTGTGGTTTGGCACACATGGCGGCGGACTGAATCGCTTCGACCGCAAAACCAAACAATTCACTCATTATGACCCTAATCCTGACGATCAGAACAGTTTGGGAAGTAATACGGTGCTGGCAATCTGCGAGAGTCGTTCTGGGATTTTGTGGGTCGGAACCCAGGGCGGCGGCGTCAGTTTCTATGATCGGGAGCATACCAAATTTCCTCATTACATGGTTGATCGCCATGATCCGTATAGTTTGAGTCACAATCTGATCATGGCGATCGTTGAGAATCCGCCCGGCGTCGTCTGGCTGGGAACATGGGGCGGCGGGTTGTACAGGTTCGATCGCGCCCAGGAACGCTTCACGCACTACCAGCACGATCCTGGCGATCCAGCGAGTTTAAGCCATGACAGCGTCATGGCCATCTGTCAAGATCAGCTTCAGCCGAACCTCCTCTGGATTGCGACTTTCGGCGGCGGCTTGAATCGTTTTGACCGGACGACCGGACATTTTCGCGCCTATCGCGCCGATCCAAACGATCCGGCCAGTTTGAGCAGTGATACCCTGTGGTCAACCGCGTGCGCGCCATCAGGCGATGTCTGGGTGGGCGCCAATGGCGGCGGCTTGAATCAATTTGACCAGACCACGCAGCAGTTTCAACACTATCAACAGGATCCACGCAATCCGCGGAGTCTGAGTGATGACACGGTTTTTGCCCTGTATCTTGATCCGCAGGAGGTGCTTTGGGTGGGAACCAAAGATGGCGGACTCAATCAATTTGACCGGACCACAGGTACATTTAGCACCTATCGCCATGATCCCGACAATCCGGCCAGTTTGAGCGATCAGAGCGTCTATGCCATCTATGCGGATCAACATGGAATTCTCTGGATTGGCACCATGCGCGGCGGCTTGAACAAATTCGATCCCATGACCCAAACCTTTGTCGCATACCGGAAACAAGACGGCTTACCAGGCGACGCCATCAAAGGAATTCTGGAGGATCGCGCAGAAAACCTCTGGATCAGCACTGATGCGGGCATCGCAAAGTTTGAGCGTCAAACCGGCATCTGGAAACAGTACGATGTCAATGATGGGCTGCAAGGGAATGAATTCAATTTAGGCGCGTATTATAAAAACCAGCAGGGGGAAATGTTTTTCGGGGGCGTGAATGGGTTCAATGTGTTTCATCCTGAAAACATTCGGGATAATCCGCATATTCCGCCAATTGTCTTAACATCGTTGACGCAAGACGGTAAGCCGTTCGCGATTGACCACGTGTTCGAGGATTTGCAGCACATCGTCTTGCCCAAACAGAAAAATTTCTTCGAGTTCAGCTTTGTTGCGCTGAATTATACCAAACCAGCGGCCAATCGCTGTGCCTACATGTTGGAAGGTTTTGATCTGGAATGGCAGTACGGGAACAGCGGACAATATCGAGCGCTCCCGATCGGCGCATATACGTTGAGGCTGAAAGGCTCGAATAACGATGGAGTCTGGAATGACAGGGGCATCTCGATTCGGATCACGATTACTCCACCTTTTTGGAAAACCAATGCCTTCAGCATCAGTGTGATCATCATCGTCATCGGTCTTGCAATTGGGCTGTATCGAGCGCGCATGCATCAGATCGAATCTCAAAGACAGACCCTGGAAGCCCTTGTGGCTGAACGCACTGCCGCCTTGCGGGAACAAGAACGGGCGCTGTCCACGCTGGTCTCGAATCTGCCGGGGATTGCGTACCGTTGTCGGAATGATCGCGATTGGACGGTAGAATTTATCAGCCAGGGCTGTGAGCAGTTGACCGGTTACGCGCCTGCCGCGCTTATCCACAATGCAAAAATCGCGTATGGTCAATTGATTCACCCGGAAGACCGGGAAATGGTCTGGCATCACATCCAGGCCGCGCTGCGGGAACGCCGGGCGTATCAAATGACCTATCGTCTGATCACGAAAGATAACCGCGTGAAATGGGTATGGGAGCAAGGGCAGGGCATTTTTGACGACGCCGGGACCTTGTTGGCCCTGGAAGGGTTAATCAATGATGTTACTGAACAGAAAAATTTGGAAGATGCCCTGAAATACGCGAAAAAACAGGCTGATGCTGCCAATCAAGCCAAAAGCGTCTTTCTCGCCAACATGAGCCACGAATTACGCACGCCCTTGAACGCGATCCTTGGTTTTGCCCAATTAATGGCGCGGGATCCGAGCATTCCGCCAAAAGAACGGGCAAATCTCGCTATTATCGAGAGCAGCGGCGATCATTTGCTGACCCTTATTAATCACTCACATTACGCACTCATATAAAAAAGTCAGATATTATACATTGTTTTTAACTGTGTTAGCTCT
>DF820470.1:237946-244113 GCA_000739535.1 Candidatus Vecturithrix granuli | reverse complement strand
TCAGAGGATCTGAACATGATCACAAGATATTTGTCAAAGAACTTTTTTATCTACTGCGTAAAGTGAGTTAATCAAGTGCTCGATCTCGCCAAAATCGAAGCCGGACGCCTGACCCTGGATGAAAAAGAGTGCGACCTCCATCGCCTGCTTGATGACCTCTACGCTATGTTCTCCCTGAGAACGCAGAACAAAGGCTTACACCTGCTGTTCGAACACGCTGACGATCTGCCGCAGTATGTGCGGACCGATGAAGTCAAACTCCGGCAGGTCTTGATCAATTTGCTCAACAATGCTGTGAAATTTACTTCGGAAGGCGATGTGATGCTTGAAGTAACTAACGTGCCTGAAGTTCAAGAATTCCCCTCCCGGGAGGGGGGAGGGGTGGGTTCCCAATCTTCCATCGTCACTCTTCACTTTTCAATTACCGACACCGGTCCGGGCATTGCCGCTGAAGAGAGGGACGCGTTGTTTGAAGCCTTTACTCAGACCACAACCGGCAGGCAGGAGAAGGAAGGGACGGGATTGGGGCTGGCGATCAGCCGTCAATTTGTCAAACTCATGGGCGGCGATATTACGCTCGAAAGCGAGGTGGGGCGCGGCAGCATGTTCACCTTTGACATTCGGGTCCAAGTGGTTCAACAAGCGCAGCTTGCCCGGCAGGACTTCCGCACTCGGGTTATCGACGTCCAACCGGGACAACCCCGCTATCGCCTGCTGATTGTGGATAATAGCCCTGAGAATCGCGCCCTCCTTGCCCAAATCCTTGCGCCAGGCCATTTTGACCTGCGCGAAGCGAGCAACGGCCAGGAAGCAATTGAGATCTGGGAAGGCTGGGAACCGCACCTGATCTGGATGGATTTGCGGATGCCGGTGCTGGATGGGATTGAAGCGACGCGCTATATTAAATCGCAGCCCAAAGGCAAGCAGACGGTGATCATTATGCTGAGCGCGAGTATTGTTGACGGAGATCGTCTCAGAGCCATTGAGGCTGGATGTGATGAGTTTTTATTGAAACCTTTCTGGCACATGGAAATTTTCGACCTGCTCGCCCAGCATACAGGCATGCACTTTGTCTATGCCGACAACCATGATAAGACCAGCGCGGACAAACAGCCGCATAAAGATGCCGGCATCCAGACCGCTGCGAAAACTGAAATCCCACCCCATCTTCTGGCAGAACTGGAACAGGCAACTATCACGACCGATATGAGGAAAATAATGGAACTTATTCAAGAAATCCGTCGCTATGACGCACCTTTCGCCGAAAGATTAAAGCGTTACGCTGATAACTTTGAGTACCCCAAAATTCTTGAGCATCTCCAGCAAATAGGTTCATAGTACTCGCTTGAGCGAGTTCTTCCAAACGCGGGAATACATAAAAACCTCTTGACAAATACCGGGAACTTCCATAGTTTGCGTGTGAGGTGATGATGATGATGAAACTCCCTTATGGCATTGCCAATTTTGAAACAATCCGCACCGAAGATTACTTTTATGTCGATAAAACCCCCTATCTCGAACTTCTGGAAGGGTTGCCGGAACGTTATTTGGGTAGTGGTATCCTGTACACGATGCACGTTCCCTGAGCGAAGTCGAAGGGAACGCCTGCGTGCTCGTCTCGACTCCGCTCGACGACCGGTCATCATGTACAAGGTAGCCACTACCTCCCAGGGCAAAACGACGTTCAAAGACCTGGTGCGTACTGACGGGTACGTGCGCCCCTTTTACGAGGCCCTCAAAAAAGAGACGAAAACCGTGGTGGATCGCATCTTTATCACCGGCGAGCTGCCGGTGCTGCTGAATTCCCTGACCAGTGGCTTTAATATTGGGATGAATCTCTCCACAGAGGAACAGTTTAACGAAATGTTCGGCTTTACCGAGGAGGAGATCACGCCGATTCTCGACGGCTTTGGAGAACAGGTGAGCCGCGAGGAGATCCGCACCTATTACAATGGGTATCGCTTTAGCCCGAATGCTGACCAGAGCGTGTATAACAGCGACATGATTTTACACTACGCCTCGGAATATCAGAGCAAGCCGGCCGGGACGGCGAATATGCTCGATCCGAACGTGGTCAGCGATTACCGCAAAATCCGGGCGATTCTTTCGATTGGCGACCCGGAGGTGGAAGAACGCATTCTCACTCAAATGGTGCAGCAGGAATATCTTGTCGTGAACGAGATTACGCCGCTGTTATGGAACATCTGCTCATGCAGCGCGGCAAGATAGAGATTCAAAGCAGCGAAAAACTTGCGGCCTGACAGGATCTGGTGAACGGCAGGATCGAACGCTTGATCGAACTGACCGAACGCCTGTTAAAAGGCCTTTCGAACCGCGATTACCAGCAATTCGATGAAAAATACATCAAAGTGGTCATGTTGAGCCTGCTGTCGGATGCGAATATCTACATTCCGCACAGCGAATATGAGGTCTGCGCCGATGGGTACGTGGATTTGTATCTGCAAGCGGCCTTTGAGCCTGAACATTCGGCGCACTATTTTTTCGAGATCAAATACGTCAAAGCCCGCGCCGCCAAAAGCGTCTTGCAGGCCAAAGAACAGGAGGGCCGCCAACAACTGCGCACGTATTGCCAGAGCGACATCGCCCGCCGTATTCCGCATCTCCAGGCTTATCTCCTGGTTTTCCGTAAAGACCGCTGCGTGCGCATCATTCCGGGCGAGTTATCCCGGCCATCAATGGCCGGTCTCAAATTTGAGACTGGCGATTGATCGCCAGGGAACTGCGTAAGTTCTGGTATCGTTTTTCAGAAAAATAATTGCCACTTCGACTTCGCTCAGTGTCCGGCGGTTGTCGAGCGAAGTCGAGACGTATGCAATTTAATAGATGTGAAGAATTATATACTTGAGGCCGGGTAAATTTGTGAAACCAAAGAAACCGGGTTTTTCGGAAAAAACCCGGTTTCTCGCCTTGCTCAAATTCATAAATTTATGCGGCCTCACGTATAGAAACGAAACAATCATCATTTAAAAAAGGAAAAAAGGACATCATGCCGGAAACTCATACATCCTACGATGTTTTCCTCAGTTTTAACAGCCAGGACCGCGACGCGGTCAAATACGTAGCCCATTACCTTGCCAATGAGGCCGGCCTGCGCCCCTGGTTTGATGAGAGGGATTTGCTTGCGGGCGATCTTATCGTTGACAAAATCTATCAGGCTCTGGAAGCCGTTCCGGTGTATGCCGTCTTTCTTGGGCGGCAGGGGGAAGGCCCCTGGCAGACCCCGGAGATCAGAAATGCGGTGCACAACTGCGTCAAGGATCCGCAGCGCCGCATCATTCCGGTCTTTCTGCCCGACGCGCCGGAGAACCCTGTCTTACCGCCTTTTCTGAAAAGTTATAAGTGGGTTGACTTTCGTGGGAAGGCCCTCGATGACCCCGATCTCTTGCGGCAGCTTGTCGAAGGAATTCGGCAGGCCGCCAAACTGCCGCCATTACCTCCGCCCCCGCCGTCGTATCCTTTGCGTGAAAACCCATTATGTGAAGGCTATCTGAACAAATTGTTCACCCAGGCCGGGTATGTGCCTCTTGCAGAAATTGCGCCTGAAATGACGGATGATTTGAAATCGCCTCTGACGCTAGATGCCATTTATACGGCCTTGCTGACCCTCAGCCCGGAGGAACAGCGACATATACGCGCCGGACGCGAGACGCCGGAGGATCGCAAATCCGCGTTAGAGCAGGTCAACAATCATCAATATCTGGTCATCCTGGGCGATCCAGGCAGCGGGAAAAGCACTTTTGTGAACTTTATAACGATTTGTCTGGCTGGCCAATGGCTGAAACGTCAAGACGTCAACCTTGAGCTCCTCATAACGCCCTTACATCCTGGCGATGATGAAGCGCGCCGGAAACCTCAGCCCTGGAGCCATGGCGCGTTATTACCAGTGCATGTCGTCTTGCGTGATTTTGCGGCCGCCGGCCTGCCAACCGATGGAAGCCGTGTATCAGGAGATCATCTCTGGCAATTCATCACAAAGCAATTGAAAGATGACGGACGAGCAGAGTTTGCTGAGCCTTTGAAACAGCACTTATTAAGATATGGCGGCATCTTTCTTTTAGACGGCCTGGATGAAGTTCCGGAAACCGAACAGTTTCGTCCTCACATCAAACACGCGGTGGAAGGTGTCATGACCCTCTTTCCCCGCTGTCATATCCTGGTGACCAGCCGGACATACGCGTATCAGCACAAAGCATGGAAACTCGCCAATTTTACCGAAACCATGTTATCTGGATTTACCCAAGCGCAAATTCGGACCTTTATCAGGCATTGGTACGCCTTTATCAGCCAACCGCGAGGGATGAGCGCACAAGAAAGTCTGGCGCGGGCGGATGAACTGCATGAACAGATTCTGCGAAATTCGCGCTTACAGGAACTCGCCGAACGTCCGATTCTCTTGACGCTCATGACCAGTTTACACGCCTCCCATGGCAGACTGCCGGACAAGCGCGTGGAATTGTATCAGGAAACCGTCAAATTGCTGCTGAAACGCTGGGAATGGCAAAAGGTGACGCGCAGAACGGCCCGGGGCGAAGTTATTACGGAACGCCAAAGTTTGCTGGACCTGTTAGAAACTGACCAGGACAAACTTCTTGAGTTATTGGGCCAACTGGCATACCAGGCGCACGCCGTGCAGCCAGTGGAACAGAAAGATTCAGCCTATATTGACGGATATCAATTAATCTGCGGCTTACGGAAACTCGCCAAAGGCAAGGCCAGCGGCATACACGGCGAACAAATAGAGCAATACCTCCAAAACCGGGCCGGCATCCTGGTTGCGCCGGATGAAGGCATCTATACCTTTCCGCATCGCTCATTTCAGGAGTATCTGGCAGCCCATTATCTCTATGAACAAGATGAGTACCCGGCTGAGTTTCCTGATAATATTGCGACATTAGCCCGCGAACAGCCCAACCGCTGGCGGGAAGTCGTGTTGCTTGCCGCCGCGCTCGGTCGCTCCAGAGACGTCTGGGACTTAGTTGATGCCTTGTGCCAGCGCGATATTCAGGCGCTTCACCCGTCGGCTGAAGACGCCTGGGGCGCATTATTCGCAGGACAATCCATCGTAGAAACCATTGATATTGAGGAAGCCAGGGCGACTCGCCATCACTCGAAAATAGAGCGCTTACAGCATTGGCTGGCGGCGATTTTGACGGAACAGGCTTTATTGCCTTCGCAAGAACCGTTTCCGGCTGTGGAACGCGCGCTGGCCGGCCGCCTGCTGGCAAAATTGGACGACCCGCGTCCGGGCGTGAGGTTACAGGACGATGGGCTGCCGGAGATTGACTGGTGTGACGTACCCGCAGGCGAGTTCACAATGGGCAGCGATCCCATTGATGTCAGCACGCTCACTGAAAAAGAGTTGGTGCGCTGGCAGCCCATTACATACGCTCAATATCGCTCTTTTATCCGGGCGGACGGGTATGCAGAGCAGCGTTATTGGACCGCCGCCGGCTGGCAATGGCGGAAAAAACAGGGAGATACGTCCAGAACCCGGATTCAGACCCGTCTGGACGCTTTGGATGACAACAGTTCTGAACAACCGGTCAGAGAGCTCAGCGAACATGAGATCTCAGCGTTCTTTCGATGGGTGGCTGCGCTGGACAATAACTCTGAGCAACCCGCGCACTCGGTTCAGATGCCGGCTTTTCAGATCAGCCGCTACCCGATTACCAACGCCCAGTATCAGGCCTTTGTGGATGACGGCGGCTATACAGAGCAATGGCGAAACTGCTGGTCTGATGAGGGTTGGCAAAAAAAGGAAGAAGAAAATTGGAACAGCCCGGAGAAATTTCGTGATCCTTTTAGATTTCCGAATCATCCGGTGGTCGGCGTGTCGTGGTATGAGACAGAGGCTTTTTGCAAGTGGTTGACGATTAAGACCTCACCCCCGGCCCCTCTCCGACAGGAGAGGGGCGACGCCCCTCCCCTTCGGGGAGGGGATGGGGGTGGGGTCATCCGTCTGCCCTCGGAAACGGAGTGGGAATATGCGGCGCGCGGGCTGGAAAGCTGCATTTATCCCTGGGGCAATGAGCCGCAGCCCAACCCGGAGCTTGCCAATTACAGCGAGACCAATTTGGGCGAAACCAGCGCGGTCGGCTGTTTCCCGCGCGGCACAAGCCGGTTTTCCGGCTGCGAGGAGCTGGCCG
>DF820470.1:226870-236442 GCA_000739535.1 Candidatus Vecturithrix granuli | reverse complement strand
AGCATGAATATATCGGACGCGCCTTAGAAGAGGCCGGACAAATGGTAGGAGGCTGGATCAAGAAAAGTCGTGAAAAGAGTCGGGCATCTGTTTGAATCAGTTACGGCCTACGACAACCTGTTGGCCGCATTTCATCTGGCGCGGCGCGGCTGCGGCAATACAGCGTCGGTGTGCCGCTTTGTCTTTTACCTCGAACCGGAATTGCTGCGGTTACAGGCGGAACTCTGCAACGAGACCTATCGCCCGGGAGCATATCGTTTTTTCAGCATCCATGATCCGAAGGAGCGAGAGATCGCGGTCGCGCCCTTCAGGGACAGAGTGGTGCATCATGCGATTGTGCGGGTTCTCACCCCCATTTACGAACGAGTGTTTATCTACGATTCTTACGCCACGCGGCCCGGCAAAGGCACCCATGCTGCGATTCTCCGGGCGCAGAGGTTTCTCCGGCAGCGGCAATTTTATCTCAAAACTGACATCGCCCAGTATTTTGCCCACGTTGACCATGACATTCTGCTTGAAACAGTGCAGCGTAAGATCAAAGATCAACGCTTGCTGCGCCTGCTGAACCGAATTCTTCGCAATACGCCGATTCCGGGTAAAGGGCTGCCGATTGGCAATCTGACCAGTCAGTTTCTGGCGAATGTGTATTTGGATCCCCTCGATCATGAGATCAAAGATCGATTGGGCGTGCGCAGCTATGTGCGCTATATGGATGATCTTGTAGCGTTCAGCGATTCATCGCAAGAATTGTTGGATTTGAGGGCGGCAATTGCCGCCTTTCTCTCAGAACGGCTGCTGCTGAACCTCAAACCTGACGCCACGTTCCTGAACCGGGCGTCCCATGGCTTGAGCTTCCTGGGAATGCGAATTTTTCCGCACATTATCCGGGTCAAACCGGAGAATCGCCGCAGGAGTTTACGCCGGCTTCGCCAGCGCATTGCGGCCTGGGAACAGGGGCGTCTTGATGAAGATCGCATGCAGCAGAGCATTGTGAGCATCACCTATGACGAAAAGGCGAATCGCCGCGCCATTCTGCGCTTTCGCAGAAAAGCCGCGCAGGAACGCGCCCGCTGGAAGGCCAGAAGCGTCAGTTTGAGCCACCTGAAATGTTTTCTGTTCGGGTGCATGGGGCTTATGGCGCAGGCCGATTCCGAGCATCTGCGCCGGAAGTTATGCGCAAAAACATGGTTTTGACGCCATGATGAAGATTAAGAAAATAATTCGGTCATCTCCGAACAACCCCTCCCCTTCGGGGAGCAGGGCTGTTAAGTTCTCTCAGGAGTGCGACGTGGTCGTCGCAGCGGCATTTCTGATGCGACGACCACGTCGCACTCCTGGATGCTTTTCATGGTGAAAAATTCTTGAGAACTGAACAGCCCTGCCCTTCGGAGAGGGGTGGGGGGTGGGGTTGTTCCAGGAGAACTTAACAGCCCTGCGGTTTTTACCGCGCAGCGGTTGCAGTATTGTAAAGGTCGCGACCGCCGGAGTCGCCGTACCTCGCAGGGGTTGAACACCACTGTTGCTGCAACCGCTACGCGGTAGGAGATACCGGGGTGCCACAACTGCTACAATACTGTAACCGCTACGCGGTAAAAAACCTCTGCGTAACGTGAGTGAATTAATTATTTCACCTTCATCAATCCCCAGGCTTTACCACCCTGCCCTTTCAGGGCAGTCCCCTGCGTTCGACGTGTATAGGCTGGCAGCCAGGAATACAGCCTGGGGCTTCAGCCTTAGGACCAGAATCCGTGCAACGATTCTGAAGTGTCGCTGCGAACAATTTCGGATTTATGGGAAAAGCGGGAGAGAAAACTTGACAAAACTTGAGACCTCTTCTTTACTGCAAAGACGGGAAGATGCAGGAAGTTCTGGACTCTTCCAAAACCTGCATGTTCCTGTCGTGTCATCTTTTACGAGCCTGTGAGTCATAAATTTTAGAGCCGGGTATATCCGGGCGAAACATCGGATGCGTTTCTCGGTTGCAACAGGTACCAGGTGAGAAAAAGCTCTGGATGGAACGGCCGGTAGCGCGGCTTCTAACAAAGAAGGAGGTCCATCATGAACAAGGTATTCCTCAACAGTATCGTATTTGCGATTGCGTTGATGCTGATTGCGGCGTCTCTTCCGGTCGGGGCGGTTGAACCGCTTTGGAAGGAGGATTTTAACATCAAAACCGAGTTTGACCTCAAAACCCTGACCCAGGAAAATTTTTACGAGGTCATTGTGCCCCTGGCGAAAAAAGAAGGGTCCTTTGTGTTCTTTGATTTTAGCAACTCCTTTGCGCCCCTCTGGACCGAACACATTATTCCGCTCTTCGAGAAGGAATATGGGATCAAGGTTCAACACAATTCGGTGAAGGGGGATGTCGCGCTCCAACAAATGCTGGCGGCGCGGAATGCCGGTCAGCCCTCGCCGACCGACCTTTTCTTTGTGACCTCAACGCAGACCCAGGCGTTGATTGATAATGGGCTGGCGGCCAATATTCCGATGTACAAGCTGCTGCCGAATGCGAAAGATGTTGATGAAACGCTGGCCACAGTGACAAATGGGGTGAATCATGGCGGGTACATGGTGCCGTTCCACCGCAATCAAACGGCGATGGCCTATAATGCCCAGTTTGTCAATGAGCAGGACGTGCCGAAAAATTTCGATGAATTGCTGGCGTGGGTCAAGAAAAATCCGGGCAAGTTAGCCGCAACTTCTCCGTTACGCGGCGGTTCGGGGGACGGTTTTCTGACCAGCTTAATGCTGCGCTATGTGGAAGGCAGATGCCGGGATGCGCTCTCGAATTTTGCTATTACCGACGATGAAGCGCGGGCCTGGATTGGCGAGGGATGTTTGGACCCGGTCGGGCAATATTATAAAGAGTTCAACCCGAACGTCGAAATTACGAACGGCAACTCGGATACGCTGAATTTACTGGCCAATGGGGAAGCGTATATCGGCACAGTCTGGGAAGATATGACCTACGATTTTATCGGTCGCGGTTTGCTGCCCCGAACAATCCGCTTATACTTGCTGGAAGATGGTCAGGTCGGCGGCGGCGATGGGATTTTCCTGCCTGCGGACAGCACCAAACCGGCAAGCGCCCTGCTGTTTTTGGATTTTATTCTCTCGCGTGACATTCAGGTCATAAAACTCCAGATCAACGGTTCACGTTCGGCCAGAACGGACATCAATGTCAAAGAACTGTTAAGCGCAGACGATGCCGCGCGCCTGATTCCTGACGATCAATATCCTGCTCATGCCGTTCAACATGTCCCGATTCCCATCAAGAATATGGGGAAAGAGTGGTACGAAGCGAAGATCGTTGGCCAATAGCGGCCTGGGAATTTAGGCATGGTGTCTCGACTCCGCTCGATGTCCGGTTTTCCACTCGGCCTTCCGTTCTCCCCTTCTCCGCTCATCGAGCGAAGTCGAGATGAGAAGCATGTTCAGAACTTAACAGATTTTCCTGGAAAATGGAGGGGGAAAAAGAAAATGGCATGGCAGGTGAAGAACTACAAGGATTTCTCATAAGAAGAGGATAAGGCAGCCTTTGTATATTGAAACTACAAGGATTTCATGTAGGGAGGATAGATTCGAGGTACATTGACATTCCATCCTCCCTACATGAAATCCTTGTAGTTTCATTGCATCGGGTGAGCGCACGCTCATGATAACTCCTTACATAAAATTCTTGTAGTGCTCTGGGACAGAAATTTTGGTAGTGGCTACCTTGTACATGATGACCGGTCGTCGAGCGGAGTCGAGACGAGCACGCAGGCGTTCCCTTCGACTTCGCTCAGGGAACGTGCATCATGTACAGGATACCACTACCGAAATTTTTAGTACTTCGAAAATCTTTGGTTTATGTAGCTCTGAAGGAAGTGGCATGGCAGGTATATGCGTAAAAGATCTGTACAAACAATTTGATGAAGTAGTTGCGCTGAATTCCGTGAGCCTTGATATTCAGGATGGGGAATTCGTCGTTCTGTTGGGACCAAGCGGCTGCGGCAAAACTACCTTCCTGCGTTCGATTGCCGGCATTACCGATCCTGACGCCGGGAGCATTCATCTGGGTGAACGCGACATCGTGCATGTTGCCCCGGAAAACCGGAATATCGGCATGGTCTTTCAATCCTATGCGCTGTTTCCGCACATGACCGTGGAAAATAATGTGGCCTTTGGCTTGAAAATGCGCAAAGTGTCCCGCGCGGAATTGGCGCGGCGCGTGAAAGCTGCGCTGGAACTGGTGGATTTAGCCGATTACGCGCGTCGTTTCCCGCGGCAACTCTCCGGCGGACAGCAGCAGCGCGTGGCCCTGGCCAGAGCTATTGTCATTGAGCCGGAACTGCTCCTATTTGATGAGCCGCTCTCGAATTTAGATGCGAAACTGCGGGAACAGTTGCGCGAAGAACTCCACCATCTGCAACGGCGTTTAGGCATCACCAGCGTGTATGTCACGCATGATCAGGCCGAGGCCATGGCCCTGGCCGATCGGATTGTTGTCATGAACGCCGGCCGGATCATTGAAACCGGGACCCCGGTCAAATTGTACCGGCAGCCGCGTTACCGGTTCACCGCCGAGTTTTTGGGACATACCAACGTGTTCAGCGTAGAGACGGAAGGTCGGCGCGGGTGGTTAGCCTGGGGGTCCGAGATTACTCTTAAACAAGAGGCGCAGGGCGTGGTGAAAGTCTCCGTTCGCCCCGAGGATGTCAAATTGGAAGCAACCGCGGTTGACGCGCATGGCGTCGTTGAAACTGCCGTGTTCATGGGATCGTCAATTACTTACCGGGTGATGGTGGGCAATCTGCTGATCAGAGCGATGGCGTCTGGCAATGAAACCGACGTGATCGCGGAGGGACAACCGGTGCGCGTGTCTGTACCCCGGAGTGCCCACGTTCTGATTGAAGAGGACGAAATATGACTTCGACGCCGACAGAGACGCCGCAATTACGGCCTGAACAGATGACGCTGCGCCAATGGGCGCGGCGGCGGCAATTCCTGCGATTGATCGTGTTATTATCCTCCGGGATCGGGTATCTCATCATTTTTTACGGTGTGCCCTTAGTACGTGCATTTATCGGCAGTATAGGTTTGTATTCGCCGACCAGACAAACGTCTGGCTTCACGCTGCACTGGTTTGCCGTAATTCTGCATAACCCCGCGTATCGCGCCAGTTTTTTCTTTTCCCTGTGGCTGGCGCTTGGCCCTGTCCTCCTTTCACTGCTCATCAGCGTCCCACTCGCGGCTTTTCTCCAAAAAACCTTTCTCGGCAAAAAGACGTTTGAAGCTCTCTATAAAATTCCGTTAGCGGTGCCCGGGATTGTGGTGGCGTTTATTGTTATGACCTCGATTGATAAAGGGGGAGTGTTACATCGGCTCTTTAAATATTATCTGGATCTGCTCGTCCCGGATCAACTCCCCTGGCTGAAAATTGGAGCCAACTGGCCGAAGTTTGTCCGCGACCCGATTGGTTTAGGGGTAATTCTCGCCACGGCCTGGAAAAATATTCCCTTCATGACCTTGATTATCGGCGGCGCCATGTCCGCGATCTCTCATGATGTATTGGATGCGGCGCGGACGCTCGGCGCAAAACGCCTGACCGTATTTTTTCGGATTCAGATCCCCTTAGCCTTACCCGGAATTTCCGCCGCCGTGCTGCTCTCCTTTATTCGCAGTATCGGGGCCTATGCCGTTCCCCGGCTCTTAGGTCCGCCGGAGTATCCCTTGCCGCTTTCGATCCGAATGTTCGAGTTCGCGACTGAACAGAATGAATGGGAGATTGTGTTTGCCATGGGAATTTTGCTGAGCGTTGCCGCGAGCGCAGTGCTGTTAGCGTATTATGCCTTAACCGCCCGTTTGAATCGCGCCTTTCTTGCAGGAAGGAGGAACTGATGTCTCAAGAACAATCAGCCCATAACGCTCCCGACCCCAACAAACCAACCGGGATTGAAATCCTGCGCCAACAACGTCGCAAAGAACGGCATCTGTTGATGGCGTTCTTTTTGTATGGCGGATTGTTTCTCATGCTCGGTTTTCCTTTAGCCGTAGCGATCTCGTGGTCATTGGTGGACCCGAAGGTCGGCTGGTTTGCCCCGGATTTGTACCCGAGTTCGTTGTCACTTTACCACTGGACTTATGTTCTGCGCAACCCGCGCTTTTTAGAACGCTTGATCCGCAGTCTGACGATTGCGGGGAGTGTGGCGGTATTATCCGCCATCTTAGCCCTGCCGACCGCCTGGGCCTTGGCGCGGTTTCCATTCAGACTGAAACGGATCGTGGAACTCTTTGTTTTATCGCCGATGATTGTACCCGGCATCCTGGTGTCTGTCAGCCTGACTGAAATGTTTTATCGCATGGGTTTACATGGCACGACCATTGGGGTTGTGCTGGTGCATACGGTCGGGACCCTGCCCCTGATGATCAGGGTGCTGACGGCCACGCTGGAAGGAATTCCGGAAGACTTGTTTCATGCTGCGCGCACGCTCGGTGCGAAACCATTGGCTGTGACGCGGCATATTGTGCTGCCCTTAATTGTGCCCGGCATTATTGCCGGCGGCTTGCTCAATTTTGTCGCCAGTTTTGAAGAAATTGACCGAACCCTGCTGATCGGCGGGGTCAAACTCGAAACCGTGGCGGTGATGTTGTTTAAAGAACTGGGTGATAAATATCTGGTCCCCACGACCGGCGCGGTCATTACTCTGGTCTTATTGATTCCCGCGGTGGTGATCTTCTTTATTGCCGCCCGCTTAATCAAAGAGAACGTCATGGCCGCCGGTATGGGAAAACTGTAAGGAACTACAAGGATTACTCATAAGAACAGGATTTAAGGAGAATTTATGCCATTTCAATTGCCAGCGAAAGATATTTTTCCGAATACAGCAGTGCGTTATCCGAATTTATGGATATTGGTCTCTGAACGTCTGGCCGCCAACTATTGGCGCGCTCTAAAATTCGCGGTGGAACGGCTGGAAGAAAGCGCGGAGATGTTCAACGATTACGGCTATTTCCATACTGCGGAAGGGTGCGATGCGGTTGGCCGGCGACGGGGACTGTCTTATGTTGAATTAGGAGAAAACGGCGAGTTCAGCCATGATCATGAACTCCATTTGCGCTTTTATACCCATGCGCTGCGCGAGTTATCGCCGGTTACCATTGATGGCCTGCCGTATTATCCGATTGCGATCAGCGTGCATTTTGAGGTTGATCGGCCCGCTTACCTGCATCCCTACGTTGATGATTGTCCTGTGTGCGGCTGTACCGGCGAATACGCGCAATACGATGATCCAGCGGCTCGTAATCGTGCCTCAAATCTGAAAAACGAACGCATCCACGATCCGCTCGGACTTGAGGCGGCGTTATACGGAACTATTCGAGGCAAGCGGATTGCTCTCATTCAAGGACTGGATCGGTTTCGCGCTGAGTATGCGATGCGCATCGAAGAATTCGAGAGTCCTCGCGCCGACATCAACACCGCGAAACTCGGCCTGGTGTATTTCACGTAACAGGAGTGCGAAAGCTCTGCTTTCGCTGTCAAAGCAGAGCTTTGACACTCCGGCTCAACAGCTCTGCTTTCGCTGTCAAAGCCGAGCTTTGACACTCCGGCTCAACAGCTCTGCTTTCGCTGTCAAAGCCGAGCTGTGACACTCCGGCTCAACAGCATTCGCAATACGAGGAACACAATATGCATATTACCGGCGTCAGTATTAATACACACGAAGAACAATTAGAAGGTAAAGTTGTCCGTTTACAAGAAGAACTTACTTATGTACAGGCCTGCGGCTTTGATGGCATCGAAATCTCGATTCATGCCCTCGATGTATTGATCAATGGGAAACTACGGCAATCGCAGCTCGACAAAATCCGGACCGTGACGACGCAGTTTCCGCTAATATATAGCGTCCATCCGCCAAATCGTCTCAATTTTGCGTTTCCGCAAAGGTGGCCGGGACATCCTTCGGATCTTGTCCGTGAAAAGGATGTATTTGCGGCCTGTCTTGATTTTTGTGCGGCGATCGGCGCGAAGGTGCTGGTTTATCACAGCGGCCTGATCGCGTTAGCAGAAGCGGCCTTTGGTACGGCCAACATTCCTGATGACGAGGCATTGGAACAAGCGCGAGCGCAAGAAGTTGCCGCTTTGCGGGAGCTTATGCCGTTAGCCGCTGAGCGCGATGTTATTGTGGCGATGGAAAATCGCGATCCCCATCCCTGGGAAATCGCGACGCTCGTGAAACATGGCTTCCCGCCGGAACAATTGCCCAAATATCACGCCGGCATGATGATTCCTGCTCTCATCCATCAGGTTGAGGAGGTGAATCATCCGAATTTAGGGCTGACCCTGGATGTCGGCCACCTGTTTTTAGCCGCAAATGTATGCGGGTTTGATTATTACGAGGCGATTCGCATGGCCGCGCCCTACGTGCGCCATCTGCATGGCAGCGACAATGCCGGACGTTTAGGCGGATTGGCGGGATCGCTCTCCGATCAAATCACCTACGGCGATGGGGATGTGCATTTACCGCCAGGATGGGGGGAACTGCCGCACAGTCAGGCCCTGGCGCAATTGAGAGAGTATCAAGGCTTGTATGTGCTCGAATTACGCTTCCGCTTTCATGACTATTTGGCGGAAGCAGTAACCGCTATGCAGCAATTTATTCGTGAGGCTTCCCAGTTACAGAGTAAGTGATGTGTTCCCTGAGCGAAGTCGAGGGAACAGTGAGTGGCTCGTTTCGACTTCGCTCAACGAGCGGGCATCACTTACTACGTAACCACTATCAAAAACTTTTGGTTTGTGACGAGGATGGCAAGCTTTTGCACTTACATCCCCATGTAGGCGCGGCGGACTTGATCCGATTCAAGCAGATCTTTAGCGGCCCCGGATTGGACGATTTTGCCGGTTTGAATGACATAACCGCGATGGGCGATTTCCAGAGCTTCCTGCACCATCTGTTCCACAAGCAGCACCGTAACGCCGGCCTGATTGACTTTGACTACCGTTTCCATCATGCGTTCGACCAGGGAAGGCATAAGGCCTAGCGACATTTCATCCAGCATCAGCAGGGTGGGGTTCGACATCATACCGCGCGCAATCGCCAGCATTTGCTGCTCCCCGCCGCTCATGGTTTCTGCGGTTTGTTTCGCGCGTTCTTTTAAAATCGGGAATAGTTCAAATACTTCATCTAAGCGGGCTTCGATTTCAGCGCGATCTTTTTTGATAAACGCGCCCAATTCCAGATTTTCACGCACCGAGAGTTTCGCAAACAAGCGACGGCCTTCGGGCACATAGCTTATGCCCTGCCGAACGGTTTCGTTGGCTGGTGTCCGCGAAATATCCTGCCCTTTGAAATGAATTGATCCCTGCGTCGGGTGCATCAACCCGGCAATCGTGCGCATGGTGGTGGTCTTCCCGGCTCCGTTTGCGCCGACAATTGCCACTAATTCTCCTTCATTGACTTCCAGTGAAATACCGTGGATCACCGGAACATTGTCGTAACCGCAGTGAATGTCGTTGACCTGTAAGATTGGTTCTGCCATGATGTTTTAATGATATTACGCACCCCACCCCCGGCCCCTCCCCAAAGGAG
>DF820470.1:202749-226288 GCA_000739535.1 Candidatus Vecturithrix granuli | reverse complement strand
CCTTTGGGGAGGGGCCGGGGGTGGGGTGTGTAACGTGAGTTGCTTATCTCATTCTTGTTTATTCTTTATTCCTGTCGTTTTTAAGCGTTGGCTGAATTTCTCGCCCAGATAGGCTTTAATCACCTGTTCATCTTCGATGATTTCCCGTGGCGGGCCTTCGGCGATTTTATTGCCGCCCTCGAGTACCACGACTTTATCGGCAATCGGCATAATAGCTTCCATAATGTGCTCGACGACTAATAGGGTGACGCCTGAGTCTCTTATTTTTTGGATTAACCTGACTGCTTCTTTAATTTCTGTTGAGGTTAAGCCGGCCATGGCCTCATCCAGCATCATCAATTTCGGCCCGGTTGCCAGAGTCCGCGCCATTTCAAGTCGCTTTTTAAAGCCGATGGGTAATGAACCAGCCAGACTATTGCGAAATTCGCCCAGATGGCAGGCGTCAAGACACTGATCCGCGATTTCAATTGCCTTCCCGGTCTGTTTTTCACGTAAAAACGCGCCGACAAGCACATTATCGAGCACGGTCATTTCTTTGAGCGGCTTCACGACCTGAAAGGTCCGCACAGCGCCTAAGCGGGCGATCTGATAGGCGGAAAACGTCGTCACATCCTTGTCATCAAACACAATCTTGCCGGAACTGGGATGGTAAAATCCGGAAATGCAGTTAAATAATGTGGTTTTGCCTGCTCCGTTCGGGCCGATTAAGCCGACAATCTGCCCGGGGTCAATGTAAAAGGAGACATCATTATTGGCGACTAATGAGCCAAATTTCATAGTCAGATGTTGGACTTCGAGCAAAGGCATGATACGTGACTCCTCAGAATGTAGCGCGAAATTCCAATTTCGCGCTCCTGGTAGATTTCGGAGCGCGAAATTGGAATTTCGCGCTACATTTTGCGCTACATTCCTTTCCGTTTTTTGATTGAGCGTATGACATCGGTAATAATTCCCATAATGCCGCGCGGCTGTTTGATCACGACCAGCACGATAAGCAGGCCGAAAATCATCAAATCCACGCCGCCGCCAAGCCCACCCCAGAAGGCGCGGGTATATTCCTGCAGCGGAATCAGCACGGCTGCTCCGAGCAGCGGGCCGAATAATGTGCCGGAACCGCCGAGAATTGTGACTAAAACGAATTTCATGGACATATCGAGCGACATCACCATTGGGGGATCAACGCGAAAATTGTATTGCACGAAAAATGCGCCGCACAAGGCGGTTAGAAACGCGGAAACACCCATGGCCGTCAGTTTGACAGCAGTACTGTTCACTCCGAGAGATTCGGCGGTTTCCTGCCCTTCGCGCACAGCGCGCAGATAATAACCGAAGCGGTGGCGCTCAATCCAGCGCACAACCCCGAAAACCAGGATAAAGAGTAGAAGCGCGCCATAATAATAACCGGTTTTGGAATCATACCAGGTGAACATTTTCCAGCCTTCATCCACCAGGGGATAATCAAGCCCTAACGCGCCGCCGACCTGATAGCCTGTAATCGGACTTTTAAAATACCAGACCATAAATAAGCGATTAAAAATTTCCACGATAGCAAACGTGGCAATAGCAAAATAATGGCCGGATAATTTAAAGACCGGCCAACTGATCAGGATCGCCACAATGGCGGCCACGATTGCTCCGAGCACCATGCCGGGCCACGGAGCAGATTTAAAGATAACGACCGCCAGGCCTGCCCCATACGCTCCGATTCCGAAAAACACGGAGTGCCCAAACGAGACCTGTCCGCAATAGCCGCCGAGAATATTCCAGGCTTGTGACATACTGGCGAACAACAGAATCAAAATCCAGACATGGGTTGTGAACGAGCTGGGCAGCGCTCCCGGAACGATTGGGAGTAAGATAAATACCACGCACAATGCTCCTAAAATCAGATTTTTGACGTCGAAAATTTTTGTGTTCATTCTGCTCACCATCCAAAGAGGCCCTTAGGCCGGAACATCACAACAACCAGGTATAAACCGAATACAGCGACATATTTAAAAACCGGGGCAATATACATCCCGGCAAGCGCTTCGACCAGGCCGATCAGCAAGGCTGCCAGCAAGGCTCCGTGAATGCTTCCGAATCCGCCCATGGCGACGCACACAAAGGCAATCAGACCGAACAATCCGCCGACTTCAGGATGTACGGCCAGATAGGATGGCAGCAATCCTCCGCCAATCCCAACGCAGGCACCGCCCAGGCCAAAAACCAGGAGATAAATGTGCTCGGTTCTGATGCCCATCAATTCTGCGGCTTCTTTGTCCATAGCAGTGGCCTGAATAGCCCATCCCAGGCGCGTTTGTTTGATGAGGTAATAGACCAGGCCGATGACCACTAAGGCAAATACCGCAATCACAAATTGCGGGAGAGCGAGAATCACCTCGCCGAGCATAATTTTTTTGCCGCCCAGCACCGTTTCTTGCAGAATTTTGAAATTCGGGGAAAAGCGGTTCAAACAAAAATTTTTCACGACCATGGCCAGGCCAAAGGTCGCCAATAAAGCCGACATCGAAGATTTTCCAATTGTATGACTGATGATGAGTTTATAGGTGAGAGCGCCAACAAGAAACACAAACGCTCCGGAAGCGATCCAGGAAAGCAGAGGATCAATGCGTAAAAGAAAACCCAGCCAATAGCTGACGTACATCGCGATCATCAGAAAGTCGCCATGCGCAAAATTGATGACATCCATGACGCCCCAAATCAGGCTTAATCCAACCGCTACCAGAGCATACAACATGCCATTCAGCAGTCCGTCCAGAGCTACTTGAAGAAATATGGTCATAACGCCTTCTTCCAAAACAAGGCAGGCAGCAAAAGAAATTTCACTTTCGCTGCCTGGCAATCATTCATGATGTACAGCACACTATTTTATGGAATATTGGCACTGTTACAACCCGGGTTTTTCAAAAATTCGAATTGTAACCGGTTGTTTCGGGAATTTCAAAGACTTCTTCCCGAAACAACGTGAATGCCGTATTCGCACAGGGTGAGATGCTTATCGTTGATCCCAGGGCTTCATTGGGAAAACAATTTCCGTATCAGCCATACTTTCTGGGAAGATTTTTTTGTACTCGCCGCCCTGCAATTGCGTGATGAGGCTTTTGGCCATGATGTTCTGTCCGCCCGGAGAAAATGCCACTTTCCCGCCTAAAGACAGCGGAGATTCCCATTCATTGGCATACAGGGTTTCGGCGACTTTGTCAGCATCAAGGGTTCCGGCTTTTTCAATGGCCTGCGCCAACACCAGCATGGAAACGGCTTCCTGGATGCTATCGCTGTCAAATGGCACGCCATCGGTTTTTTCCTTGAAGAGTTTTTCCACTGCGGCCACAGCCGGCATCATATCCGCAAATTCCGGGGAATAACCGGTGCCGCCCATAAAATAGTCGCCATCTTTCCCTAATTGTCCGGCAATCACCGGATCTTGATAGCCGCTGCAATAATTCAGCGCGACTTTTGGCAGCCAGTTCATCTGTTTCATGGTATTGACCCACAGAGTATAATCGGCGCCTAAATTCGCCGCAAAGACCACATCCGGGTTGGCGGCTTTTAAGGTTTGCACTTCGCTGTTCAGGTTCGTGGCCCCAGGGTTAAATGGCACATCCGCGACGACTTGAAATCCCGCTTCTTCCGCGGCTTTTCGTCCCTCTTCAGCGGCATGTTTCCCAAATTCGCTATTTTCATAAATCAACCCGATGGTCTTTAAACCGGCGCCTTTCGTTTCGTTCAGCCATTCAACCACGTCCACAAATTCAATTGACTCGGTTTCGTCGGTCGGGGCCATGCGGAAGAAATATTTAAAACCCTGTTTCGTCAGAGCTGCTGAACTTGACGCGCCGCACATGAACAGTTTTTTCTTACGTTCAGCAACGAAACTGGCGGGTTTTGTGACGGAACTATTGTATGAACCAATAATGGCATAGACGCCTTCCTGATCGAACAGCCGTTCGGCCTCGGATTTGCCGACATCCGGTTTGCCCTGATGATCGGCATGTACCAGCACAAATTTGTAGCCATCCAACACCCCTTCTTGCGCAGCCAGGGGCACCTGAATCTCAGGATGGGCGTTATTAATCACTTCAACAGCCGTTTCAACGGCGGCCTTACACCGCTGACCCGCAAGAGCCACAGGACCGGTTAAGGGAAACACTGTTCCGATTTTAATGATTTTTTCCTCGGCGATGGCTGCTCCACAAAACAACCCGATTGACAACACTGCAATAAGACAAAGCACAACTGTGCGTTTCATAGATGTTACCCTCCTCAAACTCAAATATAGTGGTGAAAGGTTAGACAACAAAACAACGAAGTCGAATTATCTCTTTCACGATAATTTAGTCAAGTCCTAATTTTACAATTTTTGCTTTTTTTGAACATCTCATTGTAACTATTTCGCACGTAGTGCTTCAAGTATTGCAAAAAAAAACAGCATCCCCCCTTATCCTACCGCCTAGCGGTTGTAGATCGCCTGCGGCGAAAAAGGAAAGGGGAGAGGGCAGGACTGTTAAGTTCTATGAGTCTTGTCATCTCGACTTCGCTCGATAACTGGAAAATTGGGCGTCGAGCGAAGTCGAGATGCAATTTTTGACGAGAACTTAACAGCCCTGAGGGGGGATCTTTTCTTGCTACAATACTCTATCGCCTACGGCGAAAAGATGAGCTAAATAGTCACATCTCATCTTAACAGGGGATATTTTTTTCTTCTAAAGAATTTTTGTTGACTTAAATTACCGTGTTTCATAAAGCTGAAAAACTTAGTGTTCCGACCAGTGAGATTGCCTGAATAACCACGATTGTCAGGAGAAAAAGCCATGCCAACGCTTGTGGAGATGAAGCAGATTGTGAAGCATTTTCCGGGCTTGATTGCCAACGATCATGTTAATTTCGAGGCGCAGACAGGCGAAATTCATGGACTCCTCGGAGAAAATGGGGCCGGGAAGACCACGCTGATGAATATCCTGTATGGATTGTATCAGCAGGATCAGGGCGACATTTTTTTTGCAGGCAGCCTTGTGCACATCGATTCTCCTAAAAAAGCCCTTGAACTTGGCATCGGAATGGTCCACCAGCATTTCAGACTAATTCCCCGCCTGACAGTCTTGGAAAACATTGTGCTCGGTCTGAAAGCAGACATTCCCCCACACCTGCAACGCACAGACGTTTTGACGACTATCCGGCGCAAATACATAGAAATTTTTGGCCTCAACATGAAAGAGGCCGAAACCAGAGTGACGGAATTATCCGAAAAATTCGGATTAAAAATTCACCCACGCGCCAAAATCTGGGAACTCTCGGTCGGGGAGCAGCAACGCGTGGAAATCATCAAGGCCCTGTACCGCAATGCCAAATTACTCATTTTAGATGAGCCGACAGCCGTGCTCACTCCTCAGGAAGTTGACAGCCTGTTTGAGATGCTTAATACCATGGTGAAACAGGGATATACGATTGTCTTTATCACCCATAAACTGAATGAAGTCATGGAATTGTGCCATCGGATCACGGTTCTACGGCATGGCAAAGTCATTGCCACGGTCAACACGACTGAGACCGAAAAGAAAGACTTAGCCAAAATGATGGTAGGGCGTGAAGTGTTATTTCAGGTGGAAAAACCTGAAGTGGCTCCTGGCAAAGAAGTGCTGCGCGTTGAGGATCTTTGCGTGTTAAACGACAAAGGCTTAGAAGCTGTGCGCGGCGCATCCTTCGCGATCCATGAAGGTGAAATTCTTGGCATTGCCGGAGTATCCGGCAACGGACAGAAGGAATTGGTTGAAGCTCTGAATGGGCTGCGCCCGGTGGAGCGCGGACATGTGTATTTCAGGCAAATGGACCTGACCAATGCTCCTTCGAAAAAAATTGTTGATCAGGGCGTCGGCTATATTCCTGAAGATCGCATGAGCGTTGGACTGGCAACGAGTTTGCCGATTACCGAAAACCTCTTGTTGAAAAGTCAAAGAGAGCCTCAATTTAATCATGGCTGGTTTCTCAATGAAAGTGCGGTTAAAGCGACGGCCAAAAGGTTGATTCAAGATTTTGATGTCCGCACCCCCTCAATCACAATCCCGGTCGGACGCTTATCCGGAGGAAACATTCAAAAAATCATCTTAGCCCGGGAGATTTCGCGCAACCCCAAATTGTTAATTGCCAGCCAGCCGACACGCGGGCTGGATGTCGGCGCGATTGAATATGTCCAGACCACCCTGCTCGACCAGAAACGCCAGGGCAAAGCTATTTTATTGATCTCGGAAAATCTTGATGAAACTTTACACTTAAGCGACCGGATTGCCGTGATCTATGAAGGTCAGATTGTTGGAATTCTTTCGGCTGAAGAGACTGACCGGCGGGAAATTGGAATGATGATGGCGGGTGGACATCGCCAGGCCCCATAGGAGAACCAAATCATGCAAATTTTGCTCGAACCGCGAGAAGTGACGTCAAAAATCTATAAGATGTTTGCGCCTGTTGTCACGATGTTGTTAGCGCTGATCGTGGGGACAATTCCGCTGTTATGGCTGAAAATCAACCCGCTGGAGGCATATAAGTCGCTGTTTTTCGGCTCCTGCGGCGATGTGTATTGTTTTTCGGAAACTCTGGTCAAAGCGATCCCCTTAATGCTCTGCGGTTTAGCCGTAGCCTTTCCTTTAACGGCGAATCGCTGGAATATCGGGGCTGAAGGCCAATTTCTGATGGGCGCCTTCGGCGCCAGCGTTGTCGGACTGTCTTTTCCCATAATCCCCGGTGTCATTCTGGTGCCCTTGATGGTGCTGGCGGGTTTTGCGGCCGGAGCCTTCTGGGGTCTGATTCCTGGTTATCTGAATTCGCGCTTCAATGTGAGTGAAATTATTGTCACGCTCATGATGAACTATATTGCAATGAACTGGGTGGCTTATCTGGTCTATGGTCCGCTGCGCGACCGCGAAGGCTACTCAAATTTTCCCGTAACCCCCAAATTTGTCCGCCATGCCTGGTTTCCTCGTATTATTCAGGGAACACGCTTACACGTCGGTCTATTTTTAGCAATTGTTGTTGCCATTATTTTGTATATCGTGATTAAGAAAACCCGGATTGGCTATGAAATTCGGATTGTGGGCGCAAATCCGCTGGTCGCACAATACGGGGGCATCAATACGACCAGAGTAGTGATTCTGGTTATGACGGCGGCTGGCGGCATCGCGGCTCTGGCCGGGGTTGGTGAAGTCGCCGCCTTGCACCATCAGTTACGTAATGATATTGCCATTGGCTATGGATATTCCGCAATCCCGGTCGCCCTTCTGGGTAAAGGACATCCGTTAGGTATTATCGTCTCAGCGCTCTTGTTTGCCGCGTTATTGGTCGGCGGTTCAAATATGCAGCAAGACCTGGGTGTGCCTGTAGCCTTGATCTCAATTATTCAGGCTCTTGTCGTATTGTTTATTGTGGCGGGAGATACGCTGCAAAAATACCGTATCCGATTCGTTCGGGAGGAAAGATAAGCATGTCTGACATTCTGACGTCTGCATTTCTGATTTCTGTGTTAGTTGGGGCGGTTCGGGCGGGAACTCCATTGCTTTTTGCGACCCTCGGAGAAATTCTGACCCAACGAGCCGGCGTGCTTAACCTGGGTGTAGAAGGCATGATGATCGTCGGTGCGCTCGCTGGATTTATGGGATCGTATTATTTGCATAGCCCCTGGATCGGCGTCCTGACCGCCATGCTATGTGCCGGGCTGATCAGTTTAGTCCATGCTTTTCTGTGTATTACGCTTAAAAGCGATCAGGTCGTGAGCGGCATCACATTGGTGCTGCTGGGGGTTGGTTTGACGAGTTTTATCGGTGAAGCGATGGTCGGGAAAACCGGCTATGGCTTTGAACCGTTACATTTCCCGATTTTAAGTGATATACCGTTTTTGGGACAGGTGCTGTTCCAATATAATATCCTCGTTTATCTGTCGGTGCTGATCGTCCTGTTGCTCTGGTTTTTTCTTTTTCGCACCCGCCTGGGGTTAGAGATCCTTGCAGTGGGCGAGAATCCGGCAACTGCGGATACATTGGGAATTCCTGTCGATCGCATCCGCTATATCTGCGTATTTATCGGCGGAATGCTCTCCGGTTTGGGAGGGTGTTTTTTGTCGCTGGCATATACGCGGATTTGGGTTGATCAGATGACGGCCGGACGAGGATGGATTGCAATCGCGCTGGTGATTTTTGCGGCCTGGACGCCTCAACGCGCGTTGATCGGCGCGTATCTGTTTGGGGGGATTGAAGGGCTTCAGCTTCGATTGCAAACCGCCGGGGTCGGAGTATCGTATCATCTGATGCAGATGATGCCATATCTTGCGACCATTTTGGTGCTGCTCTTTTCCGCCCGGGAGAAATTCCGACGGAAAATTGGCGCGCCTGAAGCGTTAATGAAACCCTATATGAGGGGAGCAAGGGAATAAGTGAGTCGGTCAGGTACGAACATAGCTTCTATGTCCGATACCTCAAGCTAACGAAGGAGAAGGAATATGCGTAAGATACTTGTTGTCGGATTGATCTGCGTGTTGTCGTTTGCAATGTGTTTCACCGCAGGGGCAGAGGAAAAGAAAATTAAAGCAGCGTTTGTGTATGTCGCGCCGATTGGCGATCATGGCTGGTCTTATTCTCATGATATAGGGCGGAAATACATTGAAGAAAATATGGGCGTTGAAACCGCCTATACTGAAAATGTAGCTGGCCCGGATATTGAACGCGTGATTCGCGGCTATGCTCAAAAAGGGTTTGATGTGATTTTCACCACCAGTTTTGAGTATATGGATCCCACCATTGAAGTTGCCGCTGATTTTCCCAACGTGATCTTCGAACATTGCTCCGGGTTCAAAACCGCTGAGAATGCCGGAAATTATTTTGGACGGATTTATCAGGGGCGTTATTTGAGCGGATTAGTGGCTGGCAAAATGACCAAATCGAATATTCTGGGTTATGTCGCCGCTCATCCGATTCCTGAAGTCATTCGAGGCATTAACTCTTTTACCAAAGGTGTGCGGGAAGCAAATCCGAACGCCGTGGTGAAAGTCGTGTGGACAGGGTCCTGGTACGATCCGGCCAAAGAAAAAGAAGCGGCGCTCAGTTTAATCAATGCAGGCGCAGACGTGATCGCGCAGCATCAGGATTCGCCGGCAGCCCAGGAAGCGGCTCAGGATCATAAGATTTACAGCGTCGGCTACAATAATGATATGAGTCATTTTGCGCCTGATGCCCATTTAACCGCGCCGATCTGGCGTTGGCAAGTGTATTATGAAATGGTGATCAATGAAATCAAAAATGGAACCTGGAAACCCGGTTCCTACTGGGGCGGCATTAAAGACGGTATCGTGGATATCGCGCCCTTTGGCAAAATGGTGCCTCAGGAAGTCGCCGATATGGTCATGCAACGCCGCCAGGAGATTATTGACGGAACCTTCAATGTGTGGCCCGATAAAACCGATCAGGAACTGCTCAGCATGAATTATTTTATCGAAGGCGTGGAAGGCACGATTCCGAAATAATTGCTACCACCAAAAAACCGGGTTTTTTTCCAAAAACCCGGTTTTTCACGATGTAGAGGGTACGATCCTGAAATAGTTCTTTGCGCTTAAGATCGCGTATTCAACGATGAAGAACCGTCGAACATGTTTTCAGGGCCTACCTGCCGCTTGACCTGACTTATCCAACTGCAAATCCCGTATGTTTTCGTATTTCTGGCGGATGAAATCCTAATACAATCTTCTCTTTGGGAATGCCTGCCTCAATGAGTTCGTTCGCAATCCCCTGTTCTGTTCCATCAAGTTGTATCCAAATCTTTCCATCAATAATCTCCGTATGAACAAGACAATGATGTATCCGTCTCTGCTTTTGCCAGCCAATGGCTAACAGAAGATAACTATCATGCTGATATTCAAAAATGGTCTGATTATAGATGTCGCCATAAGCATAGGGAACATTGGCATGTTTTGTAAGAATGGATTGAATTGTTTGACGGTATGTTTCTAAGGTATCCATTGCCGAATCTCCTTTTCTTCTGGATCAAACACCAGTAAATTGACCCGATGTTTTCGAAGCAATATCTGCCCTAATGGTTCAGTAAACAACGTGGCAAAAATTTCTTCCCGAATAGCAAGATAGACGATTCGTTCAGGTTCAATATCTGATAACACATCGACATACAGAATATATTGCCCTAATGCTTGTTCCAGGTCAGTCACAACTGAAGCACCGATGAAACTTTTAACCTCAACGACAATTTTTCGTTCGTGTTTCTCAGCAGCAAATACTTGTTCGGCTCCTAAATCCGCATATAAGACTTTCGGCCCGTATTCTATCTTAAACGGATCATGTGTAATTGTCCAGCCATCTTTGATTAACGCGTGTTTGACATGCTCATGATAAATATCTTTTGCTGACATACAATAGCCTTATGCATTATTCATTGGGATTATTCATCTTCATATCATCTTATTTCACTACTCTTACAATAAGGTGTCCCTCTCATTCTGTCAATATTTTTCAGGCTGTTCAGAGACATTTTTATCGTTCAATTTTTGTAGTTATTTAGGAACTCTGACAAAAAAATCCTTTACAAGAGACATGATTGGAAGTAAAAATAAAAAAAGATTCGTTCTTACTTTCGAGAGTGTCTTGTTTGATCAGAGAGAATTATGAGGAGTACCCGGAATGGATGAAGACAATGAGAGAATTCTTGTGATTGATGATAATCCCAAAAACCTGGATATGTTAGCTGAACTTCTGGATGAGCAAAATTTTATCGTCTTGTTTGCGTTAGACGGACTGAGCGGTATCCAACGCGCTGAATGCGGAAAGCCGGATTTAATTTTACTGGATATTATGATGCCAGACATAGATGGCTTTGAAACCTGCCGCCGCTTAAAAATGAGTGCCGCAACCAGAGACATTCCGGTGATTTTTATGACAGCTCTCTCCGATACTGCCGATAAAATTAAGGGATTTACGCTGGGGGCCGTTGATTATATTACCAAACCGATTCAGCCAGCAGAAGTAGTCGCCCGAATTCGCACGCACCTGCAACTCCAACGGCTGCAACAAGACCTGTACATCAAAAACAGTGAATTGCAAGCAGCTCTTCAGCGCGAAAAAGAATTCAATGCGTTGAAATCACGGTTTATTTCCATTGCCTCCCATGAATTCCGTACGCCACTCACCACCATCCAAATGACGGCCGATGCGTTAAAACGCTATGGCGAGCGTATGGCTGAAGAGAAAAAATCTGAGTGCTTTGACCGCATCAAGAGCGCAGTGAAACGGATGACCGATCTCTTGAATGATGTGCTCATGCTCTCACGAGCCGAAGCGGAAATTCATGAATTTCATCCGGTGTTGACTGATATGAAAATGCTTGCTGAGCAGGTGTTGTATGAATTCAGAAGCATGAGTGCGGAATCGCATCATATAAACGTTTCCATTAGTGGACAGGACTTTGAAATCGTAGCCGATCCGAAACTCTTGCGCTATATTCTTTCTAATCTGTTATCCAATGCGATCAAATATTCTCCGCCCCACAGCCAGATTCATGTTGACCTGACTCGCACAAACAAAGAGATGATCTTCCGGATACAAGATCAGGGGATTGGCATCTCAGAACAGGATCAGAGTCATCTATTTCACGCATTTCATCGAGGAGGCAACGTCGGCGAGATCAGCGGCACCGGATTGGGGCTAGCGATTGTTAAACAATTTGTTGATTTGCACCAAGGTGCTATCACCGTGGAAAGTACCCTCAATCAAGGCACAACCTTTACGATCGTGTTTCCGATTCGTTCAGTATAGGGAGGTTATGAAAATTTTACTTGTTGAAGATAATCGCGAAATTCGCAATTCAATTGTCACTGTACTTGAGTTGGAAGGCATAAACGTACTCACTGCCGAAAACG
Organism: Candidatus Vecturithrix granuli; assembly: GCA_000739535.1. GTDB lineage: Bacteria > Moduliflexota > Moduliflexia > Moduliflexales > Moduliflexaceae > Vecturithrix > Vecturithrix granuli. The sequence continues at coordinate 214,383 of DF820470.1, read as the reverse complement.
GATTGGCGGCTCAGCGGATCTTAGCCAATGAGACTGTGACCTTGATCGTGACAGATCTGAAAATGCCCGGCATGGATGGATTATCGCTCCTCAAATGGCTGCAACATGAAGGACCGTCAACTCCGGTGGTGATGATGTCGGCCTACGGAGAAATTTCCGATGCCGTTGAAGCCATGAAACTCGGGGCGGAGGATTATCTTGTCAAACCCTTTGATATACAGGAATTTCTCATTCGGGTTAAACGGGTAATCGAAAAACATGAACTACAAGAACGGGTGGAATCAGGCTGGCGGAAAAGTGCGAATGGGATTCAATGGATTGGCGAAAGCTTGCAAATGAGGCAGATCAAACGTCTGGTAGAAAAAATCGCTCTAACTTCATCAACTGCGCTGATCACCGGACCGAGCGGCGTTGGAAAAGAAGTGATTGCCAGAATGATTCACGCCAGTTCCCCTCGCTCTTCCAGGCTGTTTGTGGCGATCAATCTGGCTGGCATTCCTGAGCACCTGGTTGAGAGTGAACTCTTTGGCTACGAGAAAGGGGCCTTTACCGGAGCTTATGCCCGCAAAATCGGCATCTGTGAATTAGCCAACGAGGGCGTTCTCTTACTCGATGAAATCGGCGACATGCCTTTCCACCTTCAAGGCAAATTACTGCGCGTTCTCCAGGAACGGAAAATTCAACGCCTGGGCGGCACCCAAAGCATTCCGATTGATGTGCGCATCATTGCGGCGACGAACAGGGATCTGGAAGAATTGGTGCAGCAGCACACGTTTCGTGAAGATTTGTTCTATCGCCTGAATGTCATCCGGATCGAGATTCCGCCCTTGCATGAACGCGCTGAAGATATTCCTGTTTTGACAGGCTATTTTATCAAACAATTCAACAAGCAGTTCGGAAAAACAGTGAAGGGAATCCGACCTGACGCCCTTGAACTGCTGCAATCCTACAATTTTCCCGGAAATGTGCGTGAATTGGAGAATCTAATTGAACGCGCCATGATTCTTGCCGAGAGCGATGTGCTGACGTCAAAAGACCTGAACCTGCCAGAACTTCGAGTTAACTCCCTGCCTCGCAAAGGCACGCTAGACGACGTGCAACGCGAAGCAATCATTGAAGCCTTACAACGCTGGGAGGGGAATAAAACCCAGGCTGCTAAAGAACTGGGCATTGATCGCAAAACCCTTTTACGCAAGCTCACGGATTATGGCGTGAAAGGCATATAAATCATGGGATAGACAGGCGACCCACCGTCGCGTGCCTGACCAGCGAAGAAACTGACCCCTGAGCCGCGTTACGTCGGCAATCCGTCGCCGGGTTTACCGGTCGGTTGCATGACCTGGTTCATCAAGCACAGATTCTCTCCTATTTTTTGCCGACGACTTTCTGAATCAGCGACGGAACAACCCTGTTGAGAAAGAGGACAAGTTTTGTTCGCCCAGGCCTTATCTCGTACTGGTCCTTTTTTATGTTTCGGATGACTTCTCTGGCCAGCATCTCTGGCGACATTTTGCCCGCATCATCCTCGCGCCCCCTGGTCATCTCAGTATCAACCAGCGGTGTAATGATCTCAAACACTCTCACAGGGGTCCCCTGAAGTTGATATCGAAGGGATTGAGAAAAAGCATGAAGGGCCGCTTTTGTTGCACAGTAAATCGGGGCGCTCCTTTTGGGCACAATGCCAAGAAAAGACGACACATTCACAATGGCGGCTTCAGGCGCTTTGACAAGATTCGGCAAAACAATCCTTGTTAAGCGAGCGACGGCTGTAAAATTGATGCCAATCTCTTCATCAATCTTCTGTAATGCCCGCTCATCGTTGAGGAAATCATATTGGTGTTGAATGCCAGCGTTGTTGACGAGGATATTCAGCGATGGAAAATGAGATGCTACGTGGTCATACAGATGAGTTACGTCAAGTGGACTCGACACATCACACTGGATCGGATGAATACCAGGATATTGTTGCTCGACCTGATCCAATTTGTTAGTATTGCGACCGCAGACAATCACGGTGTTCAGATGTTCTAAGAACACTTTAGCAAGCGATAAGCCAATCCCGGAGGCACCACCAGTGATAAGAACCGTATTTCCTGTAATCTTCATAATTTCATGCCATTCCTATTTAACCGAACGGAACGTAGCCAGCGCCCGAACGATTGCTTTTTGCCCAGGGACAGACGAGAAGACACACCGTACAACCATCATCACCCCTACACGCCCGAATGTCCAGCACATCTTCTCGATGTTCAGGGTGATCATCAAAAGACACGAACCTCAAAGCGTTATAAGGACATGTGTCAACACAGAAGGAGCAGTCGCCGCACTGGTTGGGGATGGGTTCGTCGGCCTGCAAATCCATATTCGTCAAAACCGCAATCCAACGGTGTATAGGGCCATACTCAGGTGAGATGATGAGTAAAGACCGCCCCTGCCAGCCGAGGCCAGCCCCCTTAGCCAGCATCTTCAACGAGAGCAGTCCCAGACGATTGATGGGATCGAATTCATCTTCTGTATGAACGATAAGCCCGCAATATCCTTGCTCCTCTAAATAGGCCATGATCTCAAGTGCGGCTTTCTCGAGGAACACGTTCACCTCAGTTCCCGAAACGTTCTTTCCCAACTTACCTAACTGTGCCCCCAGGACAATCGCCCACTGATACCTTCGAAGGAAATCGGCTGAGTCGGACGCGATGATTCCTATAGACATTCCTCCTAACAGTTTGAGATCGGCAATGCCAACCACATCCACTCCCAAACTCCTGACAAAGAATTTCAGATCTGCCGTTTTACCAAGTTGTTGGTTTTGAGAATCTCTGTTGTCTTTCATACACTCCTGGCTACGGTTTAGCGGTGATCAGCCGCCCAACAGGGCGATTCACCAGCCTGGGAAGGCGGGGCGCTACCCAGGCCAGAATTTTACCCATTAGTAGTCTCTTTCATCCCTTTACGGGCTAATTGATCCACAAATTTAAGAAGAGTCGGGATCCGGAATTCACCAGACATGGCTGAAATTCGGGATGCCGCATCTTCCTGGGATAATCCGATGGATGTCACATAGAGAGGACGTTTACTATTCCCACGAAACACCTCTGTTGCATGATGTGAACGTCTAAATCTATTCTTGGCCACGCCTATAATAGCAGATCGCCCACCTATTGCTGTATACACGTATGCTCCCAATCCTGGTTCATTCTCTGACGAGAGATAACAATAGGCGTCAATAAGATAGACGTGGATAGGTTCTTTGATCCGTTCGATGACGGCCATTAACGGTTTCAACTCACGAAGATAGAGTTTCCCAGGCTCGTAGGCCCCACATCCTTGAACGAACACGGTGTATTGATTCAATGGTTTTGAATCTGTCCAGTCGTTGAAAATAACTGCTGCCGCCCAGGCGGTAGTGGGAAGGTAATGCACATCAAGACAAGCGTTCATCATATATGTCCATCCTGGAAGTACCCAGGGGTTTTGGTCGCCGTTTATACCATCGTTCAGCAACGCTGTATGCCAGAAGTGTTGATGTACATCACTACACTCTCTTTTGGCCACATCGGTTCTTGCTCATCTTCGGAATTCCATTTTTACGTATTCAGACTAAATCCAAGTAATTCAGATCAAACCATCAGCGCCACTTTCATTTCACATATCCGAGTTCTTTTAATCGTTGATCGAGTTCCGGCGAGATATCCACTTTTGCATGTCGTATCTCAAATGAGCTTTTGCTATATTTATAGGATAAAAGGCGCTGTTTCAAATATTCATCCATAAATCCGGTGAATGACAGACAATGTTGATCAAACGCATCGTGATTGGCAAACAATTCAAATACTGGGATATCCTGATGTGAAAGCGGTCTGGAAACCATTTCATTGAAGATCACTTTCTTTTCTGAATCTAAAATGGCTTGTAATTTGTTATCATCCCGTTCTTCTTCGAAATATAAAATACGATCCGGCAACGGGGGAGATAATAAAGAAATTCCATCAAGAGGATAGGGAGCATTAATCCCTAATATCTCTAATATGGTAGGATAAAAATCAATTAATTGAACTCGTTGGTCATACTCAGCCGGAGGAATGTGTGGGCTCTTGATGACGAATGGGATCTTGATCTGCTCATTATACAAGGTATGCCCATGTCCGATTCCGCCATGTTCGAAAAACTCTTCACCATGATCTGCGGTAAAGAGGATGATCGCATCATCATAGATATTGAATTCTTTCATTTTAAGAACAAGCTCGCCAAATGAGCGATCGTTAAAAAAAATTTCTTGATCATAACGAGTTTTGATATACTCACGCTGAGAGTCTGTTAATCCCTCTTCCTCTTGTTGCATACATTCTGATAACCCTTCTGTTTTCACAGGGTTATACTGTTCGATATCGAACAGTGTTTGAACTTGTTGAGGAGGAGTATATGGGGCATGGGGATCGATAGTCCAGATCAGCAAAAAAAGGGGAGGGCGTTCTTGTTTCATCAAAAATGTTTCCAAAAATTCAAAAACTTTTCGATTGACATTATCTGATCTGGAACTCATATCACCATCTTTCCGCGAGAATCTCACAAATTTTTGAAAACCCTGTTTAAAACCGAATACCTGGCTAATATTGGGGTTGGTGGAAAATGCTGCGGTGTAATATCCATTTTCTTGAAGAATTTCTGCTAATGTTACCAGATCTCGAGGTAAGCGTTCATCGCGAAGCATGGTCTTATGATGTTTGGGAAGCAGTCCGGTCACAAGGGAAGCTCCGCTTGCACGAGTCCATGATGCAGGAGCATAGGCATTCCTGAATAACGCATGTTCCTGAGCAAATTGATCAAGATGGGGAGAGGTCTTTCGAGCATACCCGTAACAACTAAGATGATCTGCGCGAAGCGTGTCAACCACATATACCAGGATGTCAGGTTTCTCGAGCCTGGTAAAGCCTTGTTGCTCCTGGAAGGGAGAAAGAGCCTCCGTCTGTTCCTGGGGCAGATATATGCGAATTTGTTCCCATATAATATAGCTGTCGGGGTCGCCAGTCGTGATAAACCGCATTTTATACACCGTCTCATCCTGTAGGATTATTGTTTTGTTATAGGATGTTTTTCGTGGTGATAATGTGATCTGCTTGACAGTTTTTTGGGCTTCATTGACAAATTCTATTGATGTGGTTACTCCTTGTACATTCTGGTATTGAAGGTCTAAAAGAAAACGATGAGGTAATGGCACAAGCATATTGAATTCAGTATTGGAGTGTTGTAACATCTTTGCTGCATCCAGTGGGCGAAGGGTTTTAGATTGCTTGAAAACAATGTTTTGAAAACGGGCAGCGCGTTCTGTTTGTTCAACAAGAATAATATAAGTGAAATGAAATGTCAGAATATTTTGTCCAGATCGGAGCAGCTTTGCCGGTAAAAATAAGGAATACGACTGAAGGTTATCCGAATTCAGAATCAGCGTTCCTGCCGCGTTATTATTCAAAAAAACCTCCATGACCTGGCTTTGTCCTTCTGTTACAGGCGCAGCCTGACATACCAACTCAAGCTCAAGATCTGAACTTGTATCATACCGAAAGAACACCACACTACTGATCTTCGATGTTGCCCATCCAACGTCATTTTCCGTTCGTCCCCATCCATTGAGTAAATATCGAGCAATATGTTTATGCTGGTTAAAATCGATTAGCTGCGTTTCTTCCTGGAATTGTAAGCGAAACTCTTGTAATAAATTTTTTTCACGACTCAATGCAGGATGTTGATCTTTCAGGCAGCCGAAAAAACTGAGACAACTGATAAGAAGAGTGAGTAAACAATAATTCTTCTTTTTTGTAAAAAAATTCGCGAGATTTTTCATAGTTTTTCTTCTATGGGAATTATGGCATTGATATTGGGAACCAGCTACATCCGTTAACGAATGTAGTCCGTATCCCTCATTTCCTGTTATTCTGGAATTTCCCCCACTAAATCGTCTATTGCGCTACCACAACATGATACAATGCCAAAATGGTGTCAAGCGTTTTTATCGCATAGAAAGTCAATTAACCCGAAATAGTTTTGACTGTTCCGTCCTCATGTTCATATCCCATTATTACAGAATTTTGGAGGTTACTGTTGACACGCACAGGCCCTTTGGACAAGCGCATTTTTAGCCGAAGCTGTTGGTGGCGCGCGTATATCGTACTCGCATCCCAGAAGGTTGGGAAGTCCCGTATGAATAATCCACATAAGAACACCCAGTCGCAAAGAGTGTGTCTTCGCCGATTCCCCAGGTTTTTCCTGGTGCTCCGAGCACATTTAAAACCTCTGTACATTGACTGTTTGAACCTCCGGAACCGGCAAAGAATCTGGTGGCGTCATGATAGCCGTCATGTCGTGCACAGACCTCGTCGCAGGACTGGTTTAACACCCCTAAATACCAACAATACCCGCCAACCCGTTCTCCATTACAACTCTCTGGAGGAAGATTGGCGCCTTGATTATTGCGGAAGAATTTTACAGCAAAGAACAAGTCTATGGCAAGTAGTAAATCCTGACAAGGATGGTTGATTTGTTCACGCAAGGCAGGTAATCACGCGCAGGCTCACTGTAACGGTGAGCCTGCGTCCCTATTCAATGTCTTCTCAGAAAGAAGGTGAGCGGGATGGGAGACGTTGTGTTGGAAATGCGGAATAGCATCAAAGACTTTCCAGGGGTACGTGCGCTGGATAACGTGAATTTCGAAGCGCGCGCTGGTGAAGTGCTGGCGCTTGTCGGGGAAAATGGCGCCGGGAAATCCACTCTGATGAAAGTCTTGAGCGGCGTGTGGCCCTATCCGAGTTATCAAGGCGAAATTTATATCAAGGGCCAATTGCGCCAGTTTCAAAATACTAGAGACGCCGAAGCGGCTGGCGTAGCCATCATCTATCAAGAATTGAATCTGATCCCGGAATTGACGGTCGCAGAAAACATCTTTTTGGATCGGCAATTTACTGGCTTCGGGGGAGTCATTAATTGGAGCAAACTGTTTGCGGAAACCCAGAAGTTATTGGATGAACTGCACATCAAAGATTTCAAACCGACCGATCTCGTGAAAGAATTAACCGTTGGCAAACAACAGATGGTAGAAATTGCCAAGGCCTTGTCCAAAAAAGCAGATATCTTAGTCTTTGATGAGCCTACCTCGGCGTTAACGGATACAGAGGTAGCAGCATTGTTTGAAATCATTCACAAATTAAAGCAGCAAGGTGTCAGCATGTCGTATATCTCTCATAAAATGGAGGAATTACAACAGATTGCCGATCGGGTCATTGTCTTACGCGACGGCAAAACCATTGAGGAAGTAACGCCCATTGCTGAGTTAACCCTGGATCAAATCATTAGCCGGATGGTTGGACGCGACATCAAAGATATGTTCCCGAAAAAAGAATTTCAGCGCAAGGAGAAAGTGCTGGAAGTGAAGGCAATGGAGGTGGATCACCCCTTATTGCCCGGCGAAAAGAAAGTGAAAAATGCGTCTTTTTGCGCGTATAAAGGCGAGATTCTCGGTATTTCCGGCTTAATGGGCTCTGGGCGCACCGAACTGGTCAGCGCCATTTTCGGCGCGTTGGCAGATCAATCACGCGGCGAAATCTATCTGACCGGACAAAAGGTGAACATCAAATCGCCGCAGAAAGCGATTGCTCAGGGGTTGGCGTTAGTGACCGAAGACCGGAAGCGTATTGGGCTGATATTAGGGCAGAGTGTGTTGCAAAACATGACCATTAGTTCCCTGCAAACCATCGCCAATCGCTGGGGGATTATCAATGCTTCGAAAGAACGGAATTTAGCGCAAGGCTATGTCCACCAATTAGACGTGAAAACACCGAGCCTGGATGTGGCGATTGAGACTCTGAGCGGAGGTAATCAGCAAAAAGTGATTGTTGCGAAATGGTTGAATACTAATCCGAAAGTGTTGATTTTGGATGAACCGACGCGTGGGATTGATGTGGGAGCGAAAGTTGAAATTTATAACTTGCTGAATAAATTAGTCGAAAATGGTGTGACCGTGATTATTATTTCATCCGAACTTCCTGAAGTGATGGGGATGAGCGATCGGATTTTAGTGATGTGTGAAGGGGAGATTGTAGCCGAATTGAACCGCAAGCAGGCGACTAAAGAATTAATCATGGAATATGCGACGGGGAGTTTCCGCAGCCGCAAGGGGGCGAATGTGTAGGTTATCGCGCGACATCGGATAACGAGCAACGCGCGGCGTGTCTTCCAGGAGGAAAAGCGTTATGATAACTGAACAATATGCAACACAAAACGTTTTCAGCAATCCAACCGGGATCGTTGTTTTGAAACTGCTGAAAAACAACGCTCTGTGGTCGGATTATCCTCGATCGTTGTCACTCTCATGATGAAAGGTGGACTGAATGTCTGGCTGGCATGTCTCTTGACGATCATCCTGTGTGGAATGGGGCTTGGCGCATGGAATGGGTTCTGGATCGCACATTATAAGATTCCCCCATTTATTATTACACTCGGCCTGATGACGATTGCGCGTGGTCTGGCGCTGGCATTGGCAAAGGGAAGTTCCGTACCGGTGGTAGATCCGACCCAAATGTTTGCGCAAATCGGTGGTGGGTTTATTCCTAAAGGAGCGTCCGGGGTGATCATCGTCATCGCCTTAGGACTCTTCCTGTTTTCCATCTATCGTGACATCCAACAGAAACGCCAATATGGCATCGCTATGGAACAACAGGATGCGATCTCCCAGGTAGCGATTGGCGTCATCGGGCTGGGATTAGCGTTCTACGTATTTACCAAATATCGCAGCATCCCAATGCCGGTCGCCTTTTTTGTAATCATCGCCTTTATCGGTACATTTGCCCTGCAAAAAACGAAGTTTGGGCGACGCCTGTATGCGTTAGGCGGGAATGAAGAAGCGGCGCGGTTGTCGGGAATCAACATTTTTCAAACCAAATTGATCGTCTTTACGCTGGCGTCCGCGTTATCGTCCTTTGCCGGGATTTTGTTGACATCCCGATTGAATGGTGGCTCTCCCAACCTGGGGACAGGCTTCGAATTGGATGCGATTGCGGCGGTTGTTATTGGCGGCACCAGTCTGTCCGGAGGCTCGGGCACGATCACGGGAACTGTGATCGGCGCATTAATTATCGGCGTGTTGAATAACGGCATGAGTTTACTCGGAGTGCAAGATTTCTATCAATTTATGATCAAAGGCTTCCTGATCATGTTTGCGGTCTGGTTCGATACCGTCAGCAAAAAGAAAAAATAAGCACACACCATGTAGGACGAAATTGTAATTTCGTCCTATACCACGCAGGATGAAAATTCTATTTTCAGAGGAGAAAAGATATGAGACAAAAATCGTGGGTGTTCTTAACGCAGGTTGTATTGACCGTTGTCTGCTGCGTGTTGTGGGGGCAGACAACTGCGGCGCAACCGATCAAAATCGGCTTTCTGCTGAAGACCATGCAGGAAGAACGCTATCGTACCGATCAACCGCTGTTTATCGCCCGTGCGGAAGCATTGGGCGCAACCGTCATGTTTGATTCGAGCAGTAATAATGACCTGGTGCAAGTTCAACAATTCGAAAAGTTGTTAGAAGAAGGCTGCCAGGTGATTGTGTTGCAGCCCGTGAATACGGCGACGGCCGGCGCGTTAATACAAAAGGCGCATGACAACGGGATCAAAGTGATTGGTTATGACTCCATGCTGCAAAATGGCCCATTAGATTTGATGGTCATGCAGGATAGCTGGGCGGTCGGCGCCTTACAGGGCGCAGAGATGGTCAAATGGTTTCAGGCACACAAAGGCAAAGTCGAGGGAAATGTTGCCTTAATTATGGGACAGCCCGGCGACGCTAATGCCGCTGCCATGAGCGCTGGTGTATTGGAGACGCTCAAGGCCAACCCCGGTTTGAAATTGATCGCTCAACGATCACATTTGGATTGGTCGCCGGATCGAGCGCGAACCACTGTAGATAATCTGTTAGTCCAGTATGATAACCAGATTGACGCATTTGTGTGCAATAACAGCGGACTGGCGAGCGGCGTTATTGCGGCGTTGGAGGCCGAAAAGCTGGCAGACAGCACAAAGGTTTTTGTCGCCGGCTCGGATGCTGACCTGCGGAATGTGCAATATGTCGCGCAAGGCAAACAAAGTGTGGAAATCTGGAAAAAAATCAAACCTCTGGCCTACAAAGCCGCCGACATGGCAGTGGCCATCGTGAACAATTCGACGAAACCGATGGCTGAGATTGCTCAGGGCGCGGTGGATCAAGACGCGCGTTTTGCTCTGATCAATAATGGGGCGATGGATGTACCGACGGTCATCACGCCTGTCGTGCTAGTGACCAAAGAAACGATTGACCAGACCGTGATCGCGGAGAAATTTTTTACGCGGGAACAGGTGTACGGGAAAGGCCAGTAAGCGGGCAACTATCAGCCTTGAATAGCACCACGGAGACTCAGGGGATATGGGGAACGCATGTCGTTGTTTCTTTTCATAAACCCAGTGTTTCCGTGGTAAATGCGCTCACCCCGCTAAACAGCAGTTTGATGCCTTGAAGGGTCCGAGAGTTTTTCACCTTAAGGCTACTGCTGATTCTCATAAGAGCCTCCAAAGTATAAACTCATTCTTTTTTGCGTCTAACAGGCACGGCACGTGACCTCTGCCCTCCCCTATGGCACACAAACCGATATGCGAGAGAAATCTGCGGAAACTAACGACAGCGGGCAGGGGTCATGGGCATTTTGCTGTTAGCTACGCTCTGTCAGGATAGAAGAGGTCACATTCAAACCGCTGTTCATTAACCTCTGTCCCCCACCGGGTTCCTCGGTGTTGTTCAACTAATTGAAAGCCATACTTCTCATAGAGATGCCGCGCCGCGTTGAGGTTCTCAAACGTCCAGAGATAGATTCGTGTATACCTTCTACTTCGACAAAAATCGAGAGCCAGTGTCAGAAGTTGATTACCGAAACCCTGGCCGCGTAAGGCATCGGACATGATGAACCATCGGAGATGTGCCCCCTGATCGGTGGCATGAATCCCGTCAATCGTAATAGAGCCTTCAACACGACCATTCACCGACACGGTCCAAAAGCCGTCGGCATCCTCGTCATATCGTTCCAGGAACGCTGACAGTTCTGTCGCCACCTTCGCCTCAAAGAACTGACCGAATCCCCAATGCTGATGATAATAAGTCCCATGAAGCTCAGCAACTCTCCCGATCGAGCCAGGAAGATAATTCTTCACGATCTGTATGTCCGACATCTAATGCCCCCTTCTTGATCTGCAGCACACAGGCGTACATCCCTGTCGAATTTGCAGCAACATGTCAACACGACATAATTCTTGATTCTTCGCCCCAGGCACATTGATTTTTCCGTCACGTTTTCTATCGAAAACCCGAACATCGTGGAGATCGACATCATTGGTTCAACATGCCTCATTTTGGTTGAAAAGTAAAGAAAAAAAATTGAAAAAGGATGGACCGCAATCACATCGTGGCTTATTATGATACTGTTTTCGTAATATGGCGTTTTTCCAGATAATCTTCTGATACGCCGGCTCTACGAAGTGCTTGCACGAATATAGTAACTCACATTACGCACTCATATAAAAAAGTCAGATATTATACATTGTTTTTAACTGTGTTAGCTC
>DF820470.1:182733-201019 GCA_000739535.1 Candidatus Vecturithrix granuli | reverse complement strand
GAGGATCTGAACATGATCACAAGATATTTGTCAAAGAACTTTTTTATCTACTGCGTAAAGTGAGATAGTAAACCATTCTAAACCACGATGTGCCTTCATATCACAATTACCGTAATATGTATATTGTTTGTTAGGCTAAAATTCGTGAAATGTTCTAACGCACTAAAATCACGTGACCCGCTCGCGCCCTGACCGGCAGGATCAACCTGACGAAACCACCAAACTTTTATGGCGGGCAATTATGCTGGAAATTGCGGAGCGCGGGCAGGGTCACGTGCATTTTTTTGTTAGAAGGCCAACCTCGTTACATTCCACTCTTTGCGTATTTGCGTATCTCTACGATATTCATGCTTTTACGGGAGTGTGTGTATGCTCAGAAACAATTGGAATAAGGCACCGTAAGGCTTTATTGACGGCTTCCGAATTCGGAAAATATTGAAGAACATCTGGCTCAAGCATGACCGCACCATCTTCAAGCGTAAAATATCGTGTTTCGACCGTTCCATCTTCATGATGAATATTGACGGTATGCCCAGCACGATACGCACGATAATATTTTCCTCGAACTCCCCCTGTCATAGAGGCAAAATCATATTCCGGCCGCATCCCATCCTCTCCAATATTGTCGTGTTTAGACGTCTCCTTCTTCATAGGCTCTTTTCTCCTTGCGAGTCGCTTCTCGGCAACTAATAATCCGAACGGCAAGTTGTGTGTCAGTATGGATGATCACCAACGTTCTCCCGGAGGCAGAATGCCCAATACTGAGATACCGGTACTCGCCGTCAGAATGATCATGATCTGGAAATGTCATGAGAAAAGGATCGTTAAACACCGTTTTCGCCTCTTCAAAATCGATATGATGCCGCTGGAGGTTGCTCCGTGCCTTTCTCGCATCCCATTCAAACTTCATTACCATCGCATGTCATTCCTTATCGCTATTATCCATGTATGTTCCCTCTCACATACATGCGTTCGTTTCTCCATATATCGCCAATTCCCACGCTTTCATTGAGGAGGATGCAGAAACTTTTGTCAATAGTTTTCTCAGGAAATTCGTAAATGATTGTGCGTGATCGCATACAGGCTATTGTTCTGCCACTCCGTCAACTGATAGCGACGATTCACCAAGTTGTCCGCTTCCGCTCTGCGAAGCAGGGCGAATACCGTCCTGCCCAAAGCCCGCGGTGCCTGGAACCGCAGGAAGCGCATTTCAGCATGGAAACGGCACGTGACCGTATGCGGGGCTGCCTCTGTTTTGGACCGCCACAGCACGTTATGCGGGGCGCTTCCAATGGTGGAAGGCTCGGTGGGCGACACCAACATCACCATCAGTCAAAATCACCACCCGCCTTCAAAGAACTTGACTTACAAGGAGCCTTCTAACGCTGGCCTTCAGCAGCCGAAAGCGCGCCCTGACGACGGGCAACAAACCCAAACGTGGCAACAGGCCGTTATGCGAGAGGGGTATGCTGACACTGGCAAGCGTGGTTTTGGTCTGCTGTAAGGCTTTGTTAGAACCATCCCTTCCTGTTGCACCATAATATCAAGTATCAACATCACTCTTCTACTTTATTCAGAACAGTTTGCCAGAACAATACTTCGGACAGTTTTTTGAAAATGCCCACATAACAGGTTGTTTCAGGAATGAGCGGAGCGATTTCCCGAAACCTGAACATGCCCTCTGTTTCGGGAATTTCGAAGACTCATTCCCGAAACAACTGAAAAAATGCTTGACATGATGACGACAACAAACAAACATTAAACCAAAAAAATTTGGTCGTATGTCAGCGTTTTGTCAAGAAAAAATATCCTGGTCATTTTAAAAAATGCTTTTGAACCCTGAGAGGGTGACAGTGACACATGGATGATGAACGACCGAAGAAAAAATTACTTGAACAGGTCAGCGATCTCCTCCGGGCATTGGAGTATGCCAAAAGCACCGAAGATACGTACATTCAGTGGATCCGACGCTTTATTCTGTTTCATGAGAAGCGGCATCCGCAAGACATGGGCGTGACTGAAGTGAAAGCCTTTCTGACGCATTTGGCGGTCAACGATGGGGTCGCCGCCTCGACTCAGAATCATGCCTTGAGCGCGCTGAGTTTTCTATATCGTGAGGTACTCAAACAGGAACAGGTCGCTGAACAACTCTCTTGATTCTACACGAAACGCCCCCAACACCTGTCGAATATCTTAGCCAAAGATGAGGTGCGTCGGATCCTGGATGCGGTCGCGCCAGCCTATCAACTCCCGATTCGACTCCTTTATGGCGCCGGCCTCCAGGTGCTGGAATGTCTGCGCTTACGCGTCAATATGACTATGATCTGAAGCAAGGCTGCGGCACGGTCTATCTGCCGTCGGTTCTAGCGCAGACCTCTCAAGAGGACAATAAAAAATGGAACTGGCAGTATCTCTTTCCGTCGTATCAACTCTCAACCGATCCGCGTTCAGGCGTAACGTTCATGTGCAGCGAGCCAAAGAGTCCAGTTGTGTTCCGACCGCCTTGACCAGAGAAGATGTAAAAGCCGGCCATGGCCGTGTGCCTTTGCCCTTTGCCCTGGCTCGAAAATATCCTCACGCCGAAACCGCCTGGATCTGGCAATACGTCTTTCCTTCAGCTACCCTCTCGACCGATGCCCAGTCCGGAAAGGTCTATCGCGATCATACTGGCGGGGAGGGATTCCAGCGCGCCGTCAAACAGGCGGCCCGGGCCGCAGGCCTTTCAAAGCGCGTCATCTGCCATGCGTTTCGCCACAGTTTTGCCACCCACCTCCTGGAAGCCGGCTACGACATCCACGTCGTCCAGGAATTGCTCGGACACGAGGACGTGTCCATCACCATGATCTATACGCATGTGCTGAATAAAGGCGGATTAGTAGTGCGAAGCCCGCTCGATTGAAAAGGTTTCAAGATTTTCCAGGTGATTCGACGGTGAGAACCAGACGCTTCACAAGCTCAAGCTCCTGGTCTTTGGTGGCGACTTCGCCATTCAGCCGGGCGTCAAGAACTTGCACCAGCAGTTTTTGAAACAGCGGTCCCGGGCGCAATCCCAATGCAATCAAATCGTTGCCGCTGATCTCGGGCTTCACGTCGCGCAGTTTTGAAAGGTAGGTTGAGACGGCTTTTTTGACAAACTCCTGGCGAGTTTTCGCCATCCAAAACAGAATTGTTTCAATGGGTAAATGGTGAAACACATGGTAAATATCGCTATTCTGTAAGTCAGGCAATTTTTCATAGAGCGGCCGTTCAATCAATTTATAACCGTTGCGGGCGGCCTGCACTTTCTGCATCACGTGATTGGTGATTTTAAGGTACTCGCAAAACTCTTTGGCTTGTTGATCGTGCAATTTATCAATAAACCCTAGAAAATACAAAATCCATTCCTCAACCGGCTCTTCACGATACAGCAGTTCGTACCACGCCATCACGCCGCGGATATTGCGGAATAGACGGCGCATCTCATCAATCGGGGGGAGGTTGGGGTTGACCGCCTGGAGCACGCGTAACTCCGCCATGCGTTCCAGCACGCCAATCTGGTTCGGTTCGCTAAAGATGATATAGAGTTCATTAAATACCCGTTTTCCGCTGAGCTTGCTGATAAATCCTTTTTTGACGGCATTTTTGATCAAATTCAATGTAAAGCTGTCAATCCGGAAGTGAAAGCGTTGTTCAAAACGAATGGCTCGAAAGGCGCGGGTAGGGTCTTCAACAAAGCTCAAACTGTGCAGCACTCGGATAATTTTTTCTTTTAAATCCCGCTGCCCGCCGAAATAATCATACACTTTGCCAAAAGATCGGCGATTTAAACGAATGGCCAGAGCATTCACGGTAAAATCCCGGCGCAGCAAATCCAGACGAATCGAACCCAGGGTAATAATCGGCATGGCGGCCGGATATTCATAGTGTTCGGTTCTGGCCGTAGCCACGTCAATTTTAAATCCATCAGGGAAAATCACAACCGCCGTACAGAATTTACGATGAATTCGCACTCTGGCCCCCCATCTTTTTGACAGAGCTTTGGCAAAACGGATGCCATCGCCTTCAATCACGACATCTACATCCAGGTTCTCTTCGGCGCGGAGAATCAGATCACGCACAAAGCCGCCGACAACATACACCGCATAACCAAGTTCATCGCCCAGGTCGCCAATATCACGTAACAGGGTGACGACATGTTCCGGCAGGCGTTCATCCATTAAGCGACGCAGGTTTCTGGTGTGGGCGCGTTCGGTATCGCTGTGATAGGCCCATTTTTCAAGGGTATATTCCTGGAGCACTTTCAAAATATCGTTTTTGGTAATCACCCCGATGGCCTGTTCATCCTCATTCACCACCGGCAGAATTTTTTGCGGCCGTTGAATCATCAACAGTTCAATTTCAGAAAATGGTGTGCTTGGGGTCACGGTTTTGACATCGGTCAACATATATTCCTGCACGCATTCATTTTCCAATCCGTGAAAAATTGCCCGCTGCACAATCTGGCGCGTAATATATCCCAAAGGTCTTTGATGTTCATCCAACACGAGCAGGGTATTCACCGTATAGCCATCCAGCAGGTTTTTGGTATCTCGAATGGTTTTATCTTGTTCAACCGCTAACACCGGGGCAGACATCATACGTTCGGCCGTGTGCGCTTCCTGGATATGTTTATACAAGGTATGAACCAGATTCTCTTCCGCTTGAATCAGGGTCATATCCTTAATAGAAGCCGAGGCCGCATACGCATGACCTCCCCCCCCAAGCTCTTCGGCGATTTTCCCCACATTGACCGTGGCGCTGCGGCTTCTGGCGATCAGGTGTACTTTGGTATCCATGCGAATCAGAACAAACACCACATCCAGGTTCTCCATTTCGATCCATTTGTGCACAATATAGGCGGCGTCACCGATATAGCGTTTTGATGACACCTGCGCAATAATGATCGGAACCCCTTCGATCATCAATTCGCGTTTGGATTGCATCAAATCATGTAAGAGCCGCACCTGAATCGGGGTCATTTCCCTGGTCATGAATTCGGAGACCATGCTTAAATCCGCGCCTTGCGAGAGCAAATACGCCACAGCGTTCAAATCCGCTTCCCGGGTAGAGGTAAAGGTGAGCGAACCGGTATCTTCATAAATGCCCAGGGCTAACACGGTTGCTTCCATCGGCGTCAGTTGAATGCCCTGATTGCGCAGCAAACGGACAAAAATTGTGGTAGTGGCGCCGGTATCTTCAACAATTTCTAACTCCGCTTCAAAATCTTTCTGACTGCTGGGATGGTGATCGTACAGATGAATTTTGAGGTACGGTTTATCAATAATGGCGGCCAAATCGCCAATACGGCTGGCTTGTTTTGTATCAACAATAATCAAACGCGTAATTTCATGAATATCAATGTTTTTAGGCGTCTCACATTCAAAAGAAAAATCAACCTGGCGCAGAAAATCACGCACATTTTTTTCTTGTGATCCTGGAAAGATCACCTTGGCGTGAGGGTAAAGCTTTTTAGCGGCAACCATCGAGCCAAGACAATCAAAATCTGCATTAATATGGGTGGTAATCACGTCCATGTTTGTTGCTACTTCCCAT
Organism: Candidatus Vecturithrix granuli; assembly: GCA_000739535.1. Classification (GTDB taxonomy): domain Bacteria; phylum Moduliflexota; class Moduliflexia; order Moduliflexales; family Moduliflexaceae; genus Vecturithrix; species Vecturithrix granuli. The sequence goes on along the minus strand of DF820470.1, from coordinate 195,448 downwards.
TGAGCTTCCAATCGTAATCCATAAAGCGCACGGTCAATTTGGCGCGAGACGCTTGCAGTTCGCGGCCGATGTCATGATTTCGCAATGCTTGCAGTACCACATCCAGGAAAGTCCGACCCCCGTTCTCAAAATCTTTGCGATACCAATAGAATGTCCGGCTCAGCCAGAGTTCCTGTGTGGTTCGCTCAAAACGCATACCGCCGTTGAGTAAATAGCGGGTGACTGCCCGGTCGAGTTGTTCATCTAATCCCTGCGGGGTATAAATTGCAAGCGGCGGAGCGGATTGGGCGGCGCAGGTCATACAACAATGAATGCGCGCATCCAGGGGCGCAAGACAAAACTGGCGGCGCGGATCAGTCGCCTGAAATTGCTGCAGCCCGGAATACGGTTTGCACTGATTGTTCCGCAAAATACCATGCTCAATATCATCCAGGCTAAACACATAATCGCCTAGGCGATAGCTCGCTTTCATAAAAAAGCTTTTGACATCTTGTACGCTGGTTTTGATCCCTGATTTCAGCACGGCGTCAATCACCAAAAAATTATACAGATTGATCCAAAACGCGAGCCGGTCATGATACGTTTTCAGAGAAGCCAGGCCCAATTGCTGTAAGAACGCGATGGCGGTTTGATATTGCTGGTATTCCCGCGATTTCTTCAGTTGAGCATAAGCGATCGTTTTGCCCTCAAGTTCCGTATGATTTTCCACGATAAGAGCCATCACGCGATAGAATTCTTTGAGAATGCTCTCTGCGTCGATTTCTGAAAATCCGATCCCTTGTAGATTCAGGACTTTTCGCACTTCCAGACCCTTCTGGATCGCCTCTGCGTCGTTCTCAGTATCTTGTAAGAAGGTATAGTCGCGAAAGATTTCCGGCAGCCGCATTTCAAATTGCCACTGGTCAACCAGATCTGCATATTCGGTTGCAACCGATTCAAGGTGTCTGGAAAGCTGAGCCAAAAATAGATGACGCGGAATGGATTGTAACAGCGTTTTGATAGTGGCATTGATGGCCTCGCACATTCCAGTGACAAATTCCTGCGCCGGAGTATTGCCTTCAAACGAGAGCGCGCCGTTGACATAGCGAAAATCCCCGATAAACGGATCAAGAAAGGGGTATGTATCGGCAATCTGTGGCAGAATGGTTTTGAATATCGCCTGAAATCCCCCCTCTTTGAGCAGAGCATTTGTTGCAGATTCCAGTCGAGCCAGGATCGCTTCGAATAACTTAATCATTTGCGGAGAGACCGCTTTGGTTTGCGAGCCTTCTTGTGCCTGCCCGGCGATATCGGTTGTCTGATAGACGTTGAACACAGCACCGACTTCTTGACACAACCTGTTGAGCTCGCCAATCGTCGTGGACTCTCCAATTATCATATCATCAGGAGAGGCCAGCAAAATTTCAATCAATCCACCATTGGCAAAAAAGAGATTCGCGATGCCGGCCTCTTGTTCCAGCAAAATTTCAATATATCCGGTCAGATGTTCTTTTTGCAATAAAGCGATCAGTCTATCAAGGCTGGTGAGATCCGTCGAAAGCGATTCATATTTGGATGTCACATTCATTGCAGCCATGAGCGTCGCTACAGTCGTCGCCGCGAGCTGATACACGCTGATGTTTCCGTCTTTTTCCCGCGCTTTTTCAAGAAAATGCGCAATCGCGAGATCGCCGGTCTGTACTTGTGTTCCCTGCATCCCAATTTTTTCCTGAGCATTTACAATCTGCCCTTCATGAAAAAATGCGATCCCGTCATACTCCCAAAAACTCAGATGGCAATAGCCTGAGAAGCGTTTTTTCCGCAGTCCTTCAACCAGTTGCTCAATGTGTGTGAACGACGTGCTCAGATGCTCATGGATCGCTTGACCTTTTGGAATCAGCATATCCTCGTCCTCCCCTGTGTCGGAACTTCGGAAGTTCGGAATTTTCGAACTTCGAAAGTGATGTTTTCGTTTCTACATGTATGGTATATGATCTGTCTATTTCAAGCAAGGGTTTTTTTGAAAATTTTCTTATGGCGCATAAGAAATCGGGTTTTTGTCAAAAACCCGATTTCTCTATCGAACTGAAAGAATTCACTTGACGTGCGTTCCCCTATCTATCTAATAGGTGGTTGTTGTTATTAACATGAAAGCTCTCAGTTTTTTTATGTCAGGAGTGAAGACTATGGCATTACGAATCAAACGCGGTCAATCCCTCATCTTAATCATCAATATCATTGCGCTTGTTGTGTTCTCTGGCCTCTATCTCAACTTACGTCAAAATTATGAATTTCTGATTTACATCGGGGTCATTATCTTTTTTTTATTGCTGATTCTGCTGACCAACGACCGGATCAATTTCCCCAATACTGTCTTGTGGGGATTAACCGCCTGGTCGTTGCTCCACATGTCCGGCGGAGGGGTGTATTTTGGAGGCCAAAAACTCTATTCACTTATGCTCATTCCTCTTGTCGGCGAGCCGTATCTCATCTTTAAATACGACCAATTTGTCCATATCGTCGGTTTCGGCACGGCCACCTTAGCCATGTATTATTTGATCAAGCCGTTATTACGGCAAACGATTCAAAAATGGGTCGCGCTCTCGATTGTAATCGTGATGGCCGGACTCGGGGTCGGTGCGTTGAATGAAATTATTGAATTTCTGGCGACCGTGCTTGTGCCTGAAACCGGGGTTGGAGGATATATCAATACGGCCCTTGATCTTGTGGCTGATCTGATTGGCGCACTCGGCGCAATCGTCTATTTGCGCATCAAAGAAATGCGATGAACGTCAGGCTCGTAGTTCTCGCTTTAGCGAGTTTTTCTGCAGGAGCTTCAGAGGAGATTGTGCTTGAAAAGGAAGTGGATACAGATCATATTCTACCGCTATCTTCCGGCTGAGGATAGCAAAATGGCGTATTGTATCAGGATGCTGATCCTGGCCTGGAAATGGGTCAAATGGGGATTTGTCGTTGCAGGGCTTATCATACTCTGGCAAGCTGCCTTGACCATTCAAGCTCTTTCGACAATTATTCCTCCAGCACTGGTGAAGAGTGTGATCATCGTCGTCGGATTTTTTCTCCCGGTTTTCTTGGAGTTAATTGTAACCTCATTACGCTATCTTTGGCAGCCGATCTGCATATATTTTCTGATAACCCTCTTGACAAAATCTGTATGGTGGCGCAAATTTTGGTATCTGGTTGGCGTGGCCTGGTGCGTGTTGTTGTTGACCTCAACCTTTCACGATGCAAACTGGAACGATTATCAGCGTATGTCGTTGTTGATGCTTCAAGGCTACATGTTTCTGCTCTGGTTATTGCCGCGAGAATTGTGGAATCTGATGGGGTTACTGGTTTCATCAATTCTGGGAATCATCGTCATTCTGTTACCGGACTTGCCGACCGTGTTTGATGATTTCGGCATTTTTGGCGCCATTCTGCTCTTTTTTTTAGGTTATCTGAATGCCCTGGCCAGCCTGATTCAACGGGTGGTGCGGTGGTGAGAGAAGGAGGGAAGATATGCGAGCATCTATGACTATTATTCTCCTGGGAGTTGTCGTGCTAGCTGCGGTGATTTTGATCGGGTTAATGTATCAGACCTGGATTGCTGGTCCCGCAGACGATCGGATTACGGAAGCGAAAGTCGAAACCCAGGTGAAAAATATTTATTGGTATTCCACCGCCTATAAAGCGGCCTTTATTGCAGTGCTGGGGGTCTTAGTCATTTCGGTGTTGATGATCAGTTACAGCATTGCCAAAAGCCGCTTGAAAAAAGCCTCGGTACATACCTATAAAATTGGGAAATACAATGAAGTGGTGGTGCATGAAAAAGATCTCTCGATTGCGGCGCCGATCGCGATGGGGCTGATGAATGCCGAACAATTAAAACAAATGAATGGCGGCGTGGAACGCGCGTTCGATCTCTATACGAAAATGGCGGAAGTGCAGACAAAACAGATCCAATCGCTGGTCGGCCGGCGCGGACTTGCGCAAATCACCTCGGCTTCTGAGATGACGCCTCCCTTCCAGAGTCCGACTGATTCTGCGATACCTCACGTCAAAGATATTCCGACCTTTCAGGAACTCTTAGCGAGCGGCGACATTGCGCACGGCAAATCCATGATCCTGGGGTTTGAGAATGGCGTTCCACGTAGAGGCTCTTTCCTTGATATTTATTCGGCGGCTGTTGCAGGCGAATCGGGCAGCGGGAAAACCGCCACGCTCTTATTTCTCATCGGGAGCGGCCTGGTGGCAGAAAAAATCCGGTTTATCGGCATTGACCCTCATTACCCGCATCCGAAGTCCCTGGGGTACAAAACCCGACCGATCTGGGAAGCCGGCCTGATGAGGATGGCGACCTTTAAAGATGATATGATTGCCGTGCTGAACCAGTTAGAAGGGATCATTGATCGCCGCTTGCGTCAAATTGATACGGATACGACGCCGGTGGTGTTGGTGATTGATGAACTGGCTTTTCTTGCGAAAACCTCGATTGGCAGCGCAGTTGCGCACACAATGGAACGGATTTCGACAGAGGGACGGAAGTGCGCTGTGTATATGCTGGCGTCATCCCAAACCTGGCTGGTGGCTCGAACCGGGGACAGTTCGGTGGTGCGCGACACCCTGACCAGCGCGTTCGTGCACCGCATCAAACCCAAGCAGGCAAACCTGCTGCTGCAAGATAAAGAAGAAGCGGAAAAAGTCAAAAAATACATTAAACAAGCCGGCGATGTGTTATTATGTCCGGTCAACGACGAATCTGTGGTCTGCAAAATGCCATTCACCACTGAAGCCGATATGCACACAGTTGTGAATCTTCTAAAATCCGAGGCGATTGATATTTCCGAATATCAACTTCAGGAAGGGCAGCCATCTTCATTGCCGACGTCACCAGATTTGAGGCAGCTCGCTGAATCCTCGGAATCAAGTTTTTCCCAGCAACTTAGAAACCCCAGAACCTTTGACGCCGAATTGCTCACCGCGCAAATCTTACGCGAACAGATGGAAGCTTCGCCATTGGGAAGCGAGGAATGGCTGAAGCAGTTATCTTCCAACAGCGGCGTTTCTGAAACTCTTGTGCAACGTATTATGGAAGGGAAAAAGAAACTGAGCATCAGAACCGCGAAAAAGCTTGTACCCTATCTTTTTTCTGATCAGAGTTGACAGTATGCGCATCGAGTCTGGCGATCAATCGCCAGTCTCAAAGCTGAAGGACGCTGAAGTGCCCTGCGGAATTGATGAGCAGGCTTCAGTTTGCTTCGGCTATAAGACTGGTTATTGATGACCGGTAGAATTTGATTTTATTTATATTTTCGTCTTTTATTTGTCTTTTATTTATTTTAAATTGTAAAATATTGATATTTTTGCTTGACAATTTTTTATAGAAAACCTACCTTACCTCATAGTATTGAAAACAGGATTTATAAACTCACACAATCCCCATGAGGTAACTATTATGGCAATCCATCAGTCAAAAACCACACGCTGCACCAAAAAAACCGTGAAATATACCGAGGCCCTGCGCGAACGTATGCTCGTGCTTTCCGGAAAAAAAGTTAATAAACGCGACACACAAGTGCTGTGTTATGAAGCCTCGTTGAAGATGAGCCTTGGAAAAGCCGTATAAAACTTCTTGCTGTTCCGCTTAACAGAATATCTCTTATATAGTGATCCTAAATCATTTGTGTCACGTCACTTCGACTTCGCTCAGTGACCGAGCGGTTATCGAGCGAAGTCGAGACACGAATGACTTAGGATGTCTATAGTGGTCCCTTTTCATCGCGCTGAGGTGAAAGTATGATGAGATCCCAGAAAATTCGCGGAATTGTGCTGTTAGTAGTGATTATTATGTGCGCGGTCGTGTATAAAATCGTTGCAACCAGCCCGCCCACGCCGGGCTTACAGGAAGCTCAACTCACGTATGAAACCGAAAAAATCCAATTGATGCAAGAAAACCTGAAACGCGATAATTCCCTGAAATTTTACGCCACGATCGGGTTGATTGGTGCGCTAAACCTTTCCCTGCTGATTCTTTCGAGCGGATACGTGCGCGCCAGGGTCAAACGTTCTTCGGTGCACACCGCCCATATTGGGAAACACAGCTCGATTCCGGTACACTATAAGGATATTCAAAGTTTTTATCCGATAGCCGTGAATTTGTCACTGGCAGAAATCGAAGCGTCAACCACCAAAGCGCATGAGCAGGCATACCAGATTTCGCGCCAGATGATCGAAGATATTACCAATTATACCCGGGCGATCTCAGGCAAACGCGGTCTCAATGTGTTTGGGATCGGACAGCCGGAGGAAATGCCGCCTTCATTGCCAGCCTCAACATTTACCCCCTCCTTTGCCGAATTGCTGGCAAAAGGGATAATTGCTCCAGGAAAACCGATGATTTTGGGGTATAACCAGGGACAGCCGCAGTTTCGTTCCCTCAACGATCTGAAATCTCTGGCTATCGCAGGCTGGCAGGGGAGCGGCAAAACCTTATCAACCGCGTATATCATTGCCTCAAGCGTGCTGACCCAGGGCGTCTATGCCTATGTGATCGATCCCCACAAAAATCACGAAGAAGGACTTTACGCGCTCATCAAACCGCTTGAAAAAACAGGTCATGTCAAGGTGATCAATCCTTTTGATACCCCCACGCTGATTCAAAACCTTTCCAATATTCTGGATCGCCGGCTTACTGGAAAAGAACCCAGTACACCAGGAATTTTACTTGTGATTGATGAACTCGCACGTCTGTCAAAAATGGAATGTTTTGATGAGTTGGTCGCCTTTCTTGAACGCTGCACTGAGGAAACCAGAAAAGCCAACATCACCTTTATCGGCGGTTCGCATAAGTGGACCGCCAGGCATTTTAAAGGCCGGGCTGATATTCGAGGCTGCATGAATTCCATGCTCATCCATAAAACCAAACCGTCGCAGGCGGATTTATTGATCGAAGATTCGCATGACAAACATCTTGTCAAACAGATTCAACATCCGGGCGAAGCCATTCTTGTGACAGATTTTGATACACCCATCCTTGTTTCTATACCGCTCTGTACCCGTGATGATATGAACACGGTTGCCGACACGGTAAACAGCACTTATGCAGAAATTCCTCCTTTTTCGCTACAACTTGATCTTGAAAGAATCATTCAACACGAGGTAACAACCAAATCTGCTTATCGAAGTACGATTTCCTCAAAGAACGTTCTCCGGCGATCACGAGAAGATCAAACGCTATCTAAAGTTTCAACTCCTGAAACAGCGTCATCAGAACCAGACTCTTCACCCTCTTCTTCTCAGTCCTACCCGAAAGACGTCATCCCCTTTGATTTACATCGCAGAAAACATAAAATCGGTCGAAAAACAACGTATGATGTCTCAAACCTCACTTTAGATCACATTCAACAACAATTTCAAAAACGGAAGCAGCAAGATGCCCATTTTACACAAACAGAATTAGCCAGACGAACAGGATTGTCGCCAGGATATTTGAGCAGACTTTTACGTGGTCAAAGCCCTTTGACTAGTAAAAATAAAATAAAATTCTACAAAGCTCTGTTTGTAAACGAAAGGCTGGAAGTGCCTGTAAATCAGCGATGTTAAACGATTTTTTGTCTTCAACACCAAGGTTAACAATAGAAAAAATCCTTTATTTTTCAATAAATAGAGTTGACAAAGCTTTGAAAAGCTTCTATATTATGCCACAGGTGATATGCTCTCACCGAACCTGAGACGTACCCAGTCGGTACAGAACACAACGGACCTGGGGCTGACTGCGGGCGTCTCGGATTTTTTTTGTCCGTTTTCCTTCCATCTTTCCTCTTCATTCCGTGTTTTCCAAAAAAATGATGTGGATATATTTTTATGTGTGCGTAACCATGAATAGCACTCTTGCACTTTTGATTGATGAAAACGGCCATTATTCAGCAAAAGTCCAGAAATTCTTGCATATTCTTCATTCTTGTTGTTACTCGTGCTGTTTTCTTCTAATACTCTCCTTTTTTCCACATTCTATTCACAATCTGTGGATAACTCGACAATCTTAACTTAATCAGCAGAGAAAAACGATTCGTGCTTATTCCTAATTCCTGTAGTTCCATAAAGCGGATCAAAAGATTTTTGACAAAATAAGGTAAAAGATGGCCGACATCCCCGCGCCTGCCGGCACCGTAATAAGCCAGGAGATCACGATTTGTTTAATGACTCCAAGATTCACTGCGCCAACGCCTCGGGCATATCCAACGCCGACAACGGCTCCCACAACTGTATGAGTTGAGGAAATCGGCAGTCCAAGCGCCGAAGCGACCAGAACGGTTGTCGCGGTAGAAAAATCGATCGAAAATCCGCGCGTATTATTCAGTTCTGTGATTTTGGAACCAATAGTTTTCATGACCTTATGGCCCCATACGGCAACCCCCAGAGCAATCCCCACGCCGCCCAGAGCTAAGAAGCTCCTTGGAACAGTTACGTTATCGGCAAGATTCCCATATTGTACAATGGCATAAATCGCTGCAATCGGACCGATAGCATTGGCGACATCATTGGCCCCATGGGCGAAAGAAACATAGCAGGAGGTCATAATCTGAAGTTTTTTAAAAATTTCTTCAACCGCAAGATAGCGATTCCCTTTGATTTTCTTTTTTCTGAGCCTGATGAAACTGATAATTCCTGTCATAAAGGCAATATTCAGAGCCAATGATAGGGGCAGAAGGAATGAACCTTGATAACGCAGAGCTTTGGCGATAAACATCAGAACAATGATCAGAAAGGTGACGGCGATCAGAATCGGAGCGTGCCGCCTCGCCGCTGCATACGGACGCTTTTTACGCAGAATGGTTTTGGAAATATAGGTAAAGACAAAAAACGCTAAGATCCCTCCTAAAAACGGCGAGATAAACCAACTTGCCACGATAAAGGCCATTTTGCGCCAATAAATAGCTTTCAGACCAGCCGCCGCAATGCCAAAGCCGGTCATACCTCCGACAATTGAGTGCGTCGTAGAGACTGGCAACTCAAAGACTGTCGCAATAAAAATCCAGAGGCAGGCCGCAATTAACGCTGAAAACGCGCCTATCAACAGGGTATGCGAATCGGCCGCCGCGTCGGCTTTGACGATCCCTTTCTGGATCGTCTCTGTCACCATTTTACCAAAGAATACCGCCCCTGAAAATTCTAAAATTGCGGCAATAAATACGGCTTGTTTAATGGTAATGGCTTTCGCGCCGACCGCTGTCGCCATGGAATTGGCGACATCATTAGCCCCAATCGCCATGGCCATGGCAAACCCTACAATGATCGCAAAAATCAGCACAAGGAACATCAGTTAATTCCTCCCAAAATCATGTTAACGGGTAAAACTTCTGATCATTTCGGCTAAATTTTCCGCCTTATCTCCAATTTTCGCAAAAATTAAGGTTAGATCATTGAAAAATATCAGATCAAGCGCATTATACTCATTCTTCTTCGAATATGCCCATTTGCCGAGTTTCAAGGTCAGGGTATCAATGCAACTTTCCACGTTTTCCACGCGGATGATCTCTTTTTCTTCCTTTTTTCGCTCCCGCTTAGCAAATGACGAGGCAAACACCTGTTTGAGTTCGCGAATGGCCTGTTCCAAATACTTGATGATACTCTGTACTTCTCTGACAAGCTGCATGAAATCCTTCTGTACCTCATCTTCCAGGGGGAAATCAAGATAATTCATCGCCATGCGTTTCGCAATATCTTCCATCATGTCTATAATGTCATCCTGAAGGTGCAAGGCGTAAAGGAACGTCTGTTTCGGGAAGGGCACTTTGATATTTTTATCCAGCATTTTTCTGAACTTGAATTTCATGGCGTCCGCATCGCACTCTTTTGCGGCAATAAATCTGACATTTTCAGCGATGTCTTTGTGCTCAAAATACGAGCGCGTTAATTCTTCCAACACTTCACTCACTTCGTCTAAAATTTCCCCATGCGCAATCATCAATTCAAGGGGAGTTTCTTTAGGAAGCAAACTTGTGACCACAGATTTCATAGTTCTTTTTTCCTTGATTATGAAAGAAACCGGGTTTTTTGAAAAACCCGGTTTCTCTTGTTCATAAGTGATTACAAATAATTTTTCTAAACGTTAACTGAGGCAAAACCTTCGTTTTCGGACAATATTCAGACATCCTTTTCTTATCTCTTATCCTTGTAGTTACATACATTTACGGCTACGCAACATTTTTGACCGCTCGCTGCTCAAATTCTGCTTTTACCGCGTTTAACACTTCAATATTACCGAGGAGATCGCTGCCGCATAAGGCTAAGGCTTGAATTCCCTTTGTCATCGCTATTTTCGCTTGTTCCGATTTTGCGGCAATGGCAAATTCACGGCTATGGCCCGGAATGTCAACTCCCGGACTTACAATGCTGAGCGTGGGGTGAATGGCAGGGATGACCTGGCTGACATTGCCAATGTCTGAGGATCCTCCTAATTCTCCGGCCGGCTGTTCTTCAACATCAACTCCTACGCGTTTCATATTTTGTGCATATAGCTCGATCAGGGTATCGTTAGGTAAGAGCGGTTCATAAATACTATCCTCATCCAAATGAATACGTTCCGTTGCTCCTGTGGCTAAAGCGGCTGCTCTGACGCAATTCTTAAATTTTTCCACTACCTGGTATGTCCGCGCTAATTCAGAGGCGCGCACCACAAATTTGGCGCGGGTGTATTCCGGAATAATATTCGCGGCAACCCCGCCATGGGTGATAATGCCATGAATTCTGACATCATCGGTCAATTGCTGCCGCAGCAAACCAACATTGACAAAAAGCTGAATCATCGCATCTAAGGCATTAATCCCTTCAAAGGGTTTCGCCGCCGCATGCGCGGGTTTCCCGAAAAACTCAACAAACACGGAGAACGCCGCAAGATTCCATTTACGCTTGACGTTTTTTGATCCGGGATGAATCATCATGGCGGCATCAATGTCATCAAAAACGTGCTGTTTGACCATTGCGATTTTGCCGCCGCCGCCTTCTTCATCAGGCGTGCCGAGCACGACAATCCGTCCGCTCAGGCCATTTCGAATTTTTGACAGCGCGATTCCGGCCCCAACGCTCATCACGCCGATCAGATTATGACCGCAGGCATGCCCCACTTCCGGCAAGGCATCGTATTCAGCCAGGTAGGCTATGGTCGGCGTGGATGTGCCATTCAGGGAATAGGCCGCACGAAATGCTGTTTTCATCCCGGCAATTTCTCGTTCTATCGTGAACCCGTGTTGTTCCAGTAATCCGGTCAGTTTCTCAGCCGCCTGGAATTCTTGCGATCCCAACTCGGGGTGTTCATGAATAAATATAGCTGTGTTCCATAGATCATTTTCGATCTTGCAGACTTCTCGTTGAATCTCTTGTTTAATTGCGTCAAGCATAGGAATTTGATCGCTCATGCGTAATGCGTCGCTCGGATAAAACATGTTCTGTGTTGGCGAATAATAGCTGATTCACCCCATAGCACATGACGCATGATGCGTTTATTTTGTCAGATATAGGGTCGTAGCAATAGAAAGAAATTTTACGCGGGCGCTGTCGGCGCGCGATGTCAGGATAAACGGAATGGCCGCGCCCACAATAATACCTGCCATATCCCGTTTCATCATCCATGTCAGGGTCTTATAAAACACGTTGCCGGTTTCGATATTCGGGAAGATCAAAATGTCAGCCTTACCTTCAACCGGCGATGGCACGCCTTTAATCGCATAAGCTTCTGCAAACATGGCCCCATCAAAGGCTAAAGGCCCGCCGGCAATAGCGCCTTCCCAATCCAGCGCGGCGAGTTGTTCAGCATCTACCGATGACGGCATTTTCGGGTTGACTTTTTCTACCGCGGAAATGAACGCCATTTTCGGAGCATTTATGCCTAATTTTCTGGCAACGTGCAGCGCATTCAGCGCAATTTTTCTCTTCTGGTCACAATCCGGAGCAATATTCAAGGCTGCATCGCTGAAAATTTTCAGCGACCCTTGCCATTCAAAGATCGCCACGTGCGAAAGAAAGGGGTTATCAACTTTCTGCTTCAAGTCTTCATCCTTCAACACCATGCCCAGAATCTGGCCTGTACTGACTTTGCCTTTCATCAAAACCTGTCCGCGTCCTTGTTTTACCAGGTCAATCGCTTTTTTTCCGGCGGCTTGCATGTCAGGTTCATGAACAATCTCTTTTTCTGCAAGCTCCAACTGGTGCTCCCTGGCAAGCTGCCGAATCTGCTCTTCTGCGCCAACATACAGAAAATTGGCTAATCCTTCTTGTTTGGCCTGAACGGTAGCAATCAACACATCATGATCTTCGGCTGCCGCGACAACCACCGTCTTTTTCTCTCGATTTTTGACCTCTGCAACAATAGCTTGAAAACTGGCGAGTGTTTCCATAAGCTTCTATCTCCTTTGAAACTACAAGGATGACTCATAAGCAAGGATTTGTTGGTAGTGGTTAAATGTATTGACATACAAGGTTATGGACATCTTTCGGAGTGCGCAAGCTCTGCTTTGGCCGCGCAAGCAGAGCTTGCGCACTCCGGAGAGCGTGTCCATAACTTTCTGTGTCATTACATTTAACCACTACAGATTTGTTATCCCTGGTTATGTGAAATCCTTGTCGTTTCATTGTGCCGGGTGAGCGCCTGTTCATGTTAACTCCTATGAAAATGTAGCGCGAAACTCCAGTTTCGCGCATTGTTGACAGCCGCGAAACTGGAGTTTCGCGGTACATC
>DF820470.1:83048-182452 GCA_000739535.1 Candidatus Vecturithrix granuli | reverse complement strand
GCGCATTGTTGACAGCCGCGAAACTGGAGTTTCGCGGTACATTGTATTTTCATTGCGCCGGGTGAGCGTTAACTCATGGCAACTCCTTTGAAAATGCAGCGCGAAATGGTATTTCGTGCATCAAAACCTCTCTTTTCAGTCGCCTGGTTCTCAAAACATGAGAACCCTTTTTTAAACGCCCTATAAAACCGTAAAGGTCTTGTCAAATAATTCTTCATATTTTCTAAGAATCTATTGAATCGGTTTTTTCTTTGACAAAAATGTCCAATCAAAAATAGTAAGCAGAGGGAAGAATCAAAGAAATTTGTGATTTTCCTCGTTGAGTCATTGACAAATCAATGTTTCTGCCAATACTCACGACGAAGAACATTGAATAAGAGAGAATTTTCCGAAGAACAGCAAGGAGGGTGATTATGGAACGTATAACGTTGAATTATACCTATATGTCGGATGTGATCAGCGATGAAGCGTTTATGCAAATCCAACCGGAAGTTGAACAGGCATTACGTGCAACGCTTGAAAAAACCGGAGCAGGCCGCGATTTTCTGGGATGGGTGTCCCTTCCGCATGAAATTCCGGAGGCGCTCCTGCAAGATATTCAACAGACAGCAGACGCCCTTCGCGCTAAAAGCGACGTGATCATTTCAATCGGCATCGGCGGTTCCTATCTTGGCGCACGAGCAGTTATTGAAGCCGTGCAGGGGCCTTTGGCTCCGTATCATGAAGCAACACAAGTACTCTATGCCGGACACAATATCAGTTCCTGGTATATGCAGGATTTGCTGACTTTCCTGGAAAAAAAGGATTTCAGCTTGATTGTGATCTCGAAATCCGGCACCACCACAGAACCTGCGCTGGCGTTTCGAATTTTGAGAGACGCATTGGAAAAATGTTATGGCAAAGAGGAAGCCGGAAAGCGGATTGTGGCAATTACCGATAAGGCTAAAGGCGCGTTAAAGCAGTTGGCGAACGATGAAGGGTATAAAACTTTTATTATTCCTGACGATGTGGGCGGCCGTTTTTCTGTGCTCACGCCTGTCGGCCTCCTCCCGATTGCTTGCGCTGGTATCTCTATTCAGGAATTTATAAAAGGTTTTCGTGCGATGGCCTCTGCGCTGACAGCAGAATCGTCTTTAAAGAATAATCCGGCGTTGGCGTATGCCGCGATTCGAACCTTGCTCTATCGTCAAGGAAAACAGATTGAAATTCTGGTAAATTTTGAACCGGCCCTGCACTATGTCTCAGAATGGTGGAAACAACTGTTTGGAGAAAGTGAAGGCAAGGACGGCAAAGCCTTATTCCCCGCAAGCGTTGATTTTACCACGGATTTGCACTCTATGGGGCAGCTTATTCAAGATGGCGTCCGTAATCTGTTTGAAACCTTTATCATTGTAAATAAAAACCGGCATACGGTCACTGTCCCGCACGATGAGAGCAATCTGGACACTTTGAATTATCTGGAAGGAAAAAATCTGAATGAGATCAATTTTTCTGCTTATCAAGGCACTGCTCTGGCTCACAAAGACGGCGGCGCGCCGAGCATGACGATTGAATTACCTGAGTTAACGCCTTACTATCTCGGACAACTCCTGTACTTTTTCGAAATCGCGGTGGCTGTCAGCGGCTATCTGCTCAAAGTGAATCCCTTTGATCAACCAGGGGTTGAAGCCTATAAGAAAAACATGTTTGCTTTATTAGGCAAACCTGGGGTTGAACAGGCCACGCACGAGATTCACACCAGACTTGAGCGCATTCAGCCAAAACACATTGTCACTCTGGAAAAGTAGGAAACCTTCAAGTCATCGTGATTTTTCGGGAAGGGAAAAAATTGATGTGTTAGTCTGAAAATTTTTACTCTTGACACGAAAAGAAATTTATGAAAAAATATCTTCATTTAAAAATGAAGGTGGGGTGAAATATTCGCAGGCATGATGTTTCCTTGCCGCAATTCTGATCTTCACACCCGTTCGTTAAATAGGAGTCCGGTGTAAAAACCAGGTTTGTAGTATAAACCCGTTTTTTACACGCAGGGATGAACATTTTATTGACATCGGAGAAGAAGTTGGAAAGAAGAGAGTCCTCCTCTTTCTTATTCTCAATCCCCGGATGTGACATTGCAATGATGAATAATCGCTTTGAATACAAGAAAGAAGAACAAGGCAATATTGTTATTTTCACGTTGAAAGGCAGTCTGGATATCGGGACGGTTTCGGGGATGAAAGCTGATATTGACGCGATCATCTCAGGAGGTCAGCGCAAAGTCTTGTTCGATTTATATGATTTGGAACAGATTGATAGCTCCGGGATCGGAGCCATTATTGCCTTATTTAAGCGTGTTCGTTCGAATAAAGGCGATGTCAAAATTTCACGCTTAGTAGGGCAGCCCAAAGAAATTTTCAGCCTTCTCCGGTTAGATCGAGTGTTTGAAATTCATGACAATATTGAACATGCGCTGAAAAGTTTTTAAATTCTACTTTATCACCACCCCTTTTGCCAGTGCCTTGTCATCAAGATGTTGACGCATTGGTTTTTTAAGCACATGCAACGGCAGAGTCAGATAGATACCGGGGACCGTAGCAAAGGCTCTGCCACGCACAGAATCCGGATCTCTCCGGAAACGTTCATGGTTCAGGATGGATCTGTATAACTGCTTGATACGATGTTGACGTTGCAATCCAGCCTTATTCGCCGATTAAGCTATACATTAACCGCGATTGTGACCGCAATCGTGTTGATATTTTCCGGATTCATCATGTTTTATAACATGATAACTTTAGAGTCCCAATTAGAACAACAATTGCACCGCACGGTTCAACTGGCAGAAATGAGCCTTGAATCGGCGGTGTGGCAATTAAACCCTGATTCTATTCATGATATTCTCGAGGCAATTTTTATTGACGAAACCATTGTGTATGCCTGTGTGATTTCCGATCATGAGATCCTTGGCGTCAAGATGCTGCCGGAGTTCGCTGGTGCAGACTTTTTGTTTTTTCGCGATCCCTCACAATTTATTACGCAGACATTGGATATTGAAAAAGATCAGCAGATCATCGGCCATTTTCAAATAGCCATGTCGCGCCAGAATATTCGACGGGAAATGCTGCTTGACCTCTTCACTATCGCCCTCTTAACCCTGGCGATTATTGCATCAATTTCAATAGTCTCGATTATCATCGCTAAACGGCATGTTCTGCAACCCTTATCAGCCCTGGTAGAATCTGTGACATTCATTACCGAGGGCAAATTGGATGTTCCCATGAAACTCAAACCGGAAAGAGCGCACATACGCGATGAGATTGGGGAATTAAGTCGGGCCTTTGATGTTATGCGACAACGGTTGCAACAGATGATTATCCATATTAGAAAAGCAGGGGAAAAAATACAAATTGCTTCGGAGAACATTTTTATGGCAGTTAATCAGCTTGCGGCAGCCCTGGAACAGCAATCCGCGTCAATCGTGCAAACTACGGCGACTATGGAAACTATGACCACAACATTCCGGCAAATTTCAGGTAATACGAAGACTGTGGCAGACATGTCTGAACAAACTCGAACGGTTGCCCAAAAGGGCGTAACGTTTGCCCAGGAAATGATTCAAAAAATGCAAGACATTCAGGAGACAAACACGCAATTTCAGCAAAAAATTCTTTCTTTAGGAGAACGTTCCGGAAAAATAGGCGATGTCATCGAAATTATTAATGATATCGCTGATCGAACAAAACTTATTGCCTTTAATGCCGCATTAGAAGCGGTTGGCGCATCAGATACGACAGGTAAACGGTTTAATGTCGTGGCAATAGAAATCCGGAGGTTAGCAGATTCTATTATCGAATCGACGGAAGAAATTAGCAGGAATATTCTCGAAATTCAAGGGGGGATTCGAGAACTTGTGCTTTCCTCTAATCTGACTACCCAGCGCATCACGGAAGGGACGCAGCAGACGAAAATCATGAATACCGGGTTACAGGAGATTCTCGGGGTTGCCAATCGAACAACTGATGAGGCGAAACAAATAGCCATGGCGACTCAGGATCAACAGCTAGCTCATGATCAGATGTTATTTGCCCTGAAAGAAATATCTGACAGCACGCAGCAATTTGTTGGGGCCGGGAATCAAGTGTCAAAAATCGCCACCGAAATGAAAACCCTGGCCCAGGAACTGTACCATTTTATTCACCAGTTTGAACTCTCAGAAGAAGATGCCGCAACTCAAACTTGAGTAACTGATTAGAAGTTTTCCAGCAGAAAAACCGAATTTTTTGTTACTGTAAATAATTCTGTGCCGGAGTGCAAAAGTTCTACGTTTGCGTGTCAATTTTTCGGCAAACACTCACTTGCGAAAGTAGAACTTTCGCACTCCAGCCAGGCGACACAGGATTATTTACAGCAACAATTTTTTCAAGAAACCCGGTTTTTACATGTTTACAAACTTTTGAACAAAACTTAACACCAGGAAAGGATCTCGCAATGATCATAAATTCGATAATCCAGGAATTTCTACGAAATGAAGCCAGAGAACGGTTTTTACGGTATGTTCAAATCGAGACAACATCCGATGAAAATTCAGGTACCCATCCTTCTTCCGAAACCCAGTGGAACCTGGCAAGGATGGTCAAAGAAGAACTGGAAGCTTTACGGCTTCAGGATGTAGTGCTCGATGAATATTGTTATGTTTATGGCACACTGCCTACCTCAGAAGGAGTAACCGCTCCACCCATTACGTTTTGCGCTCATCTTGATACTTCATCTTCAGAGTCGGGCAAGCAGGTGAAACCCGTTTTGCACGAGCGCTATGATGGAGGGATCATTACTTTTCCTGATAATTCCGATTTACAATTATCTCCGGAGAATTCGCCGGAGTTGAAAAAATATCTTAGGCAAACAATTATAACGGCATCGGGTACCACATTACTCGGCGCGGATGATAAAGCCGGCATTGCTGAAATCATGGCCACCCTTGCCGCTTTGCAGCAATTCAAGGATTTTTCTCATCCTGAGTTACGCATTGTGTTCACGCCGGATGAAGAAATCGGCGAAGGCACACTCCATATTAAAAAAGAAAAATTGGGCCGCTATGGCTATACCCTTGACGGCGGTGACATGGGCGAACTCGAAGATGAGTGTTTTGATGCCCTGCGTGCGACGCTGACCTTTCATGGCGTCAATGTCCATCCTGGTACGGCCAAAAATCGGATGATCAATGCCGCTGCCATTGCCGCTCGTTTTGTGGCCATGTTGCCAGAATATGAGACACCGGAACACACTGAAATTCGTGAAGGGTTCTATCATCTAACCCGCATCAATGGGGAAGAAAATCTGGCAGAAATCCGGTTCATCCTCAGAGATTTTGAACCAGCCGCGAACTTGAAACGGGCTGAATTGTTACAACACCTGATCCAGGTCTTTGAATTCAAGTATCCTGGCTTACGCATCGAGTTACATCTGAAAGAGCAATACAAAAACATGCGTGAAGTGTTGCAAAAATATCCTGAAGTCACAAGCAAAGCCGAACAGGCTATCGAAATGGCCGGAGTTGAACTCATCAAGAAAGCTATTCGCGGAGGGACAGATGGGTCCCGTTTCTCATTCCAGGGAATGCCCACCCCCAACATTTTTACCGGCGGCTTACTTGCGCATTCAAAAAAAGAATGGATCCCAGAAATCGCATTACAAAAAGCGGCAGAAGTGATTCTATATGTATGTGAATTGTGGACAAAAAATGAATAAGAAGAGAAGAAGATGCAACACGAGACAAAGCCTTTGCCAGTAGGGAAACTCAAACTCGAACAGTTACAAGAGCTGCTCCAAAAATATACTACCTGCGATGAGCGAGTGGTCGTAGGCGCACGGGTTGGAGAAGACGCTGCTGTCATAGATTTTGGCGAGACCTATCTGGTCGCCAAAACTGACCCAATTACTTTTGTCACCGATGATATTGGCTGGTACACGATCGTGGTCAATGCCAACGATATTGTCACACGCGGTGCAACGCCAAAGTGGTTTTTGGCAACCATTCTCCTACCTGAACACCAGACGACAGAATACCTGGTTGACGCCATTTTTGCTCAACTTGCCGCAGCCTGTCGCCGCTATCATATCGTGTTGTGCGGCGGACATACCGAAGTGACATACGGTCTTGACCGTCCAATCGTGATCGGGCAGATGCTAGGAGAAGTCCGCAAAGATCAGCTTATCCAGACTTCAGGGGCCAGAGTAGGCGATGATATTTTGTTAACCAAAGGGATTGCCATCGAAGCCACCTCCATCATTGCCAGCGTGAAATCTCAGGTGCTTCAACACAAATATTCTGTGGGTTTTCTGCATACCTGCCGGCAGTTTATTTATACGCCCGGAATCAGTGTGATTGAAGACGCCATGGCTGCCCTTGAATCTGGCCATGTTTCCGCAATGCACGATCCTACTGAAGGAGGGCTAGCGACTGGCCTGCACGAACTCGCAGAAGCGGCAGGAATCGGCTTGCGAATTCAATATGAGGCGATCCCTATTTTCCCCGAGACGCGGACGCTCTGCGCAGAATATGAGCTTGATCCGTTAGGAGCTATTGCCTCAGGAGCGCTGATAGTGACCGCGGCTCCCCAGGAAACAGGTCGTCTATTAACGGGATTTCAGCAAAAAGGGATTCAGGCATCGGTTATAGGCAAAGCGACCTCTGCAAAGGAGGGGCGAATTTTAGTAAAAACCCGGCGAGAGCTTCCTTTGCCAATCTATCATCAAGATGAAATTACGCAAATCTTTGTGTGAAAATCATGAATTTTCCTTGACTATTTTAGCCAAATATATTCCTGTATTCCACTGTTGATGTAAAAGAAGAGACTGTCTCTATAATCGACCATAATGATGTTTGTCATACCAGGAGGTAATGTTATGGCTCATAGTATTAATGATAATTGTATTATGTGCGGCGCATGTGCAAGCGAATGTCCGGTAGAAGCGATCAGTGAAGGCGATCCGAAATATATCATCGATCCTGACACCTGCACTGATTGCGGTGCCTGTGTAGATGTTTGCCCGTCTGACGCGATTGATGCTCCGTAAGAGGTTATCCCATCAGTCCTAATGGGATTTTAGCAGGAGGGAAGTCGAAAAGGCAGGTATGATCTGAGACATTTTGACTTCCTTTCCTGTTTTCTTCTGATTTCATACTCTCCTTTGAAAATGTAGAGCGAACGTGTGATTTCGTTCATGTAAACATCATATTTTCATACAGGGCGTGTGTTGGAATGTTCGTTTCGACATATATGCCATCTCAAGAATATTCATCGGATATGAATGTCTGAATTTTTAACCAACTCGACATACGTATCTCATCAATAATTGTACCTTTCATTGAAATCGTGAGAGAATTTTCTTGACCTGAGAAACCTAAAAAAACCATGATATTCGTGAACGACTTCTTTGAGATATGATACATTTGATCTTATGCTATGAACGTTTATCAGGTGAAGACATTTTGTCCATCCTATCGTCATTTTCTCTTTGTGACTAAAGGAGATTCTCTATTTGCGGATGTATATCTCCTTCAACCGTAGAAGGATTTGTTCGTCAAATAAACAATATGCTTTTCAAGGGCAAGCGAAAATCGTCAACCTACAGAAAAAATACGTACTTTAAAGAATGATGAAGAACCAGATCTTCCATTGGATCAGAAACCAGAGTTTAAAAACGAAGTTGTGCCTTTTAACCGTGTTATTAGTAGGCATTATCATGCTTTCTGTCGGATCGATTGTCATCAATCAGCAACAGAAGGCGTTATGGCTTCAAATGGAAGAAACTGGGCGATTTTTAGTAAAAAATTTGGCGAAAAACGTGGTTGCACCCCTGTTGGAAGGCGACAACCTGAGTCTTAATAATTTAATTACCTCGCTTGAAGCCAGAGATCAAATCGTCGCAGAAAATCCTGCCAGATTTACTATAAAAGAATTTGAAACATTTTTACATCAATTTTTTCTTGAGAATAAGATTCAGCCGTTAAGATCATTGATTGACAGGAAATATGCCAATATCTATATTCACGTTGAACACCTTTCTGTTGACCAGATTAAACCGCTCGCCGCAGCAGTTTTTCATGATGTCGTGAATATTGTGAACGATCTGAAGACGCAAGAACAGTATAACACTTTTTTTCAACAATATCCCTGGACGCGGTCAATTGTTGAATCCCTCACCACCCTGACGGATTTAGGAGTCGCCATTCATATTGAAGATATTTCTAAAGCCCAACGGGAAGACTTGACGTCGAAATTGGCAGAACGTATTTTTAATGAAATTTTAGGGTATGTGAAAAATCCTTTTATTGGTTATGCCATTGTTCTTGATAAAGAGGGAATTATCCAGGCGCACCCTGACATTGAACAACTGGGGCAATCATACTTCTGGCCAGAAGGAACAACCCGGTTCAATCCCGAAGAAGATGCGACCAAAATTAACCACCATGTCTTGTTTAAAGGAGAACCACATATTGATCTTGCGTCGCCGGTCTTTGTGCGTGACAAAAATATTGGCAGAGCGTATATTGGTTCCGTTCATGTCGGGTTACGGGAAGATTCGATTCAAAAAGATGTGAACAAAGCCAAACAGCGGATCATGTATATCACTCTCATCGCGATTCTACTTGGGTCCGCAGGCGCGTATGCGTTAGCAAGTCTGGTGGTCAAACCGATAAAAAATCTGGTACACGATGCTGAGATTCTTGGAGGAGGGGATCTGGACTCCCCAATCCAGGTCAGTACCTTCGATGAAGTTGGGGTCTTGGCTAAAACCCTTGATGATGCCAGAATAAAGCTGAAAGATGCGCAACAACGACTGATAGCTAGTGAGCGTTTAGCTCGTGAGTTGGAAATCGCTAGAGAAATCCAGATGGCCTTACTCCCCAGAGATACGCCAATGATAGATCGCGTTGAAGTCGGCGCGTTATATCGAGCAGCGGCCCAGGTCGGAGGAGATCTGTATGATTTCTTCTGGGTGAGTGAAGAGGAATTGGGAATTGTCGTTGCAGATGTCTCCGGCAAAGGAATTCCAGGATCGTTGATGATGACTATGGCCAAAGCCGTGATTCGGGCCAAAGCCGTCAAGAGTGATGAACTGTCCCATAAATTACCCTCAGGCAATGGGGGAGATCCGGCGTCAGTAATTCGGAAAACCAACCAGATGATCTCGCAAGATATCAGAAAAGGGATGTTTATTACGGCGAATTATGGCATTTTAAACATCCATACTTTACGATTTCGATTTGTGAGCGCCGGCCATAACGCCACGCTCGTCTATAATTCACGAACCGGAGATTTATATGAATATAACCCGAAAGGGATTGCTTTAGGACTTGACAAAGGTACCATCTTTGATGCGATCCTCCAAAACCAGGACGTTTCCTTGTCTTCTGGGGATCTGTTGTTACAATATACTGACGGTATCACAGAAGCCATGAATCAACAACAAGAAGAATTTGGCGAAGAGCGGCTAAAGGAGGCGATTCAGAAATACGCGCACCAGAATGTGAACGAGTTTCTGGCCTCGCTTGATCAAGAAATCCGAGCGTTTACAGAGGGTTTTGCCCAAAGTGATGATATTACAGCGATAGCTATTAAGGTCAAATAATCTGAGGTCGTCTATCTTGAAGGAGGACGAGCCTCAAGAAACATTGCGGAGTGAGAACAGAACCATGAGAAAGCTTAATATTACTATTGATACGTTGAGTGAACAGAATGTAACCAAAATCTCGGTAGAAGGATTTTTAGATGCTCATACGGTTCCTGAAATGGAAAAAATCATTCACGGGTTGTTGAATGACGGGAAATATCGTATTATTGTGGATTTTAACGCCTTATCATACATTAGCAGTGCAGGGTTAGGGGTTTTTATGAGCGTGATTGGTGATGTCAAAAATAATAATGGCGACATTATTCTGATGAAAATGCCGCCCAAAATTTACAAGGTGTTTGATCTACTTGGTTTTACAGAGATCTTTACAATTGTTGATGATGAACAGACCGCTCTCAACTCCTTTAAATAAGTTTTTTGGCGCTTCCCCAGAGGCCCTAAGGATATCCTGATATATGAGTCACAACAGAACAAGTATTGTTGTTCAAACGCCTGGAGAAATGAGCTATCTCTATCGAATTCGGGAATTTATTACGGGAATTGCGGCAGAAGTCGGAATCGATGAACAAGATATTCTGAACATTGAATTAGCCGTTGATGAGGCCTGCGCTAATGTGATTGAACACGGCTATGAGCCTAACGCTCCAGATAAAAGCCTGACCATTCAGATGGAGATCGATGATCAAAAACTGGTGTTAAAGATCATTGATCAGGGGAAAAGTTTTGATCCGCGCTTGAAACCACCTCCTGATATTCAGAAACTGATTACCATGAAACGAGATGGGGGACTGGGAATCAGCTTGATCAAACAAACAATGGATGAAATTGATTACAGGAGAACCCCAGAAGGATGTAATGTGCTAATTTTAACGAAATATTTACAACTTGACCATAACAGTGAGGACAGGACACTATAATGTTGATCCAAAGGGATTTGCCCATAAAATTACGGGTTATCAGCATGTTTATTCTCTGTGTGGCAGGATTTGCCGGAGGGTGTAGCTCGATTTCCTTGACTTTGCCTTCTGAAGAACATATTGTCCAATCTTCTGTTGTCTTTCAAGAAGCCCAACGGCTTTTCGCTGCCGGACGATTTCAAGATGCCATTGACTTGTGGGAACAGGTCCCCCCAACAGATCCGAAATACCTTGATGCGCAAATGGCTATCAGACAAGCTCGTTTGCAGATGAACCGCATCACAGAACAAGAGTTTGCTGATGAACAAGAAATTTCTCAATTTGATCAATACGTAAAACAGGCTGAACAGTTCGAACAACAAGGAGAATTTTCCAAAGCTCTGGACATGTATGAAGAAGCCCGACTCCTTGCACCGGACAATAACGTACTGCATGAAAAAATTGAAGAACTTCACGCACTCTTAGAAGATGCCGTCGAACGCCATAAAGCGTTAGGAGAACTATATTTTTCGCAAGGGGAATATGAGAAAGCTAAACGGGAGTGGGAAGGCTTACTCGCAATCGTTCCTGAGCATGAAACTGCGAAACAACGTTTGGCCGATATTGAGGTTATCACCGCGACCAGTGACAGCGTTTTCTTTCAGCGCGGACGTTCTTTGCTCAATAAAGGGCTGACCAACCAGGCAAAAACAGAATTTGAAAAAGCTCAACGAATAAATCCAGCGAACAAGCGAACTCTCTCGTATTTAACAAAGATCGAGCATATTCCTTTTACAGAATATGTGGTTCAGAAAGGCGATACACTTTCTTCGATTGCAGCAAAATATAGTCGTAATTCCGCTGATTTCCCGATTCTGCTAGATTTTAATAATTTGAAGGCTCAAGATCCGTTAAAAATCGGTCAGATAATAAAAATACCACATATTCTGAATTTTAGAGCAGTGTTAGATCCACAGGGAGAAGATACGCTGGCCGAAGTGAATGACGAGGTTCAGGCCAACCAAACCGATGCGCGAAGCCTCACGCCCCCCGCAACCTCTGCTGACGACAACCTTCCTCCGGTTGACCAGGTGTTTGAAGAAGGCATCACAGCGTATAATCAGAGGAATTATCGTTACGCGATGACTCTCTTTCAACTTGTGTATGAACGGGATCCTGAAAATCAGGAGGCCTATGAATATTTCATGCGGGCAGCAAGCGCGATGAAGGGGGGAATGCCGATTATCGAGATGGAACAAGAAGAGAGCCTGGAACATGAGCGGGATGTAGAACGTGAAATTGACGATTTGAAGCAACAAGGGCTGAATTCCTCGAAAGCAGGCGATCTCAAATCCGCCATAGCCTCCTTTGAGCAGGCCGTTCAACTTGCTCCGCAAAACCGAGAAATTCAAAAATACCTTGAAGAAACCCGGGATGAGGTCAAAAAGCTGGTCACGTTTCACTTAAATGAAGGCATTAAATTTTTTAACCGTGAAGCCCTTGAAGATGCTATCCTGGAATGGGAAAAAGTGCTCGACTTAGATCCCGGCAACCCGCAGGCGCTCGAATATCGCCAGCGGGCTGAAAAAATGTTAGATGCCCTGGCTTCCCCAAAATAAAGATATGATCAACCTGTTTGAGTTACCGAGTTCAGACTTTTGGATCTGGCTGATCATGATCAGTAGGGGGTATGCTGGAATTTTCTGGACGAGCAGATGACGAGTGGGACGCCAGGAAATGGTTGGAAGACTTCCTGGGAGCCTGATCATCCAGGTTAATTTCTGTATCAATGGTTTGGCGCACTTCATTGGCGGCACGTTTAAATTCCGCAAAACCGCGTCCGAGCGCTTTCGCTAGTTCCGGGAGTTTTTTGGGTCCAACTACAATCAACGCAATGATGAAAATCACGATCAACTCTTGCATTCCTATTCCAAACATAGAACGTTTCCTTGTCTTCAAGAACCCGTATCAGGCGATCAAGGCGTAAAGGGATCCTCGATCTCGCATATACTGGTCTGTTCGGTTAACTTCTTGAAACTCTGGATGTTACACTCTGTTTCTTTTTAGAGAATTTTGAGAATTCTGTCAACTGTTTGTTGCAAAATTTCCAAGATTTTTTGCCTTGACAGATTGTACCTGATAACCTAATGTAGTTGTGCATGATCTGTATAGAAGTTCCTATACAGAAAAACCGACAGAGTATCTGTATGGATATCGTGTTTTAATTCATGGAGGAACATATTATGATTTCAGGAAAAAGTTTTGCATTTACAGGAGAGATGACGACTATGTCTCGTAAACACGCTCAGGAAGAAGTTCTCAGACGAGGTGGATCTATTCCTAGCAGCGTGACGCGAGAATTGGATTTTCTTGTCGTTGGCAGTAAAAATTCCCCTCTTATTAACAATGGCAATGGCAAAAAAGGGAAAAAACTTCGTAAAGTCGAAGAATTGAATCAGCGAGGAGACAAGATTCAGATCATTACTGAGGGACAGTTTATTGATATGCTCCAGGTGGAAATGTGATATTTTCCTGGTTTTCCTGAAGAAATACAGATAGCTCAGGCGTTATCGCAGGACGCGATAACGCCTTTTTTATTCATTCCTGTTCGATGAGATTGTTCCAAATGTGCACAGCATACCGGGTCGGGACATGATCTTTCAGTCCGCCTGGAATAAAGTTGAATGAACCTTGTTTTACTTGTTCGAGAGAATCCACAATATTTTGCACTTCGCCTCGGAAGCCATCCGTCCACATCTCACTCCGCCGACAATTTTTGCGCATCTGGCCTTCGCTGTCAATGTACCAGAGTTCCCCCACATGCTCATAGAACCCAGATGGCGGTACTGTTGTCACAAGATCAGTGTTATTTACAATACGAAACGTTCTGATCTGAAATTGTTTCTTAAATTCTGTATTGCCGACCCTGGGGGAACCAAAGGTATATAAGCCCTGCACCTTCTTGTATCGGTCAGTCGCCAGCGTCGCTAGCGCTGCCCCTAAACTATGTCCTGTCATCCACAGAGTCCGGGAAGAGCTGTGGATCGAGGCTAAATAGTGCTCCAAATCCTCCCAAATTTCTTCCAGAGCCGCAAGAAATCCCTTATGAACTTTGCCGCCGTGATGAGGAGTGTCAATCAACAAAATATCACAATCGGTCTTAATATCGGCGATAATATTTTGCCAATCCCGAACACCTGAGCGGCGTCGCGTTTCTGTTCCCCGAAACGCCACAACAATCCAAACATCATTATGAGCGACAAAACAATCTGTGCTGCTGCCCTTGAAATGACGTACCTCAGAAAAACCGGCCGAGAAAAATCGAGGGCAGGCAAACTCTTCTTCTGCATACGCAAGTGTTGCGCTTTCACTGAGCCACCAGGCATTCACGAAATCGAAGTGTTCGGCGTCCGGACGAAAAGGATACACATCCTTCCCCTGAAAATACTCGTAATCATGATACGGCGGGGCAATATTCTTCCAGGTCGTAAGAGGAAGTGATTTTTTCATCGGCATACAAAGAAAGAGAGCGCAAGAGAGTCCGTCACACCCGTTGTCATCTCATACAAGATGCGTCAGGCCAGTAGAACCGAATCCACTGTTGCCTCTGCTCGTCTCATCTAGCTGTTCTACCTCAATTATTTTGGCCCGCACAACTGGACAGATCACCAATTGCGCGATCTTGGCATGTTTTTGAACATGGTAGGCTTCACGACCATGATTAATTAAAATGACGCAAATTTCGCCCCGATACCCGCTGTCAACTGTTCCAGGAGTATTCGTCACTGTAACTGCATGTTGTAATGCCAATCCACTTTTCGGCCGTACCTGCGCCTCATACCGGTCAGGCACCGCTATTTTCAAGCCGGTTCGAACTAATTGTGTATCTCCTGGTGGAATGATCACATCTTCGATGCTATACAGATCCATTCCCGAATCCCCTGGATACGAGTAATGGGGAAGAATAGCATCTTCATGAATTTTTATAACCCGAACTTCCATCGTGAGCAAACCTTTCCCATCAATGATGACAGCCTGCACACGAATGCGAAGAACAGGAACTGCACGAACTGCCCGAGGAGGACACAAATTTTCCCCCACTTTTCATCCCAAAGGCAGAAAATTTCTTTTTCACCTCATACCCTTCACATGCAGGGCATTGCACCGCTTCTGAGAGCTTGAACACCAGTTTTTCAAATTCCTGACCACACTGATTGCAATGATATTCAAAAATAGGCATAACTTTCTCCTTTGTTTATCCAGGGTTCTGCATTTTCGCCTGTTGAATGAGCTTTAAGACGGTTTTATCATCAATGTTATCAGGCGATTGCTTCAACAATGACGCAAACATATCCATATTAATATTTTCTAATTCTTCAATTGAAAGGGACGGATGTTGCACGATCGTCCGTAAAATTAAGCGGTTCGCTTTTGCAATTAAATTCAAACGCTTGAGAATTTCAGCTCGAGCTTTTTTTATAAATTCAGTCACAATATCAGCATTAATATCATACAGGCGATCAACACACAACGCGATTTTCGCCTCCATTTCATCGTCTCCAGAAGCTACCGCCTCATCTCTCTCGTCCAGAGGTGTCAATAAATCCTCACTCCTCAATTCTACAATATCCTCTGCTGACGATTCTTCCGGTACCGGTAGCGTTTGAATACGTTCTTTTATCTCAATCGGCGTAGAAGGATTCGCCAATAAGGTGGCCAGAATATCTATTGATGACGTAAAATGCTCTCCTAATAATACTAACAAATCAGTCGGCGTTTTCGCGCTTCCTGCTAAGGAGAGCACCATTTTTTCAGAAATCTGATCAAGAATAAAGAGTTTTGTCTGCCTATCCGCTGAAACATTGTGTAAAATCGTTAAGAGTACTTTTTGATTCGTATCAAACAACCGGCTCAGATAATTAAGAATTTTCGGGTTAGAATTCGCATCCCGTGCGACGAGTAGCACATGTTGTTCCGGAAGGGCATTATACACCTCTCGGACAAATTCCCGGGATTGATCGTCATCTTTGGTCCGAATTTGCATAAAGGCATCGATTGTCACCCCTAGGTTCGCTTCAAGATCATTCAGCAATTTCGACACCTTCAGCTTAATTTTCAATTCTTCTGCCTGACCAAAAATTCCTGCGGCATCGACAGAAGTTTTGGTGCGTTCTGTCAAGATTTTCAAGGTTTCTGGCGGGAGTTTTGAATTTTTTACCAGCGAAACAATCAGTTCTTCAGGCAAACGTTCCAAAATATAGCGTTTGGTCTGTTTGCTCGCAGAAGGATTCTGTAAAATCGAGACCAACACTTTCCGGTTCGCTTCAAAGAGTCGACCAAGGTAATCAAGAAATTCCGGATTGATCCCTGGATCGCTCGCGACAAGAATGACTTCGTTTTCAGGCAACATCCCCAGGATTCCACGCACTAATTCACGAAATTCTCGATCATCTCCTGTCGCAAGTTGTGTCAGAACCTTCGGAGTCACTCCAAGATTGGCAGCAATATTATTCAGCGGATTTGACGGTTTCATATCCATTATATTCGACTCCTGCCAGAAAAATCGTTAGAGCCAATTAAATGTAAGGTATCCTTGATAATACAAAATAATAATGGCTGTGAGAACAACAATAATTAACATCAGCGTCAAAAATACCAGGCGATGACGAGGTTGGCTTTCTGCATGTTTTCGCACATGGTCACTCTCTTCTTTGGTTTGCAGCGTCCGATGACAATATTCAAAATTTGTGATCACTAACTCTTCGTCCAGTCCCACCATGCGAGCATACGAACGTAAAAACCCTTTTGCAAAGGCTTTTGCCGGCAATAGACTGAAATCATCAAGTTCTATGGCCTCAAGAAAGCGAGTGTGGACTTTCGTTTGATGTGAGATTTCTTCGAGGGTCATTCCTCGCAATTCCCGCTCTTTTCGTAAAAATACTCCAAATTTCATATTCACCGTGAAAAGGGTTATTCTGATATATTTTCCGTTGCTGATGAGAACATACATTTGCGTACGACACAATCATTTCTCATTGAATATTATAATATGCGTCTCTAAATTCCTGTCAATAAAATTTGTCCTTTCTGCCATGATTATGTGAAAATGTCTTGACCCGACAAGTCTCGAGAAAAATATTGACGATGTAAGGATCATCTTGTACTCTGCCTGAGATATTGTGACGTACAGGAACATTGAAGAGTTCATAACCACAGGAACCGTCTGTTTCTGCCGTTTTCCTGATGAGCAAGCGGCAGGAAACCAGGTGTTGCAGGCGTATGAAAATTTCGGAAGATGATGTTCGCTATGTTGCTAAACTTGCGCGACTCCAATTAGACTCTGCTCAAATTCATAAAATGTCGGAAATCTTCAATGATATTCTGACGTATATGGATACACTCAATCATGTTGATACAACAGATGTATTGCCGACATCCCATGTTGTCAAGATGGAAAGCGTCTTTCGGAACGATGAGATCAAAGAATCGCTTCCATTAGAAGAAGCTCTCCAAAATGCTCCTGACCGGGTAGGAGCATTTTATCGGGTTCCCAAAATTATCGAATAACAATCAGCCTGAAAAAAGAACGAGGTACAATCTATGGAGTTATATCACCACACAATTCGCGAGTTGCATCAGAAATTATGTGATGGAGAGGTGTCATCACGACAAATCACAGAAGCAGTCTTAGCTCGGATTGATGAGGTGGAACCAACGCTTCACTCATATATTCGCGTGATGAAAGAAGAGGCCTTAGATCAGGCCGATCATATTGATGAACAATTAGGTAAAGGTGAGATTGAGCCGACCTATTTGACCGGCATTCCTCTTGCGATTAAAGATGTGATCTGCATAAAGGGCGTCCCTACCACCTGCGGATCAAAGATATTAGAGCATTTTGTTCCCCCTTACGATGCCACCGTGATTCAGAAGTTAAAGCAGCAGCATCCGGTATTGATCGGGCGAACTAATATGGATGAATTTGCGATGGGTGCATCCACCGAACATTCAGCCTATGGGATCACCAGAAATCCCTGGGATATTGAGCGCGTGCCGGGAGGTTCTAGCGGGGGATCTGCCGCGGCAGTGGCAGCCGGAGAAGCTATTGCCGCCCTGGGCACAGATACAGGCGGCTCAATCCGGCAGCCTGCTGCGTTTTGTAACATTACCGGATTAAAACCCACATACGGCAGAGTTTCGCGGTATGGGCTGGTCGCGTTTGCCTCATCCCTCGATCAAATTGGCCCCATGACAAAAGATGTGTTCGATGCCGCGATTTTGCTCCAGGCCATCAGCGGCCATGATCCCAAAGATTCTACCTCGGTGAATTACTCTGTCCCGGACTATACGCAATCGCTTCTTCCTGATCTGCAGGGGGTGAAGATAGGTATTCCCAAAGAATATTTTGCCGAAGGACTTGATCCGCAAATCGAACGCGCCGTGCGCAATGCGATTGACGTGCTTGAACGCCTGGGAGCGACTTGTCGGGAAGTCTCGCTGCCGAATACGGCCTATGGTGTGGCAACCTATTATATTATTGCTCCATCCGAAGCCAGTTCCAACCTGGCACGTTATGATGGCGTAAAATATGGATATCGCACCGCAAACTATTCGGATCTGATGGACATGTACACCAAAACCAGATCCGAAGGATTTGGACCGGAGGTCATCCGGCGCATTATGCTCGGAACATATACACTCAGTTCCGGCTATTACGACGCCTATTATCTCAAAGCTCAGAAAGTCCGAACCCTGGTGCGGCAGGATTTTGAACGGGTCTTTCAGGAAGTTGACGTACTGGCCACGCCTATTACACCTACTCCGCCTTTCAAAATCGGAGAATTTGTGGACGACCCCTTGACCATGTATCTCATTGATGTTTATACTGTCCCGATCAATCTCGCCGGATTAACTGGAATCTCAATTCCCTGCGGATTTACACAGGATCATCTTCCCATCGGACTTCAGATTATCGGCGGACATTTTCAGGAAGAAAAGGTGCTTCGCACCGCGTTTGCCTTTCAGGAACAGACGAACTTTCACAGGCAGCAGCCTGAAATTGCGCGAATAGACGACAAATGATGAGGAAAAATGACAAAAGTGAACTCAAGTGACTAAAGGTGAAGAGCCTTCCTCACATTTTAGTCACTTGAAAGCGATAGAAATTGAGTTTTTTCGAAAAACTCAGTTTCTTCCACGTTGAGGTGAAAAAATTATGTCAACGTTTGAAATCGTGATCGGACTCGAAGTCCATACGCAATTGATGACAAAATCAAAAATTTTTTGTGCGTGCAGCACGCAATTCGGGGCCACGCCAAACACGAACACCTGCCCCGTCTGTCAGGGAATGCCCGGCGTCCTGCCGGTGCTCAATCGACAAGTAGTCGAATTTGCGATCCGGACAGCTCTGGCAACAAACTGCCAGGTCTCGAATCACAGTGTATTTGCTCGCAAAAATTATTTTTATCCGGATTTACCCAAAGCCTACCAGATTTCACAATACGAACTGCCGTTAGCTGAACATGGTCGTCTGGAAATCAAGGTGGGCGAGACCGCCAAACCGATCGGCATTACCCGTATTCATATCGAAGAAGACGCCGGGAAACTGCTGCACGAATATGCCGGCGATACTTCAGGCAAATACAGTTACGTGGATTTTAACCGCTGCGGTGTGCCTCTGCTCGAAATTGTCAGCGAGCCAGATATACGCTCACCTGAAGAAGCCAAAGAATATTTAATCACGTTGAGAAATATTCTTGACTATCTCGAAGTCTCGGATTGTAACATGGAAGAGGGGAGTTTGCGCTGTGATGCAAATATCTCCCTGCGCCCGGTAGGCAGTGCGGTGTTTGGCACACGAACTGAGGTGAAAAATATGAATTCCTTCCGCAATGTCCAGCGGGCATTGGAATATGAGGTGGAACGCCAGACCATGCTGCTGGAATCCGGCCAGCCCGTTGTGCAGGAAACGCGTCTGTGGGATGCCGACCGGGGCATGACATTCTCAATGCGCAGCAAAGAAGAAGCCCATGATTACCGTTATTTTCCTGAACCGGATTTGATTCCGCTGACCATCAGCGATGAGTGGATTCAACGCATCAAGGCAGAACTGCCGGAATTAGCAGCCGCCAGGCAACAACGGTTTATTGAGGAATATCAACTGCCGGAATATGATGCTGAGGTATTGACCAGTTCCAAACATCTTGCGACCTATTATGAAGAGTGCGTCCGTTTATTCCCCAGACCCAAAGTCGTCAGTAATTGGGTGATGGGAGATATTCTGCGTGAGTTAAAACAGCAAAACGCCGATATTCGCACGTGTCCTGTGTCGCCGGCTCATCTTGCGGAGATGCTGAAACTGGTCGAAAACAACACGATTAGCGGCAAAATTGCCAAAACTGTGTTTGAAGAAATGTACGCTACCGGGAAAATGCCGGTTGAGATCATCAACGCGAAGGGACTGGTTCAGATTTCGGATGAAGCGCAGCTTGAAGACGTCATTACGCGGATTTTAGCTGAAAATCCCGGTCCTGTGGCACAATATCGTGAGGGGAAAACCAAGACTTTCGGGTTTTTTGTCGGACAGGTGATGAAAGCCACCAAAGGCAAGGCAAACCCCCAACTTGTCAATACACTCCTGAAAGAAAAATTGGAGGTATAACGTATAAAAACTCTTCTGATTGTCCTTGACGCCAGAGAAATCAATCTGAATATTACAGATAACGTGTTCCCTAATGCATCAACTGTTTTCACAACAGGAGGATATTGCGATGAAAAAATTGTTGCAACTGAGTGCATGTTTGTTTCTTCTGATTTTGTCAGTCAATGTTTCAGCTCAAATGCTATCCTGGGAAATCAAGCAGCATAGCAATGATCTGGATTTGTTGAAAAAAGAAGTAAATGAATACATCAAGAATGGGTATGTACCTTTAGGAATTACCTATGACAATGTGGAACTGTATATTCTGTATCTTCAGGAGAGAGACTTTGGTCTGGAAGGCTGGTTGATTGAGTGGTACGATGGTCGCGATGAAATTCAAAACGGAATCACTGAAAACATGAATAATGGCTATATTCCCACAGGGATCACCTATACCGGCGATCTGTTCTATGTGTTGTATGTCAAAGCGAAAAGTTCTGCTGATGCCTGGCAACTGATTCCCTCTGGAACGAATCTGAAAGCTGTTCAACGAGCCATTCAACCCATTATTGACCAGGGATATGTTCCGGTCGGAATTACGGCATACCAAGGAGAATATTGGACATTACTCTTGTTGATCCCGGATACCACAGTGAAGTATTGGCGAATTGAGAGTTACGAAACCGGAGCGCATATTGAGGGCATTAATCGCAATATTGAACAAGGTTACATGCCCTGGGGCCTCATCTATCGTCATGATCGCGGCGTAGATATTCTGTATGTCGGTTTTTAACTGTTTTACATAGCCGGGGTATTACAGGGATGGTATATAAAATAAGAAGACATTTCTGCCATGATATGCATTCTATAGTTTCAAAGGAGTTGTCATGAGCTTCGGCTCACCCGACGCCATGAAAATAAGATGTAGCGCGAAACTTCAGTTTCGCGCATCGTTGACAGCCGCGAAACTGGAGTTTCGCGCTACATTTTCAAATTCAAAGGAGAAAACGCCATGTTATCACTTTTACAAGCACGCCGGAGTATTCGCCGTTATACACAGCAACGCCCGGATCAAGACGTCATTGATACTCTGAAAGAAGCCGTGCTGCGCTCGCCATCGTCGCGCGGCCTCAATCCCTGGGAATTTGTGTTTGTTGACCAGCCTGATCTTTTAGCGCAATTGGCCTCCGCCAAACCGCACGGATCAGCGTTTTTGCAGCAGGCCGCACTTGGCGTGGTAGTCTGTGGAGATGAACGTCAAACCGATGTCTGGGTTGAAGACTGTTCGATTGCTTCCATCATTCTGCAACTCGCAGCTCATGCTATCGGCCTCGGAACCTGTTGGATTCAGATTCGGAATCGGACGCACAATGACACGACGAGCGCTGAACAATATGTACAACGCCTGTTACATCTCCCTGAATATTTGAGAGTGGAATCTATCATCAGCATTGGCTATCCTGATGAGCAGAAAGAACCGCATCCAACTTCAAGCCTGGAATATGGCAAGATTCATCTGAATCAATATTGAGTGCGATGAGAGACAAATCAGCATAATGAAAGGTGAATCCGGGAATCATGCTGTTTGTTGTTCTGTCTTCAGACTGCTGATTTTTTCACCTTTTACAGATGAGATTTATTCCGGAACAGGTTATCGTCTGAGGTTTCCGGCAGATTTTGTCCCCCTGTTCGCTTGATGACACCCGTGATTTTCCGAAATTTTGCGTAAATGCCCTATTTCTTTGTTGACATGAATAAAATATATGCTATACTACACTTTAATGTATGTAACGCGAGTATTATGTGACTATCAATCGGAGGAGGGAACATAGAGATTGTTTCCTCAGACCTATTAAGAGGGAGATGAAGGGAATGATGCGATATAGGAAAATATCAGGTATTGTTGTAATCATTGTGAGTATCATGTGTGGGTGGAGTTTCTCGGCAGCAGCAGAAGTTGGGTTTGGGATTCGAGGCGGAATGTTGATTCCGGATCAGGCTCCGTTTAAGGATGAATTTGATTCCGATGTAATGTTCGGAGGAATATTGGAATTAGACAGTAATATGGGAATTGTACTGGAAGCCACTGTTGACTATTATAAGCAAAAGAGCGATAATTCGAAATTAGGCGGAGATATCAGCATTATCCCGGTTATATTCTCAGCGAAATATAATTTTTTGCCGCGTTACCGGACGACCCCTTTTGTCGGAGTAGGCATAGGCACCTTTTTCTTTGATCGGGATTATAAAGATGGGTCGAATGAATCTGCAACCCGTTTTGGAGTAAGAGTGTCGGGCGGATTACGATTTTTTGAAGATCGCCGCCTGAATCTTGTGATTGAGGGCGCCAGAAATTTCGTGGATTTTGATAATGACAATGCCAGTAGTTTTCAGGTCACGATGGGTATAATTTTCGATTTGACCCCTACGGTCATCGGGACTCCTTGAACACTTTTTCAAAAATTTTTTGAGTCATTTCAAAACCGGGTTTTTCACGAAACCCGGTTTTTTGCGAACACCCTAATAAAAACACATAGTTTTTCTTGACAGTTTTGCGAATCTAAAATTAGTGTTCTGATTACGAAGTACTCATCTCCATAAGCGAAACGCGAAGAAATTTTTGTCTTGAACATGCCCCCATAGCTCAGGGGATAGAGCATTGGTCTCCGGAACCATGTGCGGAGGTTCGAGTCCTCCTGGGGGCATAAATCTCCTGGGGATGAGAAGAGAGTACGTCTCTGGTAATCCCTGATCCGCAGCTTTCATCCCCTAACCCCAACGATAGCAGCTATTCATGAAAAAGTATGCGTTAAAAATACCTCGCGCCGATCAAGTACGTTCTGACCATTTTTCGTTAGACTATGACGCGGAACTCAATGAAGCCCAATTGCAGGTCGTCAAAACTTTTTACGGGCCAATTCTGGTGGTGGCCGGAGCCGGAAGCGGAAAAACCAGAACTTTAACCTACCGGGTCGCACGTATGGTTGAAAGCGGGATTGCGCCAGAAGCGATTCTCTTACTCACCTTCACTCGCAAAGCTTCGCAGGAAATGCTGCGCCGCGCCGCAGCTCTGCTGGATACGCGCTGTGAACATGTTGCCGGCGGAACCTTTCATTCCTTTTCCAATATGATCCTGCGTCGTTATGGCCGGGCAATCGGCCTGGATTCAACCTTTACGATTCTTGATCAGGGCGATGCCGAAGATGTGATCGGAATTCTTCTCGACCAGATAGGATTCAAAAAACAAGGGCGCAGTTTTCCCAAAAAAGGCACGATTCATGCGATGTTTACGAAAGCCGTGAATAAAGAGTTTTCCATTGACACGGTGATCGCAAAATACTACTCCACGTATTTTCAGGAAATTGAGGAATTGACCAAACTCCACGCCCTCTTCTGCCAGTATAAATTTGAGCACCAATTGCTGGATTATGATGATCTCCTTGTGTATTTGCAGCGTTTGTTGGAACAGCATCAGGACGTGCGCCAGCATCTTTCAGATCTGTACCAATTTATCATGGTTGATGAATACCAGGATACCAACAAAATTCAGGCCCGGATTGTGCGTTTATTGGCGGCTACGCATGATAATGTCATGGCGGTTGGCGATGAAGCGCAAAGCATCTATGCGTTCCGCGGCGCAAATTATCGCAATATTCTCGAATTCCCTGAGCAATTTCCCGGCACGACAATTATTAAGCTTGAGGAAAATTTCCGCAGCGTCCAACCGATCCTGAATGTCACGAATGATGTCATCAAACAAGCGCGGGAATCGTTTCAAAAACGACTCTATACGCGGCAAATCGGCGGAACACGGCCTATTTTAGTGCCGACGCTCAACGAACGTCAGCAATCGCAATTTGTCGCGCAGCGGATTTTGGAACTGTGGCAGGAAGAAGGGATTCCTCTGGCGAAGATGGCGGTGCTGTTTCGCTCGAGTTTTCATGCCTTTGATCTGGAACTTGAACTGAATCGGCGCAATATTCCCTTCGTCAAAGTCGGCGGTGTAAAATTTATTGAAGCCGCCCATATTAAAGACATTTTAGCCCATCTGCGTGTCCTCGTCAATCCGTTAGATGAAATCAGTTGGCGGCGCATGCTGCTCCTGCTTGACGGCGTCGGCCCAAAAACTGCGGCGATGATCATTCAACAGCTGCTGGTCGAGCAGAATCCTTTTGCCTGGCTGAGCGAGTATCCCAAAAAAACCAAATACCGTCTGGATGTGCAGCGTTTAGGCAGTACCTTGCTCACAATTTTACCCTTACCTCCGGCAGAACAAGTTCGCATGTTGCGGGAATATTACGCGCCGATTCTCAAAAATCACTATGATGATTTTGCCAAACGCGAACCGGATTTGGAGCAATTAAATATTATCACTGAACAATTCACGAGTCTGGAGAAATTTCTGACGGAAATGACCTTAGAACCGCCGAATCGCAGCGTGGACAACATGGCGCAGGTCGAAGATCAGGATGAAGATTTGCTGGTGCTTTCAACCATTCACTCGGCCAAAGGTCTTGAATGGCAGAGTGTATTTGTCATCTGGCTGGCAGAAGGACGTTTTCCCAGCATGTATTCCCTTGATGACGATGAAGCCCTGGAAGAAGAATTACGGCTGTTGTATGTGGCGACCACCCGTGCCATGCAGCATCTGTATTTGACCTATCCGGTGTATGATAATAAATGGGGTAATTATTTTGGACGCCCCTCCCGTTTTCTTGAAGGGATCTCGCGCAAGAATTTAGAGCAATGGTCATTATTTGAAGAAGACATCGAAGAGGATGGGGAGGAAGAATTTGCATGAGAATTGATGCGCACGTACATGCTTGTTTGGATGAAACCTCGTTGTTTCATCGGTATCCGAAACGGGAAGAGGCTGATATTATTCAGTATTTAGATCAGAATGACATGGATATGGCGGTCATGGCCCCGATTGCGCCGTACGACCGAAATAGTACTGTCCAAAATCTCTGTCGCAAATTTCCTGATCGCTTGATTGGCTATTGTTCAATCCATCCGACCTTCTTCCATCTCGTCAACGAAACCGCTCCTCAAATCCAACTGCGTCGCCTGGTGATTATTGAAAAATTTCGCGGATTGAAAATTCATCCGCGCTTACAGCAATTCAGTCTGAAAGACCCGCGTGTGTATGGGTTATTATACGAAGCAGCCAAATTAAATATCCCAGTGTTGATTGATGGCGTCACTCACGGCAGTTTTCTCCCCATACTTGAAACAGACTTGCGCGAAATTGACGCCTTAGCCTCGATTTTCTATGATCTCCCCATCATTGTCGCGCATTTAGGCGGAGAATATCTGTATGACATGGTGGATATTTGCCGGCAGCGCTCGAACGTGTTTTTAGATCTCTCCTGGATTCATGAATTTGAACAAAAACAATACCAGGGACGGCCAGATCGTCAGAATGCGATTGAATATGCGATTAAAACCCTTGCCCCGTATTATAAGCTGATTTACGGCAGCGATTACCCCGAAGACAGCGCCTGGACCATTAAGGATTTCTATGAAAACCTGTTTGACAAACTCCAGCTTCCAGAAGAGCAGCGCAACGCCATCTGGTCCGGGACGATAATGACGATTTTGCAGTTATGAAGCCGCCTTATCGAGGCAATTAAGGCATATTTGAGAAAATTCATCGTATAGTCAAGCTCAAACTGTTTAGAATCTCGTTTTTTCTTTTTATACTGAAATACTATCGCCATTTCTATTCCCGCAGAGTAAAATTGCTTGACAATTGGATATTTATTTCAAAGATACTTAAAGACAATATAAGGGGAGAAACTTATTCTAGCAAATTAGAATGTGATTCTAACCGACTTAGAGATTTTTACATGGGAGCATAGTATGATAATGACTGGTTTAGGCGTTAGCTTTCTTCTTGTATGCTTCTTTATCATATCATTATTTTTATATATGTTACGATCAAGGAACATTCATATCTGGTTTAGCGCTTATGTTCTTCATCTGCTCAAGAGAAAAATACAAATAGAAGCTACTCCCATCTATATTTTCTTCTGCGTTGTTGATCATTTTGAGCCACGGTGGAATCATGCAACTTATGAACAAGAATGTCAACGAGTTGATATTTGGGTGAAGCAATATCCTATTATGGCTTTAAACCATAGAGATTCAAGGGGAAGGCCATATCAGCACACATTCTTTTATCCTGAAGAAGAATACAGAACAGAACATTTAGATAAATTAGCAAGAATCCATAAAAATGGATTTGGCGACGTCGAAATCCACTTACACCATAACAATGATACAAGTCAGAATTTACGAGAAACTTTAATCAGATTTAAGACGATTCTTCACGACACTCATGGGTTATTGCACAAAAATCGTGATACAGGAAATGTCGAATATGGTTTTATTCATGGGAACTGGGCTTTAGACAATTCTAGACCTGATGGGAAATGGTGTGGAGTGAATGATGAACTTATTATCTTGAGAGAAACGGGTTGCTATGCGGATTTTACCTATCCATCCGCACCTGATGTCACGCAAACTCAAAAGATTAATAGCATTTATTACGCTACAGATGATCCTCAACAACCGAAATCACATAATACTGGAATTGATGTAGAAGTGAATAGACCACCTTCAGGGGATCTGATGATTATCCAGGGGATCTTAACCCTTAACTGGAGAACCAGAAAATGGGGAATCTTCCCACGGATAGAAAACAGTGAGCTATCGGGAGATAATCCTCCGGTTTCCTCCCGTGTTGACTTATGGATTCAACAACACATCCATGTATCTGGTCAACCAAAGTGGATTTTTGTCAAACTCCATACACACGGAGCACAAGAAGAAAATTGCAATATGCTTTTAGGAGAGCCTATGAACAAAATGCTTTCCTATCTTGAAACAACTTATAATGATGGTATTCATTATAAATTATATTATGTAACCGCCAGGGAATTATATGGTTTAATTAAAGCAGCGGAAAAAGGGGAAAACAAAGAACCTGACCAAATCCTTGAGCAAATGTATGCAGATGGAGGAAACATTCATTCATGAGGAAATTATTTCTAATTGTCATGTTTTGGGGTCCCATCCCTCTGATTTTTGTCGATCCCTTTTATGGAACTATTCTATATGCAGTTGTTAACATTATCCGACCTGAGCAATTATTATGGGGTGATACAAGTGCTACAGGACGAATATTCCTTGCAACTCAAGTTGCCACTTTTACATCATGGATCATTCATAGTAATAAGCTAAAACTGGAATACACGAAGCTCCCGTTCCAAATAAAAATTTTTGTGCTCATGATTATAGAAATGATTATCGTGTATTTTTATGCGCTTGTTCCGGCTTTTAGCTGGCGATGGACAAATTTGTTTATTCGGGTGGTGCTTTTTTGTTTTCTGATTTCAAAATCGATCAATACAACAAAGAAATTAGAATTATATTATGGAATTTCCGTTCTATGGTGGACATTGTTGGCAATGTGGGGCATCCAACAGAAATTTGGAGGAAATAGCCGGATGGAAGGATTAGGAGGGGTTGTCCTGTTTGACATTAATGATTTATCCGCAGTCTATATGCTGTACATTCCAATGGGATATTATTTTATGTTTAGTAGAAATAAGTTGATAAAATTTCTTGGAGTATATTCAACTCTCGTTTTTATTATTTTCATCATTCTCGGTGGATCAAGAGGAGCATTTTTGGCCTTAATAGGAAGCTATGCCTATATCTTTTTACGTTCACCCGGAACACAGAAAATAAAAACGTTGTTTGCATTAATTGTAGTTGGGGGATTATTGGTTTTTATTTTTATATTATTTATGCCCCCAGAATATATCAGCGATTATACAGAACGTCTGAAAACAATGTTAGGACAGGAAAGTGAGGACACAGGAGAAGTTAAATATGAGTCTTCTGCTAGTGGCAGAGTAGTTATATGGAAAGCTGCACTTTTTATCTATAGGACACATCCAGAGTATTGGCTTACCGGGGTTGGAATGAACTGTTTTTATCTTATCTATAAAGATTATCATATAGATGAAATCAGAGCATACCTTGAACCTGATGAATTTGTCCAGATTGCACAGGGGGGTAAACAAATGCACAATACCTTTCTCAATTTTCTTCTAGGAGGAGGTCTCCTGGTATTTCCAACATACCTATTTCTTATTTTTTATGTCATTCGCCAGGCACACAATATCCCCAAAAAATATCCTAAATTTGTAGATGGCGTTAATATCCATCTTTATGCCTGGGCGATAGAAACTGGGATCATCGGATTTTGCATTGCGGTGATGTTTGTAACACTTGAATTTATTGACTTTTTCTACTGGACTCTAACACTTTCAGGTGTTGTTGCCAACATAGGAAAATCGGCTCAAAAACAGATCGAGCTAGGAAAAGAGGATGAAGAAGAGATAGAGGAATATCCTATTAGAAGACGTATTTATGCCTAACTAACACCAATCTGTGATAAGGAAAAATTATGCATACCCCTCTACGAGTGATCCAGCTAGTTCTGAGCTTAGTTTTTGGCGGAACTGAAAAACTAGTCTATGATATTGTGCAGCGAATAGATAAACTACGTGTATCGCCCGTGATTTGCTGCTTTGATAAATTAGGACATTTTGGAGAAGAATTACAACATCACGGATATCCAATATATCTCCTTAACAGAAAGTCAGGAATTGATTGGGGACTCGTAAAACGAATTAACGGCGTCATCCAACAAGAGCGGATTGATGTTATCCATGCGCATCAATACACTCCCTATTTTTATGGTCTTATGGCCTCTTTATATAGTAGGCTTATTCAGGCAGAGCAAAAACCCAGGTTAATATTTACAGAACATGGCAGATTTTATCCGGATCAGAGGAAAATTAAGCGAGTTCTTATTAATCCCATTTTAAGCCGTTTCACCGATGAAATTGTGACGATTTCTGAAAGTACAAAAGAAAGTCTTATCAAATATGAAAATTTTCCAGCGCATAAAATTAAGGTGATTTATAATGGAATCGATCTCAAACAATTTTCTCACGTAGGCGATCCTCTCACTA
Organism: Candidatus Vecturithrix granuli; assembly: GCA_000739535.1. Lineage (GTDB taxonomy): Bacteria > Moduliflexota > Moduliflexia > Moduliflexales > Moduliflexaceae > Vecturithrix > Vecturithrix granuli. The sequence goes on along the minus strand of DF820470.1, from coordinate 153,248 downwards.
AAAAACGTGAATTGGGCTTGCAGCCTCATTACAATGTTATCGGAATTGTGGCACGTCTGGATCCTATTAAAAATCATCCGATTCTACTTCAGGCATTTGAACAGATATTGCAACATTTGCCTGAAACTTATCTCATCATAGTTGGAGATGGACCGGAAGAAGAAAGGTTGAGGAACATCGTTCAATCGCGTGATCTTACCGATAAAGTCCGTTTTCTTGGAGCTAGATCTGATATCTCAGAGTTATTACATGTTTTTGATATTTTTGCCTTATCTTCATTTAGTGAAGGCACATCGGTAACTTTGCTTGAAGCAATGGGGGCGGGGTTGCCCATCGTTGCAACTCGAGTCGGAGGAAATCCGGAGGTGGTTAGGGAACATGAAACCGGATTTTTAGTTGAAAGCAATAATGCTGAGGAAATGGCAAATATGCTAATTAAACTTCTTCAAGATACCAAAATGCGACATAAGATGGGCCTGGCAGGAAAAAAATGGGTCGAAATCAACTTCTCTTTAGATCTTATGGTGAAAGCATATACTGATCTATATTTTAAGGTAGCCAGATAACGTCAGACGAAAAAGAGTTCACGCAAATAATGGGTTTTCTTTTTATTTTTTAGGACTGGTGTGCAAGTATAGCAGACGTATTATTGCAGAATTTGATAAATCTGCGGTGTACTATATCCTGATTTCTTACTTTGACTAAGGAAATATATAATGTGTGGAATTGCAGGAAGTTATAATTTTAGAGGGTCAAAAGGCGTTGATCCCGAATTAGTTCAGCGTATGACTGATATAATCCAACATCGTGGGCCAGATGCGGATGGTGTGTATGTCAAGGATAATATTGGTCTGGGACATCGCCGCTTGAGTATCATCGATCTCTCGGAAGCTGGACGACAGCCGATGTTTTCTCTCGACCGCCAATTTGCTATTGTGTTTAACGGGGAAATCTACAATTACCTGGATTATCGCGAAAATCTCCAGCAACGAGGGCATAAATTTCATTCAAAAACCGATACAGAAGTCATTATCTATTTATATCGTGAATATGGTGAGCAATGCGTGCAATATCTGCGTGGGATGTTTGCCTTTGCGATTTGGGATGAGCAACAGCAGCAGCTTTTTTTAGCAGTAGATCGATTAGGCAAAAAACCGATTTATTATTATGCGGATGACTACCGAATTGTATTTGGTTCGGAGTTAAAATGTTTACTCCAGGATCCGACCATCCCAAAAGAAATTAACTATGAAGCACTATATGATTATCTCATGTATTTGTATGTTCCTGCTCCGAAAACCATCTTCAAACATATTTATAAACTTCCCCCGGCACATTATCTGGTCTGTAAACCAACAGGAATTCATGGACCTTATGAATATTGGGATCTTTCGTTTGCTCGCGTGGAAGAGCAACATAATGAATCCTATTTTTGTGAAAAACTGATTGAACTGTTTGAGGAAGCGACCAGGATTCGTTTGATGAGTGACGTGCCTCTGGGAGCTTTTTTAAGCGGCGGGATCGATTCCAGCGGCGTGGTTGCGATGATGGCGCAATCAACGAAAGGCCAGGTTATTACGACATCAATCGGATTTGAAGAACGTCAATTTAACGAACTGGACTTTGCGCGTAAGGTAAGCCAGCAATATCATACCGACCACTTTGAACGCGTGGTCAAAGCTGATGCTCTAGGTATTCTGGACAAAATTGTCTGGCATTTTGATGAACCCTTTGCCGATTCATCGGCTGTCCCTACCTACTATGTGTCGAAGCTCTCAAGAGAAAAAGTGACAGTGGCTCTGGCTGGCGACGCAGGGGATGAAAATTTTGCAGGCTATGCGAAATATTCAATAGACATGCTGGAACATGCTCTGCGGACTCGTATTCCGAACGTGATAAAACAGGCAATCATTACCCCACTGGCGAATATCTATCCGCAGTGGGATTGGCTGCCGCAATATTTACGGGGAAAATTTTTCTTAACGAATCTCACGCTTTCTCATGCGCATGGATTTTATCGAACGAATACATATCTGACGCAACACGAGCAAAATCAGCTATTGAGTGAAGATTTCAAACGCAGTATCCACGGATATGATCCCTTTACCGTGATTGAACAGTTTTACAAGAAAGCTGATACAGATGATCCCTTATCGAAAATGCAATATGTGGACATCAAAAACTACCTTCCAGGGGATATTTTGGTCAAAGTTGATCGCATGAGTATGGCAAATTCGTTGGAAGTACGAGCACCAATGTTGGATCATAAATTTATGGAATTTGTCGCAACGATTCCAGTTCGCTTCAAACTGCACGGACAAGAAAAAAAGTATATTTTGAAGAAAGCTCTGACGCCCTATCTGCCGCCAGAAATTCTTTACCGAAAAAAACATGGTTTCGAGATCCCCCTTGACAAATGGTTTCGAAATGAATTAAAAGATTTTTCACAGGAAACACTCCTTTCGTCGAAAACGTATAGTCGGGGATTTTTTCAACCAGCGTATGTAGAAAAGATGTGGCAACAGCACCAATCAGGGCAGCGAAATTTCGGAACAAATTTCTGGACTCTTCTGATGTTTGAACTGTGGTACCGGCGATTTATGGAATTGTAAACCACAGATTAAACAGATGTGACAGATTTTTTCATCTGTGAAATCTGGGTCATCTGGGGTCTGAGAAGGGGAGACAGCATTGTTATGGCATTACCGCAACCTGTATATGTTATCAGCGAAGAGGACTATTTGACCGGCGAAGAGGCAAGCACGATCCGCCATGAATACATGGATGGTCAGGTGTATGCGATGGCTGGCGCAAGCGATAAGCATAATCTGATTAGTTCAAATGCAAACGCTTTTTTGAATCAAAATTTGCCAGACGAGTGTGAAGTGTTTGTAGCGGATATGAAAGTCCGAATTCGTTTGCCACGCAAACTTCTGTTTTACTATCCTGATGTGGTTGTGAGTTGCGCGGACAATGATCGGAAGGCATATTATCGGGAAAAACCCTGTCTTATCATCGAGGTGATCTCATCTTCCACCGAACGACAGGATCGGTTTGAAAAATTCTGGGCGTATCAGCAGATTCCTACGCTTCAGGAATATCTACTGCTCGAACAGGAAATGAAGGAAGCGACGCTTTTTCGCCGCAGCCGCGAGTGGCAGCCGGAAAAGTATCGCAGCGGCGAGATTTACCTGGAATCCGTCAGACTGACAATACCTCTGGACGCTCTGTATCGCCGCGTACGCATAGATTAAAGGCGAGGGACCAAACCACAGATTGCACAGATTCTACCGATCACTAAAAATCTGTGAAATCTGTGGTTGAAAGTAGGGGCGGAATAACCAGCGTCTATAATGTTGCAGGTTCACAAGTTGTTACCCTTAACGTGCAATGCGATTGCCCATCCTAAGTCCGACATTGACAATATCTACAAACGACCGACCTTATATCTGAGCACTATTTTCCCCTTGTATTAAATCTCATCCGATGCCCTGAAAATTTGCTTTTTACCCATTCCACTGCGAGCGAAGGGGTCATTTTCAAGAAAGACTCCTCAGTCAGTTGAAGGATCACATGTGACGGGAGCGAGAGCATCGCTTCCTTGTGACCTGGCATGACCTGAAATGGTTCAACCAGACTTTCCAGACTACTCCCACTTGCCGACATTGTCTCGTAAGACTCACTTACTGAAGGGACATGCACACTCAATCGGTGCCATCCTGGAAAGAACAATCCTGGCAATTCTTTTGGGGGGATCCCTTCTGTCTCAACAAGCCGGATGGCTATCCCGCATAAATCGAGAGAATTCTCTGGGCCAGCCATTGTTGCTCCTGTATAATCAATGAAAGCGGCAGCATCTTCTTTGGGTAGAGAAGTCATAATCTCTATCGCCCTGAGTCGAATTTGTTCTCCGGGACAACAACGAAGGATTGTTTCCGGAGCAAGTTCAATTTCTGTCTTTTCCTGTCCAGGAGCCTCAATTTCAACACAGTGAATAACTCCGCTTTGGGGGCGTTCTCCCTTTATACGCCCCAAAAGCTCCATAGTATGTTCACCAATTCGGATGAATGCGACAGGAGTAACTCCTTCAGTGGCCTCTAAATCAAATCGTAAAAATGGGGCAAGTTTCAGGCGGGTGTACAATACACTCAATACCGCATCAAGATCAGGGATATTCGCACACACTGTTGAAATTTTTAATGGTTCCATTTTTTCATACATACCAAACCTCCCTGTTATGCCAAAATTTCATATTTCCAGTGAACTCGAAACTTTTTTCCGCCTCTCATCCCGCGAGAGGTTTTTTGCAGCGAATACGCCAGTTTTCCTCCTGGGAAAAGATTTTCAGATCGCGTTCAGAGAGCAGGAATAACCACCTATTCTTGAAAGCCTAGACTTCCTCTCCTTTTACCAGGAAAGGGCCCATCGCCAAATAATGTAAATGTCCTAGTTTGAAAGCTCGAATAGCATCAAACGGCGTACAGACAATCGGCTCTTCGTGCATATTAAAACTCGTATTAATAATCGAAGGATTTCCGGTGAGTTTATAGTATTCTTCAATGATCTGATAGAAACTTTCATTGACCTCTTTGCGAACGAGTTGCGGGCGAGCAGTTTTATCCACGTGAACGGCCGCCGGACACTGTTTTATCATGAAATCCGTACAATCAAAAGTAATCGTCATAAAATTGGCGGCATATTCAGCGCCCTGGATGTTTTTATAGCATTTTTCCCGATGCTCATATAGTGTAGCAGGCGCAAAGGGCATAAATTCCGTACGTTTGAGCTGCGTGTTCAGCCAGAGATTCACACTGGGATCTTTGGCATGATACATGATTGTACGGTTGCCCAGAGCACGGGGGCCATATTCCATTCGTCCATTAAAACGAGCGACGATTTTACCATCAACCAGAAGTTCAGCGACACGTTTGGGTAAATTCTCCGGTCTTTCAGCAACAAGTCCTTCTTGTTTCAGGGCCTCTTCCATTTCTTCTTCAGTATAACCAGGCCCCAAATATACATCTTTCAGTTCATACGGTTTCAAATCTTGTTTTTGGCTTGTCAGCAATAAGGCCGCTCCGACACAACACCCATCGTCGCCCATGGCCGGGTGAATAAAGATTTTTTCAATGCCAGGAATTTCAAACAACCGCTGATTCGCTTTTACATTTGCGACCACCCCGCCAGATACCACAATATTTTTCAAGCCAGTCTGTTTCTGATAATAACTCACATATTCACATGATACATCTTCAAGAACTTTTTGAAAGGCAGATCCGACAGTCGGTTTGGGGTAACGAGAAGCCAGATAGCGCACCAGGAAGAAATTATGAGGCAGCTTATACAACACTTCTCCATCTTTCACCTCAAAAAATGAGCGCACCGTCTCAAATAAAATATTCGGATCATCATAAGCGGCAAGTCCGACGATCTTCCCCTCGTGACGCCCGGGACGAAATCCCAACGACGAGGTGACACGCTCATAAAATTCTCCCAAACTGACCGGATAGCGCATTCCATGAATACGTTCGATCTTACCATTTTTTCCCACAGCAATACTTCCGGCCAATCCACTGCCATACCCATCAAGCGTCACTATCAGGGCTTCGTCAAATCCAGAGGTGTAATAGGCGTTGGCAGAATGACAGAGATGGTGATCAAAACGAACAAGTTTTTCTGTGAGTCCGAATTTTTGTAAATTCTGGAGTAGTTCGGTTTGATATTGAGCATGATCAGCAAAGGCATCTGCGATCCACAAATCAAAATAGCGCTGTTGAATCGCATTCCCCAAAAAATTCAATGTACTGGCAAGTGTATAAAACAAGTTCATGTGCCAGGGTTTTTTCATATATAATTTGTCTTGAGAAAGCCCTGGGATATGAAAAAATTTTTCCCTATAAGCAGGGAGATTTCGAAATTTTGAAAAAATCTCTTTAGAAGAAGTTTGACTCATTTTCTCCTGATACCACTGCTGAGATTGCTGCATCATCTGTTTTTCTGTGTCAGCATCAAAAAAGGCATAGGCCACATAATCGATATCATCAGCAGTCAGCCGATATGTCGTGAAAAGCTCTTGTAACGCAAGATGCGGAAATCCAGAGTGCATTTTCTGGCGACTAAATCGTTCTTCTCCCATTGCCGCAATAATTTTCCCATCTTCAACAAGACAGATGGTTGTGTTTTTATCAAGTGGTGAAATCCCAAGAATTCTCATGCATTTTCCTCCTGTAAATAATGCTGTTTCGCCTCTGTCAAGGTACAAAAACTGACATCAGTCTGATCTTTCAAATAGTGAACTACATCAGCAATACTCTGATAAAACTTTCGCTCATCATCTTCAGTACGAACATACGGAGAACCTCCTGGAAGCAAACTAGAACTATGTAAAAACATATGAATAATTTGATGACCACGTTTCAGACAGGCATGAATTAGAGTGATCATATCATGTATATCTGTAAGTTCAGGGCTTAATTGGAGTTTTCTCAGAAGCTGAAGATTCCATAAAATCCCAACCCCATGAATCAGATTCCAGGGTTTCTTTGCGAGAAATTGATGAATCCGGTGACATCTTGTAAAAGAGGGATGATTAAAACCAGATGTTACGGGAATCTCAAATATTTCCTTCTGGCTGCTCTCGTGCGTACATATTTCCAAATCCGGCCAATAGGGAATACCAGGAGCCTCATAATAGGAAAATGTCGAATCAGCATAAAATGGATAGACACTAGAATCTATGTGATACCCTTCTTCGATCAACATCTGTAATAGGGCACCATTTACACCCCATCTTCCGGAACGAAACACCTGTGGGCATACTCCAAAAGTTGCTTCAAATTTTTGAGTTAAAGTTCTCAATTTCCTTTTAACAAGCTCTGAAGGCAGGTTAATAGCGTGAGTATTTTTCTCATGGATGCTCTCCTCAATAGGAGGAGTCACCCAGGTATGAAGATGGGAACCAAGTTCACACTCTCCTTTTTCAAAAGGCTTTTGAAAATATTGGCGACTTGATTGATCGGAAATCACTGCGTAATCAATGAAATAGGTCGGTTTTATTCCTAACTCATGACAGAACGACTGAAATTTTGGAATCCTGTGAATATTTTGGACAGCAGGGGTCCCTGTTGGAAACTCCTTATCCCAATCCCACTCTTCTTCTGTATCAACCGTTAATACAAACAAAATACATTTTTTATCTCCCTTTGCAATACTCATGGTTTTCTACCCTCAAACAGGAGACTTACTCCTGCGTTTGTTGCCAATAAGAGTCGTAGCAAAAAAAATTCCCTCTTTCTATGTATAGTATTCTTTGGGAATTTTTGTAAAGCATTTTTTTGAATTCTCACCGTTTTCTCGGAAAATTTTGATTATACTCTGATTATTCGTTCTTGACAAAGCGATATGGTTATGGTTTCTAGTGTAGAAAGGAGTAGTCAGTATTTCGTAAAAGCTTTTTTTATTCAAGGAGCATGAAATGTTTGAAAACCTAAGAGCCGATCTGAACAGGTTTGCCGAAGAAACCGATTCGAAGAATTCGTCGTTTCGTATTTTCATCCGGGGGTTGCTTTCTCAAGGATTTCAAGCTCTCTTTGTGTATCGTTTTTTTCGGTGGTTTCATGTTCGTGGGATTCCCACCCAGCCGTTTCGGTTTATTTTCGAACGATTCATAGAAATTATCACTGGTATTTCCATTCCTGCTGAAACCGATATTGGCAAGGGGTTACGGATTCACCATTTCGGAGGCGTTATTTTTCACTCACATGTGAAAATGGGCGAACATTGTACGATTTATCACGAGGTAACCTTTGGCGATAAAGGCGGATGGGGGGAACCTCCAACAGTTGGGAATAATGTTCTTATTGGGGCAGGCGCCAAGATTCTGGGGGATATTACGATTGGCGACAATGTGATCATTGGCGCAAACTCTGTGGTAACCAAATCAGTCCCTCCAAATGTGATCGTGGGAGGGATTCCTGCAAAAATTATCGGAGAAAATAAAAGTTTGGATCATAAAAACAATTCAACCACACCTCCTTCTTCAAGTCAAAGAAAAATAAATGTTTTGCAATGTCGCAGTACGTACACTACTGGAGGCGGACCGGATAAAACAGTTTTACTGGCTGCCGAAAAACATGATCGTGACAAATTTAATATCATCCTCATGTATATGCGGGGGACAGACGATACCGAATTTCAAATCGCCAAATGGGCCAGAGAAAAAGGATTAACTATTCATGAAGTATTAGAACATAAAAAACTTGATCTGAAGAATCTCAGGGAGATTCATCAGCTTATTCGAACCTATCACATCGATATTTATCATGCCAGAGATTATAAAACGTGTTTTATTGGATATTTACTGAGCAAGATTCACCCACGTATGAAACTTGTCTTTACAGCCCATGGATGGGTGGTGGATAGCACTAAACAGAAGCTCTACACCTGGCTCAATCTTTTCTCGCTCAAAAAATACCATAAAATGATTGCCGTATCCCATGCCACCAAACAATTAATGCTTGACAGTGGCCTTGATTCGAAAAAAATTACGGTTGTTCATAACGCTATTGATGTGGAGACCTGGACTCGCGAGAAAGTGACCCCCACTCTTCGAGCAGAACTACAAATTTCTTCAACAAGTAAAATTGTCGGGGTAGTTGGGAGATTGCGATGGGAAAAGGATCTGCAAAGTACATTAAATGTTGCAGAAAAAGTGATTCGGGAACGACCTGATACCTACTTTATACTGGTTGGGGATGGGCCTGACAGAGCAGAATTGGAACAACAAGTTCGACATAGAGGACTTTCTGAGAAAGTTCTATTTCTGGGATTCCGAAAAGATGCTATGAATATCTATGCAAGCCTCGATCTCTTTGCCTCAACCTCTCTCATGGAAGGCACCCCAAACACGGTGTTAGAAGCATTGGCCATGGAAGTTCCTGTTGTCTATACTGATGTTGGCGGGGTTCATGAAATGATCGAGAACGGATATAATGGAATTCTTTGTCAGGTCGGTGATGTGGATGGCATTTCTCAGGCTATTCTTTCTATTCTTTGTGATCCGGAAAAGGCCAATATGTTGAAGGAAAATGGCCGAAAAACGATATGTCAAAAATTTTCATTTACAAACAGATTAAAAACAGTAGAAGCGATTTATGAAGAAGTTATGGGCATGCACTGAATGTAAAACGGTGAAAGGGTATCCTGTTTCAGGCAGACCTGCAAGAGTATGAACATATTATTTTTATCTCAACGCGTTCCGTTTCCCCCTAAAAAAGGTGATAAACTCCGTTCGTTCAATGAAATCAAATTTCTTGCTCGAACCCATCAGATTTTTCTGGCCTGTCTCACGGATAATCAGGAAGACTTTCACTATGAAGATAAACTCAAAGCCTATTGCCAATCTGTTGATATTGTCTTGCACTCTTCCCTGCGCTCTAACATACAAGCATTGTGTAGTATCTGTTCTTCAAAGCCTTTGACTCTTGGATATTTTTACTCGAAACAATTGTACACTATTATCAAACATCGCCTGGAAGAGCAGCAGATAGATTTGATCTTTGTGTATTGCTCGTCAATGGCGCAATATGTTGAGCATATCCAGCATATTCCCAAAGTGATTGATTTTGTTGATATCGATTCCGAAAAATGGCATCAATATACTCGTTATGCCAGATTTCCTCAAAAATTCATCTATCGTTTGGAAAGCCAACGTCTGAGAACGTATGAAATTTTTCTTGCCAACACATTCCAACACTGTTTTCTGGTGTCAGAAAAAGAAGTTGCCGATTTTCAAAAGCTGGTGTGTCCCTGTTCCAGAATGACCCCGATTTTAAACGGGGTAGATACAGAGATGTTTCATCCGTCTTCTGAGCCTTACGATCCAACAGCGATCGTATTTACCGGGGCAATGGATTATTGGGCCAATGTAGAAACTGTGCGCTATTTTTGTCATGAGATTCTGCCACGAATCCAACGCGCTATACCGGAAGTCAAATTTTATATTGTTGGTCGAGATCCTTCACCGGAAGTCCAGGCATTGGGGAAAAATCAGACGAACATTATTGTAACAGGTTCTGTTGAACATATACAACCCTATGTACTGAAGTCAGTTGTATTTATTGCACCGATGCGTATCGCCCGCGGAGTACAAAATAAGATTCTGGAAGCCATGGCGATGGGCGTTCCAGTCGTCACAAATTCCCTGGGATTTGAAGGGATCATCGCAGAACCAGGGCAGAGTGTGCTGGTTGAGGATCAGCCGGATCAATTTGCTGAACAGGTGATCCGCCTCATGAACGATCCATCTTTGAGAAACACGCTCGCTCAAAATGCCCGCGAGGTGATCGAAAAATATTACAATTGGGATACAAACCTGGAGAAACTCGAACATATCCTGGCTGAATTCACACACTAGTATCTGTTAAATATCCTGATTATCAGACCAAAAAGGATTTAACATCTATGCTCGTTTCATTTATTATTCCTCATAAAGGCAGAACAGAATTGCTTGAACAAACGCTTCAATCGATCGCGAACCTTGAATTTGATCAGACGGAACTTGAGGTGATCATTGTCACCCAAAACAACACGTTAGATGATCTCAAGCACGAGAACACCCAGTTTCATCTGCAAACAATTTTTCAACCGGGAGATAAAACGATCTCTGCCCTGCGAAATGTTGGTGTACGCCATGCTTCCGGAGAATATCTCGTGTTTTTAGACGCCGATATTCAGCTCTCACCAAACTGGCTGCATGTGATGTTTGACGAATTAGACCAGCATCCTGACCGCGTTCTGGTCAGCGCGATCCAACAATGCGCCCCTGAGGCCGGGATTATTGAACAGATTCGTGTAATTTTGAATAATACAGCGGCTGACAGTACGGTACAATTTCTGGATGGGCGCGATCTGTTCCTCAAGCGCAGTATTTTTGAGAAAGCAGGCGGATTTCCGGAACATCTTGTCACCTGTGAAGACTATTATTTCACGAATACAGTGCATCAACAGGGAGAATTGTATTTTACATCTAAAGCTTCTTATATTCATCTGGGCGAAGATAAGAGTTACGCGGAAATGTTTCGGAAAGAAATCTGGAGGGGACAATCGAATCTGCAATCTATGCGTGGCAGAAAAATTATCTTGCGAGAACTTCCAAGTTTTTTCATGCCATTATGGCAGGGGGTTTTACTGTTACTGAGTATCATTTCGCTTGGTATTGCCCAGATCGACTTTGCTTTTTTTTCTTTGGTGATAAGTTGCCTCCCTATTGTGCTTTATACACTCAGACTCTATGGCATTGGTAAAGGGAGAATTCAGTTTCTCGATGCGCTACATTTTTATAGCATTTACTTTCCTGCTCGTACAATTGGGACAATTATCGGACTTTTTAAAGTCGTCAACATCTCATGACCTGTAACCATTTGGAGTAGCGATTATGTTATCTTTTCCTCTTTTGATCGTAGAAACCGCCGGAATTCCCAGGAAGAATGAACCGGTCACGGTAGGAATTCCCTTTCCAAAAGCCCTGTTTACCAGTCTGGATGAACTGAGCGTAGTCAATGATCAACATGCACATGTTCCGGCGCAATTGCAAGTACTCGACAGATGGCACGATCAGAGCTTAAAATGGGTATTATTCGATTTTCAAGTCACGCTTGCTGCCCATACCCAAACTCAATACACGATACGCAAGCACGATAAAACTGGGGAATCTCTTCAATCAACATCTTCTGAAGGGATTATCGTACGAGAACACTCTGACACCATTGATATTAACACAGACGTTGCTTGTTTTATTGTTGATAAAAATGTCTTCAAACCCTTGAAGCAGGTACTTTTCAAAGATCATGATCCGATAATTAACCCGGCAGAAAGTTTTATGGATTTTGTTGATGAAGCAGGCCAGCATTGTGAACACATCATTCGTCGAGTTTCATTAGAAACAGTCGGGCCTTTGCGAACAACGCTCAAAGTTGAAGGGCAACTCTCCTCATCACCTCTGGAATTCTTTGCACGGATTCATTTTTATGCGCAGAGTGCGTTGACGAAAATAGATTATACAATCCGTAATCCACAAGCCGCTCAACACCTTGGCGGCTTATGGGATTTGGGAGATGCTGGCTCGGTCTATTTTCAGGATCTATCACTACAACTTGCTCTGTTAGCTAATGAAGGTGTCAGCATTCATTGGACAACCTGCCCGGAACGCCCTCTGCAAAAACAGACAGCAGAGACGCTCACAATATATCAGGACTCGAGCGGAGGGATAAATTGGAACAGTTCAAACCATGTTAACCGCTTTGGAAAGGTCATGCATAGCTTCCGGGGATACCAGGTCAGAAGCAACGGTGAACTGATTGAGGAAGGCAGTCGAACGCATCCGATTATTGCGATTCAGGATAGCGTGAAAAGGATTACCGGAACAGTCAAAGGATTCTGGGAGAATTTTCCCAAAGCTCTTGAAGGCACAGGAAATCTCCTGAAAATCAGGGTTTTCCCCAATCAATATCAAGATCTGTTTGAACTTCAAGGAGGCGAGCAGAAAACGCATACGCTTTTTTTAAGTTTTGAACCATCATCAGAAGGGATATCAAGACTTGCCTGGATTGAAAATCCATTGATTCCTCATCTCTCTCCTGAGCATTATTCCCAATCAAAAGTTGTTGATTACTTGACCCCCTCTGCTGATGCCCCCTATCCTGAAGTACAAGAACTTATTTATAGTGCTATTGAGGGGGATAATACATTTGTCGATCGCCGTGAACTCATTGATGAATATGGTTGGCGGAACTTTGGCGATTTATATGCCGATCATGAAAAAATATATTATCAGGGCGAAGGAATACCCATTTCACATTATAACAATCAATACGATTGTATTTACGGGATGATCATCCAATATCTATGCAGTGGAAATATCAGATGGTTTCCGCTGTTCAATGATCTGACTCATCATGTCATTGATATAGATATATACCATACGACTCAAGATAAACCAAATTTTAATGGGGGATTCTTCTGGCATACAGATCATTATACGGATGCTGCAACCGCAACCCATCGTGGATATTCCAAAGCTACGATCGAGATTAAAAGCCTGAGCAGTTATGGCGGAGGACCAGCGAACGAGCATAATTACACCACCGGCCTGGTCTATCATTATTATCTTACAGGAGAGATCGCTTCAAAAGAGACAGCAATTGGATTAGCAGATTGGATCATTAATATGGATGATGGAACTCAAACAAAGTTCAGGTTCATGAATACAAGGAATACTGGGCTTGTGAGCACGACTGACAGTCCGGATTATTCGTATCATGGTCCTGGTCGAGGAGCAGGCTATTCGATCAATGCACTAATAGACGCTTTTCTATTAACAAAAAATAAAAAATATCTTACAAAAGCAGAACAACTCATTCAGCGTTGTATTCATCCTGAAGATAATATTGAAGAACGAGAATTGACAAACACCGAGGTCCGGTGGTCTTATACAATCTTTCTTCAGATCTTGGGAAGGTATTTAGATCTCAAAGCGGAGATAAATGAACTTGACTATCTGTACTGTTATGCGAAAAAAAGTCTTCTTCACTATGCTCAATGGATGCGTGACCATGAAGTGTGTACCTCGACTGTGTTTGATACTGTGGAATATCCAACTGAAACATGGCCGGCCCACGATCTTCGAAAAAGTAATGTATTTAAATTTGCTGCCAAGTATTCCGAGGCACCTCTTCGAAAAAAGTTTCTACAAAAATCAGAGTTTTTTTTCGAGAAACCTCTGCAAGACTTGTTCTCTTTTGAAACAAGAACCTTGACAAGACCGCTTATTATTTTGATGACAAATACAACAATGCATTCGTATTTTCAGCAACATCCGGAAGAAAAGGCACCGAATACCCAATGTTCTTATGGTTTTGGAAAACCTCAACAATTCAAACCTCAACTTTATTATATGTATAAATTAAGAACAATCATATCTCATTGCGCAAGTACAATACAGAAGATTTTAAAAAAATGAATATAAATACCGATAACAAAAAAATGCGACATTATTACAAATACTTTATCTGTAAACCGAAGTGGAAAACCTTTATTGCCGGTCTTTTCGCTATCGTTTTTTTATGGCTTGGATCAAGTCATTATTTCCACTTAACTCCAATTCAATTGGCCAAACAAGGGAGCAGAGTGATTATTGTCCCTGTCTTTGCTAAACTTTATGCCGAAGATAAAAAATCTGCTGAACTACTCCGACAAAATTCCTGGATTGGTGAGAGTAATGTCATATCATCATCTTCCCTCGAAAGTTGGAAACATATCGAAGCTCAAGTACCTGGATTCCGCTTTTTAGGTGGAAATGGCAGCAATGAGAACATCCAACGAGACATTCCTTTTATCTATGAATCAATGAATGCCCAATATCTTGTAGAGCTTCGAGAACATTATCAGTTAGATCAACTTATTATGGAAGCTCCTGATGAATATCATGCCATGTTACGTTTGGGGGCATGGGTAGGTACTCGTTGGGATCATGGCATTGATCCCGTACCACAAGGCATTACAATCCCTCATCCGTTAGACATCATTCAAGCCGGAGAAAACGGTTCGAAATTTTGGTGTGAAGTTGCCGCAAAAGTAACGGTAAACGCCGCGACTGCCTTAGGTTGGCCAGCTCGTCTGGTGACAGCATCCAGAGATGGTTACACATGGGAACATGCTCTTGCAGAACTATGGTCGAACCAACATCGCAAATGGTTTGTCATGGATACTGACTTCAACATAGTTTATGAAGCCAACGGAATTCCTCTCTCAGCTTTTGAGCTTTGTCACAATGGTCTTGAACTTCAGAAGACAAAACAATTATACACTCGGGAAATTGCACCTCCGAAACCAAGCCTTCCTCTCATAGATTTGTTGCCATTTTACAGGTATATCCATATTGATTTGAGAAACGATTGGTATTCTCGTCGCCTGCGTCGTGGAAGTCCAGCAGGAGGAGATTTAGCTACATGGTGGACAGCTCGGCCATCTTTCGGAAATATTTTAACAGCTAAAATTCGTGTTGATCATCAAAAGAAATTTGATTGGCCTGTGAATAGTGTGAACATCTATGCGCGCTCTCTAGACTCTTCTCAAAACCCTCCCCTTCTCAATATTGGATTGTTTGGCTATAGTCCATTTTTCAAAACTTTTCAAATTTCTGTAGATGACAGAACCTGGCATGATACAAAATCTGGTCATGACTCTTTTCATCTCTTGCCAGGGAAACATTCAGTCAAAGCCCGGGTGATGACTATGACTGAACAGGCAGGACCAGTCTATGAAATCCAGTTTCAATTTTTCTAATGTACTGTTTTTCATTGACACAATGATTCTTTTAGGATTATACACGCTCAAAATATTCTCATGGACTTCATATCTTAAAATAGGAGGATACAATTGAATCTGAAAAAGACATTATTCCTGACTGAACTTTATCCCCCTTTGGTAGGGGGAACGTGTACCATGTTTGCCAGTCGTTTTGGCCTGTATGCTCCAGAGAAGATCGTTATCTTAACAAAAGCTGTTCCACATGCTCAAGACTTTGATAAACATGTTAACTATCAGATAACGCGGGTACCGCTACAATGGAAAGGCCCAAAAGGGTTTGAATGGTTGGGGGTTGTTTGGGGGTTGCTCAAAACTGGGATTCTTTTAGCATTAAAACAAAAAGTTGAGATTATTCAATGCGCCCGTCCCTTACCTGAAGGAATTGCAGGTTATGTACTTGCAAAAGTGCTGTTTAAAAAACTTGTGATCAATTTTCAGGGAGAAGATATTTCTGTGCTCCAGAACTATCGAGTAGAACGCTTCCTCCTCAAAACTATTATCCGATCTGCTCATCTCAATTTGGCGATTTCTACATTTACGGAAAATCTTGTGAAAGCTCTCGGTGGACCCAACGTCCGTACTGGGGTTATTCCACCAGGATTCGATCCAACACTTTTGAAAAATCTCGAACCTCAAAAGATCGTACAATTACGGCAGAAGTTCGGAGGATCGCCGATTTTGTTAACAGTAGGCCGTTTGCAACGGCGCAAAGGACAAGATCATGTTATCCGGGCATTGCCAAAAGTGGTTGAACAGTTTCCTGAAGTAAAGTATCTGATCATCGGTTCTACACACGGAGGAACAACAGGGTTACAACAATACCTGGAGGAAATCATAGAAGAAACCGGAATGGGCAAACACGTTGAAATCCTGGGGGAAATCGGAAATCAGGAACTTCCTTATTATTATGCGGCCTGTGATCTATTTCTCATGCCGAATCGTTTTGAACCTGGCGGAGATGTTGAAGGGTTTGGCATCGTCTTTCTTGAAGCGGGCTTTTTGGGAAAATCGGTTATTGGAGGAAATTCAGGAGGAGTTCCAGATGCTGTTCAAGATGGAAAAACAGGACTATTAGTAGATGGAAATTCTGTCGAGGAGATTGCTCAGGGGATTCTGAAAATTCTCTCTGATGATCAATTCGCTCGAAAACTTGGAGAACAAGGGAAGAATTTTTCATTGTTGATGACTTATGAAAAGGTTTTTGCCCAATATCAGCTATTAATGACCAAATTGGGACTATAAAGTATGCTGCGAAAAACGATTAAAGAACTGGGATTACATTCTATTATTTATTCATTGGGAGGATTTGCAAGTGTCATAGCAAGCATTATCCTCCTTCCGATATATACACGCTTCCTCTCAAGAACTGATTATGGTATTATAGAAGTTATTGATACGATAAGAGCGCAACTTATCGTGATACTGCTGGCGGGATTTGTACCTGCGATGGCAAAATTCTACAATGAGGCCAATTCCGAAGATAAAAAAAGAGATGTTGTGGGTACTTCGTTTTGGTTCATTGTTGTTTCAGGGCTTGTTTGGATAGCACTTTTGTTTCTTTTTGATAACGCGTTAGCCGAGCAATTTTTAACAAGTGCTAAATTTGTTGTCTATATTGATCTGGGAATTATTCTCTTGTTTATTCAAGCATTTTTAACAACAGGCGAAAGTTATTTGAATATTCGAAAAAAATCTCAATTATTTTTGATTGCTTCTTTAAGCAGGTTGGGTCTTAATATTGCTGCAAACCTTTATTTTATCATTGTTCTTCGTCTTCAGGCAAGAGGAATGCTTTACGGAGAACTCCTATCTTCAGTAATTGTTGGAATTGTACTTGTAGGGTATTTAGCCAAAACAAATGGTCTAAGATTCCGTTCCCGACTGCTTGTTAATATGCTAAAATTTGGTTTGCCTTTTATTCCAACTACATTTAGTGCGACTCTTATGCATAAGGCTGATCGCCTATTACTTCCCAGGTTTACCTCCTTGCAAGATGTGGGAGTTTATGGCTTAGGTTACCGATTTCCCTTTATGCTCAACTCTCTTCTTCTTGATTCGTTTGGGAGAATATGGTACGCTTCCGTCATGTACGAAATTGCAGCACAAAAGGATTATCAAAAAATTTATGCCAAAGTCACGACCTATTTTGTCACAGTGTATGTTGTTGCCCAATATCTCCTGATCATTATGGCTCCTACAATTGTGAGAATATTGGCAGCACCGGAATATTTCCAGGCCTGGAAAGTTGTACAGGTTATAGGGATAGGAATGTGTTTTTATTCTTTTCATAATTTTTTCGTCACTGGGGCATTTATCAAAAATAAAACCTGGTATTTACCTGTCTCACACATACTTGCAGCATGTATAAATATCGCTCTAAATTGGTATTTGTTACCTCGATATGGTTATATGGCTGCAGCCTGGAATACGGTAATTACCTATTTAGTTTTTAGTATTTTAAATTTTTTCCTTTTTCGAAAGGTATATCCGATTCCCTTTGAATTTGGACGTCTCGGTTTTCTTTTAGGAATCGGAATTGGTCTCGTGCTCATAAACAATGCCCTTTTTTTACAAAATAGCATATTAGAATTTTTTAAAGAACTTGTTTTTTCAACAATTCTCCCATTACTCTTAGTTTTTGGCCCGTATCTGGAACATGATGAAAAAGAAAGCCTTGCCGAGGAATTAAAGAAAATTCATCCTGCTTTAGCATCTTTCTACACTAGACTCCAGCAGAAATCATGGATAAAGAAAAAATGATACATATTCAACCCAATTTTAACTATCCGCTTAGCATTGGCGAACTTGGTCGTAATTTAATTGGAGTGGATAGACAAAATTATGGTGAAAATGCTTAATGTTGCTGGTGCTCGTCCCAATTTTATGAAGATTGCCCTGATAGTGAAAGAGATGAAAAAGTATCCAGACGAGATTCATCCTCTGCTCGTTTATACGGGGCAGCATTATGATGAAAACATGTCGAAATTGTTTTTTGAGGAATTAGAAATTCCCAGGCCAGATATCGATCTTGAAATAGGTTCGGCCCCGCATGCTGTGCAAACTGCCAGAATCATGATCGCATTCGAAAAAATTCAAAATGATGCATATATGATGCTTGTTGTGCGAATATTGTTCTCACTTCACTTGACCGTAAGCATATTTCCTATCATTCTTTATCCTTCTTTTCGCCATATAAATCAGGTTATTTATATGTGTGCTAAAAATTTTCACACTCAAGATGTCTGTGAAAAAATACCACATCAATCTCATCTACTACAGGTTGTTTCCATAAGTAAGTATCAATAATTTTTTTTGACTTTTGTTTGGCGAAAATCGCTGCTATTCAGCGAAAGTCAGAAAATTTTGCTTTATTCTTCATTCTTGTAGTTATTTAGCAGTTATTTACATGAAAATTCTTTTACCTTCTGAAGCTTTCAAAGAATAGAAGAAGAGCTTTCACCTGTTTTAAGCCTCAAGACGCACTATTATCTCTCCAATAATTGAAGAGCATTCCAGAAATAAGCCTTCACATTAAAGTTTCTACATCACTGTTGGCATGATGATTGCTAACTCTTAATAATGAATGATGCATTAAGTCAGAATTTAATAATATGCAACAACGAATCAGGATGTTTTTGACAAAAGAATGTTCTGTTTGCTGTGTATTTTAAGTTAACCCAAAAGTGAAGGCAGATACTGTCAGAAATAACCATTGTAGAAATTGTTTCAGATATTCTAAAGTATCAAAACACACTTTGCAATGGGTATTCTACAGATCAATCGTGTTATGAAAAAGTTAATAGTAAGCTCTATAGTTTTAGCAATAGTTATTCTTTTTGTTCATATTCCTTACTCTTTTTCTGATGATAGTAACCCAACTCTCGGAGTACTTGTTGATTTTGGCAAGAATGAACAAGAAAATCAATTTGAGATTGATGGATGGAATCAGGTCATAAGGCATCCGCAATATACAACTTATGTGAATCCTGACGGAAATCCGCAACATGCTGGAATTACTGATACGAGAAATACTCCAGATAAACATCTTCCTTATATCGGGATAAAAGGAACGACTCCTATTCACTTTCAATACGGCCAAAAGATTGTTGCCACTTTTTATAATGCCACAGGCCAGTCAAGAAGAATAATGGCCAGAATAAGTTTTTCAGACAAGGATTCGCCAAAAGGAGCCACATTCGATACCCCATGGAATACCATGTACTATGAGGAAAGAGAGGGTTATTTAACTTTAGACGGTCATCAAACTGGTGAGTTGATATTTAATATTACAGATCAGGCTCATATAAATGCCCCACTAGCTCTTCCGACTGAAGGATTCCATGATGTTGTAAACATAAATATTGCTCATGATTATGATAGCTCCTTCGGTGAAATTGTCTTAACAAAGATAGAGTTGAAAAATGCCGACATAACTCCCCCTTTATCACCGATTAACCTTAAGGCTCATTTAACATCTCTGTCGCAAGACACTGATAATAATCTTGTAGAACTAACCTGGAATCAACCTCCAGATCCGCCAGGATCAAATAACGCCGATCCTTCAGGTATATCTCGCTATTTTATCTATCGGAATGGAGAGTTATACGATACAGTAAATAGCGACTGGACAATCTATTGGGGAGAGAATATTCAGTATATAGATTCCAATGTTGCCTCCAATACAACCTATCATTATTCTGTAACAGCAATTGATAATACCAAAAATGGGTATTACCCTTCTCCTGCCAATGATTTTCAGGCTAGATTAGGAAATGAGAGTGCCCCTGCCACTACTTCGATCACGACACCTACAGTTACTTCGGATTCCCTAATTAATCCGTTTGAGGATTTGGAATATTTAGGTGGCTTTACATTACCAACTGATAGTGATTGGGAGTATGGTGGTCAAGGATTGACATTCTACCCCAAAGGAAATCCTAATTATAATCCTGCAACAGAATTCCCCGGTTCTCTCTATGGGATAGGTCACGATCATCGTATAGAAATCTCTGAAATCAGCATTCCTAAACCGACCAAGACTCTCAATACATCCAATATGCTAAGGGCAAGAACCTTAAAACCTTTTGTAAATATCTGGCCAAGAGTATATAATGGAGACTGGTTACCGGCAGGAAGTGTGTCAAATGGGGTTGGAATAGCCTATCATCCGAGTATGAATGGGGTTCTGGAAGGAATTTACTATGGGTTATACAAATCTTACTCTACTTCATTAACTGCACCAGCGCATGGCTATTTCAATATGGCTCTCACCGATTCAATTGGCGCCTGGCATATAGGCGGGCCTTTAGGTTCTTCAGAGAGGGTAGATGTTCGTTATACTGGCAAATTTATCGTAGCAGTTCCCCAAAATTGGGCGGACCAGTATACTGGTGGAAGATCTCTGCTTGTTGGTCTTGGCTGGCCAATAAGTGGCCATGGTTGGCCTTCCTGTGGTCCCACCCTCTATGCTACTGCCCCATGGGAAAGGGGTCATTTACCTGAAAATGGCGGTTTTGTAAGTGCTGTCAAATTACTCGGCTATGAACCAACTGATGAAATGGAACATTGGGACACAAATTGGACTCCAATGAGTGCGAATGATGGAGCAGTCTGGCTTGAAACGGGACAAAAGTCCGCACTGGTTTTTGTAGGGATCAGGCCTAATGGTGATGTATGGTACGGTGGGGAAGATGGAGATTCTGCTGAGTTAAGTGATCAGGATATTCCCTCAACAACTCATTCGATGATTCGCGGTTACAATTCTAGCCAAACAAAATGTATGTTAAAATTTTATAATCCAGTTGAACTTGGAAAAGTTGCTAAAGGTGAGATAGAATCATGGGAACCTAAAGCATATTATTCTATAGATATTACCAATACCCTGATTAAAAAAGATGAGCAATATCCCTCTATGTCCGCAATAGCCTATGATAATGTTAATGGTTATTTATACCTGGCAGAGAGCTCTGGAGAAGATTCTCAGCCAGTAATTCATGTCTGGAAAGTTGGAACTCTTTCGGTAAAGCATACACTGACAGTCAATACATCAGGCTCAGGAACAGGTGTAGTGACAAGCGACTTACAGGGAATAGATTGTCCCTCTGATTGTTCAGAAGCATACAAACAAGGGACAATCTTAACACTGGCGGCAACCCCCAACCCTGACTCCCTTTTTGATGGATGGTCTGGGGACTGTACTGGAACTAATGCTTGCACCATTACAATCGATAGTACAAAAGAAGTTCTTGCTACATTTAAAGAAATCCCGACCTATACCATTCATGCCAGTGCAGGAGAAGGGGGAACGATCTCCCCAAATGGCGAAATCCGTATCACTCAGGGAACGGATAAGACATTCACCGTGACGCCGAACACTGGGTATCAGATCACACAGGTGGTTGTTGACGGGATTGCCCAGGGGAGCATCACAACCTACACCTTTACGAATGTGCAGATGAATCACACTATAGAAGCTCAATTTCAACCAAGCCTTACGACCTATACCATTCATGCCAGTGCAGGAGAAGGGGGAACAATCACCCCAAATGGCGAGATCCATATCACTCAGGGAACAGATAAGACGTTCACCGTGACGCCGAACGCCGGGTATCAGATTACACAGTTGGTTGTTGATGGGATTGCCCAGGGGAGCCTCACAACCTACACCTTTACGAATGTGCAGATGAATCATACCATAGAAGCTCAATTTCAACCAAGCCTTACGACCTATACCATTCGTGCCGGTGCAGGAGAAGGGGGAGCAATCACCCCAAATGGCGAGATCCATATCACTCAGGGAACTGATAAGACATTCACCGTGGCGCCAAACACTGGGTATCAGATCGCACAAGTGTACGTTGACGGGATTGCCCAGGGGAGTATCACAACCTACACCTTTACGAATGTGCAGATGAATCACACCATAGAAGCTCAATTTCAGAAAATTCTGACGACATCATATTTTGGTTTTGAAGAATTTGGAGGTTCATGGCACGATGCAACCCAAACAATTACCGATAATATGGCCTGGGCGGCCGCGGCAGCCAATATCCTTAAATGGGCCGGTTGGGATACTCCAATTTATGAAACAGCTCAGGCAATTTTTGAAAATATGGAAACCCATTGGACTGATGACCTCGGCGATGTGAAATATGGTTGGTCATGGTGGTTGAATGGCTACCAACCAACTATCGAGGAAAGTCCATCTCAAGTTGATTTCACCGGATCAGGCAATTATTGGGGAGAGTATAATTTTTTTGATTACTTTTACGAAGATTGGGCGAATTTCTCTGATGGACAGTGGAGTAATGGAAGCCATTTAATGGAAACAATCAAGAACTATCTTCACAGCGGATATGGTGTCACCCTGAATGCTTATGGAAATGATGGTGTCCACGATTTGGCTGTCTGGGGGTATGAGTTTGACGATTTCGGAAATTATACGGGGTTATGGGTAACTGATTCAAAGGATACTTTGAATGCCATGATTCTCCTTTCGGTAGATATGGCTGGTGGATGGTGGTACCTTGATATTTATGAAAACAATTGGGTGATCCGAGGGGTACAGGCCATTGATTGCCGTACAGAGATCGCACCAGTTCCCGAACCCGCAACTCTGCTGCTAATTGGTCTGGGATTTCTTGGAATCATTGCAATTAAACGACGCATCATCACTCACTAATCTGCCATTGCAGATATTATATGTAACACTATTCACTTGCATTGAATCAGAGGGGTTATAAATGATGGTTTCATCATCAACGAGAAGAAAAGAGGTTGAATGATGAAACCCTCTCAAAGGATTGACGAGAACGCATGGTGGTCGCCTGATATCTGTCGTGAACGGAGGCCATATATTGAGACTTCGCCTTCTATCATGAATCAGGCGACCATAGCGAAACAACTCTCATCGAAGCAACTGTCTCGAATACGATATCTTATAGCTCTCTAGTTATAAGCGTAAATCATGCCAATCTTATCTTCCTCCAAAAGCCTGTCGATTTTTTTTACAGTTCTTAATTAACATAAATTTAATAAAATCAATGAGTTGTAAAATTAGTTAAATAAGGTGTAAAATTTATCGACAGTTCGAAAATTTTCCCAATATACCTTACATGAGAGTAATTCCAGGAAATTTAAAAAAGTACATGTCGAAAAATTTTACAAAATGAGCGAAGTTTGAGATGTAAAATCTCTGAAATATTCTCTCTTGAAAAAAATTTTTCATCCTTAAACTGTTCGTAAAATGCTGGAAACCCAAGACTATAAAACTATCTTTTTCTAAAATGCTTTAATTTGGTACATATATTGCAGAAAATATGAGGTAAAAACATATAGAAGAAACAAAAAATATAGATAAAGCCAAACTTATCGAGAGATAAGGACGGAAAGCTGCGGGTCTTTTTGAAGATAGCCGGGTTGCCTGAAGGGTAACCCGGTTTTTTTTATGACGTGCGAACAAAAACGCTAGAAAACATTATTGAGGAGGGGAAAATGAGTATGAGAAGAAGATCTGTTTTCATCGTTATATGTAGTGTAATATTGATAACAGGAATATCCCCTGTCCTCCAGGCTGATATTATCACTATTGATAATAAGGATGCGGGGTTCAGTACGGTTGGAAGCTGGTACACCTCTACTACAGTGCCTGGGTATTATGGGAGCAATTATCACTGGGCGTATGCAGGTACTGGCTCCAGGAGAGCAACGTGGACATTTACCGTCCCGGCGACGGGGTACTATCAGGTATCTGCCTGGTGGTCGAGCCCGTATTCGACGCGAGCGTCAAATGCCCCATATACGATCAATCATGCGAATGGTGCCACCAAAGTTGTGGTTGATCAGCGAAGTAATGGAGGACAATGGAACCCGTTAGGCACCTATCAGTTCCAGGCCGGGACAGCGACTGTCGTGTTGAGTAATGACGCTGACAACAATCCGGTCGCCGATGCCGTAAAACTGGAGTCCGTGTCCATAAAGGCCGATTTTGTCGCAGGTCCATTGATAGGGGTCGCCCCGTTAGAGGTGTCGTTTACAGATCAGTCTCAGGGAACGATCACGAATTGGCTGTGGGAGTTTGGAGATGGCACCACGAGTAGAGAGCAACATCCGACCCACATCTATTCTACCCCGGGGACCTACTCCGTGAGTCTGACCATCACGGGTGATAGTCAGGAAGACACTCTCACGAAAACTCGATATATCACTATTTCAGAACTCTGGACAAGCAAGATTATTGATAACAGTGAGAGTGATTTCAGCGTGGTGGGTGACTGGCCTGCTTCTACCCTGGTATCCGGGTATTATGGGACGAACTACCAGTGGAGCTATGCCGGGACGGGGACCAGCAAAGCCATCTGGACTTTTTACATTCCGGTGGAAGGGGATTATCAGGTATCAGCCTGGTGGTCGAATCCGTATTCGACCAGACCGTCGAATGCTCCCTATACGATCACCCATGCTCAGGGAACAACGCGAGTTGAGGCGGATCAGCGGAGTAATGGGGGGCAATGGAATCCGTTAGGGATCTATCATTTTCTGGCCGGGACGACGACCGTGGTGTTAAGTAATGACGCTGATAACGTGCCGGTGGCTGATGCCGTGAAACTCGAGGTGGCGGTATCAACCCCGACGCCCACGCCTATCCCGACCGTGACTCCAACGCCTATTCCAACAGTGACTCCGACGCCTGTACCGACGGCAACCCCGACGGTAACGCCCTCTTGGACAGTCATGATTATCGACAATGAAGATAGTAAGTTTAGCACAGTTGGAGATTGGCCTTTCTCAACTTTGATTTCAGGTTATTATGGCAATAACTATCAGTGGAGCTATGGCGGGGATGGGACAGACAAGGCAATCTGGACGATCACGATTCCAGAAGAGGGCGACTATCGAGTGTCGGCCTGGTGGTCAAGCCCGTATTCGACCAGAGCCTCGAATGTGCCATACATCATCACGCATGCTGAGGGATCAGCCAGAATCGAAGTTGATCAGCAGAGTAATGGAGGACAATGGAATGATTTAGGCACGTATCATTTCCTGGCGGGGGAAACCACCGTGGTGGTAACCAATGAGACCGATGGCAATCCGGTAGCAGATGCTATAAAATTTCAATCTACTTTGTCACTTGAAGCAGATTTTACGGCGACTCCTCTGACAGGTTTGGCTCCGTTAGAAGTACAATTCACGGATAATTCTCTGGGTGAGATTGTGAGTTGGCTGTGGGAGTTCGGAGATGGGACCACGAGTACTGAGCAACATCCAACCCATAGTTACGAGGAACCTGGCACGTACACGGTCCAACTCACCGTGACAGATAGTAATAATCAGGAAGAGACGATTTTCAAATCCGATTACGTGATTGTGAGTGATTCTGATATTGTGGCGTATGAGTTTATATGGCCCATTGAAGAACAAGACTTTTTTATTTTCCAGGCCTTTGGCAATAAACGATTAGAACAAAGTGGTTATCATGCCGGAACCGACTTTGCAGTCTATCGCACTGACGTTAATGCTCTTAATATTGCCAATGGATGGGTACAAAGCTTTAATGGATTTGGGAACGCGATTATGATCAAGCACCTTTTACCAAATGGAGAGTATGTCTATTCCTGGTATAACCATCTTGCTGATTCCCCTGCAGATCGTTTTAGTATAGGAGAATTTCTTCCGAAAGGAACTGTTCTTGGAATAGTGGGGGAAACAGGATGGGCGCCTTCCGGACTCCATATTCATCTTGAAATCAAGCGAGTCTATGATTTTTATGGAGGGTATATTTCTGATTTGAGCGATCACGAGAATGCCTATGAGTTTATTCTTTCCAGAATGACGTACAACTCAAATCCTCCTGAACAGTGTCCGGATGGCACCCTTGTTGACGCCTGTTCTGCGACAAAACCTCTGCGATGTATAACAGGTGGATATCTGGTAGAAAATAGCATTGTCTGTGGGTGTGAGACGGGTGTTTCGCAGACAGACGGAAGCTGTAGCAAAACTGAAAGTGGGATTATCATCGACAATGATGACCCTGAATTTCAGTATTCCGGCGATTGGGAAAGCACCACCAATATAATGGGATTTTACGGATCAGATTTTTTGATTGCCTCTGTGAGTAAGGGCCGTTCAACAGCTTCCTGGACACCTAATATCCCTGAAACCGGAAATTATCAGGTCTATGGATGGTGGCGTGATGCCTTTAGTTCATCTTCAAGTTCAAGAGCGACCAATGCCGTAATTACTATTAATCATGCGGGACAGCAAGATCAGGTTGTCGTTGATTTTACCAATTATTACAAAGAGTGGAAGTACCTCGGAACATTTCTTTTTGAAGCAGGGGAGAGTAATTCTGTGGTGCTATCCAGTACATTAAAAGGAGAGGTTGTCGCAGATGCCTTTCGCTTTGTATGGGATTCTTCGGCAAAGGATACTGAAACGACCGCCTTATTTACATCGCCCCTTGTCACCACTCGTACTCTATCTGCCGATTCCTCTGAATTCGCCACTCTCGCTGTTAACGAAGTTTCTGGTGTATCTGAACTTGTCGGATTGGAAATGTCATCCGTCTTTGAACTTCTCCAGGTTGATTCTGATACTGAAGCAGCTAATATCGTTGAACTTGGTCTTATGAGCGATGATAGTACGAGGATTGCCGCTGTTCCTGAACTTGTCATTGATGCTGTTGACATCACCGTTTTGGGTATTCCTGAACTGAACACGCTCTTCCTCGTCGGTTCGGGTCTGATAGGGATCTTTCTGTTCAGACGTATTGTTTTAAGGCGGATCATAGAGAAAGAATTGTCAAAAAAAGATAACAACTTCTCTTAATTTGAAACGCCTCTGAAAATTTTCAATCATTCCCTCTTGCGAAAATCTTCTATCTTCGCAAGAGGGCATTTCTTCAAACTGCCCAATGAATTCACCGGATAGGAAGATAATTTAAAGATCACTATCTTCTGTCTTGACAAACTCTGACTGCTTCATGGTACAGTTTTGCCTATTGTTGCTTGGTTAGAATTGTAAAAATGAGGGCCATCGTTTACAAGAAGGAGAAGAATTTATGAATAACAATGTTTATCGCTGGTCAAAATTTACATGGATTATCGTCTTCACATTCTTATTGTTAGGAGCAATGACCCGATTTTATCGTCTTGATTGGAGTTTTTGGGGGGATGAAACCAGCACGTTTCTTCAGGTCAAAGCGCTTGAAGACAAAATTCCCCCTGACCCATTAGCATATTATTTGCAGCACATTACCTATCAACTGTTTGGCAGAGGTGAAAGAGAATCCCGAATGGGGGTTGCTATCACAGGGACTCTTGCAATCGCATTCATTGTTCTTTTGGTATTTCGATTATATGGGCATGTGACGGCAGTTCTGCTTGGGTTTATATTGCTTCTATCCCCCTGGCACCTTTTTCATAGCCAAAATCAACGTAGCTATTCTTACGCCTTTTTTTTCGGAGCTATGGCCCTTCTGACAGCAGCCCTTGCGTGGAAAGAAAACAATGGGAAATGGGCCGCGCTTTCAGGATTGATGTCAGCACTTACTGTCGCTACTCACTCCCTGAGTATGGTTATTCCTGTGGCTCTGGGAACATTTGTGATTTTTGAGATCCTTCGCCATCACCCCACCATCTCCTGGCGTGCAATAAGAGGTTATTTGCTCGTTGGAGTTCCTTTGCTCCTGTTTCTTTGTTTCTGGGCATGGTTTGGCTGGCAAAACTGGAGTGAAAGACAGAATTGGGGCTATACTAGCATTCATACCCTGATGGGAATTGCGTTTAATCTGAATTGGGGAATTACGTTAACAGCCTGTGCTGGTTGGTGGTGGGCAATGTGGTATAGTAAAGATGCATCGGATCGTTTGTGGGGTGTAGTTGTTATCATAGTCATTGTCGTCGCGATATTGGCCCCATTATTCCTGCCTTTCCGTCAAGATTATGTATTTGCTTCCACAGTAGCATTTTTCATATTAGCCGCCCGTTTTGTCGCCCTCATGTATGAACAGGTCAAAAAGCAATCCCGACTTATCGCGCTTGCTATGTCCATGGTTTTTATTCTGCTTCCACTCCCTTCTTTTGTCAGTCACTATCAGGATGGAGATCGCCATGATTATCGCTCCGCCGCAAAATTTATCAACGACCATTATCAACCTGGCGATATTATTCTTTCTGCGAGCTGGATCAGTGTTTTACGATATTATCTTCCTGCTTTTCAAGTCACACCAATCCCTAACTTACAAGAAGGGAAAACCGCTATTTTAAGTTTGGAACAACATATCGCTGACAAACAGCGAGTGTGGCTTATATATTCCCTGGCTCGCGAAGAAATCCCGCAAGATGTAGATCAATGGCTTTGGAAACATGGGATTCGGATGTTGCGAATCAAGAAAAAGCGATTCGATTACCACGAGAATATAACCGAGGTGTATTTGCTGAACGAAAAGCAAGAACAATAAGAAGAATTTTCACACTTAGATAGAAGAAGATTTCTAAGTGTTTTAAGCTCCAAAATGAACTATTGCTTTACCAATAATTGAAAACGATCTTTCATAGTCAATAGCATTAATTGTCGTTTTTCACCGGCCCCAGGCTCTTGTACCTGGGGCGCAGTCAATACGATCATTCCTCAAAAAATTTCTGAATCATCTCTATAATAAACTCTTGTTCCTCATTTTCCAGTTCATAATACATCGGCAGTCGGAGCAGACAATCCATATACCGAGCAGTATTGGGGAGCTTGCGGCCATCATGCTTGTCTTGATAGAAGGGGGACTCATGCAGCGAAAGATAATGAAACACGGCATGAATCTGATGTTCTTTGAGGCATCCAATCAGCGCTTGCCGTTCTGCCAAATTTTGGCACACGATATAAAATAAATGCCCGTTATTGGTGGCATAGTCAGGAAGAACAGGTAATTGAATTCGACCTTGCTCTTCTAACGATAGTAATCCATCATAATACTGATTCCACAGGGTCACCCGTTTTTCTTGAATTTGTTCAAGGTGTTCCAATTGAGCGTACAAAAATGCGGCGATTACCTCAGAAGGCAAAAATGACGAGCCAACATCTACCCAGCCATATTTATTGATTTCGCCCCGGAAAAAGGCTGCGCGATTCGTCCCTTTTTCCCAGATGATCTCCGCTCGATCCCGAAAGCGTTCATCATTGACCACTAACATTCCCCCCTCACCAGAGATGATATTTTTGGTTTCATGGAAGGAAAACGCGGCTAAATGTCCAATTGAGCCAAGAGGTTTGCCTTTATAATACGCATCGATCGCCTGAGCCGCATCTTCAATGACGATCAGGTCATGTTGACGCGCACATTCCATGATCACATCCATATCACAGGCCACGCCGGCATAATGCACAACGACAATCGCTTTTGTGCGAGGGGTAATGAGTTCTTCAAGCGCAGACGCATCAAGATTCGGCGTCTGGGCTTCACTATCAGCGAAGATAATTTTCGCTCCTCGCAGCACAAAGGCATTTGCGGTTGAGACAAAAGTATAGGAAGGAATAATCACCTCATCTCCCGGCTGAATATTGGTTAAAATTGCCGCCATTTCCAGGGCATCAGTACATGATGTGGTGAGCAGCACCTTTGCAAATCCATAACGCTGTTCGAAAAACTCATGACATTTCTTAGTAAACATACCATTGCCTGAAATTTTCCCTGATTTGACGGCTTCAGCAATATATTCAACCTCTTTTCCGATGAGAAATGGCTTATTAAAAGGTATCTTTTTCATTTTTTATCCCTTCATTTAACTGTTCATAGGATAGTTCTTGACAAAAACAATAAAATATAAAGCAATTACAATTAATAACTTAGCAATATTAGTGCATATATTTATCTGTTATCCCTGGTAATTTGGATTGAAACACACGCGACCACAAATTTTCAAACCTATATAAATTAAGCATCTTCCATACTATCCATTTTTTTGTCAAATAGAATTATCACTCTAGAGTGTTTATTGGAATAGTAACCTGAAATTATTCATATCGTGGGATTTTCATTGAATATATTCATTATAAAAGACTTTTTGGAGAAATGATATGACCATTTTGAAAAGAAAAGAGAGAGATTTGAATAAAATCACACTTAAAACTTTATTGCTCTATCCACCAGGATCTCCCCGCCACAATATTTGCCCTCTATTAAGTATTTCACAGTTACATGCTTTTCTGAAAAGCAGAGGTTATTCAGGTTTAGTGGTAGAGGATTTAAGTAAGCCATCAAAAATGTATCAGTATTTTGGACGTTTATCAGATTTGATTCCAAGAAAGTTTTATCCTTTTCTTAAATATATCCTTTCATCAATAACCAAGAAAATTATTCAATATCAATCTTCACGGACACCTTCACCTGATATAATTACATCATCTCTTGATGCGATTATCACCTCAGCTATTCAATATGAAGGTGAACGTGTAAATAAATATTATAATTATGCAGCAAATCTCATCAAAAATGATAATATACGGATTGTAGGATTCTCAGTTTTTTATCCAATTCAACTGTATTATTCACTTATTCTTGCTAAATTACTTAAAATGTCTCATAAACACCTGTTTATTATTATAGGGGGAGTTCTAATTACGAAACATGCTGCTATCTTAAGTAAAAATACAGAACTTTGCAAATTTATTGATGGCTTTATTATCTTTGATGGGGAAGAACCATTAGCCGAATTAATCTATCAATTGGAACATTCACATGATTTCAGCAAGATTCCTAATTTATATTTTAAAAATGGCAATGGAACATGTACCAGAACCCCTGATACATTTCACGCTAATGCCGATTATATTTTTGAACCTATTTTTAAAGATGCTTCTCGCTATTCTGCTCTTCCAATACGCACATCTTACGGTTGCCCATGGGGACGATGTACATTTTGTACATATCGCCTACTACATCAACAATTTTCTCAGGGAACAGTAGAAAATATTGTCACTATGATTAAAAATTTGCAGTATAAATATACGATCTCTAAATTTCGGATCATAGACGATTTTCTGACTCCTCGCTTTTTAAAAGAATTCTCTGATACCCTGGTAAAAGAACATGTTACTATTCAATGGTGGACATATTTAGCCTTGCTTCCTGGGCTGAATGAATCAATCATCCAATCAATGGCTCAATCAGGTTGTTCCCAGGTTATTGTAGGATTAGAATCAATGTCCTCAAGAATATTAAAATTAATGGGGAAACCCCACATTCCAGAAGATGCAAAAAGAATATTTAGGATACTCAAGAAGGTAGGCATAGAAATTATTGTCGATGTCATTTTTGGATTTCCTACCGAAACTCAACAAGAAGCTTCAATGACTCTTGATTTCCTTATTAATAACAAAGAGTTATATGATTTTGTTGTTATGCAACCATTTTGTCTAGAGGAGGGTACGACAGTTTTTAATGAGCCAGATAAATTTGGTATTACAAAAATATTTTATGAGGATAAGCATGGCGTAGCTATTAAATGGGATCGGTTGGGGTATCGATATGAAGTTCATGCCGGAATGGGACAACAAGAAAGTAAGGCTTTTACAGAAAAGGCAAAGGCTATACTAAAATATCGTTGTTTTTAACTCGATGGATAAATTTGACACAATTTTTTCCCCTGACATCACCGACAATTTGCTCATACAGCCACCTCGACCAACTCTTCCATAATCGTAGGCGGAATCGGTTCGTTATGCTTTTTCAGACTTGCCACATAGCCTTGCATGGCATCTTGAATATTCCGGATGGCTTCCTGGCGTGTAATACCTTGTGAAATGCAACCAGGCAATGTTGGACATTCCGCGACAAACACGCCATCTTCATATAGTTCTATCGTAATTCTAAGAAGCTGTTTTAAAAGTCCATGCAACGGGCATTTCGAGAGAGGTGAACAGGAGTGTGAAAGCTCTGCTTTGACAGCGAAAGCAGAGCTTTCACACTCCTCACCTGCAAACTTTTAAAACAGCTTCTAAGTATTCATCCTGGATAAAATCAATTTCGTTTTTGAGGATTTTTCGCGTCACTATGATGTGCCCACCTCTCTGAGAGTATTTTATCGCTCATTGGCTTCATCTCTATCTTATGAGT
This sequence comes from Candidatus Vecturithrix granuli, assembly GCA_000739535.1. GTDB lineage: Bacteria > Moduliflexota > Moduliflexia > Moduliflexales > Moduliflexaceae > Vecturithrix > Vecturithrix granuli. The sequence continues at coordinate 120,778 of DF820470.1, read as the reverse complement.
TCTCATGCTTCACGATGTCAACAAAAAATATGAGTCGAGAAAAATCACTATTTTTCCTCGTTCTCTTCATCGGCATCAGTCATTTGTTCTAAAAAATGAGTGAATACCTTCAGATCGCGTTGGATATTTCTGGTGCAATCGCGTAAGTCGGTCGTCAATTCTTGTAAGCGAGCAGGACGCAGATGAAAGGTATAGACATTCCGCACAAGATCTCGGAACCCCCGGTATTCATCCAGACAATAGCGCGTGTCAATCGTAATAACTGGCGGACGCAGAGCATTGACTTTTGCCGACATCTGGAGCAATAAATCCTGGTGCCAGGTCGTACCGGTCGGAACACTCTGGTCTATTGTGCGGGCAATGTCTTCGAAAATCCGTTCAACACCCGCATAAAACCCATGTAAATTCAGAGCAATCCCATCCCAATACCCATCATCTCCGGTTTTGCAGGCTTTATCAAGTAAATATTCAGCCCGATTCACTACACGTTCAATATCTGCAATCATCTGATCTATACGTCCAATCAGGGCAGTATATTCAGGGTTCATAGTAAGCTCACTCCTTCCTGCTCAATCGTGGTTCGCAATAGCTCAGAAGCATCTTCGAAGCGCACGACATCGATCTGAATCTCCGGATCTAAACTGAGCAACACTCCAACCGCTCGATAGAGCGCACGCTCTTCCAATCCCGATACAAGCAGATCCACGTCAGAATGTGCATGAAAGAGGTCGCCCCGCGCTAAGGAACCAAAAAGAATCACCCGGGTGACTGCAAATTGCTCTTTCAGGATCTTTGCAGATAGCTTTGCCACATGTATAGCGCGTTCACGACGTTGTTCCTGTCGGATGCGGTCTTCTTCTTTCCGTTTTCTGGCTGTACTTCTATATTCCGCAATTTCTTGTCTGGTCAACACATCTACTGCCATAAAAAAACTTATCAAACATAGTATGTTTTTCGTTTCATGAGAATTCTTCAGAAATCGATGTTAAAGGCAAAAGTTCTGAAATCCTTACTTATGAGAAATCCTTGTAATTACTTCAGCCTTGTTTAACCATAATGTTTTCAGGGCTGTCAAGAAAAATAACTCGTTAGATTTCGGACTATGCTTCCTGGATTTTCAATATATTTTGTCATTAGTGTCCGGTTATAAGTTAAACAAAAACAATTGATTATGAGTATCCCCCTCGTTGTTTTCGTANCATTAGTGTCCGGTTATAAGTTAAACAAAAACAATTGATTATGAGTATCCCCCTCGTTGTTTTCGTAACCGGATGGCGAAAACAACTGATATAAGGGGATTTTCTCAAAGAGGTTCACACTCAAAATTTGTAACATATTGTAGAGGCTGATGTCCAGTTGCAATCGTTTTTTGATAATGGCCACAAGGACATAGGCACACATCGCGATCCAGATTTGGGTGTTCACCGCGTTTTGGCTCGTGCCGTAAAAACCCTTGATTTTAAGATGTTGTTTGATCCATTTGAAAAACAATTCGATCTGCCAGCGTTGTTTGTAGAGTTGGGCGATTGTCAGCGCATCCAGGTCGAAATTATTACTGAGGAAGACGAACCATCGCTTGGTGGCCTGGTCATAATACTTGACACGCCGGAGAGGCTCGGGATAATCTTTCGCAACATAAAATCCGGTCAAGCGGACCGTTTGATCGCACCGCAAACCGGTCGTTTTGTCAATCGCATGCGAGTATTGGCGACGAAACTGCAAGTTGGACTTGGCTCGAATGACAAATGTCGCTTTATGACCATGAATCCGGTACAGCCGGTCAAAATCGATGTAGCCACGATCCATCACGTAGATGGCTCCTGGCTCGAGAGGGAGGGTATCCAACAGGGTGACATCGTGGACAGTGCCTTCCGTAATGTTCAGGAAGACAGGCAATGAGCCACGGACATCAAGTAAGGTATGGAGTTTGATCGCGGCTTTCGTTGTCCGGAATGTGGCCCAGGGAAACAGCGATAAGGCTAAATCAATCGTTGTGGAATCCAGAGCATAGACGATCTGGTCAAGGTGGATGTGGAACTCATGATCCTGGTAGAGCGGTCGTGCTTCAGCGATCAGGGCCATGGCGAATTCAGCATACATCCGCCAGTCTCGCGTCTCATTCGCATCGGCGAATGTCGAGCGTGTGACGGGGCCTCGGATGCCCATATGATAGAGCTTGGGCTGTTGCGCTTGTAAGCAGATGACAATATCACGCAGACTATCACGAAAGCTGAGTTGTCCAAACAACATGCACAGCAACTGGTCATGACAACTGAAGCTTTTGATCCGATAGTCGCCACGATAGCGTCGAACGGCACAGTCAAATGGGTACCATGGAAGAAAGTCCATAAGTTGAGAAAATACGGTTTTGCCTTGGTTCATAATGCTATCCTCCTTACGAGGGCACCATATGGAACCAACACAAATTTCAAATCGAAAAAAATATTTTTTCTTCTATTATATTGAAAATTAAAAGGTTATAGCAAATCTTTAAAAGCTTAACCGGACACGAGTGNTCTTCTATTATATTGAAAATTAAAAGGTTATAGCAAATCTTTAAAAGCTTAACCGGACACGAGTGATATTTTGTAGAAAAAAGTTGACGTGATCATTGGAATATGATTTAAAGAGACATATTTTACTCTATTCGGTATTGACTGCAAAAAAAGGCATTGAGAACATCCCTTTGAGGTGAAGGTAGGAATGAGATATGTTTAAAAGAGTACAAAATAGATTATTCCTCTGGTTTCTTCTTTTTTCGTTGATTCCTGTCGTTGTATTTTACGTGACAATACCCGTAGCGGCGGCGGTGATGCTCAGGGCATTCGTTATTTCATTTGTAATAATACTTATTCTTGCCTTTCTGGTGGCGAAAAAGTTTTCACAACCGCTCGCATTAGCCGCGAGTTTATTCTGGAAGGCGGCGCGAGGAGAGTTGAATCAATCACTTTCTGCCAAAAACCTTAGCGACGAGCGTGGACATCTATTGCTGGCGTATCAGGAATTAATGAAATATTTGAAAGAGATCAAAGAATTTGTGCATCTGCTCGCCCAGGGAGACTTTAATCAAAGCTTTCAGGCGCGTTCATCCTCTGATGAATTGGGACAGGCATGCGGCCAGCTTACGGATTATACTCAGCATATCTCTAATATCCTCAGAAAAATCAACGAGGGGCACTCCTTAGACGAGGTCATGCCATACTCAAACAATGATATCCTCGGCCAGACATTGAAAAATGTCGTGGAAAATCAGCAGCTTCTTAGTGAACGTTTGCGAGAAACGGTGAATCATATTTTAGAAACCAGTCAGATGGTTACTACTGGCGCAAAAACAGAAATTCAGGGTATCGAGAAATTGCTTACTTCAGCGGAAGGAACTTCATCTTCGATGGCAGAAATGCAAGCCAGCGTCGAAGAAGTTGGGATGAATATTGAAGCCCTGGCCGCATCAATTGAAGCCACATCCTCATCCATCAACCAGATGGGATCATCCATTAGCCAGGTCACGCGGAACTCTGAGAAACTCTCTGAATTTGTGGAAACCACGTCAGGCATTATTGCTCAGGCCGTGAGCGCGATGGAGAAGGTTTCAGAAAACGCCGAAAACTCAAAGAATCTATCAAGTGATACCATGCGCGATGCCTCGAAAGGCCAGGAAGCCATGAAGAAGATGAGCGAAAGTGTGGAAGCTATCAGCAAAACCGTTGAGTCGGCCACGGTGGTCATTCGTCAGTTGGAAGCGCGTTCTGATGAAATCGGATCGGTGCTGGATGTGATTGATGAAATTGCTGACCAGACGCAGCTATTAGCGTTAAATGCCTCGATTATTGCAGCGCAGGCGGGCGAACAAGGGCGAGGTTTTGCGGTGGTCGCTGATGAAATCAAAGATCTGGCGAATCGCGTATCTGAATCAACCAAAGAAATTTCAAGAATTGTAAAAACCGTGCAGCAAGACTCTGCGAATGCCGTGAAAGCTATGGATGAAGGCAATATTCAGGTTAAAGAGGGTTTGAAACTGTCTCGTCTGGCGGGTGATGCTCTGGAAAAAATTATTCTGGGCGCGCAGTGGTCGGCCAATGTCGCCAATGATATTGCCGACGCCATTCAGGAACAAACCGCCATGAATCAGAGTATTGAGAATTCGATTCAGGATGTTGTGTATGTAGCGACGGAAAATACCAGAGCCACGAAAGAACAGGAAGTGGGCGCAGCGCGCGTGATGGAAGCGGTCGCCAAAATGACCTCGCTGGCAGACCAGGTACACCGGGCGACGATTGAGCAAACAAAGGGCGCGGCCGAAGTGATCAATGCCACAGAAGAAATGTCAGCCCTTGTCCACAGCGGTGTGAAGAATACGCAACAGCTTTTGCAAGCTACCCAGGATTTGTATAAACAGGCTGAAATGCTGAGTGATGTTCTCTCCAATGCATAGTGGTGCATGACAGAAGTTTAGAGCAGTTCGTAGTAAACGCTTGAGCGTTTGTTTTTAGCCGCTGAAGCGGCAACTACAAACTTTTTCAGATTAAGCCTGCGAGAGTTTTCTCATCCCGCCTGTCATCATTTTTACTTGCGTCGAAGATTTGGCAGAATTCTTCTTGCGTCCATCATTTTTCATTCCTAAAGCATATAGCCTGTCATCGTCTGCTGTTTCGTTGTTGCCTACGATCGAGGCGATGGACTGGATGTCTTCATGTGTGCACATCGGCAGCGTAACAACTGTCGGCGCGTGATAATCTGTCATCAGCAGCGCCTCGCCAGGCTGGTGTAATTGTTTGATCAGAAGTCTATCCTGTGCATCTTCAAGCAGCAATTCTGTTTGAGACAATTTGGTTTTATGAATAAGCATGGAACGCATGTAGTTCCGAATATCCTCCCGTCCATGAAAATTCCGGATTGTCCATTTCTCTGAACTGCCCATAAAGACCATATTGGTTTTGCTCGCTTCTTCAGTACATTGTTCAAGAAAGGCGAGCAACAGGTTGAAGTATTCCATGCTGGCTAATCCGGCTAATTCATCAATAACCAGCAATATGCCCGGATTTGCAGGTTCATCGCCGTTCATTCGCCGTTTCAGCGTCGCATGGAGTTCTTTTAGCAATTTCGGCGTGTGAAACGGATTGATTATGCTGACATGCGAGGTGTTCACAAGTGGCTGGAGCAGCGACGACAGGCTTTCCGGCTGATGCTGATGCGGATCAATAATGTACGCTCGCGCATTTGCTGCTAATACGCTTGAGGCTGCCAGATAGGCGAGTGAACGAGTCTTTCCACTGCCCTGCCAACCTGCCACAGCCAGAGTTTTGAGTTCGTACAGCGTCCTGTATTGCGCCTGTCCCTGGTGATTGTAGCCCAGGAAAAGCGATTTCCCCGAAGCAATAACGCCGTTTTTCAGCAATTCGGCAACTTGTGTAGGAAATGTGGCTGTCACCAGCGCAGGGGGATGGTCTTGTGAGAAAGATACTGCAGAGGAGCATAGACCTCGTTTTCCTGCAATTGCGCGAGTGTAACTGGTAATGTCTTCGATCATTTGTCGCGACATTTGATACGCATTCTCATGTGAGTTGCTAATCGAGGCTTGAATTTCTGCCAGAGAAAGATTAACAGCAATCGGATAAAAATTGGGGAGATCCTGATAGTGCACCGGAATTTCACTGTGCTGCCCAATTCGGGCAGTGCAAATCGAGGATTGCTGAATTTTTGCTTTCGCATAGCCATAAGCCAGAACAATCAAAGAGAGCGCGAACACACTGATAATGCCAATGATGCTGTAAAAATTCAACGCGGCATAACGCGGCAGCATCTCTATTTTTAAACGAAGTCGTTCAATCTCATAATGACTCTCGGCTTCTTCCTTCACGCGTTTCGCCCGGAATTCAGCCGCCTGGTATGAAGCTTTTTCGGTCAGGGCTTCTTGTGTGGCTTCTAATGTGGTTGGAGACAAAAGGGTTTTATCAAGCTGTTTGAGATGGCTCGAAACAATCGTATTCCAGATTATGCTTAGAAGCAGAAACACGAGCGCAATGCCCGGTATGACCAGCGCAAGTATTTTTACCAGGTGTTTCATGATTATCGAGACTCAATATGTGTTTCGCTCATCACAATCTGACATTCATTGATCTGTTGCCAGAGCATCTGGCAGTGAGATTACTTCTCTTTTGAAGAAACGTGATGCTGATCCCCCATCGTAATCCGCTCCGCACTCTCTAATTCTCTCTGTTTGAATTCAAGTACCTCTTTTTGCCAGTTCCGCCAGCCCACAGCGATATTACGTGTAATCCAGTAGAATGTCAGGATAAATGGAATCGAAAACAAAAATCCCCAGAGCACAAAACTTTTCGTGATGCGCAGCCATTCCAGTTGAGCGTCGGAATTGATTTTATATTGCTCGACCACAAAACGCTGCTGGGCGATCAGGGTGCCATTGTCCGCAATTTCTTTGATCGCATCCAGTTGATCTACCACTAAATGTTCGGGCAGAATGGCTTTGGTTTCAATGTGATCAATGCCATTCACAATGGTTTGAATACGCGAATCCTGGGGCACAATGGTCGTAATCGGAAGTGGTGTAGGTTGCTGAATCACGGTGATCATGGTTTGCGATCTACTCAGGCCCAGAGAACCATCGGGATATGTCACGATCTGCTTCGGAGCATTTTGTGTCATGACCACTGTTCCATCCGGTCCAACCAGGGTATTGACCGGTTGAACTTTATTCTCTGCTCCTTGCCGCCAGGCTTCTCGCATGGAATCTTTCGCCTGCTCTTGCGCCGCTTGAATTAAGGCCGGATCGACGTATGCTTGTGAAGAAGCTGTTTCTTGAGATGGGGAAGAAGTTACCTCGGATAGAGTAATAGTATTTCCCATAAAAAAAGAAACGACGATGCCAAATATACAGGCCACTCTGATAAAAAATTTCGTACACCTGCTTCCCGAAATACCATGAGACTGAAGTTTTTTAAAACGTATCATTTTGCAGTCACCTCCGCGCGAAGAGTATTTGAGATTTCAATCCTTTGTATATTTTCAATCCGTGGAGTTTTTCTAAACCTTCCAGAAGAATCGAAACTAAAATACTAGAAAATATCTATAATGTCAAGATAAAATTTATATATTTTATGTTTAATTTAAAAATAAAATACGAATAAAAATAGAAAATATGAAATTATAAGCTATTAGATGATCTCAAAAATTTTCTCATTCGTGAAATTTTAGAAACCGGGGTTTCTCAAAAGACCCTGTTTCTATCGGATCAGAGAGGCTTTCTGAATGATTTACGCCATGTCGCTTCGAATTTTCGGCTTGTCGCTCAGGCTATCTTCGTACAGCAACTGGGCGATTACCGAGGGAAGTCGAGACATGAGAAGGCTATCCATGAGAAAATAGCTCCCCCCCTTGACAGAACCACTCAATGACCTGATAAATGATAAGAGTCTCACGTTTACCAATAATTTGACATCACAACTTGTCGTTTCAGTAGGTAACACGCCGTATCTGAAACGACAGCGTTCATAGATGATTACGGAGGATACTTTTATGAAAAAACTTATGTTGACGTTATGTAATAGAGTGGTTCTGGCCGGCTTGCTCGTCTTTTTGGCGTTTAACACTGCTCACGCTGAAACCTTACCCTCGGATCAACTGGCAAAAGCCACGTTTGCCGGGGGCTGCTTTTGGTGCATGGAACCGCCCTATGATAAATTAGAAGGGGTTATTTCAACCACGTCCGGCTACATTGGCGGGCACAAAGACAATCCGACTTACGAAGAAGTGTCTGCCGGGGACACCGGGCATATCGAAGCCGTCGAAATCGCGTACGATCCGGGGAAAATTCGATATGAAGACTTGTTGGAGGTTTTCTGGCGCAATATTGACCCGACGGAAAAAGATGGACAGTTTTGCGATTACGGCGATCAGTATCGCACAGCGATCTTTTATCACAATGAAGAACAAAAACGCCTGGCCGAACAATCGAAACAAGCGTTGTTGGATTCCGGGAAGTTCAAAGAAATTTTTACCGAAATCGTCCCAGCGTCAACTTTTTATCCGGCTGAAGACTATCATCAGGATTTTTATCAGAACAACCCTCTGCGCTATGCCTACTACCGTTCCGTTTGCGGCCGCGATGCTCGCCTTGAGGAACTTTGGAGAAAGAATCAAGAATAAACGCTATATCGCTTCACTCGCGTTGGAGTCAACCGGACTCCAACGCGGGTTTATATGTTTGAGCGCGAAAAAGGCTTATCCCAACCCCAATAAGCGCGGGACCAATAAGACCAGATCAGCCCAGTAAGCGATGATAAACAGGACAATAACTTCCACCACGATGAAAGGCCAGATCGCTTTGCTGAGCTGTTCGAGCGTGAGTTTGCTGATGCCGCAAGCGACAAATAAACAGGCTCCAACCGGAGGAGTCATCAAAGCGATATTCAGCGAAAGCACCATGATAATACCAAAATGAATCGGATGAATTCCCAGATTATTGACGGCAATCGGGTGCAGGATCGGGCCTAAAATGATTAACGCTGCGGCAATATCCATGAACATGCCGACAACAAGCATCAGGAGCAGAATCAGCAGCAAAATGATATGTGGGTTATCGCTGACCGTCAAAAATGCAGCCGCCACCGCTTCAGGCACGCGCTCCATGGTCAAAATCCAGCCAATGATCGAGGCTGACCCGATAATCAAAAACACGACACCAGTGGTTTTACCGGTTTGATACAGGAGTTCGGGAATATCTCGTAATTGTAGAGTTCGCAGCACAAAAAAACCGATAATAAAGGCATACCCCACCGCTACCGCTGCCGCTTCGGTTGGGGTAAACATGCCAGTCAAAATACCGCCCAGAATAATAATCGGCATTAATAGCGGGATCGTCGCGTCTTTTGTGGCAATTAGAATCTCTTTCAGGCTGCTGCGTGCGCTTTTCGGATAACCGCGTTTCATGGAGATATAGCCGGACAGGAGCATCAAAAAGAGGCCGAGTAATAGTCCGGGGAGAAAACCGGCTGCAAACAATCCGGCAATCGAGACGCTCATCAATGAGCCGTAAATCACCATCATGTTGCTCGGCGGAATCGTAGGGCCGATAATCGAGGAGGCAGCGGTCACGGCCGCGCTAAAATCTTTGTCATAACCATCCTCTACCATGGCCGGAATCAACATCGTGCCGATGGCAGCGGTATCAGACACAGCCGCGCCGGTCATTCCGGCAAAAAAGATGCTGGCCACAATATTGGCATGGGCTAATCCGCCGCGTAAATGCCCGACCAGCACGTTCGAAAACTTGACGAGCCGGTGGGTAATTCCGGTTTTATTCATAATGGCCCCGGCAAAGATGAAAAACGGCATCGCCATTAAGGTAAACATATCGAGTCCCGCGTAAAAGCGCTGGGAGACCATTTTAAAGATAAAGACATCGGAGCCGGGATTCAGGAGCACCGGAAGCTCTGAGACGCCCGACATCTTTGCCAGCGACACAACCGCTGTAATACCCAGAGCAAACCCAATAGGCGTCCCTAACACTAACAACCCGAAAAATACAAGACTCATGAATAACAACATCGGTCTTTTCTACGTCAACCAGTGCGAGAGTTTTTATGCTTATGCTCGCACAGATTGCGTGCTCCAGGTTGGTTCTGGTATATCAATCGTTGTCATTTCACTTTCTGCCTCAATAAAAAATGCAGGTCTTTCTTTCTACGAGATGCAAACACCACGCTAAACAGCGGCGGACTTTTTCACCGCCCTCTTTAACGTCGAGCGAGGTGACTATTATTGACCGCGATGTCTATTCTTTTTCCTAAGGCCGATGCGACTCTCTCTAATGTGGAAAGCTTGATCTCTTCCGAATGATTTTCAATTCTTGAAATGGTCGCTGTTTTCAGGTTAAGTTGTTTTGCCACTTCCTCCTGGGTCAATCTCGCTTCTTCTCGCGCCTGTTTTAAAAGAAATCCGATTTTGAAAGCTTGATACCCTTCCTCAAAGTTTTGGGCAAACTCAGGCTCCCGTGCCTTTCTGTTGTTGATGTATTGTTGTAAGTCGCTCATTTTACCTCCTCCTCAGATACTCTTGTCTTCGTATTTCGGCAATATGTATGTCATTTTTCGGCGTTTTCTGGGATTTTTTCTGAAACGCATGTGCCAGAATGATCAGGTTGCGATCTTCAAAAAAGCCTAATAACCTGAATATATCATTGCCGAATTGGACTCGCACCTCCCATATCTCGTCGGTATTGACGAGTTTTTTGAGATAGGTGCTCGGAATGATCTCCTGTTCTTCGATCAGGCGTAACACCCATGCCACTTTCTGCGCCTGCTTGGCGTTGAGACGGTCTAAAAATTCCTCAACAGGACAATATCCTAACCGATCACGATAAAAATTAATTTTTCGCATGACGCAAACTCATGGATTATATGTCCACCGAACCTTTAATATCCAGTTCCTCTTTTGTGCCAAACAGATCAATCAGCATTTGCAGGATCGTCTGCGCCATGGCTAACGCGCCGGCAACCGGAATGGCCGAGAGAGACCAGACCATACTGATGCCATAACGCGCCAGAATCGGGGAAAGTTGCGTTTTTCCGTCAAGCGCCATGAAGTATCCGAATTTGGTTAAGACCCACAAAAACCATAAGACAGCCAAATTGACCAGCACGGCGACATATTTTTGGGCCGAATGCGGCAAACGACTGACCAAAAAGGTGATCCCCAGATGCTCGCGCTGCATAATCCCGATGCTCACTGCCAGGGATGCTGCCCAAATCATAAGATAACGCGCTACTTCTTCAGACCAGGAGAGGGGGTGTCGGATGACATAACGAAACACCACGCCAAGCAGGACGACGATCGTCATGGCCCCGGTCGCAGTAATACACGGATATGCCGCAAGACGTTCGACAAATCTGCTCAACGTTGTGGCTATGGAAGCAATTGCAGATTGTTGCGTTGGCTTTGCCTTCATAAAACACTCTGATCAACAACACCTGAAAGGCGATAAATCACCCTCCAAGTGTTGTTTGTGTTGTGCTGCCGCTACTCCATGCTCAATTCTTGTTGCACAGCTTCGATAGCAGCCAGATATTTTTCAACCCATTTTGTTCCGTCTTCGCCGAGGGTTTGCGCAAAGAAGGCCTTCGCTGCGGGAATCGCAATATCTCGAAATTGCTGCATTTCTTCGGCCGTCGGGGTATAGATTTCCATGCTCTTCGCCAGGGTCGGCAGCCCTTTTTCGGTCGCTGTTACCAAACGGTCAATGCCTCGTCCGGCGATGACAGCTACATCGGCCGCGCCCTGGACCGCGGTTTTTTCTTCAGGCGTTAAGGCGTTGAACCAGCCGTCGTTGATGACCCAGACATACAAGCCGGGCATGTGATTCGAGAGCGTCATATATTTCTGGACTTCATCGAGTTTGCCCAGGGTGATCACCGTAATCGGATTATGCTGACCATCCACCACGCCGGTCTGGAGCGCGGTATAGATTTCGGCCCAGGCGACAGGAGTCGCCGCCGCGCCGAGAGAATTCATGAATTCCATGTGCAGCGGATTATTCATGGTGCGCATTTTCAGCCCTTTCAGGTCTGCCGGCGACTTAATCGGACGCTGCGAATTGGTAAACTGAAAGAAGCCCTGCGGGATAAACCCTAACACGTACATCCCGGTTTTTTGGCGAATATCTTCCGCAAATTCCTCGCCAAAGGGGCCATCATACAGCGCGCACCCGACTTCATAGGAACTGTACGCAAAGGGCAAACTGGTAATATCAATCAGCGGATAAAAGGGCGCCACGCCGCCGACCGACGCAATATAACTCTGCGTAATGCCGGCCTTTACCTGTTCCATGGTCTCCCGTTCATTGCCCAGGGTGCCGCTTGGATAAATCTCGACCGTGATCTGTCCGCCAGTTCTGGCTTCCAATTCACTTTTAAAGACCGCTGCAATTGCCGCTGTGCCGACGTCAAATGGGGTCTGAGGGTTTAAATGCGCAAGTTTAATCACCTTCGGAGCCGCATAAAGCGCATGAGCTCCCATGAGTATAAATGCCATGATCAATAGAAGAACACACATTTTTTTCAACATAACACTTCCTCCTTTTGATAGCAAAAGAGCATGTCACTCTTTTATCTGGTACAATTGATACGTTCTTTCTCTCTACAAACTTTTCCCAGGTACTCGTACCCTTTTTCTGCTATATGACATATTCTGGCAAAAGAATATGATTGTCAATAAGAAATTCAAGGTTTTTCTGATTTTACCAGAGAAGAGATACGCTCATCCTGGAATTCCTGTTGAAAAAAGTTGACCTGTGGTGTAAATTCATGGATGCTGACACCAAAAGGATGCTTAAGCAAAAAGGGTGTGAGGAATTGTACCGAACATCAGGTAATTATCTTGAAACAAGGCGCAGTAGCCTGGAATCAAAGGAAAGGAGCGGCCATCATGAAAAAAGATATTTCCAAAATCACGATTCTTGATAATGAGTTTGTGGCGATATGGTATTACCCGGACAAAAAAATTGTCCATCATCAATTTCACAAATTTTTGCATGGGAAAGTGCTGCGAGAGGCTCTGAGTGAGGGCACCAAAGCATTACAGAAATATGGTGCCCACAAATGGTTGTCCGATGATCGTGAGAATAGCGCTATCCCGAAAGACGATCAGGAATGGTCCGATACCAATTGGTTTCCGCAGACAAAGGCGGCAGGATGGAAGTATTGGGCCATTGTCCAACCGGAAAGCGTCATTGGTCAATTAAATATCACACGCATTGCCCGGAAGCGCGTGGAACAGGGAGTCATTACCAAATTTTTCAGCGATCCGGAAGAAGCGATGGCCTGGTTAGAAGGTCAGCCTGACGATTGATCGTCAGGGTTAAAATAGGAGGTTACATGAAAATTACCGATATTCGTTTGGGGTACCTTTCAGTGCCTTTGAAACAGCCGTTTAAAACGGCTTTACGTACTGTTAACAGCGTGGAAGACGTGATCGTGAAAATTGAAACCGATACCGGCCATATCGGTTATGGCGAAGCGCCGCCGACCGGTGTGATTACCGGCGATACCACAGGCGCAATTATCGGGGCGGTCGAAGAGCACATTCGTAAACGCTTAATTGGCCTGGATTTGGAAAATTTTGAAGAGATTCTGCTGACTTTAGACAAATCCCTTGTACACAATACCTCAACCAAAGCGGCCGTTGATATTGCCCTGTATGATTTATACGGGCAGATGTTCAATGCACCAGTGTATAAATTACTGGGAGGATACCGCAAGGAGATCATCACCGACATCACGATTAGTGTGGATACTCCTGAAAAAATGGCGGCGGACAGCATTGATGCCGTGAAATTGGGTTATACGACCTTAAAAATCAAAGTCGGGGTTGACGCCGAACAAGATTTCCGGCGTATGAAAGCCGTTCGCGAAGTGGTAGGGTATGATGTACAATTGCGGATTGACGCTAATCAGGGCTGGAAACCCAAAGAAGCGGTACGCACATTGAAAGCCATGGAAGATTCAGGATTGCAGGTCGAATTGGTTGAACAGCCGGTGCAGGCCCAGGATATTGAGGGGCTGAAATTTGTGACGGATCAGGTCAGTATCCCGGTTATGGCCGATGAAAGTGTGTTTTCGCCCAAAGATGCACTGATGATTTTGCACACGCGGGCAGCAGATATGATCAACATCAAATTGATGAAATGCGGCGGCATTCATCAAGCCCTGAAAATTTGCGCCATGGCCGAAATTTACGATGTCGAGTGCATGATCGGCTGTATGCTCGAAGCCAAAGTCAGTATAACTGCAGCCGTACATTTGGCCTGTGCGAAGAAAATAATTACCAAGATTGATTTGGATGGGCCGGTGCTGTGCCGGGAAGACCCGGTTCAAGGCGGCGCGATCTTCGAACATTCCCGCATCAGTCTGCCAGATACCGCGGGTTTAGGCTTTGAACACATTAATGGTGTGGTCTGGAAATCCTGAGAAACTGTTTTTAAGTTTATGTAACAGGCCTTTCGAGAGAAGGGGGGAACAGGAGTGTCAAAGCTCTGCCTTGACCGCCAAAGCAGAGCTTTGGCACTCCTCACCTGCAATTTTTCACTATAGCGATCCTAAAAACTTTTGTCCCAGAGTAGTACATGATTTTGGAAATAACTATACACGAGAAACCAGGTTTTTAGGAAAAAAACCTGGTTTCTTCGCCGTGCCTCATGTATACTTATTTCAGAAAATCTGTAGTAGTAATAATAACCTAACTTGCGACTTATTATTTTTCTTGTCTTGAGGAGAGTGACGGTGTAAACTGATGATTATGTTGGACATTGAACCAATGAGGAACGCCAAAAAAAGGAGGAGGAGACCGCCATGAACACTACTACTATCCGAGAAGACGCCATTGAAATGCGTGATGTGATCACCATGATTTTTGTGTTGTGTGATGAGTTGTTGACCGCCATGAACCACAGAGAAGGCCCGCAGGTCATGATGACTGATGCCGAAGTGATAACCGCGGGGTTGACAGCGGCGTACTTGTACGGTGGACATCTTGAGAATGCTCGGAAATTTCTGAAGGAATATGGCTATATTCCGGGGATGCTCAGTGAAAGTCGGCTGAACCGACGCCTTCATGCCATTCCAGAATTCTTCTGGGGCGCCCTGTTTCAGAGCCTGGCAAGCACCTTTAAGCTGAGCAATCTAGAGCAGATGTATGGTGTCGATAGTTTTCCGGTGCCGGTGTGTGACAATATCCGTATCGATCGCTGCCGCCTGTATGGCGGAGAAGCCTATCGAGGCTATATTGCCAGTAAACGCCGCTATTTCTATGGGTTGCGCGTGTATATGATCGTAACAGCGAGCGGCGAGCCGGTCGAATTCATCCTCCGTCCAGGCGCAGAGAGTGACGTCAGTGTATATAAAGCCTTGCATTTCGACCTCCCCGCTGGAGCAACGTGTTTCTCTGATAAGATGGACAACGATTATACGCATGAAGATCTGTTGCGCGAGGCCACCAGGATTGATAGGCAACCGAGCTGCAAACGGCATTCGAAACGGCAGATCAGTTACCATGATGAACGGTATAAACAGGTGATGCGCAAACACGTGGAAAGCTCGTTCAGTAACATTACCCGGTTTTTCCCGAAAAACATTCATGCAGTCACTCCTAAAGGATTTGAACTGAACGTGGTCTTGTTCATCTTAGCCTTTGGTATTCAGTCAGTGTTATAGGTCGCAAGTTAGGTTAATAATAACAAAAACTCCTCCCATTATCATTCTTAATATCCCCCCTAAGTCATTTTTTGGCTTGACAGGTCATTTTCTTTTGACTTAGTGTGATCTGAATCCGAAGAACATTTCCACTAAAAATGAGGGTGTGTCATATTGGGAGAGAGCCAGAATCATCTGGCATAAAATATGCTAACATCATAAAGACGTGGAGAACTGGAGGCAACAACCGTGAATCCACATAACTCATCTAACCAGCTCACTGTACATATAGGAGCTATTTGTGGACCAACATTCGCGATTATTGATATGAATCAGCTTTGCCGCGACGAGATCTGTTATTATGAAATTTTACAAGGATTACCTGAACACATTTTGCGAGTGAACCAAATCATTATGCTCTTTGCTCCGGAATATCTGAAAAATCATACTCCGATATGTTCAGATATTTCGTGCAATTTCGAGAAAATAGATGTCAATTCTCTGCCAGATGACCATATTATTCTCCGCTTTTGGTTTTCGGATATCACGGGACAGGGAGATAATTGGAAGGAGGCTTCTGTAAGCATTGGCGGGGTTATGGTTGCAGCAAAGTATATGCAGCAAGCCTATCCCCAGAGTGACTTCTGCTGGCGCTTTGCTTCATGGTCGCATGACTGGTGTCAAGCAGAGGGAAGTTGGGAAACGTTTGAGGCCATGGCAGAACCCGATGGATTTTTTCGCGTTCTCTGCCATCGTGAAGATTTTCAGGCGCCTCTCTGTGTTTACGAACAGGCTCAGGATGTGTTGCAGGGTTATTTTCTAGAAGAAGAAAGGGAGAGAATTTTGCGAAAACTCCACCTGCTTTTTTCAGAGAAACCACTTGAACAGGATTACCAGATCGATATTGCCTGTATTCCAGAGCAATCCGGGTCAAAAATGCATTATGAAAGCAAATTCTTGATTATTCCGTATATTCCGGTATTTGTCGGGGAATTACATTATGCTGTCCCAATCGGGGATTTTGCTTCAGACTATTTCATGGAAGCCGTAGAAACAGTCTCAGATGAATGCCTTCAGGCGTATCGGTTGTCTGAATTATTTGATTATCCGGATACAAGTCTTGATCTGCTGACAAATCTTGGGGTTCTCCGCGATCAGTGGGAAGAAACGGCTTATTTTGGGGGTGAACCGTTCATTACAAAATATCCTGGAGGGTGGACGTTTGTAGAAGATCGCTGCCAGGCCGATTCAGCACAAGTGAATTTTATGACCATTGAGCCTGAATATCCAAGCTCTCCTCTATGCAGTAATTCAGGATCAGGCGCGCTGGCGGCTGCGATTGTGCAAGATCTGTTACATCCTGGTGAAGGCTCAAAACGTTATTGCCTGAAAGGGTGGGTGCAACGGATGGAACAAACCTGGATTGAACGGAGTTTCAAACATGATACGATCAACATTATCAAAAGAGGAGATGGCAAGTGGGAAGCCGTGGCTCCCGTTCGTATGTTAGGTCAATATGTGTGTTCACACGAGGTATTACAATTTATCAGGGATGGAAGGGGGTAAAAAAGATGCAGAATATTCCGATCAGAATTACCTCAATGGGGCCGGCTGATTTTGGAAAATCCACGTTATTCGGATATATTATCCTTCATCATCTGAACGATCCGAACTATTGGAAGCAAATCGCCGCCTGGGAACAGGAAAAGCCCGATTGGTATCGCAAAGATCGCATCTATACCTATCTTTTTGATAAAATTCAGGATGAACGCAAGGGGCATTTGAGTCAGGAGGGAAAGAGAAAATTCGAAGGCGCAAGCATTGTCCCAACATACATAGAATGCACGATTGGTGAAAAAACGTATCTGTTTATTGATGTTCCGGGACACGAAAAATTCATTTCGAATGCAACGACAGGCATTTTTCAGGCGCAAGCTGCGGTTCTGGTGCTGGCGGCCAATGATTTAGAACCTCTTTTAGATATGATCCAGGAGATTAACCGTTATTACGACAACCAGGGAACCCTTGTACAACATGTCAGAAACTCACGCTTTTGGAATATCTGTTTTTACCCTATTCTGGTTCGTACGTATGGTTTCCAACAATTGATTGTGGTCATCAGTAAAATGGATCTGGTTCAGTACGACCAACTGGTGTATGAACTGTCTGTTGAAGAACTCCGGCCATTTTTAGCGTGGTTTTCAGACCTTCCCCAACAGGCGATTCACGTGATCCCTACGAGCATCCAGGTTGAAGCGCGGTCGGATATGAATGTCATTCACGCTGTCCCATCTGAGCACCCGATGAGTTGGTATCAAGGCCCTACCGTTGTCGAGCAGATCGCTCAAATTCCCGCTCTGCAACCTTCAAAAGGGCCGTTACTTATTCCGGTGGAAGAGATGTATTTGAAACGAGTGCCGGGTTCTCCATGTATTGTCACTGGTCGGATTATTCGTGGGACGCTCTCTAAAGATCAAGAAATTCAGATTTCTCCGCTCTGCGACCCTGCCAAAGAATTCCATGATACAGAGAAACTCAGAGGACGAGTGAAGCATGTTCGCCAGCGCGACCAGAAAGCCCAACTGCCCTGGATCGGGAAAATCCCACTTGAATCTCCGGCTCAGGATCAGCAGTTCGAAGCAGGCCATATTATCGGGCTGACTTTCCATCCCCACGGGAAGACAAAATATTCTCCGGAAAAATATCCATTGTATTTTCGTAAAGGATGCATCATTACCAACGCTGGCGACGCCGTGATAAGCGGTAATGTGGTGATGGCCGAACTCTTTGTCCCGATCTATAGCCGCAAAATTGCTGAGGGGCAGCAATGGCTTGTCTATTTATATGGACAAAAAAAAGGAGATGCGCTGGTATTGTCAGTATGTCCGCGCGAGGAACAATTACGTGAAGATGAGAAAGAGATTGGCGATGTCGTTGAAGTGGAATTATTACTGGGTTTTCCTGTTGATTATCCGGGGGTCAATGGAATCATTGATGCTGATGTCCAGGATGTTGTCTTACGACAAAATACATCATTTTGTGGCGGCCGGGTATTACGGTTATATTTTATTGAACGGTGTGAAATGATGCTGACATACACACCAGAGACCTTTCCTGAGAAAGAGGAAATCCTCACACCATTCCAGCGATTTTATCACCTGGCAAAACTGCATACACTCCCTGATATTTTTACCAGCGTACAGGATCGGTGGCATATTGTCATGCCTCATCCGACCTCAGAAGAGATGAGCTTGTTGTATCATACGGTCAAGAAAATGAAGCCCGGTCCAGGGGCCTATTCCATTGAATTGTTTCCAAAATATCAAACCTATGAATAGCATAGAGGCCTTGAAAAGTGTTGCCGTGCTGGGACAGTTGCAAACAGGAAAGAAGACGATCTGTCGCCTTCTCGGAGAAAGATATTCTGCCCAACGCAGAGAACCGCTGCGATACAGAATGGCGCTTGATAATTATCCGAGATTGAATGGCTATGTGCTGACGATCTATTCAAAATTAGAGTCTCTCAACCTGGAGATGCCTGAACGGGCAGGAATGATTGTCGTCACTCCGGAGAAAATGACTTCCCTTTGTCAGAAGCAGCGTTTCCGCAGACACCCGCAGTTCTTTGAAATGCTTGAGAAATTATGCTGGCTCGGAGTAAACCGTTATCTGGTGCTTGTGAATCGGATGAATGATCCAAATCAGGAACAGATTGACTGGTTTTCTGACGCTTCTCAAGAATTCTCCCATATTCTGGAAGAACACTACTCTCTGTCAAATCTGCGCGTTGAAGCCTGTATTCCGATCGGAAAAAATTCCTGTGGGTACTGGTTGAATATCCTGCAAACGTCATCATGGTATCAGGGACCGTGTCTGGTCGAGGCGCTTGAAAAACTTGTTGCTGTCTATCAGCAGAATTCCGAGGATCTCTGGGTGGTGGGAAAGGCGATCCCAACGGATGATCAGCGCATCTTCTGGTTACAAACGGACAGACCATCACGAGGCATATTTACTGAAAATACGCCGATATATCTTCTTTCGGAAGGCATGGATCAGGAAGCGCAAGAGCTTTCCGGGATTATCCGAATGAACAGACGCACCGATCATACGGCCATCCTTTCGGTTGAATTACATAAAGGAACGCTGCCAACGCCATCATCGGCTGTCCTGAGCAGTAGGGCGATGGCCCAATATCCGACCGTGATCAAAATTGACGCCCTGTTCAGAGATGCTCTGACGCTGGATGACCTCAGATCCACAGAGTTTTTGATGATGTTTTTTGGCCCTCACATCCGCGAAGGGCAACTGTTTCTCCATTCCTGTCATGCCCTGTTTCATGGTGACAAAACGTCGGTTGGTCAGAGAGTCTCGCTTGAAATCCATACATTTCGGAAATCCGCTGTAGAAACTTTCATGAACGATCCTGATGCCGGAAGGGTGCTTCTTTGGAGAAAAACGCACTCACGATCGCATGAGAATTTATTGGCAGTCGGCCGGATTGTCGCGTTTTTTGAATATGAAGCGACCCATCTTATTCAACACTTGATGCAAATTGATCAAAAACAGTTTACCCCAGGTGATGGCGCTGAACATCTCTTTTTGACGCGAGAATTCGAACACATCATTCACGATGTAAAAAGAGATGTGGAGATGTTACGATTTCAAGATCCTCAACATCCACTGAAAACCGCGCCGTATATCCAAAAATTCTCACAAGCCTTTGATCATCTTATCGAAGCCGTCAAAGCATTGAATAAACAGTCCTCCCCTCAGCACGAGGAATTTTGGCTCGATGTCGTGCTGCGCCATCTTGGAGATGTCAAAGCACAAGTCCTTGAAGCCTTTCAAGACATCGAAAAAACGCCTGCTGAAACGTTTGCGTTGAAACGCACCCAGCTTGAAAATCGTTATACACAGTTCAAACAACTGATTAATAGACGAACCACACAACCCCTTCGGAACATCGTTGATAAAACAGTTCGGGAATACGAACAACGCTCCACAAATCCCTTCTATGCCGTCGTACCCTATGTACATAATCTTCTTCCGCAACAGACGGATTATTATCCGGTAGAAAAATTCCCGATTCTTTATCGAGCCGGCGAGGTCGCCGAAAGGCCGCAAACAATTGAAGCCGTATTGCAGGATGGACTTGAGGAACTGCTGAATAATAGCGTGCGACATGCCCAATCGGCTCATGGCGTACGCATAGATATTTTTCTTGATCCTCCGTTTGTTCCCAATGGACAAACGGTGAAAGTCTGGTTGCAAGATAACGGGACGCTTACTCCGGAACTGTTTGAACAGATTCAACAAAGTTCTCGCGGCTGGCGCGATCATCAAGAACGTCTTGAACAGTATTATATCACGCTTCAAATTTCAAGCAAAATCGGATTTGGAACCACCTGTGTGTTTGAGATTCCTGTCTGGCTTTCAAAAGCATTCCCTGTCCACACGGCCTTGAAATTATGTACGGCTTTACAAGAACTTGAATATGAGAAGCGGAAACAAAAAGGGATCTGTACCGATTTTGTGGGGCGGCTCTTGAAGACTCTGAATAGCTCTTCGACTCCTGAAGCCGCCAAATCGCATCTACAAAAGCTCCGGACCGATCTCGAACGAGAATACACCATGTTACACCTTGCTGAAAGGAGAGCAACACACCTTGCTCTTTTCGATGAGCTTGTCAAACTGATTCAGAAACAGGATCATTATGCTTTACAGGAAATTTCCGATGTGCTTGATCAATTATCCCAGCAATCGCTGCTGAATATGATATTGGAAATCAGAAAAGAAATCTGGAAAGATTTTCAGACAGAGAGAGTTTATGGACAAACTGCGTTGATGCCAGAAGATGTCATACAGATCATTCCGGGCGATCTTCCCGCATATAGACTGTCTCACCCGGCCTCACATCCATTGGTAAAAGATGCGCTGATGTGGGGGATCAAAGAGTTTATGCTGCCGGAAGAATCTGCATATCCCATAACCGCCACATTTCGATTGGCACAAGAGCGTCACACCATATTGATGACGCTTTCCGGAAAAGGAGGTATGCCGGATCAGGCGAATTTACTTCCCTTTCGAACGCGTTTGATTCATCTTGGAATTGAAAATACTATCGAAGATCAAGCACTCGTGCTCTTTTTTCCTATATGGTTGAGATTTCAGTAATAGTGCACGATGTGTTATTTTTTGAAGATGCGTTGCAAAATGGACCTTTTTACCCACCCCTAACCCCTCCCAGGAGGGGAATGTGTGCTCCTCTGAGGGTCAATTCCCCTCCTGGGAGGGGTTAGGGGTGGGTTCTTGGAGCAGAAAGTCGCACATCACGTATAGTTTTTAATAGCCTAGAGGTGAGATGATGAACAATATTTTTCCTAAAAAACTTGAAATATTTGTGATAGATGATGAACGTGATAATCGAATTTTCTTTCGGAAGATCCTTGAAAACCAGGGATTTATGGTCTTATGGGCGCGAGATTGGCATGAAGCCCATCAGCTTATTGCTACACGCATGAATCGGGGTGAAGTTCTCCCGGATATCGTGCTCGTTGATATGAATTTTTTCCCGCCTCATAAAGTACTTGGGGAAAATCCGGCGATGGAGGGCGTCTTGATTATCCGCAAACTTGCCGAAACCTGTGAAACGTATGGCGTTGACATCCCCCCTGTTATTGGGTTTACCGGCAAAGAGGATTACATGCAGAAACAGGAAATGGTTCAGGCCGGTGTCAGTGATTTCATCACAACCGAAGAATATAAAAATCCGCAGGTGTTGGGACGACGTTTACTGCAATGTATTCAGGAATTTCAGACGGTACGGATGTTACAAGCACCGAGCGAGCAAGCCATTCGAGCGGTTGAAGAGAAAATTGTGCACAGAGCATTGCAACTCCATAAACAAAATATTGAGAAAGCGGCTGAATTTTTGAACTGGGAGATTAAAGAGGTGATCACGATTGAGAGGAGGCTGCAAAAATATGCTAACAGCTGATAGCTTTTGGATTGCCGAGCAGGAGAATACCTTTCCTCCGGCTCTGATCAAGAACTTTGAAAGAACTACCGGTTTACGCGCGGTCGTCATCAATGGCAGAGATTCCAAAACCGAGTTACACGAACGTTTGCACCACGTGACAAAATTCGATGGAACCGCCCAAACGCCCATCCTGCTGCTGCTAGATTCTCGCTTTCCACGCAGCGTGATGAGAGAAACCATTGAATGGCGTAAGCAATTACCCTGGCCTACGCAGAAAATTACGAAATCGCCGATGATCGATTTTTTTGTAGCATCGCCGCATGGATCTGTTGACATTCGCAGACGTTGGGATTCGATGCTGGAAAACTACCCGGATGATTATCATTTTTGCAGCGTCGAACAATTACGCACAGAAATTGCGACTTTAGCCAGACGAGCCAAAGCGCGGCGATTATACGCTGAATATGGCATGGTGATGTCTCCAACCTCTCCTCTCCAGGAAATCAAGCTCTATATTGATAAATTGTGCGATACCGATACTAATATTGTGATTACCGGTGAAACCGGCACCGGCAAAGAACTGGTGGCCAGAGCGCTGCATGTGCATGGCAAACGAGCGAGAAGGCCGTTCGTTGCCATTAATTGCTCAGCTATCCCTGAAACGCTGTTCGAAAGCGAATTATTCGGATATAAAAAAGGAGCATTTTCCGGCGCTGACCATGACCGTCCGGGGCACATCGTCCAGGCCGATAGGGGAACCTTGTTTCTGGATGAAATCGGGGAAATGCCCGTATCCATGCAGGTGAAATTATTGCGTGTGCTTCAGGAACGCGAGGTCACACCGCTGGGCTCAAGTTCACCGATACCCGTTGATGTTCGTATTATCTGTGCGACGGTGAAAAATTTGGAAGCAGAAATCAGCAAAGGAAATTTCCGGCAGGATTTCTTATATCGCCTGAGCGGGTGGCCGATCGAACTGCCTCCGTTACGTGAAAGGGGTCAGAACGATCTGATGATATTGATTGATCATTTTTTACTTGAAAATGCTCCACATGCAGGAAGCTTTTATAAAAGCATCGATCCCCATGCCTTACAGAAGCTTTTGGAGTATTCCTGGCCCGGAAATATCCGCGAACTCGATCAGGTGATCGAACGCGCGTTAATTTCCTGTGACATCCACGACCGGGATCACATCCAGGTCGAAGATTTACATCTTAAAGTCAACCAGCAAACCAACCAACCCCAGGGTATTTCTGTTTCTTCGGATCAGAGTTCAGCCTTTCATGATCTGCGTCAACAACTCAATCCGCGGAATGAAAGCGAACTCACGCGGAATCATCGGCAACAAATTCAATTCGCCCTGGAACTCTCGCATGGGAAAATTGCGTCAGCAGTAAAGCTGCTCGAACAAGCAGGCTACAGCAAAGGCGCTTCGCGTGGACGCCTCAAAAATCTGCTGGGCCTCGACCACACCAAACAGGCTGTAGACCCTGAATTACGCGACTGGTACTGGCAGATCTATCGTAAAACAAATCCGCTGTCAGAAGAAAATGAACCGGAAGAAAAGAACAATTACGTACTCTAGTGCTTTGGGACAGAAATTCTTATTAACAGAATCTGTCGGACAAGGTTTGCCAGTAAGAACTTCTGTCCAAAAGCACTGGCTCTTTCAAGCCAGAAAATGGCTTGAAGCTGATCCGGAAAGTCAAGTCTAAATGGCTTGTTCTCTATGTTTGCCCGTTTAAAAACTACAGAGATTTTATTTAAGAAGGATTGAGTTTCCTAATGAAGCTCAGCTTTCATCCTCCCTACATGAAATCCATGTAGTTTCAATATACAAAGGATTGAGTTTACAATTGAAAACCCCATTTTACAATCTCACGTTATGCACTACCCCCCTCAATCCCCCTGCAAGCGCGGGGAAGTCTAACGTGAGCAGCGCAGAGTTCCATTGAACATTTCCCCGCGCTTGCGGGCAGGGCTGTTAAGTTCTGGCATGTATACTCAGTCCTTGTAGTTCTGCAACAATGTCTATTGCCTATTTCCGCTTTGGCATTCAGATTGCAATAACGTTTGTTGACGAGTTCACCTGGGAACACTCAGATAACATATATTAAAAGGAGGAGATTCCTGATGGGGAACAATAAAGGTGGGGCAATTGGGCAAAGAGTTCAACAATCGGATGGTTATTTCAAATTTTTTCTCAAGGGGGAAACACACTTTCAGGCGCGATTTACACAAACAGAGATTCATGTGAAACCCTCACATTTGAACGGAATGCCAATGAATCTGGCTGTCACGTACATTGTGAAAATCGAACGCGTGAATGATCCGGGCTGGATGGTCTCACGAAAGCTGAAGCACTTTTTGTTTGAGCTACAGGATGGAACGCAGATCGCCGGAATCCCGGACTCCGAGATCCTCTCAGTTCAACTTCCATATCTCGAACAGTGCCATATTGAACTAGAAAATATTCTCTCTATCGAAAAAATCGCGGCGTAAAAACAGAAAGAAGTACGGGAGTATTTATGGGTAGTGTCCCTGGCGGGGGTGGCCTTCAAGGCGACCCCCGTTTTTACTGATGTCAACGCCGCTGAATATTACTATAAAACCAATGTAGAAAGAAATGATAATTGACTCAAGCATTATTTGATGATTTTAATCATAAATAAAATATTTTTGATTGAAACAGAAAAGATATTGACAAAATTGATCGGATACTTTTAGTTGAACTGTGGATGATGGCGCAGATCAGGCAAGTATTTCAGGTTGGGTAACTAATCTTAGTGCCCACGAAACGCACGAAAAGACACGAAAAAACGTTGTATGCTCTATTCCTATATGTGAATTTCATGCTGCCACAAACAGGGGAAAAATTGAAAACGTTTGTGCGTTCTTTATTTTCGTGTATTTCGTGTGTTTCGTGGGCTGAATAATTCCCAGGTTGATTTTGGCGAAAATTTCAGGAATGAGGTCGGGGTATGAATCTGTTCATAGGACTTGATGTGGGAACAAGTGCGGTCAAGGGAGTCCTCATGTCAGAAGAGGGGGACATCCTTGCCCAGGGAAAACGCTTGACGCAATTTTTACATCCTCAAACGGATTTTATAGAATTATCCCCGGAGGATCATTATCGGTCGGTGTGCGATCTCATCCGAGAACTGGCTTCCAGCGCTCCTCCGGGAAGTTCGATTGCGGCTCTGAGCATGGCTGCAGCAAGCGGCAATACGCTTTTGACAGATGATGCAGGACAGCCCTTGACCAATATTATCAGTTGGTTAGATACACGGGCTGTACAAGAGGCCCATGAACTTTTGCCGGACTTTGATTTTAAGCAAGTCCACCCTATTGTGGGCTGGCCCTGGGTCGGGAGTTTCCCATTGGGGCATCTGGCCTGGCTCAAGGCTCACGCCGCGGAAACATATCACAACGCTTCGCATTATGGCATGAACAGCGATTATCTCCTGTTTCGCCTTAGCGGAAAATGGGGTATGGATGCCTCCACTGCCACCACCTTTTATTTGCAAGATCAATGTAAACGGCGTTGGCACATCCCCTATCTTGAACGCTTAAAAATCTCAGAAAAAAATTTATCAGCACTGCTGCCATCCGGTTCCGTGCTTGGCGCGTTGACGTCCCGGGCTGCCAAAGATACGAATCTCTCTGAAAAAATGCTGGTTGTGCTTGGCGCCTTTGATCATCCCTGCGCGGCCAGGGGCACCGGAATGCTTCAACCCGGCGATCTGCTGCTGTCATGCGGGACCTCATGGGTGGGATTTTACCCGCTTGAGAACCGCGACCTTGCGCTTTCACAAACCATGTTGATCGATCCTTTTCTCACGCCCAATGGCCCCTGGGGAGCGATGTTCTCGCTGGCGCGGATCGGAACCAAAATAGATTGGTATATCAACCACCTGATCTTGCAGCCAGGTGACAAATTTTCAGACAGGCACAGCGTGTTCAATGCACTTGCGCAGCAAGTTCCTCCGGGGGCGAACGGGTTGTATATCAATCCCTGCCGCGATATTTCAGAATTACCGGAAAAGATCGCAGCACTTAACACACGTTATACGCGCGAAGAGATTGCCAGAGCCGTAATGGAAGGCACAGCCTTTGAGATGCGACGGAAGATCAAGGAGCTTACGGAAGCAGGCATTCCGGCCAGACGGATCGCCATGGTCGGAGGCCCCGCCGAAAGCCCAATCTGGCCTCGTATTGTCGCTGAAATCACCGGCCTTGAATTGCGATTGATTAACGGGCAAAACGCCGGCGCTGTCGGCGCGGCAATCTTAGCAGGAATCGGCGCAGGCGTCTTCCGTGATGAGATTGACGCTTTTTCCCGAATGGGGGCGCAGGCAAGCTGCATATCACCGTCAGCATCAGCGCAGAATCTGTATGCCTCTCTCTATGAGACATATATACTTGAGGCCGGATAAATTTGTGAAACCAAAGAAACCGGGTTTTTCGGAAAAACCCGGTTTCTCGCCTTGCTCAAATTCACAAATTTATGCGGTCTCAAGTATAGAGAGCAAGACCATTAGAAAATCGCCCAAAATTGAAAAAAATACTTGACAGTATGTTATATTATGATTTGAATTTTCAGAAAATGATTAAAATAATCATAATGTCAATAAGGAGGTGAACTTTTTAAACGCCAGAGGATGCGGTATGATCCTCACGAAGGCGAAACAGCGTGAACAGTGGATATGTAATTTTATAGATTCAAGGTAATTATGGAGCTCATCTTTTCGCCGTAGGCGATACAGTATTGTAGCAACAAGGGAAGCCCACCCCTCCCTCTTCTTTCGCCGTAGGCAAATGAGGGGAAACGATTGTTGTTTCTACAATTGCAATGAACATACGATGTACCGCGAAACTCCAGTTTCGCGGCTGTCAACAATGCGCGAAACTGGAGTTTCGCGCTACATTGATTCATAGGAGGAACAGATTATGAAGAAAAGAGTTATGCTCAGTCTGATCGTCGTAGGAACAATCCTGATAAGCGTTCTCAGCGGCTCATCTGCCATGGCGAAAGTGACGCTGAGGATAATGTCGCCGGAATCTGATTTCACTGATGCCTGGATTACATCCTGGAACACTGCTCATCCGGATATTCAGCTTGTGCGCGAGGATCTGGATCAAGCCAAGTGGGTGGCTGATTATCTGGCTGGCAACCCGGCGGATCTCATGAATATTGGCGCCGGAGCAGAGATTCCTTTTTTTGTCAAAAGAGGCATGCTCTTAGATTTGTCAGACTATTTCAAAAAGAGCAGTTACATTAAAGAGGACGATATTGACCTGGAGGGATGCGGCGCGTACAGATTCGACGGCGAAGTCAGCGGGCAGGGATCGTGGTATGGGCTGCCCAAAGATTACAATAACGTCACGGCAATTACGTATAACAAAGAGATTTTTACAAAGGCTGGAGTGCCCTTTCCCAGCGCCACAGAACCGATGACATACAAGGAATTTTATGAACTCGCCAAAAAACTGACGGATACGAGCGGCCCCAATGTCATTTTTGGCACGGAAGTGCACGGCAACTGGCCGTTTTTTATCGCTGGCGACATGGCCTATATGATCGATAAAAAACTCCACTCCGACGATTACCTCACGATGAATGACGATCCGGAGATTCGAGAGATCTGGAAATATTTCCTGCGGCTGCATCAAGAGGGCATCTCGAGTAATTTCGAACATCCGATCAGTGGATGGGCCGGCAGCGCGTTTCAGGCCGGAAATATTGCGATGGTTCAACTGGGGTACTGGTTTGGGGCTTCTTCTGCGGGGGTTGAAGGTTATGCCGAGAAGTTTGGCTGGGCGCCTGCACCGATCATGGAAAAAGGGGGCAAGCGCGTGACCAATAGTCTGGGGGCCACAGGCTTTGTGATTAGCTCCAAAACCAAATACCCGGATGAGGCATTTCAAGTGTTTGAATGGTATATGGGCGGCGAACCAGGGATAGAACGCGCCAAAACCGGATGGGGTATTCCTCCGCTGAAGTCCCTGCAAGATCTCCTGCCGGAAGAGACGGAATTTGATCAGGTCAGAAAGCAGATTGCCCTGGAAGAAGTCAAATACATGAAACCGCCGCAACTGTCTCCCTATGTCAGATTACAGGTCTATTCGACGAACTGGAATGCGGCGAAGCAGGCGGTGTTAGCCGGAGATATTGACCTGGATCAAGCGGTTGACATGTTTTTCGAGGCCATGAATGAGGCTCTTGCTCTCGGCAAAGAGGAAATTGAGTAAGAAATTTGGGGGATGGCCTACTGGTTATCCCCCCTTTCGTTATCCTATGTAACTACAAGGATTTTGTGTAGGAAGGATTCTCAAAGGCATGATTCGGTGTTACGCGTACCCATTCGCCGTTAAGAATCCTTCCTACACAAAATCCTTGTAGTTTCATCGCGTCGGGTGATGCGTAGAAAAAATTTTCTTGAGACGGAACAGCGAATTTCTTTTTATAGTTTCATCAGCTTGTGGTTCATCGGGTTTTTGCTTTTTCAAATCATTCCCATTCTGTGGGGATTTAAGGTGAGCCTGACCAATCAAATGGCGTTTACGGTCAACGTCAAATATGTCGGGCTGGCGAATTATCAGAAATTATTGACGGATGCGGGCTTTTGGTATTCCCTTTATACCACCTTCATCTATTCGATCTACAACAGCGTCATTCAGGTGGCTATCGGGCTGTTTTTAGCGCTGCTGCTCGAAAAAAACATCTTTGGCAAAGATTTTTTTCAGGTAGCGTTTTATCTGCCTTACGTGATTCCGATTGTGGCGACCGGCTGGATTTTTAGACTGTTTCTCGATAAAAATATCGGGCTGTTGAATACCTTCCTCGAGTATTTACACCTTTTTTCGGATAGGGTGAACTGGATGGGGACCTTCCCGCTGCTTTCTATTTTACTGGCGAATGTGTGGCGAGTAGGTTGGAGTCTCTTAATTTTTATCGGCGGCTTATCAACAATTCCGCAGGATCTGTATGACGCGGCTGAAGTAGATGGCTGCGGTCGCTTCAGGATGATTCGCGTGATTACGCTCCCGTTTTTAAGCCCGTTTATAGTATTTCAACTGATCGTGAGTTTTATCTATAGTTATCAGGTCTTTATCCTTCCCTATATTTTGAATCCGAATCCTTTAAGAGAAGCGCAACTAACCCAACAAACCGGATTGCCAAAGCAAACCTTTTTTATCCTGGCCAGAGGATATAGCACAGTGTTTGATAAGGGACGCCTGGCTTATGGCTTCGCCATGCTCTGGATCACCTTTCTCTTTATCCTGGTGTTTAGCCTGTTCTTTATGAAAACCCTGAATAAAGCCACCTATACCGAAATGGAGACGAAGTTATGATGAACGCTCGCCTCAAAAGACGATTAGTGTTTTCGATAAAATATATGATCATCCTCTTCATGTTATTGGTCTTTTTTTTGCCAATTATCAGCATGTTTCTGGTCTCATTAAAATCTGAAGCCGAAATTTTTGACTATTCGACGGGGATATGGCCTCAAAACCCAAAGTGGTCAAACTATGTGTTTGCCCTGACCAGCATCAATTACTTGCGTTATCTGTATAATACCGTCATTGTCTCTGTTTTCTACACCATTTCCTGTACCTTCTCAAGCGCGATGGCCGGGTATGCCTTTGCCAGATTCCAAATTCGTGAAACCAATCTCTTTTTTACCATCGTATTGTCATCTATCATGATTCCGTACATTATCACGATTATCCCTTTTTATCTTTTGATCAGAAATCTGGCTCTTACGGATAATCACTTTTTATGGCTGATTTACGGTATCAGCGGCGCGCCCTTTATGATCTATCTCTTTCGGCAATTTTTCCTGACAATTCCCGCTTCCTTTGAAGAATCTGCCAGAATAGATGGCGCGAATCGGTGGCAAATTTTTTTCCGGATTATGCTGCCGTTAGTGAAATCGGGCACGGTGATTGCGGCGATGTTTGCGTTTCAGTGGACCTGGCAGGATTATATTATGCCAGTGCTGTTTTTAACCGCCAAAACCACCACCTTAGCCGTGAAATTAAACGGCGCCTATGTTGACGTGCAACAGAACATTTTATACGGGCCGCTGATGGCCGGCGTGTTTTACTATATTGCGGTTCCGGTGATCCTCTTTTTTATTTTTAAACGCCAGATTATGGAGGGAATGCTCACAGGCGGACTCAAGGGGTAGAGATGTAGCGCGAAACTCAAGTTTCGCGCACCATTACTACTGCCGCGAAACTGGAGTTTCGCGCTACATTTTCAAAGGAGGCTGCGTATGTTATTTGAGGTCACAGAAGTTGATCAACAGGTGTATGACCAGGAAATCAGAGATTTTTTACCGGACAAGTTGATTGATATTCATACTCATGTATGGGTTGATCGTTTGAAAGCTCATTCCAACGAGGCGTTCTCGCGGGTGGTGCAATGGCCCTCGTTAGTCGCCAAAGAAAATCCGGTTGAAGATTTAATCGAAACCTACAAACTCATGTTTCCTGATAAGCAAGTCACCCCGCTGATGTTTTCTTCGATTAAGCCGGACGATGATTTTGACGGGTTAAATGACTATATTCGTGACTCTGCTCAAAAATATCATATTCCGGCGCTGTTGTACGCCAAACCGGAGTGGAGCGGCGCAGAACTGGAAAAACGGGTGATCGCAGGCGGTTTCCTCGGCGTAAAAGTCTATCTCAATTTAGCTCCGGCCTACATTCCGGCCGCGGAAATTCGGATTTTCGATTTTCTGCCTCCTCACCAATTAGAAGTCTTACACCAGCATCGCTGGATCGTAATGTTACACATTCCGCGCAACGGCCGCCTGCGGGATGCTGTCAACCTTGCCCAAATGCGAGAAATTGACCATAACTATCCCGGCGCGCAGGTGATCATTGCTCATGTTGGCAGAGCCTATTGCCCTGAAGACGTCGGCAATGCCTTTGAGGTACTTGCAGACGCCGAACACTTGCGCTTTGATTTTTCTGCCAATACGAATGACTGGGTCTTTGAGCAATTGATCAAGGCGGTCGGTCCGAAACGGATTTTGTTTGGCAGCGATCTTCCGATTTTGCGAATGCGCATGCGGCGGATTTGCGAACAGGGAACATACATCAACCTCGTGCCGCAAGGCTTGTACGGCAATGTCTCCGGGGACAAAAACATGCGGGAAGTTGCAGGAGACGAGGCTACCCGGCTCACCTTTTTCATGTATGAAGAGATTCTCGCCTTCAAACGCGCCGCCGAGCGAACAGGGATGACCTCCAGCGACATCAATGATATTTTTTATAATAATGGAAAATCACTGATAGAGTCCGTTTTATAACGCTCGTTGGAAGCCATATACATATCTGTTCAGTGTCTGTCTCGCGTGATTATGTTCCTGTCTTCCGAGTTTTTTGCGGAAGATACATTTCATCCATAGGCATTGGGCGATCGGTATATGCGGACTGGACGCTTTGGGGATTCTCCTGCACCTGTGACGCCGAAATATGCAGATCAAGCCCAATCGCATCAGCAATCTCGACCATTTTCTTGATGGTAATATTCGGTGTTTTATGAAACATTTGAGTAATCGCGGCTCTCGACTTTCCTAAGCGTCTTGCCAAATCGGCTTTTGAAATCTCCTCACGCTCCATATAAGTTAAGACAAGATGATAAAATTCATTGATCATCCCCCAGGCCTTCTGATTCACCGTTGGAGGGGCGGCAAAAAAGTCCTCAACATCCCTGTACATATCGTTCAAATGCGACTGCATAACGCTCCTTTTTCTGCTGTATGTCGTGATAGATACGGTCGTCAAACGACGCCTGTTTTTTTTAAAGATAGTCAAAAAAGATGATATTCTTCCCACACTGTTGAAAGAAAAAGAACCGATGGGGCATTGGCCGGATTTCTCCGTAACTATAGCCTTTTAAGTGATATTTAATTTTGGGTGATTTCAGATTTTTCATTGTCGCCATACGACAGATTAAATCTTTAATATCATCTTTCACCGACAGTTCCAGGCTCTGAAACATTTCCATAACGGGCGATCTGCCACGCTCTATGACGTAAAAAATACGGGACACCACCTTCCCATAGTGGGCTGGAATGGGGAGTTGTTTGAATTCAATCTGGGAACTGTCCATATTGTATAGTTAATATATGCATTAACATTTTGTCAAGGGAAAATTTCATGATTGCCTCTATTTTCAATATGTGTATTCATACAGACCTTTTTTGGGCTTCAAGTACGATAGATACGGCTTCTTTAAATTCACGATAGACGGCTTCACTTTCAGCTTTGCTTTCCACGCCGGTAATCTGCACGACGCATTTGAAATCCTTTGTCAATAGCTTTTTCAGGAGGCAGGCTTCGCTTTTATGCAGGCGAATTTTGGCAATCACCCCGGAACGCCCATAGCCGGCCTGGATGTTTTCCGGCGGGGTGGGGGTGGGATCGCTTTTGTTGATCACACAGGCCGCATGTTCAACTTGTTCCAACCCTTCAATTTTCAGGAGATTGGGGATATTATGCGTGACATTGCCGCAGGAATGTACCGCGATTCCGCCAAAATTAGCGGCGATTTTTTGCAGATAGGGCAGCGAGGTGGCCTGATAGGTGCGCGGCGATAACATCACCATATTATCATCGCTGACTGAAATTCCCTGAAAACGCGGATGACAGAGCATCTGATGTCCGGGCAGGGACAGGCGCGGGCCAATAGCCTCCATCTGTTTTTCAGAAAACTCAATAATGATATCCGTAATGGCTTGTAGGAAATTTTCATACTTCTCGTGACAACAACTGCATTCCGCGAAAAATGTATTGGTCTCCATCAATAAGGAGGCTGTGTCATGAGGGCTTTGCGTGTCGGTTAAACAAATCGGCAGTTGATCATGCGTAACTTCGCGGTACCATTCGATTCTTTCCAGCACTTCACGCATCGGTTCACTGGTTTCAATGGCCGGCTTTTCAATGTGTTCAATTTCTTCGGTGCGGGAAAAAATCGGGCGAACCTGAGGACAATAATTTTCATCCCAGATATAGTGCGCGCCAAAGGCGGTCGCATAGATTCCAACGCCGTACCAGGGTTGGAGGTGGGGAAAAACAAGGTCGCTCTTCCATTCTATGCTGGTATGCAGGAGTTCCAGATTTCTTTGTAAAAACTCCTCTCGTCTCCGGCAGGTATCAAACGTCCACAAGTCAAGATTCGGAACAATCCAGAGCGGCACATCATCAACATGTTCACTCTGCATCCAATCGGCAATAAACCGATTTTGCTGCTCCAGAATTGCATTAAATTTCTCATAGTCAAATGATTGGGCTGTGATGTTCGCGATCATTGTTGTTCCTCTCATGAACCATTGCACCAAGACTCTCGGAGTTTCAAAGACTCTGGGAGTCTTCCGAGCAAATTTTTTCCTAAAAACATTGTCCATGTCTCGACTTCGCTCGACAATCGTCGTACACTGAGCGAAGTCGAAGTGTTATGTTCAGGCCGCATCAATAATAACGGTTTCCCAGCCCATCATCTGCCCAAAGGCTTCTATGAGAGGGATTGATGCGCCGTAAGTCAATGCCAGGTGATGAGTTCCGCCGTATTTACTATAGGACGCCAGGAAATCTGCAATCGGAAGCGATGGCCTGAACCAGCCGTGGACGCGCTTTGCCATGTTATCCTGTTCGGGCACATCCAACATTTCCGCAGGAGCGATAATTAAGCGATACGTATTGCCTCCCACAGGCGCCAGGTTCACTAAGAGGAAATCCCCCGGCCGGAATCTTCCCACGGCAAATACCGGATTTTCAGCATCGCTGTAGTGATAATCCATTTCCAGCAGTTGTGGTTTATCTGCGCTAAGACGATAATTCATTTCTCCCATGTGGCTCAGATAGATTGAGTTATGTTCCCAATCCGGGCAGAACATCTCAGTGAAACTTGTATCGGGACTTGCCAGTGAAAGGGCAGCGACAAGGGCGGCGGTGAGCACATCGCCTTCACCGGCATAACCGATCCCCGCTGCCATCATCTTGGTCGCCTGCAAAAACGGAACGGTCTCAAACCCGGCGGCCCTGTTCACATTGACAAAGTTAAAGGAAAATGCTGAGAGGCCCTCTGCTTCAATCCACTTTTTCACGGCCAGTCCAACCCGCAGTGACCGCCTATAGACATCCTGATCCAGATTTTCAAACACAAAACGACGACGATCCTGTTCCTCTTCTTGCGCCATTTCGTTGTCTGTGATCAGGGCGATCAGCTCTTGAAAATGTTTCAGGTCCAGAACCTTCGTCTCAATGCCGATTGTTTGTTTAAGCTGTGACGCAGGCACATAAAAATCGCCCATCCCAGTAAAAGGCTCGCCAATCAAGCCAACGTTCGCCTTTCTGAGATGAGAGGCCATAGCGGCGGACTGTACCTTCATCGCCACGCGATCAAGTATGTCGGAATGTTCCCAGTGTCCGACTTCGATTTGAAAGGCTTTACCATGACGAATGAGGAGATTACAGAGATCCTGCACCCCGTGAATGCCGTGATTATACATCAATTCGGCCGGATCTTGTTCAGGTCCGTAGGAAAATGTTGGTGTCGTATCACAGACAATAATCGGGAGAGCCGTGCGTGCGAGGCTCTCTGCTGATTCCAGCGAGGGGGAATATGCCAGGTGGAGAGTGACAATGGCATCTGCCCCTGAACGTTCAAAAGTTGTGATTGCTGTTTCGAATTCTTCCTGGATCCGACAGATGGGAGATGTCAGCACCGTGATGTGCCTCTTTTCAAATTCAGCGGCGATTGTTTTGTAAAATGTTTCTATACGCTGCCTCGTGCTCGGAACTGTGTCATCGTACAGTTTAAGATATAAAGGCAAGAGACCTATTGTAGGATATTTCATATTTTGTCCTCATAGATGTGTGATGGTTGATATGGGCTTTGATTCAGCGATGTTTTGCAACACTTGTACGAGAGCATATTAATCAAGTCAAGCATTATTTGATTATTTTAGTCATTTTTATAAAAAATATGATTAAAATGGTTGACATAATCGTAATCTTTTTAGAAACTAAATAATCTTGCAGAACCCTCACCCCCCAACCCTCTCCCAGAGGGCGAGGGGGGAAGAATGCAAATGGCATGATGCTTACTCCCCTCGCCCTCTGGGAGAGGGTTGGGGGGTGGGGTGGGGTTACGAAAAAAAAGAAATTAGCAAAAACGTTTCATATACGCTTATGACAAAGACCGAACAACGCGTCACAAAATTGTTAGAAATGCTTCGGGTTCATCAGAGAGTTGATGTCAAAACGACGACAAAGGCTCTGGAAATCTCAGAAGCAACAGCAAGACGACTCTTTGCACAGCTTGAAAACGACGGAGATGTGATCAGAGTGCATGGCGGGGTACAGCTTGCTCCACAGCTTGGTCATGATTATTCCTTCAGAATCTCTGCCTTGCACCGCAGCGAAGAGAAAACCCACATCGGAACCGTAGTCGCCGGCATGGTTGCAAGCCATGATCGCATTTTTCTCGATTCAGGCACGACCGTTTTAAAATTGGCCGAAGCGCTATCACTGAGGATTCAAGCCGGGCATTTGGAAAATCTTGTTGTGGTGACCAATTCGCTGACGCATATCGAAACCCTGGCAAAATGGTGTAAGGTGATTTTAATTGGCGGAGAGATTCGAATCGAGCGCCGCGATGTCTGCGGCCCGATTGCGGAAAAGACGCTCACGATCTTTCATGTTGACAAAGCCTTCCTCGGAGCGGATGCCATTAATCTTGAATCAGGATTTATGACCACCGATGAACGCACTGCGACGATCTGTGAGCTGGTGATCGAACGCGCTGATAAAGTCTATGTTCTTGCGGATTCGGAAAAATTCAATAAAACCTCCTTTCTTCCCTATGCGCCGCTGAACAGGATTGATACAGTGTTTACAGACTTCGGAATCGCCCCGGAAATCGTTCATACCTACACCAATGCCGGCGCACACATTCAGATCGTATAGGGTGCATGATAACACAGCTTTGACATTGGCAGGAAATGGACCAAAACCAGGTTTCTTCGAAGAAACCTGGTTTTTAATTTTACCTTCTGTATTTCTACTTTGTTAAATTCGAAAGGCGCTCCATCTCACAGCCCTGAAAGGGCAACATGCCATGTTTTCGAATCTAACAAAGTCGTGGTATGCACGACAAAAAGTTTACCCCCTTCTGTTCCCCCGCAAGCGGCAGGGCTGTGAAGTTCTACCCCCTCAGTCCCCCGCAAGCGGGGGAGGTCGATCCGTCTCCCCCCCGCTTGTGGGGGAATAAAAAGGGGGGGGCACAGCTTTTCCCCGCGAGAACTTAACAGCCCTGCCGCTTGCTGGGGGAACAAAGGGGGGACGTTCAATGGTCCAACTACACTGCTCACGTTGAGCTTCCCCCCGCTTGCGCGGGGATTGAGGGGGGTAGTGCGTAACATGAATATTTAAGTCACAATTTTCCTAAGAAATAAAAACTTTAAAATAGGTAACATAAAAATTCTTGAAATGACTTTTTGCTTCAGAGATTTGATATAAAAAATTCTCCGAAATTCCCTGAAAAATAAAGCTATTCCAGTCATATTTTTTTCTTGCATAATTTCTCTCTCTGTAAAATATCTTGTAACTGTGTGATTTGTCATACTTTTCCATCAGGTGTGCAAGAGCTTCTGTTTTTGCGTGTCAAAGCAGAGCTTTGACACTTCAATTTGACACTTCAATCTTACAGGGGAGGAAGGAGATATGAAAGGGTATTGGGGAAAAGCATTAGTTGTTGATTTGACCACAGGCGCCAGCGCAGGTTGGAAAATTCCCGGGGAATGGCTTCGAGATTACATTGGCGGCGAAGGAATTGGGGTTCGCTATCTTGCCGATTTGATTACCCCGGAAACAGAGCCGTTTGCCAAAGAACAACCCTTGATTTTTGCAACCGGTCCGCTCACGGGAACTCCGGCGCCTTGCAGCGGAAGATGTGTGGTTGTATTTCGTTCGCCGGCTACCGGAACGCTTGGAATGTCAAATGCGGGCGGATATTTTGCGCCGGAATTGAAAAAGGCCGGATGGGATGCGCTGATTGTAACTGGCAAATCCGAAAAACCCGTGTATATTTCGATCAAAGACGATCAGGTTGAACTGCGCTGCGCTGAGAAAGTCTGGGGTCAGGGGATACATGCGACTGAAGATTTCATCAAACAGGACTTGCAAGAAGAGAAAGTGCAGATTGCCTCTATCGGTCAGTCCGGCGAGAATAAAGTCATGTTTGCTGCCATCATGACAGATAAACATCGGGCTTTTGGGCGCGGCGGCGCAGGCGCGCTGATGGGATCAAAAAATCTGAAAGCAATTGCTGTGAAAGGCACGAAAACCATGCCGGTCGCGGATCTTGAACAACTCAAAGCCATTGGGGCTGAAGCGCGTAAAGAATTGTTTGAAGAAGCCTTTGTGCGCGACGAACTTAAGCCTTTTGGCACGCCCTCGTTTTATGATTCACTCACTTT
Source organism: Candidatus Vecturithrix granuli (assembly GCA_000739535.1). Lineage (GTDB taxonomy): Bacteria > Moduliflexota > Moduliflexia > Moduliflexales > Moduliflexaceae > Vecturithrix > Vecturithrix granuli. Next base: position 83,102 of record DF820470.1, on the reverse strand, counting down.
ACGCAGTAGATAAAAAAGTTCTTTGACAAATATCTTGTGATCATGTTCAGATCC
>DF820470.1:14581-82414 GCA_000739535.1 Candidatus Vecturithrix granuli | reverse complement strand
AACATAAACTGTATCTCAAGGCACTTCAGGCCTGTTTCAAAGAGCTAACACAGTTAAAATCAATGTATAATATCTGACTTTTTTATATGAGTGCGTAATGTGAGTGATTCAATTGAAGCTTTAGGAATCCTGCCGACTCGCAACTGGCAGCGCACAACGTTTAACGAGAGCATCCCGACGCTGGGACATAAAGCCTACCATGAAACCCTGGAAGTGAAACCGTACGCCTGTTCAGGCTGCCCGATTGCTTGCGGCCGTTCTACGACGATTAAAGATGGGAAATGGGCTGGTATGCACGGCGGCGGACCTGAGTATGAAACCCTGGCGGCCTTTGGCAGTAAGTGCGAAGTGATGGATTTAGCCGCGATCGCGGCTGCCAATCATCTCGCCAATGATTTTGGCCTGGATGTTATTTCCACCGGTCAAGTCATTGCGACCGCGATGGAATGGTATGAGACCGGTATTCTCAACAAGGCCCAAACCGGCGGGATCGAATTGAATTTTGGGAATGCTGAAGCGGTAGTGGAACTGGTCAAAAAAATTGCGCTGCGCGAAGGAATCGGTGATTTACTGGCCGAAGGCGTGAAACGGGCAGCGGAGAAATTAGGCAAAGGCGCTGATTACGCCGCGCTGCATGTTAAAGGTCTGGAAATGGCTGCAGACGGGGTGCGGGCAAGCAAAGGCGAAGTACTCTCGCACGTGATTTCAGCCCGCGGCGCGGATCATCTGCGGCCTTATGCCTCTTGCATTGATGCTTTCGGCTACCGTGATGCTGAACTCGGCATTGTCGGGGACATCAGCTATACCGAAGATGGCAACAAAGCCTGGGTAAAACCCTTTATGGAACTGAGCATGGCAACCAATCTGCTTGGCACCTGTTTATTTGCCTCAATTACACTAGCGATTAAAGCCTCGACCTGGGCCAGATTACTTTCGGCGGCAATTGGTCAGGAAGTGACCAAAGATCAATTACTGTTGGCCGCGGAACGTGTGCTGAACCTGGAACGGATGATCAACGCCTCTTTTGGTTTTGATCGCAAAGACGATACGCTGCCGAAGCGTTTCCTGGAAGAACCTGCCAAAGATGGCAGAGGCAAAGGATATACCGTTGATCTTGCCAAAAACCTGGAGAGTTTCTATGAGGCCATGGGCTGGAGCAAAGCCACCGGACTTCCGGAAAATCACACTTTGCAAAAGCTGGGCTTATTCTGGCTCAGAGGTTAGGACATAACTACAATGAATTTGATCTGTTTGTAGTTCCGCCTTCAGGCGGAAGAACGCGCTAAAGCGCGAACTACGAACCTGTCAAAAAGATGAGTGGAAAAAACCGGGTTTTGACTCAAAAAACCCGGTTTTTTAAACTGCTTCCCGAAACAACAAAAATAAAGTTGACAAGAATAGAATCTGCTTCTAATTTTAGAATGTGTTGAATCACCTTGCTGTGTTAAGACTTCCAGGAATCCTCATGAATCAAGTGGATGAAGAATCATCTGGATTTCTGGAAATCTTCTTTTCGATGAAACGGACTGCGGGCTTGTCTAAACGAACGTTTCGTTTCTACAAGGGCGCGACGTTATTATTCCAAAACCTTATGGAAATTCCCAGGCATTGGGTGGGGGGGTAAACATAATCAGATGCCCCCCACAAAACGTGTTAACTTGTTGTGGGGGGTGTTGAGTGCCTGGCTCTGGCGTCTGCCATGATCAGATTACTGTGCATCCTCTGCCATTCCTCCCATGGTCGCAAAAGTGATACTCCCTGATATCGTTCAATTGATTGAACTCAAACAATTTGATGAACTGAAATTTGTCTTAATTGATCTGTTCTCGCAGGATATTGCCGAAATAATTGAGGGGCTGGAGGACAGGAATAAGGGAATTTTGTTTCGGCTACTCCCCAAAAATCTTGCGATAGAGGTGTTTGCACACCTTGCGCACTCGGAACAAGAAGATTTGTTACTGTCCTTTTCAAACTCGCGGATTAAAGAAATCCTGGAAGCCATGTCGCCTGATGATCGCACCAACCTGCTCGAAGAACTTCCAGCGAATATCGTGAAAAAATGGATTACCTTGCTTTCGCAACAAGATCGGGCTATTGTGAATACGTTGCTCAATTATCCCGAAAAATCCGTCGGACGTCTGCTCACGCCCGATTATGTGGATTTGCGGATGTGGATGACGGCTCAGCAAGCAATTGAACGCATTCGGCGCATCGGGTTAGACAAAGAAACCGTGTTTTATCTCTATGTGATTGATGAAAAACGCACCCTGATGGGCGTCGTTTCCTTAAAAAAAATTGTACTGGCAGCGCCTGAAACGCTCGTCAGTGACTTGATGTTTGAAGATTTTCTGGCTGTGCGCGCGTCTGAAGATCAAGAGGAAGCCGCAACCCTGGCGCAAAAGTATGATTTGATTGCCTTGCCGGTGCTGGATAGTGAAAACCGTCTGCTCGGCATTGTTACGATTGACGACTTGATGGACGTGCTGGAAGAAGAAGTCACAGAAGATTTTCATAAAATGGCGGCCATGACGCCGCTCGCAAAAGAATATTTAAAAACCGGGGTGCTGCGTCTGATGTCGCACCGTGTGATCTGGCTCATCCTGTTGTTGTTTACCAGCGGGATTTCCAGCAGTATTCTCAAACTCTATTCCCATACGATTGAGACTGTCATCTCACTGACTTTTTTTATTCCCATGCTGTTGGATACCTGTGGGAACACCGGCGCGCAATCAGCCACCCTGGTCATTCGCGGTTTAGCAACCGGAGAAATCGAATCAGAAGATATCTTTCATGTCATTAAACGTGAAATCCTCGTCGGCTTGCTGTTAGGGTGCGTATTAGGGGTATTGGGCTTTGTGCGCGTCTATATTTCGCAGCAGGAACTCTGGCTCAGTTTGTCAGTAGGGTTGACGTTTCTCTGCTCTTTAGTCGCGGCGACCCTGGCAGGGTCTGCACTACCCTTAATTTTTGGAAAGTTCAAGATCGACCCGGCTGTAATAGCTGGCCCATCAATCACAACCATCATGGATGCAGTGGGCTTGATTATCTATTTTGAAATGGCCAAACACCTGATCCTGCCACATTTATGAGCGATGCTTTTAAAACCAGATTTTTTCAAAAAGTCCGGTTTTTTTCAATAGCTGAAATTTTAAATTGACACTAATCCTTTTCGAAGAATATGCTCTCTTAACATTAGGACCGTTTGTTATCGGCTTGTTCACAGATGGGATCAGGAAATCAGATCATCATAGACGCAGCACCAATTCATCTCATGCCAAACAGTGATATTTGTAAGATAGAGGAGTATTCAGCAATAACAGTCGCGGGACGGCAATTGCTGTTAGCAGCCCTTATCGCCTGTTTCTTCATGTTTTCTTTTTCGCTTCAATCTCGTGCGGAAGGGGCAGAAACCATTACGATCTACTTCTACAGTTCCGAAACGAACATTAATAATTTCAAAGCCTTAAAAATGGAATTCGACCGTTATTTATCTGAGTTCGGGACATACCAATTCCAACCCTTTAGTGAACGTGAGACCTTTGAGCAAGAGATCAAAGAAAAGCAAAATTGTGTGTTAGTGCTTTCAAGCTGGCACTATACTAATATTTATCAAGAGTATAAGCTCACGCCTGTCCTGGTCGGATCGCGCAACGGGAAAACGTCGCAAAAAAATTTGCTGGTGAACAATGGAAAGATTGATCTGGCAACAATTAATGAGGGGCGGATTGCCTCTGCCAGCAGCGAACACTATTCCAAAACCCTGCTTAGTCAGATGCTTCACGATGACACTCTTCTGTCTCAACTCAAAATTTTGATGGTGCCAAAAGATATTGATGCCCTGATGTCATTAGGCTTTGGCATGGCCAAAGCGGCGCTTACCACAGATTACTCGCTGAGTACGCTCAATATGCTGAATCCAGCGTTATACAAGCAAATGAAAGTTCTGGCGGAAAGCGACGAAGCCTTATTGTTAATTGTCGCGATACCTGAAGAGAGCAATGAAGACGTTCACTCCCTGGTGAAAATTCTTCAGGAAATGCCAGCGACGCCGAATGGAAAAAAGAACATGCGGATGCTCGGATTAGATGATTGGCATCCATTGAATTCTTCAGATATTACGAAACTGGAGCAGTAAACGTATGAAACACCCAAAGACTCTCAATGAAACGTGCGCCTGGTTATGCGTGGTGTGTGGGCTTCTGCTCTTTTCTCCACAGCTTTTCGCAGCAGAGACATTCAAAATTCTGGTGCTCAATTCCGATGCCGCGGTTACAAAATACCAGCTTTCACAAGAAGAGTTTCAGAAAATTGTCCCCTTTCCAGTTAAAGCGATCGATCTGGGAAACAAAAAATGGGATGCGCCAGCAGTAGAAGAACTTTTATACGATGAAGATCCTGATCTGGTCTATTGTCTTGGAATCAAAGCCTATCTGATAGCAAATAAATATGTGAAAAACGCACCAATTGTGTTTTCCTCAATTATCAATTGGCTTCGTCTCCCCATGACAGAGAAAACGTATGGTGTGTCAAACGAATTGCCTGTTGGCATGGAAATCATGCTGTTTCACTACGTCTTTCCGGAGGTGCAGAGAATCGGAGTGCTGTATAGTAAAAAATATACGCAGGAATGGTTTAAGCAGGCCAGCAAAGAGGCAAAGGAGATGGGAATTGAATTGGTCGGCAGCAAGGTGACTGACAAGAAGCACGTGAACTCGCATTTAAAGAAATTATTGCCGGAGGTTGATGCGTACTGGTTGATCTCAGACCCGACGCTGATGACCGAGAAACAGGAGTTGTTTGATATTCTGGACCTCTGCCATCGCACCAACAAGCCGGTCTTTTCGTACCATGAAACCTTTGCGTCTTTTGGCGCGGTATTGACAGTTTCCGTTGATGATCCGACTATTGGTCGGCAAGCTGCCGGGATCGCAATGGAAGTGCTGGCAGAAACCACCTTTGATGAAAAAGTACAATTTCCGGCAGGATCGTATATTGTACTCAATCTGAAGCGTGTGAAAGAATATGGGTTATCCTATAACGAAGATGCTTTAGGTTCAATCAATGATATTCTTGAATAATTAAGGAAGGAGAAATGATAATGAAACAAAAAAGCCTTTTCTTGATGATTTTTCTGGTTGGAATACTTGCCTTTACGCCTATTTGCGGTATCTGTCAGGATGATCCCTTTGCAGAAGCGGAGGATATGAAATCGAGTCTTGATGAAGAGATGGAATGGCTGCAAGCGGAAACGTATGTGATTACGGCCTCAAAGGTGCTTGAAAATATTAAGAAATCCGCAGCCTCTATTACGGTCATCACTGATAGAGATATTCAGCAAATGGGAGACAGAGAATTCAAAGATGTGCTGCGCCTGGTCCCAGGGTTAAGCTACCGGGATGACCGGCATAACAGTTATGATATTGATGCGCGTGGCGTTATGAAAGATGGCATTCAGCATATTTTGTTTTTGTATAACGGTCATTCTTTAAATACAAATTATTGGGGCGGGGTTGGCCCATCGTATGAACCGTTAGTGCTTGACAATATTCAACGCATTGAAGTGATTCGCGGCCCGGGTTCCGCTTTATATGGCGCTAATGCGTTTTCTGCTATTGTGAATGTGATCACCAAAGATGCCAAAGATATTGAAGGCGTCCAATTTTCAGCGCGAGGCGGGAGTTATGATACGCAGCAATACAATCTCTTGTTCGGTAAAACCCTCGGCGAAGTGGGGATTGCTATGAATGTGAATTACTATAAAACTAATGGGTTTGAGGGCTATATTGAAAAAGACGGCCAGACTCTTCTGGATCAACTTATAGGGTCTCAAGCCTCTCTTGCGCCCGGATATACTGAAGGGGATGATGAAAAATATGATCTGTCGCTGACCCTGGAATATCAAGGATTCCGTTTTGATGGGAAGTATGCTGATCGGGATCGAAAACCAAGCATCGGAATTTCTCCCGTCCTGAATGAGGATAGTGAAACGCCTTCCACCGATTATACCCTCAGCCTGAGTTATGAACGCTCGATCGGGAAGGGCGTCGATCTGCTTGGCAGAGTGTATCGTAATTACACGTACATGGATTATTATTACCAGGTCTATCCAGATAATACCGTTCTACCCACTCCGGATGGACTGATGGTCTGGCCCGATGGACTGATTGGCGCGCCTTCCAATAAAAATACCAGAACCGGCGGGGAAGTACAGGCTACTTATAAAATGAATGATGTCAATACAATTGTCGCCGGAGTCACTTATGAGGAGATGAAGCAGTATGACGTCAAAGCGCTTTCGAATTATTTAGCCACCCCAATCAAAGATGTGGTGATTCCACGTTGGGAAATCAGCGAAGTATCGCACATTCAGAACTACAACAAGAATGTCAGCCGCACGTTTAAAGCCGCCTTTCTTGAAGATTTATGGGATTTGCGCGAGAATTTGCGTTTGACCGTCGGAGCGCGCTATGATGATTACAGCGATTTCGGCGGCAGTTTTAATCCGCGCGCCGGGCTGGTCTGGGAATTTCTCAAGGGCTATGATCTAAAGCTTCTCTATGGCCGTGCCTTCCGTGCGCCGAGTTTTTATGAACTGTATAATACCAACAATCCGGCGTTTGTGGGGAATCCGGATCTTGATCCGGAAACGGTGGATACGGTAGAGCTGAGCGTCGGTGCGAACCTGACCTCTGCGTTGAGCGCCCGGATCACCGGGTTTTATAATTCGATTAAAGATAGCATTGATCTGGTGACCTATGATGTGCAGGATATCTTTGAAAACAGCAGTGAAATCCGCGCCCGCGGCATTGAGGCCGAGTGGAAATATGATTTTGGCAAAGGCACGTATCTGGCGATGAATTATACTTATCAGGATTCCCAAAACCTTGATACCGATCGGCAACTCTATGATATTCCCAAACATAAAGGCAATGTGCTGAGCAATATTCGGATATCCAAATATCTGAATTTCTATGCGGATTTGCACTTTGAGGAAGGATTTACCCGTGAAAAGGGTGATATACGCCAGGATGACAATCCGGGGTTTGCTGTGGTCAATACAACAATTCTTGCGAAAAAATTCTGGCCGCGCTTCGAAGGGCTTGAACTACGGGGGTCAGTGTATAATGTCTTTGATAAAGATTATACGGTGCCGACGGCGAAAGATAGTTTGCCTGTTGATTACCCGATGCCTGGTAGGAGCTTTCTGGTTGAAATGCGGGCGACGTTTTAATTTTCCGGACTGAGAGCATAATGATGCCTGAAAAAAAAGAATTGATCCAGATCTGTTGGAGTATCAGATGGAAATTGATGGCTGTGATGGCGATAATGATCGTAAGTCTGGTGCTGATCTTAACCTTCATTCAGATTTCCTCACAAAAAAGCGTGCTGGAAGAGGAACTCAAAAAGCGGATTGCGCTCATGCGCGAAAATCTGATCGAACGCGGTAAAAGTGTGAGCATGAACCTGGCCCATCAAGTAGAAAATCAGATTGCCGCTTTTAACTTTTCAGGGATGCTGGAAACTGTCCAATTCCGAGTGGATGGCAATGAAGAGATTAAATATGCGATGCTCGTTGACTCTTCGGGCGTTGTGTATATTCATACCTTACATCCGGAACTTGTGCAAACACAACTTGACACCGAGCGTGATCGCCTGGCCCTAAGTCAGACCAGGCTGACAGTCCTTGATTATCAGGAAGCTGAAGACTCGGTGATCGAGATGATCGTTCCGATCCAAATCAGTACACAGCCCTGGGGCGTCTTACGTTTAGTTTATACGTTGAAACATCTGCAACGCGAAATAAACCTCTCGCAAACGCAGATTCGGCAAGAAATTACCAGGATGATTTCCAATTCGATCCTGACTTCAGCAGGGTTTATGGCGGTAGCGTTTGCCGTGGGGTTTCTGCTCTCTACCCGATTCTCCAGGCCATTAGTTTCTTTAACTCAGGCAGCCAGAGAACTTTCCAGAGGGAATTTTGCGGCCCCGATGAACCTCCATATTCACTCTCATGATGAAGTGGGCGTTCTGGCGACAAGTTTTCTTGAAATGAGCCAGGAATTAAAAGCCTCGTATCAAAAATTAGAAGAGTATAACCGCACGTTAGAGCAAAAAGTGCAAGAACGCACGCAGGAACTGAATACGTCGTTGCTCAATGTCGAGAAGGCGAACCAGAAAATTATGGAAAGCCTTCAGTATGCCAAAGTCATCCAACACTCCCTGCTTCCCAATCAGGTGCAGCTCAAAACCTATCTTCCTGAAAGTTTTTTCTTATGGATGCCACGCGATGTGGTGAGCGGCGATATTTTTTATACCGAATGTCTTGCTGATCGGGTGATCATTGCCATCATGGATTGCACCGGACACGGCGTTCCCGGCGCGTTTATGACCATGATCGCCACATCCGGCTTAAAACGCATTCTGCAAGAGGATGGAGATCAACGACCGGCAGAAATTTTGAAACGTCTCAATGGGTTGGTCAAAACTTCTCTGCAGCAAGATACCGACTATGCCCTCTCCGATGATGGTCTGGATGCTGCGATTTGCGTGATCACCCCAAAGGATCGGGTGCTACGCTTTGCCAGCGCACGATTGCCCCTGTTTGTTGCCCAGGACGATGATGTCCGGCTGATTAAAGGCGACCGCCAGAGCCTGGGGTATAAACGCTCCAGCTTAGAGTTTCAGTTTACGGAACAGGCTATCAAGATCGAGCCAGACATGGCCTTTTACCTGGCGACTGATGGGTTTATAGATCAGTTAGGAGGAAAAATGAATCGCCGCCTTGGTTCCGGACGTTTTAGAAAACTTGTGCGCGAATACCATCAAAAACCGTATGACCAACAACAGATTCTTTTCCTGCAAGCCTTTCAAGAATATAAAGGCGACAGAGAAACGCAGGATGATGTGACTGTGGTTGGATTTGGAATGAGGAATGCCTGATGCTGCAGTATTTATATGACTTAAAAAATGAACTAGAACGCTCCCATATTTTTTTCTGCTATGTGGGACCGATTTCGCAAAATTTGTTAGCAGATATTATGGGAATTCTCGAACAGAAAATGTCGCTGGAACAAGCCAGTCGGACCACAATTCTGCGGGTGTTTTCCGTGATTGTGGAAAAAGTGCAAAATATTCTTCATTATTCAGATGAAAACCTTACCGCTCAAAAAGTGGAACATGAACACGCTGAACCAGTATTACGCCAGGGTATTATCGCAGTAGGGTATGATCAAGAACACTATTTTGTGTTGAGCGGGAATGTGATTGCTAACAGAAAAGTTCCGATTCTTCAGAAAAAATTGACAAATTTACGTAATATGAATAAAGCTGAACTCAAGCAGTATTATCAGGAACAACGGCGGAAAAGCCCTGAAAACGAGAGTAAAGGCGCCGGATTAGGGTTTGTGGAAATGGCGAAAAAAGCCAGTCAGCCGATAGAATTTGATTTTAAACCCATTGATGAACACACCTCTTTCTTCTCATTGAAGACGATTATTTAAAAGGACGCGACTATGGAGAATCTTATAATTCACGCAACAGAATATACCCCCCATATTGCTTTTGATGTTGAGAAAAATATTCTTGAGATTAAAGGCTATTCTTATCCTGAAAATGCCATGGCATTTTACGCGCCGATGTTTGATTGGTTACACGGTTATTTTTCGCGTCTAAAAAGCCAGGCGGATATTCTGCTCAACATAGAAATCATCTATTTTAATAGCAGCTCTTCAAAAGTTTTATTAGATTTGTTTGATCTTTTAAACGAGCAAACTCTTAATAAGGGAATTCAGAGCACAGTGAATTGGATTTATGAAGAAGAGGATGAAGATATGCTGGAATTCGGCCAGGAATTTCAGGAAGATTTTCCTTCCATCACCTTTCATTTTGTGAAAAAGCACAGTGAATAGTTCTTTAGCCGGTGCCAACATTTCAGAATTCAGGCGCACCTCACCTGTTGATGTTTGTGGGCTGTTTCGGAACATTCCAAAGCAGCCCACACATGCAAAGAATCAGGATGGGAAATAAAAAAGGAAAACATGCTGTTATGCACTTATTTCTTCTTGAATAATTGATACAAGTTCTTCTTTGACTTTACTGCGCGTATATTTTCCTCGTTTTTCACTTTCTTTTTTAGACGGCAGAATGGTCACAACCTTTTTCTTCATCCTGTTCGGTTTTCTGCGTTTTCGTCTAAGTAATGCTTTTTTCATCCGTGTTCACCTCTCAATTTTGATAGACAAAAACTTTCGCTTAAAGTTCAGGAATCGGGAAAGTTTTTTTGTATGATCTTATATATCGTTCTGACCTATGGGAAGTCAAGAGTGCAACTCAAGAATATTCTTTATAAAAAATTCTCTATACGTTTGTTAGACAAGAATGACAGGGGTAGGTTGAAGAAAAAACTCTGCAAAACTATTTGGTAAGATGAGGAAAAAACATAGTAATTGCTTGTTTGACGGAAGCAGGAAGGTGCTGATTCAACAAGAGATAGTGTAAATCCCTTTTGGCAGTCGTTTGTAATGTCGTTTGTAATAATGATATCACTGTTTCCGCAGGGGTTTTAGGATTTGAGAGCAGCGCAAAAACGATTCTCAAATTGTGGGTAAGTTGCTCATTTCTTCCGATCACAGCAAGAATATTGGCCGGGGCAAGTTTCCACCGACAGATGTTCACCACAATATCCGGTTGATCGTGAAATTTCCCAAGAAGATTGAGTAAAAACGAGGACAGATCAAATTGCACCCGGTCAAGTAATTTCAGAATTTCTCCGGCAGACGCTTCGATGACTGCGAATTTTTCATATTGGGAAAGATTTTGGAAAATCTGTTGAATTCTGTCTTTCGCCCGTATGCGCACTTCAGGCGAGAGAGTTTTTTTATGGAACACTTTGGCAAGATCACTGAGATTGAATGCTGCAAGCAACTGAATGGCATCTTCAGGTAGGGTTTGGGGATTGAGCAAAATGGTGAAACGAATGTTGTGCAGCGCGCCCCATTTATGATGATTTTTCAGATGGGTCAAAATTTCCGAAACATGTGTGGTTTGCGCCATGACCAGGACATCATCAGCCGTCATATTTGGATTATTCAACAGCACTTCTGCAATCCGAATATGATTATCGTATAAAAAGATATGAATGTCTTCACTCGCGGCGTGTTTTGCCATTGTGACCCGCTGTCCCAGGGCAATTCCTTCTTTAGCAAGCTGCTGGCTGGTTTTCGCCATCGCTTTTTGTTCCCGCGCTTTGCGCCGTCTTTCAAAAAAGCGTTTTTCGCGTTCGACCAGCTCCATGATGAAATTTTCAAAATAGTCGTCATCAATCGAGGGATAAAAAGTATTCTCGATCCGCAAATCGCTGACAAGGTGCTCAATTGCCGCATAGGGAACATGTTCAAATTGAGTTGAGATCTCTTCAAGCGTCTGATATAGTTCGCGATACTGTTTGACAAGAAAGTCTTCTTTGTAACGCTCAGGGATCTGGTCAAGAAGCGGCCTGACCACCGGGGACTGGTGGTGTTGGTAAAGAATCAGACTCAGATTTATGTATCCTTCGAGAAATTCCGGAAAGGTTCGCAGAATCTGGCGATAGAGATCAAGACATTCCTGTATACAACCAGATTGCAGCAATTGGCGCGCATTCCAGCACAAATCCTGGACTGCGAGAGTAATGACGAGCGCATCAGGAGAGAGCAAAATCCGGACATTTTTCCAATAGGCCAGCGCGAGAATGAAATGCCCTCCACACTGCTGATAGAGAGCTTTATAGATTTGTTGGGCAATAAATTCATCTTCTTCGGAAAGCTCCTGACGATAGAGATGTGTGAGGGTTTCAAGCTTCTCTTGCATTTGCTCCAGGTGAGAAGGCCCATCGGAAATTTCTCGGTTCACCAGGCGATGGCACTCTTCCAGAATTTCATTATGAATTTGAATCGGTTCGGGCAAGAAACGCAGCACATTCTCCCAATAAGCCAGAGCGAGCATCCTGTTCCCATCTTGCTGATGCGACAGGGCAAGCGTCATATTGCGGAAAAACTCATGCCGGGTTGTTTGCATAACGACTCCTAAACGGCTGACGTTTCAAAGAGTTGCGCGACATCGCGCAACAAGTCTCTGATAGGAAGCTGCTGTGGACATTTACCTTCACACTCGCCGCAGGCAATGCACTGCGATGCCCGCTGCGCCTCGGGTACAAACAGAAGATAATTCTTTTTGGCTTCTTCCACATTATCGAACAGGAACGCGCCATTATAACGGCTGAAACAGTCGGGAATATTGACATTGTTCGGGCAGGGCAAGCAATAGCCGCAATTGGTGCAATTCACTTTGATGCGCCGTTTGTATTCGGCTTTTACCCGCTCAACCAGGCGCGATTCTTCTTCTGTAAGCGAGTGAGGTTCGCCTTGCTCCGCGGTTCGAAGATTTTCTTTGAGTTGATCCAGTGTAGACATGCCGCTTAACACGACCGAGACTTCAGGATGGTTCCAGACCCAGCGCAGTCCCCATTCCGCCGGAGTTCGCCTTTGAGGCGATTGATTCCAGATGGACATGATCGCTTCGGGGGCCTGTCCGGCAATTTTGCCGCCGCGCAACGGTTCCATAATAATGACGCCGATCCCCTTCTGAAACGCATATTCCAGTCCTTCTTTCCCGGCCTGAAAATGTTCATCAAGATAATTGTATTGAATTTGACAAAAGGTCCAATCATATTCATCAATAATCTCTTTAAAAATGCTGCGATCTCCATGAAAGGAAAATCCGGCATAGCGGATTTTACCGTTCCGAATCGCTCGTTCTAAAAATCGTTCGTATCGCACGCGCTTGAGCGTTTCCCAACGATCCCGTTTGAGTCCGTGCAATAAATAGAAATCAATCGTGTCCGTGCCTAAACGTTCCAGTTGCTCATGTAAATAACGATCCGGATCTTCATCCGTCTGAATCAGCCAGCTTGGCAGTTTTGTGGCAAGCTGCACCTTTTGACGATAGCCATTGCCCAAAGCTCGTTTGAGAAACGGCTCGCTTTCGCCGCTATGATAGGGATAAGCCGTATCCACATAATTCACGCCCCGGTCAATCGCATGTCGCACGATTTCGATGGCCCGGGCTTCATCAATAGTTTTCGGGTCCTGCGGGTCGTTCTGGGGCAGGCGCATACACCCCATGCCGAGAATGGAAAGTTGCTCTTTGATCTTCGGCATCGTTCGATATAACATCAATTCTCCTCCTTTGAAAATGTAGCGCGAAACTCCAGTTTCGCGCATCGTTGACAGCCGCGAAACTGGAGTTTCGCGGTACATCTGATTTTCATTGCGTCGGGTGAGCCTACGCTCATGACAACTCCTATGGAAATGTAGCACAAAATTCCAGTTTCGCGCACCATTGCTACTGCCGCGAAACTGGAGTTTCGCGGTACATGAATCTTTTGAAAATACGAGTTTCATTGGTGTAAACAAAAACCGATTGACCATTACACCTTATGATTACTTATGGGATTGTGTCAAGATTTTCGTATGTCATGTCAGGTTCTGAGGCCTGAAATTTACTCATGCGCTGATGATCCACACGACAAATTTGTTGATAATCGCAATAGCGGCAGCCAGCTTCAGTTTCTCCGAATGTCGTCGGGTGAAAATATCCCTGGCGCAGATCCTGGTCTATGCAAATCGCCCGGCGGGCTGACAGGGTTAACCAGGCCAGGTATTCTTCGGTCGTTGAAAAGACGGTTCTCATCTCTTTAAAATACTGTTGATCTGCATACTCTTTACTGCCCAGCAGATGTTTTTTGCCGATCTCCTGGGGAGATTGAAGCTGATAATAGCCGCCGGCAATAACGTTATAGGCTTCGCCCAACAATTCCTGTGCCGCCAGAATGTAGATGGGCAGTTGCAGAAATCGTCCTTCTTTCAGTTTTTGCCCCGAAGGCAGGCTGCCAGTTTTATAGTCGTAAATTACGACGTTCGCTTGCCCTGCCTGGTTGGCAGACGACGGAAACGCCACATCGATCCGGTCAATTTTCCCTCTGACTCGAATTGTGTGCTCATGACCATCACGATTTTGTGCTTTCAGAGAGAACGGCGCATCAGAAAGCGTATATCCGCAAAACTCGGAAGCCTCGACAGCATTTTGTGTCGGATTGGCAACAGCGGACATCCCAAAATGGGCTTCCAGGTAACAAGGAGTAGCTTTGTCGGGATCTTGCGCTTCCAATTGAATAAATTTTGCCAGGATTCCTTGCTGATTTGAATCGGAAGAGAGGCCTGCGAGTAAAACATGGGTAAAAGATTCCCAGAAGGTTCCGGAAAACTCGTATGCAGCAAGCTCTTCTCTGGCGATCTCAGCCATCCGCGCTTGCGCCTCGTCTATCCATTTGGTTTTATCGGCTTTCCGCTGAAGAAAGGCAAGATCAGCTTTTCCTGCAGATTCATTGGCCATACCGGCATAAAAGCGCGCGACAATTCTGTGCAGTAACAAGCCGACATCAGAAGCGAACAGTTCGCGCACGATCTGCGGCGGCGGAATCAGGCACAACAGTCGCTGGAAAAAATATTTCATCGGGCAGTGAAAATAGAGATCAAATTCAGAAACCGCATAGACATAGCGTTTATACCAGAAGCGCAGTTGCTGCTTCATGTAATCTGAGCGCAGCATTCCGTCAAATTCGGTCAGGTCATCGCTTATGCGCAGAGCTTGCGCTCGTAAGCCAGAAAGGAAATGCTGCACATAGTCCTCACCTTGCGTCTGTCGCAGAAATCTGAGCGCGTGGGTTATGTTCGATACCATTGAAGCATCTCCCTGGATTTGGTCGGACAAGGGGAGGTATTGGGTGCTGACGCCTCGTTCGCCCAGCCATAAATGGCCGGTCTCAACGCTGAAGCAGGCTGAAGCCCGCTGTTGAATTCCGGAGGACGCTTCAGCGTTCTTTCGCTTTGAGACTGGCGATTGATCGCCAGAGAACTCGTTCAAATGTCCGTGTTGCTGAAAAAGCTGCGCTCCGATCCATTGTAAAACCTCGCTTGAGGTGTAAAGACGCTGCAACTGTTGCAGCGGATTTTCTTCAATCACTGCTTGCGATTGAACAGCCAGGGTTTTTTCTATCTGTTCGATATACATTGAACGTAACAGATCTTTGTCGTTTTCCTGAAGCGGATAGGAAAGATACAAGTGTTCAGCAGGGTTCATCACATTTAAATAAAAGAGATAGGCCGCTTCCTCAAAGGCTTTTTTATAGGTAGCTAAGCCGAGGACTTCAGTTTCCTGATCTGACAGGAAGATATTGGGTTCTCCCTGACCGGGAAAATCTTTTTCCACCAATCCGCCAAAAAACAGGTAGCGGAATTCTACCTGACGCGTATCGAGGCGTCCCATCACAAAAACGGAGTCTTCCAGGATTTCCGGCAGATAATAGCTTTCTCCCTGAACCGCGAGACGCAAGGTTTCGACAAACTTTCTAAATGTCCAATGCAGAGAGGAGGAAGCATATTGCTGACGTAATGTCTGGAGAAGCTTGAGAAAAGCGCGTAATGCGGCTGAATCACGTTCGCGGATCGCTTGCTGTTCTTCCTTCAAAAACGCTGAGAGCATCTGAAAACGATTGATGCTCTGTTCAAGCAAAGTGAACCATCTATCGGGTCCTGCCGGATCATTTTGCTCAAATTGCGCTAAAAATTCCAAAAAATCAAAGGTTGCCGGAAGCAGAGAACAAACCGGCGGCAATGGCTGGTTTGCTCCGGATGCTTCAAGCGTTGTTTGATATGCTCTCAATTTTTGCTCCCATTCCGCTTTTTCGTTGAGAATGCCTAACTGAAGGGCGAGCGAATCGAGCTGCGGATAGGTCTCGGCATGTAACGCAAGCGCCGGCAAATCTGCGCCGGAAGTCGCATTCGCATGTATCGGTTTAAAGGCAACAAGGGGCGAAGCAAAGAATCGAGCAATCGCTGCGCGGCTATAGTCTTCCAGAACAATATTGAACAGGTTAAACACTGTCACCACAAGAGGCGCGGATGCCAGCGAATAGCCCTGAAACATGGTAAAGGAAATATCAAAGAGTGGAAAGATTTCACGGATGAGTTGCATATATGTTTCGATAAGAGGAAACGCCACACCAATCTCACGAAATTCGCAGACTTCCCCAGACTGGCGCAGCCTTTTGATCTCTCTGGCAATCTCAAGCACCTCATGTTTTCTGGTTTGATAAGACTGCACGGAAATGTGCTGCGATGGAACAGAGATTTTCTCGGGCGGTAAAGAGAAAAAATGAACGAATCTGGCAGATCTCTCAATGTAAACCTGTTCAGAGCTTTGTTCAAGAGGAGCAGCATATTCGCGCACCGAGAAACCGGATTGTTTGAGAAACTGCACAAATTCACGCATGAGATGGAACGCCCGGGGAAGTGCGGGGTCTTCCGGCATATTATAAGGGTTCATTGGAAGGTCCAGGGTCAGAAACGTTTGTTCAAACTGCGCACACAACGCTGTCAAAATCTGCTGCTCCGGCATGGTCAGCTCATAATATCCTTCCAGAACCAGCAATTCCGGAGACCTGATCAGAGGGTGAAGGTTTAACTCGCCTGCAACCGCGCGCCGCGCCATTTCAAGAAAAATCCCGGATTCATCGCTTAACGCATTTTGAGCTAATTCTGCACAGTAGCGCGTCAATAGCTCAATCAATTCAGTAAAAAATCCCCGCTCTTGCGTTGTAATCCGTTTCAGAGCCGTTTCCAAATCTTGCGGCGAAGCCAGGCCAACGCGGCGAATCCCATTCAGAAAATCTTGCAATTTTCCGACAATCCCGGGATGTTCGTGAAATTGCCGAAAATAAAATTGATCCCCGAGTTGCTCTTCCCGATAGATCAGTAGCCTTTCCAGTAGGATTTTTTGCTCCAACTCAGTCAGAATGCGTTGCGAGTGAGATGAACGTTGATAAAGAATTTTAATGAAGTCAGGAAAAGTGTAAATCGGAAAGTGAAACCATCCAGGCAGGTGTTGCAGCGTGAAATCTCGCAACTGACGGACGCGCACATCGGTCCGCACCAAATACAGGCAGGCGTCCCCTTCATGGCATCGGATTTTTTCCAGACATTTGGTGAAAAGTTCCCGGTTTTTCCCATCATAGGCTGTTCCGTACAGCACCGTTACCGTAGGCATTGAGCGTTCCTCCCTGGTGACTTTGCCGGATAACTCAAGACTTGTCCGACAAGGCCCGACAAGGTCTATTAGTAAAAACTTCTGTCCCAGAGCACTATGAACCCGTAGTCAAACGCTCACCTAATCATGGTATAGAAAACAAGACAATAAAAAAATCAAAAATCTTTGTGTATTTGCATACTTTTGCCTTGACTATGAAGAATTCTCTGAGAAAGCTGCCTTCAATTCAATACGCCGAATTTTCTATATTCAATCAGTCAACAAAAGGAGGGCACGTATGCAGGGATTGGACAAGTTTTTCGTTGTATGGTATGTACGCCTGCGTGCCGTATTGTGGAAATATGGAGTGATCGCCCTCAGCCTGCTGATCTTTTTTGGAATTGCTGTTCTGGGAGGATGTGGATCCCAGGACAATGAGACTGACGTGCGAGAAGAATTGGACGAGCTACTCGAGTCGCAAGAAACTGCCACACCTGCTCAAACCTCGCTGCCGACGGATGTAGCTGCAACTGTCAATGGAAGAACCATTCCTGCTCAGGCTTTGGCGGAACGGCTGCATGTTGTGATCCAGGAAATGGATAATTCCTCTGACCTGGATCAGTATACGTTAAATCGTTTGCGAGAAACCGCGCTGACGGAATTGATCGAAAATGCCTTAATTGCCCAGAAAGCCAGGGAATTGAAGATCACTGTCACCGACGACGAATTGCAGCAGGTTATTCGACAGGTGCAAGAAGAATATAACGGATCAGATATTCAGGCGATCGTAGAGGAACAGGGGAAATCTTATGAATTCTGGCTGAAAGCCCAACAAGAGACGCTTTTACGAGAAAAAGTGTTTGATGTTGAAATGGCTTCGATGATTGCTGTCACTCCGGAAGAAGTGCAGCAATACTATGAACGGAATCAGGAAAAATACGATCATCCAGCGCAGGCCCGAGCCAGTCAGATTTTAGTGTATGACAAGAGCATTGCTGAAAAAGCTTTGCAGGAAATTCAACAGGGCGCTGATTTTGCTCAGATCGCTCAAAAATATTCTGAAAGCGAGGATGCTCAAAATGGCGGGGATTTAGGGTTTTTTGCCAGGGGCGTTATGCCGCCGGAATTTGATGAAGTCATTTTTTCTCTAAAAACCGGGGAAGTCAGCAACATTGTGCAAACGCCGTATGGGTATCAGATTTTTAAGCTCACCGGTGAACGAGAAGCCGAACGAATAGCCTTTAATGAAGTTAAAGATCAGATTGCCGGCGTGATCAAACAGCAGAAGCGCATGATGGCTATCGATCTCTGGCTGCTTGATCTTCAGAATAATGCCAAAATTGTACTAAACCATCAGGTCATTAAAGAAGTCAACTAAAGGGAAAAGAGAACGCATGGGGAGAGGAAAACAAGCAATTGAATATTAGAAATTATCGCGAATAAAATTTTTATGCGACGAAATCGTCTGAATTCCCATCCTGGGAAGGGAATTGATCCGATGACGTGTGTATTTGCGATAATGTCTATTGAATATTGAAAATACTTAATAGTCAATTGCTTGCTTTCCCTTTTGCATGTGTTTTTGAACATAGTTATGATGAAAAAAATCGTTACCTCTCTGGTATCTATTGGAATCCTGGGAAGTTTTGCTTCGATAGCTTCAGGGGAATTGGTTGACCGCATTGTGGCGGTCGTAAATCGTAAGGTCATCACGGAATCTCAATTACAAGACGCGGAGCGACAATTTGCCGCTCAGGCCGGGACAACCGAGCAAACCCAGGAAAGACGCAAGAACGTGCTGGACATGTTAATCGAAAATGAACTCATCCGGCAAAAAGCTGAAGAAGCTGATATTCTGGTAAATGACGAGGAATTGAATGCCGCTTTATATGACATCAAACAACGTAATAATCTGCTTTCCGATGAACAACTCAAACAAGCAATCCTTCAGGAAGGCAACACCTGGGAGGAGTTTTTAGAAGATATTCGGGAACAGATCAAATTGGCGAAGTTAGTGAATCGGGAAGTGCGCTCACAAGTTGATATTTCCGAAGAAGAGGTCGAACTGTATTATCAGACCCATCAGGGTGAATTTGACCAGGCCGCGCCAACGGTGCATATCCGGCATATTCTTCTGCCACTCAAAGAAAACGCCGGTACGGGTGACGTGGAAGCCGCGCAAAAACTGGCCAATAACCTTGTGCAGCAATTACGCGCCGGCGCGGATTTTGCCGAAATGGCAAAGCAATATTCCGAACATCCCTCTGCTCAAAACGGGGGAGAACTTGGCACCTTCAAAGAAGGGGAGTTAGCGCCGCCGTTTGATATCGCCTTTACAATGGAAGGCGGAGAAATTAGCGATCCTGTCCGTTCTGATCTGGGGTTCCATATTATTTTTGTGGAAGAGAAAACCGGCGGGCAACAGGCGACGTTTGAAAAAGCGAAAACCCTGATTCGCCGCAAATTATTTGAGCAAAAATCGAATGCACTGTATCAGAAATGGATTACAAAATTAAAAGAGACGGCGTATATCGAAAACAATTTATGATCTTGTAACACATTGTGCGCCATGCGGATAATGAATAACCCATGGCGCACGATGTTAGCTTATTGTCTTGTGCGATTAGATTACTTTCTGAAAGTCTCGCGTCTGGTGAAACGGCGTCCGTTAGCAAAAGAAATGTGCGACAAAAAACTGGTGTACGTCAATGACCAGGTCGCCAAAGCCGGAAAAATCATCGAAGCAGGGGACACCATTTTTATCAAACTGCCTCAGCGCACGCTAAAAGTCCGCGTCGAACAAGTGCCCGAACGCGCCGTTTCAAAACATGATGCTGCAACCCTCTACACGATGTTAGAGGAGAGACGGGAAAAAGAGGATGACCTTTTGTGATACAATTTAACAAACTCAAACCTGGCCGTTTATATCGCCTGGCATTTAGCGCCGCAAGCGTACTCCTGGCTCTGGCGCTCCTGCTGTGGCCTCAGCACGCTTTGAAACTGGTCGTGCTTTTAGTTGCGGTTTTTCCGATGATCGGCTATATCCTGGATAAATATTTTAATACGTTGATTGAAAACTTACAAACAGTAGAAGCCAGGATTCAAGGATCGTTCAAAAAATTTGAAGATCGCGAAAAACAGTATCAATACAACGTCGAAGAACTTCAACAAGAATTAACAAAACTCCAACAACTCAACGTCAATCTTCAAGAAGCCAACACCTTACAGCAGATTCTGATTCAAATTACTGAAGCAATTCATTATATGCAGGAATGTGATCGAACGTTGATTTTTTTGTATAATAGCGCGAATGATTGCTTAGAGTGCCGCGAAGCTCGCGCCAATGAACCTTTGGTATTGGAGGACCTTAAAGTTCCGGCGACCCCTGATGGGGGCATTCTGGCAAAAGCTTTTCAAGAACATCAGATACAGTATCTGGAAAATTTTGAGACCGGCGCGCCGGAATACGATCTTTTGCCGTATAATCTGATTTTCCCTCTGCACACAACTTCAGCCGTCGTTCTGCCCTTAACGGTAAATGAACAAGTGCTGGGTGTGTTAACGCTTATCAATCGCGCAGAGAACCCTGCCATCACCTCACAGCAATTGGAACTGCTCAAATTGTTTGCGTATCAAGCATCGTTGGCGATCGCGAATGTCAAAATGCAAGAGGAACTGCACCAGTTGAATCAGGAGCTTGGAGAAAATTATCAGGATCTCCTGAAACGTCGAGAATTCTATTCACATATTGCTCAAGATTTATCCTCATCCATGACGCAAATGTCTTTCTCGATTGCCGAAGTGACAAAAAGCGTGCAAACCCTAACCGAGCAGAGTGAAAATCTAAGCCGTCGCGGGAATGAACTCCTGAATCATCTCTCCAATATTGATGATATTATTGCGTCAATCAATAATGTGACGCGCCAAACCAAACTCCTGGCCTTTAACGCGACCATTGAAGCCGTGCGAGTCGGAGAAGCCGGCAAAGGATTTGCCGTGGTGGCCGAAGCCGTGCGCAAACTCGCGCAGCAAAGCGCCGATGACTCCAAAACCATTCAAGCCACGCTTACCGCCATGCAAGGGGCCATTAAAGCGATTGCAGAAGTCGCTGAAGCCACACATAATATTGCTTTACTTCAGCAGCAGGGCACAGAGCAAATGAATATCGTCACCAAAGATGTGCTGAAACGCGCCGAAGATTTGGTCGAATCCCTCCAATTTTAGGCAACATTGATAGTCAAATCGGCCTGAAGTTTGGCCGCTTGAATATTCTTCCGGGCAATCAAAATCATGAGATGAATGAGCAGGCTCAAAAGCGGAGTCAGTTCAACGTTCGGACGAATTTCCTCACACCACAGCGTCTCAGGTCATCCTGCCCCGATCATCACCACAATGTGCCAGCCCTTGGTTTCAAACCCTTCCAGGGATTATTCCGCGTTTCTACGTACTTTAAAACGGGTACATTCTGGCAAGTCTATGCAGACGTTTCAAACCCTTCCAGGGATTATTCCGCGTTTCTACACGCCTGCTGACGGGGTTGTTCGATGCTATCTGTCTTGTTTCAAACCCTTCCAGGGATTATTCCGCGTTTCTACGCCGGATTAAAGTTCATTTTGGGAAAGCGGTATAGATGTTTCAAACCCTTCCAGGGATTATTCCGCGTTTCTACCCTCCCCAGATTAAAATTTTCGGGGATAAAATACGTTTGTTTCAAACCCTTCCAGGGATTATTCCGCGTTTCTACCAACAGCCCTAGAGAGTAAAGCTATTGATCTACTGAATGTTTCAAACCCTTCCAGGGATTATTCCGCGTTTCTACCGAGAGTTGGGCTAAACGTCCGAATGCCGAGCAATTTCGTTTCAAACCCTTCCAGGGATTATTCCGCGTTTCTACGATTTAATTCTACATTCCGAAATACCGGAATGTAGAATGTTTCAAACCCTTCCAGGGATTATTCCGCGTTTCTACTTGACTGTAGGGATAGGTATATATAACGGAAATATACGTTTCAAACCCTTCCAGGGATTATTCCGCGTTTCTACGGCGCGAAACAATTCCAGCCTGGACGCGTTAGGATATCGTTTCAAACCCTTCCAGGGATTATTCCGCGTTTCTACCTTCCCGCTCAGGCGCCTGCACCGGCGCCGGATGATACGTTTCAAACCCTTCCAGGGATTATTCCGCGTTTCTACTGATAAGCTTCGGTTTCATGCTGATCGCCTCCTCAGATAGTTTCAAACCCTTCCAGGGATTATTCCGCGTTTCTACTCGGCATTGCTCACTCGCATTCAAGAAAATCTATCGAGTTTCAAACCCTTCCAGGGATTATTCCGCGTTTCTACTCTAAGTGAGGTGGGACTTCGTCTTGAGGGCGTCCGGTTTCAAACCCTTCCAGGGATTATTCCGCGTTTCTACGGATGATTAGGCGGATTGAAAACAGGGAGATCGTAGAGGTTTCAAACCCTTCCAGGGATTATTCCGCGTTTCTACAAGAAATCGGAATCCTCTCCGCACACATGGAGAAGGGGTTTCAAACCCTTCCAGGGATTATTCCGCGTTTCTACTTCGAGACCTGAACGTCACCTACTGATGAGTAGGAAGTTTCAAACCCTTCCAGGGATTATTCCGCGTTTCTACGGCGGAAATTGGACGGCTGGACGTTCCCGTTGGATTCGGTTTCAAACCCTTCCAGGGATTATTCCGCGTTTCTACGGGATTCGATGCGGAACTTCGGTCTGTTGAGATTCTCGTTTCAAACCCTTCCAGGGATTATTCCGCGTTTCTACTCACCTGGGAAATTTTATCGTGGTTACAATTAATCGTTTCAAACCCTTCCAGGGATTATTCCGCGTTTCTACTGTCCGTGGCATTGCTATTGAAATGCCATAACCCTACTGTTTCAAACCCTTCCAGGGATTATTCCGCGTTTCTACCGCTAAAGCGGGTCACCGGTTCATTACAGTAATAGCGGCGTTTCAAACCCTTCCAGGGATTATTCCGCGTTTCTACAGAAATCTGACCCTAATTTTTATAGCCAGATCAACTTGCGTTTCAAACCCTTCCAGGGATTATTCCGCGTTTCTACAAAAAGCAAATTAAGTTCGTATTCGAGGTATTGACACGTTTCAAACCCTTCCAGGGATTATTCCGCGTTTCTACAATTTGATAATCCAGACAATTCTACCGGAAGAAGCGAAGTTTCAAACCCTTCCAGGGATTATTCCGCGTTTCTACGGAGGCGAAAATTGAAGGAAACATGATTCGTGTTTCAAGTTTCAAACCCTTCCAGGGATTATTCCGCGTTTCTACACTTACTGGTACTCCTTTCGTTGGAAGTGGTTGTTTTTGTTTCAAACCCTTCCAGGGATTATTCCGCGTTTCTACATCTCTACCCTGGTTTTACCTGGACGAGAGCTCTAGCGTTTCAAACCCTTCCAGGGATTATTCCGCGTTTCTACAAGAGAAAAAGGGAAACAATGGGCAAACGATGACAGAAGTTTCAAACCCTTCCAGGGATTATTCCGCGTTTCTACTGAATCCCCAAAAAGGTGTAGGAAACGAGGATGACCGTGTTTCAAACCCTTCCAGGGATTATTCCGCGTTTCTACTTGCCCATTCGTCACAGTGGACCCCGTCAGAGCTAAGTGTTTCAAACCCTTCCAGGGATTATTCCGCGTTTCTACGCAAACAGCGAGGACTGTACGAGTACCGGTAACATCCCGGTTTCAAACCCTTCCAGGGATTATTCCGCGTTTCTACGAACGTTGTAAAAACCGCTGAGATGGAGGGCACGGAAAGGTTTCAAACCCTTCCAGGGATTATTCCGCGTTTCTACGAAATCCCTGTATGGGCCTACAAACTGCCGATCTGGTGTTTCAAACCCTTCCAGGGATTATTCCGCGTTTCTACCAGACCAACAGATCTACGTTGACGGCAATAAAAAGTCGTTTCAAACCCTTCCAGGGATTATTCCGCGTTTCTACCACAGCCGCAGATTATTTATGTGCAAGTACCCTGCCAGTTTCAAACCCTTCCAGGGATTATTCCGCGTTTCTACGTAACAGTACATAACAGCGCTAATGTCGCCGATACATTGTTTCAAACCCTTCCAGGGATTATTCCGCGTTTCTACAACACTGGTCAATACCGGCTGCGACGGCCATTGAGAAGGTTTCAAACCCTTCCAGGGATTATTCCGCGTTTCTACGGTGCGAAGTCGGTGTCAAAACGTTATGCGGCGAATTGTTTCAAACCCTTCCAGGGATTATTCCGCGTTTCTACCCAGGCAAGCGGGATTTCCGGCTTTTGCAGTTACCAATAGTTTCAAACCCTTCCAGGGATTATTCCGCGTTTCTACGTATCCAGAAACCGCAGTATAGCATATCTGCGGGATAGTTTCAAACCCTTCCAGGGATTATTCCGCGTTTCTACTTTAAATATAAAATTTTTTTGGAGGAAAAAATGAAATGGTTTCAAACCCTTCCAGGGATTATTCCGCGTTTCTACGATTCAAAAAGTCGTCAATGCAGTCCTGGAAAATCAAGTTTCAAACCCTTCCAGGGATTATTCCGCGTTTCTACAACAGTTTACTGACGGGAGTTCTAGGACTTTCGTTTTTGTTTCAAACCCTTCCAGGGATTATTCCGCGTTTCTACGGCTCAAGACGTCTGGTGTCCAGCCAAACGTCTTTCAAGGTTTCAAACCCTTCCAGGGATTATTCCGCGTTTCTACGGTAAGTGGGAACTTACCGAGGAAGGAAAACAGGATTGTTTCAAACCCTTCCAGGGATTATTCCGCGTTTCTACCCGTTGCCCACTGTTCTAATGTGTGCAACGTTAATGGTTTCAAACCCTTCCAGGGATTATTCCGCGTTTCTACCTTACATGCAGAATGGTTTTCGTTCTATCCCGTGTTTAGTTTCAAACCCTTCCAGGGATTATTCCGCGTTTCTACCGTGCCGGAACGCCTACGTCTCCTGTCGCCGTAGATGTGTTTCAAACCCTTCCAGGGATTATTCCGCGTTTCTACCTGGATCGCACAGACGCGGATTGGGAATTGATCTTGTTTCAAACCCTTCCAGGGATTATTCCGCGTTTCTACCTGACTGCCTTTGCCGCCGCCGCGACCATTGGCACAGGTTTCAAACCCTTCCAGGGATTATTCCGCGTTTCTACAGACAGGCGCGTCGGCGGTACGGGTGAGCAGATTCTCGTTTCAAACCCTTCCAGGGATTATTCCGCGTTTCTACTCGATCTGCATCATGGATGCCTATTCTCATTATGTGTTTCAAACCCTTCCAGGGATTATTCCGCGTTTCTACGCGCCGCAATTTCGGCTTTTCCCTTGTCTATGCTGTGGTTTCAAACCCTTCCAGGGATTATTCCGCGTTTCTACTTCCCGTCAGTAAAACGTTTGGCGACGATCTGGATGGTTTCAAACCCTTCCAGGGATTATTCCGCGTTTCTACAATTCCCGGACGGATCACTTGGCTTGAGCCATGCGGTTTCAAACCCTTCCAGGGATTATTCCGCGTTTCTACCAAAGACGGGAACTCTGGGATATTCACATAATCTGCTGTTTCAAACCCTTCCAGGGATTATTCCGCGTTTCTACGTGAATTTCGGCTGGACTGCCTTCGAACATAATTCGTGTTTCAAACCCTTCCAGGGATTATTCCGCGTTTCTACTATCGGTGCCTGATTATCCCCATTTGTTTTTTAGTGTTTCAAACCCTTCCAGGGATTATTCCGCGTTTCTACTATACCGGCTATAAAGCGAAACACCCGGAGTTTGCCAGTTTCAAACCCTTCCAGGGATTATTCCGCGTTTCTACCGTGTTGAAAATACCCGCCCCACGAACAAGCTTGTCAGTTTCAAACCCTTCCAGGGATTATTCCGCGTTTCTACACAACGGACTTGTTTGTGCCCGTGGGCGGACGACGTTTCAAACCCTTCCAGGGATTATTCCGCGTTTCTACGTCATGCTTGGATGGGGATCGCAGATCATGGCGGTCGTGTTTCAAACCCTTCCAGGGATTATTCCGCGTTTCTACGGCGGCTTAGGCTTACTGTGCGCCTACTTATTTTTTGTTTCAAACCCTTCCAGGGATTATTCCGCGTTTCTACACATTCGCGTGATGGGATTCGGCGGGGCGGTGACATTGTTTCAAACCCTTCCAGGGATTATTCCGCGTTTCTACCACAGAATATGTGGATACACTGTGATTCATCAACATGTTTCAAACCCTTCCAGGGATTATTCCGCGTTTCTACGAAACTTGGCGGAGCGTATAGTTTGGATGGGACGAATGTTTCAAACCCTTCCAGGGATTATTCCGCGTTTCTACTGTCCAGGAGATTACCGCGACGCTGCCGATTACAGAGTTTCAAACCCTTCCAGGGATTATTCCGCGTTTCTACTCGCATGGCGTTGTCTCTTCAGATGGGGGTTCATCGGGTTTCAAACCCTTCCAGGGATTATTCCGCGTTTCTACGCATTTCTCGCCGCCCTGCAAGAATGCGAGGCGGTGTTTCAAACCCTTCCAGGGATTATTCCGCGTTTCTACACAGTGGCATACTGAGACGCACACAGCGATTTCGTTTCGTTTCAAACCCTTCCAGGGATTATTCCGCGTTTCTACTGAATCGTCAATTTCTGTGCATTGAGAAAGAGTTTGTTTCAAACCCTTCCAGGGATTATTCCGCGTTTCTACTCAACATCGATGACCAGTCATTCCCAGGCGCGGGCGGTTTCAAACCCTTCCAGGGATTATTCCGCGTTTCTACAGAAAGACAGAAAATGGTTATAGAGTTAATGCTTTAGGGTTTCAAACCCTTCCAGGGATTATTCCGCGTTTCTACTATTCGCGATATCTCAGATGGAATCCGCTCATGGAGTGTTTCAAACCCTTCCAGGGATTATTCCGCGTTTCTACGGATTAGATCATCTTATTTTGGGAGAAACAAACGAAACGTTTCAAACCCTTCCAGGGATTATTCCGCGTTTCTACAAACCGCAGATAGTCCTTCTCGCTCATCACTTCCAAAGTTTCAAACCCTTCCAGGGATTATTCCGCGTTTCTACATTCTTTCGAGATGTGATTGGCACGCCCTACAACTGTTTCAAACCCTTCCAGGGATTATTCCGCGTTTCTACATTTCGCTTTCTTCCCTAAAATTGCATTCACTCGCACGTTTCAAACCCTTCCAGGGATTATTCCGCGTTTCTACCCGTTATGGTCTGCATCAATCTCAAAACCACAGGTACGTTTCAAACCCTTCCAGGGATTATTCCGCGTTTCTACCGATTTCGTTTCCACCTGACAGAGCGTCCAGGCTTCCAGTTTCAAACCCTTCCAGGGATTATTCCGCGTTTCTACATGCGGGCGAGTCGCACTTCTTCCGGCGTTAAATCGGGTTTCAAACCCTTCCAGGGATTATTCCGCGTTTCTACGGAATGGGCAAAAGGCGGACAATTAAAATTACGAAAAGTTTCAAACCCTTCCAGGGATTATTCCGCGTTTCTACGGTGGTGGCGCGTCGGGAGGATGGGATGTCGCTGGTTTCAAACCCTTCCAGGGATTATTCCGCGTTTCTACTTCATAGCCTTCCGGCACGGCAACTTGCAGTCCCGTGCGGTTTCAAACCCTTCCAGGGATTATTCCGCGTTTCTACCAGCAATATTGGGAGTGTCATCGCTGACTAATGATACTGTTTCAAACCCTTCCAGGGATTATTCCGCGTTTCTACGCCATGCGCGTCCACAAAGGCGAGCATGATCTGCTTGTTTCAAACCCTTCCAGGGATTATTCCGCGTTTCTACAGAATGAAAATTCGTTCATATTTCATATTTTCCCCTTGTTTCAAACCCTTCCAGGGATTATTCCGCGTTTCTACGAACTCAGAAATATGATTGTTCCCTTGTCACTGTTAGGGTTTCAAACCCTTCCAGGGATTATTCCGCGTTTCTACGTCAAATGCGGCCGAGCAGTCAACCAGACCCACCAGGTTTCAAACCCTTCCAGGGATTATTCCGCGTTTCTACAAATCGTGCTCGTGGACAGCGACTATACGGGCAGTACGTTTCAAACCCTTCCAGGGATTATTCCGCGTTTCTACCTGTGTGCGAGCAGCGGGGGTGGCAATGGTTTCCTGGTTTCAAACCCTTCCAGGGATTATTCCGCGTTTCTACGTGAGACAGGCCATGCTGCCAGGCAAATCGGAACAAGCGTTTCAAACCCTTCCAGGGATTATTCCGCGTTTCTACTACGCCGAACTGATAATCGTTTCGACAAGGGTAATCATGTTTCAAACCCTTCCAGG
Source organism: Candidatus Vecturithrix granuli (assembly GCA_000739535.1). GTDB lineage: Bacteria > Moduliflexota > Moduliflexia > Moduliflexales > Moduliflexaceae > Vecturithrix > Vecturithrix granuli. Next base: position 53,970 of record DF820470.1, on the reverse strand, counting down.
GATTATTCCGCGTTTCTACATGGAATTGACTGCAGCATCAATTCAAGCTCTTCTTGAGTTTCAAACCCTTCCAGGGATTATTCCGCGTTTCTACTCGACGATCTGCGATGGACTCCTATCCCCAAAAGTGTTTCAAACCCTTCCAGGGATTATTCCGCGTTTCTACATGGTATATACTCGCCGTTAGTTTCACCCTCTTTTTCGTTTCAAACCCTTCCAGGGATTATTCCGCGTTTCTACAAAATATTCAGCTTGGAAAGCGTATGTTCAACAGGGTTGTTTCAAACCCTTCCAGGGATTATTCCGCGTTTCTACAAAATACATTTCTCAATCAATTCAACTCCCTAATATGAGTTTCAAACCCTTCCAGGGATTATTCCGCGTTTCTACAGGGGAGAAGATGACAGATCAAGAAAAAATAGCAACGTGTTTCAAACCCTTCCAGGGATTATTCCGCGTTTCTACCACAAGTAGTATAGTGAACTTATCGAAGCGCGTGTGGGTTTCAAACCCTTCCAGGGATTATTCCGCGTTTCTACGGATTGTGATTCCGTATGATCAGATTGAAATATGGGTAGTTTCAAACCCTTCCAGGGATTATTCCGCGTTTCTACACCTTTTCCTTCGACTTTGGCGGTGGTTCAGCAGGAACAGTTTCAAACCCTTCCAGGGATTATTCCGCGTTTCTACGGCGGTGTGTCAGGGATATGCCAAAATGGTTGAAGCCGTTTCAAACCCTTCCAGGGATTATTCCGCGTTTCTACTTTTAGGGATAGAGCATGATATGGCGACACAGGATCGTTTCAAACCCTTCCAGGGATTATTCCGCGTTTCTACAATCCATAATATCCTCCTAACCACCATCATAAATTCGTTTCAAACCCTTCCAGGGATTATTCCGCGTTTCTACGATTGTATGGTTTCCAGTTTCATCAGGCTGGTTATACAGTTTCAAACCCTTCCAGGGATTATTCCGCGTTTCTACAAAAACTCCTGCTTGGAGGCAAGTAACCAGGCCGGGTTTCAAACCCTTCCAGGGATTATTCCGCGTTTCTACGCGCGCACGACAGACGAAACGCACCTATGGACAGTGTTTCAAACCCTTCCAGGGATTATTCCGCGTTTCTACCGCCGCCGCACATCTTGAGACTGGTCATATTGGCTAAGTTTCAAACCCTTCCAGGGATTATTCCGCGTTTCTACGAGTGGAGTTGTGGCACTGGTTGCGCCCCATTGACTCGTTTCAAACCCTTCCAGGGATTATTCCGCGTTTCTACCTTGCGCACCGCTGAAAACTTCATTTTGTGCTTATTGTCGTTTCAAACCCTTCCAGGGATTATTCCGCGTTTCTACCCTTTCGTCGCTACAAACAAAAATTCGTGGCGTAGTTTCAAACCCTTCCAGGGATTATTCCGCGTTTCTACCAGCGACCCCTGCGCGATGACGAGCGAATTTTCCAGAGTTTCAAACCCTTCCAGGGATTATTCCGCGTTTCTACGACCCGGTCAGGCGTGTTGGCACATAGCTGCCGTTGTTTCAAACCCTTCCAGGGATTATTCCGCGTTTCTACGCCACGACGGGCGCACGCCGAAGCGAAGAACAGAAAACGTTTCAAACCCTTCCAGGGATTATTCCGCGTTTCTACCGATGAAACCATTGACGAAGCCGCAACCTATGTAATCGTTTCAAACCCTTCCAGGGATTATTCCGCGTTTCTACTCGGCTGTGTGCGATGGTGTGTCTTCTGTTGAGTTGTGTTTCAAACCCTTCCAGGGATTATTCCGCGTTTCTACAAACGAGGGAATTTCATGGGGTTTCTGCTTACAATGTGTTTCAAACCCTTCCAGGGATTATTCCGCGTTTCTACGTTACCGCCCCTATCTTGTCGGCATTGTTGGGTATCCGTTTCAAACCCTTCCAGGGATTATTCCGCGTTTCTACTTTGGACGACCAAGACGCTTGGGTTATTATCTATCATCGTTTCAAACCCTTCCAGGGATTATTCCGCGTTTCTACAATATCTGAACGGACAATATCGCGTACATACATTAAAGTTTCAAACCCTTCCAGGGATTATTCCGCGTTTCTACGTCGTGCAAGAAATTTTTCAACGGAGTTTGTGCCAGTTTCAAACCCTTCCAGGGATTATTCCGCGTTTCTACGAGAAATCAACCCTCCCGACAGTATAGACGGGATAAGTTTCAAACCCTTCCAGGGATTATTCCGCGTTTCTACAAAAACCCAACCAGATGGCGCGTATGCGGAAGCTGATAGTTTCAAACCCTTCCAGGGATTATTCCGCGTTTCTACAGGCCGCATTACCGCCTGGGACGGTTGAACCAATTTGGTTTCAAACCCTTCCAGGGATTATTCCGCGTTTCTACTTCTTAGAGCTGGTCAGCCAGGAGAGCGTTGAAGAAGTTTCAAACCCTTCCAGGGATTATTCCGCGTTTCTACAAAGTTAAAGAGTATGTCCTCAAATTCTGAAGTAGAAATGTTTCAAACCCTTCCAGGGATTATTCCGCGTTTCTACAGTTTAGAAGCAGATCCGGAGGGTATATGATAACAATAGTTTCAAACCCTTCCAGGGATTATTCCGCGTTTCTACCTACAGGAGGCTAAAATGGAAGTTCATGCAAGATATAGGTTTCAAACCCTTCCAGGGATTATTCCGCGTTTCTACCCAGTAGGGGAAAGCCCTGAGGATTTGATTTTGAAGCTAGTTTCAAACCCTTCCAGGGATTATTCCGCGTTTCTACTTAAAACATAGTGAGGAGGGACCGGCAGAGTACGCGGTTTCAAACCCTTCCAGGGATTATTCCGCGTTTCTACGTCGTATGTGCCATTATTCCAACCTATTGGTTCGCTGTTTCAAACCCTTCCAGGGATTATTCCGCGTTTCTACATAGTTTTCTAATTCCGCCAGGCTGTGAGTCGGAGAGTTTCAAACCCTTCCAGGGATTATTCCGCGTTTCTACCATCGTTTCGCGTGTGCCGTAGGCCAGCGTCAAGAGTGTTTCAAACCCTTCCAGGGATTATTCCGCGTTTCTACGACCAGCAGCACCACGAGACACACGACCATATATCGGTGTTTCAAACCCTTCCAGGGATTATTCCGCGTTTCTACGCTTCTCGGCATCGTGCGGCAGTTGATACAAATGGTTTCAAACCCTTCCAGGGATTATTCCGCGTTTCTACGACCCAGGAAGATTTTAACAAGTATGCAATTGCCAATAGTTTCAAACCCTTCCAGGGATTATTCCGCGTTTCTACGACGCACTGGATAAACGGTTTGTTGACTTACTGAATAGTTTCAAACCCTTCCAGGGATTATTCCGCGTTTCTACGCAACTGTCCTGTATCCCTTCCTTTGGGGGATATTAGTGTTTCAAACCCTTCCAGGGATTATTCCGCGTTTCTACTGGGGACCGTATGGCTTGCAGTGGTGCAGCTACGAAGGTTTCAAACCCTTCCAGGGATTATTCCGCGTTTCTACCATACGTTGACAAATCCGTAGAGGATGACGTATGGTTCGTTTCAAACCCTTCCAGGGATTATTCCGCGTTTCTACCCAAGCGGCCGGCGAGAGCGCGAACCGATGTCCAACGGTTTCAAACCCTTCCAGGGATTATTCCGCGTTTCTACATCTATCTATCCTTTTGTAGGAGAATTGTTATGAAGAAGTTTCAAACCCTTCCAGGGATTATTCCGCGTTTCTACTTCAAAGGAAATCTGGTTCGCATTGTTTGTCGGGAACTGTTTCAAACCCTTCCAGGGATTATTCCGCGTTTCTACGCGATATTTTTTGATTTTTTTCATCATAGATATTATTGTTTCAAACCCTTCCAGGGATTATTCCGCGTTTCTACGTGACGATGTTCCTCCCGTCGCCGGAATGGAAATCGCTGTTTCAAACCCTTCCAGGGATTATTCCGCGTTTCTACTACACCCGTTGGTTCACATTGAATTGTGCATTGATGAGTGTTTCAAACCCTTCCAGGGATTATTCCGCGTTTCTACAAGGGGCGAGACAGCATTATCCAGCAAGATTCGTAGGTTTCAAACCCTTCCAGGGATTATTCCGCGTTTCTACGCGCTCCGTCCGCCCGGCAGATCATTCAGGTCGTCGAGTTTCAAACCCTTCCAGGGATTATTCCGCGTTTCTACATTTTTCTTGGAATCAGAAACGAGAAACACGAGGATAAGTTTCAAACCCTTCCAGGGATTATTCCGCGTTTCTACTCATATCAAGAGCTAGCACCGCTAGCTCTTTTCACAAGTTTCAAACCCTTCCAGGGATTATTCCGCGTTTCTACCGTGGTCGTTGATTATAACACAACGTGGAATACCACGTTTCAAACCCTTCCAGGGATTATTCCGCGTTTCTACGTGGCTGCAGTAGTTTTGACAGGATGCCCTGGAAACACGTTTCAAACCCTTCCAGGGATTATTCCGCGTTTCTACCCGTACCATTTATGTAGTTGAAGCTGAAGATCGTCCTGTTTCAAACCCTTCCAGGGATTATTCCGCGTTTCTACGAGACAATGGGTCATCGAGGCAGTGGAAGGAAATGTCGTTTCAAACCCTTCCAGGGATTATTCCGCGTTTCTACATCATGTTAACACGATTCTTAAAAAGGATTCTGATAGGGTTTCAAACCCTTCCAGGGATTATTCCGCGTTTCTACCATTCCGGTGTTTGAATTCCATCCAGCAGATGATTATCGTTTCAAACCCTTCCAGGGATTATTCCGCGTTTCTACAGTCAGCCGCCTGCGGCGACACCGACGCCAACACCAACGGTTTCAAACCCTTCCAGGGATTATTCCGCGTTTCTACAAGATTCTCCAGCAGCGCATTAACGCCCGCAGCTTTGCGTTTCAAACCCTTCCAGGGATTATTCCGCGTTTCTACGGTTTAGTTGACACTTGCACAAAACAGAAGAAGGACATGTTTCAAACCCTTCCAGGGATTATTCCGCGTTTCTACCTCCCGGAGATACTTGCTCCTCTCCGGACGAGATTCAGGTTTCAAACCCTTCCAGGGATTATTCCGCGTTTCTACCTATCTTATGAGTGTTTTTGTTCGCGATCGCGACGCCGTTTCAAACCCTTCCAGGGATTATTCCGCGTTTCTACAAAGTTGACTTGGATTCAATCGGTGCTTACGTGATTCGTTTCAAACCCTTCCAGGGATTATTCCGCGTTTCTACGGATTCCCCGAAAGATGGGAAATGTTCACACATGGAGCGTTTCAAACCCTTCCAGGGATTATTCCGCGTTTCTACCGGCGGCTTCAAAGATTGTTTGTCTGACGGAGATTACAGTTTCAAACCCTTCCAGGGATTATTCCGCGTTTCTACTGCCCGTGGGCCAAAAGCTGGACTTCACCGTTGATTGTTTCAAACCCTTCCAGGGATTATTCCGCGTTTCTACGAGAGCCTGGCTATGACGCTGGGCTCGGCGATGGAAAGTTTCAAACCCTTCCAGGGATTATTCCGCGTTTCTACTTTTTATCGGTCTGACCGGAAAAACTCTTACCGGCGAGTTTCAAACCCTTCCAGGGATTATTCCGCGTTTCTACTGACCGGTATTTTGGGTAACGCGCAATGTACTCCGCTGTTTCAAACCCTTCCAGGGATTATTCCGCGTTTCTACTCATAGCCAGGCTCTCCAAAAAAACCATGTGAGGCTTAGTTTCAAACCCTTCCAGGGATTATTCCGCGTTTCTACTTTTTCTCACCTCCTTTCGTGAGAAAAGAATTGATAGTTTCAAACCCTTCCAGGGATTATTCCGCGTTTCTACCCCCTAAATGAAAAAGAACATGAGTATACAATCAGGACGTTTCAAACCCTTCCAGGGATTATTCCGCGTTTCTACATCCTATAGCTTTAGCTGATTACTTCCACGTGATTGAAGTTTCAAACCCTTCCAGGGATTATTCCGCGTTTCTACCCACTAGGTCATTCCAGGATGGTGATAATCTCAGGATAGTTTCAAACCCTTCCAGGGATTATTCCGCGTTTCTACGCCATTCGCATTCGCGCGTTGTTATCAGGCGCGGACCTGTTTCAAACCCTTCCAGGGATTATTCCGCGTTTCTACTTTATTGGGTAACGATTGATGATCCCAAACCCTTTTGTTTCAAACCCTTCCAGGGATTATTCCGCGTTTCTACATTTAAACAGGTTCCAGGTGGCAGAGTTTACAATGTCCGTTTCAAACCCTTCCAGGGATTATTCCGCGTTTCTACAATATCACAAACACAACAAGGAGAACAACTATGAAAAGTTTCAAACCCTTCCAGGGATTATTCCGCGTTTCTACCTGATTTCACAGGAATTTCATAATCTTCAAAATCCACGTTTCAAACCCTTCCAGGGATTATTCCGCGTTTCTACTGCCAACTGGAGACGCTATGGCAAAAATGGCGATCTACGTTTCAAACCCTTCCAGGGATTATTCCGCGTTTCTACGAAGAATGCAAAAACTTTTCTTTTTGCATGAGATTTTCGTTTCAAACCCTTCCAGGGATTATTCCGCGTTTCTACAAACGTGCGATGAGGCGTATCAAGCCTGCTTGAAAGTTGTTTCAAACCCTTCCAGGGATTATTCCGCGTTTCTACTAAACGATTGTGAAAAATTTCACAGAGGAGAGTATATGGTTTCAAACCCTTCCAGGGATTATTCCGCGTTTCTACTGCACATATCACCGCATTCGTCGCTTCGTCAGCAATGGGTTTCAAACCCTTCCAGGGATTATTCCGCGTTTCTACGGATGCTTCATGCGTTGGGCTGCACATATCACATAAAAGTTTCAAACCCTTCCAGGGATTATTCCGCGTTTCTACCTGGGTAATCCAAATCGCAATTTTCACGATAACCTCTTGTTTCAAACCCTTCCAGGGATTATTCCGCGTTTCTACGCCAATAACGGAGAAAAAACCCATCTATGCTACATATGTTTCAAACCCTTCCAGGGATTATTCCGCGTTTCTACTCCCATGGTTTCTTTTGAATGACGTTGATTGACCAGTCGGTTTCAAACCCTTCCAGGGATTATTCCGCGTTTCTACGTTAACGATAAAACCCAGAAACTAACACATCATATATGTTTCAAACCCTTCCAGGGATTATTCCGCGTTTCTACAAACCGTGGCCGCTCAACCGCCTGCCACGCTAGAGACCGTTTCAAACCCTTCCAGGGATTATTCCGCGTTTCTACTTGCTCCTATCATGGGAGCGTGGAGTACAATAAGAGCCTGTTTCAAACCCTTCCAGGGATTATTCCGCGTTTCTACGAATATCTAATCTACGGTATCCGTCGTGCGGACTCGAGTTTCAAACCCTTCCAGGGATTATTCCGCGTTTCTACTCGGCACTGTAAAGAAGTTATTCGCACTATCTCTGACTGTTTCAAACCCTTCCAGGGATTATTCCGCGTTTCTACATAGCTGGGATTGTCGCTGGCATCGCATTAGTGCTTTGGTTTCAAACCCTTCCAGGGATTATTCCGCGTTTCTACTGATTGAATTGTCCTCCACCCTGACAGTATTCACATACAGTTTCAAACCCTTCCAGGGATTATTCCGCGTTTCTACCCAGACAGGAGCTTTTGCATCCGAGCTTATTGACATCGCGTTTCAAACCCTTCCAGGGATTATTCCGCGTTTCTACGACCCCAGCTCTGCCATGAACCTTCTGAAAGTTCAGATTGTTTCAAACCCTTCCAGGGATTATTCCGCGTTTCTACAAAAACGTGAAATTGAAATGATGCTGAAAGATGTTCAGTTTCAAACCCTTCCAGGGATTATTCCGCGTTTCTACTCTGCGGTGAGTGTACAGGTGATATCAATCATACCTTCATGTTTCAAACCCTTCCAGGGATTATTCCGCGTTTCTACGATGAAATTGCTGATTTATTACGCTGCTAGGCTGGCAGTTTCAAACCCTTCCAGGGATTATTCCGCGTTTCTACTTTTCGGGAAACGGGGCACCTTCGAAAAGGTCCCGTCAGTTTCAAACCCTTCCAGGGATTATTCCGCGTTTCTACACTTCGAATTGACCGTGGCCGAGAAGGGCGACATTGCGTTTCAAACCCTTCCAGGGATTATTCCGCGTTTCTACCACTCCTCATTAAAACCCTGTAAATCAGCTTACTCGTGTTTCAAACCCTTCCAGGGATTATTCCGCGTTTCTACGGTGGAAGAATCCACCAGAAGGCGATCCTCAAGGGGTAAGTTTCAAACCCTTCCAGGGATTATTCCGCGTTTCTACATTAACCGTAGACGTCTATGTGCTACCTGACGACAAATGTTTCAAACCCTTCCAGGGATTATTCCGCGTTTCTACCTGACTTAGCGTTTAAGAGAGAGATAAGAAAGATGTAGTTTCAAACCCTTCCAGGGATTATTCCGCGTTTCTACACATAACACCAACATTTTCCAGGAGGAAAAACACTATGGTTTCAAACCCTTCCAGGGATTATTCCGCGTTTCTACAGTATATCAACATATCCAACACAGATTGCTGTGTTGCGTTTCAAACCCTTCCAGGGATTATTCCGCGTTTCTACTTCGCTTTTATTTTGCACCTGCCCCGTTACGGATTATTGTTTCAAACCCTTCCAGGGATTATTCCGCGTTTCTACGTAAGAAGTTCTATCATTCATATCAGCAAACGTAATTGTTTCAAACCCTTCCAGGGATTATTCCGCGTTTCTACGGGGCGAGAAAGGGCGGCTTCGATAAACGGAATCTGTCGTTTCAAACCCTTCCAGGGATTATTCCGCGTTTCTACTATTTCCAGATGCGGGTATATCGATGATACCCCGCGTCGTTTCAAACCCTTCCAGGGATTATTCCGCGTTTCTACGCTGCAGGGTCCTTTTTTCAAAGGTATAGGAAGAGTAGTTTCAAACCCTTCCAGGGATTATTCCGCGTTTCTACGGTATAGGAAGAGTATGAGGTGTGTTATTTTTATATTGTTTCAAACCCTTCCAGGGATTATTCCGCGTTTCTACACATGTTCCTCTACTCTCTCCTATACCAATTTAGTTGTTTCAAACCCTTCCAGGGATTATTCCGCGTTTCTACTTCTTTTAGGATGTTACGGTGGTTAATCCACTTGACTCGTTTCAAACCCTTCCAGGGATTATTCCGCGTTTCTACGCGGTATGCTTATTCGTGACGACTACAATTTAACCCGTTTCAAACCCTTCCAGGGATTATTCCGCGTTTCTACCTTGAGACAGGGGAAGAATCTTTCACTGATGTAGAAGGTTTCAAACCCTTCCAGGGATTATTCCGCGTTTCTACTCGAAGCATTATGGAAGCCTGCTGAAAATCAGTATAAAGTTTCAAACCCTTCCAGGGATTATTCCGCGTTTCTACCTGACTCTGCACGGCAGATGAAGGCGGGAACGAAGTAGTTTCAAACCCTTCCAGGGATTATTCCGCGTTTCTACTTTTTGGCCTCGGACGTCTCAATCAGGTTCCTTGTAAAGTTTCAAACCCTTCCAGGGATTATTCCGCGTTTCTACGCAGCAAAAATCCCTGGAATCACGATGATGGCGTGGACGTTTCAAACCCTTCCAGGGATTATTCCGCGTTTCTACGAAACGAAAAAGTTTGCACAACTTTACAGCGACCCGGTTTCAAACCCTTCCAGGGATTATTCCGCGTTTCTACGTATTGCACGAACCACCATCCGTTCAGCGCGACGTACAGTTTCAAACCCTTCCAGGGATTATTCCGCGTTTCTACTTCTTCTCTTTTTGGCCCTTCCTTTTTCGTTTCTCCGTTTCAAACCCTTCCAGGGATTATTCCGCGTTTCTACACAACCACGACTTGTTGTTGTCGCCTTCTCTCTTCTACGTGTTTCAAACCCTTCCAGGGATTATTCCGCGTTTCTACGGGGTGCAACTTTGACCTCGTCGGGAACGAAGCCGTGAGTTTCAAACCCTTCCAGGGATTATTCCGCGTTTCTACTTGGCGGAGCGTGTGTCATTCTGGAATGGAAACCAAGCGTTTCAAACCCTTCCAGGGATTATTCCGCGTTTCTACCGATTGGACTGTTCCTGGTTTATGCGGTCGACCCTTTTGTTTCAAACCCTTCCAGGGATTATTCCGCGTTTCTACAACTGATGATCCTGTACGATGCCAGTGAGGTGGTATTGTTTCAAACCCTTCCAGGGATTATTCCGCGTTTCTACGAACGACACGAGTTTCCAATGGGTCCTGCCGGGATCGTTTCAAACCCTTCCAGGGATTATTCCGCGTTTCTACGGATCGCATCCAGGCCGCGATTGCCGACATCTTAGAGGTTTCAAACCCTTCCAGGGATTATTCCGCGTTTCTACTCACCCCCGCGGAGGCCAGCCAATGAAAAAAAGAGAGTTTCAAACCCTTCCAGGGATTATTCCGCGTTTCTACTCACCCCTCTGCAACCCATCTAAATTCAATAACTTAGACCCCCATTTCCGACAGGTGCCGATTTTGGAGCAAAAATTCTGTCGTTTTTTCATTTTTCGTGTCATTGAAAATCACCTAACTTGTTATGATTGCAAAGGTTACAGGTTTCCGACAACCTCTTTTTATGAAATTCATCGTAAGTGCTTATAAAATAAACAGTTAGAGGCACATTGTGAAAAAGTGAATTAGAAGACCCCCCACCTGTCGGAAAAATCTTGTAACTCATACTGTTTCCAGGGTTTAGAGATTTCGCATACAAGGATACAACCTCGAATACCCTGTATTCACAGCTTCGTGTAACTTTTTCACAATCTCACCGTTTTTCATCGTTACACTGTGTATTTTATATCGCTCAACAATGATATTTTGTCAAGAAAATCTTTGCTCATCTTGTGTTTTTGGATTTTTTTTGATCGTTCCCGGAAAATCTTGCCGGGATTCAATAGAGGTGATCGGAAATAGAAGGCTGATGGAACTGCCTGGGCTGATGCTCGCTGATATGACGATGAATTCAGGGCACGGTTCATGCTCATAAGAACAGCATGGAGCACACGTCACGCTTCTCGATAAATCAGTGGAGATCAGTTCAATCAGTTCCATTAGTGTTCTATTTTCGATCATGTCTAATGCTGCTTTGTCGTTCCTTAAATGATAATCGCCGTGTTGTCTCTGGCGCTGCGTCCGCCCACGTGTTCGAGCTTGCTCCGGCATTCCCGGCACAAACGATAAAAGCGGACGCTGTCGGTCTCTTCCACATCAATCAATGGGTCTAAGGCGTCGCGCAATTGCTGGTACTCTTTACGGTTCAGCTCGCATTCGAACACGCTGTATTGAATGCGTTCACCGTAATTCTTGAGCAAATCGTGAATTTTGGTGCGGCGCTGGTCGTTCTTAATATCATAGGAGCTATCATGAGCCTCCGGCTCACCCGTCATCATGAAAATGAGATGTAGCGCGAAACTCCAGTTTCGCGGCTGTCAACAATGCGCGAAACTAGAGTTTCGCGCTACATTTTCAAAGGAGATGACGATGTACATAGTGTTTCAGTGTTTCAGTGTTTGGCTGTATTGAAGGAAACAACACATTAATGTGATCTTCCTGTTCTTATTCGGGTAGTGGTTAAATGGTAAGTGATGTCTCCTTGACAACGGTGCGATCAGGAGTGCGACGCGGTCGTCGTATCGGCATCTCCGATGCCGCGCCTGTCAGGGCATTGCCCTGAGGCGATAACCTCATCGCACTCCTGTCTCCTGGACAATGTTCCGCCCCCATCACTTACCACTTAACCACTACCCTTATTCGTTACTTTCTTTAATTCGTTATTGTCGTGGGAAAAGGCTTGATAGCTGGCGTCTGAAACACTCAAACACTCAAACACTCAACTGCTACTTCATCAAAACCGGCAAATATTCAGGCAATTCGCCTTGCAGCACTCTTCCTAACACGCGCGCCTGTTCCTCGAAGGCGCGCTGATACGTGATTTTACAATTCAGATGGGCATGGGTAAATTCGGTTTTGCGGCGCACTTCATATTGTTCCAGAAAAATACGCCGGCCATCGTCGGTCAGCCGGTACGTTTCGGCTTCGGTGGCGATGAAGTGTGCCCTGGTCAGGATTCTCTTATTCACGCAGGCCAGCACCATGGCGTCAACAATCAGGGGCCGGAATTCTTCCATCAAATCCAGAGCTAACGCAGGGCGTCCGTATTTTTCCGCGTGCAGATAGCCGATGTAGGGATCGAACCCGACAATATTGACAGCCGTCATCAGGTCGTTAGTCAGCAAGGTATAACCGAAACTGAGCAGGGCGTTAATCGGGTCTTTAGGCGGACGGCGCACCCGTTTTTCAAAGGTAAAGCCATCCTGTGTTTTTCCGGAGGATGTCAGGAGTTCGTTCAACACGGAAAAATAGGCAGCCAAGCCTTCGCCTTCATGACCGCGCACCGTATCGAGCGTGGTCGCCGCTTTGGCGCTGCGTTCGGCCGCTTTGATGCGGTCAATCGCCTTTTTCAGTGTCGGCTGCTCTTTCTTGCGGGCTTTGCGGACAAGTTCGCCCAGCCATAAATGGCCGGTCTCAAAGCTGAAGCAGGCTCAAGCCCGCTGATCAAGTTCGCAGGGCGCTTCAGCGTCCTTTCGCTTTGAGACTGGCGATTGATCGCCAGGAGGCAGGGCACACCCCTTTTGAGATGACCACCGTGGAGTCCCGCGATCTTCGGAGAAAGAGGGACAACAGCGGATTCTGGGAATCCTCGGATAATTTCAGCCTGCGTTTCTTCCAATCCGGTGTTGTGTTTGCATTGTTTTTTCCCATTATTTTAGATTTCGTACCCCAAATCGTCTCAATAGCTTTTTCTCCTCATCACTGATTTCCGGGTCAAATTGAATATTGGAAAAATTCACGCCTTGAATAAAAAGACCAAAGATGTCTTCGATGGTGTTTTGATATTCCTCAATGTTTGCATCCCACTCACGCATCGTGTTATCTGTGCCCCCGGCAAGAATGCGTGTGCCATCTGCGCTGTAATCTATGGATGTAACCTGAGCAAATGGCGGAAAACCTTGGTATACTCTGGGAGGCGCATCATGCGCTGCGGTATTCCATTCCAGGATGTGATTTTGGCTGGCCGCCAGAATCTTTGCGCCGTCCGAACTATAGCGCACAGAGGAAATTTGGGGATACGTACTTTTGTACTCGCGCAGATAGGTCCAGGGGTCTCGCTGCCATTCTTCAATGATATTCGTCCCCCCTCTCTCGCTCTCTTCCGCGCCTGTTTCCTGTCTAATAAAAAGGATTCGCTGCTCATCCGGGCTATAACACACAAAGGAAATCTGAAGATTCGTTATGGTTTCTGCATATTTCAGAATCGTGTCGATCTCTTCCTGACTAAAGCCAGACCCATTTGATTTGTTCCTTTTTATACGCAGGTTTTTTCTGCGTCCTTAATAAAATCGGCAGTCTTATTAGAGAAATCATATTGTATTGCTTTAAAATCAAGGGTTTTACTTTCAGATTTTTTCGATAATTCTTCGAACAGTTGTTTATCGAACATTGCCTTGCTCCGTTCAGGAGACAACAGCGGATTCTATGAATCCTCGGATGATTTCATCCGGTGTGTCCGTCTTCCTCAGTTTATTCCCGTAATCCGCTGTTGTCTTTCTTCATCCGTTCATTCCTCTTATCCGCTGTTGTTGCTCATTCCAGGAGACAACAGCGGATTTTGGGAATCCTCGGATGATTTTATCTGGTGTGTCCGTCTTCCTCAGTTTATTCCCGTAATCCGTTGTTGCCTTTCTTCATCCGTTCATTCCTCTCATCCGCTGTTGTCTCTTTGTATGCTCTCTATGCTCGAACAGCCGTCATCGTAAGTTGCTTGCCGTGAAAATTTGCCATAAAACCGAGTTGTACCTGCATTTGACGCAAATAACCTTTGAATTGCTTGAGCATCGCTTCTGAAATATCTTGATACGCGAACGTGGCCAGGAGAATTTTGCCCTCAATGAAAATCAGACGAACCTCCTGATAGCCAAGCAAATTTCCCTGATAGGCTATCGGCAGTTGTTTGAGATATTCAAAACTCACGCGACTGCGCTCCAATTCAATCATCATCGCCCGGCGGTATATTTGGTGCAGAAAACCCGGCCCCAGGACAAAATGCACGCGATAACACGCCCGTTGGATTGTATCGGTTAATTCCGGATAGATCAATTCTGTTCGCTCTTTTTGGGGCTGCCACTGAAATTCAGCCGGCTGCCGCTTTCTCAGAAAGTTCGGCAGTCGTTCGACGGCCAACGATGCTGCACCGAAATTGGCGACCATCGCCATATCCGCATCAGTGACTTTCAAGTATGAAATCGCCTGGGCTTTATGGATGTCATCTATGGCCTGAGCCACTTTCAGTTCCAGCAACACTTTCCCGTGTTCTATCCACACATCAATATAATACAATCCGACGCGTGCGCCTTCGTACAAGACTTCAAATCCTTTTTCCAGTTCATACGACAATCCAGCTTGCTTTAATCCGATTCCGATTGCGTCACGATAAAGCCTTTCTTGCAATAACGGACCTAACTCGTTATGTACCTTGAATAACAGCCCACGTATCCGGTATGTCAGATCAGCGTGAAGCAGTTGCGTCATAAGCATAGGAAGAAGGACAACAGCGGATTCTGGGAATCTGCGGATTATCTTATCCGGTGTCGTCCTTTTTCATCAGTTTATTCCCTTAATCCGCTGTTGTCTCTCTCCATCCGGTGATTTCTCTCATCCGCTGTTGTCTCTCTCCATCCGTTCATTCCCCCCATCCGTTGTTGTCCGTTTCTTCCTCTAAACCATTATTGTCGGCATCGGCAGCACCGGACGATCTTTGAACTCATTTTGAGGAGTGATCTGCATATATCGAATTTTCTCCTGCTTCTCAAGTTCGACGCCTTTCTCAAAATCAAGCATGGTTCTGAGTTCTTTGAGCCGTTTCACATCCCACAAGGTATGAACGTTCTGTTCTCTTAACGCTTCGCAAATGTGGAGTTCGAATTTTTGTTTGAATTTGGGAATCTGTTGTTGAGATTCCTGAAGGTCGAATTCCGCCAGGAAATCGGAATAGCGCTGTTTGCGATCTGAAAGAAAGAGTTTAGGGATGATTTTGACCGAGCCTAAACCCAACGGTTTGCCCATACCAAGTTTATGACAACAGCCTTCCGGAAGATCGAGGCTGAACAGCAACGCACCAAGTTCAACATCGGAAAGATTTTCGAAGCGGATGCGTCCGGTAAATTTGGTCTGTGGCTTGACCGGATTAATTTTGGTATATTGAGTTTGGTGTTGCGTGATAGCGGCCTCGTCAGTCTCCTGCCAGTTATCGCCGGATTTGTGCCAGTAGAGTTTGTTGCCTCGGATCAGGGCGTTGGTGTTATAATGGCTCAATTGGCGGATGTCATCGCGGTGTTGCGTCAGATAGTGCTGAAACGTTGTGGGTTTCGGAGACGAGAGGATTTTGGGGGTTGCTTCTCCCATCAGCACGTCTGTTTGCTCGAAATTCAGTCTGGCGTCCTCGAAGAAGACGCGTCCGGCAAAGGTCTTCTCATTGCCGAATATCGCTTCGGCAATATCTATTGCGGCATCATCGTTATGCGCATCCGGAAGATGCTCGCCAACCGTTCTCTCATACGCTAAACGGAACATGGCCGTATGGCCGAAGGATACGCGCGAGCGGCCGAAACGATCCTGCCATTTGACGTAAAAGCAGGGCACGCCTTTGCTGTATTGTTTCCGATTGGCAAGTTCGACCAGATTCGGAACCGTATCCGCGCGCGTGGCGTCATCTTTGTAGTCTTTTATATCATCTTCGTGGATCGGAAACGCTTTGGCGCCAGACGATGGGAACGCAATCATCCAGTCTTTTTTCTTGTTTTGCATGTTGCCTGAGACCACTAAATAGCCCTCGCCGGTTTCATAGAACTTAAATTCTCCGTAGCGTTGATCCTTGAGTTGTTTGACAATGCCTTGCGCTTTTGGCTTGGCGATTTGCCAGAATTTCTCTGACGGTACGATTTCATAATCAAATCGTCCCTTTTTGCGAAGGACTCCGGCGGACATTTTGTAAATGGCCCGGCGGCTTTTGCGGTCGAAAGAACTCATGCGTTCCTGATAGTCCTGGCGCAGATTGCTCTTATCTGCCAATCCTCGGAAATAGAAGCGTTTCTCTCGATCCGCTGCGCCGAATTTGCCGAAACTGACGATTTCTACCAGCATGCGAACCATGCCGCGCAGCGAACTGCCTGGAATTTGCGGCTGACCGTTAGGCGAAAAGAAATCGGGATTCACCCTGTCGGAATTGCTCTCTTCCATCGTTAAGGCGTCGCGGATATACAATGGGGTTTGAGTCTCAATCTCAAGGTCAATCCATCCCGTATGCCGGGTTTGATGATACACATTCAAAGGAAAATCCTGTCCTGGAATTTTTTCGGCTGCAATGATTTTTTCATTGAGCGGAATGAAATTATAGGGCGCGTGGGCAGGAGAACGGACGTTGCTGATCTGCTGGCCCGGCCTGGCAGTCTGATAGCGTGATGTTCGCGGTGCATCTGTCCGGCGCGGAGCCGAAAAGGAAGGTCGGCGGTCATCGCTGGGAGGCCTGCGAGATGGAGACGGAGGCGAAACTGTCATTGCATAAATCACCTTCCCTTCAGTTTGAACCTTTGAAATCTTCCCCTGTTCCCGTTGAACCTCAACTTCCTGTCCGTTCATAGAAGCATTTTGCGGGGTAAATTGCGGAAACGGCATGGTTTTATTGGTATCGAGAAAGAGCAGTTCCGCGATATGTTTCCCTTTTTTAGTTGTTTTGATGATGAGTTTAGCTTTTTCCATATTTTGGGGATGACAACAGCAGATGACAACAACGGATTTAAGGAATCTTCGGATTTTTGATCCGTTGCTTCCTTAAATCCGTTGTTGTCATCTGCTGTCCCAATCCGTTGATTCCTTCCATCCGCTGTTGTCATCTGCTGTCCCAATCCGTTGATTCCTTCCATCCGCTGTTGTCTGTCTTCATCCGTTGATTCCTTCCATCCGCTGTTGTCATCCGTTGTTGTCTCCTTTACAGCAAATTCTGGTGATGATCTCCCTGTTTCTCAGCAAATCCGACAAACCGGCAATCCACATACGTCGCTTGATGAACGGCATTGTAGCCAATGTAATTGTGCGTCTTGAGAAAAATCCGTTGGGTTGCGTCATTCAGTGCAAAACCTGTAAACGGTAAAATCAGCGATGTACCCCGATCTTCTGTTATTTCGGTAAACGTTTCGTTGCTGTGTTTGCCTTTTTTCGTGCCAAAGAGCACCTGATGCGCTTCGATCACCTGCATTTCTTCTCCTTCGCCGTCTTTGCGATGCCGGCCTTTGAGCATTTGCCCGGAACGCCAGAATAGGAGTTCTTCATTCTGGTTGAAGATACGCAGCTTTTGCAGGTATTTCGGCGTAATCTGTTCTCCGTTTGTGAGCGGATAAAACTCAAACATCTTGTTGGTATATCTGCCGATGATGACGCGATAATCCATGTAAGCCACGAAGAATGCATCTTTTTTAAGGTGTTCATCAATCACAGTAATTAGCGCATCGGCGGAGGGCAAATCCGCAAGGTTTCTTTCGTTGAGCGATTTTGCCTGCGATAGTAAACAGTATAATGTTAATCCGTTGGCTGAGATCTTTTCACGCATGAGCTTCCTCCTGTGGTGGCTGGAGATATGAATTCAAGGCATTGACATATCCTTGTAAGGTTTCTTTTTGTTGGGTCGTCATTTTCCCAAAATCCTCTTCAAGGCAAATTTTTTTGCCATTCCATTCGATAATCGCCTGAATCCCTTGAAACACGCCGCGCCCGACATTCTTTTCGCCGCCGACGGCAAGGTCGCCGGTCCACAAGTCTTTTAACACGAGCAGCAGCAAACCGGCTTCGTGCTCTTGACAGTCGCGCACCTGGATTTGCAGGTTGATAATTTTGTCCAGTTTTCCTCCGAACAGGGGCATGGTCTCGAATAACGCCGATTCGATTGTTCCGCCGGTAAAACGGTCAACTTTGATGCGGGTCTGCATTTCAGAGACGAATTGGGGTAAAACGGCTTCCTTGACTCGGATTCTGGCCTTTTTCTTATTATCTTTGTTTTGATCCTCCTCCACGTAACCGAAAAGTTCCCTCATAATCCCATCGGCCTTTGCCTTACTTTCTGTTTTTGAGACGTCAAAAATCGTATTGGCAATGCGTTCCGCCCTGGCGCGAATCGCGCCTTT
This sequence comes from Candidatus Vecturithrix granuli, assembly GCA_000739535.1. Lineage (GTDB taxonomy): Bacteria > Moduliflexota > Moduliflexia > Moduliflexales > Moduliflexaceae > Vecturithrix > Vecturithrix granuli. Next base: position 35,718 of record DF820470.1, on the reverse strand, counting down.
CAGCGAGGTGCCCGGCAGTATCCAATTTTTGCCTGACATGATGTGTGTGGCGTCCGGGGCGTCGGGATCCGCGGAATAGGAGCGCACGATCAACGAGTTTTTGAGCCAAAACGAGGCGTTAATGCTGAAAAGATTGGTATTGATTTTAAACGGCGTTCCCAGCGTATCAACTGCAATCGGCTGCTTGGCAGAAAAATTGCGAGTCAACCAATACAGCACATCATTTTTTGTGGCTGGTGAAAATTCAAATTCATAAATTTTCGCCGTATTTTCAAGCAAGAAGACTTCCCCAAATCCGCTGTTGGTTTTGGCTCCGAGTCTGATCTGTTTATCGTTCAGCAGGGTATAGATAGTCGCAGCCATTCTCCTGACAAATTCCTTATCTGCCTCTTTGTAACTGAATTCCATGTTCAGCTTAAAGCGCGTACCGCGTTCGACCAGTTCATAATCATATTTACGCTGTTTTTTGACAATGCCTGTAATATTGTCAATTTCGATGCCGTCCCGAATAACGGGTTTTAGCGTTTGCGATTGGCAGATCAAGTCAGAACAGCGCATCGAACTTTGCTGCCCAGGTTCTTGTTCATCCTGTTTTTCAGACGTATATCCCCAGAACGTTTTCCAGTCCTCTTGAGGCGCGATATTTTTCGTCGCATGACGCAGTACGCCAACCAGGGAGGTCGCCGGAATAAAGAGATTTCCTTGAGCATCAAGCAATACATCCAGATCGCTGCGCTCATCTTTGCCGTTGCCGATGTGTAACGGTGAAAGACATTCAACTTCGCCCTGTACAATGATTTTGCCGATTATCGGTTTATTTTGCATGGTTACTTCCCTCCTTTCGCCACCTGTTTTCGCATCATTGCAAAGAATGTGTCAAAATAGAGGTGAAAAAGCGTGGTTTCAAGAGCCTGGTCAGCTTCGGCATCGTATCCTATATCATGACACAGCATTCTGAGTTTGTGGTTATCTGACTGCCGGAGGATTGTTTTAATCTGATTGGGGTGTTCGCTCAGGAATTCAAATAAGGTCTTTTCACCGTTATGACAGGCTTCCAGTTTATCACGCGCCGGTTTTCTTTTTACCAATTCAGAGAGGGTCTTTGCCAACTCTGTCTGAGAACGACTATTTTTCGCAATCGCCTGAAGTCTGCTGATAAATGTGGCGCTCGAGGGGAAACGTCTCTTAAACCCGTCTAATTCCCGTAACGCCATCCATTCTGCTTGTTTTTTGAACGTGTCTTGCGCAACCATTTTTAATATCTCTATAACTTTTGGGGGCATGGGGAATTGTGGCTCAGGCAAATTACAGCTGCTCTCTTCATTTTCGGTTGATTCATCGCATGAATAAACTACCGGATTTTCTTCAACCTGCCAGCCAAACTTGCATTGCCCAAAGCCTTCATGGGTGCGTTCGCCGATTCCAGTCTGTTCCAACTCCGATAGTTGTTCGACATCACAGGCGTTAATGTCGAGCAGAAAAGTTGATCCGGCAGCAAAGCAAGTTTCCGAAGGCTTTTTCAGCCGCCACACACTGATGAAATTTTCGACGGAGTTGATTTTAATCACCGCTTTGATTGTTTTGGCTCCGGGGAGATATTGTTGCAGTAATAGATCGGGATCTGTGGTTGGAAAACCCCAATCATTATACACTATCGCATCAGAGAGCAAGGTCAGCGAAATTTGTGGCTGAATCTGAATTGTTACTTCAGGCTTTATGACTTGCTCTGAAAGTTCAATTTTGACCTGTCCATATTGAGCATTTTTCGATCTGCCGATATAGGCGATCCATTCGAATTTATCGGATTTACATACTTCAATAAATGCGTTCAAATCCTCAAACTTACCTCTAATTTCACCCTGGAATGTCTGATCTTTCGCAATCGCTTCGTAAGTAAAAATCATGCCTTCCCGGGGTCTGCCTTTTTCGCGGTCTCTGGCGTGATGAAAATTCAATTCGGTTTCCACCTGTTTTGTATAAATCTCAGAGCGTTCGATGCTGCAAAATTTACCAAGATGTTTAGTTTGTTCCCGAAAGTCATCATCTACATAGAGCAGATCATGAATTCTCTTGTCATAATGTTTTTCGTGGTGAATTGAAATCGGCGTGGGAAAATGAATGCGCCTATTTTCATGTTCCTCAGAAGAAACGATATACGCATTCTCGATTTTCAAATCGCCGCGCAGGAACCAGCGATAAAAGTGTTCATCGGTCAGGGCCTGGGCAGAGGAAAGGCGTTTACAGGTGAGTACGCGATGAGCGAGCAGGCCAAGAACTGAAGTTCCGGGAAGATACTGTTCGGTATTGATAAGGTTCATGTCGCCGTATCGCGCGGCAATAACAACTGGCGCAAGCGTTGTGATTGTATAGGTTATGGCGTGCATAAAAGAGCCTCCAATGTCTGAGGAAATACGATGTCATTGCCTTGATCATCCAGCAAAAGACAACGCACTTCGCCAAATCCGCGAGTTCGTTTCGTGCCAAATGCTCGGAAATTCAAACAAGCCAACAATAAGGTCTGTCGAATTCGCTGATCCGCGTCTTCATGATTTACGGCAATCTCTCCATAAAAACAGTAACCTGTTTTGATGATTCGACTTGTCCGCAGCGACCCGTCTTCCGCAGTGCCATCCTCGTTAATCTTCGTTTGCTGGCGGAGTTCGGTAAAGGTTTTGACAATCTGGGATGGTGAAAGAATTGTTGGATACTTTTTGGATTTCAAGAGGTATTTCAACCATTCATAGGTAGGGCAATATTCCGGAATAGTCAGGTTTGAAAAGTACACCGGAGCCGCAGTCATATCGCCTGGAATGCCAAAAGTTCTATCAATTTCAAGGCAAACCATTGTCTTTGTCAGCTCCAACATGTCTTGGGCGTCCAGAGCAGCATCTCGCAAACACCCTTTGATCCTTTTCGCCGGGATATATGGAATTCCCACGTCATCGAACACCACATCGGTGTCAATTAATGCGCCAAAGCCTTCGCCTGATCCAACCAGCGTTGGCGAGCAGAGTTCTAATTTCAGTTTATAATTTGTCATCATGTACCTCCGGTTTTGGTAACGCAAATTGAGGATACAATTCCAGCAATTCGATCATGTCAAAATATGGGGTTTTACTGTTTTCAAAAGGCGTCTTATGGTAATTTCGCGCTGGAATTTCAGGCAGTTTATGGCCTCGAAAATCCAGTTCCCGCACAAAACGATCTGTTGCCTCTTTGGAAAGGGTTAACGCTTCACGAAGTTCATACAGCTTATTTCTGGGGAAACGCGGAGACTGAAGTTCAGTCGCTTTTTGAAGCAGTAACTCAAAACTATACTCATCTTGTGTTTCTTTGGGCGCAAGTTTATAGGGGCGATAGATCAAATTTCCCTGTTCCGCCTGAAAATGTTTTTGACGAATTTCTGAAGGGCTGCCTGTAAATCCTCCGCGTGAGAGGTGAAAATCAAGATATGATGACCTCTGATCTCCTTTCGCTTTTCTGACATCTTTCGCATTCTTGCATAATGCTTCTGCCAGTCCGTACCCTCTGGAAAACGGATATTTGGTCTTGATAATAGCGATCCCCGCGCAGGCGGTCAAATCTTTCTTTCCGTTCACTTCTTGATTTTGAAACGCTTCGATAAAAATCTTCGCAAAATAAAGACCAAGCCGACCATCGCACACAAACGTCACGTCATCGCCGCCTAAAACAATTGAACGGATTGGGAGGATATCTTTGTCGCCGTCTTTAGAAATCTCGAATTCATGTTTAAATTCCGAAAAATGTTCGATAATATGCGTGATAACATGCCTGAACGCGGTTTCCGTTGCTTCTTCAACCTTCACTGAAAGCCTTCTGATTTCCGAGAGCGTCTTTGTTTCAGCAAAACGATCTCCCATGTCATTTCCATCAATATGCACAATCGCAATATGACTGTCTTCACCGCCTTTTTGACCTAATTGGCCAATGTCGGCGGTAAAATTGAAATCAGTTCTCAAAATATCGGAATATTTTTTTCTGATCTCTTTTTGTGCTTTGTCAGTGGCTTCTATTTTCGCATAAGTTGAGGCTGAAACATATTCAATTTTTCCGTCAGGGGTACGAATGTCAACATTCGCTGAAAGGCCGCTATGCCTGCATTCGGCCGTCATGCCATGCGAAGGGATAAGCGTGTCAGGAATATAAATGCCTTTATTCTTGCGTAACTTGTTGAAAAGTTGCTTTTTACTCCTGTAAAAATCATCAAGGTCAAAGCTTTCATCACAAGCCACAGCGGTCGTTATACCAGGCGCTTGCACAAGTAAATCCGCTGTCCACTTTTGAATAAATTCGACAGCCTTGTTTTTCTCTTGAAAAAACAGCAACGCATTGCCGCCGCCAATAAATCCAACCTCAAAGGGCTCAGTAGAAATTCGAATTATATCACGTTCGTTCCGCCATTTTTCTAAATCCTGTTCCTTTCCAAAAACGCCTTTCACTACTTTTTTGAGATTAGATTTATAAATATCATCCACCAAATATGAGGCTCCGATATTCTCTTTCAATTGGTTGCTTTGAAAGATGTAGTCCTGAATCGAAACCGTATCAAGTAGAACCGCAGTGCATGTATTCATCTGGCCAACTCCTTTCATGACTTTTCCATGAACCTTTGAATGTTTGTAAAAAGCTTTTCCTGTCTTAAATCACTTGCTCCTAATACCAGAATATTTGCTTTGCTTCCTCCAGTATCTCGAATTAATTCTTGCTGTAACGTTTCTCTGACATTATTCTCCAAACGCGTAATCAGGATTGATTTTGCTTCTTCTCCTCCAATTTGTTTTGTGCGATGGATTATTTCAAACCCTTTACTTTTACAAATTGGTTTAGTGTTATCCGTTGTGCAAGATATTCCGATGAGTTGATAACCACATATCATAACAACATCTAATTCGAAAAATCCTTCTTTTGCAAGGTTTTTCCACTCTGGCTTTTGAATTTCCCAATTATGTTGAATTGTAATGCGCTTATCATCGCCAAAAGGCATAAGTGCTTTCATCACCAACTCTTCAAGCCACTCTCCATCAAAAAATTTCAACGCTTTTTGAAATTTTTTCTTAGAAAGCGTCTCATTCAATACTCTTTCAGTGGTAAAAAGGCGCATTTCTTCAGGCATCTGAGCAATCACAGACATAAATGTATCATTGGGGGTATATTGCTCGAATTTCTTTTTATTCAGTTGCTCTATTTTATCAGCTAACTCTCCTTTTTGATTTGTAAGGAGCTTTCGGTCATATCCATTATTCTGGAAAAATTGTTCTAATTGGTTGTTTTCAATTAATGCCTGAAAGACTGCTAATGCTTCATGAAATTCTGAAGAAGATTTTTCATTTTTTCTCTCAAATCCATGTAAGCCAATCAATTCCTCAAAAGAAAGTTGAACATTATTACGCAAATCATGTTCAAGTACTCCATGGTCATCATCTACAAGTCGAAAATTTCTGGCGTCAAGGTAAGAAAATGACGTTCTTTGTTTATAAGCATCTACTTCTTTTAATGCCGCATACACATGTGTGCTCATGGATTTTGTGCCGCCGGTATAATTCAAGTGAATAGATGACGCATCGCCTAATTTGTCCCACATTTTTTCGAGGTCAGAGCGAATTCGTCTGGCGTTACTCACATCAGATAGTGGAATTTTTTTTAACGGAAACTGTAATGTGGCATGTTGTTTTTCTCGCTCCCATCGGTTGCGCATGAGTTTTTCAAGATTGAGAGCTTGTGCATCCGTACCAGCTTGTAGGGCATTTTCTTCCGAATGAATCAACCAGATTTTTTTGACAGGAACATCCTGCTTAAGAAAATACTCCGCTACCACAAAATTCGGCAGCGGATTGGTGCCGATTAACAATATCAGATGTTCAAACGTGTATTGACTCATGCGTCCCTCCTGAATTCGTTCTGTTTTTGATGTCTCTTCTCATAAGATGCTTGTGGTGAAAATTTTTCCAGGTCCGATTCAAAATTTTTCCACTTTTTTCTGTTGTCGGTCGAGATTCGGCATACGGGCGGCGTGTCGGCGTCGGGGTTTCGCTGGGGCGGACCGGGTTCGGGTGCGTTGCCACGGTTCGTTTGAGTGGGTGTAGTGTGCTGTATTTTTCGATTTTGGTCAAGTTTTTATTTCGCTATTGGGGAAGGTTGATGAGAGCAAGGAGATGTTCTTTTAGTGGAGACCGGCCAGGTAGTGGTTAAATAGTAAGCGATGTCCGCTCGTTGAGCGAAGTCGAAACGAGCCGCTCACTCTTCCCTTCGACTTCGCTCAGGGAACACATTACTTATCATTTAATCGCTGCCATCATTCAGGAAGTCCAGTATTCTGTATCCCTTTCAGGGAAAAGGGATAGGGATCGTCTTCTTTTCCCAGGGTGGCGCTGCCGCTGACCCTGGGCTGATTTATGAGGCCCTTGCAGGGCGTGGAAGAACTCGCTGAAGCGAGAACTACGAACTTGTATCTATTCATACCGCCGGTAACGGACGTGCTGGAATACGCGATTGGATTCGACGCGGCCGTCGGGCAGGCGCGTTTCTTTGACGCGACGCGCGGTGGTGGCGTAGAGCGGCGTCAGTCCGTGTTCCAGAGCAAAGCGCACGGCGCGATAAACTGCGCCGAAATCGCCCTGAATCAACACATAATCACCGGGGCGGGCCTGGTCGCCCAGCCAGTCGAGCACCGGTTGAAGATGCTCATCGAGGGTTGCCAGGTTCGGCGGGACGTTGGACCATCGCTGCTGCAAATTTTCTGGCAAAGCCAGAATTTCCTCGACCCCTAATGAGGTGCGGGCGTCACGTTCCTGTTCGCCTGTTAAGGCGTGGGAAAACAGTAAAAACAATCGTGGTGCGGGCATAAGAACCTTTCATTCAACCAGAGTACAAAGGGCATCGGTTGGGAATAAAGCTGTTGTTCGCGTTTCTTCAAATCAATCCTTTTAAATTATAGCAATCCTAAATCATTTGTCACATGTCACTTCGACTTCGCTCAGTGACCGGGCGGTTGTCGAGCGAAGTCGAGACACGAATCATGTAGGATTGCTATATGTACGCTTGTTTTTTGTTTTCGTCAAGCCTTTCGTTGCGAAAATCAAAATAATGCTTGACAAGCTTCGAATGGCCGTTTCACAAACTCTCTTTTTAAAAGGAGTTGGCATGAGTGTCTGTTCGCTTGATATAATAAAACTACATGGATTTCATGTAGGAAGGATGGATTCGAGGAGCAGTGAAATTCAATCCTCCCTACACAAAATCCCTGTAGTTTCAAAGGAGGTTATAGATGAAGAGTTATAAGATTGCGGTGATTCCGGGGGATGGCACTGGCCCGGAGGTGATTCGGGAAGGAATAAAAGTGCTGGATGCGGCCTGTCAGAAGTATGGAGTAAAACTGGAATATATCCATTATGACTTTGGCGGCGCACGCTATTTGAAAACCGGTGAGTTGCTCCCGGCCTCGGCGCTTGAGGAATTGCGGAAGTTCGACGCCATTTTTTTGGGGGCGATCGGACACCCTGACGTGAAACCGGGGATTCTGGAAAAGGCGATTCTGTTAACCATCCGGTTCGAACTGGATCAATATATCAACCTGCGTCCGGTCAAGCTCTATCCGAACGTTTATACGCCAATTAAAGATAAAGGCCCGCAGGAGATTGATTTTGTGATTATTCGGGAAAATACGGGCAGTATTTACACGGGGATTGGCGGAACTGTGGCTAAAGGCACGCCGGATGAAGTGACCACGCAGGTCATGCTTTATACGCGCAAAATGGTCGAACGCTGCGAGCGTTATGCCTATCAATACACCCAAAAGCGTAATAAACGCAACACTCTCACCCTGGCGCACAAAACAAATGTGTTGACTGAGTGCGGCGATTTGTGGATGCGCGTGCATGAGGAAGTGGGGAAAGAGTATCCGAACATCAAACACGATTACGCCAATGTGGATGCGGTGACCATGTGGATGATCAAGAATCCGGAGTGGTTTGACGTGATCGTAACCGAGAATATGTTTGGCGACATCATCACGGATCTCGGCGCGATGATCCAGGGCGGCATGGGCATTGCGGCCGGCGGCAACATCAACCCTGAAGGGGTGTCAATGTTTGAACCGATTGGCGGGTCGGCCCCGAAATATACGGGCAAAAATATGATTAATCCGCTGGCGGCGATTTGTTCCGGGGGTATGATGATGGAAACCCTGGGAGAAGAGCGCGTCGCCCGGGCGATTGATATGGCGGTACACACCGCCCTGGAATCAGGGAAAATTGTCAGCCTGGCGGCCGGACAGATGGGCATGGGCACGGCTGAGGTCGGTGATCTGGTAGCTTCGTTGGTGTAATCCTGTCAAAACCTGGTTTCTCTAAGAAACCGTGTTTTTCTGAGATCGACAAAATTTAAGCTTGACAAAAACAGAAGGACTTGAGTAAAAGAAGCGAACCAGTTGTTTTACTGTGAGAAAAACTTGTTATTGGTTTGATAGCTTAACAAGGAGGATGTTCATGCCATCTTTAACGTTTGAAGAAGCGAAAGAGATTTTGAAAAATGAAAATGAAGAATTCGCACGAATTTATCGCAAACACCGAGAACTGGATGAACAGGTCGTGGAGTTGGAAGAACGGCGATTTTTGACGCCGGAAGAAGAAGTGCTGGAAAAGAAAATTAAAAAAGATAAACTACGACTGAAAGATAAGATGGCGGAGATGGTTCGGGACTATCAATCTACTCATAAGGAGGGATAAGATCGCCTTCCTTTTTCGTGAGGTCACGAAAAGAGAACCCTGACATGACTCCCGTCAGAATACGGAGTGAAGCTGTATGCTTTGGGGATGATGTCAGGGTTTATTTTTTATCTACTCTAACAAAGGGGTTGAAACACGATGACAAAAATGACAGGGGCGCGTGTATTGCTGGAATGCCTGAAACGACAGGAGGTGGAATATATTTTTGGGTATCCTGGAGCTGTCATTCTCGCAGTGCACGATCAGCTAGATGAATTCGGGATCAATTATGTATTAACGCGCCATGAACAAGGGGCGATTCATGCGGCTGTCGGGTATGCCCGCGCCACAGGCAAAGTTGGCGTGTGTCTGGCAACGTCAGGCCCCGGGGGGACCAATCTGGTGACCGGCATTACCGACGCCTATATGGATTCGATTCCGGTGGTGGCGTTCACCGGCCAGGTGCCGCGTTTGATGATCGGCAATGATGCCTTTCAGGAAGCCGATATTGTCGGTATTACGCGATCCGTGACCAAACATAACTATTTAGTGCAGGATGTTGATAAATTTGCCTTTATTATTCGCTCGGCTTTTCACATTGCCGCAACCGGCCGCCCCGGCCCGGTACTGGTGGATATGCCGAAGGATATTTTGATGGCCGAAACCGAATTTGTGTATCCGGAAGAGGTTAAACTGCGCGGATATAATCCGAACTATTACGGGAATATCAAGCAAATCCGCAAAGCCGCCGAGGCAATCGCGCAGGCTAAACGACCGGTGATTTATTCCGGCGGCGGCGTGATCACCTCCGGCGCGTCGAAAGAATTGCGTGAACTGGTCAACATTACGCAGATTCCGATTACATCAACTCTCATGGGGTTAGGGGCTTTTCCGGGCAATGATCCGCTCTTCCTCGGAATGTTAGGGATGCACGGCACGCAATATGCCAATCTGGCGGTCACGCATTGCGATTTGCTCATTGCAATCGGCGCGCGTTTTGACGATCGCGTCACAGGCAATCTGGAAACCTTCGCCCCCAATGCCACCATTATCCATATTGATATTGATCCTTCATCAATCAGTAAAACGATTCAGGTTGATATTCCGATTGTGGGCGATGTGAAAAATGTGTTACACGAATTAAATAAAATTGTGACGCGGGCAGAGCACGATGAATGGTTGACTCAACTTACGACCTGGAAACGTGACAAACCCCTGACCTATCAAAAATCTGAGACGCAGATTAAACCGCAGCAAGTGATTCAGGAAATTTGCGCTATTACAAAAGGCGAAGCCATTGTGACTACTGAAGTCGGGCAACATCAAATGTGGGCCGCCTTGTTTGGCACGTATTATCATCCCAGAAGTTTCATCTCTTCAGGCGGACTGGGGGTGATGGGATTTGGATTTCCGGCGGCAATCGGGGCACAGGCCGGATGCCCGGATAAATTGGTGATTGATATTGCCGGCGATGGGAGTTTTCAAATGGTGGTCCAGGAACTGGCAACTGCGGTTTGCGGTAACTTCCCGGTCAAAGTGGTGATTTTGAACAATGGTTTTCTGGGCATGCTGCGCCAATGGCAAGATCTCTTTTTTGAAAAACGCTTATGCCATACCTGTTTGCGTCATGCCTCGGGTAAATATTTTCCGGACTTTGTCAAATTAGCCGAAGCCTACGGCACAACCGGCATTCGGATTGAACGGCCTGCGGATCTGCGTCCGAAATTGGAAGAAGCCTTTGCCATTCCCCATCCGGTGATTATTGATGTGATTGTGAACGAAGAGGAAAAAGTGTTTCCAATGGTGCCTGCAGGCGCTGGAATTGCGGATATGTTGATCGAATCGTAAGGAGAGCGAACTATGAAAAAAACTGGTGCAGAAATCGTCATCGAATCATTAAAGCTTCAGGGAGTTGATATCATCTTTGGTTATCCCGGCGGGCAAATCATGCCGATTTATGATGCGCTCTATAGCTCGGGGATCAAACATATTCTCCCCCGTCATGAACAAGGGGCCTGCCATGCGGCCGATGGCTATGCCAGAGTCACCGGGAAACCGGGTGTGATCTTTGCTACCTCAGGTCCGGGGGCGACGAATTTAGTGACCGGCCTGGCCACTGCGCACATGGATTCCGTGCCTATTGTCGCAATTACCGGCCAGGTGCCAACCGGCGCAATTGGCACCGATGCGTTTCAGGAAGCGGATATTTATGGCATCACGATTCCAGTCACCAAATATAATTATCTGGTCAAAGATGCGTCAAAACTGGTCGAAACCATCGCAGAAGCGTTTTATATTGCTACCATCGGACGCCCTGGCCCGGTGTTGATTGATATTCCTAAAGATGTGCAGTTAAAGGTCGTGGAATATCTTCCTGAAACGGAGATCCCCTTATTGAAATATACGCCTGAACCGCGCTATAGCTATGATGCGGAACTAGAACACCTGGTTCACTTGTTGTGTCAGGCGCAGCGGCCTGTCCTCTATATCGGCGGCGGGGCGGTTATTTCCGGCGCTAGTGAACAAATCGCGCAATTTGCTCGAAAAACCTCGATTCCTGTCACGCATACCTTGACCGCCTGTGGGGTTTTTCCTGATAACGATCCGCTCGCACTTGGTATGCCGGGCATGCACGGGACACGTTACGCCAATGAAGCCATTCATCGTGCGGATTTGCTCATTGCAGCCGGCGCGCGTTTTGACGATCGCGTCACAGGCAAAGTTTCGGAATTTGCCAAAAATGCCACTATTGTTCACATTGATATTGATCCGGCTGAAATTCGGAAAGTCATCGCCACCCATCTTTCGATCGTGGGAGATTTAAAAGGGGTTCTCAGCTCGTTACTCAACAAACTCGAGCAGATCGAGGTGTGTTCGCACGAACCCTGGTTGCAGCAAATTCAGGAATGGAAAGTGCGCTATCCGCTGATGTATAAGCACTCTGAGACTTCAATTAAACCCCAATATGTGATTGAACAGGTGTCTGATTTGACCAAAGGCGAAGCTATTATTACCACTGGTGTGGGGCAGCATCAGATGTGGACTGCGCTGTTTTACGAATTCCACCATCCCAGAAGTTTTGTCAGTTCCGGCGGCTTGGGCACCATGGGTTTTGGGTTTCCTTCCGGCATCGGAGCCAAATTGGGACGGCCAGATCGAACAGTGGTCACGATTACCGGGGATGGGAGTTTTCAGATGAACATTCAGGAACTTGCAACTGCATCGTATTATAATGTGCCTGTCAAAGTCATCATTTTAAATAACGGCTTTCTTGGCATGGTCAGGCAGTGGCAAGAACTGTTTTTTGAACGGCGCTATTCTGAAACTCATCTTGAAAATGGCAATCCGGATTTTGTCACGGTGGCGAAGGGGTACGGCGTCCAGGGCTTTCGTATTGACCGGCCCGAAGAAGTACGGCCCACGCTTGAAAAGGCGCTGGCGATTGACGGCCCCGTGATTATTGATTGTCATACCGAAAAAGAAGAAAATGTCTTGCCGATGATTCCGCCCGGAGGCACGGTGCATGATACGATCAGCGCAAGTTTGTAAGTGACTAAAGTGACTAAAGTAACTAACCTTTGACGAGGGATATTCAACTTTAGTCACTTGAAATTTTCGCCACTTTAGACAATGAAGGAGAAATACCATGCAAAACGGAGTACTCGTCCAGGAACCTGGGATTAAACAATATACCTTATCCATTCTGGTCAGAAACCATCCCGGCGTGTTATCGCATGTGGCCGGTTTGTTTACCCGTCGCGGATATAACATTGAGAGCATTACGGCCGGGATTACGGAAAAACCGGACATTACGCGAATTACGATTGTTGTGACTGGCGACTATCGGATTCTTGAACAAGTGCTGAAACAGTGCCAGAAGCTTGTTGATGTGATCAAAGTCACCAGTTTAAAATATAATGAATCGGTCACGCGTGAACTCGCGCTGATTACCGTAAGCGCGAATCAGCACAATCGCTCTCGAATTATCGAGGTGGTTGATGTGTTTGATGCGAAAATCGTGGATATGGCCGAAGAAGCGGTTATGCTTGAGGTCACTGGGAATACGCGGAAAATTAATTCGATTATTCAGTTGTTATCGGCCTTTGGCATTGAAGAAATTGCCAGAACCGGAGTCGTCGCGCTGCAATATCGGAGTCAAATTCCCCCGATTAACTAAGCTGAGAAAGGAGGAACCATGAGACATACCATCAGTGTGCTGGTTGAAAATAAATTTGGGGTGCTTGCGCGAGTTGCCAGTTTGTTCAGCGCAAAAGGGTATAACATTGATAGTTTATCGGTGGGAGAAACGGTTGATCCGGATGTTTCGCGGATGACGATTGTGGTGACCGGGGATGATACGGTTCTGGAACAGATCATCAAACAATTGCGTCGTTTGATTGATGTCATTAAAGTCAGCGATTTGACCCAGGGACATTACCTTGAACGTGAACTTGTGCTGATTAAAGTCAACGCTGAACCAGCGACGCGGTCTGAAATTTTGAATATCGTGAATATTTTCCGCGGGAAAATCGTTGATGTTTCGCCGAAATACTATGTCGTGGAAATTACCGGCGATCGCGGGAAGGTGGACGCAATTCTCAAACTGTTAACGCCCTTTGGGGTGAAAGAGATTGCGCGAACGGGAAAAGTCGCTATATCAAGGGGAATACAGTCATAAATGATTAAAGTGACTAAAGTGACTAAAGTTTCAAGTGACTAAAGTTTGAGGAGGAATCTTCAACTTTAGCCACTTTAGTCCCTTACAATCTCTAAGGAGGGAAAGATGGCAGTAATGATGTATTACGATCAGGATGCGAGTATGGATGCATTACAGGGTAAAACGGTTGCCGTGATGGGTTATGGCAGCCAGGGGCACGCTCAGGCTCAAAATTTGAAAGATAGCGGCGTGAAAGTGATTGTGGGGCTGAGAAAAGGGAGTAAACGCTGGAAAGAAGCGGAAGAAGCAGGGTTGCAAGTCATGACTGTGCCTGAAGCCGCCAAACAGGCTGATATTATCCAAATTTTAATTCCTGATGAAAAACAAGCTGATGTCTATAAAAATGAGATTGAGCCATATTTGGAAGAAGGGAATGCGCTCTGTTTTTCACACGGCTTTAACATTCATTTTGGACAGATTCAGCCACCGAGCAATGTGGATGTGTTCATGGTTGCCCCGAAAGGTCCGGGACATCTGGTGCGCCGGGTGTACGTTGAAGGCGGCGGCGTGCCTTCATTATTGGCGATAGAACAGGATTATACCGGCAACGCCAAAGCGATTGCCCTGGCGTATGCTAAAGGCATTGGGGCCACACGCGCCGGAGTATTGGAAACCACGTTCCGTGAAGAAACGGAAACCGATCTGTTTGGGGAACAATGCGTGTTGTGCGGCGGCGTTTCTGAATTGATCCGCGCCGGTTTTGATACCTTGGTGGAAGCCGGTTATGCCCCGGAAAGCGCTTACTTTGAATGTATGCACGAGATGAAACTGATCGTCGATCTCTTTTATGAAGGCGGCATTAGCTGGATGCGCTACTCGGTCAGTGATACGGCCCAATACGGCGATTTGACGCGCGGACGCCGCATTATCACGGAAGAAACCCGTAAAGAGATGAAAAAGATTCTGGGCGAAATTCAGCGCGGCGAATTTGCCAAAGAATGGATTCTGGAAAATAAAGCCAACCGTCCGGTGTTCAATATGCGCACCAAACAAGACGAACAACATCTGATTGAAAAAGTTGGCAAACAACTGCGCCGCATGATGAAATGGATTAACGCCAAAGAGGTATAAACCTCAACTGGAGTATTTCAGAAAAATACGTCATACCGAAAAACCGAGTTTTTTTGAAAAACTCGGTTTTTTTCCTGTATATAAAAGGATTATTATGCGATTTCCTATAGCAAAAGAAGGGCTGCCATTTCTGCTTATTCCGCTTCTACTGACTATTTTGTGCTTGATTTTCCCCCAAACCCGTTTCGGCTGGATATTTTGGCTGTGCGCAGTTAGCACCTGCTGCATTGCCGGATTTTTCCGCGATCCTGAACGATTGATCCCGCAAGATGACAACGCGATAGTTTCTCCGGCCGACGGCAAAATTATTTTGATTCAAGAGGTGAAATATCCGGCCCTGGGAGCGGATACATACCGGCAGGTCAGTATTTTTATGTCGGTCTTCAATGTTCATGTGAATCGCGCCCCAATTGTCGGGACGGTAGATGACGTCATCTATAATCCGGGAAAATTTTTTGCCGCCTTTGAGCACAAAGCTTCATTATTGAACGAGCAAAATTCCGTGATTCTGTCGCAAACGCGGCAGGGCAAAACCGTGCGTATCTTAGTGAAGCAGATTGCCGGGCTGATTGCCCGCCGTATTGTATGTTACGCCAAACCCGGATCGCACTTTACGCGAGGAGAACGGATAGGTTTGATTCGCTTCGGGTCTCGCGTCGATCTGTTTTTGCCATTGGAGACCGAATTAGCTGTCAAAATGAACGATAAGGTGAAGGGTGGTCAGACCATTATTGCGAAGTTTCCATGAATGCGGTAATATTTTCCATAGGGATACTGAGAATTTCTCTTTTTATGTATTTTTGTTCTTGACAGATTCAGTAGTGTTTTCTAATGTACGTCTGACTGAGATAGAAAGTTAGCTCTATTGTCTTTCTCTAAACAATAAAAAATTTTAAAGGTAAGCAGCAATTTATGATATTTGCACCGCAACAAACAATATTCTCTAATTTATCGCACAGTTCCCTCTTGCGGTGTGCTCTCCTGAGTCTGGCTCTTCCTCTTCTCCTCTCCCCGAATCGGGGAGAGGAGTCCTATAAACGAGAGTTTATAGGGTCCTAACGTTTTAGCCTTATAAACTTCTCTGAAGTACATCATTTATACTCGTTATTACATCGTTGTGTGCAGCACTTTGTAAAGTGAATTTTGGCAAATAGATCCCAGGAGTGCCAAAGCTCGTCTTTGCCTGTCAAAGTCGAGCTTTGACACTCCAGTTTAACCGATCAAAATTTCGTTTATACTCATCAAAAAGGAGAACACTTATGAAATCTATGAATTTTCATCGCTATCGTCAATTTCCCGGAATCAATTTATCAGACCGGCAGTGGCCCTCTAAAACGATCACGAAAGCCCCAATCTGGTGCAGCGTGGATTTGCGCGATGGAAACCAGGCTCTGCGCATTCCTATGAATCTGGAAGAAAAGCTGCAAATGTTTGACCTGCTGGTTGAAGTTGGGTTCAAAGAGATCGAGATTGGTTTCCCCTCGGCCGCCCAGGTTGAGTACGATTTTGCCCGGGTGTTAATCGAAGAAAATCGAATTCCTGAAGATGTCACGGTACAGGTGTTAACCCAGGCACGCGAACATCTTATCCGCAAAACCTATGACGCTCTGGAAGGTGTGCACAAGGCCATTGTGCATTTTTATAACTCGACCTCGACATTACAACGGGATGTCGTGTTTCATATGAACCAGGAACAAATCAAACAGATTGCCGTGGAAGGCGCTAAGCTGGTGAAAAGTTTGAAAGAAGAATACGGGAACCCGGGGATTCGCTTTGAATATTCTCCCGAAAGTTTCACCGGAACAGAATTGGATTACGCCCTGGAGGTGTGTCATGCGGTGATGGACGTATTTGAACCGACCCCTGATAACAAACTGATTTTGAATCTGCCAGCTACGGTTGAAATGTCCACTGCCAATCTCCACGCCGACCAGATTGAATGGTTTTGCCGCCATATCCGCAACCGGGAAAGCGTGTTGATCAGTCTGCACACCCATAATGATCGTGGCACTGCGGTCGCTGCGGCGGAATTAGCTGTGATGGCTGGCGCTGATCGTGTCGAAGGTACATTATTTGGCAATGGGGAACGCACCGGTAATATGGATATTGTTACCATGTCTTTGAACCTGTTTTCTCAGGGCGTTGATCCGAAATTAGATTTCAGCAATATCAACCGGGTGCGCGATATTTACGAAGCATGTACCCGCATGAACGTTCATCAACGCCATCCCTATGTGGGGGAACTTGTCTATACCGCATTTTCAGGCTCGCATCAGGATGCGATTAATAAAGGCATGAAAGCTCAGGAAACCAGGGAAGACAATTTTTGGGATGTACCGTATCTGCCCATTGATCCACAAGACGTGGGACGTACCTATCAATCAATTATTCGCATTAACAGCCAGTCCGGGAAAGGCGGAGTGGCCTATATTATGGAGCGAGAATTTGGATACAAATTGCCCAAAGCCATGCACCCGGAATTCGGACGAATTATTCAGCAGATTACAGACCAGACCGGCGATGAACTGCCGCCGCATGAAATCTGGAAAGCCTTTGAACAGGAATATTTGAATCGAACCTATCCCTATCATTTACGGGAGTGCCATATCCAGATGAATGCCAGTGAAGAGGGGGCTTCGGATACGATTGTCAAGGCTGTGGTCGGCATCAATGGCGATGTCGTCGAATTTGAAGGCAAAGGCAATGGCCCAATTGATGCGTTTGTCAAAGGATTTAACCAGTATAGTAATGTCCATTTTTCGTTGGAGTCCTATAGCGAACATGATATTGATCATGGCTCCGATGCGCGCGCGGCCGCATACATCAATATTCGGAAAAGCTCCGGTCGTTCTGCCTTTGGAGTTGGGGTTGATCGGAATATCAACCTCGCCTCAATTAAAGCCATTTTAAGCGCACTGAATCGCCTCGAAGCGTAATATTTTGCTAAAACCCGGGTTTCTTCAAGAAACCCGGGTTTTCTTGCTGAAAAATGTCTAAAAATTTTTACGTGTTGATCTCGTTTGCCATATTCCGAGCAAGGGCAGCGCATTGTTCCATCTCTTCGGCGTGAGGCGCGTATTGCGCTTCAATAACTGGCTCGACCACTTTCCAATTGCTCTGCTCTCCAAAGGCTTTTAAGGCGCTGACGCCTCCGCCGCTCCAGCTATAGGAACCAAAAATTCCCAATACGCGATTGGTGAGCAATTTATTTTCCAGGTGGCGGATCAGGCTGTCCATCGGGGGGAAAAGTCCCAGGTTATAGGTACAGCTTCCCAAAATCAGGCCTTTGAAGCGCCAGATGTCATTGATAATGTATGAAACGTGGGTTTTGGAAACGTTCAAGACGCGTACGTTTTCAATTCCGGCTTCTGCAAGGCCACGAGCAATGGTATCAGCCATTTTTTCCGTGTTGCCATACATCGAACCATACGCAATCACCACGCCGATTTCGGTTTCATGTGCGCTCCAGCGGCGATAATCTTCGACAATGTGAGCAGGATCCTGCCGCCAGATCGGCCCATGGGTCGGCGCAACAACTCTGATGTCCAGGTTCTGCAATTTCTGAATCGCATTCAACACGGGTTTCCCGAATTTCCCGACAATATTGGAAAAATACCGGCGGATTTCATCTTTATAAAAAGCGATATTGACTTCATCATCGAAAATCCCGCCATCAAGCGTGCCAAAACCGCCAAAAGCGTCGCCAGAAAATAGCACCTTGTCAACGGTGTCATAGGTCATCATCGTTTCAGGCCAGTGCACCATCGGCGTCAGGTAAAAACGGAGTTTGTGTTTGCCTAAATCGAGCACATCACCGTCTTTGACGACGTGCAGGTTTTCCGTAATGTCATAAAACCCTTCAAGAAACCCCATAGTTTTCTTGTTCCCCACAATCTGCAAATCCGGGAACTGTTGTAACAAGACTTTGATTGACCCGGAATGATCTGGCTCCATGTGATTGATAATCAGATAATCCACTTTTTTTCCGGCCGGGAGCATCGCGCTGATTTTCTCCAGATACGACAACGCTGAATTGATTTTAACCGTATCAATCAACGCCACCTTCTCATCGCAGATCATATAGGCGTTATACGAGATACCCTCCGGAAGCGGCCATAAGGCTTCGAATAAATGGGTTTCTCGATCATTCACGCCGATCCAGGCAATCTCCTGGCTAATAGGTACAGCAGCATTCATAATGTGTTCTCCTGTGAAACTGTAGCGCGAAACTCCAGTTTCGCGCATTGTTGACAGCCGCGAAACTGGAGTTTCGTGGTACATCACTTTTCGTGCCAGCAACCAGGTTATTGTCAAAAACCCAGTTGCTCTCACCTACCTCTTTCATTTGGATGGTCTGCCTAACAATCTTACATGCTTGTTGATGTAATCGCGAATGAGTTTGTAATGCAAATCCTCGTGCAGAAACAGGGCGTCATAAAGTTTTTGACGCAGAGAAGGATTTTGCATCACAAATCCGTAAATAATATGGCTCAGTTGGCGCAACTCCGGTTGATTCAGATACTCGGGGAGTTTCTGATCCGTCGTCTGATCCAGCGGGGCGATTTTAGAAAAATCGGCGGTGATATGATAAAATTTCAGGGTTTCCTGATACGAATCGAGCGCAATCTGATGAATTTCCCGATACAGAGATGGTTCTTTGATGGCGATCACTCGCATCACTTCTAATCACGAGGTTCCCACGGTTTTCACGTGCAAGCGTCTTGCAGTTCATTTACCGATGGCCGGATAGTCTGAAAATTTATCGCTGCCGGAGTGTACCGACACTTTACAGTTGCTGTAAGTTTTCGCAATTTGACAATGCACGTTGAATTGTTTTTCAACTTCGTGCAAATCGCCGATGTAATCAATCGCCTTCTGAAATTCTCCGATAAAACGCGGTGCAAGGGATTCCACGACAACTCCGCGATAAATCAATTCATGAATAATGAACGGATGTCGAAAGTTTTTTCCCCTGCCGTGTCAATGAAAAATAACTTTTTCTCGCGTACATTTTGAATAATGGCGTGTTTTGTCATATTTCTTACCTTATAATGTTTATGGGAATATATCCTGACAAATCACAGTGTTGGTGTAAAGAAATTTTTGCAGGAAAATGGAACTTCTTCGGTCATCAGGGGAAACAATTCCGGAATATCTGGAATTTCTGGCGACTTTTCCGATGGTTTTTTCTGACCTCATCCCAACCAATTCATCGAATTCCAGGCCATCCCCAGATGAAGAGCAGCCTGGCGTATCCGTACCAAGAAAATTTGAGAAAAGTGCTTGACAAAAAACAGCGTCTCGCCAAGAAGCGAATACGGCTCATAGAGAAAGCGACCGAATGATGAAACCGGAGCGCGAGTAGGAATTTGAGTCATACGAACTGCTGAATGTGGAAATGTTCAGAAAAGACTTGACAAAAATCAAGTGAACTTCAAGAAGAAAATGTGACTCACTGAGAAAGCGACCGAATGATGAAATCGGAGTGCGAGTAGGAATTTGAGTCATACGAACTGCTGAATGTAGAAATGTTCAGAAAAGACTTGACAAAAATCAAGTGAGCTTCAAGAAGCGAATACGGTTCACATAGGGAAAGCGACCGAAAATATTTAGCCGGAACGCGAGTAAGAAAGTGGACTGAACGAGCAGGAAGATTGAAAAAAGATAAGAAAGAGCTTGACAAAAAACATGCTCTTGTCAAGAGATGTGTTCGACTCACAAATCAAAAAAGCGACTGAGGGCAAAATTTGGAAGCGAAGCGAAATGTGAGTGGACATTATAGATACGGGATACAGAAAAGGCTTTTGAGAGTAGCCAGGTTATATTGGGTATTAGAACGGTTATAATCAACTAATTGTCTTATCCTCAATTGTTTGACCTCATCACCCTGTAACGGAATACACTTCCGACACACTTTTGGGTCTCCTGTATTCAACTTGAATGTTTTTTGTGGTTCTCAATAAATCTGAAGATATATTGAGAAAACGCTTGACAAAAATCAGGTGTACTTCAAAAAGAGAGCGCGGTTCACAGATAAGTTAACTGGAGTTTATTGAGTGTTATACTATCTTGAGCGCGATCAATACGCACGCCGAAAATGTGCGTGACGAAACATTCAAAAAACACTTGACAAAATTCAGGTATATCTCAAGAAGAGAACACGATTTGCGGATAAATTGACCGGAGAGATATATGTGAATTAAGGATGCCCAAAATCATAGAAGGGCATGCAAAAAAAGAAGGTTCTTTGAAATAGAGTAGAATGATCATGTGATAATGAATTGAAAATACAATTATATTTTCAAATTTAAAATATTGCTAAAACTCTATATATTGAAGGCAAGTTATTAAAAAATAATAACTTATAGTAAAAAAAGCTTGACAAAAAAAGTGAGATCAATAAGTAGGTTGATCACGATAAAGAAAAAAAGATAAAGAGTGTATTTAAATAAAGTGAAGTTGAGTTCTTTGAGAGTAGCGAACAAGCAGTGCGGGAAGAGCGGCCCGAGAGAGAGGCTCTTTTTCCTGGGAGACCGGGGGAGAGGGCTGGCAGAAGGATCAAGTGGAGAGTTTGATCCTGGCTCAGAACGAACGCTGGCGGCGTGCCTAACACATGCAAGTCGGAT
>DF820470.1:0-7500 GCA_000739535.1 Candidatus Vecturithrix granuli | reverse complement strand
CGACGGTCAGACCCCCGGCTTTAATCCGGCCAATCAGTGGAAAGGAAAAATATCCATCAGCAGCAACTGTGACTGTTCTGGTCAGGTCGTCATGACCCCACACCGTAATATTTAAAACATCTTCGGCCCCGATACTATAATTTGAAGTCGAGGCATCTTCCTGAGCAACTCCCAACGAAACCGAAAGCGCAAACACAATAACCATTCCCGCTCCAATCACAAACAAAGAGAGGAGAATGTATCTGATTGAGAAAATAACGTATTTCATAACATGTCCTATCCTGCTTTCTACGAGTCTATCACCGACACTCAAGCAAAACCGCGTTTTTTTAAGAAGCCCGGTTTTGAGAATGTTCGAAAAGTTTCGATCACGATTACATAATTGCTCGGAGTTTCATCATGGCGATATGATCGACAAAATCATTCGTATTGACAGAAGAATCTGTCGAGCTATATTGGTATTTTGCGCCAATAACAAGAAATTTCAAGAATTTATAGTCAACTCCCAACCCTGCTTCCAAATTATCGTCGCTCCTATCATTCGCGTCTTCAGGATAGGTTTCATGGATATAAGCAAAATCGCCGATGAAGGATAAATTGGGAAGCGCAGCCAGACTATATGTCATTCTGGCATTAAAACCGGTCCGAACATAATAAGCACCATATACGTCGGATTCATCAGTCAGCGAGGTTTCACCAATATTCCGATACAGCCGTAAATTCAGAGATGATGTGTCTGAGAATGTGGTCTGGGCTTCGCCAGAAGCATACACTTGTGTGGTATTGTCAACATCACTAGCGTCAAAATCTTTGTAAATCGCCCCAAGTTTCACAATGCCCGTGATCTGTTCTGTGGCCTCGTAACGGACTCCTCCAAAACCTGCATATTCCGTACTATCAGAGAACGTTGGTTCTTCTCGATTTATGAATGTATAACTTCCACCGCCTAATAAAGAAAGTTTGGGGAAAATTCTATAGAACATCATTGCCTCTCCTTGGTGTGTTGAGGTATCATCGTCCTCGTTTTGGGAGTCATCATAGCTACGGATTGAGCCGGTATAGGCGAGTTGAATTTCATAACGGTCAGCAAAAGCATAGGAGGTCTGGACAAGGAAGGTGTGGTTGGTATATTCATCACGCGTATCCCCACGAAAATCCGGAGGTTTTGATGCCAGATTGAGCGTGTAGCCTGTTGTGAAACGCAGTCCAGAGGCAAAGGTGTAGTAGAGTTGCCCATCGAAGCGATGATCAATGGTATTTAATTCTCCATCTATATCAACTTCGGAATCGCCATCGTTGCCATATAATTTTATATCGGAGCGATAATTGGCAACAACGCGAAAGGTCGGATTTTGGGACGTAGGAAATTCAAAATGAATACCCGGGCTGATAATCGTGATAAAATCACTATCTTCATCCTGATCATCACTGACACGAAAAATATTTGTTTCATACACCCCTTGAACCTCAATAAATGGATTCACCTGAGATTGTCCTATCCATAAAGCCTCTGCTGAAAATGCCTGGAAGCAGACAAGGCACAAGGTCAATCCAAATGTACACAACCATATATGTTGTACTGAATTGTGAGAATATTTCTGTTCTTTTTTCATGAGACAACTCCTTCCCCTCCGAAATGTTTCCTTTGGAAAATTTATAACACAAAAAATATTCTTTTATCATATTACATTACATTCTTCTGGCAAGTGTCAAGAAAAAAGTTAGAAATTCCCCATGTTTGAAAATGAATGGACGTATTCTTGTTGTATTCGTAATGTAACCTGAAGAGTCCTGGAAGGTCAAGATTCTTTTTCTTAAGAGAGGACTGACACACGGAGCCTAAACAGCAAAGGTGTGCCGAAAGGCGGAGGGCTTCGTGATGGAGGGGGCGAAGACCGGGTATCGATCGTGTGGGGGCATGAAACGTATCCGAAAAACGCCGTGATCGTGGATTTCTGGGGATCTTTCTCCAACGCGATGGGCCCTGGTCTCACGATTGAAGATGCGCGAGAATTGGGGTATCTCCGATGGAATGTGGACGATGATGGGTTGAAGGAATTCAATCAGCCGATCAAGCGCAACCCCCTCTATTCCCATACTACGAAGGCGATGACCACTATCGAACTCCTCTTAAGCCCAATCTTCATTTTACTCCAACTGTTCTTGCCTCAGGGGTGGGAGTGGTTTCAGGGGGACTCTCCCGGCGTGAAATTGATATGACACTTTGTGATCCGAGAAATTCGAAAGACGATCGCACAGGCTTACTCACACCGGGATGAGGAGGCTTACCCGCTGCCAGTTCGAGTTCGTTCCAGGCGGGTAAGCTCTCGCACAATCTCGTCGTGTTCTTTGCATATATCCCTGATGAACGGGTTGGTCACGGTTCCATTTTCTCAAAAAACTCTCGATGGGGAATTTATTTTTTCATCATAGGTAATTCGTGAGCAGCATCCGTGACAGCCCCGATTTTTCGAGCAAAATTCGTCTTATTCCGAAGATCCTCCTCGGTTACAAAATGCACATCGAGCAGACCGCCGGTCCGATGTCCGGTGCGCCGATAATTCACCTCATCCAGGCATAAACTCCAGCCTTCTAACCAGGCATGGAGTTCTTTCTGTTGCTGCTCAGAACCGTCAATATGGAGTAACAAATCAATATCACTGGTATGCTGCGCAGTCGCATTTTTAGTACTCCCGATTACGTAAAATCCCTTGACGCCAAAACGATCCGGATCGAGTTGGCTGGCAATATGCGTCACCATTTTCAAACGCCAGCGCCATGGCTCTTCCGTTGGGGTTTCTCTGGCTCGCGTATTGAACGCTTCTTGAGGGTATTCAACTGGTTCTTGGGTTGAGGGACTGGCTAAATATGCTAAAGCTTGATTAATGTCAGCATTCATGACGAAACGTACCACCAGTCCGTTGGCCGTATGCGGAATATCAATCAGTTTCACAATATGACTGAATAATTCATATTCCGGTAAAATTCGGGCAAGCATGTTGGGAGCATTTTTGAAAAACTCCTGTTGGTAAATAGTCCCGTTTTCACCTGGATACAGCGGAAGATAGCGGATAGATGCCTCGACTAAATCCTGAAAAACATGCGCGCCGAATGAGAGCTCCGGCACATAGTTCCCTTGTTTCATTGCGACTTCAATCAGGGCGGCCGCGTTATAAATATCAGCATACGTGACATTCACGCCGAGTTGGCTGTCGCCGCGGCTATCCCAGTAGCCAGGAACGATTAACATAAACTGTCGTTTTGGAAGAAGCTTGTTCAATTTACTGACAGCTCTTCTGATTTCAACGAGTTCACCGGGACTTTTCACTTGGTGATAAGTTTGTGGGTCGATGTATACAATATGGGTAATATCCGACACGCACCCGTTAGAAACAAATTTATTGGCCGAAAAGAGAATGTTCTCACACGCCACATCCTTCGGAATCGGCGGGGTTTCATGATGGAGAAAAACGCTTTGCGGCCGACATTGCAGCAAATAGAGGTCCTTGCCGTCCGAGGCAAATTCGATGTGGATCGGGGTTTGCATGACCTCTTCAAGCACGGTGAGCATGGTATGAATCTGCTCCACAAAGCGTGTGCTTGTTCGAAGCTGTTCAAAGGTCACAAGCAGGTTTTCTTCAGCAAAGTCTGTCATGATACCCGGCGCAGATAAACGATCTGGCTCGAGTACCGAGACTATCAGATGAATCGCCGGAATCTGATCGCCATACGCTTTGATCAACATTTCAACGTCAATCGTCTCAAGGCTAGCATGTTCCAGATCAATGACATCAACCTTTTTGGGCGCATAGCGTACGTTTTCTTCAATCGTTGCATTAACCGGTAAATTCGGCTGGCCGGGGGCAATGAGAATCGGATAATCCGCAGACATCCGCTGAACAGCGCGGGTACCCAGTCCTGGGACAAGGCGGAGTAGTCCATCTTCTCTTTTAATGCGCGGCGACCAGCAAAATTCATTTTTACTCAAAGCGACGCCGGCATAGGAGGGAAGAAAATAGGGACCAATTTTCGTTCCGACGACTTCCTGAATCATAATCCCCATCTCTTCATGAAAATCGAGCAAACCTCGTTCCGCCCGATATTCGATGGGATCAGGGCTGAACAATGACGCATAGACTTCAGCAATCGCTTCCGTTAGGGCTTCTAAACGTGTTTGCTTGTCGCCCTGATTGGCGAGAAAGACGCTTTTGTATTTACCTGAAAATGCGGGGTCTAACCGATCTTCAAGCAAACTTGAACTGCGAACAATCAGCGGATGATCGCCGAAATCATCCAGAGCCATTGAAAGCCCTTTGATAATTTCCAGAGGAAACGGAGAGTTTTTAAAAATCTGGATAATATGTGGGTATTCCAGGCGAACCTGTTCAATCGGTTTGTATTTTTGTTCGACAATTTCCTCTAAATTATTGGCATACATGAAATGCAGCACCACATCTGAACTGATATACCAGGTTTTCGGAATTTTGACCTGTTGCAATACGTCGTGTTGCGGCGTCATTTTGTGAAGAATACGAGATGCCAGGAGTAACCCCGCACTTTTCCTGCCTAAGCGGCCGAAACTTCTGGTTGAATAAATCGTGCGTTGCAGGATGGAGTGCATGTCATTCACGTCAATGTAATCTTTGGCGACACGAATGAAATCCAATTGCGAGGTCAAAAAGCGATCCACCAAGGAACTATTGACGGTTTTTTGCGTGGAGAGTGGTAATTCCTCGGGATCAGGCATGATGTGGTGAAAACGCCTCAATGCATCGGCAATTTCAAGCAGGGATGTACCTCGATTATCAATCGTTTTCACCAGAAAGTTGATCCGACTTTCCTGAACCCAGCGTTGCACGTTGGTCAGAATCTCATCATCGCTCAAATAATGCGCTGCAATGTCAAAGGCCTGCGTCGCCAGGTTTAACAAGTCCAACAGATTGTTCGGACGGGACGGGGTCAAATTTTCCTCTGCTTCCGATTGATTCATTGTATGACTCGCCCCGATGGTCTGAAGCAGAGTTTGCGCCTCTTTGACGCCATTCCAGCAGAGATAATAGGTCATCTTGCGCGAGATGTATAAAAACAGCTCGTGATCGGTGCGCCGTAAAAGATCGACAATCACTTGCCATTGTCCGCGAGGGTCTCGGGTAATCCGTTCTTTGGCCGTTTGCCATTCGTCCATGAGTTTTTTGCCGCGTTGGTGCAAAATATATTTCCCGAGCCGTTCAGCAATATTATCCAACAGTTTCCGCTCTTCTTTGAGAAAGGGACCCTCGTATTCCAGAGGCATCTGTTCCCTGTAATACACAGCAATTTCGCCTTCTGACTTGCCTTCCACATCGAACGACGAACGCAAAACCCATTCTGTGGGCCAGAACCTGGGGGAATGGTATTCCTGGTCCACATGACGAATACTCACCTGACAATATTCAGAATACTGCCACCCTGAAGGAATCACCTGGATCAATGATCGGATCGCTTTTTCCACATCTTCCGTGGTGTTCAAAATTTCTTCAACCTTGTATAAACAGTTTAATTCTTTTTCCCGTTCTTGTAAATTTCTAATAATTCTATCAAAAGGGGTTTTGCTTTGAGTTGAGATGTCCATAGATTCCTCTTCTCCCATATCAATGTAACGAACGTTCGCATTCATTCATGGAAATGCCGCTTTGATGTTTGCTTTATACCCACCCTCTGGCTTTACAGGATTGTACTATTCGATCAATAGCCATAATATAAGCGGCATGACGCAGCGATAGTGTTTTTTTTCTGGCTAACTCACTCACAGTTCCAAAGACCGCGGTCATTTTGCTTTCAAGTTGTGCCAACACCTCATCGTATGCCCAATAACAATTCATGTTCGACTGAACCTGTTCGAAATAACTGCTGATCACGCCTCCGGCGTTACATAAAAGATCAGGGATGAGCGTAATATGGCGTTGAGCCAGTTCGCGGTCAGCTTCAGGCGTCGTCGCCCCATAAGCGCCTTCAGCGATCAGTTTGACCTGTTCGCTGATCCTGCCGACGTTATCCACTGAGATTTGGTTCTCCAGGGCGGCCGGAATGAGAATATCCACATCCTGCTCCAGCCAGACATCGCCAGGCAGCACCTCATATCCGAATTCTCTCGCTCGTTTTAGATTGATACTGCCGAATTGATCTGTCATCTTTTGCAGTTCCTTTCCATCAATCCCTTCCGGTTTACGAAACGTATAAGACGTGAGAACCTTGTGATCCCAACAGGCAACCGCCGTCACTTTGCCGCCAAGTTGATGATATGATTCCACCACAGGCTGAGCAACCGTTCCAAATCCCTGAACGCTGGCAGTTGTGGTATTCGGATCGATTTGCATCTCCTTCAGAGCTTCTCGGATTGTTATCACAAGACCATAGCCCGGAGCCTCTTTACTTCCCCTTGATCTCCCTGATTCGAACGGTTTACCCGTGCTAAACCCGGTAGATTGCGCGCCATGTAACACTTCATACTCATCCAGCATCCAGAATGTATGCCGATCGTTCGTCATCACATCAGGTGAAGGCACGTCGCGCAAGGGTCCCAAATTGCGGGCAAGCTGGCGTACCCAACCCCGGCAAATCTGTTCCTGTTCAAGCAGACTGAGATTGTGCGGGTTACAGACGATAGTACCGGCTGCCCCTCCCATCGGAAGATCCATAAGCGCACAGGTCCAGGTGGTCCAGGCCGCAAGCGCACGTATCGTATTCACACTTTCTTGCGGCTGAAAACGAATTCCTCCGATAGACGGGCCGCAGGCGTCATTGTGCTGAATTCTCATCCCGCGAAAAATGCGCGTCATACCATGATCCATTTTTACAGGGATGCTGAAGTGGTATTCTCTGAGAGGATGTCTTAGTAGCTCGCGAGTGCCCTGATCTAAATTGAGTTGTTCTGCAATTTCATCAAATTGCTGCTGGGCCATCTTGAACGCATTAAAAATGTTCTCTGCCATCGCCCTTTCCTTTCCTCCATCTTTCCTACTCCGACAAGTTCACACATGAAAAGGTGAAAGATACATTACACATTCGGAGAAGTACTACCATCAAAATGTATATACTCCTTCTTGTCAAGAAATCGTCTTATGTTCCTTCACAGAAACCTCAATGTTCATGTTTTTATCGAAAAGATTTCTTGACGCAAGATAGAACGTTTGTCAGTCTTTTACACATATTATGAAAAACGATAAAGATTAAGTCAATAAAGGATTTCAACTTACATAATTTAAGGGGCTTGTGGATGATCACGGTTTAATCAGACAAATCTGAGAAATCCGCGGTTGGTGTTCATAGGAGTTAACATAAAGTTCACGCTCACCCGACGCAATGAAACTACACGGATTTCATGTAAGGAGGATGGATGATTCGAGAGACATTGACATTCCAATCCTCCCTACATAAAATCTATGTAGCTTCAAAGGAGTTATTCATTCGTTTTGGCAAACGCACCACGGCGAATAAAAATTTTATGGTCAGGGGAAGATG
>DF820471.1:297043-343131 GCA_000739535.1 Candidatus Vecturithrix granuli | reverse complement strand
TTGAAACAATCACTTGAAAAAGGAGGAAATGTATGTTTACCAAAAAATCTGCGTTGTTTGCGGTGCTCTTGATCCTTGCGCTGGTAAGTGCGGCATTGACGCCGGTAAGCGCAAAAAACGAGCCCTGTAAATCGCCCGCGATGCGACAGGTTATTTCGTCGCTTCGGGGGCTGTTCAGTTCGGAAAGCCACGATAAGCCAGGAGAGGAGAACAGCCCACGATCCCGGAGGTCTGTCCAAACATGGCTTATTGGGGGGGCCAAGTTCCAGAGCATGAGTGAAATCTGAGAAAATATTGCCAAGGAATACACGAGAGAACTCAAAAAAGTGAATTTGCAAAAATCTGAAAACTGAGAACCTCTCTTAAGTTTCTGACATTGCCTGGCAGGGAGGGGAGGGCGTACACGTCGGATTTTCACCCCCAGGGTTGACACTCTGGGCTAGCAGATTCTGCCCCTTCGAGACTTTTACGGCCTTTGCGGCGTTTTTCTTATCCCGAACTCACGTTAGTTTACAGGAGTACAAACTTTAATTTACTATCATTGGAGGAGCAGAACCCTGGTCAGTTGTGGTTCATAAAAAGGAAGGTTTGCCTGACGGGTTCGTAGTTCCGCCTTCAGGCGGCGAAAACACGCTAAAGCGCGAACTACGAACCTGATTTGAAAGACCCCTATATGTTCTTTGTTCTATTCAATGCCAGATTTTCCCCGCTTTCTGAGTCGAAGAGCAGCACTTTGTGCGGATCATAAAAAATGTCGATCTGTTCGCTATGCGACTCAATATCGGCTGGAGTGAGCAAGCTCAAATCTAAGCCTTGATTGTGAACGGTCAGGTAGCCGTATTCTCCGAGAAATTCAAACAGCGCACCCTTTCCCGATAACGGAACATAGCCGGGCTTCTGTTCCAGACCGATATGTTGGGGACGAATGCCTAAAGTGACTTTTTCCTTTTGATGATTTTCAAGCAGACGCCTCTTTTGCGGCACCAGTTGAAAGCGATAAGCGCCTTGAGGCGTGACAGCGTATAATTCCCCGTCTTGTTCCTCAAGGGTGCTCTGATAATACAAATTAATCGGTGGTTCGCCAACAAAATCGGCGACAAACACATTCGCCGGTTGTTCAAAGAGTTCCTTGCGCGTGCCGACTTGCTGCAACTCGGCAAAATTCATGACCGCGACTCGATCGGCAAGCGCCAGGGCTTCCAACTGATCATGGGTCACATAGATAAATGTGCCCTTGACCCGTTGGTGGATACGTTTAATTTCAATCCGAGTCTCCAGGCGTAGAGCCGCATCCAGGTGCGATAACGGTTCATCGAGCATGGTGACGCTCGGCCGACGAATCAAAGCTCTGCCCAGCGATACGCGTTGCTGCTGGCCACCTGAGAGATGAGAGGGTCTGACATTAAGAATATCCGTAATTTTCAGAATTTCGGCGATGTGGTTGACCTGTTT
Source organism: Candidatus Vecturithrix granuli (assembly GCA_000739535.1). Lineage (GTDB taxonomy): Bacteria > Moduliflexota > Moduliflexia > Moduliflexales > Moduliflexaceae > Vecturithrix > Vecturithrix granuli. Next base: position 341,679 of record DF820471.1, on the reverse strand, counting down.
CTCGATCTCCTGGGGCTGAACGTTTTTCGCTTTCAAACACAGGCCGAGATTCTCGCGGACAGTCAGATGGGTATAGAGCGCATACGTTTCGAAAGCCATGGCCACATTGCGCTGCGCCGGATTCCAGGAATTGACGACCTTTCCGTCAATCAGAATTTCGCCTTCCGTGATGCTTTCTAAGCCCACAATCATTCTCAGCGTCGTGGTTTTACCACATCCCGACGGACCTAACAGGGCCAGAAATTCTCCGTCTTGAATGGTCAGATTCAAATTCTTCACAGCCAGAACATCTTCTTTTTTCTTCTTTTGTCTGGACTGATAAATTTTTTTCACGTTACGAAGGACAACTTCAGCCATCTCAATTTTCACTCCATAATAAATTGTTTTCGGTCGTAGGATCAAAAAAGATGAGACGATCTTCTCTGAAATTTAATCCCAGGGGAATATCGGGTTCAACTTCCTGCTCCGGATCGGTCAAGAGTTTCAGGTAGATGTCGCGGGCAAGAATCGAGAGCAGACCGAATGATCCGAAGGGTTCAAACACATCGCTTTTCACCTGAGCAGTTGCTGTCTCAGGGGTAGTTGTGAACGTCATCAGATCGCGAGGACGAATACCGACAATCAGGTCACGCGGAGCATTTACCTGTTTCAAGGCGTGAAACCGCTCTGGAGAAAGAGGAATGCTAAAACCGCCTTGCGGAACATGAAGATGTGCATTGTGGTCATCAGCATCAAGCTGGGCATTCATCAGATTAATGGAGGGCTGCCCGACCAGGTGGGCGACAAAAATATTGCGCGGATGGTAATAAATCTGTTTTGGTTCGCCAATCTGAACGATGCGCCCCTGATCGATAATCCCGATGCGGTCGCCGAGCGACAGGGCTTCGACATAATCGTGCGTCACATACACGGTGGTGCTCTGCTGTAATTCTTCCAGACGGTGAAACTGGATACGCAGATCAAATCTAATTTTGGCGTCAACATGCGTCAAGGGTTCATCTAAAAGATAAACGGAAGGTTCGCGCACCATGGTGCGTCCCAATGACACGCGTTGTTTTTGTCCGCCCGATAACTCGCCCGGATGCCGTGTTAATAAGTGCTCGATTTTGAGCATTTTCGCCATTTTCTGCACTCGATCTTTGATCTCGGTTTCCGTATAAGTTTTTCCGGGAGCGCGCAAGGGATTGGCAATGTTTTCAAACACGGTAAAATGCGGATATAAGGCGTAACTTTCAAAGGCCATGCCTACCGGTCTTAGATTGGTGGGCACTGTATTCACCACTTTGCCATCAAACACGACTTCGCCTGAGTCAATATCTTCTAATCCGGCAATTACCTTGAGCGTCGTGGTTTTTCCGGCCCCCGAAGGCCCTAACAGGACAAAGAACTCTCCCTCTTTTGTTTCGAAATCAAGTCCGTGTAAGGCCGTGACATCGCCATAGGTTTTGACAACATTTCGTAATGCAACAACTGCCATAATTTCATGAAAGCATGAAACGTAAAAAATACGGTCGTGATGAAGCCAACGCATTATGCTCGCTCGTTGAGCGAAGTCGAAACGAACAAGGACATGTTCCCTTCGACTTCGCTCAGGGAACGTCGTCAATCATTAACCATATTTCACGTTTCACGTTCATTTTTCAATCCTATTTTTTCACTGCCCCTAAACTCAGCCCGCGCACCATATAGCGCTGTGCATACACGGATAAAATAAAGATAGGAATGGCCGCCAGAATGCAAGCCGCGGCAATATCGCCATAACGTAATTTTTCAGCCGTGATAAATTTTAAAGCCGAAACCGTAACCGGCTGGACTTTGGCCGAGCCCAGGATCAACGCAAAAATAAAGTTATTCCAGGCGTAAATAAAGGCTAACAGCGATGACGCGGCAATCCCTGGTTTCGCAAGCGGCAGGATCACGCGCAAAAACGTCCGGAACGGCGGAAAGCCATCAACCATACTGGCTTGTTCCAATTCAACGGAAATATCCTCAAAATAACTCATTAAAATCCAGACCACCATTGGCATGGTAATCAATTGATACACCCAGATCAGTCCGATATAGGTATCATATAACCCGATCTGTTGAAAGATCAGATAAATCGGTATGATGACCAGGAGTTCAGGAGCAAAACGAAAAGAAAGAAAGGTGAAGGCAATGTCATCTTTGCCTTTAAAGCGAAACCGTCCCAGGGCATAAGCCGCAGGAATTCCGGTAACCAACGAGATTGCTAAAGCTGATATGGTTACGACAAGACTGTTGCCAAATCCTTTCAAAAAATCGCTGCTCACTGCGCCTACTCTTGCCTTTCGTACCGCTGTGGTAATATTACGAAAATTTTCCAGCGTGGGCTCAAAGAAAAACTTGGGAGGCCAGGTCAAAATATCTTCATGGGTTTTGAAGGCCATCGTTGCCACCCAAAACACGGGAAACAGCAGAAACACGAAACAGGCCAGTAATAAGAGATTGATAATGAGCTTTTGAAAGAATGTTCTCTGAGTCTGAGATTCGGTTGTTGCCATGATGTGTCATCCCTCCGTTTAAGATAAACGATCCTGACTTTTACGCCAGAATTTCACGAGAAACATGCTGATCAGGTAGATAATCAGCCAGTTGATCAACATGATCGCGGCGCCGTCTGCCACCCTGGTATAGGTGAAGGCGTTTGTATAAGCCGAGACCTGAAAGTTCATGAGCGTTTGCCCGGGGCCGCCCTTGGTCATACCAAAAATAATATCAAACTGGCGCACCGAATCAATAATGCGAAACACGACCGCAATGATGATAAATGGCATTAACATCGGAATCGTCAGGTTCTTAAAAATAAACCATTTTGACGCGCCGTCCACCATCGCCGCTTCAAATGGCGGGGCCGGCATGGAACGCAGTCCGGCCAGCAGGAGTAACGCAATAAAGGGTGTAAACATCCACACGTCAATCAAGACCACGGAAAACATGGCGGTATTCGCGGCCGAGGCCCATTGGAAATCTCTTGCGCCAAAAAATGAGAGAAAATAATTGAGCACGCCATACTCCGGACTCATCATCAGCTTCCACATCAGCGTGCCGATAATCGGGGCAATCATCAAGGGCATCAGCAGCAGGGGCCGCAGAATTTTTGCCAAAAAGATCTCTTGATTCAGAAGAACGGCAATTAATAACCCTAATAACAGTTCTGTACCTACGGCCGTAAACGTATAGACAAAAGACACTCGGACGGAATTCCAAAAATCCGGCGAGGTGAGCAGCCACTTATAATTCTCAAACCAGATAAAATTTTTGACCGGGTTGGTCAGAGAATAGGTGGTCATGGAGTAGTAAATACTCTGGAAAAAAGGCACGAGAACCGGCACTGTCAGGGCAAGGGCGGGTAGAATCATCAAATATGGCAGATAGGGATTCCGGCTGCTCACCCCTTTGGTGATGATTTTCGCAGATGAATTATTATTTGTGTTTTTTGATGAGTTCATCTTTGTTGCTGCTTTTGTTGGCGTCATGACTCTAATCCTTCCCAGGAAGAAAGTGGAATTTCACGGGGTTTCCGGGAGGAGAGGTTCTCCCCCCGGAGCGTTTCATCTTATTTATACCCTGCGCGTTGAAGCGTACTTTCCAGGCGTTTTACCAATTCATCAAGAGCCTGTTGTGCGTCTTTTCCGTTGTAGATCTCGTGCAGGGTTGCCGCCCACTCTGTTGTTGTCTCGAAGAAGAGGGGTTGCGGAGTGAAATAGACTTTGCAATTAGCAATAATTGTCTGGAATGTCTTATAATAATCGGTAAAATCCTCGAGTTTCTTCTGGAACTCAGGATCGGCCCACACAGACTTCCGGACAGGGTCAACTAAGGAGAAATTGCCGCGCACCGCTTTTAACAAGAAGTCTTTGCCAGTGGCCCATTGCAAGAAATACCAGGCTGCATCTTTGGTTTCCGAATTGGCATTCATACTCAGCGACCAGATCCACATATTCGGAGCCGGAGCTGCGCCAGGTTCGCCAGGGCCAGGGGCCCATGCCAGTTTTCCTGAAACCGGAGAAGCATCCGTCTGATTCTGGAAGTATCCCAGGATGTCAGCGTCGTAAATCATGCAGGCGCGTCCCTGTCCCAGGTCATTTCCTACTTCGTACCAGATATAGGATGTCCAGGCTTTGGGGCCGTAATTTTTGACCATATCTACCCACAGCTTTGTCATCTCAACGGCTTTCGGAGAATTCATCGCCGGTTTGGGGAAGGGGTCATAATCTTTGAGGCCATAACCATTATAACACGACAGGAATCCTGGATGGATGGTCGCCCAGGAACGTGTCCCACGCACAGCAATAGGATACATATCGGGTTCCAATTCCTTGAGTTTTTTACAGAGTTCAATCAGTTCAGGCAGATCTTTCGGCGGAACCAATCCATGTTTATCGAAAATATCTTTGCGATAAATCAAGGTATTGGTTTCAAAGCCCCAGGGCAATGCCCACTGTTTTGCGCCCTCTGCGCCAAGTGGATCGCCGGGCTTCAAGCTCCAGGCTAACGAAGACAGCAAGTTTTCATAAATGTCAGCCTCATCCCATTCCGGATTCGTCTTTTCAGGATCATCCATATAGGGTCGCAGATCTTCCATGAATCCTGGAGGAGCATATTGCCACACCTGGTATGCGCCCGTCATGAAAGCGGAATATTCCGGCGATTTACTGGAAAGCGACACGGTCACTTTATCGAAATATTCGTCTTCAGGAAACACATCATACGTCACCGTAATGCCGGTGAGTTCCGTGAATTCATTCAAATGCGCCAATAAGGCATCGGCATACGGATGCTTATTGAGCAACAGCTTAATTTCTGTGCCGCTGTGAGCCTTCCAATCAAACGCTGCGGATACAGGCACAGTCCCCAGAATCACTACCAAAAACAACACTGACAATACTAAGCACGTGAACTTTTTCAACATAAGAGCCCTCCTCTAATTACCTTCGACAATCTCTATTATGGAATTTCGATTCACAAAATTCCTCTTCTTTTCCACCACTTAAGCAGGTACTTCAGTAAATGCTGACACGACAATATCTCCCAGGCATCCCCCCTTTTTTCTTAAATAATGGACCTCTCAATTGAGATTAACGGCAGGCATACATGGCAACTTTCTCTTTTGTCAAGTTTTAATATTAAAAAATTATATATCGCCAAAAGATATTTTTCGTAAAAATTTTTATCAATATAAAAGTGTATTAAAAAAAATATTATCATATTTTATTTTATTTAATTAATTAATAATTTATACACTATTTTTTTGATTTTTTTTATATTGAAATATTGTTAATACGTATTTTTTAACTTGACAATTTAAGAGAGATCATTCTTTAACTTCTCTCAAATAATCCGATTCTGAGTCATTGATAACCTATAGCGATCCTAAATCAGTTGTGTCATGTCACTTCGACTCCGCTCAGTGACCGGGCGGTTGTCGAGCGAAGTCAAGACACGCATGATTCAGGATGCCTATATTCCTCGAATTGACGGCTTTGCCGCTGTTTGCCTGAGGACAGGATGGTTGCATGAGTGAATTCGCGCGCGTGTTGAGTGAAATCATCGAACACGCCAAACAAGAAAAGGTGTTCAGCCTCAAAGAACTTGCGCAGGAAGCGCATATTACCTCAAGCTATTTGAGCAGCCTGAAACAATCGAATCGCAAACCTCCGGCCCACAAAACACTTTTGAAACTCACCGATGCGCTTCGACAGTTCAATGTGTCTGAACTCGACGTACAACGTCTCATTGACGTGTATAATCGCCAGCATTTGAACTATCAGGAAGAAAGGAGCGGCCTGTTAGCCTCTTTAATTGATGAATTTAAAGAAGAAGGAAATCTCTTTGAGCGACTGAAACACGGGGTGCAAACCAGAGGACTTGTCCTCAAAGACCAGAAAGCGCAGCCGGAGGATTTAGAAAGTAATCGCTTGCACGCTGATTTTGTTGAGGGCGATCATCATGCCTTTATTGTCAACGCAATTAAACTGCTCAAAAAAGCTCAAAAAAGCTCATGCAAGGGCCGAAGAATTTTCATTACCTGGTTTCATCATGATTTATTGGAGGACAATTTCAATCGTGACCGCGAAGAATTGCGCGATATCTTGCGGAGTTTTCTCTGGGTGGACTCTCCTTTTCAAATTCTGCATCTCTGGGCCGGAGATATTGCCAAAGAAATCACAGTCATTTTAGACTTTTTGGTGCAATACATCGGCACGTCGAATTGTTTTTTGTATGAGATTCCCTATGGCCAGCATTTATCCGAATATCTTGTCATTGAGGATGTGGGGTTTATCGAAGCGCGGCCGGTATTAGATAATCGTTACTGGATACGGACTGTGCTGGTAGATGCGGCTCAACCCGGTCAAGCGGCAGAACTGGCGATAGTGATCCAGTATCTCGAATACTTATTAGGCCCTCAGGACATCCGCAAACCGCTCGTGCAAACCAATGCCTCACCGGGCAAATTTTCTGTCACTCCAGGGCTTCAAAAACTGATTGATGTTGAAAAGTGCAATCTCAAAACCGAAGAACTGTTAATCAAATCATCCTTTTCCGGCCGCTACCGTCCCGTAGAGCTTATTCGCTTGCTGCTGGAGGTTTCAGGGGTCTCCGATGAAATGATTGAAACCTTTGTCACTCAGCATCAGGAGCGCGTGCTGGTTCTGGAAAAGCGCATTGAAAGCGGAAAAGATCGCTCGATTCATGAACGGGGATTTTTGAAAAAGGAATTTCAACAAATTTTCAGAAATCTTGCTCTGACCAGTCTGACTAGTCAGAGCAATGTTCTTGAAGCGGAATTGCTGAAAAAACAAATTATCGGAATGTTGCGTGCTCTGAAACGCAATCCGAATTTTCATTTTGCGCTGGCTGACCAGGAATATCTTATTCGGATGACCGTCAGCGGCGACACGGCCTTTTTGTCGTTTGATCCCCCGGGCGCTCAGTATGAACCGCCGTTTAAACGCGACGATCTGCTTGTCAGAGCCTGGACTGATCATCCGGATGTGGTCTATCAACTCCGCCACGAATTTCATGCTCGCTGGAAAGCTATTGATCCCCGGTGGCGCACCGATAATGAAAACGGCCGGCAGAATGTGGTTGACTTTCTGGTCGCAGAACCGTTGAAAGCGTTATTAGATGCGAATGTTGCAGAACAGCATCTCTGTCCCTTTATGTGCGAATTAATTGACCAGGCGAGTTACCTGGATACGGAAGCCTTTATTCGAGAAGTCTATACCCATGAACAAGTGGCGCAAGAAATTTTTATGCTGAGTCATCATCTCCCATTGATGACGATTCCGCCGGATATTGCGCCCTGGGATCCGCGTAGTTCCATGCGAACCCGCCAAATTCTCTTTCAGGCGTTATTACAGGATATTACCCGTATTCGTCTGATTATTCCCCAAAATGTCTGTGAGGAGTACTGGGAGACCGGACAATATAAGACATACACCTTTCACCGGGAATGGATCAGGCAGCATTTCCGCTATCTTCACGATCTGCTGCTGAAATACCCGGGCAAGATGACCGTAGAACTTATTCAACAACCGGAGATCGGCCCGGTGAACGTGGAAGTGATGAACGGCGAATGGGTGATTCTGGAAAAAACCGTCATGGCTGGAGATTGCGGCGGAATTATCCTGCATGACAAGCAATTAGCGGAAAAATTAATGGCATACATTGACCGGAATCTTTTGGCGACATGCCCGCCGCAATTCAAAGATTCTGCCAATTTGATCACATGGCTTGAGGAATTAACAATTGATAATTGACAATTATCAATTGTTAACTTAGGTGAAATGACTACGAAGAGTTTACAAAACGTCAAATTATTCCTGATCGATCTTGATGGCACATTCTATCTGGGGCCGAATTTGTTTCCCTGGTCCCAGTCCTTCATGAATTCCCTGAAAGAGCGGGGCAAACAATATCTTTTTTTGACCAATAATTCATCAGCAAGCCGACGCTATTATGCTGAGAAAATCAGCGGGATGGGGTTTGCGACCACCCCAGCGGATGTGTTTTCTTCCACCACCGCCACCATTATTTACCTGAAAAAGCACTATGCTGACGCCAGGATTTATGTTCTGGGCACGCCTTTTATGGAAGATGAATTACAAGAGGCGGACATCAATCTTGTGCAGGATGAGCCGGATATTGTGCTGCTTGGGTTTGATAAAACCCTCACCTATCAAAAACTGCAAAATGCGTGCTATTGGATTCGAAAAGGCAAAACCTATATTGCGACTCATCCGGACATTAATTGCCCGACAGAAAACGGCCCGATTCCTGATACGGGCGCAATGATCGAACTGATTGCAACCAGCACGGAGCGACGGCCGGATGTGATTATCGGAAAACCCTATCAGCCGATTATTGATGCATTATTCGAACTCTACCCGTATCACCGTGACGAAGTCGCCATTGTCGGAGATCGTTTATATACGGATATTCAAACCGGCATCAACGCCGGCATCGTGTCCATCCTGGTCTTGAGCGGTGAAACCACGCGAGAGATGTATGACGCCTGGAACGGCGCAGCGGATTTTGTTTTGAACACAATTGGCGACATCAGCGCGTATTTTGAATAATTTCTTTGTACATCAGAAACCGGGTTTTTCCGAAAAAACCCGGTTTCTTGACCGGTTAAAACTGGCAAAATTTCATAATATTGACTGAACTTAACCTCAGAACCTAAAGGAAACAAAGGTAGTGGTTAAATAGTAAGCGATACTTGCTCGTTGAGCGAAGTCGAAACGAGCCGCTCACCGTTCCCTTCGACTTCGCTCAGGGAACGCATATTTAACCACTGCCGAAACAAACATTATGGAACATTTCAAATTTGTTGATGGACGACTTGTTCATCAAGAGTTTATGTGTGTATGCGGCAAAAAACATGCCGTTCCCATTCAAGAAGTTGTTGTCAGGCAGGGGGCACTTGAGGATCTTGAGGACGTTCTGCGCCGCCTGAATCTGGGCAAAAAATGCGTGGTGATTGCGGATCTGAACACCTACCAGGCCGCCGGAGAGCAGGTGATGGAAAAACTGCACAATGGAACTTATCTTCCCAAGCTCTCGCTGTTTCCCACCCGCGAACTGGTGAAACCGGATGAATACGCTATCGGGAAAGTGATGCTCGATCTGGAGGCTGATACATCGTTTCTTCTGGTCGTCGGTTCAGGCAGCCTCACGGATTTGATCCGTTATATCAGTTCCCGCACTGGCATCCCGTTTGTCTCTGTGCCAACGGCAGCCTCCATGGATGGCTATGCCTCATCAGGCGCGCCAATGCTGCAAGACGGATTTAAAAAGACGATCATTTCAACCCATCCTCATGCGATTATTGCGGATGTAGATGTATTCTGCCGGGCGCCCTACGAACTCACCGCATCCGGCTTCAGCGATATGCTGGGAAAATTGACTTCCAGAGTTGATTGGAAATTGAGTCAGATCATCACCGGCGAGTACTATTGTGACTACTTTGCCGAACTGATTGACGGCGTGGTCAGAATGTGTGTTGAGCAGATCGCCGGAATCAAACAGGGCGAGCCTGAGATTATGGCGCGTCTGATGGAAGGATTAATCCTTTCGGGCATAGCTATGCTTGTGGTTGGTAATTCTCGCCCGGCTTCCGGTTCGGAACACAGCCTCTCGCACTATTGGGAGATGAAAGCCTTTTTGGAACAGAAAACCCCGCACCTGCACGGCACAAAAGTGGGCGTTGCGACCGGCGTGATGTCTAAGTTCTATGAAAAATTCTTTGCCAGAAATCCTTTTGATATTAATCTGGCAGCGGTCCGCGCGCGGAAACACTCTTTGGAAGACATAGAAGCCACGATTCGCCGCAATCTCGGAAGAGCGGCCGAAGGTGTGGTTGAAGTCGCCCGTTCGATCTATCTCTCCTGGGAAGAGCAGCAGTGGCAGATTGAAAAGTTGCAAGCCGCCTGGCAAGAAATCAAGGGGCTTCAGGCCATCACACCGACATTTCAGAGGGTATTTGACATTCAACAATCGGTCGGCGCCAGTATTCTGCCGCAAGAGATTGAGGTTGATCGCCCATTATTACGGGAAACCCTGCTGAATGCTAAAGAAGTCCGCAGCAAATACACGGTGCTGCACGCGGCCGATACGCTTGGCTGGCTTGAAGAAATTACGGATGAAGTTGTGAGTGAATATTGAGATTGACAATTGGCAGTTATTTTACAGATCGTACCCCGGACAGCCCTGTCCACGGTACGGATATTTTCATAGGGGGTCGGGCATAGAAACCGGGTTTTTCCCAAAAACCCGGTTTCTTACACGCACGAATGAAAATTTCATTGACATAGGAGTGAACATGAGCGGGCGTTCACCCGTCACCATGAAACTATAAGGATTTCACATCACCAGGAATAATAAATCCTTGCTTATGAGTCATCCTTGTAGTTTCACAGGAGAACCACCATGCCGTATTTGTTAGGAATTGATGTCGGCACAACTGCCGTAAAGTCTGCGATTTTTTCAGATGAAGGCCTATTGATCGACCAGGCCAGCGCGGAGTATGACACCTATTATCCCTATCAAAATGCGGCTGAACAGGCGCCGGACGATTGGTGGCAGGCGGTGGTGCTGACAATCCGGGAAATCCTGGAAAAAACGCGCATTCAGAGCAGCGATATTGCTGCGATCGCCGTTAGTTCGCAAGGACCGACCATGCTTGCCGTTGACAGAAAGGGACTTCCGGTGCATCCTGCTCTGATTTGGATGGATCAGCGCGCCGATGACGCTTGCGCCTTTCTGCGCGAAACCATCGGGGAGGAACTGATCTTTCACACCACAGGCAATGCGATCAACTCCTATTATGTTCTGCCGGAACTCCTGTGGTTAAAGCAAAAGAAACCTGATCTCTACGCGAAAACATACAAAGTATTGCAAGCGAATGGGTATATTGTGCTCAAGCTGACCGACCAATATACCTTTGATCGCTCGCAGGCCGGATTAACCCTGTTGTATGATATTCAGACAGGGCAATGGGCTGAGAATCTGTTTGCATCATTGGAACTCCCGCTCGATGTGTTTCCTCCGGTTTCCGAGTGTTCGGCCGTGATTGGGGAAGTGACTCAAACAGCCGCCAAAGAAACCGAACTAAAAGCTGGTACGCCTGTCATTGCAGGTATGGTAGATGCAACCGCCGCCGCCCTTGAAGCCGGGGCCATCCGTGACGGAACAACCTGTGAAATGACCGGTACTTCAACCGTGATTATGGCTGCCCTGACGCATCCCATCACAGACGCCCGTCTGACCTTTTTTCCGCATTCAGTTCAAGATACGTTTCTCTTGATTGGCCCCATGAGTTCAACTGGCGCAAGTTTGAAATGGTTCAAGAATCAATTAGGATTGGCAGAACAAAATGCCGCGGCTCTTTTTGGAATTGATCCTTACGAGGTCATGAATCGCGAAGTTGAAAAACTTGCCGATGGCCCGTCGGGGATCATTTTTCTGCCCTATCTGGCAGGAGAACGGTCGCCAATCTGGGATAATAAAGCCAGAGGAGTGTTCTTTGGATTATCCGTTGATACCACCCGGGCGCATCTGATCAAGTCCCTGTTCGAAGGCACAGCCTTTGGCCTGAAGCATAACTTAGACGTGTTCACTGAAGGGGGCATGACGGTCACGGAAATTCGCTCTGTGGGAGGCGGCGCAAAAAGCGCGGTATGGAATCAGATCAAAGCCGACGTCACGAATAGTCCAATCCTAATTCCTGAAACCGCCATTGGCGCGCCTTTTGGCGATATCGTGTTAGCAGGTCATGGGATTGGGCTTTTCCCTGATCTTGTGCAAACGATAAGGCAGTTTATCAAAATACGAACAATCTATGAACCGCGCCCTCAACATGTTCAAGGCTATCAGGAAATGTTTGCCATCTATAAAGATCTTTACATCCATTTACAGTCAGACTTTGCAAAACTCTATGATTTGAAACAAGGAGGGATTCTATGTCGAGATATGTGTTAGGAATAGACGCCGGGACTGAAAGCGTTCGCGCGGCGATTTTTGACGAAAAAGGGGCCTGCATCAGTTTTGGCGCAAGCGAATATAAAACGACTCATAAACATCCGGGTTGGGCCGAAGAATCGGTGATCGAATGGGAACAGGCGATGATCAAGGCCATCAATCAGGCAATCGCGAAAAGCGGGCTAAACCCGAATGTCATCGAAGGCCTGAGTGTTGACGGCACCACATGCACGGTTGTGTTTCTGGATTCTGCCGGCAGGCCGTTGCGCGATGCGTTGATCTGGATGGATGTGCGCGCGCATCAGGAAGCCGAAGAGCTTGCGGCTACCAATGATCCGGCTCTGAAATACGTCGGCTTTGGCAACGTCTCGGCCGAGTGGTTTCCGTGCAAAGTCTTATGGATTAAACGCCATGAACCTGAAATATTTGCAAAGGCATGCACGATTTTTGATCTGACCGACTGGCTGATTTATACGCTGACCGGCGAACGAACAATAAATATTGATACAGCCTCGACCAGATGGTTTTACGATGCGACGCAGGGAGGATTGCCAATTAGTCTTTACGAAGCCGTCGGATTAGGGGATGTATTTGAGAAACTGCCGTCCAGGGTGATGCGCCTCGGTGAGGTGGCCGGAACTTTACGCCAGGAGATCGCTGAAAAAACCGGATTGAAGACCGGCATTCCGATTGCGGCCGGCGGCGGCGATGCGTTTATCGGCCTCTTAGGACTGAATGCGATCCATCCCGGACAACTCTCCTTAATTACCGGCTCATCTCACGTTCACATCGGATTGTTGGATAAAGAAATTCACGCGCCCGGCATTTTCGGAGCCTATCCGGATGCCGTGCTGCCCGGCAAGTACCTGGTGGAAGGGGGACAGGTCTCAACCGGCTCAATTCTCAAGTGGTTTAAAGATCATTTTGTGAACGGGAATCTTCAGCAAGAAGCCCGACAGAAAGGCGTTGATGTGTATGATCTGCTTGGCTCAATGGCCCAGGAAATTCCGCCTGGCTCCGAAGGATTGATCGTCTTGGATCATTGGCAGGGCAACCGTACTCCCTGGACCGATCCGACCTCGCGCGGCGTGATTCGCGGCCTGACCTTGCGCCATACGCCCGCCTATCTATTTCGAGCGATCATGGAAGGCGTGGCTTATGGGACAAGCGTGATTCTTGACAGGATGGAACAGGAAGGCGTCTCGATCAACGAATTAGTCATCTGCGGCGGGCCGAGCAAAAGCGATCTCTGGATGCAGATTCACGCCGATGTCACTGGCAAACAGGTCACGATTCCGAAAGAGCAGCAGGCCGTCGTCCTGGGCTGTGCGATTCTGGCAACCGTCGGGGCCGGCATCTATGCTTCAATCGAAGAAGCCGCCGGTCAGATGGTCAAGATTGAGAAAGTGATCGCCCCTGACATGTCCAGACACGAAGAGTACCGCTTCTATGTGGAACAATATGTCAAAACCTACGAAGCCCTTAAAGACGAATCCAGAAAGACCGTACACCGCCTGGAACAGCAGAGATAAGAATCGTGGTGCTCGTAGTTCTGCCTTCAGGCAGTCCGCCAAAGCCGGAACTACGAGCACCTATCCGCATCTGCCCGGGCGTTACCCTTAGATAGTAGCCGCGCCCGGGCAGACATGCGTATCATGAAAATTCCGGTAGTTTTCCAAATCCTTGTGATTACCTGAGCCAATTGCAGCAATATTGATGATACCGACTCTTACCAAATAAAATCAATGGAGAAAATTTTGTTAATACTTTTTGAAGGTTTCAGGTTTTGAGGATATCCCCCTCGGCTTGCGGGAGCGCATGGTTTTGTACAGTAAGCCTCTCGGGAAATTTCAGGTCGTCTTCTTCGACATGACCAAGAATTTCCTGCCAAACCACATCAGGAACATGCAACTGACTGAATACTGACAGATGAATCATTGGTCCCGCATCTGTCACCACACTTATGCATGCAGCGCCCATTCGATATCCTCCATCACTGCTTGATGTTGACGTTCTGCGAGTTCAACCAGATCGAACCCGACGGCTTCAATGGCCTCTTCTCTGGATACCTCATGGCGCAGATAGCGGCCTAATACGTGTTCTCGCCAGAGTTGCCGAATGCCGGCCTGAAACGCCAGAGTCAACACTTCAGCCTCCGGTTTATGGGTTTCATCAGTTAATCGCTGAAGATATGTCAATGTGCTTTCCATACTTGTTCCTCCTTTCGCGCTGCCAGCAATTTTTCAGTCAGATGCGCATGTTTGTCTCGTCCGCGCAAGGCTGAGATCGGGTCAATATCCGCAGATGGTTTCGGTGGAAACAGCGTGTCGTCAAGAAAGGTAATCAAAACCCGCTTTTTTTGATGAAAGGGGATACTCCCTAACACTTCTATGTGTTGTCCATCAAAGATGCCTTCTAACGTCAACATAGTATCACCTCTTCATAAAAAGCTTCTCTAAAAAATTATCGTTACTGAGCGCAAGTATTGGGTCCTTATCTGTCAGGGCGTCGGGACATGAGGTTTGGGATAAGTCTCCAAATAAGGGACAAAGCCCATTGTGTAGAGGAAATGATGCCGGTTTTCGATGGTGAAATAGGTTCCTCGTAATGGGGGATATTTACCTTCACGGAATTCTCTAAAAATACAAGCTGATGATCTGAGGCTCTCAAAGGTATAGAGGTTTTTGCCAACAATTGTAAAAGGAGGAATATACCCTTCAACCGCCATCAAAATATCTTGAGGTTGCTTTACTTTGCAAGGTACTGACCATACCTGATCGGGCATCTTTTGTATTTTTAACAGATTTGAAAACAGTTTTTCTTGCTCTTTGTGAGAAACCCGTGATGAACTCACCTGAGCAAGATTCAGGATAGACAACAAACAATGAGCGGTAAATTCGTCCTCTGCTTTGTTAAAGGTGATTTTTATAGGGTGACTGCCAGACATGAGGCGTACTATTCAAATACGCCTTCATATCTTTGCAATACAGTTTTTTATCCTGGGGATGGAAGATGATAAAAATGGCAGGGAAATTTGAGTTATACCAGTATTCGAAATCATCTTTTGAACTTTTGGCAGAGAATGAAGCAGGAGTATCTTGTGTGATATAGCTTCTACCGGATTTGGCCTGAACTTTGATGATGCCGCCTGTCGCCTGATACCCTTTGCGATTTTCTTTTGGGATACAGAGTTCTATTTCACCGTCAATGCCGTAATCACTCTTGGTGATTTCCCTGAACAGGCATTTCATCTCATAGACGATATGGTTGATCCGATCTAAGCCTTCTAATTCGGTAAATTTCGATTCCAGAACAGTTTTGGGCATATTTCACTTCCATACTGCTGTCTTAAATTTTTCACCTATAACTCAACAGAAAGCATTCATCTTACAATTCCTTCTCTCTGTCTGTTTGACCGATCTTCATAAAATTGTCAAGCTTGTTTCGCAGGGTTTTATGGCAAATGGATTTTCACGCTCTGCCAAATGTTTCTGTTGACATATTCGAGGAACTTTTGTAGCGTAGCTATAGATAATAGATAAAACAGCAAAGGAGAAAACGCATGTTTATCAGCAGATTGGAGTGGGATGAGGATCGCGTTCAACATATTGCCCGGCATGGAATTGAACCCGACGAAGTGTGGGAAGTGTGTGAAGATCCAAGACATTTGGCTCGTCGAGAAGGGCGAAATCGGTATCGTCTCTATGGACAGACCACGGAAGGACGATATGTGTTTGTTGTGTTAGAACAATTCAAAGGCACTGTGTATAAGCTTATTACAGCCAGAGATATGACGACTGGTGAAAAGCATCATTTTAGGAGACTACGAACATGAAGACCTTAGAAGTACCTGAGTTCAAGACTTACGAAGAAGAGGCCGAGTATTGGGATAACCTCGATACGGCGCCGTTTATGGAAGATAATGGGGAATGGTTTCAATTTGAGACGCCGATAAAACGGGCCATTCGTGTGGCGATCGTGCCTGATGTGGCCATGGAACTTGCGCAACGCGCCCGCAAACAAGGACTGACAATCGAGACGTTGGTCAATATCCTGTTGCTCGAACGACTTCGAGAAACAGCTCCTGCAAGTTCATGACAGTATTTTAAAGAAATTTTCTCGAAAAAGGTACTACTGATGAATTACGAACATGAAGACCTTAGACATACCTGAATTCAAGACCTGCGAAGAAGAAGTCAAGTAGTGGGACAAACTCGATACAGCGCTATGTATGGAAGAGGAGAGATTCAGGCATTTGTCATGGTTTCAGATGGATTTCTGCGTGTTACCTCACAACCTGTAACTCTTCTCAAATCACCCGGCGTAACTTCTCTTGCAGGGATCCCCGCTGATTTTCGATATATCTGCGCAGGGCGTCGTTGATTAAGCTCTGATAATTCCCGCCCCCTGCCTGTGTCACTTGCTCTTTGAACCAGGAGACGATGTCTGGATCTAATCGGATGGTAATACGAACTTTTATGCTTGTCGTTCCTGAGAAGAGTGCATCACAACTGCAATATGCTCCAACAAAAGCCTGATCTCACCGCTTTTGTTTCACAATGCGTCACGCTTGATTTGGAAATCATCACTGTCAGCAGCGTTGTTTCGGGAATTCCATTGCGTTCCATTCCCGAAACAACAAACATGACAAAACGAAATTAAAGAGAGCTTTCTTCTCTTCAATCTGCGTAATCTGTGCAATTTGTGGTAAGCACTTTTTCCTCTCTGAAAATCCGATTAGCCTAATCATGGCCGGATTTCAGATTTACACATTTTTGATGAGGCGGAGGTCGCCGGTTTTAGCGGCTTCCAGAATCGGTCCCATGTATTCATCAATCATCTCGGCGGTCAAGGGAATCGGCATGTTTTCTAATTTCATTTTTAACTGCGGATTTTTTGCCGCAGTCAAGGCGCGATCAATGTGCGCCTGAGTGAAGCCTTTGACTGCATTCAGCGTGGTTGGAAAATCAATGGCCTGGGCAAAGGCAAACATTCCCTGGGCGACGGCGACGCCAAGCTCACGGCCTTTCAGACCGGACAAATCCTGGGAAATATAGCCGGCTTCTTGAAAAATTTGGCCGATAATCTGCAATGGTCCCTCGACGGCTGGCGCAAAGAAGACTGTATAATAGGGATTCATCAAGGCGCAGGCGCGGCCATGGCTCAGAATGTCCACCAGCGAGAAACTGGTCAGATGGCCGCCATTGGTGCCGCCGATCATAATGGCATAGCCGCCGAGATCGGTCGCCAGGCAGAGAGCTTCACGCGCCTCAGCATCCTGCGGATTGTCCTTGATTTTCGGCAAGTATTTCACCACTAAGGCAATACCAGCTTTTGCAATTTCCTCCATTTTGTTGTAATAGGGTTTCCCGATTGCGCCATAGAGCACTTCCACAATATGGGCAATTCCATCCAGGGCACCGTCAGCGGTCAGCGCAGGCGGAGCCGTGTGCGTGATCGTATAATCGAACATCGGGCGCGTCGGGACAACCGCCTCATCCACGACCAATTTCTTCTGGCCGGTATGGATGTCCGTAATATTGGAATATTTTGTCAGGTGCGCCCCGGAACTGGCGGCGGTCTGAATGGCAATATGCGGTGTGAGCGTTTTCCCGGAGTCCGCCAGTTTTTTTGTCACCAGGCCGACGCCGAAATAGTCTTCGATTCCGCCGCCTAAGGTACGTAACACTTCTGCGGCTTTGGTCGCATCAATTGTGCTCCCGCCGCCAAAGCTGATAAGCACGTCCGGATTGGCCTGCGTGAGTTCAGCGGTGATGCGCGCCACATCTTCACGCGGAGCATTTGGCTGCGCGCCTTCTATGACAGCCACAAGCTGCACTCCGGCTTGCGCCACCGAGTCCTGAATCGTCTTCACATACGCTTCGACGCCAGGAAATTGCCCATAGATTAACACAACTTTTGTACCTGACGAAGCGGCAATTTTCCCCACCTCGTTCAACACCCCATTCCCATATACATACGAATCGCCCTTAAATTCTTGCAACAATGCACGTGCGTGTTCAAATGTATTCATAATTCTTCTCCTCTTTCGTTTTTTGCATCATGTTAACAGATTATATTCCGGTTGACAACGAGAATCTATCATTTCTATTGCAAGTGATAGATTCTTTTCTTGTCAAGTACTTTCATGGCACAAAACTGACCAGAACTCGATTCATGCTAAAGAAGTGTCCTATTAGTTGGGTCTATGGGGCAGACGCTATCGTCGAAGAGTGACAGGTTGAATGTCCGTCAATCCGTTTCTTGAAAGAATTTCTCTTGACACATCACACCTGTTCTTCCTATCCTGAAAACTAAACGCAATTCATTAATTTTTGATCATAGTTCATCTCAGCAATAGTCGTCTGGACGGTGAATCTGTTCAGGAAAACAATTTATGAAAAAAACATTTCCATCTCTTGATTTTCGTGATATTACCACGTACTCTATATTTGAACGTAAAAGTTTAGTGCAGGTCGAGACGTTTGCGACTCCCTGGCGCAAGGGAGGAAGTTTTTCAACATTTTTACAATCATTACCAGCGATTCTGGCGGGAAAGCAGTTTCAGCAGATTGTTGAGCGGGTTGCGACGGCCGTTCGCAGTGAACGCCTGGTTGTGCTGGCCATGGGCGCACATGTGATTAAGTGCGGACTTTCGCCGCTGATTATTGATTTGATGGAGCGCGGGGTTGTGTCAGCGATTGCGTTGAATGGCGCAGGCATTATTCATGATTTCGAATTGGCTTACACTGGCGCGACTTCCGAAGATGTGGCCGAAGCCATTTCGACCGGAGAATTCGGCATGGGGCGTGAAACCGCACAATTTCTGAATGCTGTTATTATCCAGGGACAGGAAGACGGATTGGGAATCGGTCAGGCGGTCGGAAAGGCTCTATATGACGCGAATCCTCCCTATCTTCAGTATAGTCTTGTGGCTGCGGGATATCGCTTGCAAATTCCTATTACAGTCCATGTGTCAATTGGCACAGATATTATTCATACGCATCCCGAAGCTAATGGAGCGGCGTTGGGGGCCGGATCGCATCGTGATTTTCAACATTTTATCAGTGTGATTTCGCAATTGGAAGGCGGCGTGTATTTCAATATTGGGTCAGCCGTGATTCTCCCGGAAGTGTTTCTCAAAGCGATCTCAACTGTTCGGAACCTTGGCTATGTGGTCAAACATTTTACGACCGTCAATATGGATTTCATCCGACATTATCGCCCGATTCAGAATGTGGTGATTCGACCGACCTCCGACGGCGGCGAAGGTTATACGCTGATTGGGCACCATGAGATTCTTGTGCCGTTACTTGCCGCAGCGATTATTGAACAACTTGAAACATGATGGATCTTGCATGATTATAACGATAAGATTGATGGAGGAGTTTGTAGTTGCCGCTTCAGCGGCCCAAACGTTAAAACTTTTACTATGAACCTGCTAAAAACGCTAAAGCGCTTACTACGAACCTGTTAAAGATGATGAACATTCGTAAAGCTTTTCGCGCAGGAAGTTTTTATCCGGCAGATGCACGTTCCTGCCACCGACAGATTGAAGACTGTCTTGGTCAATACCAACCACCGGCAGCTCCGGAAAAAGTTATTGCTGGAATCGTGCCTCATGCGGGCTGGATGTTTTCAGGGCCAACCGCTGCAAAAGTCTATAAAAGTGTTCAGCAAAAAAGCTCGCCGGAGACATTTCTGATTTTTGGGGCGGTGCATGTGTGGGGTGTGGGGCGCAAAGCGGCCATGTTTGCGCAAGGCGCCTGGCAAACGCCCTGCGGCACGATTGAGATTGATGAGGAACTGGCCGATACTGTTTTAGCGGAAGCCGGGGAAGAGGTAGTCGCCGATCCATCTGCTCACGAACGTGAACACTCGATAGAAGTCCAAATCCCCTTTATTCAACATCTTTTCCCGGATGCGAAGATTTTGCCGATCATGGTCTCCCCTGAGAAACTCGCAGTGCGCTTAGGAGAAAAAATCGGCAAACTGCTAGCCAGCCGCGACAGGCCGGTGTGTGTGATTGGGAGCACCGATCTCACGCACTATGGGCCGAGTTTCGGTTTTATTACTTACGGCATCGGTGAACAATCCCTTGCTCCGATGAAGGACAATGATCGACGCCTTCTGCAACTCGCGACAGAGATGAAAGCTGAAGCAGTGCTTGCCGAAGCAGAACGACATCGGAATGCCTGCGGCGCAGGCGCGATTGCTGCCACAGTGACAGCCGCCAAAGCTCTGGGAGCCTCGCAAGGCTTTCTGCTGGAACATACCACCAGTCAGGAGGTTATGCCCGACCGACCGGTTGCCGATATTGTCGGGTATGCGGGGATGATTTTTTAATGTCAGTAGATCGAAAATTTTCTACAAAATGACAGAGATACGTATGTTTAGCTCCGTTGGATCGGCCTGTGTGTAGAAAATCGATCGTCCTTCTCTCCCTTCTGAGTCCCAGAGGGACGGCATGTTCACCTCTTTCACAAGGTATCCGGTCAGAGACCTGTCATCCCTACGGGACTCAGAGAGGTCACGGGGTGGCATCTTTGCTACGAATATCTCGTTCCTACGGAACTTTTAAGGAACTGTTCAAGCGGAAACAGGATGTCAAAGAACGCCGAATCCCCAGCCTGCCGCGCTAGAGGGATCGCAGAGGCTGAATGTTTTGAAGAGGAGTATGGAGGAGATCCCAGGACAGGACAAAACCGCCGACTCCCGCTCCGATACCGACCTCGATCGCTTCCTCGACATGTTGGGGGGATACTTCCATCACCCCGGGCATGCTTACCGTTTCCAGTCCCATGCACAGGGAAGTACCGGATACAAGCCGAACGGCCTTGCGGGCTTCGGCTCCGATGAGGCTCAGAGGCGCCGCAGTTTCGATCTGCCGGAGGGAGTACCCTGAAAGTTCCTCGATATGCGCCGCCGCCCACTTCAGCGCCTCGTCCACCTCGATTCCCAGGAACCCCGCCAGCTCGCGGATCAAGGCAGGGATTTCACTGCGCAGGCAGGCGGGGCCGTTGCCGAAACGGTAGATCATCGGTTTGACCCATTCCGCCAGCCCGGCCATGAAGGGAAGGTCCTGACCAACAAGCGCAGCCAGGGATGGAGAAAAGACGTCAACCGCGACTTTCTTTCCCATTGCTTGAACCCGCTTCGCGACATCGGCCACGACCCGGCTAATCGAATGTGCGCGGAACCGTATATGCTGCAACAGCATGGGCTGGCTGGCCAGCAGTTCCTCCAGCCACTCCGCCCCTGGAGGAATGGCCGCGGTCCCTGCCCCTTTTCCGGACCTGCCTCCTTCTTCCAGAGCGGCCTGAACCTCGAAGAGATCGAGACCGACAGAAGCGGCTTTTTCGCGGCAAAACGGACAAAAGCACGTCAGTACGTCCTGAAGTCCGTTGGCCATTGAGGGAAAGCGGATCTTGTCGAGAAAAACCCCGTCGAAGTCATAGTGTGAAAGGAGTCTATCGAGATTCCCCCAGGTCAGACGAAAAGCCTCCAGATTGTTCGGACAGGCCTGTTTAAAACTTTCCTCTATACCTGTACCTCCATAGCCTCCCCATCCCCTGCTCCTTTCGGATCGATAATTCACCACGAGATGAGACAGATCGAAGCCGGGATAATCAGAGAGCAGCGGATACCACAGGAACACCTCGCGGCAAACCCGGGAAGCACCGGTCAGCATTTCGAACAGCTCCGTCCGCTCCTTCCATCCCATGGCCAGTACATCGAGGGGTACGATCCGTACCGTTTCCTCGAGGCGATTCAGCACCCTCTCCGGCTCCAGTTGATCGTCCTTTGAATGGACTGTGGACAGTTGCGCAATGAGCTTGTATTTCCTTCCCATTACCTTTTTGACCTTTCCTTTTTCCAATGGAAACCTGGCTCGCTCGCACCGAGCCAGGTCTTTCTCTTTTATCTGTTTTCCATCCTCAATCGAGGGGTCTGTCGATCCACTCTAGCAGGTCCTTGCGTTGCAGAAACTTCTCGAACCAGAGCCCCAGCGGGTTCTGCATCAGATAATCCGCTCCTTTCGGAAGCTCTGCCGATTTTTCGACATAGTATTTCGCCGAGTTTTCCCAGAACAGCGGGGAATCCGGATTATAGGTCGTATCCTTGTCCTGGCCGTAAGTACGGAACTCCAGAAAAGTGTCAAAGATGAATCTCAGTTCCTCTAGCTCCGTCGCCACGCCGGAGTGGGCATTCATTGCTTCCACGACGATCGGCAGAATCTTATCGATATCCTCCTGGACATAGCGATTGTACCGGTAGGAGATCGCCATTATTTTCAAGGCGGCATCTTCATTCCCATCGAGCCACTTTTCAGAGGAAGCGATATTACTGTACCACAAGCCCGCCGGCCCGAGTATTTCCTCCCCGCCTATCAGTTTGAAATCATCCGGATGATTCATCAGGAGGTTGATTTCGGAGGGCAGGCCGCCTATATAGAAATCCCCCTCACCGCTGATTGCGGCCAGAGCGGCTTTCTCGTCATCCGGAAAGTTAATGGTTTTGACATCCGAAATGCTCAACCCGACCTGCTCCAAAACAGCCGCCAGAAGGGGCTGGTAGTTGGCCAGATAGATCGGGAATGTTTTGCCCTTGAGCTGCTCGATTGTCGCCTTTTTGGCTTGCTCTGCATCTCCCAGTTCCGCCAGAAATTCGTTGTACGATTTCGATTTCCCCTGGCGTCCCAGCACGACGAAGCCCTTGAACTGGTTCACGGTGAGAAAATTTTTCATCTCCGGCACCGATTCGTAGAAAGGATAGTTGCACACCACGCAGGTGTTCACCGTATCCACCGAGCCGTTGGCCAGCGCCTGGATGGACGGGCCGCTCTGGGTGAGCCAGGTAAACTGAAGATCGAGCCCCAGTTCCTTGTCCCAGCCGAACTCTTTGGCCACACTGAAGAACTGGTAATCGAAGAACGGCGTCATCGCAACACGAACCGACACCAGCTCGGCGGCCTCCTGGGAACCACCGGCACCCAGCACGAAAGCTCCCATCAACACCATAGCAACGAAAATGCTTGTCTTTTTCATGATTCTGAATTACCTCCATGAATAAATTTATACCTGAAAAACATCGTTTCGAATCCCCTGGTAATATATAACCGCCTGTCTCACCCCCTTTCTCTACGTACTGCCGACGATAGAAGCCACAACACCTATATTGGACCTGCGTTCCGTCCAGCGGGTAATCCGCCTTTCCGTCCAGGCTATCAATGTATCCATCAGAACGGCGATGATGCTGTAGATGGCGACTAGCAGGATGATCCCTGCCGTCCTCAGGTATGTCTGTTGCAGAATAATCAAGTAGCCCAATCCGGCTTGAGAGCCCATGAACTCGGCGGCTACATCCAGCCCCCATGAAGCTGCCGCCGCGACCCGAATTGCACCGATCAGGTGAGGAATGATATAGGGCACGATCACGGTGGAATAGATCGTCTGCCGCCCGGCGCCGAGGGTGAGCGCCGCCCGGATATAGATCGTGGGAACATTGCGGATCGCTTCCAGGGTGGTTACGCCGAGCACAACCGAGGTTCCCAGGGCGATCAAGGCGATTTGGGGGGCCCTGCCGATACCGAACCAGAGGATGAAAAGGGGAATGAGAGCAAAAACAGGCACCGGTCGCGAGAAATCGAATATTGCTCCCAGCAGACTCCGGATCGTCTTGTTGTAGGCCATGAGCAGTCCGGATGCAGCACCGAAAACCACGCCGATGCCGAAACCGGTCAAGGTCATCGTCACGGTGGTCAAAATGCTACTCGGTAGAAGCTTGTACATGCCGAGGAAGGCCTTCCATACAGCCGCCGGGGGCGGCAAGAAAATGGGCTTCACCAGTTTCAATTCGGATACGACGATCCAAAGAACAATCAGGGCGAGGGGCACGACGATTTTCGGCAGGAACTCCGAGAACCGGGATTTCTTTGTTTGTAAATACTCGTCGCTCATTTCCTTTTCCTCAAACGGTTTCCGACTGGTCTGCGTCGATGATATAATTGAGTTTCCTCCGCAGGTCTTGAAACTCTCCGGAGGTCTTCAGGTCTTTTTCCCGCGGCCGGCCGAAGGGCACATCCACAATACTTACAATCCTGCCGGGATGGCTGGCCATCACCGCCACCCGGTCCGCCAGGAAGAGCGCTTCCTCCAGGTCATGGGTGACGAAAATGACCGTCATGCGTGTTTCGTTCCATATATTGAGGAACTGCTCCTGCAGTCGTTGCTTGGTCATGACATCCAGTGACGCGAAAGGCTCGTCCATCAACAGCACTTCCGGCTGTGTGATCATGGCCCGGGCGACATCCACCCGCTTTTTCATCCCACCGGACAGTTGGCGTGGATAGTAGTCCGCGCATTCGCTCAGGCCCACCAGATCCAGATAATACTTGACCTGTTGCTCCACTTCCTTTTTGCTGGTCCCAGATATCTTCAATCCGTAGGCGACATTTTCCCGGACGGTGTACCAGGGAAACACCGCGTCGTCCTGAAAAACCATCGTTCTGTCCGGGCCAGGCCCCCGGATCTCCTTGCCGTCGAGCAACACGGTGCCTGCGGAGGGCGGAAGCAGGCCGGTGATGATATTCAACAGAGTGGACTTCCCGCAACCCGAAGCTCCGACAATCGTCAGGAATTCCTGGTCTCTGAGACTCAAGCTCAAATCGGCAATTACCTTGCTTTCCCATTTTTGGTCGCCTGAATAACTGAAATCCAGGTGTTCAATACAGATTTTTACATCCTCACGCTTCTGCGATTCCTCCGACACGCGCAACACTCCTTTCCTTGACTGAGAATCACGGCAAAGAACGTCTGCAAGCCTCCACAGCCCACACTACACCAACAGTACATCGACTCCTCAGCTTTTTAGTGACCGGATGAACTCATCGGGATGATCGTACGATCCGTTACGGTTTCCGGCAGGTAGTTATTGGCCAGGCTCGCATCCAAACTTAACGCTCGAATCCTTATGATCACCCTGTCTGCTTCCCAGAAAGGCGGTCTGGCCATCCTCGATACGCCGGGCTATGCCGAACCGGCCAATCTCTCCAGATCCCCGCGTGTCGTAGCCTCACTCACGTTGAATTGAACTGCTCACATATCTGGGCAATGGTTGTACGTTCCAGGCTCTTCACTAAATTGTCAAGCATTTTCTGGCCTATACACTAAAAAAACTTGTACATCAAGCCCCTTCATATCCTATGCTGTCGTATCCTCTGTTGTCAGGAATTCTGCCATTCCGCATATTTTCTTACTTATTCGACGACGCGGCTGGGAATTCAAATCGTTCTCCCAGGAGCTCGCCGCGATATATGTCATCTTCCAATTCCAATGTGAATTCTGCCATCGCTTCCCTTCTTGGCGATGTTTGTCAAAGGCAGGAATACCCAAGGACTGCCTGAAATGCATAAATTCGATAAAGAACTTACCATGACGTATGAAAAAGCATTTGAGTGGAGATTTGGATATTAGATCGAAATCATGAAACAGCTTGCAGAGTGCCTGGGCAAGGACAAGCTTCTTGAGATGATAAAACGTGCAACTGATTCTGCCAAGTATACTTCATAACCGATCTCTCCTTGTTGCACAAGAACTTATACCGCTACCCGCGCTTCTTTTTTGGTTTTTCTCTTCGTTAACGAGGCTTCAAAGATGGAATAAATCACCGGAATAAACACCAGTGTAATCAAGGTCGAACTGAGTAAGCCGCCAATTACGGCGCGGGCCAGCGGCGACTGAGCTTCCGAACCTTCGCCTATGCCAATAGCTAAGGGTAAGAGCGCCAGGATCGTGGTCAATGAGGTCATCAAAATCGGACGCAGACGATGTTTACCGGCTTCTTCAATCGCTTCGCGCAATGGAAGTCCGTTGCGCCGACGCAGTAAATTAATGTGATCGACCAGCAGGATGGCGTTATTCACCACAATACCCCCTAACATAATACAGCCGATGTAGGATTGCACATTGAACGTGGTGCGCGTGAGAAAAAGTACCAGTACGACGCCGATAATCGCCAGCGGAACGGAAAACATTACCACAAAGGGATCACGCAACGACTCATACAGACAGGCCATGACCATATACACCAGCATAAGCGCCAGCACCAGACTTAATAGTAGTTCGTTAAACGCTTTCCGTTGCTCTTCAACATCACCGCCAAAATTGAGCGTGAAATTGCGAGGCACGGGAATCGTTTTCAGTTGCTCGCGAATATCCGCAACAATATGCCCCATATCGCGGCCGCTGATATTGACGGAAATCGTGACAATCCGCTCCTGATTTTTGCGATCAATACTGGTGGGGCCGGTCTGGGAAGCCACGTGTACGACATTCCGCAACACGACGGGCTGTCCGGCGGAATTGGTAAGCGTCAAATTTAACAAATCGCGCAAGTCCATTTTTTCGGCTTCTTTGACTTTGACACGAATCGGATATTCATCCCCCTGTTCGCGAAAATAGGTCGCAATTGTGCCTTGCATGACGGTTTTGAGCATATTGGCAATTTGGGAGACCGTCAGGTTCATATCGGCCGCTTTGGCGCGGTCAATGAGAATCAGGTTTTCCGGGCTGCCGGAATCACGGCTGATGCGAACATCCGTCACGCCCTCGATATCGCGGATCGCCTGGCGAATCTGGGTGGCCAATCGGTCAGCGGTTTGTAAATCATAGCCCAGAATTTCAAGCTCGATCCGTTCGGTCCCGCCGCCGCTGCCCATCCGCATGAAAAACATCCCCTGACCGGCTCGCGTTCGAATTGTCACCCCCGGAATATTCATGAGTTGTCGTCGCAGCGCTGAAGCGATTTCTTCGCTTGTTCGTGTTCGTTCTCTAGCCGGAACTAATGTGATACGAATATCCCCTGTCCGCGATCCTCCCCCCCAGGTACCGCCGAGGAAGGCTAACCATTTTTCCGCTTCAGGCACGGCTTGAAGCACCCGGGCTTCGATCGGACGCATAATTTCATCCAGCACCTCCAGCCGCGTTCCGGTTTCGACTTCTGCTGTTACACGTACCTCCCCTTCGTCAGCAGCCGGCATAAATTCAAAACCGACCAGAGGGATAAGCAACAAACTGCCGCCGATCAGCAGCACTGCGCCGAGAACGACCAGAATACGATGGTTTAATGCGATATCCAGGAAGTGGCTATATCCTTCCTCAACCCGTCGGAAGAGCTTTTCACTGGCGCGATAAATGCGATGCTGTTTGGCGTTGCCGTTTTCCAGAGCGAGCGGTCGGTGCAAATGCGCTGCAAGCATCGGCACTAAGGTGAGCGAAACAAATAAGGCGCATAACAGCGCAAAACTTACGACATACGCTAATTGCTTAAACATGACGCCCACCATGCCACGCACAAAAACCAGGGGCAGAAAGACAGCCAACGTGGTAAAGGTGCCGGCAATAATGGCCGCAGTCACTTCTTCGCTGCCATGAACAGCGGCCGCGATGCTCTCATGTCCGCTTTCCCGCAGGCGTGTGATGTTTTCCAGTACTACAATGGCGCTATCCACCATCATGCCAATTCCCAAAGCTAATCCTCCTAAGGAGACAATGTTCAGGGTAAAACCGTAGAAATACATCAGGGTAAAGGTGCTGATAATCGAAATCGGAATGGCGGTGGCAATCACAAAGGTGCTGGGGAGATTGCGCAGAAAAAAGAAGAGGACCAGGATCGCCAAAAGTCCGCCGTATAGCGCGGAGGTACTCACATTCGCAATTGACCGTTCAATATAGGTTGCCGTATTGGTAATCGGTATAAGTTGAATTTGCGGTACATCCCGGTTTACCTGCTCAATTTCGAGCAACACATTGCGTGCGACCTGCACCGTGTTGGTGCCGGATTGTTTGGAGACTGCAACGTAAATGCCCGGTTTCCCATTAATTCTGATAATCCGGGTCACTCTGGCGGTCGTATCTTCGACGCTGGCGATTTCTCCCAACCGAATAGGCGCGCCCTGGCGCACAGCGACGACCGTGTGACGGAGCTCATCGAGACTGGTATATTCCCCAGGCGTTCGGACTGTAATTTCTACGTTTCCCCGTTCGATTGTGCCTCCCGGCACATTTTGATTGGCGGTTCTCAGAGCTGAAATGACCTGATCGAGGGATAGGCCCAGGGCATTAATTTCATCCGCCAGAAAATTGACATGAATTTCCCGTTCATACCCGCCAAAGACATCCAACGAAGCTACCCCCGGAATACGCTCGATCCGGGTTTTAACCTGATCCTCGATCATATTCCGCATTTCAATGGGATCGAGATTGCCGGACGCTCCCAGGATCAAAATCGGAAAGGCTGAGGGATCGAATTTACGCAAACTTGGACGATCAGCGTCGTCAGGCAAAGCACTCATCACCCGGTCAAGTCGGTCGCGAATATCATTGGCGGCCTCATTCAAATCGGTGCCCCAGGCAAAACTGACGCGCACCGTGCTGCGACCTTCCGAGGAAGTTGACGTGACTTCTTCTACCCCGGCTACTGCGCTCATGGCTTCTTCGATTGGGCGCGTAATCAATTGTTCGATCTCCTGGGGCGCGACATTGCCATAGGAGGTAGAAATTGACAAGACCGGGTAGGTCATATCCGGCATCAAATCAATCGGTAAGCGACTCAATGAGACCACGCCCAGAATAATGAGAATGAGTATGATCATCGTGGTAAAAATCGGACGATGTACGGAAAATCGTGATATTTTCATACGTTTCAACCCTATCGTAAATAAAAAAAGGATTAAGGAGCGGTCGGTTGTGAACCTTGTCGTCGTTGTTCCGCCTGTGGTCCCCCAGAGGCTTGTTCAGGCAACGCAATTGTCGCGCCGTCTTCGAGCAGGTGATGGCCAAGGGTAACAACTGCGCCCGATAATGACGGATCAAGAATCTGCACCAGACCGTTGCTGGTCACGCCCACTGTGACCGGGACAAAGCGGGCAGTCATATTGTTTGTATCGGCCACAAACACGCCTTGCTGTTCTTCACGTTTAACCAGGGCCGACATTGGAACGACAGTCGCATTCTCAATATTCTCAAATTGCAGACGGACGCGTACAAACATCCCCGGTTTGAGCAATTCCTCCGGGTTCGGGATTTCAATTTCCACCCGGGCCTGCCGGGATTGTTCCTGAAGTAACGGCGCAATTCTGGCAACCTTCCCTATAAAGGGCGTTCCAGGAAACGCATCCGTCATAATCACGGCTTCCTGACCCTGGCGAATACGAAAATAATCACGCTCGATCACATTAATTTCAGAGATAATAGTACTGAGATCTAACAGAGAGACAATCGAGTCATTCGCTTTCAAAATTGCGCCCTCATCCACAAAGCGTTCCCCTACAACGCGAGTATCGCTGCCACTATTCCAGTCTGCGGTGATTTCAGTGTACGAGAGATTGAGTTTCGCTGTATCCAGGCCGGATTGGCGATTGGTCACGGTTGCGCGAGCGACTTTCTGGCTGGCAACCGCAGCATTATATTTCGCTTCAGCCATATCCAGATTTGATTGACTGAGGATATTACTCTGCGAAAGAGTTTTCGCACGTTCAAAATCGCGTCTGGTTATTTCCAATGCACTCTGGGTCTCTACCAGATTGGCTTTCGCAACTTCTAATTCCGCTTTGGCCTTATCCACTGCCTGCCGAAACGCCTCGTCATCGAGTTTGGCAATCAATTGTCCCCGCTCAACCCGGTCGCCGATATTCACCAGGAGTTGTTCGATGCGTCCGGACACTTTCGGCGTGACAATAAATTGTGAGGTTGGCAGCAGGGAGCCGGTGAATTGACCAATATCCTGGATCGTTTTCTGCTGTACCTCGGCGATTTCAACTGTGACCGCCGGTCTGGAACGGCCTCCTGATTGTCCGCCAGGAGCGCCCCCGTTTCCGGCATTGGTCGCTCTATATTCCTGCACCCGCTGATAAATTTGCCAGCCTAACAGACCGATGAGACAGATTATTACAAGTATTCCAATGATCTTTTTCATACGTCCATCCTCAACCAGACCTCAATATTTTTTCAAGAAAAAACTCCTGCTCTGTAAAATGAATTTTGACGAATAGACTCCAGGAGTGTGAAAGCTTTGCTTTCGCTGTCAAAGCAGAGCTTTCACACTCCTGAACTTGTCAGCCTTTGAACTGGCTCATATACAAATTAGCATACAAGCCGTGTTGCCTCAATAATGCGTCATGAGTGCCGTGTTCGACGATACGCCCTTCATGGATCACTAACACCTGATCCGCATTGCGGATAGTGCTCAGCCGATGGGCAATGACAAAGCTTGTACGCCCTTGCATCAGCCGCAGTAACGCTCTTTGAATCTGGACTTCAGTGCGAGTATCCACGCTGCTGGTGGCTTCATCAAGGATCAGAATACCGGGATCAGAAAGCACAGCGCGAGCAATGGCCAGGAGTTGGCGTTGTCCCTGACTCAGATTACTCCCACGTTCTGAGAGCAGCGTAGCATATCCCTGAGGCAGACGGCGAATGAAATGATCGACTTCGGCGATTTTGGCGGCAGCGAAAACTTCCTCGTCGGTCGCATCGAGCCTACCATAACGAATATTTTCCATAACTGAGGCAGAAAACAAAAATGTATCCTGGAGCACAATCCCTAATTGACAACGCAGACTGGCTTTTTGGACATGCCGAATATCTTTTCCATCAATTAAGATGGTTCCAGAGTCAATATCATAGAAGCGCATCAGCACGTTCACAATCGTTGTTTTCCCTGCACCGGTCGGCCCAACCAGAGCGATCACCTGCCCGGGCTGCGCGTGCAGATTTACCTGTTTGAGTACCGGAATATCCGCTTTATAACTAAAATTGACCTCATGAAACACAATGTCACCCTGAATCGAGTTTAAAGGCTTGGCTTCGGGATCATCAGACAATTCAGGGACTTCATCAAGGATTTCAAAGATACGCTCTGCGCCGGCCAGGGCAGATTGAATACTGTTATACAGACCAGCGATCTGATTCAGAGGGTGGCCGAATTGACGCGTGTAACTCAGGAAACTCGCGATGACGCCCACCGTTGCCAGACTTCGTAAGGCCATCCATCCTCCGACTCCAGCTACAATAGCAAAACCGGCGTTGTTCACAAAATTTGTCAACGGAAATAACAACAAGGAATAGGTTTGTGCGGTGATGGCGGCAACGCGTAAATGCTCATTGGCCTGATCAAAGGCTGCAAAGGTCGCCTGTTCACGCCCGTAGGCTTTCACCACGCGCGCGCCGGTGATGGTTTCCTCAATTAATCCATTCAACACACCCAACGTGCGCTGCTGCTCACGAAATCCCTGGCGCGTGTGTGCGACAACCCATTTTGTCAGAAATCCCATCAGAGGAACTGTCACCAGGCTCACAACCGCCAACCAGCGATTCAGCCAGAGCATCATCAGCGCGACGCCTGTTATGGTGAGCAGACTGGCGATGAATTGCGTGACCCCCTCAGAGAGCACATTACTGATGTTTTCAACATCATTGGTTAAACGACTCATCAATTCGCCGTGCGGACGTTCGTCGAAAAAGCGTGGGACCAGGGTCTGCAATTTTGCAAAGAGATCATGTCGAATATCACGTACCACACGTTGAGCCAGCGCTGACATCAAATAGATTTGCAGCCAGGTGGTTAAGGTTGC
The DNA here is from genome assembly GCA_000739535.1 of Candidatus Vecturithrix granuli. Classification (GTDB taxonomy): domain Bacteria; phylum Moduliflexota; class Moduliflexia; order Moduliflexales; family Moduliflexaceae; genus Vecturithrix; species Vecturithrix granuli. The sequence goes on along the minus strand of DF820471.1, from coordinate 310,040 downwards.
CAGGGTATAGACAAGGATCATCAAGACAGCGATCAGTGTCAGACCCTTCAAATCGTGCCTGAACATATACTGGTCAATTGCCATACCCATCAGGTATGGACCTGTGATGTTAAATCCGGTCGTCAAACAGACCAAACCGACAACTTCTGCAAGTCCCAGTCGCTGCTGTTGTAAATAGTTCCATACGCGGCGCAAGGTGCCCTGGACATTTTTCGCTTTCTGTACCTGCCCCAGCATCATGCGACGCGCCCCACTGCCAGGGCCGCGCATCATTCGCATCTCAGCATGATTTTTCCGCTCTGCCTGCTGCCTGGTCATAATGCCATCCCTCTGCCGCCTAACTGCGATTCATAAATCTCACGATACACTGTACTGCTGGTCATAAGATCACAATGCTTCCCTTCAGCCACAAGCCGCCCTTCGTCTAATACCAAAATTTTATCAGCAGTTAATACCGTACTGATACGCTGCGCGATGACAAAACTCGTGCGGCCTTGCATCAAGACAGCTAAGGCGTTCTGGATTTTGCCTTCGGTTTCAATATCCACTGCGCTGGTGCTATCATCAAGAATCAGAATCGCCGGGTTCGTAAGCAAGGCGCGGGCAATGGCAATCCGCTGTTTTTGTCCGCCGGACAAATTGACCCCACGTTGACCAACTAACGTGGCATAACCATCGGGAAACGCGCTGATGAACTCATGCGCCTGGGCCGCTTTAGCCGCAGTAATCATTTCCTCTTCCGTCGCCTCCGGTCGGCCGTAGCAGATATTTTCACGAATCGTCCCTGAAAACAGTACCGCTTCCTGAAAGACCACCGCGATTCGCCGGTGTAAGACCGTGAGATTTATATCGCGAACATCTACGCCATCAATCAATACGCGCCCGGCGCTTACATCATAATAGCGAGGGATTAAATGTACTAAACTCGATTTTCCCGAACCAGTCGCTCCGAGAATCGCAACCGTCTGTCCCGGCTCTGCTGTAAAATGAATATCCTGAAGTACAGGCTCATGGCGATTGCCGTTATAATTAAAGGCGACATGCTCAAAGGTCACGCGACCCTGCGGCGTAAACGCGGCGAGCGCATCGGGTTTATCTGTGATTTCCGGCTGACTGTGCAATACTTCCAAAATGCGTTCCGCCGAGGCTTCGGCGCGCGATACCCGCACAAGCAACATCCCGACCATCACCACAGCAAACAACGTGCGTAACAAATAGTTGACAAAAGCGATGATTTGTCCGACCTGCATATTGCCGTACATCACCTGCAAGCCGCCGAACCAGATTGCGCCCACGATCCCCAGGTTTAGCACCAGCGTCATACCCGGCATGACAATTGCCATCAGGCGGATAGCCCGGATGGTCTGAGCCATCAGATCGTCATTGACCCGGGCAAATCGGTGTTCTTCATAATCAGCGCGGACAAAGGCTTTTACCACTCGCATACCGGCCAGATTTTCCTGAAGGATCGTATTGATCACATCAAGCCTGCGCTGTACTTCAGCAAACATTGGCTGGACTGACCGGAGCACCCAGAGAAGAAGTCCGGCCAATACCGGCAGCAGCAGAAACACAATCACCGCCAACCTGGGACTGGTAAACACCGCCATGATGATGCTTCCGATCAGCATCAATGGCGCTCTGAGCAAAATACGGAACAGAATCAGAACGACTTCCTGTACCTGGTTGACATCATTGGTGAGCCGCGTGACTAATTCTCCTGTCTTCAGGGTATCCAGATTGCCAAAGGAAAAGGATAACACCTTGCGAAACAGGGTGCTACGTACATCCGCACTGACTCCCTGAGCGACCTTGACAGCAAAAATCGTATTTCCCCCGCCGCCCAGGAGTCCAATCAAGGCCACACTTATCATGAGCATACCTGTGTGCAGAACCATCGTCAGGTCGAGTCGGACAATACCTACATCCACGATTTGCTGCATCAGTTTGGGTTGTAACAAATCCATTGCCACTTCCACGATCATCAGCAGCGGGCAAATCATAGCGTAGCGCCAATAAGGGCGTAAAAAGCTTGCCAGTTGTCGTAATGAATGCATTAACGTGAATCAGGTTCAGTTGCAAACACGTCTTGAAGTCCCTGCGCTGAAGTATAGACGCTGCCAACGCCGGAAACATAGTGCGTCACGTGCACGGCTTCCAGGATTTCTGCTTTGGTTGCGCCAGCAGCGAGGGCTTGCTGCGCCAGGGATCGTACACCATTGACTGCGCCATGCGCTGCATCCAACGCCAACGCAATGAGGAGTTTGTGTTTTTTCGATAAGGCCCCATCTACGAAAGTCAACTCTCTGGATTGATTCACCAATTCCATTAATTGTGGATCATGCTGCATAAATACAGCTAATGGATGTCCTGTCATATTGTTATCCTCCTGAGTTTGTCGTAAGCGCTTCAGCGTTTTAAAAGCGACTGAAGCGGCTACTCTCCAAATAGCCAGACAGAGATGCCCCAGCAGGGCTGTTAAGTTCCCAAGAATTGTTCACCATGAAAAGCATCCAGGAGTGCGACGTGGTCGTCGTAGAGGCATTTCTGATGCGACAACCATGTCGCACTCCTGAGAGAACTTAACAGCCCTGGGGATGCCCAGACCCGGGCATACAGAGAACAGAGGTGTTTACCTGTACGCCTCCTATCTCGCCAGACTCTTTCAAAGCTCATTCTCCTTCCTCACCTACTTTATGGCGCAGGGCATTGTTCCGCATGTGTTGCAACAGCGCCAGGGCCGCTTCTTTTTCCTTCTCCGTCAAACCTTCAGCCAGAATAGCAGTCCATGATTGTAAGACTCGTTGTATTTCCGGCGCAATGTCCTGAGCTTTTTGAGTGACAAAAAGGCGATAAGCACGATGATCTTCAATATCCTTCTCCCGGCGCACATAGCCGTTTTCAATCAGTTTTGCGATAGCGCGGGTCGTCGTGGCTTTATCCACATGTAATTTTTCGCTTAATTCCTGCTGGTTGATGCCATCATGATATAACAACGCTTTCAATACTGGCATGGCCCCGCTTCCAAGATCATAAGGTGCCAACTCTTTTTCAAAATAGCTGCGCGCCTGATGATATAAACACGCAATAAGGCGTCCCAGGGATTCTTGTGGTTTTTTTACATGGTCCTTCATAGTGTTTCTATCACCCGTGTATCAAGCTGTTGTGAAAGAGCGATGCCTTGTTCTGTTGCCAGAGAATTTTTCAACCACCAATAGGCAATAAGGGCGGCAATCAGATATGACATGACCGCCGCCGAAAACACTCCTTTTAAATCGAAAATCTGGGATCCGAGATATGCCAATGGAATGTGCAGGATAAACGCCTGCACCAGCGTAATCAATGCGGAGCGCAATGGTTTATGCAGCACAGTTAACGCGATAGTTGAAAGACGCAACCCTCCCTGCGCGCCATAGCCAAGCGGAACGATCCAGAGATAGGTCGCCGCGGTTGAAATCACGACCGGATCAGGATTAAAGAGTGACGCAATGAATTTACCTGAGAAGGCTAAGAGCAGAAACATCCCCAGACCCCATCCGATTGAAAACCGGTGACTATAGGAACTGCCCGCCCATACCCGCTCATATTTTTTTGCGCCCCAATTTTGGCCGATAAACGGCCCAAGTACCGAACTCAGGGCCATAACGGGTAACAGCGCAAACATTTCGACGCGGGTCGCCACGCCAAACCCGGCCACCGCTGCGGGGCCATAGGTCGCGATTAATTTCGTAATGATTCCTGCCGAAATCGGAAGTAACATATTCGTCCCGGCGGTCGGTAAACCAATATAGAGCATATGTTTCCACGACTGTAACAACGTATTTAAAGAAGGGCGTTCAAACGTAATCATCTTATCGCGGCGAATGAGCACCCACAGCGCCACACAAAGCGTAATCGTGCGGCCAAACACGGTTGCCAGGGCTGCTCCAACGATTTCCAGTCTGGGAAAGGGACCAATTCCAAAGATGAACAGCGGATCTAAGATGATATTGACGAACACTGCTACCAGCATGATCATGCCCGGGGTTTTCGTGTCGCCTGTGGCGCGAGTGGCGCTATTCCCCACCATCGGAATGACAACGGCAATCATGCCGAGATACCAAACCCGCATATAGCGTTCAATCAGCGGTAAAATTTCCGGTGTTGCGCCTAAAAAACGGAAGAGAGGGGTGATCGTCAATAATCCGGTCGCCACAAAACTCACCACCAGCAGCAGCGATAATACCAGGCTATCAGTGGTTAAACGCTGCACCTTCTTCTGATCACCCTCTCCGATCGCGCGTGATACCACGGCTGAGACGCCAATTCCCAGCCCATGCGCCAGACTTGAAATAATCATGACCACCGGGAAAGTAAAGCTCATCGCCGCCAATTCCCGTGTGCCGAGTTGTCCGACAAAATAGGTATCCGTCAGATTAAAGGCGCTCATTCCCAACATTCCCAGCATCATCGGAATCGTCAGATTGAACAAGGTTTTTGCTATCGATCCCTCGATTAATTGAGCCTTTTTGGTGTCTTTCATCCGGGCATCCTTACCCCACCCCAGCCCTCCCTGAAGGGGAGCAGGGCTGTTAAGTTCTCGCGGGGAAAAGCTGTGACCCCCCTTTTATTCCCTCCGCAACCGGGGTGAAACGGATCGACCTCCCCCGCTTGCGGGGGACTGTGGGGGTAGAACTTAACAGCCCTGCCCGAAGGGGGAGGGAGTCTCCCCTCTCCTTTGGTGAGGGGCCAGGGGTGAGGTTCTTGAAATGTGCAGCAAAGTTATTCATAATTACTTAGTTGACTATGCAACCAAAATATATGGATATAGTTGCGCTGTCAACTACTTTTTAAAAATAATCTAAAAATAACAACGCCCCTGATACAAATTCTGTATCAGGGGCGTTCTCAGGCTGTGAGTCAGTCAGAACAGACAGTCATCCATCATCAAATGCTTATTCGGTTGTCCAGCCAGGCATTTTGGAAAATTCTTGGGCATTCCGGTTTTCTAATCATCCCCATAGAGTTCATCAATTTCATCCCAGGCCAGAGGATCATCCTGACGAAGTCTGGTTAACAAGGTAAAATGATACACCAACAATCCGATCTGCTCTATTTTCGTTTCCTGAACCTCCTGATTGATCCGAACGCCTGAGGCGTGAATTTCTTGCTCGGATAAATTGGCAATCCGGTCAATTTCCCTGAGAATATCGACTTTCGAAAGGGATGTGAAACGTTCTATAGGAAGTATTAATGTCGGTACAAAATGCAATCCTTCAAGACGTTTGACCGTATATTGGATGCGAGCAGCATCATTAACATCCGGCAATTGGTGGATTGTGGCCTTATATTCTTGAATGCGTTCAGCAAAATTTTGAGATGACATCCTGATCTCCTTTACATATCTAGCTGAAAGGGCTAAGCATGGCTATGAACATGACGAATCTTGCTGTTGTATTTGACGGCATGTGGAACAAATTCCTTCTATATGCACAGTTTTTTTCAGTATGGAAAATTCCTGCTGAATGTCAGGCGGCGCAGTAAGATTATCATAGTCTTGATGGTAAAAATCAACAATCTTCCCACATTGCACACAACGAGCGTGATGATGCAGTTCCAGGTTCCCTTCAAAACGTTTGGGGCTGCCGGTGCCCTCAACCATGCTTGCCACACCCATCTCACAGAATGTCACCAGAGTACGATGAACGGTATCAAGCGAAATCGTCGGAAACGTTTGTCTGACCCTGGCGTAAATCATATCCACTGTTGGGTGTTCATCAGCATCTATCAGCGCATCGTAAATGATCAAGCGCTGCGGCGTCAACTTCATCCCCTGTTCCCTGCACTGCTGTTCGAAGCGTTCACGTTGTCGGTCTTTATGCGTCATAGATATACTCTTGCTTATTTTTTAAGAATCATTACTATACATAATTTCTGTATAAGAAATAAATAAAGGGTTCTGTCAAACTTTTTCTCGCTTACAAAATGATGTTGTGCCCCGATCGAGAATTGTCAACCGGATTTTTTAAGAGTGAAAGAAATGAATAGAATTGTTTAGTTCAGAATCTTCCAATCTTTGACTTTTTCATGATAAAATCCACATTCGGTCAACGCACGTTCAATTTCTCCACGTTCCTCAAGAATTTTCAGTCCTTTTTGCAAGGCCTCAAACACGAGCTGCCCATCAGGGTGTTTCCTGGAAACCATGAAATGACGAGAAACGTCCAACACAATTTTCACGCCTGGAACCGGCGTCAGGATATTGCCATCAGAGAGTGTGCGGTTTAAATCTTCTCTATTGGGGAAATCGAGTACAGCAAAATCTACCCGTCCATTTGCCACCATATCCAGCATATTCTGAAATTTAACCGTATCAAACACCTTTTTGAGTTGCATTTTCTCAAGAATTTCCCAATCGGCAACCCAACTTCTGCTGGAAACTGCAGTAAAATTTTTTAATTCTTCAAGCGTTTTTACCTTCAAGAGTTCTGTATGAGAAGGGATGGTATAGATGCCTTTCTCAAATCGCCTTGGCGGGATGATCGGGATGGTCATAAATACGGTCTCCTCAAAATCTCCAACAGGGAGGTCGTGAGCAAAAAGTACGACTTCTCCGTCTTTCACCATTTGAATATTCCGCGCAAGCGTTCTGGATTCTATAAATGTAAAATTCACATTTTTCAGTCCTCCTTCATGCAAGGCTTTCCAAATCAGAGCCAGATCTGCTTCCGTTCGAGTAAGGCCGTGATAATCGAGCTGCTCATAGGGATCCTGATTTTTGATGTGTTGTTCATAAACAGTTTGAGCCTCAGAGATAATTGGAAGCGTTTCTAACGCCCATCCAGAACCAGGATTCCCCATGATTCCTGCGAGACACAACAAACACGTGAGAAAGAACGCTATAAAGCATGAAAACGAAAGGCAGGATATGAAAAGATTTCCGATCTTGCGGACATAGATACGTCTTTGTGACATCATAAACATCCCTCCTGAAAAAGATGACTATTTATCGGTAGTAAGCACTTTTATCAGTAACTACAAGAATCAAGAATAACCAAAAATTTTTCAAATATCATAGAGCTGGATAATCCAGCTTTATCCCTCCTCTCTGTCGAAAAATTACCTGTTTTCAGTGACGCTCAAATCTTGAAATGCTGCATAAGTTGCTGGAGTTCATCCGTGAATTCGGTCAACTCTTGCGCTTCTATCTGCACCTTGATCGCATTTTCAGACATTTCCTGCACACTGGCAGCAATGCCGCCAATAGCTTTTGTTACATCATCACTCCCTATCGCTGTAATCGAGAGGTTCGAAGCAATATTTTTCAAGGCTGCGTTTTGCTGGTCAATCGCAATCGCAATCGCATGAGAAATATCGCTGATTTGATGAATGACTGTCGCCATTTCCTCGATCGCCGTTGAAGCATCCCCACTGCTCGTTTGGATCACCTTGACCTTTTGCGTAATCTCTTTGGCCGACATGGCGATTTGTCGAGCTAATTCCTTCACCTCATTGGCAACAACCGCAAAGCCCTTCCCGACTTCACCGGAGCGAGCAGCCTCAATTGCGGCATTCAGGGCCAGCAGGTTTGTCTGCTGAGTAATATCGGTAATCAACTTGACAATGACACCGATTTCTTCAGAATGGGTACTCAACTTGTCCATGATCTCTTTTGAAGAGTTTGCCAACGCCACCGCATGATTTACAACCTGGTTCACATTGCCGACATACGTGGAAATGCCATGAATACTGGCAGAAAATTGCTCTGTCGCTCCGGCAAGTTCATTGACATGCTGGCTAATCTGCTGACTATTTGAGGACACAGAACTTGCCTGCTGAGAACGTTGTTCAGCATTTGCCGCCATTTGGGCGCTTATCAGTCTCAACTTTTCTGACGCGCCTTTTACACGATTGGCGCCCTGAATGATCTGACTGATAGAAAAACGCAGCAATTCAACGCGCTGAAACGCCGCGCCTAACACATCATGCTCTGTTCGGGGTTGTATGCTCTGGCGTAGATCGCCTTCAGCAAGAGCAGAAGCGGCAACCGCCATCTCATTTAAATAGGATGACATCGCTTGAAAACCCTTCCCAAGCATATCATTAGCAGATCGAGGGCGAATACTCTGACGTAAATCTCCATGCGAAATCGCCATGGCAACGCCTGCCATTTCGCGAAGATACGTGAGCATTTGCTCAAACGCCATAGTCAACGTGCCTATTTCATCTTGCGAAGCCATTTTTTTCAGAGGAAACGCCAGGTTGCCCTCTGCGATGTGTTGAGCTGCCTGGACAATGTGAAGTAAAGGAGTCGTTATACGCCTTTTGATCACAGTAAAGATCAACACACTTTCCAGGAGCAAGATGATCATCGCCGCATTTCTCACCGTAACGGTCGCCTTTTGAATCTCATAGTACACGAGTCGGCGTGAAAAAACAACTTCAAGCGTTCCAACATCCTGATCTTCATACACTAAAGGGATCGATGTTAAAAAGCTCTGAGAAGTCCGAACCGGTTCGGTATCGTGATCTGACCAGTCCTCAATTTCATCGGTTTCACTATTTCTGACAAAATATTTCCCTGACATTCCCCTGGCCAGCACTTTGAGAGCGAGGATGTCCCGATCCTGAAGATACACACGCATAAAATTTTCTGTCTGAGTTGCATCCATATTAAAGAGAGTTTCACCAAGCACCATTGATAATTGCTGTGATGTTCGAGCTTCTTTTTCTTCAAGTATTGCCGTGAAATCGTTCTTTCGCTGATAGACCTCAAATACCCCAAAGCATGTCATCGCAAATAAAAAAATCAATCCGATCTGGAGAACCAGTTTCGTTCCAAGCCTCATGTACATTTTGCGTCCTCTCCCTTTATGCCCCTAATGTCTATGATACAATGCGTCATTTGAAAAGTGATGTGTTTTAGAAAAAAGTATCCAATTCCCTATGGTATTCCAGTGGGTGTGTATAAGTTGAACAAACATAATAATGTATCTGAGACGAATAAATTTGTCAAAAAATTTTTCTCTTGTCAACCTGCTTTTCCTTGAAATTGCCTGACAAAAGGCTGGTCAGCTTGTTAGAACAGATGGGGCAGAATCTTTAAATTTTTACGCTCTTCTGGAAAGTTTTGACAAACTCAAAAAATTGATGTTTTGCTCAGATGGTAACAGGAGAAATTTCCTATGATCACAGGTTTTGAGAAAATCGGAACAATATAAAAAGTTCTAAATCTTCCATTTTGTCAAAACTTTCCAGAAGAGCGTTTACATAAACAGAGATTTTCCGGCAGGACAAACCAGAGCTTTTCAAGAGCCCCGGTTTATAATTGAAGAAGCTGCGACATAGGCTTCAGGCACGGCTGGCGGAACTACTGGCTGTTCAGGTTCCGGGATAACTGATGGAACCTCTTCTTCTGATTCATCCTCTCCATCAAACGGAACATGGTTTTGCTGCATAGGTCCATGCCATGAAGCTGCAATAATTGTCCCCCAGATGACCCCTGAAGGATTATTAACATCTGCCCATGGCGCCAGAATACTCCCACGTACAGCGACTGAGGCTAATTGCAACGTTGTTGCTTCATAACAATATTACTCTCTCGTATTTTGTAAAGAAAACCGACACCCTATTTTTAGAAATTTTGCAAAACTTCTTCTCTCTCCCGTATTAATAAGGAATTTCATTTCAAAGTTACCCTGTAAAAATTTCCGACACCAGATTTTTAGAAATTCTGCAAAATTTCTTCTATTCCCCGTATTAATAAGGAAATTCATTTCAGAATTCTCCTGTAAAAATTTTTGACACCAGGTTCAAGATATGGTCACATAAAGACACCAGTGGGTTTCTTCAGGAAACCTACTGGTGTCTGCCGTTCATGAACCGATATTATACTTTTTAGCATAGCCGGAGATAATTGTAATGGCTTGCTGGATATTTTGCAAGTAACGATTCTTTTCCTTGATTTCCTCAAGATGATCGGCAGACACCTGTTTTGCTCGAATTTTGCGCTGTTCAGCGTTTAATTGGGCTAACAGGGCTTTGAGTTCGTTAGGACCATATTTTTTTAAGCGACTCGGATTAATCGAAACTAGTCCTCTTGCGATTTCATGGGCCAACTGTTGTGCATTCAATGAACTCATAGGCATGTCTCCTTTTTTTATATTTGCCTTTCTGACAGATCAGGAGTGCGAACGCTGCTTCGCAGCGTGGTCAACCTCAAGCTTTGACGCTCCTGCCAGGCGTATTTGGGGAATAATTCCTAAACGTTTTTACATTTTGGGTGGTTACAGTCAATGAAAAAATACCTAATATGCGCCTTCATCAGAACACAGAGCTACCTTCTGCGATACGAAGGGGTGTGCGGCGCGGCGTTCAACCTCTGCGATGAGTCGTAAAAACAGCGTGGCGGAAAATAGCACGGTTAACACATCGGCCACCGCCTGGGCATAGATAAACCCTGAAAATCCAAAAAACGTGTTTAACAGCAGAATCGCCGGGACAAAGATAATGCCCTGACGTGAAAGAGATACCAGCAGGGCTGGCAATCCCTTGCCCATGGCCTGAAACGTATTCATCATCACCATCTGAAAGCCGATAAAGGGCAGACCGATGAGCATGGCGTATAAAATGGTCGTTCCGGTCGAAATGACCGCCGGGTCCTGAATGAAAATCCGGATCAGTTGTTTGGGAAACAGAGCAAACAGAACGGTAAAGATCGTCACAATGCTTGTCGCCATTGCGGCTGCGAGCTTAACGGAGGCTTTCAGGCGGGAAAGGTTCTTTGCGCCATAGCTATAACCGATCAGCGGTTGGGAGCCAACGGCCAGACCGATACTTAACATAATCGGGATCGTGAAGATGCGCATGTCAATCCCCATAGCAGCCACAACGATGTCGCCATAGCTGGCGGCAATGTTATTCACGAGGATGTGTGAACTGCTCATCAAAAGTTGATTGACTGACGCGGGAATGCCGACTTTGGTAATTTCCTTATACAATGCCCAGCGACAACGAACAGATTTCCATGCCAGTGGGATAAGGCTTTTGCGACGAATATAGTAGCTGAGATAATACGCAAACGCAATCGCATTGGCGATCACTGTTGCAATTGCTGCCCCGGCGACGCCCTGGCGCAATCCGAAAATAAACACCGGATCTAAAACGATATTGGTGACAGTGCCGATGACCATGCCGAACATCGCCTCTTTGGCTGCGCCTTCCGCGCGTAAGAGTTGCCCGGCGCAAAAATTTACCATAATAATTACACTTCCAATCAGAATAATACGCAGATAGGCAGCGGCAAAGGGTCCAGTCTGTTCGCTTGCCCCGGACAACGCTAAAATAGTCGGCATTCCCCATAAGCCGAGAATTGTGACGGTTATTCCCAGGATGACGCAGGAAAACCAGGCCGTAGCCAGGGTCTGCTGTGCAGTTTCATAATCTTTTTGACCTAACAGGCGTGAAAGATAGGATGCGCCGCCATTTCCAAAGATGCCGCTCAGGGCCATCAGCATCATAAAAATCGGCATGATAATCGCCACTGCCGCGACTTGATTAGGATCATTCAATTTTCCTACAAAAAAAGTGTCGGTGATGTTATAAAAAATCTGTACAACCATCCCAAGCATGGTTGGAATCGCGAGATGAAGAATCGCTTGTTGCACTGGCATATCGGCAAGTATGTGGAGCTTTTTTTGATTCATAGATTTCTTCTCTGTTTCTCCGGGCTTCTTTGATCATTGGAAGAGAATGACTAATCATTCCCTTCTTTGTGCATGAACATCATCTTTTTTCATTAACGTTTGACAGCATCCCAACAGGCTTCAACTACACTGCGCATCATCTCAGGGTTGTATGGAATCAAACCTGAGTGAATATCCCGCAGCAGCCAAATGATCGGCCCGATAGTCAACGCGCCTAGAACGAACGACGGCAGATCTTTGACGATCTGCTGAGTTCTGGCGATTTCAAACAGGCGGATTAACGGCGATTCATCAGCGCTGTTCACCTTCGTGTTATATATTTTTTCCTGACGATGAGACAAGCCATAGGGGGAATGAAAATAATGCTGAATAAACTTAAATTCTTGCAGGTGTTGCAAAGAGTAGTCAATCAACCTGGTGCAATATTGAATGTATTGTTGTCTGATAGGGCTTTCCGGATGAAAATCCTTGAACGTATCGAGGTTCTCCCTTTCAAGGATATAGCGAAACACCTCATGAATCAGCTCATCTTTGTCTTTAAAGTAGCGGTAAATTGTTCCAATGCCAACCTTTGCCTTTTCGGCGATCTGAGAAGTCGGCGTATGATCAAACCCCTGTTCCGCTACCAACTCCATCGTCGCTTCAAGGATAGCTACTTTTTTGTCAGTTTTCTGATTGTTTTGGTTCATTATTATTTCCTGTGAAATTTCTGACTGAATATTCACTCTCTTTCACAAAAAAACCTGACCTCTAATTCTGTCAAGCATTTTTTTTCATGAAGTTGCTTTTTTCTTCAAAGACAATAGAATCTTGCCTTAGAACCGGCGATACAGCGCCACAATCAGCACGCCGATCAACATCGAAACAAAGGCATTCTTTGTTTTATAGGCGCAGATGGCCGTACAACCAGCAGCAATTCCGCCGATAATGCCGGCCTCGACCATACCCGGCACGATCAGCGACAGCAGAATCGTGCCAGGCAGCGCGTCCATAAACTTTTTAAAACGACCGGATTGCGGCAGTTTACTGGCAAGCATCAGGCCGCCGAGCCGCAGGGAGTAGGTCGCAAGCGCGGCCGCACCAATCGTGAGATATGTTGAAGATGTGAGTGTAAGTTCTATCATGTATGTCTCTCCTGAAAGTGTAGCGCGAAACTCCAGTTTCGTGCATTGTTGACAGCCGCGAAATTGGAGTTTCACGCTACATTGCATTTTCATTGCGCCGGGTGAGCGTTAACTCATGACAGCTCCTTTGAAAATGTAGCGCGAAACTCTAGTTTCGCGCATTGTTGACAGCCGCGAAACTGGAGTTTC
>DF820471.1:261466-296134 GCA_000739535.1 Candidatus Vecturithrix granuli | reverse complement strand
ATCTCATTTTCATGATGACGGGTGAGCCGGAGGCTCATGATAGCTCCTATGAAACTACATGGATTTTCTGGAGGGAGAATTGAATTTCACTGCTCCTCGAATCCATCCTCCCTCCATAAAATCCGTGTAGTTTTATTGCGTCGGGCGAGCATTAGCTTATGACAACTTCTTTGAACAAGTAGCACGAGATTTCTTTTCGCACTTGCGAAATAGAGTTTCGCAGCATATTTCAAGTGATAGTATCGCTTTTGAAGCATTGTCTCTCTGTTTTTTTCTCCTGCCCTGGTTTCTGAAACAGCGCCGCCGTCAACGCGCCGCCAACACCGCCAACCACAATATACCATTTGCCTGGTAAAGTATGATAGGTAAGCATTGCGAGGCCCGTAGCGGCGATCCAGGGGATTATATCAGATTTACCGCGCCATAAACTCATCAGTAAGGCTGTAAACACCGCCACAAACACAAAGTCCAGGGCGTAAGTTTCTGGATTGGCAATGACCGCCCCCAGTCGATGTCCAAGTAGCGTGCCGGCGCACCAGGCTGAAACCACACATAGCCCGCCGCCAAAGAGAAAGTAAGTCGAGGCTGTTTCGCGACGATATTCCGCCATCGTTACGGCCCAATTTTCATCGGCGACCAGGTGCATCATGGCGCATTTGTGTAACAGTGATTTGCCTTGAAATAAGGGCTGTAATGAGGCACCGATCAACAAGTAGCGAAAATTGATCACCAGCACCGCCAGGGTGATTTCCACAATCGGCAGCGGCGGCGTCCACATCTCCACCATCACGAACTGAGCCGATCCGGCAAATACGGAAAGATTCATGATTAACAATTGCAGCCAACTGATCTGTTTCTGCACCGCTAATACACCCAGAATACTGCCATACACCGCCACACTGGCCGCCACTGGCAAATTGGCAAGGCATCCGCGTTGAATATGTTTAAACATCATATTTCCTCCATATTAAAGAGGTTATAGCATTCAATAGAGTTCACCTTCAAGGTGGTCTCCATCTCCTTCGACGAGTTGGAGGCCACCTTGAAGGTGGACTCCAACGACACATTTCATTGGTAGTTTCAAAGAGTTTTTTTCTGATAGCTTTTATTCCTGAACTCAGTGATGCTGTGAGCAAAATAATAGACAGTGAAGATTTTGTCTTGAATAAAATTGCTCTTTTTTATGGGTGAATGGCGTGTTGGAATTGACCAGGAGTAAAGCCATAAGCAGCTTTGAAATGGCGGGTCAGATGGCTTTGATCGGCAAATCCGGCGTTGTATGCGGCCTGTGCTAACGTTTTCCCTTGTTGAATCAGATGTTTCGCCAGTTCGAGACGGCGCATCATCAGATAAGCATGGGGCGACAGGCCGGTTGAAGCCTTAAAGAGCCGCAAAAAATAAAAACGTGAAACCCCGACTTCTCGGGCGATTTCATCCAATGAAATGTTCTCTGTAACCCTGGCGCGGATGAATTCGCACGCATGACGGATTACCGCAGGATTGCTCAGAAGATTTTTGGAGGAGTGATGCGGATACGTATGGCGCAGAAATAAGTCTACAGTCGTCTGAAAAAAGCAGGATTGCGCTTCAAGGATGCTGTCAGGGTTCTGTTCGAGTAAGCGTAAGGCATACAGCAGACGGCGGGAAAGATCGGGATCAAATGTGACCGGAGTGGAAAAATATCGTAAAGACGCTGTATTCTCGAAAACTTCGGACAGAAGCTCTTGCACAAACACGGCCGGCACATACGCCATACGATACTGAAAGCCGCTGTCGGTTGCCGCGGCCCCGTCGTGAAGGATCTCAGGATTGACTGTCACCACCGACGATGCCGGAGCAACGTGCATTTCACCTTGATATTCGAATTTCTCAGCGCCCTGTTCGATCACGCCGATCCCAAATTCCTCGTGTACATGCTTTTTATAGGCAAAATGAAGAAAGCGGGCTTTGAGCAAAAAAATACCGTTCACAGCTTCAGGCATCCAGATACGCGCCTGATCGTGTTCTGTTTGTTCTATTGGAGCAATGGGAACAGATAATGCCATCTGGTTCGACCCATTCCACACCGGGTTTTTAGAAAAAACCCGGTGTGGATGAAATTAATGCCAGGAATGTCAAAGCTCGGCCTTGAGTGCGAAAACCGAGCTTTCGCACTCCTTTAATGTTTAAAATGCCGCAGACCCGTAAAGATCATGGCGACGCCAAGCCGATTACAGGCAGCCAGCACCAGATCATCGCGCAGGGACCCGCCGGGCTGGCTGATAATTTTCACGCCCTGGGAGGCGGCGAGTTCCACATTATCCGGGAACGGAAAGAAGGCGTCGGACACGAGGATCGCCTTGCCGATTTCTTCCTTGATATAGGCTTCTAATTGATCCGGATCTCCCGTATATTCATGACTTAGAGTTTCGCGGCTTTTCTCGATGGCGAGTTTGGTTGAGATCAAGCGATTCGGTTGGCCTGCGCCCATACCAAGCAGCTGGTAAAGACCCTCTTTTTCACGCGCCAGGATAATCGAGTTAGATTTGATGCTGCTGATCGCCTTTAACCCGAATTCAAGCAGCCCGTGTAAGCGTTCAACATCTGCTTTGATGTCGGTCACAGGCTCAAGTTTGGAATAGAGTTCAGTGTCGCTGTCTTGCACGAGCAGCGACCCATTCAAATAGCGCAGGTCTTTCGGGCACATTGCCGAAGAGGTATCATATTCGATCACACGCAGATTTTTGTGCAATTGCAGATACTCCAGGCTTTCTGCGCTGAATTTGGGAGCGATCAAGACTTCAACAAATTTGCGCTGACTTTTATCTTCGGCATCCAGAGCCAGGAACTCGACGGTGTTGCGCTCAACCGGACGATTAAAAGCGATGATTGAGCCAAAGGCTGAGACCGGATCCCCGGCCCAGGCTGCCTCAAAAATTGTGCGTTGATCCACGCCTTCCGTGCCTTCACATAACCCACAGGGGTTGGTGTGTTTAATCACGGCGCAGCCGCTGTCCTTAAGTCGCCGGACAGATTCAATCGCGCCGTAAATATCGAGGATGTTATTAAAGGATAATTCTTTACCGTGCTGCACGTTCATATCGTAGAGCGAATTCGCGCCCGCCTCTTTTTCGCGGTAATACATGGCGGTTTGGTGCGAATTTTCGCCGTAACGCAAGGTTTTGCCACCTATAAAAGCCAGACGCAGTGACTGTTCTCCGTCTAAGGCATCCATGGCCGTGGCGATCATAGCGTCGTAATCGGCCGTATGATTAAAGGCTTTGCGCATCAGGCGTCTGCGCGTTTCCAGGCTTAACGCGCCCTGGTTGGCTTGCAATTCTGCGATAATCCGGTCGTAATCAGCCGTATCCGTGACCACCGCCACATATTTGAAATTTTTGGCGGCGGCGCGCACCATGGTCGGGCCGCCGATGTCAATGTTTTCAATCAGGGTCTCCAGATCTGCTCCTGATTCAAGCACGTTTTTGAAGGGATATAGATTACAGACCACCATGTCAATCGGTTGAATGTTCAAAGTCCGGGCTTCAGCCTGATCTTTTTCGCGGTCAAACAATAAGGCCGATTCAATCACAAAAGAAATGGTTTTCATGCGTCCGCCAAAGGCTTCGGGATTGCCAGTTACGGATTGGATTTCGGTGATCGGAATGCCATTGTCCTGCAAGACTTTACCTGTGCCGCCAGTGGAAATAATCTCGCAGCCGAATTCATGCAAGGTTTGCGCCAATGGAACTAATCCGGTTTTATCTGAGACACTGATTAAGGCTCGTTGAATTGTGATCATCAATTTATCGGGCTGGGTACAGAAACATCAAGACACCAATCTCCATGCCTCTGTAGATAAGTTGATAAAACGGTTAATGCTGTAAGAAATGATGTTGATTTTAAGAGAAAAATGTCAACAAAACATTTGTATTACTTTATCATAAGTAATTACAAGGAGAAGAGAGAAGAAAAAGATGTCTGAATATTGCCTGAAAACAAATGTTTTGCCTCAATAAAAGTCCAGAAAATTTATTTGTAATCACTTAATTTTACTTTGTCAAGTTTGCTTCTTGCGTCATGGTGAACTACAAAGAGAAGAGATAAGAACAGGATGTGTTTTGATGATCGAAACATCCTTATTATTCATAATCACTTATTTCACAACAGCAAGCATTTCGAACTGTTTGCACTGAATATGATAAAAAAATGAGAGAATGATTATAAATCCTGAAGAATTCTTGACAACAATTCCGATCATTGTGCAAGAAGTAACTACAAAAATTGAATATGCACGAGGAATGGCTTGACTTTACAACAAGGGAGAATAATGTAAGCAACTATAGGGATTACTCATGAGAAGAGGGCTTTTTAAAGGGCGGGGAGAGGATTTCATCTTTGTTATACTATAGCAGGGGACGAATCAGAAGTTATGCTGCAAGCAGGGGAGAGCAAGAGGGATATGCGATACGATTTACAGAGCATGTTTGATATTACGGGAGAAGTTGCGGTTGTGACAGGCGCATCACGGGGAATTGGGAGAGAAATCGCCATGGCCATGGCCTCACTGGGGGCAAAGGTTGTGTTGGTAAGTGTGAGCGCGATGCACTTGTTTAAAACCGTGAGTGATCTTCAGGACCAGGGGTTTGATGTGATCGGGATCCCGGCCGATACCACGAAAAAAGACAGCATCCAGGCTATGGCTGACCAGGTCTTTCAGCAATTTGGGAAAATTGATATTCTGATCAATTGCGCGGGCGTGGCGCACCTGGAAAATGCAATTGATTTTGAGGAAGCCATGTGGAATTGGGTCATGGAAGTGAATTTAAAGGGTACCTTTCTCACCTGCCAGGCGATTGGAAAATACATGGTCAAACAAGGGAAAGGACGGATTGTAAATCTGTCTTCCGTGCTCGGTCTGAAAGGGCGTGCGCAGGATATGGCGTACTCTCCAAGTAAAGCCGGTATGAACCAACTCACCAAGTCGCTTGCCATTGAATGGGCTAAAGACAACATTAATGTGAATGCGGTTGCTCCAACATTTACGCAAGCCGATGCCGAACGCGGATTGCTCGGAGATAAAGCGATGTATGAAAAAATCTTGTCGCGTATTCCGAAAGGTCGGTTGTGTGAAATGGAATGGATTGTCGGACCTGTGATCTTTCTCTGTTCCCCGTGTGCGGAATTTGTGACCGGACATATCCTTTATGTGGATGGCGGTTGGACCGTCAGTTAATTTTGGAAATGCGACCATAATGAAATGTTATACCTATTATCTTTTTGACGCTGATGGAACGCTACTGGATTCAACTGAATTGATTTATCAAAGTTTTGCGTATGCCTGCCAAAAATTTGCAAACTTTCCCCTAACACGCGCCCAGGTGCATGCCCATGTCGGTCTGCCGGTCCGAACCCTGATTCAAAGCTATCTCGGTCCGCTTTCGGATGAAGAGTATGCAGAAATTTATCAGGCGCAATTAGAATTTCAATTGACGACCTATCAACATTACCTCTCACTGTTTCCGGGAGTATTACCCACCTTGCACGCCTTGAAATCACAGGGAAAACATCTGGCGATTGTCTCTGCCAGAAAACAAGATACTTTACTGGTGTATCTGCGAGAAACCGGAATCTTTGAGTATTTCGATGCGATTGTCAGTCCGGAGTTGACGAATGGAACCAACAAACCCGACCCGGCGCCGGCGTTCAAGGCCCTGGAGCTTATGAAGGGTTCGCCTGAACAATCGCTGTTTGTCGGCGACGTGTCCTCTGATATTGAGTGCGGTCATCGAGCCGGAATGGATACTGCGTTTGTGGCCTGGAGTCATTACACGCCTGAAGAGCTTTCGCCGCAGCCAACGTTGATTTTGAAAGAGATGCAGGATTTAGTGCACTGCAATGGTGAGGTTTGATCGATCTGCGGATCCTGAATGTGTGTTAATAAACTGACAACTATGGAAAGAGGAAGATAGCATGAGCAACATTATTGATAAGATCAGACAGGAGCTGAAGCAAAAAGCGGATGAACATACACAACAATCCGGCCAAAAATTTTTTAAGGAACCAGTGCAGTTCTATGGCGTGAAAACCGCCGTTGTGACGAAAATCGGGAAAGATTATTTTAAAGAGATTAAGGGGAAGAGTAAAGGGGAAATTTTTACGCTTTGCGATGAGCTGTGGAAGTCGGGCTATATGGAAGAAAGCTTTATTGCGTGTAATTGGTCGTATTTTCTTCGGAAATCTTATGAACCTCAAGATTTTCTGGTTTTCGAGAGATGGGTCAATGAGTATGTCAGTAATTGGGCGTCGTGCGATACACTTTGTAATCATACCATCGGCGCATTCCTTGAAATGTATCCGGAGTATGTTTCCAATTTAAAAATCTGGGGCACATCTCCGAACCGCTGGATGCGTCGCGCAGCGGCCGTATCGCTGATTATCCCTGCCAAACAAGGAAAATTCCTGCAAGATATTTTTGAGATTGCCGATATCCTGCTTGTGGATCAAGAAGACCTGGTTCAAAAGGGATATGGCTGGATGCTGAAAGCCGCCAGCCATACCCACCAGCAAGAGGTGTTTGAGTATGTTCTCGCCAATAAAACGAGAATGCCGCGAACGGCTTTACGTTATGCCATTGAAAAAATGCCGAAAGAATTGAAGAATAAAGCCATGGAAAAATAGTCAACACCACAATGAATTTAGCACGTTCGTGGTTCTTGCTTTAGCGAGTTTTTCCGCCTGAAGGCAGAACTATGAACGTGTCAAATTCATTGTGATAAAGTAGGAAGTTGGATATCCTGGCCGAATAAGAAGTCATCAACAATTTCAATCTCTCGTTCCGGTGACGCCATGAAAGGATCGGAAGGACTTTGCGTTGCTGCACGCAGACGATAGATTCCTGGAGGAAGTCCATCAATCCGATACAGCCCGAATTGATCGGTCAGGGTGTGTTTGATCATGTTTCCTTGCTCGTCAAGCAACTCAATGTATGCGCCTTGAAGCGTGTTTCCTGTATGGTCGGTAATGCGCCCGGCAATGCCGTACTCAGGCCGTACCACAAAATCAACTCTGGTAGCAGCGTCAGCGGCTACGCGGGCGGTCAACACAGTGCGTTCCGGGACAAGCTCAAAGGGCAAATTTTCCAGATCAAGCTCCACCGGATAGACGCCCTCTTGCAAATTTCCGCAGAAAAAATTCCCGAAATGGTTGGTGCGGACTCTGCGAGCAGGTCCGATCATGATCGTAATATTTTCAAGATCATAGGTTTTTGTTGAATCCGGAGAGGTTTGCACCTGAATTCTCCCGGCAATCGCACCCTGATTGCGGCGTAGCGATTCAGTGCTCGCCGGAAAAAGACGTCCGCCTGCCATGCTGAAATTCGTAGAAAGCTTGAACATCAACGTATAAGTTTCCGATTCCTGTCGCGTCTGATCCAACGCCTGCCCTTGATACACCACTTCAGCTTGAATACCGGGGAAAAGATCCACTCCCCCGCCGGCAACATAATAGATGCTATCATCCCTCACAGTAAGGCCGGTATGGAGATAAGGATCGCGTCCCTGTCCAGCATGACGCCTGAAGATAGCAGCATATTCGCCCAGCCTTCCGTCTTCGAAAGTTGCACTAAGCGACACGCCGTAGCGGGAACCAAGATTGCGAGAAAGTTCCACGCTAGTCGTGTCTTCCACTAAAAATGAAAGCCGGGTTGCAGGTGTAAGCCAGGTATAGCCATCAAAACCATAGTCCCCGTCCGAATTGGGCATAGCGCGTAAAAAGAGTTTCGAAAACAGCGACCATGTCGCAAAAGGCAGCACAAATGCTTTCTGTTCGGTTTCGGTTTCATGATGCGTTCCTTTTATGCCAACCTGGATGCTGTCGTTGATTCGATAATGAAGTTCAGCGCTATGAGTCCGGTTTTTTCCCGAATCGCTCCATAAAGAATATGATTCGGGAAAAAACGATGAATTGGCGAGCAAATGCCAGCGCGGAAAAATCGTTTCCAAATTCACATTATAGGCGAATTTGTCATTTGACAGACCGCCGGCTGCTTCAAGAATGATGGATTCGAAGGCGCGCACAATCATTCCGGCCTGAACTTGAAATGCATCAGAATGTTGTTGCACTGCGGCTTCAATCGTGAGATTTTCCGAAAAACCCTGGCGCCATTGCAAAAAACTCTGCAACTCCAAAGGCTGGGCCAATTCGGGTTGGATGAATTCATCCAGCGGATTGCCACTGCCGCCTATGCCGGCCAGCAATGCGTGTTTGCCTTTGGGCAGCAGTAGCGAGGAACTTGTCACCGTAAATTCATGAATATCGGCCGGCACACGCGCATCGTGATAATCAAACAGATAGACCTCAATTTGCGTCAACGCGCCTGAAGTTATCGGCACATCCGTGAATTCATAGCTGCGGTCCAATCCGACCACCTGGTAATCCACTATTCTACCATCCACGCGCAACTGCGCTAAAAACCCGGGCGCAGCCTGGCCGCGAAAGGTCTGTACTACGGTGGAATAGCGCGGCAGCAATTCTCTGGGGGTTGAAGTAAGCGAAAAACGTTCTAAGGGTTGGTTGGTCCATCCCAGTTGCAAGCCGGTAAATTCAACTCCTGTCAGCAGCGGATGTAAGGCGAGATGCTGCTGACCGAGTTGCAGCAGCGTGTTGTTCCAGGAGCGATACCAGGTATAGTCCCTCATACCGGTAAGATCATTGAAATCGGAATCAAATTCAATGCGCCAGGCTCCTTCGAACAAACGCCCCCCTAAAAGCGTTGAACTGGTCGAAACGCTTTCCCCCTCTCGTTCTATATAAGAAATCTTCTCCCTGAATGTTGAAAGCCCGAAACGCGGCGGATGAAATTGCGCTTCTAACTCGGACACTGCGGCGGAACGTTCTTTCGCTCCCGGGTTCCAGGGAATATCGAGGGAGAGAGCAAATTCTTCCGGAACGAAAGCGACGGTAATGTGCAGACGTTCTTCAACCGTGCGTTGGTGGATATACTTAATACCATTGATTTCAAGCAGTTCACCAGCCTCTATCGAGACCGAACCTAAAGGCGTGATCAGACGCTCTGTTGTCAGCGATGATTCGATAGTCGCGCCAATGGCGCGGATCAAAGAAATGAGCGGCAGCAGAAATGCATCCTCGCGTTGCAGAACTTCCACCATGTCCACTTCTTTGCCGCGAATAAGCAGTCCGACAACCATGAGATCGTCCTGAGCATCAGCGAAAGGGACCTCTGCCCCCCATTCTGTCAAAAGCCAAACAAGCAGAAAAAGGCAGAGAAATCTCTGAAATATGTTTGATCGTATTTTCATAACTTTTCTCTGCGTTGCAGCAAAGCGTACTTTACTCTCAAAGGACAGTAGCCATGATTGAGGGAAAAAACCGAGTTTTTTCAAAAACTCGGTTTTTAGATACCTACACATTTTCCATCAATTACTTCGGGATACTAAACGGAATTCCCTGATCTATGGCATTTCCGCTGAGGCTGCCGTTAATATCCAGAACATATTCGCCCGGCGCTAGCACCATCGAAGTCTGAAGCTCCATAGTGCGCCGCGTACCCGGCAGCACGGGTAACGACGGGAGAACGCCGGCGTCCGCAATTCCTTGCGCCGCCAATTTCTCAGCATCCTGCATATCCTCTAACCGCGTCGTATTTTCAGTCCCCGGATACGCTGAGGCTTTCCAGATTGCATATTGCCCGTCCATACGTACATGAGCGTTGCCCTCGCTGGAAATATCGAACCGCGCCAGTACTGGATTTGTTGCAGAGACCAGCGTCACATCATGTAAAATCCCTATTCGGCTGATTTCGCCGTAATCGCCATACACTGCTGCGCCAATGCAGCCGACAATATTGGATTGGGATTGGTTTTCTGTTTTGATGGGGACTTCACACGTATATAAAATAGCGCGGTGTTCTCCTGGCTCAGGCTGCACTCTGGGGCGAATCGCAAATCTTACCACCTGTGATTTGCCCGGAGCAACCGTAAATTCAACCGGATTGATGACAATCCACTGGTCAAGCGATTGTTCGGTCGGGGGAATCACCTGCACGTTAAACGCTTCATCCACTTCCCAATTATGGACGCTAATCTGGAATTTCATGGGACGCGCGCCGAAATTAAACACCCGGAAGGATTCGGTTTTATTCTGTGCGCCAATTGTCAGTTGGAAGAGGGAGGGGGAAATTCCGAACTCTATGGCCCCAGCCGGGGCCTGCGCCAATGTATTTCCTGAATACCATGCCAGCATCAAGAAGACCAAAATGTTAAGTATGCGCCATATCTTCATTCTCTCTTTTTTGAAACTACAGGAATGAGGAATAAGCAAGAAGGTGATTGCATGCATGTCACGCATACATTCTTGCTTATTCCTCATTCCTGTAGTTTCCTTATTTTTTTTACGGCACGTTACAGTCCATGAATCAGAATTGTCAGGGTGCCGGCGTAGGTTCCGGCATACTGAATCTGGCTCGGATCAAAAGAAATTATCACGCCGCCTTCGATAATATTGAAGCGCTGAATGTTGACGACTCTTTTTGATGGAGGAGTCTGTGCGGTTGTCGCGTCCACGTTTACCCCCTCTTCTTCCTCAATCAGCATCTCTTCTTGTTTGATAACGCGCGGCGGCAGAGGTTGAAGACTCACGGAAATTTCAGCTTTCGGGAAATCCAGGTGGCTCAGGCGGCCGGCTTTGCCGTTTGCGCCTGTCAGTTGGTAACTCACGCGCAGAGAACCGGGCGACATCTTTTCGGAAACGCGAATTTGCCAGAGCGATGGCAGGGTACGGGAAATTTCTTCGACCAGCAGGGTTGCAGCGTGAGAATCGCTCCGGATTGGCAGAGCCTGATATGCCGGACCGCCCAACAATTCAAAAGACGTGACCGGATCGAGCAAGGCCTGATGCTGAAGATACGATAACTGTATTGACCGTTCCGTGCTTTCGGCTGCATTCGTCAATATCCCCAGACAAACCATTATCGCAAGAGCTGAGTGAAGGCTCTTTTCAAGCAGAAAAGATATCTGTAAACCATAAAAACCGGGTTTTTTCAAAAAACCCGGTTTTTTCCTGTGCTTCATGAAAACTTTATAAACCGCCTTGTTAAATATGACTTGCCGTAATCGTAAACTGGTGAGCTGAGGTATTCTCATAGGTTCCGGCATGGCTTGCATCTGCAAAGTTCAGACCAAGTTCAAGATCGCCGTACTGTGGATTGCCAGGCCCCGCCGATGTAAAATCCACGCTGCCAGCAAAACCGGCGCCACCATTCAATCGTGTCTGAACCGAACTAATTTCCAGTGTGCCAAAACCTGCGCCGGCATTATTCGTTAATGTGGCTGCGCCGGCGCCGGTATTTAGTGCAACCGTTACACGCAGGTTATTACCGGCATGTGGATTTCCGACCGCCCGAACCATCCAGGCGTTTTCGACAACTTGCGTTCCGGTGTTCGATCCCAGCGCACTCGGCGTAATAGCAGCGTTGTCGCTCCAGGAATTCACACTCGCTGACCCGGCGTCATCTGTGTCAGAAGTTGTTCCGAAAACCACATCTGCAAAATGATTTGCTGAAACATTAATAATCAATTCGCTGTAGTACCTTAATTGCAGCACTCCCGGCACAATTACTTGAACGTCCACATTACCCACAGCCTGCGCCTGTGATGGTGATGCTGAAAAGAACACGACGACGCCAAGAAGCGCAACGATTGTTAGACCATAGGTAAATATTTTGAGATGTTTCATGAGAAATTTCCTTATGTAATGAGCGGTTTGCCAACAGCAATTAATCAGGAACAATTCCTATTAACGCTTGTTAACCCTCCGCGCTTTTCTTGTTGTTAAATCACTAGTGAAAAAAAATTGACCTGTTCCGCCTTGCCGCCAATCAGATGCCACAAAAAAACCGGCGTTGAAACGCCGGTTTCCCATAGTCAGTTATGAACCGCTTTGGCAACCCGGCGATCTTCTGTGTTGCAGAAGACCCGTAGCTTTCCGTCCCACCCTCGCGAATGGTTTGGCAGTATCGTGCGGATATTCTTTCTTCTGCTATTATAGTATAGCAAAGTTCATGCCAACTCAGCACTACGCTGTGCAATTTTTTTCTGATTATTCGACAATGCAAGGAAAAAAAGGTTAAAAAAATTATTCGCAGGTATTTTTTGCGTTCAAAAATCCTCTTCAAGACCAGAAAAATATCGAAAAACTGTAAAAATTTTCGACACCTAAATTTTGGACATGACATGATTTTAGAGATAACTCATGAAAAAAGCCGAGTTATTTCATTTTATCCGGGTGTAACATTTTTCGACACCCCAATTTTTGTCATGACACAATTTTGAAGGTAACTCAGGGAAAAAAGACGGGTTATTCCATTTTATCCGGGTGTAACATTTTTCGACACCCAGGTTTTTACGAGACCTCCGAGGTCTTCGAAACCTCGGAGGTTTTTTCACCCAGAGCAAGGCCGATTTTTACTGAGACCATTCGGTCGGTTGGCGATCCCATCGATGGTTTTTCAATTCTGCCAAAAGTTCGGGCGCTAAACCTTTGCCGTCGCCGGCCGCAATATTCGCACGCGCATGAGCGGTTTTGCGCATACCGGGGATCGTGGTGCTGACCGCAGGATGGCTCAAAATAAAGCGCAGCGCCATTTCCGGCATGGTCATGCCCTGGGGGACAAGCGGTTTCAAGGCATCAGCGTGTTCCACGCTGGATCTGAGATTTTCCGGCACAAAATAAGTGCTGCGCCAATCATCTTTCGGAAACGTGGTCTCTTTCGTCAAGGTTCCGGTTAACGTGCCTTCATCAAAGGGCACTCTGGCAATCACGCCCAGGTTATATTCCTGACACAATGGAAACAAGTGATCTTCCGGAGCCTGATCGAAAATATTGTAAATCACCTGTACCGCGTCAACCTGGCCGGTTTTGATCGTTTCCAGACTGTTGTCAGGTTCCCAGCGATTGATACTGATGCCCACAGCCTGAATTTTTCCGGCCTGTTTCAGGTCTTCCATGGTGCGCTGCCAGCGTTCATCCCGGGCCCAACTGTCTTCCCACACGTGAAATTGGATCAGATCAATCGTTTCAACATCAATATTGTTCAGGCTTTTTTCAACATATTCCACAATATGTTCGGGCGGAAAACACTCATCCAGAGAGAATTCGCGTCTCGAGGGCCAGATAAAATTTTTCGGCGGGATTTTAGTAGCCGTATATAGCCGTTTTTCAGGATGACGTTTGAGTAATTGTCCGAGCAGTTGTTCGCTTTTGCCACTGCCATAACCCCAGGCTGTATCAAAAAAATTGCAACCCAACTCAACGGCGATATCGAGGGAGTGCATGGATTCCTGATCATCAGAGCCTGTCCAGCCGGCCATGCCCCACATGCCATAACCGATCTCGCTGATTTGCCAGCCAGTTCTGCCAAAAGTACGATAGTGCATAGATTTTCCCTCTCATGTAAATCTGCGTTCGTAGTAAACGCTTTAGCGTTTCATCACACCGCTGAAGCGGCAACTACGAACCTGATTTTCATTTCGTGTGCATATTACATTACATTCGTTGTATTCGTGTCATTCGATGACTCCTTTTATTTTTTGATCTCGCTCAACTGTTTTTCTGCTTTGGTTTTAATGGCCTGATCCTGATGATCGTGGATGGGCAATTCCAGCACCTGTTCATACTGCGCAATCGCCTTGTCTTTGTCTTTCATTTTCTCATACGTTTTGGCTAACTGAAAATGGGCGTTAATGTAATCCGGTTTGAGCTCAAGGGCTTTCAGAAACGAGCGTTCCGCATCTTCATTGCTGCCGCCGGGCAGGCCGCCGAAAAAGACTTTAGCAAAGGCTTTTAAGACGCGATTCAGATTAGCAATTTCGCGATAATAAATTCCAAGCACCACATGAGACTCGGCGTGATTAGGATCGAGTCTAATCGCTTTTTCCGCATGTTCCTTGACGTTGCGCGATAATTTGACTTTGGTTTTTCCGCCGGTAAACATGGCCAGGTTGCCGTAACTGACGGAAAGAAAATAATGGGTTTCGGCTTTATCCGGGTATTTCTCTAACATCGTCTCAGCATACTCGACCGCACGTTCAAAATAGGGTTTAGAATCGTCGGAATCAATATCTTCGCCCACGTTATTACACGAGCGCGTTAAGCGCATCAAAACGCCAAAATCATCCGGCGCAAGTTGATACGCTTTTTCGTATTCAACCAGGGCTTTTGCATTATCAAGCTGCTCATAATAGGCGTCCCCTTGCTGGAGTAAGGTTTGCACATCTTGAGCCACAAGTTGTACAGAGCATATCAACAATCCCAATAACATTACTGAGCAGAAATATGCAGCAAACCATAAACGTCGTGAAATCCATTTCTTCATAAAACGACCCCCTTTGTTATTTGAACCTCATAAGAGATTTGTTAGCAATCAAGCATGAACAGGCATACAACAGTAAAGCGGACATCAGGCAAGTGAGAAGTCAATAAAATTCTTCTAAGAAATTGAGAGAATATCAGAGAAGGTAGGTTGATGAGCATGAAAGTTAGATTTCATAGATAACTTGTTCACGAGCAAGAATAATACGTAAATCTGGATATTTTTGGCGAAGCGATTCTTCGATGATGAGTAATTCTGCATCGGTCCGCAAAGGTTCATGGTGAGTGAGTATGATGGTGTGTGCTCCCATTCTTTGGCTATTTTCAATTGCGAGAGAAAAGGAACTATGCCCTCGTCCACGGTACACCTGCTGGTATTCTTCATCTGTGTATTGTGCGTCATGAATCACGACGTCATAATCCGTGCCCCAGAATTTATAAGAATCTACAGCGCGAGCTTCATGATCGGTGATCAGGGCGATCTTTTTCCCCTGATAGGCGACCCAGTATCCATAACAATTGCCTTCGTGCATAGTTCCGAAAAATCCGATGGTAAAACCGTTCATTTCCACAGGTCCTGTCAGGGAATTATACAAGATGTGAGATGATAGATTTTTATCCTCAATCGAAGAAAAGGGACCGAAAGAATAATCAAAATAATAATTCAACTGTTTTTTCAGGCGTTCGATGGTCCAGGGGGAATAGATATAAAGATAAGTGCTTGGCAGAAAAATAGGGATAAAATACCCGATTCCCTGGACATGATCCCAATGAAAGTGTGTAAAGAACAGGTGATAGATTCCGCTTTTATTTGGGAGTGAATCGCTATAGCGGCCAATCCCGAATCCGGCGTCAAAAAGAAGCGAATCATTTTCGTTTCTTATTTCGATGCAGGTCGTATGCACGCCAAATATGATTTGATCCGGTTTGGGAGCGCTAATGGCTCCGCGGGTTCCCCAAAATATTATTTTCATAGCCACTACATAAAAAATTGTTCATTACCCCAGCTTTCCAACCATGAAATTCGCTCTCATGAAATTGTGATAATCTCATCTTCTTGTGGAATAATCACGTTGAGAGCAGTTTTTTGACAATATTTTTGCGCGTTGTGCAGTTTTCGAAAAATGCATTGATCATTGTCTTCAGGGGCGTGGTGCCCCAAAATCAATTGTTTGACCTGGCTTTCAAGGGCCAGCTTTACGGCCATAATCTCTGTGGAGTGTCCCCACCGTTCTTTACCACGGATACTTTCCTCATTAAAGTGTGTATCGTGAAGCAGCAAGTCTGCGTCTCGACAGAATGCGATTAAACCCTCATAATACCGATCTTCATCGACGGCTCCAAAATCTTCCATCCCTGGCCCCAGATAATTGTTTTTGATAGGCGCCAGGTCTGTGAGGATGACGATCGTCTTTCCCTTGTGCTCAATGCGATAGCCTAAGTCAAGGCCCGGATGATTAATTTGATACGTTGAGATATGATAACTGTGGTGCGTATTAGAAAGGCAATTTTCCTGAGTAAATCGCGGAGGAGGAGGAATCTCAAAGCTTTGCCCGCCGACAATGGTGGTGAATGTGATCGTGGCAGGAATTTCAGCGTAATTCACGGGAAAAGCATCGGTTTGAAATTGGTGTTTAAAAAGTTCTTCAAAGGTTTCTTTAAAAGACCGGGACCCCCAAAATCTGGCACAGGTCTCAGGACGATAAAATGGGGCAAAAAAAGGAAAGGCCAGGATATGATCCCAATGCGAGTGTGTGAGCAAAAAACTAAATTCCTTGACTTCAGGCTGAAGCCGGCTTCCCTCACGAAATAAACCACTTCCGCCATCAATATAAATCGGGAAATTGCCTTCAGCCCAGATTTTATAAGCTGTTGTATTTCCCCCAAAGTACACATAGTTCTGATCAAGAATTGGACGAGAACCGCGCGTACCTAAGAGTTGAAAATGCAGCATAGTCAACCACTTCCTTTGCCTGAATCACCAATTTCTCGCTCGGTCGCAACAGAAGATATTTTACATTTATAATAATGGTATATACTATGAGAGCTTCACTGTCAAGTTCCATTTTTAGAAACTCTCGCTTCTTTACCCTATTTGACAGCAGGGGATAAGAAATGTTAAAACGAGTCGTGGTCAATTTCCGGTATGCTGGCAGCCTGCAAAAATACCTGCATTCGTTGATAGTGCGACCCTTTCCAGTAAAGCACATCGCAGACTTCACAATGAAAGAACTCATCGAAATGCTGTTGCGTTAAGGGCGGTAAACGATCAAAAATCTCGGCTTTGGAAACTGGCTCTGGAATGCCATTACACCTGGTACAACGAGGAACAAGCGGAACAGATAGCGAAAGATGAAAACGTGCAAACACTTCGCGCAACTGGCGTTTGGGATGCGTCGCCCGCACATAATATCCATGGGTGATCATCCGGCGTTTCAACAACTCGCGGTCACGTGTCAGTAAAATTCGATGATCTTGAGCGGAAATCTGCGCCAATGTCTTATCATTATAATCGGATTGATATAATGTATCAAACCCGCTGAACCGCAAATAGATGGCCAGCTTGCCAAGATGCACATCCAGAATAAAGCGCGTTTCTCGCAGTGGTTTTGGCCGCAAACGCGTGATCGGCTGAATATCGAAGGCTTCAAACACCGGATAGACGCTGATATGGTCATCAGGCTGCACGCCATAAGAAAAATCAACGGATTCGTGATTCACTAAAATCAAATCCACTTCCGTATGAGGCACCCCCAGTGATTCAATCACAGCTTTCACCGACCTTCCTCCGGCTACAAAATGAGAAAATTCCTTTTTTTTCCACTTTTCCGGTAAAAAATCATTTAATTCTTCATAGAAGCGCAAGAAAATTTGGAACATGAATTTTCACCTATTTTCAAGGGATTGCGCGAAGTATGACCAAAACATGGCTCTACAAATTTTTAGCATATATGCAAATAATCTAAAAATTTGCTTGACAAAATTTCCTCTTCTACACATCGTATCTATAGAGTTAATCGAAAGTTCTGGCGCGGGGTGGAGCAGTTTGGTAGCTCGTTGGGCTCATAACCCAAAGGCCGTTGGTTCAAATCCAACCCCCGCAACCAAATTATTCAAGCCGACTGTAATAGTCGGCTTTTTTTTATATCCTTTCTCTTTCCTCGTACTGACAGAGCAATTCGTTATGCCATGCCCCCACATTCATTCTCTCTGAATGTGTGAGAATGTAAAGAAAAAGTTCAGGAAAAATAATTGACTTTATACCCTCCCTTTGTAATACAGGGTACTGCTCTGTTCCTGATAAAGTGATTATTCAGAGAATCTCGACGTTTTCAATCTGGATCGGACTCCATCTAAAGTCTTCTATGAGGAAAAAGACATGGCGGAACAATGCCAGATGCATGAAAATCTTAGCGAAATTTTACAGACGGTCAAGCAGCAAGATCAGCAAGAACAAATCATTGAGATCGAAGAGAAATTCATACAACTTGTGATTATCTTACTGGCCGAGCACTATTATGCATTTTATGGCAGTGCGATTAAAGAAATCGTCACGGTGCCCGAGATCGCTTATGTTCCTGGAATGCCAGATTATATTCTGGGAGTCATTTATATACGAGGCGACATCGAGTCCGTGCTGGATTTGAGAAGGATCTTGAAATTACCGCAGAACGTCATGACAAAACGCAGCAGAATTATCATTGGAGAGGCGGCTGAACTTCGTTCCGGTCTCCTCGTTGATTCTGTTGAAGATGTGCTTGAAATTCCCGAAGATCAGATCTCAGCATCCAGTGCGATTCTTGATGAAGACCGTGCGGGGTATATTCGAGGAGAGTCGTCATACAAAGGGAAAGAATTAATTATCCTTGACATAGAAAAAATTTTTGAAAAGCTCTTTGGTCATTAAAAAAATAGCGTCATGGATACGATTGATTTACTCATATTTTCTGTCCAAAATCTTGTATTCGGAGTATGGGCACAGCAAGTTGAAGAACTGCTGAAAGCGGAAAACAGGCTGGATTTAGCAGAAGCCGATAAAGAATATACGATTCCCTACCGGCAGCGAGATCTGCGGGTGATCGATTTTTCAAAATACTTGAAACTTCGTACACCACGCCGAGAACTGCAGAAAGCAGATAGTGCATTCGAGCCTCAGTCAAACGCTAAATCTCCATTTGAGTGTACATGCAACCTTTCTGACGATTCTTTTTTTTCATCGAAAATTCTTGTCATCAAAAATCGGAAGCACGAATATATGGGAATACATGTCGAAAACGTTAAACACATTGTGACGATGACCTTCGATCATATTTACGCACTCCCGAAAATCATGGAACAACAGAAACAAATTGCCGAATTATGGGGAATTGCTTTTTTTCATGAAGAAGTTGTCTTATTGATTGATCTTACACAACTCGCATAATCAATGGTAGGGGGCGAGAGTACAATTTGGTATTCTCGATTCTCATACCTGTGCATGAGATTTGAGGAAAGCATGAACGGAAAAAGCATTTGCATAAAAATAGGATTATGTTTACTTTTCTCTTTCCTGGTGTGGAATGTTTCAGGGGGATATGTTCTGGCTGCTGATCATCCGATTCTTTACTTTTTTTGGGGAGAAGGATGCCCCCATTGTGAGAAAGAAAAAGAGTTTCTCAAAAAACTTCACCAGCACTATCCTGAACTGGAAATGCGCTGGTTTGAAACCTGGAAACACCCAGAATTCACGCAGCTTGCCGATGCCATGCGGCATGCCTACCATCTCAACACCTCCAGTGTGCCCATGACTTTTCTTGGAAACTGGAACATAACGGGTTTTCGCTCTGATGACATCACCGGAATTGAAATCGAACAGCAGGTGATTGCATGTATTGAGCAGGGATGCTTTGATGGATTGAGAAAACTCGGACCTCGCAACATCGTCTGGCTTATTCAGGACCAGGCGGCCCGGAAAAAACCGATTGGTTGGGAACAATATCCCGCAAGCATTCCACCAAGGAGTAATGAAATCTTGCAAATTCCACGCCTTATCCAGGTACAGTCGGAAACAGCAATGCCAGTTCCGCAAACATCGCCGTCTGAACAATCATCCTCTGTACAACCTTCTGAAATCTCTGCCCAGCCCGCGGTTCCGGCTTCGAAAGCAGAAGTAATTGAAATTCCGATTATCAAGAAACGGGTTGCTCTGAACATATCTCAGATTGGCTTACCGCTGTTTACTTTGATTATCGGAGGGTTAGATGGATTTAATCCCTGCGCTATGTGGGTCTTGAGTTTTCTTTTGACCCTGGTGATCTATGCCAAATCCAGAACCAAAATTCTGTTAATTGGCGGTATTTTTGTGATTGCTTCCGGTATCATCTATTTTCTGTTTATGACGGCCTGGTTAAACATCTTCATATTTGTTGGCTACGTGAAATGGCTCAGAATCGCGGTGGGGTTTGTTGCGATTGTGATGGGAATCATCAATTGTAAAGACTTCTTCTTTTTCCAGAAAGGAGTCTCGTTGACCATCCCGGAATCGGCCAAACCAAAACTCTATAAGCGGATGCGTGCGGTGATCCACACTTCAGCGATTCCCGGCGTGATCCTGGGCACAATTGTACTCGCTGTAACGGCAAACCTGATTGAATTGCTCTGTACCGCTGGGTTTCCTGCCATCTATACTAATATCCTGACTACCCAGAATCTTTCAGTGATCCAATATTATCTCTATCTGGTGTTGTATAATGTCATTTATGTGATTCCACTCGCGGTGATTGTCGGCATCTTTGCCTGGAAAATGGGTGGGCGCAAAGTCACGGAAAAAGAAGGCCGTATTTTAAAACTGGTGGGCGGACTGTTAATGCTGGCGCTTGGGTTAATCCTGCTCATCAAACCGCAGTTGCTCATGTTCGGGTAAGCTGGCGAAGCGCGGCGCTAAGAGCATAAACGATTTTGTTCATAAATTGGGTATTGGTTTTTCAAAATGTAATTTGGGGGTTCATAACGGAGCCGGAACAAATGTCCAAACCATAACAGCGGGCAATTATGCAAAAACTACCGAGCGCGGTTTTGGTCGTGCTGCAAACGTTTGTTAGCGGCCCCAGTGGCGCGGCTTCGCACCCCTGCAATCAAGACTGAGTTGTCTCCAACTCTATAGGAGCGCTTTTTATGTGTATGATCTATGGACATGGGTAACATTTGCCCGTAGCCTACAAACAAGCACATATTCTTTCAAATGCATGGCATCGATATATAACAATCTGGCTCCGGTCCGAAGTTTTCGGAGGGGAAAACACCTTCCATATAAGGGTGAATAGCGTCTTTCCCTCCGAAAACTTCTTCCTGGACATTCTCTCACCAAGATCACCTACGGATCACCTGAGAAATAATGTGTAAAATATGGTGGCCCAG
The DNA here is from genome assembly GCA_000739535.1 of Candidatus Vecturithrix granuli. Classification (GTDB taxonomy): domain Bacteria; phylum Moduliflexota; class Moduliflexia; order Moduliflexales; family Moduliflexaceae; genus Vecturithrix; species Vecturithrix granuli. The sequence continues at coordinate 275,371 of DF820471.1, read as the reverse complement.
ACATTCTTGTCTGGGCTGGCAGGCAGGAATGCCTGTCCCACCAAATGTGACAAGTTATTTCCAAGACGATCCACGCAGCCTTTTTCTCAGCGTTTCATGATACCACATGTGCACCCAAAATGTTACCGATATTCCTGGTCAGAAGTGTTCCCGATGTTCCCGATCCATACAACCCGCATACGGTTATTGGCTGACAGCATCAAACTCTTTCTGCACAAGTTCCTCATAATTCAGGTCTATCTGAGGCAGAACGGCATTACATTGTTCAAGCAGCAACTGGCCTCGTTCAGAGGCTTTTGAAAAGGCGATATACAAGAGCGTCGGAGGAGCAGGAGCCGGAAGAACTTTGATCTCGGAGCCAAGGTGAAGTCTGGCAGCGACAAAAGGAATTGAGTACTGTTGCCGATCAAATAAAGCCTGTAGCCGATCTGAGATCAATTTTTCAAGATTTTGTTCTATCCAGGTCTCTCCACCGAGCTCTTCCAATTGGATCGCATCACGATGGTCGTCAATCACCGGAGTATAGCGATTTGATGCCGATTTAACAAGCCCGATACGATACCCTTGAATATCGTCAATCGAGCGAATCTGTGTTAACGGATTCTTCTTATGGACGACGAAGATAGGTTGCCCAACGTACAGGGGAGCGTTCGGGTAATAGAGAAATGCCTCAAATGCAGGGTATTTGGGGAATCCCACCGTTCCGTCAATCGTTTTTCCGGTTTCCAATTCTCCGGTCAGGCGGGGCAGCGGCAGAGGTCCAACCCATTCGACCTCATATCCCATTTTGGCGGCTACCGCCTCAAAATACAGAATAGCAGCCCCCTGGGGATCAGCAGCGCCTTCATCTTTATAGTGATGAGGCGCCAACATAAAATATCCCATTCTGATGGTGTCCGCCGAAAGAGCCTGACCAGCAAACACCACGAGGGCAATCACGACGACAAAGAGATACGGACGATATTTCATAATGTTTCTCCTTCCAAAAGATGATAGGGTACGTATGAGTTTACTCTTCGGCGTTATCCAAGTACCCCCCTCAACAACGCCAAACATCGTGCATAATTCATTTTTCAACATGAAGTACCCGATCTCGCGTCGACACACATGACTGCATTGTTACGTTTACAGTGTCTACGTGTTTTGGGCTTCTTCCGTCTCCTTTCGATTCGAAGAACGGCTCTCGACACTCAAAATCGTTCAAATTCCTCATCATATTTATTACCATCCTCATAAACATCCCTATCAAGAGAAGGCGGTTGCTCATCTTTTCCTTTCGTCATTTTTCCTGGCCGTCTGGGAAGCGCGCTCGATTTTTCAGGATGAGGTTTTTTATCGCTGGTTTGCTGTTCCAGGTCAGACTCGTCAATGCGGAAAAAGGCGATCGTGTGTTGCAATTGTTGGGCCTGACTGGCCAACTCCTCTGCCGATGACGCGGTTTGTTCAGCGATGGCGGCGTTCTGCTGAGTCACCTGATCCGCTTGCTGAATAGCCCGGTTGATTTGTTCGGCGCCAGTACTCTGCTCGTTGCTGGCAGCGCTGATTTCCTGGATCAACTCCGTGGTCTTCTGGATGCTGGGCACCAGTGTCGAGAGCATCATCCCGGCTTTCTCCGACACGTCAAGGCTGGATGCGGCCAATTGACTGATCTCTTCCGCCGCTTTTTTCGTCACCTCAGACAGTTGCCGCACTTCGGACGCTACCACGGAAAATGCCTTGCCATGGTCTTGTGCCCGCGCGGCCTCAATCGTGGCATTCAACGACAGCGTGCGGGTTTGATTGGCAATGTCTTGAATAATGGCGATTTTCTGGGCAATTTGCTGCATCGCCACCACGGTTTCCGCCACCACGCGGCCAGCCTCTTCGGCATATTCCGCCGATTGCAGCGCAATTTTTTCGGTTTGTTTGGCATTCTCCGCACTCTGACGGATATTGGCCGCCATTTCCTCCATAGAACTGGAACTTTCCTCCATTGAGGCAGCTTGCTCAGACGCTCCGTTCGACAATTGTTCCGAACTGGAACTCAGCTCTTGACTCACTGTGCCTATAGTTTTCGCCGTTCTTTGAACGTCTGTCACTACCGATTGTAAATGCTCGATCATGGCATTTAGGGCTTGCATCAGGGTATCCTGTTCTGAACGTTCCTCAAGAACCACGGTTAAATTGCCGTTGGCCATCTCTTCTGCTGATTGCGCAATCTCCTTCATCCCGCCGATCATCTTCTCCAGAGCCCCCATCAAGCGGTCGTGTTCCGACCGTTTGCGAACGTCAACCGTCATATCTCCGATGGCAATCCGCTCGGCCAACTCGGTAATCTGCTGCATGGTGGTTTGCATGGTGCGAAAGGCTTCAGCCAGCGCCCCGATTTCATCGCGTTGGGTAATGTTGATAGTCTGGTCAAAATTGCCGGCCGCAACGCCATTCGCCAGGGCCAGAAATGTGTGGATTGGTCGTAACAAGAGGCTTCGTAATGTCAATGTAAGGATAAGAAAGATACTGATATCGAGCACCAACACCATGATGACGATTTTGATCATTTCAGACAGGAGTTCCTGTTGCAAAAACCGCCGCGTCAGGTATACCTCAACCAGCCCCAGAGTTTTGTCGTCCTTGACCACATTGCTGCTGCTTACAATAAATTCGCCTTCAATGGTTTCTTGCGTATCAATAATCTGCCAATCATCACTCCGCATTTTTCCTGTGAAAATGCTGTCTCCGGCGGCTGTTTTGACGACAATTCCATAGATGGCGCGGTTTTGCATTTCAGAGGTGAGAAGATAGGCCGTTTGCTTCCGGTCGTAATCCCACAAGGGCACCACCAGTCCTCCAGCCAATTTCGCAGCGATCTGTTCCGCTGATCCTCGAAGTTCAGATATTTTCCGAGTAGACATATCATAATACTGATAGACCCCAAAAACCAGGAGAATCAACGTGGTTGAAGCAATGATCGCGGCGCCTATTTTCACTTGAATACTATGCATGTTCTGTCCTTGTAGCGTACGAGTTTTCATAGAGTATATCTCCTCTGTCCTGGCTTTCTTTCTTGAGTGTGCTCCGCAAAGCCGTGCCCCTCACTGTGTTCTGTCATTCAGCATCGGCACATCTTGCGCTGAGATCAAAAAAAGCGCACATAATGCCAATTTTGAGATTGTTTTATGCCTGATTCTGTGTAAAGCCAAGAGAGAATTCTGAAAAATTAGGGACGTGTCGACAATATTTTGGAGAATCCTCTGATAGAGGAAAACCATTTTTCGAAAAGACCAAAGAATGTTTGTCATTGATCTTGACAATCTTTAATCCCTTCAACGCTCGATCTTTCTGTTTCCGAGTTTTCTCAGAAGAAATTGAACCTCCTAAAATGCGCGAGATTATGTACGACAACATCACATATCTCATCAATGGCGGGATACGTGACAATCCTGGTTTATCACGAGCTTTGACCGGTGATATTGAAGAGGTTATTGAGGATTTTCAATTCTTTGTGGAATGGACAGAAAATGCCAAAGAAAAAGTACAACCTAAAATTTAAAGATTTTGGTGACCAGGATAGCATAAAGCTTTGTTTTTCTATAACATAGCTCTTTTCACATGGTTACCAAATGTAACCATGCAGTATATGATAAGCCTCAATAATACAATAACTTAAATTCCTGGTTACCAAAATCTTTAAATTTTAGGGTACAATGGCACTGCGAGCGCGCGCTCCTATAAAAATGCGTCAATTTTCCTCTTGATGGTTGTGGCGATTCGTGTCGCTGCGGAGGCGCTAACGCCCCGCTCCAGGGGCGGCACGAGGCGGCGGCCACTGCGCTTGAAGTTCAGCACCCAATTTTCCCCGCCGCCCCGTAGCGTCCCCTGCAAGCGAGTGTTAGGCACTTTTCTCCATTTTTGATTTTTACAACTTGTCTGCTGCTTGCCATAACTCTGGAAAATATTCAAACACTCGTCGCTTCAGCCCATACCCGAAATCACTTGCTGGTAACGGTTCGAGTTGAAAAATATGCGATGACCAAATCGCTTGCTTTGCAAATGGATAATATTTTAACTGCCCTCCTGAATGTCCATACCATTCTATTGCTACACCAACTTTATCACTCCCAGTTAACCGTCTGCCGTTGACCACCCAAGATAGACTCTTTGGGTTTGGAAGTTGCGTTGAAAACTGGAAGAATTGATATGTACCAGACCGTTTATCCCATTGGAGTAAGAGGTAAAAGCTTTTCTTGATGTCAACAATTCCTCCTCGTTCCAAACTCACCTCATTGTGCCAACTTTCGATCAGATCAAGCAAGATTTTCCCGGCAGTACCAGGATCAGAATGATAATCATCAATTCCATGTGCTTTGAGGGCATCCCAAAACTTTCCAGAAGAATTGGAAACCTCGACGGTAACACGTCCGGTTTTGTTAACGATTTGGAGCGTTTCACGCATTTTACAAGAAATTCCATAGAACCTTTCTGATTCAGGTAGAATTGGGACAAGAACGTCAAAAATAGCCTTGCTCTCTTGAGCAACACCACCAAAAACAAAAGCGACTGAACGTTCAAAATCTCACCACCCAGGTAAACTTTGCTCAGATTCAAAGATGAGTTGCCCCGTTCCATCTTGGTACGTGCTCAACACAAGACGCAACTTTTCGATCTGGCTTTTTGTTGGAATCATTCCTGTAAAATGAGAACGCATCTCAACTGTCTCCTTCCACATCCAATTCATCCTTCAGTAATTGGTCAGTACTGACATGAAACAGACGGGCAACATTCACCACAAATTCTACAGTAGGTTTTTTCTTCCCAGATTCAATTTCACTGATATAGCCATGGGCGTTCAGACCGAGTTTAACAGCTAATTCTTTCAGAGTCATTCCATGCTTATTCCGCAATTTTCGCAACTTTTCGCCAAACTTTTGCATAGGATGAATTTTTCATAAAAATAAAAACTTGACAAAGATCAGCATATATGGAATTTTGTCTCCAATAGAGACATAATGTTTTTATAATTTTGAGAGGCCCATTTATGAATAAAATAAATAAAGTCGATGAATATCAAGTCATCAATAGTCCCTTCAAATGGGTAGGCGGCAAGTCTCGCTTACGAAACCAAATTGTCGCACTCATCCCTGAACATACATGTTATGTTGAACTCTTTGCAGGAGCAGCTTGGGTCTTGTTTGCCAAACCTCCTAGTAAAGTTGAAATTCTTAATGATATAGATACAGAACTTGTCAACTTTTTTCGGGTTGTAAAATATCAGCCCGAAGAATTCATTCGATCATTCGAATGGGATCTCGTTTCTAGAGACGAATTTGAACGACTTGCGAACATTGATATTTCAACCTTAACTGAGATAGAGCGTGCTCACCGATTCTATTATATTATTATGGCTGGGTGGGGAGGCGAATTACATTATCCCCGTTTTCAAACGAGTATCACTGATGGAGGACACGGAAATCGACTTATTGGCGCATTAAAATACCTCAAAGAGCGAATTGAGCCAGTATATGAACGATTACACAAAGTAATTATTGAAAATCTTGATTGGAAAGCCTGTTTTGAACGTTATGACCGTTCTAAAACGGTCATGTATATCGATCCTCCTTATCCTAATAATGGCTGTAATTACCTCTATAATATGCGAAATTGGGATGAGCATCGGCAATTAGCCGAATATCTCTCCAATGCAAAGTGTCAATGGATTTTATCTTCATATGATATACCAGAAATACATAGCTTATATCATAATTTTCATATTATCCCTGTTCAGAGTTATTCAGGGATGCGCGTGAAAAAAGATGATACTTCACGAATCCTGAATAAAGAAGTATTAGTCACTAACTTTGAAGTCCAGCAAATACACCATCAAGAAATAGAAGTAGGACAAATGTTGTTACTTGAAAATGCTCTTGCCTATGGTGATAGTTATAGTGCCTAACGCCGCGCATAACGGGCCAGGACGAGCGGGCGCTACTGCACTTAAGTTTCAGAACCCATTTTCCCGCCCGCTCGTCCTGGTCGCCGTTCATGCGCATCGTTAGGGCATCTTCGCCAATGATTCGCGCGGTGTGCTCCGATATCGTCCCTCCTCAATAGGCCTCATTCGCAACCCAATGGATACAGCTCAACGTCTCCATGCAATCACGACCGTTACTCCTGTTGTGAGAGCCATTCCGCGGCGTCCTCTTCCGTCTCAAAATCTTTCATGTTTGGATTAATGGTTTTCATAATGATTGCTTTCCTGTTGGTAAAGCCGATCGAGGCCGATGCGATCGTATACTTGAGGATTTTGGGGGTATATTCAGCAATCACTTTTCGCGCGTCCTCAATAAAAAAGGTATTCCGGGCAATCGTGAGTCTTCTGACCGATCTCAGGGGTTGTGCCGAATGAATTTTTTCAGAGAGGTCCGTCACGTGTTTGACCTCCACCCCCGTCTTCAACCCTGAAAAATCAACCACAAGAATTTTTGTTCCTTTGTAATCCATCCATCGTACCCGATCATGCAGATTTTCCATAAATCCCTCCTTTGTGGTGTTACATGCTCTCGATCCGAGCCTTGATGTTGACTCATCAGGCGCGCAAAGCAGGCGTTACGCGGGGGCAACGACTGCGCGGCCCTCCTCACATCAATCCGACTAAGAAACTGTTTTAAAAGTCAGGAGTGTCAACGCTCGCTTTGGCCGTCAAAGCCCAATTTTCCCCGCCGCCTTTTTGACGTCCGGTTCATGCGCCTTGTTCGGCGTCGTTCATGTGATTTTTTCGCCACCCAGGTTCCTCCCCGTCTCTTCCTCTTTTTTTTCCCTCGCACTGGGGGCAATGATCGCCCCCGCGGCACCCATGATAGCCCCTATTGACAGGGAATCCAGGGATGGGGTTAGTCCAGTCTATTGTCCATACTGTTCCAGTAATTCCTGACGCTCCTGTTCAAGGCTGTTCAGGGTGTCTTGAAAGCGGGCAACCAGGACATCAGAACACTCTTTATGAAAGGCATAATAGCCTTCGACGGATTGAAGCACAAACACCACAGCAAACGCTGTGGGATCAAGCCCGGCGTGTTGAATAAAATCGTTGAAGGCTTTTTCGGAATGGGCGATTAATTGAATACGATGGGCCTGGAGTTTTTTGATGTTCTGTTCTAAGCTGGTCACGGCTTGTAACTGCTGCTGATCAAAACCGGCGGCTTTCAATAATTGTTCAGCAGCGTCCTCGCGGATCGTACCGATTTGATACTGCTTGCCGTCTTCTAAAGAGCGGATTGTGACCGGCTGCTGCGTTAAACCGATCAGTACCGTTCTCGCCGTAAATATCGGGCCAACCCATTTAAACTTCTGTTCACGTTCTGGCGTTCGAATCATCGAAAATAGGACAGAATTCGGATTATTCTGGATTAGATTATAGCCTCGCGCCCAGGGATAGACGGCGATAGCTTGTTCCGGCATCCCCATTTTCGCCCACATGAGTTTCAACAAATCCACGGTCAGACCTTTCAGAGTTCCCGCTTCTGTGTACTGATAGGGGGGATATTCTTCCGTCATATACGTCAACGTCGTAGCATCCTGCGCAAAGGAAACCGCCCCCCAACAGAGAGACATACTTATCATCATGGTACAGAGCATTGTTTTCATAATTGACCTCCTTGTCATAGTATGGTTGTTATGTTCTATGAGACACTATCTCAGCATGTTTCAACGATAGCGCCGAACGCCCCGCTTCAGGCGACAGGAAGGGCGGGCGCAACTGAACTTGACATGTGGCAACCAATTTTTTCGCCCGCCCTTCCTGGTCGCCGTTCATGCGCATCGTTAGAAGTTGCGTCTCCTATAGCTGGATGAGCCATTTACAAATTGAGATCAATTGCTCTTCATTGGTCAGATTCGCGGCATTCGTCAATGTCCGATTTTCTAATTGATGAAAGATTTCTTTTGCCATACTTTTTTCAATTGCGGCTCCGATAAAGAACGTATATGGCGTCAATGACTTTTTGGCAAATCCAGTTCGAATACGTTGTAACGCCGAATTCGCTGTTTTCCAGTGTTCGTCGGCTCCGGCAGGATCTATTCCTCCTTTCAGTTCTCCTAATGCAAGATATTTCTCTGGCTTGTAGTGGATGGAATCTTTCTGCTTTCCAAACACCATATCTTCAGGTTCACAATGGAAAAGACAGAGATCAACATTCTTTTTCACCAGAGGAACGGTCAGATTATACACGAACGTTCTCGGCTGGTGTTGATAACTCCATTGTAGCCCACGGAGATTGAATTCAATATCGGTATCATCATCAGACATGGGCAGCCATTGCATTGTTTTGGAATGTAACCAGGAATACGGTCTCCCGGCAATGGATAATGTCGAGATAATCGCTCTGGTCAGTTTTCTTTCACCTAACGCACCAGCCAGATTCCGCATACTCCCTCCTAAGGTATCGCCCCTGGTCAACAAAAAGCGGTAGACAAGTTCTTCGACAAATTCCTTGCCTGCCGGCTCTAAAAAGTTATCGATCAATCCCTGAATCGTCTCTTTCTGATCGGCTTCCGTCAGATGATTGGCTGCTTTATCAGAGACTCCCGCCGCCGTTAATAATGAGGCTTTGATCGATTCCATCTCCAACAACTCTTGAGGCGTATTGGCTTGTGACGCAGACACTTGTAACGCTCGTGCTTCAGCGACAAACGGCGTCGCTTTTCTATTCTTTTCTAACGCCAATGCGACAAATCCGGCTCGAATCGCTGCGTAGGGCGTCACTAAACTGTCGCTTGAACTGATATGGCTGGTATATGCTGGCTGTTCACTCACAGGCGTTTCCTCCATATATAGACACATTTTCTGAGAGGTTCTCTTCCATAGCCTCCCATTTGTTGGCTGCTATTGCCTTTGCCCTGCGGTAGGACAAGAATCTGTTCGACAACCAATCCTAACGATTCGGCAATATTCGATAAAATCAGGTCAACCGAAATACTTGCTCCGGCATACCGTACATTATCGTTGACCATAAACAGGAGGCCATCGTTTTTCAGGACTCGAGCACATTCCGCGATGGTACAGGCCATCTCATAAAAATACCCTTTCACCATCCTCGAAATTCCGGCATTATTCAGGGCCTTTTGTTCTCGTTGCTCCTCAAGATACGCAAGAATGGTCTGAAGTAACGTTTGGCGTTCTGTGGCTTTGATCGCCTCTTCCCACTGGGGATTCATGCCAAGCAGATTTTTCGGACGATTCTCGACCGTGCAGCTTAACATCGTTTGCCGAAGTTGGACAAGACCTTGTTCTGTGACTCCAAGTAAGGCATGTTCTAAGGCATAGGTTCGGGTATAGTCATACCGATTACAATAGGGAGGTGAGGTCATCACGGCGGTATATGTCATTGGCGCGATGGTCGGAAGGATCGTCAAGCACGACCCTTTGAATAACTGAATATCGCCATATGAAGGGATTTCTTGGAACAGGTTATAATGATCGCTGTTATGATCAATGTCGGTCATGATTTCATGGAGTTTTGACGTGATGGCCTCGCCAAATGAGTATATTTTCCCTTTATTGAAGGGTTTTTTCCCGGCATTTCTACCAGAACGAACATCCCAACGCAAGTATTGTCCATCTTTTCTGGTATAGCTTACCGACTCTAACACGCATAATAACGCAAAGATGAGGAGAAAATTAATCTCTCCTGGTTCATGTTCGGCAGCAGCGAGATAGTGTCCAATTTTTTGTTCTGTGTCCTGAGGATATGCGCCTTTCGTAATACGTAAGATATTAAATCTCTTTTGCTGTTCACAATGTTCCCAAGGTTTCTCATCTCTCCATTTTTTGAGGATATCCACTTCTTCCTTCGTGATATGATGTAAGAGATAGTGATGGGCGAGAATGACATGTTGTCCGATTGGCAGCAACTCGATTCCATCTGCGTCATAGCCAAGTCGGCTTCCTGCAAAAAGCGTTGTCCCAATTCCCGCAAAGGGATCAAGCAACTTTCCGTGAGGAACGTGATATTTTCTCAAAAGATATGCGATCAGATCGGCAGAAAAAGCCTCCTTATACTTATACCAGCGATAGCGTGATTTCTCTTTGTTCGCCTGGAAACTGACGACTTGTCTGGTGAGCGCGTTATCTGTCACGATGACAGACTTATAGTACTGATATAATTCTCGGTCTAAGTCTGCAATCGTCGAAAGATATTCGTCTTGAGATACCATAAGGATACGTTTATGTTTGCTGGTTTACGTTCAGAAGTTCTGCTGTTAACGTCATGGTGACATTATAAATTTTGTCGAGGATTTATTCAAGTTTTATGTGAAAAAACTTACCGTTTTCTGGGGTGGGTAGGATCAACAACTTCTAACGCCCCTGCTTCAGGGGCGGCAAAGGGCGGCGGCCACTACACTTGCAGGAAATAGCAACCAATTTTCCCCGCCGCCCATTGGCGTCCCCTGCAAGCAGATCGTTATAATTCCTATTTTCAAGATATTATGTTGAACAAGTATCGCTTTTACTTTTTTCTACATCAATGACTTTTGCTCGTAGTCTTTTTTCAAAATCGTCAAATAATTCATCTTTCGATTCAACCTCCTGAAGAGCCTTCCATATTCTATCTTTGTACTCTAATAATTTATTTTCTTGAGAGATTAAATACAGCATAAGAATACGAAGCCTTGCAGATTTTAGTGTCGTTAAACCCGGAATCATATTTTCAATATCAACAGAACAATACCAATAACCAGTCCAAAACGCATTGTAAATATATTCGTACTCTTTCCAAATATTTCCTACAGTATTTATCAAATTCAAGAAAAAGTCTATAGGTAAATCTTCAATGGCCTTAAGAAGCTCAGAATAATTTATCATCATAAGACCTACAGAAGGATCATAAGGGATATAAGAAGGATCCCCATAATTTTGTGCTTCATAATACATTGTTTGCGATGCACCGACGGCCAATTCTTGAAGATACTCCCAAAAAACTTTAATAACTGTAATATCATTATAGTTAAGAAACTGTATATAATAATTTTTCGCTTCTTTTATTAAATATTGTGTTGATGCAATGATTTTAGGAAACCTTGTTTGTAAAGGATGTTTTGGCTCTTTTAAGATAGATTCCATCCTTTTCCAAATAGTTTCTTTATTTTTTGAACGGAGTAAACGAGAAAAATGTTTATCAAATTCATCGAGTATTTTGTTGTCAGAAGTTAATGTCCATTTCTCAAAGAAAAAATCAAAATACTCTTCCTGAGTTTGGGGGATTAAGTCAATATTATCAGCTAATATGGAAGCTACCAAGAAAAGGGGTTGATGATAGGATGTATTGCGATGATCGATATTTTCAAGTTTTAAAATATCCTTAACAAATCGTGTAACACTTTGTTTACCAGATCTTCCCTTTTCACATTTTAAAATTCCTGCGGATAGTTGGAGAGATTCACTCCAACGGGGATTAAATACAATTTCAGACAAGTCTAAACTTTCCTCTTTCCACTGATTCACAATTTCAATGGCTGCTAAATATTCTTGAAATGTTTGATGGAAAAAACCAAAAAAGATCCTTCCTGTTTCATCATCAATACCTTTTTCATGGAAAAACCCGCTTTGTTGTCTCAGAAATCTTGTGAACTCTTTAATCTCTTTTTTTATCTCATTTTCTTCAAGATTATATGCTTCGCTATTTAGTACTTGCTTGCATCGGTTATGAAAATCCTGTTCTTCAATAGTTCCATCAGGGCTATTCTGATGAATATAAAAGGCAACTGGCGATAAGATTTCGAGAACATCATCTTTATCTTTTAGTTGGCTATCATCATTGACCCTATGCTGTACCCAATATTGAAGTAATGTCTCTGTAGCAATGTCGTAGAGTTGAACTCGATTATAAGGTAACGTCTGCCCTTTAAAGTGAATATTCGCAATTAACGTAATCAATAAAGGGTTACAGGCTAAACTTTCAATCTCAGGCTTTTCAATAATTGCCTCATAAAGTTTATTAGCTTCATTTATGGCGGTTGTTATAGTTTGAAAACTATTCTTAGCAACTGCTTTATACCAACTTTCGCAAAATGCTTTTATTCTCGCACGATCAAATTTTTCAATAGTAAAATGAATAAAACTTTTTCCAAATCGAGCTTCATTATAACCGACAACCCTAGAAGTAATAATATAGCGGTTTTCTGGCATACGCGCTACAATATCTTCAACTTCTTCTACAATCTTCATACGTTGAAATGTATCAAGAACTTCATCAAGGCCATCAAGTAATAACAACGCACGGTAATTTTCAAAAGCCCATTTAAATAATTCCGAATATTGTTTATCGTAATCATGATATAAAAAATCAAGTAATCGTTTGGAAGAATCTGATTTAATCGCTTGAGCATATTCTGAAATTCTTAAAAAAATTGGGACATAAAATGGCAAAAATTTATTGGTATGTCTCAACTTAGATACTTGACGGGCAATATATTTAAGTAATGTAGATTTACCTCCTCCTGGATCGCCAAGCAATACAATACACGGGAGTCTTTCTAAATAAGCTAACAACTCAGATTTTTCGGTTTGTAAGGGTTCCTCTTTCTGAAATAGTTGAGTATATTTATTTTTATCCTCATAACTCAATAAAAAATGTTTGGTTTTCTCATTATTTCCAATTTTAAGAGGGATAAATATTTCATCTAAATCAAACGATATATCTTGCCCATGTACACGTGGAGAGACCCCTTTCAGCTCGATAGATGCAAACTTTCTCTCTATGTAATGAAGATAGTTGAATTCAAGCTCATTAATTTTCTGAGGAATAATCTCTTGTCTAATACTGTAAAATCGGAGATTTTCAAAATGATTTCTTATAGAAATATTATGATAGAGACTATGAAGAAATTCTAAAACTGTATCTATTTTAAAATCCGTTTTGAAAGTATTCCAAATTTGCTTATTTTTTGAAAATTCTTCAAAAAAAGTCTCTCGATAATAGATAACAGTGTCTCTATAAATTGCTTCTATAAGTTCATATTGTTCCTTTTTTAAATCATCCTTAAAAACATTAACAAATGTCTCTATAAAAACTCGTTGTATTTCCTCTTCGCTAAAAAGGTCTGATGAAATATCTTCACATCTAAACTTCTTGAGCGATTCATAAAATGTATAGCTTTTCGTTTTTATAATTGTTTGTATATCTTCCCGTTTAAGATCTCTCAGTTCTAATGTTGCTAATACATTATATTGGCCTATGTATTTATTGAGAACCTTTGAAAATACTATAAAGAAATTGTTTTCTAATTGCTCTATTCTCTCCTTATTATCTATAAATGTCAAAACCATTTTGAAGCTAACAATGTCTCTGAGTGCAGACAATGGAATATTTACTAAAAGTTGTTTAAAAAAACTAGTATTACAGATTAGTGCATCATTTGCAGCTTCAAATTCACAAACTTTATCAGATAATTCTGCTAACAGTTCATCGCAATAAGCTTTTCTATCAAGTCCTACATAGTTCTTCGCAACTTTCAAAACTGCTTCAAGTGCATTTCGCTTATCACTGATTTGACCATAGTCGAGAAGTCTTTTTACAAGGAGGGGGATAAATTGTGCTGGCGGTTCATCAAAAACAATTTGATCTTGTAATTTTGAGTCTAATCCTACAGAATAGATAAATGCTTGGCGACCCCTTATGTCACCAATATTGGGAAGTGATTGTAGGAAATCAATAATCTTGTTTCGTAACGTTCCAGGTAATTTCATAATTTTTTATCGAATTTACTATGCCTACACTTTTGAGGAATTATAACGACCGCGCATAACGCGCCAGGAAGGGCGGGCGCTACCCAAGCTAAAGTTTCGGCAATCAATTTTTTCGCCCGCCCTTCCTGGGTAGGGTAGAGAGCCAGCGAGTTATCATTTCTGGCACTTTTCCAACTCTCCCCCTCCGA
>DF820471.1:247871-259187 GCA_000739535.1 Candidatus Vecturithrix granuli | reverse complement strand
CCTTATGTTCCTATATAAGAACAATTTGATCGTATATACGAACAAAAGATCGCATATACGATCCTCTTTTGATCGTATATGCGATCAAAGTTCGCTTCTCTGAATAGAATCCCTGGATCGTATAGACGATCTATTCTGCGCGGCCTGGTTGGACAACCATCCGATCCTGCATCTCTAATTCCACCACCCGGTCGTAACGAAGTTCCCAGACCTTCCTGTGCTGATTCCAAAGACCCCCGGCCTGTTTTACCTGCTTCTGCACATTCCGCTCATGCCGCTCAACTCGAACGCCCACAATCTCATCCGAGGCTGGCATGGTTGTCTGGGGTTCCCAGTCGGCCTCATCAATAATCAGTTCGACCGTGGTAAACCGTTTTTTGCGCACCCGGTCATAGCGATAGCGGACATAGACTAACCGGTCGCCATATTGCTCACGCAGCTTTTTCGCCCTGCGATGATTTGGCTGTACTGTCAAACGAGCTTTCATGTCCATGTCGAATGCGAGATTTCCTCTAAAAAATGCTTGACACCATGGTGAGAACAAACAAACATTCAACCAAAAAAATTTGGCCTTGTATGCGCGTTTTGTCAAGAAAAAAAATCCCAGCCATCTTGAAAAATACCTTCTGAACCAGTGAGGAGGTGACATTCACACGTGGACGAGGAACGACCGAAGAAAAAATTACTTGAACAGGTCAGCGATCTCCTGCGGGCGCTGGAGTATGCCAAACGCACCGAAGAGACCTATCTTCAGTGGATCCGACGTTTTATTCTGTTTCATGAGAAGCGACATCCGCAAGACATGGGCGTGGCAGAAGTGAGAGCCTTTCTGACCCATTTGGCGGTCAACGATGGAGTTGCTGCCTCGACCCAAAATCAGGCTTTAAGCGCGTTGAGTTTTCTGTATCGTGAGGCACTTCAGATGGAAGAGACCGCCGAACACCTCAGCCGCTTGTACGCCAAACGCCCCCAACATCTGCCGAATATTCTGTCCAAAGACGAAGTGCGCCGAATCCTGGATGCGGTCTTTCCGGCCTATCAGCTTCCGATTCGTCTCCTCTACGGCGCCGGTCTCCAGGTGCTGGAATGCCTCCGTTTGCGCGTCAATGACCTGGATCTCAAGCAGGACCAGATTTTGGTACGAACCATCGAGGGACGCGAAGATCATGTCACCGTGCTGCCTCACAGCCTGAAACCACTGATCGAGTTGCAATTACGCTATGCCAAAGCCCTGCACGACTATGATCTAAAGCAAGGCTGCGGCACAGTCTATCTGCCGCCAGTGCTGGCGCAGACCTCTCAAGATGATAATACAAACTGGACCTGGCAGTATGTCTTTCCGGCCAGTAAGCTATCTGTGGATCCGCGCTCAGGCGTGATGCAGCGACACCATCTCGATGAATCAACGCTCCAACGCGCGGTCAAAGAAGCAGCGAACATTGCCGGGGTCACAAAATCGGCCGATTGTCGCTCCCTGCGCCACAGCTTTGCCACCCACCTGCTGGAAGATGGCTATGACATCCGCACCATCCAGGAACTGTTAGGTCATAAAGACGTGGAAACAACAATGGTCTATTCGCATGTCTTGAACAAAAGCGGACAAGGAATAAAAAGTCCGCTGGATGGGAGATGCTGACTGTTGGACGTCAGGAAATGCAAATAATTGTTTACTCTAAGCCTATCCAGCCCAATGGCCGGTCTCAAAGCTGAAGCAGGTTGAAATCTGCTGCTGAATCCCGGAGGACGCTTCAGCGTCCTTCTGCTTTGAGACTGGCGATTGATCGCCAGGAGACCTAGGCAAAAACATTGATATTCAGGTAATATTCAAAAATCCTTTTCTTATGAGAAATCCTTGTAGTTCCTTATGAATCGTAAACAAACGCTATCAACAGATGATTTGAATCGGTTGCTGGCGCAGGTACGGGAAACCATGCGCTTCAAACATTATTCGCCGCGTACGGAAGAGGTGTATGTTGACTGGATTCGGCAATATCTGCACTTTCATGGACATCGCCATCCAGCGACGATGGGGACGGCGGACATCGAGGCCTTTCTCTCCCATTTAGCTGCGAAACGCCATGTTACGGAGACGACCCAGCGTCAGGCCCTCTGCGCGCTCATTTTGCTCTATCGCAAAGTCTTGAATATCGATCTGCCCGGCAAAATTCATGTTCAGCGGGCCAAAGAGTCCAGCTATGTCCCGACCGTGCTGACCAGAGAGGAAGTGCAGCGGGTGCTCAGCCAGCTTTCAGGCACCTATCAACTCATGGCCCAGGTGCTGTATGGCAGCGGCCTGCGGATGATGGAATGCGTGTGCTTGCGCATCAAGGATCTCGATTTTGCCCGGCGTGAAATCACCGTCCGATCAGGCAAAGGGCTGAAAGACCGGCGCACCATGCTGCCAGATACCTTGCAAGAACCTCTGCAACGCCACCTCGCCAGAGTCCAACACTTACATGAAGAGGATGTAAAAGCCGGTCATGGCCATGTGCCTTTGCCCTTTGCCCTGGCTCGAAAATATCCTCACGCCGAAACCGCCTGGATCTGGCAATATGTCTTTCCTTCAGCCACGCTCTCGACCGACGCTCAGTCAGGAAAGGTCTATCGCGATCATACGGGCGGGGAGGGATTCCAACGCGCTGTCAAACAGGCCGCCCGGGCCGCAGGTCTTTCGAAGCGCGTTACCTGCCATGCGTTTCGCCACAGTTTTGCCACTCATTTGTTGGAAGACGGCTACGACATCCACATTGTGCAGGAATTGCTCGGACACGAGGATGTGTCCATCACCATGATCTATACCCATGTGCTGAAGAAAGGCGGATTAGCGGTGCGAAGCCCGCTCGATTGAAAAAGAATCCTGTGCGCGAATGCTGATCACATAGAAGGGACAGCATTATTCATGATGTCATTCGCTGATTCCTTCCAGCCGCTGTTGTCTGCCACCCGACACAATGAATATACAATGTACCGCGAAACTCCAGTTTCGCGGCTGTCAACGATACGCGAAACTGGAGTTTCGCGGTACATTAGAGAGATCATGAAAATCAGGCCAGTTTTTCCTGACCGCGACCACCGAAGTTACGACCAGGGCGCAGGTCGTCCAGAATACGATGATCCTGACGATCCAGTTCGTTTTTGAGCAGGCGCGTCAACACTTTGCCCACGCCGGGGCCAAGCATAAATCCCTGGCCGCACATGCCGACCGCAAAAATAAAATTTTCCAACTGCGGCAATTTGCCGACAATCGGCACGCCATCGGGGGTCATCGGATAGAGACCGCGCCAGGTGCGCCGCACTTTCAGATATTGCAAGCGCGGGATCAAATTGACCATGCGCCGGGCAATCTGCGGCAGAAAGATCGAGGTTTCGCGGCGATCTGTGCCCCAAATGGATGGGTGCGGTGTAATACAAAAAATCAGTTGACCCGTATCGTGCTGGTAAAAATAGTAATTGGCAGAATCAGAGGTTGGGCGCATATCCACCACCATCGGGGTTAAGAAACGAGCAACGGCTTCCGTGACGCCAGCTTCATGCGAATCTGGCGTGACCGGGACATCAACCTTCGCCATCTGCGAGACTTCGCGCGCCCAGGGGCCAGCCGCGTTAATGATCGCATCGGCCGCATATCTGCCTTTATCAGTTTGGACGGAGAGTACCCGGTTCCCTTTGATCTCAAACGCCGTGACGTGTTCTTGAAAGCGATAATGGGCCTTGTGTTTCGTCGCCATACGATAAAACGCAGCGGCCGAGAGTAAGGGGCTGGCGCTGCCATCGTGCGGCGAATACGTGCCGCCGCGCAGCCCTTCGGGATTGAGCGACGGGATGACTTCCAATAACATGTCTTTATCCAGCCAGTCAATATGCAGGCCGTACTCCTTTTGGATGTTGAGCAATTCTTTCAGGGCTTGTTCTTCTTTGTCGCGATAGGCCACGAAACTGTAGCCGCCCTGTACCCATCCGATATGATCGCCATAGCGTTGTTCCCAGGTCGAAAACACCTCAATGCTTTGGAGGCACAAATTAATCTTGGCCGGATCGGAATGCGTCGCACGAACTCCGCCAATCGCGGCTTTATTTGATCCCTGTCCGACACTGGCAAATTGTTCAAGCACAAGCACTTTAAACCCGGCTTCTGCCAAAAAAAATGCGGTCGGATTACCGATGCTTCCGGCTCCGATGATAATGACGTCATAGCTGTTTTTGCTCATGGCTTGCCTCCGTTCTCTACCCCGGCCAACACTCCGAAGGGGATTTCAACAAACAATGGACGGTGGGTGGGTGTGGTGACATCCTCTTGAGGAATTCCTAACTCTTGAAAGGCGCGCAGAATGATTGATTCACAGGTTTTGCCACCGCAGGCCCCCATACCGGCACGGGTACGCGCTTTGATTTCATTCACGTCGCGACAGCCGCTTTGAATCACGTCTTTAATTTCCTTCATGGTCACCCGCTCGCAACGACACACAATCATGTCGTCGGTCAAGCGTTCGACATATTGATCAAGTGATCCGCTCACTTCCTGATTTTGCACTAATACCCCGGCAATCTTTTTGGCGTATTCTCGCGGAGCACGCACTTTGAGAATCACCGTACGGTCAGTTGCTTTGGTGATTCTGGTACTCACAACTTCCACATTGCCAAGCACATGGCCTTCAATATCCAATACCGTCACGATATCGCCTTCCTTATGTACCGCCGGGCCTTTGCCAAATTCATAAGCAATGGTCACAATCGGGTCACCCTCTTTGCGATAATCCACCAGGGTAATCGCCAGACCGGGGCAAATCGTCACGCATTTTTCACAGCCAATGCAGGCTTTCCCGGTTTTCTCTGCGATGTATTCCGGGACTTTACGAATATCGTCCGGATCAATGTAAATGTTGCCTAAAGGACAGACTGACGTACAGGGGTTGCAGGGAATCTCCTGGTCGCAATGGAACACCGGCACAATGCCTTGTTCATCTTCAGGAATCACTTCGCCATACGCTTTTCCCGGCCGGCTTTTCAGAATTTCGCCCGTATGAATCCAGTCCTGCGGAATTTCTCCGACCGCATAGCCGAGTAAACGCGCAATTTCCAATCCTTTAATTTTCCCGGAAAACATGGCGGCTGAGGCTTCGGCAATCTCTTCCGCATCACCGGCCGCGAACACTGGCATTCCAAAATCTTTAGCTTTTTGATAAAACTCATTCACCGGATTCAGCCCCACCGCGATGAGGATGGTATCGCAGGCAAAGGTTTTCTCCGTGCCGGGAATCGCTTTCCACTTGTCGTCAATTTGCGCAATGGTCACGGATTCGACTTCCTGTTCGCCATTCGCGCTGAGAATGGTATGGGAAGTATAAATCGGCACACCGAAACGAGCGAGTTTATCTTTGTGTACCTTATATCCGCCGCATTCGGGCAAGGCTTCAATCAAGCCGACAACGTCAATTCCGGCTTGCAGAGCATGGTATCCGGCAATCAAACCGACATTTCCGCCGCCGACAATGAACAAGCGTTCGGCCGGCCGAATCAAATCCCGATTCACCAGAGTTTGAAAGGCGCCGGCTCCATAGACGCCCGGCAAAGTGTTGCCTTTGAATACCAGGGATTTTTCTCTGGCCCCCGCGGCCACAAGCAGGGTTTTCGGGCGAATGAAAAAATAATCTCTGCCGTCGCGTAATACGCCGACTTTTCCATCAGAAAAAGTTGCAATTGCAATTGTATTGGTCCAGATATTGACGTTGTTATATTTGCGCACATCCTTTTCCAGACGCGAGGCAATATCAATGCCGCGCGTGCCAGCGTAACAGGCATTGATGCTGCCGAAAAAACGATGGGTTTGCAACACTAATTTGCCCCCTAAAAGATGTTTATCATCAACAATTAAGACTTCCGCGCCAACTCGTCCTAATTCAATCGCGGCCGAAAGTCCGGCTGGCCCGCCGCCGATAATTAAACATTCGACTTCAATCTCAGTCATCAATTTGAATTTTTTAATCGGGCCGACCTGGTCAGGCAAAGGGGGGTTGCCATCGACCGGTTCTATCTGCATCCCTGGCTGAATGAGTTCCATACAAGCTTTGACCGGCAGGCCGTTTGCCAGCACGGTACATTGCGAACATTGGCCGTTTGCACAGAAAATTCCCAACGGCGCGCCATCTTTGGAATGATACCCAAAGGTGCGGATTCCATTCGCAAATAATGCTGTAGCAATGGATTCCCCTTCTTTCCCGGAAAGTTCTTCGCCCTTCCAGAAAAATGTCAGATCTTTCCGAGTTTCAGGAGTAAGAATTGGGTGCTCTGTAATACGGTATGTTTTTTTGACTTCTCCGACAACTTCCATAATGTCTCCTACTTCAATTAGCTGATAAATGTCGTCAATCTTGCACAAATTTTCTCTGAAAGAATATTTTCAAGCTGCTCAATGTCAAGAATTTTCTACAATCAATTTTTCAGAGAATCGTCGTGGTGATCAAATAAATATCCATAAAATTTTCTTGCATTCCCGGATGAGGCGTGCAAGGGTTCGGAAGTTTCTGCTTATCTTCAATTCCTGGAGTACCAACGAATGTAATTTTGACAGGTTCGTAGTTCTCGCTTCAGCGAGTCCTGGGTTTAAGCAGGTCTGTCGAATGTGTCTGGCACAATCAATGTGTGGTGCACGTTCAGTCCAACGAATGTCATGGAGGCATGTTATGAAAAAGATATTTTTGTGGGGTCTTGCAATGATCCTGTTTTTTCTGGAAATAATGCCTATTCAAGCGCAAAACTCTTCTTTCCGAATTCTTACCGCGTCAAATGTGCGGATACGCCAGAAGCCGAATGCCTCGGCGCCAGAGGTCACGAAATTAGCATTGGGCACCCTGGTGCAGGAGCTTGGGCGAACGCCAAAACAGGAAACGATTGGAGCAGTACAGGATTACTGGTATCAGATAGCGATCCCTGATGGCCAACAGGGATGGATCTTTGGGGGGTTCACCATGGTGTATCAAGAAACGCAGCGTGAGGCGATCTATCAGGAGATTACTCAGGCGCGGCTCAAGCGCGAGCAACTCAATTGGTTTGATCAGATTGATTTGGTGCGCTTTTTGACTCATGCAAGCGGGGAAGTCAGCACTCCGGCAATTGCGGCTGAACTTAAACTGGCGCGCCTGCGAGTACTTAGACAAAGCTTAGAACCTCTTCAGAATCCTCCACCGGAATTTCAGGCATGGATTCAGGAACAACAGGCGAATATCTATTACGCTGAAATCCAGGGAACATGGCTTGTACTGCCCAATGTTTTCTGGGATTTATACGCTGAATATCAAACGTTGCCCATCGCCGATGACATCGCCTGGGAAGCGGCTCAAAATCCTGTAGGCGGGGAATGTGAAGGGTATGTCCCCTGCCACCTATCCAGAATCAATCAGAGTTACGGCAGATATTTGACGTTGTATCCGACCGGAAAATATACATCCACTGCTCTTCATACCATCAGTGAAGAGCTTCAAAATTTTACGCAGCACAAATATACTGATTATGATCGCACTGGCTATCTCACGCTCCAAAACGAGATAAAACGCTTGCGCTCAATCGTGGAGGCGACCTCGATACCTGAAAAGGTCGGCGTCCTCGAGCAACTCGAGCAGATCGCCCGGCTTCATCTTCACCGCGAGTAAGACTATGAGAATTCTCTCTTTCAATAAAAATTTCAGCTATGAATTATTGAAAGTTTTCTCTTGACAAAACATTTTTTCCTGATCCTTTTAGGAAGAGAGGAATCTCATAAGATATGTAAACAAGAGGAGATGGAAAGAATGAACCCGTATGAAAAAGAGGGAGGGTATTTATGAAACGACGGTATGTTTTAGGTATAATTTGTTTTGCAATGGTGTGCAGTTTCATGTATGGCGATCTCAGTATGGCGGCAGAAGTCAAACCAGAAGCCCCGGTTGTGGTCACGACGTGCGGCAAAAGCCCCGGAGCATTGATGGTGAAGTTGATTTGTAAACGTGCGAATCTCGAGTGTACGCAGAATGATGATTTGACCGCCGGCGATTTGAAGGATGGGGCCTTCAAATCCGTGATCATTACGATGGGTACCAGCGGCAAAGGCATGGGCGCCGCCGGAACAAATATTCAGGCCGAAGTAGCGCGGATCGAAGCCATTATCGCTGAAGCTCGCAATCAGGGAATGACCGTCATTGGGGCCCATATCGAAGGGAAATCAAGACGGGTTGATGACTCAGATCAACAGTCGATTGACGCGGTTGGCCCGGTATCAGATATCTTGATTGTCAAAGAAGAAAGCAACTGGGATGGGTTATTTACCAAAATGGCTGAAGAAAAAAACATCCCCCTTTATAGCGCGAAGGAAACTCTCGATCTTGTGGAAGTCTTTAAGACGTTATTCGGAACAGAATAATAAACAAGGGAACCAGGAGATAAAGCCCGGTTCCTTTTTTTCTTATAATTTGTCCGTTATTCAGACAAAGGGGGTTGTGCATGTTTGTCTATGCCAGTTTCATCCTCGTGGTGATGGTAGTCGCCTTTGTCGCGGCGCGTTGGTTCAAGCTCACCATTGAACTTTCTATGTTTGCAGCGGCCCTTGCCGGAGCAATTGTCCATACAAGAAGCTTACCGTTACGACACATTGTTGAAGGAGCCTTTACCTATTACGATGTGTGTCTGATTTTTATTACAGCCACATTTTTTATTAACTTGTTGAAAGAAGCGGGCGGCATCATTTTTATGGTGCGGAGTATTGTCTCGACCTTTCATCGTCGCCGTTCGATTTGCCTGATTTTACTGACCTGCATTTTATTGGTACCCGGAGCGTTAACCGGCGCAGGAGCAGCGACCGTATTAACCGTCGGTTCGCTGGTCGGAACCGTGTTAATGTGCATGGGGGTCTCCCAGACCAGAACGCTGGCCATTATTTTTTTGTGCGCCGCCATGAGCGCCGCCGCGCCGCCGGTCAATTTGTGGGCCATGATGGCGGCCGCCGGCTCGAATATGCCCTATGTGGGATTCATGCTGCCGCTCCTGGTTTTGACACTGATAGGAGCCTTGCTTTCCATGTTTATGCTGGCCGGCAAGGGCGCTCCGATTGATCTGGAAAAAGTACTGCAAGAATTACCGGAGCCGCCGCAAGAGATGAGTTGGGGCCGAGTGAGCATTCCGTTTGTGGTTTTTTTCGGGTTAGTGCTCGCCGGCAGGCTCTGGCCATTCCATGTCCCGATTTTAGGACTGCCCTTCATGTTTTTGCTCGCGTCAATTGCCGTGTTTTTTATCAGCCCCAAAAAGCTGCCAATTCTTGACATTGCCGGAAATACGGTGCGCTCGTTAATTCCGCTGGTAGGGATTATGATTGTCGTGGGAATTTTAATTCAGATCATGGCCTTAAGTGGGGCGCGCGGCCTGATTTCACTGGCGGTCGTCACCCTCCCGCTCGGATTGTTATATGTCACATTGTTCCTGATTCTCCCGATTTCTGAGGGGTTATTGCAATATGCAGTGGCTCCGCTCCTGGGCGTGCCGTTGATTTTATTGTTCAATATGAAAGGCTTGAATCCGATTATTGCCCTTTCTGCTATGGCGGTGATGTGGCCTTTGGGCGATTGCCTGCCGCCCACAGCCGTTGTTGGACGCGCGGCCGTGATCGAATTGAAATACACCGGTCACTATTACAAAGATTTTGTCAAGACCTGCGCTATTCCGGCCGCCTGTATTTTGCTGATCTGTACGCTCTTTCTCATTTTCAGCAACAAACTCTCCTTTTTGATTGGAGGCTGAAAGCAATGTAGCGCGAAACTCCAGTTTCGCGGGCGTGCCGGCGCGAAGCTGGAGCTTTCGCGCTACATTTTCAGAGGAGAACACCTATAATGATGAGTACATTTATCAATACCATGATCATGTATGTCTATTATCTGCTCAGCGCGTTTGTGGCGTTTATCTTACTCCGCGAAATACGCAAGACAAAAGATGCGCAAGAAGCGGTGTTGTATTGCATTATCCTGATGCCCTTTGTGCTGCGGGTGTTACGGTTGAAATAATCATGGAGGAAGTTGACTATGTCAGAACAGCGATTACAACAGATGAAAATTGCCGTGCTTTGTCTGGTGGGGCTTGCCATGTTTGGCGCCGGGGTGGATTTTCACAGGCATCGGACTTATAAGGAGGCGGTTGTCCTGGGGTCTGGTGTGACAGCAGTGAAAAATCTGAGCGACTATTTTGCCCCGCTAAAAGGCACCGTCAATGATTGTCACATCTACATTTTAGACAGCGGAAATCCGGGCGGGACGATGATGGTGATCGGAGGAACTCACCCGGAGGAACCCGCCGGGAACTTAACCGCGCAGATTTTGATTGAAAACGCCCAATTAACGCAAGGAAAATTGGTAGTCGTCACGCGAGCAAACCGCAGCGCCTCGACTGTGACGCGGCCAGGGGATGCGTATCCGCAATTCTATCACATCAAGACAAATTGGGGCGAAAAGAGATTCCGCATGGGCGACCGCTGGTCGAATCCCCTCGATTCCTGGCCTGATCCCGAAGTCTATGTCAATTATCCCAGCGGTCAAATGCTGGCTTACATGGATATTCGCAACTTGAACCGAACCTGGCCCGGCAAAGCCAACGGCACGATTACGGAGCAAACCTGCTACGCCTTTACAAAGGTCATTGAAGCGGAGGAGGTCGATCTTTTCATTGATCTGCACGAAGCGGAATTAGAGTATCCGGTCATCAGTACCATTGTGGCTCATCAGAAAGCGCAGGAAATCGCTGCGATGGCCTCAATGATTTTGACCGGCGATGAATTCGAACAACCGATCGGCATGGAATATTCTCCGCCGACCTTACATGGATTATCGCACCGTGAAGTCGGCGATTTTACGCGAGCAGCATCGTTATTGCTTGAAGCGCCGGAACCGTTTTTGGATCGCGTGCGCGCAGTGACGGATGAAGCCTTGCTGTTAAGTGGCAAAGACCCGTTTGTGATGAAAGCCGGCGAGCATGGATTGTTGTACGAAGACATCGATGAACAGGGTTGGCCGATTGACGTGAGAGTCGGGCGCCACTGTTCCTCGATCTTACAGATCGCGCAAACCTGGTCGGAATTTAATTTTGATAAACCGATCATGATTGAGAATACCCCTCGCTATGCTGAGGTGATCGAGCACGGGGTCGGACATTATTTCCTGAATCCGGCTGAAGTAGATCCGCAGCGGGTGGTTTATGATTGATCAGATGAGCCTTAGCGTTTGACATAATTTTTCATTGGTAATGGTTAAACGGTAAGTGACATCCGCTCGTTGAGCGAAGTCGAAACGAGCCTGGACTTGTTCC
>DF820471.1:200966-247682 GCA_000739535.1 Candidatus Vecturithrix granuli | reverse complement strand
AGCGAAGTCGAAACGAGCCTGGACTTGTTCCCTTCGACTCCGCTCAGGGAACGGTATCACTTACCATATTAACCACTACCTTTTCATTTACCCACCCTTACCCCTCCCAGGAGGCAGGGTTGTTAAGTTCTCGCGGGGAGAAGTTGTGACCCCCCCTTTTGTTCCCCGCGCAAGCGGGGGGAAACGGATCGACCTCCCCCGCTTGCGGGGGATTGAGGGGGTAGAACTTGACAGCCCTGCGCTTGCAGGGGACGGAGGGGGTAGAACTTAACAGCCCTGCTCCCAGGAAGGGAATAAGAAGATATTGCGGTAGTGGTTAAATGGTAAGTGATGCGTTCCCTGAGCGAAGTCGAAGGGAACTGTGAGCGGCTCGTTTCGACTTCGCTCAACGAGCGGGCATCACTTACTATTTAACCACTGCCCAGTAATCATCCAAAGTTAGGAAGGGAGGGATGTCTTGCTTCATAGAGTGTCTCCAGAGGTAAACACATAATGTCTAACTTTCTAATAAGGAGAAAAAGACGATGAGAAGTCAAAAATATATCGTTGTATGGTGCGCCATACTTCTGGCGGCTATCATAGTCGCTCCGGTGAATGCCTGCATGGATGTGGTGGTCGGAAAAGACGCATCCGTAGATGGTTCGGTAATGACCTCTCATACCGCCGATGGCTGGTATGATTCGAGCATTACTCTGGTTCCCGGTCAGACGTTTGAAGAGGGGGCAATCGCAGATGTACATTGGAATATCATTGGCGAAGAGCCTGGCCCCCCGGTAAAAATTGGGGAAATTCCGCAAGTAAAGCAAACCTACTCGTACTATAATGTCGGCTATCCTTTCATGAATGAACACCAACTCATGATTGGCGAAAGTACGATTGCCCAAAAAGAAGAATTGGCAACCTTCCGGGGGGAAAAAGCCATCATGACAATTGAACAGCTTGAGGTGTTCGCCTTGCAACGCGCCAAAACCGCCCGTGAAGCGATCAACGTGATGGGGGAACTGGCTGAAAAATATGGGTTCCTGCCTTCTTGTGCGAACATGGGCGAATCATTGACCATTGCTGACCCGAACGAGGCCTGGCTGTTTGAAATTTTCAGCGTTGGGGTGTTATGGAATCCGGAAAGCGGAGAACCAGGTGCGGTGTGGGCAGCCCAGCGTATCCCTGATGATCATGTCTTTGTTATGCCGAACGTCAGCCGTATTCGTGAAATTGATCTGAATAATCCCGACTACTTTATGGCCTCCCAAAACTATATGCAAGTCGCGATTGATCAAGGATGGTACGATCCGAAGAGCGGCAAGCCTTTCATCTGGCAGGAGGCCTATGTCCCCAAAACCGGAGATTGGGCGCTTTCTTCTATGTGGTGCCGTATTCGGCTCTATCTTGTTTACAGCGCCGCCGCCCCTTCATTGGAATGGGATCCCTATATGTCAACAGAGTTGTATCCATTCTCGATCAAGCCAGAGAAAAAATTCAGCGTTCAGGATGTCATGGCGCTCATGCGTTCCACATTGACGGGAACGGTGTTTGATATGGAGGAAGATCCAGGCTGGTTGGTACCGGGAGAAGACAATAAAATGGAAAAAAGCCCCTTTACGACTCCATTTCCTGTCGATGATATGCACAATCTCCTGACGATTCCTTATCACCGGCCTGCGGCAAAATATAATTGCTCTTATGGTTTTGTGTCGCAATCCAGAAGTTGGCTGCCAGATCCCATTGGAGGCGTGTTGTGGTTTTATCATGATAATCCCCATGTCAGTCTCTATGTTCCGGTGTATTGCAGTGTTCAGAAGTTCCCGAAATCCTGGCAGACCTTTGACCGTGACCATTTCAGCCGCGATTCTGCGCGTTGGGCCTTTGCCTTTGCGGATGATTTAGTCAATCGCCGTTATCAGGATGCAATCAAGGATCTTCGCGCTGTGCGTGAACCAATTGAGGCGGATTTTTTTATGATGCAATCTGCCATAGAAATCGCAGCCGCTAAAGCGTATGAACAAGATCCGGAATTAGCCAAGCGATTTTTGACTGATTACACCAACGCCTGTATGCTGAGGGCGGAAGAAGCCTATTGGCAATTAAATGACGACCTTATCCAGAAGTATAATAACAACAAAGGATTAACGCCATAAACTTCTGAAAAACCAGGTTTCTTCGAGAAACCTGGTTTTTCAGAATCTCAACATTAACCTGTAATCGGAGGAAAAATTTTATGAAAGTTATAGCTGTCATTGGAATATGCTTGTGCATTGTGACTATGAGCGGATTCTCCGTTGAAGCATGCACAACAATGTTAGTTGGAAAGGATGCTTCGGTTGATGGATCAACTATGGTGACCCATACGTGTGATGGAAACTATGACGCCCGTGTACGGGTGATCCCGGGGCAGGATTTTGAAGAGGGCGCAATGGCGCCGGTATATAAAGATCTTTGTCATGATAGTATTCCGGGAAAAGAAATGAAACAGGCCGGAGAGATTCCCCAGGTGAAACACACCTCTACGTACTTCAATGTGGGGTATCCCTTCATGAATGAACATCAGGTCATTATAGGCGAAGATACGTTTAGCGGCCGCGATGAATGTTTTAACGATCAGGGACTGATGATGATCGAAATGTTGCAAGTCTTTGCCCTGCAACGCGCCAAAACCGCCCGTGAAGCTATACAAGTTATGGGTGAATTGGCTGAAAAATATGGCTATGGCGACGGCGGCGAAACCTTGACCATTGTTGATGGGAATGAAGCCTGGATGTTCGATATTATCGGCCCAGGACCATTCTGGACGCCGGATAGCGGCAAATCGGGGGCAGTGTGGGCCGCTGTGAGAATCCCTGATGATCATGTCTCTATGGCTTCCAACCGCAGCCGAATCGGGACTCTGGATTTAAATAACCCTGATTATTATATGGCCTCTGCGAATGTGGTTTCTTTTGCTGAGGAAATGGAGTGGTATAACAAAGAAAAAGATGGGGAATTCCTTTTCTGGAAAGCCTATAATCCCGATCCCTATGGCGCGCCCTATTATCAGAGACGCCGTGAATGGCGCGTGCTGAGTCTATTAGCGCCATCCTTGAATCTGGATCCGTATCTTGATCCAGAGAAGGAACAGTATCCATTCTCAGTCAAACCGGATAAAAAGGTATCTGTTCAGGATCTGATGACGATCAATCGCGATTACTATGAAGGCACAGAATTTGATCTGACCAAAGGGTTGGCCGCCGGACCATTTGCCTGTCCGAACCGCTATCCGACCCCGAAAGATGTCAAGCCCGAATATGCGAAGGATACGGATTGGGAACGGGCGATTTCGATCTTCCGCTGTTCCTATAGCTTTGTCGCCCAGGCCAGAAATTGGCTGCCCCCGGCGATTGGAGGCGTGCTCTGGTTTGGGGAAGATGCGCCGCATTCTACCTGCTACATTCCAGTGTATAGCGGGGTGCTGGAAATGCCTAGACCCTTTAGCAGCGGCAGCCGGAGCTACTACGATAAAGAATCGGCCTGGTGGGCGTTTGACTTTGTATCCAACTTTGCCGATCTGAAGTTCTCGTATATGATTCAGGATATCAAGACTGTACAGCAAGAACTCGAAGGCCAATTCTTTGCCATGCAGCCGGGCATTGAGGCTGGCGCGCTCAAATTGTATGAGGAAGACCCACAGAAAGCCAAAGTTTTTCTGACCAATTATACCAAAAATATGGCCATGTTGACTCTGGCGCGTTGGAGAGCGTTGGCGGATGAATTGATTTACAAATACAATGATGGGTATGTGAATGGAAAGCAAGTCGGCTATCCGACAGAATGGTTAGAAACCGTGGACTATGGGAAAACCAATGTCGTTCCTGCGAAATAAGAGCCATTATTGATCTCGGATGGACGCCGCCGTTTCGAACCTTGTGAGGGGAAACCCGGGCGGCGTCTGTCTATATGTTCTTATTACGGCCTGGGGGGTATGAGGATATTCTTATAACTTTACTCACCCCTACCCCTCCGAAGAGCAGGGTTGTTAATTTCTTGTAAAACATGCCCGTCTCGACTTCGCTCGACGTGCGGTATTCCGGTCATCGAGCGAAGTCGAGATGACAAACATCCGTAGAACTTAACAACCCTACCTCCGAGGAGGGGAATTTGTGTCCGTACCGATCTCAGATTCCCCTCCTCGGAGGGGTTAGGGGTGGGTAAAATGACGCTTTTAAGGGGGAATATTCAAAATAATCTTCCAAGTCCTGTTCCTATCTTCTGGCTTGCTTGTGTCAACGTATGATCATACTACTGATACTTGCCACAATTCTTCTTTTCCTGGGAATTCTGGAATATGCGAGACATCTCCGCCAGCTTTCAGCGATCCCCATTCGCATTCATGTCAATGGCACACGCGGGAAATCAACCACAACCCGCCTGATTGCGGGCGCGTTACGAGAAGCAGGCTGGCGGGTGTTGGCAAAAACTACAGGTTCAGCCCCACGCATAATTTTTGAAGATGATCACGAACAGCCGGTCAAACGGCGAGGTTCGCCTAATATCATTGAACAAAAGAGGATCGTAAGGTTAGCTGCGAAACGAAAAGCTAAGGCATTAGTGCTTGAGTGCATGGCGATTCATCCTGAAACGCAATGGATTTCCGAACATCGCCTGGTTCGTTCGACAATCGGCGTCATCACGAACGTGCGTCAGGATCATTCCGATCTGATGGGCGCTACTGCTGAGACTGTCGCCAACGTGCTCTCCCTGACGATCCCTGCGAAGGGATTGCTTGTGCTGACCGACACCCCATTTACAGAATTGTTCTGCCACATCGCCGCCCGGCAGCAAACCTCCGTGCATGTTGTGCAGCCTGCTGATATTTCGCTTGAGACGCTCAATCAGTTTCCTTATCCGACTTTTCAGGAAAATGTGGCCTGCACGCTGAAAGTGTGTTCATTATTAGGCGTTTCGCCTGAGATTGCCTTACGCGGAATGCAGAAAGCCGCGCCAGATCTCGGAGCGATGCACGTATATTCCTTGAAATACAGGGCGAGCAATATCTATTTGGTGAACGCTTTTGCGGCTAATGATCCTGAATCCACTTCAATGGCATGGCAACGCCTGCAACAGTCCCCTGTATTTACTCGTATACAACATTTGCCTGTAATCGGGGTCTTGAATAATCGGAGCGATCGCGGCTTTCGAGTCAGACAATTAGCTGAATGGGTCACCCAGGCGGAAATTCCAATGGAACACCTGATTTTAACAGGAGATACGAACTTGTGGGCAAAACAGTATCTTCAACGTCAGGAGAGAACACACCCACCAATTCATGTCAGGCGGAAATTTCAGCCCATCGCCCAATTTTGTGATTGGATACACCAGATTTGTCAGGAAAATCTGCTGCTTTTTGGTTTTGGAAATATGAAAGGCGCGGGAGAACAACTTGTTGAATATTTCGAAACACATGGAGAAACAGTGCTGTGATTGTTGAAGCGATAGGGATCGGGATGGTCATCAGTTTTCTGTTGATGGAGTGGATTGGTCTGTCTGCCGGTGGGCTGATCGTTCCCGGGTATTTCGCACTGTTTGCCGATCACCCCGATCGTATTGCGGTTTCCCTGGCGGTTGCCCTGTTAACTTACTGGGTTCTCAGGGGGATTTCCTACGTGACGATCCTTTACGGCCGGCGTCGTTTCATGGCGGCCGTGCTTATCGGCTATCTTTTAGGCGGAGTCTGTCGGCTGCTTGTTACAGACTTCTGGCTGTTGACCTATGATCTGCGGGTTATCGGCTATATTATTCCCGGGCTTATTGCCAATGACATGGTCAAACAAGGCGTCTGGAAAACTGTGTTTGCTGTCTTGCTTGCCTCAATTCTTGTGAGATTGATCTTATTACTCATAACGCAGTGATAAGAACCCCTTCCTGACCATCCCCGAAGGAGAGGGAACTTTCCCCTCTCCTTTGGAGAGGGGCCGGGGTGAGGTTAAAAACAGTCATAAAAAAATTACAATGCGTTTAGTAGAAATATGTTTCATTCATGGATAAAAAGCCGTATGCCAGCATGGTATCTTGCCATTATTGTGATTATTGGCCTTGCGGGTCTGTATCTGCTCGAAACAACGAAAGTAGAGCATAAATATCGGGCTTATGAGACCCAAATCGCCGCCGCCCAACTGATGCACACCTGCCTGCAAGAAACCCGGCAATACCGGCTGTCGCTTGGCATCTCGCTTGATACGACCCTTGATCCGAATGAAACCGGAATTATCGGAGAGGAATACACGGATTTGACGACTACGCTCGGCAATCTTGAAGCGAAACGAACAGCGACAAATCCGGCGTTTGCCGCGTTACTTGTCAAATTCTTTACTGAAGCTGATTTACAGACCGGAGATGTGGTCGCCATTAACGCCAGCGGATCCTTTCCGATGCTCATTCTGGCAACACTTTCAGCCGTCAAAGTCATGAATCTATCCCCGCTGTTGATCTATTCCTTCGGAGCGTCCATGTATGGAGCAAATATCCCTGGATTTACGTTTTTAGATATGCTCGTCCATTTACGCTCAAAGGGATTATTGCCCTATCAGCCGCTCGCCGTGTCGCTCGGTGGAGAGGATGATCGCGCGGACGGCTTGTTTGACCCGAATTCCAAAGCCGTTTTTCTTCAACTGGCTCAATCAGCCGGCGCGCCATTGATTCAAGAGGAAGAGCTTGCTGAAAGCATCCGCGAACGGCAGCAGCTTTATCAACGAGCCGCTGGCGGAAACCCGCTTGCCTGTTTTGTGAATATCGGAGGAACTTCGGCAGGATATGGCATAACGACGGCTTCGTTGAAATTTCCGAATGGTCTCGTGCTGAGTTTCCCGAGCGATTTGCCTGAAAGTCCCGTGCGAGGATTGATTTTTGACTATGCGGCCCAGGGAATTCCAGTGATTCATCTCTTGAACATCCGCGAATTGGCAGCATCGCACGGATTACCGATTGATCCGGTTCCACTGCCTGCAATCGGTGAAGGTGGGGTATATTATCATACCGCCTATCGTCGCGGAAGTATTCTGGGTGTCCTCTTTGTGATCTTTCTGCTTATCGGCGCAGGGAAGATGTACGCGCTCTCATTGGCTCAGAAACCTGGTCTTTGAGAGAAACCTGACATGCAAGCAACCGGGTTTTTCTCAAAAACCCGGTTGCTATACTCAGTTCCTTACATTGCTCCGATACATTGAATCACGACCGGAATAGTTTTGATGAGTAGTTTCATATCAAGTAAGAGCGACCAGTTATCAACGTACTCTAAATCCATCGTGATCAGATGATGATAACTGGAGTGGCTGCGTCCGTTACATTGCCACATTCCGGTAATTCCTGGTTTCATGGCGAGACGCCGGCGTTCGCGCCCCGTTATCTGCGCCGATTCTACCAGGGGCAACGGACGCGGGCCAACCAGACTCATATCACCTTTGAGCACATTCCATAATTGGGGTAGCTCATCCAGGCTGGTTCTGCGAAGATACTTGCCTAACGGCGTAATGCGGGGATCGTCTTCCATTTTGAAAATCGGACCTGAACTTTGATTCTGAGTGAGTAACTGATTTCTCAGGGCTTCGGCGCCGTCCACCATCGTACGAAACTTATACATTACAAATTTTCGACCGTTTAAGCCGCTGCGTATCTGTTTAAAAATGGCCAGCCCGGAGGATTCACGTTTAATCAGTCCTGCCAGGATGGCCAAAAGAGGCGACAGAATCAGAAGCAACGTGCCCGCAATTGCAATGTCCATGAGGCGTTTTATGCCCAAACTGAAAAATTGTTTCTCCCGATAAGAAAATGAAAGCAGGGGAATATCAATCATGCTGTCGATAAACATTTTAAAATGCGAAGCATCATCACAGGTATCAAGAAAAATTCGACCGTTAATCCCCATCAATTCACACACTTCCAAAGAACGTTTAATGCGGTGTAACGCAAAAATAGGAGTGGTAAAAACGACCTCATCAATAATTTCTGTATGTAACACCTGATAGAGCATGTCAGCGGTTCCGAGCACTTTATAGCCATACACATTCCGCCCGATGTCTTCAGGAGCTTCCGACAGGAGACCGGCGATCACAAACCCGGTTTCCGGGTGCTGATTGATGTGCTTGATGAGCACCTGAACTTTGGGATCAGTGCCAATCAGCAGCACTCGTTTAATATTGCGGCCCTGTTTGCGAACATATTGCAAACACTTGAACAGCAGAATTTTTTCTCCTGTCAGACATACAATGCACAACAGTACAAACAACATGATTAGAGAGCGGTTGAATACATGAAGTTTCAAGATAAAAAAGAGGACACTCAGGACACAGATCCCTTCCACATTAGTCTTCACGACCGTCCAGAGGAAAGGCCAATAGCTCTTTCCCCGGTGTGAGGCATACATTTTATTGAAATAGAGCAAACTCAGCCAGATCGGAAGAATCGCGCCCAGAAGAGGGAAATACTCGGAAAAGTGCATTAATCGAGGCACGTAAGCAACCTCAGCAAACCAGCTTCGGATCAGATAGGCCGCCCCAAAAGAACACGCGACCACGCTTACATCAATCAGTCCATAGAGTTTAAGAATGAAACTCACACGCTCTCGAATCATGCCTGCTCCCATTTCAAACGGTGAAAATCCATTGTCTCGAACGATATGAGTAAGTTCAACACAGGTTTCTCAAAAAGTCAAATAAATTTCTCCTGTAAATGTTTTTCCTTTTAACTCCAGAACTTGTTCCAGAATGCCTTAAATATGTCTCCCAACCCTCTCGCTATGCTGACAACAGAAGGAGTCTCGGATGGCGGAGTGACATCTCTGCGAGTACCTGCTCTGAATTCTACGATCACAAGCGGCTGTTGTACCGCACAATCTGCAATGTCATCCATGACCGATTGACTGGCTGCATCTGTGAACACAAGATCATAGACGCCATAGTCTATATTGGGGATGTCGTAGATATATTCTCCTGCCGGGCCATAAGAAGGTATTTTTACCGTGTATGACAGGGGGGTTCCGGTCCCTCCGGTCTGATGTTTGAATAGATCGATGATCACAGGTTTCCAGACCTGTCCTTGAATTTTGGGAAAACCGATACGGAGCGTCGCCTTTTGTTGAACAGTGGGGGTGGGAGATGGAATGGCCAAGGCCTGCCGGAGATCTAACTGCGTTGGTTGGGTTGTCAGTTCAACTTCTGCAATATCATACAGCACGGCGCCTGTCGCTGCATCGGTAAACACCAGATCATACACGCCTTTTGCGATGTTTGGACGTTCATAGGAATAGCCATCTTCACGGGTTTTCACCTGGTTAATTGTAAAGGAAAATGGTTCGCCAATGCCGGTTTCGTTCAGTTGAAACAGATCGACAATCAGCGGTTGCCAGGTTTTGCCCACTGTTTTCGGCAAGAGCAATTGAAGAGTTACAACATTTGCTCCAGAGATCGGCGGTTGTTCTGCGGGTTGCGGTTTCGAAATCGGCGGTTGAATTTCTGTTGCAGGAGGAGTGATAACCTGCGGGATGGCTTGCGCGCCAATAGCTTCAATTGCCCCATTATACGAAGGAATCCAGCGATCTAAATGTCCAGCATGACAATACATGCCCCAGGCATTCTCGGTGGTCGGACGCACGCTCCCGGCGTTATAGGCGCATGCAATTTTCGGAGGATCCCATCCGTGCTGTTTCACCTGGTAGGCGCTGGCAATATACGCGCAGCCAACGTCAAGATTCTGCTGCGGATCGTAGAGATCTTCGGGTTTTCCGCGGAATCCCACGTTATATGCGGTTGTGTACATAATCTGCATTAAACCGTAAGAGGCAGAAATACGTTTGGGAGAGGCGGAATACGGATTGTTTTTCCACTCGGCTTTGTTTTGTATATAGCGAGTGTAAAACGCAGGTTCATAACGATAGGCCTGCGGATTCCCACTCGATTCTGTAGAAATTGTAGCAATAATCGCAGGAACAGGCACGCGATGTTTTTTTGAGGCCGCAAGAATCGGAGCGCGAAAGGTTTCCCAAATTTTTTTGGCCTGTGTGGTAAATTTCGAATTCAGGAGAATCCCTTGTCCTTTGACCTCAACCCCTTTGACCGTCAACCTCCAATAGATCTTTCCTGATTGATAATTATGCCAGTCAGATAAA
The DNA here is from genome assembly GCA_000739535.1 of Candidatus Vecturithrix granuli. Lineage (GTDB taxonomy): Bacteria > Moduliflexota > Moduliflexia > Moduliflexales > Moduliflexaceae > Vecturithrix > Vecturithrix granuli. Next base: position 237,553 of record DF820471.1, on the reverse strand, counting down.
GCAAGATCGAGTTCCTGTACATCAGGAATCTGTAAAACTTGCCCGACTTCAATAGCATTGGGATTGCTCATACCATTATAGGCCGCGAGTAATTCATATTTATACCCATCCCCATAAAATTTCTGAGCAACTTTAAACAGAGAATCTCCTCGTTGGATCACATAGGTTTTCATCGTCTTCCCTCCCCTTTTTGAAAAACCAAAAGATGTTTATCAGGAAATTCGGGCAGTTTCTCCATCCTCGACTGAATGAGCAATTTTATGAATAGCATCACATCGATCAGATGTCAAGGAGAAAAGCCAGAATCATTAGAAAACTTCTCAATGGCGGATTGCAGAGTTTTGGCGTTGTGAAAGCGATCATCAGGAGATTTTGCAAGACATTTGAGAATGATGTGTTCAAGCTCTGGCGCAAGAGTCGGCACAAGCTCACGAGGCGCGCGCGGAGTCGTATGTACATGATGATAACTGGTATCCTGGCCGCTAAAGGGCAGTTCCCCTGCCAAAAATTCATACAGAATAACGCCGATCGCGTAAATATCAGCGCGCCAATCAATTCGATGCCCGATAATCTGTTCCGGAGCCATGTACGGAATTGTTCCTAAGTGGGTTCCGGTGTGCGTAATGGTCGCGCCGCAAATGTGCGCAATGCCAAAATCCGTGAGTTTGGCGGTTGATGGGTCGGCAATCAAGATATTTTCCGGTTTCAGATCGCGATGGATGATGCCTTGTTGGTGAACGACGTGAAGCGCATCCAGAATTTGGATCAAAAAGAGCAAAAGCTTCTCAGTTGACATGCCTTGCTGCTGTTTCCAGGAGTGTAATGTTCCGCCTGGGATATATTCCATGACCAGAAAGTGTTCTTGCTGATTGACTTCGAATAACCGCACAATATGCGGATGATTGAGACGAGCAATCACCTCAGCTTCCCGAAAAAACCGGAGGCGATTCTGCTCTTCTGTCGCCAGGTAGGGAGGTAAGACCTTAATTGCCACGATGCGGTCAGAGGCAGTATCCTGAGCTTTATAGACAATGCCCATCCCGCCGCGTCCGAGTTCTTCAAGAAGCGTATAGCGGTCTTCCACAGCAATACCCTGCATAGTCTGGTAAAGATCTTCTGTTGCTGAAGCAGTGAACTCTCCCGAAGTAATCATGGTCTGCTGTTGATTTGTCGCGAATGCGGCAAAACTAGGAGCATCAAGCATTTGTAGTTTCTTGCGCGCATCTTTGTAGTGATAATTGCGATCAAGCAATTCCACATACATTTCTTTGGCCGCGTGAAGAAACCCCTTTTGTGTGAAACATTCGGCCAGCAAATATAAACGTTCTTCCTGAAAGGTTCCTGCTCCCTCGGCTTCTTGCAGCTTGATAATCGCTTCATTCCATTGCTTCGCACCAGCAAGCAATTTTCCGAATTTGAATTTAATCTCTTTGTGGAAAGGGAATTGTTGTTCAAGCGCGCGAAACAACGCTTCAGCTTTGGCATACTCACCCAATTCACAATAGATGTCAGCCGCTTTGAGATAATCCCTGCTTTTTTCATACATCCGGGCATCTTCCAGGGAATATGGCGGTTTTTTCATGGCTTGAACTGCACGGTGGATAATACCTCGCGCCCCTGGTATTCCGGCAGGGCGAGATTATCACACTACTGGTGCTATATCCTCATAACTCGGAAATAATGGTTTCGCGTTTTTGCTCGTATTCTTCCTGCGTGATCAGATGCTTATCAAATAACTTTTTTAATTCCGCAAGCCGCTCCTCCGTATGACGTTCATACAGATCCTGTTCTTTTTCCTGGGTTTTTTGTTTGAGCACTGTTTTGAAAATCCGCATGAGTTCTTCTTTTTCCACTTCTCGATTATGTTTAAAATAATATTCAGCCGTCGATCCAATGGCCCAGGTGGTGCCATACACTCTGGAGACATTCATCACGAAACCGACATAGGGAATGAGGCGCATCAATTGACGCAGCAGAACATTGCCTCCGATGACTGACATAATTTCCAACACAACTTTTTCATCTAATTCCTGCTCATACACTTTACCAATGCCGCGCACCATCGTGATTTGAATTGGCGTTTCGATCATCGGTACCGGAATGATCGAAATCGCCGCAGACGTCAACGCTGAAGCATGGATAATTTTTGTGACGGTGGCGTCACGTTCCTGTTGAGTCGTCTGGGAAAAATCTCCTGAAACAAGCTTCTGGATCAACTCTTTATACTCATCGTAATAATTCATCGTGCATTCCCCCCAATTATAGATTGCCGGTTAGCCGGAGAACCCGTAACAGTCGTTCTTCAGAAGTCTTCTGAACTATATTCTTGACAAGAATACTCAACCCTTTTGGGTTACTCATACATATTTTTCGAAAACTCAGATATTCCTGCAAATATTTTTCTGAAATATTCTACATTGAAAAAAAGTATTTTTTGTAAATTCTGCTTTTGACAATAAATTGCTCAGGAGAATTTGTCAATCACTTTACGCCGGAATTTTAGCCAGAGAGAGTCAAACACAAAAATCAATTAACAAACGTAAAACTTTTGCACAGAAATTCTCAATTTCTCAACTATTCATAATCACAAGAGATAGAAAATTTTTATGAAAAAAACTTGCATTCTTGTTTTTTCCAATTTACAGTTTTTCTGTTAAGTAATTGAAAATAAAAAGTTTTTCACAGCAAGATGTGGATAACTTTGTGAGAAAAGGTCAAAAGTCCCTGAAAATACATTAGTTAATCACTTATCCACAAATGTGGATAACTTTTTCAAAATCAACCTTAGTTTTACAGAAAGAATCATGCAAACAACCATGTGGGGAGAAGTTTTAGCGAAACTGGAAAAACGGATTAATCGCCCCAGCTTTAATACCTGGATCAGGCCAACGCAGATGCTTTCAATGAACCAGAAAAAAGTCAATATCGGCGTGCCTGACGATGTATTTGTGTATTGGCTGGGCGAACACTATGTCAATGTGATTGTTGATACACTTACGGAAACGCTCGGTTTTCAACCGGAAATCTTTTTTGTGGTGATGGAGAACGCTGTTCATGCTGCTGCTGTCCCTGAAACGGAAAATATCCCCAGAAAACGAACCACTATGGTGACACCATCGCAGACGCATCGAGAGGTTGGCGCGCTTGAGATTGAAGACGCAGGCTCTTTGTCGAAGGTGCGGGTAGCTGCTCAACCTGACCGATTGACGAAAACAACGAATTCGATGGAAGCGCCCGCCCAACCCTGGGCTGAACGGATTGCTCCCAGGCGAGATTTTATCTCCCGCGTGCAAGGACACGACATTCTTGCATCTCTAAGCAGCGACAGGTCTTTTCCGCGTTCTGATACGACCAAAAATACGAATCCTGACCCTCCCTTGTCTCAGCAACATCAGGTTTTACGGGAATTAAATCCGGCATACACCTTTGATTCCTATGTTGTCGGGGATAGTAATCGCCTTGCACACGATGCTGCCCTGTCTGTGGCGGCTCAGATGGCGGCGAATTATAATCCTTTATTCATTTATGGCGGCGTGGGATTAGGCAAGACCCATTTACTCCACGCGATCGGCAACCACCTTTCGAACCTGGCGCCTAAGACGAAAATCCTGTATTTATCTGCCGAACAATTTATGAATGAGATGGTTCTTTCGATTCGTGAAGATCGAATGGCGCGATTTCGAGAGAAGTATCGCAATATTGACTTATTATTAGTGGATGATATCCAATTTATCGCCAGAAAAGAGCGAACGCAAGAGGAATTTTTTCATACGTTTAATACTTTGTATCAGGCTCGCAAGCAGATTATTCTGACCAGTGATTGCCCGCCCAAAAAAATTCCGACAATTGCTGAACAATTACGTTCGCGTTTTGAATGGGGTCTGATTGCCGATATTCAAGCGCCGGATTTGGAAATGCGCATTGAAATTCTCAAAAAGAAAGCGGCTTCTCAACAGATCGTCTTGCCGGATGATGTCGCCGCGTATATCGCCAAAAAAATTCATTCGACTATTCGGGAACTCGAAGGCTGTTTAGCGAAAATACGGGCCTATTCAACCTTCGCTCAGCAACAGATCACTTTAGAATTAGCTCAGAAAGTCTTGTATGACCTGTTTGATACCACGCCGCGCAAAATTACGGTTGAGTTAGTTCAACAAGTGGTGGCAAATCATTATCAGGTTGACCTCTCTTCGATGAAATCCTCAACGCGCAGCCGGAAACTTGCTTTACCTCGTCAAATCGCCATGTATCTGGCGCGTGAATTAACGAATCTGTCGCTGTCAGACATTGTAAGATATTTTGGCGGACGCGATCATACGACAGTCATGTATGCGTGTCGGAAAGTTGAGCAAGCTCAAGCCAATGATAAAACACTCAGGGAGAAAATTATTCATATCCGTGCATTGATTATAGCCTGATGAAATGACTAAAGTGACTAAAGTTTCAAATGGCTATAGTGTGAAGAGGGATCTTCACTTTTAGTCACTTTAGTCACTTGAAACTTTAGTCACTTATCAACTTTCATGAAACGTATTTCTTTAGTGTTCCCGGTCTATAATGAAGAGCAAGTGTTACCTGCGCTCTTTGAGCGTGTAGAAAGTTTGAGTCGCCTGTTAGCCGGGTATGAACTCGAAATCATCTTTGTTAATGACGGCAGTCATGACGGATCCTTGCAACTAATGCAGCACTTTCAAGCGCGTTATCCGCATTGTACAATTCTTGATTTTTCGAGAAATTTCGGGCATCAGGTGGCGATTACCGCCGGAATGGATTTTGCAACAGGCGATGCGATCATGCTGTTAGACGCCGATTTGCAGGATCCTCCGGAAATCCTCCCGCAATTTTTAGCAAAATGGGAAGAAGGGTATCAGGTCGTCTATGCCATTCGAAAGACGCGCCAGGAGCATCTCTTTAAGCGCATGGCGTATCGCGCCTTTTATCGCATTTTACACAAAATTTCCGATATTCCGATTCCATTGGATTCCGGTGATTTTTGTTTGATGGATCGGCGTGTCATTGAGGTCATTAAATCAATGCACGAGCGGAATCGCTTTGTTAGAGGCTTACGAAGTTGGGCGGGATTCAAACAAATCGGATTGGAGTATGATCGGGATAAACGCCATAGCGGAGAAGCCAAATATACGTTTCCAAAACTGATGAAACTCGCCCTGAACGGGATCTTTTCATTTTCCTATTTCCCACTTCAGATAGCAGGTTATACCGGTTTTTTTGTCTCGATCATCAGTTTTTTGGGGATTTTAGTCTATTTGTATAAAAAATTAGTGATTGGCGGCGAACCGCAAGGATTTCCGACACTCGTCATCCTTGTCCTCTTTCTGGGAGGCATTCAACTTATCTCGCTCGGTGTCATTGGCGAGTATATCGGGCGTATCTATGATGAAGTCAAACGCCGCCCGACCTACATCATCAGAAAAATCTATGAAAGCGACTCCTCTCGTTCATAGCCTGAGCTTTCTGAAGTCTGACAGATTTCGGAAGGCTCTTTTGAGCGCACCCCATCATCGCCTCAAAGTCATATTTTTGAAAAAGAATACTTGCATCATTTCCTCAAGGCTGGCATGATAGGTACTGTCATTCATTTCAATTGGAAGTGATGCAGTTTGAAGGTAGAGATCGAGACTGGTACCCTGAAAAACATGAATACATTATGCAAAAAGGTACGATTTTAGTTATTGACGATAGTCCAAAAAATTTGCGAATCTTTCTGGATCAATTAACCCAGGTGGGATTTAAAATTCTGATTGCTCCAGGCGGACAAGATGCGCTCCAGCAACTAGAACAGATAAAACCGGATTTAATCCTCCTGGATGTCTTAATGCCCGACCTTGATGGATTTGAAACCTGCGCTCGCCTGAAAGCTAATGAATCCACGAAAAATATTCCTGTCATTTTCATGACGGCGTTGTCAGACCCATTAGACAAAGTGAAAGGATTTGAAGTTGGCGGGGTTGATTATATTACCAAGCCTTTCCAGTACGAAGAGGCCATTGCACGTATTCATACACACCTGATGATTTACAGGCTGCAGCAACAGCTTGAAGAGCAGAATAATCAACTTAAACAGCTTAATGAAAGCAAAGACAAATTTTTCTCGATGATTGCGCACGATTTACGCAGCCCCTTCAGTTCTTTACGTGGGTTAATCCAATTTACGTCGCAAAATATGCAGGGATGGAGCAAAACGAAAATTGAAGAAGTCATCAATATATTAGAGCATGCCACAGATAATCTGTACGCGCTCATTGAAAATTTACTCACCTGGTCGCGTATTCATCGTGATGCCTTTGACTTTCAACCTCAATATCTCCACTTGCAAAAGATAGTTGCGCAAGAGGTTGAGTTATTTAACTCGATTGCCGGCCAAAAACACATTACTCTCATAAATCACATAACCGAACCGCTTGAGGTGTATGCCGATGCCAATATGCTTGATGCGGTGCTCCGTAATTTGCTCTCTAACGCGATTAAATTTACATACCCTGGTGGCCGCATTGATGTGGCAGCCGCTCAGGACAAACGCAACATCACCATTTCAGTTACAGATACGGGCATTGGCCTGAGTCAGGAGAACATCGCTAAATTGTTTCGCCTTGATGATCGCTATAAACAACTCGGCACTGCCAAAGAGAAAGGCACGGGATTAGGGCTGATTCTCTGCAAAGAATTCATTGAAAAAAATGGCGGAACCATTGGCGTCACCAGTCAACCTGATCAGGGTTCCACCTTCTTTTTCACGCTTCCGCGAGTCTTTGTGAAAGATGAACGATAGCAACCACGAAAATCTTCACCTGAAAAATAGGAGTACCAAAGCTCGACTTCAATACTCCGGTTCAATCTACAAAATTTAGTTTTCAGAGTACGAATTTATACGCTTTTTTGCAGAGCCTGGCGCAGGGTAGCGACCAGGCGTTCATTCTGGGCTTGCGTACCGATGGTGATGCGTAGATGTTGCGGCAGGCCGTAGCCTTTGACCGGGCGCACAATCACGCCGGAACGCAGCAATTTCTGGGCAATTGTGGCCGCGTCGCGCTGGCAATCAATCAAAATAAAATTCCCCTGGGTCGGGATATAAGGAAGACCGATTTCTTCAAAGGCGCGATACAAATAGCGTTTTCCCTGGAGATTGACTTCACGGCTTCTCTGCACGTGTTCCGTATCCGTCAGCGCCGCCAGCGCCGCCGCTTGCGCAATAAGATTGACATTATAGGGCGGGCGGATGCGATTGACAACTTCAATCAGAGCTTCAGGCGCCAGACAATATCCTATCCGCAGCCCGGCCAGACCATAAATTTTGGAAAAGGTTTTCAAAAGTGCCAGCCAGCGTCCTTGTTTTAAATAAGAGAGCGTCTGCGGAAAATCTTCGGCCTCCACATAGTCGTCGTAAGCTTCATCCGTCACGACAATCACATGTTCCGGGACGCGCTGTAAAAATGCGTCAAAGGCTGCACGGTTAACCATGGTTCCGGTCGGATTATTGGGATTATCCAGAAAGATCATTTTCGTCTTTTCGGTCACGGCTTCTGCGATAGCGTCGAGATCGTGAACATAATTGGCTTGAGCCGGAACAATAACCCGTTTCACGCCGATCGCCTGCGCATTCAAGGCATACATAATAAAGGAATATTGCGACAGCACAATTTCATCAGCAGATGTTAAAAACGCCCGCATCAACAGGCTGATGACTTCATCTAAACCGCTGCCAACCAACACCTGAGCCATTGTCACATCATGCTTCTGCGCCAGAGCCTTGCGCAGCGCAAAACTGACCCCGTCAGGATAACGATTGGCTTGCAAAATCGCCTGCTGCATCGCGGCAACAGCTATGGGCGAGGGACCAAGCGGATTTTCATTCGATTCAAAATGGAGAAATTCCGAAATTCCAAATTCTTTTTGGAGTTCTTCAAGCGGTTTTCCGGTTTGATAGGACGCGATCTCAAGAATATGCGGCGGTACAAGTTGTTGTATATCCATAAAATACTCAACTGAGGCGACCTGGAGATTTCGGCGAGAATCTCCACGCACCCTTGTATGTGCACTTCCCGTGGAAAATGGTTTTCTTCACATGGTGGTCAGATTTTTCTGCATTTTACCACTGCTCAATTTTCTCTTACTGTTTTTCTGAGGTCTCTTCTGTCAAGAGAAATTTGCAGGGAATTGTCCTGGAAAAAACTTGACAGAACAGGTGGTTTCAGATCGGTTTGGGTAATTCAGGATTACACGATGAAACGATAACATAAGAAATTTCATTTGTCGAATTTCAACATCATTGCAAGATTATTCAGTCCAATCATATCGCTCTGAAAACCCAAATTATCTGAGCAATCTGAGTCATCTGTGATGAATGTTCGTAGGAGTTTACATGAGCTGACGCTCACCCGACGCAATGAAAATCAGATGTAGCGCGAAACTCCAGTTTCGCGCATCTTTGACAGCCGCGAAACTGGAGTTTCGCGCTACATTTTCATAGGAGAAGAGTACATGTCAGTTGCTAAAAAAATTGAAGAAAAAATCGTCAGCGCCTCATGGATACGGAAGATGTTCGATCAGGGACAGCAATTAAAAGCCCAATACGGAAACGATAAGGTATTTGATTTCACCCTGGGCAATCCCTATCCTGAACCTCCGACAGAGTTCAAGCAAGCTCTGATTGAGGTGGCGCAAGATCCTCGCCCCGGCTTGCACGGCTATATGACCAATGCGGGGTACCCGTTTGTACGGGAAGAAATCGCCGCGTATCTCTGTCAGGAACATGACATCAACATCACGGCCGACGAGTTGATTATTACCTGCGGCGCTGCCGGAGCGTTGAATGTGATTTTGAAGACGCTTTTAGATCCGGGGGATGAAGTGCTCTGTCCTAAACCGTTTTTTGTAGAATACGGGGCCTATGCTGATAATCATGGCGGAGTATTGAAAACTGTTCCGACAAACCCTGATTTTACGCTGAATCTGGATGCAATTGCCAACGCCATCACCCCCAGAACAAAAGTGATGTTGATTAATTCCCCCAATAACCCGACCGGACAGGTGTATTCGCAGGAAAGCATTGCCGCGTTGGGAACATTGCTGCGCGAAAAAAGCCAGCAGCATGGCAAAACGATTTACCTGCTCACCGACGAACCGTACCGTGATATTGTATATGATGGCATTGAAGTACCAAGCGTGTTGAAATATTATGATGAGAGCATTTTAGCGACTTCCTATTCAAAAGTCCTCTCAATTCCGGGGGAACGCCTGGGATTTTTAGCGGTCAATCCGAAAGCCGCTCATCGAGACAACATTCTTGCCGGGGCAATTATGTGTAACCGCACCCTCGGTTTTGTCAATGCTCCGGCCATGATGCAACGCGTGGTGGCTAAAGTTCAGGGGAAAAAGGTGGATGTTTCGATCTACAAGGCGAAACGAGATTTGTTATGCGAGGGATTAGCGCAATGCGGCTATGAAGTGACAAAACCCGTTGGGGCCTTTTATCTCTTTCTCAAAACTCCTATTGCTGACGATACGGAATTCGTGAAGGCTTTACAAGATGAATTGATTTTGACCGTGCCCGGAAGCTCGTTTGGCGGGCCAGGCCATATTCGGATTGCTTACTGCGTGGACGATCAGACCATCATCAATTCCATGCCGGGGTTTAAGAAGGTGTTAACGAAATATATGGCTTGAACAGTAAAAACCAGGTTTTTTCTGAAGGCGAAAAACCGGGTTTCTTCAAGAAACCCGGTTTTTTGTTGTTATGTTATTCTTTAATCACAATATTGTGTCGCTGCAACGTTATTCCAGTGAGTTGTTCCAATGCGACCAGGGCCTGATTATACCCGGTAATGGCTTTCGTATAACTGCTTTGAGCACTTGCCAGTTGTTCCTGATAGTTGAGGACTTGAAAGTTGGTTGACAGCCCTTCATTAAATTTTTTTTGTTCCGCATCGAGCTGTTCTTCCGCAAGCTGCTGCGCTACCCGGGTCGCTTCAACCAGTTTGTAGGAGGTTTCAACACCTCGCACGGCCTGCCGGACTTGAACGGAGATCGCTTGCTCCAAATTTTGAATGGAGAGCCGGGTCTGATCTATCCCCAATTTGGCTTTATTATAACTGCTTTTGGCGGCGCGATTGCCTAAGGGATATTCAAACTGCAAGCCGATCGTCACAGAAGCCTCATTGAATTCGGAAAATTCACTGAATGACCCACCCAGGGCGTCGTCCTGTCCGCTCAAATTAAAGGTGCTGAACGCATTCAAGGCTGGTTTCAGTTGATTATCCGCAGCGTTGAGCGAAATTTCCTGAATTTCCAGAGCCTTTTTTAATTGAAAGAGTTCTTCGCGATTTTCGATAGCGGCCTGAATACTTTGCTGCAATGATATGGATTGCCGAGTCGAAACTGGCGAGTCAGTCGGAATAATAGCAGAGCTCCAAATCGGGTCGGTTTCCGGAATATTTAATAAACGTTTTAAACTATCTTCCACATCGCGCACGGTTTTTTCCGCATTGATAATCTCAACTTCCCGCGAAGCGGCCGAGGCTTTGGCCTGCAACACCTCAATGGGCGCCAGGGTACCGACATTGACTTGCGCTTCATTAATTTTCACCAGATCATAGGCTAATTGCAGTGAAAGACGTTTAGCTTCCAGGTCGCCGAGGGCATAGACTAAATTCCAATAGGTATTTTTTAGATCAGAGACAATTTCGATCACTTTCGAGCGTAACCCACTCACAGAGGATTCTCGATTCTTTTGGGCAATACGAATTGCTGAAGTATTCACATCAGTTCCCCGGTTTTTTAATAACGCATGGCTCAAGGTTAACTCTACCCCGGTTGAATAGATATCATCAATACTGTCAAATGTTGAACGACTGGATTTTAACGCTAATTCATAAGAACCGCCGCTTCGGAATTTTTTTCCGATTCCCGCTTCAATCCCTGTCGTTCCTGTGGCTGCGCTTTCACTCTCAGTTTCTTTCAGGATTTGTGTTCCGCCTGAACTGATGGTCGAATCAAAAGCCGACTCAGCGTTTTTAATCTCCTCCTTTTTTATTTCCGGGTTATACTGTTCAATGCTGATCTCTAAATTATTTTGCAGCACAAGATTGATGGCTTCGTTGAGTGAAAGAAACATTTGTCTGCGCGTCTCCTGCGTCTGTGAGGATATCGTATTCTGAGCAAACACCACCTGCCCCAGGATCAAAAGGCAGAATAGAACGCACTGGACTGGCAAAAAGACTTTCATGCAGAATTTCATAACAATCCTCCTTAACTCAGTATTCAGTCAGCATACTGATCACTGAATACGGATCAGTGAATACTGAATACTGAATACTGTTCACCGAATACTGAATACTGTTCACTGTTCACTGCGGCCTTGACGCTGTCGTCGAACTTCATACGCTAAAATGGCGCTGGCGATTGACGCATTCAACGACGAAATTTTCCCATAGACTGGGATTGAAACTACCAGGTCACATTTTTCTGTCACCAGACGACGCATACCTTTTTCCTCATTGCCAATCACCAAAGCAAGCGGCGGCGTCAAATCGGTTTGTAAATACGATAGTTGCGCGTTATCCGCTGCTCCAATCACCCACACACCATGTTCTTTTAGGATGTCGATAGTTGAGGCCAGATTGGTTACACGACATACAGGAATATATGATGTTGCTCCGGCAGACACTTTGATCACAGTTGGGGTAATTTCGGCAGATTTTCGCGTTGGAAGGATCACGCCATGTACCCCGGCGCACTCTGCTGACCGCAAGATCGCGCCCAGATTGTGGGGGTCTTGAATCTGGTCGAGAATGAGGAGAAACGCAGGCTCGTTCAAATCGGGAAAAGACGCCAGAATATCTTCAAACGCGACATAAGTAAACGACGCCATCATGCCCACGATCCCTTGATGCGACGCGCTGCCTCCACTTCGAGTTGTTAAGCGTTCCCAGGGTTCGAAGCGCACATCAAGACGGCGCGCTTTGGCGAGTTCCAGAATGTCATGAATCGCCTTCCCTTTCCGTCCCTGACTGACGTACAGGCGATCAAGCTGTTTCCCACTGCGTAACGCTTCTTGTACAGCATGAATCCCAAAAATGATGTCACTCACGATTTCACTGTCCAGGTGCTTTCACCGCCGGGATGATCTTTGATCTGGATCCCAAGTTGCGTTAACCCATCGCGAATACGGTCGGCCATTGCCCAGTTTTTCTGCGTTCTGGCTTCTTTGCGAAGTTCCAGAATCAATTCCATCAGTTGATTCACTATAGTCTGCTCAGTTTCAGAACTCATTTGATCCTGTTCAGCAAACGTGAATCCCAGAATTCCGGCCAGGGTTTTTACGGTTTCAACACCTTGCTTTACCAGAGTCAAGATTTCAGCCGACAGAACCTGCTCAACAGCAAGCAGATGCACTGTGGCATTGATCGCTTTGAGCATGTCGAACAGCGTCCCGATAGCGGCAGCGGTATTAAAATCATCATCCATCGCCTCTTCAAATTTGCGGCTCAACTGCTCCAATTGTGTCGGAAGTTCCGCTACTTGCGCAAGCTTCTCAGATCCTATCTGCGTAGAGACAACTCCTCGTTGGGTAAAGGTCTGTAATTCCCGGACATCATTGAAGGTATTATGAAATCGTTTCAGGGCAGAGGCGGCTTCTTCCAGGCGTTTATCCGAATAATCCAATGGGCTGCGGTAATGGGTCGAGAGCATGAGCAAGCGAATCGTCTCTGGACTGAATTTTTCAAGCACTTCGCGGATGGTAAAAAAATTACCCAGGGATTTTGACATTTTTTCCTGATTAATGCTCAGTAATCCGTTGTGCAGCCAATATTTGGCAAACGGTTTACCGCTAAACGCTTCAGATTGGGCAATTTCGTTTTCATGGTGCGGGAAAATCAAATCTTTCCCCCCACCGTGAATATCAAAGGTGACGTCCAGATATTTGGATGACATGGCGGAACACTCGATATGCCAGCCCGGTCGCCCCGGCCCCCAGGGACTTTCCCAGGAAGGTTCTCCCGGTTTCGAGGCTTTCCACAGTGCAAAATCCAACGGATCCTGCTTGCGCTCATCAATCTCAATCCGTGCTCCGGAGCGCATATCATCAACATTTCTACCAGAAAGCTTCCCATAGTCGGGAAATTTTTTCACTGAAAAATACACATCGCCATCCACAGGATATGCCAGGCCTTTTTCCACTAATGTTTCGACGATGTGCAGCATTTCTTCGATATGTTCAGTAGCTTTCGGCGTAATGTCCGGCGGATGAATGCCTAAACTCTTCATATCATCATCATGTGCCTGGATGTACTTTTCAGCAACTTCCTGGGTCGAAATCCCTTCCTGCTGCGCCCGCTTGATGATCTTATCGTCCACATCAGTAAAATTTTTGACAAACACCACCTTGTAGCCTTTGTATTCTAAATAATTGCGGATCACATCAAAGACCATTGCGCTACGTGCATGACCGATGTGACAATAGTCATAGGCCGTCACGCCGCACACATACATAGCGACTTTTCCCGGCATCAAAGGGACAAATGGTTCTTTGCGACCACTTAGCGTATTATAAACCTGCAACCCCATATCCTTGTTGTGCTCTGCGATGTGTCGCGTCAGCAACATGGAACGAGACACATCGCCAATCAATCATCTTATTGCTGCGGTATCATCTCAATCTGAGCCTGGGCTTTCAGGGCATTAATCCAGGACATGACCTCGGTATTGCGTTTCTGTTGAAGAAGCCCTTTTTGCAACTGTTCTTTGACTTCGTCAAAAGGCACATTTCGTTCTGCTTTTTTCCCGGTCAGTTTGATAACATGATAGCCGAATTGGGTTTCAACAACATCACTGATGTCGCCTTCATTTAGACCAAATGCGGCATCTTCAAAAGGCTTCACCATCATGCCGCGAGAAAAAAATCCCAGGTCGCCCCCCTGCTCTTTCGACGGGCAATCTGAGTTTTCTTTGGCCAATTCAGCAAAATCTTTCCCCTCTTTCACTTGCGCAAGCACCGCGTCAATTTTAGCTTTCGCAGCATCTTTATCTTCCTGAGAGGCGTCCGGGGCAACCTGAACCAGAATATGGCTGGCCTGAACCTGTTCCGGTTCTTTAAATTGCTCTTTCTTTTCTTCGTAATACTGCTGCATCTCTTCGTCTGATACCGTAATTTTCGATACAACTTCCTGGTCAACCGTCTGTTGAATCATCAATTCATTTTTAATGAATGGCTTTACTTGCTCTTCCGGCACATCCGGGCGTTGCGCTTTGAAGGCTTCATACCGCTGATTCACAACCTCATCAGTCACGGTAATTCCGACTTTTGCCGCTTCTTGAAGCAATAAATGTTGCAACACGAGTTGATCGAGGATATTTTTTTTCACTTGCGTTTTTTGTTCTTCCGGAAATTCCTGGTTCGGGTTCTGGGCCTGGAATTGAGGCAGCACAAATGTATCAAACACAAAGTCAACATCACTTTGCAGAACCTCTTCGTTATTGACTTTGGCAACGACCTGAGCTGAAGCAGCCAGAGCGAACATGCTGATAATACAGAAGACAGAGACAAGACCACATACTACACTTCGTTTCATAAATTTCCTCCACAATATTTCGGGTTACGAAAGTTTCTGAGAAGACCATTCTTCTCATTAAATAACATAAAGCAAGCTGTTGTGGTGATAGAGAATTTTGTCAAACAGTTTCTTGTAGAATTAATGTTTTCTTTACTCCAGGAGAACAATTGCTTGACAAGTTCAGCACATCACGACAACGAATCTTTCAGGCATGGAATGATGTTTTGATAAACGTAAGAGATGAAAATCATGTTCGTAGTAGCCGCTTCAGCAGCGTGAAAAAATGCTAAAGCGTTTACTACAAACGTAGATTTGAAATGCAGTATGCCCCATATTGTTATCGAAGGTCCGGTTTCTGTCGAAAAATTTTATCAACACTTTGAAGTTATCTCGCGAAGGCAAGACGACACGATTTTCAAGGTGAAAGATGTGTTCATCAATCAGGAGAAAGACAGAGTTCTATTGGAAAGCATTGTAGTAGAAGATCGCATTTTACACGTGTTTTACATGGTTCTTACACAGCAGGAAATGGAGCGTGTCACGGTACGTTTAGATCCGTTAACGTCTCCAGAGAAAACCGCCGGTGTAAAACGGTTAATCGCCCTGATTGGCCACAAACTCAAATCCCAGCACCCGGACTGTCGTTACAGTGCTCACAATCTGGCGGGCTACCTTCTCCCATGATGCCCATAGGAATCTATCTTCACATCCCTTTTTGCGTCAAAAAGTGCGCCTATTGCGATTTTGTTTCGTATGCCGGGAAGGAGGAGATAATTACGCCCTATTTTGATGCACTCAGTCAGGAATTGGCCTGGTATGTACAACGCCATCTTTTTGATGACTATCGGCCGCTGACCTTGTATGTTGGCGGGGGTACACCTTCTCTAACCACGCCAGCCTTAGTTCGTTTTATCCAAAACACTGAGAAAGTTTGGGCGTTCGACACCCTTCAAGAGCGCACCATCGAAGTGAATCCAGGAACGATCACGGATTCCCAATTGCCGCAACTGCGCCAGGCCGGATTCAATCGCATTAGTATTGGAGTACAGTCATTACACAATCGCGAACTTGAAATCCTGGGACGAATTCATACCTCTCAAGAGGCTGTCTCGTGCTTTCAAGCCGCCAGAGAAGCCGGATTTGAGAATATCAACCTTGATCTGATCTTCGGAATCCCAACATCTGATCTAGCAAGCTGGCAAGCTACGCTGGAACAGGTGATATGTTTAAACCCTGAACATCTTTCCCTCTACAATTTAACCATTGAAAAAGAGACGCCCTTCTGGGTGTTACAGCAACAGGGAAAATTAGTATTACCGGATGAAGAAACTCAGTTAGCGATGTATCAAACCGGCATTACCCTCTTAACTCAGGCTGGCTATGAACACTATGAAATTTCCAATTTTGCCCGGCCCGGCTGCCGCAGCCAGCATAATCAAATCTACTGGCGCAATGAAGAATACCTGGGATTGGGGGCCGGAGCTACATCGTATATACGCGGATGCCGCTATACCAATACGCCTGCTGTCGAAGATTATATCGTTTGTGCTACCGCCGACCATGCTCCATATCCTGCCACGGTCGTTACAATTGAAAAGTTAGATTTTGCCGCAACGATTGGAGAAACCATCATGATGAATTTGCGCCTGATCGAGGGGATAGATCTGACGGCATTTTCCCGACGGTTCGGGATTGCTCTGGAAGAGTTTCATGTAAATACACTTGACAAACTTTACGATCTGAACTTGATTGAAAGATATAAGAATCATATACGACTCACATTCAGAGGCGTTCTTTTGTCAAACGAGGTCTTTCAAGAATTTCTGTTGTAACCCGGAATATTCCAGTCAGTTTCACGCAAAACCTGCTATACTTGCAAAGAATTCGGATTAACCGGCTTTGCGAGCTTCGCGGACTTTGCGAGAAAAGGAATCATGAATTCAGATCAGATTTTATATGACATCAAACATGCAATTCATGCCGCGAGCAGTATTTTAATTACCGGTCAGGATGTGCCTGACGGCGATTCGTTAGGTTCAGAACTTGCGCTGTACGACATGCTCTGGCAGCAAAAACGGCATGACAAGACGGCGCAAGGCGTAGAAATCGTGATTGCCAATGACGCCATGCCGCCGGCGCACTATGGATTTTTCCCGCATGTTGACATTATCACGCCCTGCGAGACGATTCAAGCTCGTCAATTTCAGGTAGGATTTGTGCTTGACACCGGAACCGATCGGATCGGCGCGGTCTTGCCGGTGCTGAAAAAGTGTCGGGCGATTATCACGATCGATCATCATCAGAGCCGCGCTCAGGGTATTGAGCAGATTTCCTGGATCGATCCTGCTATCTGTTCCGTGGCTGAAATGTTGTACGATTTTTTTGAGCACCCGGGCTGGAATCTTACACTTACGCCGGACATCGCCGCCTGTTTGTACGGCGGTATGATCTATGACACCGGTTCATTTCGTTATCCCAATACCACTGCAAAAACTCTGCGTATCGCCGCTAAACTGTTAGAAACCGGTTTTGACTTTTCGGCTGTGGCGGAACGCCTGTTTCTGGAAAAGCCATATTCTTCGCTTCAATTGCTTAGCGCGGTGCTGCACACGCTGCAACGGGATGAGACGGGGCAGATTATCTGGGGCGTTGTCACTCAGGACATGCTCAAGCAGGCCCAGGCCGACATCGAAGAAACCGATGGCATTATCACCCACTATGCGTTCACACAGGGCGTTAAGGTGGCGATTCTGTTTAAAGAAACCTCAGAGCATGAGATCAAAATTTCCTTCCGGGCGCGCGGAGCGATTGATGTCGGCAAGTTTGCGAAAGCTTTGACTCCTAAAGGCGGCGGTCATCACCGCGCGGCCGGATGTACGCTTCACGGATCTCTTGAACAGGTGCAGGAGCTTGTGTTACAGGCATTGCAACAGGTTGTAACGAGGAAAGGAGTCTATGGCGCAAAAAATGTCATTGTGGCTTGAACATCTGTCGCCTCAAAACATCCGGGGCCATATCACAAACTTTCATTGGCGTGAATCGTTCACCGCTCTCAATTACCGTAATTACCGCTTGTGGTTTTGGGGGCAAATGGTATCGCTGTTCGGCACCTGGATGCAGTCCACTGCGCAGGGCTATTTAATCTATCAATTAACCCAGTCGTCGACCTATTTAGGGTACCTGAGTTTTGCAACAGGGATTCCTTCATGGCTGTTCATGGTCTATGCTGGCGTCGTGGCAGACCGTATGCCACGCCGAACCTTATTAATCATCACACAAACTTGTATGATGGTGCTGGCCTTTATGCTGTCTATCCTCACCTTTACCGACCTGGTGCAACCCTGGCATATTCTGATACTCGCCTTTCTTTTAGGCACTGCCAATGCATTTGATGTGCCAACCCGTCATTCTTTTCTCCTTGAACTGGTTGATCGCAAGGATTTAACGAACGCCATTGCTTTAAATTCCGCCATGTTCAATTCAGCGCTTGCCGTTGGTCCCGCCGCTTCTGGCTTGGCGTATGCGTTGTTTGGGCCAGGCTGGTGTTTTATGATCAATGCTGTGTCCTTTCTGGCGGTTATCTGGGCCTTGTGGCTCATGGAGATCGCTCCCCACCCTGCTCCTCTACAACGAAATTCAGTGTTCGTTGATTTGAAAGAAGGGTTTCAGTATGTCAGGACTCAACCGATCGTCCAAATCTTAATTGTTTTGATAGCAGTTATGGGCATCTTTGGATTTTCTTTTACCACATTATTTCCGGCCTGGGCCGTGAAGGTGCTTGGCGGCAATGAAACGACCAACGGTTTATTGCAATCAGCGCGCGGCGTTGGCGCATTAATTGGGGCATTAGGAGTGGCCTCCTTAGGGAGATTCAATATCAAAGGAAAACTGTTAACGATAGGCACATTTACGTTTCCAGTCGTTTTATGGCTCTTTGCGGCTACACGTTGGCTTCCGCTTTCTTTATTCACGCTTTTAGGCGTTGGCGCGGCCTTAGTGCTAGTGAACAATCTAGCGAATGCCCTGGTTCAGACCGTTATCCCGGATCAGTTACGCGGCAGGGTCATGGGGTTCTACATGTTTATGTTTTTTGGCGCTATGCCGATTGGCGGTTTATTCAGCGGAAATCTTGCTGAACACATTGGCGCTCCTCTCACTCTGGGATTGTGCGCCCTGATCTTGTTGGGCTTTGCGGGTGTCCTCTGGTTCTTTGCCCCTAAATTACGCACCCTGCCGTAAATTTTAAACAGATTGTCAACCTTACAAAGATTCATGGATTTAACCCTGTCAATCTGGGTGAGAGGGAGAAATCCGAACTCCATGAGTGTATCAAGGCTGTTAAGTTCGCGCAAAATATAGCGTCTCGACTTCGCTCAACGTGCGGTGTTCCGGTCATCGAGCGAAGTCGAGACGACAAACATCTACATAACTTAACAGCCCTGCCTGCATGAGTGATGGGTCCGTAGTCCGCCATCATCCGAAAGAACTTGCTAAAGAGAGAACTACAAACCCATCGCTTATATACTTGAGGCCGGGTATATTTGTGAAACCAAAGAAGCCGGGTTTTTCGCAAAAAACCCGGCTTCTCGCCTTGCTCAAATTCACAAATTTATGCGATCTCAAGTATAACTTGACAGACCACTACAGAATCTTCATGAAGGAATTATTTTTTCGAACCTTCATTTTTCAAGGTTTCGTAGAGATCGTAGGCTTTTTGTGGGGTTTCATTGTCATGGACGACGGCGCGCACCGCTTGAATCATGGCGACCGGGTCATCGGATTGGAAGATATTGCGTCCCATGTCAACGCCGGCCGCGCCCTGGAAAACCGCATTATAGGCCATTGTAAGCGCCTCGAGTTCCGAGATTTTCTTGCCTCCGGCAATCACGATCGGCACCGGGCAGCCGTTGACGACATTTTCAAAACCTTCTTCGATAAAATAGGTTTTCACAAAATGTGCGCCCAGTTCAGCGGCAATTCGCGTTGCCAATCCAAAATACCGAGCATCCCGCGCCATGTCTTTGCCCACGCCGGTCACACCCATCACAGGCATGCCGTATTTATAGCCCGTATCAATAAGCTGTACCAGGTTCCGGATCGAATTGTGCTCATATTCAGCGCCGATGTACACCTGGGTTGCCATCGCTGCTGCGTTAATCCGCACCGCATCTTCAATGTCAACCGCCACTAACTCATTTGACAGTTCTTTCAAAATACTCTGACCTCCGCTGCATCTAAGCACCACGGGTTTATTGGTTTCCGCCGGAATACTGCTGCGCAATGCGCCGCGGGTACACATGAGCACGTCGGTATAGGGAACGAGCGGCATAATGGTTAAATCAATCCGTTCTAATCCCGTTGCAGGCCCTTGAAAATAGCCGTGATCAAAGGCTAACATGACGGTTCGCCCCGATTTGGGATTAAAAATACGGGCCAGACGATTCTGCATACCCCAATCCAGGGAATGCGAGCCTTTCAGAAAAAATTTCTCGGCTTTCACAGGAATGCCGATTCCAAAATCTTTGCCTTCTTTGATGCCATCTAAATCAGCCATAATATATTCTCCTTATGCTTCTCTGGAAATAAAATTTCCATCTACATGGGCAAAAACCGAGTTTTTTGAAAAAACTCGGTTTTTATCGTTATTCTGTCACATCAACTTTATCTTTTGGTTCGTAGGGAGCTTTCACAAACACCATTTTACATGCCACTGAGCCGTTATTGATTAGATAGTGCGGTTCCGGTGGTTCGGCATGAATTAAATCCCCGGGGACAGCATGAATCTTGGTTCCAGCCACATCAATATCCACTTCCCCTTCTAACACAAAGAAGTTTTCTTCAACAATGTTATGATAGTGACGTTGGAAATCTTCTCCTGGCTGGAGCACCACCAGCCCCATATCAACCCGCGGGCCTCGCAGCAAATATTTCGGGCCGGAATTTCCAAAACGATATTCGAATTCACTTTCATTGACTTTGATCATGTATGTTTCCTCCTATAGTGATCCTAAATCATTTATGTCATGTCACTTCGACTCCGCTAAGTGACTGGGCGGTTGTCGAGCGAAGTCGAGACACGAATGACTGAGGATGTCTATATATAGCTTCTATGTTCGCCGCCGCTAAAGCGGAGACTATGAACCTGTTTATACCCCTGGAGCGCTCCACATTGGAGAGGTCAGGTTGGCAGCAACAAGCTCCATCTGTTTGGCATAGACTGCGCGCCAGCGTTCAAAATGTTCCTGATAGAGTTGATGGGCCGCCGCATCAGGAGTGTATGAGGTTTCCCATTGCACGGTTGCCTGCGCCGCCTCTGCAATTGATGCAAAGATGCCGACGCCGACAGCGGCACACAGGGCCGATCCTAAGGCGCTGGCTTCTTTCACGACCGGAACTTTCACGGGGACGCCGAAAACATCCGTCACAATCTGGCACCAGAGATTTCCTTTTGAGGCGCCGCCGGCAAAGATGACTTCTTGAGGAAATGTTCCCGTATTGGATGCAATCGCCTTGAGGTTGCCATAGGCCACATAGGCCGCATTTTCCTGAATCGCTCTGAACAAAGCGGCTTTTCCGGATTTTTCCGAGGCAGAAATATCAAGATTGATAAACGATGGGGCTGCATGTTTCCATTTGAGATAATTCATTACATCCGAAAAAGTACAGACAATGCCATAGGCCCCGGCCGGCACCCGAGCGGCCTGCTGCTCCAGAAGATAATATGCATCTAAGCCAGTAGCTCGCGCCATGCGTAGTTCTTCCTGGCAAAAGGTATCGCGAAACCAACGCGCAACTAAGCCCGGGAAAAATGCAATGCCTTCCATTTGCCAGAGATTGGGGACGCTATGGCAATTCACGCGGATGCGGCATTCGGAATCTACCTGCACCGCTCCCATATTTACTTCTTGCTGCCAGAAACTTCCGCCAAAGACGGAGGTCTGACCGGGAAACACGGCGTTGACTCCTACCGCCCCTAATTGGGCATCGCCCCCGCTGATAATGACCGGCGTTCCTTCTTGTAAACCCGTGAACTCGGCTGCCTGGCGATGCACTTTGCCGATCACTGTTCCGGCTTCGTGCACTGGCGGAAAAATGTCGTCACGTAAACCGCACCAGGCGGCAATTTCAGGTTTCCATTGACGCGTGTGCAAATCAAAGAGTCCTGTAGTACAGCCATTTGACGGATCCACAACCAATTCGCCGGTCAATTTATACAACACCCAATCACTGAGCATATTGACAGTACGGGCGGCGTCATACAGGGCCGGAAAATGTTTTTTGACCCACAGGATGCGCGGGATTGCGCCTAAGGAGAAGGTCTGGCCGGAAATGCGATAAATCTTTTCTTCTAATCCCTCTTCCAGTTGGGTCAATTCGATCACTTCCTGCGCTGCCCGCGAATCAACGTTGGCGCAGGCCCACAGTTCTTTGCCGGCCCCATCGTACAGCACAATGCCTTCGCGCATACTGGTCGCGCTGATTCCGGCAATATCCCGCGCCGAAATTCCGGCCTGGCGCAACGCACTTTGAATGCACGCTGCAAGAATATTCCAGTTTTTTTCAACATCAAATTCCATTGAACCGGGAAAGCGCGGATCCGTATTATGCGTCCATTCTTGTTGAGAAACCGCCGCCTGATTTCCCTGTTCATCAAAAATGACGCACCGGCCGCTCCCGGTGCCTGCATCGAGGGCCATCACATATTTCATAGCGTGTGTTTCTGCCCTCACGCTCAGCGCACAAAAAAGAATGGATTGTCAATTCACATTCTTTCCTCTGCGGTGACCGTGATGGAGATTCTCCTGTGAAAATGTACCGCGAAACTCCAGTTTCGCGGCTGTCAATGATGCGCGAAACTGGAGTTTCGCAGTACATCTCTCATTTTCATTGCGCCGGGTGAGCCTTAGCTCATGACATCTCCTGTGAAATAGTTAAAAACCGGGTTTCTTGAAGAAACCCGGTTTTTCCTGCTGGAAAATTTCTGGCTGCGTGTTTAGAAATTGTATTTGTCAATGTTATAACGGGTAAATACCAATCTTTCCGGCAGCAGAACGATGCCATTGTCTGTCACGCCTTCATATTTTTCGCGTTCATACATCTCGCCGCCCTGCAATTTGTTCGGCACCACATTGAATTGTCCGGGAATGTTAGGAATTTCAAAAGGAGTACCGACCTCAATTTTTTCACCGTTTAACAGCTTATAGGCGACATATACGCCGGCCGCGCCCTGTACGCCGCAATCCCACAGACCGCCTTGCAACACTGTGCCGCGTTCAATATACTGTTTGATCGTGCTCGGGGTGGTGAAACCGACAACCGCGACTTTACCAATCATATTGAGGTTTTCAACCGCTTTGGCCTGTCCTGGAAAAGCAGTGGAATCTGGGCAGATAATCGCGTTCACATCAGGATAGGTTTTGAGAATCTGTTCGCCCACCGATACGGCTTTGGGGAAATCCATATCTGAATATTGGGTCGTCACGATTTCCCAGTCAGGATATTCTTCCGCAATAATCTTCTTGGCAAAATTTACCCAGGAATTCTGGTCGGTGACGGTAGGAGAGGAATAATGGAACGCCACTTTTAACGGGCCGTGCCAGGTGCCGAGCTGGTTGACTACCATATCAACCAATTGTCTTCCGAGAAGGTCTGGTGTTCCCTGGTTGACATAAAATGTGCGATAATCCGGGTCAACGTCAGAATCCCACGTAACCACAACCACGCCGCGATCGATTGCCCGTTTCAACGCCTGATTCAATCCCTGCGGATCCAGAGCGGAAACGACGATAGCGTCATAGCCCATATTCACAAAGGTATTGATGAATTTTACCTGTCCGGCGACTGAAGCTTCGGTCGGCCCATCATACTTCACTTCAACGCCTAACTGCTCGCCCATAGCTACCGCATTGGCGCCGGCAACTTCAAAGAAGGTGTTGCCGATAATTTTGGGCACAAAGGCAATTTTAAACTTCTTTTCAGCCGAGGCCCCGGCAACCAACGACAGAACTAACAAACCTGTTAACATCAGAATCATCAATTTTTTCATGATAATTACTCCTTGCTGATATCCTCTTACGGATTACATAATGAAAATTTTATTTTCATCGTTAATCCAAAGACGTAGATTATCTCCTGATTGGCTTGCTCGATTGTAATACAGTATTTCATCTTTCCTCCTTTTTGCGCTTCCCTCAACATCCCCCCTTTTGGACTTTTAGAACGCATGAGATGTTCTTCGGTTCCGAAAACCCCCATGTTTTCCTGGCCCTGCATTTTAAAGAACTCCTGTTACGCGGAGGTTTTTACCGCGTAGCGGTTAGAGTATTGTAGCAGGCATGTCGTCCCCTGGATCTCTTACCGCAGAGCGGTTGCAGAAACAGCAGAGTTCAACTCCTACGGAATAAGTGACCCCGAAAACCGGAACGATTTTTCTACAATACTTCAACCGCTACGCGGTAAAAAACAGGGCTGCGTAACATGAGACATGAGATAGTGAATTTCATCATCAAACGTCTTCAGCCGGTTGAGTTCGTAACCGTGTAAAGGCTTTCCTGTTTTTATACAGATCGTTATATTTGCGCCAGAAGAAGACCCCGGAAATTGACATGATTAATAAAAGCCCCAGAAACACACTGGTTTGATGGGCGGTGATATTGACCATTTGCAGGCCGTATTTCAGATAGCCGATGAGCAGGCTTGCCAGCACCGCGCCCACAATCCGGCCATCGCCGCCGTAGATATTCGCCCCTCCCAATACCGCGCAGGTAATCACGGTCAGAGGTGCATCAGCGCCAAGATCAGAACGAGCAGACGTGAAATATGAGGTGAGCAAGATCCCGGCTAACGCCCCGCCCAACCCTGAAATCATGTAATTCACCACCAGCAATTTTTCGACTTTGACGCCGGTATATCTGGCCGCCGCCGAATTCATTCCGATCAGAAATAAATAGCGTCCGAATTTCGAATGATGTAATACGAGGTAGAAAATGATAACGAGGAAGAGCAGAATCCAGACCGGATTGGGGATGCTGAACAGCGTGCCATTCGCAATATTGACAAAGCCATCGGGAAATCCGCCGATCCCTTCAAATCCGGATGTTCCGGCAAGTCCTGACAGCGTTAACGCTGCCCCGGCGTAGAGAAACGAGCTTCCGAGGGTAATGACTAACGGGTTAACCTGGGTAATCACTATTAATACGCCGTTGATGCCCCCGGCTATGACGCCGCCGAACAATCCGGCCAGTACCGCCAGCCAGATATTCGTCGTTCCAAGCCAAACCAGACCGGTGATGACCGCTGACAGCCCCATGATCGAGCCAATCGAAATATCAATCCCGCCCGATACAATAATCATTGTCATGGGAAGCGCGGCAATCGCAATATACAGAAAATCGCCGATGCTGTATAACAAGTTATATACATTGACAAAACGCGGGTTAATCACGCCGAATATCACCAGTTCCAGTCCGATTAAACAGACCAGAGCCATTTGCCAGTTGTAGAGTTTTTTGAGTTGGTTCATACATCTCTTTCCTTTTACATCTATTCGTTGACGCGTTCTTGCATGACATTGAGTTCAGGCTTGATCGCCGCGACATCGGCGCGTTCTTCTTTTTCGCGTTCCTTTTCTTTTTTCAGAAAAATCTGGATGCGCGAGGTCAGCACCACAATCAGCAGCAGCAAGAACCCTGAAAACACATCATTCCAATAACCTGGCACTCTGAAATAGACCAGCGAATATTTGATCGTTTCCAACAGCAGCGCTCCTAACGCCGCACCCTGGATATTGCCGCTCCCGCCCATTAAACTGATTCCGCCGATCACCGCCGCCGCAATGGCTTGCGTTTCCATACCAAATCCGGCTTGCGTGGGAATCGTGCCGATTTGCGAAATAAAAATCAACGCGCCGATCCCGGCAAATAACCCGGAGATGGCAAAGGCAGAAAGCTTTACCACTTTCACAGGAATCCCTTGCAATCTCGCGCCCTCCTCGCTGTTGCCGGTGGCATACAGATAGCGTCCCCAGGTAATTTTGTTGTAAAATATCCATAAAATCACCAGAAAGAGCACAATCAGCCAGATCGGGTAAAAAAGGCCGAAAATTTCCCCGCGTGAAAAATTGAGATACCACTCCGGAACCGTATCAATCCAACTTCCGCCGGTGTAAAGCGTCAGAATGCCTCGAAACATCGCCATAGTACCTAATGTCATGATAATTGAAGGTACGCCGGCATAAGCCACCCCGATTCCGTTAAACAGGCCGCCAAGCACTCCTGTACCGAGCGTGATCAACAAAAACAAAGCGATAGATGGATTGGGCGTCAACAGATAAGTTGCGCCAAAAGTTGCGGAAAGGCCGAGCAGGCTGCCGACCGAGACATCAATATTGCGGGTAATCAGGACGCCGGCAATGCCCATTGTGATCACAAATAACATCGCGCCGTTAAACAGGATTCTGATCAGCGTATCCAGCGCAAGAAACGCAGGATTAATGACGCCCATCCCTAGAAAATACAACACAATAAAGGTAATGGTCAGTACTTCAGGTTTCTTGAGAATGAAATTTGTGAGCATCTTTTTCATACCTACGCCGCCTTTGCATATCCAAATGATGCATACGTAATGTTTTCCAGGGTAATATCGGAAGCATCTAATTCAGCCACCATGCGTTCGCTATACATAATGACTACTCTGTCGCTCAACGTCACGATCTCTTCAAAATCGGAAGAGATTAAGATGACGCCAATTCCTTCCTGAGCCAGTTTTTTGATATTGGCGTAAATCTCTTTGCGTGCATTGGCGTCAATTCCGCGCGTCGGTTCATCCAGGATAATTACTTTCGGAGTAGAAGCCAGCCATTTCCCCAACACCACTTTTTGCTGATTCCCGCCGGAAAGATAGGTAAATTTCTGGTCATCTCCCGTAGTCTTGATATTCAACATACGAATAAATTCCTGCGAGATCTGTTTTTCCTTTTTTCCCCGCAGAAAGATGCGAAACAAGCGATAGAGAATCGAAGCGCTGATATTTTCCTGAATCGTGGCTTCTAAAAATCCTCCGTGCAAGTGCCGATCTTCAGGAACATACACCAATCCCAAATCAATGGCGGCACGCGGGCTGTGAATCTCTACTTTTTGCCCGTTCAGCGTGATCGCGCCGGATTCTTTTTTCGTAATGCCAAACAGGGCTTCAGCGAATTCTGTGCGTCCCGCGCCTACCACACCGGTCAGTCCCAGAATTTCTCCTTTTTTCAATTGCAGAGAGACATCGCGAAAACCTTTGCCCCACAGATGTTCCACTTCTAAAATATAGCCGTTCTCTCGGTGAGTATTCACCTGTCGCGCTTGCTGCGGAAGCTCGATTTCTGCGGTTTCAACCTCCTGCTTACTGACCTTCGGCACCATCATCTGAATAATCTGTTCCAACGTGTATTCAGCGGTTGTTCCCTGAGAAACGATTCTTCCATTTTTCAGCACAGTCACCTCATCCGTGATGTCAAACAACTCCTGTAGGCGATGGGTAATATAGACAATGGCGATATTTTTTTCGCGCACGAGTTTTTTCACAGCCTGAAACAGGGCGGTTACTTCTCTGGAAGTCAGGGCGGAAGTCGGTTCATCCAGGATGATCACATCGCTTTCACGAATTAAGCCTTTTAAGAGTCCTACAAGCTGCTGCTTGGCAATGGTTAAATCCGCGCCGATTTGTCCCAGAGTGAAATCACATTTCAAGGTATCCATCAGGATTTGCAGTTTTTCACGGTAGATTCTTTTATTCACGTTCATACCGATCAGAATATTTTCTTCAACGGTCAGAAAAGGGAAAATGGTCGGTTCCTGGGGCACAAGGTAAATGCCTTTGCTATGGGCATCGGCCGGATTTTTTAAGTGGGTCTTTTTCCCGTTGATCCAAATTTCACCCTGATCAGGCTGAAAAATTCCGGACAGGATTTTCATGAGCGTGGATTTTCCGGCTCCATTTCCGCCGATTAATCCATGCACAATCCCTCGCCGCAACGTGAAATTGACATCTTCCAAAACCGGAACCCCGCCAAACGCTTTGCTCATGTTGTGTAATTCAATAATGCTGCCGTTTTGCATAGCCTGTTATCCCCTGTTCATTTCACGAATTTTATAATGTGGATTATTGTGGATATGCGCAAGTAACTCGCTTGCCGTGACTTCATCGGTCACTAAGGTATGAAAATAGCGTTGCTGCAAGGCGGCTACGATCGCTTTGACTTTATGCGTCCCACCCGCCGCCACAATCACATTGCTCATCCCGCGCAGCTTTTCAATATCGAGATTAATCAGCCGGCGGTGAATGGGAAGGTCTAACTTGCGGCCTTGCTCATCAAAAAATTGCCCGAGTAAATCTCCCACCGCACCCTGCGAACTGATCATTTGCAGATCAACTTCACTGAGATAACCTGCTTTCACGATAGAGGCGTTACGATCGGGAATGCCAATTCCGACCACGCTATAATTCGCCAGCCGCGCCATTTCAAGCGCGTCTTTAATCGTCGGCTCTTGTTTTAAGGCTTCACACAACTCAACGCTTGACGCCATAATCGGCGCGTTAATCACATAGAGCTTACCTTTAAACACCGTTGACAAGCGCCCGCCAATATCATACGAGAGAATACCCCCTGAAAGGGTCACAACATTAATGCGGCGTTCATCATTCAGATTAAAACAGACGGCCATGCGGCTGATCGTATCACCCCAGCCGATGCCGAGCAGATCATTTGAACGTAAACGTAATTCCAGGTATTGCGCCGCCGCCTGCGCCACCGTTTGATTCACATGCTGGGAGCGGTCGTAAGGCACAACCATGGCGTCATCTAATTGAAAGGTGGTAATGAGCTTTTGTTCGATTTCGAGGCAGTTATTAATAGGACTTTTGACGTGTACGCTCACAATGCCGTCCTGTTTGGCTTTTTCAAGTAAACGCACGACCTTCATGCGCGAGAGATTGAGCTTTTTGGCGATAGCCTCTTGCGTCATATCGGTTTTATAATAATACCACGCCGCTCGTATGGTCAATTGTTCAATATCCATATTTTTTTTCACCAATACGTACAAAAGATTTCATGATTGTCTCACTCACACTATATCCGCGTATTTTCAATGAAAATGACGAGATTTCCTATCGCCATGTTTTAAGATAAAATACAAGTACAATATTTTTTGTCAAGAACAAAAGTTATGAAAAATAAAATTTGTTCGATTTTGATGACTTTTTCTTTACTTTAAAATATCAAAATATTCCATCAGAAAAGTGACCTTCTGTGTTTCAAATTGAATCTGGCAAAAACTCTGGTAAGTGAAGTTGTTCCGGAGCAAATCGAGCGCGGAGGTCTTGAAAGTATCGAAGTTTTTGAATAAGCCGAAATCGACTTTCACACCATTGTACCCAATGAGCATATCCCTGGCTATTCTTGATGATGACAGGAATCAGGTGGTGCGCAACAAAGAAATCACTTGCTGTGAGCAGAATGACGGCCGTTCAATTCTCTGATAGTTTCTCAGCAGTTTTTATGTGGAGGCCACCTCAGAAGGTACACTCCACGGAGAATTGAACAGCCCTGGGGGAGGTGGCATGGGATCCACAGTTTCAATTTCAGCAAGGGAAATTAGTTTTGCCTGATTAATGAATGAATTCTATGAATCGCGATCAATACACCAACTTGGAACAAATCCTCAACATCGGCTCTTCTACAGCCAATGATTTACGCCTTACTGGCATTTCCCATCCGAGTTTTTATCTCAGCAGCCAGGTTCATGCAAGGCGAGCTAAAACGGCCTTGGTGGGCTTATACATCAGAACGTAAAAGTATGCTTGCTGGTATGCCCAACCAATGCATGCAGCCGACGGACTTCGACCACGGCTAAATGCGCATTATTAAGCGGCGGCCCGCCGTCGTTTCGTACCGTCGCGTCGCAGCTTAACGGGCGCGGAATAGAGTCGGTTTCTCCGCAGGTAGGACACGTGACCGCAGGTCGCCTACCCCACCAACAGGATAAAACTGGCATCCTTGCTCCGCTCAGACTGCCGCCCTATTTGCGAGCGTGATCGCGCTGAAGTGTCGTCGCGCCCACAGCAGGAATTCCGCTCAAATCGCGCCCATTAGTCTTCCTCAATCACAAAGTGCAGTATAAATTTCATTACAGAAAATATTGACAGAATAGATAAAAAACGTCACACTTGATTCATGTCAAAATACGCTATCCATCGATATAAGTACTTGAACAAAATTAATGTCATGATTTGGAGTGTCAAAGCTCTGCTTTGACAGCGAAAGCAGAGCTTTCGCACTCCTGGCTCTATAACAAAATTCTGCCCAATTACTTACGATAAACATGAAGGATACTGCATTTACAAACACTTGAGCGTAGATTTGATGAGACAATTTCCAGTTTAGTGGGGAGGTGATTCTGTCCATAATCTATTGAATGGGATGCGGAGGAGCAACGAGCCATGAACAACATTGAAAGAGGAGGAAGAATTATGAGAAGATGTGGATTCACAATCAGTCTGATGTTCTGTCTATTGATTACTATGTCAGGAGTTCAGGCGCAACCTATCAAAATCGGAGTGATCCATCTGCTGGAACGTCCTGATTTTACGCTACTGCGCGAGAGTTTCCTGGATGAATTAAACAAAAAGGGCTATATGGTTGAAGTCACCACGTTTAACGCCGACTCGGCAATGTACTCTGATACATATCCGCAACGGGCAGCAGAAGAGGCTCAACGGATGGAGGCAGCAGGAGTTCAATTGATTTATTGTATTGCCACGTATCATGGTGTAGCACAGGCTAATCTAAAAATTCCTGTGGTGGATGGGATGATGTTTTCTCCGGATCTGCTCAAACTAGCGACTGTAAAAGACGATGGAAAAATGTATTGTATCGGCAATGCCACAGGTGTCCTGTTTGGCTACTCGTTTAAAGATATTGTGGCTTTTGCGCGTGAAACCCTGCCAGATGCAAAGAAAATGGCCTATCTCTATAATCCCCATTCCCCTGTCAGTAGACCACTGATTGAGATCGAAAAGGAGGCCAATCCGGCTGGTTTTGAAATTGTGGGGAGAGAATTTACCACAAAAGACGAGGCTTTGAGCGCTATCAAAGAGGCAGTTACGAATACACAAATTGCATTTATTACCAACGATTTTGGGGCCCTAGGGGCTGAGAAACCTGTGATAGAGTTTGCCGATGCCAACAATTATCCGCTGATTGTGGGGATTATGCGACTCGTGGGAGAAAATGGGGTCATTGCCGGAATTCAATATAATTGGGAACGCGCCGGGCGGATCAGCGCCGGGAAAGCTGATCAAATTTTAAAAGGGACGCCGGCCAATACGATCCCGCTGGAATATTCGGATCAATTTGAGATTCAATTGAATCTTAAAAACGCTGCGAAATTGGGGATTGAAATTCCGTACATCTGGATCGAAAGCGCCACGAATGTGATCGAATAGTTTTTTATCAGGGCGGGCTTTCCCCGCCCTTCGCCCTCTGTCATAGTTATTCATTGAAGGAAGGAGAAAACCCTATGAAACTTAGCCTGAAAAATAAATTTTTGCTTCCGACGCTGGCCTTACTTATTGGCGGCATGGGCGCATCAATGTTGATCGCATATATCAATGCCAGAAATACCCTGGATACTGCCATCAGGTCGCAAATCACCCAGATGGTTACCTCCATAAACGACAACCTCAATGCCTGGATGACCCGCAGCCAGTTAGACCTCGAAGTTTGGAGTACCATGAAAGTCTATCAAACCGCACTCCAGGATACCTTTGCCGGGAAAGCGGCCCAAAAAGCGGCCAGTAATGAATTGGCAACATTGCGTGACAAGTATCAGTTTTATGAAAGTCTTTCAGTTGTGAATCTCATGGGGGAGATCGTTGCATCATCCGCTTCAGATATCGTTGGGACACTCAATGTGGCCGAATATTCAGCGTTTCAGGAAGCAATACAAGGCAAGAACATCCTCTCAGAGGTTATCCCTGGCGCGAGGGGTAATCCGATCTGTATGGCGGCCGCGCCACTCAAAGACAGGGAAACCACCATCGGCGTACTGTTAGGAATCATTGATCTGGCCTATCTCGGCCAGATGTATATTGAGCCGGTCAAGGTTGGGCAAACCGGCTATGCGTATATGTTTGATCGGAATGGCCAGATGATTGCGTTCCCTGATAAAACCCAGGTGTTGAAGCTCAATCTGAACGACCAGAATTTTGGTCGAGAGTTTCTGGAAACCCCGAACGGGGTGATTATGTACACCTGGGAAGGCAGCGCCAAACTTGCGGCGTTTCAGCGCTCTGAATTGACCGGCTGGACGGTCGTGGTCGCTGCAGATCACCAGGAAATCTTTGCTCCGATCCAGACGATGCGTATGGTGAGTTTTACCGTTGCCGGCGTGGTTATTCTTCTCACAGCGATCATTATTCTGGTACTGGTGCGTTCCATTGTGCAGCCGATCACAAAAGGCGTGCAATTTGCCCGTTCCATCGCAGAAGGCGATTTGACCGCGAACATTGAGATTATCCAACGCGATGAAATCGGGATGCTGATGGATGCCTTACGGGAAATGATCTCACACTTGCGCGACATGGTGCTCAATGTGAAACAGGCGGCGGGCAATGTGACCGAGAGCAGCCAGGCATTGAGCTTAAGTGCAGCGCAGATGTCACAAGGTGCCACCGAACAGGCGGCAGCCACCGAAGAAGCCTCCGCCTCGATTGAGCAAATGCTCGCCACCATCCGACAGAATGCCGATAATGCAGTGCAAACCGAAAAGATCGCCCTGAAAGCGGCTGAGGATGCCCGCGATAGCGGACATGCGGTGATAGAAGCCGTGAATGCGATGCAGGAGATCGCGGAGAAAATTGCGATTATTGAAACCATTACGAATCAGACGCGGATGTTATCGCTCAATGCCACTATTGAAGCCACAAAGGCTCAGGAGTATGGTCGTGGGTTTGCCGTGGTGGCCGGAGAGGTGCGTGCGCTGGCCGAACGGAGTCAGCAAGCAACTGCGGAGATCACCAAATTGGTCGGTTCCTCTGTCTCCATTGCCGAAAACGCAGGGGTGATGTTGAAACAACTTGTGCCGGATATTCAAAAAACCGCCGAGCTTGTCCAGGAAATCAGCGCCGCCAGCCGCGAACAAAATGCCGGAGCCGAGCAAATTAACCGTGCAATTCTCCAATTGGATCAAGTGACCCAACAAAATGCCGTCACCTCGGAAGAAATTGCAGGGAGGGCTGAAGATCTTTCCTCCCAGGCCAGGCAACTTCAAAAAACAATGGCGTCATTTAAAACAGAGAAGAACGAATCGCACACGGAAGAACTGGAAGCGATGGTGAGAGACTTAACCTTACAGGCTGAGCAACTTCAAAAGATCATCGCCTTGAAAAAAGCTGAGGAGAAGCAGGAGAGAGAAAAAACAGGCGAAACTACTTTTGCTGGGCGCACAAGTCAAGTACCTCTTCTCCCAGAAACCAGAACAGTGACAGAACATGAATCACCGCTAGAACCTCGAATCCCTAAAGAAAAGCCAACTCCTGAATATCGTGCTAATTTTACTGAGAGACTCGGAGATATCCGAGATAAGGAGTTTGAACGTTATTGACCTTATGAACATTTTGATGGGTATGCGCCGCGATACGCTGCCAGATAAATTCGATTTCCTGCACTTTGGCGACAACATTGTCATTTAGACGGGCAACCAGAATCGCGTTGAGCACCTGCTAAAAATCGGTCCGGGCGAGGGTTATCGTCGCTCGAATCATATCCATAAACGCTTGTAAGATCGGCGAGATCCAGATCTGCTTATGCCAGATCATCAATAATCTGGCGTCGAAAGGCTTGCCTTGCCAGGGCAACACCACTAATCGTCCCGCCGCAAGCTCGGTTCTCACGGCGATTTCCGGAATAATCGTGAGGCCCAGCCCGGCCATGAGGCACTGTTTCATAGCTTCCGTGCTACTGAAATCTACGATTAACGCCGATTCGATTTTTTCTTCGGTCAACATTCTTTCAAACAACATCCGGTAACTGCAATCGCTTTTAGATAACAAGATCAGTTGACCCTTCAAATCCTGAGGACTGACGGATGGTTGCGAGGCCAACGGATGGTCAGGGTGCGCCACCAGTACCAGGGGAACGTCAAACAAGACCTCGGTTTCCACCTGCGCGGCCTGAAAGGTGTCCATAATTAAAAAAGCAAGATTGGTGATCCCGGATTGCAATTCTTGCTGTAAACTGTAATAGGCGCAGCTATTAAAATAAAAGCGAATGCGCGGAAAACGCTGGTGGAATGTTTTGAAGATCGGCGGCAGATAGTACATACTCAGAGTTTCAGGAATTCGGATGGAGAAGGTGCCATAATGCTCCTGCCGGTTAGGAACCTCGGTTTTGACTTCGGCTTCAAGATCCAGCATCTTCTGCGCGTATCGGAGCAAAAGTTCTCCGGCTTCGGTCAGAGCGATCTGCTTCCCGGCCCGCCTGAACAAGGCTACATCGAGATCCGTTTCCAACGCCTTAATTTGTTCTGAAACCGTAGATTGGGCGCAGTTTAACGCCGCCGCCGCTTGATGAAAACTATTCAGGGTGGCTACGGTGCGAAAGGTTTTCAATTGACGTAATTCCATACCTGTTTCTGCCTTCAAAATATCCGATAATACCTATCAAAAAATATGATCTTATCCAATATTTTCGATAAATATTGTGTAACCTATTGTCAATGCGCAACTTATACTATCGTTCGATTTTTCCGATAACTACTATCAAAATATATCGCTTGACTTGTAATTTTCGATTTATTATAAATGGCATATTGAGAACCTGTTCACACTTGTCAATAAATTAATCGGTTTGTCATGGGATTATCTGCTGACAGGCTGAGTTCAGGCGGACACTGGAAAGCGCGAACAGGTTTGTCTGCAAGGCACATCCACTTGAAACATGACCAATCATGTTGGTTGTTTCAGTACGAGCGTACGAAACACCATCAGACAAAAGGAGAATGAGTATGAGTACGGTCAAAGAAATTCTGGCAAACGGCAGAGCGAATCAAAAACGCCTGGAACATGAAGCGCCTGCTCTGGCGCAGGGATTTAACGATCTGATGAAAAGTTACTATACCCCAGGCGTATTAAGCCGGAGGGATAAGGGATTGATGGCGGTTACCGGCGCAGTTGCCGTCCGCTGTCTGCCGTGTCTGGCGCTTCACGTGAACAATGCAATTGCGGCAGGCGCCACGCGCGCTGAAGTGCTGGAGGCTGCGGCAATCGGAGTCGAATACGGCGGCGGCCCCTCCTATGTGTTTGCTCGAAACGATCTTTTACAGTTCCTTGATGAGATTGAGGCAATGAAATCATTGGAGGTCTTATGAAACACCAGACTATAGAAGCGCAAGCATTCAACTATTATCATTCCGGGTTCCATTGCGCTGAGGCTGTCGCCCTGGCAATTGCCGAAGCGTTCGCAGATGTTGCTCATTCGGATCTTCCCCGAGTGGCTTCTGCGTTTTGCGGAGGCGTCGCGGTCACAAAACAGGAACTCTGCGGGGCTTTATCAGGCGGAATTATTGCGATTGGGTATCTGACCGGCCGCATGAAACCGGGTGAGAATATTCAACTCACCAAAGAACTGGCGGCCGCCCTGCGCACGCAATTCATCGCCCGCTACGGCGCAACCAAATGTCAAACCGTGTTAGATACGCTGGGTCCCCAGGAGAATGCCATGAAATGTAAAGAACTCTCGGCGCAAGTCGCCGGCATGTTAGCTCAACTTCTTCGTGAAAAAGGCTTTCAGGAACGCTCCTAAGCGATGATGCGTTCGGTTTCTCGCAAAGTCCGCAAAGAATGTATTTTCAAGGGTCTGACTTCCTGGCGGGCTTTGCGAGAGAAATCAAACAAAACTATTCATAATTACTTACTTATTTCCGAAATCATAGACCAGTCTGATGCTACGGTGTTTTGGCAGAGACATCGCGTTCCGCTTATGTTGATTCCCAGTCTGCTCCGGCTAGTAAATTAGCAACGGACAAATCTTCATCTAACTCCGGCCAGTGCAAACTGACGCCGCCGCCGCCGATTTCACAGTGTTCACGCTGCGCAGCCGCCGCATCGGCTAAGGTCGGAAACCAGACCAACGGCACACTAATTACCCGGCCATCAGTTAACGCCACATGCATCATCTCTTCATCACAGGTCACTTTTTGCGCCAGGGCCGTTGTCGGAACATACGCTCGCCGGATGTTGGGACGGACCATGGTCTGGTGCTTTCTAGCTCGTTTCGTGGTTGGCTCAACCAAAGTATTCATCCCAGGCCTCCAAAAAATCAGCTTGATATGCTTGAATAATTTGACGAATCTCTTTTAATTCGTGACTTTTGAATCCATAATTCGAAGCTACTCCAGGCGGGGATAACCAGAATTTTGCTTCCTGATCACCCGCTTTCACATGAATATGCGGCGGTTCGCCGCGTTCGTTGCTAAAAAATTTGAACTGATACCGTCCGATCCGCAAAATCGTTGGCATGTCGTCAATTTCTTTCCTTTGTCATGTTTTCTTGCATGGTCTGTTACGTCTTTTCCATGCCAGGCAGACCTTTTGACGGCTGTTAAGACAGATTCACCTTTTCGAACATTGTTACGGGTTACGGCTTCCTTGATGCACCCGAGTTCTGAGAGATATATTGATGATCATCTCCTCATTTTGTCAAGGTTTTTTGCCCTATGGTTCAATTGACTCATCATGTCGCGCAAAAAATGAGGGCATATAGCGGAAACATTCAGGGAATCACAAGTCTGTGCAATTTTTCCTTGACAGAAATCTCAACGCATCGTTTTTATATAACTATGCTGTTTGCGGCATGAAAACGTTTCTGTGAAGGGGATGGACGTGCGAGGAAGATGATGAGAAATACACCTGTCTATCGAACAATATCCAGTGCGATTGCTCAAGTGAGACGCTCCCTTTGCAAAATTTTGCTCCCCC
>DF820471.1:113972-200902 GCA_000739535.1 Candidatus Vecturithrix granuli | reverse complement strand
CCCCCCTCCCGAAAAGGTCATCATAATCAGCCGACATTCCGCAAGTTAATTTTTCATGTAAATTCGACGCGCCTGTTCCGCAGTTCTCCGGCCGGCCATTGTGCCGGTTTACTTCTGCCCTGTTTACAGGGATTACACCGCCTGAGATTCTCTGGTCTTTCAGCATCCAATGAAAAAGTGTTGTTACTCCTGCGCTCATCTTTTCGCCGCAGGCGATGTACTTTTTTACACCATTCAACATACAGAACATCAGGAGGGAGTGTGATATGATATTTCCTGGTTGGGTCATTGCAAACGCAATTCCATACAAGTACTTGGCAGGATTGGTAACAGGTCAATATGCGTTGACAGGCGGGGTTATTCGTTATGCGACCGGTACGGCACGGGGAGGACAAATTGTCGCTCATCTTCTGCCGGCGGTCTCAAATATGATCCCTGGCTTGGACTTTCTGCCAGGAGTGATCGCAAATTTCCAACTTCACCATCTCTCCGGAGCAGTGAACGTATTAGGCACACAAATCAACTCGTTATCAATACTGAACTCCTTCAATTCATATCAGTTAATGAAATTATCAAGTCAGGTCACCTCATTATCCCAGGCCACGCGCAATGTGCTTCACTTTGCTGCCGGAACAGCCTTACTGTCCGGGCTGAGTTTGGCGGTCAGCAGCATCGGGTTTCTCGTCATCAATAAGAAACTAAACACCATTGATAACAATTTAAAAGAGATTCAGAAGGATGTGAAAGCGATTCGAGAATTTTTAGAACTGAGTGAACGAGCAGAATTACGCGCAGCGTTGAAGGATTTACTCAAGGTTGGAGAAATGCACGATATCAATATTCGCAATAAAATTTTGAGCGACCGGCGCCAAACCCTCATGAAACTGAATGAAAAATATAAAGAATTATTCGCGCATGCCAATACCCTGGAGACGGTCGCCGCGAATGAAGAATATTTCGCCTTAACTGCCTTAGCATACACCCGTTGTACGGCTGAACTTGGGATGCACGATATTGCGCGGCAAGAGATTGAAGAACTTGCAACAGTCTGGCAAGAACAGGCTCATCGTATTACCAATGATCTGTTACTTGGGCAGTATCCCGAACGATTTCTGGCAAGCGACTTTGCTGAAGATGTCCCCATCTCAGCCTTAGTGAGTTGGTTGGATTTTGCCAACGCTGAGAAGAAAGGTTATGAATGGATTGATGAATTCCGTAAAAAAATTGATGAGCCCTGGTACAAAAGTAGATGGCAAACCTTTACAACAGGGGGAGGATTAAATCGGGCGATTGGCGTTGGATTAGAAAAAGAGAAAAACATCATTATTCCGACCTTACAGAAATTTGTCGCCCGGAACAACATCTTTGAAGGGTATATTTCTCAATATGAGATGTTAGCCACGTACAAGATCACCCCATCGGAATTAGAACAGAAGATAGCTCAATTACCAGCAGATTGCCTTGTTGAAGGACATTATATCTTACAACCGGAGAAAGCAGCATAAGGAAAACCTGCTATGCGTGGAGAACAATATACCGTTATGTTTTCAGGGGAAATTCAGCCAGGCCAACAGATCGAAACGGTCAAGAACAACATTGCCGCCTTGTTTAAACTCCCGGTTGAAAAATGTGAGTATCTGTTTACAGGGAATCCTGTCACAATCAAGACGAATCTTGATTATCAGGCCGCTCTGAAATATCAAAAAGCCTTTGAACAGAGAGGGGCTGTCTGTCAGATCAAGCCATCTGAAGCACAGACTCGCAACGCTCCACCTGAAGCACACAGCCAAAACACTCCACCAAACAAAACATCGAAAAAATTTACGGTCAAGCCTTACCTGTTAAATGCGTTTACGCGATCTGAAAAAATCGCGATTTTGAAGCTGCTGATCAAAGTCGCTGATGCCGATAACGTGATTACTGAAGAAGAGAACGCGAAAATACAGGAGTTTTTACACGTCAGCCATCTCAAAATTTCTCAAGAATTTCTGAGAACCGTCAGAGAAGAAAAGATTCCTGAGATTGTCTCGGATTTTACGAATAGATCAAGCCTCAAGCGAGCCTCGGCCTTGATCGAAAATTATGCCAATTATCAGGGGATTAATCCGGAATTTGAAGGAAAAGTGTTAGGCGAGATTGCACACGCGATAGACGAGCAGAAAAAAGCGACAAAATTCAGTCTGGTTTACTGGATCAAAGCGTTCTTTTACGGATTTTCATTTTTGTGGGGGCAGGAGGATATCAACCCGGTCGTAAAAAAAGTCTTAGCCCTCCTCTTTACAATCGCGGCATGTATTTTTGGCTCGTTCTGGACATCGAGCGTTTCAGAACGGTTTTTAGGGCTTTCTCTTCCGTTTTTCACGAAAGTTGCTCAGCAAACACACTTTGTGACCCCGCAATTTGTAGCAGTGATCACTGGACTATTTATTTATGGCGCGCTCTCTGTCAGGAATTATATGCCGCGCCCAACCAATTTTACCAATATCGTGATGATCTGCGTCAATGTCTATCTTCTGAGCCTTGTTTCCACGCACATTCTGGGGCGCAGCGAGGTTGAAAAAACGATGACCTTTGTCATATTTTTTGGCCTCATCGTGCTTCTCTGGTTAGGCGTGAAAGAAATCATGGGATTTTTTCTGATCGGAGTATTTGTGCTCATGATTTATAAAATTCACTCTGTCGATCTGCATTTTGATTGGAGAGCCTACCCTTTCGTGATTTGTACGTTTATGGGACTCAGCTTTCAGTCAGAAAATTTCTTCGATGATTTTCAAAATATTTCTCGTTCCTACATCAAACCCTCTGCAATAGAGAGAGAGTTGATGAAGGAAAGCCTTTCTTAACCCGGGTTCTATGTCACTTATTCATTGACAAGGAGGAAAAAAGGATGAAAAATATCAACATGATTCTGCTCATCATTGGATTATGTGGGGGAAGTATGCTATTTGTAAATAGACAGGCGTATGGCCTATGCGAGAATGAGAAACGACAAATTCAAGAACTTGATAAACAATTGCTGTTAAATAAAGCGATATTAGCCAAAACCACGCAACAACTTGAGATGGCACAACGCGAGATTATTGACTTGAACGATCGTATTGACGCAGATAATAGGGGATGGCGTGACTCTGTGCTTACACTCTA
This sequence comes from Candidatus Vecturithrix granuli, assembly GCA_000739535.1. Taxonomy (GTDB): domain Bacteria; phylum Moduliflexota; class Moduliflexia; order Moduliflexales; family Moduliflexaceae; genus Vecturithrix; species Vecturithrix granuli. The sequence goes on along the minus strand of DF820471.1, from coordinate 197,758 downwards.
TTTTGTTCTTGCAGGCGGACTGATCTCAACCATCGTCATGTTTTTATTGGGCATTGGATTAGGCGCAAAGGCCAGAAAAGATGCTCATAAACATTCGACAATGGAGGGGTAAATGATGAATAAACTTGCGCACCGTCGTCAGCGATTTTCGCAACTTTTTTCACCTTCAGTCCCGTTGATTCCCCCTGTTGTCGATCCCAATATTGAAAATCTCCCAATGTTCCATCGAATTACTGAAGCCTTAACATATCATTTGCTCTCCTTTGAATATTGGATTTCTCCGCAAGGTGGTTTGCGACAATGGCTCAAAATTAATGTCGCGTTTCTGTTACTCATCGGGATTCCCTTGTTACTCTTTGTTCCTTTTCTGACGGCACTGATCATGTGGGGGGAAAAAATGACTCCGATCATGAACACTATTCTTCAAAATCTTCTTCGGAGTATATTTCTCTTACTCATCAGCATTTCTGTCGGTTACAGCCTATATACATTAATCATTCATCGCAAACATATTATCGTGAAAATAGTATTTTTGGCTATTGGGGCGATTTCATTTGGGTGGTTGTTCTATTCGTGGTTTGGTCATTATATAGATTATATGGTCTTTGGCCTTAAATATCTGATAAAATAACTCATGTTACGCATTACGCAGTCCCGTTCTTTACCGCGCCTGTCTGCGTCAGGCAGGCGCGGTAAAGAACCTCTGTGTTTTGAAGGAACTTCTTCACAGGCTCAAAAAATAGCACTGTTCGAATTCAGTTGCAAGGAAGCGCATAGCGGTAATGACTTTAAAATTCAGTTTCGTCACGTCCTATTTTCCTGATGGGTTTGCAGCCGATGGATTCGACAAATAGGTACAGGGTCTGTTGAGAGGAGGTCGCCGCATGGAGCTGACTCTTGAGAAGTTTGCAGATGATATTTATGAAATCGCGTTGCTGCTAAATCTCGGCAGCCCTTCTCTTGGGCTTTATCAGCAAAAGTATTCAGGCCCACTTCTGGATACTATTATAAGTAAGTTGTACAAGCGCCCATTTTGGAATTGGCGTTCATGTTATACGGTAGCTGTCGAAATCTATCCCCTTATTCATGAATGTGAATGAGAAAGACTAATCGGTTTGGAATGACGCTCAGGTTAGAATTTACGGATCAAGCGTCCATCCAAACTCCTGACGAAAAAAATAGCAGCTTTACTGAGGAATACGACATGATAGAGTCTCCTATGTCCCTTAGTATGTAGTAAAGATCGTGTTATGCTACAAAAAATTTTTCCAACATTAGAGTGGTATACTTCGAAGAGTCAACAACTCAAAACAACACCACGATGCCCGATAGCTTCGCATGATTTATGTCCCCGGTATTATGCATCATTATGCTTGTTATCACTATCTGGTTACACAACTCGTATAGCTGATGCTGAAATCCAACGATTAGACAAGAAGTGGAAAGATTATACCTCGTTACTTAGTGAGGATGAAGCAACTATATTTAGTGATGATCATAATCAATTGACAGGCGTGGCTAAGTTTTGCCCTGAAGTGACTTTTATGGTATTTGGAATTTTTGCATCAGGATTACATGAATATACTGATAGTTTACATCATGAGCACGTCATTTCACAACTCACACAGATGAATGTTTCTGACGACGATCCTCGATATGCATGGGGAATTATAATACCATGGCATTATACCGAATGCTCAGAGTATTCAGTTTTTTCAGACCTATTTATTGATCCGAAAAAGACGCCTCCTGCTAAAACTAAAACCCGACGAGAAGGAATGTCAAAAAAGTTGCGATGGGCTGTGTTTGCACGAGACGATTTTACTTGTCAATATTGCGGAAGAAAGCCGCCTGATGTTATTTTGGAGGCAGACCATAAAATATCAGTGAAAAATGGAGGAGTTACAAGTTTAGAAAATTTAATCACATCCTGTGAAACATGCAATCGGGGGAAGGGAGCGAAGAATCACAAACAAAATAGTCGCAAAGATCGTTCTGAAGTGGAAAAAAACTGCTGATCGATTTATAGTGGTATGCTGTACATGATAGGCGTTCCCTGAGCGAAGTCGAAGGGAACGCGCACGTTCGATAATCTGAAAACTCACATTGTTCGACAAGCAGGGAACTCGAGAAATCTGTTGACAAAAATCCTATTCGACGAAAAAATAGAATGAGTACATGGTTCCAGATTTCAAAATGGCTTATGAAAGAGGTCAGTGCCAATGAATTCAAAACAAATCATTTCTACAGAACATCCATACATTATCAAGGCCGTTGCTATATGCGGCGGACGTCCGATTATCAAGGGAACGCGAACTCCTGTGCAGGCCATCGTCGAATATTATCGTCTGGGGATGGACGCCTATCAAATTTTAACAGAACTTCCTCATATTACGGAAGCTCAATTGCATGATGCCCTTTCATATTTCTATGATCACAAAGAAGAAATAGAAACCGGGATTGGCGCAGATCATCAGATCATCCGGCAGCACCAAAAGGAAACGACACGCTGCGAAGTTGTGACAGCTTCATGAGCGCATTGTATATTCACGTTTATACCGACGAAGATATGTATGGAACTATCGCCAGAGCACTACGAGAACGAGGTTATGACGCCATATCAACTCCAGAGGCTGGAAATTTAGGGCAAACTGACGTTGATGCCGTTTCCCAGCAACGAGCGATTCTGACGTTTAATGTCCGGGATTTTGTGCAGCTTCATGCTGAATATCTCCAAAACAATAATTCTCATTGGGGGATTATCGTCTCCAAACGTTTTCCTATCGGCGAAATTGTGAAACGCATGTTACACCTGTTGAATGCAATGACTGTTGACGAAATGCAAAACAAGTTGGAATATCTAACAGATTGGTCTCCTTTGGAGAGCAGTGTCTGGAAAGTTGGACCCATATAACAAAGGAAAGCTGCGTATGAATAGCAATATTGACTTTCAGGTTATTGATTGGACAACCATTCCCAAAACAGAACATCCGGGCGAAACAGGCGCGGCGACATGGCAGACGCTTCAATTTCCGGGTCTGCGCGTGCGAATTGTGGAATATGCGCCGGGCTATCTTGCTGACCATTGGTGTCAGAAAGGCCACATTGTTCACTGTTTGGAAGGCGAATTCGTGAGTGAACTGCAAACCGGTGAAACCCACGTATTAACTGCGGGAATGACCTATATCGTTTCAGATGATCTCAGTTCACATCGTTCCCGGACAGAAAAAGGGGTCAAACTCCTCATTATTGATGGAGATTTTTTACGATCCAGCATAACATGAATCATGCCCTTCGTCAATAACACAACAACGGATTAAAGAAATCAACGAATTTTTTCCCAAATCCGTTGATTTCTTTAATCCGTTGTTGTGCAGAGAACAAGTTATTTCGCGGTTAAATTGGCTTGTGGGATGACGCGCAGGGTTTGAAATTCCTGGACGATCACAAGTCCCGGGGGGCTGCCTTTGGGCTTGCGGACGTATTTTTTGGAGGTATAGATCACGTCAACGCGCCCGGAACGCCTGAGTTTGCTATAGTAGGCGGCGAGCGAGGCGGCTTCGCGCAGCGTCTGGTCCGGCACCGGGGTTTTGCGTTCGCGGTTGAGAATCAGCACGTGCGAACCCGGCGCCTTGTGCACGTGCAGCCAGACGTCCTCCGGCAGGGCCGTGCGCTGGGTCAAGAGATCGTTTTCGCGGCTGCTTCGGCCCACATAGATGTCAAATCCATCGGAGGAAACGAAACGCAGGAACGGCTGCGCTGGTTTCGCAGGTTCTGATTTGGAAACGGATTTCTTCTTTGATTTCGAAGGTGTCGCTGCCTCCATCTCGGCGCGAAGTTGTTGAAGATCGTAAAAGTTTTGCGCATCTTCCACAAAAAATTGCACTTCTTCCAGGTAGGCCAGTTCTTGTTCTGTGGCTGCAAGGCGTTGCTCCGTCATCACGCTGCCCTGCTTCAATTTGCTATAGCGTTTAAAATAGCGCTGCGCATTTTGAGCCGGGGTGAATTTGGGATCGAGCGGAATTTCTATCAACGCTTGATCTTCGCTGTAATAATCAATCACCCTGGCAGAGTTCATTCCTTTTGACAACTGATACAGATTCGTGGTAATCAGTTCCCCCTGGCGTTTATAGTCTTCAGCCTGGTCAATCTGCTGTTTCTGAGCCAGAAGGTGTTCGCGTTTTTTGCGTGCTTTGGCGAGGCGGGCAGTTAACGGTTGCATGAGCGTGGCTTTCAGGGTGTCATAACGCTGGCGTTCAACCAGAATCGTATAATACTGTTCGGCCGCGGCGTTCATCGAATCCGGCGTTTTCACGTCACAGGTTTTGCCATGCGGAAATTCTGCAAGTGGAATCGCTGAGAGAGCCAATGGTTTTTGCTTCCCTTGCTGCCCCTGTTCCAAAATCAGGGTGGGCTGATATGCTCCTTCTCTGACAATCCTGATTAATTCGGACAATCGTTGCCAGCGCGCTTCTGCACTGGTATCAAGATGCGCGCCTTCAATTTCTTTAGCTAACAGCGGACTAAGGCCGCCGATGCGTTGAATGAGGAATTTCCACAAACAGGCCGAGGCTGAGGTTTGGGCTTCCTGTTCATAGTCTGCGAGAATCTGCTGGAAGCGGGTTTGATCGATATTGAGGAGTTCTTCTTTTTCCTGAAGAGGCGGCGGAACATACTCTGCGCCGGGAGCGATGCGCCGGTACGAACTCTGAACAGCGGTGACATGCTGTAAACTGTCTAAAATTTTGTTGGTGTCCTGATTGATCAGGATCAAATTGCTGTAACGCCCCATAATCTCAAGAACCAACCTGAATTTCAGGTCTTGTCCGTCAATATCTTTTTTGACCAGATCAAAGGTGATAATCCTTTCCAGCAAGGGTTTTTGGATAGCGCGAATTTCTGCATTTTTGATATGATGCTGGAGAAATTTGCCGAAATTAAAAACCTGATTTGGCGCAGGCTGCCGGGTGAGAAACAGATATTGATAACGCGCATCTACCGAGATCGCCAGACGCAATTCTTGACCGCGCTGCCAAAGCCCCAGGATCACGCTCTGCTCATCCGGCTGGGAAATATGATTGATCTTTGCCAGGCAGATCTGCTGTTGCAATTCCTGCGTGATGGCGTTAAGGACAAAGGTATCCATCGCGTGCGTCCAGATAGCTTTGCAGAATAAACACTGCGGCAATGGTATCCACCACTTTTTTGCGTTTTTTGCGGCTGACATCTGCCTTTACCAGCATGCGCTCAGCCGCCGTTGTGGTCAGCCGTTCATCCCAAAGCGTCACTTTGACTCCTTCTACTCGATTTTCTAACTGTTTTGAAAACTTCAGCACTTTTTCAGCCTGTTCTCCCAATGTATCATTCATATTTTTCGGCAGACCGATAACAATCTCTTCAATATCGTGCGCGCCAAGCAGATGCAAGATCGCCGGAATGTCTTTTTGTTTGCTTTCACGTTGAATCGTCATCAGGGCCTGCGCCGTCCATTTCAATTCATCGCTCAGAGCAACGCCAATCCGTTTATCGCCCACATCTAATCCCAGAATTCTTCCCATCGTTTCCCCAATGTAGCGCGAAATTCCTTTTCGCGTGTCAGGCCGCGAAAAGGAATTTCGCGCTACATCAAAAAAAATGCCCGGCACTCGTCAGGTACCGGGCATTTTCAACGCATGGACGCTGCTGGATTTGAACCAGCGACTTCTGCCGTGTGAGGACAGCGTTCTAACCCCTGAACTAAGCGTCCTGTTTCATTCTGCATTCTATCTATCGAAGCCACAGAAATTTTGTCAACTTTTAAATGCAGAAAATGACAATTTTTTATGTGCGTCCGAATTTTTTTTCGAGATCTGTCAGGCTGAGTTTGATGATCATGGGGCGGCCATGCGGACAGGTGTAGGGTAGTTGCAATCCGTCAAGCTGTTGCAATAAGGCAATGATCTGCGATTCTTGCAGACGGTGGTGCGCTCTAATGGCGGTATGGCAGGCCATGACTTTCAGCAAGTCATCGAGTTTTTCTTGAACTCCGGTGGTTTTTCCGCTTTCGGTCAGGTGATCCAGAATATCGTAGATCAGCTTTTTATAATCCGCTTTGGCGAGCATGGCCGGCACCGCTTTGAGAATGTAGGTATTCCCGCCAAAGGGCTCCAGTTCTAAGCCGTACTGTTGCAGCGTGGGCAAATACTCTTCCAATATCGCCTGTTCTCGATGGGAAAGTTCAATCGAAACCGGGAATAAGAGGTGTTGAATATCAAGCGCGTTTTTCTGAAGCTGCGTCTGCAGCTTTTCATAAAAAATACGTTCGTGCGCGGCATGTTGGTCTATAATAAAAAGGTCATTGCCCTGTTCTGTCAGGATATAAGTTTCCTGAAATTGTCCGATCGGCCTCATACGGGAAAATAGCGCCGATCCTGGCTGAATCTGACTGATGACACCTTCCTGGGCAGGCAATGATGCAGGCCCCGGAGTTGAGCGATGAGGTCTTGGAAATGGGCGAAATTCGGAAGGCTCTCCGGAATTTTCTGTGGATTCGGGGAATTCCGAAAGAAAGGGAGCGCCCTTACATGGTTCTCCTTGCGGCACTCTTTTTTCTCCGGGAAAGCGATTTCTTTGAGGAGGCGAGAATTCAAACTGCGCGTCCTCGGCGTCAGAAGGTTCAGAAAAAGCCGATTGTTCCGATTCGTCCGGCGTCTCAAGGGCTGGCAATGAACGCGTATTGAGGGCTGTACTTAAGGTTTTACGAATAGCGTTCACTACAAATTGATGAATCGCCTGGGAGTTGATGAAACGAATTTCCATCTTTGTCGGATGCACGTTGACGTCAACCAGTTCAACCGGAAGCGCAAGAAATACGAACGCGACAGGATAGCGACGTTTGGGAATGAGCGTCTCGTATGCTTGCTGAATGGCATGGCTGAGCACTTTATCTTTGACCGGTCGTCGGTTGACAAAAGTCTTTTGATAATTGCGGTTCGCTTTGTGGAAGGATGGCAGCCCGATAAATCCGAGGACTTCCAGACTCCCCGCGCTTTCGTGGATTTCGACCAATTCTCGAATCGCGTCGCGGCCAAACAAACCGGCGATACGCTGTAATAAAGTATTCTCGGCTGACAGGTGCAATTGTTCTTTGGCGTTATTTTTGACGGTGAAACCAATGTGCGGATGAGCCAACGCCAAATCGGTGATCACGTTGTTAATGTAGCTGAGTTCGGTTGCGGCGGATTTCAGAAATTTCAATCTGGCCGGAGTTTTATAAAAGAGATCGTTGACTTCGATATAGGCGCCAGGGGCAGAGCCGCTCTCCATGATTTTCAGGATCTCGCCGCCATGAATTTCAATGCGAGTTCCCACGAATGAACCCGGTGTTTGTGTGAGCAGTGTGAGTTTCGAGACAGAAGCTATGCTTGGCAGGGCTTCGCCCCGAAAGCCCAGGGTGGCGATATGGGCAATATCTTCTGTGCAGCGAATTTTACTGGTGGCATGGCGTTCAAAGGCAAGTTCGGCGTCTGCGCGTGACATGCCATAGCCGTTGTCACGGACGCGAATATAGGCTTTTCCACCGACCCCGATTTCAATGTCGATCTGGGTCGCTTCGGCGTCAATCGCATTTTCCATCAGTTCTTTCACCACAGAGGCCGGCCGTTCAACCACTTCACCAGCGGCAATATGATTCGCAACTTCATCAGGAAGAACCGTAATTTTTCCGCTCATTCTTCACTTTTCTCATATTTCTCGCATTCAGATGCCATGCGGGCGTAGCCGATCGTATCGTTAATTTCAATTGCAAAGCCTTCTCCACATTGATACCCAATAATAATTTCCTGGCCGTCAAAACTATCTGTGACAGGAACTAAATGCTTGCAATGATCGTGTTGACATAACACCATAGGAGCAAAATGGACTGCGGGCCTTCTTGTTTATTGTGCTTGAATAAACAAGAAGGCCGGAGTACATTCTATTCAGTTAACAGATTTCAGAATTTCAGATCAGCTTTTGAGCATTTTAAAAACCAGGTTTCTTCGAAGAAACCTGGTTTTTCACTCTGAAAAATTATAACCCCAAACTTATTTTCTTCCGACAAGAGTTTTCAGCACCTTGACTCCAATTGATACACCTATATCCTTTGTAAATTGGAGTAATTGGGAAAATGAAAGATCGTGCACTGACAATCCGACTTCTGCTAAGGCTTCTTTTAAATATGAAACATTCGGTTCGTCAATGGTTGAGCGTTTCTTTGCTTCTAATTGACTCTTTTTAATTTTTTGCAGCCAGACTACTGTCGCTCCGGTAGCAGGATGACGTGTGCGTTCATACACAAAAGGCAGCTGGATTCCTGCGCGGAGTTCTTCAGCAAACATGGCCTGAAAAATATCAACAGGAATATAGCGGCCGTGTTCATTTACAAGCATCCACCCCAATTCAATATACAACTCTTCCATGATCTCAGAAGGCCGGTGGTGCGGCGGTGGCGGCGGCGTGGGTTCTTCATATTGCGGCGCGCCGCGCCGTTTGCCAAAGTCATGGCCGTATTGATCATATAGCTTACGCTGCTCCGGGTCAGAGAGCACCTCATAGGCTTCCGCCGCTTCGCGGAATTTTTCAGCTGCGGTTGAATTGCCGGGATTCCGATCCGGATGATATTTTAACGCCGCCTGGCGATATGCTTTTTTAATGTCTGCATCAGAGGCATTTTTGGCAATCCCTAAAATAGCATAATAATCTCGTTTTCCCATGTCATCTCCTCTATCATATAGAACGAAATGATGATTTCACTCCTAGCAAAAATATCGCTCCTTTTACTCATCAATCCTGTAACGAGATTTGAGTCAAGCAGAAATTTGGGAATTTCGATCTTCTTTTTCTGTTTCTTCTGCTTCTGCCAAAAAGATTCCGCTCTTTCCTCCGCTTTTTTTGATCAGGCGAATATCGGAGATCACCATCCCGCGATCAACGGCTTTACACATATCATAAATTGTTAATGCTGTAACCGATACAGCAGTCAGCGCCTCCATTTCAACGCCGGTTTTCGCGGTGATTTTGACGACTGCTTCAATTTCAATGGCGGCATCTTGCGACAAAAGATTGTAGGAGATTGTCACTCCGGTAATCGTTAAGGGGTGACACATCGGAATGAGATCACTGGTGTGTTTCGCGCCCATAATGCCAGCGACGCGAGCGACTTCGAGTACATCGCCTTTATACATGGCCTTATTCACAATCATCTCAAAAGTTTCGGGCCGCATTGTAATTTTGCCCCGTGCTACAGCCTCGCGCATTGTCACGGCTTTCTCGCTGACATCCACCATTTTGGATTGGCCATGTTCGTCAAAGTGCGTCAAATGTTCCATGATGAGATAAGGAACTACAAGAATGAAGCAAACGTCACGACTTAGTTTATCTTTTCGCCGTAGGCAATACAGTAGTGTAGCAACGAGAGAAGCTCACCCCTCCCTCCTTTGTTCGCCGTAGGCGATCCAAAACCGCTACGCGGTAGGCAAGGATATGGGGGGAACGATTTCATTTCTACAATACTTGAAGCACTACGTGTTAAATCGTGACGTTTATGTTTCATGTTTGCAGTTACTCGTATATTAAAGAAATCTTATGACTAAACAAGAAGTCATGATTCCGAAAACTAATATAGTCAAATACATTTTATTGGAAGTATTTCTGAAAGGTCAATCAACACATCATCTGAAAATCTGCGACGTTTCCCGTATTTTCTGGAAAAGATTTCAGAAATTTTATCAGATGGCATAATCATTGCTTTATTAAAAATTGCAAGAAATAGCTTATAAAATTTTTCCTTTTGTTGAGTGACCTGTCTTTTTATCGGATTGCAAACCATGGGTTAACCAACAAGGAAAAATCTTTGAGGATAAGTGTCAGATAATTTCAGATGTAAATTTTAGGCTGGAGAAAATTTGCAGTGAAATCCTGGCAAAACTTCCAGGGAGGAAGATACCTATGAAGAAAACATTGTTACTTGTCGTAATTATGGGAGTTGCTCTTGTAAGCGCCGGGTGCGGGCCTACCTACCGGACACAGCAAGGCGCGGTAATTGGCGCAGCCTTAGGAGCCTGGGCCGGCCAGGATATCGGCCATAACACTGAAAGCACCTTGATTGGCGCGGCTGTTGGCGGCGTGGCTGGCGCAGTCATTGGCGATGCCATTGAACAATATGAATATAATAATAGTACTCAATATCCCTACTATCGCCAACAGTCAGGGTATTATCAGTCTCCACCCCGACGTTACTAAATCGCAAGCGATGGGCCTCAGGTATAAAAACCGAGTTTTTCAAAAAACTCGGTTTTTCTCTCCTTTTTTCTTTTTTCTCAACAACTTTCGTGCGTAATTTCTTGAAATTCTCATTTTAATAGAGAATTCTTGACAAATCTTTTTTCATAATCCTTATGAAATTGTCATAATGTGAATATATTTTTAGTCACTCAATAATAGCAGTTTTTCCTTTTTCTTTTTTTCGGGCAAAGGCGAAAATAGCGTTTACTACCGTGTTTGAAAAGGATGTCTATGTCAGAAAGTACAATTATTACGTGTCGGTTTTGTCAGGCCAAAAATAGAATCCCCTTTGAGACCGTGTTTCACAATATCTCACTGGCTAAATGCGGAAAGTGCCATGAGGCTCTTTTTGTGGCAGAACATGCGGCCTTGAGTCATCTTTCATCACGTGCCTATGAGCACCGCTTCGATACACAAGCGATGGAAAGCATCAAAAAAATTCCGGGGGTTGACAGTGTGCTGAAAACTCTGATCAAAGAGAGTTATGAACGCGCAAACCGACTGTTTCATAAAGCGAACACCGTTGCGGTCACGCCAAAGCAACTTCCGCACTTATATCAACTCTTCCTTCAGGCCGCCTATAGCCTGGCGATAGAGAACATTCCTGATCTATATGTTCTGCAATCACCAATCGTGACGGCCTATACCACTGGCGTTGAAAAGCCCTTTGTCGTGGTGACTTCGGGTCTGCTCGATCTGATGACGGATGATGAACTTGTGTATGTATTGGGGCATGAACTTGGGCATTGGCAAGCGAATCATGTCTTATACAAAATGGCTTCCCGACTGTTCTCTGGTGCGGCTTCAGCCCTGGCAGAGGTGACCTTCGGTCTGGGACGATTCCTGACAACGCCGTTACAACTTGCATTGTTACAATGGGATCGCTGCTCGGAATTAACGGCTGATCGCGCTGGATTACTCGCTGTAAGAAAAGTTGATGTTGCAATTTGTGCATTAATGAAACTGGCAGGGGGCAGTCGCTCAATCTACGAGCAGATGGATTATCAGGAATTTATCCGGCAGGCTGAAGATTTTCAACTTGATCAAGACGATAGTACCTTAAATAAAGTGTATGTCTTATTACAAGTCATGTATCAATCGCATCCGTTTCCGGTGTGGCGCACGTCCGAGATTCTGACGTGGGTGAAACATGGCGACTATTTACAGATTCTTTCCGGACAATATTCTGGCAACTATGAAGAAATTGAGGAGAACGAAAATTTCTCTTCGCATTAAACGTCAAGCTCTTCTGAACTGTCTTTATACAAGAATTGACGGATTTTCCAGCAGATTGTGTATTCCGGTTCCGTTTGGTATTGGTGACGCGGTTTTATGGATGATTGTTTTCAGAAGAGGGTTTCGATGTTGAATTCTCAGCTATTTCTTCAAAATATGATGGAGCACAAAGTACTCTTAGAAGATCTCCTCAAAGTCAAGCAAGCTGTAGATCAGATGGATCTACGTGAATTTAAACTGCAATGGCGGCGGCGTTCAGCCGATTACTCAAATCTGGCTTCCACTGAACGCTTGAAATATATGGTGATGTCCATCAAAGTCTTGCAGGCCAAGGCAGATCTGAAACGCATGATTACTTCAATCAAGGAACTGGCAAATCATCCTGAACCGCAAAAAGCCATTTATTACTATTTTCGTTCCAACTTATGGAAATTCCTTGATCATTTTCACTATATTTTGCTGGTAGATGACATTCCTGATGCAGATAAAGTGGAATGTTTGACTTTGCTTGAGGAGTATGCTGAGGTGATTGCTCAAGAGGAAGAACTTAAAGAATCTTGCGTAAATCGTTTGCACAAACTCTTAGAACAAAGTCAACTTTTAGAACAAGACGTGTTCGGCGATTCGTTAAAAAATGAAGACAGTCGAGTGTATCATCAACTTGCGCAACGCATTGTGCAATTGATCCATAAATTAGAACCTCCTACTCCAGGGGAAGATATTGAACTTTCCGATCAGATTTCAGCGGGAGTGCAAGCATTGATCCGCAAATACGTCACGTTTTCCGTGTCACGGATCTCGATTGAAACTTCAGGCGTTCTCAGCATAATTCAACTCTTACTCGATCATCCGGTGTCAGAATTGGAAGCACACCGTCAACAATTGCACTCAGCCTTGAACATGTTAGATCAGAAGGCGTTATATGATCTCAGCATGCGACAGATGCGAAACCAATGCGCCTATGCGTTAATTGTCTTGCTGGAAATTCTCAAAATGCACCATGGACTGCCTATTTTGTTGTTACGACTTCTGGAATTAGGATCCTTTATTCAATTTCCTCCAAAGGATATTTCTCTCAACAAAGAACTACGAGAATTAAAAGGCAAAATTGCCGATATTACTCAATACAAGTTGCGCCCCATTATTGAGGATGTGCTGTGGAAAAATCCGACATTCCTGGCAAAAATTCCGTATATACGCGCCATTTGTCCCTGGTGTTATCGTAAAGATCACAAGGAAATGCTCAACATCGCACAGATGCGTAAAATTGTGACTGCAAGTTTTGAACGCCTTGAGGCAATACCTGGAATTCAGGAACAGGCAGATGCTGTCAGTAAATCCCATCTCTCTGAACTGGTGATTGATATCCTCGGTTTACTCGTCAACCTCGAACCATCTCCCCGCTTTCTCAAAGCCCATGCTCAGGAAGCCCAACAGATTAAACAGGCCAAAAGAACTGAAATTCCCCACTCAAAGCCGTTCGAAATGCTGCTTGAGCAACAATACACGACCTACAAAAATCATCTCCAGTTTCTGGAAGATAGCATTGAGTATTATGTGGGAATTTCAGAAAAATTGGGAGATCGTTCGAATGGGCATCGAAAGTAGGGCAAAAAAACCGGGTTTGCTAACAAACCCGGTTTTTCAGATGATAGGCTCGTCTTATTTCTTCTTCGCAATCTGGGGTTGAACCTGGCCTTCTTCAAGGGGAACGGCAACAAGCTGTCCCTTAACCCATTTTGCCCAGGCCAGCCCCGGAATAGTCCAAAGCGGATCTTGTTTCGTGGCTTTACTAAAAAGCAACTTATTCAATTGATTGAGTTGAACTTTATTGACTGAGCAGTGACATAGAGCCGTTATAAATTCGTCAATACTCGTGTCAAATGTCCACAACTCGCGTAAGTCAATTAATTCAAAATGCAAATGATACCCGCGGGCATTTCCGCTTTTTCCCATCAGGGCAATCGTTTCTCCTCGCTGAACCTTCTGACCGATAGTCTTCAATTTGTCTTTTAACACATGGGAATAGAGCGAAAAAAGGCCATTTTGATGATATAACACCGTATAATAGCCATAACGCGTCCCCTGACCGACGCGAACCACCACGCCATCTTCCACTGCTTTAATCGGGGTCCCTCGCCTCTCTTTTGAGGATGGAATGATATCCAACCCATAATGACCTCTTCGCCCTTTTCTCGCGGCTTGCATCCCCCTCAAAATCAAACCGCCTTCGACCGGGGCAACAAAATTCGGGAAAATGACTGGTTGTGCACTCAGATTCTTCTGTTCTTCAAGATAGGCAAGATATTCAGTTTCATAATCCGGATTACACCACGCATACGCACTATCAGCACAATTTTCTTCAATTAATGGATCTTCGCTGAGTTCCGGTTCAGGAACTGAAAACCACACACTTCCTACCAATTCTTCCGGATGACACTCTTCTTGCAATGAAAAGGGTGCATCGGGGTCGCCGACAAATTCAGACATCAATTGCTCTTCTACGACCACATCCGCCAATATGAGATCAGGATCTTCTTGCAGGTCTCCTCCTTCTTCGTCATCACATTCAAAATACTCATCTTGAACTGATAACATTGACTGATCTGGAATGACAGCATACGATAGAAGTTCTGTGTCAGGAATATGACTACAGCCAAAAGTGATACACGTTATTAACAGGATACAAACGAAACAATAGCGGTGAATACCCAGGGCGATCTTTGTGAAACGCAAATACCCCCCTGTATCACAGTCCACGTTAATTCATCCCTCCTTTTTTTCATGTTCATGGTTAAAGTGCCCCCCTATGTTAATCCTAAATTCTCAACATTTCATGTCATACTGACATTTAACGTTGCTCTTTTTTTCTCTGGAAAAGAAAAGTCAAGAAAAAACATCACTTATCGTAAAATTCTTTTCATATTGGAAGTAAAAAAGTGAAACTTACGATTAACACTTGACAAGTTTCTGATGTTCGAGTTTTAGAACAATGAAGCCAGATTTGGTTGAATAAGAATGTGAAAATTTTCAAAATTCCACTATTGTAATTTTCAGAAATACACTGTAAACATTGTGTAATTCATAGTATGCTCATGAAAAAACAGATCCTTATTATTTCAGTGTTCATCGTACTCCAGATGCTGATAGTCCCCCAGACATTCGCGCAAGAATCTTTCGAGACTCGTTCTTTGGATCAACTACGGCAGACGTTCATGTCTGCCTACCAACTTTTTGATACAAAACAATATGAAAGTGCTGCTCTGATGTTCGCGCAATTAGACGGACACTATCCGCAATTGCAGGATTATGTCCAATATTTCCTGGCAGAAAGTTATCGTAATGGAAAACGCCCGGAGGAAGCGCTGCAAGAACTCCAGCAATTTCTCAAAACCTATCCAGATCATCCGTTAGCGCACGAAGTGCGTTTCAATGTTGCGAATCTCCTGGTGAAGCTGAAACAAACGACTGATGCTATCTCGATTTATCAGAATTTATTGTCTGATTCTGATCTGAATCGGGGAGAATTATATTACCAATTGGGGCTGGCATTTATCGAGACGAACAATGTTGAGCACGCTGTGTCAGCTTTGGCGCAAGCGACATTTTTTTCCCCAAAACATACGTTTTTGCAGGATGCCAAGAAGCAATTAGAACAATTGTTGAACAGACATCCTGAATTTTCCCTGGTATGGACGGAAGATCTGCTCTTAAATTCCGCGAAAGCCTTGCTAGACGCCAAAGCGTATTCTCTGGCGATTCAACAATATGAACTGTACCGGAAACGTTATTCGCAAAGCTTGCGTTTGGGCGAAAACGAAATCAATCTTGCTGAAGCCTATTTTCAAGCTGGGAAATCAGCCCAGGCCAGAGAATTACTTGGACAATTGGCATCTCGTTATGCAGCATCTCAGCCCGAATTGACTGCGCAAGCTCTCTATACGCTTGGCGTAAAAGACTGGCAGGCAGACCGTAACCAGGAAGCGAAACACTATATGCAGCAGATCATCACAGCCTGGAGACAGACTTCCTGGGCAGATGATGCGTACTATGTGATTGGACGGATTTTTCAGTCTCAAAAGGCCTATCCTGTTGCTGCGCAATGGTACGTCGCTTTACAGAAACGGTATCCTGCAAGCTCATTTGCCGAGGAAGCTTTATGGCGGGCAGGTTGGTCTCATTATCTCGCCGGGCAGTATATTCAGGCAGCCCGGATGTTTTCCCGGGCGATTTCGACATTTCCTTCCGGGAGTTTTACCCAGGAATGTTTCTACTGGCAGGGTCGGAGTTTTGAACAGCAGCAAAATTCCCGGGCCGCGATTAAGTGTTACCAACAGTTATTGTCCTCAGCCCCTGAATCGTATTATGCGATCCGCGCTCAAGATCGCCTGCGCCTGCTGAATACCCCTGTTGCTCTTGAACGTCGCCTTTCCGGGACATCACCAAAGTTTCCTGAACTTGTCGCGAAAGCCCAACAGATCTTTACTCCTGAACAAACTCAGATGCTCTTGCGTTCTATGCACAAAGCGTTTGAATTGGAATCTGTACAACTTCAAACCTACGCGCGCAAAGAAATTGCGTGGCTGGAAAACCAGTTGCAGAAACAAGATCTGTCTGAATCGGATTCAGAACAAAACCTTTTGAGAGTGTATTTTTTAGGTCGAGTGTATGCGCAGTTTGGCGACTATCTCAAAGGCATTCAACTGGCGGCGACGATAGAATCCTTACTGGCAGACTCGTCAACACCATTTCCTTATGCCCTGGAGTACTTGCAATATCCGTTAGCCTATTGGGACTTGATTACGCGCTATGCTGCTCAAAATACCCTTGACCCTTTTTTCGTCGCGGGAATTATTCGCCAGGAAAGTGCGTATAATCCCCGCGCCCTGTCTTATGCCAATGCCATGGGCCTGATGCAGGTGATTCCATCTACTGCTGCCCGGGTTGCTAAAAGACTTGGGCTCAAGCAATTTACCACAGCGCAATTGTATGAACCGGAAACCAATATCGCGATCGGAACGGCTTATATTGCCGAAATGCTTGAGAAATTCGAAGGCAACCTGTTCCGAGCCATTGCGGCCTACAATGCCGGGCCCAATGCTACAAACAAATGGTGGCCCCAAAACATCGGCATTGATGACGAAGAAGTGGTTGAAAACATTACGTATAACGCCACTCGGAATTATGTTAAACGCGTTCTGCGGGACCAACACCGCTATCGAAGCCTCTATAGTGTGTCAGAAAAATAATTGTATTTGTCTCGACTCCGATCGACAATCGCCGTACACTGGCCAAAGTCGAAGTGTGTAATTTAATATCTGAAAAACTATAGCAGCGCGTCTAAACTCGATTTTTTCCTTTGTCCTTGCGTCCTATTACAGCCGGATAAGATGGCCGGTAATCCTGTCGGTCAGTTCAAGCAGGCCAATCGAATTATAAGGCGCGAAAATCCGGTCGGTCGGACTGCCGGGATTAAAAAACAGGATGCCATCGCGCATTTCATTGACCGGCTGATGCGAATGCCCGAACACAATCGCGTCCACCGGTTCAGGAAAATATTGCCTGACGCGCTCAAGAATTTTCTGCGGAGCGCCGTCGCCATGCGTGACGCCAATCCTGAATCCCTGACGTTCGATGACCTTTTTAGTCGGAAATGTTTGTTGAATATCGCTCCGATCCATATTGCCCCGCACTGCTTCGACCGGTGCAAATTCTTGCAGCAACTCAAATACCGCCATTTCCACAAAATCTCCGGCGTGAATAATGAGTTCAACATCGTGAAAATGCTGCTGAACAATCATGCGTAAATCGTCAAGGGTGCGTTTATTCCGAATCGTGTGTTTCACGGTCTCCACGATCCCTGTCGGCTTTGTGAGGTGTGTGTCTGAAAGTACACCTATTTTCATAGTTTTCTCCTTTCATAACATTTTCGTTCAATGAATGAGATGCTCTCGCGCCAGGCGATGGCATCTCTCTCTTTAAGCATGAAGAATTCTTCAAGTTGACATCTCCTTTGTAAAGATTTTTCTGGACGAGAATTAACTTTTGCGTTTGCACTGGACAAAATCCTGAATACGCCATATAAGTATCGACAAGGATTTCTCATAAGCAAGGATTTTTGAGGATTTTGCTTGATATGGTAGGTGTTCGTTAATAGTTGAAGGATCAGATCATTATGAGTGAGTTTGTGTTTTCAAATCGCAATAAATACTACATCCTGTGTGTTGACGATGATCAATCAGTGCTGAATCAGTTAGTCACGCAGTTGGAAGAAGCCTTTGGCGATCTTTGTCTCATTGAATCGGCCGAGAGCGCTGAGGAAGCGCTCAGTCTGTTCGAAGAGATCAGCGTGGCAAGAGGCAGCGTGTTGTTGGTTATCTCGGATCAGGTGATGCCAGGCATGAAAGGCGACCGGTTTCTGGAGTTGATCAACACCCGCTATCCTGGCACGCACAAAATTCTGCTGACTGGGTATGCTGGGCTGGAATCAGCCATGTATGCGATTAATTACGCTGATTTGGATAAATATATCGAGAAACCCTGGGATAAAGAAGAATTTCTTGCGACGGTGCAGCGCTTATTAGGCCCCATTCTTGAAACCAGAATTCCTGAAGGGGTTTTTCGGATGCGCGAGGCCCTCCAAAACGTGCTCATGTTTCGAGACCTGCCGTTAACAGCAATTGATTTAATCGCTGAAAAACTCCAACTGGTGCAATTTCCCAAAGATACCTTCATCTTCAGCATTGATGATCCGGCGGATTGCATGTTTATCATTAAATCCGGGGAAGTCAAAGTGATTGCCGGTGTTGATGAAAATGATGAAGTGCTGGCATATCTTGGACGCGGCAGCTATTTTGGAGAGATGGCATTGTTAACTGGCGAACCTCGCTCCGCGACGATAATGACCTCTCTGGATACCGAACTGTTCATGCTCACTAAACGCGATTTTGAGTATCTCTTAGCCCAACATCCCTCGATTGCCGTGGCCTTGAGCCATGTATTAAGTCAACGCCTGCGTGATATCAGCATTAAAAAAGCCGGGCGGCAAAATAAAATTATTTGTGTGCTCAACACCATTGTGCAATCACGCGAAAAAACGTTGGTGGTTGATATTGCCAGAAGGCTTGTAAAAGAAACAAATGGAAAAGTGGTGGTGCTTGAATCGGGAGGGGAAAGCCCTGAACTTTTGACGCTGCTCAATTTGAAAAGTAAACACACGGCCTCTCATTGGGTTGTTGAAAATATTGATAAAATTCATGAGCAAGAGCTGATGCAAATTCTTCCGGGGGATATGGACGGAGTCAAATTTTTTTTCCTGCCAGAAGCGGATCAACCGCCTTTGGTGACATACATTATTCAATTGCTGAGTTTATTTAAGGAATTTTTTAATTTTGTCCTGATTAATTTTTCGCTTACAACCAGTCTTGATCCTGGTATGATCAAAACCATGGAACAAGCCTCGACGATTCTCTATGTGATGAAACTGAGCGCAGAAGACGACTCGGAAAAGAGTCTTGAATGTCTCAAAATCCTCCATCGGGAATACGCCGCGCTGATGAAAAAGGTCGAGATTGTCGTTGTGCGCGACACCTTGCAGCAAGCTGTGCCTGAGAGTTTATATGCACTGATCGAACGGCATCACCTGCATTATTTACGATTAGCGCAGGATGCCATGCCTGCCCTTTTTATCAAAGAACCAACCGCAATGGCTCTGGTTAGCAGCCCTAAACGATCGCCCCAGATCACGCAAGATGTCAGCCGGATTGCCCGACGACTTGGAAATGTGAGTGTTGGCCTGGTATTAGGCGGCGGAGGCGCACGGGCTTTTGCTCACCTGGGGATTTTAAAAGTGTTGCGAGAAGAAAAAATTCCGATCGATATTATCGCCGGAACAAGTATGGGCGCATTTATTGGAGCCTTGCACATCATGGGCAAATCTGTTGATGAGATTCTTGATATCTCATACGAGCACTGGAAAAAAGTGAGCTCCCCGGTCAGTTGGACGCTCCCCAGAATCGCTTTTATTAAAGGAAAACGTATTCAGCACATTGTTCACGAAATTTTTGGCGATCTGCTGATAGAAGATTTACCGCTGCCGTTTTTCTGCGTGGCTGGCGATTTAGTGAGCGGGCAGGAAGTGGTGATTGGCCAGGGGAAATTATACGAAGCCATTCTGGCTACCGGCGCGCTGCCCGGTTTTTTTGCACCCGTGTCATTTAAAAATATGTATCTGGTGGATGGGGGCGTGGTGAATAATGTTCCGGGAGATGTTTTAAAAAAACAAGGGATTGATATGGTGATTGCAGTTGATGTCACGCCTGAGCGCGAAGTATATCTTGTGCCGCCTATCGAACAGGAAACCTCAGCAGGTACGGCGAATTTATTCCAAAAACTGATACGCTATGCGAAACAACTCAAATTTCGCTACGGGTCTATTTTATTGCCGCGTATTATTATGCGCGTCATGGCGATGGAGGGATTAGAAATTACGCGCAATAAATCACGCTATTTTGATATTCATATAAAACCGAATCTGGAAAATTTTGATCTGTTTGATTTTAAACGTTTACCACAGATTGTTGAAATCGGAGAACAAACCGGGCAGCAGCAGATTTCGAAAATTCGTGACACAATTCATGCTTTAAAACGATAAAGGCAGAAAATCAGTATTTTTTCCTTGCTAATTTTTCAAATTTAAGTAGGATTGACTTGGAAAAAAGTCCAGGCTAAAAAAAGGTTAACTGGACGAAGAGCACCTATGAAGTTTTAGACCTAAAGAATTTCAGCGAAGCTCATCAATACGTTGTAAACTTCATCAATTTTATGACTACTTTGTTTCTGAGGAAGGGAGATTGTTATGACTCTTGGGGAAATGTTAGAACGGAGTGCGACAAAATACCCCAATAAGACAGCGATTGTTTTTCGAGATCGCCGGGTGAACTATAAAGATCTCAATGCGGAGGCCAATAAACTTGGAAGAGCATTGAATGCGCTAGGGGTTGGTCAGAACGACAAAGTTGGCGTTTTAATGAACAATTGCCCGGAATTTGTCACTGGCGTGTTTGCTGCATTAAAAGCCGGAGCCGCATTTGTCGCGTTTAACTCGCTGTTAAGCGGCCGCGAATTAACTTATGTGATTAATAATTCTGATGCCAAAGTGATTGTCACGGCTCCTCCGTATGATGAACTTTTACTCATGCTTCGCCCTCAGCTTCCTCAAGTTCAATATATTATTACCTTAGATGATGACCCGGAAGATGAAAATCTGCTTCCTTTTTCAACATTAATCGCACCTTATGAAGATTCAAATTTAACGCCAGCCGTGAAGTTAAGTGATATGGCTGCGATCTACTATTCTTCCGGAACGACCGGTTTGCCAAGAGGTGCGATGCTTTCCCATGTCAACATTTTAAGCAGTACGGTCGCCATCGGCAAAGCAGTTGAAGCCAGTCGAAAGGATGTTCCCTTAAATTGCCTTCCCATGTTTCATACGCTGGCGATGACCGCCTGTATGATGGTGCCGATTTTCGCCGGGATGACCAATGTGTTGCTGGAAAATTTCCTGCCTCAACCCGTATTAAAAGGTTTTAGCGATTGGAAAGTCACGATCTTTGTCGGAGTGCCGACCATGTTTGCGGTACTGGCCAATATGCCCAATCTGGAACGTTACGATGTCAGCCATCTTCGCTTAGGATATTGCGGCGGCGCTCCGTTAACTACCGCTATTGCCGAAAAATTTGAATCGAGATTTCCGTGTAAAATTTATGAAGGCTATGGGTTGTCAGAGTGTTCGCCCTTAGTGTCAGTGAATCCGCTCAGTAATCGAAAAATCGGCTCGATCGGTAAAGCAGCGGATCGCGTGAAATGGAAAGTCGTGGACATGAATAACAAAGAGGTTCCTCGGAATACCGTTGGTGAAATCGTCGTCCAGGGCCCCAATGTGATGATGGGGTATTATAAAGATGAGGAGGCGAACAAAGAAGCCTTCCGAGGCGGCTGGTTTCATACTGGCGATTTAGGGTATATGGACGAGGATGACTTTGTGTTTATCGCTGACCGGAAAAAGGATATGATTATTGTCGGCGGCGAGAATGTTTATCCGAAAGAAATCGAGAATGTCCTCACACAACATCCGGCTGTTCAAGATGCGGGCGTGATTGGTATGGAAGATGCTATCCGAGGAGAAGTCCCCAAAGCCTATATTGTTCCGAAACTAGGAGCAAGCATTGATGAAAAGGATATCCTCTCATATTGCCGGAAATATTTAGCCGCATATAAAGTTCCTCGTTCGATTGAGGTGATTGATGAGATTCCGAAAAATGTTACAGGGAAAATTTTAAAGCGTGTTCTCCGAAGAATCGCTGCCGGGCTTCCGGCTGAAGAAGAGGAAGAGTTTGAAGATGAAGGGGAAGAAGGAGATGAACTGGCGGTTGATGAATCGGAATTAGAAACCCTCGAGGAGGTAGTTGAAGAGCCGAGTATAGTGGCTCCTCCGGCAGGCGGCATGAGTTTGGAAGAGCAGATGCGTCAACTCGAAAGCGGCGGTGGCACTCCTCCGGTAAGCGGTATGAGTTTGGAAGATCAGATGCGCCTCCTCGAAGGCAGCGGCGGAGCTCCTTCAGCAGCCGGCATGAGTTTGGAAGATCAGATGCACCTCCTCGAAGGCGGCGGCGGAACTTCTCCGGCAGCCGGCGTGAGTTTGGAAGCACAGATGCGTCAATTTGAAGGCGGCGGCGGAAAGGTTTCGGTTGAACCTCCGGTTGTACGTCCTCCCAAAGTCGTACCTTCGGAGACCGGAGGAGCAGGTGGGTTTGACGATCGTTTGCGTGAACTTGTTATGGAAATTCCAGGCGGTATTGCTGGCAGTATCGCCGGGATAGATGGCATTGGCATTACTTCATTTACAACGGATCCTGATTTCCCAACAGTCCTTGCGGATGCCGAATTAGCTGCTGTCACTGGTGCGTTCAGCAAAGCTGCCAAGAGCCTCGATGCCGGAAGTCCGCTCGAAGCATATTTTATCGCTGATAAATACGGATTTGTCGTCAAACTTATCCGCGATCAATATCTGGTAACGCTTATTGTTGAGGCAAAAGAGTTAAATTGGGGATTAGTGCGGCTGAATTTCAATAAAGTTATCCCTCAAATTGAGGCAGAACTGTTTTAAAGGCTGCTGAAATTGAGAGAGCCTGATGTTATGAGTGAGGAAATTAAAAAAGATTCGATCTACACGGTCTTTGCACTTATTTATCGCGTGTTAAAAAAGCAAGAAGTCATCACACAGCCTTTTCTTGAACGATCAATCCATTTTGATGCGGCCACGCGACCTATTGCCGAGCGATTGACAGAGGAAGAAAAATTAATCTGGTATATGGTGATGATCATGTACAAAGAGATTTTCAATCAAGCAGGGAATTATTA
The DNA here is from genome assembly GCA_000739535.1 of Candidatus Vecturithrix granuli. Lineage (GTDB taxonomy): Bacteria > Moduliflexota > Moduliflexia > Moduliflexales > Moduliflexaceae > Vecturithrix > Vecturithrix granuli. The sequence goes on along the minus strand of DF820471.1, from coordinate 174,799 downwards.
TAAATATAAGGAACGAGATCCTGAAAAATTTAACTTTCTCAATGATAAACGTCCGTTTTATCAGAGTATGAATCGCGTTGATTTGACGCGCTCCTATATTTTTGAGCAAGCTGTGAAAGAATTAAAGCAGATGAATTTTCAGGATTTGAAAAAGAAGACTGGCGTTTTGCTCGATCCAAAAGAATTAGGTAATATTATCCGGGCTGATATTGTGAAGCGGACAAAAGAAATATAACTTTCTTGCCGCGTTTTAGCAGCGGATTTCGAAGGGAACGAAGGGCTGCTCGTTTCGAGTTCACTTAGCGAGCGGATCTTACTTACTATTTTTAGTAGTGGTTAAATGGTAAGTGATGCGTTCCCTGAGCGAAGTCGAAGGGAACAGTGAGCGGCTCGTTTCGACTTCGCTCAACGAGCGGATATCACTTACTATTTAACCACTACCCTATTTTTTAACCACTGGTGCATTTTTAGAGGCAGAGAAAAAGCGAGCAGCAAATCCATATTATGGATTTGCTGCTCGCTTTTTTTATAGTGTATTGTCTTGACGGGTTCGAGATTTTCGAAGTTTGGCAGACTTCAGAACTCTGTTTTATGTCGCTTTCATTAAGAGAAGAGATTTTCTTTGACTTTAATGTCAGCCTTTTGCCGGAGTTCTTCAGTAAATTCGCGAAACACCGTATCTTGTTTTTGGCGCAGTAATTGCTGACGCAATGTCTCTTTTTCGTCCTCAAATTTCACCATATCGCTGGCAATGCGGTTTTTGACGCGCAGAATCGTATAGGCTTCAGACAGTTCGAATACCTCGCTATACTCGCCATCGTGTAATCCAAACGCCATCTTCACAAAATCTTCAGTGTTCCCCCGAACTTCGGCGATATAAGATTGTCGTCTGCTAAAGGGGCGCGGCGACAGTTTTTCGACCGTATATTCTTCCGTATTTGCAAGAATCGTATCCCAGGCCATGCCATTTACCAATGCCTGTTCGATGCGCTCTATTTCCGCTTTGGCAAGCTCTTTCGCTTTCTCTGCGCGAACAGCTTGTTCTACCTGGTCTTTAATTTCATCCATCTCCGGGATATATGATTCTTTCAGTTCGAGAAATCCCAGCAGATAATACCCTGATGGCGTTTCAATCGGTTGGCTGAATTTTTGGTCAGCCGTCAAGGTCATGGCCACATCCTGTACTTGCGGCAGTGCCATGGTGTTTTCGTCAATCGGCTCCCCTTTCGCAAAGAAATTGCTGACATGCACTTCCATCGCATCTTTTGCGGCTACCTCTTCTAAATTCTCGGTTTCCAGCAAATCTTCATAACTAATTTCAGCGCGTTCTGCGGCGATTTCTTTTGCTTGCGCGAGTTTCAGCCGGTCAATAATCTCTGGGGTGGCTTTCACATACGGATCCGCTTCTTCACGCACCTCTTCGACTTTGATGATGTGAAATCCGAACTGAGTTCGCACCAATTCACTGATTTCTCCGGGAGAAAGCGCAAAAGCAGCTTGTTCAAATTCCGGAATCATCATACCTTTGGAAAAAAAGCCCAAATCGCCGCCTTCTTTCCCACTTGCCGTATCTTCAGAATGAGTCTTAGCCATCTCCGCAAAATCAGCGCCGCCCTTTAATTGCTGAAGGACCTCTTCTGCCTTTGCTTTGACTTGATTGACAGCCTCTTCCTCAGCTGTCTGCTCAACACGGAATAAAATATGCCGGGCATGGACTTCTTTGCCTTTGTTAAATTCTGCTTCATGCGCGTCATAGTATTGACGAATTTCTTCTTCGGTCGGGGTGACTTCTTCTTTGATTTTTTGCGGATCAAAATGAAGATACTGCACTTTGATCCGATCCGGTGTTTTGAAGGTTTCTTTGTGTGCGTCGTAATACGCCTGGAGTTCCTCGTCTGTAAATTCCGCCCGCTCTTTAAATGGCTCAACCTTGACCAGTAAACCTTCCACCTCAATTTTGTCATTCTGAGCAGTATAATCTTCGACAAGTTCCTGATCACTTATCCTCACAGTCTGTTTAATCAGGAGTTCCAATTTTTCAACGAGCAAACTTTTTTCCGTTTGCTCTTCAAATTCCTGGGGAGTCAGACGCGCTCGCGCCAAGGTTTGCGTATACAGGTCGGGATCAAAGCGATTATTTTTCTGAAACTGGGGAATGTCCTGAATCGTGCTGATCAACTCCTGATTTGAAACGCGCAGGTCATATTTTTGCGCTTCCTGCAACAGTAATTCGCGCTGAGTGATCTGATTCAGAGCAACTTGATCGAGTTGTAAACTTTTCAGTACATCACTCGTTAAATTTTCTCCGTACATCTGCTTGTAAAAGGCATAAATATTCCGGTAGCTGTTCTCTAAACTTGAAAGGCTAATCGGTGTTCCGTTAACCCATGCAACCGCATCCTGACTGGCAACACCCCCTGTCCGTCCTCCCTGCCCCCAGACAAGAAAAATCGTGCCAATAAATGCCGCAATCACTAACCACAGGAAAATTTGAAGAGATTTTAAATTCTGTCTCATTGACTCAAGCATAACAACAGTAACCTCCATTCAATGACAATAAGGATCCAACACTCGTTTCCACAAAGTTTCCAAATTTGGAGCACGGTATTCAGAGTAGGAAAACTTGGCAACATTTTTTTTCATCCTATTCTCGTTTTTCATCATATTTGTCACGACTCCCCCTGTTGCCCTCTCTTCAAAAACGGGATATCGAACTATTTGAGGTAACCTTTCCTGCGTCACTCTCGTTTTTTACCGAAAAAATAGGTTAAAGGAGAGTTGTTCAACACGCCCTGAAATGTTACGATGTTTTCGAAATTTTTTCATGATTTTCCTTGTATAAAAAAGTTTCTTATATTTTAGTGTTGCATCCATAGTGGAATGACTATATTGTTAAAGAAAAATTATGTTTCTGTGTGGAGTTGTACAACCCTCTCTCAGGTGATCGAAAGGATAGATTGAATCATGCGTTTTCCTGCATTGAGTTTCTGGACACATGAACTGGCAATTGATCTTGGGACAGCCAATACCGTGGTTTACGCTCAGGGAAAGGGGATTGTGTTTAATGAGCCATCGATCGTGGCTTTGCACGTCAAAAAGAATCAGGTGGTCGCTATTGGGTCTGAGGCGAAAAAAATGTTCGGGCGTACTCCTGAAAATATCAAAGCCATTCGTCCTCTCAAAGATGGAGTGATTGCGGATTTCAAAATTACAGAGGAATTGCTTCGTTATGCAATTAAAACCTCATTGAATAAAAAATTTGGGCGCCCCAAAACGATCATTTGTATTCCTTCCGGGATTACTGAAGTTGAGAAGAAAGCTGTGAAAGATTCGGCGCTGTCGTCGGGTGCATCGCAGGTTTATCTTGTTGATGAGGCGATTGCTGCTGCTCTGGGGGTTGGTTTGCCGATCGAAGAACCTACTGGGAATATGATTATTGATATCGGGGGCGGAACTACGGAAGTAACTGTCATCTCTTTCTCTGGGATCGTGTATAGCAAATCTGTTCGGGTTGGGGGCGACGAAATGGATAACGCAATTATTCAACACGTCAAACGGAAATATAATTTACTTATTGGCGAAAGAACTGCAGAATTGGTCAAAATGACAATTGGTTCAGCTTACCCTCTAACTGAAGAACAAGAGATGGATGTGAAAGGCCGTGATCTGCTTGAAGGGATCCCAAAAATCCTGCACATAAAAAGCGAAGAAATTCGAGAAGCTCTGACTGAAGTCGTCGCGACAATTGTTGATGCTGTCAAAACTGCTCTGGAGCGTACTCCGCCGGAACTCTCCTCCGATATTGCCGATACCGGAATTGTGCTCACTGGTGGAGGGTCCCTATTGCAAAATCTTGATTTGCGCTTGCGCGAAGAAACCGGCTTACCCATCACATTGAGTGATGATCCTCTGATGTCGGTGGCTATGGGGGCAGGAAAATTGATCAGTCTGCCGGATTTGTTGAATCAAGTGACGATCGATTGATCAGGGAGTGGTGAAGATGTTGAATTTATTGACTCGCTATCGTCATATTTCTTTATTTCTCTTATTTTTGTTTATCTCAATGACATTATTGTCGCTTCACCAGTCGCCGGAAACGCTGATTAAACCATCCAATATTATGGAACGAGGCATGTTACTCATCCTTGAGCCGTTTCAAAGCATGGTGACGGCAGTCACCATGCAGTTTCAACGCATCTGGGATGGCTATATTGCTCTGATTCAGTTGAGTGAGGAGAATCAACGTCTTCGTGAGGAAATTCAGCAATTACGCGCTGAGAAGAATCGTTATATTGAAGATGCCTTAGCCTACGAACGCCTGAAAGGGACGGTTGATTTAGTTGAAACGCGTCAATTTTCTACCATTTTAGCGAGAGTCATCGGCATCGATGCTTCAAACCACTCGCACACGATTCTGGTCAATCGCGGATCTGATGATGGCGTGCAAGAAAGCTGGCCGGTTATTACGCTGGATGGTATTGTTGGGGTGACGGCGAGTGTCGCAAAACGCTCCTCGAAAATTTTGTTAATGACCGATCCAAACTGTAATGTGGCGGCGTTAATTCAGCGAACACGTGATCAAGGGATTGTGGGGGGACTGGGGAGAAAAGACGCCTATACAATGAAATATGTCAATCGTCGGGCGCTCATTCGAGAAGGAGGGATTTATCGGCTGACAGATCAATCGCTGGCCCAATTACTTAATGAAGAGATCCCCGGGTTTCGCCTGACAGATCAGGTATTTGAGCAATTACGGCAGAATGCGATTCCAGAGGATATTCTCGTTATTCTGGAAGAATTGAAAGATCAATCCTTCCCACATCACAAAGCGTTTATCAAAGCATTAGAAGATATTCTTGGCAAAGAACAAGCAGAGTGGTACACTCCTTTTATTGTTCAATATGCCCAGACTGATGTGCTTATGACGCTACGCCAGCTCAAAGATCAGGATTTTTCAACCAAAACTGACTTTCTGAAGGCCCTGGAAACAACAATAGGTCAGGAAACTGCTCAAAAATACCAACAAAGTATCCTGAAACACGCTGAAGAAGAGGAAACAGTCATCTCTTCAGGATTAGGAGGGATTTTCCCCAAAGGCTTGCTGGTCGGAACAGTCTCAAAAGTGGGAAAGCAAGATTACGGGTTGTTTCAAGATATCGAAGTCACGCCAAGCGTTGATTTCTCAAAGCTTGAAGAAGTCCTGATTATCCGACGTGATGAACAAGATACAACGGTGTTTACTACTCCATGAGAAAAGTTCTCGTACTCGCGATACTATTGGTGTACTCTGATAGCCCAGGCAAAAACGGATTGGATAGTTGACATGTATATTGTATTTACCTGTATTGTGTTTCTTGGCGCGATGGTTTTTCAGACATCTCTTCTACGATACGTGAGTATTGGTGGGGTACGTCCTGATTTGGTGCTCATTATTGTGGTGTATCTTGGATTGGTCAGGGGGCCAGATGCAGGGAGTTTCAGTGGATTTGTTTTTGGATTGTTTGAAGATGCCTATTCCGGAGGATTGCTAGGGGCCAATGCTCTGATAAAAACGATGCTTGGGTTTGCGTGTGGCCTTTTAGGAAAACGACTATATACCCAAAGTTTGCTCACGCATATCTTGTGTGTCGGCATCGGCACAGTGGCGAATGTGGCGATCTTATCGAGCATCCATGGATTTGCTCCCGAGTGGCGAACTATTCTGATATATGAAATGCTGTATAATCTCTTGTGTTGTCCTGTGATTGTCGCCATTTATCGATATGGAGAACGATATCTGAAACCTAAGACACCGTCTTGAGAAAGAAATCTGGAACCAAAGGTAACTGAGGAAATAGAAATATATGATGGACTCATGAATAGCAGTATGGAGTCCATTTTTTGTCTGTTGAGATTTGCGAATGTTTTAGCAACCAGGGGTCTTTACATTCTGTGTTTGGAGGCAGCATGCTGAAAACGATCTATCAATTATCATTTGAACATAATGGACATGGAGGGTTACGAGATCAAATCATTAAAGTGGTCGAAAACACATTTGCTTCTATTGTCCGTTTTCAAGCCGTTATTCCTGAAGATCGCCATTCAACGAAGGTGTTGGGCACATTACGCCAGGGTACAGGCATTGTGGTAAATTCCCAGGGCTATATCCTGACAGTGGGGTATTTAGTTATGGAAGCGACGGAAATTCAGGTGCTCTTCGCTGACGATAGACATTTCAACGCAGAGGTTGTGGGAGTCGATTTTGAAAGTGGATTAGGATTGATTCGAGTGATCGATCCTTCTGATATTGAAGCGATTACGCTTGGAAAAGCCTCACGGGTGTCTCCTGACCAATTGACATTGACGATTGGCGATAGCGTGGAAGCGCAGGCCAGAGTTGTCACGAATGGACGAATTTTTGAGACCGGCCCATTTATCGGGTATTGGGAATATATGCTCGAACGCGCCTTATATGTTGTGCCTCAAAATCCGGCCTTTGGCGGAAGCCCGCTTTTTAACCTTGAAGGTGAAGTCATCGGAATCGTGTCGCTCCAATTAAATCAGCACCAGGGGATGAACCTGGCTATTCCGATCGAATTATTTTATGAAGTTGAATCAGAATTAATCCGCTATGGGAGAGTTTTAAGCCGTCAGCCCCGAACCTGGATCGGTATGTATCATGCTCCGTATCAGAAAGGGATTATTGTTGTTGATGTGATGCCAGACGGGCCGGCGAGTGAAGCTGGCTTACAAAAGGGCGATATTGTGACGCACATCAATGAGCAGCGTGTGAGAACAGAAGAACAATTTCTCCTCCAGCTATGGGCAATCCCGGTACACAAAAAATTTCAAATGACCTTTTCCCGTCAAAACGTCCAGCACGTAGTAACGATCGAAGGCATCGATTTTTATGAATTCTATCATATTGGCGGCGAATCCACACAATTTTTCGATCAATAACTTGATACTTACATCCCCTGATACTTACCGCATACTTTCATAAAGAATGTTGAGCACTTCTTGAGCGGCAGATGAAACCATTGGCTCCTGATCTGTCAGGCATGCTCTGATGTGAGGAACATAGTCGTGAATAAAACATTCTAAATTCCCCAGAGCAATGAGTGTTGATGCTCTGACAAGCGAATCTGAATCGTTGAGACAGGCAGCAACTTGGGGGATATATGCATGGTTCATGTATCCGAGTTTTCCCATGGCTTCAACGGCTGCAGCGCGAACTTGCGGCTCATGATCTTGTAAACTGTCGGCAATTTGGTCTGCGATAGACAACGGGATATACATTTTCGTATCTTCTCCCATTTCGCCGACAATTTTCAGGGCAGTGGAGCGCACAGCAGGCTCCCGATCTGTAAAAAGCACAGCAATCTGTTGTAACGCCAGTTGACAGATATGCCCGTTTTTTTTGGCTTCTTTTCCCAGATAGCCCAACGCGACTACTGCTGCCGCCCGGACAATTGGATCGCTATCGCCTAATCGTTCCGAGATCTGGGGAATATAGGCTTTGGCGACATTTCCCAGGTTTTCTAACACTTGAGCAGCTAAGGAGCGGACCATCGGGTCTTCATCTTCCAAATGATGAGCGATCCTCCGGGCCGCAATCTGAGGGATATACATACTTGTCACCTCCCCAAGCTGTCCTAATGCCTCAACTGCTGCAAATCGGACCCGGCTGTCATGATCTTCAAGGCGTTCCACAATCTGGGGAATACAAGCTTCAGCCCTGATCTCGGCCAGAACTTCAATCACATCATAACGAACATCCCAGGCCGGGTGATCCAAAAGCGCTACAAGTTGAGGTGCAGCGTCGATGGCAATCTCCTTTAAACAGCTTAGAGCCTCTATGCCAGCAAAATGAATATACCGATCCGTATCTGTGAGTAATTCGATTATAGAAGGAATGTAAGGTTTCACGCGTTCGCCCAATTTCCCCAGGATTTCGGCGGCAGTATACCGTACTTCCCGGTGTTCGTGCTTAAGAAATGCCACAATTTTTCTGAGATCCTCTTGAGAACCAGATATCTGACTGATGACTTCCAATTGTGACAATGTTTGGAGAGCCTGCTCACGTTCATTGATAGGGGGAAAAACCATGTTCTTCATAACATCAAGGACTCCTTTTGAAAAATTTCGCATCTCATTCGCTTGCTTTTTTCTCATACCTTAATACTGCCACAAGGTATGTTTTTTTCACCTGACCAGCGGAATATGACGACTTCTTCATGTAACTGTTCTTTGATTGCTGTAGCTAAGCGCGTTCGAAATAAATCAATCTGTATCAATTCATACCCCGGGCATTTTCGTGTTTATTCTCTGCAAACGTCGCATCCTTGCCATGATTCGATTTTGAAAACCGTTGTGTTTCTCCTGTAAAGTCTGCGCAACAAAAAAATCCGTAATCTTTTCAACAATAAACTGATTGTTACCTGCTGTCAAGGAAGTTTTACCAGACTCTTACCCAGTCGAAAGGAGAATTATGTGTTGTGTCTGGCTTATAAAACCCATTTTTACTTGACATCTCAAGTTTTGTCTCTATATATTTTATGAGTCATTTCAAAACGTATCACGAAACTTAAGAAAATTTAAAACCGGTGTTCGTGGATTGTTCCATGCCTGTTGATTATCTGGCAAATGTAGCGTTCAATACACGAATGCGTGGATCATAACTTATTATGTTATCAGAACGAAATTATATGTCTTCCTCTTATGGAGGGGGGACTTCTTCCGGTAAAAATATTGTGTTTATTCTCATTGCAATCAATGTGGTCATATTTTTCCTCGTACCTTCCAGTTCAAGAACGTGGTTGTATGATTTTGCCCTGAGCTCCTATGGCATCAAACAATTTAAACTCTGGCAGTTTGTCACCTACATGTTTCTCCATGCCGGATTTTCCCATATTTTCTTTAATATGTGGGGGCTTTATCTGTTTGGCTCGGTCATTCTGCCGATTCTGGGAACAAAACGTTTTGTGACGCTCTATTTTCTGAGCGGAGTGTCCGGAGCAGGGCTCTGGCTGGCGCTGAATTGGGGATCAAGAATTCCTATTGTCGGGGCCAGCGGGGCGGTGTTCGGCGTGATGATGGCAGCCGCGATGTTACATCCCTCAATGCGGATTCAACTATTGTTTCCTCCGATTCCAATGCAGATGAAAACCTTTGTCACGGTGTATGCGGTGATCGAGATTGTCAGTGAATTTTCCCAGACTCGCGGTGGAATCGCGCACCTTGCCCATCTAGGCGGATTTATCAGCGCGTATTTTTATATCAGATCAATTTATGGCAGCAAAGTCTGGGATATGTTCAAATTTTTGCGGCAAATGAAGCCAAAACAATCAGAGCCAAAATCAAACATTCCGACAGGCTGGACGGTCCATTCCAATCCTTCGCCCCAATCACCAGCGCAATCGCCTATATCCCAGGAAGAAATCAATCGTCTGCTTGATAAAATTTCAGAACAGGGCATGGAGAGCTTAACCGAAGAAGAATTGGCAACTCTCAAACGTGCATCTGGTGAGAGGCGGCATTAAAGGAGGGCGGCTTAATAGCTCGCCTAACGTAACGCTGTTTAAACTCACGGGTTCGCTTTGTGATAATAACGAATAGTTTAAACATCCCCCTGTTGTCTGACAGGATGACGAAGGGTGTCCTTTTAACAGGAAAAACACCCAGTGTATCCCAGTGTTTGACAACCGGAGTTTCTGAAATAGATCTTTTATTCCTCACAATTCCCTATTATTCCTCACTATTCCTCATAACTCCTGAATATTCCTCATAGGAGACGAAACATTGCCTTCATTTTCGGGACTGTTCGGTATAATTTCTTCAAAAAACAGAAAAATCAGGTCAAGATAACCCGGCAATATACGTTGAGTTAGACGTCACGTCTCAGTTTCGCCTCTCTTTCTCCCATCATTTTTGCCTCTGTTGGCACGGTGGTTGCGAAAATAGAAGGAAACATTCTTTTTTGACAGCAACCATCAACAGGAGAGAGCATTATGATGACATCCGGTTCGGCCGCTGCTGCGACAGCGTTACAACTTTATCCTCTTCCGAAATTTCCTGCATTTTCCGGCTGGCAAGCCTTGCGTCCTGAACATACGCCGGTTATTGCCAGGGAAAACCAACCATCACGTGAAGTTCCCCTTCCTGCTCCGCTTCCATTGGAAGAGCGCAGCGATTTTGACCTGATTGATTTAACTGTCAGTGGTCAACAGGAAGCTTTTGATGTGTTGGTGAAACGCTATAGCGGTTCGGTCTATGCTCTGGCTTATCGCATGTTACGCAACCAGGAAGATGCCGCTGATATTGCGCAGGATGTCTTTTTAAAAGCCTACGAAGCGTTAAGTTCTTTTCGCAAAAAATCAAGCTTTCATACCTGGCTCTATCGCATTGCTTCCAACTCCTGCATCAATTATTTACGACGCTACAGCGCACAGCGTCATATTGAATTGACAAACTATCATGCTGCAAAAGAAGCGGATTCGTTGGATACCTTATATACGATGGAACTTCAGGAGATTGTGAATGAGGCGATTGAAAAGCTCCCGGAAAAACAAAAAGCGACAGTCTTATTGCGCGTCTGTGAGGGCTTATCGCACCGGGAAGTCTCCAGAATTTTGAAATGTTCAGTCGGCACAGCAAAAGCGAATTATTTTCATGCGATCAGAAATCTCCGGCGCTTTATGAAGAATTATATTACCGCCAATGAAGGCGAAGAAGCCATTCCTGCCAACATGTTTGGGGCCGAGAGTTTTGTTCATTAAGCGCATGTCGGGATTTTTCTCCGATACATTCAGGCCTGGTCCGTGTTTATCCTTTTTTTTCCTGTCTGCCAGGGGTATCTTTGCGAAATCCTTGCAAAAACCGTTCGAGCTCTTGTTGCTGCCGATATGAAGGACGTTGGGATTCCTTCCGAAAAAATCTCAGCAGTGCGATCAGGAGCAGGATGCCAGTAACAACAGCATAGAGATGATCTTCAAGAAAGGTCACAAGTTTAATAAACCACATACTCTACACGTTCTTTCACGCTCCTTCTTTACGAAGTGGGAGAGTGATGAAAAATGTCGTGCCGACTTCGATCTGGCTTTCCACAGTGATTGTTCCTCCGTGCAGTTCGACAAATTGCTTTACAATAGAGAGCCCAAGCCCTGTTCCCTGAATATGTTTGACATTCGTTCCTCGACGAAAGGGTTCAAAGAGATGTTGTTGATCTTCCGCTGAAATCCCCATGCCCTCATCTTTCACAGACACGATAGCCTGACGCTCATGTTCTGTCAACTGGCAAAGGATCGTACTTCCCTGGGGAGAATATTTCATAGCGTTTGATAATAAATTTGAGAGAATTTGGTCAAGTAATTTCGGGTCCGCAACAATCTGAAGATGTTTGTTCGCACTCTGGAAAATCAATCGATGGGTTTTTGCTGCAATCAAGGTAAAGCGTGTCATAATAGTTTGACAGAACTCGCGTAAATCAAAAGAAACCGGGGAAAATGTCATTTTTCCGGCTTCCGATGTTGAGAGCGTCAAGACTTCATCAAGCGTGACGGTCATTTGCGTGACTGAATGATCGATGACATCGAGTTCTTCCCTGATTTTTCTTTCGATGTCTGGCGCTTGGGGACATTTGGCATAGTAGCGTCCCAATAAATTGCCTGATAAACGAATAGTGGCTAAAGGAGTGCGAAATTCATGCGAGGCCATGGAAATAAATCGAGATTTGAGTTTGTTTAATTCTTGTTCGCGTTCAAGCGCGGCATGAAGTTCTCTGTTTTTGATTTGCAGATCGCACTGTAACTGTTGTAACATCAAATGAGTCTTAATACGCATCAAGACTTCTTCCGGTTCAATCGGTTTTGTAATATAATCCACAGCGCCTAGTTCAAAACCCTTGACTTTATCAACCGTTTTGGTGAGCGCGGTCATGAAAATCACCGGGATATCTTTGGTTTCAGGGCAAGCTTTCAAGCGTTGGCAGGTTTCAAACCCATCCATGCCAGACATGAGCACATCTAAGAGGATCATGTCTGGTTGTGCCGTTGTCGCCACTGTTATAGCATTTTCCCCATCCTGAGAAACCAGTACTTCAAATCCGGCTTCATCTAATAAATTAAATAAGAGACTCAATGTGGCCGGATTATCTTCAACTACTAAAATTGAGGAGACGTCATGATTCATGCTGTTCCTCCATTTGGTCAAGAAGTTCAAGAATGTTTTTCATCTGAAAATTTTTCGCAAGTTTTCGAAGTGCTGTCACAAACGGGAGATATGTTTCTCCCTGCTGCTCAAGCATGTCGAGATATTTCAAAATCCTGGTGATATTGCCACATTGGGCAAATTTTTTTAACATGGTGCGTTCCTCGGTCGGTAAGCGAATGCTCAGGATTTGATCATTCTGAAAAAGTTGAGAGGGGGGTAATGGTTCTGGGACCTGGTAAATCCACTGCACGTGTAAATAGGTTTGCAGAGCTTCCAATAATCTGTCGAGTTCCAGGGGTTTCGCAAGAAACAGATTGCACCCGGCTTCCAGGCTTCTTTTTTGAGTTTTTTCCAGAGTACTGGCAGAAATGGCAATAATGATCGTAGCACTGACGCCTTCAGTGTGACGAATTTGTCGTGCAGTTTCAAAACCATCGGCCTCTGGCATACGCAAATCTAATAAGATGACATCAGGATGCTTTTGCACGACTAATTCAAGGCACTGCCTCCCATTCTCTGCCTCAAGAACCTCAAACCCTAGCGGCAGTAAGATATTCCGTAACACGGCGCGATTCACTTCTTTGTCATCAACAAGCAGAATGGTCTGTCGTTTACCATGATAGCCAATAATTTCAGGTTGGTGAATGTCAACCTCCGAAAAATTTGTTGATATGATTGGCACAGATATTTCAAACCAGAAGAGGCTTCCTTCCCCAGGCGTGCTCTGAACAGAGAGTTCCCCGCCCATCATTTTCACAAATTGCCGGCTGATTGCCAGTCCAAGCCCGGTGCCTTCAATCGCCTGATGATGAAGATTAAGCCGTTGAAAGGGCAGAAAAATTTCTTCGAGGTGATCGTCAGGAATTCCCGGGCCGGTATCCTGCACTTCAAAACGCAAGTGAGTGACGGGCGGCACTTTGGTCGGTTCTGTAAATGGAACGTGTCCTTCAGAACACCGCACACGGAATGTCACTTTACCCTGATCTGTAAATTTCACAGCATTGTCAAGGAGATTGATCAGAATTTCATGCAATCGTTTCTTGTCAGCCCGAATTCCAGATGGCAAATTCAGGACAGGGTCATAAACAAAGACAATTCCTTTTGGTTCAGATCGCATTCGAATGATATTCACAATATGTTGCAGAAATTCCGGGAGGTGCAGATCAACCGGCTGAAGTTCTAAGTGTCCGGCTTCGATCCGGGCTAATTCTAAAATGTCGTTAATGAGTTGCAAGAGTTGTTCTCCACTGCTTTGAATCGTGTTCAAACCTTCATATTGAAGCGGGGTCAATTCTCGGGATTTTTTCAAAATTTTGGCATACCCTAAAATGGCGTTGAGCGGCGTACGTAGATCATGGCTGATATTGGCCAAAAATTCATCTTTAAGCCTCGATGCTCGCGCCAGTTCAGCATTCATGTGCTTCAGTTCCTCAGTGCGCTCTTCAACTTTTTGGGCAAGCGAGGCTCGCTCTTGTTTAAGAGCGAGTTCCATCTGCTTCCGGTCGGTCACATCTCTGACAATACTGATAATCCCGGTCAGATCGCCAGTTTCATTGAGAAAAGTGGTAGTAATTTCAGCGGTAAAGTACCCTCCATTTTTGCGCTTGAGCAGTTGTTCCGTTCGTAAAATCTTTCTCTGCTGCGCAATTGCGGCTTGTAAATGTCGGGCAAAAAAAAGATAACCCTTTCTATCTGGAAAAAACACACGCGTGGATTTCCCGATGCACTCTTCGGTGGTATAGCCAAAAATATGTTCTACTGCTTTGTTGACATAATCAATCGTCTGCTCAGGCAGGCTCACCGTGAAAATCGCATCGCCTAAGGAATTATTGAGATTTTGCAGATAATCCCAACTTTTTTTCAACGCCTCTTCCATTTGTTTATGATAGGTGACATTTTTCGCAAATACGGAGACACCATCACGTGAAGGATAGACACTGATTTCAAAAAAAGCTGGTTTTTCTTTCAACGGATAAGGTTGGATAAAGCTGTACGGTTGTTGGGTTTCTTTGACCTTAAAATAGACCGCTTCAACCTGGGTTTCTTTGATTCTCGGGAAAATATCGTATAAGGGTTTTCCCAGGGCTTTATCGGCTGGCATCCCTGTAAGATGCTCAGTAGCTTTATTCCAGTAAGTAATCGTCAGATGATTATCAAGTGCAAAGAAAATATCAGTAATGCTATCGGCGAGTTCCCGATAACGAGTTTCACTTTCGTAAAGGGCAGATTGGGTTCTTTGTCGTTCTTTTTCTCTGAACAAAATCTCCATACCATCACTCCGCACAATTCCATATTTTTTATATGGACAGGGTTCTCATGTAAGTGTTACATGTTTTTTCATGAAAATAGAACAATCTCTTTTCTTGTTGACAATTTCCTTATTATTGACTTTTTTGAGTAACTATAAACACATTTGGTTGATGAGAACTGCTGTTATGCAGTAAAAATCAGAAAATTCTTATTTATTCTTCATTCTTGGAGTTACTTATATTGTATGCACAAACTCAACGTTTACCAAATTTTTTTCTCTATCCCAAAAAAGGCAAGAACTTCTTTTCTTTTTCCAGGAAAAGAAGATACAATTTTTTTCTTTCTGATAAAAGGAGTTCATCATGAGAATTCTTATTGTCGAAGATGACAAGTATTTTCGGGAAAGAATCATCAAATTTTGTCAATTAGAAGGAGTCGAAATGACGGCGGCTGAAAATGGGCTTTCGGCGAAACGACGACTTGAAGAGGAAATCTTTGACGCCGTGGTAACAGATTTGAATATGCCTGGAATGACCGGACTCGATCTCCTGAAATGGATTCAGGAAGAAGGGCCATCACTGCCGGTGATCATGATGTCTGGCTATGGTGATATTTATGATGCGGTAGAAGCGATGAAACGTGGGGCCCAGGATTATCTGGTCAAACCCTTTGATCTTGATGAATTTTTGATAAGATTGAAACGACTTGTTGAAAGCCGGAGACTTCAGGATCAGATCGAGATAGGGAAACGAAATTTTTCTGAAATGCAGAATTGGATTGGGGAAAGTCCGGCGATGAAGAAAGTGACAGCCATTGTCGAGCAAATTGCCCCAACCTCCTCAACCGTTCTGATTAACGGAGAGAGTGGGACAGGTAAAGAAGTGATTGCCCGAGCCATTCATCGGCTGTCTCCCCGGGCAAATAAACCTTTTGTTGCTCTCAACATGGGAGGAGTTCCGGAAACCTTGTTGGAAAGTGAATTATTCGGATATGAAAAAGGCGCGTTTACCGGAGCAAGCACACGAAAACTCGGAATGTTTGAACTCGCATCATCTGGAACGTTGTTTCTTGATGAAGTGGGGGACATGCCAATTCATCTACAAATAAAATTACTGCGAGTGCTTCAGGAGCGTAAGATTCAGCGACTTGGAGGAACGCAAAATATTCCTATTGATGTGAGGATTATCACGGCAACGAATAAAAATCTTGAAGAACAGTTAAAAAAAGGCTTATTTCGTGAAGATCTGTATTATCGTCTGAATGTACTACAAATTACGTTGCCTACCCTCAGAGATCGCAAGGAAGATATCCCTTTACTTGTCGGACATTTTATCAAACAATTTACGCGCAGAGAGGGAAAACCCGTGTATCAGATTGATCCAGAAGCTGTGCGCGCCCTGCAAACCTATCCGTTTCCAGGAAATGTCCGCGAACTTGAGAATATGATTGAACGAGCTATTATTCTCGCTCAAACAGAAACGATTACCCTGAAAGATCTTGGAATTCATCAAACTGCTCCTCAACCTTCTGTAAGGCGGGGAACCCTGGACGAAATCCAAAAACAGGCGATTATCGAAGCTCTGCAACGCTGGGAAGGCAATAAAACCCGAGCAGCAGAAGAGTTGGGCATTAATCGGCGAACCATCCTGAATAAACTCAAAGAATATGATTTGACAGAATTTGCGAAGATGTAAGAAACTTCTGGGAAAGTTCTATGTTTTTTCAAAGAGAAAGGAGGATTTGCACATGAAAAAGAGCAAGCAACATCAAAAGATTTTGCGCCTGTTAGGGATTATGATGTTTATATCGTGTTCTGCTTCATCCACCTCACCCCCAATTCCCTTCCCGGAACAAAATGCCTCAGCCTGTCTTGTAACCCCGTTGCCTGATCCTCGGGGATCAACGGTCACTGTTAGTACGGTAAGTGAGCTTGTGAACGCAGTACAACACGCCAACGCAACCGGAAATCTGACGATCTTCCTTGAAGATGGCACCTATGCGCTTGACCAGGTGCTCTGGATTAGCGGCAATAATGTCGCCTTTCGGAGTAAATCAGGTCGTCAGGATGCCGTGATTATTCATGGACACGGGATGTATGGAGGAATATCACATATTTTTAATGTCCCGGGCGACAACTTTGTGGTAGCTGATATGACGATCGGGTGGGTGGCGAATCATGCAGTACAAATTCATAGCGATGCCGATAATCCGATTATACATAACGTCCGCTTTGTGGATACAGGCGAACAAATGCTGAAAGTCTCCTATCGTCCTGACGATAACGACAGTTCCGATAACGGACTGGTGGAATGGTGCGTGTTTGAATACAGCGCCGGGGTTGGCCCTCAGTATTACATTGGCGGGATTGACGCACATCAAGCCCACAATTGGATTATTCGCAACAATCTCTTCCGAAATATTCGCAGTCCTGAAGGTGAATTAGCAGAACATGCCATCCATTTCTGGTCCGAATCTCAAAACACACTGGTCGAAAATAACATGATCACTAATTGTGATCGAGGAATAGGCTTTGGCTTAGGAGACCGAGGACATATCGGCGGCATGATTCGGAATAATATGGTTCATACCACCCGAGATGTGGGGATTGGTCTGGAGAATGCGCATGGAACAAGAGTCTATCATAATACCGTGTTTACAGAGCATTATCGCAATTCAATCGAATATCGTTTTGCCGGCACACGCGATGTCTCTATTCTCAACAACCTGACTAACGTCGCTATTGCAAGTCGAGATGGCGGAAGCGGCAAAGTCGAAACGAATATTACTAATGCGCAACCTTCCTGGTTTGTCAATCCGAGGAGTGGAGATTTACACCTTGCCACATCAGAACCAAGGGTTGTTGATCAAGGACAGCCATTACCAGAAGTGTTTCAGGATTTTGATTGTGACCTGCGACCGCGAGACAGAGGCTATGATATTGGCGCAGATGAACGCTAAAACCTTACGAACAAAGTGCTATTCACGTGATCTAAAATTTTTTCCCTTGACACACAACTTGTTGCTTTTCTTATCTAACGCGTTCAAAAAGAATTCTAAGTTAACTCACTTAAAGGAGTCGTATCATGAAAACATGCTCAAATTATGAAAAAAACCTGAAAATGTGCAATTGCACTTATGATCCCTGTCCGCATAAAGGACATTGCTGTGAATGTATCGCTTACCATCGTCAGATGGGAGAATTGCCGGCCTGTTATTTTCCCAATGATGTGCAACGCAGCTATGACCGCAGCATCCGGCGTTTTATGCAACTTCACACATAAGGCAGGGAACGACAAACAAGAATATACCCAATCCCGGCTTTTTGATAGGCGATAGCTGGGATTGGGATGGAACACGTCTTAGAAATTCATGGATTCAGGATTGCGACTTCCGTTTCCGGGTCGAAGAGGTGGATCTTGCTCATATTAAAGGCGAGTTCGATTTCCTGCTGCACCATCTCGCGTTTTTCAGACACCGTTCCGATCAGTTCGGGAACTTCAGCGACAAAAGTATGCTCGCCGGAAGAGACATATAACAATTCCTCGGCGCCGATTGGTTCGATCACGTCAATCCGCGCTTTCATAATATTACCGCTTCCAGTAAACGGAGCGCGCGGTTTGTCAAGAATATCTTCGGGGCGGAACCCAACGACAACGGGTTTGTCAAGATACGAATCCAGGTTCTGCTCTTGTTTCGGCAATTGTAATTTAAAGCTTTGCAGATCAAGCCATAACGCCCCATTCTCAGCGATAAGCTTGGCGTTGAGAAAATTCATCGAAGGACTGCCGATGAATCCGGCGACAAACATGTTCGCAGGCTGATTATACATAGTGCGAGGGTCCCCAATCTGCTGCACAATGCCATCTTTCATCAACACCAGCCGGTCCCCCAGGGTCAGCGCTTCAATCTGGTCATGGGTAACATAAATAGTCGTGGCTTCAAGCTGCTGATGAATTTTATTCAGTTCAAAGCGCATGTGGACACGCAGTTTTGCATCGAGATTACTGAGAGGTTCATCCATCAAAAACACCTTCGGCTTCCGGACGATGGCGCGTCCCAGTGCGACGCGCTGGCGCTGCCCTCCGGAAAGGTGACGAGGAAGGCGGCTGAGCAATTCTCGAATTTTAAGCAATTCGGCCGCATGTTCCACGCGTTCTTTAATCTCCGCTTGCGGATATTTTCGGGCACGTAAACTGAAGGCCATATTTTCAAACACGTCCAGATGCGGGTAGAGGGCGTAACTCTGAAATACCATGGCAATATCCCGATCTTTGGGAGCCATATCATTGACCAGTTTACCGTCAATATAAATTTCGCCCCGGGTAATCTCTTCAAGTCCGGCAATCATTTTTAAGGTGGTCGTTTTGCCGCACCCTGACGGCCCCAGAAAGACCACAAATTCCTTATCTTTGATTTCCAGGTTAAATTCCTGCACCACAGGCACACCTTCAGTATATTCTTTATAGATATTTTTTAAAACAACGTCTGCCATGATTTAGGGCAAAGAGCGAAGAGCAAAGGGCGAAAAGACATATAACCTTTTGCCTTTTGCCTTTCACCGTTTACCAGGTTTTTATCCTTTCACCGCGCCGAACGTTAAGCCGCGCACGATAAATTTCTGAACCGTCAGCGCTAAGATCGTCGGCGGCACCATCGCCATCAGGGCGCGAGTCGCGATAAACCAGAATTGGATGCCGCGAGTATCCGAGGCCCCAGAAATAATATAGGGAATGGTAATCGCTTTGCGCTGGGCTATAATAAGCGCAAACATAAATTCATTCCAGGCAAAGGCCAGGCAGATAATGCCAGTTGCGACCAATCCGGGAGTTGAAAGCGGCAGCGCGACTTTAAAAAACGCGCCGATGCGCGAATACCCGTCAACCAATGCGGCTTGCTCCAACTCAATCGGCAGTTCTTTAAATAACTGACTCATAATGATGACCGCAAAAGGGAGATTAAAGGTGGTATTCAACACAATTAAGGTTGAAACCTTATCCAGGGCCTGAAATTGATGTGCCAGCAAGAAGAATGGGATTGCCACAACCACCGGCGGCAGGACGCGTTGTGAAAGAAACCAGATCGTCAGATCAGGATTCTTCACTTTGTGAAATTTAAACCGAGCTAGGCCATAACCAGCCAGCGTGCCTAAGATCGTCGCAAGCATCGCGCTGCTAAAGGCGATGACCGTGCTGTTTTTTAAGGCCTGTTGATTTTCAGGCACTTTGATTTCTGCGGCCCAATTTTCCAGCGTTGGCTTAAATTGCAAAAACGGTATGGCCAATCCGGCGACCGTAAAGGTTTCAGCCGGTTTGCGGAGTGAGGTGGTGATAGCCCAATAAAACGGAAATATCGCCCATATTAAACATATCGCGATCGCAAAACCAACCAGAACACGTTTTGTTGACCATCTATTTTCTGTGTGATCACTCATAACTCTATTCCACTCCTTCCTTGGCCTTCCCTCTCTTTTTCATCAAAGGAGAGGGGAGGGGAAGAGTTTTCCGATTTACTCATAAATCTGCCTCATGCGTTTAAAGAAGAAGGTCACAATAATCATCATCACCACTAACAACGCAAATCCTTGAACTGAGGCATAGCCCAGATCAAAATATTTCATGCCGGTTAAATAGGTATACAATGAATACACCATGGTCGCCGTTCCTGGCCCGCCTCTGGTCAAACGCGATGGAATGTCGAAAATTTTACAGGCTTCGATCAGGCGCAGCAAGAAAACAATGATCAGCACGGGTTGCAGCATGGGCAGCGTAATTTTACGAAACAACTGCCAGCCCGGAGCATAATCGAGCGCAGCGGCCTGATAGATTTCTTCCGGCAGCGATTGCAGCCCGGCCAGAATGACCAGAAAACAGAAGGGCGTCCATTGCCAGATATCGACCAGCATCACGGAGAGCATGGACCAGTTAGGGTGGGATAGCCAGGGGATTTTGTAGCCAAAAGGAATCAAGAACCCGTTAATCGGCCCACCTTCTTCATAGAAAATTGTCAAAAATAAAAACCCTATCGCGACCGGCGTGGCAAACAAGGGCATCAACATGATCGTTCGATAGGTTTTCAGATGTTTCAATTTCTGATTAAAGAGTAAGGCGATCAGTAATCCCAGCAGAATCTCAATCACCACTGTCACGATAATAAAGATAAACGTGAGTTTGACCGAATTATGGATCTTATAGTCTTTGAATAACCGAATAAAATTTGTCAACCCGACAAATTTATCAACGCGTCCAATCTGGACTTTATAAAAACTGGTTCTAACCCCATAGAAGAAAGGAAAGACCGTAAATAATAACACCCAAACCGTTGCCGGGAGCAAAAAGAGGAATTTGACATCCTCACTCTTCACGCCAAAGGCTTGTTTCATGGCCGTTCCGGTGAAATACCAGATCAGCGCGCCGGCGAGAATCCAGACCACCAGCGCAATCCCGATATGCACAGAGCCTTGCAGCAGACCGAGCAGACTAAACAACAGCGTGACAGAAAATCCACACAACGCGGTCAACCAGGCCCAATGCTTGAGCAACAATAAACCTCTGGCAGTCCACAGGAAATAGACCATTCCCGCGATCAAGAGAAATGAGAATCCTTTGACCAGGCCATAAATTATTGCAGCAATGCCAGCGATCAAAAAAAGGACTCCCCACCCCCAGATATGCCAGGGGGTTGATGACACGATTGCAGCTATTGCTTTTTTCCCTGTATTCATCATTTCATATCACCAAACACGATCACATCAATTAATTATTGACTTGTGAATTCTTCATATTGTTCTTCGAACACATGTTCATAAGATAATTGGATTTATAGAAGAGAAGAAACCAGGTTTTTTGCAAAACCTGGTTTCGATGTGCTGCATCAGTCACTACGGCTGGTAGCCGATCGATTCCTGATAGTACTTCAACTGTTCTTCTTTGCCAAGCCGTTCGTTGATGTCGTTCCAATCCTGAGCAGCCCGATCCAGGGCTTCTTTAGCGCCGATCTGGCCAGACATCGCTTCGGAAAGGTGTTCGTCAAGTTTGTACCAGAATTCTTCACCGCCAGGAATACGAATGTAGCCCTGCATTGTTTCGGCAAAGAAGTTGTCATGGTAGGCCTGGGTGTAATCGGTCACGTCATTGGCATTCCAACCTTGCGCCACAAAATCCTCAACTGTGGACATACCACCTTGTTCTTTCAGGAAATGAAGTTTCCAGCCCGGGTCAACTCCGGTCCAGCCACGCGTCACATTCCACATACTGATTTTCGGGGTAGCATGGAAGGCCAACAGATGATAAATCACTTCTTCAACGCCCTTATCAACAGCGCTATTCAGGATCACGCCGTGCCAGGAACCGCCAGTGGTGTTTCCGATCACATTCGGTTCATCCATTTTCACAAATTCACCTTTGCAGCGGTCATACACTTCATAAGAGCCAGGCAGCACGGCCGCGCCCATTTTGCCTTTAATTTTGGAACGGCTTTCATCCTGCACCAATGAGCCAACATCACCCCAGGAATAGGTGAATACCGCATCACCACGTAAGAAGTAATCCCAGGCGGTGCCAAGATCCCAGGCGATTTGCGCTTCCGGTCCGGTTTTCGCCAGCTTCATCAAGAATTCCAGAGCCTTCACATGGCCAGGTTCATTCACTAACGGCGTCATATCTTCCGGATCAAACCAGTAAACATTATGGCACTTATCCACTTTTTCGCCCGGTAACACGGTGAAAGCTGCGGAGAGCGACACAAAGTGATACATGCCCTGGTTGTGCACCTGAAAGTGCAGAGCGATCCCGGAATCTTTTTCCACTTCGCCATCCCGATCCCAGTCTTTGTTGTTGAAGAAATTGGCAATGTCATACACCTGATCCCAGGTTTTCGGCGGAACCGGCAAATCGTAGCCCAATTCGGCTTTAAAAGCGGCTTGCCATTCCGGGTCAGTCAACACATCTTTACGGAAATAAAGCACCTGACCATCGCTATCGTTCGGCACGCCGTACCATGTGCCCTGCCAGGTATGCAGGTTCACCAACGACGGCGGCAAATATTCGCGATGCCATTTCGGAAAACGCGGATCATCATAGAATTTATCAGGCGAGAAGGCAAAACCGCCGGTCACTAAATCGCCGTACCAGGAGGCCGCAGGCATACAAGCGTCATACGTGCCAGCCCCGGTCTGAAGATCGATCATGACCTTCTGGAATTGTTCGGCAATCGGAATCTCAACGATGTTGAGTTTTGCACCTGTCAATTCTTGCCAGGCGTCGCGCCACTCAAATAATGGGCCAGAAATTCCGCCTTTGGGGCCGCCCGTGTTCACCGTAATGGTAACTTCCTTGCCTGCAAACGGCTTTTCGCCGCCAGCAGCAATTGATCCGATCTCTTCATCAGTAAAGGTAATCACATCACCGCTTGCTGAAGTGACCGTCACGTCAGCCGATACAACACTACTCAATAAAAACAGACTAAACACTATCATTGTCAATAATGAACACACACGTTTCATAAAAAAATCCTCCTTAGGTTAATACGAGGCAATGGTAAATTTCATTGCCCGGGTTTCAGAACATCAACAACATAAAAATACCATTATAGCGGTTCTTCTGTTTATGAAAGAAAGGACATCACCCCCTTTAGTTAGGAATACGCACTGTCATTCGTCAACATTCGAAAAGAACGGAGAAACCTCTATCTATCAAAATTGAGTTTGTCAAGAATTTTCTCGCATCCCGGCGTTTATGCCTTAATAATTCAGCAGGTTTGTCAAGAAAAAATAATGTGTTTAAGAAGAATTATCCTTACATCATGTAATTCCATATTCTCCTTTCATACGCAGGGAAAAGAAAGAAATCTTGCAAAAATTTGTAAAAGTATGTTGACTAAATCAACGACGTTCATCATGCTTGTAAAAGAAATATAATGAAGGAGGAAACAGAAAGATGGACATTCACATTATTACCGGACATCTCGGCAGCGGGAAAACAGAAATTGCGGTCAACTTCGCGCTCCGCCTGGCAGCCCGCGCAAAACACGCCAACTCTTCTGCGGCGGTTGCTCTGGTTGATATTGACGTGATCAACCCATATTTTGCCGCCAGGGAGGCTCGCAACATCCTGGAATCCCAGGGCATCCAGGTCGCAGCGCCTTCAATTCATACGACGACAGCCGCTCTTCCCGTTCTTCCCAAAGAGGTGTATCAAATGCTGCATCGAGAAGATTATACGCTTGTGCTCGATGTCGGCGGCGATTCCGCCGGAGCCAGAATTTTAGGCAGCCTGTGCGGCCACCTGCGAGGGAAGCCTCTGCATGTCTATTGTGTTGTGAATACCAAACGACCATTCACCAGGGATTATCACGGCATTCTGGAGTACCTGACCAGCATTGGCGCAGCGTCGCGTCTCGCTTTCACCGGCCTGATCCACAATACGCATTTGCTGCATGAAACCTCAGTAGAGGACATTTGCGCCGGACAAGAGTTATTAGAGCAGGCGGCGAGAGAGACTGGCGTTCCGCTTGTTTTGACGGCAGCGATGAAAAATCTGGCGAAAGACCTGGAGGGGCGGATTGCCAATGACGTGCTGCTGATGGAACAATATATTAAACCCCCGTATGGGATGTGAGTGACTTCAATCACGATTCACAATGAGCAATTGCTCATTGTGAATTGATAATTTACATGGGAGATGTCATGAGCAGACGCTCACCCGACGCCATGAAAATACGATGTACCGCGAAACTCCAGTTTCGCGCATTTTTGACAACCGCGAAACTGGAGTTTCGCGGTGCATTTTCAAAGGAGGAAGAAGGTATGCCAGAAACGATTTTCAATGAAAACATCTGTAAAGGATGTGGATTATGTGTTACCGTGTGTCCAAAGAAAATTATCAAACTTGATACGACACGCGTCAATATCAAAGGCTATTATCCCGCAATTGTCAATAATATGGCTGAATGCATCGGATGTGCAAATTGCGCCAAAATTTGTCCGGATTCAGTCATTACGGTGAAAAAGTGAGGGAAGAGTTATGGCAAAAGTCCTGATGAAAGGAAATGAAGCAATAGGCGCTGCGGCAATTAACGCCGGGTGCCGATTTTTCTTCGGCTATCCGATTACCCCTCAAAATGAACTGCCGGAGTATATGTCCAGGGAACTTCCAAAAGTCGGTGGTACCTATCTACAGGCCGAATCAGAAGTCGCAGCGATTAACATGGTTTATGGCGCTGCCGGGGCCGGGGCGCGAGTCATGACCTCCTCCTCAAGTCCCGGAATTAGCTTGAAACAGGAGGGGATTTCTTATATTGCCGGAGCGGAGTTACCGTGTGTCATCATCAATGTTGTGCGCGGCGGTCCGGGACTCGGCGGCATTCAGCCGGCCCAATCCGATTATTTTCAGGCCACCAAAGGCGGCGGACACGGCGATTATCATTTACTGGTGTTAGCCCCGTCCAGCCTGCAAGAAACCGTCGAGCTTGTGGAGGAAGCCTTTGATCTGGCGGATAAATATCGCAATCCGGTGATGATACTTGCTGATGGCATGATTGGACAGATTATGGAACCAGTCGAAATTAAACCCTATACACCCTATCAAAATCTTCCTCCCAAAGATTGGGCGTCAACCGGAACAATTGATAGCGGCGGCCGCCGGCGCATCATCAACTCACTTTTTTTAGATCCTACGGAATTAGAACAACACGTCCTGAAAATTTACCGGAAATACGCTGAAATGGAGAAACAGGAAGTGCGATATGAACTGTATAATTGCGAGAATGCCGATATCATCATGGTGGCGTATGGCACCACGGCCCGCATTGTGCGAACAGCCATCGAACAATGCGAACGCATAGGAATTCACGCTGGTCTGATTCGCCCTATTTCTCTGTATCCTTTCCCTTATCATGTTTTTGATGAGGTCGTTGATCGGGCAAAAGCCTTCTTATCCGTGGAAATGAGCATGGGACAAATGGTTGATGATGTCAAAATTGCTGCTGCCGGCAGAAAGCCGGTCTATTTCTATGGCCGTACCGGCGGCATGATCCCCATGCCGGAAGAGATCGTCAAAAAAATACAAGCGATCCTACAGGAGGGTTAATCTCATGGCAGAAAAAATTGTATATCAAAAATCAGCGGGCTTAACCGGCAAGGAACTCCACTATTGCCCGGGTTGCACGCACGGCATTATCCATAAACTCGTCGCTGAAACCCTGGTCGAACTCGATGTCTTACAAAAAGCAATCGTCATTGCCCCGGTTGGGTGTGCTGTGTTAGCCTACGAATATTTTAACTGCGACGCTCAGGAAGCGGCGCATGGACGCGCCCCTGCACTGGCGACCGGAGTAAAACGTGTCCTTCCGGACCGCGTGGTGTTCACCTATCAAGGCGATGGAGATCTGGCGTCGATCGGCGCGGCGGAAATTGTCCATGCCGCCATGCGCGGTGAGAATATTACCGTTATTTTCGTCAATAATGCGATTTATGGCATGACCGGCGGACAGATGGCACCGACGACCCTGATCGGTCAACATACCACGACCTCTCCTTATGGGCGAAAAGTCGAGGGGCAGGGGCATCCGATTCGGATCAGCGAGATGTTGGCAACCTTACAAGGGACGGCGTACATTGCCAGGGTGGCGGTGCATAAAATCGCCCGAATTAATGCTGCGAAACGCTCAATTAAAAAAGCCTTTCAAATGCAAATTGAAAAGAAGGGCTTCAGTATGATCGAAGTCTTGTCCACCTGTCCGACGAACTGGGGGTTATCGCCGGTCGAAGCCTTAAACTGGCTTGAACATAATATGATTCCTGTGTACCCGCTGGGGGTGTACAAGGATATTGAAGGAGGGGCATGATCATGATTGATGAACGCATTATTGTGGCTGGCTTTGGAGGGCAGGGCGTCATGATGATTGGTAAGCTTCTGGCCCACTCCGGGATGATGGAAAATTTGAACGTCTCCTGGCTGCCTTCGTATGGACCTGAAATGCGGGGAGGCACAGCCAATTGCAACGTGATTCTGTCTGAAAGTATTATCGGCGCGCCGGTGGTGACAGAGGCCACGTGTGTGATTGCCATGAATCTTCCGTCGTTAGATAAATTTGAACCAAGCACCAAAGTCGGAGGACGCCTTTTAATCAATAGTTCCCTGATCAATCGAACATCAAAACGCAGCGATGTCCAGGTCCTCGAAATTCCTGTCAATGCAATTGCTAATGCCCAGGGTAGTTTAAAAGTAGCCAATGTCGTCATGCTCGGAGCGTATATCGCTCTCTCGCAGGTCGTCAAAAAAGAAACCGTGCTTGAGGCGATTGAAGACGTTTTGGGAAAAAGTAAACGACATTTACTTGACATAAACGTTAAAGCCCTTGAAGAAGGTATGAAGTTTGCGAATGCAGCCTAGTGCCTGATCATCGTGTATGTATATAACCCAGGTTATTGAAAAAATCTGGATTTTCGTGGACAAAAATCGCGCGCCACGCGAATTTCTTCTTTTAAGATGGTGTCTCTCCGTCGCAAACGGGGAGACTGCCATATCTGAAACGGTATGCAAACAGAAAGAATTATTCTCGAAGTTCCAACTCAGGCCCTCCATGTGAAACATGCCAGTTGTCTGAACGGGCATAGTCTCATGGATCCGAGCGTGCCCATAAATGGCTTTCCCTCAATTAAAATTATTTTGCAATATGGCGACGCCAAAGGGATCGTTCATCTTGATCCGGTCTATGGAAGTTTCCATAATATTTTTGATGTGGATATTCCGGAAGGGGTTGTCGTGAAAATGTTCTGCCCAACCTGTGGAGTAGATATGCAAATTCCAGGCGAACGAGTCTGTGATTGGTGTTTTTCGCCATTATTTCAATTCTATCTTCCGAAAGGCGGGGTGCTGGAAGGATGTTTGAAAGTGGGATGCCATCAGCACAAATTGAAACTCGTTGACGTTGATGAACAGTTAGGCATTATTCATGGGCGCAATCAGATTCAATTGCTCATGTAGAGTCTCTTGTTCAAACCCGAGGCTGGCTTATCGTAGCATAGATTTAACGCATAACCGCCTGTTCCTCCGGTTTCTTTTTTTATTATGCTTCATTTTCATCGCGTAGGTCTTGTCGGCTGCGGACATATTGGCGGCGGAATTGCTCGAGCGGCTGCCCTTGCAGGCTATGAAGTTCATATTTGTGAAATAACTCAGGCCGCGCTTGATCGTTCCTTTACTGAAAGTCTTCAATTTTTTAAGCGCCAGGCTATCCGCGGCGCTTTGAATGATGAGGAAGTCCGCGCGGTCGCTTCTCGTATCCGAGGTTCTCTTACTATTCACGATCTCAATGGGTGCGAGATGATCATTGAAGCGATTCCGGAAAATCTTGAGAAAAAAATCGAGATGTTTAACATCTTAGATCAGCTCTATCCCCCTCCTGTGATTTTGGCAACTCATTCGATTGCGCTTTCTATTGCGCAAATTGCGGCGACGGCTCAGCATCCTGAACGAATTCTGGGAGTACATTTTCTCCCTCCGGTTCATATCATGAAATTGGTTGAAGTCGTCAAAACAGAAAAAGTGCTGCCTTCGGTGCTGGGATTAACTTGTGATTTTATTCGTTCCTTGAAAAAAGAACCGATTATTGTAGCGGATTTACCTGGTTTCATTGTGACGCGCTTGATGCTTGGCTATCTGTTGAATGCGATCCGCATTTTTGAAACAGGAGTAGGGACCAAAGAAGATATTGATAAAGCGATGGAATTAGGCAGCGGGCAGCCGATGGGGCCCTTTGCACGCATGGATTTTCTCGGATTAGACCACATCTATCGCCTGGCGAACGCCTTCTTCCAGGAATACCATGACCCGCAATATGCCCCGCCGCCCTTGCTGAAACAACTCGTTGAGCAAGGGCATTGGGGCCAAAAAACCGGCCAGGGGTTTTATACATACCCGCGAAAAGAGCAATAAATATCAGGCTTTTCAATAAACCTGGTGTGTTGCATCCCTTAAAATACTAATGAGCGTTGCGTATAATGCTGCATTTTCTCGCGGACATTCTCAAGCGCAAGCGCACCCCCCGTGGCCGTCGGAGAAAACAAGTTACAGGCAGCAAGCATCGAACCTAACTGTAAACAGTCAGTCAGCGAAGAGTTCTGTTCTAATCCATATAACACCCCGGAACAAAAGGCATCGCCGGCTCCAACTGTGCCTCGAATCTCTTTTTCTGTGAGCAAGTAAGACGGAACTTTGACTTCTTCCCCGGAGCGTGTCAGGGCATACCCGCCTTCGGGCATGTGAATCACCACCAATTCCGAATTTCCTGACAATAAAAGCTTTTCCGCGGTTTCCCGAAGCCGGCACCCTTGCAACACGCCGATGGGATCGCGTAATTCTATTCCTACTGTCTGGCCGGCTTCAAATTCGTTCAGGATGAGATAATCCACATATTTCAAGGCCGGAATCACTAGACGTGCAAAGCGATCGGAATTTTCACTGACTACATCAACCGCCGTTTTCAAGCCCATCTCCTGAAAACGAGCAAAGGCTTTCGCCATCACCGTGCCATATTCCGCATCCTCGGCATCCATTCTATCTAACAGCAGAATATAGCCGATTTGCGCAATTTTATACCCCTTAAAACGTTCAAAGGGAATATCTGCAAAGCTCCATTCAGAATTTGCGCCGCGATCATGAAAAAACGTGCGCTGCCCTGTGCCTTGCACTGTCATCACATCGGTATAGGCTGTAGGGTGTGTTTGCGATACGCGAATGGACGCAGTATCAATCTCACGGCAGCGCAACTCCTCAAGAATATACTGCCCGTCCTCATCATCGCCGATGCAGCCGATCACAGCGACAGGCAGATCCGGATCGAGCACTTTCAAATTAATCGAATTATTGGTCGGACACCCTCCGATTCCCCGACTGGATGACAGAATGTACGCCAGAGTTCCCTCGCGGGGGTACATATCCACAATCTTCACCCAATCTACAATCAGGGTTCCGCCAAGCACAAATCCGCGTTTCTCGTTCATATCCCTCCTCGATGATAAAAAGCTGGTGGTTTCAAGAAATCTGGTTTTTTAATCTGGTATCCATCTGAAGCAATTGATTTTTACTTTCAGAAGGCTGTAAACCTTGCCTGAAGAATAGTCAAGCGAAAAGTGCGCAAAAATCCGTTGACAAAGCACAAGAAGTGAATTATGGCGTCTCCTATGAAAATGTAGCGCGAAACTCCAGTTTCGCGCATGGTTGACAGCCGCGAAACTTGAGTTTCGCGCTACATCTCATTTTCATGATGACGGGTGAGCCGGAGGCTCATGATAGCTCCTATGAAAATGTAGCGCGAAACTCCAGTTTCGCGCATGGTTGACAGCCGCGAAACTGGAGTTTCGCGCTACATCGTATGTTCATTGCGTCGGGTGAGCACCCGTTCATGTTAACTCCTTTGAAATTATCCGTTCGTAGTAAACGCTTTAGCGTTTCTTCACGCCGCTGAAGCGGCAGCTACGAGCCTGATTTTCATGGCGTCGGGTAGGCACCCGCTCGTGACAGCTCCTTAAAAATAGAAGATGACCTTTAAAAAGAATCATCATAGAGTCGGAGGAAATTATGGAAATCAAAACGATCTCGATTGAAAAACCGGAAGATCTGAATTTTATTTTAGGACAGTCGCATTTTATTAAAACCGTTGAGGATCTTTATGAAGCCATGGTAAACGCTGTTCCCGGTGCAAAATTCGGGTTAGCCTTTTGTGAATCCTCAGGTCCCTGTCTGGTTCGCTATACCGGCACAGATGAAGAATTAGTTGAACTGGCAAAGAAAAATGCCTATCAGTTGTCAGCCGGGCATTGTTTCATTCTGTTTATGAAAGATATTTTTCCTGTTAATGTGCTGAATGCAGTGAAAAATGTGCCTGAAGTCTGCCGGGTGTTTTGTGCAAGCGCCAATCCGGTGCAGGTTCTGGTCGCCGAAACTGAACAAGGGCGTGGAATCCTGGGTGTCATTGACGGATTTGCGTCAAAAGGCATTGAAACAGATGAGGACATCCAGGCTCGCAAGGAACTGCTGCGAAAATTTGGATATAAACAATAAAAGTGAACTAAAATGACTAAAGCGAACTAAAGTGACTAAAGTTTTTAGTGGCTAAAGTTGAAGGGATTTCCTTATACTTTAGCCACTTTAGTCACTTTAGTCACTTTAGTCACTTCTTCGTTCAATGATACAAGCCGTAATTATGGCGGCCGGGAAATCAACGCGGACGTATCCCTTAACGCTGACCAAACCGAAACCCTTGCTCAGGATCGCGAATAAGCCGATTTTAGCGCATCAACTTGACCAATTTATTGGGTTGACTGAAGAAGCCATCATTATCGTTGGATATAAGAGCGACATGATTCGCGCCTATTTCGGCGAATCCTATCAAGGCATCCGACTGCGCTATGTTAAACAAAGCGAGCAACTAGGGACCGGTCACGCCGTCATGCAAGTGCGCAACCACATTCTTGACCGGTTTCTGGTGATGAACGGCGATGACTTGTACGCTCGTCAGGATATTGAAGGATGCCTGGCCTATCCCTATTCGCTGCTAGGCATGGAAGTCGAAGATCCTCGTCAATTCGGCGTTCTGACTGTGGAAGATGGCCTGGTAAAGGATCTGATTGAAAAACCTGAACATCCGGCGAGTAATTTGACGAGCGTTGGCATGTATGTGTTTGACCGTCAGATTTTCGATATTCTTGACAACATTCCCAGGAGTCCGCGCGGAGAATATGAAGTGACCGATGCGGTCAAACGTTTCGCCCAGCAAGCCGAGGTACACTGCCATGTCAGTACAGCCTACTGGATTCCAGTCGGATTTCCCTGGAGTTTGCTCAATGCGAATGACTTTTTACTGGAGCAAGGTTTTGAGGAGCCTCATATTGAAGGAATGGTGGAATCTGGCGTCGAAATTGAAGGACGATTATCACTCGGCAAACGTTCGATTATCCGTCAGGGAACCCGTATTCATGGGAATCTCTGGGTTGGCGACGACTGCGTGATTAGCTCAAATTGTTTTATGACAGGCAATACTTCGATAGGCGATCACAGTTACATTGCGATGGCGAATAGCATTAAAAATTCGGTGATTGATCAGAACGTCCGGATCGAACCATTTTGTAATATTTCTCATTCTGTGGTAGGAGAATATGCACTCGTCCATTCCGGCACAGTTACAATGAGCGCACCCCTGGCGACAAAAACTGTCACTTCGCAAGTTAAAGGTCAGATAATTGACTCTGGCCGTGAACAGCTTGGGGTTGTTCTGGCGGATCATGTGTTTATGTATCCGCACGTTGTCACGTACCCTGGTGTTAAGATTGGCCCAAATACGGCTGTTCCGGCTGGAACGGTTGTCCAGGAAGATCTGATGTAGGGGTGAAAAAACCAGGTTTCTTGAAGAAACCTGGTTTTTAAGTTCTTGAGAAACGATGGCATCATTTATGCAATAGCATCAGACAAGTTGTATTCTCTCCCGTTTTTAGAAAAAATCTTTTCTTCCCATATTACTCAAGCATAAGGAGACTTTCATGAGTACTGAACGTTCGCCAATGACGCTCAAAGGAAATTCCTGTCAATCAGTGAACTTTTCATTCGCCTTTATTATCATGACCTTATCGGTATCTCCCCTGACGAATTTGCTGCCATCAACCTATATTGCGTTTAAATATCTGTTCACGTTTTTGCTGTCTTCAGGTCTGGCATGGTGGGCCACGCCGCTCGCAAGAAATGCGGCGTTACGCTATAATATTGTGGATAAACCTGATGGTCGCTTAAAGGATCACGCGCAGCCAACTCCCTATCTTGGCGGGATTGTCGTGTATATTTCCTTCTTGCTCACACTCTCCTGTACCTTTGACTTTAATGAAAAAGTATTGGGGATCATATTGGCTGGCTCAGTCCTGGTAATCATCGGTTTGTTTGACGATATGCAGGCTGTCACTCCAAAGATCAAATTTTTAGGACAATTGATCGCCATTCTGGTGCTCGTGAAATCGGGCATTCGTATTGAATTGATCGCCCTGCCGGAATGGATCAATCTGCCGTTTACGGTGTTGTGGATTGCCGGGATTATTAACGCCCTGAACATTCTCGACATCATGGACGGCCTGGCAACGGGTGTGGCATTTTGCGCATCTCTCATTTTATTTCTGGTGTCAATCCTGAATGGGAACACCATGATTGCCATCCTTACGCTGGCTCTGGCCGGAAGTTTGTTAGGGGTGCTCAAGTATAATTTTGAACCGGCTAAAATTTATTTGGGTGATACCGGCAGCATGTTTATCGGCCTGATGTTAGGCTCACTCTCAATGATTGGGAGTTATAGTCACCATAACAATCTGGGTTTTGTCGCACCGCTGCTCATTCTGGGGGTGCCAATTTTTGACATGCTCTTCGTGATGGTCTTGCGTTATCGCAAGGGTATTTCCATGTTTTTGGGCAGCAAAGATCACTTTCCCCTGCGCTGCCGTAAAATCGGATTTTCTGTCAGGCAGATTGTGTGCATGAGTTATGCTGCGACTCTCTTGCTCGGCGGAGTTGCGCTCTGGATTATGTATGTAACACCCTTCGCCACAGTGTGGATTCTGTCGGGAGTAATCGTTGTGGTGCTAGCCATTGCCTGGAAATTAAGCCAGGTACAAATGCCGAGTAATAAGGAAATTTTCAGCGAGTCTTAGGAATCGCGCCGGAAACATGACACAGACAACTATTTTAGGAGCCGGATTAACAGGATTAAGCGCAGCCTATCACCTGCGCGATGGCTATGAAATTTTTGAGCAGGAAGCTGAGGTTGGCGGCCTGTGCCGCACAATGAAACGCAAAGGCTTTCTGTTCGATTATACCGGTCATTTATTACACCTGCGTCATGACTATACGAAACATCTGATCCAGACGCTCTTACCCAATTTGTACCAACAGCACGAACGCAAGGCGGTCATTTACACACAGGGTCGCTATCTGAATTATCCATTTCAGGCGAATATCAGCAGCCTTCCCCCGGAAATCATTAAGGAATGCATCATCGGTTTTGTCGAAACGCTCAACAAGGCGGATTGCTCGGCCCCGGATGCTGCGAATTCTTTTCACGATTGGGTGCTGCACACCTTTGGGAGCGGCATTGCCAAATATTTCATGTTTCCGTATAATCAAAAACTCTGGCGCACTCCGTTAGATCAACTGGCCGCTGATTGGGTCTCCTGGTCTATTCCAAAACCCACCCTCGATGAGTTTTTGAATGGGGCCTTGGGGATTAAAAATCGGGCGTTTGGCTATAATCCAACCTTTCTCTATCCCAAAAGCGGCGGAACGGAACAATTGCCACAGGCGTTGGCAGCCTGTCTCCATCCTGATCATCTACACTGCCGGAAAAAAGCAATTGCAATTGAGGCTGAAACCAGACTCATTCGATTTGAAGATCGTTCAATCTGTTCTTACGACCAATTAATTTCCACACTTCCTTTATCACATCTACTTCATCTTTTACAACCTCTGCCAGAAGAGATCAAACAGACTGCCGAATCGTTGCGCTACATTTCTGTTTATGATGTGAATATCGGTGTGAAACGTCCGCATATTTCGGATGCGCACTGGATTTATTTCCCAGAACCGGAATACCTCTTTTATCGAGTAGGGTTTCCGATGAATTTCTCATCCGCTGCCGTTCCTGAAGGATGCAGTTCAATCTACGTGGAAGTCTCTGTGCTCCCTGAAGAAGTCATTCCTGAACAAACATTGCTGGAGAAGATTTACGACGGTTTACAACGCAGCGGGATTCTTCGAAATACCGATGACATTTTGACGGCCGATATTGTACGGATCGAATGCGCCTATGTCATCCATGATCTGTGTCGCCCACAGGCTTTACACAAGATTATCCCTTATCTGGCACAGCAGCAGATTTATTCCGTTGGGCGCTACGGTGCCTGGGAATATAACTCCATGGAGGGCGCGATTCTGGCCGGAAAGCAGATTGCTGAGCGTCTCAGCGGCGTAACTGACCTGAAAGCATAAATTTTCAAAATACTCTCTTGACATTTTTACAAGGTTAAATAGTATATTGCTCTCATGAATGTGATGAGCTAAGATGGCAAGCGCAAAGAAGTTTGCCAATCAATAAGCCACGAAACAGATAAAAGGCACGGAAAAGAAGACGATCTTTTTGCGTGTCTTTTGTTTCTTTCGTGGCTCTTGTTTTAGAACCACATTACTTGAGGTAAAGACGCTATGGAAACCAACTACATGACCAGAAGAGCCTGGGATGCTCTCAACAAAAAGCTGCAAGAGAATCTGGATGCGATCAAACCCGGCGGCAAAATTGCACAGGAAATCGGAACGGCCGCCAGCCATGGAGACCTGAGTGAAAATGCGGAATGGGAAGCCGCGATTCAAAAAAAGGACATGTTGGGCAACGAAGTCAAAAATCTGCGTCAACGTCTTTCAAACGTGAAAATTATTGATGATCTGGAGATTGATGTCAGTCGCATCTCGCTTGGTACGAAAGTGACCTTGTATGACCTGGATACGGATGAAGAAGTAATGTATCAGATTTTGAGCGGCGACGATGCCGAATTTTACCAGAATGCCATCTCAGCCAAATCTCCGATGGCGCGGGGGTTAATCGGTCGTGAAGAAGGGGATGAAGTCAAAATCAAAGTGCCGGCCGGGGTGAAAAGTTTTGAAGTCATCAAAATCGAACGCTTTTCATAATTTTACCTGTTCCTTTAGAAGAAACCAGGTTTTTCCCAAAAACCTGGTTTCTTTTCATTAGGAACCACACTATGGCAATTAGAAAATGGCAGGAGCAGGATTTACCTCAGATCATTGCACTTCTGCAAGAATTGAATGAAGCTTTAGGAGAAGATCAGGAAATAGATGACAGCACGGTGCGTGAACACTATGTCAACATGAATGAGCAGCCGGAAGTTTATGAAAACTACGTATTTGAAGACAATGGCATGGTCGCAGGTTTTCTCTCGCTGCTCTTCTACCGAACTATCTATCATAAACGAGGCACAGCGTTAATCAATGAACTAATCGTGTCCAAAGCCTATCGGAATCAGAAAATTGGCGAGCAACTTTTGCAATATGGGATGAACGCAGCAAGAGAGCGGGGTATGGATGAAATCGAAGTGGGCGTCATGCAAGACAACATTGGAGCAATTAAATTCTATAAAAAACATGGCATCACTGAAGAATATGTTCTTTTAGGAATGGAATTTGGCCAATAAGTGATTATAAATAAATTTTTGCCAATTTTGACGGGCCAAGAAACCGGGTTTTTTCAAAAAACCCGGTTTCTGATGGACAAAGGAAATTATTTATCATTACTTACACTCTTTTACCTTAATTCATTTCAAAACCGCCGTCAA
Organism: Candidatus Vecturithrix granuli; assembly: GCA_000739535.1. Taxonomy (GTDB): domain Bacteria; phylum Moduliflexota; class Moduliflexia; order Moduliflexales; family Moduliflexaceae; genus Vecturithrix; species Vecturithrix granuli. Next base: position 138,984 of record DF820471.1, on the reverse strand, counting down.
CGTTGAGCGTCTGGCCGGTGATATAGTCCGAATCCGCTGAACAGAGAAACGCGACGGCTGCGGCAATATCTTCCACCGTGCCAGCGCGTTTGAGCGGGATTTTCTCAATGAAATCCTGCATGGCCTGGCCACGCGGAATACCCAGAATACGACTCTTTTCCAGATCATTTTGTTCCCACATCGGCGTCGGTACCACGCTCGGTGAGACCGCATTGACATTAATGCCATATTGGGTCAGAGCTAAGGCGGCCGATTGGGTAATGCTGATGATGGCGGCTTTACTGGCGGCGTAATGCACCTGCAAGGCACGGCCACGGCGTCCGGAGATGGAAGAAAAATTGACGATCTTCCCATAGCTTTGCTCAGCCCTGCCTGCGGCTTTAACCACTTCGGGAATCTGCTTGATCATCTGCTTTGCAACAGACTGAATGCAGAAGACCACGCTTTTCTGATTAATATCAATCACCCGATCCCAATCAGCTTCGGTCACATCCAGGAAGGGTTTCGATTGGACTACTCCGGCGTTATTCACCAGAATATCAATATGACCAAAGGTTTCAACGACTTTATCCACCATCGGCTGAATTTCAGCAATATTCGCCAGATTGATATAGCAGGCGAACGCCTGTCGATGCAGATCTCGGATTTCCCAGGCGGTCTGTTCCGCATTGGCCAATTGAACGTCAGCGACCACCACATCCGCGCCTTCCCTCGCTAATCGCAGAGCAACCCCTTTGCCGATTCCCTGCCCCGCCCCTGTGACAATCGCAACTTTATTGCGTAATCGTTGTTCCATTCTATCCTTTCCTCCCCTGGAAATATAACCCGCGAAACACGCCAAACACGCGAAAAAAACAGATCGATAGATTTTTCCGTTCTTTTCTCTTGTATTATACTCCAAGTTTGGTTGAGGCATGGCATGATCTTTGCCTTCAGGAGTGCGACGCGGTCGTCGCGCTTTCAAGAGCAAAGGGATCGCCGATAAGCGACGACCGCGTCGCACTCCTGTTCTTGAGCAATCATCTAGAAAAACCAAAATTGGATCATAATATCTTCAAAAATTTTTCGCGTGTTTGGCGTGTTTCGCGGGCTGATTTTTATTCTTTTGTATACTCGCGCAGATTGATTTCAAACCCCACGGCGACCAACACAACAAGCCCTTTGACAATCGGATGGTAGGGGCTGGGAACATTCAATAGACTTAACCCATTGGCAATAATTCCGATGAAAATTGCGCCAAGCACCGAATCAAAGACCCGGCCTGCTCCGCCAAACATACTTGTGCCCCCTACGACAACGGCCGCAATTACATCAAGCTCAAAACCGACTCCCTGGTAGGACCCGGCTTGCTGCACCAGCGAGGTGAGCACAATTCCGGAAATCCCGGCGCAAAAACCTGATATAATATAGGCAATCATTTCGACGCGCTTGACCGGGATGCCTGACATGAGCGCGGCCGTTCTATTCCCGCCCAGAATATAAATCGAACGTCCAAAAGTGGTTTTCTGGCTGAGAAACCATCCGATAACGGCAATAACGGCAAAGATAATAATCGGCACCGGAATTCCTAAGATTTTTCCGAGACCAATTTCCAGAAACGATGCAGGTTTGAGCACGCCCAGCGTCACCCCATTGGTCGCAAATAAGGTCATTCCGCGATAAAATACCATTGTCGCCAACGTCACAATAAACGGCGCGATTCTGGCGCGGGAAACCAGTAATCCGTTTCCTAATCCCAACAACGTTCCGATGACTGCCACAAGCAGCAGCGTGACAACCAGGGGCAGTCTGAGAGGATCAAAGAACAATGCGGTCGCCACTCCGGTTGCACAGACCACAGACCCTACCGAAAGATCAATGCCGCCGGTTAAAATGACAAAGGTCATGCCAACCGCCATAATCCCGACAACTGCGACATTCCATAAAATGTTGATGATGTTGGTGATGGAGAAAAAAGCCGGCGAGATCATGGTCAAGAGGGCAGATAACACGATAATCGCCGCTAATAACCGATATTTTTTGAAAAATCGGATGATATAGATTCCGATATGTCGAGTTTTCATTCCTCTACCCTCCCTATTGCTGCTTTCATGAGGGTCTCCTGGGTGACAAGTTCTCTGGTGGTGTCGGTTTGCAAAACAATACGTCCCTCGCGCATCGTCAGGATGCGCTGGCACATTCTCAAAACTTCGGCAAAATCCGAGGAGATAAATAAAATCGCCACGCCCTGCGAGGCAAGGTCATGCAAAATCTGGTAAATCTCATGTTTTGCGCCTACATCAATCCCGACCGTCGGCTCATCAACAATCAACAATTTCGGATTCCGGCACAACCATTTACTCAGCACGACCTTCTGTTGATTGCCGCCGCTCAGACCTGACACAGGCAGATCAATCTGCGGAGGGCGAATATCAACCTTCTGCACGTAATCTCTGGCGATCTTCACTTCCTGTTGACTGTTGATGATGGTGTGAGCGGCAATATTTTCCAGATTCGCCATGGAGATATTGTGCATCATAGAATGAATGAGCACCAACCCTTCGGTTTTGCGATCTTTTGATAAAAATGCAATCCCCTGTTTCATGGCCATTGCCGGTGAAGATATGCGCACCGGTTTCTGGTTTAACTTCATTTCACCATTATCAATGGGATCGAGTCCGAAAATCGCTCTGGCAACCTCGCTGCGACCGGATCCGACCAGACCGGTGAGGCCGAGAATCTCACCCTGATGCAATGTGAAGGAAATATCAGTAAAACTCCCTTCGCGGCCAAGATTGCTGACTTCCAGAATCGGCTCGCCTCGTTTCGTCGTCACGCTCTTTTGTTCAGCCAATTCACGTCCGACCATATATTGCACAATTTTCTTTTTGTCTAATTCTTCGGTAGGCGATATGTTGACAACCTCCCCATTGCGCAGCACTGTTACCCGATGCGCAATTTCTAAGACTTCATCCAGAATATGGGAAATAAACAGAATAGAGACGCCGCGCGCGCTCAGTTGACGGATGGTTTCAAACAGCTTGATTTTTTCCTCTGCGCTTAATGAGGCCGTCGGCTCATCCATAATAATCAGCGCCGCCTCTTGCGAAAGGGCTTTGGCAATTTCTACCTCCTGATTATTACCGACGCTCAGACTTTCTGACAAGGCATTGAGCGGCAGATGGAATTTCAGACGTTCGAGCACCTCTGCGGCATGTCTGCGCAACTTTCCGTGATGAATAAATCCGGGGAGGGATTGGGGTTCTCTGCCAAGCATAATATTCCTGGCAACATTGAGGGACGGGATTAAACTGAATTCCTGGAACACCGTACTGATCCCAAGAGATTGGGCATGATGAGGATTATGAATATCCACCAGTTTGCCATTCAAGTAAATGTCGCCCGTACTTTTTTGATACACCCCGGTGATAATCTTGATCAACGTTGATTTCCCGGCGCCGTTTTCGCCAACCAGCGCATGAATTTCGCCTTTTGCAATGTTCAGAGACACATTCTTTAACACTTCAATTTCCCCAAAACGTTTGGAAATTCCCCGGAGATCAAGCAGAATATCGTTAGGATCGATCGGAGGACGTTCACCTTTGATCGCTTTGACTTCGACATGATTTGATGTCGCTGCGATCAGATGCCGTTTGGTTTGTTCGGTATAGCGCACCAGAAGATAATTATCTAAATAAGCCGCCGAGACAATTAACAGCGCTTTGGCCAGAGGTTGATAAAACGCCGGGACTCCCACCATGGATAATCCATTGGTCAAGGTTCCGATAAACAACGCGCCGATAATGGTTTTGCCGATGCCCCCGCGTCCTCCCATAATACTCGTGCCGCCAACAACGACTGCGGCAATCACATCTAACTCGTTCCCAAGTCCCATTTCGGTGGTGGTTGTCATGAGGCGGGAGGTCCATAAAATTCCGGCAAAGGCCGCGCAGATTCCTGAAAGAACAAAAACGCGCGTTTTAACCCCGTTTACGGAAATTCCGGACATGGCTGCCGATTGTTCGTTGCTGCCGACCGCATACACATACGTGCCGAACTTGCTGTTTTTCAGATACACATAGCCAAGAATTGCCACAATCACAAAAAAGATAATGGGGGTATGGATCTGGCCGATACGCCCACCTCCGATGGATAGAAAGGTTTTGTCGGTCAGCGGGACATTTTGGATAAAGCCGCCGGGTTCTCGGAAAGCCAGCAAAAAGACAAGTCCCCGAAAAATCCCCATTGTACCGAATGTGACGATAAAAGGAGGAATGCCGAGTTTACTGACGAGCGTTCCATTGAAGTAGCCCATAAATACTCCGAATAGCAGAGTAACAAGCACGGCGGTATAGGCGTCAAACCCGAATTGCCGCAACAGCCGGGCGCAAATCATCCCGGCCAGGGCTAACATTGAGCCAACCGACAGATCAATCCCCCCGCTGAGAATGACAAAGGTTGCGCCAACGGCCATAATCCCCACAAATGAGGTCTGCCGGAGCATAGAAAGAATATTTCTGGTGGTTCTGAATTGGGGCGAAAGAATGCTGAAAATGATCAGAATCAGGATAAATAAGATAGCGATAATATAATTGTGGACATCGCGTATGGTCTGGGTTTTCATGCGTAAGGATCCTTCTCCGAAAAAACTCGGAAAGGTGGAGATCACCGCTAAGGTCATCTCCACCCGGGTTCATCCTGATGAGTGTTAATTACCAGCGATCTTCCGGTTTAATCTGAGCGACATTATCTTTACGAACGACCATCGGATCGACTTCAAAAACCTGTGTTTCCTGAATATCCTGGGGCGTTTTTCCTGATTTTAACAGATCTTCCACCACTTTCAGCGCCATTTCGCCCTGGATAAAACAGTTGGTATAGATCGTCCCGGTCAGCTTGCCTTCTTCGATCATGGTCAATGCGTCTTTTTCGCCATCAAGACCCCACACAGACATACCTTCCAGTTTTCCGGCTTGTTCGGCCGCAAGCGCAGCGCCTTCTGCCATCGAATCATTCACTCCATAGACGCCGTCTATTTTATCATGGCTTTGGAGCAAACTCTGCATAATCGCAAAGGCCTTATCTTTGCGCCATTCTGCATTCTGGGCAGCAATGATTTGAATGTCGGGATATTTTTTGATCTCTTCGCGGAATCCACGTTCACGATCAATCCCAATGCTTGCTCCGGGAGGCGATTGTAAAATAACCACATTCCCTTTTCCTCCCAGATCTTTCGCCATCTCCTGGGCCACTAATTGACCGCCGCGATCCGTCACCATGGTCACGAGCGCAGCATGAGGCACGGTGACATCCAGATTCAAGGTGACCACAAAAATACCGGCTTCTTCCGCTTCACGCACGGAAGCGGCCAGTGCGGCTGCATCCTGAGCTTGCAGAATAATGGCGTCGAATCCGCGGTTGATATAATCTTCCATTTTGGCGATTTGCACGTCAGCCCGCCACTCGCCATCGGCCACTTCATATTCAATATAGGGTTTTGTGTCGGCGACTCTCTTAATGCCTTCATGCCAGGCAGCCGGCACAGAATGCGCCATCGTGGTGGTAATGAACGCTACTTTATAGGTTTTTTCCTGGGCCACAGCAACTCCCGCAACTAGCATACTTGCAAGTATGCAGATAACTGCAACGATAGAAACAAACTTTTTCATACTCTTTTCCTCCTAACTTGAATTTTCCTGATAGTTATTCACAATGAACAGAGAAAATACGGTATAAATCTGCTTCAACCCTGTGAATCTCCACATCCCCCCTTTTCCTTAAAAACCAGGTTTCTTGAAGAAACCTGGTTTTTTATAATAACTATAGCAGTCCTACCTGATTCATGTCTCGACTCCGCTCGACAATCGCCCGGTCACTGAGCGGAGTCGAAGTGACCTGTGACAAATGATTGAGGATTGCTATATATAACTTTTTAACAGGAAAACACATCTTGCGCCACTTCGCCTAAGCGTTGTTCGATGCGTCGGGTATATTCTTCGTAAAACACTGCGGGTAAATCATAAAATTGTTCACGGAAGATGAATTGTCCCTGAGCATCGCGTTTGCCGACCGTTGCAAAGTTAAAATGTTGGAACAAACTGGTGCGAGCTAATGACTGCGGATGATCTCTGTTTTCATATTCACGCAGACTCTCAATCGCCATACCGGCTCCGCCTTCAGCTTCACGACGAGCGTAGGCGAGTGTATCGTCCCACCAGAAGCGGAACTGTTCAGGATAGAGATCTTCAAGGGTTTCGCCGAAAATGACTTGCAGCGACGGCGAAATTTTGAAATGAATATGTCCTTCAGTCGCTCTACCAAATACCTTACGCGTGGCAGAAGCAAGATCGTCGCCGGAATGGCAGTCTAACATAATCCCATATTCGCTCGCAATGCGATACTGCCGCCGCACCCGCGCTTCCAATTCCTCCAATCCTCCGGGACAGCGATAATCCACCCCTTTTTCCACTCCGAAATTCGGAGCAATATGGGTAATCGGTAGTTGTCGCCGCTGAATTTCGGTGATCAAAAACCTGAGTTCGACATCCTGCGTTAATGATTGGCAGGTGCGAACTTCCGGCGGATTCTCATCTATGCTGAGTTCAAGATCAAAGGGGACGCCTTTTTTCAATTCTCGAATGTGGTCGTACAATACCTGCGCGGCATCCAGGGCCTTCCAATATTTGGCGACCAGACGTCCGAGCGTCGCCTCATCCGTCTGGCTATGGTAGGCTAATACGGATTTGAAAAGCGAGGCGTCTTGCAGGATTTCCGTCAAATATGCTTCCGCCTTCGCTGCTGAGGTTTCGTTAAGCGCGCCATAATTCAAAATATCAGAAACGTCGAGCGTAAAAAAGGTGTAATAGCGCGCCGAATCAATAATGCGCTTCGCCCGATCAAGTCCCTCCGGACCGCGTTTGACCATGATATGATCCGCATCCGCCCCGTATTTCGGCAACGTCTCACTCTTGAGCGCAGATAAGACGCCAGCGACCCATAATCCCTCAAAGGTGCTGCCGGTGTGACCTTCATCAATGTTCCCAAAACTGAAAAGATAATTTGTATGCGGCGGCTTGCCAGCCAGTACATCGTCCAGCATATTTAATTCCCGCAGCGAATTCTGAATCGCGTTGGCCGCAAAGTCATATTTTGCCATTGCACGCCAGATTCCAGGCCAGACCGCTGTTGACATACGCACGCCGATCCCTAAACGCGGAGTTGCGGCCAGGGCTTGAGGGCCTTTCTGCGGATGAATACGGCGACAGTACAGATCGATATTGGCGGCCTCTGTTGTACAGGTGCTCAGGAATTTTCCACTCTTCAGATGCTTTGCTCCAATCTTCCCTTGTAAAAACGGTTGAGAGTCGTTGTCAGCAAATTCGAGAAACACCTTTTGTTTGTCGTGCAATTCTGCCAGGACAAAATCACCCTGCTGATAGCAAGCGTATGAACCGGGATAGACTGTACAACATGTATGAAATGGGAAAGGTTGGTGCGTCGTGATTGCTTCCTGAAGAGCTTGCCAATAACTATCATCAATGGCGTTGATAATGTCCCAGGCGTTTTTCTTGTCCCACGAACCAGTATCCAACACCGCCGGATTTTTTGCCGGATTCAGATCAAGTTTTCCGAATTGCATGTTATGATGTCCTTTCCTGGAGTGTCAAAGCTCTGCTTTTGCTGAGTGCAAAAACTCTGCTTTTGCCCGTCAAAGCAGAGCTTTGACACTCCTGATTCATACGGGAGTGAGTACGATTTTTAAACCTTGCTTTTCTTCGAACATCTTGAATGCCTGTTCCCATTCTGTCAGTGGAAAGACATCGGAAACTAAGGGGGCAAGCTGCACTTTTTCCTGAGCCACGAGTTGCAAAGCTTTTTTCCAGGACGTCCATTTCGAAGCCAGAGACCCGGTAAATTGAATTTCCTTAAAACAGATTTTTTCAATATCAACTGTAATTGGTCGACCAAATAAGCCGATTTGCGTATATTTCCCGCGTTTTTTTACGGCCATGATTGCATCATTGGCAGCTTTTTCACTGCCTGAGCATTCCAGTACCACATCAACCCCGCATCCATTCGTGAGGATCTGAATTTCCTCAAGAAGCGGTTGCTGCACGACATCTACGATCACATCAGCCCCAAGCCGCTGTGCTAATTCCAGGCGTTGGCGATCCTGAGAAGTTCCGGACGCTACAACAATAGCCCCCTGAGCTTTGGCAAGCTGTACTGCGCTTAGCCCAATCGCACCAGGACCAGACACCAGCACAATATCGCCTGCGGTGATCTGCGTGAGTTCCAAAGTCGCATGAACCACACAAGCTAGTGGCTCCATTAAGGCCCCGGCTACAAAATCAACAGCTTCAGGAAGATGGTGAACTCTGTGCGCAGGGACAACCGTATAGTTTGTAAACGCGCCATTCGCCCAAAATCCAAGGGTTTGGCGTTGATTGCACAAGTTATAAAATCCGGTCATGCACGGCTCACAGCCGCCGCACACGCGATAGGCGGTTTCTGACACCACGTGATCCCCAATATTCCAACCTGTGACCCCTTCGCCAATTTCTACGATCACGCCTGAAAACTCATGGCCTGTAATCACCGGCGGCTGAATCGGTACAACCGCATCGTCATGGTAAATGTGCAGATCTGAGCCGCAAATCCCTGTGGCATGTACCTCTATTTTAATCTCACCTTTGCTGGCGATGGGTTCAGGAACCTCACGAATTTCCATAAACCCATCCCCCCGCTGGTATTTCACTAACGCTTTCATCGCTTCCTCCCATCTATAAAGATTGAATCCTTTCAGCTAATTGCTGCGGCGCCAGCCCAAACTGTTGTAAAAGCTGCTTGTAGGTAGCCGAATGAATAAACTGGGGTTTGCCTTCAGTATTCAGCGTATTGATCGGCAGTAAGCGCGCGGCATCAATTGTCGCATAATGCTTAAAAAGGATTTTGCGACATTCTGACCAGATATAGCCGTTATTCTGCTCAGCAAACACGAGTAATTTGCCTGAATCGTAAAGAGAGCGCAGGAGCTTTTCGTCAATCGAAGGCATATCAACAACGCCAGCCATGATTCCGGCCTGTTCCAGAAGTTTCGCTGCATTCAGGGCTTCATGTACACCGCGTCCGCTGCTGATCATTACGGCTTTGTCATCCGAATGTTCTTTGAGAATATACCCTTTGCCAAAATCAAAGGTCACATCCTGATCATAGATGACACCTGAAGGCGCGCGCATAATCCGCAGATACACCAATCCTTTGTTGCCCTCCATCACCCACTTCATGGCTGCCAGCAGTTGATTAGGACAGGAAATATCAATGATTTTCAGGTGGGCAATACCGTCAAAGACCTGAATGTCATCATTACCCATGTGCGTGGCTCCATTGGTGGTGGTTTCAAAATTCGGAGCGGTCGCCACAAAGGTCAGATCCAGGCCATGTCCTTCGTTTAACCAGCCATCTGGCATGGCGATTGCTTCGAGGCGTTCCTGATAGCCGACCGCAATGCGGCGCAGCACTTTCCAATCGAAGAACGGACAAAACGTGCTGACCCAGGCGTTATAACCCAGGGCCGCAAAGGCTTCACCAATGCACATCATATTGGCCTCAGCTACCCCTACATTCAAGGCCCGGCTCATATCTACAAAACCGACTCCGGCCTGAAGGCCGCTGGTTGAGCTAAGATCCGCATCGATCGATGCTACGCGGCGATCTTGCGCAAAGACTTTCATCGCCTGGGTAATAATATCGCCAGCGCTGTATTCTTTCGACGGATCCAATCGCGGCAGGCGCTCGGCAGAATAGGTGATCGCTTTCTGACGCACCGGCGCGCGTTTGGTTCGCACTGGCGTAATGACCGGCGTCACATTCCCTTTTTTCCCACTCAGATCGAGGTCAAGATTCATGCGCCGGGCAAAATCTCGTAATGCCAGATCAATGTCCAGATCCTCAATAGTTCGATGAAAATCGAGAAATTCTGTAATTCGATCCGCCAAGCGTTGTTGGTGTAAGGCCGCTTCCTGATCTATTAATTCATCGGGGAGGTTTGCTTTATGTTTCATCATAAATTCTGAGAAGCCGCCTTCACCTTTTTGCGCCTCACAGATAATTGCGGTCGGACGCCCATCCCGCGGATCGTTTATAAATCTGTGTAAGGCGTCTAAAACCGGGCCGTATTGCGTGCCATCAACGGTAAAGACTCTCCAGCCGAAGGCCGTCAATTTTTCTTCCAAATCCGTCAGCGGAAACACCAGATGTTTGGTGACATCCAATTGCCCCTGATTCTTATCAATAATGGCGCACAGGTTATCGAGTTTTTTGTAACTGGAAAACATAGCCGCTTCCCAGATCGGTCCTTCCTGAAGCTCGCCATCGCCCGTAAGACAGAACACGTTGAAATGCGGACTTTGTTTGCCGGCCAGCGCGAATCCCTGGGCTATTCCTAACCCCTGCCCTAAAGGCCCGGTTGAAATGTGCACGCCTGGTAGGATTGGCCCTGGATGCCCGTTAAGAAGGCTTTCCTGGGAACGGGAGTTTTTGAGCACTGACCGATCAAAATAACCCAGATCAGCGTAAATTGACGCCATAGCTGCCACAGCATGTCCCTTGCTCAAAACAAACATATCCTGTCCGTATTTTGTCGGCTGCTCAAAATCCAGGCGCATGACGCCGCCGTAAAAAAGCGACACAAGCGGAATAGTGGCTGAAAACGCGCCGCCGATATGAATGCCTTTATCAACCGCCTCGCGGCATTGTTCCAGGGTCATGAGGCGAATAGAGGAATCTTTGATTTCCAAAAGTTGAATCAGTCCCTTTCTGAGAAGATTTTCATGCGTTGCTATCATGAGAGTACGTCCTCCTTGTGAAAATTTTCAAGTGGTTTCCATCCGAGTTCGATGAACTGCGAGAGTGTACGCTGATTTGCTCCGTAAGTGATGAATTCTTCGGCCATCATGCCGTCCGGTTCGTAAGAGCGGACGAATTCCGGCAATTTTTCTAAACGGGCGATCACGTCGGCCGAAATGTCGCGTTCGATCCGTTCTTCGCATGGCAGGTCTTGCGAGAGGAAAATCTTTTGATATGTGGGATGAATTGACAGGATCAGTTTGGCTCCGGCAAGTTCTGTGACATGGTGGGTTCCGCGCAAAGCGGCAATTAATAAGACGGCTTCATAGCCACGTTCTTGATAAATTTTGTAGGCGCGTTTTGTGACCGCCAGACCGGCTTGCTGAATATCAGATTCACTAAGGTCAGCTTGCGAATCTTTGGCGACATCTCGCAGATAATCGTCCAGGCGGCCAATCATGATCACTGCAAAACATTTCCCTGGTTCAACACCATTTCCTAGGGCGCGGGCAATACCGCGCCGATAGGCCTCAGCAATCTGCACAACCTGAGGTACGCAGAAACTGACGGTGGCCGTTACCGTGATACCTTGCGCCGTACATCGTTCCAACACCTCTAAACCCGCTGCGGTCACAGGTAATTTGACGGCAATATTCGGAGCAAAAGCATGAAATCGCTGCGCCATAGCGAACATGGCTTCGCGGTCGCCGGCCAGCACAGGATTCACTTGTGCGCACACATAACCTTCACGTTTGCCGCTTTTCTTATGAATGGATTCATACTGAGAGGCGGCATGAGTGACGACAATACGAGTTAACGCTTCGGCCTTTTGTTCTGCCGCAAGATTATGTGCAAACACCTCTTGCAATTGCGTCGCCCAGTATGCTCGATTCGTCCGCAGAGCGATATTGGATAATACGGGATTTGTTGTGACCCCTGTTGCTCCGTGTTCGAGCGCAAAGGTCAGTTCATCCGGCGCTCCCGAATCGTTCCACCAGGTCGTTTGCGTGTGAGATACAAGCCAGTCTAAATAATTTTGATGAGCCATAGACGTTTCTCCGTTTTGTTATTGTCCGAAAATAAGATTTGGTAAAAATAAAGTGAGTTGAGGAAACAAGACGATCAGGGCTAACACTGCTAAGAGGGGCAAAATAAAGATCATCGTGTCTTTTGCCACCTCCTCGACCGACACTTTTGCCACGCTGCTGAGCACAAAGAGCACGGTGCCAAAAGGCGGAGTCAAGATACCGATCATCAAATTTAAAATCATCATGACGCCAAAATGCACGGGATCAATGCCGAGTTGCTGCATCAGCGGAATAAACACCGGTACCAGAATATTGATTGACGCCACGGTTTCCATGAACATGCCAACGATCAGCAGAATAAGATTGATGGCAAACAGAATGAGGTAGTAATTTTGCGTTTTGCTCAAAATAAATGAGGCAACCGCTTGTGGCACCTGTTCTCTGGCTAAAATCCAGGCAAATAATGTGGCGGATACCACAATAAACATGACCTGCACCGTAGTTGACATGGAATCCTTAACAGCGTTGTAAAATGCGCGCCAGGACATTTCACGGTAGATGAAGGCTCCTAAAATGATGGCATAAAGCGAGGCAATCGCCGCCGCTTCAGTGGGAGTAAAAATGCCAAAAAAGATCCCTCCCAAAATAATGCCCGGGGTGAGCAGGGCAAAAAAAGCATCTTTACTGCTGTGCAGAATCTCTTTGAAGGACGCTTTTGGTGAAAGCGGCATCGTGTATCTGCCTGCCATGAGGTAAATCAAAAGCATCAGACTCCCTCCCATCAACAATCCTGGAATAATCCCGGCCGCAAACAGCCGACCGACCGAGGCAGAGGCTATTACCGCATAAATTACGGCCACCATGCTTGGTGGGATGATCGGGCCAATCGTTGAAGAGGCTGCGGTAATACCTATGGTCACCTTGTCGTCATAGCCGGCCTGACGCATTGCGGTAATTTCGATGGTTCCTAATCCCCCGGCATCTGCAATTGCTGCTCCGGACATTCCAGCAAAAATGACGCTGGCGATGACATTGACGTGCCCTAACCCACCTTTGATATGCCCCACCAATTTATTCGAAAAATCAAAGATCCTGGTTGTCACTCCGCTTATATTCATCAAATTTCCGGCAAAAATAAAAAACGGGATCGCCAGCAGCGGATACGTATTGGCCCCTCCAACCATAGTCTGAACAGCCGCAAAATTGGGGATGCTACCATCAACAATCACATAGATCAGCGATGGAATTCCAATCGCCAGGGCGACCGGTATTCCGGTTGCCAACAGCACAAATAACCCGATAATGAGAAACCAGATCAATGTCATTTCCCCCCTTTCCCGAAATATTCGCAATACGAGCGGACACATCCTTGAATCTCGCGATAAAGATACATGCACGCTCCGACAGTAACCGAAATATAGAGATAAAACTGTGAAATTTGCATGGCCTGAGATTTGAACCGGATCGACTTGCTGGCAAGCACGTACCCCAACCAGATTAATGCGAGCAAATAGGCAAAGGAGAGCATCTGTTTGAACAGCCAAAAGACTTTCTGGCCTGCTGGTGGAAGCAACTTGTTGACGCAATTGAATAAGATTTCGATTTTAATATGCGAATCCTCTCTTCTGACGAATGCTGCTCCGACAAAGGTCAGCCAGACAAATGTATAGCGCGAGAGCTCGATATTCCACGAGAACGAAAAATTAAAGATGTAACGGGTAATGATTTGAGTGGTCATGAGCAGGAAAATTAACAAAAAGAGTGCGACTGACACCCCTTCTTCAAACGTATCATACACTTTCTTCAACACGCAATCTCCCTCCTCTTGCTGAAAAAATACTCGTTCCCACACTTCTGCGTGGGAACGAGCAGCCCTTCGCGTATTTACATCTCCTGGATTCTCTGGTGCAAATCCTCGCCGTAGCGAATCCACCATTTTCTGAATTTATGCGGCATGGCCGCTGTCGCTTTTTTGAACGCTTCAACATCAGATTGAATGATCGTCAGCCCCTCTTTCTCAAAAAATGCACCTAATTCTTGATCATCTTTATTCAAGATCTCGACGATCAATTTTGAGGCTTCATCAAAAGCCTCCAGGATAATCTCCTGATGTTCTTTGGTGAGACTGTTGAATTTATCCCCATTCATGAGGTAAAAACAGCAGTTGGTGACATGGGAAGTCATGTTGATGTATTTGGCGACCTCGTAAAACTTCATATTTTGAAGGGCGGAAAGCGGATTTTCCAGGCCATCAACTACCCCCTGCTGCAAGGCCATGTACGCTTCGGCATAGGCGATCGGGGTCGGGTCTGCGCCCATGGCTTTCCCGTATTCTACCGTAATCTGCTGTTCCGGTACGCGTAGTTTAAACCCTTTCAGATCTTCAGGCGTGTAAATCGGTTTATTGACGGAAAGCACCTGGCGGATGCCATAAGAAGATGTTCCAATCACTTTGATCTGAAATTCTTTTCCCAAATCCTCGAACATTTTCTGAGCCACGTCACTTTTGGCAAAGCGCAACACATGATTATTGTCTTTGAAGGTATAGGGCATTTCCAGAACGTAAATCGGTTTGAAGAGGTTGCCGATCTGTCCTGCTCCGGACACGCACATATCAATGGAGCCAAAGATCACGGCTTCGGTAATCTGTTCTTCGGTACCCAACTGTGAAGATGGAAACACTTCAATCTCGATCTCGCCGTTGGTTTTTTCAGCGACAATTTTGGCGGCAAGATGCGCTCCCCGATCCCAGGCATGGTCAGGATTGTACACATGCGCCAGTCTAAACGTCGTTTTTGCGCCTGCGAATGATGCAATTCCACACACCAGAATAAAAATGACTGCGAGCACTACTCCCTTTTTCATAATTCGTTCCTCCATATTCTACATGGTTCATATAACATGTTTGTAATGAAGTCAACACGTCATGCTTCACATATTTAGCTGTGAACGATCACCCCCCTTCCTCCTGAGCTCAGCCTGATTTACGATTCTCCCCTGCCAACCGGCCACTGAATACTGAACACTGAATACTGCTTCCTCCAGGTATCTGCCTCACTCACGATTCTATCGGGGTTAAGACGAGTTTCAGGCCTTGCTTTTCTTCAAACATGGTAAATGCCTTTTTCCATTCTGTGATGGGCAAAATGTCCGAGACCAGCGGCTGTAGCTGTACTTTACCCTGGGCAGTCAATTGTAAGGCTTTTTTCCAGGACATACGGCGTGAACCTAAAGAGCCTGTCACTTTGATTTCTTTAAAACAAATTCTTTCAAAATCAATCGTAATCGGTTTTCCATAGAGTCCAATCTGCGTAAATTGTCCGCGCTTTTTGACCGCTAAGAGGGCGTCGTTGGCCGCTTTTTGATTCCCGGAGCACTCGAGCACCACATCAGCCCCTTTGCCCTGCGTCAGCGTCTCAATCCGTTCCAGCATATTCTCACGCATGACATTCAGGCAATAGTCCGCGCCAAACTTTTTGGCCGTATCAAGCCGATTCAGATCCTGATCGGTCCCGGTCATAATCACAATCGCTCCCTGTGCCTTTGCAACTTGCAAGGCAAGCAGTCCAATCGAACCCGGGCCGGTGATAAGCACCGTATCTCCTGCCGTAATATGGGTTAATTCCAGCACAGCATGGGTCACGCAGGCGAGCGGTTCCATTAAGGCTCCGCCGATAAAATCAACGTTATCAGGCAAATGATGCACTCTGGCCGCAGGCACGACCGTATAATTCGTGAATATGCCGTTAAACCAGTATCCCAGGGTTCTCCGGTGATTGCAGAGATTATAAAAACCCTCGGTGCAGGGTTCGCAGATGCCGCAATAGCTATAGGCGGTTTCTGACACCACGCGATCCCCAATCTTCCAGCCAGTGACCCCTTCGCCCAGATCGGCAATGACCCCGGAAAATTCATGTCCAGTCACCACTGGCGGATTGAGCGGAATGGCAATATCATCATGATAAATGTGTAAATCCGAACCGCAAATACCGGCCGCTTTGACTTCTATTTTGATCTGACCAGGTCCGGCGATCGGTTCCGGGAGATCGCGGATCTCCATGTTGCCTTCCCCTTTTTGGTATTTGACTAATGCTTTCATATCAATTCCTTTATAGTTCGAGGTTAATCTTATACTTCTCCCGAAGCACAGCGATAACATCCAGGATATGCTGCTGCATTTCACCCTCGGCGCTCTCCGGGTCTTTACGTGCAATGGCCTGGAAAATTTTTTTGTGATAGTTGACTGAACGTTCGGCAATATGGGGGGTGCGACTGAACTCTTCAAAAAATTTCGCCATCATTTCGCGCAATGCCGTGATAATCCGCGCCAAAAGGTGGTTTTCCGACACTTCTGCCAGCATGAAATGAAATTGTAGATCTTTTTCAACAAACCGGTCGAGATTCTTTGCATGAACCGCCTGTTCCATGTCAACGACATTTTTATGCAGTGCATCAATTTGAGCAGGAGTAATCCGTTTTGCCGCTAAACGAGCGATAATGGCCTCCAGGTAATAGCGTACTTCCATCAGTTCGCAGATCGAGGCTTCCTCCAGGACGAAGGCCGTGAACATGGGTTCCATCACGGTCTGCACATCGGGCGAACAGACAAACGTGCCGCGTCCCTGCTGGCTTTCGATCAAACCTAAGGATGAGAGCTTGTTCAGGGCCTCTCGCATGACCGTGCGTGATACCCCGAATTGTTGGGCAAGCAGATCTTGAGTGGGAAGACGTTCTCCTCCCTGGAATTTTCCGGTGAGAATGTTTTCTTTTAAGGCGTCAAAAACCATCTGAACGAGATTCGTCCGTTTAAAATTCGGGAGCATCACCGCTTTGTCTCGCATAGATTTCATCCTGCCAGAGCGAAAACTTTCCGTGAAAAGAGATTTTACCAGATATGAGACGAACCAGAATTCTTCATATATAGGACATCATACGTATGAAGAATTTACCTAATACTGTCAAGTAATTTTTGCCATGATCACCTGACAAAGTTAACTTCCCAGGTTATCAGCATCATATCCGGTTAGAGCCAGGGTTGTTTAAGTCTCACCAGAAAAGACGCCTCGATCCTCTTTTTCCCTGAAAAAAGTATCAGTGGTATATAGAAAAATGTTGACAGGTGAAGCCATGCTATGAGAGAAAAATATCAGAAGGAGAGAAAAATTGTCACAACCATTACACCTGATTGTAAGGAATGTGGCGTGTATGGAGGAGAAACTGATGAAAGTAGATAACTCGTATAACATGGCCTGTCACGATTGGATCATTGCCGGAAGGCAAGAGAAGTCTCTGCTTGACGAAGCCAGGATCGCCTTGATCCTTCAGGATATTCTCCATCTTGACATATCTCCGCAGCTTATGGAATATCTCCTGTGTAGTATCGCCTATATACCGGCGATTGATGCATCGCTTATCACAAAATTCACGCAGTGGTTGAATAGCTTGGATCCTCTTCGACGCGATACACTTTTTGAAAGCGTACTCGCCCACCAAAGCCAACAAATCAGAGCAGGCGTGAGTAGGCTCATTGAAGTGATCGGCGATCCCAATATTGCAGAGAACCTCATTGCTCATCTCAACCGCGAACATGACCCGCACGCCAAACGAGCGATGTTACACTGCCTCCATCGCCTGGGCAAACGGTTACCGGATGACGTCGCGCACGATCTCTTCCGACATGATTCTGATTGGGTTGTGCAATCCTATGCGTTGTCTCATCTGCCCAAATGTACGTCGTGTTTGCTGATCGCTGACGGAACCGATTTTGCCGCTGATCTCGGTAAAATGGCGCAAGATGCAGGGTTCAAATTCGTCACCGTCTCTGCTCCGACCACTTTTGATACCATCACAACCCTGCAACACCTCGACGCCGAAATTCTGAAAGCGTATGACTTGCTGATTCTCGTGAAGGGCGAACACTATACGAGAGCCACAGAGCATGACTACTATTCCCAAATACACCAGTTTGTCAGTGAAGGCGGGAACTTGTTTGCGACATCATGGGTCTGTTGGGAAAATGCATCGAACGGTGTGTTGACTGATCTCTTGCCCTTTGTCCATCTTCACAATACTTATCATGAAAACGTGATAATCACGTGCTGTCCAACAGACCACACCTTCGCGCTTCAATTATTTCCCGAACAGATAACCTATGTTTCTTCCTATGAGCTATTGCAAGGCAAGGATGACACCGCCATTTTATTTGAGACAGATCAGCATATCCCGATCTTCGGATTTCGCCATTTTGGGAAAGGGATGTGCTATTACTTCAATACCTGTCAACATTATTGTTTTGGTGAAATGCCCTCGCCATTTAAGACAAATGCCCAATTGGAGCTGAGCTTTCAACGGGTATTTCAATGGATTTTTGACACATTACAACATGATGCTGAGGCAAACAAAAGCAATCTGAACTAGGTTCAGTGCCGACCAGAGCGTTTGCAGCGAAGAAAATAGGGTGGTGTTTTTCCATGTGTAGGTGGTGTCCGCCCTTTTTGGCGGATTACGCCTGGCTTTTGACATACTAAAATGGAACAATCCCTTCAATTTCAACACTTGTTGGAATTAATTCTTGAGATTGAGCAGATCAAAGATGTTGATGTACTCCTGGACAAGATTCTCAGTAGCGCAAGAATGCTTGTAAACGCCGACGCCGGCATGATTGCGCTTGTGCGCCATGACCACTTCGAGCGTACTGTTCTGCAAAATCACACCCTGCAGCAACAACTTCCCCCTGGAAAAGAACTTGCGTACCCAACGCATCCGATGCCAATAGACGAAGATTCAATTATGGGATATGTTGCCATCACCGGGGAAATGGTGAATATTCCTGATGTCGCTCATATTTCGGTAGATGAGGTGTTGTATCGTTTTCATCCTCAATATGACACGGACATGCAGTATGTCGCCCAATCCATGCTTGCGATACCATTAAAAAACTGTCAAGACAAAGTGATTGGGGTTATGCGACTGATCAATGCCCAAAATGAACATGGGACTGTTATCCCGTTTTCTGAAAAAGATATACCACTGATTAGACTGTTCGCCAGTCACGCGGCAATGGCTCTCGAACGCACCCACATGGAAGAAGCGTTGTCCACACGCATGGTTTCTATGATTAAATTGAGGTGTGCTCCGGGAGAAACCGACGCGCACAGGGATCGCATTGCCGCCTATACCGCTGAAATTTATACAACCTGGGCGCAAAGGCGAGGGATAGATCAAAAAACAATCAGGCATTATACACAACTTGTGCGAAGGGCGGCGATGCTTCATGATGCCGGGAAAGTTGGAATCAGTGACAATATCCTTCAAAAACCAGGCCGGTTAAATGCGGATGAAGATGAGCAAATGAAACAGCATACGATGGAAGGCGCTCGTATGCTCATTGGATGTCAATCTGTATTTGAGCAATCTGAATTTCATCAGATTGCCGGCGAGATTGCCTTGAACCATCATGAGCATTGGGATGGAACTGGCTATCCAGGCCATGTCGATCTGAACGGACATGTTCTGCCTGGATATGCAGACGAACACGGAAATCCGCGTGGGAAGCAAGGGGAAGAAATCCCTCTATTTGCACGTATTGTGGCGATTGCGGATGTGTACGACGAACTTATGTTCAGAGAAGGTTTCGCGGAAGAGGAGGCCGCCGCAATAGTAAAAAGCGGCAGAGGAACGCGCTTTGATCCCGAGATGGTAGATGCCTTTATGGCCTGCTTTGATGCAATTCGTAGCATTCGTCAATGTTTTCCGAACAAAAGCGATTGACAAGAAATGATTTTGAATGCAGAAACAGCGGTTATCATCACTCGATCATGAGAGGAAAAAAGATCATCAAACATTCCTCGAAGCGGAGTCTAAGGTTTCTCAACCTTGCTGATTTCAAAAATGACCGTACCGCCGTCAGTACGTGAAACAGAATCAGGACATTGGACGTATGCGCTAGCCGGGTTATCTTTCTCTGCCAACCCCAACTGCTTTGGCTCACAGAATCGGAGCGCATTGTAAAAAGGCAGCAACGCGGCCAGCGCGTGCATACAGAGCGGAATGTCCGCGACCAGTCGGAAACCATCCTCTAGTCTGAAACTATCACCTACCTTGTATACAGGACAATGGCCTTTGATCTCTACTACCTTTACCAGGAGATACATTTCGTTCTTCTCCCCTTCTTCTTAAGCATATTTACTGCCTTGATATTCCCAGTATGTGAAGAATTATAAATATTCAATGCGGATATTGTTGTATCGATCTTTGAGATATTCCGCGATCACTTCAGTTATCGTGTTTCATCACTGAACTTGTATGTGAATATGATCATCATGTCGTGCGGCAGAACATCCTTGAAATCTGACTTTTGGCACATCGCTATGCAGCCTGAACTTCAAATGAGGTTCTATCAGGATTTTCTGAATTTCAGGCTCTGCAATCAATTCCTTCAATAAGACTTCTGTCCGTTCTGGATCGACTCCGGTATACGCAAACAGGGGTTGAAGCCAGTCAAAATTCCATCGCAGCCAACTTTTCTTCCCCTGGCACGGTTGAACTTCAGAAGGTTGTGGTTGTTCATAAGCCCAATAACCAATTGGTGATGGTGTTGTATTCAGACGTTCTTTTGTCGTCGCATTTCGATAAAAATAGGCCAGATCGACCTTGCTGCCATCGTGATGGCTCAAATGTGGCAATAATGGAAAGCCATTGAGAAATGGAAAATTCGCATCAAGATAGATCACTGTCGTTCCCTGATATCGAGTTGACATGTTCCTGGCAATCCGTGCAAGCACGGTGCGGACTGTCGGTCTGACATAGTTTCTTGCCAGAAGGCAATAGCCGAGGTTGACTGGCCGTAATGGAAGATCCGGTGTTGCAAACCAGGGTAATGCTACTCGTCCTCCTATCGAAGCAATCCCTGGAATGAGCACGATCAGACTAATGAAATAGAGCGCAAGTACGAGCAGGATGTTGACTCCCCATCTCACGATATTTTGACGGAGATGGATACGATCAAGGAGAGGAGACTTACCCATATCAGCACGCCGCCTATTTGGGTCACAACGGTCAACAGGCTTATCAGAACGAACAATCCGAGGCTCAACTTCCAACGGGTTCTGCTGTAGAAAAATGGGCCTAAAAACAGAATGTGAACAAATCGCCTCATTGCTATTTCAGGTATGACACAGCGTGCTCAAACGGATGATGGAGGCCAAACTCCACCCGGAAATCGGTCGCTTTTACGATAGGTTTGACTGAACCGTTGTGCTTCTCAAGTTCAACAATGCCGTATCGCTCCATCAGATGCAAGGTTTCCGATAAATTGTGTCGGCTACGTCCGGTCAGTTTTTCTAAGACTTGAATTGATTCCGGTTGCTGCTCAAGAATAGTCCGAAGTAATTGCTGATTTTTGCTATTTAACGCTTTGACCATCGCCTCTAATGATTCAAACCAGATTTTGGGTTCTCCGGGTTTCGGACGATATGTGCCTTGGGCAATCGCCATTGTCCGCTGCTTATAATCTTCATACGATATGATGCCAACAGATACCACTCGCTTGTTCATTGTTCTCTCCTCATCAATGCCTGAAGGGAAGATTTCTGCATCAAGCAATAATAACGTTTCTAGCGTGGGATCGGCGATTGAATTTTGTCAATGGGAATTCATCGCGAATATCTTTTTCCCGGACAATGTTCAGGGCTTCTCAACTCTACGTCTTACAAAAATGACCGTGCCGCCGCCAATAGATGAAATGGCTATACCAAATGTTCAATGCGGATATTGCCCCATCTCTCTTTGAGATATTCTGCGACCAATCTGCGATGACAGCGTTCTGGTTTGCCTTCACTGCACAACAAACATCCGCGATCTACGATCTCCGGGGAAAGGGTGTCCTCAATCCGGCGGTCTTGCAGTAATTGAAGAAAGTGTGCTTCATAGACCTTCCAATCCCCCTTTTCTTTCTTGTATGCATCAAGAATCGCCTGGGTCGGGGCAAGCTCCGGGAGATGAAGATATTCTATCTGACAAATTTCTTTGAGGAAATACGTCAGATCGTCTCGTTTCGTAAATCCGGCAAGCTGCGAGGTATTATTGAGACGCACGTCAATAATGCGTTTCACTCCCGCCTTTTTCAGGGATTCAAAGAAATATTCCGCTGTTTTTTTGGTAAAACCAATCGTGTAAATCTGGATCTCTTCCACTGTTCGTTATCCTCTCAGTAATTCCAAATAATTTCTTTGAACGTTTGTGTT
The DNA here is from genome assembly GCA_000739535.1 of Candidatus Vecturithrix granuli. GTDB lineage: Bacteria > Moduliflexota > Moduliflexia > Moduliflexales > Moduliflexaceae > Vecturithrix > Vecturithrix granuli. The sequence continues at coordinate 116,885 of DF820471.1, read as the reverse complement.
GTGAAAAACGTGACTATTCGGCAAAAGTCCGGAAATTCTTGCTTATTCTTAATTCTTGTAGTTATTTACACGCCTTCTGTTCCTGATCAATGTATGCGATTTTTTGCGCCTGTTTGTCGTAGGCGTCTTCAAGACAGCGTTGCTCGGAATAAAACATATCCGGTTCAAGTTTGTGTAAGGCCATTAAACGTTTTTCCGCTTCTGCATGATGTTCGAGTGTCCCATCTTCTAAAATATGATGAATCTCAATATCCTTTGTTCGCAAATTCCGGCACACAAGAATAGTTCGATGGCACATCAGCGGATCCTTTTCTGCACACAGCAGCGCGATCCTATACCTCTGCATCCCTTTTCGCAGCCGATTGAGTCCCTTGAGAAACAGGGGTTCTTTGGCAAGTTGATCGAATTGCACCTGTCCATCACGATAGCAGTGCGGATTTTCACTCCGCGCTCCGAGTTCTTTTCCCAAATACACATACGTTATCTTGCGCCGGGCTAATTCTTGTTGTAAAGGCTCTCGATTGAATTGAGGAGTATATTGACTGTATGGAATAGAACGCACATCACATACGGCAGTAATCTTGTGCTGGTGGAGCAAGTCTATGAATTTCTCGATCGAATGGGTAGAATGCCCAATGGTGAAGACATTGTATTTCACTTTTATCACCGAATGTTTATGCAATGACTGATGCGATTAACTTATAGCAGTAACCATTATATGGTTCACCTATGCTGATACAGACATAAAGATGTTGTTCCCATAACGGATATTTCCCATCGTTCTTTTTGAGAAATGCCCTCTCAATACGAGGATCTGTGACAGCAAGTTTATATGGAGTGTCATGGAGGGTAAATTCAGCTCGTATTCTTCTTTTGGCATTCCCAAAATTCCCCCCTTCTGTGCAAACCACTATTGAGAGCTGTTCTAGATGTATCAAATACAGCGAATTGCGTAAGGTCTTTGCAATGTCCTCCGAGATACGATCGTTGAGGCCGTTATAGCTTGAATAACCGTTTACCCAGAGTTCTCCCTCTATTGTATCAGCGAGTACATGAAGTTTATGCCTGTCGAATTGTCCAACTTTTCTCCACGCCTGCCTCGCATCAATGAGATGGTTCTCTGTTTGATAACTATGAGGATGAGGGTGAAGTAATGGAATTTCAATGATGTCCAAGACATTTGGATCATCCCCATTTTGATACCTCCGTTCAAATTCAGAAATTTCTCCGGCAGGACGCTGACTCACCGGACGTATCCACTCGCCAAATCCGCTTTCAATCCTCTCTTTTCCGGCAAGACATCGGCCTGATATTTTTCTTGAGTTCGCTAGACATACCATGATCTTTGTGTAGCTCATGAGACTCTCATATTCAGGCAATTATTCCATGTTGGCCTTCTGCATCTTGGCAAAAATGCATACAGTGATGAATACGTTTCTTTGGCTAAACAACTCTGAATGACTGTCCGTTTACATGTGGTAATATTACCATCATCGTTTTCAATATCTATGACTGTTCAATGTATTCTATAATCGCATCTCGAAACTTGTGGTATTGTTCCTGGCAATATTTTAGCTGGGGAACAAGCCCTCGATCACCTGAATGTAAAACCACAAGATATTCACGAGCACGGGTAAGGGCAACATACATCAATTTCGTTTCATCCTGATCTTCATACTTATCTACAAATGTTTCTGCTCCTAAAACGATAACTATAGGACTATCCATGCCTTTTGCTGAATGAATAGTGGAAATTTTAACCGTATCGGCTTGCCATTCAAAATCTCGTTTATTTTCAACAATTGATTCGTAAGGAATATGCTCTTGCAAAAGTTTCTTTTCTATATGTTCTAACCAGTTAAATCCGTTAAAATTTGCATGTCGGTAAAGAATCAATATATTGCGAGGTGCATAGTCTGAATTAATGACATTTTTTAGGATTTCTATCGTTTTGTCAATTTGGGCTTGTGGGTTTGCACATTCAATTAGTTCCGGATCATAGCCTCCCTTCGTGGAAAAACGAACTTGTGTATCTGATTGTTTACTATAAGCTGCTCTTTCTTCCAGTAGATATGCTGCAAATATCCAGACACGGGCTGAATTACGATAAACAGTTTTGAGGATCTTTGTACGACCTTGCAAGGGAATTCCTAATTTTCTCCAATTAAGCTCCTCATTTTGATATAATCGTGGAGTTTCTTCCTCTAGCATAGACCAACTAAAATCTCGTCTTAAGTATATTTGTTGAGCATCGTCAGCAGCAATCAATAAATTACGCTTTTTGGGATCATCGCCTTTTAGTAGCCGATGAAACAAAAATTGAATCCACTCTTTACGAAAATCTTGGGCTTCATCAATGTAAATAGCATCATATTTCTTGTCTTCTGTAATTCGAACAGCTTCCAAACTTTCAACAAATTCCGGGGCATCAAATTCTTCATATTCAATGCGTCTTCGCAAGAACCTTCCAGTAAATTGGGAAAAGTGCATTATCTGTACTTGCCTTCCCCAGACTCTAAATTGGAGTCTCTCGTAAAGCTGGCGCATATAATTGGCTAAACTGATATTCCAGCATAACACTAAAATTCGCATTTCCCCTGTGATATCATTGACTGCTAACAATTTAGCGCGATAAAGCATGATTAATGTTTTTCCTGTACCAGCAATTCCACGTAATAATCTGGGGCCTTCTCCTATACTTTTAGCAATTTGTTCTTGATTTTGATCTATGGGATACGTCTCTTGTCCTAAGACAACATATTCTTCAGACCTGGGAGGGGATTTAATAACAATATCAGTGAAAAGCGCCGTAATAATAGCTTGTTCTTGTTTTGTCTCCACAGAAATATTAACTCACTTTACGCAGTAGATAAAAAAGTTCTTTGACAAATATCTTGTGATCATGTTCAGATC
>DF820471.1:100823-113118 GCA_000739535.1 Candidatus Vecturithrix granuli | reverse complement strand
CAAAGAGCTAACACAGTTAAAAACAATGTATAATATCTGACTTTTTTATATGAGTGCGTAATGTGAGATATTAAGTTTTGGAAGTAACTTCTCATATTCTTGATAGAATTTACTTTTAATCAGCTTATCTTTGAATAATATGTGATCTAATGGGATAAGTTGGTCAAATTTCTTTTCAATAAACTCTCTACGCCCAATATTGGGAAAAGCAATAGCATAATCAATTGGAATCATTAATCGCTCTTTATCATCACGCAAAATAGGCATTGAAACAAGTTGTTCTCTTGCCTCTCTTTAAAGAGTTTTCTCTCTCCCGCAGTAGTATATGGTAAATGATCTAATGAAGTAGGAATCATGAAAGCCATACAGAATTTTTTCTTGGTGATTAGTTCACAATGTTATCTTTTGTGCTAATCTTTCCCTTTGCTCTCTATAATCTTTTAATTTTTGTTTAAAAATGAATATTTCATTATCAATTTGAATCTTTTGCTCGTTCAATTCGTCCAGTTCTGTTTTGAGTTGTGTTTCTTTCTCTTTCCAGCCAGCCCCCCTTGTAAAGACAGGTCTTGCTTCTATTTCAGCTAATTCTTTATTCCTTTGTTTAATTTCCTGATGAATTATTTTTAGATCGTGTTCTCTATTAGCTAAATCTTGTACGAGGGTATCAATTTCCTTTTCAATCTTCATTTTACGATTTATCAAATCAGTAATTTCTTTGAATCGAACTGATACTTCTTGTTCCTTTTTTAATCTTTCTTCTTCTGACTTCAAATTTTCAATCTTAGCTTGTAATTGATTTAGCAAATAAATAAACTCATTTTTTTGAGAAGTTAGCTGATTTATTTCTGATTCTAATTCTGTTTGATGATGCTGTAACGAGTAAATCTGGCTTTGAAGACCATTATGCTCATATTCAAACTGTTTTATATCCGCTTGTAATTGTTCCTTTTGAGCAGAAAGATTCTCTATTTGAGATAGCAATGTCTCTTTTCTTGTTTTTAACGTATCTATCTCAGTACATAAGTTCCTTTGTTGGATGCTAAGTTTTTTAATTTCTAAGAGTAATTCTTCTTTCTGACGAGAAAATTCATTGTTTTCTGATCCCCCATCTAAATCTTGAGGAGTCGGCGGTTTTCGCCCTTCAATAAGAGCAAAAATTTGTTCGACATGATCAGATCGTTTAATAGAAGGTATGTGAGGATAGATGGTTAATCGCTGAGTAATTTCTTGTATAATCCTTTGTTCTTCTTCTTTTGTGGCTTCTTGAAGTGCTTGTTTTTGAAAGTTTGAGGCATACTCTTGTAAACCTCCTGTAACAGCTTGATTATTGTAACCTTTTTTTCTTTCAAGTACTAATATTTTGCGAAGATTTTCAAAAATAGAAAGCATTTTTAGTTTTACTTTATCATGTTAGATATTCCTGTGTTCGCTCCGGCTCTACCGAAAGGAATAATACGCTTCGATACCTTTTTCGACGAGGAGACTTGCGACCCGTTCTTCGGTCCCATCGTGTTGAATCCAAATTTTCTGACCTTTTATATCGATACGAAGTACTGTTTCCTTCACTTCGCGTTCTTTAAATTCGGCTTTATACCTTACCCTAAACGTCGTTATTTGAGATTGGTCAGAAATTCATCAAGATCAACTTCAGCATCTCGTAATGCCCCTTTTAGCGTATATCGATCTACTTCAGGATGGTACGGGAAAACTATTTTTCTTCCATCAGGATGAAGCATTTTGACATGACTCCCCCTCCGATGAACTTCAATAAATCCCATACGTTCAAGTGCTGAAAGTATCTGTTTTCCGGATAATAAAGGGAGTTTCATATTGAGACTTCAACGAGTTCTTGTTCGCGATACATGGTCAATTCTATCGGATCGGGTTCCAAATATAACTCAATGGCCTCACGAATATTCTTTAAAGCATCGTCCCGTGTTTTGCCTTGTGACCAGCAGCTTTTCAGCGACGGACAACGGGCTACGAAATATCCGTCCTCTCCTTTTGTTACAGCAACTTTCATCATCATAATTTTTTTTCCTTTGAGGATGAATCAGGTATTATCATGATACCGTACTTCTTTGAAATTGAATGGGCTTTTTTTTAAATATTTCCTTCATAATGTCAAGAAAATTTCCTCAAAAATCGAAGATGAGAAGGGTATAAGGAATACCGCTATACAAGCATAAGTTGCTCAACCCCATACTATCCTTTTACTGCTCCCATCGTGAGTCCGCGCACAACATATTTTTGAAAAATCATGGTCAGGATGATGGCGGGCATGGTGATGGCAACCGCAGCGGCCATCACGCCGCCCCAATCAACCTCGGCATAGGAGACAAAGTTATAGATGGCAATGGGCAGAGTTCTGGTCTTCTCCATCGAAAGCACCTGAGAAAACATGAAGTTATTCCAGGAGAAAATGAAAGACAGGGTAGTAGCGGTCACAATTCCGGGACTGGAGAGGGGCAGGATAATAGCGAGAAAGGCTTGTTGACGCGAGGCCCCATCCAGCATGGCCGATTCTTCCATCTCAAGCGGAATCGAATCGAAATAGCTGGACATGATCCACACGATTACCGGTAAGGCGATGAGCATGTGGCTGAGAATCAACGCCACATAACTATCCATCAGGTTCAGGCGTGAAAAAATAATATACCAGGGCATCAAAAAGGAGATTCCCGGCATAATACGCGCCAGGAGAATAATCACACTGAAGGTACGGAGTTTGAAACGGGCAATCGCATAAGCGGCAGGCAGGCCGAGGAGCAAGGATGCGCCAATGGCAACCACGCCAATAACCGTAGAGTTGATAAAATATTTCAGGAAATTCTGCTCGCCAAACACCTTAATGTAATTGGCCAGGGTCGGCGTAAAGATGAATTTCGGCGGCCAACTGATAATATCAATCTGGGTTTTGACGGATGACATGAGCATCCACAAAAAGGGGAAAATCATAGCCGCAGTGATTCCAAGCACCACGATAGCAAAGGCAATTTTGGACAGCAACGGTTTTTTCATATCACACTGTAGAAATCAGATTTCTTTGAGAAACCTGGTTTCTCACCTATATAGTGTCCTATATGAATTGTGTCATGACACTTCGACTCCGCTCAGTGTCCGGGCGGTTGTCGAGCAAAGTCGAGACACATATCATTTAGGATGTCTATATTTCCGTCCACGTGCGGAGTTTGAGAATCCCGACGCTAAAACCCAGGACAACCATAAACAACACCACGAGAATGACGGCGGATTGCCCCATTCGAAAATATTCGAAACTGTATTTGAAGGCCATGATGTTTAAGGTTTCCGAAGAATAACCGGGGCCGCCGCCGCTCATCGCATAAATAATATCGAAGGTTTTCAGAGCATCAATACTGCGCAGAATCATGGCGGTCAGGATGGTGGGCATGAGCATGGGCAGCGTAATATGCCACAGAACCTGCCATTCCGAGGCTCCATCTACCCTGGCCGATTCGTAGGGTTCGGTGGATAAGCTGGCCAGGCCGGCCAGAACCAGCAGGGTAATCATCGGGGTCCATTGCCAGATATCCACCAGCACGAGCGACGGCAAGACCGTGCTGGCCGCATACACCCATTCAATCGCAGGGATTCCAAAACGCGTGAGCACGAAATTAGCCAGGCCGATATTCGGATCGTAGAAGAGATTCCAGACAATACCGACCGCCACAGGAGTCGCAACCAGAGGGAGCAATAACAACAGTTTCACGAAACCCTTGCCCACAAAAGTTCGATTGAGGATCAGTGCTAAGGCGACTCCAATGACGGTTTCAAAAACCACCGCCAGGCCGGTGAAGGCAAAGGTGCGCTTGACAGCATCGAAGAACCGGGGTTCGGCAAAAATACGGGTATAACTGCGCAAGCCAGCCCATGCGAAGCCGCTGCCGGTGGTCAAGTTCCAGTTGGAAAAACTCAGAATGATCGTATAGACCACCGGAAACACCATCATGATGATAATAAATATGACGGCTGGCAGAGAAAAAAAGATTCTCAGATGCCTTTCCACAAACCCGGTTCGAATCATGCAACACCTCCCAATAATCCGGGGCAATGTGTCCCATTGCCCCGAAGGATAAACTAAAAACCAGGTTTCTTGAAGAAACCTGGTTTTTAAAGCTCAAGATTATTGGCCGAACTCACCGCTGTCTTCAAGGAGTTCATTGACATTTTTCACTTTTTCCTGAGCCATTTTCTCCAAATTCTCTGAGGCTCCGGCGGTATTGATAGATTCGATCACCAGTTCGCCAATCCGGTCGCGCGCTTCGCCGACCGCGCTCATATACGGACGGTCGTAAGGAAATCCGTTCTTGGCGGCAAACGCCCGGGTTTCAATCAGGCCTTTGTGGACTTTTTCGACGACTGCGGCATCTTCCCAGGCCGAATTGCGGGCGGCAGTAATGCCAGCCATCAGGCCTTGTTTAGCTAAGTCAGCGCTTGTGGCCCAGGTGATAAATTTCAACGCCAACTCTTTATTCTTGGATTGTTGGGCGACGCTCATGCCCCATGAAACGACCATGAAAGGCGCCTGAGCTGCCGGGCCGGCCGGGACATTGGCGATACCGACATTTTCAGCCGGAACCTGCGATTTAGCGGGATCAACGATTTGGCCGTAGAAGACCGACGCATCAGTCCACATGGCGACTTTCCCGGCCTGGAACAACGGCATGATGTTTTCCCAGGACATGGAAGTGACGCCCTGGGGGCCGTAAGACGCCAGGAGTTTACCGTAAAAACGGATGGCGTCAATGGCTTCTTTTGAGTCAAAAACAGCCTTCCCCTGGTCAAGATAGCGTCCGCCATAATTGTAGATGTAGGTGGAAAGCTGCGTGACAGCCGCCGCGCCCTTGCCGCGTGCCGCAAATCCGGCGACGTCGGCGGAATTCAGTTTTTGAGCGGCTGCTTCGAGTTCCTCAAAAGTTGTCGGAACTGCAATGCCTGCCTTCTCAAACAAATCCTTGCGATAATACATGACCTGCCATTCAGTGACGATGGGCACGATATAGACTTTGCCATCAAAAGTAGCCACATCCAGAGCGTTTGCCGGAAAGTCGGAAAAATCATAGTCCGTAAGCGGCTCATACCAGCCATTTTTATTAAACATCTTCCCTTCCTGCAAAGGTCTGGTCATGAACACATCCACTGATGAAGATTTGGTCGCAAACTCGGTGGTGAGTTTCGTGGTAAGCTGCGACTCCTGGAGGCTTTCAACGTTGACTTTAATACCGGTTGCTTTTTCGAATTCTGGAATAGCGGCCTTGAGCAGTTCGCCATACGGGTGATTCGCAAGCAGCACCCGGATTTCCTGGGTTTGGGCCTCTACCGCCATGGCGATCAACAATAATAAAGACAACCCAACAATCATTATGCGTTTCATCTGATGATCCTCCTACAAAGTGTAGTGTGTGAGCACAACATTCAATCACGTTAACCGTAATGGTTTTTAAGAAACGCCGCGCTCACACGAAATCGTTTTGCACTCAGACACTATTCTCACGAACAGACTCTACGATGCGCATACATATCACCTGCTGTCAATCAAACTGTCAATAAAAAAATATGGGTAATTATTTACCAGGCTTTTCGCCGTAGGCGATCCGCATCCATTCTTCTCTCAAAATAGCATAGACGACATCATCAAGCCAGGCGCCATCGTCCCACAGGCTTTGCACAAAATGTGCTTCCTGTCTCAGACCAAGTTTTTTGAGTAACGCGATGGAGGCGGTATTGTTCGGATCGACCGACGCAATGACTCTATGTTTCCTCATGTGTGCAAAGACATAGTCCAGAATGCTGATGACAGCTTCGGCGGCATAGCCCTGGCGTTGGTGAGTTGGTGCGATGGTAAAACCGATTTCGACCTGGGAATTGTGCGGCTCTAAGAAGTGCAGTCCGAGGTCTCCGATGAGTTCCCGGGGTTGTTTTGTATAGATTCCTAACTGATACCAGGTGTGCTCTGTGTCAAAGGCAAGTTCGTTGACTTTTTGAATAAAATCTTCCACTTCGCCCTGCGTGCGGGGTCTCCAAAATTGGTAACGCTGCACGGTTTTATCGGAACGATACAGAAACATTGCGTGGGCGTCGCTCACTTTAATTGATTGTATAACAAGCCGCTGAGTTTGTAACGTTGGTGCGATCATGTATTTGAAACGGTCTCTAATTTCATTTTTTTGGCCAAAATTCGCTGCAATAATCCATTCGCCAGTTCATTGTGTGGGTCGGAGGCGCGAGTTCGATAGGGAACGCAAATTTGTGTTACGCATATTGCAGGGTTGCCTGACGCTGCTCCCCTGGTTGATTATGAAATATGGACTGGAGGCTCTGCTGTCGTTCGCGGCGTTGTTGAACCACATACTCTTGCACATCGGGAGGAAGGAGTCCTAAACAAATATTCTCTCGCGGAATTCCCAGATCAACGAGATCGTCATCAAGTTGATCCTCGGTATTATTGGCCTGAATAATAATGGTATGATCGCAGAGATCAATGTGCACCAGGCAATGGTGAATCCGCTTGTGATGGAACCATCCTACGCGCATCACTACATACCGCTCACGTTCATCATCAAAAACCAATTCAACTCGTGAATCCTCGGTCTGTAACGCTTCGTACTCTGATAAAAGCTGTTTAATGCAAGCTTGATAAAATGCTATGGTGTGATCCATTGTAATGTTCCCTCCCCGGATACCGTATATACAATAATCTTCATTCTCAGCTTTTTGAGCGCTATCTGTCCAACAGACTGAGATAAGATGCCATCATAGGGCATAGGTCGGCACCGCAACATACAGTTCACGATCGGGTTCTTGTTCTTGTAAGAGCCATATATAAAGTTCATATTGTCCAATAGTTTTCTCAAATTCTGAGACTTGCGATGCATAGAGAAAACTTTTGATCTCAACCGCAATTTTTCCCCCCTCCCGTTCAGCCGCGATAGTTCGCTCTGCGCCAAGATTGGTTGAGAGTTCAGGCTCACTTCGAAACACATAGGGATCACGTAATAATCCAGCCTTCCTTGATCAATGCGTGTTTGACAATATCATGATACGTATCTCGACGCGACATAATTTCCTTTGAATACTGAGTTATCCCTGTTGTTGTCTTTTTATTCCAAACTATGACATATCCTTATAAAAATCAAGATTTTTATCTGTTATTTTGGGGAGGATTTTTGTTTCTTCTTCGTCTGCTTTCCGGCCTCTAATTTCGATTTCTCCGCCAAAATGCGCTGTAATAAGACCTCTGCCGATTCGTCGTGCGGGTCGGACGGCGCGAGTTCGCCGAGAAAGGCTTTGGCCAGCAGGGCTTGTTCGATTTTTGCCACGCGCTGCATGGCCTTGTGGTATTTGGCTTCCAAAGAATCGGCCAGGGCAAAGAGTTGTTCCACGCGGCGGACGATTTCGTGTTGTTCTTCGAGAGGAGGAACATCAACGAAAATATTTCTCAAGTTATTTCTATTAAGAGTTGGTACGGCAGTACTTGCAGAATATTGAGTAATATCAAATCCAAGTAAAAAATAGTAAACATATTTTGGGAAATTACCTTTAAAGTCTTTGACAAATAGAGTTGTATTATGCGGCCAAAAGTCATCTTCAATATAATAAACTTTTCCGACAGAACCACTTCTTCCAGTCACAACACCTGGGACGAATACTTTTATTATGATAACCGCTAATTCCAGCCGATGTTACAACAGGGATGTTTCCATTTTCTAACTTGGATAAAACTAAAGCATATCCCCTTTGAAGTATAAAAAAATCAAAAAATTTTTTCGTTTCCCACTCCGGTAAATCCCTCCCCTCGCGCCAATCTTCGGTCAGGCGACCGGAACAGGCTGCGGCCAGCACGCTCTGGCAGAACTTCTTTACAATGCCGGGAATTTTTGCCAGTCGCGTCTGCACGTGTTTCACTTTCGGCAGCAGGGCGTCGAGTTTGGCGACAATACGCCGTTGTTCCTTCAGTGGCGGGAGGGGGATAGAAAGGTTTGATAATTTGGAGGCGTTAACGTTCGGAACAGCAATCCCGGATTGAGATTCTCTAATGAAATCCCAATATTCTCTTGTAAGCAAATAGTAAGCAATGAACTTTGAATCAATTGGCGGAATAGCTTTAAACCGGATTAAATAGGATGCAAAAAGCGTATCAACATGATCTTCTTCAAACCGAATACTTAAACCGACAGAACCAGCCCTTGATACAAGAATGTCATTTTTTTGTATTACGTATTCTTCAGGATTTTTGGGTATTTCGACACAAAAAGGAACACTCTCCCAACTAATTGGTGAATTGATGTCCGTTGTTCTAAAATACTTGAATTCACCTGATTGTCCGGCTTTCGTAGTCCATCCATATTGTGGATGTGTAGCAATTTCACCAAGAGTTGTCTCTACCCAATGTTCTCGTCCCATGCGTTCTGCTCCTTATTTTTTATTCGACCATTTACTCGGCAATCAAATCCACAGGGTCGGGCAGGTCGTTGGGGTCGTCCAATGTATCGTCTTTGAGCCATTTGAGGTCGAGTTTGTAGCCGCGTTCTTTGATTTCCTCAATATGAAACGCCTGGAAACGGCCTTCGACTCCGCTCCCTTCGACTCCGCTCCCTTCGACTCCGCTCCCTTCGACTCCGCTCCCTTCGACTCCGCTCAGGAAACGGAGTCGAAGGGGATCGTTCCCATTGCGATCGCTGCCGTAACAGCGCTCAAAATCAATAAACAGGTCTGGCGTCAAAGGACGGTCTTTTTTGGTGCAGGCCGGAATATTGGAACGGCAGTCGTAGATCCAGACTTTTTCGGTCGTTCGGCCTTTCTGGAAAAAGACCACATTCGCCTGTGCGTTGGCGTAGGGCACAAAAGTGCAGCGCGTCAGGCGCAAGATCGTATGCACGTTGCAATCCGCCATTACGATTTCGAATACTTCATCGGCTTTATCCTCAAACAGGCAGTTATCCGGCAGCACAATCGCGGCGCGTCCGCCAGGTTTTAAGGTGGTGAGCAGGTGCTGCACAAAGTTCAACTGCTTATTGGAAGTGGCAATCGTAAAGTCGTCACGGGTCGGTGCCTGCCCCGTGCCCCGGTGCCAAAGGGCGGATTGGTGAGAATCACGTCATAGCGTTCGCCGCGCTCCGGTTCGTAAATTGTATCGCCTAAATAAATCGTGGGCTTGAGGCCGTGCAAAAACAGATTCATCAAAGCCAGACGGCGCGGACGCGCCACCAGATCCTGGCCGTAATAGGTTTGTTCTTTGATGCGTTTGACCTCATCCAGCGGAATCGCGCCGTGGGTTTTTTCGATCAGCCATTCATAGGCCGCCACTAAAAACCCGCCAGTGCCACAGGCCGGGTCGCAGATTTTCAACTCTGGCTGCTGCAATGGGTCCGGCTGCATCAGTTTGACAATGGTTTGAATCAGCACGCGCGGCGTAAAGTACTGTCCCGCGCCTTTTTCCCTTCGCTGGCCGCTTTTTCCAACAAGCCCTCGAAGGCCTGCGCTTTGACATCCACGCCTAAACTCGCCCATTCTTCAGCGTCAATCATGGCAATGATTTTCTTGAAGTTCACGGGGTTGTTAAATCTGGGCATAGACTGCGCGAAAATATCCCCTAACAGCCCCTTTGCCTCGCGGAGTTGCTGCAACACCAGAAGGCAATGGTCGGTCAGTTCTGTGCCAGATTTGCTCTTCAATCCCTGCTTATGCGAAACCCCTGTAGTTCTATGCTACCAGTTCATAGTTGATTTCTGCAAGCATCAATTCCAATTCCGTGCCGAAGACCTTTCTGGCTTTCGACAGGCCGCCGTGTCGTTCAAAAACAGGCATGAGATCAAAAGTTTCCGGTTCAATCGCCAGATTGACGATCAGATGTTGGCGGATATATTCAAGCCATTTCCGCTGCTCGGCTGTGAAGGCCTGTTTGGCCAGAATATTGCTGATGGCGCGGTTGACGCGTTCTTCGGCGGTCAACAAAGGACAGCCGGCGTTATCTGCATGTTTAATCATGGAAATAATGTCGGCGAGCGCTTGCTGACCGGACAGCATATACGCCTTACGGACGCGTTCTTCCTCGAAGGCGTTCTTTTTCAGGATCTGCCTGATTTCTTTGAGCACAGCGGAATTCCATTGATACGGATTTTGCAGCAGAATGGACAACGCCTCGATCTGCTCTTTATTGGCCTGAATAAACGCGCTAAATGCATTGAGATCGTCCTCGGCTCTGAACTGATCCTCATGCACCTTAAACAGATATTCCGACAGAAAAAGGATGCGCCGGGCGTAGCCGGATTTCAGCAGTCGGTAAATCATCGCCACCGTTGTAAAAGTTTTCTCGCTGCCGGTCGCCATGGCCAGCATCATCTGGCGTTTGTTGTCAATTAAGCCCTGTTCAACCGAGGCAATTGCCTCTTTCTGATACGGCTCAGGCGTTCAATTTCATTGGAGGTTGCCTTGAACCAGCCTTTACACACGGCATAATCTCTGGCGAACAGTTCTTCCAGCGCATCGCTGCTATGGAAATTCAGCAGTTCGCGGGAATAATACGTTTCGTCGCGCACATCGGCAAACCAGATTTGCTCGCCGTTGGAGGCATACAAAAACGGGACTTAAAAAAAGCCCCAGGCCCCAATAGTTTTGGGACATCCGGCCGCATAGCGTTTCGCCTGTTCCAGGACATTCTGCGAGCTGACACCGACTTTTTTCGCCTCAAGAATGCCAAGCAATCTGCCGTTGACAAACAAGGCGTAATCCGCCGGCCCATGATTGGTCGGATATTCTTCGACAGCATGGCGTGTGAGCTTCGAAGTATCCAGACCCCCGTGATAGGGAATAATCTCCCAAGCCGGATTGAGTGATCTCAGACGCGCGTCAATTCTGGTTTTTCTGGTCGTCCATTCGCTTTCGGTCATGCAACTCTCTATCCCTCACCCCCGACCCCTCTCCCAGAGGGCGAGGGGAGCAATCAGTCATGAAATGATCTCTGCTCCCCTCTCCGTCTGGGAGAGGAGCCGGGGGTGAGGGTGCGTAAATCCTGTAACAAATAAAAGAGAAAAATTGCTATCATATTGCTTGACACGCTGGAAAGTGTCAACCAAATTCTCCTGAAAAACATGCCGCAGACTGATTGGAGGCTATTAACCTGAAACCTTCAAAAAGTGTTTGACAAAATTTTCTCCATCGCTTTTATTGGGCAGGAGCCTGGACATTGATGCCCGGGATTTAATCCCAGCCTGAGAAAGACGGGCGGGAAAGTTGGCTGCTGTTCTATCGAGTTTGGCTAGCGCCTGCCTTTCCTGGCGCGTTATGCGAGGGCGTCAGGCGGACGCGCTTTCGTGCGCTAAGGAGAGAATATGCCTCAATTAGCAAAAGGCGGCCAATATGTTTATGGTCGGATACTATGAAAGAAAATGAAATAATAAATGCTGCAAAAGCAAGGTTTGATAAGCAATTACATACAGATGAATACAAAAAGATTCATTCTAATGATGAACAATTGAATGCTTTATTAAATTTAATGGATATAAAATCCGGAATGAAATATCTGGATATAGGTACAGGTAATGGTTATGTGGCATTTGCATTAGCCAAGAGATACCCAGATATTTTTGTCTGGGGTATAGATATTGCTGAAAATTCAATGCAACAGAATAATGCTATATGTGAAAAAGAAAAAATCCCAAATGCTACTTTTGTTGCTTATGATGGAATAAAATTACCATTTGATCGTGATAATTTCTATGGTGCTGTTTCCCGATATGCATTTCATCATTTCCCAAACATTCAGAAATTCATTTTAGAATTAAACAGAATTATAAAACCAGAAGGATTCTTTCTATTTTCAGATCCAAAGACTTATGATAATGATTGTGAAAACTTTGTAGATCAGTTTCAACAACACATGAATGATGGACATGTCCACTTTTATAAGAGAAAAGAAATAGAAACATATTTTAATGCTGGTGGCTTTTATGTACAGAAAGAATTTGAAAGTACTATTCGTTACCCAAGAATAATGGATAAGAAGTATGAAGAATTATTAAAAAAAACAGATGGAAAAATTTTAGATAACTATAAAATCGAATTTGAAACTGAAAAGGTCTATATCACTGTAAGTGTAATGAATATTTTGTTTATAAAAAAATCGTAATTATACTGTAACCGCTACGTGTGATGTGTAAGCACATAGTCCATCACATGTATATATTAGAGAACTGACATCACGTCGGGTATACATGAAATTATAATATGTGTAAGCACATCGTACACGCTTTTATAGTTCGAGTGTATAAGGGAA
>DF820471.1:77872-100079 GCA_000739535.1 Candidatus Vecturithrix granuli | reverse complement strand
AAATATCTTTTATCAGTAACCAATGTGCTTTCACCAAAACAGTGTACGATGTGCTTACACATCACAGCTACGTGGTAAAGAACAAAACTGCGTCACATGAGTTATTTAGCCTCACGTCACGTCAAACAGCTTTGTTTAGAAAAAAAGCAAACAATTGTGTCGGTTCTGCACGCTTTTCGTCCAACAAGGTTGTTGGACGGTACGATAATCCCCCCGCAAGCGGCAGGGCTGTGAAGTTCTCACCCCCTCAGTCCCCCGCAAGCAGGGGAGGTCGATCCGTTTCCCTCCTCTTGCGGGGGGAATAAAAGGGAGGTCACAGCTTTTCCCCGCGAGAACTTCACAGCCCTGCCCGCAAGCAGGGGGAGACGTTCAATGGTCCAACTGCACTGCTCACGTTGAGCTTCCCCCCGATTGAGGGGGTAGTGCGTAACATGAATGAATAAGTAACAGGAGTATATATAATATTTTTTTCATACATTCCTCGAATACGAACCTGTCGTTCTTCAACAATCCATACAGGCTGTCTAATACGGACTACTGCTTTGTCAAAATTTAATTGGCGAGTTAAAATGAGGAGAGACGCTCGGAGTCTGGCAGACTCCGAGCGTCTTCTACCTATCAGTTAAACCTTGATGCAACACTGGTACATTATTGCATAATTTTAAATAATTTTTCGAAATTATGATTATGGGACTTGACTTTACCATAGTCAGGAAATATTAGATAATTATAATATTCCAATAAACAAACAATCAATGATCATGACAAATTACCTTCTTGTGAAAGCATGATTTGTCTTTGCAAGGAGGTAGTTGATATAAATAGAGGTTAATAGTTATGGCATCTCAAAAACGTATTCTCGTCACAGGGGCAACCGGAGCACAAGGCGGAAGTGTTGCTCGCCATCTTCTGCAAAAGGGTAATTTCGCCGTACGCGCGTTGACACGAAATCCTGATTCAGACAAAGCTCAGGCATTAAAAGCCATTGGCGCTGAGCTGGTCAAAGGCGATTTAGATGATCTCGACAGCCTTCGAGCAGCCTTAGAAGGGGTCTATGGTGTGTTTGGCGTCACCAATTTTTGGGAACACTTTGGAAAGGAATATCAACACGGGAAAAATCTTGTGGATGCGGTTGCAGGCGCAAACGTAGAGCATTTTGTGTTCAGCACGCTTCCTCACGTGAAGAAAATTACGCATGGTGAGCTTGACACGCCGCATTTTGATATCAAAGCACAACTCGAAGAATACACCCGAAGTCTGAAACTCAATGCGACGTTTGTGCATGTGTCGTTTTATTTTGAAAACTTTGTGTTCTTTTTCCCTCCTCAAAAGCAGGAAGATGGAACTTTTAGAATCAGCTTTCCCCAGGGTGAGACTCCTTTAGCAGGTATTGCGGTTGAGGATTTGGGAGGAATCATCGCGCCGATCTTTGATAGGCCGGACGAATTTCAAGGCAAGGTCGTCGTCGCTGTCGGAGATTTTCTGCCGGTCAGAACCTATGCCGAACTCATGACGCAGATACTTGGGAAAACCATCGTTTACAAACATATTTCACGGGAAACGTTTGCCTCCCTTGGTTTTCCTGGCGCGGATGATTTAGCCAATATGTTCGACTTCTACCGGCGATATATCCTTGATCGCCAGAAGGAGTTGGAACAATGTCGTGCACTCTATCCCAACTTACAAACCTTTGAGACGTGGCTCAAAGCCAGCAAAGAGAAATTTGCAACTATTCTCTAAAGGGTCGTTCGAATTGCCATGCCTATAGGCTCTGCTTCGAGGTTGAAGACGCGATCGGGTGATTAGAGAGCAACGTGCAAAAGGCGGTATAGCCTTTTGCACGTTGTGTTGGCGGGTAATTAGAGATCAAGACGGATGCCGCCATAAAAGCCGCGACCGGGGGCTTCGTAGCCGCTGACAGTATATTCTTCGTCGAGCAGGTTTTCCACGCGGCCCCAAATTTTCCAACTGTCGCTCAGTTGATAATCCATTGATAGATTCACGGTCATGTAGCCATCGTTTTCGTAGCGTTCCGAGAGAAAGGTCGTAGAATCAAACAAGGGAATGTCTTCCTTGCCGCGCACGATCAGGCCGAGATTGGCGTTCAGACTTTCCATAATGCGATAATTGGCGTTCATCCCGATTTGATGCTCTGGCACACCATAAAATTTGTCGCCGTTTGCATCTTCGGTTTTAGTGTAGGTATAGGCTCCGTGCAGGGAGAAATTGTCGGTGAGAGCATAGGACGCCTCGACTTCTATTCCTTTTGATTCACCGCCATCAATATTTTCGTAGCCAACAGTTCCGAAACCGATGATCTGGTCGAAATCGTTCATAAAGTAGGTCACATCGACACGAACTTTTCCTTCCAACACCTTCATTTCAAGGCCCACATCCCAGCCCAGACTTTCTTCCGGGTCAAGGTCTTTGTTGCCGAATTGATAGATTTGCCCGCTAAACACAGAAGCACCGTACAATTCATACAGCGATGGGGCGCGGAATCCGGTGCCGACATGTCCGTGGAAGCGCACGCCTGATTCTCCGAACAGATACGATGTGCTAATTTCCCAATCAACGCGATCTCCGGCCTGATCGTGATCCATGTAGCGCACCCCAGGCGTCAGCGTAAAGTGCTCATCCAAAAAGGAGAGCGAATCCTGGAGATACACGGCGTGTTGGATGGCATCCGGCATGTCTTTGCGGTCGCCTAAATCCTGCTCGAATTCTTCAGCTTCATATTCATAACCCACTGTGAACAGTTGCATTTCATTAAGGCGATAGTTTACCTGGGCTTCGCCGTTCAGGATATTGCCGGAATACTCGACATCAGACCCGAAACCAAATTCATTCCCTTCAGGACCAAAGGTCAATTGGCTTTCGACATCCACATATCCAAGTTTCAGGCTATAATCAAGGTTTTCCGAGAATTGGCCGGTCAAGACCGCGCCTCCGTTCAACAAAGTTTTCTCTTTGGAATCATCAGGATCATCTTCATCTTTGACGACGACCCCGCCGGCGATCTCAGGACTTTCGTTCAGGTCGAGTTCGGTATCCGTATATTTCAACTGAATATTCAATGATGTTTGCGGAGAAAATTCGACGCCGATCTGTCCGGCAAGCGCAGTCGCACTGTATTCGTCATGATCATCAAGTCCGTCGCTGTTAACTCGCTTGCCGGTCAAGGCATAGTTCACTGCCCCAGCTTTACCGCGTACACCAGCGGTTTCCTGATAGGTGGACAGGCTTCCGCCTTCGAATGATGCAAAGAGTTCAGGAGTTTCCGTCCCCTTTTTAGTAATAATATTGATAGTGCCGCCGACCGAATCCGAACCATACAGGGTGCTGGATGCGCCGCGCACAATCTCGATGCGCTCGATATTTTCGACCAGAATGTCATCCATAAATTCAACCGCTGATCCCTGCGGATCAGACGGATTGCGCACCGGCAGTCCATCAATCAAAATCTGCGTATATTCAGAATCGAGACCGCGGATTTTGAACGACACTAAAGTACCAGGTCCACCCTGTTGGCTGACGAGCAGTCCGGGAACCGCCTGAAGCGCCTCAGCCAGCGTCGTGATGTTTGGCTGCTCAATCTCCTGCTCGGAAATCAGGGATGTGGCTTTACCCACATGGGTTAGAGGAATTTCAATGCGAGTCGCAGTGACAACAACAGGTTCCAGCGTGATTTCGGTCGTATTTTGCGCCATTGCAGACGCCGAAAGGCAGAAAAACAACATGATGATACAGAATTTTTTGAACATAATCTCACCTCGTACACGTGATGTTTACGATGAGTGAGAGGTCAAACGGCAGAGAGAAAAAGATGGTAGGAAAAATACACACAGGGTCGGCATCATCTTTTTAAACCCACCCCTTACCCCTCCCAGGCGATGTCCTGAGCTTGTCGAAGGGAGGGGAACTAATTGTCAATTGTCAATTTTTTAATCTCTTTTTTCTCACACGTTTTTCCTCCACACCCGAAGGACGAAACGTTACTCTTCTACAGGCAGGTTTCCTGACTGACGGATCATTCTCCCCTCATCCCTTCCCACCTGGATATTCAGAAGTCGGTTTTCAGGATTTCTTTCCTACTTGCTCCTTACTCCTACTTCCTACTCCCTTCCAGGCAGTGGTTTTGCTGAGGTTCGTCCCCGATTACAGTGGCGGGCCCGTGATGGATTCGCACCATCTTCCCATTTTACGCTATTGCGTCGCACAACCTGTAGAACGCGCCGGAGATTTTCTCCGATACACGAGACTTTTACAAAAAAGGATATTTTTGTGTCAAGAGAAATTCTTGAAATTCAGTGTTTCGGAAATGGAATGTTGAATATTTCCTGAAATCCTCTTGACAACCCGATGCAATCTAATGATGTTAGATCGTATAATTCCAATGTGTGGAAAACTACATGGATTTTATGTAGGGAGGATGTGTCTGCAATGCTATTGAATTAAGGAATTGACAATTGTCAATTGACAATTCACGATTTCTTCTCTTTTCCCTGCTATTCGGTTGAATTGTGAATTGCGAATTGTGAATTGACAATTGTCAACTCAACCATATTTATGCACAGCATACATGGAAAAACTGCCCTCATAACGGGAGCGGCCAAACGAATAGGGCGAGCCATTGCCCTGGCGCTCGCTCAACAGGGCGTGCATGTCGTCATTCACTATCAGACCTCTCAGCCAGAGGCGCGAAGCACTGCTGAGGAGGCGCGATCGTATGGCGTCAATGCCTGGACCATCCAGGCCGATCTGAATGATTTAGCCCAGGCGGAAGCCATGCTCTCGAAATTGCCAACAGAGATAAAAAAGCTTGACATTCTTATCAATTCAGCCTCTATTTTCCCAAAAGATGGAGTGATGGATTTTAGCGCGGCCGCATTTCAGCAGAATATGGCGGTGAATGCTCTTGCGCCTTTATGGTTAGCACGGGACTTCGCACGCCAAACTCAGGCAGGGGATATCATCAATTTTCTGGATACACGCATACTTGATTACGATGAGAAACACGCGGCCTATCATCTGAGTAAACGAACGTTGTTCACCGTCACCAGAATACTCAGTTGGGAGTTAGCTCCCGGCATTAGAGTCAATGGCGTGGCCCCTGGACTTATTCTGCCGCCGCCGGGGGAAGATAAGGAGTATCTGGAGCCATTGAAGCATTCAAATCTATTACAGCGCATCGGAACGCTCGATGATATTACCGAGGCAGTACTCTTTTTATTGCGCAGCGATTTTATCACCGGACAAATCATCTATGTGGATGGCGGACGACATCTTAAAGGAGCCATGTATGGAGCATAAACATGACCGTTTAGATCGCATTCATATCCGCGATCTGTTTCTACGCGGTATTGTCGGAATCAACCCGGAAGAGCGTACGAAACAACAGGATATCCTGATAAATATCACCCTGTTTGCCGATCTGTCGGCCGCTGGTCAAAGCGATCGGATCGAAGATGCCGTAAATTATAAAGACGTGAAAAATCGGGTGGTCGAGATGGTAGAACGCTCGTCGTATTTTCTGCTCGAGCGTCTGGCGGAAAGAGTCGCCGAAATTTGTCTGGAAGAACCGGCGGTTCAACATGTGCAAGTGCTGGTTGAAAAGCCCGGGGCATTACGGTTTGCCCGGTCGGTCGGAGTGGAAATCTTTCGTTCACGCGAATAAGGAAGTGAGCAATAATGATTGATGCCTATATCGGAGTTGGGTCGAATATCGATCCTGAACAACACCTTATAGACGGGTTGCAGCATCTCCGGCAGCGGGTAGATGTGACGACGGTTTCCACCGTCTATCAGACAATACCG
Organism: Candidatus Vecturithrix granuli; assembly: GCA_000739535.1. Classification (GTDB taxonomy): domain Bacteria; phylum Moduliflexota; class Moduliflexia; order Moduliflexales; family Moduliflexaceae; genus Vecturithrix; species Vecturithrix granuli. The sequence goes on along the minus strand of DF820471.1, from coordinate 94,262 downwards.
CTTGAGCGGCCTGAGCAACCGGCCTACCTGAATGCTGTGTGGCGCATCAACACCACCTTTCCGGCTCGTTCACTCAAATTCGAAGTATTACGCCGGATCGAATCCATTTTAGGTCGGGTTCGTACTGGCGATTCTTATCAGGCCAGAACGCTTGATTTAGATCTTTTACTGTACGGCGATCAAATGATCCAGGAACCGGATCTGCTCATCCCCGATCCCGATATTCGTAAGCGGGCCTTTATAGCGGTTCCGCTTGCGGAAATCAATCCGTTGTTAAGACTTCCCGGAACTCACGAACCTATCACCAGGATAATTTCAGGAATGGACATCTCAGATTTAACGCCTGTTCCTCTTATTACCCAACATTTACAAAGGATACTGACATCATGAATGAAGTGCGTGTTCAAGAGTTAATACGACAATTACTCATCGAAATCGGTGAAGACCCGGAACGTGAAGGTTTACAAAAAACCCCGGAGCGCGTTGCGAAATCCTATGCGTTTTTGACAAAGGGCTATCGCACTGATCCGGCGGAGGTGATTAATAATGCCGTCTTTCAATCCGAAGCGAATAATATGATTATCGCTCGCGACATTGAAGTTTACAGCTTGTGTGAGCATCACCTGCTTCCTTTTTATGGGGTCTGTCATATTGGTTATGTTGCTAAAAAACATGTTCTGGGGCTTAGCAAGCTGTCACGGATTGTGGAGTTATATTCGCGACGCCTGCAAATCCAGGAGCGATTAACCTCGCAAATTGCCCGGGCAATTAAAGATGCCATTGATGCGGAAGGGGTCGGGGTTGTCATGGAATGCAAACATCTGTGCATGATGATGCGCGGCGTGGAAAAGCAGCATTCCACGATGACAACGTCATCAGTGCTTGGAAGTTTTCATCATAGTCAATCCACTCGCCTGGAGTTTCTGAATTTGATTGGGAAATAGGCTGAAGCACGTTCCAAGCTTACCAGAGGGCACTTTAGCGTACTTGTAGTTCCCAGTCTGGACATTAATAAAGGAGTTTTTGTGATCCTGGAAAATCTGACATAGACGGCGTTTCCGGGACAGGTTTCTTGAAGAAACCCGGTTTTTCACTGGAAGATTCCATTGGCGGTGATGTGAATCGTACGGGTCGCGTGAGCCTGCATAAACTCCTGTCCATGGCTGATCACCTGCGGCAGGGTGTGGAGCACATCATTCAAACGTTGTTTTGAGCGTTCATCCAGGCCGTTGGTCGGTTCGTCAAGCAGCAGTATGTCAGGCTGCATGGAGAGCACAGTGACAAGGGCCGCCAGGCGTTTTTCGCCGTAGGAGAGTTTATAGGTAATCCGTCCGGCAAAGTCTCCGATGCCGAGCGCGGCGAGCGTCTGCAAGGCGACTTCTCTGGCTTTTCCGGCGGTTTTTCCGAGATTCAGTGGGCCAAAGGCCACATCATCGAGCACGGTCGGACAAAACAGTTGATCATCCGCATCCTGAAACACAAGTCCGGCCCGGATGCGCACTTCATAAAAGTCCTGTTCGCTGCGGCGGATTTTACCGAACGCTCGAATTGTCCTCTTTCTCGGTTTGAGCAGCCCTACCAGCAGATGTAAAAACGTCGTTTTGCCAGAGCCGTTCGGCCCGATAATTCCGAGGCGTTCGTCAGGAAACACGCGCACATTCAGGCCGGAAAAGACCTGGCGTTCAGGGGTATAAGCAAAGCTGACCTGTTCGAATTCGATCAATGGCGTCATTGCGTTAGAACCATTCGAGCGAGAGCAGCAAGAGGATCATCACGCTGTAAACAACGCTTAATGCGCCATCTTGCCGGGTGAATTGTAAGGGAGTAAGCGTCAAAAAACGGTTACGAAAGCCGCGGCATTTCATGGCTTGCACGATGCGTTCGGCGCGGTCAAGAGTTTTCACCAATAACATACCGACTAAATAGCCATACATGGTGAAGGTATGGCGATTATATCCGGGGTGAAATCCGCGCAGTTTCATAGCCTTTGTGAGTTGCAACTATTCGCGTTGAATCACTTCCGGATAGCGGATAGTAAAAAAAACATGGTCGAAAGTTTGGCAGGGCATCCGAGCCGCTGCAAGGCCAAACCGAATTGCAGCGGCTCCATTGACATGATCAGGGCCATGAATATGAGCATAATTGTGTTGACTTTCAGAGCAATGGCTGCGGCCCTGAGTAGTCCTGCATAACTCCATACCAACCCGCCGATGCGGAACACAGGAGCTCCCGGAAGAGAAAGGGGCAGAAAAATAAAGAGCAAGAGGACAAACAGATTGATTTCGAGCAAGGTGTGCCAGGTTTGGCGGTTGAGCCTGTGAACGGTAAGCAAACAAAGTATTGAGATAAACAATCCTATACCAAGTGTTAAAAATTTATCGCTGAAGGCAATCACCAGCGCATACGCAAAGGCCGCAATCACTCGCACACGCGGGTCATATCAAGATATGTTCACAACAATGAATGAAATACTATAACGGATGAAAGAATTCAACGGATAAAAGGGAGAAATCCGTTCCATTCTCAAATCCGCTGTAGTGTTTCATACTGTTGCAGTGTTTGACATCCTATAAATCATTACAAAATATTCAGAAATCCTTTTCTTATGAGAAATCCTTGTCGTTATTTTTTTTCCGTACCCCTAAAAAATAGTACCCTAAGCCCATCAGACCGAGGATATAGCCTATCCCCCCAAAATATCGTGCAGACGGACTTTTTCTTCATACTGATCTAATTGCTCACGTAAAGGACGTATCTGCTTTGCAACCGCTTTGTCAACAATTTTTTCAAATTCCTGAGGAGAAATCTGCGGATTGTTTGTACGGAGGAAAAAAATTTTCGTCCTACATCTTATGATAGAGTGCGTTGATGGTCACACGATGCCCTTCGTCAGTCTTCACAAAAACGGTTTGGGTGGCAATGACCGGAACAAGCCGGACACGCGCCATTTCAGCGTCCAGATCATCAGCATCGAGCAGCCACATCGGTCCGGCTCCGAAGCCTTCATAGACATGCGTTTCACCTGGAACCAGGCGCAATCCTGCGCCCTGGGGATCTGATTGGGGGCTAAAATTGGAAACCAGGACTAATCCATGAGGTTTCAACACGCGGGCGGTTTCGTTCAGCGTGCATTCCCATTCCTGCTGGCTTGCAGCGTTATGATAAATTCCCAAAGCTACGATCAGGTCAAAGGATTCTGAGTCAAAAGGGCGTAAATCTGACATCTTGCTCGGGTGAATTCGCCGTTCAGCTTCCAGAACACCAAGAATCGCTGCTGTACGTTCGCGCGTTTTGGCAACCATCGCAAACGAGGCGTCAAGCGCATAGACATCAAAACCCTGTTCAGCCAGCAAAACTGTATTTCTACCTCCAGCGCACCCGAGATCAAGTACGCAAATTTCCTGGGGATGAGGATACAATCGAAGAAGTTCTGTCAGCCGTCTATCCGGCTCCCGGGCGGCAAAACGTTCTACTTGTGCGGCCTGTTCCCAAAATTCCTGGACAGCGGTCATCAATACAACTCCTTGCCGGTTGTGCTCATCGTGAGTTTGCCGTGTTTCACGCCCTTTGTCCCGCTCAGCTTGTCTGCCAGACTTTTGATGACCTTACTTGCTCCGCGCATCACCAGCACTTCTAAACAATTGTGTTCATCCAGGTGGACGTGCAAAGTCGAAATAATCGCGGAATGGTGCTGGTGCTGCAATTTGATCAATTTATCGCTTAACTCTCTGGATTCGTGATTATAGACCAGCGTTAAGGTGCCGACTACCTCTTCCTGACTGTTGGTCCAGGCAAATTCGACCAGTTGATCGCGAATCAGATCGCGAATCGCTTCAGAGCGATTCGCGTAACATTTTTCTGCAATCATCTCATCAAATTTTTCAAGCAATCTGGCGTCCGCTGACACGCCAAAACGAATGACATGAGCAGCGTCAACCTCTGGGGTAATCCGATCTTCTTCAGTCTGTTTTCCGTGATCGTGCATATTTTTCTGTTGTCCTCACTCTTTTTTATCGAGATTTTTGACTGTCGTTCTGCTTGAGAACCTTTGCAATAAGTCATTTCATCCCGTCAAGTTTTTAAAACACCTGGTCTCGATGTTCAGTTGTTTCGGGAATGAGTCTTCGAAATTCCCGAAACAACCCGTCATCCGGGCATGTAAAAAAACTATCCGAACGATTGATCTGAAAGAAAAGTTTTCTTTGAGACAAATTTTTATTGACTAATAAGAGAGGGGCTATACTTTTTGACAAAGTATGGACTTTTATCAACCTATTCAACCTATATAGTTGAGACGCGATTTAAATAGTTCTATAGAAAAAAGGCTTTTGCTATGCAAGAAGATGTGATTCGTCAAGTCAACGCTGCTGAAGAGCAGGCAGAAGAAAAAATTCGTCAGGCCAAAGCGCAGGCAGAAAAAATTCTGCACGACGCCCGCCATCAAGCGGTAGAAGTCCGCATGGAGATTGTCGAAAAGGCCAGACATAAGGCAAAACAACTCTACGAACAGGGGTTGAAAGAGTTTGAGCCGGAAATAGAGCGCGTGCGCCAGCAATTCCAGCAGGAGATCGAGCAGGATTCAGCGCAGACGCAGCAAAAATTTCAAGACGTGATTCAGTTTGTGGTCAATACATTTCGAACGCAATTGGGGGGAGCGTGAGGTTATGGCTGTTGCTCCGATGACAAAAGCGCAAGTGGTCATCCACGGCGCAGCGAGTGCGGAGGTTGTCCAACAGATTTATGAGCTTGGGATCATTCAGGCGATAGAAGTGGTTGAGGCGATAGAACACGCAGAACAAATTCCCGTGTCTATCGGGGAACTCGAATCGCATCTGCGCGAGGTGACGCGGTCGCTCGAAATTCTGTCCCTCTATGATAACGCGAAACGCGAAGTCGTCGAAAATTTTATCACCCTGAAACATCGGCTTCCGCGCAGTAAATTTGCAACCGTCCGCCAAAATTTTGATTTTCTCGGTCGTTCCCGGCAAATCGCGGAACTCACGGAGAAATTAAAACATCTTGAAGATCAGGAAGGATGGCGACAGGATGATATTGAATTATTAAGCACCCTCTCTCATCTTCCGTTTCCATTAGAAGATCTGCGTTCAACCCGTCGGGTGAAAACCCTGGTGGGGAGAATTCGACGGGAAGAGCGAGAGGCTCTGGCCCATGATTTGGCCGAGGATGAGGAATCGGTTTTTTGGGAAGAAATCAGCGACGATGGACAATTCGTGTATCTGCTCGTGCTCTATTATCCCTCTGAGCGAGACGTTCATGCGCTGCTCGAACGCCATGGTTTCGACATCCTTGATCTTTCCAAATATTCTCGGAAAATTCCTGAAGAAATTCAACGCTTAACGCAGGAACGCGAACAACTTCAGCGCCAAATTGCTGAAGTCAAAGAAACGCTTACGCAATTTGTGCAAGATAAAGAAGCGTTTCGGATTATTGAAGATGCGCTGGTCAATGAAATCCGGCAGCAGAAAGACTTGCAGAACTTTGCCAGAACCCCAAAAGTCTATTTTCTTGAAGGCTGGATGAAGCAAGCCGATAAGACCCGCCTGGAGCATGGATTAAGGGATTATACCGACTCGATTGATATTCTGTATGAAGACCCGGCCGAGGATGACGAGGCGGTGCCGGTCATTTTAGAGAATACCCCGTACATTCAGCCCTTTGAAATCATCACGCGCATGTATGGCATGCCCAAATACCATGAGCCGGATCCGACCCCGATGCTCGCGCCATTTTTCTTCTTATTTTTTGGGTTATGTTTAACTGACGCCGGCTATGGCATCCTCCTTTCCCTGTTTATGGTCTGGCTGATGCGGAAATATGTATTGGATGCCGGCACAACCCAATTAGCCCGATTATTATACTATGGCGGATTCTCGACCCTGGTGTGCGGAGCCTTCACCGGCGGATGGTTTGGCAATATTATTGATTCCTTGCCGGCCGCCCTGACATCGGTTAAAACCATTAAAGACGCTCTGATCATCATTGATCCGATGCAAGAACCGATTGCATTTCTGATCTTATCTCTGGTTTTAGGATATATTCAGGTATGCTACGGTATTTTTCTCAAAATGAGACATCGCTGGCGCCAGGGAGATCCGAACGGGGCCTTATTAGATCAAGGAATCTGGCTGGCATTTATCAATAGCCTGTTTTTCTGGGTCATTTTGCTCGCCTCGGGCATGGGGGATTCGCTGATCGGACAGGGTTTGAGCAATCTGTTTATGGGATTGGCATTGTTAAGCGGCGCTGCCAGAGTGTGGCTGCACGATCGCGGAAATTCCAAACTCGTGATGCGTATTTTGGCCGGACTCTACAGCCTGTACGATATTGTCGGCATTTTCAGCGATGTGTTGTCTTACTCGCGGCTCTTAGCCTTAGGACTGGCAACCGGCGTCATCGCCATGATTATTGACATGCTCACCCTGATGACCACAGGAATTCCCGGAATCGGGTTTCTGGTCGGCATCATCATTTTTGTTTTTGGGCATATCTTTAACCTGGTTATCAATACGCTGGGGTCCTTCATTCATTCAGGTCGTCTTCAATTTGTCGAATTTTTCTCAAAATTCTTTGAAGCCGGAGGTAAAAAATATAAACCGTTTAAATTCGAAAGTCGTTATTTTGAACTTACAGAATAGGAGCAAAAAAGATTGAGGATTGAAGAGTGAAAATTGAAGGATGTTCATTTTTCACTTCTTCCCTCTTCAATCATAGAAGATTCATGACAGGAATTTATTTAGCCATCCTTGGCGCAGCATTGGCAGTTGGATTAGCAGGAACAGGTTCAGCGTTAGGAATCGGAATCGCCGGCCAGGCCGCCGCGGGCGTGATTACGGAAGACCCCGAAAAATTTGGAAAAGTGCTGTTATTGCAGGCGCTTCCAGGGACACAGGGCATCTACGGATTTTTAGCCGGATTCTGGGTCATGCTGAAAATCGGGCTGTTAGGAGGCACTCTGGCAACAGTCAGCCCGGAAGTCGGATTGCAGATTTTTGGGGCCTGCCTCCCGATTGCAATTGCCGGGTTAAGCTCAGGGATTTATCAGGGAAAAGTGTCGGCGTCAGGTATTTTTCTGACCGCTAAACGTCCGGAAGAATCAGGCAAAGGCTTGATTTTGGCAGCGATGGTGGAAACTTATGCGGTGTTAGGGTTACTGGCGACAATTCTTCTGCTGAATGGAATTCAGGTAGGCTGAAGTTGAAAAGGACTACAAGGACTCAAGGGACTAAAGGGGCTAAAGTTGAACGTGACTAAAGTTTGAAACATTTCAACTGTAGTTCACTTTAACCGCTTTAGCCGCTTTCAATTTTAGTCCCTTTAGTCCCTTTGGTCACTTTAGTCATTTGCTATGTCATTAGCGACGATTATAAAAAAGATAGATGAAGAAGCCGAAGCGCAATGTCAGGAACTGATTGCGCAAGCCCGGGTAGAAGATGAGCAAATTGTCACCTATGCCAGAGTGAAAGCCCAGGAAGAAGCCGTGAACATCCTGCGCCACGCCGAAGAAGAACTCCAAACCGTCAAAAGCAAGCAAATGGCAACCACTCTGCTGCACTTGCGCAAAGAAAAGCTCGATAATCGCCAGCGCATCCTGCAAGAGGTGTTTACAGAAACGCTGCGCCGGGTAGCAGCCCTCACCCCGGATCAACGTCGCGCGATCATCAAAACGATTTTATTATCCGTGAAGGAAGAGCGACAGGGAAGCATCCTTCCTTCAATATCAGATCGATCTCTGCTAGATCAAGCGTTTCTGCAAGAGATCAATGACGAGTTGGCGCAGCAAGGCCGTTCATTACGCTTTACGCTGTCCGAGCGCAGCGCCGAGATCGATCAGGGGTTTATCGTGGATTTTGAAGACTTTGACGTGAACTACTCCGTAGAAAAAGTGCTGACCGGATTGTGGGAAGACATCAAAGGCGATGTTTCGAAACGATTATTTGAGAATTGACAATATAGACATCCTTAATGATTCGTGTCTCGACTTCGCTCGACAACCGCCCGGGCACTGAGCGGAGTCGAAGTGTCATGACACAACTCACATAGGATCACTATATAACATGGCAACTATTGATAAACAGTATCTCTACAGCATCGGTCGGGTGAAAGAACTTGAAAAGGGGCTGCTCATCCAAACCCATCTGGCTCGCATCCTGGAAGCGGAGAATCCGCTCGCGGTCTTGAGAAGTCTCGGATTTTTCAGGACTTCCGATGATCATGAACGCCAGGAAAGTATTGATGAGCTTTTTGAACGCGAACGGAAACAGAACCGCACGCTTCTGCACGAATTGATTGCTGAGTCTCCATTGGAAGACGTGTTTCTCCTGCCCTTCGATTTTGAAAATATCAAGCTCTACGTCAAAGCCAAACTCACAGGCAACGCCGCTCTCAAGGATCTTGCGCTTGAAGAAGGGAAATTTCGTAAACAGCACTTATTTCAAGCGATTTTTGAAAATACTTCAACGGATATACCGGCTGTCATCATGGATGATATCAAGGCCATCACAGAAGAATTCCAGACGAATCAACGTTTTGCGCCGATTGACGCCCGTTTACACTGGCGCTTGCGAACGCTGCAACTCGATCTTGCCCGGCGGGCGAAAAGCGCGTTTCTGGTGGAATATCTTCAGCGCCTCTCAGATACGCAGAATATTTCCACGACGTTCCGTCGTAAATTTCACCAGCTCGGACGCGAGACGTTAGCCGCCATGCTGCTCGATACCGGTACGCTCGCCCCGGGATTTTTCGAACGCGTGTATGATGGAGGCTGGGAAAGTCTGGCTGCAGCCTTTAGACCAACGCCCTACGGCGAATTGGCGGCGGCCGCAATCGCGGATTTGCGCCCTGAGACCTTTCTCCCGACTCTTGACGTGCTTTGCGCAAATTTTATGCTTGGTTTTCTGCGCACGACAAAACAGATGAGCACTGGCATTGAACCGATTCTGGCGTTTTATCTGGCCCGGGAACAGGAATTACGCATGGTTCAGACGATTCTGGCCGGAAAACGTTTCGGGTATGCCCAGGACAACATCCAACAACGTATGCGGGAATTATATTCATAATGGCAAAGATTGCATTTATCGGAAAAGAGCGAATTTTACGAGCGTTGACCTATTTGGGAACCGCTGTGTTCCAGGTGACAACGCCCCAGGAAGCCGAGGCGAAATTGCAGGAACTGGTCGAAGATCAGGAACAGTCCTATGGAATCGTGTATATTGAAGAGCCGCTGGCAGAACCTCTGTTAGAACGCATTGCTCAACTCAATCGCCGACCGCTGCCTGTGATTTCCATCTTTCCGTCCACCGGAGAGAAAAAAGGACTTTCTGGTCAAATATTGAATAACCTTGTCCGTAAAGTTACGGGCGTTGAAATACGATTTGACTAACATGGAGGAATAGAGCCTTGAAAGAAGGGAAAGTTGTAAAAGTTTCAGGCCCATTAGTGGTAGCTGACGGCATGGAAGGCGTTGAGATGTACGAACTGGTGCGTGTTGGGGAACAGCAGTTAATCGGTGAAGTCATTGAACTGCGAGGAACGACCGCTTCACTCCAGGTCTATGAAGCCACAGAAGGGATTGGTCCCGGCGCGCCGGTGTATGCAACCGGCAGTCCGCTCGTCGTGCAATTAGGACCGGGACTGATTGGGTCTATTTATGACGGCATTCAGCGCCCCCTGAATGTGATTCAGGAAAAAGCCGGCGATTATATTGATCGCGGCATTCAAGCCGACGGAATTGATCACGCCAAGAAATGGCGATTCACTCCCACAGTTGCGGCGGGCGCAGAGGTTCAGACCGGCGATGTGCTCGGCGAAGTGAAGGAAACGCCCATTATTCTGCATCGGATTATGACTCCTCATGGCGTCGCTGGAAAAGTTGCACACATTGAAGAAGGGGATTTTACTGTTGAAGAGGTCGTCGCTCAAATTACGACAGAAACCGGCGAAACGGTTGACGTAACGATGATGAGCACATGGGAAGTCCGCAAAGGACGCCCGTATCAGAAAAAGCTGCCGCCGAACCGTCCGCTGACCACGGGACAGAGGACCATTGACACCTTTTTCCCGATTGCCAAAGGCGGTACGGCCAGTATTCCCGGACCCTTCGGCAGCGGAAAAACCGTGGTACAGCACCAGTTGGCAAAATGGGCGGACGCGAGCGTGATTATTTTTATCGGCTGCGGGGAACGCGGCAATGAAATGACCGATGTGCTCTACGAATTTCCTGAACTTGTAGATCCTCAAACCGGTCGTCCCTTAATGGAACGCACTATCTTAATTGCCAACACCTCGAATATGCCGGTTGCAGCCCGTGAAGCTTCCGTCTATACCGGTATCACCCTGGCTGAATATTACCGGGATATGGGCTACGATGTGGCCTTGATGGCCGACTCGACTTCGCGCTGGGCCGAAGCCATGCGCGAAATTTCCGGCCGTCTAGAAGAAATGCCCGGCGAAGAAGGGTACCCCGCTTATCTGGCGTCACGCCTGGCGAGTTTTTATGAACGCGCCGGTCGTATCGTGTGCCTCGGCTCGGAAGGGAAAGAAGCCACTCTGAGCGTGATCGGTGCTGTCTCGCCTCCGGGCGGCGATTTGTCTGAACCTGTAGCGCAAAATACGATGCGCATCGTCAAAGTGTTCTGGGGTCTGGATGCCAATTTGGCGTATCAGCGGCATTTCCCGGCGATCAACTGGCTCAACAGCTATTCTCTCTATACGGATCAGATCGCGGAATTTATCGAGAACAAGGTTGAAGGTAACTGGTTGGAACGACGCAATGAAGCCATGAAACTCCTGAATGAAAATGAAGAGCTGCAGGAAATTGTGAGTCTGGTTGGCGCAGAAGCCTTAACCGCAGATCAACAACTCACGCTGCGCATGGCGCGTTCGATGATCGAAGATTTTCTGATGCAAGATGCCTTTAGCGATATTGATTCCTACTGTTCCAGCGAAAAGCAATATATGATGCTCTGCATGATTCTGGATTTTTACAGGGGCGCGCGTGAACGCCTGCACAAAGGGGAAGATTTACAAACGATCCTGCAATCGGAACATCTGGAATTCATCGGGAAAGCCAGGTATGTGCCACAAGAAGAGATTGAAACCATCCGCCAGACTTGGATCCGTATTCAGGAAGATTGGCTGGTAGAATAGAAGAAGTGACGAAAGTGAGCTAAAGTGACCTGAAGTGACCTGAAGTTGTAAAAGGATAAATTCAACGTAAGTCCCTTAAGTCCCTTTAGTCCCTGAAGTCCCTTTTCATCCATGGAATTTAACAAATTTAAAGAATACAAAACCATTTCCGAGATCAGCGGGCCGTTGATGCTTGTAGAGAAAGTGTCGGGCGTCACCTACGGAGAATTGGTTGAAATCACCCTGGCAAGCGGAGAACTGCGGCGCGGTCAGGTATTGGAAATTGATGGCGATAGAGCAATGGTGCAGTTGTTTGAAAGCACCATCGGGGTTGGCACCCAGGGCAGTAAAGCCAAATTTTTAGGCAAAGGCATTGAGTTTGGCCTGTCTGAAGAAATCATGGGGCGTGTGTTCGACGGCTTTGGCCGCCCGATCGATGACGGCCCGGACATTCTGCCGGAAATCACGATGGATGTGAACGGTATGCCGATCAATCCAACCGCGCGTGAACATCCGGAAGATTTTATTCAAACCGGATTATCCTGTATTGATGCGTTATACACGCTGGTACGCGGGCAAAAACTGCCGATTTTCTCCGGCTCCGGGTTCCCGCACATGCAGATTGCGGCCCAGATTACGCGCCAAGCGCAGGTTGTCGGGGAAGGCGAACAATTTGTCGTGATCTTTGCTGCGCTCGGCATTACCTTTGAAGAGGCGGATTACTTTATTTCGAACCTGCGCCAGACCGGCGCGTTGGAACGTTCCGTGCTGTTTGTAAATCTTGCCAACGACCCGGTGATCGAGCGCATTGCCACCCCGCGTTTTGCGCTGACTGCCGCCGAATACCTGGCGTTTCACAAAGGGATGCAAGTGCTGGTCATTCTGGCGGATCTCACGAATTACTGCGAAGCCTTGCGTGAAGTCAGCGCGGCCCGCAAAGAAGTTCCAGGACGCCGCGGTTATCCGGGGTATATGTACACCGACCTCTCCACCATTTATGAACGCGCCGGAAAAATTAAAGGCAAAAAAGGCTCGATCACCCAAATTCCGGTGTTGACGCTGCCCAGCGACGATATTACGCACCCGATTCCCGATCTGACCGGGTACATCACGGAAGGACAAATCGTGCTCAGCCGGCCGCTCCATCGTGAAGGCGTGTATCCGCCCGCCGATATTCTTCCGTCCCTGTCGCGGCTGATGCAGAAAGGCATCGGAAAAGGCAAAACCCGCGAAGATCATGCGGATGTCGCCAATCAGTTGTACGCTGCCTATGCGCGTGGACGACAGGCCAAAGAATTGGCCTTGATTCTTGGCGAAGACGCGCTGACGGATAGCGACAAAAAATTCTATGATTTTGTAGATAACATGGAACGCCGTTTTATTCAGCAGGGTGAAAATGAAAACCGCAGCATCGAGCACACCCTTGATCTCGGATGGGAATTATTAGCCGCTCTTCCGGAAAGCGAACTCAAGCGCGTGCGCCCGGCGTTTGTCGAAAAATATCTGCGCCCATTTCAAGCAAAGCTTCAAAAAGCCGATTGAGAATTGACAATTGAGAATTGTCAATTGATAATTCTCAATTGTCAATATAAAAGACTATGGCAAAGCAACAGCAAATCAAACCGAATCGCATGGAACTCCTGAAACTGCGGAAGCGGTTGAAGATTGCCAGACGAGGACATAAGCTGCTCAAAGATAAACAAGATAAGCTGATTCAGGAGTTAATGGCGTTAACCAAAGAAGAGCGAAAACTGCGGGTTGAAACAGAAGATTCGTTCAAACATTGTTTAGGGTTGTTTGCCATGACCGAGGCGGAAATGCCGACAAGTTCGTTCGACAGCATCGTTCAATTTCCAACCCTCTCGACCGACATCGAGATGTCAAGCCAGCAAATCCTCAATCTCAAAGTCCCGAAGTTTCACCTGGAAACTGACGAAGACAATCCTTTTGATTACGGCTTTGCCTCGACCCCGGCCGACCTTGATCTGGCAGTCAGTCAAACGAAAGAGGCGTTGAAACGCCTTGTCGTACTGTCAGAAAAAGAAAAAGCCATTACATTGCTTGCTTATGAGATCGAAACGACCCGCCGCCGGGTGAACGTGCTTGAATTCATGCTGATCCCCCAATTAGAAGAGAGCGAACGCGATATTATGATGAAACTGGCTCTGGCCGAGATGGAAAATACCAGCCGCTTACAGCGCGTCAAAGAAATCATCCGCCAGCACTAAAAGAATTATCGTCAAAAAACCGGGTTTTTTCAAAAACCCGGTTTTTCATGTTTATGACGCCATTTCCCGGTTTACCAGAACCAACCATTTCTTGAGCGTCGCTGCATCTTGCAGGAAGACTTCCGGCGCATCATCTTTCACAAATTCAAGCATCGCAAAATGATCGCGGCCTGTGGCAGCAATGCTTTTGAAGTAACGCCGCCAGCTTGCTTCTGCCTCTGCGAGGAACAGTCGTTCCCCGGTTTTGATATGCCAGTTGAATACATGGATATGTTGCAGCCAGGGCAGCACTGCCGCAAGGCCTGCCAGATTATACTCAACTGTCGAATAACGCGGCGGCTGCCAATACGAGGCGATATTCTCATGCGCCACAGTGTTGAGCAGTCTGCTTGCCGCCTCATTTGTATCCGTCAGCGTATTAGCGTGAAATTCGTAAGCGATTCCGATTCCGGCCTGCGCCGATAATTCTGCGATACGTTGGGAATCCTCAACAACCCGGTGAAAGTAAGCTGCATCAGCAGTATCTGTACCCTGGATTCCGGCCCAGACCCGAATCAGCGGAGCTTCCAATTCCAACGCCGTTTCCAGCACCGCCGCAAAGGGCCCGGAATCTTCATGCCCGGCGCGATAATAGGAACCATAGGCCGCAATATGTAAACCGGCCTCAGTGGTCATGCGGCGCACTTCCCGCGCCCGGATGAAATTACCGTGCGGGGCATGAATGTCCCCGCCCCACTCAATTCCCTCTAAACCAGCCTGTACGATCAATTTAATAATTTCTTGCGGCGATAATTGGCGAAAAGTAATTGAAACAAGTCCCGAGTGTAACATAGATAACCTTTTTGTTTTAGAGTGAATTCGTATTTAATGAAAAGACATTATCGGAAATAGAACACTGATTGGACTGATGGGACTGATCTGTCCTGATTTAGGAAGAGTTTCGATGCTTTCGCGGATCGATCCTCCTGAATCGTCGAATTGCCTTTAAAATCAGAAAAAATCAGTCCCATCAGTCCCATCAGTGTTCTATTATTCGTGATAATGTCTAAAGTGTAGATTCTCTACCATTTTAACAAACGACAAAGGCAAGGAATTTTTGCGCGTCCTCTTCAAAAATTATTGACAGTAAAATTCGACATGCAATTTGACCAGATGAGTTTGAAAGTTTCCCCTTTTTTCCGGGGAAATTTTCTTGACACTGGAAAAAACCAGGGTAAAAAGAAGAGTATGGGGTCTCAAGGAAAAGGTATGGTCATAAAGCCATTGGAAAAAGCACCTCATGGGAAAATAGACAACGTCATACATTCTGAGATAGATTGAAAGTGATGCACGATGTTATTGTTAGCGCGGGTTTCATAGAGTCTCATTTAATATAAAGTTGACAAGCATTTCGGCCTTTTCTATACTGATCCTTCGCAAGACAGAAAAGAGGCGTGTATACCCAACAACCATTGAAATAAGGCACAAAATCATGTTATCACCACAACACATTACCAAGACGCTGCGACAACAGTATCCCTATCTGACGAAAACCTATGGTCTGAAACGAATAGGGGTCTTCGGCTCGTATGCAAAAGGCTTCTCCCACGAACAGAGTGATATTGATCTTGTCGCAGAATTTGAGACGCCAATTGGCATAAAATTTGTAGAATTCACCGAATATCTCGAGCATCTTTTTCAGACATCCGTGGATGTGTTAACCCCGACTGGGATTCAGAGTATTCGCAATAAACGGATTGCCAAAGACATTCAGGAGAGTATTCTGTATGTCTGACGAGCGCACCACAGATTTTCTGTATGATATACGTGAAGCGGCACATCGTATAGTGAAAACCGCGTGGTCTCATGATGTTGGTTGCCTTTTTCAAGGTTTCTTACTGGTGTCACGTTCCTTGCTGTTTGTCAAGGGCGGTTTTCACCAGCTTAGGCAGGGTCGTTCAACGAGCGACTGAAGTCGCCCGTTGAACGGCTGAGTTGAGCTTCCGCGCCCCACTGGCGTCCGCCGTCGAGCTGCGCGCCGCGTCGTCCGAGGAGGCAGGGCTGTTAAGTTCTCTGTGGAGTCCACCTTACAAGGTAGCCTCCACGTGAGCGAATGTCTTGCACATCCCCAGATGGAGACCACCTTGAAGGTGGACTCCATCATTGTCAGATTGTTCAACCGGCTACTGCTCAGTATACGTAAACAATCTTTCAGGCGCGCTATGGAGAACAGGATCATACCTACATCGCCGGCTCTAAGGGAACGATCTCCAGTCTTGGCCCGGATTTGATGTCCTAAAAGGTGACTCTGGCCACGCCGGATGGCCTTGCCTCGCCCGCGTTGGAAGGCGTCTGGTTTCCTGATGGATTTCACGGAGCGATGGCTGAATTACTCTGCGCCATTGAAGAGCACAGCGCCCGCAATAATTTGCGCAGCCTGGCACTCTGTTTTGCCGCCCTGCAAAGCGCCGAGCAACATGAACCTGTGATTCCGGGCACAGTGCATAAGCTTGTCATATAATTTGACAAGGTGAAAGTCGAAACGACGCCTAATCTTCCCATAGGGGATGAAAAACGTCAAAAGTGACGCTTTAATGCGCGGATAACCCAACCTACGGAGCGGGTTCGGGTTCATTATTTGTTCTGCCGCACTTGCTCGGCGCGATGAACACGATAGGGTTATCCGCACATTCGATGTACCGCACAGACGCTTCCCCGAACTGGACAAGCCGGACTGCGATGAACACGATAGGGTTATCCGCACATTCGATGTACCTGTTGTCGAGATGAAATATAGCAATATTTTTCATGCTCCCGACACGACATCGGACCTGATTAGAATTTTCGGCGCGGAGCAGTTATATAATAATCATCGAAAGAATTTGAACAATCAGAACAAGCACCACAAGATTTTTTTCTCAGATTCAATGAAAAAGGGAAATACGGGAAATACGTGTTGAACAAGAACACGCCTGTCATCGCAAGAAAATGGGGATTTACCATCAATATCAGTTTGGAAAGTTTTCAAGCGGTGTTCA
>DF820471.1:68009-77150 GCA_000739535.1 Candidatus Vecturithrix granuli | reverse complement strand
GCAGAAACCCCGGGGCAAGGCGTCTTCATGGAAGTCTTGTCGGAGACACTGTCAAAGAATGGCATGAGGTTACGCATGATCGGGACAAAAACCAGTGAGAACGAGCGATCCCTTGAGAAAATCAGGCAATTCATAAACGAATATGCATGAGGTGAACAAGGAGAGTATAACATGTGCCTAACTGAGCATGAACGGCGACCAGGAAGGGCGGGCGGAAAAATCCAATGGTAATCTTTCAAGTTTAAGCGGCACCGTCCTTTTCGCCCCGGTGTAGCGGGGTGTTCTGCCATATCTCAAAATGACACGATCGTAACTTTGAAGCCAGGAGTTTTTATGTCAACAGCAACAACAATAGGAAAGAGGCAGATCTGAATGCGTGAAGATGCTCCCATTCGTAAGCGCCGCGTCCATTATACAGGCACGCACCCCCGTAGTTTCAACGAGAAATACAAGGAACTCCAGGCAGATCAGTACGCTGAGGATATCAAGAAGGTCATGGAGCGTGGGCAGACGCCCGCGGGCACGCACCGGCCGATTTGCGTGAGCGAAATTCTCAGTATTCTCGCTCCTGGGCCTGGCATGATTGGTCTTGATGCCACGCTGGGCTTCGGTGGACACGCGCAGGAACTGCTCCAGCGCATCTCTCCGAAGGGCATACTCTTCGGTATTGATGTTGATCCCATTGAACTCCCCCGCACCGAAGCGCGGCTGCGCGCACGTGGCTTTTCCGAAGACGTGCTGATAATCCGGCGCATGAACTTTGCCGGACTGCCGAAGCTGTTCGCTGAAACGCAGGGGGGATTTGATTTTGTGCTTGCCGATCTGGGCGTCTCTTCAATGCAGATCGATAATCCGGCGCGTGGGTTTACATTTAAAGCGGAGGGCCCACTCGATTTGCGCTTCAACCCCAATCGTGGGCAGCCCGCGTCCCGACTTATCCAGTCCCTTGAAGCAGAAGCCCTGGCAGAAATGCTGACCGACAATGCCGATGAACCGTTTGCAAAAGAGATCGCCCATGCCTTGCGTGCGAACCGCCAGAAAATTGGGACAACGACACAACTCGCCGCGATCGTGCGCCAAACGTTACAGCGTAAACATGTTCCTGCTGAAGAGATCAAGCAAAGTCTCCAACGGACATTTCAGGCGCTGCGCATAGCTGTGAATGATGAGTTCGGCGTGCTCGAACAGTTTCTTCAATTTCTCCCGGAATGCCTGAAACCCGGCGGACGCGTAGCGATCCTCACGTTTCACTCCGGTGAAGATCGGCGCGTGAAACAGTCATTTCTGAATGGGTATCGTGCGAGGATGTACGAGCAGATCGCCCGTGACCCGATTCGCCCCTCAGCGCAGGAGCGTCACTCCAATCCACGAGCATCATGCGCAAAGTTGCGTTGGGCGGTCAAAACCGCGCCGTGCGCCGCTTCTCCCGCGCCCGTTGGCTTTCAATAAACATCTTGTAGAATAATAAAATTTTGCAAAGGAGGAGTTCCCCCAAAGCCCGTAATCAATCCGATGTTTAGAGACTACTGTTTCCGCCAGCTTATTCATTTTTGCTGGCTTTTTCCTGATAGAACTTTTGCAGCACGTAAAACGCCAGTTTTTTGGTCTGTTTATCCTGGGCGATCAGGCCCTTGCGGTTGTAGCCGCGCTGAAACCGATTATAGCGGCGCGAAGCGCGGAAATCGTAGAGAATCCAGGGCGACATGCCTTTGACGTAGCTGAGTGGGCGAATCGTCTCAATCTGACGCGTATAGACCTGCGCCATATATTCTTCGGTGAACATGTCAGAGGTCGTGCCATGATGCCCGGCTAATGCGCCGGCGCCGGTTTCGGTGATAATCACAGGTTTATCGGGCTGCGAATTTTCGAGCAGTTGCGCCAGTTCTTCATAGTGCGGTTCATACCAGCCGTAGTATTCATTCAATCCAATCAAATCCAAGACATCTGCCAGACGATCTTCGATCTTGAGTTTCGCCTTATTCACCAGACAGGCCGCAGATACCAATCGCGTGGGGTCATATTGTTTCGCCGTTCGGGCCAGGTTGCCCATAAACGTCAGCCGCGCATCGGTATCGGCGTTCTCATTGCCGACCGACCAGATGATTACGCTGGCGCGGTTAATATCCCGTGTGATCAATTCGCGCAATTGATTTTCAGCGTCCTGGTACGTCGCCGGATTTTCAAAGTCAATCGCCCAATATACCGGGATTTCTTCCCATAAGAGCAGTCCAAGTTCATCGGCTAATTTCGCGGCCAGTTCATGGTGCGGATAGTGCGCCAGACGCAGAAAATTGCAACTCAATTCTTTGGCGTGGTTGAAACGTCGCAGCAAGTCTTCCCGATCCGAAACTTTGCCCATCACAGCGTCATCTTCATGCACCGACATTCCGCGCAGAAAAATCGGCTTGCCATTCAACAAAATCTCAACGCCTTGCACCTGAATTTGCCGAAAACCGATTTTTTCAGCAATATGATCCTGACGAAAGTACACATTGACATCGTAAAGTTTGGGGTTGTCAGGAGACCAGAGTTTCGGTGCGGCGGTCAGCGTACCTTCTATTTTGCCATTTTTCAGAGCAAAGACCTGATCCACGCCAAGTTCAGGGATGCAGAGACGTATCTCATCCTGCGCGGTTTCGTCGGAAACGGTGACTGCAAACAGAATTTCCTGGAACGACTCATGCGGAGCAAGCGCAATACGGAACGCTTTGATAAAGTCTTTGGGAACGCGCAGGAGTTCGACATCACGGTAGATGCCGCCATAATTGAACCAGTCGGTATTGCGCATCGGCACGCGGTCGAGGGTGCGGCTATTATTAACGCAGATTTGGATTAGATTTTTGGAACGTAATTTTCCGGTCAATTCGACGAAAAACGGCGTTGATCCGCCATAGTGATTGCCTAAATATTCGTGATTCAGGAAAATCATGGCGTTATAATTGGCCGCGCCAATGCGCAAGAAGATACGTTCTTCAGGATCATCAGCAAGGTATGAAAATTCTCGGGCGTACCACGCGCTGCCTTCGTAGTAAAAGTATTCAGGCCGGCACATATTCCAGCAAGTAGGCAGGGTTACCACATCGCCGCCATCAGGTTCATAATCCCAGGGCAGGTGCTTTTCCTGAAGATCGGCCGGCGTATATTTGTACCAGTCGCTTCTCAAGCCGGTATCATACGGATCAACACTGAAATGCCAGCGTCCGTTCAATTGCTCGCGCGGCCGGCCGGCATCGCAGATCATAGTGGTATGATTCAAATTTTGACGGTTATAGCGCTCTTCGTAGTGTTCGTCGTGAATATGCTCAATCAAATTTTCTGCGGGTTTAGTTGTTGTCATAATGTCATTTCTCATCAGTTCGTAGTAAACGCTTTAGCGTTTCATCACGCCGCTGAAGCGGCTACTACGAACCTGACTACGGACAAATCTGATGTTTATTTAATCCCGGACGTAACTACGCCCTGGACAATGTATTTCTGTCCTAACAGGAACACGATCATCACTGGAATAATCGCCAGAACAGAGGCAGCCATTTGCGGGCCGTAATAGGTGTAATATTGTGAGGCAAAATCCGCTAATCCCAACGGCAGAGTTTTCAGATGCTCGCTGGTGAGATAAATCAGCGGCGCAAAAAAATCGTTCCAGAACCAGCGAAAAGACAGGATAATCTGGGTCGCAATCACTGGTTTGGAGAGCGGCAGGATAATGCTCGTGAAAATTTGGGCGTGGCTGGCGCCGTCAATTTTCGCCGCTTCAACCAGGGAATCCGGAATCGTCATAAAAAATTGCTTCATCAAAAATGTTCCCAGGGCTGTAAACGACGACACACACACCAACGCCCAGTGGGAATCATATAATCCGAGACGGCGCACCAGAATAAACTGCGGAATAATATACACATGAATCGGGATCATGAGCGAACCGATATAGAGCAGAAAAACAAAATCCCGCCCGCGCCATTTTAATTTCGCAAAGGCATAGCCTCCGGTTGTCGCGGAAATAATCTGAATCAGGACAATGATGCCGGTAACTTTCAACGAATTCAAAATGTATAACGGAAAATTCTCTTTCAATTGCCGGTAATTATTAAGGCTCGGATGAGCGGGAATGAGTTTGACCGGATATTCAAAAATCGCCATCTCATCCTTCAAAGAAGAAGAAATCATCAGCGCAAGCGGGAATAAAATCATCAATGCAGCCAGAATCAGGCACAGATAGCCTACAAGCATCCAGGGGGAAATTTTACTGCGCGTCATGGCTTTTTGATTGGCGTTAAACTGGAATTCTGTCTGTCCGGAAGTCATTATCAACATTCTCCAATAGAAATTTACGTTGGCGTGTCAGAAACCAGGTTTTTGTCAAAAACCCGGTTTCTCTACTCACTCTTTTGAAAACCCCCGTACCGACGGACAGCCCTGTCCGTCGAACTTCTCTGCGGACAAGGCTGTCCGCAGGTACGATGCGAATTAGACCACATCATACGTGACCCATTTTCGCTGGCGGGTATATTGAATGATCGTGATGATCAGAATAACGGCCAGCAGGATCGTCGCTTCAGCCGACGCGTAGCCCATTTTCCAATGACTGAAGGCGTTCAAATACACGTCAAAGACTAAGGTCGTGGTTGCGCCGGCCGGGCCTCCGCCATCCTGTCCGCCGGTCAGCACAAAAATTTGATCAAACACCTGAAACGCCCGGATGACCGCCAGAATGATGCAGAGAAATAAAACCGGCGAAAGCATCGGAATGGTAACGTGCAAGAATTTCTGAACTCCGCTGGCGCCATCAATTTCAGCGGCTTCGTAGAGCGAGGGATTAATCGTCTGCAATCCGCTTAACAACAGCACCATGTAATAGCCAAAGGTTTGCCAGATGACAATAAAGATCACAGTTGGTAACGCCGTGTTCGCCCCGGTCAGCCAGGGCAGCGGACTCAAGCCCAGAGAGATAAGAAATTGATTGAGCGGGCCTTTTTGCGGATGAAAAATGAGCATAAAAGCCAGCGAAATAGCGACCGCTGACAGGACGACCGGTAAAAAAATCACACTCCGAAAAAAACTTCGACCGATAATCTGGCTGTTCAAAATGACGGCAAAAATCAAACCCAGACCGATTTGAAAACCGATGGTAAAGATCACAAACACGACCGTAACCCGCACAGCTCTCCAGAAATTCGCACTACGAAAGGCGGTCAGATAATTATGAAAACCGAAAAAGCGTTTCGCTTCTTTTACGAGGATTGTTCCATACGCTGCGGCTTGTTCCTTTCCGATTTGGCGCTGCACCTGCCGGACAAATTTGTCTTCATCAGGATATTTTTTCCCCTCCATCGGAGCTAATTTTTGCAGGGTCTCTTCAGGAATCGCGCTCTGCGGTAAGCGTTCAAATGACTGTGCTGTCAGTTCATACGTAAAAAGATTGAGGGTTTTGCCGCCGGTATAATTGGTGAATGAAAGCGCAATTGATGCAAAAATCGGAAAGAGAATAAAGAGGCAAAAACCTGAAAAACCAGGGAGTAAAAACAGCAGGACATCACTGAGCTTATCATATTTCAGATTTGAACGACGCATAACATTCTTGTTCCTGAGGTCTGGCAATGATATTAAAAACCGGGTTTTTTCAAAAAACCCGGTTTTTCTGTTGCTTGTCTGTCAACCTACATCGTCGTGTTGATAATCTCTTCAAAATGGGCCCTGATGGTATCCATAAGTTGATTATCAGTCATATCGCTCATTAAGTACTCTTCAAGCACTTTTACCAGTTCGGCTTCCACTTTTGACCCGTATTTATTGTACCAGCCAGTGACGTGCACCGTATCTTCGGTATAATAGTGTAAGGATTTTTCATCAGGCAGCGTCGCAGCGGCAACCTCCTTCACTTCCGGGCTAAACATGGCCGGCATAAAGCCATTTTGCATCACGACTTTTGCGCCTTCAGGGCCAGACATCCAGGAGAGAAACTTAAATGCGGCGTCTTTCTTCTGAGAATCGGCGTGAAGGACGTTGGATGTTGGCAAACCGGTCGTCCGATATTCAGGCTCATCGCAGGGTAGGCGCGTCAATCCCCAATCTTCCCAGGTAAATCCTTGCAGCGAACCCTCGTTTTTCGCAGTGAGCATCATGCCCGGAAACCATGCGCCAATCAGTAACATTCCGGAATTTCCATCCCAAAATGCCTTGGAATAATGCGTTTTGGTCGCTTTGAGTTCAGCCAGAGGGATAATCGCTTTCACCTGCTCCAATTCTTTGCGCAGTTTAAAACTATGCACGAGGCTGTCATCAATATCAATTTCGCCGTCTGCCGTGATATAGGATATTCCACGCTGATCGGCCGGCATTACTTGCGAACTGCCCCAAATATACATGATTGCGCCATAGACCTTTCCGTCGCCGCTTGCGAGTTGTTTCGCAACTTCCGCAAATTTCGCCCAGGTCCATTCGCCTTTTTCGACATAGGTATCAGGCGTGGGCACGCCAGCTTGTTCGAACACCTTTTTATTGAAGTAGGTAAAGTACGCTTCGCCTCTGAACGGCAGGGCATACACCTGTCCATCAATCGTAATCGCCTCTTTGTATCCGGCCAATGGCCCCATATCGAACTGGTGCGCGGCAATCAGATCATCCAGGGGTTCTGCATAGCCATTATCTACCATTGGGAAAATATCGGTGGCGCGTTTGTTCATATACGCATCCATTTCGGTTCCTCCGGCCAATAAAGTCATAATTTTCGATTCATAATCTTTGGCCGGAATAACTTTTGCATCCACAAACACCTCATCCTGCGATGCATTAAAGGTATTCACAATGTTTTGATACGTCGGATCATCCCAAAGATAATAGATAATGGTTTCTTTGGCCGATACTCCCAGGCTGAGCCCAGCCACAAACATTAACAGCAAACAGGCACATACACATTTTTTCATACTCTCAACCCTCCATGTTGTGGTTAATCTGTGTCTTATGAACTCTGACAGCAGCCACCAATACTTTATAGGAGAACTCTCTGTCAAGGAAATTGTAAAAGAAAGGCCAACTTCTGTCAGAGCCTGCTGCACGACTTCTCATCAAAAATCGCAGCTTCGTACGCATTCTTCTCCTGAAATTAAAAAATTTTCTTGACACCTCTGTCACAACTTTGTGGAATACACATTGTGTAATAGGCGTTCATCTTACCAGCCTCTGTCAAGGAATTTTACCTGGAAATGTCTCAACAGTGGCATGCATATCATGTGAATCGAGTCCTCGTGCCCAAACAAAAGGGCACAAAGAAATTTTTGCGGCGATATGGTGAGTGGCTGGTGTGTATCCGGTATCGTGATGATGTCGAAGGCCAGCGAAAAATTACCACGGTCGAAATTGTCGTCGAGAAGCGTCCGTGGGACCCTGTTCCGCAACGCATTTTGGGCGAGACCTGCCTGCCGCTCCGTGTCGAGTATGGAGAAGTCGAGATTGGCAAAGCCGTTCGAGCTGGCGGGGGAGAATGGTATCCCCAACAGAAAGTGTGGAAATTGGCCTGCAAAGAGATCGTCGCGCTGGGCCTGACCGACCGGATCGTGGCAGAGAATATGACCATTACGGCAGGAACACAACTGGCGAGATAGTGAAAAGTGACTCTATGTAGTCACGAATGGCTACATAGAGTCACTTAGTGTGACTACATATAGCCACTTTTTAAAGTAGGCGGTTACCCAGATAATAACATTGTTAGGAATACCTATCAATGTAGGAGGGTAATAGTAAGCTTATGGAATTACTTCGTAAAAGAGGATTACAGAATGAAATTAAAAAATTAAAACACTACTTTTCTAAATGATATGACAATTCTGTCTGTATATGAACCATGGAGTATAAATATTTCTAACAATACGCTTGCAGCCGACGTGGAAGGGCGGGCGGGAAAATTGGTTGCTGTTCTGTCAGGTGTGGTGCGGGGCGTTTGGCTTCATCAGTAGATACGTCTAAAAAATGACCTCGCAAAATGATTGACAAGTTATGTATTCGATGAGAAGTATGAAAAAAGTATGAATCATATCCAATAACATCCATGACAAGAGGGAGCATATTCGATGAATACACCATGTATACAAGAGACAAGCAGTCAACTCCCACCACATATTCACCCGCAGATTGCCCAGATCATCAGGAGTTTTGCCAACGATACCAAACAATTACTCCACGAGAATATGATCGCTGAATATTTATTTGGTTCGTATGCGACCCATACGGAAACTCCGCTGTCTGATATTGATATTTTAATTATCGTCAAACATGCGACGCCTGAACTCCAATGGCAAATGGGTGGGCTAGCCTCAGACTATTCCTTACAATATGATCAGTGTATTTCCCCGTTGCTCCAAGATCTTCAAGTGTGGGAAAAGAATCAACAGTATCAGACGCTCTTTTATCAAGAAGTCATGCAACATGGGGTGCGGTTATGAATGAGGCGAATACACGAGATTTATCGGCCTACCGTATTGAAAAGGCGAAAGAATTACTCGGTCAAGCAGACGCCTTATTAAAGATGGCGAGTTATGATGGGAGTATCAATCGGTCATATTATGCGATTTTTAGCGCGATTCGGGCATTACTTGCCCTCGTCAGATTAGATAGTCAAAAACATACCGGAGTCATCGGTTTTTTTGATCGGTATTTTGTCAAAACGGGGATTTGTGAAAAGTCTTTAAGCCAGATTGTTCATACCGCTTTTGAAGCCCGTCAGATCAGTGATTATCAAGATTTTTATCGTCCAACAGCAGAACAAGCCCAACTACAATTTGAGAACGCACAACGATTACTCCGCACGGTTGAAGAAACCTGTGTGTTATTACTTGAGCACAAGATTCCCTACCCGGAAATCGTGGAACGATGAGGATAATGATGTGGCAGGAAAAAAGAACGATAAGAAGCCGAACATTCGTTTGCAGCTGACCAAGAAGCGGGACGAAGAAGTTGGTTGCCATGCCTGAAAGTCTGTTGCGCCCCGCCTTCTTGTCGGCTGAAGGGTGGCGTTCTGGCTGCTCATTGCAGTGGCTGTTCTCTGGGCAGCGTTTCAGATCGGGTAGTGGTTAAATGGTAAGTGATGCGTTCCCTGAGCGAAGTCGAAAGGAACAGTGAGCGGCTCGTTTCGACTTCGCTCAACGAGCG
>DF820471.1:44998-67576 GCA_000739535.1 Candidatus Vecturithrix granuli | reverse complement strand
ATGAAAATCAGATGTAGCGCGAAACTCCAGTTTCGCGGCTGTCAACGATGCGCGAAACTGGAGTTTCGCGCTACATTTTCATAGGAGCAGATCAAATCAGAATGAATGAACTTCCCTTAATCACTGCTCATGCTGGTTGCATGAATACCCGGCTGAATAGTCTTGAAAGCGTTCTTGCCGGCATTAACGCTGGCGCTGATATTGTCGAAGTTGATGTGAATGTCACCAAAGATAGAGTCGCTATATTATTTCATGATCGGTATATATCGCTTGCTTCGCAACAACGGATTGCCCTTGTCGATCTGACTTTTCAGGAATTGCAAGCCATTACCAATATCGTTAGTTTGGAAGAGGCATTAGATATCGCCATGCAGTCCGGGATCACATTCAACCTGGATTTGAAAACTTTTGCCTGCGTCGCTCCGATGGCCAAAGTAGTCAAATCTCGAAACATGGCAGATCAGGTACTGATTTCCGGGTGTGACAAAGAAAATGCCGCCCGGGTCAAACAGTTGTGCCCTGAATTCCAGATACTTCTCAACGCCGATCAAGGGGTTGCTGCTTGCGATCAGGAGCAATATGAACGCTATATCCGACAAACCTGCCGCGACGCGATTGCCGCAGCCTGTTGCGGAATTAACATAGACTATAAGGATTGCCGCGAAGCCTTTCTGGCATACGCGCGCCTCAGATGTTTGCCAGTTTTACTTTATACGATTGATGATCTCGCGGAGATGGAACGATTTCTCAGGTTAGGGGTACATTCCATCACCACAAATGACGTCCATGCCTTGCGCTCCCTGAAAAAGGGGCGTTAAATTTGGAACTGGGCTACCAGGCGATGTAATTCTTCCGCCAATTCGGTTAATGTCTGGGCGGCCTGGTGCATGAAGTTGGCTCGTTCGACGATGTGTTGAGATACGATTTCCACATCGGCGATGGCCTGAGTGGTTTCACCGCTATTTTCTGCAGCATCAGTGACGCTGTGCGCAATCTGATTTGTTGCCAGAGCGTAATCTTCAATCGTTTCGGCGGTAATTGTTGAGAGATGGTGAATGTCTTGAATGATTTGAAAAAGCTGCATAATTGCAGAAGACACGCCTTTATTCGTGGCATGAATGGCCTCAACCCGCTGGGTAATGTCTTCAACCGCTCGCGCCGTTCCGCGGGCTAATTCCTTGACTTCATTGGCGACCACGCTAAATCCTTTGCCGAGTTCCCCGGCGCGAGCGGCTTCAATGGAGGCGTTTAACGCTAAGAGGTTTGTTTGCTGCGCAATCTCGGTAATCACCTTGATAAATGCCTGAATCTCGACCGAGCGTGTTTCTAACTGCGTAAGCGATTGGCTGGCTTTGCTGGCGATATTCATCGCATCGGTCGCCACAGAAGCGATCTTGGTGCTATTGTCGGCAATAGCACGAATTTTCGAGAGGGATCCGGCCGTGGCGCTGGCAGCATCGCGCATAAGAGCATTGAATTGTTGGCTATGGGAAGCAATAACTGAAATCTGGTGCGAGTTATGTTCCATGTCGGTTGTCATACCCAGGCTCATGTTTTTGAGTTCCTCAGAGGCCTGATCCAATTGTTCGGAACCGCGAACCACCTGGCTGACCGTGCGCCGAAGATAAGCCATTTTTTGAAACGCCGTGCCGAGGATGTCCGCGTCAGACTGAGCCTGGATATTCTGGCGTAAGTCGCCGTCAGCAATTGCTGAAGCCGCGCCAGCTATCGCTTTCAAATACAGGGTCATGTTCTGAAACGCGTTCCCTAACACATCGTTTTTCGACTTGGGAACAATTTCGACTTCCAGGTCGCCCATTGAAATCCGCGTTGCTAAGGTCGTCATATTCTTCAGATAGGCAACCATCTGGCGAAATACCTCTGCCAGCACCCCGATCTCATCCTGAGAAACCTCAAGGTGTTGTTCTGCGTCGAGTTCTGCCCCAAGTTCCCCATCGGCAATCAGACCAGCAGATTGGATGAAGGCTGATAATGGACGCGTAAGGTACCGTTTTGTAATCATGAACGAGGAGAGCACAATTGCACAGATCAGCAGGAAGGTCAGGGAAAGAATAATGAGAATACGATGTATAAGAGCTTCTTGCCCTCTCTTTTTGAAAATCGCAATTTCAATGCCTCCGATTTTATCGCCTCTAAAAAATACCGCAGCGCTTCTGAAAAGAAAACGCGAAGCATCTTGCAAGGTTTCTCTGGTTTCAGCAGAAAAATCCGGATGTGTTTTTGCAGCTAACACCTTGTCATTCCCCAGAATCTGGACATACGCCATTGCGTTATCTACAAACAGAGCTTCAACCACATCATCCAAAAGCTCTTGATCTAAATTCCAAATTGCTGAGGGCAGCGTTTTTTCTACCAGATTGAATGCCAATGTCAAGCGATCTTCCAGCGATCGTTCGAAGATCTTGACATTATCCAGCACTAACAGGCTTGCGGCCGCTAACACAAACAGCGTAACGACCGTGCTGATTATCACGCTGAACCGTCGGCTCAAGCTTTTTTTGATCGGAATATTCATAATTTACACTTTTGACAATACGTAAACCCGTCAAACAATTTCATCTATCTTCTCATTTTACTTTGTCACGTTTGTAGAACTACAAGGAGAAAAGAAAAGAAAAGAATATTCTGGGAACCCCAATCGTGAAAAAAATCCTGTTCTTCTCTCTTCTCCTTGTAGTTCCACATGGTGCAAAAAGTGAACTTGACAAAGTAGAACTAATAAGTTCACTCATATACCTTAAAAATCATAAAAATCTTTGCATGTCAACAAAAATAATGGGGCATTGTCAAGGTGTCGTATATAATTTGACTTCGCAATACTAAAAATGGGGGATTTTAAAAAACTGGGTTTTATAGGCAACCCGGTTTTTCCTGCTAGCAATTTTTTGACTATGTATTTACCCAGGGCTGTTCACTTCTGATCAGAAATGGCGTCTCGACTTCGCTCGACGTGCGAGTTCTGGTCATCGAGCGAAGTCGAGATGATGAAAATTATGGAGAATTGAACAGCCCTGGGTATTTACCGGGCAACGTTGAGACGGCGTTTGACATCGTCAAGTCCCGGAATTCCATAAATGCCTTCTTTTTCAACAACAAAGGATGCCACGCAATTCGCAAACCTGGCAGATTCCGGAACATCATGCGTTTCAAAATAGCGAATGAGAAAGGCTGTGGCAAAGACATCACCTGCGCCAGTCGGGTCAACTTCAATGGTAGGAAAAGCCGGAGAACGATGAACGCCATTGTGTGAATAGATACTCGCTCCGAGCTTTCCCTGAGTCACAATGACCATCTTCGTATAAGGCAGGTATGTTTCAACCGCCTTTTTCGGGTCAGATACATCTTCTTCGCTGAAAAAGACGATATCCGCATACGGAAGAACTTCCTTGAAATTCTCCCATTTTTTTCGAAAGACCTGCCCCTTGCTATCCCAACGGCGCATCCATCCTTGCGGACAAATTCCAATGAGTGCTTTGTCGAAAAGACGGACGATCTCAGGTAGGTATTCATTCGCAACCGGACAAATATTGACAATCGAAACCGCCCTCCATTCAGGAGGAATAAGAGTCGAGGTAATCCGGTCGGCAACACTTTCAATAATCTGGCGTCGTTCGCCATGTTCATTGTATAAATTCGCAAATGTCGTGGTTTTCTGCGATTCCTGACAACGAATATCGATGCCTTGCAACAACCCAGGTTGTAACAATGGACGACTAAAACTCGTGATCATCCCGACCGAAATGCCCAGATTTCTTGCGGCACAGGTCGAATATAATGCTGGCCCCCCCGGTGTAATACCATTGCCGACCAGATCATGGGTAATATGTCCAATTGAAATAAAGTGTGGAATCGTCATGTTAACACTTTGCCTCCCAAAGGTATTCAAATATAGTTAAATTGGTTATACTGTCAAAGAGTTTCCTGAAAGAAGAAAATGCCCGGGTAGTGGTGAAATGGGAAGTGATGACTCATTGCCAGGGGTGGTCAGGAGTGCGACGCGGTCGTCGCAACGGCATCTCTGATGCCGCGCCTGTCAGGGCGTTGCCCTGATGCGATGACACTCCTGTGTCCTGGACACTGTTCCGACATTCATCACTTACCATTTCACCACTACCAATGCCCGGTCTTTTCAAGGATCAGGGCACTTCAGAGATTATAGGCATTCCCGGAGCGTGGATAAAACAGTTTCCCCTGGCGATCCCTGGAATTTTTCAGAACACGACTTGCGCGCCTAAAACCAGGTTTAAAAAAAGTCGGTTTTCCCTGCAAGTGAGTTACAGAGATTTCAAAAGAATCTCAAGATACAATTCTGCGATCTTCGTGTGGCCTTCATTGCTCGGGTGAAACCCGTCAAGACTGACATAATCCCAATTACTCGCATAATCCCCGGCGTACAAGTCAACCAACGGCACAGCATACACACCGGCTTGTCTGGCAAGCGCGAGATTGAACGCATGCACCCGATCAACAGTGACATCTGGATCAGGATCGATCAAAAAACGAGGAAGTAACGTCAGATCAGGGATATTGGCGAGAACAATAACTGCAGAAGTGGATTGGCGCAATTGCATGAGGACGGTTGCCAGACTTTGTTCAAAAGTCGCCGCGTCAACACCATGGATTAAATCGTTTGGCCCGGCCCAAATTGTAAGCACATGCGGTTGAACAGAAATCGCCGTTGGAAGTTCGGTACTTTCGATGTAATTGATGCGTTTGCCCGAAACCCCTAAATTATAGAGCACCACTTCGTCCGCTCGTGATTTCAAGGCATCTCTGATTTGATATACATAGCCTTTTTCAAGGGGAAATGCTCCGATTCCAACCGCATCGCTGGCCCCCATAGCCACGTACACCAGACGTTCAAAATATTGAGGCGATGTCGGCGAATCCTTGTCACACCCGGATAGTCCGGAGCACAAAAACGTCACGAAGATGCAGAGAATCTTCCAACGCTCCATCGGTTTGACCTTATTTTTCTTTCGAAGCCCCACGACAGATCCCCCGTTGGGATTGCTCAATAAATGCGATCAGATAATCAACTTCTGCACACCCTTGAATTTCTGCTTTGACCTGTTCGACCGCATGTTTGATGCTCAATTTTGAGCGGAACAAGATCCGATGCGCTTTATGAAGAGCTTTAATTGATTCTTCTGAAAAATTGCGGCGTTTTAAACCGACGCTGTTTAATCCATAAACTTTGGCCCGATCCCCGACAACCATCATGTACGGGGGCACATCCTGGGGAATACCACTGCACCCGCCGACAATACTATGCGCACCAATCCGAACAAATTGATGAATGCCGACCAGGCCGCCGATCATGGCAAAGTCTTCGACAACCACATGCCCTCCGGGCGCGGCGCTATTGGCAAAGATCACATGATTACCGATTTGACAATCATGGGCCACATGAGAATAGGCCATTAAGAGGCAATTATTGCCCAGACGCGTAATTCCGCCGCCGCCAACGGTACCCCGGTTGATAGTCACATATTCGCGAAACACGCAATTGTTGCCAATCACGACCCGGGTTTCCTCGCCTTTATATTTCAAGTCCTGCGGCGGCGAGCCAATGATCGCCCCGGTCAAAAATTTACAGCCTGCGCCGATTTCAGTCCATCCGTCAATAACGACATGCGGACTGATTTCACAACCATCTCCAATACTCACGTGCTCGCCAATTACGGCAAACGGGCCAATCGTGACATGCGCACCGATTTTTGCATTTTCATGCACAACAGCAAGATGATGAATGCTCATTTGATACAAAACGAGGAGCCAGGTGCAGAAACTTTGCATAGGGCCAGAATTCTCCACGCCGCTCCTCGTCAAACATTTCCTATTCTTCGATTACTTCTGAAACAAGCAATAACTCCGCTTCTGCCACGACTTCTCCGTCAACGTAAGCTGTCCCGCGCATCTTATACGAAGATTGGCGCAAACGAAGGAGTTTAAGCTCCATGCGAAGCTGGTCCCCGGGACGAACCGGTTTACGAAATCTGGCCTTGTCAATTCCTGCAAAATAGACCAGGCGTTTCTTCTGATCGTTTAAAATTTTCAGAAAAAGAATGCCGCTCACCTGGGCCATAGCTTCAACAATCATCACGCCAGGCATGATTGGAATTCCAGGAAAATGACCCTGAAAAAACGGCTCATTGAAGGTGACGTTTTTGATCCCGACGATATAATCTTCCCCACACTCAAGAATTTTGTCAACCAGTAGAAACGGATAGCGATGCGGGATAATTTTTTGAATATCCTGAATTGTCAATTCCATTACGTTTATTGAGAAAGAATCTCCTGGGTTATTGATGTCAGATACCTTTTGATGAATACACAACAACGTTGCTTGTTGAGACAGTCTATTTTGTCAAGTTTTTCCTACAAAAGTTACTCAAGTCGGCACTCTACCCGGAGTGTCAAAGCTCTGCTTTGACAACAAAAGCAGAGCTTTCGCACTCCGGTGGAATGTCAAAGCTCTGCTTTGACAGCGAAAGCAGAGCTTTCGCACTCCGGTGGAGTGTCAAAGCTCTGCTTTGACAACGAAAGCAGAGCTTTCGCACTCCAGTGGACGACAAACCGGTCTCATACATCCGTTGGTACAGCGTCCGGGGTTTCAGGGAAAATTTTCCCCGGATTCAAAATATTATTCGGGTCAAACGTAGCTTTGATACGCTTCATCAACTCAATGACTTCCGGCTGCAAAACTAACGAAAGGTATTTCTTACGCTTTGAACCAATGCCATGCTCGCCGCTGATCGTCCCACCATATTTGTCGGTCGCAATATATAATTCTTCAAGCAGCATCGGCAAGATTTCATCCCATTTTTCAATGGTCATGTCTGGAGGTTTGATTGGGGTGGCATGAAGATTGCCGTCCCCGGCGTGCCCAAAATTTGGAATCAGGATGCCATGTTTTTTGGCTAAGAGATCAACATCACGCAATAAATCGGGGATCTGGGCAAAGGGCACAACAATATCTTCGGCGCTCTGCACCGGACTATAGACTTTGAAGGCTTCGGCAATATTGCGACGCACTTTCCAGACGCGTTCCTGCGTGGTATAATTATCCGCCACATAGACCTCCATTGCGCCGCGTTCCAGACACAGTTCGCCAATGGCCTCATATTGCGATTCCACCTGCGCTTCACTTGCGCCGTCAACCTCGATCAGCAGCATAGCCCCGGCCTCTTCGTAGGGCAGATGTTCATTCAAATATTGACATGTGGTCTGTACTGAGAGTTTATCCATAAACTCAATCGCGGTCGGAATAATGCCGGTCTGAGTCATAATCACCGGCACAATATCCATGGCCTCTTGAAAGCCTTTGAACAAGACCAGCAAATCAACTTTCGATTTAGGGATGGGCAGGAGTTTCAGCGTGACTTTGGAAAAAATTCCCAACGTGCCCTCTGAGCCGACCATCAGGTGCAAAAGGTTATAGCCTGTCACATCTTTGACGCGCTTTCCGCCAAGTTCGATAATCTCGCCGGTCGGGAGCACGACTTCCAGCCCATGAATGTAGCGATCTGTCACGCCATATTTAATTGCTTTCCCGCCC
The DNA here is from genome assembly GCA_000739535.1 of Candidatus Vecturithrix granuli. Lineage (GTDB taxonomy): Bacteria > Moduliflexota > Moduliflexia > Moduliflexales > Moduliflexaceae > Vecturithrix > Vecturithrix granuli. Next base: position 59,994 of record DF820471.1, on the reverse strand, counting down.
CCGGCGTTTTCAGCCACATTGCCGCCAATATAACAGGTTTCCAGGCTCATCGGATATCCCGCATAAAACAGGCCGTATTCTTCAAGCACCGTATTAATTTGATTCGTCACAATCCCGGATTCCACTGTGATCATCATGTTTCCCGGATCGATTTCTAAAATTTTATTCATGCGCTCAACCGACAATACAATGCCGCCGTGCGCCGGAACCGCGCCGCCTGATAATCCGCTTCCCGCGCCGCGCGGAGTCACCGGAATCAACGCGCGATTGGCAAGCCGCATAATGGCTGCAATTTCCTGTGCACTAATAGGACGAACCACCGCCTCCGGCGTATGAGCATAATGCCGATCAGCCACTTCGTCATGGCTGTACTTTTCCAGTTGTTCCGGATCGCCGTAAATCACATTGCGTTCTCCGACAATCTGCTGGAGTTCTCTCACGATTTCCGGGGTTACCGGATTATATGCAGTTGTCATGCACTCCTCCCAGGTCACTACAAAGATTTCCTATCAAAAAAGAAGTTAAAAAGTTGGGAAGTTCTCAACTTTTTGATTTCCCACCTTTCTCGATGTTCAACAAGCAGTGGTTATGCTATGGAATGCCTGCATTTCTTTCAAGGGAAAAATGAAAGTTTTTAAGGCTGCGAGCATTATGTGATAAAATTCTTGACAGAAGAACAGGCAGGAAGGAGTATTTGATAAAAAGTGAGGTGAAAAACGTATGCAGCGAGATGTTTGTACGCAAGTCGAAGAATTTTTGCGTGAGCGTCATTATAAATTAACAGTCCCTCGACGAGAAGTCATCCGAATTTTACACGAAAGCCATACACCTCTAAGCGTCCAGGAGGTGTATCAGCAACTTCAGGACATTAAAGCAGATATTGCGTCAGTTTATCGCACCATCAATTTACTTTGCGAACTTGGCGTATTGACACGGCTCGATTTTCAGGAAAAACTCTATCGGTATGAACTCTCCGATCCATTTACCCCTCATCATCATCACTTAATCTGTAAAAAATGCGGGAATATTGAGAATGTTTTTGAACAATGCCTTCCGGCAGGGTTTGAAGAAAAAATTCGTCAGCGATCCGGCTTTGCAATTGAATCTCATATCCTCGAATTTTACGGCGTCTGTGAAACCTGCTCTGAACAAGCAACTTCAGACCCATGAAAAATATTCATTTTTTCTCCTTGACACAAACGCAAACTGTTTGCATTTAAAGATGCAAATAGTTTGCAACTATGATATGCAAAATAATAACAAGGAGGAAAATGATGATGAAAAAATATATCATCCTGAGCCTCATCCTCAACGTACTATTGTTGCTGCCTCTGGCATCTGCGGCTGAAAAAGTGCAGGTACTTGTCAGTATTCCGCCGCAAAGCTATTTTGTCCAGCGAATAGGCGGAGAATTGGTTGATGTTGTCAGTATGCTTCCGCCGGGCGCGTTTCCGCACACCTTTGAACCGACCGCCAAACAGATGAAAGCATTAAGCCGGGCGGAGTTGTATGTTCGAATTCAGGTCGAATTTGAGCAAGCCTGGTGGGACAAAATCGTCGCCGTTAACCCTGGCATGTATGTGGTTGATTCAACGCAGGGTATTGATTTTCTTGAAGGAACTGCCCACCATCATGAAGAAGGAACAGAGGCAGCAAAAGACGAGCATGAACACAATGGACGCGACCCACACATTTGGTTATCGCCAGCCGCTGTCAAACTTCAGGCCGAAGCAATTTACCAGGGCTTGATCCATGTTGATCCGGTTCATCAAAACACGTATTTGATCAATAAAGAACAATTTCTTGTTGACCTGGAAACTTTAGATCAGGAAATTCGCCAGATTCTTGCTGGTCTGAAAAATCGTACCTTCATGGTGTTTCATCCGTCCTGGGCGTATTTTGCCCGGGATTATCAGTTGCAGCAATTGTCCATTGAATTGGAAGGCAAAGAGCCGAGCGCGGCTGATATGGCGCAAATTATGAAAACCGCACAAGTGGAAAATATTCAAGTAATTTTTGTGCAGCCCCAAACCAGTCAACGTAGTGTGGAAATTATCGCCAGGCAGATTGGCGCACAGGTCAAAGTGCTTGATCCGCTTGCCGCCAATTGGTTGGAGAATATGCGGCACGTGGCCAAAACTCTGGCGGAAAGTTTACAACAATAGTTCGGACAGTTTTCGTATGCCCCCCTTTATCCCCTCGTGAACGGGGGGAAATTGGACATACACCTCTCGTATGCGCTTCCCCCCGTTTACGGGGGATTGAGGGGGGTATTGTATAAATTCTGATGCTGTAAAAGGAAAAATATGTCCCAAGATATTGCCTGTTTACATCACGTGTGGGTGAAGTATGACGATGTGGTCGCGCTTGAAGATGTCAACCTCTGTTTACGCGCCGGCGATTTTGTCAGCATTATTGGGCCGAATGGAGGCGGCAAAACCTCGCTGCTGAAATTGCTGCTGGGACTGGTCAAACCGACGCGCGGAAGCGTTGAAGTGTTAGGCAAAACCCCGGAACAAGCCCGGCAGGAAATCGGTTATGTTCCCCAACAGGTTACGCTTGACAAACATTTTCCGATCAGTGTCTGGGATGTAACGCTTATGGGGCGTTTAGGCCGCATTCCATTGTTGAAAAAATATACGGCCGAAGATCACGACCTTGCGGCAGATGCTTTGCAGAAAGTCAAGCTCTATGACCTGAAGGATCGCCATATCAGCAAATTATCCGGCGGACAGCAGCAGCGTGTTCTGATCGCCCGCGCCCTGGTGACAAATCCGAAGTTGTTGCTGCTGGATGAACCAACGGCCAGCGTGGATACGGAAATCAAACGCGACATCTATGAACTGCTGGTCGAATTGAATACTCAGATGACAATTGTCATGGTGTCGCATGACATCGGAGTGGTGTCCAGTTATACCAAAACCATTGCCTGTCTCAATCATACCCTGGTATATCATGAGGAAAAACATATCACGCCCGAGATGCTCGCAACCACCTATCAATGTCCGATTGATCTGATTGCCCATGGGGTTCCTCATCGCGTTCTGGCTCCCCATCAGCATTAAATGAGGAATGAACCAATGTTTGAAGCATTACAATTTGAATTCATGCGCAACGCGCTGTTTGCCGGCGTGTTAGTGAGCATTGCCTGCGGCATTATCGGTTCCTATGTCGTTGTCAATCGTACGGTTTTTATCAGCGGAGGCATCGCCCATGCGGCGTATGGCGGCATCGGGTTAGGGTATTTTTTAGGCGTGGATCCGATTATGGCCGCAATTCCGTTCAGTCTGGCTGCGGCGCTCATTATGGGGCTGATTCAGCATCGCACCCGCCAGCACGCGGATACCTTGATTGGCGTGCTCTGGGCGATTGGCATGGCTCTGGGCATTATTTTTATCGATCTGACGCCCGGATATGCGGCGGATTTGATGAGTTACTTGTTTGGAAGTATTTTAGCGGTACCACGCTCAAGCATTCTGATGATGCTAGTCATGAACATCATAATTATTCTGACTGTGTACTTCCTGTATCATCCCTTGCAGGCGCTCTCTTTTGATGAAGAATATGCCCGGGTGTTATCTATCCCGGTCGAATCGCTGTATTTGCTGCAACTTGGCTTAACCGCGTTAACTGTCGTCTTAACCATGCGCGTGGTCGGCTTAATCATGGTGATCGCGTTGTTGACCATCCCACCGGCGATCAGCCGCCAATTTGTCACAAAACTGCACCACATGATGGTGCTCTCTTCGGGGCTGGGCGTCGGATTTACCTTGATCGGATTAGCTATCTCCTATCATTTCAACCTGACTTCCGGAGCGACGATTATTCTGGTAGCCGGAGTCGGATTTTTATTTGCCCTGTTATATGGGCGCTATGTCAAAAAATAACAGGTTCATCACACAGAAAAAACCAGGTTTCTTCAAGAAACCTGGTTTTTCAATAAACTTACTTTTCTTCTTGTAAGGCATACAACACCTCGCCTTCACCATAGACAGCGACCGGGTAGCAGCCTAAATCAAAGGGGTCACCGTTCCAGCAGCTAAAGGATGCCCATTTCTCTTGTTCCAGGGTTCCCAGAAGATGATCGATTCTCAGAATTTTGGCGTTATTCCGGGTAAGCACCTGGATCGCTTCCTGTTTACTCAACCCTGAACGTAAAAACCAGCGTAACTGCGTGAGCAGCATCCGCTGCAAGATCACCGGATGGTCAGTCATCAGGCCATATTCAACTCCCGACGTGATAAGATGCTTGATATGCCGCCAGCTCTCATGTTTCAACTCCACTTTATACGGATGGGAATCAACAGGACCGTAAATAACCGGAATGCCTCGATCTTTCAGCTTGTGAAAAATATATCCGTCATGCACATCGCCGGCGTGTTCGATGGTCATGGTCATCTTGAATTCAGGCCGCAGAGCATTGACTTCATCCACAAGCCGCAAGATCGTCTCGATGTCATCAATTTTGTGTACGTGTACACGCAAGACTTCTTTGCCATACAAAATATCCAGGAAAATCTCCTCTTCACGGGAAAAAACCGTGTCCTTTTTCTCCTCTTTCTCTTGTTTTTCCAATTTGGCCTTCACAGCATACAGTTTTTCACGTAACAACGCAACGGCCCCCATGCGGGTATAAGGGCGTTTGCCCTTCCATTCCCGGGTGGACATAGGGTTATAACCCATGGCCGCCTTAATGCCGGCGCGAGTGACCAGCGCATCGGTCGAAGTTTTGGCGTAATTGCGGATCACAGCCGATCTTCCGCCTAAAATATTGCCGCTGCCGGGAACCACACAAGAGTAGAGGATCCCCGCTTCAACAGCCTCCTGAAAGGCCGTATCATCCATTTGGACGGAATCAAGCGCATCAGCCAACGGCAGAATGGAATCCATCTGATCGTTCGCTTCGCCTTCATATTCAGGCTCTCCGGCCCGATACATGCCAATATGGCAATGGGGATCGATAAACGCCGGGGTAATCACTGCATATTCTCCTTTGACGTCTCCCAAAGGGGCTGTCGAGACCCCGGTAATGATCTTCTCTTTTACATTCACATACGCATTCTGGATGACTTCATTGCCTGTATAAATAAGCGTTCCTTTGATTGAAAACATAATTTTTCTTCTGGGAAACTACAAGGATTTTGTATAGGAAGGATTCCTGGCGGCGAATTGGTCGGTGTGACGCCGAACCATGCCTCTGAGAATCCTTCTTACACAAAATCCTTGTAGTTTCATCGCTATTTCTGATCAGATAATTTTGCCAGATAATACAAGGTTTTTGCGCCAACTCCTGTGCCGCCAGGCGTGAGATAGTCCGATTCTTTCTCGGCCCAACTGGTTCCCGCAATGTCCAGATGAACCCAGGGCGTATCCGGGATAAACTCGCCGATAAACAAGCCGGCCAGAATCATATTCGGACCATTGGCCCCGGCAGAATTGATCAGATCAGCCACATCGGATTTCAACAATTCCTTATATTCTTCAACTAAGGGAATCCGGCAGAGACGTTCACCCGAAAGCTGCGACGCCTGTTCGACCTGCTGATACCAGGCGTCATTGTTAGCCATCGCTGCCGTCACCAACCTGCCCAAAGCACTAGTCGCTGCGCCAGTTAAAGTCGCAAGATCAATCACGCGCTTGGCGCATTCTTTCTGTACAATATAATACACCGCATCAGCCAGAGTTAATCTTCCCTCCGCATCCGTACTTTTAATCATCACCGATTTTCCGGCCATGGTGCCGATAATATCGCCAGGCCGGTAGCCGGTTGCAGACACCATATTTTCGCAAGCTGCAACGACCGCGGTAATATTCGTATGCAGCTTTGCCCTGGCAATCGCGCTCATGGCGCTAATCACGGCCGCGGCCCCGGCCATGTCGTCTTTCATGTTCACCATCGAATCTTTGGACTTTAACGAAAGACCGCCGCTGTCATACGTCAGCCCTTTGCCGATAAATCCCAGAATTTCCTCGGGTTTCTGCGGATTCCCCGTATATTTCATGACGATCAAACGCGGAGGGTTGATAGCGGCTTTTCCGACTTCCAGAAAAGCTTTCATACCGATCGCTTCAATCTGGCGTTCATCGTACACCGCAACCTCAAAACCATATTCTGCTCCCGCCTGTTGCGCGGCTTCAGCCAATTTAACCGGCGTCAGCCCATTCGCAGGCTCATTCACTAAATCTCTGGCAGCAGTAACCGCCTGACCTAACAAGATCCCTTCTGCAACCGCCACTTGATATTCGGGTTCCTGCTCATCTCCACAAACAATATCCAGGCGTTCTATTTGCGAGGTCTCATCCTGGCTCAGGTATTTTTTAAAGCGATAATTGGCAAGGATCGCGGTTTCCGCCGTGACTTTCACAAGCTCTGCAAGTGGCAGGCTGCTATTTTCTGCGCCAACAAACGAGAGGTGCGCTGATTGGGCTTTGGATTTGTTCAGTTCTTTGATCGCCTTCCCGGTGAGTTTCCGAATTCTCTCAAAAGTCAGTTCATTTTTCTGACCAAGCCCCAACAGCAGCAGTTTCTTTGGCTTTATGTTTCTGGCGAGGTTCGTCATGTAAATTTCACCAAACTTGCCGCTCAATTCCTGATCCTCAAGCAGCATTTGCAACATAGCCTGAGTTTCTCGATCCAGCGGCATACGCGGGGCAAACAGTTCGCCGCCATCGTACACCCAAAGGACGTGGACATCGGAAACCTCGCCATAAGCCGTACTTTTCCATACGCGAATATTCATGCTCAACTCCTTTGAAAATGTAGCGCGAAACTCCAGTTTCGCGCCGTTGTTACTACCGCGAAACTGGAGTTTCGCGGGACATGTTGCTTCATACGGATTTGGAGTGGAGAAAATGATCAAGAAAAAACTACAAGAATAAAGAGTAAACAAGAATTTTCCGAAGCGAAAAAAAATTATTTCTCCCGGCTTGACAGAAGAAAAAACGGACTCTATCACAAAGTCATCAACATCAAAACAGATGAAGTTTCATTCCATGCTTTCTATGAACATACAACCTTAAAAGAGAGGAGAAATTTTATGGCAAAAATTACGTTAAAAGGCAATCCGATTCATACCTGTGGAGAACTTCCGGCGCGTGGCAGCCAGGCCCCGGATTTTGTGCTTACGAAAACCGATCTTTCCGATGTATCCTTGAAAGATTTTGCCGGGAAACGCATCGTGTTGAATATTTTTCCGAGCATTGATACGTCAGTTTGTGCAACCTCGGTGCGTAAATTTAATGAAGAAGCGCAGAAGCTTGACAATACTGTGGTCTTGTGCGCCTCATTAGATTTACCTTTTGCGCACAGTCGTTTTTGCGGAGCCGAAGGATTAAAAAATGTGATTTCCGTCACGGAACTCCGTAAACGGGCGTTTGGCGAAGATTATGGGGTACGCATTATTGACGGGCCTTTAGCCGGATTATTTTCACGGGCGGTGGTTATCATTGATGAACACGGAAAGGTGCTCTATACGGAGCAGGTCCCTGAAATTGCGCAAGAACCTAACTATGAAGCGGCCCTGAAAGCCCTGAAATAGGAAAATTCTTGAAAACTCGAAAAACCGGGTTTTTTCAAAAAACCCGGTTTTTTTATTTATTTTGATTTGCGTCCATTTCGAAAGAACAGCTTATGCTTCCCGATTTTTTGAGGGAAAATTCCGGCTTTTGCGGTGCGCACGTCTTCAATAGAGTAAAAGGCTTTAGGATTATACGTCTCAACGGCCTGCAGAATTTCAGGCACATCTTCGCGCTGCACCACGCTAAACAGCACCTTGACCTCGCTCTTCGCTCCATACCCGTCAACCAGGGTATATCCAAAATTGTGTTCTTGGAGAAAGTTCAGCAGGGTTGCATTATTTTCGCGTAAAATAACGCGTACCATCACAATCCCAATTGACATTTTGTCCTCAATCATCATGCCGACATAATTTCCCAGGCCAAATCCGGCGGCATACGCAATAAAATGAAGCACATTATCAGATTTGACCAGCACCTGCCGTCCCACAACCAGCCAGAGCAGCAGTTCAATAAAGCCGAGAAAGGAGGCAATTTTCCGATAGCCTTTCGACACAAAAATCACGCGCATCGTGCCGATGGACACATCGCACATGCGGGCCAGCATAATCAAAATCGGCATCACAATATAAGTAAATACATCAAAATTTTCCAGGAAAGTATCCATTATTTTTTTAAAGACCTCACTCTCAGTCCTCTTTGAAGAAAAAGCAGATTGTCCCTTTCCTTTGGAGAGGGCTAAGGAGGGGAATTACGAAAATTTACTATGACTTCATAAAATACTATTGTATCAAGTCATCAAAACTGAATGTCATGATGTTTTGTCAAATATTTTCTCAAATTGCATTCATTTCTTCTAACAACACAACGAACTCTATACGAAAGAAGAGATCAACGGCAAGCGGCATTGACACCTATATTATTCGCACCAATTTTGACCACGCTACAGACATATAAGGATCCGAAAACAGTTGTGTCTCGACTCCGCTCGACAAGCGGCACGGACACTGAGCGGAGTCGAAGTGGCATGACACTGATATAGAAATGCTATAGATTTTTCACTTGCACCCACCGCCTGGTTTTGTGGCTTTCTACTAGAGCATTCAGGATTTTCATCTCTTCATAGCCGGCAGAGAAAGTCGGACGGGCAATATTGGTCGCGGGTTCTTTCCCATTCTTGAGCACCTGATAAAAATCTTTGAATAAATTCAGCACAGCATCGTGGTATCCCAGAGGGTGGCCTCCCGGAAGCGTCGCATAGGCCGCGGTACTAGAATCAAGGGCAGTAGGAGATTCGATCAGGGTTTCATTAGGTTTCTCACGATGCCCGATCCACAATTCTGTAGATTTGCTATGATTCCAGGCAAAAGAACATTGATCACCATAGATTTGAAACTCGGTATCCGATTTTCTGCCAGCGCAAGCCTGGCAGGTGGTAAATGAGCCAGGCGCGCCGTTCGACAGTCGGAATAACACGGCCGCATATTCTTCGATTTCGATTTTCACATCAACAGTCTCCGCTTCTTTAGCTTCTTCAAACGCAATGACCTGCCGTGTGGGTTTCTTTCGCACAGGAATCAAGGTTGCAAAATCCGCCATCACTTCTACAACTTTCAGCCCTGTCACAAACTGGATCAAATCAAACCAGTGACTTCCCAGATCAGCAGCAATATTGGACTCCCCGCTTTCCGATTTTTCCAGGCGCCAGGTATAGTCCGTAGGAAAGAACAGCCAATCCTGAAAATAGGTTCCGCTGACCATCCGGACTTTTCCGGCGTCGCCCCGCCGTACCCGTACGGCCATCTCCTGGACTACCGGGTAGTAACGATAACAGAAATCAATGCCTGTCACGATGCCTTTTTTCTCTGCCAACTCCGCCAATTCTTCCGCTTCACTCAAGGTCATGGCAAGTGGTTTTTCAGAAAGAACATGTTTTTCATACTTGATAGCTTCTTTTGTGATGCTATAGTGCAGGCGGTTTGGCGTACAATTATGAATCACGTCTATACTGGGATCCCGAAGAATCTCTGTATAGTCGTTATACACATGTTCGACATTATAATTCTCAGCGGTTTTACGAGCAAGCTCAGGATTCACATCTGTGACAGCTTTGACCTTTACCCCGCTGATCCGGTTTAACGCTTCGATATGAACCGGCCCGATATATCCTGTTCCAATGACGCCGACATTGATCATAGTTTCATCTCCTTTTCTAAACAAATATTTACAGACACTCTTGCACGACTTTCCTGAACTCTTGCGCTTTCTGATCGATTTCATCGTCGCTGCTGTGGGGATGAATCCCAAAAGCAGACCCTAACCCTCGGTCAACAACCCCCACCGAAATATTGATGGCGCGTTCAAGTAATTTGTCGGTTTGAGGCAGCATCCCTTTCTTATACTCAACCTCTCCTTTGTAATACGGACAGGTAAAAGGACAGCCTTCCGGGGTAATCGTCATTTTTCCCAGGATCTGTTCCATGTTGTTATATACATGCCATCCTGAATGAGCAACCGTAAGCGTATTCAGTTTCTCAGCCACCGCATCGGCGCGTTGTTTATCCGGCAGAAACACGGTCAGGAGCGTCGCGCACTCTCCTTCAACATCGTTGATGCGTCTGAACTCAAGTCCTTTGATATCCTGGATCTGGTGTTTAAATCTGGCTTTAATCCTGTGCAACTGCTCCAGAATCCGATCCAATTTACGGAATTGAGCCAGGGTGAAAGCTCCTGTCAATTCATTCATCCTGAAGTTCTGGCCGACGATCGATCGTTTTCCGATTTCTACTCCCATTCTGAGGGGCAGATGTCCCTGGTCATGATACCCGAATGCGCGTTTATAGACTTCGGCGTCATTGGTGACAACCATTCCGCCATCGCCGGCGTTAATGGTTTTAAAGATGTTAAATGAATATGTGCCAATATCGCCGAGCGTTCCGAGTCGTTTGCCTTTGTAAGACCCGCCAAAGGCTTGCGCCGCATCTTCAATGAGCAGGAGCTTGTGTTTTTTTGCGATCTCCCGGAGTTTATCAATATTGCAGGGATTTCCAAGCATGTGAACCGCCATAATGGCTTTGGTGTGTGGCGTAATTTTCTGCTCCACATCTTCCGGATCTAAGGTGAGACTTTCATCCACTTCTGCCAAAATCGGAATCGCCCGGGCCATAATGACTGAAGACATTGAGGCAATAAAGGTATAACCGGGTACAATCACTTCATCCCCCGGTCCGATTTGGAGTGCGGACAGGGCAACAAGCAACGCCGAAGTTCCGGAAGTCACGGCCAGAGCATGTTGGATCCCGAATTTTTCACAGACTTCCTCTTCCAGGGTCACGACTTTGTGCTTAAATTGCGGATTTTTCTCGTCGCCATATCGGAATAACCATGAAGCTCTTATCACATCAATAACTTCTTGTTCTTCTTCTTTTCCAATCCATTCAAAACCTGGTCCTGGCATAATTACACCCTCCTGATTGTAAATTATTATAGATTTGTAACTGTTTAGTAATCATAGCCCGTAGGGCTTCAAGTATTGTAGTAATAAGTAATGCTGCCATCCTCCTTACCGCGTAGCGGTTGAATCCCTGTCTATTGCCTACGGCGAATGCAAGATGGGGAGAGAGCTTCTTCTTTGCTACAATACTGTGTCGCCTACGGCGAAAAAGCCTGGTCAATAGTTGCATAAGTTTTTCAGAAAAATAATTATGCACAATGTGCCCGGCATTTCCAAAATGCCGGGCACATATATCGCAATTTAATATCTGAAAAACTATAGATGTTACCCACAATGAAAGCCATCTACTGATAGTTACAGCGTCAACAATTGCACACCTTTTCCCACAATGTCTGCCCAGCGACGAATTTCCTCGCCAACATGGCTATACCCGATCATCCAGTGGTGTCCGAGTCCTTCATCAAAAACCCAGTTCATAACATCTGATAATGGCTGTGAAAAACGGACTCTGACGGGATTGCCGGGAAAGACCATCTCTGCATGCACAGCTTCGCCTTCGATCACTGCCAGTTGATACCTGTCAGGCGCAGGCATGAGATTGAGCAGCGTCACCGGTCCCGGTCTGGCAGGAAAGATCGCGCACACCCCCTGATCCATCAGCCGGACAGGGGTCAATCGGATATCTGCTTGTTTTTCTGCCAGACTGAAAGAGCCTGAACCGCAGTGAGAGAAGATCACGGTGTCATCTTCTAAGGGATCAAGCCAATCGGTGTTATGCGTTGGCGTCCCGGTGAGCAGCGTTAAGATCAATTGCGCCACAGCGCCATTGACATCGCCTTCACAGGCAAACGGAATGCCCTGATCTGCCAAAAGCGCAATTGACATACACACTTTTCCCATCAGATGTGGATAGCAGCCGACCGTAACCGCATCAAGGCCATATTCCCGGATCATATCATAAAGGGCAGTATAGACTTTCATTGCATACACTCCATCTTCCTTGCTTACCTGACATGAACCGGCTTTACTGACAACCTCTTGCCAGCGCTGCAATGCCTCAGCGTCAGGTTTTTGCTGCGCCTTTTCGAGCAAGATAGGCAAATCGAGCGGCATGATAATGGGGCCAATCGCTTTTTTCAGGAGAAATTCATTAGGAGCGGTCTCGGTCATTCCTGGCACACGATGGCCTGCAAACCCGATGCGAGCGCGTCGCAGACGATTTTTCAACACTGCCGCCCGTAAAAAATGTTGGGATTTTTGCAAGCACTTGACATCCTGAGTATCCCCAAAAACCGCCTGATAAGGATGTCCTAACTGCTTCAAATAGCAGGTAATCTGCTGCGTGCCGCACAGCGCTCCGGTCTCCATGCCAGGTAACGGCCAAAAAAGAAATGAAACAGCACATTCTTCCAGAAATTGAAGCACCAGATAATCTTCGAACCAACTGACAGGTGTAAAGACAACCGCATCAACATGCGCTTCCGCAGCTTTTCTGCCTGCGGCAATCGCCTGATCAGGCGTTCCTATGGAACCAAGGCAGAGAACCTCACATCCGGCCATCTCTAACACCTGAGCCAGGTCATTTGCAGTTTGCGGCGCTCGATTTGCCCCTATTTCAAGCGGGCTTGATACTGCTGCAACTGCGATATATGGTAGAAGATGTTGTGTAGCCATATATACTTCCTCCATGAAAATGTAGCGCGAAACTTCAGTTTCGCGCACCCTTGATACACCCGCGAAACTGAAGTTTCGCGCTACATCTGATGTTCATTGCATCGGGTAAGCCTCGCTTATGACACCTCCAGTGTAAATCATATACATTCTGTACCCCGGTCATCCCTGTCCGATTTGCAAATAGGTCGGACAGGGATGACCGGGGTACATTTTTGATATTCATCCCGTATGTATATGAACACGACTGTTCACATGTACGACTCCTTCATTATCCTTTTAAGCCAGTTAATGCTACTCCCTGAACAAAATACTTCGAAAGAAACAGATATAACAAAACAATCGGCAGACACGCAAGCACACTTATGGCTAACTGTTCAGGATAGGGCGTAAAATACACGCCGGAAAACAGGGCAATGGCTTGTGGTAATGTTCGCATTTCCGGCGTTGATATAACAATCAGCGGCCATAATAAGAGATTCCAAACCCATTGCGCGTGAAAGATAATTAATGCAAAGACAGCCGTTTTTGCCATCGGAAGCGAAATGGTCAGAAAATTCATATATTCATTGGCGCCGTCAATTCTTGCTGATTCAATCAGTTCATCCGGGACAGAGTAAAAAAATTGCCGCATTAAAAACACACCAAATGCGGTTAATCCCTCCGGGATAATAAGCCCCAGATAGGAATTCTGCATCCCCATGGCCTTGATCAGGACAAAAAGCGGCACAATGATCGCTTCAAACGGAATCATGATCGTGGATAAGACCACCGTAAACAGGAGATTATTGCCTTTAAACTTGTATTTGGCAAAACCATAGCCGGCTGTTGTCGAGAGGACAACGGTTAACAACACTGCGAAGACCGTCACAAAAATACTGTTCAGAAAATAGCGCGGAAAATCATAATCCGCATAATGGAAGACATTATAATAACTCTCAAAATTCCAGGTTGGAGGAAGAAATTTTACCGGAATGGCAAGGACATCTTTATTTAATTTCAAAGATGAGAGCACCATCCAGACAAAAGGAAAAATAAAGAGTAAACCGACACTGATCAATACACTATACAGAATCCATTGTACAATTTGTTTTCGCATATTCTATGCAAAATCCAATGTTTAATGACCCCGCCCCCGGTCCCCCCCTTTCGGGGAGGGGCCGGGGGTGCAGGGCTGTTAAGTTCTGCGGATGTTTGTCATCTCGACTCCGCTCGATGACCGGAAAATCGGACGTCGAGCGGAGTCGAGACGGCCTGTCCGGTGAGAACTTAACAGCCCTAGACCGGGGGTGGGGTCAACACTTCTCAGGCATTACTCAACATATTACACTGATTCTGATTTAAATATTTTCAATTGGATCATCGCAAAAATGAGCAGCGTCAGAAAATAGACCACAGAAATTGCTGATGAATAGCCAAATTTTGTATAGATAAAGGCGGTTTTATAAATTAAAAGCGCCACGACTTCGGTCGAACGGCTTGGTTCTCCCTCAGTCATCACATATTGCTGGGCAAAGGTTCCAAAGGAAAATATCACGCAAGAGACAAAAGCCAGAATAATCGTATTTTTTAACTGAGGAAGCGTTATATGAATTAATTTTCTCCAGAATCCCGCGCCGTCAACGGTCGCCGCTTCGTAATAGACATCGGGAATATTCAATAAGCCCGCAATAAAGATGACCATATAATATCCGGTGACTTTCCACACATAGACTAAGATCATCGCATACGGAGCGACTTTCGTCGAAGTCAGCCATTGCATATTGATCCCGAAGATTCTTAAAAACAGATAGGAAAGCAAGCCGGTGGTCTGGAACATAAATTGCCACACGATAGCAACCGCCACCATCGTCAGCACGACGGGCAGGAAGATCATGGATTGCAAGAGATTTTTACATCTGAGATGACTTTTAAAGGCCAGAGCAAGCCAGAATGCAAGAAAAATGATGATAACGACGCTGACAAAGGTAAAATGAACCGTCACATAATAAGAGTTCCAAAATCTTTTGTCTTTCCATAACGTGAAAAAATTATTGAATCCTACATAGACTTTAGGAGATACTAAATTCCATTTAAACAGTGATAAGTAAAATGCGTTGATCATCGGTAAAATCAAAAAAATCGAAAAAAATACCAGGGTTGGCAAAATAAAGAGATAGCCATGGTTTTGGAGTTTCGCATAATAACTTTTTTTCTTCATATATTCTTAATATTTTTACCCACCCCTTACCCCTCCCTGGAGGCAGGGTTGTTAAGTTCTACGGATGTTAGTCATCTCGACTTTGCTCAATGACCGGAATACCGCACGTCGAGCGAAGTCGAGACGGGCATGTTTTACAAGAACTTAACAGCCCTG
>DF820471.1:33883-44640 GCA_000739535.1 Candidatus Vecturithrix granuli | reverse complement strand
ATGACCGGAATACCGCACGTCGAGCGAAGTCGAGACGGGCATGTTTTACAAGAACTTAACAGCCCTGCTCCCTGGAGGGGAATAATGACCTCCTATTGATGGCCTATTCCTCTCCAGGGAGGGGTATAAGGGGTGGGTAAGTATCTGCATCTACTCTAAGATCATCTCAACATCATCTTTGAGTAACTGTAATGATTCTTCATTGGACATTCCCTGAAAAATCACACGACTCACTGCTGCGCCAACCGCATCTTGAAGCTCGCTCAAATTTGCAGAGGCAATAATCGCTGCCCCTGAACTTCTTTCAGCTCCGAATACATCGTTATTCGGGATATATTGATCGGCAAGGGCGGGGTCTAAGGATTTCCGCGGTTGATAATACCCATGGACGATATACGCTTCCGGTCTGCTTTCGAGAAAATCAAGCCATTTCCAGGCCCATTCTTTATTTTTGGCTTGTTTGGCAACAAACATCGAATAGCCATAGACGACGCCGCCAACATCTTTCCCATCTTTAAAGCGTGGATATCGCATTGGTGTGACATCTTCGCGTTTCACAGAATATTGATCTAACACGCCCCAATACCACGTTCCTCCAGTAAGAAATGTTGCACAAAGACCATTGCCAAATCCTTCGCGTTCATTCTCAAACAAACCGGGGTCAAAAATACCATCTTTGGTGGCCCAATTGGTGAAGGTCGTTAAGGCTTCAACCGCTTCAGGCGTATCAAGGCTGGCTAAAAAGCCTTCTTCTGTTGACCAATCCAGTCCTTTTTGCTCCATTAAGGTGTGCAGAATCAAAAATGGGAAAACTGCGGCCTTGACATTGATCGCAAAGCCATTTCTGACGATCACCTGGCCGTCCCGCTTGGTCATTTTTTGACAGACCTCAACGAATTCCTCCCATGTCTTGGGAATATCTTTTTCAGGATCCAGGCCAGCTTCTTTCATATAGGCGGTATTGATCCAGGCCGCATAGTTGCTCATCTCATGTGGGATGCCATAGTATTTCCCGTTATAATATCCGCCTACTTTGATAAAGGCATCTTTCTCCCACATATCAACGACTTCTTCAATCGTTTGCTTGCCGAATGCCGATGGCATCACTTCTTCTGCCAGATCATTAGCCATAAACCAGGCTGACTGCATATTCGGCATGGCAAACGTATCACATTCTCCCCCGGCCGCAAGAACTGTTCTGACCTTCGTCGGCATATCCGCATCAGCATAAAATAACACCTTGACTTCCACGTCAGGATACTTTTCCATAAAATCCTTCGCCGTTTGGTTGACTATATCATCATACGGCGGCTGAGTCCAATGAATGTGGACAATTCTGACTTTTTCCGCTTCTGCCCAGACGACAAACAAAGACATGAGTAAAAACAACGAGAGAGCGATTGAAAGTATTTTTTTCATGATGTACCCTCCTTCTATAAAAACTGTTGAAAATCTCTATAAGCTCGTATTCCATCGTAAGTAAACACTGATACAATACCTGAACATATCTTTTGCTTGCTCACATACGGAGGAGGCCTGATATTGATGTCTCCCAATCCATACATACGCCATATCCCCAACGCTGATATACTTAAATGTACACTAAAATTTTTGTACCTGTAAATAATTCTGTGCCGGAGTGCAAAAGTTCTACTTTCGCGAGTCAGACTTCCAGCTAACCCTCACTTGCGAAAGTAGAACTTTCGCCCTCCAGTTCATCAGCACAGAATTATTTACAGCAACAAATTTTTTAAACACCACTCTCGCGGCTCCAGGGCTGTTAAGTTCTCGGCAGAAATGGCGTCTCGACTTCGCTCGACGTCCGGGTTTCCTTTCATCGAGCGAAGTCGAGATGCCAAATGTTTCTTACAGTGTTAATCTTTGTAATGCCTTTTCCGTGATATTCACAAATTTTTCGACGCTTTTCTCAAAGATTTCTTTGCCAAACTCAGGAGTGGCATCGCGCGGATCAGATCTTACCACTCGATCTTTGTCAGGCGTTTTCGTGAAACCAGGGCCATCCACAATGGAAAAATCAGTATAATGGATCGGCACATCTCTCTGCGGTAAGGCCGTAAGATCAACGATTGGAAGATCATCATAAAATTTTTGAAGATATAACATCAACGAGGTTTCATACAAATCTGCGTGTCCGGCAAGATTTTCCGTGGTGATTTGATCCGGAAAGGCAATATTCCATACGACTAACGACTCAGTCGTATGCGAATAATATTCCGTTAATCTCTGGATGGTTTCCATGTGATTCACAGCTCCATGGCCATTAACAATGACGATGAGTCTATACTCATGGGCGATCAACATTTCGATATGGTTCGATAGCACCAGGGCAAAAACATGCTCTTGATCGTAATGGCTTCTCCATAAGGCCGTTGGGAAATCCATGCCAATCACCCAGTCCGTCGTCTGAAATCCAAGACTTTCTAACATCCAGGCCGGCCGTTCCCGTTCTGTCCCGCAATAGACGGTTGGGAAAACCACGCCTTTTCCGACCCGTTTGCATGTCTCATAAGCGCAAAGAGTTGCATTGATCGGATCCATTCCGACCGGTAAATGCGGGCCGTGATACTCCAATGGTGCGACAGGTAAAAATATCAATGGGCAGCGCTCTCGTTCCTGAAGAAGCTCTGCCGGACGTAACAGTTCGTAACGGATTTTACGGGTATTATCAGCCATATTTTTCCTCCTCTGAAAATGTACCGCGAAACTCCAGTTTCGCGGCTGTCAACAATGCGCGAAACTGGAGTTTCGCGCTACAAACGTCAGCGATAGGTTTGCCAGATTTCGATCATCTGTTCGATCCCCTTTCGCGGCTGTCAACAATGCGCAAAACTGGAGTTTTGCGCTACAGACGTTAACGATATGTTTGCCAGATTTCAATCATCTGTTCGATCCCCTCCCAGGGGGTATCGGGAAATACCGCATCAACAGGGTGCAAGATAAAACGATTAGTCGGTCCCAGCACATCAATCGCATGTTTGATTTCGTGTTCAATGCGTTGGCGATCTCGTGAGGCGAGCGAAAGGGCGTTCGTTCCTCCAACCAATGTCATGCGCTGACTGAGGAGATCACGGGCCTTTTCCAGGGAAATGGTATCCTGGACCGGATCGACAAAATAGAGGACATCAACGCCTGCATCAGCCAGGCGAGTCCCAAGCCTTTCCACGCCGGTTGTCATGACATACCCGAATTTTTTCCCATATTTATGGGCAGTTTCAGCCAACGTCACAATGTGGGGATAGACAAAGCGATCAAAGAGTTTTGGAGACCAAAAATCTGTTGAAGAGTACCATCCACGTTCAATGACGAGATCAACACCCGGGGTTGAGGCGGCCAATTCCGTCCGGCCGAGATCTGTTTCCGCAATCACTTCCATCAATTCCCCAAACGCTTTAGGATCATCCATCGCCATCAAGATAGCCTTCTCCGTCCCGGTAAACCAGACCGCGGCATCCATATCAAAGGCCGACCACGCCTGCACAGGAATGTGATATTTTTCAGCAAAATCCTGCACCTGCCGCATTCGCTCAGCAAACCAGGCTTTGGCCCGGTCATCCGGAGGACAGAAAAGATAACGTAATTTGGGAATATCGGCCGGTGAACTGACGACATGTTCTACCGCGCGAGGGATATTAAAGTCTTCAATGAGGGGCGCATAATCAGGCTGAATCACCCACCCCTGTCCCTGTTTTTCCTGGGTATATCTGACTGAATGGCGGAGCAGCCCCGCCGGTGTCGCATATTCACGCACCAAAACAGGGTAGGGTTCGTTTGCTGTTGGCGGGATTGTGGCATCTTTCCAGGTCACCTCCGGATTCACACTCCAGGGGACAGAGACGTCCAGGATGTCATCAATCCCCAGGGATTGCCAGGCCAGCGCTCGTTTGAAATCATCTTCCAAATCCCATGTCTGCGGCAAGGTATGAATGTGCTCCATTCGCTTGGAATACCAGAATGAGATATCCTCTTCATGATTTTTCCAGCGCAAATGGGGAGGTACAGGTAGCCCAAAACACCAGGTCGTCAAGGGCACGTGATCTGGGGATAAACCATTCCAGACTGCAAAGATGCGTTCTTTGGTGGTCATAACGCCTCCTTCACTCACTCCACTTGTTTCGTGGACTAAGTCTTTACATTAGATATTCAGGATATTGTCACCGAGATAATGTCCAATAATCATCGCAGCCGCGCCCAGGGAACCTGAATCATTGCTGAAATTACTTCGTTTTATCACTGTTCGCGAAAAAATGGGATTCATTGATTTCAGCTTTGTCGTTCTGACAACTTCTTCATACATAAATTCCTGAAAAGCCGTCACCACTTCACCGCCTAAAATGACAACTCCCGGATCAAAGATATTCACAAAATCAGCCAAAGCCACACCCAGGTATTCACCAGCAGTATTGATAATAATATTAGATAGTTTATCGCCGGCTTTAGCCTCCTGATAAATAGCTTCCAGAGTAAGATCACCATTGATATCGATGACCTTTTTCAGGCTGGAAAATGCGTCCGAGGCGATCAAAACCCTGGCAGAATTCAGGATGGCCTGTTTAGAGACCAGCGCTTCCAGACAGCCGATACTCCCACACCGGCAGCGAGGGCCATTTTCCTTAATCAGGATATGCCCGAGTTCCCCAGCAATACCATGTTTCCCTCTGTACAGTTTCCCATCTATAAAAATACCTCCTCCTACCCCTTCATCTATACAGACAAACAAAAAGTTATTCAGTTCTTTCCCCTGTCCATAGAGTCTTTCTGCCAGGGCCATACAACGGGAATTATCATCAATCAAAATGTCGGTGGAGAATTCTTTCTGAAGCTCAGCAGCCAGATAGACGCTTTCCCAGCCTGGTAATCCCGGACAAAATAACACTAGGCCCTGCCTGGTATCAATCAGACCAGGCACCCCCACGCCAATTCCCAATAAAGGCGAGACAGTCTCGTGTTGAATCGTGTCCAATGCGCGCCGAATTGTCAGTTTAATATTTTCAATCACATCATCTTTCTCTTTCCCATTATGGGGACTAATCTCCTCATAAATCGGCTTTCCGGCGAGAGAAATCGCAGTCAGCGCAATCGCGTTTTGGTGAAGGTTGACCCCCAAAAAAAAGCCAAACTCAGGATTCAAAGAGAGGAGTTGGGTTCGTCTGCCCCGTTTACTTTTATGAGAACCGGTCTCAATGACGAT
Organism: Candidatus Vecturithrix granuli; assembly: GCA_000739535.1. GTDB lineage: Bacteria > Moduliflexota > Moduliflexia > Moduliflexales > Moduliflexaceae > Vecturithrix > Vecturithrix granuli. The sequence goes on along the minus strand of DF820471.1, from coordinate 39,431 downwards.
TTTTTCATAGAGCAGGTCTTCTACGATCCGCTTGGTTGTCGCAATGCTTAATCCGGAAAGAACAGCCAGTTTTTTGCGCGAAATTTCGCCTTGTTCCCAAACCAGAGAGAGTAACACCTGCCGGTTTCGCTGCGCGTTATCAATATGACTCAATCCATACATTCTTGTCGTTCGCATAATCCCTCTTATAAGTTTATCATAAGCTCATAACATCATAATAAACCCACTTTAAATCTGTCAATAATAAAAATAATGATTTTATTCAATTATTTTTTCTTGACAAGGGTATTAATTAGCTAACATTGAACCTAATAACAATTCAAATCACAGGCAGTATTTGAGAAAAACAGACAAGAAAACGTTGACATAAAGATTCTCTTGCGGACGATCATATAGACATCCTAAGAAGCTGTTTTAAAAGTCCATGCAACGGGCATTTCGAGAGAGGTGAACAGGAGTGTCAACGCTCTGCTTTGACAGCGAAAGCAGAGCTTTCGCACTCCTCACCTGCAAACTTTTAAAACAGCTTCTAAGTCATTCGTGTCTCGACTTCGCTCGACAACCGCCCGGTCACTGAGCGGAGTCGAAGTGACATGACACACATGATGTAGGATTACTATAGTTATTTGACAACTCGTGAAAAGGAGGTGACTGCTTTTCAGCACTATTCAGATTTTCGGTCAGGCGCTGGAAGATCCCTGAAGGGGATTAGTTGATCCAAGAGGTTAATTGTTCATTCGTAAAAGGAGGTCACATTATGTTGAGCGTAAGAAAAGGGGCACTGGTTGTACTAATCAGTTTGTGTATCCTCATATCTGGAATGGGTACGAGGTGGACTCATGCAGAAGAAAAAGCCACGTTGAGCATTATCAACTTTGACGGCTATTCAGAACAAGCCTGGGTGAAACCGTTTGAGGAAAAATATAATTGTACAGTCAAAATTACGACCGCCGGAACGGTTGAGGAACACTTTACCAAAGTGAAAGCTGCTCCTGATGAATATAACATTGTTTCGATTGATTCCGGACGGGTGAAGTTATACCAGGATGCCGGTCTGATCCAGCCGATTGACGTCTCAAAATTGAGCAACTATAACAAAATCGGTGAATTTTTCCGCAACCATCCTTACGCCAAAACAGAAAGCGGTGAAAAGCTGCACGTTCCGATCGTGTGGGGCACGCAAACCATCACCATCAATACGGCTGCAATTCCTGAAGACAAACTCGCGCCCTATCTCAGCGAAGATAAAAAGACAGTATCCTTAGATATTTTGACCGCGCCTGAATTTAAAGGCGAAATTGCGTTCTTTGATGAATCGTCGAATGTTACCTGTATTGCCGCCATTCATGCAGGAATAGATAATCCCTTTCAATTCGGCGAAGGCGATTGGGAAAAAGTCCGGCAGCGGCTGTATGAATGGAAATCCAATGCTCGCACCTTTACAACCGGTCTCGATTCGGAGTTTGGCGTGTTGACGAGTGAAGACGCCCTGATCGTGCTTGGAGGGAATGACGCGCTCCTGAATATCAGGTTGGAAGAAGCAGGATTGCGGAAAAATTTTACGCAATATGCTATGACTGAAGGAACAATTTGCTGGATTGACGGATGGGTGATTACGGCCCCTACCACAGGACGGTCCCTTGAACTGGCTCACGCCTACATTGATTATATGATCGGGGATCAGGGACAGAAAGAGTTAGCAGCCCTTGTCGGATTCGGCATTGTCAATCCTGCCGGGGCCAGCGGGTTTAATCCGGTGGTCCTTGACTCGGCCTGGTGGTATGGACGCGATATTGCTGAATTCCCTGCCCCATTGTATATTATGGTGCCTGAAGAAGATACGGGTAAACGGGTTGAATTGTGGAATAGAGTGAAAGCTACCCCTTAAATCCTGCCTCATCAGGAAGGCGAAGAACACTCTTCGCCTTCTGTTTTTCAAGCGATGACTATGACTACAAACTGTGCGATTGCATTGCAGAACCTCAGAAAAGAATTCGATGGGGTTATTGCTGTAGATAATTTTACCGTAGATATTGAGAAAGGTGAATTCTTTTCCCTGTTAGGACCTTCGGGTTGTGGAAAAACCACGACGCTGCGTATGATCGCAGGTTTAGAAGCTCCTTCGGCCGGTCAGATTCTGCTTGAGGGGAAAGATGTCAGTGATACTCCTGCGTATAAAAGACAGGTGAATACTGTATTCCAGGATTATGCCTTGTTTCCGCACATGACAGTGAAGAAAAATATCTACTTTCCCCTGAAAATGAGAAAAATCCCGCTTGCGTCAGCAGAACCGGAAATAGCGCGCGTGCTGCGCCTGGTCAATATGGAAGGCTTTGATAACCGGCTGCCCCAACAATTATCCGGCGGGCAGCGTCAACGCATTGCACTGGCGCGTTCGTTAGTCAATAAACCGGCTGCCCTGCTGCTGGATGAACCACTGGGGGCCTTAGATTTTAAACTGCGCGTGGCCATGCAGAAGGTGTTAAAAGATATTCAACGGGATGTGGGGATCACCTTTATCTACGTGACGCATGATCAATCCGAAGCCATGACCATGAGCGACCGGATCGCAGTGATGAAGGATGGGATTGTGCACCAGATCGGCTCTCCGAATGACATTTACAACAGACCGGAGACAGCGTTTGTCGCTTCCTTTATCGGCGATATGAATTTCATCTATGGGCAGCTTATTTCAATGAATCAGGCTGAAAGTACCATTGCAGTAGAAGGTCAGCAGATTAAGGCGCGAACACCGAAAAGCAACGTGCAAAAACACGAGAACGTGTTGATCTGCGTGCGTACCGAAAGAGTGCAGGTCAATTCACATCAATCTCTTGAGAATGCCTTGCAAGCGAAACTCACCCGTATTGTATTTCGAGGCACAGACTATGAAGCCACCTGTCAAGTCGGTGAATCGGAGATACGCGCTGTTGTCGCAGCCGTGACCTGGGATCATGCCCTCAACGTTGGCGATAGGGTGGAAATAGGGTGGAGCGCTCAGGATGTCATTGTGTTCCCGCGTCAGGAAGAAGAACAAATTATTCAATATAGCGTAGAGGCAGTATGAAGCCACGAAAAATTAGTTACTGTACATATTCTGTGCCGCTGGAGTGCGAAAGTTCTACTTTCGCTGCTGCTGGAGTGCGAAAGTTCTACTTTCGCTGCTGCTGGAGTGCGAAAGTTCTACTTTCGCAAGTGAGCAAGTGAGTGTTTGCCGGAAAATTGACCCGCAAAAGTAGAACTTTTGCACTCCGGCACAGAATGATTTACAGCAGCAAAAATTATGAAACGTCACATTTCCCCATCCGCAGAATTTATCAAAGGGGTTCCTATCACGGTATGGCTTCTGAGCCTGGTGATTATCCCGCTGACCTTCACCTTTATCATGAGTTTTTATTCAAGCGAAGGGCTTGTGATCGACAGAAATTTTACGCTCAAAAATTATAAGCTCTTTTTTACTGATCCTCTATATTACAAGATCTTGTTCAAAAGCATCCGGCTTGCCCTTGTGATTGCCATTATCTCGCTTGCTGCATCTTATCCTCTGGCCTATATGGTCTCATTCAAAATTGAAAGAGGAAAAAACCTGCTGTTTATGTTGTGCATCATTCCCCTGTGGGTTAGTTATCTGGTGCGGATCATTGCCTGGCGCGCGATTCTCGGCAACCGCGGAGTGCTCAACATGATCCTGCTGGCCCTGGGCGTCATCGAAAAACCACTGACAATCTTTCTGTATAATCATTTTGCGATTGCCATTACCCTCACTTATATCTGTATTCCCTTTGTCTTTATCCCGATTTATACGTCTTTGGAAAAGATCCCCCGCAACCTCCTCGATGCTTCGAATGATCTGGGCGCCAATGAATTTCGGGCCTTTACCAATGTGATTTTACCCCTGTCACTCCCAGGGTTAGTGACCGGTTTCATCTTTGCTTTTATCATCGCTTTAGGCGATTATATTATCCCACTCCAACTCGGAGGGGTTCAGGGGATCATGTTCGGCAATTTGATCTGGAGTCAATTCGGGTTTGCCTTTAACTGGCCTCTTGGGGCAGCCCTTGGATTTGTGCTGTTTATTATTTCAGTCACCATTTTGGGAAGCACCTCAAAATTCGGATCCACGGAAGGAGGGTTTTTAGGTGAATAAACATGGAATAACAGGCGGATATGGCAAAGGCACAGGATTAAAAATCTACGGAGCCTTCATTTTTATCTTTCTCTATTTTCCGCTGCTGATTGTCTTGATCTTCTCGTTCAGCCCGACCCGGACGATTTTTGGCATGGAAGGCTTAACCCTGAAATGGTATCGTGAACTGCTTCAGGATCAAGAACTTCTCAGCGCGTTTCTGCATTCTCTGCTGGTTGGATTGTGCGCGGTAGCGGTTTCGACTGTGATCGGCACGAGCGGAGCCTTTTTTATTACAAAAGTCAATTTTCCGGGCAAGACCATTTTCCGCGCCTTTGTTATGCTGCCCTTTCTGCTGCCCGGCATCATTATGGGCTTAACCCTGCTGATTTTTGTCAGAAACCTGAACATTCCGCTCTCGATATTCACGATTCTGCTCGGGCACGTTTCTTTTACCACCCCGATCGTCATGTTTCAGGTGAGCAGCCGTTTATTACGAATGGGACCCAATTATCAATACGCAGCGTACGATTTGGGGGCCAACCCTCTGCAAACCTTCTGGTACGTGACATTGCCGATGATCCGAACCGCGATTATTGGCGGCGCGTTATTAGCGTTTACAGTCTCCTTTGACGAGATCGTCATCTCCTACTTTCTCACCGGCACGTGGATGACTCTGCCGGTCTATATTTACGGGATGCTGCGCTTCGGCCTCTCCCCCAAAGTGTACGCCGTCTCCACGATCATCCTCTGCATGTCTCTGATTTTGATTTCCCTGATGGCCAGATACATGGGACGCTCCGGCGAAACCTACCACGTCCGCAAAAAATCGAAATAAATGTACCTCGAAACTCCAGTTTCGAGGACCGCGAACTACAATTTCGCGGTACATGTACCTCGAAACTCCAGTTTCGAGAGCCGCGAAATACAATTTCGCGGTACATGTACCTCGAAACTCCAGTTTCGAGAACCGCGAAATACAATTTCGCGGTACATGTACCTCGAAACTCCGGTTTCGAGAGCCGCGAAATACAATTTCGCGGTACATGTACCTCGAAACTCCAGTTTCGAGGACCGCGAAATACAATTTCGCGGTACATGTACCTCGAAACTCCGGTTTCGAGGACCGCGAACTACAATTTCGCGGTACATTGCCGCCGCCCCACTTATTCTGCTTGTTGGGAAAATGGCACGATGGCTGCGCCTGTCAGTTTGCTTAGTCGTTTGTCATCGGTCTGGGCAAATTCTTCCGGATCATCTACGAAAATTCGGATTGATGATCACCGTTGCGTATGACATACGCTAGCATCTCCTTTATTTATAAACTTTTGAAAATTCAAAAGCGTATTGCCAAAATAATAACTCACTTTACGCAGTAGATAAAAAAGTTCTTTGACAAATATCTTGTGATCATGTTCAGAT
>DF820471.1:10427-32934 GCA_000739535.1 Candidatus Vecturithrix granuli | reverse complement strand
AGAGCTAACACAGTTAAAAACAATGTATAATATCTGACTTTTTTATATGAGTGCGTAATGTGAGATAATAAGATACTATAAAACAACATGCCTTCCTGCCGCGCCTCTTGTCATTAGGAAATTACATCAGTTTCGTGGTACATGCCAATGACACAGGGGCATCATCACAGGGGCAAAAATTCTACTCTATTCGATAATTCTTCCGGTTCACCGACTTTTGCAATGAGTTCAAGATCGCGCACACATTTTCCAATCGAAGTCCGGAGTTGGTGGGCATAGATAATTCCGCAAAATGTTTTGCCAGTTTTTTGGCGTTTAACCGCTTCAGCCAGAAAATCATCATCTTGTGTAAACAGAATCCGTCCTAACTCATTTGCACGATCCAACACTTGCATATCATTCAATCTACTTGCGCCGTCTTCATAGGCTGTGAGTACATCAATCCCTCGCAGTCGAAGTTCCACCGTAATGACACGAGGGACATTGTGGTCCATATACAAAGTAATCGCCATTACATGAGACCTCTCGCTTTGAGACGTTGAAACAGGGGGGAAACGCCCATGGTCTGCTGAACTCTGTTTACAAATTCGAGTCGTCGCTCTATCTCCTGATCAAGTTCCTCCTGATGATCCCAATAATAGGCCAATGCTGAATAGATCTGCCCCAATGTCAGATACGGATGTTGGAAATACAATTCTTCAGGACTCCACCCATAAGCCGTTTTCTCCAGGAGAAGTTGGGTCACTTTCATAGATGTGCCGACAATAACAGGCGTCCCATTGGCATTGAGAACAATATGTTCATAGTCAGTTTTCAGTACAGGCATAAACTCTCCTTTTATTAATTTGTTTGTACCGCAAATTCTATCGCGAAACTCCAGTTTCACGGCCGCGCAAAACAATTTCACAATATAATAATTTCTCCTGCCGCGCCTTTTGTCAATAGAGAACAACCAAAAAAAGGCAGACGAGTTTTCGGCGCACCTACCAACCCATCTGCCCTGGTGTGATCTTCGGATGGCGTCGCCGCCATCGCCGGAGCAGGTCTGGACTCTTCAACGCACGCTCGACGACATGCCTTGTATAGTTAAACTACAAGGATTGTGTGTAGGAAGGATTCGTGAAGGTGAGTTGGTCGGTATTCCCCCTAAAGCTCGCCATCTACCACCAACTCCGCTCCCACTATCCTGCCTGAAACTACAAGGATGTTGTGTAGGGAGGATTCGTGAGGGGAAGTTGGTCGGCGTTGCGTCACGTCTTTCCGTTTGCCTACCCACTCACCCTCAAGAATCCCTCCTACACCAAATCCTTGTAGTTTCCCCATCCTTCTTACACCCAATCCCTGTAGTTCACTCTAAATACCGGAAATCCAGCACAGTGCTTCTGAAATTGAAGATCACGCCATGCTGACAGTGCAGATGGGCGATGTACTGCCGGAATTTGAGCAGCAGCAGATCATCATCCAGACACCGAACCGTGTCAATGGAGATTAGCACATCGCCAACCCGGAAAAAATTCACATCCTGCTCGCCAACGGGCTGATTGTCGTATTGTGCGGTCATTTTTTTGATGGTCTCGAATTCGGCTCTGGCTGTTTGCAGTTCGTAAAACATGGCGCGACGGTAAATTTGGGGCAGATAGCCGGGGCCAAGCGTCACCAGCACCCGGTTTGCCATGAACAGCAGGTCTTTGATGCGGGCTTTGCCGGGCAGCGTGAGAGCGTCATAGTCGAAGCGGTCGGTCAGCGGCGGGCCGGTCAGTCGGGCGTTGGGCATGGTTTCGTGTTCTACCGATGCACCGCCGAAGTTGGCTAAAATGCCGAGGGGTTTGCGATAGCCTTTGAGATAGGAGAGCAATTGGGCGCGGTGGATGGGCTGCAATGCCGGAACAACTTTCAATTCGATGATGACGAGATCGTTCACCAGCAGATCGATCCGGTACGTTCCGACCCGTTTGTCGAAATAGGGGACATCGAATTCTTTTTGTCGTTCGACGCGCAGTTTGCGTTTGCGGAATTCTAGTTCTAACGCGGCCTCATACGCCTCTTCCGGCCAGATCGACCCCATCTGGTTCTGCACGGCGAACAGGCCGCCGTTAATCACGTAGGTTAATTGTTCGTGCATACGCGTTAACTCCAGGGATTGTGTATAAGAAGGATTCGTGATCATACATTGGTCGGCATGACATCAAACTACCCCCTCACTCTCCTTCCTGAAACTACAAGGATTTGGTGTAGGAAGGATTCGTGAGGGTAAGTTGGTCGGCGTTGCGTCAAGCCGTTCCGTTCGCCGCCCAACCCGTCCTCACTCTCCTTCCTGAAACTACAGGGATGTTGTGTAGGAAGGATTCGTGAGGGTGAATCGGTCGGTACGTGAGCATGTTGTGAGGTAGGCCGACCAACTTTCCCTTGAGAATCCTTCCTACACAACATCCCTGTAGTTTCCCCCTCCTTCCTGAACTACAGGGATTTGGTGTAGGAAGGATTCGTGAGGGTAAGTTGGGCGGCATGACATCACGTCTTTCCCTTCTCCACCCCACTCACCCCCAGGAATCCTTCCTACACCAAATCCTTGTAGTTTCCTCCAAAAAGTAAAAAGGTAAAAAACTCAAAAAATTATTTCTTCCTCACGAGGCAATGTTCAAAAATTTTCCGCGCGCGGACCAAAGGGGACACCCCTTTGGAAACCCCGCGCTTCGGCGGCTAGCGCCTCGCCCGCCGAAGAAAAGACCCCCTTTGCTTCGCAAAGGGTAAAAGGGTAAAAGTGCCGAGGACTACGAAGGCGTCCTCAAGAGGCGGAACCCGAGGAAGTGGCTGCGGCCGCCGGGGTCGTACCTGCTGCGGCTCGCCGCCCGGCAACTCCCGGCGCCGTCGCTCCAGGAGCCGCCCCGTACCACACGGCCCGAGCCCGAGGCTGGTCCCTGCGGATTCGTTTGTGAATCGGCTGCATAGGCTCCATACCAATCCGCACACCACTCCCACACATTCCCCAGCATATCGTACAGGCCGAATTGATTCGGCCGAAAACTGCCGACCGGCGCGGTTACGGCATAGCCGTCGTCACAATCAAAAATTATCCAATCTGACCATTGCTGCTTTGCGGTTTGATCAGCAACATTGGCATATTGACAGGCTTCGTCAGGGTTGTCGCTCCAGAAACGCGAGGTGCTCGTGCCGGCGCGGGCGGCATATTCCCATTCGGCTTCGGTCGGCAGCCGGAATTCCGAGCCTTCCTGATTCTGCGCGTTCAGCCAGTCTGTAAACTCTCTGGCCTCATTCCAACTGACATTCACAACCGGCTGATCTTCAGCGTTCAATGAATGACCCTGATAGTCGCTGCTGTCATGATCGGGTTTCCAGGCGCGGTACTGCCGGTTTGTAACCTCATATTTGCCCATCCAGAAGCCCTGCACGCAGACCTCATGTTGCGGGAGTTCATCGGCATAATATTGCTTGTAATCAGCTTCTCCCACTTCTTTGATAAGATCGGCTTTTTCCGCCTCGGATTGCCCCATCAAAAAGCAGCCATCTTCGATCCAGACCATCTCCATGGTTTTGGCCGGATTAGCCAGGGTGATGGTATCGGCCCTGAGCGCGGCCCCGCCTGCGTAAAAGACTCTGAATTCCAGTTGGGTCGCAGCGTCAAGCCTAAAAGACACTTTGAAATCAGAAAAGTCTCCGGAGGTCGCAAACATGCGGCGCGTAATGCTTTTCTGCTGCAAGACCGTTTGCCGCGCAACATCGTACACCTCCAGCACGGCGATGCTCCGGTCATCAGCCGTATTGTTGTCAATCGCCAGGCTAAAGTGCGCGTCCAGCGCGTCGCTGGCCGGCAGCGCGATCTGTGCGCCGTAGCAGAGATAGCCGCTGGCTGCTGAAGCGGGAATGAACTTTGCGCCGTCTTCCACAATCGCCGCAGGATGATCCGCAGGCAGGTCCGCAACCTGAAAAATGTGCATCACAAAATCGCTGACCGGCACAGGCGGCTGCGGCGTCGGAAACAAAAAATACACGGCCGCCATGAGCAGCCCGGCGACAACAGCGCATACGCTGGTTTTCAGCCCGAACCAGGGCACACCCTGCCGGAAAAAGAGCTTGCGCAAACGGCGCGGCAGCACCAGATTCAGGGGCGATACACGTGTGGATTCCAAAAAGCGCACAAAGGTGTAATCCTGTAAGACCCGTCTGGCTCCAGCCCCGGCCTGTTCTCTGAGCATCTGCTTCCACTTACGCCGTTTTTTCCAGGAAAGCAGCCACAAACGTTGCACGGCCAGATGCACCTGATACACGTCGTAAGCCGCGCTCTCCGGCGGCGGCGCATCTTGCCGTTCTAACATGTCAATCAAGGCACTGCGAATATCCCGCTGCTGCTGCGGCCCTAATTCAGCGATCAAACTGAGACGCAACTCTTCCGGCAGCGCGCCCTCTCGGAACCAGGGCAGCCGGATCAGACGCAGCAGATTCGCTTCCGTCAGCAGGTTCGCTGGCATACAGGGCAAGGCCGCCAGGGAAAGCGTCAAATTCCAGTGCAATTCAGGATACACCGCACACGCGCACAGCCATTGAAAGACCTCCTCGCCGAGGTAAGCCCGCAGATTCCCCTCCTGGGAGGNCTGGGAGGGGGTAGGGGTGGGTTTATGGCGGCGCAGCCACCGAATTCCCCTCCTGGGAGGGGCAGGGGTGGGTAATATCCGTTTATCCCCGGAAGTTGTGCCGGAACCCACCCCTAACCCCTCCCAGGAGGGGAATGCGGAAGTCGGTTGTGCAAAATACTCCGCCAACGCGGCCAACCCATCCAGCGTGGCCGGCAAGACCACAAATTCCGAGGCCAGCGTGATTTCGCGCCATCCCCAGGCCGAGGGCGCAACGGTCGTCAAAATCGCGCGTTCGCGCCAGGTCTGAAACACAATCGTCCAGGTATCCAGGCGCCCGGACAGCGGGTCGAGCAGTTCTTCCCCCGTGCCCAAAATCAGCAGACGATGGTCAGGAAAGCGGTCTTTCAGCTCGTACAGATATTCGCGTTTGCCCTCCGGCGACTGAAAACAGATGCGCGGGTTGCGGTCGAAAAAATAGCGCGTGACAAAAATGCCCTCGTGCTGCAAGGCCTGCATCAGAGTTTCGCACAAGCGACTGTAATGATCGCGCCCCAGGGGACGTTCAATCAACACCAGATATTCCGGCGGCCGGGTGAGCGGCTTGTACTGCAAGCTCGGAAAGCCGCCGCTGCCAATTGTCTGCGTGACTGTCGCCTCAGGATCGAGTCGAACCACATCGCTTTGCAAGCGTCGCCGCAGAAGACGCGCAGCCGTGTAGAAGCGTTCATCTTTGAGAAAAGCCGGGTCTGGCGGCTCAATCTGGAGCTGAAACAGATACGGGGCGGTCTTGCCGCGTTCGCGCTGCAACACCAATTTACGCCGGTTCAGGCGATAGCCCTCAGCCAGCAGGAAGATCACGGCCGGGGTAAAAAACGCGAGCCAGCGCAGGGTTGCGCCATATTTGCGCCAGAGCGCGTGCAGTTGCGTTTCCGGCTCCACCTGCGGTGCAATCACTGGAACCATAGGCACAATCTGCTCCTTGATCGGACGTTCGACCAGAGACGGCGTTGGCGCAGCCGGGATCGGTGTTTCGATTGTGGACGGCTCCGGCCTGGGTTTCAGAAATTGATATGCTCCAACAGCAATTAGCAGCAGCAAGAGCAGTCCGGTTAGCACATAAGGCCATTTCCGCGCCCACAGCGGCGGCGCAGCCTGTGTTTTGTCCTGCGGCAGCTCAGCTTCTGTCTCGGTCTGCTTTTCAGCGCGTTGCGGATCAAAAGCCGCAAAATAGGCGTCGAACGCACGATAAAATTGCTGCTGCTGTTTCTCATTTGTCGCAAACAGCGGACAGAGCAGCGACTTCAAGCGCGCGGGCGGACAGTCCGGCCCCAGCCGGTGCAGCAGCGTGTGCAGCCGCAAATGTTGATCCACGCCGATGATAAACCCCTGGCGCGTCAAATACCCTAAAAATTCCGCAAATGGAAGCTGTTGCATAATTCTCCATGTACCGCGAACCTCCCGGTTCGCGGCCTCGATGTACGGCCTCAAACCAGCCCGTGTACCGCGAACCTCCCGGTTCGCGGCCTCGAGGTACAGTGCGCGTCCGCGAACCGGGAGGTTCGCGGTACATATTACAACTTAGGATTAAGATACGACCCTTGCCATGCTTGCCAATCTTCGACCAGTCCGGCTTTGACCGGATTGTTGAGAAGATACGCCAGGATGCGCCCAAATTCTCCGTCCTTGCGGACGACATGATCGTAACTCTCGTGTGCCCAAAACTGCCCGCTGCGCTGTAATGCTTTATTACCTTTGTGGGCGGTAAAACTTTTATGTTTCTGCATCACCTTATATAGCCTGGGGGCATTGTAAAACAGGCTGATCAAAATATGAACGTGATTGGACATGATGCAATACGCCCACAGGTCAAAATAATCTTGCGCTAAAAAGTGCAAGGAGTCCGCCACTATTTTAGCGAGATTTTCATCTCTAAGCCAATACGGTTCATTCATATTTCTTCGATGCAGACAATCATCAAACTTTGCAAAATATCGCTTCCTGAGCGTATAGATCGCCTCTTTTTGAGAGGGCCTCGGTTTGCCATTCTTTTGAATCACCCGGCATTGTTGGCGAAACTCCTGCTTCAGCCTGTTAATTACCGCTACAGGCAGCGAACCAGCCAATCTATACGTCACAAAAAAGGTCGCGCACGACGGCTGATAATGCGGGAGATCTCTGTGATAGTATATCTTCTCCATAATTTCATGTACCGCGAACCTCCCGGTTCGCGGACGCAGCCAATGTACCGCGAACCTCCCGGTTCGCGGAATTGTAGGCGCGAAAAACCATTTCGCCCTACATTCACAGCCGCGAACCGGGAGGTTCGCGGTACATTCACAATTCACAGCCGCGAACCGGGAGGTTCGCGGTACATTACAAAAATTTCCTTTTCAATGTCGCCAGATCCTCCTGGGTCTTGGCAAGGATCGAGTAACTCAGGGCTAAGGCTTCGCTCTGGCCGGGTTTTGGGTGATTCGGATCAATCTCTAATGCTTGCAGTACGCGTATCCAGGCCAGAAATTCGGCGATCGCCGGCTTCTTTTTCAGCGTCAGTTTGCGAATGTCTTCAAAATGGGCGATCACGGCTTCGATGAACTGCGGAGTGAAGTCCGGATGATCCTGAAAACGTTTCTGCACAATCTCCTTCAGATGTTCGGCTGAGGGAAAGGGAATGTGGTAAAACAGACAGCGGCGTAAAAAGGGATCCGGCAGATTTTTCTCGGAATTGCTGGTCAGCACCAGAATCGGGCGATAGCGTTGTTCGGCGCGAAAGGTGTGTCCGGTTTCTTTGACCGTGAATTCCATCTTTTCAACTTCATTGAGCACATCATTGGGCAGATCGCGCGGGGCCTTGTCAATTTCATCAATCAGCACCACCGCGCGCGTCGGGCCTTTACCGTGCAGATTTTCGGGTAACATATCATCTACCTGTCCTGCCGGTTGGGAGAGCAGGATCGCCTGTCCTAATGCCTGGTATGTGATATACTGCTCGATATCTACGGCTTGCGTATCGCTCAAATGCGCATCCTGAAAACGACGCAGGGCGTCGTATTGATAAAAGAGATCTGTGGCGGTGGCGGTGGTTTTGGTATAAAACGACAAAAGCGGCAAATTCAATTCATAGGCAATGCTGGCGGCCAGTTAGGTTTTGCCGGTGCCGGGTTCGCCGGTCACAAGTAAGGGCTGTCCCAGTGCCAGCGCGACATTAACCGCATCCCGCAAGCCTGCTTCGGCAAGATAATGACGGGGATCATCGCTATCCACAAAAGGGACGTATTCAGGCACGCGTTGATCCCTCTGGGCAATAGGGCTGCCCTGCCCCTGATACAGTTGAAAATTCAGTTCCGGGTTCATGTTATGACTCCTTATGTATTGCGAATGTACCGCGAACCTCCAGGTTCGCGGACGCCAGGCGCGAACCTGGAGGTTCGCGGTACATTCGCGGTACATTCATCAATGATCATTTTCAGGTGTTTTTCCACGTCGCTCATGCTGCAACGTTCCTGGTTTCCAAAGATCAGCGCAATTTTCTCTTTGCGCTGCCATTCATCGGGATAAATCCGGTAATAGCTAAACCAGTCGCTCACATCGAAAGGCGTTACCATTTTGAGTTCCGGAAGTAATTGACAGGGGTCCGGTTCGCCGGAAGAGGTGTGGATGCGGCAGAGTTGCTTGCTAATCGTCTTTTGGCCGAAGCGCGGCCAGGTAAACATCAGCGCCGCGCTGAAACGATGATGGCGCCGGGGATAGATGATATTGAGAAAGATCAAAAACTGCGGCAGATCTGCTGTCCATTCCGGCTGCAGCCAGGCCTTAATATACCAGCGGATAAAGCGTTCCTGGCTTGCATCCCAACGGGCGGCGTCCAAATTGTGTCGAAGAATCACGCACGGATGTTTGCGCAAAACCGCCAGATGACAGAGACCTGAGATCAATTCATTCGGCATGAGATCATCGCTGTCAAAGGTTTTCATAAAATTGAGAGCCAGATCCTCCTGACGAGTTTCAAGATCGCCGCGTATAGGCCAGGAAATCAATTTGGATTGGACATCCGCATACTGAGCACCGCAGGTCTGTTCCACATATTTTTTGATGCGCGTTCTTGCCAGGCGTTCGATCAGACTTTCATGACATTCGTCGTCGCTGCCATGTAAAAAATAGAAGTGCGGCTGCCGGGGATTTTCTCGGAGTCGGGTGCGAAAAAAGCGCAAAAAGTCGTTCTCCTGGGGGCCGCGATTACACATTTTATACACTATGTCTCCCAGGAACGGTTGCGTGGAAGCAGAGGCGTCGGCGATAAGTTCTCGCTGTTGATATGGATTTTCACCGGTGATCGCCCAGAGCAGGCGCTGCCGGGCGTCAGGATTATCAAGACCGGAACGGAAATCGATCCAGGTATAGGCGCGCAGAAACAGCGGGAGTTCCGCATTTTCAGGACAGTCGGGGAGAAAAATGGGGACGACCGGTTTTTTCTGACGCGCAGCCTGATCCAGGGCCGCTCGCATTTCCGGAACTTCCCATTGGCCCAAACCGGACGCTCCGATAAATACGGCGATGGTGCGGCTCTGGCTCAATCCCTCTTCAATGCCTTCCTGCCAGGGGCGTCCGGGGATCAACGACCATTTGTCGAACCAGACTTTGAAGCCCTGATCGCGCAGCCAGCAAGCCAGTTGTTCGATCTGCGCTTTATCGCTGCTATGGTGACTTAAAAAAATATCGTAATTGTCGGGCATGGGTAGTCTCTTACAAGACAATAACGGATTCGAGGAATAATGGATGCTTCCTTCAATCCGTTGTGGTTATCTGTAGTTCGCCCCCCTTCGAGAAGTGGAACGGAACAAAACTTCAGTTTTGTTCTACATTGTGCGGAAAACGCAGGAATTGTCAATTGAAATTGTATGTTGAAACTCTGTTTCGAGATCCGCGAAAAAAATTTCGCAATACATACGCAGGGCCGCGAAAAAAAATATCGGGATCTCTGAGAAGCTGTTTTAAAAGTCCATGCAACGGGCATTTCGAGAGAGGTGAACAGGAGTGTCAAAGCTCTGCTTTGACAGCGAAAGCAGAGCTTTCGCACTCCTCACCTGCAAACTTTTAAAACAGCTTCTTAGCCTGCACCGGATTCTTCGAAAAACCCCTGAAGAAACATATCGTGTTGAGGAAGATCAAACGGACAATGAGGGCTTGCAGAATTACTCGCTGCACGGATGGGTGTTCACGCTGTGAACAATGAGGCAAACCATCGCTTCAGTTGACGGCTGCCCGTTGTGAGCAAAACGTCAACTGAAGTCTATCCTTTATTGAATATATCCGAACAGACGCGGCAGCATAAGGCTGATTTCCGGGAAAATAATCAGGATCGCCAGGGCCACAATTGAAGCCAGAATAAACGGGATGACCGGTTTTGAGATTTCTTCCAGGCTGATATTGGCAATGTTTGCGCCGACATACAGATTTACTGCGATCGGCGGTGTAATCTGCCCGATCGCCAGATTGACCGTCATCAACACGCCAAACCAGATGCTGTTCCAACCGAAATGCTCCATCAGGGGGATGAAAATCGGCAGGAAGACATAGTAAATGGAAATCGCATCCAGAAACATCCCGGAAATCAGGAGTACAATGTTCATCAGGATGAGAATCAGCATAGGATAACTGGTGATGCTGAGGATAAAATTCGCGGCATTATCCATCACATTCACCGATTGCCCGGCCCAGGAGAAGATCCCGGCAAAAGAGACGATCAACATCACCACTGCAGATGCAACCGCTGAATCAACCAGGATTTTGTAAATATCTTTGACGTGCATGGTTCGGTAGATAAAGAATCCTACCAATAATCCGTAAAACACCGCTACGACTGCGGCTTCTGTCGGCGTCGCAATGCCTCCGTAAATGCCGCCCAGAATTATGACCGGAGCCAATAAGCCCCAAAATGCTCGCAAAAGAGCTATCCAGACAGCTTTCCAGGAAGTTCGCGGTTCGCCGCGATAGCCGCGCTTGCGCGAAATAATATAGACGGTTGCGGCCAGAGCCAGACCGACCACAATGCCCGGGATAATTCCGGCGGCAAACAGAGCGGCGACAGAATCACCGGTAATATAGCCGTAGATAATAAAGGCAATACTGGGAGGAATAATAATCGCCAACCCGGAAGACGCTGACGTAATAGCTGCCGCAAAAGGTTTCGGATAGCCGGTTGCAGCCATCGCCGGAATCAGCATCATTCCCAGGGCTGCCACAGTCGCCGGACCTGAGCCGGAAACCGCGCCCCAGAAAAGCGCGGCAGCCACGGTGACGACCGCCAGACCGCCGTACATTGCGCCCACCAGTTGTTTGATAAACTCAATCAGGCGTTTGGCAATCCCGGCGCGTTCAAAAATGATCCCAGCCAGAATGAAAAATGGAATGGCTAACAGCGGGAATTTGGCAATCCCGGCAAAAAAGTTCGCTGATAAAATCGGCATTCCCAGGCTTTCACGCCAGATTGTGAACACGCCAGCGCAGCCGATCGCCACGCCAATCGGCGCGCCAAGCAAGAGCAACGCAAAAAAAACGACAAACAGCACAATTCCTGGATCGATCATGATAATTTTTTCCACTGAATGATTGTTGTTTGCAGAATACGCAGAATCACCAATGCCGCCCCAAGCGGCAATCCCAGAGTGTACCACCATTGCGGAACCCCTATGCCCTGCGAACGGGTATCAAATAAGAGTTCCATCTTGATTTGTCCGATGCCGTAAAAAATTAACAGGCCGAACAGCGCGATGCCTAACACACCGGAGATAATAACGCAGGCTCTCTGCACGGATTTCGGAAGATTTTTGACCAATAACGACACATTCAAATGCGCTCCACGTCGGAAGCCAATGGACGCGCCGAACAGGGTGATCCAGACAAACGCGCTGACTTCAAGCTCTTCGATAAAGGCAAAAGAATAGTGCAAGAAATAGCGGGAAATCACATTTGCAAAAGCAATGGCAGCCATCGCGCCCAACATGGAAGCGCACAAAAATTCTTCAAAATGGTCAAAAAACCGTATTATCTTCTGATTCATACTCCCCCTTTCAAGAACCCGGGTTTTTATCAAAAACCCAGGTTCTATGCCTGAACTCTTCTATAATACACATCTTGAAGTGATCCACACTATAATGTTTTATTGCATCTGATTATTCATACTGCTGCACGATTTCTTCGGCTGCATTGACCAGATCCGTGCCAACAGTTTCTTTCCATTTGGCATAGACCTCTTTGGCCTGTTCTTTAAAGGCGATGCGAGCTTCCGGCGTGATATGGGTCACAGTCATCCCGTTCGCTTCCAATTCTTTGAGCGCATCATCGCTATCAGCCAATCCCTTACGCACTTCTGCAATCTGCCATGCGCCCCATTTCTCAGCCGCAGCTTTGACAATGGCTTGATCTTCCGGGGTAAACTCATCCCAGGATTTTTTCGAGACGCCGATAATCAGAGGATCAATCGTGCCACGCCAGATTGTAATATGATTATGATACTGCCAGATTTTGACCGGGAACAATACGCTGACCACCGGGTTTTCCTGACCGTCAACCGTGCCTTGCTGAAAACCCGTCACGGCTTCCGACCAGTTAATCGCCATGGGGTCGGCTCCAAAAGCGCGGAACAGATCTACAAAGATAGGCGAGCCGACAATCCGAATTTTCAAGCCTTTCATATCTTCAGGCATGGCAATCGCACGTTTATTATTCGTGACTTCACGAAATCCGTTTTCAGCCCACGCCAGGGGAATCACTCCAAATTTTTCTAACCCCTCAAAGATCTCCTGTCCCGGTTTTCCGGCCTTCACAGCATCAAAAGCCTCATAGTTCGGAAACAGAAAGGGCAGACTAAACAGGTTGAGTTGTTTCATCTGCGGCGACCAGTTGATGGTTGATCCAAAGGCAAAATCCGCGACTCCCTGGCTCATGAGCATCAATTCATTCGTTTGGACTCCGGCAAACAGGGTTCCGCCAAAGTAGCATTGAATGTTAATGCGACCTTCAGTTTTTTCACGCACTTCATCCGCAAAATTTTGAGCCGCGATAGACCATTTAAACGTCGGCCCCACCACCACGCTCAGTTTATATTCCTTTTTATACGCCGCATAAGACGTACTGGCCGCGAGTATCAGAGTACATGCCAACAAAATACATACGCATTTTTTCATACAATCTTCCCTCTCCTCTCAAGCGTGAACAATGTTCGCAAACACTGCTCACAACGACTCCTCCGGGTAAATAGAAATAGATATATCATGGATCACCTCAAGACAATGACAGGCAACTCAACTGGCTCAAGTGATGAAAGTCAAGCGTAAATTTACATATAAGTCATTATGACCGCATCTTACATTTAGCTCATCTTTTCGCTGTAGGCGATACAGTATTATAGTAACGATACCCCATCTTTTTTTCGCCGTAGGCGATCCACAATCGCTACGCCAAACGATGAACTCGATGACAACGGTCGTCTTTCTGTGGATCGTCTACGGCGAATTTAGAGCGACGGAGGCTTGTTCGTTGCTACAATACCATATCGCCTACGGCGAAAAAGCCTGGTAAATATTACGAATAAATTTTTGTCAGTTTTGACAGGTCAAGAAATCGGGTTTTTCGAAAAACCCAGTTTCTGATGTGCTAAAGAATATATTTATAATCACTTAGAGCCTGTTCAGCTTTGAGTCTGGCGATTGATCGTCAGGCTGTGTCCAGCCTATCGTATCCCTAAAAACTGATGCAGTGCCCGTTCTAATGCAACGGCTTCGGGCACGGTCGGGGTTGAAGTCTGAATAAAAATCCCCTGTCTGCCAAAATACTCGATCAGCTTGCGGGTATATTCGACCAGATCTGTTCCTGCTTGTGGATGATCCCAGAAATAATGACGTAAATTCAGCGCGGTTTTTCCGGAGGCGGACTTTTTGATCACTTCCCATTTGCTATTTTGCGGAATGGTCAGATCAATGCCTCGTAAATTCGGGATTTCCATCATCACCGGTAACACATGTTTCAGTTCACCACAGGAATGGACGACAATCCCGCCAAAGGCCTCAGCGATTTTAGCATTATAGCGCACCCCGAATTCACGATATAATTTGGGCGATAGCAAGGCCGCAGTGTCGTCGCTGACGCGAAGACCGACTTCCGGGGGCGTTAACCACATTTCATGTCCCATCGTGAACAGGTTACGAATGCGCTGCAATTGAAGTTGCACAAATTCGATGGTCGCTTCCGTCACGACTTCGAGCAAGGCATGAATTTCTTTGGGATACAAGATGGTCGCTTCCACAAAGGATGTATATTCCCAAATCAAAGAGGCCGTCACCAGCGGAGACGGCACATTGACCAACCGCAACGGCAGCGTACTGTGGCTTTGCAAATACTCGAGGCGGGCAAAGGCTTTTTTATAGATGGGATTGGTTGTCGGGTCCGGTTTTTTCAGCGTGAAAACATCGGCAACGTTGGCCTCGCGAATCCGTGGGGTAATCCAGGGATCGGCCTCATTATTGATGCGCTGCTCACAGCCAAAGGCCGCAGCCATGACGCTGATTCCCAGATTAGGCTTGATATTGGGCAGACCGTAATCATCCACTTCAGCCCGTTCCTGATGATAGCGTTCATTCCAGCGTAATTCCGCCTCGTCATCGCCATAAAATTCTTCCGTCGCAAAATGCGGATAGCCGATTTCAATCAGAAACGGAACTTCCCTGGTTGACTCTAAATTCCAGGTTTTCAAAATTGCTTCACGTTTTTCTGTATCTGTCAAGGGCATAAGAAAAGGTTGATAAGTGACTAACATGACGAAAGTGACTAAAGTTTCAGGAGTGCAAAACCCTCTTTATAAAGGATAACTCTTTAACTTTAGTTACTCGATACTTTAGTCATTTTCGTCACGTTAGTCACTTATCAACTTAAAAATATCCTCACAGCGGGTGAGGGTTTCATTAATATCCTCAAGCGTGTGCGCTGAGGTAAAGCCATGATGTGTGGGCGAAAGCTTATTGCCGTAATCATGAATGTATAAATATTTTTCAAACGCTTTGCGTAAGAAGCGTTGATTCATGTCAAAGTCAAAGTGACGCACCACTTGGCGGTAGTCATAAATCGGGGTGTGCTCTAAGCCGAAATAAATGGCGAAACGCGCGCCGACGCCCTGAATGACAGCTTTTATGCGATAGCGCTGCAATAAGTCGCTCAGGCCGCTGTATAAACGATCCGCAAGCTGATTGAGATGATCGTAGAAACCGGGAGAGCGCATGATTTCAACCGCTTTGAGCGAACCCAGCACTTCCAGGATGTGGCCGGTGTAGGTGCCGCTCATGACAACCTTGCCGACCGGATTCAAACCGTTCATGACCCATTCTTTGCCGACCAGCGCGGCAATCGGCACGCCGCTGCCGCCTAAAGCTTTGGCGAGGGTAGCGAGATCAGGCGTCACGCCCAAATATTCCTGCCCGCCGCCCAGGCACATGCGAAACCCGGAGAGCACTTCGTCAAAAATCAGTACGGTTCCGGCGTGTTCGGTTTCTTCTCGCACAGCCTGCACAAATTCCTGTTTGGGAAGCACGCAACCCGCATTATACATGACCGGTTCCATAATCACCGCCGCAATTTCCCCCTGATGGCGTTTCATACAGGAGCGAAAGATGTCCGGCTCATTGGAAGGCAGAACGATCACCATTGATGCGATTTCTTCAGGGATGCCAGCAGAATCAGGGATGCAAGGAATTTCCCCATATTCATTCGGCTCCGATAAGGTTGTATGGCAGTTGAACCAGGCCATTTCGTGCATTCCATGGAAATGCCCCTCGAATTTAATGATTTTTTTGCGTCCGGTCACGCCGCGCGCCAGCCGAATCGCCCCCAGGGTCGCCTCCGTGCCGCTATTGGCAAAGCGCACTTTTTCCGCACAGGGCACGCTCGCGCACAACAATTCGGCCAGTTTAACATGATATTCGGTTTCATAATTGCAGAAATAGCCCATATCCAGGGCTTGTTGCATCGCTTGTTTAATTTCAGGATTGTTATAACCCAAAAACGTTGCACCGCTGGAGGAATGATAATCAATGTATTGATTGCCATCAATGTCAAAGAGATACGCGCCATCGGCCCGTTCCAAAAAGAGCGGTCGCCCGATGGTCGGGAAAAATCGTCCAGCCGCCCCAACGCCGGAAATAAAATATTTCAAGGCTTCTTGAAATAATTGGTCGCCTTTGTGTATTTGCATGAGTTTTTATACACCAAAAACCGAGTTTTTTGAAAAAACTCGGTTTTTCTGCATGTATGGATAATTTAATACTGTTGCGATAAGATCTCGGCCATATTCTGCCCCATCACCTTTTGGCGCAACGCTTCAGGCAGATCTAATTCATTAAAGAGGCGCTGATATTCGCCCAACACCTGTTCCATTTCTTCGATGGGCACATCCGAACCAAAGCAAATCCGATCAAAGGGATGAGAAAGCGACGATTTATAATGGGTTGTTTCGGATTGCGCCAGTTTGCCCATGCGTTCCTGATTCCACCACAAGGTTTCGTTAAACCAGGCGGCGTGTTTACGTTTCAGAATTGAACCGGACAAATCAAAGTACACATTCGGATTCCAAAACAACGTCATGGCAGCTTCTTCGTACCAGGGGTTGCCGAGATGCGCTCCGATCAACTTTAATGTCGGGAATTTCCGCGCAATGCGATCCAGATAAATTGGCTTCATACGGCTACTATCGACGTCATAATATTCATCGGCGTCAGTTCGCAAGACGGTGCCCGTATGAAACAGAATCGGCATATTGTAGGCGCAGGCCCGGCGATAATAGTCGAGCAAGTGATCATCATTATAGTTGTAACGCGGGCGTGTCACTTTGAGTCCCCGGCATCCCAAGGCATACAAGGTTTCGATAATCGCCGGCGAATCAGCGCCTAATTCTACGAATCCAAATGGGATAATCCGCTCAGGGTAAGCTCGATATGCCTCGATAAGTTGTTCATTCGAGGCCATGCGCGAACCCCAGAATTTGATATTATTCTGCCCGGCCAGAAGGCAGACTTTCTCAATGCCAAGTTTATCCATCTCGTGAACCAGGCGGTCAATATAGCCTTTGGCCGTAATCAAATGCACGTGACAGTCAATGATCATTTTTTATAACTACAAAGATTAGGTAGTGGCTACATGGTAAGTGATGCGTTCCCTGAGCGAAGTCGAGGGGAACAGTGAGCGGCTCGTTTCGACTTCGCTCAACGAGCGGACATCACTTACTATTTAACCACTACCCAAAGATTACACATAAGAAAAGGATTTCTTCCTTCTTCTTTTCAAAAATCCTTTTCTTATGTGTAATCTTTGTAGTTTTCTCAAATTGGCCAAAAGATTATTTTAACAAAAGGCTCGGTAAAAACAGCGAAAGCTGCGGAATATACGTCACCAGCAAAAGCACGATCAGACTGACGGCTAAAAATGGGAGTATCGCTTTGGTGAGCGTTCCCAGAGAAATTTTCCCGATACTGGAAGAGACAAACAAACACACGCCAACCGGAGGAGTCGTCAAGCCAATGATAAGGTTTAAGACGCAGATAATCGCAAAGTGAATCGGATCGATGCCGACGCTCGTCGCTAGTTTCAGCAAAACCGGAAAAAGAATCAACAGGGCGGCGATGGTTTCCATAAACGCTCCGACAAATAAGAGCAGCAAATTGACCAGGAGTAAGATGAGATATTTATTCTGCGTCATCTTGAGTATGGTTTCAGCAATGAACTGAGGGATTTGCTCTGTCGTCAGAATCCAGGCAAAGAGATTAGCGAAACCGACAAGCACCATAATCGAAGCTGTCGTAATGGTCGTTTCCAGCATGATCTTGAGGATCGAACGCAGCGCGAGTTCGTGGTAGATCACAATGCCTACAAAGAACGCATACATGACCACCACAATCGAAGCTTCGGTCGGCGTAAATACGCCGCCGATAATGCCGCCCAGGATAATGATAGGCATCAGAATCGCCCAGAAGGCATCAACGGATTTGCGCAGAATTTCGCGTAAGGAATGCCGCTTCCCTTTGGGGTGTCCGCGTTTTGTTGAAATCATGTATGAGACGCCCATTAAGCTCAACCCTAAAACAATCCCCGGAATAGCTCCGGCCAGAAATAATTTGCTGACTGACAATCCGGTCAATGTTCCGGCAATAATCATCGGCAGACTCGGAGGGATAATCGGCCCTACGGTTGATGATGACGCCGTGACCGCACACGAGAAATCTGCTTCGTAGCCTTCATTTTTCATGGCCGGAATCAAGACTGCGCCAATACTAGCCGTATCTGCAACCGCCGTCCCTGAAATTCCGGCAAAAATCATGGATGCGCCCACATTCGCCAGGCCAAGTCCCCCGCGAACATGGCCTAACAGCGCATTGCAAAAGCCGATGATCCGTTCAGTAATGCCGCCGCTATTCATCAAATTCCCGGCTAAAATGAAACCTGGTACACAGAGAAGAACAAACACGTCGATCCCGGCGTACATTTTTTGAGGGA
Organism: Candidatus Vecturithrix granuli; assembly: GCA_000739535.1. Taxonomy (GTDB): domain Bacteria; phylum Moduliflexota; class Moduliflexia; order Moduliflexales; family Moduliflexaceae; genus Vecturithrix; species Vecturithrix granuli. Next base: position 14,806 of record DF820471.1, on the reverse strand, counting down.
TGATGACCAGAGGAATGTCAGCAAAATAGACATAGACCAGGGAAGAAATTCCCATCGAAAATGCGACCGGAATTCCTGAAAAGAGCAAAAGGATGAATACACCAAATAATAACAGCGCCATAATTACTGCTGTCCTCCTTTTGAGAATAACTGGACATCATGAACAAGATCAAGCAAGGTATAGAGGCCAATAAAAAAGGCCACAATCAACATACCGGCAAACACATAAGACATGGGGAGCAGCAAGGCAGCAGAACGCTGCATAGCCCCAATTTTGACAAAAAAGGCGGCGTGATACACGATGATCCCCATGAATAAAACGATCATCACGTCAATGATGATTTGGAGGAACTGTCTGACTTTCGAGGGGAGATAATTAATAAAGGTATCAACATTCACAAAGGCTTTTTCGCGCACCGCAAGTCCCCCGGCAAAGCTGACCATGTAAATAAACAAAATTCTGGTGGCTTCTTCAGTCCAGGCCGGGGTGCGCGGCAGCGCAAAGCGGGAAAAGACCTGAATGACCACTACGACAATCATGGCGGAAATACTCAGCAGCGCTCCGATTTCAAGGAGTTTATCCATGAGGTATTTGACGATTTTGAACATACTTCGTTGAGAAACCGGGTTTCTTCAAGAAACCCGGTTTCTTGCCGCTTACAAAGTTTACTTTGTCTCCACAATGCGCGTGAAGAGTTCTTTTTGTTCCGGGGTCAAGCCCTCCATCAGGCCAGGTTTCCCTTTTTCGGCAAAGGCTTGCTTGTCAACTTCAACAAAGGTCATGCCAGCCGCTTCTAGTTCTGTTTTGAGTTTTAATTCATCTTCCAGGAACAGTTGATGTTCGTATGCTTGCATTTCTTTGCCAGCCTCCAGGATGATCTGTTGCAAATCTGCCGGCATGGCCTGGAATTGTTTTTCCCCAATTAACACGTAAATCCAGGTAATTAAGTGTTCCGTGAGGTTCACGTATTTTTGTACTTCAAAGAACCCGGCGCTTTTGATCAGCGACAGGGGATTTTCCTGGCCGTCAATCGTGCCTTGCTGCAAGGAAGTAAACACTTCTGAAAAGGCCATGGGGGTTGGTTTAGCCCCAACGGCTTCCCAGAATTTGACATATAAAATGCTGTTGGGCACGCGCAAAATCATTCCCTGCACGTCTTCAGGCGTCTTCATTGGCTTATTGGAGGTCAAATTTCTGGGACCTCTTTCAAACCAGGCAATCGCTCGCAATCCGACTTTTTCCAAAATCTCGGCTTCAATCTCTTTCCCGATTTCGCCGCCAGCCACTTTTTGCAGGTGTTCCGAATCACGGATCGCGGTCGGGCATTCCATCACGCCGATGCGCGGCGCCCAGTTCATTAATGAACCGCCCGAAATCACCATGTCGGCCGTGCCCATCTGAATACTTGTGACCGTATCAAGTTCCTTTCCCAATTGCTCATTGGGATACACTTTCACTTCAATCCGGCCATTGGACCGTTCTTTAACAAGCTCAGCGAATTTCATCGCCGCTTTATGCCAGGAATTTTCTTCGTTCGCCAGATGTCCGAATTTAAGCGTAAATTCCGGCGCGGCGACGGTTAAAGCCGGAGCCAGCAAAATAACCACGAAACAGAGTGCAAACATTTTGTTGATACGCATAAGACGTTTCTCCTTTCAGTTAGAGTTCTCTACATTTGTGATGTCGTGATATTACGGTTGAGATTGCAGTGCCGTTCTTTAGTTAATGTTTATCCGATGCTTGCGCAGGGCATCCCTCCTTTCTGATGAAAATCTTTCTTAAGTTCAAACTTCTGTTTACTTATCTTGTCAAGTATTTTTGTGCATGAAGTTGAGCGCATTGTAAGAAGGAATGGGGTTTTTCTGAAATCTGCACACAACCAGTAGACAAATTTCTGTTCCGATAGAGTATCGTTGAAAAAATATCAATATGTTTCTTGGGATAAATATTTCTTGCATTGTTTGGCGGATAGAGGTATTACTACCTAATTGACGACTGGAGCGCGACGTAAAAACTTTGTTATCAGGAGTGTTAAACTTCAATTTTGCCATTAACCTGAAGTGTGATGTCCCTGTTTACGATCAAAAATTTACGGAATAGTACAGTAGGAGCAAGTATTATGATACGGTGGAATTTGCGGAGCAAAATACTTCTTGCAATCGGTATGGTGATTTTTGTAGTGTTGGGAACCAGTACATACGTCCATTTGCAAGTGATGAAGCAGGATTTTCTGGAGTCAATTAAAGAGCGTTCTGAAGCATTGGCGCAGGACATTATCAACGGAATTCTGGAAGTAACCAGATTTCAGCAAAGTATTGAGGGAAATTTAGGTGCACTTTCGCTCAGATGCATAAAATTATATGAACGCAACAAAGAAAAAAATATTGCCCATTTTGCAGTAATTAATGCGTCCGGAATCATAGAAGCTCACAATGATAGGACTTTCTGGGAACAGCCTGTGAAAGATCCGTATCTCTTAGCATACCTTCAACAGCATGAACAGATGATCGTCTTGATTGACGAAATCTATCATACCCTTGTTCCGGTGTTCGGTGATAAACAGAATTATCTGGCGACCATTGATATTGGCGTGCCGAAAGATTTTTTTGATCAAAAAGTGCAGGCGCTGCTTGTGCAAACTATCGTCCTTTTTCTTCTGTTTTTATTATTTGCCTTTGTGAGTGGGTCCCTCATGCTCTCTTTTCTGATATTAAGACCGATTAAGAATCTGGTAGAGTCTGGACAACAGCTTGCTGAGGGGAACCTTGTCCAAAACATTCATCCGACCAAAAGACGCGATGAAATCGCCATACTTGGAAAGGTTTTTAATCAGGTCGCCGGGTATCTACAACATCTGGCGGAAGTCGCTTCGCAGATCGCCATCGGGAAATTGAATGGCGAGGTACATGTTCGTTCTCAACATGATCTTCTGGGCAAGGCGGTGCAGGAAATGCTTCGTTATTTGATTGATGTGGCAGACGTCGCGGCTAACGTTGCGAATGGGGATCTGACGGAAACTATCCAGGTTCGTTCCAGCGATGATGCGTTTGGCCGGGCTATCCAGATCATGACGGAAGGGCTGCGAACTTTGATTCTGAAAATTCGTGCAAGTGCGGAACAAATTGCGATGACAGGCGTCTCAATTTCTTCTCTGGCTGATCAAGATATTACTATTGTCAAACAGGTCTCTACTGCTGCAGATACGATGACGTCAACCATGCAAGAACTTGGGGGGAGTATTGAAGAAGTGGCGACAAATATAGATACACTCTCAGCTTCTGTGGAAGTCACATCAACATCGGTTTCAGAAATGACGGTTTCTATTGCCCATATCGCGTCAAAAACCAATGACTTAACCGCGCAAGCTCATCAGACAATTACTTCTTTAGGCGAAACTGTGCGATGGCTGAAAGATGTCGAGCAGAGCACAGATGCCTCGAAACAGTTAGCGCAGGAAACAATCCAGGATGCGATCCAGGGTCAGGACGCCGTGGAACAAGTGATGGGAAGCATGGAAACGCTCAATCTGGCTGTCTCGGCCTCGGTTGATGCGATTACCCGGTTTGCCAAACGCTCTGAGGATATTGATACGATTCTCAGCGTCATTCGTGAGATTACGGAACGCACCTCATTACTGGCTCTGAACGCCTCTATCATTGCTGCGCAGGCTGGCGCACACGGACGCGGATTTGCCGTCGTGGCCGAGGAAATTAAAAATCTCTCCTCCGGCGTCGAAAGTTCGACCAAAGATATTGCCCAGATCGTCAAATCCCTGCAACAAGATACCGGCAACGTGGTGCAAACGATTCATGCCGGAGCAGATGAAGTAAAACAGGGCATCGAACGAACCTCTCAGGCACGGGAAACCTTGCAAAAAATTTTGAACAGCGCGGAACGGTCTTCGGCGCTTGTGGTTCAAATTGCCTCCACATTACACGATCTGGTAGCAATATCACATCAGGTGTCTGCATCGATGGAACAGGTGAATATGATGACCAATGAGATTACCGCGGCGACGAATCAACAAAAAGCCACGACTGAACAAATTCATCAGGCCATTGTGCAAATTAACGATATGACCTCGCACATTCAACGGGCAATCACGGAACAAGCGACGGGTGTGCGTCAATTATTAGATATGACAGGCGGCGTGATTGGGTTTATTCAACAAAATCTGGAAAGTTCCCAACACATTGTTCACACAACTCAGGAACTGTCTTCTCAGGCTGAACTCTTGCTGCATGCGGTTGATCGTTTCAAACTGAAAACATCGTAATGCATTAGGAAATTAATTCCGGGTAGTGGTTAAATAGTAAGTCATGTTACGCAAAATTGACCGAGATTGTCGATTCTGCCTGTTCTTTGAAAAGACGTAATT
>DF820471.1:0-9005 GCA_000739535.1 Candidatus Vecturithrix granuli | reverse complement strand
CGAAGTCGAAGGGAACAGTGAGCGGCTCGTTTCGACTTCGCTCAACGAGCGGGCATCACTGACTATTTAACCACTACCTAATTCCGAAAGATTCGTAGTTCCACCTTCAGGCGGGGCACTCGCTAAAGCGAGAACTACAAACCTACGAATCCAGGTGGTCAGCGTTTCCAGAAATCCGGAACAAAGTAGATCATAACGGCAAAGAGTTCCAGACGGCCGGCGATCATGTAAAAGGCCAGAAAAAATTTCGCGAACGGCGCCATGAAGGCATAATTACCGATGGCCCCGACGGAAGAGAACCCGGGACCGATATTGTTTAAACAAGCGGCGACCGATGAGATCGTGACCGGCCAATTATAACCATAGCTGGCAATGACCATCACCCCAAGCGCATAAATTATGACATACAGCGCAAAGAAGCTCAGGATTTGGTCGATCACCGCTTGACTGACAGGTTTGTGCGACACTCGGATCACGAATTTCCGTTGCGGCGCATAGGAATTGATGATTTGAGCATACACATATTTGATTAAAATGACATAGCGGACGACTTTGATCCCGCCGCCGGTTGATCCGCCGCAACCTCCGATAAACATTAATATCAAAAGCCAGATTTTCAACAACATCGGCCAGGTATCCGTATTGGCGGTCGCATAGCCGGTAGTTGTCATAATTGAAACCACGTTAAAACTTGCGGAGTTAAGCGCAGCAAAAAACGAGGCGTAATACACGGGGTTATACAGGAAAAATGCAAACACCAGGCTCGAAATGAGAATGATCACCAGATACGTTTTCAATTCGGTATCATGTAACACCTGCATAAAATTTTTACGTGACAAAAAATAATACAGCGAAAAATTGGCTCCAGCCGCGACCATAAACACTGTGATGATGATATGAATCATCGGATTGGGATAAAAGGCAATTGATGCATTTTTCGTAGAAAACCCCCCGGTAGCCATAGTGCCGAAAGTATGACACATCGAGTCAAAGAGCGGCATTCCCGCGAGTTTCAGGGCGATGATCTCCGCAAAAGAAATTCCAACGTAAATCTTCCAGAGAATGAACGCTGAGGATTGAATTTTTGGTTTTAAGCCACCGACTTCCGGCCCCGGCACCTCAAACTGATACATTTTTTTCCCACTAACCCCCAAAAAGGGAAATAACGCGACAAAGAGGACGATGATGCCCATGCCCCCCAGCCAATGGGTGTAACTGCGCCAGAATAACAAGCCTTTTGGTAAAGCTTCAACATTGGTCAAGATCGAAGCTCCGGTGGTTGTAAAGCCAGAAACCGTTTCGAAAAATGCATCATAATACTGCGGAATCGCGCCGCTGAGGTAAAATGGCAAAGCCCCAACCAACCCGGCCACAAACCAGCCTCCGCTGACCATAAATAAGGCTTCTTTATGGGAGATCGATACCTCTTTGCGGCTTCGTCCAAGATAGACCAACCCCGACCCGATGACGAATGCGATGGCGATAGTGAGCAGGAAATGTTCCCATTCTCTCTCTGAAAAGTAGAGGGACCAGAGCATGGCTCCAATCATGTTCAAGGCAATGGAAATCACTAAAAATCCTAATAAACGTGCAATAATTCTATATCTCATTGTTCAGCTTGAAATAATTCAGCGATTTTGTTAAAATTGGATTTCAGACTCAGCACAAACACTTTATCCCAGGCATGAAGGATCGTATCCCCTCTGGGAATGATGACTTCATCGTTTCTGAGCAGAGCGACTAGCAACGTTTGCGGTGGAAACACAATCTGGTGGATCGCTTTATGGATGACCGGAGAATTGATTGGAATATCAAATTCCACAAACTCCGCTTCAATGTTTTGAAAATCCTGGAGGGTCAGCAAACCGCGTGAGCGAATGGTGCCGGCAATATCATTGGCTATAATCATCTGCGGGCTGAATACCTGATGGATTCCGGCTTGTTCAACGGTTGAGAGCAGATAGGAATGGTGAATGATGCAAGCGATCATTGACACCCCCTTTTCTTTGATTAAAATGGAAGAGAGCAGGTTGAATTCATCATTTTCAGTGGCCGCAATGAAATAATCATCTTTATCAAGCAATAATTCATTGAGCAGATTCGAGGTAAAGATATCATCATTGTAAATCGCCGTGTGTTTCAACATCTGGGCGATCCAATCACTGCGTTCAGAACTTGGTTCAATTACCAGCACTCGGTATTTTCGCTCGATCATTTTTGCCAGAAAATACGTGACTTCACTGGCCCCCAACAGAATCACCCGGCGGATCTTTTTCTGTTCAAGAGGGAGGATTGAGCGAGTATCTCGCATGGTTTCTCGTTTTCCCACGATAAACAATGTATCATTCGGCAGGATCTCGGTAGAGCCGGTTGGGAACAGAAAGTCTCGTTTTCTGGTAATTCCGACGATCAGGAGGTCTTTCGTGAGTGGGATATCCTTGATTTTTTTGTAAGCAAACGGACTTTTCTCGGAAATGCGAAACTGATTGATATGGACTTTTCCGTTCGCCAGGGTTTCGACTTTGAGAAATTGCGGGTATTCGAGCGTTTGATAGAGCATCACCGCAGTCCGCCGTTCAGGCGAGACCAGCAAATTCACGCCCAGGGCCTCATAATCTTCAAGCTGCTGCTCTTCCAGGTACAGAGGATTACTGACACGCGCGATCGTAAACGCCTGACCGAGGCTGCGTACAATCAATGCTGCTACGATGTTCAGTTCATCATTGCCGGACACCGCCAGAAAGACATCGGCGGTATCTACTTCTGCCTGTCGTAAAACCTGCGGAGCCGCGCCATAACCTTCAACGGTTTGAATATCGTAAAGATCCTCCAAGACCTCCAGCCGTTTACTGTCATTATCAATTCCAATAACTTCATACTCTTCCTGCGCAGACAGGATTTTTGCCAAATACGCTCCGACTTCGCCTAATCCAACAATCACAATTCGCATATTGCTACAATCACGTTGTTCATGCGTTCCAAAATTTACTGCCTACACCATCATCAGGATTTACAGGAAAAAACCAGATTTTTCAAAAATCCGGTTTTTTTAGAATGAGAATAATATATTTTCTGAACACTGGCGGAAATTGCAAGAAGAATTTTCACAGGAACACGTTTTTAGATTTGTAGTTCTCGCTTGAATGAGTTCTTCCGCCTGAAAGCGGAACATGGTTCTCCACCAGGATCGCAGAAACCTTATCAGCTTTATTTTCGGGTTTTGATCACTTTCGCTGGAACGCCAACCGCCACACTGTAGGGTTCGATCTGTTTCGTGACCACGGCTCCGCTACCCAGAATCACACCATCGCCGATTGTTGCGCCGTCAATCACTTTCACGCCTGCGCCCAACCAGCAGCCGTTGCCAATCGAGACACCGTTAGAATACGCTCCCTGCTGAATCGGAGGAATATCGGGATTCTCAAAGTAATACATGGACCCGCCGACATAACATTGGGCTGCAAAAAGCGTATCGCGTCCGATGCTGACTTCTTTGACCGCATAAACCAGGCAATTTGCGCCGAAATTCGTATTTTCCCCAATCGAAAGTTTGCCATACTTGGCACTCAAAATACAGCCCCGGCTTAAAATGACATTGCTGCCGATTACAAACTCTCCTGCCTGACAGCCTTTGGCATCGAGCACGCAATTGTCGTCGATCATCACGTTGTCGCCGATTTTGATTTTGTACGGATGGCGGATAACCACGTGTTGTCCGAAGGTGACGCCGCGTCCGATTTCAACAAATAAGAATTTATAAAAAACTTTGCGCAACAGATAGCCCAATGCCCCGGGCACCCAACTGCACAGCAACATGATCAGTTCATATTTGAGCAGATACCCCCATCCTGCTTTACCGAGCACAGTATCCTGATATTTTTGCAGCGCTGATTTGTGCTCATCGGTGACTTTGGCTTGAAATGTGGTTTGCGATTTTTCCATCTCGCGTCTCCTTATGAAAGAACTGAAAATTAAATTGAAGGTTTGTCGTTCGCGTTTTAGCGCGTTTAGTGTTGTTCAATAAAAAAATCAATAACGTCAGATTACTGACTTTTCGTCAACTGTTTTTTATTGCTGTAAACGGACAGGAGGCACAGGCCGGAAGATAGCAGTAATGTTTGTAGAGGTGCAACATCCCCTGGTACACACTTGCGGTCATGGTGTGCGGCGTAAGACCTTGTAGTTCAAACAGTTGAGCCGTGACGATTTTTGTGATGCGATTCCAGGATGGAGCCGGAAAATGTGCATATAACGCCAGAATTTCTGCTTCCAATTCCGATTGGAAACTACGCCGGGCATACAGAAGCATGACCGGCAGCACCGCGCTGATGAGAATATCGCGGATTCTGGAACGTCCTAAAAATAAGAGATCGTGATTCGAAAATACAGGTTCCCCAAAAAGGTAGCGACCTTTCCAGTAGCCTGTGGCCGGAATTTCAAGCGTGTGCTCAAGAAAATGGATTCTTTGAGCCGTGGGTGTAGAGTGTTGCCTGAAGAGTGTAAACAGACGGAGATACCCTTCAAACACGGGTTGCACGCTATAGCTGCGAATCAGGTAACTGAGGGCTGCAATGCGGCGCGTGGGGAAATTCGGCGGACGCAGACGAAAAAAGTGCCAGGCTGCGCGCAGGAGCGGTTTCACATCAAGACAAGGCGCAAGCATATCCCATAAAGCCTGAAGTTCTGTGATGTACTCTTCAGTTTCGGGGTCTCGGTGCTCACAAACTAACCCTGAAGGTTCTTCTTGAGAAGGCAGCAATCCGGATGCTCCGAAAAGCATAGCTTGAATCCATGAGAGGACGGATGTTGTAGAATCAGGAACATCAGGAAGATGAGAAAGGATATAGTCGAGGGGCAAACAGCGAGCAAGTTCGAGAAACGGTCGTTTGTTACTTAAATAACCGAAACCCTCACAGATGGCCTGGTAAAGTACTTGTTCAAAAGAGTCATGTTCGAGCCACGCAGCAAAACGCTTGACGCGTTCCTCAAGTCGGATTGTTCCCAGGTGCTGTAAGTGTGCAAGGCGAACATCGAACGGAATAATATGAAGAGTGCTTTGACATCGCTGAATTTTAGCGTGTTTACGAAAATCTGCCTGTTCAAATCGCTGCACAAGCTGTTCTAAGGAACTTAAAAGGCAATCGTGAACAATCATCGTTGGCACAGATTGTCCGGCAGCAGTCAGAACACGGGGACGAGTTGCATGATCCTTGCGAGGCAAAGGCCACAGAACAACATGTAAAATAGTCTGATTATACGCCGGATCGCAATCGTGCCCGTGAGATTGCCAATCTGTGATTTCCAGGTGCAGTTCGACGTCGCCGGCATGAACCTGATCGCCAATACGGATGAGTGCCTGCCGGAAATCAGGGCCGCTATCAGGGTTCCTCTGTCCGCGGCGCAGAATCTGTATTTCACGACCTTCTGTGGTGTGCAGATATTCCGCGCGAAAGCTTTGTTCCTCCCAGATACGGGCCAATACAGTTTCCGGTAAACGTTTCTTATCCATTTTCGTAGATTTCCGCAAGTTTGCCGAGATCCTTATCATGCCCAAACAACACCAGAATATCGCCCCTCTCGATTACATCATCCGGCCTGGGCACGGCGATAATTTGTTCCTGTGTGACTTGTTTGCCCCACAGCATTGCTTTCGAAAGCAAGCGTTTCACGGTAACAATATTGATCCGATAAGTTTCGCGCAATTGCAGATCAATAATCTTGTTCCCCACAAAGGCTTCAGGCGCTACAAGTTGAACAATGCTGTAATTATCACCTACTTCAACCTGATCAAAGAACAGCCCGGAGACGAGTTCTTTAGCCACACTCAGCCCAACCTCCTCTTCCGGCAGCACCACCAGATCGCAGCCTACTTGTTCTAGCACCTCTTTACGCAAACGGGTTCCAGCGCGTGAGATGACCTTGGGTACCCCCAATTTTTTGAGCGTGACAACCGTTAAGAGGCATTCTTCAAAGTCCTCGCCGATGCCGACAATAGCTGCATCAACCTCTTTGATCCCTTGAAGTTCAAGAGCTTCGCGATTAGTTGCATCCATTTGGACAGCTATAAGGACATGTTCTTTAATGCTATCCACCAGTTCAAAATTTTTATCGATCGCAATGACTTCAGCTCCCATCTCCGACAGAGAAGTCGCTACTTTTCTGCCAAAGAATCCCAGTCCAATCACAGCAAAACGTTTTTTCATCCGATTTGTACCTTTTCTTCCGGATAACGATAACGCTCGGTACGTTGCCGTTGTCCGATGGCTAAAGCTAAGGTAAAGGGGCCCACGCGCCCTGCAAACATTGTGATAATAATGAAGATTTTCCCTGCCACGCTTAAATGCGGAGTCACTCCTGTACTTAAACCGACGGTTCCGAGGGCCGACACGGTTTCAAACAACAATTCGATCAAGCGGAATCGCGGCTCTGTCAGGGAAAGTAACAGCGAAACGCTCATCATCAGCGACAGATATAAGGTAACTACTACCAGAGTTTGGTGCAAGACCATTGTGGGAATTGTACGGTGAAACAATTCCAGCCGGGTTTGCCCGCGGGCGGCTGACACAACGGTGGCAAGCAGAATGGCGAGCGTGGTCACTTTGATACCTCCAGCGGTTGACCCTGGCCCGGCCCCAATAAACATCAGTACAATCCCAACCATCAGGGTGGATTCTTTGACTTTGCCAAAATCCACCGTATTAAAACCGGCCGTTCGGAACGTGACGGCCTGGAAAAAGGCGATGAGCGCCTGAGATTGCCAGGGATATTCAGCTAAGGTATTTGTATATTCCAACATGAAAAATAGCGACATTCCGATGATCAAGAGCAAGGCAGTCATGAGAAGTACAAGTTTCGACTGCACCGAAAGCGAGGTTGTGCGTTTCTCTTTCAGGGCGTTCACGCAGGCGTGACCCATATTTCGTAAAGTGCCAACCCCCAATCCCCCTAAAATAATCAAGCCGGTCACAGTGAAATTAATCTTCATATTCGTGGCAAATCCCATCAAACTGTCAGGAAATGTGGAGAACCCGGCGTTGCAGAAGGCAGAAATCGCATGGAAAAAGGCGGTGTATAAGCTTGCGTCAGCAGGCAGATATTCTTTCCAACTGAGATAGAGCAAACCGATTCCACACGCTTCAATTGAGATAGCGGTGAAAAAGATGGTACGCAGGAGCGCACCTAACTGGGCGACCTGCCGGGTATCCAACATATCGCCGAGCAGCAATTGTTCGCGGCCTGTCATGCGCTGACCGATCAGCAGACTGAAAAACGCCGTTACAGTCATGATTCCCAGCCCGCCGAATTGAATAAGAAGCAGGATGAAGATCTGCCCGAGTTTCGTAAAGGCTGTCGCAGTATCCACGACAATGAGACCAGTGACGCAAACCGCTGAAGTGGCTGTAAACAGGGCGTCAATCGGATGAATTGACGCGGTCGTTGCTTTCGGCAATAACAACAGGGCGGCACCGAGCAAAATGGCACTGCCGAAACTGATCAGGATGAAATGCGCCGGAGATACATTATATTGAGCCAGAGATTGGCTGATCTTGACAACCCAGCGAAGCACGTTTGAAAAAATGTAGAGTTGAAACAGGAGAATTTGCGGGTGCCGAAACGTGATGCTGTCCAAATCTTGCAGAAGCCGCACCACTCTTAAATCGATCTGAAATCCGTACACAATTGCGATTTCAAGGAGCATCCCCAGACTGACCGCATATTTGAACTTATTATGACGCAGATACTTCCAACGATCTCTGCGAATGATTAGTTGCACCACATATCCGCCCAAAAACAGATACCCAACGATCACTTGTCCGGTTTCAACCCAGGCCAGAGATTGTGAATCAAGATAGACGCCATAGTCAATTGCCAGGAGCAGAAAGGCGATCAGAGCTGTGAAGCCCATGATCCAGCGCAGAATATACAGAAAGTGCAACTCATGTTCGTAGCGATTCCACGGAACCGTATTTGTCGCCATAGTTTTTATATAGTTATCTCGAAAGAATCTTGAGAAAATATATTTTCATATATGTTATTGTCCCTCAACAACATTTCTCCCGGTTCTTGTCAAACATATTCTACCTGACAAAACACACAAATACATCAAAATTTTCTTGCATTTCAATCAAACAGGAAGAATAAAAAAGTTGAAGCTAACTTATGCTGTTTCGGGAATTCATGGATCATGCCTGAAACAATGGAGGGGGAAATTATTTCATCTACAAACCTTAAGATCTTCGAGGAGAAGGAGAATATCGCAGAGTAGGACATATCCGTGTTCTATTTGGGCGACTCCTGAGAACGTCTATGATGATCACATGGCAAATGGGTGTGCAGACGCCCGAAAATACGAAAAATTTCGAAACTATTCGTGACTGGTGGCAATCGCTCAATACGAAAAGTATACTTTGGAAACAACGACTTATTCCTGAAAAAGGAAAAATTGATTGGAAACCTCAACGCTTTGATGAAACCTTTACAGCAGAGACTGAGGTACGCGGCATCACCTATTACTGGAAGAAACCCGACCAGACTGAGGCAAGTAATATTACCCCTGCCAAATTGGAACTTGATTCCGCTAAGCAACGACTCTTTTTATATCCTGAAAACCAGCCTGATCTGGTGATTTGCGTTGAAGGCGCCGGGGTAGCGCATGAAAAAATCAACATGACAAACCCGGCCTGGTATAGTGAACAACTTCGAAATTCCGCCGGAGGCGTCAGCGGGTATCGTTTATCCATTATTGATGATAACACCCACAAAGAGATCCGGATTGACATGGATAGAGGCAACCTGAACTTTTTAAAACATGCTATCCAGGCCCTGGAGGCTGTTTAAGCGGGTTTTTGTAGCTATGCCGGTTGAGAATAGCCCGCGAAACACACGAAATACACGGAAAATTTTTAGGATGAGAGAAAAATGAATTGAACAGTTCGTTTTGGCTTTGTTGCATGATTATCACCATATTTTTCAATAAGTTAAAGTTTTTAAAAGTCGAAATTTGA
>DF820472.1:227587-298391 GCA_000739535.1 Candidatus Vecturithrix granuli | reverse complement strand
TATTCCCGCCACGTAGGGCGGGGCTACCAGGTCTATTTCATTGTGCACTTATTTCCGAAAGTATGTAGTTGCCTTATGCGCCGCCTACGGCGAAAAGGGGCGGTGGCTGACGGTATTTCTACAATACTGAAACGCCTATGGCGTAAATGCCGGACGTTCCCCTTCCAAATAGAGGAAAAGAACCACTTTTCTACTGATCAGGTACTTTCTCAATGTCAGCTAATTTCGAGAGCCATTGCGCTGATAGGGCGTGCAGTTCTTCCTGTCGTAAGGGTAAAATTTCTCTGGACAAAGTGAGGGAATGTTGTCATGTTGGAAAGAGAATTAATGATATTGAATCGTCTCAGGTCTCAAAGTGATTTTTGTTTCTTCCTGGTGGGGCAGCAGAGGTGTCGTCATGCTGAATTTTCTCAAAAAGTCCTATATGCAAAAAGCGATTTACGAGGAAGCGCAAGGGAACTATACCCGGGCGGCAGCGTGGTATTCAAAGGCCGAAGAACCTGAAAAAGTTGGGGAAATGCACGAGTTCCTGGGGGATTTAGCCGACACGTTCCCTGAAAAAATTCGGGCATACCAGCAAGCCCTGCGCTGGTACAGAGAGCCGGAACATCTGGAAACACTGGCGGGCAAGCTGGCTGAAACCATGGAAGCAGATATTCGGGCAGATGCACAAGTATCGGCCATCGAATCGCGCCGTTTACCCACGTTGGCTGAATATTACGCGCTGGCGAAACAGTGGAAGAAAGCCGCTGAAATTTATGAAGAGTTAGGATTGTATGAGAAAGCGACTGAAATGTACGTCCAGGGCGGAGAAGTAGAGCAGGTTGAACAGATCGCGGCTCGTACAGACGATCGTTTTCAGCGCACCTCTTCGGCGCAGCAGCTTTATGATGAGGCCGAAAATGCGTATCGCTGCGGACAACGCGACAAAGCTTATGCCCTGCTGAAACAGTGCCTCACACTCGATCCGAACGCGCTAAAAGCCAAAAACCTTTTCGACAAGCTCTCGCGGGCGTTTCAGCCTACCGGACGATTGCGGGTGTATATTTCCGGCGAAGAACAAGAATACGTGCTCTTTGGCAAGCCTGTCATCACGCTGGGTCGCAAAGAAGATAACGACATTGTGCTGGAACAGCATGATGTCAGCCGCTATCATGCACGAATCGGGTTTCAAGGCCAGAACTGCCTGATTGAAGATTTACAAAGCAGTAATGGGACGCGCATCAACGGCCTGAAAATTCAGAAAAGCGTGGCCATTCATAATCAGGATATGATCGGCGTCGGGTTACACCGACGATTTGATACTCTACTCATCCAGCATCAAAATGGCAACGCCCTCCTACTTCATGGAGCAGAGAACACACCGCGTTATCTGTTTTTTACGGGCGAACTTCAGGTCGGATTCGGCGCTGAGTGCGCGCTACGGCTGCCGCAACTGCCCTTAGCGCTTTCCGGGTGTCTGTTTAAAGTCAAATATCAGCCGCCCTATTGGTATTGGTACATTCATCCGCAACTGACTCAGATCGAATTAAATGGGATGCCTGTTGCACAGTGCGTGGTGATCATGCCGGGCGATACCCTCAGATTTGCTGCTGCGACGCTGTTATTTGAATGATGCTGTTATACATCTGCCGGATGAACACGAAAATCTTTTTGAGAGTTGACTTCTTCTTCATTTTTGTCAACATGCTGAATTTCCGCAAAAGACAGGTTTTCTTTCCAGAGATAATACAAACCGGCAAGAGTAATTGGGACGATGCATACCAGGTGAAAGACAATTGCTATGCCTGCGACCACGCTTTTATCCATATCCGGGACAAAAAAGAGCACTCCGGCTGAGATCGCTGCATGAAACGGGCCGATATACCCGGGCGATGAGGGGATCGCAACCGAAAAGGATGTTGTGACTGTCATCAACATCGCAGCCATGAACGATAAATTCAGGGCAAAGGCATGTAAAATCACCCAGCCCGTTACTACGGCCATACCCCAGATCATGAGGGACCAGAAAATCAGGAAAAGCAAATGCCGCCCTGTTTTGAGCACTTGCAACCCTGTCCGAAAAGATTCCAATAACTTCAGAGCATTGTGGGAAATGGATTGTGGCAAAGGTTGTAACAGGCGGCGCGCGATAGCGGTGGTTTTCTGAGGAAATTCTTTTAATAATACCAGAACCACGAGTATTCCGAGGACGATCAGCGCAGAAAGTCCTCCGGCTTTTTTAAGCAGATCTGGTGAAAGAAAAGATGCGCTCGCGCCGGCATAAGACGTCTGGGGAAAGCGGATAAATAGCACAACCAGGAGCAAAAATCCTAACATCGTGATCATATCGCAGACACGCTCAAGGATAATTGTAGCAAAGGAGGACGTCTTGCTGATATGCTCTTTTTTGCCAATGACGTAGGCGCGGATAAATTCTCCGGCTCGAGCCGGAAGCAAGTTGTTCGCCATGAACCCGATCATCGTGGCGGGCACAAGATGATGAAACGTCAGCGGCTTAATGGGGGCCAACAGATATTTCCAGCGTTCAGCGCGCAGCCAGATTGTTGATAATTGCAACGCCATGGCAAAAAGCAAATAGAGATAGTTCACTGAGTGCAGCGTTTCAAGCAGTTTGACAATATCAATATTTCGAAAAACAAAATATAAGCATCCGATGCTAATCAGCATCCCAATCCAAAATTTTAATTTCATGTTCTAACTCCATTGTATGGATGGTTACCTGATGATGCGCGCAAGGCGAGTCCAGCGGACAACAAAAGGAAAGTGCGTCACATAATAGCCGATGGTCTTGACAGATCGGATCACTTTATCAACCAGAGCCTCCTGGGAATCCACCTCCACATTTTCATCGCGTTTCCATGACCAGTAAATGATAAAGGCTTTGCCGACAATCGCCTGCCGATTCACAAACCGATTTTTCCAGAAGCGACTATCCAGACTTGAATCCCGATTGTCACCCATCATGAAATACGAATTGGGCGCGACTGTAATCGGGCCAAAGTTATCCCGGGGAGAATATCTGTCCGGAAGCGTTTCCGGAGAAATGTGCTGGATATATGACTCCTCAAGGGCGTTGCCATTCACATAGACAACTTTTTCACGAACCTCAATCGTATCGCCGCCGACCCCGATAATGCGTTTAATAAAATTGCGCGACGGATCGTCCGGATATTTGAAGACAATCACATCCCCGCGTTTAGGTTCTGTGAATTTATAGATGAATTTATTGACCAGAAGATGGTCGCCAACCAGGAGCGTTGGAATCATCGAACCCGATGGGATTTTAAACGCTTCAACTACAAACATGCGGATAATCAGGGCCAAAATAATGGCGATAAAAAACGCTTCTGCATATTCACGCACAACGGATTTCCCGGAAAATTTGACAATCTCAGCATGTTTCAGAATCACCGATTTATACTGAGCCGTCCGCTCTTTCCCGATTTTCTTCTCGATTGTTCGCACAAATTCCTTAATGGCCGGATATTCACGATCTTGAAGTTCCTCAAGGTCGGTCAAAATATCTGCCGGTAAATTCTCTTTTTTGAGCCTGTTTAACGATTGGGCTGAGAGTTTCAATCGCTCTGTTTTTTTCATCTGATGACTCCTTTTCCTGAGAGAGAACACTCGCGAAAACCTGTTAAAAGAGATCCTCAAGACTCTTGACGCTTTTTTCTTGACAATGTTAGAAACTTATATGTCTGTGTGTTAAAAGGTTTTCAAACGTGTGAGAAACGAACAAGCGTTCCAGGGTGCAACACATTCCTTGACTACGCTTCACCAGGAGACGCCGATTCTGTCAAGTTTATTCAAAGAGATTAATATGAACCAGACGATGGAAACGCCAAATATCCAGCAAAAAAGAGAAGGGAAAATTTTGATCACAGATGATGAAAAGACCACGCGCGAGATTTTAGCGCGGGGACTTATCGCGCAAGGGTTTGATGTCAAAACGGCCTCAAATGGATTTGAGGCTCTGGAAATGATTCAAACCGAACCCTTTAATCTCTTGATTACTGATCTCGTGATGCCGAATATGACTGGCACAGAACTGATTGAAAAAGCGCGTCAGCTTTTGCCAGACCTGGTGGCCATTGTCATTACGGCGCATACCACATTAGAAACTGCGGTCAAAGCCTTGCAGCAAGGCGCGTATGATTATATCACCAAACCCTTTGAACCTGAATTTATAACCCCGGTGTTGGAACGTGGCTTAGAAAAATCCCGGTTGCGCCGCAAAAATATTGAGCTGCAGCAAATCACCAGGAAACTTCAGGAAATTGAACAAATCAAATCCGACCTGCTCGATACGATTACCCACGAGTTTTCCACGCCAATTTCGATTATCAAAGCCTATGTGGATATGTTTTTGGACGGACATTTTAACCCGTCAAACCCCCGGCACATTGAAGGACTGCGTTCAATCCGCAGCGCAGTGATTCGCCTGGAACGTCTGGTGATGAATTTATTAACGCTCAGTTTAGGAAAAGGGAAAAGTTTTGAACTGAAAAAAGAAAAAATCTTGATTCAGGATATTCTTTCGAATGCACTTTCGCAGTTGAATGAGGAAATTACCAAGAAGAACATTAACGTGGTGTTGAATGTTGAGCCGAATCTGCCTGCTCTTGACGCTGATCCGTCCAAACTCAGTATTGCGGTCTTGAATTTGTTGGATAATGCGGTCAAATTCAATAAAACAAATGGAATCATTCGCATCTCTGCTTCGCACCTCAAATCCAAAAGCATTGGCATTGCCATTTCTGATACTGGCATCGGCATCCCGGAAGAGAAACTTCAGGAAATTTACAGCCCCTTTACCCAGGTTGATATGTCGTCAACCCGTGAACATCAGGGTACAGGCTTAGGATTGGCGGTCGCCAAAATGATCATTGAAGCGCACAATGGCAAAATTACCCTCAAATCCAAGCTCGGCAAAGGCAGCACCTTTATTTTTGTGCTGGCATATCAATAGTGCTGGTATACAAGTGGTAAAAACCGGGTTTTTTTGAAAAAACCCGGTTTTTTTGTTATTTTCGCTTAGCGTGACAGGAATAACGCGAGCGGCGCGGCTGAACGCTGCCCTGTGGCAATATCCACACTATAGACGAAATTTTGCGACGCAGAAAGATATTCTTCGCCCACATACAGCAGGGAAGTATTGGTTAACCAGACCGGGCCGCCTTCTGAGGGCAGCGACACATTGTGCGCGACAATATAAGGGGAACGACTCTTATCAAGCGGAGTCACGGCCAGTTTGGTATCATACTGGCTGGAGCGCACATAAAACGCGATATGGCGGCCATCCGGCGACCAGGCGGGCTGAATATCATCAGAGGATGATGCGACGAGCGTTTGCAGCAGCGGCGCGTCATGTGAAAACAGCAGGGTAAAAATATCAAAACTGGTTCCGCGTTTGCTGCTAAAAGCGATACTGGTTCCATCGGGAGACCAGGCCAGGGCTGTTCCTTCAGTCCCGGGTTGATGACCAATTTGGATCGGCAGGGTTTCGCCGCGCACAGAACTCACAATCAAATTCGGTCCGGAAAAATAGGCGAATTGCAATTGGGTTGGAGACCAGGCAAAGTGGATGGTTTGATCGCGCAGTTGAATCGGCGGACTGAAGAGCTGAGTACTATTGCCTGCATATAATGTATATTGCCCCGGAGTTCCGGTCGCCAGGAGAAAATGCTCATTATCATAGGCCCAGGCCAGCCATACCTGCGTGGCTTCCCCAGAACTGCTGCGCTGCCATTCCGTAATTTTTTGAGGAACTTGCGTGCGCTGATCAAAAATCCACAACCGATCAAGAGTTGTGAGTGATTCCTGATACGCAAGTTTACTCTGATCAGGTGACCAGCCTAACATGGTCAGCGCGCCGCTGGCAGTTCGTTGTAATACCTCCGGAGGAAAGAGAGTGTTCGGCCAATTTTCTGCTGCTCGTCCTCCCTGACCAACTTGCTGTAACCGGGCTTCAAGCTGCTGGCGCAGAGCTTTTTCGGCCAAAAGTTGCTGTTGCAATGTTATCAGGCTTGCTGAAGGCAATTGAGGCGACTCTGTTGTGCGGATTTGTATGGCGTTGAGTTCTTGTACCTGTTTCCGCAAACTCGCATTTTCAGTTTCTATCTGTTGGAGTCTGGCTTTCAGATCATCAAAAGGAGAGCCTTTTTCATCAATGAATTTCTCGAGCATGGATTTTTCTGTTAAGGCCTGTTGCAATAAATGTTCTTTCAATTCAAGTTCTTGACGACCCTCCTGATATTGCTGTTCCAATCGCTGATTCCGGGCCAGAATCTCCTGAACCTTCTCTTCTTGTGCACGCAATGTCGTCACTTCTTGTTGGAGCAGCGGGAATTCTTTTTCATAGCGTTGTTGGCGATCCAGGAGCGTTTTGGTTTCCTGAAGTTCCAGAGTAAGCTCTTCAATGCGTTGTTTTGCGGCTTCGGGCACTGAGCCTTGTTCCTGAAGCTGCGCTTCTACTCTGGCAAGTTGTTCCTGTAATTGCTGTTTCTGCTGGTCTGCGGCCTTCACTTGCGCCTGCGCTTCGGCCAGTTGGGTTTGTAATTGCGCGATCTGTTGAACCTGAGTCTGGACAGTTCCAAGAGAGCTTTGCGCGTCCGTCAGTTGCGAAGCGAGATCGCTGTTTTGCTGGCGGAGTTTCGCAGCCTCCTGAGTCAACGCATGAATATAATCCGCCGCTTTGCGCAACTCTCCTTCAAGTCGCTGAATCTCTTGATTGGCAGCCGACTCGCGATCCTGCGACGGTTGCTGCGTGCGTAATTGCGCTTCAAGTTGAGCTTTTTCATCAACCGTGCGCAGAAGTTTGGCATTCACTTCTGCCAGAGTGGCTTCTAACTCGTTGATACGCTTCTGTGTTTCAATGGATGGCGGTTGTTTCTGTTGAGATTGTTCTTTCTGTTGTTTTACCCAGTTTCGAAGGGTATCAACTTCATTTTGCAGATCTGCTGCCTTTCGTTTGGCTGCCTCAAGTTCGCTTTGTCCCGATTGACTGAGTTGGGTCTCAAGGCCAGCTTTTTCCTCCGCCATCCGCTCCAACCGGGCATTCATCTCAGCCAGGGCGGCTTCTAATTCAGCAATACGCTGGCGTTCCTGGGTTTGCTGCCCTTTCAAGACTTCTTCTTCCTGGGTTTGTTCTTTTTGTTGTTTTACCACGATTTGCAGCAGCGAGACTTCTTGCTGCAAAGCCTCAATTTTTTGAGATGCCTGCTCTAATGCCTGTTCACGCTCATGCAATAACGCCAAATTGGCTTTGAACTGATCGCGCATTTGCACTAATTCGCTCTGTTGCGCCTGAAGTTCTTGCGTCGTCTCTGTGGATGGTTGTTTGCTTGCAGCAGCAAGCTGTTTTTCAAGCTCACGCTTCTCTTGTGTGAGTTTTTGTAGATCTTTTTCCAATTGCTGAGCGTGTTGACGAGTTTGAGCCAACTGGTCTTCGATCTGCTGTTGTTTTTGCGATACTTTTGAAGCCTCTGTTTGTTGGGCAAGTAATGTTTCCAACTGGCTTCGGACTTGCTTCATACTCTCTCGCGTCTCTTGCAATTCTTTTGCATGTTGTTCTCCTTCTTGAACCATTTTCGCGATTTGGCGTTGGAGAATTCTCCCTTCTTCAGTAGAACGCTTGAGATCAGTACTGACCTGCTCAAGCTGATTTTCTAAATGCGTGTTGTGTTTCCGCAGCGCAAGAATTTCTTGTTGATATTCTTCTTCCGTCTTCGCTTGCGCCGATACTGAACATATCAGCAGGAATGTACAGCAGAAGGTAAAAAAAACCGATATTCTCATGTGTGTTTCCTCTTTATTAAACATTATCGGAAATAACGAAATTGGCTTGTAGTAAACGCTTCAGCATTCCTGAAAACGCCTGAAACAACGCTAAAGCGTTGGCAATACATCTTATTTCCGATCATGTCTATTGAAAGAAAATTTTTTTATATAGAAACCATTTTGTTCTTGAAACGTCATTTTACTCAGTTGTTACTTATATAATCAAGACTTTTTTAAGAAGAAAAGCATTTTCAGAAAAATTTTTCAAGGAAAATTTCTTCTTGACGGGAAGTATTTGCCGATCCTATACTTTTAGATACTAGGGAGTATGGGAAATGGCTGTTGACAAAACCTGGAAATGACCTTTGAGTTTCTGGCATGTTACTCATAGAGAAGAGATATTATGGCAAAAATCCTCACTATCTATAGTTCTGAGGCGAAAATCGGAAAAACCACCCTGACAGTGAATTTGGGAGTTAGTTTGATTCATGAGACTCAAAAAACAGTGATCCTTGTGGATTTAAGCTCTGCTGATGATGGGGGCCCGGCGTGGTCGATGTTGAAGTTTCCCGGAGCAAAATTGCTCCAAGATCGGGAAATTCCGAGCGAAGGGCTTCATGACTATATTCAGCGGCATAGTTCGCAATTAGCGATCTTAAGCGTCGATTCCAGGATTATTCACGAAGAAATCACTTCCAAAGCGTTTGTAACATCGCTTTTTGAGCAGTTACGCCGCCATTTCGACTATATTTTAGTTGACATTTCGACGCATTTGAATCGCATAGCGTATGAGGTGATTGATGAATCGGATGTGTTCATTATGGTGGTGTCTTCACCCGACTATGAACAGCCGATTGGCATTATCGGACACCACAACACGCGTGTTGTGGTCAACATGCCGGATGAATCCGGGACCGGGCGGCTGACAGGTCATCAGGCCGGACTATATCTGGCACCGTTCGACGCAGGCGCAGTCGAGAATTTTCGAAGAAGCGGCATTCCCTTTGTCATCCAGGCACCGTATCGCCCTCTCAGTCAGGTGATCGGACGACTTGCCCGCGACATCGGAGAAAAACGCTTCGGCATTGCCCTGACTGGCGGAGTCGCCCTGGGTTTGAGCCAATTAGGGATTCTTGAGGTGCTGGAACGGAATCGTATTGCCATTGACATGTTGACCGGTGTCAGTTTTGGCGCGTTGCTGGGTGCAGCGTATGCCACAGGCCTTGAACTTCGCCAAATCAAGCAGCGTGTCATTGATTGGGCCCAGTCATGCCGGCCACTGCCCGCGTTTGGATTACGGCGGCTCTTTCAGCAGGCGTTTTGTAAAGAAGCGAAATTACAACAATTATGCGATCTCTTGTTACACGATGTCTATTTTGAGGAATTGCTCATTCCGGTGAATGTCGTCGCAATAGATATTCGTACCGGCGAACACGTGGTATTTCGGGAAGGAAAAGTCCTGGATGCGATTGAGGCAAGCATGAGGATCCCACAATTATTCGTGCCATTTAAACATGCAGAGCGTCATTTGATCGATAGTTCCGTGATTTATCCCACGCCGGTGTATCCGCTGAAAAATATGGGTGCCAATGTAACTGTCGCCGTCGTGGTAACGCCATCGCCGGCGGAAAGTCAACGCTATGTTCTCCAAAAATCTCTGGGAAAAAGTGATGCGGACCAGCAGGCGACCAAAGAGAATTACGCCCTGGTGGCTGCCACGTTTGATAGTTTAATGGAACGGTTGACCGATACGCCTGATAGTCCGGACAACCTCAAACGTGTAAGCCCCGATATTTTTATTCGCCCGAACATCAAGGGGATTTCCTGGCGGGAGTTTCATAAGGTACATGAATTAATTGATTTTGGTATTGCGGCGGCTGAAGCTGTGATCCCTGAACTTGAAAAACTCAAATGGGGTTAAACACACAAGTATGCCAGATACACTGTTTTTACTTCAGAATAACAAAATTTTTAAAAATGTCCCTGAAGAGGATTTAGCGCGCATTGCTCCAATCTTTGAAAGACGCTATTATCCTCGCGGCGCGCGCGTTTGTCAGGAAGGGGAAATTAGTTCCCGATTTTATATTCTCCTTTCCGGCCAGGCTCAGGCACTCAAGAAAAATGAGCAAGGCGAAGAAGTGGAACTTGATATCCTGACTCCGGGAGCGTTTTTCGGAGATATGCCTCTGCTGGCCAGCGAACCCCGCTTGACCTCAATCGAAATCGTAATCGATGCCGACGTATTTGAAACTGATAAAGCCTCGTTTGAAGAGGTGATTAAACACCATACGACAGTGTTATATAATTTGAGCCGCTTGTTGTGCCAGAAACTCTATCTTGATCATGAAGACACGCAGAAGAAAAAACGGGTGAAATATCCGATTATTTGTGTGTATGCCACAGAGGAGAATATTGGTAAATCCATTGTCACAATTAATTTGGGCGTGAGTCTGATGCAGGAAACCAAATGTCGGACGATTCTTGTGGATATGGGCATGAAAGAGCAAGGGATTGCCTCGATGCTCAAAATTGACCCTGTACGTTATGTTGATACGTCCAGCATTAATCAGGAGTATATTGAAAGCAAGATCACCTCACACCACTCGATGCTCGATCTGATTTCGGTCTCGCCAGAATTACTCATGGAAGAAACCAAAGGGCGTGAATCCATTGCCAAAATTCTGGGCATCCTCAAAACCTTATATGATTACGTGATCATTGACACCAGTTCAAAACTGAGCCGGAGTACGTTTGAAGCGATTGATTTATCGAATATCATGCTCTTTGTGACCTCGAATATTGCCCAGGAGTATCCATTAGGGATTTTAGATCATCAAAAATTACGGACGGTGATCAACCTTTCTGATGCCTCTATTGATAAGAAATTGCTTCGAGAAAAACACTATCATTTTTTACCCAGAGATTACGAGGCAATCGACCAGTTCCTAACGACCGGTATCCCTTGTGTCATTGGATCACCGCACAGTGAACTGAGTCGGGCTTTTGGCCGAATTGCGCGCGATATTGGCGGTAAAAAGATCGGATTGGCTCTGGGCGGTGGCTCAGCGCGTGGGATGGCGCATATCGGCGTTTTTCAAGCTCTGGAACAACACGGTATCCCGATTGACATGATTGCCGGATCAAGCGCGGGTGCCTTAATTGGTTCGGCTTATGCCGCCGGAGTTCCGATCGAAACGATCGAAGCTGCCGTGCTCAAATGGGGATCCAAGTTGGGTCTGCTGCGGTTAACTGTGCCGGATGTGCTGGATCTAAAATATTATGGCAAGGCTCTGACTCGCTTTTTTCGAAAAACCCGCACGATCTGGGATCCTCGCTTGCTTCGGCTTGGCATTGGCATTTTTAGCGGATCACGAGTCGATCGCTTGTATCGGAATGTTGTGGGCGACCCGGATTTCAGCGATCTGCAAATCCCATTATCCGTTATTGCTCTGGATATTAATTCAGGCGAAGAAGTGGTCTATGAAAAAGGAAATGTGCGGTTAGCAGTACGCGCCAGCCTTTCGATCCCTGGGATATTTACCCCTCTGGCATACTCTGGCAGATTTCTGATTGATGGATCGATTGCTGATCCGGTGCCGGTGAATACCCTTGTGAAGAACGGCGCGGATCTGGTGATGGCTGTCAATGTGACCCCCTCTCTGCAAGAAAGTTTCAACTCCTTACGCCGCTCGCGCAAACAAGGGGAACTCGCAGTGTCACGTTCGCCTCTTTTGCCAGTCTTTGATATTGCGATGCGGTCGTTGCAGAGTTTGCAATATGAGTTGGCAACAATTAAAACGACCCAGGCCAATATCCATATTAATCCTGACGTCGGCGATATTTCCTGGTCGGAATTCTTTAACGCCGATAAATTGATCCAGCGCGGCAAAGAAGCAACAGAAGCCGTGATTCCCCAAATTCAACACTTACGGTGGGAAACATAAAGAAAAAAAATCGTGAATACAATGAAGCCGCCTGACACATCTCTTTCTGAAGCGATCCACGGTTCCCTGGCGCGTCAAATACGCCGGGGAATAGAGTCTCATTTGTTTGTTCGTTGTTGCTGAATTTTTTCT
The DNA here is from genome assembly GCA_000739535.1 of Candidatus Vecturithrix granuli. Lineage (GTDB taxonomy): Bacteria > Moduliflexota > Moduliflexia > Moduliflexales > Moduliflexaceae > Vecturithrix > Vecturithrix granuli. Next base: position 286,530 of record DF820472.1, on the reverse strand, counting down.
CCCATCTTTTGCCTGAGTTCCTGACGCCGGGCTTCTTTAACCGAAAGTGGACAGCCTACGCAATTACCCAAACTTTAACAGCGGGCAATTATACTGAAACTGCTTACCCGGCGCGCATCGGAGCATCCTGTTCTTCTGTTCCTCGGAGATCAGGAAACGTCTATTTCACAGTTTCCTGTTTTTCGCCAATAATGGTTCCGCTGAAGGGTTCCACGCCAATCAGGCGATTCAAATTTTTATCAAGGACCTGTATGACCCCAATTGTGGCTCCTTCATACAGCATTATCACTTGCGTTTAACTGGGGAGTTATCCATTATGGTTTCATCACTTAACGTATTGGGAGATCAGAAGATGAAACCTATTTCAACCGATTTACGAACACGCATAGTCGAGGTTTACGAGGAAGGGCAACTTTCCTATGCGAACGTCGCAGAACGATTCCGAGTCAATGAGAGTTCTGTGAAGAATTTTGTCAACCAATGGCGAGAGACAGGGACACTTGCACCGAAACCAGCAGCGAACGGCAAAACCTTTCTGATAGATGCTGCCGGAGAGGATGTGCTGCGAGGCCTCATTGAAGGGAAAACAGACCGTTCACAAGTGGAGTTGCGCGATGAATTTGCTGCTGAGACTGGGGGGGATGAGTCAACCGACGATCAGCCGGGCTCTTCGGCGGTTGGGCATCACGCGAAAAAAAAGGCGAAGCGTGCCGAAGAGCAACTGAGAGATGATGTCAAACAGGCCCGGCAGGAGTTTCAGGAGGATCAAAAAACGCTGCGTGGAGAAGATCTGATCGTCGTGGACGAGATGGGCTGGGTCACCGGGATGAGTCGAGCCTATGGCTATGCGCCCTGTGGTAAGCGGGCCGTGTCTTATGAACCCGGTGGCAAAGGCACCCGCCTGAGCCTGATCGGAGCCTTGTCGCTCGAGGGGTTTCTTGGTGGGACAGAGATTGAGGGAACTGTCAATGGCGATGTGTTTGAGGCCTTTGTGGACCAGATTCTTGTGCCTCAGCTTCGGCCTGGCAAGGTGGTGATCTGGGACAACGTCTCGTTTCATCGCCGGGAGCGTCTTCAAGAACTCATTGAGGCGCATGGCGCGAAGGTGAAGTTTTTACCAGCCTATTCTCCGGAGTTCAATCCGATCGAAGCATGTTGGTCCAAGCTGAAAGCCTGGCTTCGAAAGCAGGCCGCTCGAACCGTTGCAATTCTTCAAAAAGCCATTACTGAGGCGATTCAACAGGTGAGTCTAAAGGATATAGCAGGATGGTTTCGACATGCAGGTTATCAGTTTAATAGTAATGAATAGTGCTGTAAATCAATCTGCGCCTGGAACTCTTCCGGTACAAATTCGGTCAGCGCGGTTAAGGTCAGCGGCGCGTACAACACCATGCGGCGACCGTCCCCCGGTAACGGTAGATGCGATTTCCGGCTAAGATCAGTAAAATCTTCATGCTCTCAGAATCAAGCAGTGGATTTCCCGGTGTCAATCTTTTTCTTCGGGGGAGGCGAGGGCAGGTCGAATTCTGCTGAACAACGACCAGCTTCACCGGCTTGGGAAGGCAGGCGCAACCCAAGCTTGAGTTTTGGCGACCAATTTAATTTTCCCGCCCGCCTTCCCAAGTCCATTAGTTCGGCGATTGCTCCTTGCTCACGAACCTTCTTGTTCAATTGATAGCAAATCCGATATACTGCCGTTTGTATGGGGCATGAAATGCTAAGACAATATCCTGTTTCGGCACCCCTTTTTCTGTATTGACCAGCAAGGTTATGGTCAGATTCTCATGGTCAATTCGTCTGATTTTGCACAAAATGGTTCTTGAAAATTTGACCATAATCTGACGTGTCAATACAGGTAGCCACTACCGATCTTTAATCAGGTTCGATAATCAAGGATATGAGCGAACGACACCATGATAGCCCTTAGAGGGGAATTATGACATCATTATCGGCTTGCCTTCATTTTTGTAGAGTGGCTGATTTCTGGTAACATGTTAGGGAAATTCAGGGGGCTGGTATAATTCTCTTGACGAGGATATTGCCTGTGGATGGGATGGAACGCAGAGAGAAAAAGCATCAATTCCGGGTGTGAAAAATAATTTCGCGCTACATTTTAGAAGGGACACGCAGGTGATGATGAATAGCGGCATATCAGAAAAGGATCAACAGAACCATTCTTTAGAGATTCTTACAGTAACACCAGACGAATCCATGCTGAATCATACCATTCAGGAGTTGCGGGCGCAAATCCAGGAACAGCAACAGGCATTGCAGAGCATGATGGAAACTCTTCGGCAGACGCAGCAGGCCCTGGCAGAGTTGCAGACGCGGTATAACGATCTGTATGATGCGTCCCCAATCGGCTATCTTACGCTGGCTGAATATGATACGATTGTGGAAGGGAATGTCACGAGTGCAGAGTTGTTAGGGCTGCGGCAGGAACATCTGAAAAATCGGGCATTCACGGAATTCATCGTTGATGAAGATCAGGACATCTTTCATTTACACCGCCGACAATTGTTCAAAACACGCGAGAAACAATCCTCTGAAATCCGACTGAAAAGTCTGGATGGTGTCCTGCGCTATGCTCACATAGAGAGTCTTCCTATCGTCTATGCCGGTGGCGAAATTGTGCAGTTTCGGGTGGCAATCACCGATATGAGCAAGCATAAACTGGAATTGAAAGCGCTGTGGGAATCGGAGTTTCGTTATGGCGCGATGTTTGATGATGCCAGCGATATGATCGTGATTTATGACGTCAATGGGCGATTACACGAAGCCAATAAGATGACCTGCGCCTGTCTGGGCTATACCCGTGAAGATTTGTGGCAGATGAACATCGAGGATATTGATGTGCAAGAACAAACCTCCCGGCTCGCTCAGCATATTGACAAACTGCGCTGCCAGGAGAATCTGCGTAATGATACCGTCTTTCTCTGTCACGATGGAAGCCGGATTGAAGTTGAAGCCAGCCGCCGCTTGATCAACTACGCCGGAAATCCGGCGATTCTCTGCATTGCCAGAGACATGACCAGCCGGAAACAAATGGAAGAGGCGTTACGGGAAAGTGAATGCCGCTATAAACGGATTACAGATGCTGTTACTGATTATATTTACACTGTGCGCTTACAGGATGGACAACCCGTCGAAACCATCCACCGTCCTTCAAGCGTGGCGGTGACCGGGTACACGCCGACAGAATTCGCCTCGAATCCGTATTTGTGGATTACGATGGTACATGAACAGGATCGGGAGGCGGTTAAACAGCAAGTAGAAGATATTCTGGCCGGAAAAGAGGTGAAGCCCCTGGAACACAGACTCATCCGCAAAGATGGCACTGTGCGGTGGGTCAAGAATACCTGTGTTCCGTATGTTGACAATCGGGGAAAACTACTGTCTTACGATGGACTGATTCAGGATATTACTGAACGGAAACAAGCGGAAGAAGCCTTACGAGAGACTGAGGCTCGCTATTTTGCTATAATCCAGGCGTTCGAGGGGTTGGTCTATGTCTGTTCTCAGGATTACCGGATCGAATTCATGAACGAGCATTTGATTGAACGGATCGGATATGATGCGACTGGCGAATTTTGCTATACCGTCTTACATGGAATCGAGGAAGTGTGCCCGTGGTGTATAAGTGATCAAGTATTTGAAGGGCAGACCGTCCGCTGGGAAGTGCAAAGTCCGAAAAGTCAACGCTGGTATTATGTCGTCAATACCCCATTCTACCATGCCGATGGCCGTATTTCAAAACAGGCGATGATCCTGGATATTACTGAGCGGAAACAGGCGGAAGAAGCTCTTCAAAAAAGCGAGGCCCATTACCGCATGTTATTTGAAGATTCACCAATCTCGTTATGGGAAGAAGATTTCTCAGAGGTGAAGACTTACATCGAGCATTTACGAACAAAGGGCGTCGCAGATTTTCGTGTGTACTTTGACCAACATCCGGAGGCTGTTCGAGCCTGCGTCGATATGGTCAAGATCGTTCGCATTAACAAAGCCACGTTGCAATTATATAAAGCCGAAAATCAAGAGGAATTTTATCAGGGCTTGAACAAATTTTTTACGCAAGAATCCTATCAGCTTTTCAAAGAAGAATTGATTGCGATTGCTGAAGGAAGAACAGTATTGCAACGCGAAACCGTGAGTTTAACGCTCACCGGGGAAAAAATCTATTCCGACCTTCGCTGGGTCGTGGTTCCGGGGTATGAGCACACATTGTCAAAGGTGTTAGTTTCCATTGTGAATATCACTGAACGAAAACTGGCTGAAGACCGGTTGAAACGTACAATGAACGATCTGGAGCGATCCAATGCTGATTTGGAACAATTTGCCTATGCCGCCTCACATGATCTGCAACAGCCTTTGTTAATAGTTGATTGCTGTGGACAACTGCTGATAAAGCGGTATAAAGGCAAACTTGGGGCTGATGCTGACGAGCTGCTTGATGGAATCGTCGAAGGGATTGATCGCATGCAAACGCTGATTACAGACTTGTTGGAGTATTCACGCTTGCACAGGCCAGATAGAGATACGCAGTGGATTGATTGCGAGGAAATCCTGGTAAAATCGCTTCAAAATCTGCGAGCGTTCATTGAGCAGCATCAGGCCGTGATCACCTATACCGCCCTCCCGACCGTAAACGTGAATAGCTCTCAATTTGTGCGTTTATTTCAGAACCTGATCAGTAATGCAATCAAATTTCGACGAGAAATCCAGCCTGTTATTCATATTTCAGCGCAGCAGCGTGAGCATGAGTGGCTGTTTGCCGTGCAAGATAACGGGATCGGCATCGCCCCGCACAATGCTCAGCGAATTTTTGTGATTTTTGAACGGCTTCACAGTCGTGGGCAATATCCTGGAACCGGGATCGGTCTGGCAATGTGCAAAAAAATTGTCGAGCAGCATGGCGGGCGTATCTGGGTGGAATCTGAACTTGAACAAGGGGCGACGTTTTACTTTACGCTTCCACTCGCCTGAGGCTGGTAAGCGAAGAGCAAGCTTTTCAAAGAACTTGATTGTTCGTTCTATATTTTTTCTTTCACAAAACATGCTTTCTGTTATTTTCATTTCAACCCTTTCGTTAACAATCCCTCAAAAATAGTAATTACCAGGTCAAATTCACGTTCTCTCGATTTTCTATAAAGTTTACAATCTCAATTTTAACTTGTCTCATGATCAAGAGTGCTTTCAAGGAAGGAAATCATGATAGTTGCACACAATCTCTGGAATGTTTCATTTCTCAGTCTTCTGGAATTCCAGGCTGTCATTTTGTCGCCGCCAGCCTTGCTAATCTTTTCCCTGTCTTCATGGATATCCCTGCGTCATCTCTGGAAGTGGAATCCCTATGATGAAATCAAACGTCATCTCTTTCAGATTTTTCTACTGACTTTTCTGGGATTGCTGTTACTTGCGCAGTGGCTCATGAGCAGCAATCTGACTCTTGTTGCTATGTTCAAACAGTATGGCATTGTGCTGGTTCTGGTAGGGCTTGCAGTTGGGATTTATCTTTTACGCGCTCAGATGGCAGAGAAAGAATATGGTTCTTCTTATCGGGCGATTTTGCAGGACAGGGTTGAACGGAAACGCGCTGAAACGTTGTTTGTTGAAGACCAGGGTCCACTGCGCACCTTACTCGATGCGCTCCCTGAATATATTTTTGTGAAAGATTGCAAGAGTCGGTTTGTCTTGAATAACCTGGCGCACATCAAGGAGCTTGGGGCGTCATCCCAGGAAGAACTCATCGGAAAAACCGATTTTGATATTTTTCCGGAATCCCTCGCTTATCAGTATTATACGGCTGAACAGCAGATTCTACAGACACGCCAGCCAATGATTAATCATGAGGAAATGACGATTGATCCGGATGGCAACCCTCACTGGCTGCTCACTTCTAAAGTTCCTTTGCACGATAAACATGGACAGGTTATTGGGTTGGTTGGAACAAGCCGCGACATTACAAAACGTAAACAGGATGAGGAAAAGTTGCACGAGCTATGCCAGGCCGTTGAAACCATGCAATTAGGAGTGACGATTACAGATTTGAAGGGCACGATTATCTATACGAATCCTGCAGAAGCTCGTATGCACGGGTATCCTGTCGAAGAATTACTTGGAAAAGATCTCGGTATCTTTGCTCCTGTTGGTTTTCGCCGTCCCATGACAATTGAACAAATCAATTCAATGAAACATTTACGACAAAGCATCAATATTAAAAAGGATGGCAGTATCTTTCCGGTCAGATTGATGTCGGATGTCATTCGGGATGTCTCAGGAAAACCTGCCGCCATTATTACCACGTGCGAAGATATTAGCGTGTATCGCCGTACAGCGGAAAAACTGCGCCAGCACACCCGCGAACTATTCCTGCTCAATAAGTTAAGCGATAAACTTCAACTCTGTGAGCAGGAAGAGGAGACCTATCACATAATCGTCGATATTTGCAAAAAACTGTTTCCAGCAGAATCAGGGTGTTTGTGCATACAACATCCAGCGACAAACGCCATGAATGTTGTGGCTTATTGGGATGAACAAGGTCAGGAAGTTTTGTCAGAACATTGGAGTACAGAACTTTTATCACGATGGATCTTAGAAAAATCGAGCACCTTCTGTCCGCGTCAACGTTACGCTTCACATGCTGAATGTTTGAGTGTGCCGATTGTTGCCTCCGGTGAGATTTTGGGATTAATCTCGATCTGTTTGGTGCAGGAAGCAGCCAATAACACAAAGCAAGAAGTGGAAACAAAACGGATCGCATTAAATCGAGTTGCGAAACATTATGCTCTTGCTCTCGCCAATCTGCGATTACGGGAAAAGTTGAGAATTGAATCCATTCAGGATCCATTAACAGGATTATATAATCGCCGGTATATGGAAGAATCTTTGAAACGCGAAGCCTTTCGAGCCAAACGGCATGGTTCACAGGTCGGGATTATCATGTTGGATGTGGATCATTTTAAGAGTTTTAATGATCTGCACGGGCACCACATCGGAGATAGCGTCTTACACGAGTTAGGAGAATTTTTACACACCCGAATTCGTGGAGAAGATATTGCGTGTCGCTATGGCGGGGAGGAATTTCTCTTGATTTTGCCTGAAGCCTCCTTAGAAACAGCCCGGCAGCGAGCAGAGGAACTGCGGGTTGAGCTGCAAAATCTCAAGATCATGGCGCAGGGAAAACAATTTCATATTGCAATTTCCCTCGGTGTGGCCGCGTTTCCGAATCATCATTCAGATATTATGCAAACGGTTGATGCGGCAGATATGGCGCTCTATCGAGCCAAAGCGTTGGGACGAAACCAGGTCGCTGTGGCTACGTAAAAAACCGGGTTTCCCAAGAAACCCGGTTTTTCATTGGTATTAATCGAATTTCGTGACCGTAATCTTGCATTCTTTGCGGTCGGTCTGAAGCATTTTCAAGTTTTCAGCGACCTCATCCAGCGAGATTTTCTTTGTAATCATTGGCGTCATATCCATACCGGCTGCCATGGCGCTAATTACACGCGGGAAGGTGCCATGGCCCGAATGTCCCTGCGAGCCAACGATATTGGCGCGGCGCACCTGGAAAACTTCGCCAGTTAAGGGGATTTTCGCATCAGCTCGGGCGACAATGGCGACCGTCGCATTCAGGGTGCGGCCTTCCCAGATCACGCGTTCCACATCAGGCCAGACGACTGTTGGAAGTCCGGTGGCTTCCAAAATCAGTTCTGCGCCCATACCGCCGGTAATTTCCAGTACTTTGCCAGGCATATCTTCTTTGGTTGGATCAACCGTTTCCGTTGCGCCAAGTTTGCGGGCGAGTTCGGCGCGACTGGCCGACGGTTCAGAGATGATCACATGTGAAGCTCCGGCGCGGCGTAAAACGGCGCATGCAGCCAATCCGATGGGGCCGCCGCCAAGAATCAATACATTGTCACCGGGGCGAATTCCGCCAGCGCGTTCGATCACGGCGTTATAGGCCACAGACGTTGGCTCAACCAGGCTGCCTGCCAGAAATAATTTTTCATCGCCGTACAATTTGCGGAGAGTTTCTAAACTCCAGCAATATTTTGCCGGTACACGCACGTATTTGGTATAGGCGCCATCAATACTAAACCCAATTTCTTGTAACGCTTCACAATGGTTCGGATAACCATCGCAGCACGGACGGCATGTACCGCACCAGAACATCTCTTCGGCGCACACCGGTTCGCCAATTTCGTACGGCTTATTCGTGCGTTTATTCAGCGCCTTTTTCCCGGCTTTAACAACTTTCCCGGAAAATTCATGTCCTAATACAGCAGGAAATGCTGTCAACCCCGGATACCAGATATAGCCGTCCTTATCTGCCTGCGCCATGTGCACGTCGCTGCCGCAGATTCCGCAGGCCTGCACTTCAACCAGCACATCTTCCGGCCCAATTTCCGGTTTTCCTTTCTCAACAACTTCAACTTTGGGATGTCTCCACACCTTGCTGCCCAAATAGGTTAATTTTTTATCAATATCTTTCGACCCTAATTTGAAATCCGGTTTGGGATCCCATTGTGCATTCAATTGTACAGCTTTCATAATATCTATCCTCTTAAGGAATGTTAATAATCATGACAGGTTACAACAACATACATTCATCAGTGATATTAAGGCATTTTATTTAATGTTAAAAACATGAATTTTAATGTTACAATGTTTTTGTCAAGAACTTTTTTTCTGCGATGAGAAATTTTCGTAGAAAAAATCAGTTATTGCATAAAGATGCTTGTGTAAATGGGGAAGAAGGATAATTCTCTTTGATCAAACTATCCCATTTTTTCCTCAGTTTTTGAAATGGCAGTATGAGCATTCGTGAAAAAACTTGACAAATTAACGTGAATAATAGTTAATGTCATGTATAGTAACGGCATTTTGATAAATTTTTATGTGGAAGATTGAAGAGGGAGAAGCGGTGATGCAGACTTGTTGAAAATTTTGCATCACCTTCCCCTCAAAAAGTTGTGAGGACAAAAAAGAAAACAGCCAGGTTGCGAGATATTGCGATTAAAGCCGGAGTTTCAGTGAACACGGTGTCACGCGCCCTACGCAATAAGCCGGATGTCAGTGAGCGAACCAGAGCAAGCATTTTTCATTTGGCTGAAGAACTCGGCTATGTAATTCCGCAGCAGCCTCCGCCCGACAATGATGTTCTGAAAATCGGGGTACTTATTCAGGATATTCTCAATCCATATTACGCCAAAATTGTGCAAGGGATTGAACAAGTGTTATGGCAGGAACGAGCCAATTTTCTTTTCGGATGCAGTTATCGCCAGGAATCAAGAGAACAGGATCTTTTTTCCTATTTTTGTCAGCAAGAGGTGGATGGCCTGTTGATCGGTTCTGTAGTGAATCCTGAATATATTCTTGAACAACTCGAAAAGATTTCTCTGCCGACCATTGCCCTGTCGCAACGTTTTCAAGAAGGGAAGATTGGGTATGTTGTCAATGACAATCGCTATGGCGCATTTCTGGCGACTGAACACTTACTCAAGTTAGGCCATATACGCATTGCACACATTGCCGGACTTGATTCACAATCAAGCGCCGGAGAACGAATACGCGGGTATCAAGATGCCCTGACTGAGGCAGGAATTGCGTTTGATCCCATATTACTGCGAACGAGTGATAATACCGTTGAAAGCGGCTATTATCTGGCAAAAGATCTGCTCCAATTTGTCCAGGATATTTCGGCGATATTTGCCTATAATGATCTGCTTGCACTGGGGGCTTTTCGGGCAATCCGTGAAGCGAAACTCAAGGTGCCGGCAGATATTTCCTTAGTTGGCTACGACGATATTGCCTTTGCTGAATTTTTTGAAGTCCCTCTTACCACAGTTCATCAACCCATGCTTGAAATCGGTAGAAAAGCCGCAGAGATTCTGCTGGAAAAAATCCGGGGGAATGAAGAAAACCCCCATCAAATCGTGCTCAAGCCGCGTTTAACGATTCGTAGCAGTACCTCGGTGTGTTCCAGAAAGTAAGGAATTCTCTCACCAGAGTTACCGCTTTCACCGGGAAGAACTCGCTTTTTCTCACGAATCCCCGCTTGACTTTTCCCCTGCGAAAAAATGCCTTGACAGGATTTCGAGAAACAAAAATAGTAAAAATGAGCCTTGAGTTTTGTGAATATAGGCGTGATGTCCATTTTGTAGGATAGCAAACAACATGTCGCAACGTACCGTAAAAAAGCGTTATCTTTCATTTAACCAGCATCTCAAAGATACCTTTGGAGAAAAAGTGTATAAAGTGACGATTGACGCCGGCTTTACCTGCCCAAATCGCGACGGAACGCGTGGGGTGGGCGGCTGCATTTACTGCTATGGGGATCGGAGAACTTCTCAACTTGCCGATTGCGTCAGTGTCCAATCACAAATTCAGACAGGAATTGCCGCCATTCATAAACGCTATAAGGCCAAGAAATTTTTGGCATACTTCCAGTCATACACGAATACTTATGGTCCGGTTGATCAATTAGTCCGTTTATACCAGGCTGCTCTGGAAATTGAGGGCATCGTCGGACTCTCCATTGGCACCAGGCCGGATTGTGTGGGTGAAGAGATTCTGGAGGTTTTAGGGGCTATTGCGCAAAAAACTTATCTTTGGGTCGAATATGGCTTGCAATCTGTGCATGATACCACATTGACACGTATTCACCGGGGCCACGATTTCGCAACTTTTCTCAACGCGGTAGATCGCACCAGAAAACGGGAGAATATCAAAATCTGCGCCCATGTGATTTTAGGATTACCTGGCGAGACAAAAGACGATATGATTGAAACCGCCAACGTGCTTTCGGCTCTGAATGTTGACGGCGTAAAAATTCATTCAGCCCACGTGTTGAGACATACGCAATTAGCCGAGATGTATGCCCGGGGTGAATATCAGGTGCTTGAATTACCTGAATATCTTGACATTGTGTGCGATTTTCTTGAACATCTGGCCCCGCAGATGATCATTCACCGTCTGGTGGGCGATGCTCCCAGAGAACGCTATATTGCGCCGGAATGGTGCATGCAGAAATCAGACGTGCTGCGGCAGATTGAGAAGGAATTGGAACGTCGCAACTCCTTTCAGGGAAGCCGAGTGAATTATGGGAATCTATAATAAAGAATATGATGTGATTGTCGTGGGCGCAGGCCATGCCGGTTGCGAAGCCGCTCTGGCAAGCGCCCGGTTGGGCGGCAAAACCCTGGTTTTTACGATCAATGCCGATAATATCGGCTTGATGCCGTGCAACCCCTCAGTCGGCGGCTTAGCCAAAAGCCATTTAGTTAAGGAAGTTGATGCCCTGGGCGGCGAAATTGCGAAAAGTACCGATAAAAATGGCATCCAATATCGTACGCTGAATACCCGCAAAGGTCCGGCAGTGCAGGCGACCAGAGTTCAGGTTGATAAACAGTTGTATCGTCTGACTATGAAAGAGATTCTGGAAAATCAGGAGAATCTGGACATTAAACAGGCGATTGTCGAAAAAATCTTGGTCAAAAATGGAAAAGTGCGGGGCGTGGAAACCGATCTGGAGGTACAATATCATGCGCAGGCCGTGATTCTGGCGACCGGTACGTTTTTGAATGGGATTGTGTATATTGGTGACAACAGGTATCCGGCCGGTCGCGCCGGAGAAGCCCCGGCCATCAAGCTGACCGAAAGCCTGCGAGAATTAGGCTTTCAGATCGGACGTTTAAAAACTGGAACCAACCCGCGACTGGATGCAAAAACAATTGATTTCTCCGGTTTGCAGGCGCAGCCAGGAGATGAACACCCAGAACCGTTATCGCTGTTTACTTCAGAAATCACGATGCCGCAAATTATGTGCCATATCACTGCAACGAATCCGAATACCCATGCCATTATTCGCAACAACTTACAGTTCTGCCCGCTCTATAATGGTACGATTACCGGAGTCAGTGCCAGGTATTGCCCCTCTCTGGAAGATAAAGTCGTCAAATTTGCAGATCGGGACCAGCATCGAATTTTTCTGGAACCGGAAGGGTTAACCACAAAGGAAATTTATACCAACGGCACCGGCAATAGCCTGCCGTTGGATGTGCAGATCGAATTTTTACGAACCATTGAAGGGCTTGAACATGTTGAAATTATTCGACCAGGCTATGCGATTGAGTATGATTTTGTCCCTCCAACCCAATTGAAATTAACCTTAGAAACCAAATTGGTCGAAGGGTTGTATCATGCCGGACAAATTAACGGCACCTCAGGTTATGAGGAAGCGGCCGCGCAAGGCATGGCGGCCGGAATTAACGCGGTCCTCAAAATTCGAGGGGAATCTCCGTTTATTCTCGATCGTTCGGAAGCCTACCTCGGCGTGATGATTGATGATTTAGTCACACGCGGCACACGTGAACCGTATCGGATGTTTACCTCACGGGCCGAATACCGGCTGCTGCTGCGCCAGGATAATGCAGATTTGCGCCTGATGGACAAAGGCTATCAGCTTGGCCTGATTTCAGAGGCTCAATATGCCCAATTTCAAGAGAAAAAGCAGAGGATCGAGGAGGAGAAAGCTCGCTTGAAATCCGTCTGGGTCAAACCGTCGCCTCAACTCAATGACTTATTGCGCAGCCGAAATACTCCGGAACTTGACCAGCCGACGAACCTGGAACAACTATTGAAACGTCCTGAATTGGGCTATGAAGACCTTAAGACACTAAACATCGCTATGCCGGATCTTCCGCGAGCGGTGGAACAGCAAGTAGAAGTACAAGTCAAATATGAAGGTTACATCAAACGTCAGGGAGAACAAGTCGAGAAATTCAGAAAATTCGAACAGAAACGCATTCCTGAAAATTTCGACTATGGTGAGGTACAAGGGCTTTCCAGGGAACTACAAGGGCGATTGAAAGAGGTACGTCCGGCATCGTTAGGGCAGGCCTCGCGCATAGATGGTATCACCCCGGCGGCGATTTCAATTCTGGCCATCTGGTTAGAAAAAAAGAAATGGGATAAGACCGCATGAGAGGAAAATGAGCATGGTAGAAATAGAACGACTGATGAATGATCTGGTGATGATTGTGCTGGCAAACCATGAAGGGTTAAATAAAATCGGGATTACAGAAAATAATTTTTATGCCAAGATTGTCGGTTACGACCGGATTGGTTTATGGATTGAAAATCCGGAATTTACCACGACGCGCGTCCGCGATGACGACGGCAATATTATCCCGCCGGAAAAACGCAAGAAGGAAATGTATTTGGCGAATATCTTAATCCCCTGGGGCAATATTCGTTCCATTGTCCAGTTTCCTCATCGGGATGGCTTTGCGTATGAAGAAGATGGGATTGGCAGCCTGGGACATGGGCAGTATCTATAGAGGTTCTTTCAGCAGGTTTGGGGAACTACAAAGATAAGAAATAAGAATAAGGATAGATTTTGATTCCCAGAACATCCTTTTTTATCTCTTATTCTTGTAGTTCCACAAAGATATTTTATGAGGCAATAATGCCTAATTCCCGCTGAATAGCTTCACGGTTGAGTAAATGAAACCCCAAACCCTTCACGGTCACAATTTTAGAGGCAATATAATTCGCAAATTTTCCGCATTCGACCAAAGATTTGCCCTGACAAAAGGCGTACAGAAAGCCGCCGGCATACGAATCGCCTGCGCCGGTCGAGTCAATTGCCGCGACAGGAACCCCGGGGATTTTTTCAATGGTCTCGCTCAGGATAAAGGAACCTTCTTTCCCGACTTTCACGGCGACGATATCGCAATGCTGTTGCAGCGATTTTCCGGCATCTAAGGGAGAATCAATATCGGTCAGCATCATCACTTCCTGGGCGTTTCCAAAGAGAATATCAATGTACTCTTTAATGATCTGCGGAAATTCACCCCGATTGCGTTCGACCAGAAAGGGGTCGGCCAGATCAAAACTGACTTTCAATCCAAAACGTTTCGCCTGTTCCATAGCGTAAATCGCGGAGACTTTCTGGTTGTCTGTGTCCCACATATAGCCAGTTGTATGAAACACCTGAGAGGTTTTGAGCATATCAAGATCAATATCGCCTTTTTCAAATTCCCGGCACACTCCCAGGTGAGTATTCATGGTGCGTTCCGCATCGGGCGTGGTGAGAATAACACAGCTCCCGGTGATTCCATGATCAACCCATTTGGTCAATGTTTTCACGCCATATTTTCTGAGTGTTGTCTCATAGATGTTCCCATAGCGATCTCGTGCTACCACGCCAGTATAAACCGGTTTTCCTCCCAGAAAGGCGATTGTGCTCATGGTATTGGCGCAGCATCCTCCGGGAAGGGTTTCGGTCGGAATGTTTTCCAGGCGTGCCAGAATCGAGCGCGACCGCGCTTCATCTACCAGGTGCATAATGCCCTTGTTCACGCCAAGTTCTGCTAAAAATTGATCACTGACAAAGGCTTGAATATCGATCAAGGAATTTTCCATTCCAAACACATCATAAGTTTTCATTTGTCGTATAAAGCCTCAACAGGACGCGAAAAAACACAAAGAAAAATGGTTCTCTGGTCATTGCCCTGTTCCTGAGCACGAAAGAACCAGGAAAATGTTCGTATAATTTCACGTACCTTCACGGCTGATATGTACGGCTATTTCAAATATTTCCCGACAAGCAGATCGAGTCGCTGTTTCGTCTCTTCCGGGATGCTCTTGCGGTCAGTAATCAGCGCATATTGCAACGCGTTCGCGCAGATACACGTTCGTTCCCCGGAAATGTTAGGAATCACTGAACGGATGACCTTTTTAGCAAGTTCGGCATTTTTCATCAAGTTTTGGATAATAGCTTCGACCGTCACATCTTCCTCCTCTTCGTGCCAGCAGTCATAATCCGTAACCATTGCCATCGTGGCGTAGCAAATTTCAGCTTCCCGGGCGAGCTTGGCTTCTTGAAGATTGGTCATGCCGATAATATCCATGCCCCACTGACGATAGACATTCGACTCACCACGAGTCGAAAAAGCCGGCCCTTCCATACACAGATAGGTTCCACCTTTATGAACAGTTGCCCCCTGGCCAACTGCTGCCTGATAAATTAACTCCGACAAATTCGGGCAAACGGGGTCGGCAAAGGCAATGTGCGCCACTAAGCCATGACCGAAAAACGTACTCACACGTTCACGCGTGCGGTCAAAAAATTGATCCGGCACAACCACATCAAGCGGATGAATATGTTCTTTTAAACTGCCAACCGCCGAGACAGAAATAATGTGTTCCACGCCAAATGTCTTGAACCCGTAAATATTGGCTCGAAAATTCAATTCTGAGGGACTGATGCGATGCCCGTGCCCATGCCGGGGAAGAAATGCCACGCGCACGCCTTCAAGCGTGCCGACAATATAGTCATCCGACGGATCGCCAAACGGCGTGCTTACCTTGATGTGTTCAATATCCGTCAAGGCTTCCATGTTATACAACCCACTTCCTCCAATAACGCCTATCTTCACTTCAGCCATATCCTCTTCTCCCATGTAAATGAAGTTTTCATTGATTTCTATTGGCAACAGATATTTCTCAGAAAACCTGGTTTTTCTTCACAGTTTTGTCAAGAAAATTAGGGAAACACCCTTGTTACTGCTGTTTGAGTTCATCAACTTCCCGTAGAAACCGTTCGATTTTTGTCCGATAGAGTTCCTCCTTCTTCTGCGTTTGACGCTGAGAAGCGGTTTGTCTGGTGTAGGCGAGATATTCCTGAAAGGTATCAATGGTTTTGCCTAAGGTAAGTGCAATATCAATCGCTTTTCGTTCTAAAGTTTCCGAGATGGGAAGCGCCTGATATGCCTCTCGTTGTTCAATGGCCCGGATAATATCAGAAAATTCGAAATAAATGTCTCCTGAATCATAATTGAGTTGGAGTTCAATGCGTTCCGGGTCTTCTGCGGCCAGATTCTTTAACGTCTCAAGGGCACGTTCCTCGGTCCAATCCTGTTCGCGGGCTAAATCTGCCGGTTTCAGTCGTCCCTGATGTCTGAAGGCCAGTTTTCTGACCATCTCTTTTTGAAGTTTGACCTTCAACAACTGTCGCTGAATTCTTCCGCGCTGTACCAGCCAGACTCCCCCGCCCAGAGGCGCTATTCCAAAAATCGCAAAAAAGAAGATAGAAGGGAGTCCGACCCCGGCCACAGACCAAATCACAAATGCAATGAGCGTACAGACGGCGCCAAACCACAGCGATGCAACCCCGGCCATATAATTCAAGGCGATTCCGGCTCCTTCGGTCACTTTCTCTAAAAATTTCATCGTACATCTCTCCTGTGAAAATGTCGCGCGAAATTTCCATTTCGCTTATTGAAACACTGAATAGCAATCATTCACCCGCGATAAGTACTGGTTCAAAGTTTTCGGTAGTTAAAAACCAGGTTTCTTCCAAGAAACCTGGTTTTTAACTACCGAAAACTTATAGTCACTTACTTGCAAGGTGCCCACTAAGATTTCTGACTACTTTATACCTTCTCTGCCCCTTTATTGTCAATACATTTCCTTTCTGAACTTATGATCTTTTCACGACCTTTCCTTATGAGCAGAAAATTAAAAAGGTGTGTTTTTTCTTGACAAATGTCTTTAATAATGGTTATTTAAGCATCATGAATACGGAACAATTTGAATTACAGGAAGTCACGAATCAACCAGGTGCAAAGACCTTTCTTGATTTGTTTTTAGGCTTGAAATGGGCAGGAATCGTATTTTGCGCCGCGCTCATTACCAGTATTTTTGTGCAGCAAGTGTGGTTTTTGATCCTGGGGGTATTTTTTACGATTGGGTTGGTATTGAGCGATGAACGTGTCCAAACATACGTCGTGAAGCGGACGACCAGATTGCTCGATTCCAGTTACGATGAAATCGAAGAAACCTTCACAGAGATGAAACCGCAACTCGGGCAGCACTATCTACACTTACTCTCGCAAGCGATCGATATTTATCGAGAGATTAAAACAGCTATCCGTGAACGTAGTGAGGCGTTTGCTGAGTCGTTTGGAGATGTTCTTCCTGCGATTCAAAGCTTAGTTGAGAAGATTATCTATCTGACCCGAAAAGCCCAATTGATTGATAATGGCTTGCGATGCCATGATGATATCGACCGTACAAGGATGGTGCTTGAACACTACCAGCAAAAAATTGAACATGATCTTGCTGATGATTTTATTAAATCGGAATGGATTCGGACCCGCGATTCTCTCGTCAAACAATTAAAAAGTCAGGAGGAAATTTTACGAGGCAGAGAGTATGTCCAATCCAAGCTGACAAATATTATCACCTCACTCCGGGAGGTGCATCTCTCAATCATCCGCTTGAGTTTTTCCGAAATTCATGAGGGCACCGATGATTTGAGCAGCGTATTTCAAACGGTGATGAATTTAAGTGAAGCAATTGATGATACGGTAGAAACGCTCGATCGAATAACCTATCAGCAGGTATAGAAATATCAGGTATAGAAATATTATGATGAAGCAATTGCTCTCTTTCGCCTCTATTATTTTTGTCATAATCTGTATCGGAGCTATTATCGCGCACTTTGTCCCTGCTTCTTATGTTAATACATCGCTTTGGGAGTTTGTCAAATCGCTCTTTGACGTGTTTAATAACGAAGGGAGTCTTGAGGTCGAGTCAACCCCTGTTGGTGCAGCAGTTTACATTGATAATCATTTTATTGGCCAAACGCCGCTGAAAAAAGAAATGGAAGACGGCGCCTATAACGTGAAAGTGGTTCTCTCGGGGTATCAAACCTTTGCGCGGCGGATTACTATTGAAAAAAATCAGGCTGCTGTTGTTCGGGCAACCCTTTCAAAAGATTATGGCACCTTACATATTACCAGCTCTCCCACCAATGCCGTTATTTATATTGACGGAAAACGCCAGGGACAACTAACTCCCCTGGAGCTCAAAATCGCACAGGGTAAGTATTTTGTCAGAGTTGAAAAAGATGCCTATTACTTTTATGAAGAGGAGGTTATTGTTGAACAGGGAAAAACGCGAACCGTTGAAGCTGATTTGGTCAGGCAGGTTGGACGTATTGTGCTTGAATCGAATCCGCCCGGGGCAAAGGCGTATATTGGGAACGATCTGATTGGAACGACCCCGCTGACCCAGGATAAACCGGTTGGAAAATATGTGATTACCTTAAAGAAAAAAGAGTTTCGTGATAAAGTGATTGAAGTCAATATTGCTCCTGATGAAACGTTAGAAGTTCAGGTTGATTTAGCGGAACGCGTCGGAGCTTTGAAGATTACCACCAATCCGCCCGGGGCAGAAGTTCACATTAATGACGCCTATCAGGGCGAATCGCCGTTACGCATCGAAAAGAAACCCGATGTGTATCGCATTACGATTGCCAAAAAGAATTATCGTGAGATCAGTGAAGAAATTGTGATCGAAGATAATATCACCAAAAACATTCACCGGGATTTAGATCCTGCCGTTGGAGAATTTCGTATTGATTCTGATCCTCCACATGCCATGGTGTGGGTTGATAGTGAGAATATTGGGTTTACCCCGATTACCATGAATAAACTCCCTGGAATTTACACGGTTCGGATTACCAAACCAGGGTACAAGAACTATGTTGACGAGATTACTATTAAAGAGGGGGCTTTCATTCAGTTAAAGCCTGTCCTGGAAAAAGAAGAGCAGAGTAGCAACAGATAACTATTGAGAGAGCACAGAGTTTTGGCGCAGTTCCCACGCACAAGAGACGTTGTGGCTGTGCCGTTTTCTTTTGTGATTGCAAAAATGATGAAAAAGCAAATGTTACCTATGTCAAGCGCAGGCGCACTGTGCGGACTTTTGTTGATCCTATTGGTTGGGTGCGGAAGTACTGTTGATATTATGGATAGTCAAACAGATACAGAAATCTTTGAGCAAGGGAAACAGTATTATGAACAAGGGGATTATAAAAAATCGCTCCAATATTTTCTGTATGTCAAAGATCACTTCCTGCGCAGCTCGTATGCCGGGATAACCAGATTTTACGCCGGGGAATCCTATTTTGCCCTCAAGAAATATGAAGATGCGGCCATTGAGTATAAGAGTTTTCTTTCATTTTTCCCCAACGATCCCTATGCGCCTGTTGCTCAGTATAAACTCGGCGCTAGTTATTTGAAACAATCCCTGGGGCCAGATCGCGATCAAACCATGCTTCAGAAAGCGTTCACCACTCTTCAAGAGGTGCAGCAGAAATATCCTGATAACCAGGAATATGTGCAGAAAGCCGATGAAGAGATTCAAAAAGTCAAACAGAAATTGGCTTTACATGAATATTTGGTGGCGGAGTTTTACCGCAAGGAAGAACGTTACACCTCTTCCAATCATCGTTTGCGGTATTTGTTGGAACAATTTCCGGAATCCCGCATCAGTAGTGATGGTCTCTACCTATTGGGGCAAAACTACCTTGATTTAGACCAACCTGAAGAGGCGAAACAATCATTATTGCAACTGGTGCAACAGTATCCAAACCATGAACATGCCTCAGATGCGCGTAAATACCTTGCGAAGCTAGGAGTAACCGATATTCCGCAAGCAGCCCCTCTGCTCCAACGCACTGAAACGCCAACGACCGAGCAACCTTCGTCTTCACCAGCGCAGCCCACCCAGGAAGTCCATTCTGAAGGGTATATTGTGTTGATCCGTGAGAATACCGTCTTTACAGATCTTATTCGAACCGATGGGATTCGTGAAGGGATGAATCTGGAAGTCTATCGAGAAGAAAAATTGATTGGAACAATTCGCATTGTTGAGATTCATGAGGGTTTTTCAATCGCAGAAATCGAGTCGTTAGCATCGGGGATGATGATTCAAGAAGAGGATACAGTGATTGTTCCTTGAGATACTGTAAAGTTTCGTCAGTTTTATAAAGGTGACAAGAGCCGGGTTGCTCCGTAGGGCTGCTAAGTTTTCGCAAAACATCTCGTCTCGACTTCGCTCGACGGACGGTGTTCCGTCATCGAGCGGAGTCGAGATGACAAATATTCACAGAACTTAACAGCCCTGAGGTTGCTCCGGGAGGTGACTCGGCTCTTGGCATCTTCAGGTGTTGATTATTTCGGGGAAATCATGGTTTCGGGGCGGACATAGCGGTCGAATTCTTCGGCGGTGACATAACCAAGCCTGATCGCCTCTTCTTTCAATGTTGTTCCATGAACATGAGCGTTTTTTGCAATTTGGGCGGCTTTGTCATAGCCGATATGCGGCGTCAGCGCAGTAACGAGCATCAGCGAAGTCCGCAGATAGTTCGCAATGATCTCTTCATTTGGTTCAATCCCCACCACGCAATTCGTGGTAAAAGACTTCATGGTGTCGCTGAGCAGACGGATTGATTGCAGGATATTGTAAATAATCACCGGTTTAAACACATTTAACTCGAAATTTCCCTGACTGGCCGCAAAGGCAATCGTGACATCGTTGCCAAACACCTGACATACCACCATGGTCAGGGCTTCGGCCTGGGTGGGGTTCACTTTGCCCGGCATAATCGAACTTCCGGGTTCATTCTCAGGCAGGCGTAATTCGCCAATCCCACAACGCGGCCCCGAGGCCAGCCAGCGAATGTCATTGGCAATTTTCATCAGGTTGGCGGCCAGAGCTTTCAGCGCGCCGCTCAATCCGACCAGTGCATCATGTGAGGTCAAACTCTGGAATTTGTTCGGCGCGGACAAAAAGTGTTTGCCCGTCAGGTCAGACACTTTGGCGGCCACTCGCTCTGCGAAACCGAGCGGCGAGTTCAAGCCGGTGCCGACTGCGGTTCCGCCGATTGCCAGAGCGCGCACATGTTCTAACGCCTGTTTGATCTGGCGTTCGTTGGTTTCCAGCATGGCGCTGTATGCGCTGAATTCCTGTCCAAGCGTGAGTGGTGTGGCATCTTGCAAATGGGTTCGTCCAATCTTGATAATCGTGCGAAAGGCATCAACTTTCATTTGCAAGGCTTCTATAAGCGTTTTCAGCGCGGGCAGCAGCGTATCTTCGATCTGGATGACGGCGGCAATGTGCATGGCAGTCGGAAAGGTATCATTTGAACTTTGCGACATATTCACATGATCGTTTGGGTGCACAGGATCATCAATCAATTGCATGGCCCGGTTCGCAATCACTTCATTCAGGTTCATGTTCGTCTGCGTGCCGCTGCCGGTTTGCCAGACCACAAGCGGAAATTCTTCCGCATGTATGCCCTCTAAAATTTCATCACAAACTGTGACAATCGCATCGGTGCGTTTGGCGTCCAATTTTTTCAGGGCGTGATTGACAAGGGCTGCGGCCTTTTTTAAAATGGCAAAAGCGACAATCATTTCTTTGGGCATCTGTTCGACGCCAATCTGAAAATTTTGAAGACTGCGCTGCGTTTGCGCGCCCCACAATCGTTCCGCAGGCACCTGAATTTCACCCATAGAATCTTTTTCAATTCGATATTGTACCAACATACGCTCTTCCCCCTGTGGAATCAAGAAGTTACATCTTTATGTTCACTCTAAATGGCTTATTTTTCCAATAGCTCAACGATTTCAATCGTGTGAAAAACCCAGCCTTCGTCGGTCTTGTGCAGTGTACATTCGAGTTCATAGGTTGCAGTGTATAGTTCTCCTCCTCCTGAAGTTCCGGCTATACGAGCAGTGGTAATCGCCTTTGCCATGTTTTTTTCCGGAAAGGCGATCTCCAAATCATGAAATTTCAGGGAAATGCTACGGTATTCGTTGCGAGCGAGCACGGCTTTTTGAGCAGTTTCTCTACCTGAAATCTCTCGAAAAACGCCAGAGCTAGGATCTTTCACCCGGCATGTTTCTGCTAACACAGACATAAACTGCTGTATCTTCCGCGCAGCCGCCAAATTCGGCTCGTCACCATCTTTTGCTACCCATTTAGCGACAGAGGCAAAACGTTGTTTCACCTGATAGGTTTGATTGGTGAATGCGTAAAGGATGGCGGCGATGCCGATGCCTGTTGCCAGGAAAATGATGAAGATCACATACTTCTTGTGCTTTACCATAAGGGTTTCCCTCGAATACGCGTGATGAGCGTCTGACCGAATTGGTGAGCCTCGCTTGGTTGATTCCGGTTATCTCCGACCACATAAACCTTTCCCTGTTCGACCCTTCGAGGCGGAAGATTCCAATCGCATGGATACTTCAAGTAGGGTTCGTCGCGTTCTTTGCCATTAACAAACAACCGTCCCTCTTGAAATTCCACCGTCTCTCCTTCTAAGGCGACGACTCGTTTGAGCAGCATCACCTGTTGTCCGGCAAAACGGATGAGCACCACATCAGAGAGTTGAGGATGTGCAAACCAATACGATGGGGTCCAGCAAAAATTGAATCCTCCATCTTGATAGGTTGGTTCCATACTGCGACCATGAATCCGAAAAGGAATGCACACCTGCTCAAAAAACAGATAAGCTCCCACCGCGATCAGCACGAGACGTAACAAAAATCTGGGCGTCAATGATGGAAAGAAAAATTGGTGTACTCTCTGTTTTAGCTCTATCATTGTGTTCAGGTTATTTCCCTGCGATTATTTCAACTATCGCCTTCCTGGACATAGAAATAAGGTCTAAAATTTTTTTCTGCGCTGAATATTATGATGAATCCGATAGGAATTTTGTCAAGTTCCGAAATGAAATAACGAGGATGTTGTGGTTCGATAATTTCAACGGAGCGTAAGAAGCATGGAGTGCAAGAGCTTCTATTTTGCCGCGAAAGCAGCAACTCTTACACTCCGGAATATCATCTTTTTTGAGGATATCCCTCGTTCACGCGCTTGAGCCAGTCCACGTCAAATTTGGGTTCTCGTTCTGCCGTCAGTAAGCCGTTGATCTCTTGTTCCACATCGGTCAATTGGGTATAAACGTAGCCGCAGAGTTCAGAAAGGCGGAAGATCGCGTCAAAAGTGGCTTCATAACGTTGTTGAAAGGCTTTTGTTGTTTCGGGAAGATTCGCATACCCCCAGGCATCGGTGTGGGTTTCACCAGCGACAAAGCCGATGCCGCCAAATTCGGTGTTCATGATGGGCATGTTGGGCATTTTCACGCCCTCCGCCATCATTTCCCGCCCGCTGTTGGGTTTTGCTTGCCCGGCGTCCGGTTCCTGTCTGGCGCGCGCCAATAAATCCCGGCAGTTTTTGACAATCGCTTCGCCCGGCGTATAGTCGTGATAGCCGTAAATATCCGACTCAACATGTTCCCATCCATCGTTGTCAATCACCAGACGGGTCGGGTCAATCAATCTGGTCATCTGCACCACATCTTTGAGCCAGCGTTGAGTGTCAGGATTTTGGCGCACCTCTTTCAATCCCCAGGATTCGTTAAAGGGCGTCCAGGCGATAATGCAGGCATGATTGATGTCGCGTTCCATGGCCGCCTGCCATTCGGGTAGCAATTTGGCTTCACCGTTGAGCGAGTGTTCGTAATTGGCCGGAAATTCGCCCCAGACCAGAAAGCCAAGTTTGTCAGCCCAATACAGGAAGCGCGGGTCTTCGACTTTTTGATGCTTACGGCAGCCGTTAAAGCCCATCTTTTTGGCCCATTCAATGTCAGCTTTTAACACCTCATCCGTCGGGGCCGTATAGAGTCCATCAGGCCAGAACCCCTGATCTAACACCAGCCGTTGGTAATAGGGCGTGTTATTGAGGAGTACGCTTGCCCTCGACAGGCTGACTTTGCGCATACCGAAATAGGTAGTGACGCTGTCAACGACCGTATCGCCTTCACACAGCGAAAGTTTTAGATCATACAAATTCGGCGTTTCCGGAGTCCAGGGGAATACGTCTTCCAATGTGATTCGCAATTGCGTCAGCGGATACGTAGCCTGGCGTCGGATTGTGCCGATAGATTTGCCTTCATACAAAGCTTCGGCCTGAATTGTCAGATGCGGGCAGGGCGCGGTGGGGCGAACGAAAATCGTGACGCTCCCATCGTCCAAATCAGACAGAATGCGGCAGGATTGCAGATAATTTTCCGGCACGGCTTCCAGCCAGACCGTCTGCCAGATGCCGGTGGTCTGGGTGTACCAGCACACAGTCGGATCGCCCCAGGATTGTTTGCCACGCGGTTGATCGATATCCAGCGGGTCAAACACTTTGACTACCAATTCATTCGTCTTTGGTTTCAGAAAATCAGTAGTATCAAAAGAAAAAGGCACATGACCGCCGCGATGCGTTCCGAGCAGTCTGCCGTTAAGCCAGACCCATGCCTGGTAATCCACTGCGCCAAAGTGCAAGATCACGCGCTGCTGTTCCCAGGTTTCAGGAAGATCAAAATATCTGCGATACCAGATGCAGGGAAAAATTCCCGGATTTCCGATGCCAGACAATGTACTCTGATAGGGGAACGGCACGATGATTTCCCGGGAAAATTTCGGATGTCGTTTGACATCAAGCTCGCCTAACGGATATGTGCCGTGAAATTCAAATTCCCATACGCCATTCAAATTCTGCCACTGGGGCCGGTAAAAATCCGGCCTGGGATGTTCACTTCGAGGAATGTCCACTTTATGTACCTCCTTATTTTAGTTCACCGATAGCAATACCTGCGCCTAAATATTTTTGAAAAATCATGTAGATAATAAAGACCGGGATGGTTGCAATCACATTCGCTGCCATGACCGGGCCATAACGGATATTGACGTCAAAACCGGCTAATGTGACCAGTCCGACCGGCAGCGTGTACATATTATCCGATTGCGCGATAATCAGGGGCCAGACAAAATCGTTCCAGGTCATAGTAAAATTAAAAATCGCCACTGTTATAATAGCCGGCGCCGCCATAGGCGCCAGCACCTTAAAAAGAATCTGCACTTCAGATGCGCCATCTAATCTGGCCGCTTCTTCATATTCGCGGTCAATGCCTTTGAAATATTGGGTGATAATAAACACGGAAATCGAGGAGGCCAGGGTCGGCAGGATTAAACCGCCGTAACTATTCACTAATCCCATAAATTTGAGCGTCAGGAACATCGGAATCATGATCGCCTGAAGCGGGATCATGAAGCCGGACAGCATCAGCAGAAACAGGAACCGTTTGCCCGGAAATTCCAATCTTCCTAGTGAATAACCCGCCAATAGACTAATAATGACGACGCCAAGTGTGGAAGAGACGGAGACAATGAGACTGTTAAGAAACCATCGTCCGATTTTGGCGCGTTCAAGCACAGTGCTGTAATTTTCGAGATTAGCTTGCGACGGCAGCCATTTCATGGCGACAATATCCTTTTCACTTTTGAATGAGGAACTGACCATCCAGAATACTGGCAATAGATAGCCTCCTAAAATAATAGCTGCCAAAATAGTAAGAACAAGACATTTCCAGCGCAGCCAGATCATGATCAATATTCCTCCTTCGCCATCATTAAGCGTATCTGCACGTATGACACGCCGATCATTAAGAGAAAAAATACAAAGGCGATGGTCTGAGCGTATCCCATTTTAAAATAGCGAAACCCCTGCTCATAGACATATTGCACAAGCACGCGGGTTTTCCCGCCTGGCCCTCCACCGGTCATGATATAGACCTGCCCAAAGATTTGTAATGAGGCGATCACTTGCAAAACCAGCACCAGCACGTGCGAACGTTTGAGCAGTGGAATCGTGATATATCGCAGCTTTTGCCAGCTATTTGCGCCATCAATGTCGCAAGCTTCATAATAGTTTCGGGAGATTTGCTGAAGTCCGGCTAAATAGATCAGAAAATTGAAACCCAGGGTCCACCATATCGTTGTGATGGCGATGGAAGGCATAGCCCAGCTCGGATCGCCTAACCATTTAATCGGGCGGAAGCCCATGCTAGTAACAAAGGAATTCAACACCCCGTAACTGGAATTATACAACAAGCCCCAGGTGAGGCACACAACGCTGATCGACAGCACATAAGGAAGGTAGAAGGCTGAGCGGAAGAACCCTTTAAATAGAATGTTTCCATGGACAAGGATCGCCAGGAGAAATCCGAAAACAACCAGCGGCGGCACGGTTAAGAGCGTGAAATAAATGGTATGCCACAAGGAATCCCAAAAACGCGGCGTGGTAAAGGCCTGGGTGAAATTCGCCAGCCCGACAAATTCAGGTTCTCCGAAAATATCCCATTTATGAAAGGTCAGCCAGATCGATTGCGCAAAAGGGATCGCTCTGAAGGCGATAAAGGCGATCAAAAATGGGAGAAAGAAAAGATAGGCATACAGAATACGTTTGTGTTTATCTTTGAGCGCCATGATTTTTTTGTTGTTTCGGGAATAAGGTGTAGATTCTCGAAACACCTTATTTTCACCATCGTTTTTGACCTCACCCCCAGTCCCTCTCCAAAGGAGAGGGGGAGCATTCCTTTCGTGTCGGCTGGCAGGTATGGGTTTTTTCAGGTTTCTTTACCGCGTAGCGGTTGGAGTATTGTAGCATCCACGTTCCCAGGGAGCTCCCCTACCGCGTAGCGGTTGAACCGCTACGCGGTAGCTACCAAGCTATGACGACGTGTACTACAATACTTTGACCGCTACGCGATGAAGAAAAACCCTTACCTGTCAGTCCCTTCGGGGAGGGTTGGGGATGGGTTGTTTGAAAGCTTTCAGAACGCGTTTAGTAGGCGATCATTCTGAAAGCTCTTCGATTTTCTGCTTGAGTTCTTCAGCCGCGGCTTGTGGCGTAAGTTCTCCCAGAACCACGCGCTGTCCGATTTCCCACATTTCTTCCCGAATTTGGGACCAGCCTTTGACTGAGGGCGCTAATATCGCAGTTGCGCCAACCGCCACATAATCTTTGCGCATCGGCAGATTCATAAACTCTTCGGATTCCATGACGGCTTTGTTCACCGGAAGATGGCCGGCTTTGGCCCATTCCATCGTATGTTCGGAAAACCACTGTGCAAAGGTCAACGCGGCTTTCAGCTTCGCGTCATCCCCTTTTTTGGGAAACACAAAGGAATGACTGTCACCCCAGGTATAAGGTTTGCTGCCTTCGAGAGCCGGAAGCGATGTGACGCCAAATTCCAGACCTTCAGTTTCCGGATACACCGCCATGGCCCAGACTCCATTCAAATGATAGGCTGTGCCGCCATTGACGAAAAGTGTTTCCCCTTCGGCGTAATCAATAGGGGCAGGCCCTACTTCTGCCTGATAAATAGAGGCAATGGTTTCGTAGGCTTTGGCCGCTTTTTCAACATCAACAGCAAGTTTCCCGGTTGCAGGATCAAGGAAAGCTGCCCCAAATTGCGAATAGAGAGCAATCCATAAACGTTCCGCTACCATAGCGCCGGTGTTGGTATTTTCCGCAGTGAAGCCCCATTTGCCGGTAGCTTCTTTCACCTTTTTGGCGTATTCCATCAGTTCATCCCAGGTTTTTGGTACGAGCACGTCGCCTTTGGCGTCAACCAGACCCGCTTCTTTGATCGTCTTTTTATTATAGTACATGACCATGGGGTGTGTATCAATCGGAACCGCAAAGAGATGTCCATCATAATAGGCTTTTTCAATGATGTTGGCGAGGAATTTATCGGTAAAATCTGCCGGAATCATGCCTTCAATCGGGGAAAGCACGCCGCGCGACGCATAATCTGGCAACACCGCCAGGTGCATGATGCCGATGTCGGGAGCTTCCCCGGAAAGCAAACCGGTCAGCAATTTATTATAGTACTGCGCCCATTCAATAAGTTGCTCTTCAATCACGATATCCGGGTGTTCCGCGTTAAAACGCGCAATAAGGTCAGACATAATGTAACCTTCTCCGCCGCTGAATAACGACCACATCGTAATTTTAACCTGCGCTGCGGCAGGTTGCAGCATCATTCCGAACACCATGCTCAGGGCTACTAACGTGATAACAATCTTCTTGCCTCTAATTTTCATATACTCTTCCTCCATACTGTAAACGTTCGACGAAAGTTTTTGCTTTGATTTCAGCGTGTGCTTATACATTGCTCCTCTCCTATCAATCCCCAAACATCCCTCCTTTCTCAGAATATTACCGTTCCTTTGAACCTGGGAACAAAAGTTTTTACTCACAGACCTTGTCGGACAAATCTGACCTATCCGACAAGGTCCGACAAGCCTTGTGAGTAAAAATTTCTCTCTCAGGGCAGACGACAAACAAGCGGTTGTCATGCAACGGCTACGTTGCGATGCTCCCCATCAATCAAACCTTGACATGTGTATGTATTTGTTGTATTCGTGTCATTCGATGATTCCTTAGCGGAGATACATTTTTAACAAAATATCTTGATCGTGATTTCCGAATCCCTTGCCGAAAATGTTGATTCCCCGGCTATTTGCGGCTTGCTCTTTAATCCCGATGCGGACTTTGACCGAGGTATGGGCGCGAATATCTAATTGCGCTAAGGTTATATCAGAAATTTTGATCCCATCGATAAACGCGCCTTCATGCGTGACTTTCCAATTCTTTAACAACCCATATTGCGATCCGGCTAACTTCCACCATCCGGGCGTAAGTTTGCCGCGCACGTCACCGCCAAAGTCACCGGGTGAGGTCCAGGTGCCAATCTCCTGTTCGTTGATCCAGATCGTAATATCAGAAGGCCAGTTTTTCGAGGTTTCCGGCGTTGTGACCGGAGCTTCGGAACAGAGTTCCAACGAGATTTCCAAGGCGTCTAATTCAGTATTCGGCGGCAGGTTATTGGGAAATTTATATTCGACAAAGCCGCGTTCAAACCAGAGCAGGCTGGCCGCCGCGCGTTTCGGATTTAAAAAGGTTTCCGGTACATCCAAAAACCCGATGATTTCTTCGATGGAGCATAAACCACAGGGCGGACTGACCTGAAAATCGGTGTACAGGCCGACCGGCATGGCCACTTCAATGACCTTTTGTTTAGTTTCTTTTTTCAGGCTCGGCAGTTGCACCACCACCTCATCATAAGGAGCGGAACATATTTTTTGTGAGCCTTTTTTTCCGGCCGCGACTTCGACAGCAATCACACCGGCTTTTTCCAGGATCGTAATATTGGTTGAAATCGTTGATTGAGGGAGATTCAGTTGTTCAGCAATATCATTGACATTCAACTTTTGGGCGCTGAGCAATTTGAGAATCTGCAAACGCGTTTTCGAAGCCAGCGCATTCAATACGTCAAACGATTCCTCAGCCTCAATCATCAGCAAGCGACTGTCCATCGTCTCTTTTCCTTTCAACAAAACAGCATCGCAATCAATTGAAGATATTGATATATATCACTATTTCAAATTTATATCTAAAAAGACGATATGTATTGAATATGTCAAGCAAAATTAGCACGAATTTTTAAAATTTTTGATTTATATCATAATACATGATTTAAATCTGACCTCAAAGTAAGGTATACCATACGTGCCAGCGTTGTTTTTTGAGGGAAATTTTTTTGACAATGAGGAGAAAATATTTAAGAAAAAGAGGATGATGTCAAAACATCATCACTTTCAAAATCATGGGTAGCATTACATCTATCTGACAATCCTATAAATCAATCAGAAGAGATTAATATGTCAACTTTAGTAACCAATGGTGCTAGTTGAACCAACGACAAGACGTTCCCTTTGTCGAACACACCGATTTTTCAAAACATGGAGTGCTCAACGCTGCCCATCACCTGACAGGCCAGGCCGCTTCTTATAAGCTGAATTCTGCGAGTGATAACGGGAAAAAGCCGGTCTCATCCGGGGTCCAGCCATTCCACTGCACGAGGAGGTTGAACGCGGCCATCATGAACCCCAGATGCCTCTCAACATACATTCACACCCGATGGGTCAAGTGCTTCAGATGACAGACCGTCGTCCAAAAAATCTTCGGTGCACATACGATAGACCTCCTCTGGTTATTTCGTGAATCTCTTCTTTATATCGGTCTATCAAAGGTTCTTGTCAACTAGCACCATTGGTTAGTACCTAACACTTTTTACTTATTGACAATATCGTATAGGTTTTCCAAAGAAGTCTTGAATACGTAAGAAATGCCTGTGTAGCAGGTATTCCCATAGAACTTATATGTTGGAGAACCATAACTATGACAAATTTTGAAAAATTAACGGCGACACTCATGCAGTTTTTTCTAGAGCTCCAAGTCGGTCTTTCCCTTCCATTGCGACGGATGCTGGCGACCCTCACAGCCTGCCTGTTAGAAGGCACTCCCGCTCATCTGACTGCGATGGCCGAAGCCTTACCAGATATTCACATCGCCCAAATTGCCAAAGAGCAACGGATCCGACGCGTTCTGTCGAATCCCCGACTCTCTCCAACTCAACTGCTCCCGGTTTTTATTCATATTTTACATCCTTTGCTCATCCTGCTCCCCGAGTTAGGGCTCTCCCTGGATCGCACCTGTTGGAAAAAGCGCAAGCGACATATCACTATTCTGATGGTCTCTGTGGCCTTCCGTGGTCGAGCGATCCCGCTGTATTGGATCGTGAAAGACCGAGCCGGCAATTCCTCCTTCCCGGAGTGGAAGCAGGTGCTGACGCCAGTCATCATACACCTTCAAGCGCGTCCTGGACTCTCCACAACGCCCCTGATTGTGGTGGCAGATCGGGAATTTGTATTGCCCTGGTCAGCGGAATGGCTCTACACGACCTATCAGGTCGACAGTGTCCTGCGCCTCAAACGCAGTACCTATCTTTGCGATCAGGATCCCAGTGTGCAACTCGCTGACCTCCTCCAGTATTTTCCCCAAGGGGACACTCGGGGCTATCACTCCATTGTTCAAAGATCAGAAATCGAATGGGTTCGATCTCGAACGCACCAACGTGACCGATCCCAAACGCATAGACACCTTATTGCTTGTGATGGCGTTCGCCCATGTGCTCTGTACCAGTGAAGGTTATCGCCGAGAATGTTCCGGGGACACTAAAAAACGCGTCCACGAAGGAACATGGGAGGCTCTTAGGGGCTCGGACACGAACATCCAAAAACCATTCAAATCCAATGGTGTCTGGTGGTTATGACGAATGCCCTGAAGCCTCGTTGTGTCTCCTATGATCACTGAAAGCTGGCGAGAGAGACCATCCCTCTCAACCTCAATAAACCCCTTGAGGAGGCGTGACTGTCGCGTTTTTGGGCAATTGTCCGTTCGATGATGTCACCCTTCACAGGGCATCACGCGTGAATGAATTGACATCATAGAGGTGTGTCCAATGGTGGATGTTTATGTCCACTGATCACTCAATCACCCTCTATACCAGTCATATTAGCCTTACTCCTTTAACGCCGCGCATAAGCTGCCAAGACCCGCCCTTGAGAGCGGGAAAGGAACATGACAGCACCAAGAAGCCTTGACCGGAAGAACCAACGTCACATTGCCACGCGGGTCTTGGTCAGGCTTCATGCGCATTGTTAAACACATCTTCGTTACATCAGTGAATGTTATGATAACGAAACATGTATTTAGTATCGGGGAAGATAAAATTGTTGTCGCCGTAATGCCCCTTCAATTTCCTGATAGCTTGAGATCAAATGCCGTTCTTCTGCAAGCGTTAAAATGGTTCGTGTTGATGCGACGTGAATGTGTAACTCTTTCGCTTCATTGAAGGCTTTTCGATCATCAAGCAAGAGCAGATCAGCCTGTTCTTCAATCGCCAATGTGAGGACTTCTTGTTCTCCTCTGTCAAGACGGCGTGAAAACGGATACAGATGTTCAACGTGAATAATCTCAATAAAATCCTGAGATACAGCACGAAAATGCTGCCCTTCAATCGATGTACATGCCTCAAAAAATTCATCGTACACCATTTGAGGAATCATGATGCGCTGAAAAAGCTGCTGTAAAAGGGGCAACTGTTTGATCTTAGCAAATCCAATAAGTGGACTTGTATTCGAAATCACTTTCATGATTGGTCAAGTAGTGTTCGAAGGGAGGAGAGTTGTTGGTCAAATTCTGTTGCGCTCAATCCATCAATGGGAATGCCTCTACTCCAGAGTAATTCTAAGAATCCTCTATACCCAATATGTAAGAGTTCCCCACATTCTCGTAACGACAGTCGTCCATTCAAGTATTCCCAAATGACAAGCCCTCGTTGAATTCCATCTTGAAGACTTTCATTCGCTTGTCGATGAGACTCTAAAATGATATCGGGAATATCTATACTCATGACAGGCATGTCTGTTCCTCCATCGTGTTCATATAGTCACATTCTCTTTATGAATATGACAATATCCCCCTTATCTCTTGCGTATATCCGTTTTCTATAAGAATATTTCCATAAGAGGATAACCATCATCGTTACAATAGTAAAGTAATTGCATTACCATATTATGTGATTGATTTTTCGTCAAGTTCTGTATTGACTAAAATTATTTTTCACGAGTAATAATGCTATGATGCCATCGTTCTTTGATGGGTATTTTTGAAATGCGCCGTTTAACAGGGATTAGGCTGCGTACCTGCGGCCGAAACCGTTTCTTATATAAGAATCATGATCGTATATAAGAAACAGATGATCGTATATACGATCATCTCGGCTTGTCTCTCGGGATTGGTTCTTATATAAGAAAAAATGTTCTTCTATAAGAAACGCTGATCGTATATACGATCAACAGTAGATCGTATATACGATCCAGGCCTACTGCTCACGATCTGGCTTCCCGGATAATCCGGACGATCCATCATGGGGTCTCCGGCAACACCATCCGATCCTGAAGCCCCAATGCCATCATCTGGTCATAGCGAAGTTCCCATACCTTTCGATACCGATTCCACATCCCTCCAGCTTGCTTGAGCGGTTTCCAATCCGCTTTTACGTACCCGGTCATAGCGATAGCGCCCATACACTCATCGGTCGCCTGGTGCTCACGCAGCTTTTTTGCCCGGCGATGCTCCGGACGTCACCTCAAGCGGGCTTTCATTTCCATGGCGATGCAAGGTTTTCTCGAAAAAATGCTTGACACTCTGGATGATAACATACAGCATAAGGTGAAAAAATTTTGCATTACATCAGCGTGTTGTCAAGAGAAAAATTTTCATCACCTCAAAAAAGCCTTCTGGATCAGCGAGAAGGTGAGATTGACAGGGAGAAGACAAGAATGCAAGAGAAGCAGGAATTTTCAAATTCTTGTTTATTCTGCATTCTTGTCGTTACTGAAAGCAGTCATGCAAATGAATGAGCGAAAATTAGCGATCCAGGGCGGCCCGCAAAGCGTGCGCACGGATCCTGGCGATCTGTTTACCTGGCCGATTATCACGGCCGAAGATGAACAGGCCGTACTGGCGGTGTTGCGGCAAGGCAAGATGAGCGGCACGGAGATAACAAAACAATTCGAACAGGAATTTGCGGCCTGGATCGGCGCGAAATATGCGTTAGGCTATTGTAACGGTACTGCGAGTCTTCATGCCGCGATGTGGGCCTGCGGCGTCGGCGCGGGCGATGAAATCATCTGCCCTGGCATGACCTATTGGGCCAGCGCGCTTCCGGCCCTCTCGCTTGGCGCGGCAGTTAACTTTGCCGATATTGAGCCACAGACATTGTGTATCAATCCCGAAGATATTGAACATCGCATCTGTGAGCGTACCAAAGCCATTGTAGTAGTGCATTACGCCGGTTATCCGTGCGACATGGATCGGATTTTGCCGATAGCTGAAAAACATCACCTGTACGTGATTGAAGACGTTTCCCATGCCCATGGCAGTTTGTATAAAGGTCACAAATGTGGAACGATCGGGCATATCGGGGCCATGAGTATGATGGCCGGCAAAAGCTTCCCGGCCGGCGAAGCCGGAATGATCGTCACCAATGATCGCCGTCTCTATGAACGCTGTATTGCGTTCGGACACTATGAACGCACTGGCGGCCCCTCGCGCTTTAATCCGCCGGATAATCAGATTACCGATCCGCAGCTTGCCCAATATGCCGGCGTTCCGCTGGGAGGATACAAACATCGCATGAATCAAACCTGTTCCGCAATGGGCAGAGTGCAGCTCAAATACTATGCTGAACGTATGCAGGCCATTCAGAAGGCCATGAATTATTTCTGGGATTTGCTTGAGGATGTTCCGGGGATCGCCCCTCATCGTCCGGCGCAAGATTCAGGTTCGACGATGGGCGGCTGGTATTATCCGCAGGGACTCTACCGCAGCGAGGAACTCGGAGGATTATCGTGCGAGCAATTTTGTGAAGCTGTCAGAGCCGAAGGCGTTCTTCAGTGTTTCCCAGGCGGTAACGACCCGTTACACCTGCATCCTGTTTTTCATACAGCCGACATCTTCAACATGGGTCAACCGACGATGATTGCTTTTGGACAACGCGATGTCAGGCAAACCAGGGGATCGCTCCCGATCTCAGAACATATTCATGAGATCAGCTTTGCGATTCCCTGGTTTAAGCAATTTCGTCTTGAACTTATCGAAGAATATGCAGCGGCTTTTCGGAAAGTCGCGGAGCATAGCCGTCAGCTATTGTTGTGATTGCTTGCTATTCCACCAGGGAGACCCGGTTGAACATAAGCGTGACAAGGTGCAGCATTGCCCGTAAAGGGTGATGAGGTGTGTGAGAATTTTTGTACCGTTTCTCAAATTCTCCAGGTCTGAAATATCCATGTTGGGGGATACGATGTTCTTTGCTCCAATCCCAGAAGACATACTCACACAGGCTTCCTTCGATGTTCCACCCATCGCGGGCGGTGTCATAAAAATTTGCTCCGGTCACATTGGTCTGGCTGAGGTTGGTCTGCACAAGTTTTGCTTCCTGGAGTTTGGCATGGACCAGGATCGCTCCTCGAAAATCTGCATTGCTCAGGTTCGCCCCTACAAAACACGCCATAGAACAATCGGCCATCATACACTCTGCATGTGAAAGGTTAGCGTTTGTAAAATCCACTCTTTTCAGATTGGCCCATCGGAGATTTGCTCCTGCCAGATTGGTATCTTTGAAGTTCGCGCCTTCCAGGTTCGCGCCTTCCAGGTTGATTTCTCGTAGATCGGGAATTTCATGAGGGTGGTTTTCTCGCCAATGATTCCATAATGTCACGCCATTTTTCAAATAACTGAAATATTTTTGATGCGCCATTCTTACTTCTCCTTCAGTCTTATCAGATTATTGATGTGAACCTCTTATATTATTTTAGAGCAAATTGTATGCCATCTCAAGGACTTTTCAGGAAATGACGATACTATGGGAGGATCAAACTCAAAGGGAGAAAAGAAGAACAATGACCTTCTTGCATTTTGCAAGAAATAGAGCGTGCAAAATGCAAGCCCTGGATTTTCAGAAATTCATTGGCAGGAAAAAATCGGGATTTTTCAAAAAACCCGGTTTTGAGGGAATTCATTAGTCCAGATGATATTTTTTGCGTTTGCGCCATAGGGTTGCCGGATCAATCCCCAAAATGCGCGCCGCTTCTTCCATCGAGGTCGTACTGGCAAGTACGCGTTGGATATGCGTTTTTTCGAGTTCTACAAGATTTTGTAGTTCCGATTGAGAGGAATTCTTGATCTTGCAATCTACAATGTGCGCTGGCAAATCTGCTAACAGCAGTTGTTTTCCGCGGCACAAAATCGTTCCGCGTTCAATGACATTCACCAATTCGCGGACATTTCCCGGCCAGGAATAGTGCTGAAAGACCTGTAAGACATCCGCACTGATTTCCTGTACGGGTTTTTTGTACAATTTTGAAAAGCGTTGCAAATACTGGTCAGCCAGAATATCAATATCTTCAGGGCGATCACGTAAAGGCGGCAGGTCAATTTCGACCACATTCAGTCGAAAAAGCAAATCCTGACGGAAGGCGCCTATTTGAACCAGTTCCTCTAAATTGCGATTCGTCGCTGTAATCACGCGTACATCAACCCGAATATTGGTCGGATCGCCGACTCTTTCGAACTCTTTATACTGCAAAAACCGTAGAAATTTGGCTTGAATCGCTGGCGCCATCTCAGAAATCTCATCCAGAAACACGCTGCCGCCATCAGCCAGATTGAGTTTTCCGACTTTATCCTGGAGCGCGCCGGTGAATGCTCCCTTTTTGTGTCCGAACAGATCGCTTTCCAGAAGGTTTTCCTGAAGCACCGCACAATCAACTGTGATAAAGGGTTTGCCCGCTCTCGAACTCCAGTCGTGAATTAATCTGGCAAGCAACCCTTTGCCGGTTCCGCTTTCCCCGGTAATGAGGATAGCAGCGTTGGTTTCCGCTACCTGACGCGCCATATTCAAGAGCGCGTGCATTTTCCGGCTGCGCGTCGTCAGTTCGCCTTCCTGGACAATCCCTTTTAAGGATCGGATTTCCGCTTCCAGGGACCGCACTTTTTCCACCATGCCCACCAGATGATCTATTTGAGCCGGCGTAAACGGTTTGGGCAAATATTCAAACGCGCCTTGTTTGATGGCCTTGACAGCCGTATCAATCGCGGCATAGGCGGTGATGATAATCACATTCGTCGGAATATCTGTCTCCATGATCTTTTTCAACACTTCAAGCCCATTCAGATCAGGCAGTTTCATGTCCAAAAAGACCATCTCTGGCTTCTGCTTGATGAATTTCTCAACTCCTTCAGAGCCGGTTATAGCAGTTTGCACACTAAAGCCGAGTTCTTCCAGGTAGATTTCCAGGGTTGTGAGAATATTTTTATCATCATCAATAATGAGGGCGTTCTTCATAATGAGATGCCTTATTGCTCAGGGGAATCCAAAAGGTAAACGTGGTTCCCTGATGAACTTGACTTTCAACGGTGATACTGCCGCCGTGTTGTTCAACAATCTCCTTCACAATCGCTAATCCTAAACCGATGGTGCCACTCTTTTCCCGTTCTGAAAACTGACTGTAGCGTTGAAAAATTTTCGACAGATATTTCTCTTCAATCCCAATGCCGGTATCACGACATTGAAAAAACAGTCGCTCTTCCTGTTTGTACACATGGAATGCTACCTGACCACCCGGATTCGTATAACGAATTGCATTGCCGATCAGATTCGTAATGACCCAGGGAAAACGCAGCGAGTCAAGCGAAATGGGCGGGATTCCAGGCTCGATCTTGACTTCGATGGCAACCTGCTTTTGTTCGGCTTGATGTACAAGGGGTTTGATACATTCCTGAGTGACCCTTTCAATATCCAATACTTCATGCTCACGAGGTTTTACCATCGCTTCCAGACGCGCAATATCAACCAGTTCGTTAATCAAGGCGGAGAGCCTGGTGCAATCGTCTTTTGCCGTTTCAACCAGTTTTTTTTGTTTTGTTGAGGATAATGAACCGGGATTTTCAGCCAGAATGCCGATTCCCATGTTCAACGAGGTCATTGGGGTTTTGAGTTGATGACTCAAATCAGCGATAAATTGCGCTTTGGCAATTTCCGCCTGATGAACTTTTTCCTTTTCAGCCAGCAGTTTATCCGCACTTTCCCGATCATATTCCTTCAAACGAGTAAAGAGCCGATTGAATTCCGAAGTCAAGAAGCCGATTTCATCCCGGGTTTTTACCGGAATTTCAGGATAGCTGCCGCTCCCTTCCTGAATGGTGGAAAGCGTTTTCGCCAACGTCGTTAACGGCGAAGAAATACGCGTGGAAAGCAGGTAACTCAGAATAATCGTCGACAACAACGCGACGATCATTAAACCGATCGAATAGCGTAAGGCTGTACGGGCAAAATCTTTGGTCTCTCGTTCCGCCCTCTCCATGGCTTGTTCATTAATTCCAACTAACGCGTTAATATCGTCAACAATTTCGGCGGTTAATGAAATAAAATCCAGGTATGCGGCGTTCAGTGGGGGGGCATTCGCCGGAGACCGCGTCATGTTGTTGAGCAACTGTTGATAGGTCGCATATTTTCTGAATAACCCTGTAACAATCGGCTGTTCCCCTGGTTCTGTAATATTATTCCGACAAACTTCGAGCAGATCGGCAATCTCCTGGTCGGACGGAGTGATTGCCGCGTTAATGTTTTCAGACTTGAAGATGCTCAATAACATCTGATTGCGGGTCATTTCCAGACGCTGACGAACCTTCTGCGCCGCTTGAATGCTCTTATAGTTTTTTGACAGGATCAATTCCGCGCTTTGTCCCAGGCGCGTGAGGTTGTGATAATCCATCACAATAATGAGCAACAGCAACAGAGAAGGAATGAGAATAATGAAAAAAATCTTCTCCCGTATTGAAAAATGGATTTCAGGAATATGGCGTCGTTTCATATTTATGGGTAAAAGTTAGTGCTTCGGGAATCCATCTTCAAAGTCCTCGAAACATCGTATAAAAAATTATTGCGCCTGGGATTCTTATAAATAAATCTCAAAATATCGCAAGAAAAAAATAGACTATTCAACCCTGCTTTGTTACATGCGACTGAGGTAGTCTCAATCATGCCTTTCCACAGGCTCAGGTCGGATAGTTGAGCAGTTAATTTACCATAGTCGAGATAGTTAAAATTTATGTTCACATATCAAAAAAATCAGCGGTTTTTTGCCCAGATTGCCGATGGCCTCGAAGAATTGGGCGCGAAAGAACTTTCGCAGCTTGGGGCAGCCGATGTCGCGCCATCGTATCGAGGAGTATATTTTTCGGCGGATCCTATCGTTTTGTACCGCATCAATTATACGGCCAGACTGATCACGCGGGTGCTCGCCCCGCTGTTGACCTTCGATTGTCACAGCGACCGGTATCTTTACAAAATTGCCCGTTCTTTGCCCTGGACAGACTTGCTCACGCTCGACAAAACCTTTGCCGTATTTGCCAATGTCGCCAATAGCTATATTCGCCATTCTCAATATGCGGCGTTGCGCCTGAAAGATGCGATTGTGGATCAATTTCGTGAAGCCTGCGATGCACGCCCTGATATTGATCCGATCCACCCTGACATCTGGATCAACCTGTATATTGACAATAATAAGGCCACGATCAGCCTCGATACCTCCGGCGGATCATTGCACCGGCGCGGTTACCGGCAGACCTCGGTCGAAGCGCCGATGCAGGAAACCGTCGCTGCGGCAATTCTGCAATTCAGCGGCTGGCTCGGCGAACGCCCGCTTTACGATCCGATGTGCGGCTCAGGAACGCTGCTGGCTGAAGCGTTGATGCATGTCTGCGACATCCCGGCTGGCTTTCTGCGTCCGCACTTTGGCTTCGAGTCTCTCCCAGATTTTGACGCTGCCCTTTGGAAAAGTGTAAAACGCGAGTGTAACAATCAAATTCGACCGCTGCCGCATGGACTGATTGGGGGCAGTGACCTGGATAACGCGGCAGTAGAGGCCGCGAGAACGAATTGTCAGATGCTCCCCGGCGGAAAACAGGTCACGCTTCTGACCCGGCCTTTCCAGCAGATTGATTCGCTCAAAGATACGACAATTCTCTGCAACCCTCCTTATGGACGACGGTTAAATACCGCCCAGGAAACCGCCGTGCTTTTGCAAAAATTCGGAACCTTCTTAAAAGAACGCTGTCAGGGATCAACCGCCTACATCTATCTCGGCAATGAAGCGTTGCTGCAACAGATTCCGCTCTGGCCCTCCTGGAAAAAACCGCTCAACAATGGAGGATTGAAAGGCTATCTGGCAAAATATAAAATCCGATAAAAATCTCTCTGCTTCGGATGTACAAACCTATGCCAATCGTTTCTTGAAACGCAGGGCGCTGACGCCGATAATCAGCAATCCGAGCACGACTAAGGCAGCCATTTGCGGCCCGAGGATGTCGAACCCATTGCCTTTGAGAAAGATGCCTCGGATGATGACCAAAAAATAGCGCAAGGGATTCACGTAGGTGATATACTGAAAGATCCTTGGCATATTATCAATCGGAAAGATGAAGCCGGAGAGTAAGATGGCGGGCATATAGAACAACATGGTCGCCATCATGGCTTGTTGCTGATTATGGGTGATGGTGGAGAGAAACAAGCCGATCCCTAGTACTGAGAGTAAATAGACGGCGGTACCTAACACGAGCAGCGAGAACGCGCCTTTAATCGGCACATCGAACCAGAAGACGCCGAAAGACGTAACTAAGGCCATGTCAAAAAAGCTGATGATCGCAAAGGGGATCGTTTTGCCTAAAATCAATTCCAACGGTCTGATTGGCGTCACCATGAGTTGTTCCATAGTGCCAACTTCGCGTTCGCGGACAATCGCCATTGAAGTGAGCATGAAGCAGATCAGCATAATGATTAAAGCGATAATGCCGGGCACATTATAATTGCGGCTGCGTAATTCAGGATTGTACCACACTCTGGGCCGAAATTCGATTTTCGTCAATGCCGTTTTAAGCGCTGCTCCCATCAGATCCTGAGCGTATTCCGCTACAATACGCGTCGCGTAATTCATGGCTATTGTCGCTGTATTGGAATTTGTACCATCCAGAAGCACCTGAATATCGGTTGGAAGACCGCGTTTAATCTGCGTGGCAAATCCGCGATTGATCTGGATCGCGCAAATCACTTCTCCGCGATCCAGCAGTTCTCGGATTTCATGTTCCGACTCAGGAACGTGCGTGATCGTAAAATACCCGGAGGCTTCAAATCTCCTTACCAGTTCGCGGCTTTGCTGCGACCGGTCGAGATCGTACAAAGCCGTCGCGATATGATTCACATCGGTGGTGGCGACATACCCAAACACAAAGAGTTGCAGCAGCGGCGGCGCAATAATAAACACCCGCTTCTTTTTATCGCGCAGAGCTTGAATAAATTCTTTGATGATAATATGTTTGATGCGTTCGATCATATAGTTGAGATGTGTCATGACACTTCGACTCCGCTCAGTGTCCGGGCGGTTGTCGAGCGAAGTCGAGACACAAATGTCTATAAACGTCAATCTATGCGTTTCTGAAACCGCTTATTGGCGGCAATAAACACGACAATCCCATACACGCCTAACAGCAAGGCATCACCCAGAAGAATTGATAAACCAACACCTTTCATGAAGATCCCTTTGAGAATCGTGACATAATAGCGGGCTGGCACAATGTACGTGATGAATTGAAACACGCGCGGCATATTAGCTATGGCAAAAATGAATCCGGAGAGCAGAAAGGCTGGCAGAAAAGTTGATAACAACGCAATCTGGCTGGCAATAGCCTGCGAGTCTTTGGCGATAATCGAGATGAGAATCCCCTGACAGACGCCGCCAACCAGGAAAATACTGGACAGGCCAATCAACAGAACCACGCTCCCTTTCAACGGCACGCCAAATAAGAACACGCCCATGACGACGGAAAACACCAGATCAAGAAACCCGATCATGAAATACGGGATCAGCTTTCCGATAATTAACTCTGAGGTTTTCACCGGAGTGGAAATGAGTTGTTCCATTGTGCCGCGTTCCCATTCGCGCGCCATGGTCAAGGACGTGAGCAGCGCCACAATGACCGCCATGATGATCGCAATTAGTCCGGGCACAATAAAGTTCTTGGATTTGAGTTCAGGATTGTACCACACGCGGGTTTGCGCATCAATCAGCGGCGTCAATTTTTTCCCGGCCATACGCTGTGAAAACCGTTGACCGATCGCCGAAATATACCCATTGGCGATCGTGGCCGTATTGGAATCGCCGCCGTCAAGCATCATGCCCACCTGAACCTCATGACCGGTTTTCACCTGTTTTTGAAAACCAGCAGGGATCAACACAGCGACCAGCGCTTTCCCGGAATTCAGATAGGCATCCACCTCATCTTCATGGTCAAGATAGGCGTTGATCGTAAAATAGCCTGATTGCTCGAATTCCTTCACCAGTTCTCTGCTCAACAAGCTCTTATCGCGATCATAGACGACGGTGGTAATGTTCGTGACATCGAAAGTAATCGCATAGCCATAAATAAACAGTTGGATCAGCGGCATTAAGAAGGCAATCGCCAGGCTCAGCGGGTCGCGCCAGATTTGGATGAATTCCTTTTTCATGATGGCTTTTATGCGCAAGAGTTTCATCTTATGACACCTCAATCAAGGTCACAAACACATCTTCGAGCGAAGGGATGATCTTTTCGATCCTTTTCACTGCAATTCCGGCTTCTTCCAGGATCATTTTTAGATCAGGGATAAAAAGCTGCGCATGTTCGACGGTCGCATGGAGCGTGTTTCCGAAGATGGCAGCTTCAATCGTATGTTGATCTAACACACCCATGGCAGGGACTAATTGATCGACCTCAATTTCCACCACACCACGCTGCATATAAGTTTGTTTGAGTTCGTTCGGCGTGCCTTCTGCAATGATCTTCCCACGATAAATAAGACCGAGTCGGTCGCAATAATCAGCTTCATCCATGTAATGCGTGGTGACAAACACGGTCGTCCCGGCGTCTGACATCTCGTGGATTAAGTTCCAAAAGTTTCGCCGGGAAATGGGATCAACGCCCGAAGTCGGCTCATCAAGAAAAATGATCGGGGGCTCGTGCAGAATCGCGCACCCCAGAGCGAGACGCTGCTTAAAGCCCATCGGAAGCGTCATCGTGAGGTGTTTGCGCCGGTCTTGAATTCCGGCCATCTCAAGCACCCATTCTTTACGCACGGTTCTCTTCTTTTTCGGCACAGTATAGACGCCGCCGAAGAAATCAATATTTTCTTCGACCGTCAGATCATCATACAACGAAAATTTTTGCGACATATACCCAATGTGCTTCTTAATCTCCTCAGATTCGGAGAGAATATCAAATCCGCCTACAAATCCGCTGCCTTCAGTCGGCAGCAGCAATCCACACAACATGCGGATGGTTGTGGATTTTCCGGCGCCATTCGGCCCGAGAAATCCATAAATTTCGCCGGCAGCGACCTGCAAATTGATATGATCGACCGCCACAAAATCCCCGAAGGTTCGACGCAAATTGTTGACTTGTA
Organism: Candidatus Vecturithrix granuli; assembly: GCA_000739535.1. Classification (GTDB taxonomy): domain Bacteria; phylum Moduliflexota; class Moduliflexia; order Moduliflexales; family Moduliflexaceae; genus Vecturithrix; species Vecturithrix granuli. Next base: position 243,866 of record DF820472.1, on the reverse strand, counting down.
CCGCGATCTCTTTCATAGCTATTTTTCTGCCACCATTGAAATAAACACGTCTTCCAGCGAGGGCAGAATTTCACGTTGCCCATTGATCGTGAAGCCCTGGGCCTGAAGGTCTTGAATAAGTTGGTTGACCACCTCTTTCCGGGCGACCGTGACATGTAAACTATCGCCATAAATGTTGGCACGTTTGATCCCTTGCCGTTCCTGCACGAATGCTTTAGCGCGTCTGACATCTGTAACCCAAATTTGGAACATCGGTAAGCCCAGCGCTTGTTTCACGTGGTTCGGAACATCCTGAATTAATAATTTCCCCTGATGCATCAAGCCGATCCGGGTACAGCGTTCAGCCTCATCCAGATAGGCGGTGGAAACGAAGATCGTGATCCCTTCTTTCAATAAATCATACAAAATTTTCCAGAAATCGCGGCGGGAAACCGGATCAACGCCATTGGTCGGTTCATCGAGAAACAAAATTTTCGGCGTATGGATCAACGCGCAGGCCAGTCCTAATTTTTGTTTCATGCCGCCGGATAATCGCCCGGCCCGGCGATTTTTAAATGGGGTGAGATTACTGAACCCCAATAGCCGTTCAATACGCTGTGGACGTTCCGGCTTTGGCACCAGAAATAAATCGGCATAAAAGTGAATATTCTCAATCACTGTTAAATCCTCATATAAACCGAAACGCTGCGACATATAGCCGATATTTTCCTTAATTTGCTCGCCAGCGTGCAAAATCGAATGCCCGGCTACAACGGCGTCGCCGGAAGTCGGACGCATAATCGCAGTTAACATTCTCATCGTTGTGGTTTTCCCGGCGCCATCGGGCCCGACCAGTCCGAATAATTCACCCTCTTGTACCCCAAGATTGAGATGATCAACCGCGGTCGTGTCGCCAAAGGTTTTGGTCAAATCAGTCATTTTGATTGTGATTTTATCCATCTTATTCTTCATGATCTATTGGGTTTGTTCATGCAATAAAATTTTGACATCCGCTGGCATCCCGGGTTTCAATTCACTATTTCTGTTTTCTACGCTGATTTTCACCTCAAAGACCAATTTGACCCGCTCTTCCTGAGTCTGCACATTTTTGGGGGTAAACTCAGCTTCAGACGCGATGTGCGTTACCTTGCCCTGATAGATTTTGTTCGGAAAGGAATCAATGCTCACTTCTGCTTTTTGTCCTAAACTCACCCGCCCAAGTTTATCCTCTTTGATATATACCTTGATCCAGGGATGCGCCAGGTCGCCAATCGTATAGACCGGCGTTCCCTGAGCAATAATTTCACCGATTTCAGCATTTTTTTCCAGGATCACGCCCGAAAGTGGCGCAGTGATGAGGGTGTTCTTCAAGCGTTCTTCCGAGGCTCGTAAGGCGGCCTCAGCCTGTTTCACTTGAAATTCGGACGCCATGACAGCATCTTTTGTTGGACCGGCTTTTACCAGGCTCAGTTGTTCCAATCCCTGTTGATGTCGGGCTTTTACGGCATTATACGCACTTTTGGCGGCATCGAGTTGCGAGACCGGAATCAGAGTATCTTTATACAGGGCATTCGCACGGTCAAAATCTTTTTTGACTTTGCTTAACTCCGCTTCGATGGCTTTCACATTGGCCCTGGCGGCCTCAATTTCCTGTGACCGCGCGCCGGTTTTGAGATCTGCAAGTCTCATTTCGGCTTCAGATAACATCGCCCTGTTTTGTGCCACAAGGCTCTCTAATTCAGCATTTTCAAGCTGCGCAAGCGACATTCCTTTCCACACCTGTTCGCCTTCTTGGGCCCACATGGCCAGGATTCTGCCGGAAAGGGTAAAACCGACATCAACTTCTGTGACTTCAACATTGCCAGAAACCATAATAGCGTTTTCTTCAGCAGAATTCAAAAAGTACTGGTGCGCCTTGAGCAGAAATTGCGAGATCAGTTCTGTTTCAGAAAGCCCAAATCCTGCGGCAGCCGCAAACAACGCAATGAATAGTATAAGAATGACAAACTTTTTCATATCCTCTTCTCCACATTTTATGCTTTCAGCGAAGGTTGTTGGATCATTCCGAATAAGATCAAATTAATAATGGCTTCCTGGCGTTGCTTTAAAAAGGTTGCTTCATCCTCGATCTGTAAATCGAGAAAGGCTTTGATCGCCGGTTTACCGAAGAAATAGAACATCGTCATCGAAACGATATTGAGCAGCAGTTGTTTGGGATCAACTTTACGAAATACCTGTCGCTCCATACCTTCTTCTAAAAAACGCAGCAACTTGCCAGGAATATCAAGCTTCAAATCGTCCTTAATCTGCACCAACAGATCTTCAAGTTCTTCCGGCTCACTTGCAATTGCATCAAGCACCAGTTTGGTATAGGCCCTTTCCGAGGAAAACACTTCAAAATACAATGCGACAATGCTTTTAAGCGTCTCAACAGGGTTTGAGTTTTGGTTGATCATCTGCTCGCCCGTTCGAAAAATTCGTGCAAGGTAACTCGAGACGACATTCCGTAAGGCTTCTTGATAGAGATAGTCTTTCATGCCATAGTAATAATAGACCATGGCTTTATTCACGCCCGCTTTTGCAGCAATTTCTTCCATTCTTGCGCCATATTTTCCTTTTTCGGCAAAGATCTCAATGGCTGAATTGATAATTTTTTCGCGAGTATCGATCATATTCATATATGGCAACCTTTTAGTTTAACTGAAGTGTTTAACTTTTTTATCAAACCATTCAGTTTAACTATTTTGTTTAACCATATAGTTGTCAAGTAATATTTTTAAAAAATTTCGGAACGAAGATTTTTTCCCCTCCCCTTTGGAGAGGAAAGATAGAGGAGGGTTTTTCAGGAGAATGTCATATAAGGAGCTATCGTTTTTCAGATATTACATTGCGCATGTCTCGACTTCGCTCGACAGCCGACGGACACTGAGTGAAAGTCGAAATGTGCAATTTTTTTGGAAAACTATACGTGTCAAACTGTTCTACTGCTCAACTCTAAAATCGCGACGCGCAGAAGAGATTGTCACCGTAAATCCGGCGATGACATCCAGCATTGTCATAAGGGTGAGAATAAAAAATGTCGCTGTGCCAAAAGGCTTGAACACGATGAATTCCACTAAAAAAATGACAAACACAAGCATTGACAGCGCATGATCGATTACAGACCATTTTGAAGTTCTGGTTGATTTGAGAATTTCAATATAGAGCGCGATCACGCCGAGCACAATCAACAGATCATTCACTCTCAGCACGAAGAGCGCGCCTGAGATTAATTGGAATGCAAACAGTTGCGTTGTTAAGAGCGTTTCCATATCGTAATTTCCGAAAAACGCCGCCAGATTGTAGGCGATCAACAAAAATGCAAACACCGGAATACTGCCTAAAAGTTTCATAATGACCTCAGAAAAAATTTTTCCAGGGGTAACGAGGAGTCTGGAACAAACACCCCGTTACCAGATAAACTGAATATGGTAGGGCTGCCTTGTACATGATATCCGTTCGTCGAGCGGAGTCGAGACGAGTGAGTAAGTGTTCCCTTCGACTTCGCTCAGGGAATGCGCATCATGTACAGGCTATCGCCACCCAGAATCTCACTGCTCTCTTAACTTTAAAACCAAAGTTGAGGGAAAATCCCCAACACGCCGACAATAATCAGGTAAATTGCCACAATGTAGCTCAACAGTTTCGGTCTGATCAGAATCAGAATTCCTGCAAGAAGGGACAGTAATGGTTGCAGTGCCAGATGAATCGTCATATCATCCTCCTCCTTAGTTAAATGTACAACTGCCGAATCGTCTGCTTCAGCAAATTGGCTGACGATTGCAGTTGTTGACGTTCAGTCTCGTTCAGTTCTATTGACAAAATTCTGGAAAGACCATCCCGATTCACAATGGCCGGGATGCTCAAACACACATCGCTGATACCGTAGTAATTGTCAAGTAATGTCGAAACGGTCAACACACTTTGTTCGTCGCGCAGGATGCTTCCGACAATCCGCAGCAACGCCAAACTGACGGCAAAATTGGTCGCACCTTTGCGCCGGATAATTTCATACGCCGCATTTTTCACCTTCTGAAAAATCTGTTCCTTGTCCATCTCTGAACAGTGCTTATGGCAGGTTGGGCAATACTGGTCAAAGGTAATCCCGGCGATATTGGCCTGACTCCAGACCGCAACCTCACTGTCGCCATGTTCGCCGATGATATAGGCATGCACGTTTCTGGCATCCACCTCACAGTGCGCACTCAGCAGCGAACGAAACCGCGCAGTATCAAGCACTGTTCCAGAGCCGATCACGCGGTTCAGCGGATACCCGGACACTTTGAGCGCGACGTACGTGAGCACATCAACCGGATTGCTTACGATCAGCAATATTTTCGGGTTATAGCGCACGATCTGGGGAATGATGTTTTGAAAAATTGCCGCATTTTTTTGCACCAGATCCAGGCGCGTTTCTCCGGGTTTTTGCCCTGCTCCGGCCGTGATCACGACAATATTGGCATCCTCACATTCGGAATAATCGCCGGCAGAAATTTTGACCGGTGGCACGAACAAAAGCCCGTGATTCAAATCCATCACATGCCCCTGCGCTAACTCAGCATTGACGTCAATCAGCACGATTTTATCCGCCAGGCCGCTTTGCATCAAGGTAAAGGCAAACGTCGCCCCCACCTGCCCTGCGCCGACAATTGCCACTTTCCTGGTCGCCTGATAGTCGGTTTCAGGCAATTCCATTTCACAACACGAATTTTTTGGCATACATGTCCTCCTGGGAAACTACAAGGATTTTGTGTAGGAAGGATTCTGACGGCGAACTGGTCAGCGTGGCACCGACCCATGCCTCTGAGAATCCTTCCTACACAAAATCCTTGTAGTTTCATTTGCTAAAACCGTCAAAAATAAAAGCGCATTCCCAGGGCAGCATTCAGGTTGACCGATGTATCAGGGGCAACGTCGAGCACCGGAACAATTTCGACAAAGAAATCAAGCGGAGCTTCTCGAAACAGATACACCAGGCCCAAAGGCAAACGAACGCCAAGGCGTGCTTCGTTCTCATCGTTCCCGGTATCTTTGAGTTTTATGCGTCCACCGAGACCGTAATAAAAAGGAAGGTTGGGTTCAACTAGGCGCGGATGGTGAAACACATAATCCAGATGCACCTGGAACGCCCCATATTTTTCAAAAGACCAGGCCGCTGCCAGATTTAAGGCGGTCGAGGTACTCATCCAGCTTTTCAGACTCAACCCTGTGGGTTCACCCAGAATTACTCCCAGGCCAACCCCCTGTCGCTGCGCAAAAGCCTGGTTATTTACAAAACAGAACAGCAGCAAGAGAACGAAAATATACAGAATTTTTTTCATAATCTATTCCCCCTTCAGGAGTGCGCAAGCTCTGCTTGCGCTGTCAAAGCAGAGCTTTGACACTCCTTTAGAGCTTTGAAACTCCAGGTTAATGTTATATTTGCGGTAGAAATGTACAAAACGGTTCGCTAGCCAGGTAATCGCCGGTCATGCTGTAGGCGCGCGCCCGGCAGCCGCCGCAGACCTGCCGGAACTTGCAAACTCCGCATTTGCCATGATAGGCGTCAATAGTGCGAATTTCTTGTAAAAGCGGAGATGTTTTCCAAATTCGTATGAAATCAAAATCTTCCTGGCGCAAATCGCCGCACTCCAGCTCTAAAAATCCGCAAATCTGTACTTTTCCGATATGCGAGATAAAAGCAAAACCCTGTCCGCCCAGACAGCCTTTGGTCAGGGCAGAAAAGCCGTGTCCGTGCGAATTCCCAGGATGGGAAGGCTCAGGGCGGAAATGTCCTTCCTGCCGGATGATGCGGTAATAATGCGGCGCGCAGGTCGGTTTCACCATAATCGGCTGCGTCGCGCTCTGCGCCGCGATCCAGCGCAAAGTGGCCTCATATTCGTCAGGGGAGAGTTCCAGATCGATCAGGTCTTTTGCTTTGCCGGTCGGCACGAGCAGAAAAGGATGAAAGGCGTCGGCTCCGGACTGAATGGCAAGGTTCAAAATGTCCGGGAGCTCGTTCACGTTCAGCTTTGAGATCGTACTATTCATCTGAAAAGGGATTCCGACTGCCTTTGCATATTCTATCCCCCTGAATACGGCGTCAAAGGAACCGGGCTGCCCGCGAAAAGCATCGTGTGTAACTGCCGTGCTGCCATCGAGACTGAAACTGATTTTGAGGATTCCGTTGTCTTTTAAACGCTGCATGCGCTCCGGGCTTAAAAACTCTCCGCAGAGCGCGATGACCATGCGCAAACCCTGCTGGGTTCCATAGCTGATGATGTCATCAATATCGTCGCGCATCAGCGGATCGCCGCCGGTCAGAATCACGATGGGCGGCGGCGTAAATTCATGTAAAGCGTCCAGAACCCGTTGGCATTCTTCAAAGGTCAATTCATGCTGATACGGGATATTTTGCGCCGAAGCCCGGCAATGACGGCAGTTCAGCGTACATTGTCGGGTAACTTCCCAAGCGATCAAGCGAGGAATATAGGTTTTTTCTCTGTTCATACACCCAGGAGTGCTAAAGCTCTGCTTTAGCGCGTGTCAGTAAGCGAAACACCCAGAGAGTCAACGAGAGTCAACAGACTTCCGGCTGTTTTTTGTCCGGTTTGCTGAACGCTTCGCCTACTGACACGGGCTAAAGCAGAGCTTTAGCACTCCTGAAGGTAGTTAGCCGCATCTTTGGCAAAATAAGTCAGAATCATGTCCGCGCCCGCGCGTTTTATGGCGGTCAGGGTTTCCAATACGATGTTGCGTTCGTTCAGCCAACCGTTGGCGGCCGCAGCCTTAATCATCGCATATTCGCCGCTGACATTGTAGGCCGCTGTAGGCATGTGGAAGGTCTGCTTCACGCGGTACAATATGTCTAAATACGCTAAGGCCGGTTTGACCATCACAATATCCGCGCCTTCTTCGATGTCGAGGGCGACTTCGCGCAAGGCTTCATCTGCATTGTGTACATCCATTTGATAGGTGGAGCGGTCGCCAAACTGTGCGCCTGAATCGGCGGCCTCGCGGAAAGGACCATAATAGGATGACGCATATTTGGCTGCATAAGCCATAATTGCGCGATCCGACAGGTCGTTTTCATCCAGAGCTTTGCGAATAACACCGACCGCGCCATCCATCATGCCTGACGGGCCAATCATATCGGCACCGGCTGCGGCCTGGCTCACGGCGGTTTTATAGACTAATTCCAGGGTTTGATCGTTGCCCACATCCCCATCGGCGATAATACCGCAATGTCCGTGTGAAGTATATTCACAGAAACAGAGATCCGCGATGATAATCAGATCCGAAACATGCTTTTTCACCGCCCGAATCGCAGTCTGGATGATACCGGTTTCAGAATAGGCGTCGCTTCCGACCAGATCTTTCTTTTCGGGCAGGCCGAACAACACCACGGCCGGAATTCCCAGGTCGCGCACTTGTTGGCATTCCTCAACCAGCAGATCGACTGAAAAACGATATTGACCCGGCATGGAAGCAATGGCCTGTTTGACCGAGCTTCCCGGGCAGACAAAAAGCGGATAGATCAGATCGTCGAGAGTCAGATGTGTTTCCTGAATCATGCGGCGGTGTAAGGCAGTTTTTCTTAATCGTCGTGGTCGTTTTTTGAGTTGCATTCTTATCTCCCATGAAAATGTAGCGCGAAACTCCAGTTTCGCACATCGTTGACAGCCGCGAAACCGGAGTTTCGCGGTACATCCAGTTCTACAGACCAATCTCCTCGTCTGTTAAATAACAGGCGGGGTCCCAGGCCCAAACGTTTCCGGTTACAGCCTCAGCCCGCACTCTGAAATTGCCGTTGCAGATATTCAGCCAGCGGCATTGCGTACACCTGCCTTGCAGATAGGCTTTGCGATCCTTTAATTTTGCCAGCAGCGGCTCTGAAAGATCCGTCCAGATCGCGCTAAACGGACGCTGACGCACATTTCCCAGAGCATAATGCCGCCAGAACTGATCTGGGTGGACGGCGCCATCCCAACTGACACAACCGATCCCGATACCAGAACTGTTACCGCCGTTGTATTGCAGAAGTTGATACACATCCTCAGCGCGCGGATGCTGTTCGTGCAGCATTCTCAAATAAATATAGGGGCCGTCGCAGTGATTGTCAACGGTTAAAACCTCTTTCGGGTAGCCGCGGCGGTACAAATCAAGAGTGCAATCGAGAATCTTGTCAACAACAGCGCGAGTGGTTTCCAGGGGCAAGGCTTCATCAATCAATTGACTGCCCCGGCCGGCATACACTAAATGATAAAAACAGACGCGCGGAATTTGTTCTTGTTCGAGCAGTTGGAAGATGTTTTCAAGGTCAACGATGTTGCGTTTGTTAATCGTGAAACGCAATCCGACCTTGATCCCTTCCGCAATACAAGTACGAATCCCGGTCAGCGCACGTTGAAAGGCCCCTGGCGCGCCGCGAAACGCATCGTTAATGGTTTCCATGCCATCCAAACTGACGCCGACATAGGAGACCTTCGCCGCTTTCAACTGCTGCGCCGCTTGCGCAGTAATCAAAGTCCCATTCGTGGAGAGCACAGCCCGCAATCCTTTGGAGACCGCGTATGCAAGCAGTTCAAAAATATCGTGACGCATTAACGGCTCTCCGCCGGAAAACAACACCACAGGACTGCCAAACGCCGCAAGATCATCGAGCAGTTTTTTTGCCTCAGTTGTTGTGAGTTCATCACGCGGAACGGTTTTGCTGCTCGACTGCGAATAGCAGTGGACGCAGTTGAGATTACATTGCTGCGTGCAGTTATAGACTACCACCGGTTTTTTATCCTGCGAATAGTGCAGCAGATGCGACGGTAGGGAGCCTGCTTTTCTGCCGTAACGCAAGATATCGGAGGGATGAATCGTATCGCAATATAGTCGTGAAACACTGATCATAATCCAATAATTTCCTTACAACACTCCACTTCACCAGGTTCAAAGGGTGGGCGACAACCATGCCTGAGTTGAGCAACCACTATCAGCACATACTTTGCATAGAGATTGGCAAAGCTGCTTCTTTGTAAAGAGATGTTCCATTGCCTTCCTCCAACAATGTCAACTGTTTATATCCGCCTTCATATTTTTTTAAAGGCTTAGAAAGTCTCTCTCCCTGATATTCTGAGCATATCTCTAACCGCCTTAGACCAATTTTTACATAACTTTCTTCAATTTCTATTCCGATGGATTTTCTTCCGTATTGTTTTGCAACAAAGGATGTGGTAAAGGTTCCTGAAAATGGATCTAGCACAGTGTCATTGACATTTGAACTGGCTAAAATAATGCGTTCCAACAATGCAATTGGCTTTTGGGTCGGATGTTCTTCGTATTCTGGCATTCGATAGCGGACTCTTGGAATCTGCCATACATTTCCTGGAACTTTTTGAGAATTGTAGGTTGTAGGAATAGACTTTCTATAGTCAATCAACTTTCTAACTGCACCAGTCCTGGCTTCGACAAGAATATCCTGAGCATTAAACGTGTAATTGTTTTTATCTTTCACACAATGTAAAATCGGCTCATATAATGAACCAAAGTAATTTTTCGCTTGTACTCCAGAACTATCATAGCACCATACAATCCTTGAGAGAATGGTCATTTTTCTTCGCAGATAAAGGTCTAAATATGGCATATTTTGCGTTGCTGCCATGACATACAACGTGCCATAAGGCTTTAATTTCGCAAGACATTGATCAATCCATTGATAACACCAGGCTAAATAGGCGTCGTCAGATTCCCATTGATCTTTTCTTCCATGAAAGTTTTTGCCGATATTATAGGGAGGATCACAAAAAATGAGGTCAATACTCTGATCCGAAATCGTTCTTAATCCTTCAAATACGTCAGCTTGAATAATTTTATGATGATCTCTTTCATACACTTGCATTATGTATTTCCTATTGATAAAGTATATCTCAGCTCTTTCATAATAACTCCTTCGCTTATATACTTGCAATCCTACATCAACGTGTTGTCAATCTTATTTTTGTGAAATTTGAGGCGGTTTGCTCACAGGACCGCGAACAATTATTCATCCCCTCGCATAGCATTCACAAGTCCCTGATAGGTGTGCTTGCTGGCGGTGACGCGCGGCCGGAGGCCATATTCTTCTAACGTGGCGGTCGTGACCGGCCCGATTGAGGCGGCCGGAATTCGCTCATGATATTCGGCCAGAAACTCTTGACCCACAAGCTGCACAAAATTATGTACGGTGCTGCTGCTGGTAAAGGTAATCCAGGAAACCTGCCCATGCTGAATCAATGACTTCAATTCGTCAACCTTTTTTGCTTCCGGCGTGCTGAGCCGAGTCTCGTACACCGGAAGCACGTCAATAGTGGCACCCGCCTGCCTGAACTGTTCGGCAATATGCGGATTCGACAGGTTCGAACAGGGAAATAAGATGCGCGTGTTCGTTCCTATCCTCTGAGCCAGCATTCCTGCAACTAATTGTTCAGAGGTAAACTGGTCCGGGACAAAATCGGCGTGCAGGTGATAAGTCTGCAACTGTTCTGCTGTCGGTTTGCCGATGGCGGCGATTTTGAGGTCATGGAGCGCACGAATATCACGGTTGTCAGTCAAAAGTTGTTGAAAGAAGATTCTGACTGCATTCCCGCTGGTGAAAATCAACCAATCGTAGCTTGCAAGCTGCTGCATGGCCTGTTCCATATCCGGATTGGGAATCCCTTCGACGATCTCAATGGTCGGGAAGTGCAAAACCTGCGCGCCCTGATCTTCGAGCAAATTCGTCAATCTGGCGTCAGCATCGGCATTGCGTGTGACCACGATGGTTTGCCCGAATAAGGGGCGTTGTTCAAACCAGGAGAGCGAATCGTGCAGTTTCACAACAGAACCAACTACAATCATGGCCGGCGGCTTCACGTTCTGTTCCTGCGCTTGTGAGGCAATCGTCTGTAGGGTACCGGTCAGCGTGCGCTGTGCAGGATAGGTGCCGTCGCAAATCACGGCGACCGGCGTATCGTCCGGCAGACCCGCAGTCTTCAATTCTTGCACGATATACGGCAGATTTTTGACGCCCATATAGATCACGAGCGTATCACAACTGCGGGCCATGCGCTGCCAATCCACCTGCGCATCTTCCTCGGTTTTATCCGGGGATTCGTGGCCGGTCACAAAGGCCACACTTGTGGCTGTATCGCGGTGCGTCACTGGAATGCCGCTGTAGGCAGGCACGGCAATTCCAGCGGTCACACCGGGCACAATTTCAAAAGGAATCTGATTTTCCGCCAAAACCAGGGCTTCTTCGCCGCCGCGTCCGAACACAAAGGGATCCCCACCTTTTAAGCGCACAACATGGGCATATTGGCGCGCCGACTCAACCAATAACGCGTTGATGTCGTCCTGTTTCATGGTGTGTTGTCCGGCTTTTTTGCCGACATAGACCCGTTTTGCCTGCGGCTGAAGATAGTTGAGCAAACTTTCGTTCGCCAGCGCATCATAAATAACGATGTCGGCTTTTTCTAAACAGGCTTTGCCTTTAAGCGTTAATAAGCCCGGATCGCCGGGACCGGCCCCGACTAAATACACTGTGCCTGTCTGCATAAGGTTAACAGCTCCTCTGCCAATCGTTTTCCAATGAGAACAGGTTGATCGGCCTCGCCTTGAATGGAATGTGTGACGCCGGCGCATCGCCCTTCAAGCAAAAATTTGCCTGAAAGCTGCAACACGCCGTCATGAATGCGCGAAATGATGCCCAACGGGATTTGACATCCGCCGCCCATGCCTTCTAAAAAGGCTCGTTCGGCAAGCGCACAGATTTGCGTTGCGCGATCATTGATGCCTGCAAAGAGCGCCAACAATTCGGCGTCTTCGCGGCATTCTATCGCAATAATTCCCTGGCCGACCGCAGGATACATCAGATCGGTCGGCAGAATCTCGCTGACCAGTTCGGATTTTTCCAGTCGTTGTAATCCGGCATAGGCTAAAATAAGTCCAGCCCAATTATTGTCTGCCAGTTTTTGCAGGCGCGTTTCAATGTTGCCGCGAATATCCGTAAATTTTAAATCCGGGCGATATTCCAACAGTTGCAGCTTGCGGCGTAAACTCCCGGTTGCCAGGGTTGCACCGCAGGGAAGATCCTTCAGTTTTCGATTTCCTTTGCTGATCAGCGCATCATTCGGCAGTTCGCGAGGCAGATACGCCCCTATCGTCAATCCCGCCGGCAATTCAATCGGCAGATCTTTCAGACTGTGGACTGCAAAATCAATCTCGCCGCGCAGCAAACTCTGTTCTAATTCTTTGGTAAACAAGCCCTTTCCGCCGATTTTCGCCAGCGGAACATCCAGCAGATGATCTCCCTGAGTTTTGGTGATCGTGATCGCGCAGGCTAAAAAAGGCGTGCATTGAGTCAGCGCGTCAATCACAGCCTGGGTTTGTTTCAGGGCCAGCGTGCTTCCACGGCTTCCGGCTATCAATGGATTTCTAACCACGTTTCCAGTTCCTTTGCATAATCGAGCGCATCAACAGCATCTTGAAATTCCGGGCCTTGAGCACGCGCGAAAAACTCCGTATCATGCACGATAGTCTCCAAAATTTTTTGGCGTTGGGCCGGTGACGCAATTTTCTCCTTGACGATTGCGCGCATGTGTTGTAAGTAACGCATATAAGGGAGCAAGGTTTCAGGGTAACGTTCCGCCAGTTCGGCTTGAATTTTTTTGCCAAACGCCGGCGCGGCGCCGTTTGTGGAAATCGCAATTTTCAGATCGCCGCAGGTATAAACTGAACCATAATAAAAACTACACAAGTCAGGGGTATCCACAATATTACACAGAATACGTTCTTGTGCGCATTCCTGCGCAATCCGCGTGTTGAGTTTGTCGTCGTTTGTGGCGGCCACGACCAGCACTGAATCTTGAATATCGCCCGGTTGATACGCGCGTTCATGCAACTCGATTTTCTGTTCCTGGTGCAGTTGATGGAGAGCAGGAATCGCCGCCGAGGCAATGACTCTGACAACCGCCTGACATTCAAGCAGCCCGGAGATTTTTCGTGCGGCAATTTGTCCGCCCCCGACGACTGTGCAGAGTTGATTGTTGAGTTTCAAAAAAATTGGAAATAATGTATTCATTATGCGTATAATTGTAGTTCTATAAAAAAGCCGAAACCAACTCAAAGGATGTCAATCATCATGTACACGCTTACAGAAAAAGAACAACAGCTTTTAGACCTTATTCAGAGACATTTTCCATGCACATCAAAGCCGTATCAGGTGCTGGCCGAAATGCTTGGCGCATCCGAGCAAGAGGTTCTTACGCTCTTGCATTCTCTCAAGGAACGCGGCATTATACGCCAGATCAGCGCGATCTTCGATGCAAAGGCCCTGGGGTTTCACAGTACTTTAGCGGCGTTTCAGATTGAGAACGAGCGACTTGACGCCGCAGCCAAGATGATCAACTCGCACCCGGGCGTCAGCCACAATTATCAGCGCGCTCACCGTTTCAATCTCTGGTTTACCCTCTCAATTCCCCGCGATCTTGACCTGATAGAACATTTATCGCAATTAGCGCAGAAAACCTCCTGTGCACAATTTTTGAATCTACCTGCGATCCGAATGTTTAAACGACAGGTGTATCTCAACTTCAGTCAGCAGCAAAATTTCCCAGGTATTCCTTCGTATCCTGAACCCAGGCTGAATGATTCTCCGCCGTTGCCAGAGGTTCTGCCTGCCGATATTCAGCGCTGCCTGATGCGAGAACTGCAAAACGATTTGCCGCTTATCCCAACGCCTTTCTATGATATAGCTTCGCGCTGTGATGTCAAGGAAGAAACTGTCTTGAAATTATTAACGACCTTAAAAACCACTCAAAAAATACGCCGCTTTGCCGCGATTCTCAGGCATACAAGCGCAGGATTCACCGCCAATGCGATGGTCGTCTGGAAGATCCCCGACCGGGCGATTCAATCTTTTACAGATCATGCGGTGAAGTACGACGCCATTAGCCACTGTTATGAACGCCTCACGGCTTCAGCCTGGTCATATAATATCTACACCATGATTCACGGCAGGACTCATGCTGACATTGAAAACATCGTGGCGGACCTGGCGGCTTACTGTGACGAAACGCCTCAATATCAAGCCTTATACACGGTCAAAGAATACAAAAAACAACGAGTTGATTATTTCAGTGAGGCTTTTTATGAGTGGGACAGACAGCAGAATGAGAGCGTTTAATTGAACCCAGAACAGGTGATATAATCCATGCCATCCTGACTCATCAGGGTGAGATACGCCATAATTTCCCTCCTTTCGAGGAGATGAATATGGATATTGCCTATGGATACGGAGAAAGAAGCCTTATGACAAGAATACGAGAATACTCAATTTGGATACTCCCGCCTGAACCTGTTTTTGATAGACTGGCTCAGATCATCACTCAGATAAGCAAACAATACTCCACGCCATCTTTCGAGCCGCACGTGACGTTACTTGGCAATCTTTCCCTCCTTGAACAGGAGGTGTCATCTAAAACTCAGCAGTTAGCCAATTTCCTGAAGCCGTTCACGCTTCATCTAACGACGGCAGGTCTTCTGAATGAGTATTTTAGATCGCTTTTTATCAACATAGAAAAAACTGAAGAACTTATGGAAGCCCATCAAAAGGCCAGAACCCTTTTTCGTAGTGGCCGAGAGCCAGAATTCTTCCCTCACTTGAGCCTCATGTACGGGAATTTCTCGCGTGAGATCAAGGAAAAGATTATTGCAGAGATTGGGAAAGATTTTCAAATACGATTTGAGGTCAAAGATATGTATGTAACCTTGTGTTCATCCAATATCGCCCTCAAAGATTGGCGCAGACTCGCCCAATTTACTTTTCAAACGGTAAAAGAAAATTAATTGGAATTTGCTTGACAACAGAAAATTTGTGAGGTGTGAAAGTATCAGTGAAATCAGGTTAGAGAAAAGGAGGCGGTGGGCGTTTAGAGAAAGCACTTTCGTCAGGAATGTTTATGCTGTGATGACCCAAAAACAAGAAATAGATATTATCGGAGGAAGGGAATATGCAGAATAATTTCTTATTTCCGATAATACCTGTTAAATCATGGGAGGATTACCATGAAAAAGTGTATGCGTTGTTTGTTGCTTGTATGCTTGATGACAGGTGTGTTAGCCTACAGCGCAGCGGCGGAAAAGGTAATTATTTATGCTGCGCTGGATGAAAAAACTGTGAATGAACTTGCCGCAGCGTTTACAGAAGAAACCGGTATTGAAGCCGAAGTGGGCGTGCAGCTTGAACAGGCGGGCACAGTCTCAGGCAGAATTAAAACTGAAGCCGCCAATCCCCGGGCAGATGTGTTTATCGGCGGGAACTCCAATTACCATGCTGAGCTTGCAGCAGGAGATTTTCTTGAAAAATACACATCCCCTGTGATCAAAGAAGCCGGGATATCAGAACAGTTTGTTGATCCGGATGGCTATTGGACCGGTTGGTATTTCGGGGGATTATGTCTGCTGTACAATGAGAAACGCTACAAAGAAGAAATTGCTCCTCAAGGCATCGAACCTCCTTCAACCTGGGACGATCTGTTACATCCTGCCTACAAAGGCGAAGTGATTGCGTCCAACCCTGCAACCACCGGCGGCGCGTATTTGATGATGGCTGCTCAAATTTTCCGTCTGGGAAGCGAAGAAGCCGGATTCGAGTACATCAGCAAATTACACCCGAATGTCGCCCAATACACAAAAGGAGCCAATGGTTCTATTCCCCTTGTCAGTCAGGGAGAAGCCATCGTAGGGTTTGCCTGGGGGCATGATACGCTGAAACAAAAAATTCAAGGAAACCTTCCGATTGTGGTCGTGTTCCCGGAGGATACCGGATTTGAAATTGGCGCGGCTTCCATCCTGAAAGGCGCGCCGAATTTGGAAAGCGCCCGGAAGTTTATTGATTTCTTACTCTCCCCCACTGCCGGAAAAATTAACGCCCAAAACGGGTATCGCTATCCGGTGCGAACAGGGGTCGAACTCCCGGAAGGCGTGCCGCCGTTTGAATCCCTCGATCTAGCTCCCTGGGATCTGAAAAAAGCTGCCGAGAATGTTGATGCCTGGAAGAAAAAATGGGCTGAAATAACCGGAAAGTAGGCTTTCAAGATAATTAGTTACTTATGTTACGCACTCTCCCCCTCAATCCTCCCGCAAGCGGGCAGGGCTGTGAAGTTCTGTGGATGTTTGTCATCTCGACTTCGCTCGATGACCGGAACACCGCACGTCGAGCGAAGTCGAGATGACAAACATCCACAGAACTTCACAGCCCTGCCCGCTTGCGGGA
>DF820472.1:124824-227412 GCA_000739535.1 Candidatus Vecturithrix granuli | reverse complement strand
CGCTCGATGACCGGAACACCGCACGTCGAGCGAAGTCGAGACGCTCTATTTTGCGAGAACTTAACAGTCCTATCCGCAAGCGGGGGGAAGCCCAATGTGAGCAGCGCAGTTTACTATTGAACCTCTCCTCTGCTTGCGGGAGGGGGCTGACAGGTATGGGTTTTTCGTTGCCAGTGTCGCCAAAGGCGATCGATTCCCCTCCTGGGAGGGGTAGGGGTGGGTTCTTGACCGAGAGCATATCGCCAGATTCGGCAACCCACCCCCAAACCCTCCCAGGAGGGGAGTTCACGGCTTCGCCGTGTAAAACCCATACCTGTAAGGAGAGGAACACGGGGGGACTGTGTAATTTGCAGAGCAAGTGAATTATGAAAAAGCTTCTCAGAGAACCTGCGCTTTTCCTCACAATCCTGGTGGTTATCATCTGTTTGGCTTTGTTTGTTCTGTATCCGATTGTCAGGGTGTTTAGTTTCCCAACGCTGAAAGACTTTATCGAAGTGCCCCAAAATTTACGCTACCTGCGGGCGATCAAAAACAGTCTGCTGATGGTCGTTCTTTCAACTTCGACCGCGACTCTGTTGGGTTTCCTGTTTGCCTTTACCATCACCAGAACCAATGTGCCGCTGAAGCGATTTTTTAAAACGGTCTCTATTTTGCCGTTATTTTCTCCTCCCTTTATGGTGGCATTCAGTTATCTGATGATGTTTGGCAAAAATGGTCTGATTACGGCTCATCTTTTAGGGCTGCGGGTGAGTATTTTCGGCTGGCACGGATTGTGGCTTTCAGAAACCATCGCGTTTTTTCCGGTCGCAGCCTTAATCATGGAAGGGGTTTTACAATCAATCTCGCCCAGTCTGGAATATGCCGGCCGAAATCTTGGCGCAACTGGCTTCACATTATTCAGGACGATCACCTTTCCTCTTGCCAGACCAGGCGTGGCAGGTGCCGCGCTTTTAGTTTCTATTCTTGTCCTGGCGGATTTCGGAAATCCGATTATGATTGCCGGAGATTTTTCCGTACTGGCGACCGAAGCCTGGATGAGGGTTGAGGGGTGGGGAGATGTCAGCGGGGCAGCGGTGTTATCATCGCTCCTTCTCATTCCATCTTTTTTGATCTTTCTCATCCAGCGCTATTGGGTAGGTCAGGCATCTTATATTACCATCACCGGAAAAATGACCCAAATTCAGCGACAACCAGTTGCCTGGTATGTCCGCGGGCTACTCTTCCTGTTGTGTTTATGCGTGTCAATTATGATCTTGTTGGTGTATATTGCCCTGGTGATGGGGGCGTTCGTCAAAGGATGGGGATTTGACTGGATGCCGACGCTGAAGCATGTACAAAGCATTTTTTCCCGGTCCCCGGAATTGGTGCATAGTTTTGTTTTTGCGCTCATCGCTGGTTTTATCAGTTCGTTATTCGCAATGATCGCTGCCTATCTGGTTTCCCGCAAACGTTTTCTGCTGCGAAAGTTTGTTGATTTCACCTGTATTCTTCCGGCTGCGCTGCCCGGCATTTTTTTCGGTATCGGGTATTCTATTGCATTTACCCATCCTCCGATTGATCTGTACGGCACAGCAACAATCATTATTCTCAGTATGATCTTTTGGAATATTTCAATGGGCTATCAGACCGGAATAGGCGCATTTCAGCAAATTTCGCCATCTCTGGGGGAAGCCGCCTCGAATTTAGGAGCCGGAAGCATGAAGATTTTCTGGCAGATCGAAGCCCCGCTGCTGAAAAGCTCGTTTTTTGCCGCCTTTGTGGTTTCGTTTATCCGCGCCCTGACCACTTTGAGCGTGATCGTCTTTCTCTCCACATCCAAAAATGTGGTGGCGACATTTACCATTATGAACTTTGTGAGTGACGGATTTTACGGAAATGCCGCTGCATTAACAACCACGCTGCTGGTTATCGCGTTTTCAATTCTTGGAGTTGCCAAATTAGCCATCGGTCAAAAGCTGGATCTGTTTAAAATTTAGAGGCAGGAGTTCCATGAATACTAATTCAGTTCATCTCAAAATTTCCGATGTGAGTAAAAGGTTCGGAGATGTGCAGGCCTTACACAATGTCTCGCTCAATATCCTGAAAGGGAGTTTCACCACATTTCTTGGCCCCAGCGGATGCGGAAAAACCACGATGCTGCGAACCATCGCCGGGTTTTATGAAGTCGATCAGGGAGAAATCTATATTGGCGACCGCTTGATTAACCAGGTGCCTTCGCATAAACGCAATGCAATTATGGTTTTTCAGGATTATGCCTTATTTCCGCACATGAATATCGGCGAGAATATAGCTTACGGTTTGAAACTGCAAAAGCTTTCTGATCACGAGATCACCGCGAAAGTTGAAAAAACCATGCAGTATCTTGGCATTCAGGGTCTTGAAAAACGCATTCCCGGGCAGATCAGCGGGGGACAGCAGCAGCGCGTCGCCCTGGCGCGAGCGCTGATTATGGAACCGGAAGTTCTGCTGTTGGATGAACCGCTTTCAAATCTCGATGCCAAGCTGCGGATGAATATACGGGCTGAACTCCGACAACTGCAAAAACGGCTTGGAATCACCACGATTTATGTCACGCACGATCAGGGGGAAGCTCTGGCTCTTTCCGATCAGATCGCCGTCATGAACAAGGGACAGATCGTCCAGACAGGCTCTCCCTGGGAGATTTATTATACGCCTGTCAATACCTTTGTCGCAGATTTTGTCGGCACGGCCAATCTTCTTGAAGGCACCGTTATCAGCAAAGATTCCGGTTCTCTGAAAGTTGCTATTGATGAGATCGAGCTAAGGATTGATGAACCGAATGAAACTCTTGCCCCGAATGATGCGATGACAGTGTGCATCAGACCTGAAACGATTGAGATTCTCGATACAATTCAGGATAACCCTATAAATACAGTGAAAGGGGAAGTGCTCAATTATATTTTTGAAGGCTCCCATATTCGGTATTGGATCAAAGTTGGAACAAGAACATTCATGGTTGATGTGTTTGATCCGAGTGAGAAAGGCATCTATGCCGGCGAGATTTTTCTCAGATTTCATCCGGGCAAGATCCATATTCTTCGTGAGGAGTGATAAGTACTGCTTTGGGACAGAAGTTTGTCATACTCCGGAGATTCCTGGTTGAAGTCCTCTTGGCAGACAGGTCAGACATGTTTGACAATATCCGACAGCCTCTGCAACAACAACAAGCGAAAAAACACAGCATTATGGAGCTTGAAGGGTTAGGGACTGAAATCTGGCCAGGGATTGATGTGCAGGAATATGTTCGTCAGGAGAGAGCCTCATGGGATTCATTGAAATGCTGGTTGTGGATGATTTTATCATTCCCCGAGATCGCCATACAAGCGACGGGTGTTCTCGGAAACGGCTGCTATGACCTCTTCTCTGGGCAGATTTTTCAATTCGGCGATGGCGTCAATCGCTGCGACAACATTGGCAGGCTCATTGCGTGCTTCTCGATCAGCCCCTAACACCGGACTGTCGGTTTCGACAAGCAGACACGAGAACGGGAGCTGCTTGACCAATTTCTGTTTTTGGCGGGAACGGAGAATCGAGGGAGGAATCGAGAAAAAATACCCGGCTTCCACGGCTGGCAGCGCAGTTGCGGCTTTGCCGTCAAAGGCATGAAGTTGTACTTTGCGGGCCTGCTGCTCAAGCAACAAAGCGATAGCATGACGACCGGCCGATCGGGAATGCACATTCAGCGGTAAATCAAGCTCTAAGGAGAGATCAATGAACATCCTGAAAATTTCGCGTTGCAGCTCTTGCTCCGTTTCTTCTTTGATCACCCAATAATCCAATCCAACCTCGCCAATTGCCGAGATTCTGCTGCGTTCCTTACGAATCAAGGCGATGATCGCCTCGGCCTGAGCGCGATCTAGATGCGTCGGGTACAGCCCTGCGGCCGGACGCAGAAGGGGGTGACTTACAGCCAGTTCGAGGTTTTTATGAGCATCTACAAGGGTTTCGCTGACTGTAACAACGGCCGAGACGCCCTTCGCCTGCGCCCGCTCAAGTACCTCGCCGCGGTCAGCGTCAAATACAGGATCGTAGAGATGCGTATGTGTATCTACAAGATAGTTATTGTGCATAAATTTTTCGCTTTTTTAGCTTTTTGTATCAAACAGCTAAAAATCTACAGAATAATTCTAAATTACTTTTGATAAGGAACAATGACCGTATTCAACATGGGAAAATGTTTCTTGTTCAGGGTAACAAGGCTGGCTTGTCTGGTTTCGGCAGTTGCGGCAATTAACGCATCGGCAATGCCGACATTATGACTTTTCTTGTAATCCCGGCGATATAATCCGCCTTTGATCGCGATGGCCTGATCAATAGCAACTACTTCAAAAGCAGTGATAAATGCATCCAGTTTTGTCCGTTCTTCACCTTCACGCACGTCAGCATAAAGTTCTGCCGCTGTGATGGCAGACATCAAAAGCGGATTGGCCAAACTCTCAATATAGCTTACCGCCTCCGCTTGCGCCCGTAAATAATCAATCAACACATCGGGATCAATTAGGAGATTCTTAGACATGGCTCATCTCTCTATTCCCTTCAAATCGATCCCATCCGTGTCTCAATGTTTGGAAATCAGGGAGATCATCCCGATCTTTCCAGAGACCGCGAGCTTGTCTGAGCAAAAACAACCGATTCTGAGCCGTCATGCGGCTGATAAATTGGTGGACCGCTTCATGCAAAATGTCTTCCAGGGATTTCCCTGTGTGCTCGGTGATGTCTTGAATCACCTGACTCTCGTTGTCATTCAAGGTAATCTGTGCTGTTAACATAAAATTCTTTCATTCGGATAAACTTGTTATTGTTATGCTCCGGTAATGTTGATATCTTATTTATTCAAGCATCTCTACATAGAATCATCATGTCAAGCAGAATTTTCTATCATCAGAACATTGTGGTCCGGCGGGTATTCTCAAAAATGGCCTCTATAACATCGAGATGTGTGTGTATCTACAAGATGATTATTGTGCATAAAATGTGAGATAAATGCCGTCATATCAGAAACGGGGTTATTGGGAAAAACCCCGTTTCTCGATCTGTCGAAATTGACAAAAACTTATTCATCATTACTTAATTTTGTGCTGAGTGCGAAAGTTCTTGAATATGTGCTGGGAAACTGGCAGGCGAAAGCAGAACTTCGCACTCCAGCAGGGATACTCTGACAAGCAGGATGCACATAGAGAAAGAGCAGCTTACAGTTTTGTATACTCATTCAGAAATTTCACGCAAAACGCATAGGCAGCTTGAAAATCTCGAAATACGGGGGTGCTGATAGTTCCTGTTTTCGCCTCATCAAGCATGTTCTTTAGTGAAAGCTGCGCAAGCGGGCTTTCCGCATCAAGGGCCGCTTCAATACGCAGACCATGCTTTGCTGCATTCGGATACCAATTGTCATGCAACCACGCCAATACATCCTTGCTAACGACTTGTAAACCTGAATGATCGGAGATCATGGCAATGATCTTTTTCTCTTTGATAAAGTCAATGGACAGCCACATTTCATCAATGAAAGTTTGATTTTTGAGTTGAAAGAATCCTCGCCAGATTCCTATCGCAAGATGAGGAACTTCCGCTGAACAATCATAGAGGACAGTGTGGGTTCCCTCATAAAATTTTGAGTACTTCTTATACACTGATTCATTCATAGTTTTTCCCTCCTTGCCTTACAGCACATATCCACTTTTACTTTTTATAGACCATTCCCCCGGAATGTCACATAAAAAATTTTAACCTGGAATCAGAGAAAAAAGTGGTAGTGGTTAAATAGTAAGTGGTGACTCATGCGTCACGATGCGGTCAGGAGTGCGACGAGGTCGTCGCAACGGCCTCACCGATGCCGCGCCTGCCAGGGCGTTGCCCTGAGGCGATGACCTCATCGCCCTCCTGTCTGTTGAGCAGTGTTCCGGGTCCCCATCACTTACAATTTAACCGCTACCAAAAAAGTGAAGTTATCTTTATCGACAGAGCGTTAAAATATGCGCGACAGTTTTTTGCGTATATTCATCAGTCACATTCCATTTTCTGGCGAGCGACTGGGTATTTTCAGCGATCCGCTCAATGTCCTCTTCCGGAATATTTCCTTCTGCTAAGCTGACCGGCGCGCCGATCTTGTAAAACCAGGCTTTGAGAGCGGCAATGCCTTTTTCAGCCTGTTTTTCAGGGGATTCTTCCTGGATATTGAAAATCCGTTGGGCAAATTGTGCGAATTTTCGCGGAGCTTTCCGGGATGCATACGTCATCCAGCCTGGAATAACGATTGACAAGGCCGCGCCATGCGCAATATCATACATGGCCCCCAGGGAATGAGCAATCAAATGGTTCGGACTTCTCATCGCCCCAATTCCAGCCACAGGCAGGCCGTTCAGCGCGAGCGTGGCCGCCCACATCATGGTGGCACGTCCCTGATAATCTTCAGCATTTTCCAGAATCCGTTCGGCGCTTTCCATAATCGAGAGAATCAACCCTTCAACATAGCGATCTTGAATCGGCGTCCACGGATCTGATCCGTTAAAATAGCCTTCAATGGTGTGTGAAATGGCATCGACTGCGCCATACGCGCTGTAGGTTCTCGGCACGCTAAATGTCACGGTCGGATCAAGAATCGAGACTTTCGGGAAGATAAAGGGGGAGCGAAGATTAAATTTTTGTTGGGTTTCTTCATTGGTGACAACAGACACTAAATTCATTTCCGAACCAGTCGCCGCAATTGTCAACACGGCCAGAACTGGCAGCGCAGCTTCAACCTCTCTGACGCCAAGATAATAATCCCACACATCATGGTCTGTTTGCGCGCCTACCGCAATCGCTTTCGATTCATCAATCACGCTTCCGCCGCCCACAGCCACAATCACACCAATTTGTTTCTGTTTTACCAGAGCGATTCCGGCATTGACATGCGAGAGCACCGGATTCGACTTCACTCCGGCATGTTCAATAACCTCTATTCCCGCTTCTTGGAATGACGCGAGCACCATATCATAAATTCCGCTCTTTTTGATACTTGATTTGCCATAGACCAATAACGCTTTGTTTCCAAAACGTCGGGTTTCTTGACCAATTTGAGGAATTGTGTCGGTTCCGAAGATAATTTTGGTTGGATTCCAAAAGGTAAAATTCTGCATTACTTTACTCCTTTCAATTTCTTTCTGTAAATTCTATTTGACGAAAACTATATACTTTATATGGATGTGTTCAGAGAATGTCAAGCACAAGTAATCAGGATTTTGTGATTGTAACTCACCCGACAACAAAAACTTCTTTGCACAATTTAACAGATAATAAAAGATTATTTGTGACGATGCCAGACGTATGAAAGAGAACTGAACAAAGCCGGATACACGGGGAAAGGTTTTGACGCCGTTATTGGCGGTAATATCTCGCGTGGGGTCAGCCTCAGCAGTCCGGTAGCTATAAAAGTGGCAATCGCTTTTTTCCAAACAGATGATTATGAAGTTTATTTCACGTGGGATACATGCCCTGTCTTCGATTCAGGGGGATCCTCGCAATATTGCAAAGGGATTTGCGCTGGGGATTTTTGTCGGGATGACGCCGACAATGGGCATTCAGATGGCGATTGCCGCGTTTTTGGCAGCGTTACTCAAATGGAATCCAATCTCTGCAATGATGGGAGTATGGATTACCACGCCGGCCACAGCCCCCGCCATCTACGGCGTCACATATCTTGTGGGAGCAAAGATTTATACATCCCTGACGGATCAGCGTTTGCCTATGAGTTTCAGAGTGCGAGAGCTGCCGGAAATGCTTGCCAAAACCCCCAAAATTTTTACGGCCCTGACCATCGGCGGCGTGCTGCTTGGTTTACCCCTGGCGATAGTCAGCTATTATGCGGCTCTTTTTTTCATTAAAGAATATCGTAAAGATAAAGAAAAACTCAAGAAAACCCTTAGAGGCTGGTTGCCTTTCCGGCGTAAAGATGACAGCAAATCAGAAGGCGAACAGCCAAAAGAAACATAAAGAAGCTCTTACGTTTTCCTCCCAACCCATGCATGAATATTTTGTGACAACAGACATGAGCATTGCTTATTTTATTCCTCATCTTGAATAAACTTGACATTTGCGAAGTGCATATATTTACTATGATAAGAAATTTTTTTCTGATGCTTAAACTGCCAGAAATACGGTTCGCGTTCACATCTCAAAATGATCGAATATGTTCATTTCTTGATAGAAACAAGCAATGGATATCTATCAAGAAATGAAGATAAGAGAATTATCATGAACACATTTTTCAATATTGTGACCCATCTCATTATTATTGTTGGTATGTTTACGATATTCGGGTTTATCGTCAAAATGATTGCCAGGGGCGGAAGTCCGCTTGAAAAACTCATCAGAGTGCTTGCCCTGGTCGCCGGGTTTTTACTCTATTTTCTGTCACGCGCGGTTGGATTTTCGATTCCGGATATCATTGTCAAAGCTTTAGCAGGCACTACCACGCTGTCTTTTGGCATTATTGGCATGTTATTTCCGCTCATCATTGGAATTTTGATCGCCTGGTATTGTCTGGATGCTATGGGCAGAAGGACGAATTTACCCGCCAGAGTGGTTGTGTTGATTTCGACGATGATCTTGATTTTATTCATCGACGTTTATGTCGCTGTCTTTAAACTGCCGACTGCCAATGAACTTCATATCAATTTACTACCGAATCTGACTTTTGTGATTGGGCTATCGCTGTTTGTGATTTTCAATGTCAAACGCCGCGGCGGCATGAGTTCTGCCATCCGCCAGGAAGAATAAAAGAGGAGTCAAACACCGGGTTTCTTGAAGACACCCGGTGTTTGAGCAGTGGCGGCGCAAGCAGAGCTTGCGCACTCCGGCTGGGCCTGATCGCAATGCTCACAACATCACTCCATCCTTAAACAGGGCGATTTCGCGGTAATTGTTACGCTCGTTCCAGGTCAGCGCCTTGCCTGAGGCCACAGCAAGCACATCGTGAAAGAGTTTCCGGGCAAGCCTATTCAAGTCAACCCCTTCTAACAATTCTCCGGCGTTAAAGTCAATCCAGTGTGGTTTTTGAGCAGCAAGCCGCGTATTTGAGGAAATTTTTACCGTCGGCGCGGGTGCACCGAGTGGATTGCCGCGCCCGGTTGTAAAGAGAATGAGCTGTGCACCAGCCGCTGTTAGCAACGTAATTGACACCGCATCATCCCCCGGTCCGGTCAGCAGATTCAGGCCAGGAATCTGAAGGTGTTCGCCGTAATCCAGCACGTCCACCACGGGGCTGAAGCCGCCTTTTTGAATGCAGCCCAGGGATTTCTCTTCGAGCGTGGAAATGCCGCCGGTTTTATTCCCGGGCGCGGGATTTTCGTAAATCGGCTGTTGATGACTCAAATAATACGTCTTAAAACCGTTGATCATCTTCACGCACTTTTCGAACACTTCACGATTGCGGCAGCGATTCAACAGCAGGGTTTCAGCCCCGAACATCTCTGGCACCTCGGTCAACACGCTTGTCCCGCCGCTAGCAACGAGCAGATCGGAAAAAGCCCCCACCAGCGGGTTCGCGCTAATCCCGGAAAATCCGTCCGATGCGCCGCATTTCATGCCAACTTTGAGCTTTGAAACCGGGACAGGCTGACGGCGAAACTGAGCGGCATACGCGGCTAATTGCCGTAATTCCCCCATTCCGGCCTCAATTTCATCATCGCACTCCTGCGCGATCAGAAACCGGACGCGCTGCGGATCGAACTCGCCCAACACCCTTTGGAAAGCTTTGACATGATTATGCTCGCAGCCCAGACTTACCACCAACACCCCGGCAGCATTGGGATGGCGTACTAATCCGGCCAGCGTTTGTTGTGTGCGCCGTTCATCATCTCCTAACTGCGAACAGCCGTAAGAATGAGGAAAAACATGCACTCCATCAACGCCGGAATTTTCAGGAAGTTCCGCTCGAAACTTATGCGCCAGACGTTCGGCGGTTTTATTGATGCACCCAACGGTCGGAATAATCCAGAGTTCATTGCGAATCCCCACCTCGCCGTTGGCACGAATAAAGCCGTCAAAGGTCAGTTCCGCTTCCATCGTCGGTAAAGAATACGTCACCGGCGTATAGGTATAATCCACAATCCCTTCCAGGTTTGTGAACAGATTATGAGTATGCACCCATTCCCCTGGTTCAATATCAGATATAGCTTTGCCAATCGGAAAACCGTATTTGATCACCATGTCGCCTTTGTGAATTGGCAATAACGCAATTTTATGCCCCTGTACAATCGCCGCACGGGTGCGAAACTCATGTTGCTTGAGAATGACCTGCTCGCCAACATTCAGGTCTTTAATAACAACAACCACATTATCATGCGGATGAATATGAAGAATTTTCTTTTCTTGAGCCATCATATAAAATAATCTCCCTTAATCAACTTTGTCGTTCATTCCCACGATCTGGAGCGCAGAAGGCAGGATTTCAAACAGGGCGTCGGTTTTGCCGATGAGTTCACCGTCGGCTTCGATCAAGAGCGGACGGTCGGCGTTGATGTGCAGACGTTTGCCTCGTAACATCCGGATTTTTTTGAGTTGTCCGATTTTTCCTGTATATAAGCGAGGCAAAATTTTGAAAATTTTTTCAAACAGCGAAAAATCCCCTGCCAACATTACATCAAACAACCCGTCGTTTAAGTTCGCCTCTGGCGCGATATGCATTCCGCCGCCGAAATATTTGCCATTAGCAATTACCGTAAAATATCGGGGTTGCTGGTCGCAGATGGTTTCCCCATCCAGCTTGATCCGCATCATGAAGTTCTTGGATTGCAAGGTCGCCTGCGCCCCGGCCAGAAGAAAGGTGATCTTGCCACCCAATCGTTTTGAACTGTTGTTGACGAGATTTACGACCGGCCCGCCGATCCCGACATCCGCTACATTGATAAAATAGCGTTCTCGGGGTTCCTCTGAAATCGGTTTCACTGTGGCTCTCACGATATCGCACGGCGACGCATCTCCGGTTTTGATTGCCTGTGTCAATTCCTCAATCGTTCCTGGCAGTTTGCAAGTTTTCACAAAATCGCTTCCTGTGCCACGCAATACCACCGCCAATTTCGCCGCCGGATGAATCGGCACGCCATCCTCAAAAAAGCCGTTCACAACTTCGTTCAGAGTCCCGTCGCCGCCGACCGCAATAATCGTTTGCGTCCCGTCTTTCAAGGCCTGCCGCGTTAACCCGATTGCATCCAACTTCTGTCGCGTCTCAAGCACTGTAAACGTCCCTAACTCTCGTTCCAGCGCGGACTGAATCGCAGCCCACCGCTCCCCTGTTTTCCCTCCCCCGCTTTTTGGATTCACAATTGCTGCTATCACCAATCTTTTCCTTATCAAAAGTTAATGCGCTCCGGTATTGCGTAAACGATGCAGCTAAATGTCACACAAGCATCTGCAATCAAGGAAGTTACCGGATACTGTGGTATCCGCCCGGAATACCTTCAGGCGAGAACACAATTTGCCACAGTTGATTGCTCCTGGCCCGAAACGAGCCGGCGCACGATAATAAATAGTATTTCCACATTCGATAAAATCGCATACTATAAGAATCTTTGAGTTGATTCCAATGCTCATCAAAATTTTTAAACCACTGCATCAGGGTTTTATCGTAATCTGCGCCAAAATTGTGCCAGTCTTCCAGCACAAAGAGTCCTTCACTCGCCTGACAAATCTGTTGAGCCGAAGGAAGCATGGAATTTGGAAAAATATATGTGTTGATCCAGGGATCGGTTTTGACAACCGACAGAAGTCCACCAATGGTGTGCAGCAGCAAGAGTCCATTCTCAGTCAAACAGTTTCGCACGGTTTGCATGAAGGTTTTGTAGTTCTTATACCCTACATGTTCAAACATGCCGATTGAGACGACGCGATCAAAGGTTTCCTTCAGATCGCGGTAATCTTGCAGGCGAATCTCAACCGGGAGCCCCTTGCAGAACTCTTTCGCAAACTCAGCCTGTTTTTTCGAGACCGTAATTCCTATCACTTTCGCCTGATAGCGTTCAGCGGCGAATTTTGCCATGCCTCCCCATCCACAGCCAATATCCAGCAAACGCATTCCGGGTTGTAAATCTAATTTCCGACAGATCAAGTCTAATTTAGCTTCCTGGGCTTCGTCGAGATTCTTGGCGTTTTCCCAATAGCCGCAGCTATAATTCATGTAGTGGTCAAGCATGTACCAGTACAAGCGATTGCCAATATCATAATGGTGCTTTCCTATCCGATAAGCTCGCGACAATTTTTGAGCATTAAAGATTTTTGCTTTCAGGATGGCGAACATATCAGTCCAGGAGATCACTTTTGTATCCAATTTGGCTCGTAAAATCCTGTAAAAAAATTCATCCAAACGTTCACACTCCCACCATCCATCCATATACGACTCTCCAAGAGCTATTGATCCTTTTGACAGAACTCTGGCATACAATTTTTCATTGTGGACGTGAATATCCCAGGGATGTTCCCCGTTAATCTGAACATCGGCCAGAGTCAACAATTCTACAATTTTGTTGTAAAACGTATCGTGTTTCATGATCTTACTTGATAGCATGGGGCGTGTAATTCAAGACTGTTGTTTGCAGATTGGAGTCCACCTTCCGAGATGTCCTCCATATAAGGCAGAATCAATGTCACAATGGAGGCCGCTCAGGAACATGAACACCGCCAACCACCACTCATGAGTTACACACCAGGGAAAATTTGTGCTCATGAGTTTCTACGAATTCTACATGACAACACAATTTATTCTCCATCCAAAATGATGCCAGAAAAAAATACGATCATGTTGAAAAATTTGGTTCTTTCGCGGAGTTTTCCATAAATCTCATGGAAGAACTACATTAGATCTTCCGGCACGATTTGGCGGAGATCCGATTTGACGGAAATCCAGACTAAAATACACACATACCGAAAAATCAGGTTTTTTTCCTGTCAATGCTTCAGGCATCCCAGATTTAAAATCCGTAAAGATGCTTTTGTCTTGACAATCCAGGCAGTTTCAACAAAAGTTTATATATATTGTCGTGTAACATTTAATGAACATATTTTCATAATTATCAGCAGGGAAACTCTTTTCATTATGCGAAATGAATTGTTTAACCGCTACAAACTTTATGCATCTCTTTGCCAAATTCCCATTCAAAGCGTGTTGAATGGATTAACGTCAACTTTGTATTCCCTGGATGGGGAGCGAGCCAAAAAACTGATCGAACAGTTCATTCATCCGCCTTCAAATCTTAATTTTGCGCTCAATGGCCGTGGAGTGTATTTTGTGTCGAACCAGTGTAACCTGCACTGCATGTATTGTAAAGGATTGGCTTCTGGCATGGATGCTCCTAACTTAGAAGAATTTGAACAAGTGTTGCAGGAATGGCGCTCGCGCCGTCTCAAATATCTGCATCTAACCGGGCTGGAACCGACGGTATGCCCGTATATCCTGGATTATTTGAAAATCGCCCAAAAATACCAATTTGAAGTCTCTATGAGTACCAACGGCTATGCTGATTTTGACCATTATTGGGAACTGGTACGGCATGGCTTAAAATATCTCTCGATCTCCTTAGATGCCCATAATGAGGCTATCGCCAGCCAAATGGGGGGACGAGAGGATATTTATGCAAGAGTCAGCGCCAACATTCGGCGGCTGATGGCGTTAAAACGGACATATAACCTTAAAGTGGTGATCTGTCTGGCTATTACGAAGTTGAATTTTCCTATGCTGCCGGAGATTGTCGCTGATTTTCTGACCAATCTGCACCCCGATGACATTCGTCTGATTCCGGTGACTCAGGAGCAATTTACGCTAGAAGAACAGAAATATTATCATCAAATCATTCAACCCCAGCTACTTCAAATCGCGTCAAAAGAATATCCGTTCTTACGCTACCGTATCAACAATTTTTTTGACGTGCGGGGGCTGGAACACACGGAGATTGAAAAATGTTATGTGGTGCTCGACGAACGGACAGTCGGTGGTCAATATTTGTATCCCTGTAATATCTATATCCGTGAGCGAGGTCAGCCGATGGCTTCTGTTTCTGATCCTGATAAAAATGAAAAAATCTGGCGTTGGTTTCTCAAACACAACTGTATGGGGGACCCGATTTGCAGAAACTATTGCTGCGATGTCACCCGAGAGTATAATCTGATGGTGCAGAGATGTTTGCAGGATCTCTTTGAGTATCCGCTGTTTCAGCCGCCGGTCGTTCTGGAAACGATCTTGCAGGAAACCCCGATTCAACAGGTCTTTCAACAGTTTCAAGCGGAAAGATCATTACTGCCCCTAGAATTGCATCTGAAACGCACAGCATTGAACGCTGGCTATCTCGGCAAGAAATTGCACTGGCACTTTCTGACAGTATACTATTTGATGCGTGCGGCGTTATTGCACGACATTGGCAAAAGCCATGCCGCTATTCGCCACCTGGCCGGTCAGCACCACTTACCGCCGCATCACAAGCAGTTAGTGCGCCAGCACACTGTATATGGCAAAGAAATGCTGGAACAACTTGGCTATCAGGTAGAAGGTAAGATCGCCTTTCAGCACCATGAACGGATTGATGGCTCCGGCTATCAACGGATT
This sequence comes from Candidatus Vecturithrix granuli, assembly GCA_000739535.1. GTDB lineage: Bacteria > Moduliflexota > Moduliflexia > Moduliflexales > Moduliflexaceae > Vecturithrix > Vecturithrix granuli. The sequence continues at coordinate 212,819 of DF820472.1, read as the reverse complement.
CAATTGAATTGGCCGATGGCCGAACTTGTTGCCCTATCAGATGCTTATACGGCGTTAACCGAACCTCGCTACGGGCGTTCCCAGTTTTCCTCATGCGATTCTGTGCAGATGATCCGCGCCGGAGAGTGTGGCCCATTTCGAGGGATGTATGTGACGACGTTGCAACAATGCTATGAACATAAGCTCTTATGCTAGAGTCAAATTTCTACACAAGTTGATCAAACGAACCTGGTGGCGCATGATAAATCTCTCCTGGAAACAGTTTATCGTAGAATTTATTTTGCGCCAGTTTACAACAATCACCTTAGATACGCTTCCTCAATACACCTTTGCGCCGCTTGATCCGCAAGACATAGAAGACATTCCTCTGCCGGAACCGCACGAATTCTTTGTAATGATCAAACCGAGCGGCCTGCACAAAGAAACTGAGATTAAAGCGTTAATCGCCCAATTTCATCTAGAAATTTCCAGAGAAGAATGTTATCAGAATTTTTTCGAGATCGCCGCGCATCTCTTCAATATTGCCAAAATTCATGATTATCGCCACCATCTGCCTGAAGGCTTTCTCTGGCTGAAACTGCTGGAATTATTTTATCCTGCAACATGTCAGGAGATGAAAGTGTTGTATATCAAAAACGGCAATGAAGCGATCTTGAGACGCTTAAAAACCCGGATCAGAAAAAAAATCGGAGTAGAATTTTTTCGGGTATGGGTTCAGGGGCAAAATATTGTGACCTGTATGACGCCAGTTCATACGAGCGATGCCGCAACTCTGGAACATGAGTTGAAAATTTTACACTATTTTCAATCCGCCTGCCACTCCCATCCTATAAACATCAGGAGTGCGAAAGCCAGGCTTTTGCTGTCAAAGCTGAGCTTTGACACTCCAAGTCTGCTTCACTGACGATTGATCATCAAGCTTGAAGAACCAGAAGATTACCTCATAAAAAATCTCGCTCAGAGTGTATGATTTACTTGACGAATTACTCGGCAAACCAATAGATAAGTAATTATAATGCAACAATGTTAAATGAAGAACTGGTAGTGGTATCCTGTACATGATGCACGTTCCCTGAGCGAAGTCGAAGGGAACGCCTGCGTGCTCGTCTCGACTCCGCTCGACGATCGGTCATCATGTACAAGGTAGCCACTACCGAAGAACTATAGGAAGGGGGATAAGCAAAAATGTGCCTGCTGTACCTTTCTCGCTTATCCGTATTTCTGGAGCCTAGGTGTTATTTCGGGAATTTCGAAGACTCATTCCCGAAATAACAGAACAAACGTGGATGAACAAAAGAGGATAAGATCATGAATCTCAGTGAACAGGGGAGAACGCTCCTCATAGAATGGGAAGGATGTGAATGCCGGGTCTATCTGGATATTGCCGGGAAACAGGCGATTGGGATCGGGCATCTGCTCACCAAAGATGAACTTTCCTCCGGTAAAATTTATATCCAAGGAAAGGCCGTCAGATATGCTGATGGATTGACAGAGCACCAGGTTTTGAACCTGCTGGATCAGGATCTGAAAGAGGTCGAGAGAACGCTGAATAAGTCCATCAAGGTGACACTGGCCCAACATCAATTTGACGCGTTAGCCTCTTTTGCGTTGAACGTCGGCAGCCATGCCTTTAAAAAGAGTACATTACTCAAAGTATTGAATATAGGGCAATATGAGGACGTGCCGGGACAAATGCGTCGTTGGGTCTATTCGGGCGGTCAACGTGCACGCGGATTGTGTGAGCGCCGCGAAAAAGAGTGCGCGCTGTGGCATGGAATCATAGAGTCGCGTATTGTGAGCCGGGAAATTTCAGCCATTGCGCGCGGTCAAGCGGTTCAATACGGACAGCGGATCATGCAAAAAGGAATGCAAGGGGCCGATGTCCAGGAACTACAAATTCGCTTAGCCGGATTTAGCGGCACTGTGGCGGATGGAGATTTCGGCTCTGGCACAGAAACACAGGTGAAACAATTTCAACGTGATGTCATGCAGATGAAAGACCCGACCGGTATCGCTGATCAAGATACGTTGAAATCTATCGAGGACTTCGGGAAACGCTATCCAATTGATTTTGAAGTGTTGAAATGTCCTTGCGGTAAATGTTCCGGTTTTGGTCAGGGAAAATTTAAAGGACAATATCGCGATGGGAAACGAACAGAGCGCAACAATTTATACGAATATCCAGGCATTCATCGCATGTTATTGTGGGCCGTAAGAGCAGTAATGTTTTACCATCCCGATTACACTTTTCCCATTTCTTCCGGCTATCGTTGCAGCGTTTATGCCGAACAGAAAGGGATGAACACCACGAATCATCAAGGAAAAGCCGTGGATCTTGATCCGAAACCTGTCAAAGATGATAAACTCAAAGACGAGGATCGCTGTGAGAAAATCCGTCAGAAAATTATCGAAACAGCGAAAGCCGTGCTTGATTGGAGCACGCCGAATCGCAAATCTCTGGAATCCGCAAAAGCCGGAGCAACTACCTGGGTGCATTATGACGTGCGCAATTATGATCCCAAATACCTGGAAGATCGCTTTTTTTGCACAACTGCACAAGATCTCTAATGTTCTGTTAACATTTCATTGATGGGTTCGTAGTTCTTGCTTTAGCAAGTTTGCCTTCCTGAAGGCGGAACTATGAACGTATCAAATTCATTTGTACATCTAAAAACCAGGTTCTTTCATGCGCCTGGTTTCTCCCGAGGCTCGTGATATGAATTTTTCACGTTTTCGTGATCAGCAGTTACATTGCAAAAACCCGGGAATTACGCCTCTCAGTGCATTTTTTGAAGGAGTGCAGGCAGTTCTGCCTGCGCTGTTTGGCATGTTCCCCTTTGCAATGATTTCCGGAATTGCCGCCGTTGAAGCGGGTATTCCACCTTTTTCTGCGTTGGTTATGTCCGTTCTGGTGTTTGCAGGGGCATCGCAGCTTGTAGTGCTTGATCTTATGAAACAGCATGGGCTGCCCCTGGTGATCATCCTGACCGGCCTGGTAATGAATCTGCGCTTTGCCATGTACAGCGCAGCACTTGCGCCGCACATCCGACATGCTGCCGCAAAATGGAAAGCAATCTTTGGCTATTTACTCACCGATCAGGCTTTTGTGCTGTCAGTAGCGCGTTTTCAGCGTGGCTATCGCGTTGAACTGAAGGGCTGGTATTATCTGGGTACCGCATTCAGCATCTGGATCGTTTGGCAAATCGGCGCCGCCGCCGGGATTTTTCTCGGTTCACAAGTCCCGGCATCCTGGTCTCTCGATTTCGCGGTTCCGCTGATTTTCCTGAGTATGCTTGTTCCAACTCTCAAGGATCGCCCCTCAAAAGCTGCGTCAATTGCCTCCGGCGTCACGATCATTTTGGCGGCCTCGCTGCCCTTAAATCTGGGATTACTCGTGGCATCCGCGTTCGGAATCCTGGTTGGCTTTCTTACTGAAAGGAGCGTAGCCCCCCGTGCCCATATCAGATAGTATCTTCTGGCTTATTGTGCTGGTTCTGACAATTGGGAATTACCTGTTCCGCCTGTCATTCATTGCCATTTTCGGACAAAGGGCGATCCCTCCTCTGCTCGACCGTCTGCTGCGATTTGTGCCCGTCGCCGTCTTGCCAGCCCTGATTGTTCCAGCCTTAGTATTCCAGAAAGGGATATTGTACGTTGGTTTGGAGAATCCCAGGCTCATTGCTGGTCTGCTGGCAGCGATAGTGGCCTGGGAAACCGAAAACATGCTTGCCACCATTGGCGTCGGCATGGGAACGCTTTGGGTGCTCCAGGTTTTGATAGGATGATGGCCAGATTAGAGACCCGGAGTGTCAAAACTCTGCTTTGACCGTGAAAGCAGAGTTTTGACACTCCAGCGGGCGTTAAACGCGAAAGCAGAGCTTTGGCATTCCGGGCTGTTAGATCAGATTCTCAGAACGGAGCAGGTAGTTCTCCGGATTCTATCAAGACATCATACAGATATTCGACATAACGCGCAATGGCATGATCCGAGAAATTATCAATCTTACCCGCCTTCAACCCCATGACAAATCCCCGGCATCGATCTTTCAAACGCTGATAGGGCGTGTGCTTTCGAACCTTGCCATAGGCGTTTAAATACATTTCTTCACCAACGTGGTGATAGCCCATCCAGGTCGGCGGAACGCGGGTGACAATATCATTATTATTCACCCATCGGATATGTTTCACGGTGCAATGCGCAACATATTTTTTCGTGCCGACTCGCGGACTGCCATAAGTAAATAATTCTACCGGGTTTGTTTTGATATACGACATTTTACAACGGCCAGCGTAGATGGTTGCCATGGCTCCGCCGAGGGAGTGTCCACATAACCAAAGTTCTTTTGTGTTTTCAAGCAGTCGCTGTTCAAGTACCGGCCATAAGTCATCCGCTTCTTTTTTAAATCCGCGATGGACTCGTCCCAGGGTCTCCGCCACCACCGGCCAGGCGTTGATGTCGGCCTTTACATCATTCCATTCGCGGGGTTCAGTGCCTCGACAGGCCAAGACCAGATCATACTCATTTGAAAACAAGTACGATTGAGCGCCGTCAACATCAAAGAACTCAACCTGCGGCAATCCAATCTGTTGCGCCATAGCAGCAGCAGGTTCCTGTCGAAGATAGGCGATTCTGGAAAGTTCCGCAAAGAGCAACGATTTTCGATATAGTCCCCATTGCTCTATTGGGCCTGCAATTCTGGAAATGGTTTCATGCGATCCACTTGCTGCCATCATTTCCTCCCTTGAAAAGGTAGCGCGAAATTGTTTTTCGCGTCCGCGAAATCGGAGTTTCGCGGTACACAGATGGTGCCCCCGCGCTATTATCGTTGGAAAGAAGAGCTGAGTTTCTTTCCTGTTTCTTTGTCATAGCTGAAAAATCCGGTGCCTGTCTTCGCGCCAAAATGTTTAGCACGTACAAGTTTTTTGATAAGCGGACAGGGGCGGAATTTTTGTTCGCCAAATTCTCGAAATAAATGTTCCATAGCCACCAGTACTCGATCTAACCCAATGCGATCCGCCAGTTCCAGAGGTCCCATCTGCATGTTATAACCGAGCTGTATAGCACTGTCAATATCTTCTGCGCTGGCAATTCCCTCCATTAAGGCATTCATGGCTTCATTGATCAGCGGGAACATCACGCGAGTCGTAATAAATCCAGGCGATTCAAACACTTCGATCCCCTTTTTCCCCAGGGTTTTTACAAAGGCTTTGCCCGTCTCATACGTCTGATCCGAAGTGGCAAAACCGCGTACGATTTCTACCAGTTTGGTCTTCAGTACCGGGTGCAGAAAGTGCAGCCCTAACATATTTTCAGGATGATCGAGTTCGGCCCCCAACTCAGTAATGCTCAGCACAGAGCTATTTGAGGTAAAAATGGTGTCTGCTCCGCAGATGGCGTTCAATTGTCGAAAAATCTGTTTCTGTTCTTCCAGCAGACTGGGAATCGAGCAAAGCGCAAGTTGAGCCTGACGCGAGCGTTCCAAATCATCTCCCACATCTAAATTCCCCAGGATAAATTTCTTCTCCGATTCTGTCATGCCCCAGCGTGCAATTTGCATATCAATCTCACGCGTAATGCGTTCGATAGCAGCATCCGCCAGTTCCCTGGTCTTTTCTGTTAGAATCGTCTTCAAGCCTGCTTTTGCGGTGACAATAGCAATACCAGACCCCACTCTGCCTCCACCGACTATTGCAACAGTATTCACTTCCATACCCCATTCCTCCCTGGTAAATGAAATCTGTACGTATAAGAAACCGGGGGTTTCGAAAAATCCGGTTTCTTATGCCAGATTCCTTCAATCATATCTTACAACCCTAAATCTTCATTAATCAACACCACTTTAATCCGTCCCTTTGGGAAAGATTTTTCCGTTATAGCCCAGGAGTTGCAAATCCGCATCGGGCTGCTACACTCTTCACAATCTCCGGTCTGGACGCAAGGCGTTTTCATGTCCAGGCGCATGGCATTCATTGGGGCCGCAAATTCTTTGATACGTAGCATAGCCGATTCCATATCCGGCATAATTTTATTGCGCCCGACCATAATGATCACATGTTTCGGGCCAAAGGTAATGGCACTGATCCGATTGCCAAACATATCCAGATTCACTAACTGCCCAGTTTCGATCACCGCATTGGTGCCCGTGATGTAGAGATCCGTCAACAAGGCTTTGCGGCGCAGTTCCAACTTCTCTTCCCGCGAGAGCGCTGAATCGTCAGGATTCAAAATACTTAGTTTGTCCTCTTTCATCAAAGCGTCTAACACACCGGTCGCTCTGACGGTCATTGATCCGCCCCAGGAAAGGCTGGCGGCCTCGATATGAGGCAGAATCTCCTCTAACACCAGCCGTTTCGCTTCCACTGCCGAATCGGCAATGAACACGTCAAAGTTATTGTTTTCTAAGGCCTGTTTGACCTGTACTAATCGTAATTGCCAATAATGATTTTTGGGTTGTTCCATTGATTTCCTCCGTATAAAAAATGATGACTTCGCTCCTGATATTCATGTTTCTACGTCTAAAAACCGAGGGGAGACAAACTCCCAATTTTTGTCATTTTTGAACACTACTCTTATTCATAAAAATACAAACGGCTGATAAATGCAAGAAAAAAACGATATGATAACAACGGATGAAAGGAAATAGCAGAGTGTTCTTTTAAGTTTTCTCTATAGCTTTTAGGGAGTAACAAAGGATTCCTGAAGAAATATATTGACAGATTTGGCTTACTCAGGGCAATGTGATCACACTTATTTTGCTGTATCAGAGGCAATGACATGGGGCGGTGTTCGAATACTTTGTTGGCTGCAAGTTGGGGCTGACCGCGACGCCAAAAGATTATCTCAAAAATATGACGATAATCCCAACGACCCGCGAGAATGCGAACGCCGCCTGTTACTCGATTCTTTTGACTGCGAACCGGAGATTGCCCTGACAAATTTCCTGAGAAAATTTTGGAAAATTATCATGACTTTGCTAAAGAGAGGTCTGTTCACAGCAGTTTCTGGATTATAAGTGCAGTTTTTGCACAAGTTCGTAGATAATGGCAGCGGTCATGCCCCAAACCGTTTCTTCCGGGGTTAGATACACCAGCACCCGGTAATGTTTGCCGCCCCAGGGTTGGGCATAGCGTTCTGGAAGTCCCAATTCTCTGACCGGAAGTAAAATTTGTTTCTTCCCCTGTTCGTCAATATAGGAAGGCTGTACTTCTACTCTGACATGATATTCTTGCGGCGGCGTGGTTTCAAAATATGACATGGGCAGCAGGAAGACCCGCTCAACTTCATTGGCATCGATCGACAGTTCATGCACATCAGTAATGTTCAACATCCCGACAAAGGGTTCAATTGTCACGCCCTGCGGAGCCAGGAACAGATCCAGACGACCGATGATCGAAATCTGTTCGCGTTCAACGCCTAATTCCTCGATCGTTTCCCGGATCGCTGTTTCTCGGTAGTCAGCGTCGAGTTCCGGATCGTGCTGTCCGCCAGGAAAACAGACTTCGCCCCCCTGCCGGATATGGTTGGCTCGTTTCTGAAAGAGCACATAGATCTCCTCATCTTTCAGAACAAGCGGAATGAGCACAGCTGAATTGAAAAATCTCTCACGCGCCAGAATTCCGGGATAGTCGGGAAGTCGGGCTTGCAAGCGTTCAATATCGTGTATTTGCATTGTTACTCAGTTATGTTGCAAAGCAATATGATGTATGTGTTCATAGATGTTCAGGGAAAAAATCTGATTTTTTCGAGAACTCTCGTTTTTTCCTGAAAACGGTTGACGCTGATTGTGAAAAGTATTCATAGCGGTAATTCTTGACAAGTTTTTTCTCTTCTCAAAACAACTTCGCTTGCGAGCCAGAATTTTTACCTGCGGTTGAGAGAAATTTCGAAAAAAAATCATCGTTTCCTTGACAAAAATTCGAGAGAAAATACAGCCTGTATTTGACGGCTATATCGGAATTTAGCGTGTCTGCGTAAATATTTCGATAATGTATCGTATAATTTTGATCATGACGTCAAGAATTTAACAATTTATCTTCAGAGTTTTTCCGTATTTTCGTTGTTCAGGGAAATCCCTTGTAACAGCGTTTATGCACACGAATTTATGCAAGCACTTGGTAGTTTAGGCGCACAACTTGTTGAAGCGGCCAAAGAATCGGATTCTTCGTTGGCGACGCTTATCACAACACAGAAAAGCACGATTGAAAATGAAAAAAAAGCTCAATTTCGCGCAATTCCTGGAGAATCCACCCAACGGAAGCACCCCAGGAAAAAACGCCCCCATCACAAGAAAGAGGCAGATTCTCAAAAAGCAATCTCTATAGAACCGCCAAAACCACTGAATTAGCGCATTTTTCTGGTTTTTCTCTGAATTTGTGGTTTTTCCTTTATATGTTTTTTTAGAAAATAAGTTGACTTTCAAGGCAGTCCTCCATACATTCAATGATGAAAACTGTGAGAGTCAACGTATGTCAATTTATCTATAACATCTATGAGGACGCTATTTATGTTACGACAACGAGTAGAAAAGGTGATTGAAGAGAAAATCCGACCGGCTTTAACGAGAGATGGTGGAAATATTGAACTGGTGAATGTGACGGATGATGGGGAAGTTCATGTTCGTCTGCAAGGTGCGTGCGCTGGCTGCCCCGGAGCAAGAATGACCCTTCAGTTTGGCGTGGAAAGAATTTTACAGCAAGAGATTCAGGAAGTCACCAAAGTTGTTCCGGTATAATGACCGGTAGCATTATGAAATTGATTCAATCCATTGGGAAGGTGAGTGCGTATGTTTGACCGTTTTACAGAACGGGCCAGAAAAACGATTATTATTGCACGTGAAGAAGCGTTGCGTTTTCGACATGCGTCCCTGGATTGTGAACATCTCTTGTTAGCTGCCCTCCATGATGAGAAAGGGGTAGGAATTCATGCGTTGCGAGAATTGGGTATAGATATTCATGATTTGCGCATTGATCTTGAACACCGCCTGAATCGTGGAGTATTCGAACCAGAGACAAACAACATTCCCTTCAGTCCATCTGCGAAAGAAGTTCTTCGTTTAGCCATAGAGCTTTCACGAGAAATGGGGCATAATTATGTTGGAACGGAACATTTGCTCTTAGGAATTCTTCGAGAAGGCGACAATCTGGCGGCCTTGATTTTACGTGAGTATGGCGTCACCGAAGAACAACTTGGTGAAAAAATCCTCGATTTGCTCGGAGAAACCCGTCGCGGAACTAAAAAGAAAAAAACCGAATATAAGGCCCTACGTCAGTTTAGTACGGATCTGACTCAATTAGCCGCTGAGAACAAAATTGATCCGGTAATTGGGCGCGAAAAAGAAATTGCCCGGATTATCCAGATTCTGAGCCGCCGAACGAAAAATAATCCAATTTTGTTAGGCGAGCCAGGGGTTGGGAAAACAGCGATTGTTGAAGGTCTGGCGCAAAGAATTGTCAACGGCGATGTACCTGAGATTCTGCTGGATAAAAAGCTGATTACCCTCGATTTGGCCGGAATTGTTGCCGGAACCATGTATCGAGGACAATTTGAAGAACGCCTCAAGGCGATCATGAAAGACTTGATTGCATCTGAACGCCAATTCATCATGTTTATTGATGAAATTCATACCCTTATGGGCGCTGGTTCGGCTCAGGGATCCCTTGATGCCTCAAGCATGTTGAAACCTGCACTTTCCAGAGGAGAAATTCAGTGTATTGGGGCTACCACGCTTGATGAGTATCGCAAATACATCGAAAAAGACGGCGCCCTGGCCCGACGTTTCCAGCCGGTTCAGGTGTTCCAACCCACAGCAGAAGATACTATCGCCATTCTCCAGGGATTGAAAGAAACGTATGAAACCTACCATCAAGTCCGCATCCCGGATAGCAGCATCAAATTAGCCGTGCGTTTGTCTGAGCAATATATTCCTGACCATCACTTTCCTGATAAAGCGATCGATGTGATTGATGAAGCGAGTTCTTTACGCAAACTCCAGGGGTATCGCTATCCAGCAGAATTACTGAAGGTTGAAGCCTTGCTCCAGGAAATTACTTTACAAAAAGATCAGGCGGTGTGGTCGCAAGATTTTCAGGAAGCTGCTGAACTCCGCGATAAAGAGCGCGAGCTGCGGCGAAATTTAGAAATGGTCAGAGAATCATTGCAACATCAGCAAGATCAGCAACTTCCCTTAGTCAGCGAAGATGACGTGGCGCATGTAGTCTCAAAATGGACTGGCATTCCGTTGACGAAAATTGAAGAAAGCGAGATCGAGAAACTACTACACATTGAAGAAGAACTTCACCAGCGCGTCATCGGACAGGATGAGGCGATTAGTGCCATTGCCAAGGCTATTCGACGCTCCAGAACCGGTATTAAGAACGCGAAACGTCCTACTGGTGTCTTTATTTTCCTGGGGCCGACCGGCGTGGGAAAAACCGAACTCAGCCGGGCTTTAGCGACCTATTTGTTTGGCAATGAAAACACGCTGATTCGCATTGACATGTCTGAATATATGGAACGTCATGCCGTCTCGCGGCTTATTGGGGCTCCACCTGGTTACATTGGCTATGATGAAGGCGGCCAGTTGACGGAAAAGGTGCGGCGTCGCCCTTATTCGATTGTGCTGTTCGACGAAATTGAAAAGGCGCACCCGGATGTCTTTAATATTCTGCTCCAAATCATGGAAGACGGGCAATTGACCGATAGCTACGGACATGTGGTCGATTTTAAAAATACCGTGATTATTATGACGTCAAACGTCGGCGCAAAGATGATCCAAAAACGTTCACATCTGGGATTTCATCAGGAATCGGAAGATTTGAATTATCAGAAGATGAAAGAACAGGTGACCGGAGAATTAAAGCGTGTCTTTAATCCGGAATTCTTGAATCGCGTGGATGAGGTCATCACCTTTCACGCTCTGACAGAAGACCACATTCGGAATATTGTGGATATTATGCTGAAAGAGATCAATGCCCAAATGAAGGAAAAAGATCTCACCATTACCCTGAGCAGTGAAGCAAAAAGCTGGCTGGCTCAACAGGGCTACGATCCTGTGTATGGCGCCCGACCACTCCGTCGCTTGATTCAAAAAACGATTGAAGATATGTTGGCAGAAGAACTGCTGAATGATCACATTTCTGAACACCAGCACATTCATATTCGTTTGAATGCGGATGACACGCTTGGCTATGAAGTGCATGAGAGCGATGAGCAGCTTTTGTATGAGATGCTGAGGATGTAACGCGATCCAGTTCAAGAAAATCCAAATATTTCATCTTTTTTCTTGCGTTTTCCCGACGGTCAAGATTTTATGACCTTATGTTGAAAAGGGGAGGTGAAGTGTGCTATGCGAAAAATTCAGGTAGAGGTTACCGTTGACGGCGATATTAATAAAGCGCTCTATATCCTGAGAAATAAGTTTAATAAAGAAGGCTTAAAGAATGAAATTACCAAAAACCGTTTTTATGAAAAGCCGAGTGAAGCTCGCAGACGGAAAGCCTTAAAATTGCAGCGAAAGTTCAGAAATAGCTAATCGTCAGATATGTAAGTGCATCGCCATAGCACACCTCCAGGAATCAGTCATTCCTGGAGGTTTTTTTATGCCTCAATGCTCGTCCTGGCTACATTCATTTTGACAGGTTCATATTCCACCTGTTATTTATTCGGCAATCAATAAATGATATTTTTTCTTGCCTGCTCGTAAGAGCACGGCGGTATTCAGCAAGAGATCGGCCTGGATCAAGTCCTCATCCAGGTTGCGGCGCTGGTTATTGACGTACACGCCGCCCTGATTGATTAAGCGTCGCGCTTCCCCTTTTGAGGGGCTTAATTGCGTGTGCACAAGCACATCAGGCATGGCGATCCCCGCCGTCATTTGATCGCGGCTGATCCGGCTGCTAGGGATAATTTTCTCGACGTAGGCCAGGGTCTCTTCGCTTAAGTCGTCCGGAGTTGTCCCAAATAAGAGTTCAGAAGCCCCACGCGCAGCTTTCGCAGCTTTCTCGCCATGCACCAGGGTGGTAAATTCCCAGGCCAGGGTTTTTTGCGCGTTGCGTTTTTCCGGGCTGTTCTGCACCTCTTTTTCTAACTCGTAGATGTGTTCCAGGGGCAGAAAGGTGAAAAATTTCAAAAATTTCACCACGTCGCGATCGTCCGTATTCAGCCAGAATTGATACATTTCATAGGGCGAGGTCAGATTCGGATCGAGCCAGATCGCCCCGCTTTCGGTTTTGCCGAATTTTCCGCCATCGGCTTTGGTGAGCAGCGGAAAAGTGACGCCATGTGCAGTTTTCCCTGTGGTGCGACGGATATACTCGATACCAGCCGTAATATTGCCCCATTGATCCGAGCCGCCCATCTGCATATTGCAGTGGTGATGTTCGCTCAGGTACATAAAATCGTACGATTGTAAGAGAGCATATAAAAATTCGGTGACAGAAATGCCCTGTTCGCGATCAAGTCTGGATTTCACAGAATCTTTGGCTAACATGGCCCCCAATGAAAAATGTTTGCCTACATCACGCATAAAGTCAATTAAGTTGAGTTCACATAACCAATCCGCATTATTCAGCATCAAGGCCGGGTTTTCGCCTTCGAAACGCAAGAAATGTTTCATCTGTTCTTTAATGCTTTCCGCATTGGCCTCAATGGTTTCTTTCGGCAGCAAGGCACGTTCTGTTTGTTTACCGCTGGGGTCCCCAATCAGCGCCGTTCCTCCTCCAATCAGCGCAATTGGTTGGTGACCATATCGCTGTAAGTGCGCCAGACCCATAATCGGAATCACATGCCCTACATGCAAGCTGGCACCGGTCGGGTCAAAACCGACATAAACAATCAGCTTTTCATTTTTCGCCGCTTCTTCGACCCCGGTTTCTGTCATTTGAAAAATAAAGCCGCGTTCTCTCAATTCATCAATCACTGTGCGTTGCATAATATAATCTTCCCGTCTCAGAAACCGAGTTTTTCTTAAAACCCCGGTTTCTACGCTGGATCTCTTATGATCACTGAAAAATAGCATCTATGAAATTATCAATTACAATGGTTTATGAATTGTCATGAAAGGAAAAGGAGATTCTGTCAAGGCTAAATATTCTTGTGAATAAAAAATCCGTTATTTGCAGGAAAAAACCGAGTTTTTCTCAAAAACTCGGTTTTGATAGGTATTACACGGCTTCGTAACCTAAGGTCAGGGCGCGGACATTCTCTTCAACGGCTTTGGGCGGAACGTTCTGTTTTAATTCTGCCACCACGTCTTCGAAGCTGAACAGATCGTTTTTCTTGACCAATGCTCCTAACATCACAATATTGGCAAACAGCGGCCGTCCTAAATGATTTAAGGAAATTTTCGTGGCTTCGACATTGACCATTTCTTTGCCTAACGTCCCTTGCGGTGTGAACACAGAGCCGTCATACAGCACAATGGTATGGGGCTTAATTTTCTCTTGCAGCATTTTTAGCCCTGGTTCAGCCATCGCAATAAAAAAGTCGGCGTATTCCACATGTGGAAAATCAATAAATTCCTGATCGATGACGACCTCAGCACGCGAAACCGTACCGCGCGATTCTGAACCGTAAGATTGTGATTGACAGGCGTAAAAGCCTTTTGCTGCGGCGCTGCGGGCCAGGATGTTCGCTGAAAGAATAATCCCCTGCCCGCCGATTCCGGCAAATAATATTTCTTTCATAAAATCAATTTCCAGTCGCGCGAAATTATAATTTCGCGCGACAACAACTCCTTAAAATTTTCCGATCATAATTTTGTCGGCGTGATCTTCTCCCTGATAACGTTCACTCTGGCCTTTCATCCAATTGAGCATTTTGAGCGGTTCGCGCATCTCGTTCCGCCGGCCGTATTGCACCGGGCAACTGCTAATGACGTCAATAAAATAGAACTCGTCATGTTGTAGTGCCTCTTTGAGTGTCTTTTGCAACGGTACAGCATGATACACGGTGTAACGATACACATGCTCTGCTCCGGCGCCTTTCACTAACTTTACCAAATCAAAGGGGCGTTCTTTACTCCCCTTGGGGGTAGTCATGGTTTTCGCTCCACAGGGCGATGTCGCCGATGCCTGTCCGCCGGTCATGCCGTAAATATTGTTATTGGCGCAAATGACGATGATCGGAATTTGACGCCGGGCCGCATGAATCAGATGATTGCCGCCAATCGTGGCAATATCACCGTCGCCGCTGATGACCACGACTTTTAGTTGCGGATTCGCCAATTTTACCCCAGTAGCAAAGGCCACCGCACGACCATGCGTGGTGTGCAGGGTATCTACATCTAAATGGGGTGATCCGATCCAGGCCCCACAGCCGATGCCTGAGACGACCACAAGATTATCTTGATCGAAGTCCAGCTCGCCTAAAGCGGTCACAAACGCATTTAGCAGAATGCCATGCCCACACCCTGGACAGAAGGCAGTAGGAAAGACATTCTTGCGCACATATTTTAAATATTCTGCTTGCATGATAATCTGAGATTGCCCACGAAACACACGAAAAGACACGAAAGAAAGACAGATGTATCAATCAAGTGTTTCAATTCATCCCTGACCTTCCCGGGAGAGGATTATTCGGTCATCTCTGATAGACCGATTTCCCTCCTGAGAGGGGTCAGCGGTGGATTCTTTAATAATCTTTTCGTGTCTTTTCGTGTGTTTCGTGGGCAATCATTTTCTTTATAACACTTCCAGGATGTGTTCAGGTTCGATGACTTCGCCGTCAGCGCGGTTGACGCCAATGGCCTCTTTACGCGTATAGCGTTCAACTTCGCCGCGCAATTGACCGCAGTTCATTTCCGGTACCACAATTTTTTCAACTTTTGTGCCGAGTTCGCGGAATTTTTCAACCGGCATAGGCCAGACTGTTTTCAAGCGCAGCATTCCGACTTTTTTTCCTTGAACTCGCGCCTGTTTCATCGCCTTTAATCCGGCACGAGCTGCAAACCCAAAGGAAACGATCAGCGCGTCCATATCATCCGTGAAATATTCGTCATATTCACAAATATCCGCTGTATTTTGCTCGATTTTCAGATTCAGGTGTCGCAATAATCTGGTCTGGACGGTTTTATCCTGGGTTTTGCGGAAGCCTTCAGGGTTATGGGTTGACCCTGTCACCAGCAAACGATGACCGGTTCCGAACGATGGCATCGGCGGTACTGTTCCTAATGGATCGAAACCGCCAAAGGGCGGCAAATCGCCCTCAGTCTCACGCTGAAATACGGCTATTTTTTCGGGAATCTCGACAATCTCGCGTAAATGGCCCGTAGCTTCTTCCATCAGGATAATCACCGGGGTACGGTATTTTTCAGCCAGATTAAAGGCGCGGACGGTTTCAGAAAAGGCTTCCTGCACACTCCAGGGCGAGAGCGCGATAATGGCATGGTCGCCGTGTGTACCCCAGCGGGCTTGCATGAGATCGCCCTGAGCCGTGCGTGTGGCCTGGCCGGTTGACGGTCCCACGCGCTGCACGTCCACAACCACGCATGGGGTTTCCGTGATAATGGCATAGCCCAGATTTTCCATTTTTAAGGACATACCTGGTCCCGAGGTGGCGGTCATGCTTTTTGCACCAGCCCAGGATGCGCCGACAATCGCGCCCATGGAGCCGATTTCATCTTCCATCTGAATGAACGCCCGATTCAGTTCATCGAAACGTTTGACGATGACTTCCATAATTTCACTGGCCGGCGTAATCGGATACCCGGCAAAAAACCGGCATCCGGCGGCCACAGCGCCTTCGGCGCAGGCTTCATCCCCCTGCAAAAAATGACGACCGGGCGTGAGATGCACATTCACATATTCCAGCGGCATTACTCTCCCTCCTTTTCTACAATAATCGCAAGATCAGGGCAATGGGTATCACATTGATGACATCCGATGCAATCTGCTTGCCTGGCGGCAGTGATAATTACAATCCCCTTGTCATTGATGGTAATCGCCGGCTCAAAGACGTTTTTGGGGCAGAGTCCCTGACAGATATAGCAGCCCTTGCACCAATTTTCATTGATAAGTACGCGATACTTCTTCATGGTTTCATTCCTTCCCCCTTAGACAATCTTGTTGGCTTTCAATGTCTGAATTTCTTCCAGTGCATATCCAAGTTCATGTAAAATTTCTTCCGTATGTTGGCCCAGTAACGGCGGAGCCTGACGGTATTCGACTGGCGTGGCGTTCATTTTAATCGGGTTACCGACCATTTTGACCTCTCCGGCGGTCGGGTGCGGTAATTTTATCAGCATCTCACGATGTAAAATCTGCGGGTTTTCGAACACTTTATCCAGCGGATTAATAGGGCCACCGGGAATATCCGCATGCTCCATCGCGTCAAGCCATTCTTCGCTCGTTTTGGTTAGCAAAATCTCCTGAATCTTCGCAATGAGTTCAGCGCGGTTGTGGACGCGATCTTTGTTCGTTCGATAGCGGTCATCCTCTTTCCATTTCGGCTTTCCGAGCAGATCGCAAAAATCTTTCCATTGTTTTTCCGAACCGGCCGCCACGATGATATAACCGTCTTGCACCTGAAACACTTGATAGGGCACAATCGTCGCATGTTCGTTGCCATAGCGTTTCGGGCGATTACCGGTCACCAGATAACTCGACGCGACATTCACCAGCCAGGAGACCTGACTATCAAGCAGAGCCACATCAATCATCTGTCCCTCGCCGGTCTGTTCGCGGTGATGAAGCGCGGCCAGAATCCCGATAATCAGATATAACGCACTGGTCACATCGACAATGGCGACGCCGACTTTCATCGGCTCTCCATCCGGTTCCCCGGTCAGGCTCATAATACCCCCCATGCCCTGAGCCACAACATCAAAGCCGGATTTGTGGGCATACGGGCCGGATGTGCCGAAGCCGGTTATCAATCCGTAAATGATTTTCGGATTGATCGCTTTCAGATCATCGTAGGTCAGTTTTTGTCGTTCCAGGCTGTCAACACGCAGATTTAGCAAAACCACATCCGCCCATTTGACTAAGCGTTCCAGAATGTCGCGTCCCTTGCGAAAATCCAACGTCAAACTGCGCTTGTTACGGTTGGCGCACAAATAATAGGCTGATTCGCCGCCAATATACGGCGGACCCCAACCGCGCGTGGTATCGCCGGAATCCGGAACTTCCACTTTAATCACTTCCGCGCCAAGATCTCCCAAAATCTGCCCGGCAAACGGACCTGCCAGCACTCTGGACAAATCCAGTACCTTGACGCCTTGTAATGCTTGCTGCATAATGTTCTCCTGGGAAACTACATGGATTTCATATAGGGAGGATGCCTCCGAGGGACATCGAAACTCAATCCTCCCTACATGAAATCCATGTAGTTTTATCATGGCGGGTGAGTATCCGACTCATGACAACTCCCCTGAAAATGTAGCGCGAAACTCCAGTTTCGCGCATCGTTGATAGCCGCGAAACTGGAGTTTNTCCCCTGACCATAAAATTTTTATTCGCCGTGGTGCGTTTGCCAAAACGAATGAATAACTCCTTTGAAAATGTAGCACAAGATTAATTTTCGCACCTGCGAAATAGAATTTCGTGCTACATCGTTAAACCTCTCAAACCTTTGTCCCGATTTTCATCGTGCTCGACTCTTCGTGGGATTTACGAGTCAAGGGAGTCACAATCAAGATCGCTGCCAGGGTCAAGAAGATCGCCACATGCACCTGATCAAGCGTGAAGGGCAGCCATTTTAAATATGCGGTGATTGTGTTTTTGTTCATGGCAAAGATAAGAATACCCACAGTTGCTGCGATAATTGACACACTTGCCGCAAGAGGCGTGACAAAGGTTCCCTGCGTCTTTTTATTCAACCAGAAGACGCCCAGTAAGACGACAATCGCCGCAGAACCGCGAATCCCATAAGTAATATAGGCGGCTTCCAAAATTCTGCCTTGTAGATAAATTGCCATTGGAATCGTAAGTAGGCCGACAATCACGGTCAAGAGTTTCGAAACCTTTAATAAGTGCGCATCAGATGCATCTTTATTCACAATCAAATGATAAAAATCTTTGACCAAAATTGTACTGACGGCAAACATGACTGGAGCAACCGTCGAGAGAATGGCTGCCAGAATCCCGGCGACGGCTAACCCACTTAACCAGGGTGGCAGAAAATTGCTGCCCATTAACAGAAATGGCAAAGCTTCTTTGGCGCGCGAGACGTCTATATAACCAAATACACCACTGCGTACAGCCATGCCCATTGTGCTCACGAGAATTCCTAAGGGGGCGATGAAAATTGCGCTGATAATAGCACTCTTTTTGGCCGTTGAAATATCTTTTGCTGCAAACACCGGCTGAATACAGGCCTGCGAGGCAAAACCCGAGAGAATACCTCCTAAAATCCAGGCGATCACTTTCCCCATGCCTAAAGAAAACGGATTTTTGAAGGATGCAACGGTCTGGGCGGCCTGCTCGGCGGTTTTTCCTTCGGTTATAAACGCCTGCTGAAGGGCTGCAAATAAGCCGCTGTATCCTCCGATTTTATACAGTACCAGGAGAAACACGGTAATGACGGTTGAAAAGATTAAAATCACATGAATCAGGTTTGTCAGGGCAATGGATTTCATGCCGCCTTCATACACATAAAAGATGACGAAAATTCCGGAGATAATGATCGCGATGCTGTAGGGTTCAAACAGCGACAAATGCGAGCCAAAGATGCTTGCTAGCGCATTTGAGACACTTGTCAGCATACCTCCGAACAACTGCGATACTAAGCTGCCGATAGCTTGCAGTTGCAGATACGACATAATCACAAAAGCCACGACGAATGCTAAAGAAGCCACCACGCGTACCTGCCGATTATAATACAGTTGCAGCATTTCGCCGACCGTGTGGACATTATGCTTCCGGTAAGTGGCTGCAATAGTTAATCCAAACAAAAACATCCCGGTCGCTGTAGATACATTGTACCAGAGCGGAAAAAAACCCGATTGAAATGCGGTCTCAGATGTGCCAACTGTACTCATCCCCCCAAGCCATTCACCGACAATAACAACGGTAACCAGGGTTACACCCATATTTCTTCCAGCTATTAAAAACTCTGAAGAGGATTTGGCGTATTTTTTCATAATTTTCCCGACCACTGCCAGCAAGACGAAATAGGCAATAATAATCAACATCTGTACCCACTGCATACATTTTACCCTCCGACAAGCATGATTGAACCTTCAATCACCCATCCTTCAAGCGTTATATCTATTTAAGAAATGTTGCTACCTTGTTAGCGAATTTTACAGTCAGAAAAGAAGAGCGCATTGAAATTGTCAAGAACACTTTATAATTAAAGATTAGGATTTTTAGATTTGTACGACGAAATATAGGGTACATTTTCCCGAACTAAAACGCAAGCTATTTTTAAGATGTGGTTCTTAATATTATTCAGAAAAATTTCCCCCATATCCGTCCGATCGGTGATCTTGCGCTGAAAATACTTGTAAAATCATTCATCTTTTTTTCTAAGCGATGACATGGCGCATAAATACAAGACCTTCCTCATTCGTTCTGGTCCCTGCCGATCGGATTTCGGTTTCTTGTAAATTTAAATTCGCGATCCGCTTCCGTATTCGTGGGGAATGATGCCGCAATAATTAGCGAGTGACCGATAATTGAGACATTTAAATCCTTCACTGATGACAAAAAAAATACAATGCGAAGAGCAGACCACAACCGGGAGTTGATTGTAAATGATGAATATGATCGCGGTATTGATCATAGGGTTTGATAGCCGTACTGAGCACGTCTTCAATTTCCTCGATTTGTTCTGTGAGAAGGTCAATCACGGCATCATGAGTGTGTGAGAGTTTTCTTTCTTTATGAGAGAGGGCTTTTTTGCTGTTTTTGTGCGCTGTGCGCTCTTTTACAAGCAGCTCACGCATGACAAGATATGATTGAATCTGCTCGACAATCTCCTCCTGGGGCATCCACTTGGATTTCGCTTGTTGTGTGAATAAGATCAATCAATTAAATTTTTCTCGACAAAAAGTTCAGTTGGAATCAGGATCGATCCCCCAAAAAAGGAGTCTCTCGATATCCCCCTTTTATCCTGAATCTGTTCGTGACGGGCCGCTGTTCGAGCCTGTTCCTTCTGTCCAGACTCGGCTTATCGGGTATGCCCCGATCTTAAAATTTTTTATGGAACGCTGTCAGCTCATCTCTCTCATCGATCGCCATGTCCCGTGCGATCCCAGGCGGACTGGCTTGACGCACGGCGAAGCGTGTGTGGCCATGATCACTGGCATCTTCCATCAGGTGTTTCCACTCGATGCGATCTCAAAATTTGCGACCGCCACCGATATTCTTCAGGTCATCTTACCCCACATTCCCCCGGACGCGTACTTTGACGATCGCCTGGGCGATACACTTGACGCCATCTACAATGCCGGTCTCGGCGACCTGGAACTCATCCTCACCCGGCACATGCTCAAGGAATGCACCATCACCGTCAACAGCCTTCATGACGACACGACTACGGCGGGTGCGTTCCCCCTCTTTCAACAAGCCTACGACGGCAATACCACTGATGTCAACACGTATCTTGAGCAGTGGCAGTATCTCATTGAGCTGCTCGGTCATCGCGACTTTCTCTTTGTCGCGGACTCGAAACTGCTGAGCAAGGAGAATATGGCCTTCCTTCATCCCCATGAGGGCCGGTTCCTGGCTTCCGTTTCCATGTACGCCTCCTACAAAACGTGGGTCGAGGAGGCGCTGGCGAATCATGCCGCCGAAGCCTTACTGCCTTATAAACAGCGATTGAATCGAGGCTTTGAGGTGGCGTGTCCAATCACTCACGAGGACGAGACCTATGACTTCCGGCTCCTGATCTTCTATGACGCTGAGCTCTTCGCTCGGAGAAACCAGAGCCTCGCTCATCGTCTGACCCAGACCACCGCTGCTCTGGAGGCCTTGCGGGGCAAACTCAACCGCTATCAGCTCAAGACATGAGGACGATGACAAAATATTCAATTTGAAAGAGCAAAGAGCGAAATCCAAGAACTAATACAGTTTTTTTGTTTTTGCATTATTTAGTAGTTGCAAATAATTTTCCTGATTTTGATATGAACAACATTGTCTATTTCAAGCAGAACTCAGAGATCCTCTTTTTAAGTAATTACAAATAAATTTCTTTGACTTTTGTTGAGTGAAAACCGCTGTTATTCAGCAAAAGTCTGAAAATTCTTGCTTATTCTTCATTCTTGTAGTACAGAGTTTCGGAAATAAGTATACATGAGGCGCGGCGAAGAAACCAGGTTTTTTCCTAAAAATCTGGTTTCTCGCGTATAGTTATTTCTGAAATTATATAGTAGTTACTTATGAGAAATCCTTGTAGTTACTTTAGAGTTTTCCAGAAAGTGAGCGAAACGGAAGATTTTAGAAGTTTTAGAGTTTTTTAAAGTCTTTTATTCCTCAAATTCAACAATGATCTCCATCGTTCTCATCAACTGGAATGGCAATCGCTTTTTATCCGATTGTCTGGAAGCAATTGCCACGCAATCGTATCAACCGACTGAAATACTTGTCGTGGATAATGCTTCGACAGATGGCTCGCAAGAACTGCTACTGCGCGAGCAGCGTCATTATCACTATCAACTCGTGTGCAACGAGTGTAATCTCGGCTACTGCGGTGGAGCGAACCTGGGAATCCGGCAGACACACGGAAAATATATTTTATTATTAAACCCGGATGTCATTTTGGATGTCACGTTTCTCGAACAATTATTTGCCATTGCGGAGCAGAATCCAAATTTTGGGATTCTCACAGGAAAACTCCTGCGATTTGACCGACACACGCTGGATTCTACTGGTCAATTTTTGCGGAAGAATTTTTCCCCGCTTGAACGCGGCTATGGCGAACCGGACCGAGGACAATATGAGCAGCCAGGCTTCGTGTTTTCCTCCTGCGGAGCCGCAGCCTGGTATCGGCGCGCCATGCTCGAAGATCTTCAACTTAACGGCGAATATTTTGATGAATCTTATTTTGCCTTTTATGAAGATTTAGATGTCGGTTGGCGGGCGCAATTGTTGGGGTGGAACGCCTATTATGTTCCCACAGCCAAAGCCTACCATTATCGGGGTGGCGGATTGAGCGAACAACAACGGAAGAAACACTGGTTTGAATCACTTCCGTTTCTTCCCTCGGTCAGTTTCATTGAAAAACCGGCGTTTATTCAACGCCATATTCTGATGAATCGCTATCTGACGTTGTTGAAAAATGCCGCATGGCAGGAAATCCTTCCTGGATTGCCGGCAATCTGTTCCTATGAGTTGCTTGCGTGGGGCTATGCGCTCTGCGTCCGCCCGACATTACTGTCCACACTGCGTGACATGCTGCGAATTTTTCCGAAACTACGCCTGAAACGAAAAGAAATTCAGCGACGAAGAGTGGTCGCCCCAGCGCACATACGGAAATACATGTGCTAAAATTCGTCAGTGGTTCTGTTAAGTTTTCCCTTGACAGAAATCCCTGGATTTTCCTAACCTTATTTTCATTTTCTGAAGCAGATTCTTCGCAGTGACTAGTGACCAGTGAGCACTGTTCAGTGAGCAGTATTCAGTGGTCAGTAGTCCGTGATCAGTGTCCTGACTGAAAACACTGATCACGGACTACTGACCACTGAATATTGAATACTGACCACTGAATACTGAATTATGGATTATAAGGAAACATTAAATTTACCAAAAACAGATTTTCCCATGCGCGCCAATCTTCAAAAGCGTGAACCGGAATTATTGGAAAAATGGGAGCAAGAGCAGATTTATCATCAAATTCAAGCAAAATCAGCCGGACGCCCGAAATATATTTTGCACGATGGTCCCCCGTATGCGAATGGACATATTCATCTCGGAACGGCCTTAAATAAAATTTTGAAAGATATTATTGTCAAATCGAAAACAATGATGGGATACGACTCTCCCTACATCCCGGGTTGGGATTGCCATGGTTTGCCGATTGAGCACAATGTGGAGGTCGAGTTGACGAAAGCCGGCAAGCATCTCACCAAAAGTGAAATTCGACGATATTGCCGGAAATACGCCGAAAAATTTCTTGATATTCAGCGGCAAGAATTTAAACGTCTGGGGGTGTTTGGCGATTGGGAGCATCCCTACATTACCATGGATTATGCGTATGAAGCCCTGACCATGCGCGAATTTGGAAAATTTGTCGAAACCGCAAGTGTTGATAAACGCTTAAAAGCTGTGCGATGGTGTATTTCTTGTGAGACCGCCCTGGCTGAAGCAGAAGTTGAATATGAAACGGATATGTCGCCCTCGGTCTATGTCAAATTTCCATTCAGCTCGAATCCGAAGGATATTGCCCCGGAACTTGAGGGGAAAACAGTCTTTGTGATTATTTGGACGACAACCCCCTGGACACTGCCTGCGAACTTAGCGATTGCGTTTCATCCTGAACTTCCTTATGTGGCCGTCGAAGTTGACAACAGCGTCTATATCTTTGCTGAAGGCTTTTTAGCGGATCTGGTCAAACGTTTTGGTTGGACAACCTATCGCATTCTGACCACATTTCCGGGAAGACAGCTTGAAGGTTTTGAATGTCGCCATCCCTTTATTGATCGAGCATCCAAATTGATTCTGGCCGATTATGTGACCCTTGAACAAGGCACTGGCTGTGTCCACACGGCCCCCGGGCATGGACAGGAAGATTATGAAACCGGCCTGCGTTATGGCTTAGATATTTACGCGCCGGTTGATAACCAGGGGAAATTTACCAACGATGTTGAATATTTTGCCGGGATGCAAGTGTTTCAAGCCAATAAAGCGATTATTGACCTGATGAGAAAAGATGGCAGCCTGATGGCGAGCGAGAAGGTTGAACATCAATATCCTCATTGTTGGCGTTGTAAACAACCAGTGATCTTTCGAGCGACCGCGCAATGGTTCATCATGATGGATCGGAATGATTTGAGACAAAAAGCTCTTGAAAGCATCCGCCATCATGTGCGCTGGATTCCGGAATGGGGGCAAGACCGTATCTACAGCATGATTGAGAATCGGCCTGACTGGTGTATTTCGCGGCAGCGAGCCTGGGGCGTGCCGATCGTTGCCTTCTATTGTAACGAGTGCAATACGCTTCTCCTTAAAAAAGATGTGATTGATTATGTCGCGGATAAAGTCGCCAAAGGCGGCGCAGATGTCTGGTTTGATCTGCCGGAGAGCGAATTATTGCCTCCGGGTACGACCTGTGAGCACTGCGGCGGGACCACCTTTACCAAAGAAACCGATATTCTGGATGTCTGGTTTGATTCGGGCGTCAGTCATGCGGCCGTCTGTGAACCTCACCCTGACCTGACCTGGCCGGTTGATTTATATCTGGAAGGGAGCGACCAGCATCGCGGTTGGTTTCATAGTTCTTTACTGGAAGCGATTGGGACGCGAGGAGTAGCGCCGTATCGAGCCGTATTAACTCATGGCTATACCGTGGATGGCGACGGGAAAAAGATGTCAAAATCCCTCGGCAATACGGTGGCTCCGCAAGATGTGATCAAGCAATACGGCGCGGAAATCTTGCGTTTGTGGGTATCGCACGAAGATTATCGCACAGATATTACAATTTCTGATCAAATTTTGCAACATATTGCGGACGCGTATCGTCGTATTCGTAACACCTGTCGTTACATCTTAGGAAACCTCTTTGATTTTGATCCTGAGAAGGATATGGTGGCCTACGATGAGCTTTTGGAAATTGACCGGTGGGCATTGCACCGTCTCCAGAACATGATTCAGCGTGTGCGCAAGGCTTACGATGATTTTGAATTTCATCTCTTCTTCCACACCTTTCATAATTTCTGTGTGGTGGATATGAGTTCATTTTACCTTGATATTTTGAAAGATCGTATGTATACAGCCAAAGCGGATTCACAGGAACGGCGATCGGGACAGACAGCAATGTATGAAATTCTGAGTGCCATGGTCAAGCTTATGGCCCCTATTCTCACATTTACGGCGGAAGAATGCTGGGGCTATCTTGCAAAAGATGGGAAAAGTGTGCATCTTCAGGATTTTCCGAGTGTGAATCCAGCCTGGGTGAATACGGGTCTGGATGAACGCTGGAGTCAGTTGATGGACATCCGTGGTGAAATTTTGAAAAACCTGGAGATTGCAAGAAAAGAGAAAGTGATCGGGCATTCCTTAGACGCGCTGGTGGAACTGTATGCTTCCGGAAAGACCTATACGCTTCTCAAAGCTTTTGAAAATCGCCTGGATGATATTTGTATTGTTTCTGCGGTTCATATCTTTGATGAAGGGGCTGTGCTCCCTGCGGATGCCGTCGCAGCAGAAACAACGGAGAAATTTTACATTCGTATTGGCAAAGCTGCCGGAGAAAAGTGTCCGCGCTGTTGGCACTATCGGACGACGATTGGTGCAGACGCGGCATACCCTGATGTCTGTGCACAGTGTGCAGCAGCCTTACGTTGACTAAGGCACAACCAGGTTCGTAGTTTTCGCTTTCACGAGTTTTTCCGCTTGAAAGCGGAACTACGAACGTGTCAAATTCGTTTCGACTCCGCTCAACGAGCGGGGCACGTATAATTTAACGACTGTTCAATTACAACAATCAATTCATGGATAAACAGGTACAGCGATTTTATCAAAAGGGCCTTCATGCCAATAGTCGGGGCAATTGGCTGTTGGCGTTACAGCATTTCAAGAAGTGTTTAGAGTTAGACCCGAATTGTGCCCAGGCACATTATGAGATCGGGATGTTATATTACAAACAAGGGCAGCATGAGATCGCGCTCGAACATGTGCAACAAGCAGTGGAATATAATACTTCGAACGTCCAAATTCACTTTGCCCTGGCCAATATTTATTTGACTTCCGATCAACCAGGGAAAGCGATTGAAATTTATCACGAGATTGAACAGTTTAATGCAGAACCAACTCCGGCGTTATATTTGAATTTAGGAATAGCGTATAATGCCATTGGAGAAAAGCAGAAAGCGATTCAGTATTTTGAAAAATCAATTGAACTGGCGCCTCATAATCTGGAAGCATTAAACAGCTTGGGCAAAGTGTACTATGAAAATGGCGATCTTGATAAGGCAAAAGCAATTTTTCAGCGGGTCATCCGGCTGAACCCCAACAATCCGATGGGACATCAAATGTTGGGATTTATTTACAATCAGGATGAGCAATGGGAAAAAGCTATTCACGAATGGGATCAAGTGCTCGCAGCATATCCGAACCGGGAAGATATGCTGTATTACATCGGACGCGCCTGGGGGAAACTCGGAGAAATTAATAAGGCGATTTCGATGTTGAAAAAGACGTTGGATGTGAATCCGAAAAATGTGCAGGCGCGGATTGATCTCGGAGTAATCTATCTCAGCACAAAATATTATGAGCACGCCATTCAGGAATTGCGGTATGCTGAACGCCTCGAACCCAGGAATGTTCTGATTAAACAACTCCTGGCCGATGCTCTGCGATTGAAAAGTTCTTATCGCTAAATCCGTTATAAGACGGAAACGTCGTAAGTTTCTCATCCTTCCATGAAAATGTTACCACGTTTCCAGGGAGACCGTTATGATTTCAGGACTCATTACGCTAATCATCGTGCTGGCGATTATTGTCGTCTTTGCCATTGTGCTGAAATTAGTTCGGATCGGAATTACGCTTGCAATTATTGTTGGGATCGCGGCTTTGGCACTGCACTTTTTCAAAAAGAAATCGTTGTGAATTATGACACCATCTTCTCATTTCGGCTGTCCAGATATCCCTGAAGAATAATTGTTGCCGCCACTTGATCAATGATCTCCGCTTTTTTCTTTTTGTTCATACGTCCTATATCGAGGATTTTATTGGCGGCGACCGTGGAAAGTCGTTCATCCCAGGTAATAACAGGAAGATGAAAGGTCGTTCTCAACAGTGCGGCGAAATGGAGAATTTTTTTGGTCTGCGTATCAAGTTCTCCATTCATTTTGAATGGGATGCCAACAACAACTTTTTTGACATGGTGTTCATGAATCAGTTTTCGCAAGTGGTACAGATCATGTTTGACATTTTTTCTGTGAATCGTCGTGATTCCTTGCGCTGTCCAGCCCAATGTATCGCTGACAGCTATGCCAATAGTGGCATCACCAACATCAAGCCCTAAAATTTTTGACATACAAACGCTCCTTTCGTGATAACCTTTAATGAAGAAGAGATGTTAACATTGCGATACGGGTATCTGGCTGTTATGGCTTTATTTCTATAGACATCACACTCTCATGCAGGTTGAATTATTCCTGATGGGCAAGGGGGTTTTCTTTTGAAGAAATAAGGATGTCTGACTTTTTTTATGAAGAGAGAAAAAAATACTTGCATTTGGGTTGAAGATGTATAGGATATTTGAAAGAAAGAAAGAAGATAATGCTGTCAATGAATCTCACAACGCTTTGGCTGAGAACATGCTATGATAAGACGAAATCAACGAAATATCCTTGTTTTTCTGCACGCGCTTTTTTTTGAAGATCTTTTTAAGAAGTTTGCCCTTTTTGCGATGATTTTATCGATCTTTCTGTGCTTTCCTTCTTCCATTCCTTATATTCCCTCTCCTACCCCAGACATGCCGCCCGCTGTGATTGCGCCGGAAGAAACACCCTCAGTGTTTGATCCTTTCCCATTTCCGGAAGAACTCAATGTTCAGGTAGATTTTTGGAAAAAGATCTTTACGCAATATACTACAAAGCAAGCTGTTATTCATGATGACTGGTATGTTAATGTTATTTATGATGTCATTGATGTGAATCGCAAAGAATTTAAAAGTGAAAAGGAAGGATGGGAATTTGCGAAACAGCAAATGACTGAGTATGAAAAACAGCTTATGAATTTGTCGCAGCATTGGGGCGATCGGAAGCGCATGTCAATAGAAGAACGACGATTGTATGACTTATTCAAAGATCTTCCTGAATCTCAGAGATTTCAGCACAAAGACGCGAATACGCGCATACGAATTCAGGTCGGACAGGCTGATCGGTTTAAAGAAGGCATTATTCAGGCCGGGCAGTATCTTTCGGAGATGAAGCAGATTTTTGCAGAATATGATCTTCCTGAAAAGCTCGTGTATCTACCCTTGATTGAGTCCGCGTTCAACCCCTTTGCGACTTCCTTTGTCGGGGCGGAAGGGATGTGGCAATTCATGGAAGGAACAGCCAGGCAATACAAATTAAAAATAAAGCCGTTGTTTGATGAACGCCGCGACCCGTTACGAGCTACGCGTGCGGCAGCTGAACTGCTTGCTCACAATTATAAAACCATGCAATCATGGCCCCTGGCTATTACCGCCTATAATTTTGGATTGCAGGGCATAAAAGATGCAGCGAAAGCCGTTGAATCAGACGATATCGCTACAATCATTCACACTTATGCTGGCCCGCGTTTCGGATTTGCGTCACGCAATTTTTATGTAGAATTCCTGGCGGCGGTAGATGTGTGCCTGCGCTATACGGAATATTTCGGTGAAATTGAAATGCATCCGCCTTTGAAGCTCGCTCAGGTCACGATTCCGGATTATGTGGAGGCGAAAACCCTTGTAAAATATACGCAGCTCTCACTCGCAGAGTTGAAAAATTTGAATCCTGCGCTGCACCCATCGGTCTTTACACACGGAAATTTTTTGCCCAGAGAATACACATTGAATATTCGTGCAGCCAACAAGACTGCATTTGAAAATGGTTATGCCTCCATCCCCTCCTCTTTGAAATATCAGTACCTTTCGGTGAAAGCCACTCACTCCGTGGAAAAAGGCCAGACACTTTCATCTATTGCGAAACGTTATGGTACTTCTATCAGTGCAATTATGAAAGCCAATGGCATTACCAATTCACGTAAAATTAAGGTGGGACAGAAATTGAAAATTCCTGGCGGGTACGTGACAGTTGCCCAAGAGACCCCCAAAATCTCTCCGACGAATTCTGGTATGGCCAATACCCGTTCCCATGAGGTCAAAAAGGGGCAAACGCTGATTACAATTGCGAATATGTATGGAACTTCCGTTAAGGCCATTACCCAATTGAATGGAATTAAGGACCCTCAAAGTTTGAGGGCCGGACAGACATTAAAAATTCCAGTCGTACACTCAGAAACAACCAAATCAACGCCAGAAAAAAACAAAAAACATCGCGTAGAAAAAGGACAGACCCTCGCAATGATCGCCAAGATCCATAATAGTTCTATTCAGGCTATTACTCAGGCGAATGCCATTAAAAACCCACGCAGGCTGAAAGTTGGGCAGATCTTAAAAATTCCTGAAGGTTAAAAGCGTTCAAGGTTTTCAAGACTTTGAACGTCTTTGAATCATAAAAAGGCTTGACTTGACATAAAAAGAATGATAGGGTATATTGTAATCACGAGCAAAACACTTTTTGGGAAGCACCATGTCTCTGGCTGCATGTTATAGCCGATATGACAGTCAAAAAGAGAGAAGAGCATGAGAAAAACATTACATCAATTACTGAGTCAACTCGGGATAAATTCCCAGACCCTTGAGAAGGCGCGTCAACGACAGGCCGAAAAGGGAGGAACTTTAAGGGAGAATTTGATCGAAACCGGAGGATGTACTTCAGAAATCTTTTCTCAACGAGTATTACAACAGCTTCGCGTTCCCTATGTTCATCTTGAGAAAAAGGTGATTTCGGATGAGGTATTAAAACTATTATCGAGGGAAAAAGCTGAAAAATATCTTGCGCTCCCGATCGAGTTAAATGAACGTCATCGGCGTTTGTCGGTGACTATGGCTGATCCGACTGACATGTCAACGATTGATGAACTGAAATTTGTGGTCGGCTATACGGTAATTCCGCACTTTACTCCTGAAGATGAACTGATCGAGCGAATCCATCGGGAATATGCTCGATTGGACGAGAAAGAGGTGGTTACGCCAGGCGGGGCAATTCAGACTGAAACCTCTGAAGAGCAGGGACAAGTCATTGATGTCGCTGCGCTTCTGAGTGCGGATACGCCTATTTCTCGATTTATCGGACAAATTTTTTCGATTGCCTCTACAAAAAAGGCGCATGAAATTTTAATAGGTTCTTCTGCTCTGAAACTTACAATTGCCGGAAAAGGATGCCAATATATAGATTTTGCTCAGCATATCATGCAACCTGTACTTTCCAGGCTCAAACGTTTATTTGGGCATGAAGTGGGCGAACAGCCGCGTTTGTATTCTAAAGGCCATACCACATTGAAATTACCAAATAAAAAAGAGGAGGATCTTTCTTACCTTGTTTATACAACGGTTCATGGAGACGAGATCCTGATTAAACTCAAAGATTCTGCGCAACTCCCTATGTTTGATGAATTAGCGATTGCGCCGGAGGCATTGCAGGCGATACAGGGCGCATTGCAGCGGCCTGCTGGTGTTGTGTTGGTTACCGGGACGGCTCGCAGCGGCATGACGACCACATTATACACGTTCCTCCAAGCCATGAACGCCTCGCAGCGCCATATTCTTTCGATAGAAGATCCGGTAGAGTGTCATCTTGATGGCGTCTTTCAAGGGCAGGTGACGCAACACTCCACCGCAACCTATGCTCAATTTATTGATTATGCCCGCACCCAACGCCCCGACATCTTGCTAATCGATGCGATCTCTGAACCTGACATGGCAAAACAGGTGTTTTCCTTAGCGTCCGGTATGCTTGTCTTGAGTTCGCTTATGGCA
Organism: Candidatus Vecturithrix granuli; assembly: GCA_000739535.1. Taxonomy (GTDB): domain Bacteria; phylum Moduliflexota; class Moduliflexia; order Moduliflexales; family Moduliflexaceae; genus Vecturithrix; species Vecturithrix granuli. The sequence goes on along the minus strand of DF820472.1, from coordinate 182,146 downwards.
ATTGATACTGCAAGTGCTGTGATCAAACTGGTCTGCCTGTGTACCCCTGATATCGTCGCTGAACAGGTCAATTGCATTACGACTCAGCGACTGGTCAAAAAGATTTGTCCTGTGTGTAAAGAAAAAATTTCTTTGGCGAAAGCCTATCGAGAAAAATTGGGATTATCCCCTGACGATGCCTGTTATGCCGGAAAAGGATGTGAACACTGTGAGTACACAGGATATCATGGGGTTGTTCCTCTCTTTGAAGTGATGCCTTTTACTTCAGAAATGAAACAGGCCGTATTGGAATCTCAGCATGTCAAGGATTTAAGGCATCGTTTTGCCGAACAAGGGCAAGTTTCATTGCGCGAAGATGGTATGAGAAAAGTGAAGCAAGGATTAACAACTGTTCAGGAAGTTTTAAAAGCGACAATGTTGTAATATGCGGGATGGACGCCTCTTCATCGCTGATCGCCTGCAGTTGCCGATGAGTCAAGGAGAGATGTCCATTGATCAGAATGGATAAGCTGCTAAAGTTATTATGTGACGAACATGTCATTACCGAAGAGCAATATCAAAGGGTACTTAAAGAATGTGAAAACTCGGCGAAGAGTTTCGATACGATTCTCGAACAAAGTGGTTTTCTTCGAGAAGAGGCTCTTTTGGACTTTTTGGGGGAGAAATTTCATCTGTCCGTGGTGAATTGGGATACGTACCAGCCTGATCCGGACTTGTTGGCTTTAATTCCAGAACACATTGCGTCCAAGTATACAATCTTTCCTTATGCCATCGAACGAGGAAGACGACAAAATAAAATCACGTTAGCTATTGCGAACCCCTTAAATTTGTCCGCGATTGAAAGTGATATTTCTTTTATGACGGGGTCGATTGTCAAGACGGAAATTGCCTCGACACGGGCGATCCTCGATGCGATTCGCACATACTATGGAACTTCGGAGACCGCGCCCAGAGTTCCGGATGTTCAGGCTCGCCAGGAAAAACGTGTGATCTTGTCCAAAGTGATGCCATCCGGGTTTGCAGAGTTTGATGCGCTTTTACCTGAATTACTCGATGCAGCAGATCTTGAAGCAGAAGAGGATGTGCTTGCCGAACTTGATCATGAGCATCCGTCGACCAAATTCCTGATAGAACTCCTTGGAATCGCGGTAGACCGCGGTTTTTCGGAAATACACATCGACCCGTACGGACAGGAACAACGCATCCGTTTCCGTTTGCACGGAGTTTTACATGAGCATGCCTCGATCCCGGAACAAATTGGGCGTGGAATTCTTCAAAGACTTCGCAGAATGAGTCAACGAGCAGAACTTTCTCCTATCACAACTACAGGAATGAAGAATAAGCAAGGATCCTGGAGTGGCAGCTTTTCGACAACTTACATTCAAGGAAAATTTCTGACTGTTCATTTCACAACCTACCCTTCAATATCCGGAGAAAAAGTGCTATTGAAAATTAAAAATGGAGTATTTCCGGAAAATATTGATACGCTTGGGTTTGATGAAAACTCATCCAAAGTTTTGGAACGGATCTTAAGTAAGCCACAAGGCTTGTTATTGCTTGTCAGCCCTCCAAACCATGGTAAAACCACCACATTGCGCACGATTTTGCGCCAGTTTGTCCAACCTGAAAAAGTTGCCATTTCAGTAGAACCGATGGTTGAAGTCATTCTTCCTCACGTTATTCAGATTCCGTATGACCCACAGACCGCCTATCAAGATTGGTATGCGATCCTGTCCTATCACGCGCCAGATTTCCTGGCGTTGAACAATCTCGAACATCCCCTTTTAGAACAACTTGCTCTTGAATTTGCATCAAGTGCTATTGTGCTCGCGTCTTTTACGGCGCACGATTCCGCCGATGGGCTGTGTACATTTCTGACTCGTCTGGGCGATATTTTTGACAAACAAGCGCAAAAGGGGTTATTGCTCGCCTTAGATTCTCTGGGTGGAATTGTGTCGCAGCGCTTGATCCGCACGATTTGTCCGCATTGTAAAGAAAAAGTTGCGCTATCGAACTCAGATCAGGAATTTCTGCATCAGTTCACGACAACAGGCGGTGAGTTTGACTATCGCGCGGCGTATGTCGGAAAAGGCTGCTCAGAATGCCTGGAAACCGGGTACTCCGGTCAGACAGGACTATTTGAAATTATGAAACTCGACAAAAGTTTAAAACAATTTCTCCTGCAAAGCCAACCCCTTTCCTCTTTTCAAGTTCGGAGCTTTTTAGCAGAAATGTCTATCGATACCATGAAATCCCAGGCGTTCCAAAAAATTCAACAGGGTGTGACGTCGGTTGCAGAAATCCGACGAGTGCTCTTCTAACAGGTCGAAAACCAGGAAACCGACCTGCAGCAGGATGTCGTTCAAAGCACAGGAACCAGCATGTCATTTTTACACACGGTGAGAAATGTCCAACGGGTCAGGCATATTGCGACTGTTCTGATTAAACATGGTTTTGGACAGGTTATTGAAAAACTCGACTTAGAATATCGCATTTTTGTCAAAAAGTTTGCTAAAACGTCTTCGGAAGTTCATCCTCAACTCTCTATCGCTGAACGTTCGCGCATGGTGCTTGAAGAACTTGGTCCGACGTTTGCCAAGCTTGGTCAGGTATTAAGCACGCGTCCCGATCTGCTGCCGGCAAGTTTCATTCATGAGCTAAAAAAATTACAAGATCAAGTCCCTCCTATCAGCTTTCATGAAATTTCCGATCAAATTACAATCTCTTTAGGCAAAACGCCTGATCAACTCTTTTCGTTTTTTGATCCTAATCCCATTGCGTCTGCCTCTATCGGCCAGGTCCACAAAGCAGCTCTTCGTTCGACGAATGAAAAGGTCGTGGTAAAAGTGCAGCGTCCATCTATTCGTGCAATCATTGAAAGCGATCTGGATCTCCTCTACCTCCTTGCACGTCTGATTGAGCACAGTATTCAAGAAACGCAGACCTACAGTCCGATCGGTATCATTCAGGAATTTGACAAAGCCATTCATCGTGAATTGGATTATACTATTGAGGCTCAAAATATCATTCGCTTTCGACATAATTTTGAACACGATCACACGGTCTATGCGCCCAAAGTCTATCGAGAGCTCAGCACCAGAAATGTACTGGTCATCGAATTTATTGAAGGTACAAAGATCTCTGAACTTGACAGTACACCTGAAGAAAAACATCGGATTGCCAGAAACGGATTTCGTAGTATTTTAAAACAAATTTTCATTGATGGCTTTTTTCATGGCGATCCGCATCCCGGCAACTTGTTTGTGATGAAAAATCAGGCGATTGCTTTTCTGGATTTTGGTATGATGGGCAGGCTCGATCAGGAAATGAAAGACGAACTTGCTGATCTGCTGGTAGCGGTGATTAATCAGAATGTCAAACAGATTGCGGAAATCCTGGCCAATATCGGCACGCAAACGGAGACGATCAATATGCGCATCTTTCGTAATGATGTGTCAGATATTCTGGACCGGTATTATGGGGTGCCTTTACACCAGATCGAGTTAGGGAAAGTGACACGCGAGATGATGGAAGTCGCTCTCAAACACAAAGTCAAAATTCCGCCGGATTATACACTGATGATTAAAGCCATGTTAACCATTGAGAGCATCGGGAAACAACTGGACCCAAATTTAAATGCGATTGAAGAAGCCCGTCCGATGGTGACCAGAATTTTGCGCGAACGCTGGAATCCGCAGCGCATGGCGTCTCAATCGCTCGTCACCTTTAAGAATCTGACGCAGATTTTTACCGATATTCCCTCACAGTTACATCAAATTCTGGATGAAATGCGCAATGGAAAACTGCGCATAGAATTTGAACATGTTCACCTTGAACGTTTAATCCTGGTGCTTGATACGGCAAGCAATCGCATCGCCGCCAGCCTCGTGTTGGCCGCGCTGATCATCGGGTCGTCAATTATTATGCACGCCAATAAAGGCCCAATGTTCATGGATTTTCCGCTGTTGGGAATCATTGGGTTTGTGTCGGCAGGGATTATCGGTTTCTGGCTACTGCTCTCGATTATCCGATCCGGAAAATTCTAGTGCAGCATTTTCGTATCGATTCTTTATTGACAAGAGCAGGGATAAGAATATATTCTACTGGACAATAAAAAGTTCAGGAGTGTCAAAGTTTATAGAGTATCAAAGCTCTGTTTTGACCGCGAAAGCAGAGCGTTCGCACTCCTGAGGTTCAGGAGTGTCAAAGTTCATAGGAGTGTCAAAGCTCTGCTTTGACTGCGAAAGCAGAGTTTTGACACTTCTGAGGTTCACGATGTTTTATGAGCCAGCAACAGCTTTTTGATGAGATTGTTGTTCCGAATCTGGATCAGCAGCGGCAGCAATATTGGGAACATGTTCGCCAATTTTTTGAGCACATTCCCTTATTTTCTCCGCAAAAAATGTTCGATTTGCTCTCCCATTACCATTACAAAGGTCAGGAAGATGCCCGAAAAGCCGTTACACTATTGGCCTATCGTCATATTCGCCGCCTGAAACGCATTTATTTGGAAGGAATCCCTCGTGAGCAGCTTCCGCCAAAATCGAATTATCTGATGATTGGCCCTACCGGATGCGGGAAAACTTTTCTGGTGGAACTCCTGTTCCGTAAAATTCTAAAACTTCCGACCGCCGTTGTTGATGTGACTCAACTGTCAGAAACCGGATATGTCGGTAATGATACCTGCACAATTTTAACAACCCTCTTAGATTATACCGGGCGCGATCCTGTCGCCGCCTCCGCCGGAATTATTTGTTTGGATGAATTCGATAAACTGGCGACGACGCAAAATCAGGCTCGTTTTGACGGACAGGGCACCACCAAAGATGTCAGCGGGTTCGGAGTTCAGCGGGAATTATTACGCATTCTTGAAGGCACAGAAATCATGGTGCCGCTTGACATGAATAACACCATGTACAGCCAGCGCATTCCGTTGCAAACCCAGGACATTACCTTTATCGCCTGTGGCACATTTTCCGGATTGAAAGGCGTGACTACCCATCTCAATCCCCGGATTGGCTTCAATTCTTTGTTGCAGTCCGAGACGTATTACGCGATTCGAAAAATTGCCGTACAGTATGAAGATCAAGAGATTAACGATATTGAAAATTTTCAAGCCTATGGCTTTATCCCGGAATTAATGGGACGATTCACGCGAATTATCTCCCTTAGTCCCCTTGATCGAGAAACGTTAAAAGCGATTTTGCTCGATTCCGTCGTCAAAAAATTTTATCACGAATTTAAAGAAGAAGGTCTTCAACTCCGCATTGAAAAACAGGTTATTGATCACATTGTGGATCAAAGTTTTAAACGGCAAACCGGAGCGCGAGGACTGGCTTCAGTCTTGACAAAATATCTCGAAGACGCCGCTTTTCGCTCTTTTTGCCATCAGCATGTGAATACAGTCACCCTACGCATGAAGGGAAAAGAGGTGGCAACGGAACTCGATTAACTCCATACAAACCTGTCAAAATTATAAAGAAAACGCTATGGAACATTCTCTGGAACAGACGCAACACCCGCAAGAACCGCATGAAACTTTGACGCGGCTTGAACTCCTTCAGCAACTCAAGCAAGCTGAGGTCTCAGAAATTGAAGAACCGCCTGTTCAGTTTGTCGTGATTTCGCTGAATGGCGGGCTGTATGGCATGAGAATCCTGGCAGTGAGAGAGATTCTTAAAGTGCCCCATATCACCCGGTTGCCTTGCGCCCCCGCCTATATTCTCGGCGTGATAAGCGTGCGAGGAGACGTCCATGCTGTTGTGGACCTGAAAATGTTTTTGCACTTAGAAGCCAGCCATGTGACGGAACAAAGCCGAATTATGCTGGTAGAATCAGGCGACCTGGTAGCAGGATTGCTCATTGATGACATGGTAGATATTATTGATGCCCCGGAAACCAGCCTTTTGCCTCTCAATGATGGCAGTTTCAGTGTTATTCAACAGTATATGGAAGGCAAATTGCCCTGGAACGAGCAACTGATCACGATATTACAGCTTGAGGCGATCATCCAAAATATTGTAGTCGATCAAACCTGATATACACAAAAAACTAATGAGGGCGCATACAACTTGACATTTTACGCCGCTCTTATAATCACGTCCTTATGAAGACAACTCATGATATAATAACATCAAAGCGTAAGCGGCATTCCTGGGGTTTGTTCGGGGTGAGCCTGCTGATTATCTGCTGTCTGATTGGAGGGTGGTATCTTTGGAAAACGTACACTCAAAGACTCTCGACGCAGGAAATTTATGCGCTCCTGGAAAACAGAGCCAATGGACTCAGGCAAAAAAATTTACCCCAATACCTTTCCTGCTTTTCTTCGTCATACCGGAGTCCTTCGCAAACCTTTGCCGATTTACAGACATCTGCGGTTCGTTGGTTTGAACAATTTGTGACAATTCACTTTGCGTTTCAAATTCTTGATATTCAGTTTCAAGGGGAACGTGCACTTGTCGAAAATCATTACAAGTTTACATTAACTGATGCTGATGGGGAAACCTTAGAACTGTCGCAGCGAGAGTTATTAGAGATTCAGCGTGAGCACGGTGAGTGGAAAATTACCCAATCGTTATCAATTCAATAACTGAGATTGCTCTCGATGAAAGAAGATTTTTTGATCTTAATTGTTGATGATAGCCGCATGAACCGCATAGTACTGAGTAAAAGTCTGACTCATGAAGGGTATGATTTCATTGAAGCGGAGAATGCGGATGTCGCGTTAAAGATTCTTGAATATCGCAAACCTGAACTCATTCTCCTGGATGTTGTTATGCCGGAAATGTCAGGATTTGATCTCTGCCGCCTGTTGAAGCAGCAAGAATCAACCCGTGAAATTCCGATTATTTTTATTACTACCCTGGATAGCCCCGAAGATAAAATTCGTGGGCTGGAACTGGGTGCCGTGGATTTTATTACCAAACCCTTTAATACCGCTGAAATTCTGGCGCGAGTCCGCACGCAGGTCACCCTGCGAAGAATGTATCGCACGATCCTGGAAACGAATCAACGGATTGCGAAAGATTTGGAAACGGCGCGGCAAATTCAGCGTAACTTGCTGCCTGCGCAAGAGGGAACGATTTTCGGAAAACAGATCGCCTTTGAATATGTGTATATTCCCTGCGATGAACTTGGCGGAGATTTTTTTGATATTTATCAAATCAGCGACAACAAATTGCTATTTTATATTCTTGATGTCTCGGGGCATGGGGTGGCATCCTCATTGATTACGATTTTTACGAAAATGTTTTTCAGCGTCCACTCTCAATCTGAAGATGATCCCTGTCATCTGCTGCACAGGCTCAACCAACAATTTTTTCGTGAACGTCTGACTGAGAAATATCTGACGATTTTTTTGGGGATACTAGATTTACAAAAAAACCTCTTGACCTGGAGTTCAGCCGGTCAGAGCGTTGCGCCGATTTTATACACCGATGATTACGAAGAAATTCTGACAATGCACTCCTTTCCAATAGGGCTAATTGAAAGTGCAAGCTACGTTAATGCTACATGCGTATTTCCTCCGGGAGCATCGTTATTGATGTATTCAGATGGGGTGACGGATATTTGCATCGGAGATGGGATTCCGATCTTCGAAGAACAATCTCTGGTTCACTATATTCACACTCATAAAAGTCCAGATAATCATAGTATGGTGAGTTCGTTATCCTCGTATATTAATCATCTGGCCCGTACTGATGATTTTCCTGATGACATCACCATCTTTTTACTGAGACGCTTGTGATATGAAAAATCAAGAAGAACGTGTGTTTATCGGTCAATATGAATCAACCTTTATTTTTAAAGCTGAAGGGCGGCTGACTCAGAAATCGCTGTGGAATGCCAAGACAGCGATCAAGCAGTGTACCGAAAATGACGCCATTGCGTATCTGCTTGTCGATCTAACCCGCTGTTCCTACATGGATAGCACAATTTTAGGCGTGCTGGCCCGCTGGGCGATTGCCTTTGCCAAAACTCACCAGACTCTCCCATTTCTTGTGGGCTTAAAGGGAAATCCCATGGAAAGCATTTTTCACCGTATGAATCTGGCGACCCTGTTTCATGCCTCTGATGCGCTCGAAACTGTAGAAAAGAGTCAGTTATCACAGCTTGCTTTTTCAGAGCAATTCTCAAAAGAGGAGTATGCTGAACATCTTCTCTCGGCGCATGAAACTTTGGCAGAACTATCGCCTCAAAATGCCAGTGAATTTGCCGCAGTCATTCAATGCCTGAAGGCGGAATTGAATAGAGAATAAAAAGAGATTAGAAGCGCACTTCAAAGGAAGGGTATTTGCCTGAATAGGGGAGAATTTCTTCCTCCACTTCAGTGACATGAGCCGCACGTGGGCCTTGATAACACCAGGCGGTCATTTCTCTGACAGCAGCGTCATCGCCTTCAATCAGTAATTCAACCCGGCCATCAAAAACATTTTTCACCCATCCGGTGACGCCTAGCAGATGAGCTTGCCTGATGGCGCTATAACGAAAGGCTACGCCTTGTACCCGCCCTGACACATACAGATGTCTGCCAATCTTTGCCACAGTGAAACCTCCTTATTCAAACTGAGGGCGTTTCCGGTTTTTCATCATCATCTTGTGAAGGCATCATCCGCTTTTTCGGATATTCTTCTTCCATAATCATCGCGTAAATCGTATCTTGAAATTCCTGAAGTTTCTTGTCTGCATTTTTAAGGAGCGTTCTCCGATGCCCGATGATATACCTCATCTCTTGCAACAGATTTTCAAGAATATCAATCTTGTCTTGAAATTCTTCAGGGCAATTCATATCTTCGTGCTCAGCCTCTGTTTGGAAAATTTTCATACGCTCAGGATTCCTTATTTTTGATATCAGGTCTTGTTATACAACATAAAGTATAAGTTCTTCAAGACACAATAGCAAGAGGTTGCCTCGAAAAATTTTATATCCTCTCGCATTTCAATCAAAATAGAATCCTCCCAACAAAAAAAGCAAGTATTTATTTGACAAAAAGCTGCCTTACAGAACAGAACATGTAGAAGTAGTGAAACAATAAGGATTTTTAAGGGATTTGGAGTATAAAGCATGGCACAACATGAACAATGTCCTCAATTACAGGATCTTCCTCGAAATATTCAGCAATTTTGGGAAGAAAAACAACAAGAGTGCGGCGAACAGGTGATCATCTTCTCGTATGCAGTGTTGCTAGGATCATCGGAGGCCCCTACACCTGAAAAAAGCGGAATTTTGTATTTAATGGAACGCAACCTCTGGTTTGAAGATTTTCCCAAACCGCCATTTTTTCTCTTTAACAGGGCCACGACCTATAAAAAGACGCTTCTGCAAATTCCGCGCACAACCATTCTCACGGTAGAATTGATAAAAAAATCAGGATTTGAAGTCTGTTTACAAGGGAAACCGTCTCGAACTGGCGCGCTCCAGAAGCTTTTTACTATATTTGTTCCTGATCCCGTGTATCTTCGCGTAGTGCAAAGGCGGGATGGCCAGGAGTCTGATCTGTATTACTTTCGAGAATTAAACGAGCCGGAAGCCTGGATTCAGGCATTTAAAAACCAGATTTCTTGAAGAAACCCGGTTTTTCTGCCATGCCCGGAAAAAATATGGAAGACATTGTACAACATCTTCTCAGAGAAATCCAGGCATTGCGTCAGGAAGTGCGGGCATTCCAGAGATGTTCGCCGTCGAGCCGCAGTACCATTGAAGCTATGCTCCGACGTCGAGGAATTCAGGAGGTCAAATATACGTCTGCCAGCTACCGTTTACTTCCTGAGTACTCCTCAAAAGAGGCAGAAGATGAACTATATCACCTGATGCAGAAATATTCATTCCGCATCTTTGCCCGCGATCTTATTGCCTTCATTGACCACGCCACGCCGCGGCGTCTTGCCCGCTATTGTTCGGAAGAAGTCGCCCGCGAATATCTCGCTGTCCTGATACAACACCGAATTGTGCGTCAAATCGGGGAGGATACCTATCAATTGACAAATTCACAGGTGATCAATTTCGGCGATACTTTAGAATGGTTTATCGCGCAGGTCATGGAGCGAGAATTCGATTCTCCGGCGATCTGGGGTGTTCGCTTCAAGCATCATGAGATTGGCGGAGATTATGATGTACTCAGCGCGGTGGAAGGCCGGTTGACCTATATCGAAGTGAAGTCCTCGCCGCCAAAACATATCGAGATGTCTGAAATTGCGGCGTTTTTGGATCGTGTCCATGATCTGCGACCGGATGTCGCCATTTTTTTAGAAGATACCCATTTGCGCATGAAAGATAAATTAGCGGAGATGTTTGCAGAAGAAATGCGCTGCCGCTATGGAAGCCGCGCCGAACAAGACTCTCCTGTTCAGCGGCTTCATGATGAAATTTTCACCATTCAGCACAGTTTATTTATCACCAACACCAAACCGGATGTAATCGCCAATCTGCGAATATGCCTGAAGCATGCTCTGGCAGGCATAGCATGGCCTCCGCTGGATAATTAAGTTGTTTCGGGAATGAGTCTTCGAAATTCCCGAAACAACGTGACCCCGGTTTTTTTGCTCGGATACTTAATTGGCGATCCAGAGATCGACCCGCGCACCGGTCTGCACAATTGAGCGCGGTCTCGGCGATTGGTTAATCACCATGCCTGCCCCTGTTTGCGCATTCTGCATCAACATGATATTGCCAACCATCAATCCGGCTTTTTGAATCGCGAACAGGGCGTCAGCCTGGCGCAGCCGCATCACATTCGGGACAGGGACAGAGCTTATGCCCATCATTTGGGGTTGAACAGACAATGTTTGTTGCGAAGAGGTCGTATAATAATACCCTTGCTGCGGCGTGGCCCAGGTTTGTTGAATTTGCGGCGTCATCATTCCCTGTGAGGTCGTCCAGCTTTGCGGCGTGGACCAGCCCTGCGGCAGCGCATACCATTCTGAAGAGCGTTGTTGCGACGCCGGCGTGATTGTCAAAAGATACGGACTGACCGAACTCTGTGAAAATGTCTGCACCTGGGGAGTCAGAGTCGCAGTCTGGCTTTGGGTCATCACTGTTCCTATTTGCGCTGACTGTTCGAGATATTCTCGGGGATACCAGATTGGATAACGTTTGGCCGTCGTCTGTGTCAGTAAATGTGGGCTGGCCGAGGCCTGTTGAGGCTGACGGGCAATAATGAAATTCATAGAGTCCCGCGTGACCTGATAACTGGTGCTCTGAGTCGTTTGAGGCGCGGTAGAGGCCAATGGCGCAACATACACATTAACGCCCATGTTTCTTGAAGAAGTCACCGGAGGAGCAGAAGTTGTCGTAGAGGCTGTTCCTGTCGCTGGTCGCGAGAACGTACCTGGTATTGTTCTTGTTGCTGGTTGAGAGAATGTGGTTGGAGTTGACGGCGCAATCCCGCTTGAAGCAGGTGAGCTTGTTGTAGCAGGCGTGCTACTCACCGTATATAACACCACTTCACTCCCTGAGGGTAGCAGAGAACCGGGGTACGGATCCTGACGTACAACAAGCGTTCCGATGTTGGCCGAGCTCTGAACACTAGATTGCAAACCGGCCGCGCGCAGAATTTGCGTCGCGATCCCCTGTGAGATCCCTTCAACATTTGGCACAATCACACTGCTTTGCTGCGCGGCGGCAACTCCGCAGAAAAATAAGATCGTCCAGACAAGGACAAAGCTGAGATGAAGCGATCGTTTTTTCATAAACATGTCTTGAACCGGAGTACAAAAGCAACGCTTTTGTTCCGCAACAAAGCTTTTGCAGCGAAAGCCCCGCTTCCGCACTCCTGTCATAAGTCACAATTTGCTACTGATCTCTTGGTGAACACAATAAACAAAAATTACACAGGACTTCTGCGAAAAGGTCAAGGAAAAAATACGCTTATTCGTTTCAGGTAATTTTATTGGGAGAAGTTTTTGATAGAATTTTTGTGATGAAAAAAGTAAAATTTCTTGACAAGTTTCTACACGCTTGCACAAATTGATTGTGTAGTATCAGGTGATGGAGTTCACCTCAAACCGCATGTTCTGCTGATAACTCCTACCAATTTTCTTTCAGGTGATGGAGTTCACCTCAAACCGCATACCTTGCTGATAACTCCTGCAGCGTTAGGAGGAATCATGTTTTCCGAAAAAGTTGTTCAATTGCGACAATTACTGCTGTTCAAGCGTGGACAGGCGGTGGGCGTACTGGCGTGTCTCTGGCTGTTGGCGATGCTCCTGCCAGGTCTCCCGGTTGCCGATACTTCTGCGCCTGTGATGCAGACGACGAGGATGACGCCTGGCGCGCCTTCATCAGAATTCGCGCCGGTATCCCTGCAAACAGGTCGCTATGTTCTGTTGATTATGCTCACGCTCTGCCTTGCCGCTTTTATCGCCATTGTCTGGAAAGTCCAGCGCCGAATGCAGCGCGACCAGGAAATGATTTATGTGGAACATGCCAAAAATCCCTGGCAGGGCTTGCTGGTGCTGGCGTTGATGGGCGTGTTGATCGGATTGGTCGTATGGTGGGTTTGGCGTCACCCTGTCCGGTTTGAAGATCGCGTTCCAACAGGCTTCACGGCGTTCATGCCGATAGAATCTCCTGCGCCAGCAGAAACCCCGCCTACAGCGACCGATGAATTACCACCTCAGATGCATCGAATATTTGTCCTGGGATCTGTGATCGGAGGAATCCTACTTGTAAGCGTTGTAGGCTGGCTTGCCTGGTCTGTCAGCAACTCCTTCCGTTCGCGCAGCGCAGATCTGATGGATGCTGAAGCGTATGACGTCGCCTCTCTCTCTGCTCGCGGATTTTCCGATCAGGCTTGTGATTCTGAAAGCGAAGACGTAACGCCTTCCGTGCTTCGATGTTACCGCGATCTCTGTCGTTTGTTCAGCAACAAGGTTGCGATAAGACGCGCCATGACAACGCGGGAGTTTCTCCGGGAATTACAGCGGGTCGGGATTCACGATCAGGAAGCGTTGACATTAACCACACTGTTCGAACATCTGCGCTACGGCCATTATATCATCAGCGACAGGCAAGCAAGGCAGGCTCAGGCCGCCATGCAAGCGCTGTACGCCCGTTACGGGAGGGATGAGCATGATGATGTATAGCTGGCGTTTGATGATGATGCTCTGGTGGATTGGAATCGTCGGATTAGCCTGTGCCGGAATCTACGTGATGGCTGCATGCGGCGTTCACATCGCCTCCAAACGCAGAGGTATGCAGTCGCCTCGCTATGCGCCGGGACGATTGTACTCCCTTCGTCAGGTACTGTTACAGGCGCATACCGGAAATTATTCACGCCAGCAACTGCACAGAATTTTTTCCGGGATCGCCGTAGAACTGCTGAGGTCTGAGAGCAACCTGTCTGAAGAAGCCGCCTGGCAGCGGGTTCGTCAGGGAAAATGGCAGGGAGGCGATCTCCTGAACGCCTATCTTGAGAATCCGCCGCCCTCTGCTTGTACAGGATGGCGCAGCCGGTTCCGTTTGGCGCGGCCCGGCAAGGATGCCCTGTTCCTATCCAGGACGCATGAGCTGATTGACATGCTGCACGAATATTTGAAATCTGGCGCAACCGGGAAAATGTCCTGAATTGCTCCAGGGAGAGATTGATGGCAACGAACATATCACCGACATTTCCGCTTGATCAGATTGAGAAAAAAAGCCAGGACATTTTGGAGGAAGTCGAAAAAGCCGTGATTGGCAAGCGCGTGTTATTGGAGAAAATCTTGTGTGCGCTGCTCGCCAGAGGACATGTGCTGCTCGAAGATTTCCCCGGGTTAGCAAAAACCCTGACTGCCCGGAGTTTTGCCAGAGTGTTGGGACTGCATTTTAAACGCATCCAATTCACGCCGGATTTGTTGCCGTCCGATGTGACCGGCACCTATATTTTCAAACGCCAGCAAGGGGAATTTGAGTTAATCAAAGGGCCGATTTTTGCGAATCTGGTGTTAGGCGACGAAATTAACCGCACGCCGCCGAAAACGCAAGCCGCCATGTTAGAAGCCATGGAAGAGCATCAGGTGACGTTAGAAGGAAAATCGCTGAAACTCCCGGAACCTTTTATGGTGATTGCGACTCAGAATCCGATCGAATATGAAGGCACGTTTCCGCTGCCGGAAGCGCAGTTAGATCGTTTTATGCTGCGTTTGTCGGTGGGGTATCCCACGGCAGAGGAAGAATTTGAAGTGCTCAAACGCTATTGGGAACGACATCAGGAGGAACCGGATTTGGCGTGTCTGACCAATGCCGAAGAACTCAATGCAATGCGCCAGGCGATTGAATCTGTGCGCATGGATCCTGACGTGGCGCGTTATATCGTCTCTTTGGTCAGAGCTTCACGCGAACGACGGGAAATCGCGGTCGGAGCCAGCCCGCGCGCTTCATTAGCGCTGCTCAAATTGTCACGCGCCAAAGCCGCGTTGGAAGGGCGCGATTATGTGATTCCTGACGATGTGAAATACTTTGTACGGGAGGTGTTCGTACACCGGTTGTTGCTGCAACCCGATATGTGGGTGCGAGAAATGGCGGTGAATGACGTGGTTGAAGATATTCTCAGACGAACGCCTGTCCCGCGAGACCCATGAAGATGACGAGTGATTGGGCGATTATGGCAATTTTGAGTGTGGTGCTGTTGCTGTCCGGCCTGATTTTGCGGCGGGCAGAATTGCTGCTGATTGCCATTCCCTATTGGATCTGGGCGTTGCTGCCGGCCTGGTATGCAGCACCGCGTTTCGAGCTTAGCATCCAGCGACAGATCGAACCGGAATGCGTCCAGGCGGATCAAGCCAGCCGGGTGCTCGTGACGATCAGCAATATGGGCGATGCCCTCGATGAAGTATATTTCAGTGATGTGTTGCCTCAGGGGCTCAGATATGAAGGCAACCCGACATACCATGGTGCGTTCGCGCAGGGCGAGACACGCGAAATCCAATATGCGGTGCGCGGTCAGCGCGGTGAATATCAATTTCAAGGCGTCCGGGCACGGATCTGTGACCGATTTGGTTTGTACTCTTCTGACCATGCTGTTGCCTGTCACGGCTCGCTGTTTGTGTTGCCGGCCTTCGAAAAATTGAAAAAATTTTCTATCCGACCGGAGCGAACGAAAATGTATGCCGGCATTATTCGCTCACGGGAAAGCGGAGCAGGATGTGATTTTTTAGGCACGCGCTTGTATGTTCCCGGAGATTCGCCGCGTTATTTGAATTGGAAAGCCGGGGCGCGTTGGGATACGCTCGTGACCAATTTGTTCGAACAAGATCGCGTGGCTGACATCGGAATTATTTTAGATGCCCGTTCGATTGCCAACATTCAAAGGCAGGAGGCCTCCTTGTTTGAACATGGGGTGAAAGCTGCGGCCTCATTGGTGCACTATTTTCTTGAGACCGGCAATCGCGTGGGATTGTTAATTTACGGCGCGTTTCTGGCATGGACTGCGCCGGGTTACGGACAGCAGCAGCGCAATAAACTGGCGGTGGCGTTAGCACAAGCTCGTTTAGGCACGCATGAAGTCTTTAAGTTGTTCCAATATCTTCCGGTGCGTTTGTTTCCGCCGCAATCACAACTGATCATTGTCAGCCCGCTCTTGCCGCAAGATAGTCTGGCGATGCGTCATTTACGTGCGCATGGGTACCAGGTGCTGGTGCTTTGTCCTGACCCGGTGGCTTTTGAACGACCATTTCTGCCGTCTGATGCGCACACCGAGACCGCAGAGCGCATTATGCGTCTGGAGCGTCACGTGATCTTCGATCGGCTGCGACGCGATGGAGTGGTGGTAGTGGAATGGGATGTCGCTACTCCGCTTCGGACCGCGATTCAGAAGGAACTCATGCTCGGATCACGAGCGCGGCAATGCGTGAGTCCGCTGGCATTTAAAGGCGTAGAGGTGTAACATGCTCAGATGGATTCGACGGATCAGTGCAGGTGCAAGCGCAGGATTGCTCATAGTGTTTTACGCTCTGCACGGAGAACCCGAAATCCTTGTGCTGATGATACTGATTACAGGGATGTGGTTAATGGTGGAGAATTTTCCGAACCACGTTCGTGTTCTGATCCGCCTGATCTTTGTGTTGAGCTATACAGGATTCACTGTGTATGCAATTCTGATCGAGAGCAACTTTGTGGGGAGTATCGCCGCGCTGACAGGCAGTTTTGTGTCCTGGAACGTTGACATGTTCCTGACCCGCTGGCCTGAAGCCCCTGGAGAACAACAACGCCGCTATCTTCGCAGCCTGGGTGCGATCATGAGCGTGAGCATCGGAATTGTCGCAGCAGGCGCCGGGATGCAAGGTCGTCTGAACCTGTCGTTTCCCGTCATATTCATTTTGATGCTCATGACAGGCGTGTGGGCCTTACGCTGCCTGCTTCGCCTTGCCAAAAACGCATAAAACAGGGTAGGTGTCATCGAATGATACAAATAACACGAATGCAGCGCACGTTCGAATGAACATCAGGCTCGTAGTCATTGCTTTAGCGGCGTAATAAAATGCTAAAGCGTTTACCACGAACTGTATGAAACTACAAGAATGGCGATAAGCAAGAATGCCATTAATAATGTGTTCTTGCTTATCACATTTCCTGTAGTTTCAAAAAGTTGGCATGAACCAACCGCTCACCCGGTATGATAAAACTACATGGATTTCACATAATCAGGGATAAATCATCCTTGCTTATGAGTTATCCTTGTAGTTTCAAAGGAAATATGGTACTTTGTCAAAAAGATCAATGCAGGCATTTTCTGGCGAAAAAAGATGTTTTTGAAGGCCAGGAATTCATTATCGGCTACTTTTGTGAAGAAGGTTTCGACATCGAGTTACACAAAAGCAGGGGATACGAACGTAACGTTCCCTTTTGCGAAAAATACGAACCTTCAGAGGTAACTATTCAGCAATAATAGCCCGTAGGGCTTGAAGTATTGTAGCAATGAACCATCCCCACCCAATCCCACCGCGTAGTGGTTGCGCTATGGATCGCCTATGGCGAATGAAGGAGGGGAGAAATATTTACCTTTTCTACAATACTCTATCACCTACGGTGAAACAAAGGGTTGTGGTTTTTCCCTGAAAAACCAGCAGATGCAATTGCAGATAAAGTTAAACACTAAACCATGAGGAGAACAGCATGATGTCAACCCAGATTCAAAAAGTTGTTGCACGCGAGATTCTTGATTCACGAGGCAACCCGACGATTGAAGTCGATGTGTGTTTAGAAAACGGCGTAACAGGACGTGCAGGCGTGCCTTCGGGCGCATCAACCGGGGTTCATGAAGCAGTCGAATTACGCGACGGTCAAGATCGCTATAAGGGCAAAGGCGTACAAAAGGCCGTCGAAAATGTGAACGGAGAAATTACCCGGGCGATAACAGGTATGGACGCCTTAGCCCAGGCGCAGATTGACCAGGCTATGATTGATCTGGACGGAACGCCGAACAAAGCTCGCTTAGGGGCCAATGCGATTTTGGGAGTCAGTCTGGCGGCTGCCCGCGCGGCCGCATTGGCTGTACACCTTCCTTTATATCGGTATTTAGGCGGCGTGACCGCCACAATGCTGCCTTGCCCGATGTTGAATATTCTTAACGGTGGGGTGCATGGGAATTGGCAGGGCCCTGATTTTCAGGAATATATGATCTGTCCGGTCGGCGCGCCCACCTTTCGCGAGGCCTTACGCTGGGCCAGTGAAACCTAGCAAACGCTCAAAACGTTGCTCAAAAATAGAGGATTTTCTGTCGGCGTGGGGGATGAAGGCGGTTTTGCGCCGCTATCGATGAACAACACCGGAGCCATTGAAGCGATCCTTGAGGCGATTGAAAAAGCTGGATACATCCCGGGCGAACAGATTGCGATTGCACTTGATCCGGCCGCCAGCAGTTTTTATGAGGATGGCCTGTATCACCTTCGCTCCGAGTCTCGCAAGGCCACAGCGGAAGAGATGGTTACGCTCTGGGCGGAATGGGCGAACAAATACCCCATCGTGGTGCTGGAAGATGGGCTTGCTGAAGACGATTGGGATGGCTGGAAACTGCTGAATAAAACCCTGGGACAGCAAATCGAATTAGTTGGCGACGACTTATTGGTGACAAACGTGCAGCGCATTGTGCGGGGGATCGAAGAACAGGTCGCCAACGGCGTGTTGATTAAGTTGAATCAAATCGGCACTCTGAGCGAAACAATCGCCGCGATCAAAATGGCGCACAAGGCCGGGTGGGGCGCGATGGTCTCCCACCGCAGCGGCGAGACGACCGACAGTTTCATCGCCGATTTCACAGTGGCTATGAACACCGGGCACCTGAAAACCGGCGCGCCCTGCCGCGGGGAACGCGTCGAAAAATATAACCAGTTGCTCCGCATCGAAGCCGAACTGGGCGATGCGGCGATCTACGCCGGACGCAAAGGATTTGTTCGGTAAACCAGAGGAAGGGGGACATAATGGCCTCGACCGCGAGTGAAACAAAATGGTATTCCTCTACCTCATCCACGCAAACCATGCGTACCTGGAGCGAGGTCATCAGCTCCTTTCAGGATGTGCCGGCTGAATTTCAGCCGGCCTTTCCTGGGTCCGAAACGACCTTTCCCTATACAGTGTATGTGCCCGCGGATCGACTATCGTTTCTCCAAAAACGCAATGCCATGCTGCTGTGCCTGTGCGCCGACCGTCTGGTGGTGCTTGAAGCCTTGCGGGATCGCGTAAAGACCGCCGTGTATCCCTGGCAGGAAATTCTTTACTTGGAACAGGGGAGAATTCTGCTCTATTCCTGGCTGAAGGTTTGCAGCCGGTCCGGGGCATCAACGGCGACGTTCAACACGGTCAATGTGCACCAGTTTGAACCGATCATCAGCACGATCCGACAGACAACAACCGGATCGCAGTCTGAAAATGGACAGAAGGAACAATCTCTGCGCGAATTGGCGAAATTTGATTATCTGAGCACCCTCAATTTTAAATTTATGAATTTTGGGCGTCAGAGCATCCAGCCAGGGGATACAGTGGTCAACATCGCGTATCAGCCAGACCGCTGCCTTAAAACGTTCACCCTGTTTCATAAAACGTTGTTCAGCCAATATGCTACAGGACATCTGACGATTCTGACCGGGAAAGAACTGATCCTGATCACAGAAAGTAAACGGACAAAAATGACACACGAACCGTTATATGGCGGAGTGTTTACGTATATTCCGTTGCAGCGCATCCAAAAGATCGCCTTTTACAGAGATGCCGAGGACTCACCCTGTCTGATGAATATTTCATTATCTGACGCAATGCACATAGAGGTTGAATTTGCCAGGGATAATCCTGATGCCGAAGCCTTGAAAAACGTGGCAAAGCGGGAGAAATGCGAAGCACGAATCCTTGTCTCTTTGGATTGACGGGTATCCCTTTTCACACAAGGAACAAGATACGCATATTATTGAGATTGACCGCATAAATTTTCTGTCCTGTGAACAGGGCTGTTCACAGGGACGATCCCTTTCTGCTCTCGTTGTTTTTCGTTGGTGAGAGTTCATCTCCAGGAAGCGGCGTTCGATGCGGAACCTGGTCTAAGATGGCGGTCAAATCGCTTCTTTTCGCCCGTTTCGCCCGCGCCATGAGATAATCCTCCGTCATCACCGCAGAGATTTTCTCAGCGACCGCCGAGACGATAAATTGATTGATCGACACCCCGTCTTGTTGGGCGATTGCTTTAATATGCCGATGAATCGAATGAGGTAATCGTAAGCTTAATGCACTCATGAGAGTTCCTCCAATAACGCTTTCGGGGGGATTGCCCGTATGCCGAATGTCTGCTCGATACCCTTGAAATCTTTGAGGTTATGCGTCACAATTCTGCTTGTCCGGGATGCGACAGCAACCTCAAGGATATGATCATCCTTCGGATCAGGTAACCATGGTCTCCAGAGATAGTAAACGTTCTGATGGTCGCTTAATTGACACAAGTTGTCTAAAATTGCCTCGATCTGCTGGTCTGATAATCCTAATTCTGCCTGTTTTCTCGTGAGAATGTCTTCGTATTCGAAAAGTAATGTGGTCGAAACAACAATCTGAACCTGCCCCCGTTCCATGGCTCTTAACACCTGATGCGAGGCTCCGTCAGCAGAATACAATCCGGCATACAGCACAGTGGTATCAAGAATAATTCGTATGCTCTTCATAATAGTATGATACTTTATGTGGTATCGTGCATGTCAAGTTATTTTTCGTGTTATGAAGGAAATTCAGATCGAAACAGCGCAACATTGCCGGATGGAGAGAGAACTGCTTTGAAATTTTATGTCAAAAACATGTAAAAATGCTTGACAGGTTGACGCATATCTAAAAATATTGTATTTGAATATTTTCAGGTGATGGAGTTCACCTCGAACCGCATGTTCTGCTAATAACTCCTACCAGTTTTTTTCAGGTAGTGGAGTTCACCTCACACTGCATACCCAACAACCTGTTCCGAGTCCCGTCCTGAGCTGAGTCGAAGGGCTATCGAAGGGGCGGAGGAGTATGCTCATGGCAACCATCATTTTACTGATACGTCACGGCGAAACGGCCTGGAACCGGGGGAAAATTTTTCGCGGAACCCATGATATTCCCTTGAATGAGAATGGCCGTTTACAGGCGAAACTATTAGCTAAAGCCCTGGAATCGCGGCGGATTGACGCCGCCTATAGCAGTCCGCTGTCCAGAGCGCGGGAAACCGCTGACATTATCCTTGCCCCGCATGGCATCGAGGCGGTCAATCATGCCGGGTTGACCGATTTCGATTATGGGCAATGGACGGGATTGGAAGATCGCGTAGTCGCCCAAAAATGGCCGGAAGAACATGCGTGTTGGTTGGTTGCCCCGCATAGGGCACAGCCTCCGGGTGGCGACACGCTTCAAATGGTTTTTGATCGGGCTTTTACGATGGTTGAAGACCTTGTGCAACAGCACCATGACGAGACCGTTGCCATCTTTGCGCATCGCGTGGTGAACAAGCTGTTGGTGTTGGGCATGTTGACGCTAGCGATTGAGCGTTTTCCCTTCATTCGGCAGGATAATTGTTGTCTCAATGAATTTGAGTGGACCGAACATGGGTATATTATGATCAGCCTGAATGATACCAGCCATCTTCGTCATGGAGAGATCGAAGTACTCAAAAATGACTTTTAGCCTAATATGATGAGTAAGGCAATGAAGTCTGCCTGAACCTCCTGGAATTTCCAGGATGATGACTTCTATTGTATAGGGGGAGAAGTCCTTATCGAAAGATTTCTGTTTCTATCCGGAAATGCCAATGGAGGTTTTTATGAAGGTTCAAAAACAAGATACACAAGCGGTTTCACCATCCGCAGCGATTAAGTTTGTCGTGCTTTTAGGGATTGTCAGTTTGTTAGCTGATATGACCTATGAAGGCGCACGCAGCATCACCGGTCCTTTTCTTGCGCTGCTTGGTGCCAGTGCAACCACGGTCGGCGTTGTGGCTGGTTTTGGAGAACTTATTGGTTATAGCCTGCGTCTGATTTCGGGCTACCTCAGCGACCGTACCGGCCAGTACTGGATAATTACGTTGATTGGGTATGGCGTGAATTTATTGGCGGTTCCGCTGTTAGCTCTGGCCGGACATTGGCCTCTTGCAGCAGCCTTGATGGTAATGGAACGTATCGGCAAAGCGATTCGGACGCCAGCGCGAGACGCGATGTTATCTCATGCCACGAAAGCAATGGGGAGGGGATGGGGTTTTGGCTTGCATGAGGCCATGGATCAAATTGGAGCGATGCTCGGTCCGCTCATCGTCGCTGCCGTGCTCTATATGCGCGGTAGTTATCGCGCCAGTTTCGGCATATTACTTGTGCCAGCGTTGCTGGCAATTAGTGTCCTGATCACCGCGCGAATGCTCTATCCACGCCCACGCGAGTTGGAAACATGCACGCCTGAATTGGAAACCAAAGGATTTGACAAACGTTTTTGGTGCTATCTGGCTGCAGTGGCTTTCATTGCGGCTGGGTATGCTGATTTTCCGTTGATTGCTTATCATTTCGGGAAAACAGAGAGCGTCCCAACCGTTTGGATTCCAATGTTCTATGCCGTGGCGATGGGGGTGGACGCCGTCGCTGCCTTAATTTGTGGTTATCTCTTTGACCGGCTTGGCTTGACGGTGACGCTGTTTGCCACACTGATCGCTGCAGGGTTTGCTCCTTGCATTTTTTTCGGAAATTTCGCATTTGCCCTGGTAGGTATGGTTTTGTGGGGAATTGGTATGGGCGCACAGGAATCTATTATGCGTGCGGCGGTGGCGGGCATGGTCTCTGCTCATCGGCGCGGGGCGGCTTACGGTTTCTTCAATACCGGTTTTGGGATCGCGTGGTTTTGCGGCAGTGCCCTGATGGGCGTCTTGTATGATGTCTCTTTTCCTGTGCTCATCATTTTTTCGGTCGCCATTCAACTGACCGCACTGCCTTTATTGTGGATAGTTCGGAGCGAGCATTCATCGCAACCTATCCAGGAGGGATAACCCATACTATGGCTGTGTACCTGGAAACATGAAGCACGGCTATGACGCCTTTCGAGGGGATGGAGTTCCCCTGACAAATGCCCGGCAAGGGCTGATGACTCCTGCGATGCGAGCGTTCGCGCTGGTAGAGACAAGCGTGTGTGTCCGCATCATAGCCCTGGAGGTGTTTGTCCTATGATTTTCCATAGTATCTTATGTGAAAAAACAACAAGTAGGATAAAAAAAGAAACAGATGAAGTTCCTGAATTTTTTGGCGATCTCAATCTTGATCAGATCATAGCCGCCATCACGGCTAGCAAACAGGAATATAATTTAGCGCCGTTTTTTTATACCCCTTTACATGATATTGAGACGATCGCCTATCGGCATGACATATTTCGAGATCTTGAAAATCCCGCGCTGTTTGAGTACATCACAGCGTATGCTCAAAAAATGCGCGCTATGCGCGAGCAACTTGTCCAGGCAGGCAAATTGCATTATTCATATCAGAAAAAACGCTGTTTTTTGGAGGCGGTGGACATCTATTGCGACGCCATTCTTGCTCTGGTTCATAATCTCTCCCTTGTCGAGTTACACTCTCCTGGATTTAAGGCGTTCCGCGATTATGTGACCTACTATGCCGATTCCGAACGTTTTACCTCGCTATTGGCGGAAACAAAAAAGCTTAAAACCGATTTCTCGGAAATTACCTATTGCCTGTTAATCAAGGGGAGTACCGTCAGAGTTCGCCAGTATGCCGGCGAGATAAACTACAGTACGGATGTTGAGGCGACTTTCGAGAAATTCAAGCAGGGGGCGGTAAAAGATTACACGGTGAAATTGTCCGATTGGATGGACATGAACCATGTTGAAGCTAAAATATTGGATCAGGTCGCGTTGTTGTATCCGGACATCTTTACCTATTTTACTAATTATTGTGCCCAAAATAGTCATTATCTGGATGAAACCATGCGCATGTTCGACCGGGAAATCCAATTTTACCTTGCCTATCTGGAGTACGTTGCCCTATTTAAAAGGGCTGGATTGAGCTTTTGTTATCCACGTATTTCCGATACGGTCAAGGACGTCGCTGAGGAGTGCGACGTGGTCGTCGCTGTTGCTGAAAGTTTTGATGCGGCTCTGGCGTATAATCTCATTCGCAAAAACACGCCTGTGATTTGTAATGATTTTTCGTTGACAGGCAAGGAGCGCATCATTGTCGTCACTGGCCCGAACCAGGGCGGAAAAACGACGTTTGCCCGCACCTTCGGACAATTGCACTATCTAGCCAGCCTGGGTTGCCCTGTTCCCGGAAAGCGGGCGCAGCTCTTTCTGTTCGACAGGCTCTTTACGCACTTTGAACAGGAAGAAGACATTAAAAATCTGCGCGGCAAACTCCAGGACGACCTGGTCAGATTTCACGATATTCTCAACCAGGCGAGTTCAAGCAGCGTCATCATCATGAATGAAATTTTTAATTCCACCACTTTGCAAGACGCGATTTTTTTGAGCAAAGAGATGATGTCCAAAATTGTCCGACTGGATGCGCTGGGCGTATGCGTCACATTCATAGATGAACTGGCGTCTTTCAGTGAGAAAACTGTCAGCATGGTCAGTACGGTGGTTCCCGACAATCCGGCGTTGAGAACATTTAAGATCATAAGAAAACCGGCGGATGGGCTGGCGTATGCCATCTCAATTGCCGAAAAATACGGTTTGACTTATGAGGCGTTACAGGAGCGCATACAATTATGAAAGCTTTTCTTATGGAGCAAGATCACGATTTCGACATACAACAGGAATTACCGTCGAACGCCCACGCACTGATGCAGGATTTGGAATTACCCACCCTGTTCAACGCCATGGCGCTTGGCGATGAATTTTTATATGATGTGGCGAAAAAAGCGGTATTGTCCAGCGTCAAGAATGATGTCAATACCATCCTCTACCGCCAGCATATTCTTCAAGATTGTCTGAAAAATGCATCCATTATCAGGGAGATCTATGCTATCGCGGTCGAATCAATTGAAAACGAAAGAAAGAATTATTGGGGTATGTTCAGCAAATATCCCGCCACGATCCTGCACAGATCGATCGAAGTGTTACAGATGTTTGTGGTCATGCTGAAAAAACTCAGGCAGATCGCCGATGAACAGGCCGACCAATTTGAGTCAGAGGGCTTTCAACGGTTTTTCTCGATGCTCATCCAGGAACTGAGTGATGAATATTTCGGCATCGTCCAACATCACTTAAAAACATTGAAATTTCACGACGGCATGTTGATTAGCGCTGAATTAGGACCAGGGCATAAAGGGATCAATTACACACTGCGTAAACCCCATCAACTGAACCAGGGATGGATAAAGCGCATCTTTGCCCAAAAGCCTCCGGAATACAGCTTTAGTATTCATCCCCGCGACGAAAGCGGCGCCAGGGCGTTATCGGAATTAAAAGACAGAGGGATCAATCTGGTCGCGAATGCGCTCGCTCGCTCTGCTGAGCACATTCTCAGTTTTTTTAAGATGTTGCGAACTGAATTGGCCTTTTATATCGGTTGCCTGAATTTATACGAACAGCTTGCCCCAATGGGAGAATCTTTATGCTTTCCTCAACCTGTGGCTGCCAAAGAACGCAAACATGCTGTGCAAGGACTCTATGATGTGTGTCTGGCCTTAACCATGCAGCAAAAAATTGTAGGCAACACCGTGAATGCTGACAATACAAACCTCGTGATCATTACCGGAGCCAATCAGGGGGGCAAATCAACATTTTTGCGCAGCATCGGGCTAGCGCAATTGATGATGCAATGCGGCATGTTTACGCCCGCCAAGTCCTTCTGCGCTAATCTCTGCGACAGTCTGTTCACGCACTATAAACGCGAAGAAGACGCCAGCATGAAAAGCGGGAAACTGGATGAAGAGCTCAGCAGAATGAGCACAATTGTGAACCATCTCACGCCCAACGCTCTGATGCTGTTCAATGAATCCTTTGCCGCAACCAATGAACGCGAAGGTTCTGAGATTGGCCGGCAGATTGTGAGCGCCTTATTGGAAAAACATCTCAAAGTCTTCTTTGTGACGCACCTCTATGAATTCGCCCATGGTTTTTACATTCGCAACATGAAAAACGCTCTGTTTTTGAGAGCTGAACGGTACACCGATGGAACACGGACCTTTCAATTAGTCAAAGGTGAACCCTTGTCAACCAGCTACGGTGCAGATTTGTATCAGAAGATCTTCAGAACAGCGGCATCGCCGCAAACAGTTTCGTAGTGCTTTAGGACAGAAGTTCTTATTAACAGGTCTTATCGGACAAGTCAGAGTTGTCCGACAAAGTCCGAGGAGAAATAAAGACGTATGATCCTTGATATTTACAAACAGCGACAACACGAGTTGTCCGATGCGTTGCACACATTACATGAACTGGCCGAGATCCGGCAGGATCAACATATTATAGATAACCTCACATACCTCAGCAAGAAATTGGAAGAGAACCGCTTTTATCTTGTCGTGCTCGGACAATTTAAACGGGGCAAAAGCACCTTTATTAACAGCCTGCTCGGCGCGCCGCTCTTGCCGACAGCCATTGTGCCGTTGACTTCGATTGTGACGATGATCCGCTACGGAGCCGAAGAGCGGGTTGACGTGCATTTTGAAAATGGAGAACATTGTACAATTTCCAGGGATGAACTGGTCAAGTACGTCACCGAAAAAGGCAATCCCGGCAATGCCAAACAGGTGGCGCAGGTTGAGATCTCCTATCCTTCCGGGTACCTGAAAGACGGCGTCCATTTCATTGATACCCCGGGCGTGGATTCCGTTTTTTCCGACAATACGCGCGTCACGCATGATTTTTTGCCGCAGGTTGACGCCGCCCTTTTTTTGCTGGCTGGCGATCCGCCGATCAGCCAACCGGAATTGGATTTTCTGAAACACGTGAAACAGCATGTCGCCAAAATCTTTTTCATTCAAAATAAAGTCGATCTTCTGGATGCCTCAGATTGCCAGGAAGCGTTAGAATTTTCCAAACGAGTCATCGAAGACGCGCTGGGAGGCGGAGAGATTCAGATTTACCCTGTATCGGCCAAACAAGCATTAGAAGCGAAACTGACAGAGGATCAAGATCGGCTGCACCAGAGTCTCCTGCCTGAATTTGACCGAAAGTTAGGAGAATTTCTGATGCGGGAAAAAGGCCGCGTGTTTCTCCAATCCGTGTTACGAAGCGGAAGCAAGCTGCTTGCGGATGAAAAATTTGCCATCCGTCTGGAACGGAAGGCGATCACCACGCCGCTTGAGGAGCTTGAACGTAAAACTCGGTTGTTTGAGGAGAAATTGTCTGAAATCCAGGAGCAGAAGCAAGACAATGATTATCTGTATGAAGCTGAAATCAAACGTCTCTCTGATCTTTTAGATCGCGACCTTGAGAGACTTCAAAAACGGACGCTTCCGAAACTGCTTGACGCCCTGCAACGCAGCGGAGAAAATAGCACGCACCTGCCGATCGGCGAATATCAACGTATGCTCGAGCAGACCCTGCAATCAGGAATCGTCCACACCTTTGACGAATGGGTCGAAAAAGAAGAACATCGGCTGAACGAAGAATACGCCAAAATTTCGCAGCGTTTTTCACTGCGAACGAACGAAATTATTGACGCGTTAATGCAGGCGTCATCCCAACTGTTTGATCTGCCTCTGGAACAGGTGAAGATTGAAGAGACGATCAACGCCGACAGCCGCTTTTATTACCTTTTAGGAGACCGTCCGCACTTTTTCGATTTGGAAGGCGCGCTCGATGCGATTTCGCGGACATTCCTGCCCACCAAAATTGTCCAGCGCAAAATCTTGCGCGATCTGCTGAACAAGCTTCCCCAAAAGATTGATGTGAACTGCGGGCGAGTACGCTCTGATTTTACCTATCGCATTCAGGAAAGCTTTCGTAAATTCGGCCGCAATCTGAACCTTGCGATTGATGCCACCGTTGAAAGCATCCAACATGCCTTGCGGCAGGCAGTGGAGATGCAAAAGGCCGGAAAACAAGAACTCGAGCATGTGACAGCTCGCCTGGATCGCCAACATCTGCAAATTGATACCCTGGAACAGGATTTTCAGTCGCTCGAAAGGAGTCTCAGCGAATGAAAACCGGAGTGCAAAAGCTCTGCTTTTGCACTCCGGAAGAATTAGCGTCCGGCGAGGG
Organism: Candidatus Vecturithrix granuli; assembly: GCA_000739535.1. GTDB lineage: Bacteria > Moduliflexota > Moduliflexia > Moduliflexales > Moduliflexaceae > Vecturithrix > Vecturithrix granuli. The sequence goes on along the minus strand of DF820472.1, from coordinate 154,526 downwards.
CTAATTTTGTGGCACTCTCGCCGCCATTTTGGAGATACAGCAAAGGAATTGAGCGATCCACGCCTTCCACCAGACTCGGACGCGCGGCCCAGGGCGTGACGGAGAGCACATTGGTGAAATCCATCCAGAATTGTAAACGCGCCGGTTTTAAGCTCCACACCATGTGGATATGGTTGGCCGGGGCGTATTGCTTGAATTCGTACATAGTGGCGTATTTGGGCGTCAGGAAGGTATGCGGCCATTCGCGGTTCGTGGCATTGCAGACCGCTTCCGCGAGTTTATCAGGCAGTTCGATGCTAGTCGCTTCATCCCAGACCAGCGAGAACAGGCCACTCAGCGCATTGAAACCCATTCGTCCGGCAATTCCTTCGATTCCAGCTGGAGTCAGGAAAGTGACGCTATTACCGCCGCCGGGAAAATAGCCTGGATCTTGCAGCGGAAACGTGACCCTCGCCATAATCTCTTTGACGGATGAACCCGGTTTGGCCGCCCAATCAAAGGACGCGCTGCCCGAATTGTTGCCGTCAAAAAAGCCTTTGGTTTCCCATACCGACTTTCCGTCCATCGGAATATTCAGGCTTTCGGCAAGTTTTTTGATTTCCCAGGGTTCCCATACTTTCCGAAAGTCCATGAACAACGGCGGTTCGCCACCGGTCAGGGAGCTCATGAACAGCATTGTCAACAACGCCTGTACGTCGGCTTCGGTCGCAAAGGGGCGAACCTCTTTGGTACCGTTATGATCGAAGGTCGAGTTAAACAGCGATTCCATGGCGTCAGCTACCGGCAGAGGGATGCCCCGAAAATCGGATCCCCATTCCAATTGACTCATAAATCCGCCGCCTACGGCATTCAAGTCTTTCATCAGATCGCGCACAATCAGGTACATGGCCAGACTGGTGTTCAGATATTCGCTGTCTTGATCATTGCGTAATTCAATTTCCCCGACATATTCATCGCACCAGGCTCGCAAGGCTTTCAGTTCTTTTTGATCATAAGCTTTTTTCGCAAGCATATCTGCCAGCAATTTCATGTCCAGACGGGTAATTTCCAGACCAAAGGTATTTCTGGTCGGAATAATGTGCGCCAGCGCGGTTTCCATGCCCATGGAATCGTGGCCGAATACCACCACGCGCCGTCCTTTGAGGGATTGATAGGTGGCAGCCGCGTAGGCCCAATCCACTAACACCTCGGCGGTAGCTTCGCTCATTTGCGGATTCATGCCGGTATCGGGCCAACTGCCAATATTGAGATGGGAAAGTACGCCAGACTGGCTCAACGCGCCGTTGGCGGCATTGGCAAAGACCACGCCCGGTTTGGGACCACTATTGCCGCAGGTGAAATTGATCGGCGTTCGTTTAGGAAAATGCGCTAATAAGGAAATAACGCTCAACTGCGGAAATGCCCAGGTGTCTGGAGCGCAGACAAGAATGCTCACGCTGGCGTCTTGAAATTGTTGAGCCACGATATCGGCTTGTGGTTCACTATCAACCAGAATTGGTGAAAAAACGACGTCAGCGGTTGAAACATATTCGGCCAGTGTATCGGCAACCATCTTCACAATATTCTGACAGCGCGTACGCGCATCCTGATCAATGCGCGGATCGCCGGCAGCAAAGACGCCGATGACCGGTTTGCGTTCTGTGAATGTGGCTTGTTCTGATAATGCTTTGGCTTGTTTCATAAGAACAACCTCCTGGAGAAAGTGTGATGAAATGTATCACGAAACTTCGTTTCAGGGTACAATAGAATCTTCCCCTTGTTTCTTTTAGCAAAGACTTTTGTCAAGTAAATTTACTAATGAATAACTTTCCGCAGTGAGGGAGAAAGATTCTTTAAATATGGCTTATTATGGAAAATCAAGAAATCTTTTGTGGAGAAGAAATTTTTATAATTCTTTACTAAAATAAACTAAATTTTTCTTCTTCGTGAAAAAACAGAAAAACTTCTTGCGGAAATTTGGTAAATCTGGCGATTTGTCTGTATATTTTTACGGAGAGATTCTTGTGGTTCGGTAGTGGTCAAATAGAAAGTGATGCCCGCTCGTTGAGCGAAGTCGAAACGAGCCGCTCATTGTTCCTTTCGACTTCGCTCAGGGAACGCATCACTTCCTATTCACAGGAGGAAAATGCGATGTTTATTCTGATAAAAGATGGAGAAGTTTTTGCGCCTGAGAGCCTGGGGGAAAGGGATATTTTACTGGCCGGGCGGAGTATTGCTGCGATTGAAGACGACATCCCGGCTGGTCTGAATCTGACGAATCTTCAGGTGATCAGCGCCAAAGGCAAATTTGTGATTCCAGGTTTTATTGATTCTCACGTTCATATCCTCGGCGGTGGCGGTGAAGGCGGGTTTGCTACCAGAACCCCGGAAATCACGCTCACGGATATAACTAAAGCCGGCGTCACAACGGTGGTAGGCTGCCTGGGGACCGATGGATTTGGTAGAAGTCTGATCAGCCTCATTGCAAAAGCCAGAGCACTTGAAGAAGAAGGGGTATCAACGTATCTGTATGTCGGATCGTATCAGGTGCCTGTCCGCACAATTACCGGACGTATTGAAGATGATCTGATGTTGATTGATAAATTTATCGGCGTTGGTGAAGTTGCGATTTCCGATCATCGCTCATCTCAGCCGACAATAGATGAAATTGCGCGTATTGCCGCCTCTGCTCGCGTTGGCGGCATGTTATCCGGCAAAGCTGGCATTGTCAACGTTCATCTAGGTGACGGTGCGCGAAAACTGGCATTTCTTGAAGAAATTGCTGTAAAGACGGAGATTCCGATCACCCAGTTTCTTCCCACTCACATTAACCGGAATCCCAACTTGTTCGAAGATGGCGTTGAATATGCCCGACGAGGGGGCTATGTTGATTTCACCACCAGCACGACGCCGCAATTTTTGCAAGAAGGAGAAGTCAAGAGCAGTCGCGGGCTGAAAATCATGCTTGAACACGGAGTATCAAGCGAGAACATTACGTTTTCATCTGACGGACAGGGCAGTTTACCGGCGTTTAATGCGAAAGGCGAGTTTATCGGTCTTGACGTCGGTTCGTGCCAATCGTTATTCACGGAATTCCGCGATGCCGTGTTAGAGGAGCAGATTGACATGGCGATTGTGTTGAAAGTTGTCACAAGCAATCCAGCCAGAATTTTGAAACTGTCTCGTAAAGGGGGTATCAAAGCCGGTTTCGATGCTGATCTGATTTTACTGGATCAAGACACGGTAGAAATTGATTCTGTGATTGCCAAAGGACAACCGATGATTTTGCACAAAGACGTTCTCAACAAAGGTACTTTTGGACGCTAGCGAATAGCTCCTCTCTTGGACAACAGATGCTGATGAATAATAGAGTCATTTGGTACTATAATTTTATGTTGTCATGTTTCGAAACAGCAAGGATATTTAACCCGTTCGCAGTGAGTCGGGCAAATCACAAAGACCCTTTGATCGAACATGGCAACGTAAAAGTAATAATCAAGAGGTTAATATGCAAAATACGATGATATGTCCTTTTTGCCAACAACCTAAAGGAAATCCTCGGTGTGGATTTTGTCACAATGAGACTCAGAAGCCTTCTCCTGATGGGAAAGATATCAGTCATCCCTCTCTTCACGATATTGATATTCATCATACTTCCGCATTAACAGAACCTCAGCAATATGCTCCTCTTATCCAGTGGTTCCAACACAAGCATATCCAGGTGAAGGTCAATCAGAAAGCCCTTGATACAACCGGATTTTTTGATGAGGTCGCCATGAAATTAGGAGAACACTATGCTATTTTACATGAAGTCACTGACAAGATCACACATATTCAAAAGAAAGGCTATCTCAATGTGAAATTGATACTTTCCAAGAAAAGCCAACAAGAAATTCAATCCATCACAGCTTTTTGCCAGAAACTCTATGACTATTCCTTTGTCGCCAAATATTATTATCAGAAGAAGGAAAAAATTGTCCATCTTTTGCTGCAAACAGCGACGGTCATCGTCAATTTTTTCAATGGTGAATGGATGGAATGGTTTGTATTCATGAAATTATTGGAGTTTTGCCAGGAAAGGAGGCTTGAGTATTCCTGTTTGCGAAATTTTCTCATCACATTTCCTAACGGCGATAGTCATGAAGTTGATGTCTTTTTTTTACTGAAAGGGCAGATTCCTCTATTTATTGAGTGCAAATCCGGAGAGTTTCGACAGGATATTGATAAATATGCAACCTTGCGAAAACGATTGCAAATCGAAAAAACGCACTTTCTTCTCTGTACTGTTGGATTAACTCAGAAACAAAGTCAAGGTTTAACCAGCATGTATGATCTGACATTTGTGAATGAACAAAATTTTCTCGGTCATGTCGAACAACTTCTGTAATTTGTATACGTTCGTAGTCCTAGCTTGAGCGGGGAAAAAAGAATGATGCTGTGACTACCAACATCATAACTCTTTGATAAGGGGAAAATGGGCTACAACGACTTTGGGTCTATTCCAAGCTCTCGGAGTTTCGCCGCAAATTTTAATTTTTCCTGCTGCTCGGCCTCAGCGCGTTGTCGTGCGGCGTCAGCGCGTTGTCGTTCGGCGTCAGCGTGTTGTCGTTCGGCTTGATATTCCCGTAGAATGTATGAGCGATATATGGGGTCATTGACAAGTTCGAGCAATTCAGGGGTGTTATACAGGTCGGCAACCCGAAATTGGAAACCGGTTAACACATCGGAACGGATAATCCCGTTGGGCAATTGAGGAAGAGGGACGTATTTTCCATGTCTATCCAGCCTGTAAAATGCGGTTTCTCTGCCTTTGCGATCTAAAATGAAATATTCTCTTACCCCGGCCTGGCAATATTCCAGTTTCTTGACCACCGTGTCGCGCGTCACATCTTGCGGTTTCGAATCTGACAAGAATTCGATACAGAGATCGAAAATTCCGCGATAGGTACACTCCTCATCTTCAATATCAACAGGATTGGCATGAAGAATAATCGCCAAATCAGGTCTGCGGATGCTTGTTTTTTCAGGCAGGGCCAGACGAAAACCTATCTCCAGGCCGATCATTTTTGCTATCGGAAACGCGCGTAAGAATTCTTCCAGGAGTTTCAAAAACCATCGATACATTTTAAAACTCAGGTAATCTGCCATCGGTTTTTCCTCTAAGATGCCGTTGTTCCATTCATAGATAATATCAGACTCATGGTAATACGTCTGCCAGAATTCTTCCTCTGTCACCCGTAAACCGGCTTGTGAACGCGGCATTTGATCGGCATACTCAGGCGTGCTTCCAATATCGATCTCGAAACGCTGTTCGTGTACATCTTGATCTTTTTTGATGATCGAAGCATGTTTGACAGTCGGCATAATTCCCTCTTGTCTCAATTGAAAGGTGTGTCTTTTCCTCTGGAAATATCCTGAAATGTTTCCACATAAGGTCTATCCTTATTCTATATTCTGTCAAGAGAAATAAGGCGGCGTTATACAAAAATCCTGTATCAGAGGATTTCTTCAAAATTTCTCTTGACATTTTTGTGTAATACGCATTCGGAAAAAAGCAGGCAGTCAGAGAAGATGATATGTTTTTATTGATAAAATTTGACGACCGTATTTATTAAAGAAGGAGAACATCATGACAGAATTAGAACGAGTACAACAGCTTATGGACAAATATGCCGCCAGAAATTATGCCCCGCTTCCGGTCAATATCGTTGAAGCCCAGGGATGCTGGGTGTGGACTGAACCTGGCCGTCAGGATGCGCATAAATATCTGGATTGCCTCTCATCGTATGGCGCATTGAATCAGGGCTATAACCATCCTCGCATTGTGGGAGCGGCTTTGCGTCAGATTGCGACGGGCGTGACGGTAACTTCACGGGCTTTTTTAAACAGTCCGATGGCAGATTTGTGCCAATTGCTTTCTCAGGTGTGCGGCAAAGAGAAAGTGCTGCTGATGAACACCGGGGCAGAAGCTGTTGAATCGGCGATTAAAGTGGCTCGTAAATGGGGCTATAAAGTCAAAGGCGTGGCCGATAATCAAGCCAAAATTATTATTTCTGCCGATAATTTCCACGGGCGAACCATCGCGATTGTTGGCTTCTCAACCGAAGCCCAATACAGAGATGGTTTTGGTCCATTTGCCCCTGGGTTTGAGATTATCCCGTATGGCGACATCAAGGCGTTGAAAAATGCCATTGATGAAAATACCGTGGCGTTTATGACCGAACCAGGGCAGGGTGAAGCCGGAGTAATCTTCCCGCCTGAAGGCTTTTTAAAACAGGCTTACAACGTATGTAAAGATAATAATGTGCTTTTTATTGCCGATTGTATCCAGTCCGGCTTTGGCCGTACCGGCAAAATGTTTGCCTGCGATTGGGAAAATGTAACGCCTGATATGTATATTCTGGCAAAAGCCATGGGCGGGGGCTATCCGATCAGCGCAGTAGTTGCCGATGATAACGTGATGAGCGTCCTGAAACCCGGTGATCACGGCAGCACCTTCGGTGGTAATCCATTTTGCTCGGCAGTAGCATTGGAAGCGATTAAAGTGGTTATTGACGAAAAATTGCCTGAAAATTCTCAGAAAATGGGGCAATATTTTCTGGAAGAACTTCGCAAAATTAAAAGCCCTTATGTGAAAGAATATCGCGGCAAAGGTTTGTGGATCGGGATTGAATTGACTGAAAAGGCCGGCGGTGCAAGGCGATTCTGCGAAAAGCTTCAGAAAGAGCATCATATTTTGTGCAAAGAAACGCACCATCATATTATTCGAATTGCTCCCCCATTGATTATCACAAAACAGGAAGTTGACTGGGCGATTACGGGATTCAAGGCTGTATTATCAGCTTAAGATTGTTTGTTTTTAAAGAGTTCTCATGTTCTTGCTGCGTGAGAACTCCCAACCCTCATCATAATTTATTAATTTGAATTTACACTATTTCGCCAAACACATTCGATCCGCATCTTTTGTTTCCATGCTCCCTGTGTTCTTGTTCATCTGTGGATTAGGATTTTTCATTACAGATATTTCCTGTCTGGATTTCTTTCCGCTCGACGATGCCTGGATTCATTGCGTATTCCCGGGCGATTTATCTGATTAATATGAAGGCAGGAGTCTGGATTAACGAACATGTTCCCTCTGATGCCAAAATCGTTGTAAATGACGCCGGGGCCATCCGCTATTTTGGAAAACGCCATACGGTTGATCTCCTCGGACTGAATAATAAAGAGATCGCCTTTCACCAAAAACAACTCACGGATTATTTCAATGAGCTTGACTGGTTGACGATTTTTTCCTCTTGGTTTCCTCAATTTGCAGAAATAATTCACAAGAGATTTACGTCACAAGAGATTTTTCAGATTCCCCAGGAAGAATATACCATTTGCCATTGTCCTGGTCAGAAGAAAAAAATCGTGTTTAAGAAAAAGGAATAAGTTATTTTATTCCTTGACTTTCTCAACTGTTTTAGGGGGTATGTGTGTTGCATGTTTATATGATAAATGTTCATTGGTCTGGTGAAAAAATAGTTACTATCTTTCTATTCCCGGAGAAAGCCATAAAATGAAGATCATATTCATGGGAACGCCTGATTTCGCAACGCCTACGCTGCGAGCATTAATCGAACATCACTATGAACTTCAGGCCGTGGTGACACAGCCGGATCGTGAGAAAGGGCGGGGAAAACAAATTATTGCGCCGCCGGTAAAACTTCTGGCAGTGCAGTGCCACATTCCGGTGCTGCAACCTGAAAAAGTTCGGTCTCAAGAAATGGTGCATACTTTGCGAGAGTTTGATCCGGATGTGATTATCGTGGTCGCTTATGGACAAATTTTGCCGGAATCCATTCTCCAAATTCCATCTCATGGCTGCATCAATGTGCATGCCTCACTTTTACCGAAATATCGAGGCGCCGCTCCTATTCACTGGGCAATTCTTCGCGGCGAAACCGAAACCGGCGTTACGACCATGTTCATGGATAAAGGCATGGATACGGGCGATATGCTCTTACAACGCACGCTTCCTATTCAAGAGGATGATACTGCCGGAACACTGCACGATAAACTCGCAGAGCTGGGCGCACAAACTTTGTTAGACACCCTGCAGCATCTGGAAACCGGCTCATTACAGCGCCTTCCCCAAAACCATGATGCTGCGACCTACGCGCCGATGCTAAAAAAAGAAGATGGGGAAATTCACTGGCAGGAAAGCGCGGCGACAATTGCCCGGAAAGTGAGAGGCTTATATCCCTGGCCAGGAGCGTTTACCACTTATCAGGGATGTATGGTCAAACTGTTAAAGGTCCAACAGGAAAGCTGCCCGGCTGCTCTGTCAGCTTCGATTCCCGGAACCGTGATTGATATGAATAAATTCTCTGGTCCGCTTGTATCAACAGGGGGTGGCTGTCTTCGCATTTTACAGATTCAACCTCAGAATAAGAGCCCCATGAATTGCAGCGATTTCTGCCGAGGATATCACCTGACAATTGGGGATCATCTGGGAATATAACTCAAGGAAAAATAGGTATGAGAACATTACGCGCCTGGTGGGAAGTGTTAGACGAAGAATGGAAACGGATTTTTGAAACCGTTATTGGCCATCAGCTTGTTCAGGAACCAGATAATCAGGAACTACAGAAGCTCGTGAATTTAGAAGAGCTTCATTGTGGAGCAACCAACATCACAACATTAGAACCCTTGCGGGCCTTAACAAAGCTGCAAATTTTAGGTTGTTTTGAAACTGCTATCACAAGTCTTGAACCCCTCGAACATCTAACGAATTTGCAGATTCTCGGCTGTTCTGAAACCCAGATTACCAGCCTGGAGCCTTTACGGAATTTAACCCATCTGAAAGTTTTAAAATGTTATGCCACTCTTATAAAAGATTTAGAACCGCTCCATAACCTTCCACAATTAGAAGTTCTGGACTGCGCCGGAACTCGTATTACCAGCCTGGAACCGCTTCGCAGCCTCGTCAATCTTCAGATTTTAAATTGCGGCGGGAACGATATTGCTGATCTTGAACCACTACGAAATTTAAACCATTTAACCGAAGTGGATTGCAGCTATACTAAAGTCACGAACCTGGAGCCGCTTATGGCTTTACCACATTTAAGAAAGCTATCGTGCAAAAAAACGCCTGTCAGCGTCAGCGTGCGCAAAATCGAACAATTTAAGCGTCAGTGCCCACAGTGCCAACTTCCGGATTTGTGGTATCAGCATGTTCTATAGAAGAACGGATAAAAATGTCACAGGTCGGGAACTTGACAAAACGCCGATCTGATATATTTTACAAAGGTGTCCAAACTATTTTTAGTTTTTTAGAAGAATACGTTCACATCAAGTTTTTTGAAAAAACTTGATGTTTCTTTGCAAATGGAGGATAAATAGTATGAACTCAGTGAAAACTGTTGTGTTGATGGCCGGTTTAGCCGGTTTGTTGATGCTTGTAGGAGGCATGGTTGCTGGCGATCAAGGCGTGATCGTCGCCTTTATCTTTGCGATGGGCATGAATTTTTTTTCTTATTGGTTTAGCGATAAATTGGTGTTAAGCATGTATCGCGCGCAGGAAGTGTCGGCGTCCGAAGCCCCGGAATTGCACGGGATTGTGCATCAGCTTGCAGAAAGAGCCGGGCTTCCGATGCCGCGCGTGTATATTATTCCAACAGATACTCCGAATGCATTTGCGACTGGAAGAAATCCAGATCATGCCGCTGTTGCCGTGACGCAAGGTATTATGAGAATACTTTCCAGAGATGAATTAAGCGGCGTAATCGGGCACGAGCTTGCCCATGTCAAGAATCGGGATATTCTCATTCAAACCATTGCCGCCACCTTTGCTTCTGCGATTTCATTTTTAGCGTATATGGCTCGTTGGGGCGCGATCTTTGGGACTAGCGGACGTGATGATGATGAAGGTGGAGGGATTGTAGGGTTGCTCGTCATGGCGATTATCGCTCCGATTACCGCAACGCTTATTCAACTTGCCATTTCACGCTCACGTGAATTTATGGCTGACGCCGCCGGGGCTGAAATCAGCGGGCAGCCGTTGTCTCTGGCCAGAGCATTGCAAAAATTACATGAAGGCGTTCACCGGTTCCCCATGACGCCAACCCCCTCGCATAATGCCACAGCGCATCTGTTTATTGTGAAGCCCTTTTCAACGAAAGGGTTGGCTTCATTATTTAGTACTCATCCTTCCACGGAGGAACGTATTGCCCGTTTACAGCGGTTAGCAGAGTAATTTTACTGCTTTCCACGATCTCATGTGTGGGTCATTGAGCGGATTCACCGTTCAATGACCTGCATGTTGATATTTTCCTACTTGACAATTCTCAAAACTCAAGATATCATAAGTGTTTTGAAGAGAGAAGATCTATCGGCCTCTAATTGACGCTACTTCATGGAATTTCCTCTCTGAAAAATTTAACCTGGATATTGACAAGGTGTCTAAATAAGAAAGTACAGGAAACTACAAGAATCAAGGATAAGTAAGATTTTAATCAAAGGGTAAACATAACGGTGGTAAAATTATTGATTATGCTATATAGGGGGCAAATACATGAGTCAAAATAGGCCCAGGATTGGCATGGTGAGTATTGGGCAATCGCCGCGACCAGATATTATTTCAGTGTTTGAAGAATTGTGGGGCAACCAGGCTGAAATTCTTGAAGCAGGCGCGTTAGATGGATTAAAACATGAGGATGTCAAACACATGGCTCCGAATCAAGGCGATGATGTCCTGGTCGTCAAAATGGCGGATGGACAGCAATATATTGTCGGACGACGCTATCTTATTCCTCGGATTCAAGCTTGTGCAGATGCCCTGGTATCTGAGGGTATTACCGCCGCAATTCTCCTGTGTACAGGAGATTTTCGACCGTTCCGGTGCACTGTGCCATTTATCATTCCACAAAAAATTGTCGATAATACCGTGTCCGCCCTGGTAAGCGCCGGTCAGGTTGTTGGAGTGATGATTCCTACCGGAGAACAACAAAAGCAAATGCGACGCAATCTGGCGTGTAATGGCATTGTCCCGGTATTTGCCTCAGCATCCCCACATAATGGAGAACAGGGGATTATTGAAGCGGCGCACCAATTCAAACGTTATGATGTCAGTCTCATTGTTATGCATTGTTTCGGCTATACCAGACGTATGCGTGAACTCGTTCAGGAAACGACAGGAAAACCCGTGTTACTCTCCAATATGCTGGTTGCCAAAGTGACAGGAGAATTATTGCTTTAGTTCCAGCGATGACAAAAACCGGGTTTTGCAAAATCCGGTTTTTCAATCCAGAACCCCCTCTTAAATAGTTGTCGTCACAAACAGTCCTCTATATCGTATAATTCATGTAAAAGCCATGGTTTACAGGAAGTTTTTTCTTGACATCGGGCAAGAAGTGTATATGTAACTCAATGGATGACGCACGCAGTTCAACAGGCCCAATAGAAATCAGTGAAAGGGTAAACTATGGCAAAACAAGAACATCTGGAGATTATGAAACAGGGAGTAGAAACATGGAATCGCTGGCGACAAGGGCGGGGGATCGAAGAACGACCTGATTTACGCAGGGCCAATCTGGAGAGAATGGATTTGCATGGGGCTGATCTCAGTGAGGCCAACTTGAGCGGCGTTGACCTCTGGGAAACCAAACTCATGCAAGCCAATCTGAGTCGAGCGAATCTGAAATGGGCTGATTTATGGGGAGCGGATCTCAGTGAGGCGAACTTAAGCGGAGCGAATCTGAGCGGAGCGAATTTACGAGGTGCAACGCTTGATAAAGCCGATCTGCGAGGAGTGGATCTAAGCCGAACGAATCTGGATAAAGCTAATATCAGAAGTGTGAATCTGAATGAAGCCGATCTGAGTCGAACCAATTTGAGTCGAACCAATCTGAGCCGAGCCAATTTAAGCGGAGCGAATCTGAGCAGTACAGATTTGAGTGGAACAGATTTGAGGGGAACGGATTTGAGCGGAACCAACCTTCAAGAAGCAGATCTCAGGGGTGCAAATTTGAGTGAGGCGAATCTGACTGATGCCAGATTGAATGGGGCCAATCTCAGGAATGCCATTCTTCAGGGAGCGACCTTGTATCATGTCGTGCTCGCTGAAGTGGATTTGAATGGAGCAAATTTGAGTGGAGCTAATCTGAGCGAGGCGAATCTTAACGGCGCGGATTTGGGGGAAGCTGACCTCAGTGGAACAAACCTGGGGGGAGCGAATTTGCAAGATGCAGATCTTCGCCGGGCCGATCTATGGGGTGCGTACCTGAATGGAGCCAATTTCAGCGGAGTCAATCTCAGTGGGGTAGACCTCAGTGAAGTTAACCTGACAGAAGTTATCTTTCATGAGGTTGATTTCAGCGGCGCCAATCTTGAGCGTGTGACGCTTGATGGTGTGAGTTTGTGTGAGGTCAACTTCAGTGACGCCGATCTTAGCGGCGCAAGCCTGACCGGAGCCAATTTACACAAAGCCGATTTTAGCGGTGCGAATCTTAACAGCACGAATCTGGAAAACGCAAATCTGAGTAGAGCAAATCTTGAACGTGCGCATCTCCAATGGGCAAATTTAAGTCGGGCGAATCTGACTGACGCCAATCTGAGCTACACTGATTTGGCGGGAGTAAACCTCTGTGGAGTAAATCTCCAGGGCGCTCTGCTCTTCGCGGTAGATCTGCGTGAAACTGATGTCAAAGATGCTGACCTCCAGCAAGTCAATCTCAAGGAAGCAAATTTGAGCAAAAGTAATTTTTGCGGAATCAACTTGAGTAGAGCAGATTTAACGGGAGCAGATTTGAGTGGAACAGACCTCAGCTCCAGCAATCTTCAGGGGGCAATTCTGAGCAATGTACACTTGCGAGAAACGAATCTCAGCGGGGCAAACTTGAGCGATGTGTATTTGAGCAAGGCAGATCTCAGTCAGCTCTATCTACAAGGAACGAATTTTAGCCGTGCCGATTTGCGAGAAACCAATTTCAGCGGATGTGATTTAAGGAATGCCAAATTCACATCCGCCAATCTCAGTGGAGCGAATCTCAATGCGGCAAATCTCAGCGAGGCTGCGTTTTGGCAGGCGAATCTTTACAACGCCGATCTGAAAGAGGCGAATCTCAATGGGGCAAACTTGAGCGAAGCAAACTTGTGTGATGTGAATTTGAGTGGAGCATATCTTTGTAAGGCCAATTTAAGCCAGTCCCGCCTGAGTCGAGCAGATCTGAGCGGGGCGAATCTCAGTGAAGCGAATCTCAATCAGGTCGAACTCGATAAAGTTAATTTGAGTAAAGTCAATCTGAGTCACGTGAATCTAAGTAAAATCAACCTGAGCGGAGCGAATCTGAAAGACGCCAGGTTAAATGAGATAAATTTGGATGATGCGGATTTGAGGGAAACTATTTTGAAGGATGTGGAGCTCCAGCAGGCATCTCTCATAAGAGCGGATTTACGCTGGGCTGATCTGAGTGGTGCCAATCTGAGTTATGCAGATTTCAGCGCGGCCGATTTAAGTGGGGCAAACCTTCGCAAAGCCAATTTGACTCACGCCCTCTTGAAAGAAACTGACCTTAGAGAAGCTGATCTGCGTTATGCATACTTCACTGAAACTGAGTTGATTCATGCGGACCTTTCAGGATGCCGCCTGTACGGAACAGCGATTAGAAATATCAAAATCGATGGGATGACTAATCAATATAACCTGGAAATCTCTCAGGATGACAGATTCAGCATTATCACTGATGGATTGCATATAGCTCAATATATCTCTTCTCTTTTCGAGCGTCAGGATGTTCATGATCTCGACGAGACTGTGCATGAAAATACAGTATTGATCCTGGGACAATTCTCATCAGAACGGCAAGCCGTTCTTGAAATTCTGCGCGAAACTCTGCGAAAACAGAACTACATCCCGGTTCAAATCGATTTTGAAAAATCCAGGAGTCGCCAATGGCTTGAAATTATGACTGCTCTTGCGCAAATCGTTCGTTTTGTGATTGCCGATTTTTCTGATCCGAAAATCGTCCTTCAACAAATTCCTCACATTCTTCGCAGCATTATGGTCCCGGTTCAACCATTGTTACTGACAGGACTGGAAGAACCGGTTGAATTGCTCGATTTGAGAAAAACTTCTAAATGTGTGCTTGATACCTTTTTTTACCTTGATAATCGGGAATTACGCAATCGGTTTGTCGAACGAGTTCTGACGCCGGTACTATCCGGCGCGAGAGAGATAAAAAATAAAATTTCACAAGCTGCGTGATTACTACAAAACCGCAGGAGTGATTTTGACAAGTTCGTAGTTCTTGGTTGAACGAGTTTTTCGCTTGTAGGCGGGATACAAACCTATCAACTTGATTTCTTTCGTTTTTATGGAGACAATGATTGGGTATAACGCTATATCTGTAAATTTTTCTTGACCTTAAACGGATTCTAATCTATAGTATTCTATTAAAGCTAAACAGGAGTGTATTTGTGGAGTAAGGGCGTGCAACAAGTGTTTATGAGCATTGAAAGCGACTGGATATTATGAAACGTGGTATCTTATTGGCATTCTCCATCGGATGTATCGTAAGCTGGCTGTGTGTGAGAACAGCATGGGCGTCTTCGCCAGGGATGATGGATATTCAATACTGGCTGGCACCGGATCATATTCAGACAATTATTTTTTTTGATCAAGCGGTTAATCCGTCTTATCATTATCGTCCAGATCCTGATCGATTTGTGTTGGAAATTCCGGATTGCGAGTATGTATATGGGAATCAAACGATTCCAGTGAATGATGTGACCTTGCAGCAGATTCGCATCCAACGCCTCAACAATGGCACCACGCAAATTGTGTTTGATTTAACCAGAAAAATAGAAACCTCTGTGCAAGTTCTGCCGCAATTTAACGGACAGCCGGATCAGGTGGTCGTAAATTTATTTGATGTCGCCATCCAGGAGCAAGCCCAGCAAGAAAAAGCTGAACGTCATCAGATTACTCAGCAGTTAAAGCAAAATCAACCTCATATTGTGGTGTTGGATCCGGGACATGGAGGAAGAGACCCGGGCGCAATCGGACCAGCAGGTTTGAAAGAAAAAGAGGTGGTGTTAGATCTGGCCCGCAAGGTGCAAAAAATTATTCAAAAAAATGCACCGTCAATTACTGTATATCTCACGCGTGACGGCGATTATTTTCTCCCTCTGCGAAAACGAACTGAGATTGCGAAAGATTATAATGCTGATTTATTCATCAGTTTACATGTCAATGCCAATCCAAGTCGAGGTGTTCAGGGATTTTCAGTCTATACGCTCGCTGAAAATGCGACTGATGCTGCGGCGCGGGAACTTGCTGAAAAAGAAAACGCCGCCGATTTATTTGGAGGCATCGAAACCCCGGTACCGACCGACGATGATTTCCTGTTGAAATTAGTGCTGGCTGATCTTTCTACCACGGCAGCCTTACAACAGAGCCTGGATTTCGGTCAAATGTCAGTGAATACCGTGGTTTCCCATTTAAAGAAATATCAAATTGTGAAAGAAGGGCTGAAGCGAGCGAATTTTGTGGTGTTGCGATCAGCCGATATTGCCTCAGTGTTGGTAGAAGCCTGTTATATCAGCAATCAGCGGGAGGAGAAATTGTTGAATCAACAAGATTTTCGCCAACGTCTTGCAGACGCTTTAGCCGCAAGCGTGATTGAGTATTTTTCAGAAATGCCCAATGCGGTCACACCTCAATTGGTTCAATTGCAGAACACCCCGTTAAGGCTGCCCTTGTCGGCTGCTTCTGATCGTTCTCTTCATCAGGAGTATAAGGTTCATGTGGTGAAGTCGGGCGAATCACTCTCGGTTATTGCCGGGAAATATAATGTGAACCTTACTATGTTACGTCAGATCAATCAACTCGCCAGTGCGGATCTTATTTATGTAGGACAAAAGTTATGGATTCCGTAGTCCCACGCATTGTCTTAGCCTCTTCTTCTCCTCGCCGGAAGATGCTGCTTCACCAGCTGGACATTCCTTTTGACATCAGAGTGAGTGAGATTGATGAAACGATTCAAGGCGATATTCCTGCTGAGGAATTTGCCCGACGCCTTGCCTTTGAGAAAGCAGAGGCGATTGCTCGTTCTCTGACCGATACGATAGTCATTGGGGCAGATACTATTGTTGTTGATGAACGCGGGATTCTTGGCAAACCTCAACATGAACAAGAAGCCTTTCAAATGTTGCAACGCCTGAGCGGGAAAGTCCATAGGGTTATTACCGGCGTGGCTGTCATTTCAACATATTTACCTCAAAACGCATTAGTGAATCATGAGACCACCCAGGTCAAAATCGCCGCGCTTTCCGACCGTGACATTCAATGTTATATCCACACGGGCGAACCACTTGACAAAGCCGGAGCCTATGCGATTCAGGGGAAAGGGGCCATGTTTGTTGAGTGGATTCATGGTTGCTATAATAATGTGGTTGGACTTCCGCTATTTTTGTTGATCCGTATGCTGAAAAACATTACACACTCCACGAATATGTCCTGTGGTCATTTGCTAAGTTGATGAGCGCAAGCTTCGGAAGTCTGATGAACAAGGAGAATAGTGCATGAAAAAGACAACAATTATTGTGAAAGATGGAGATCTAAGCAATTTTCTCAGCCAGATTGATACCACGCCGAATTTAGAACAATTGAAAAACAAAGAAGATCTCGAAGCGCTGCTTGGCAAAGAGTTCAACATCAATGTTGTGCAAAAAGAGATTCGGGATTTTGGGGAAGAAAATTTGAAAGATTTACTTGATAAACTTCATGCGCTTCCAGACGATGAACTTCAGGAAACATTACGGACGTATCCAACGATCAGGGAAATTTGGCACAAACATTTTGCTGAATGGACCTTTGGGCATGAATCATAACATTTACAAGGGATAACCTGTTATGCCGATTTTTAACTATAAAGCAAAAGAGATGATCGTCAAGATCGTGTACTACGGACCGGGATTATGCGGGAAAACCACTTCGCTTCAATTTTTACATCAGCAGACGATTCCGGAACGGAAAGGCGAGCTCTACTTCCTGGCCACGGAAACTGATGAAACAATTTATTTTGAATTACTTCCGTTGTATGTGGGTGAAATTAAAAATTTTAAATTGCGTTTTCAGGTCTATACCGTTCCAGGTCAGGTTAAATATAATAATACCCGCAAAGCTGTGTTACAAGGCGTTGATGCAATTGTGTTCGTAGCCGATTCCCAAATAACTCGGCGTGAAGCCAATGTGATCAGCTTCAAAAACCTCCATTATAACCTCAAAGCCGGCTATAATATTCTGCTCAAAAATGTTCCGATGGTGTATGAGTTCAATAAACGGGATATGAATGATCTTTTAACGGTTGAGGAACTGAACCAGGATATCAATCCCTGGCACTTACCGTATTTTGAAACGATTGCCACGCAGGGTGACGGGGTGTTAGAAGCCTTTGAAGCCATCTCAGCCCAAGCTATCAGGAACCTTGAACAACGGCTGTTACAAATGGAAGGGAAATCTTCAGGCCGCAGATCGCAAAAAAAACGAGGGCAAAGCCCGGCATATTTCCTCCATGACACCAGGCAAGCTGTTGTTGATGAGGTTTCTCAAGACATCGGAAGAATCAATTTGCCCGAAAGAACCGATGAATTCTTTGGCGAAAATGTTGAAAGCATTTTTCCTGAAGAGGAGATAACATCTGAGCTTGAGCCTGAAATGCCGATTTTGCCAGAAGAAAATGAGGAGACGATCTTACCTGCCGGAGAACTTAATGAGATTGATCTGCCAATTTTTGCAGAGGGAAAAGAAAAAGAGCTGTCCTATGTCGATATTCTAGCGGTGACGTACCATAACGGAGAAATCATTTTTGAAGAAGGGGAGCCGGGCGATGAGATGTATTTTATCGAAGACGGCCAGGTTAAGATTGTAGGATCCTATAAAAACACACGCAAAGTCGTGACCACGTATCAAAAAGGAGATTTTTTCGGGGAAATGGCGCTATTCGGCGGAAAGACTCGCTCCGCCAGAGCCGTAGCGATTGGAACAACACGCTTGCTGGCCGTAACAAAAGAGACGCTGTCCACACAAATTCCCAAAAAGCCAGAAATTGCCTTGGCTTTATTAGAAGCCTTATCAAACCGCATTCGCAATAGCACCAAAACCATTGGGAAGTTAGCTAACCAGAATAAAGAATTGACAGGGCATCTGAAAAAAGCGCGGGACATGATGAAACAACTGAAAGAGCAAAATGATTTTCTCAGGCGCAAATTAGAGAAAGGTGAGCGCTAAGAATGAGAAGGAGTAAAACCGAGTTTTTTCAAAAAACTCGGTTTTTAAATGTCTATTGATGAACGATCTGAAAAATCGCCTGACACACGGTTAACAGTGCTCGTGTTGTGTCGGGAGTGATCATATTGGGGCCATCACAGGGAGCTAAATCTGGCTGAGGGTGTACTTCCAAAAACAGCCCATTCGCACCGGCAGCGACTGCGGCTCGCGCCAATGTTTCGACAAACTGACGTTCGCCTGAAGACGCCCCGCCAACCCCGCCAGGCAGTTGGACGCTATGGGTCGCATCAAAAATGACCGGATAACCAAAACGCTGCATAATTGGAATGGCTCGCATATCAGAAACCAGATTTCCATACCCAAAGGCAAACCCTCGTTCCGTCACTAGTACGTTCTTATTGCCACTATCTGTGACTTTTCGGATGCAATACTCGATATCGGATGGGGCTAAAAATTGTCCCTTCTTGATATTAACGATTTTTCCGGTTTTGGCAGCAGCAACCAGCAAATCTGTCTGGCGGCAGAGAAATGCCGGAATTTGCAAAATATCTACAACCTCGGCTGCTATATGAGCTTCCGCCGGAGAGTGGACATCCGTAAGAATCGGCAGTCCAAACTGTTGTTTGACTTCATCTAATATATCCAGTCCCTTTTCTAACCCTACGCCGCGATATGATGACAATGAACTACGATTGGCTTTGTCATAGGAGGCTTTAAATATATAAGGCATCTGTAAGTCTTCCGTCAGATTTTTCAATTGTTCGGCAGTCTGAAACGCAATCGAAGGATCCTTTTCAATCACACAAGGACCAGCTATAAGAATCAATTGATTTCCTCCGATGGTGAAATCATGAAGTTGAATGGCGTGGATATTGGTCTTCAACGTATCTTCATTACTCCCTTTTTTAAGCCTGGATGGTTTCTGGCATCACGACTCAAAAGAGAACTCTCCTCTTGCATGTTTTTGAGAACGAATCGCTTCCAGGAGTTGCTGCTGTTTAGCTGCGCTAAATCCTCTCACCGCCGCGATCTGATTTTGTAAACAGGCTTGTTCCAGTTCATCGAGGGTAGCAATGCCAAGTTTCAGATATAAGATTCCCGTTTTTCTGTGATCAAGCCCTGGCAATGAAGCGATCTCAAAAAGTCCGGGGGGAACGCTTGCTTTCAGTTTCTCATAATAGTTTAAATGGCCGGTTTCAACCAATTCAGTAATTTTTTGTGTCAGCGCTTTTCCGAATCCTTTAATTGAAGAAAGTGTTCCCTGTTCCACGAAAGTCTGTATTGGAACATCTAATTCACGCAAAATGTGCACGGCATTGAAATAGGCGCGCGATTTAAAGGGCGTTTCCCCTGTGATCTCAAGTAATTGGCCGATCTCTTCCAAAATGTGACCAATCTCTTCATTTGTGATGGGTGTATTCATCGTGTTTACCATAAAAATCTTGATGTTTGCTTCGATCCGCCTTCCTGTCGTTCTACTTTATCATCCATGTAAAAAAAGACCATTGTTGTCAAGACATTTGTAATTTTTTCTCTTGACAAGCAAGATGCTGAAAACATATTTTACTCATAGAGTTGTCAGAGAAGACGCCCTGCTCTGTCCACCCCGCGAAAGAAGATTGTTATGAATAAGGAGGAGAATAGGTATGCCGATTTACGAATACAAATGTGAACACTGTGGCGACACCTTCGAAGTCTTACAGAAGTTCAATGAAAATCCGTTAACGGAATGTATCTTGTGCCATGAGGGACCTGTGAAGAAACTGATTTCCGTTTCTTCATTTGTCTTAAAAGGCTCGGGATTTTACGTGAACGATTACGCGAAAAAAGCTGCACCAAAAGAGAAAAGTTCCAGTTCATCGAGTGCATCAAGCGAGAATTCAAAAGTCAGTTCAACATCCGATACAAAGAAAGAGACGACCGCATCTGCTTGAGTATCCTCTGACTTTCTCTGCGTGGAGTACGATTTCCGGGTTGCAGCATTCAAGCCTGGATGGGTACTCCACATTTTTAAGATTGGAGGGCATAGTGAAAAAAGTCTTCTTAACCGGAAATCGCGAGCCAGAGTGGCGGTGGGATCTCTCTGATTTTCTGACCCAACGTGAAGTTACTGTGTTTGATCCGGCAGATGCCTTTCCTGATCTGTCTTCAATCTTTAAATATCTGAAGGTCTTAGAAAGCTGCGATTTGCTCATTGCTTATTTTGCAGGCATTGAAAGACATCCATTGGCGTCGGTGCTTGAGGTGAGTTACGCCTCCAAACTTGCTAAAGATGTGGTCGTAGTTGATGATATTCCCTCTCAAAAAAGCTGGCTGCACTTCACACCATATTCAATGAGTTTCTCAGATTTATCCGGCTTAAAAGCGTATTTAGCGAAAATGCTTGCGACCCCTCCAAAACGCCCTCGCCTGATCGGGTGAACACCTTGCCTGGAACAAAACATCTTGTGACGCTTTGTTTGATCATTACAATCTGGAATGTTTCTTCTGATTCTCTGGCCGTAAGTTCGTGGCAAACCTTGCAGCTCTCGCGCTTTTACCTGCACTATCAGCCTGTTGATACCCGGATTGCTGAGATGATTGCTGCTCAGGTCGACGGGATGTATCAAACGATTACGACTGATGTCGGCTATCTGCCTCGTCAGAAAATTACAGTCTATCTGTGTCCGACCCTGGAATGTTTCCAACAGCAGCAGCCTTCAAGCGTGAAACTGCCGGATTGGGCAGTTGGGGTCGCCTATCCCGCTTTATCCCGCATGATTGTACGTTCAGCCCTTACTCGTAAGGAAAAAGGGCAAATTAAGCCACTTGAGATTTTCAAGCACGAGTTAGCGCATATTGTACTCGAACAAGCCTTAGCCGCCAACGGCGGCGCGCCACGCTGGTTATCGGAAGGCTTCTCCATGTATCATGCCCGCCAATGGACAATCTATGGTCAACGCACGATCACAGAAGTCACGCTGAAAAATGCGTTTATCCCTCTCTCGATCCTGACAACCTCCTTTCCCGCCGACGAAAACGCTGCCCGTATTGCCTATTCCCAGAGTTTCAGCCTGGTCGCCTTTTTACTCAACGATGAGCGCTATGGACGCCGAGTGTTTCACAAATTTATCAACAATCTAAAACAGGGGATGGATGCCAATAGCGCCCTTCTCTCCGCCGCTGGCGTGAACCTCGAACGCCTGGAAGCCGAATGGCGCGCCTCTCTCAAAGACCGCTATTCCTGGTTCAACTATCTGACTGAGATCGGCCTGTTCTGGTTTCTGCTCAGCCTCGGCTTTTTCGTGATCTACCTGATCAAACGCCAGAAAGTCAAGCATATCCAGGAACAATGGAAAGAAGAAGAGCAATTCTTTGAAGAATCCCAGGAGAATGACACGAAGGAAGGGTAAACAAGAATATGCTTCCAGAGCGTGTTTGACATGGCGAAAATATGTTGAGAATTCAGCTGACACAATTGCTTGCCATTCTGCACAAAAGCGGCGCAAAAATAATCGGTTTTGATTCTGCCCTGGCAGAGCCGGACCCGGGAGCCGTACCAGAGGCGGTGCAGGAATTCACAGACTTCCTGAACCTGCGCATCCAATAACCTCACCCGATTTTTGTAAAATCTTTTGTCCGGCTGGAATCTTCTTATAGATTGCAGCTAAAGGATCTCGTATATCAATGATTGGATCCGCAATGCCGGTTTTCCCCTGGCCAGGGATTGCTAATCACTCCATCATCCAGAGCGCGATCAATAAGTCGAAGTTCTTCAATGACAGTAAAAACATCGGTAGTGGTTAAATTGTAAGTGATGGGTGCCCGGAACACTGCTCAGCAACCGGGAGTACGATGAGGTCATCGCCGCATCAGGGCAATGCCCTGACAGACGCGGCATCGGTGATGCTGTTGCGACGACCTCGTCGCATTCCTGACCGCATCGTGAAGCATGAATCATCACTTAATATTTAACCACTACCAAAACATCACCATCACTCTCATCTATCCATGCAAATCGTCGCGCTGGTGCTGGTCCCGGATCATATAAGGGGATAATTGGATATGACATTTTTAATGGAATTGAAATATGGGAATGGCAGAAATTTTTCATGATGGTTGAGTAGCAAGAAAACTTGAACTCTTTTTCAAAAGAGGATGCGATAAAAAACGAATGTTCCAAAGAAAATAGTTGCATTCTGATTGGCGATTGATAAAGTTGGAATACTTATGGCATTCCACGAAATCATTACTTATTTACGTAAAGGGCTGTCTCTTAATTATATTTTGCCGGAGCAGTATAATTGAGATCCTGTTGCATGTACCAATGAAAAATGTGAGAGAATATTTTAAACCGACTTCAATTCCTGAAGCCGTAAACCTCTTGCGGGAATATCCCGGTAAAGGCGCATTTATTGCCGGAGGAACCAATATTGTCGTGGAGAAAGACCCCACGTTGGATTATCTGGTTGATGTCAACCATCTCGGACTGAATTATATCACCGAAGATGAACACTTGATTCATATAGGGGCCGGGACAACGATTGAACAGTTATATGCTTCACGACTCGTCAATACGCTTGCGAGTGGCCTGTTTGTGCAAGTCGCCAGTTGGTTTGCCAGCAGGCAGATTCGCAATGTTGCTACGATTGGCGGGAATGTGGCCGAAGGGCTTTCGGCCGCAGATACAGTTCCGCCACTAATGGCAATGGATGCTCAGATTGTACTTGTCGGAGAAATAGAACGAACCCTGCCGATCATGGAATTTTTTCGTAAAGAAGGGCTGACAGTGTTGAATCAGGAACTTGTCAAAGAGTTTATCATTCCCAAAGAGTTCCAACAGGCGCGCGGGAAGTTTTTGAAAAATGCCAGGACCCGTGAAGATATTTCGATTGTCAGCGTGACCACGGTGGTCCTGATGGATGGTGGGGTCTGCCGCAAAGTGAGAATTGCCTTGGGTGCGGTTGCACCGACGCCGATTCGCATTCCGCAGGCGGAAGCGTTATTGGAAGGGCAGATTCCCACGAAAGAACTCATTGAACAGGCGGCTGATACGGTTGTCGCCCAAATCGCGCCTATTGATAATTTTCGAGCTATGGCTCAATTCAGAAAAGATATCAGCCATACCTATACGAAACGAGCTTTATCGGAATGTTGTCATATTGTGATTTGAATACTACAGCGAATTGGAGAAAACAACGAATTTCATCATTCGTTCTATTCTTGAATTCGTTGTAGTCATATTGTGATGTAACCACTACAGCGAATTGGAGAAAGCAACGAATTTCATCATTCGTTCTATTCTTGAATTCGGTGTAGTCATTAAAAATTATGGAAATTTTAGTGACGGTGAATGGTCAAAAAAAATGTTTCACAATAGCAGCCAATGAAATATTGTTGGATGTGCTGCGTCGAGAAGGTTATACTGGCGTAAAAAAAGGCTGCGGCACTGGCGATTGTGGGGCATGTACCGTGATTGTCAATGGTAACGCCGTGAATTCTTGCATGATGATGGCAGCTCAGGCCGATGGCGCAGATATTACGACGATTGAAGGTCTGGCGCGGGACGGTGAATTACATCCACTTCAAAGATCTTTCCTGGATCATGGCGCGGCGCAATGCGGCTTTTGTATTCCAGGTATGCTGCTCTCGGCCAAAGCCTTTTTAGATGGAAATCCGAAACCAACGAGAGCACAGGTTCAAGAGGCGATCCTCGGCAATCTGTGTCGTTGTACCGGCTATAAAAAGCAGGTAGATGCGATTATGGCAGTGGTTGAAGGCAAGGAGGAATACCTATGAGCACGAAAAACTTGCAGGTCGTCAATACCTCGCTGCCCAAAGTTGACGGCATCAGCCTGGTCACCGGATCAGCCAGATATGTGGATGATTTTACGATGCCCGGCATGTTGTATGCCAAAATCCTGACCAGTCCGCATCCTCACGCCAGAATTACCTCAATCAACGTCGAGCGAGCCAGAGCTGTTCCCGGCGTCCATGCGGTGTTGACGTATAAAGATCTCAAACCGATCCGGCATACGAAAGCTGGCCAGAGCTATCCCGAACCGTCACCTTATGACCGGGTGATCCTGGATAACAAAGTGCGCTTTATCGGCGACCGTGTTGCGGTGGTAGCTGCGGAAACCTTACGGATAGCTGAAGAAGCTTTGCAATTAATCGAGATTGAATTTGAGGTGTTGCCCGCAATTCTGGATCTTGAGAAGGCCATGCAACCTGGCGCACCGATAATTCACGATGAACAGGATGCCTCCGGAATTTACGACGCTTCTCGGAATCTTGCGGCTCACAAAGCCGTCGGGTATGGTGATGTTGAACAGGGGTTTAAGGAAGCGGATTTGATTATTGAGAATACCTATCATACCCAGCGACAGAAACACTGTGCCCTGGAAACCCATGGCAGCCTCGCCTATCTGGATGAAAACGGTCGCCTGGTGGTCATTACCAGCACCCAGGTGCCTTTTCATACGCGCCGCCAATTAGCCTATATTTTGGAAATGCCGATGAGCCAGATTCGCGTGATCAAACCTCGTATCGGCGGTGGATTCGGCAATAAGCAGGGCACCTTCATGGAAGATCTGGTGTGCGTGCTTACCCTACGTACGCGGCGACCGGTCAAGCTCATTTTCAATCGCGCCGAAGAATTTCACCAGGGATACATGCGTCATCCTGCTCTGATCCGTTTAAAAACCGGCGTCAAAAAAGATGGGACGATTGTAGCGCAGCAAATGAGCGTATTGGCCGATACCGGCGCTTATGGCGATCATGCCCTGACCCTGCCAACCAGTGCAGGACGGAAAATTCTCCCGCTCTATCCGGTAGATCATGTTCAGTTCGAATGTCATACAGTCTATACCAACCTGCCGGTCTGTGGTGCGTTTCGCGGCTATGGTGCCACCAAAGGTACCTTTGTGGTGGAGTCACAAATGGATGAGATCGCCAGGGCCTTGAACATGGATCCGCTGGAACTGCGCCTGAAAAACTGCATTAAACAAGGCAACGTCGATCGCTTAGCGGCGGCTTTTGGCGAAAAAATTCCGCGTGTGATGCATACCTGTGGCTTGACGGAATGTATGCAGCGCGGTGCGGAAGCGATCGGCTGGCGCGAAAAACATGGCAAGCCAGGCAATGGCGTGGTCAAACGCGGCATTGGCATGGCTTGCTCTATGCAGGGCAGCGGTATTGCTGGAGTTGATTGGGGCGCTGCGACCCTGAAACTGAACGACGATGGCACGTTTTCGCTCTTTGTCGGGGCCACAGACCTGGGTACCGGCAGTGATACGGTTTTAGTGCAGATTGCTGCCGAAGCTTTAGGTGTGCCGCCAGAAGCTATTTCAATCCTCTCGTCTGATACGGATTTGACTCCCTTTGATGTCGGGGCCTATGCCTCGAGCACTACGTATGTGAGTGGCGGCGCAGTCAAAAAAGCGGCGGAACAGATGTTAACGGCTATTCTGGCTATTGCCGCCAACATGTCAGGGGAAGAACCTACCAATCTGAATTACCATAATCGCCAGATTATTGCTCAAAACGGAAAAAGCGTGTCTCTGCGCGAAGTTGCCTTATATTCGGTGTATGAAACCAAAGAACAGTTGACAATCACCGCATCCAATACTTCCCACATCAGCCCGCCGCCCTTTGCGGCCTCCTTTGCTGAAGTAGAAGTGGATACGGAAACCGGCCAGGTGAAGGTGGTCAAATTGGTTACTGCCGTGGATTGCGGCGTGGCGATCAATCGGCAGTTAGCCGAGGGCCAGGTCGAAGGCGCGGTCACACAAGGCATGGGCTACGCCCTGTTCGAAGAAATGGCCTTCGATGACCAGGGACGGCTCTTGAACCCCAACTTTGCGGATTACAAGTTGTTCAATGCCTTTGACATGCCCCAACTGGAAACCATCCTGGTTGAAACGTATGAGGAAAGCGGCCCGTACGGGGCCAAATCAATTGGCGAAGTGCCGATCAATACTCCGGCTCCGGCCATTGCCAACGCCATTTACGATGCGATCGGCGTTCGCCTTTTCGACTTGCCCATGACTGCGGAAAAAGTGCTGACCGCCTTGAAAAAACGAAAGTAGAGGAAAAACCCGGGTTTTGGGGAAAAGCCCGGGTTCTCAATTAGAAGTAGCTGAATTCGGCATTTATGGTATGATTATCGGTCACATTTGAAAAAGTATAAGTATATGGGCCTGAACCGCTATAAACTGGGGTTCCGCTTCCATCAATATATACATTAACGCTAGAACAATCTCCGGTATATATCCAGTTTGTCGTCACAACAAACGACTGATTATCCCCCTCGGTCACGGAAACCATGCCAAGAGGTGAAATGCTTCCGCCGCTGCACGTATATCCCATATAATAACTTTCAGATGAGGAAATTGTATAAACCATTGGTGTTGGTGTTAGTGTTGGCGTCGGTGTCACGGTTAATGTCGGGGTTGGTGTTATCGTCGGCGTTGGCGTCAGAGTCGGCGTTGGCGTCGGGGGCGGGGTTATCGTTATCGTCGGCGTCGGCGTTAGCGAATGCGTTGGCGTTGGTTGCGGTGTTGGCGTTCGTCGCGGTGTTGGGGTTGGCTTCGGCGTTGGCGTTGGGGTTGGAGTTGCGGTCGGAATAAGTTCAATACAAGGTGTCGTCGGATTGCTATCTCGTTCACCGAAGAGTTCGAATATGCCGCAGCTTGCAATTGCCAGGCCACCTACACACACTGCAAGCAGTAAAGAAACCGGATAATTTGTAAATTTTTTCATCCTCCTCCTCTAACAGCCGAGATTTTTGAAAACTCTCGGTTTCTCGCCTGTATAGCAAGATAGATTTACATTCAGTGAAACCTGTCAGATCGTAATCTGGCAGGTTTTATTTACGATTACCAGAATAGAGCCTCTATGGTATGGTTAGTGATTACATTCGAAAATGTATAGGTATATGTGTATGGGGGTGAAATTACTGATGTGAAATACGATCCATCCACAGATATCTCAAATCCGATGCAGTATCCGTCCCCTGATCCAGTAATCGTTACCAGAAAAGATTGATTCGCCCCTTCCGGTACAAAAGTCACGCCAAGGGGTGAAATGCTTCCGCCAAGACAAGTCATTGAATAATATTCAGATGAGTAAATTGTATAAACCGTTGGTGTCACGGTTATCGTCGGCGTCACGGTTATCGTCGGCGTCACGGTTATCGTCGGTGTCACGGTTATCGTCGGTATTATCGTCGGCGTCGGCGTTAGCGAATGCGTTGGCGTTGGTTTCGGCGTTGGCCGTGGTGTTGGCCGTGGTGTTGGCCGTGGCGTTGGAGTTAGCTTCGGCGTCGGGGTTGGGGTTGGGGTTGTGGTCGGCGTCGCCGTTGGAACAAGTTCGACGCAAGGTGTCGTCGGGTTGCTGTCTCGTTCACCGAAGAGTTCGAATATGCCGCAGCTTCCCATACTTGTCAACAAGAAGCTGATCAGGGCAATCCCGAAATAAAAGGTTTTATATGAGAGTTTCATAGAGATCAACCACAGATTTCACAGATTTCACAGAAGCATGAGATTTGAGCCTGCTGTTTATTAAAATCTGGGAGCTCCGGGTAATCTGTGGTTAGTTATACTCCTTTCTATGTTTTTGGCATACCTCTCGGAATCTTAAAAGTTATACGTGTATGTAATGAGAAACCCATCGGTGCGCGGTTGAATCTGAATCCGTTCAGCGACTCGCAATAAGCTGTTTTCCAGATCATTGACAGTATTTTCTTTGTTACGCGCCAATCGTTCAAAAATATAGGATGTCACCCCTGAAGCAATGCCAGCGCCTAACACGACGAAACCGACTGTTTCGATGTTGTCAGCCTTGTCGAGCGCATCACGTTTAGCGGACACTTGTTCCTGATCCGTTTGATCCACTGTAATATCTTCCACAAGATCACTCGAAGCATTCGAAACCCCTAGCAGGAAGAGTCCGCTGAGAATTCCGCCAATCGCCAGGCGTGAAGACCATTCACCAAAAGTTCGGGTTTTGCCGGCCTCTTTTTTAAGCAGATCAATTTCTTCAAGCACCGCCGCGACAGATTCGTTTTGTTGAAGATATGCCGGAGTAATGCCGCGCGCTGGTTCTAAACCAGAACCTAACTCGGTTCGCAGCGTATCAATTTGTGCTTGTTTGTGATTGATATTCCTCGAATACAGCCAATAGCCAAGCATACTGACCACACCGACGATGAAAATTCCGCCGCCGATGCCCTGGATGCCATCTAACGCATTCAATGCGTCATTTTTTTCTGAAGTAATGCATACATAGGATTCACAGGCATCATAACGTTCTTCAACTGTACCAGTAACGTTCTCTTGCTCTTCTGGGTTCGAGGTCGGAATATCATCAATCGCACTGTTAACTGAATTCACAGCAAAATTGATCGCGCTTCCTGCCGTAAACGAGGCCACGGCTACGGTCAATAAATTTTTGCGCATCCCTCTGGCGCGTTGAATGTCTGTTTCGAGGCTCTGAATTTTGTTTTCATAGACCTGCTGCCGCACCCGAAACTCGTCGGAGGTCGAGGGTTGATTTGAAGGGAATAAGGCGGATGCCTGCGCGAGCAGTAGAGGCGTGGTTCCAATCGGTCGTTCTACAGCTATTACACTGCTGGCGCTTGAGACCGAAAGGAAGGCGACAATGACGATACAGGCAATCCATTTACTCCATGTTTTGTTACACATAAAAGCTCCTTTGAAAATGTAGCGCGAAACTCCAGTTTCGCGTACTAGTGATACGGCCGCGAAACTGGAGTTTCGCGGTACATCTCATTTTCATGATGATGGGTGAACCAGAGGCTCATGGCACCTCTTTTGAAACTACACGGATGACTCATAAGCAAGGATTTATGATCCCTGGTTATGTAAAATCCTTGTAGTTTCATTGTGCTGAGTGAGCATACGCTCATCATAGCTCTTTTGAAACTACAAGAATCGCATATAGGAAAGAATGTGATATCAGATGTGGCAGAAATTTATTCTTTTCTCTATGAAATTCCTGTAGTTTCATCATGCCGGGCAATTACCCGCTCACGATAAATTCTTTGCAGTGAAAAATCGAATATGTTTTTCAAACCAGTTTTTATTAGAAAAAGGTCACCTCCCTGGTTTGTGAAAATAGTATGACTACTGACCGTCATGAATAATAACGAATTCAGGGAAATAACGGAAAGGACAACTATACAGTACGATAGTATGTTAGACATCAGGAGATTTTTCGTCAACAAATTTTATTTGATTTTTCTGTGATATGTGGGGAAAACTATAAGAATTGAGTGTCCAAGGGATTGAAAATCTCGTAATGCAATGCATTTCACATCCTTTGTACACTCACTCCTTGTAGCTCCCCAATAATGACAGCAGATATTTAAGAGGCAGTGGTTAAATAGTAACTCACATTACGCACTCATATAAAAAAGTCAGATATTATACATTGTTTTTAACTGTGTTAG
>DF820472.1:96820-123243 GCA_000739535.1 Candidatus Vecturithrix granuli | reverse complement strand
TTCCCTTATACACTCGAACTATAAAAGCGTGTACGATGTGCTTACACATATTATAATTTCATGTATACCCGACGTGATGTCAGTTCTCTAATATATACATGTGATGGACTATGTGCTTACACATCACAAGTAAGTGATGCCTGCTCGTTGAGCGAAGTCGAAACGAGCCGCTCATTGTTCCCTTCGAATTCGCTCAGGGAACGCATCACTTATCATTTAACCACTACCATTTAAGAACCTATTTCCCAGAGTGTTGGAACTTCTCTTGACAAAAGACTGTCTATATGTAATATATTCTATGTGGTTCTGGGATAATACTTTGGGCATTTTTTGAAAATGTCTTAATGACGGGTTGTTTCGGGAATGAGCCTTTAAAATTCCCGAAACAACGTGAAGTTTAATAATAGGCAGAAACTTGGGTTTGTTAAAGAAACCCCAGTTTTTCAGGTTTCACAAACTACGAAATATAAGGAGCAATAACAATGAAATATTGGATTTTTTCGAGCATCATCATGTTAGGAGCACTTGCCGTCTGGCTGCCGAAAAGCAGCGCCGCCCCGGAATTTTCGGTTCTCCCTGAAAAGGTTCGAGCTGTGATTAATGAAAAAACAATTGAGGTCATTTTACCCGTTACAGTTCAACATGAGGGATCGGTCAGTTACGATTTGCACGTCAGCATTGAAGATTTGCGCGGAAAGAGTTTAGGCGCAAGCGCGATGCAGCTTGAAATTTCGCAGGCGACTCCTGAGATTTCGCTGATTGTCAATGCCCAGGTCGATCAGCAGCAGCTTGCCGCTTATGTGCTGCACTACACCATCAAGAAAGGGGAGCAGCAGTTTGAAGGCAAGAAGAGTCTGTTTTACGCGGTCTCGCAGCTTGATACGCACCTGCTCATGCAGCGTCGCTTCTATGCCAATAGTCAGGCGGCCGTGCGAGTAGTTGTCACTGATCCTGCTTCACAAGAACCCGTGCATGACGCTGAGGTCAGCATTGCTCTGGACAGCAATGAAGTGTTTCAGGGTGCGACCAATGAACGTGGCACGCTCGACGCCTCCTTCATCCTGCCAGCCGATGTCATTGGCGATCATCAATTAAGCGTTCAGGTCAGGAAAGGTGAAGCCAGAGATCAAGTCCAACAACAAATTCAGATTCAGGATGTGTATAAAATCCTCCTGACCACTGATAAACCCTTGTATCAACCGGGGCAGGTGATTCATATCCGCAGTCTGGCTTTACGCAAGCCCGATTTGCTGCCGGCTGGTGATGAAGAGATGACGCTCGAAGTCGAAGACTCCAAAGGCAATAAGGTTTTTAAACGGTCGCAGCGCACCAATGAATTCGGTATCAGCGCCGCAGAATTTCAATTAGCGCACGAATTGAATGAAGGTCCCTACAAAATCCGGGCGATTTTTGGCGACAACACTCAGGAAAAAACCGTGACCGTCGAACGTTATGTCCTGCCGAAATTCAATCTGGTGCTTGATACGGATAACCGCTATTATCAGCCGGGTCAGACCTTGAAAGGCGACCTGCAAGTGGACTATTTCTTCGGCAAACCGGTGTCCGGCGGAACGGTCGTGGTCACGCTCTCCAAATTCGATGTGGAATTCGAGAAATTTGCCGAACTCAAGGGCAAAACCGATGAAAACGGTCATTATGAATTCGAAACTAAACTGCCCGAATATTTTGTTGGACAACCATTGGAACAGGGCAATGCTTTTGTCAAAATTGATGTATCTGTCGTTGATACTGCCGATCATGAAGAAAAGAAGACACTTACCAGAACAATCGCCGCTGATGCGCTGAACATTGTCGTGATTCCTGAAAGCGGCACAATCACGCCCGGTCTGGAAAATATCTTCTATTTTGCGGTCAGTTACCCTGATGGAACCCCGGCCGAAGCAGTTTTGACAATCAATGTTGACGGCGGCAGCGCGGTCACATTGCAGACTGATGCCTCCGGCATTGCTGAAATGCCCGTGACGCCTCAGGAACAAACCTGCGTCTTTGCAGTTATTGCTAAAGATGCGGCTGGTCATGCCGTGTCGAAAAATTTTCAATTCGATGCGGACGGACGCAGCGAGCAAATTTTGGTACGCACCAATAAAGCCCTCTATAAGATCGGTGAAACGATAGCGATTGATATTTTTTCCGCTAAAACGCAAGGCAGCGTGTACGTTGATCTGATCAAAGACGGACAGACCTTTTTGACCACCTCGGTCGAATTGGATGACGGTCGTGCCATCCTCGACCTTGAGGCAGCGGTTGCAGGCTCGATCCAATTGCATACCTACCAGATTCTTGCTTCTTCGGATATGATACGCGATACCAAATTGTTATATGTCGAAGCCGCCGATGAATTGCAGATCGGGGTGACGACCGCGAAGCCGACCTTCCTGCCCGGCGAAGACGCGCAGATTGATTTTCAGGTCACGAATCGGCAGGGACATCCAGTGTTAGCGGCCCTGGGCGTGAATATCGTTGACGAAAGCGTGTTCGCTTTGCAGGAAATGCAGCCGGGGCTGGAAAAAATCTATTTTATGCTTGAAAAGGAAATTATGACCCCGCGCTACGAAATCCATGCCTACAGCATGGAAGGAGTGATCATGGATACGCCTTTTATCAAGGAAGATCAGGCGCAGCATGAACAGATTCGTCAGAAAGCGGCGCAAGTGCTCTTAGCCTCAGCGGAAAATCTGGTAAATTACGATGTGAACATCAATACCTTTGCCAGGAAAACGCAAAATATCCAGTCCGTTGTCTGGGAGCCAGTTATGGAAGATTTCAGGAAAATCTATCAAGCCATGTACGATTACTCCGTGAAACACGAGCGAGTGCTCACAGCCAAAGAAGGGATCGAAAAGCTGGTGGAAGCAGGATTTCTGACCGCAGAGGATCTGCTTGATCCCTGGGGGAATCCATACCGGGTGGAGCCAGGCAACGACGATTTCACATATCACCGCTTTCATTGCCTGGGCCCGGATGAACTCGAAAATACGGCGGATGACTTATGGTTCGACGCCTATCTCGATATTCAGCATAAAGATCGCTCGTTTTTTGACTGGCTATTCGGAGGACGGGATAAAGATGGGGACTTCATGATGAATGCACCCCGCATGATGGTGAGACAGGCTATGCCTTTGGCGGCCCCACCGATGGTTTTAGAGAAAGCGGAAATGGCGATGGATATGGCGGCTTCGGTCGAAACTAAGGCTGGCGGCGCAGCGAACGGCGACAGCGGGCCGCGTATTCGTGAATATTTTCCGGAAACCCTCTACACCAATCCGGCGATTCTGACCGATGATCAGGGCAAAGCATCCATTCAACTCATCATGGCGGATTCGATTACGACCTGGCGTTTAACCAGCATGGCCTCATCTTTAAATGGAACCCTGGGCAGTGGCACCTCAGCCATTAAGGTGTTTCAGGATTTCTTCGTGGATATTGATCTGCCGGTCACGTTGACCCAGAACGATCAGGTCTCGATTCCGATTGCGATTTACAATTATCTGCCCGGCTCTCAGAGTGTGCGCTTGAAACTGAGTGAAGAACCCTGGTTTGAGCTGATCAACGACATCGCAGAGAAAACCATTTCCCTGAACAGCGGACAGGTGGATGTGGTCTATTTCACGATCAAAGTCAAGGACATCGGCTGGCATAAACTGACAGTTCATGCCTACGGCTCGGAAATGAGCGACGCCATTGCCCGCACGATTGAGGTGCTGCCTGACGGCGAACGGATTGAGTTGACCTGGAACGGCAGATTAAGCGCGGATGTTGAGCAAGTGGTCACGATTCCGAAAGAAGCGATTGAGCACGCCAGCAAAATCATTGTCAAGGTCTATCCCGGCATTTTCAGCCAGATCGTGGAAGGATTGGATTCGATTCTGCGCATGCCTTCGGGTTGTTTTGAACAAACTTCGTCAGCCACGTATCCGAACATCCTGGTGCTGGATTATATGAAGCAGGTCGGACAAATTACACCGGAAATTCAGATGAAGGCCGAGAGTTACATCAACACCGGCTATCAACGCCTGCTCAGTTATGAAGTCCAGGGCGGCGGATTCGAGTGGTTCGGACGCCCGCCGGCGCACAAAATCCTCACAGCTTATGGACTGATGGAATTCTACGACATGGCGCAGGTACACGAGGTTGATCCGAATGTGATTGTCCGCACGCAGCAATGGCTGGCAGCGCAGCAAGAAAAAGATGGTTCCTGGAAACCAACGCAGGAGTATCTTGATGAAGTCGCCGGAAAATTCACCAATGATGTGATGCGCAACACCGCCTATATTACCTGGGCTTTGCTTGCCAGCCAATATCGCGGCGAGGCCGTCGCCAAAGCAATCACGTATATTCAGGACAACATTGACGAGATCAAGGATACCTACACCCTGGCTCTTGCCGCAAACGCCATGGTGCTGAACAATCCTGACGATGCAGCGACTGTGAAACTATTGGAAACCCTGCTGAACAAGAAAAAAGAAGAACAAAGTAAAATCTGGTGGGAAGCGGATTCCTCAACTTCAACCAACGCTTCGGGACTTTCCGCCAATATTGAAACGACTGCGCTGACAGCATTGGCTTTCATGCAGGCCGAAAAATATCACGAGACCGTGAGTAAAATTCTGACTTTCCTGATTGAATCGAAAGACAGCTATGGCACCTGGCATTCCACCCAGGCCACCATTCTGGCGATGAAAGCCTTGCTGCTCTCGATGAAAAATGCCACCAGCCAGACCGATGCGGAAGTTGCGGTGCTGCTCAATGGCAAGATCGTAGAAGAATTTGCGCTCACCCCGGAAAACAGCGATGTCATGCGTTTGTTCGACCTGAAAGAGGCCACTGAAAAAGGTGAGAATCGAGTGCAACTGCGATTTGGCGGCGAAGGCAGCGCGCTGTATCAGATTGTCGGACGCTTTTACCTGCCCTGGAAGGAGAAACCGGAAACAGCCGAATTGATGAGCATCGCGGTCAGCTACGATAAAACCGAGTTAGTCAAAGATGATGTCTTGACTGCTAATGTTGTGGTGAAAAATAATCGACCGGAACGCGCCAATATGATTATTGTTGATCTGGGCTTGCCGCCGGGATTTGAAGTCATGGCCGGCGACCTGGCCGAACTGGTCGGCGACGAGACGATCACGAAATTCAATCTGACCGGACGGCAGATTATTGTGTATCTGGATCATGTGGATCAGAAACAGCCCGTTGAATTCTCCTATCGCCTGAAAGCCAAATTCCCGGTCAAAGCCAAAACTCCGGTGTCAACGGTGTATGAATACTATAACCCGGATGTGAAAAACGAAGCCCTGCCGCAGGAAATCACCGTCAGCGAAGCGGCTCCCGCCCTGTAGAGCGAAATTTCTTTTCGCTCCCTGAACCTCCGCATTTCATAATCAGAGATGCCATCGTTACGATGGCATCTCTGATTGTAACTTTTGACAGATTTTTCGCCGTAGGCGATACAGTATTGTAAAAACGAGGAATCACTCCCCGCCTGAATTCGCCGTAGGCGATTCACCCTGCAACTACTGCGCGGTAGGGAGGAAAGAGAGAAATATCCCATTGCTACAATACTTGAAGTCCTACGGGCTATGGCTGCTAAATAATTACCTTAAATTTTTTGATTTTTTTCGGAAGAAAATAACAAAAAAGCTTGCTTAATATATAGACAGAAAGAAAATATCTCTCCGAAGAATGAAACCAGTCTATGCTACAACGAAAAATCATGAGGCTGACGACGGAGAGATTGAGGTGATCGAGCAAGCGAAGCGTAGAGACGAACAGGCGTTTTTGATCTTGATCCAACGCTATACGTCTGTGATTCAGGCGGTGGTTGCCAAATATATCCGCAACATCCGCGATTATGAGGAAGACGACATTGTGAAAATGGTGGTGGTCTATGTCTGGGAAAAAATCTCTGACTTTCGGGATGGCGAAGAGGGGTTCAAATGCTGGGTAAGCCGCAAAACCAATTGGATTTGTCTCGATATTCTAAAACAGCAGCAGCAAGCAGGGGATCCGATTCCGATAGATGCGCTGAATGATCATGAACAGCAATATCCCCGGAACCATGATCCGACTCCCCTAGAGACTGTTCTGACCGAGGAAAAGGAACAATTGCTGCAAAACGCCATGAATGCCCTGCCTGACGCTTATCAAGCGGTGCTCGCATTGCGCTATCGCGGACTCAGTTACACCCAAATTGCAGAGATTCTGAACATAGAGATCAACACTGTTGGAACGCGGTTAAACCGAGGCATAAAAATGATACAAACCGAGCTGGAAAAAGCCGATGTGTTATAAAGAAACTTAAGTAGGTCACCTTAGGTACCCTACCCCCCGCCCTCTCCCCAAAGGAGAGGTAGGGCTGTTAAGTTCTCTCAGGAGTGCGACGTGGTTGTCGCATCAGAAATGCCGCTGCGACGACCACGTCGCACTCCTATATGCTTTTCATGGTGAAAAATTCTTGAGAACTTACCAGCCCTGCCAAAGGAGAGGGGCGAAGACTCCCCTCTCCTTTGGCAGGATGGGCCGGGGCTGGAGTTCTGGACATTGAGGAAAATATAATGTATGAGTCTGACCAATGAAACATTACAACAACTGTTACACGATCATGATCGCAAGCAGCAGGTGTTGCTCGAACGCTGCCGCAACGACGACCGACAGGCGTTTACGCAATTTGTTCTGAAATATCAGGATACCGTTTTCAGCTATATGCTGCATAAAGGACAAGATCACGAAGACGCCTTGAAGCTTACCACAGCCGTATTTATTGAGGCATTCAAACATATAGCAACCTACCAGGGCGAGAGATCGCCAGAGGTCTGGCTCTTCACCATTGCCGAACGGCAGGTTCAACAGGTATTGCGGAAGAGGAAAACCTGGCGTGAGCGCTTCTTCCCCGTGCGAAAGCCTGAATCTCCTCAAAAACCTGAGACATCGCTGCGGGAAAGAGCCTGCCAGGAAATAGAAACTCTTTTGCTCGCCTATATGGATGGTGAATTGTACGAATCAGACATTCTCAGGGTGGAAAATCATCTGGCCGAGTGTGTCCATTGTCGTCAGGAATATGCGCAACTGCAACAAACCGATAGCCTGCTGCGCTTATCCAGCATAAAACAGGCCCCATCAGAGTTGCGCGTTCAGATTAATGCCGCCCTCGATGCCCTGCAAATCGCGCAACAGCAACCCTTTTGGCGCAAGATTGCCGATTTCTGCCCACTTTCCGGGTCCCAGCTTGCCGCTATTGCGGCCAGCATGGCCATGATATTTTCGGCCCTGGTCTATTACACCCAATACCAACAACTGCACACCATGAGGGCCTTGCTGCAGCAGACCCAAACCCGCAATGGGGCAGCCATAGACCCTTCTCAGGCAGTTCCCGGCGGGAAATTCGTCATTCTCAGCGGAACAATCACGCCAGAGTCGCTCTCATTGCAAGAAGCCCGCGTTGCGGCCGGAATCACCTCAGATCCGGAAAATACTCAGATCATATTCATCTCCGGGAAACGAGAAGACCTTGAAAATGCCATTGAGCACAGAATACACTCAATGGGGTGGAAGATCGTTACAGATCAGGTCTATCAGGAACAGCAGTTTACGATTCGAAAGATTACTGCTGAAATCCCCGAAAATTCGCTGACAGGCTTTTCCCAATTTCTACAGCAGCTCAAAGATGTTTTTGAGAGCACAGGCCCACCACCCGAGCTCAAGACAACGCTGGTCGAAATCTATCTTGTGGAACGACAAAAATAGGACTCAGCAAGAAGAGTTTTTCCCTTAAAAAATGCTTCCTGTAAATAATTCTGTGCCCGGAGTGCGAAAGTTCTACTTTCGCGCGTGAGTAGGGGCTGGAAAGCTGACAGGCAAAAGCAGAACATGGTCCAGCGAGCGAGCACAGAAGGATTGACAGCAACGAACATGTTGCGTTCGCAAGCGAGCGTGCTGACACACTGACACGCGCAAAAGTAGAACGTTTGCACTCCAGCACAGAATCACTTACAACAACAAAAAATGTATGTGAAAATCCGCTTTGTGGGGACTATATAAATCTCTTGACACAATTTTACTCAATAGCACTATGTGTCTCTTTAAGAGTCAAACGACCCGTTTTTTTGTGTTGATGATCACAACCGGAGGGCGCAGCGTATGATTTTGCAAGACTTTCAGTTCTTGCGGTTTTCCCAGAAATACAAACTTGTGCTCGTTCACATTTCATAGCATTCTTATCTTTCTTCCTCTCTGTTCGATGCCTCGAGAGGTTTCCTCTGGCGATATAATGCTTGTCCGGGTCACATGACCCGGAGGTATGAAAATAGCGCATAGCTCAACACCCGGTCTCGACAAAAATCGGAAATACCGTTGTACCGGTGTCCTGGTCGAGGTAGGCCGCTTCATAGGTGTTTCGGTGTTTTTCATCAATTGATTCAACAAAGATGATGAGCGAAATCTCGATCAAATGCAATTGCTTCCCATAACGGGCTGCCTGGAGTAAAGCATCCTGGAAGTCTTTGTGCGTCGTATAGGACTTGACTTCAAGCCCGTACATCTTCCCGCCGTATTCGATGATGAGGTCGATCTTGCCGTTGCCGGTAGGGAATTCCGGATAAACTTTTCCGCCAAAGCCCTTAAGGAAGTGAAATAAATACATATATAAATGAAAGTGATAGACCGCTTCATAAATGCGCAAGTCTCCTCGCCGCGGCGCATCTTTCAATAACCACGCCTTATTTTCGCGCAGATGCCGTTCATAGCGTTTCATCAGATTGGGGATATTCAGGCGCGTCTCCGTAATCGTATCGTCCAGATTCTCAAAGGGGTCAAACAGCTTGCCGAGTTCCTGAAACAGTTCATTGGAAAAATACTGAAAAAGGCATTTTTGCACAAAGGGATTGGAAAATTTCAGATAGAGTGCGCCATCTTCCCCTTGTTCCCGGTCAACCACGCCATTCATATACAGGTAATTTACCTGCTTGTCATGATACCTGAAATGCAATTTTTCACCGGTTTTGAACAAACGGAGCACAAAATTGCGATACGGCTCTTTGTCCGCCTTGCTCAGGATATTCAGGATCGTATTGTTGGGCAGCACATACGTCGCGTATTGATAGGCAATATCGAAGAAAGCACGCGTAATTGGCTTCTCTTTGACAGGAGGATGATCTTCGAATCCCTCAGTCAGCAATTCACCGAACCAGCAGGTTAATCCGGGGTGCCCGTTTGTTTCAGCATATAAGCGTTCGATAACATCTTGTTCGACCTGCTGCCCGCTTTCGCGTTCATACCATTTGAACATCCCGTCCACTTCCTCAAAACTCAGGTTCGGAATATGCACACTGCGCTGGACATTAAAGGGGGAACCGCTCACATTCTCAATGCCTAAAACGCTACGGACGCCGATCAAGGCCAGCCCATGCAGCAGATACGTTTTTTCCGCGCTGGTTTTCCCGGTTTCTGTGATGCGATCAGTGTGGATTTTGCGGAATTCACTGGCGAATTTATTGATGCACTGTTCCGCGATGGCATCGAATTCATCAATCACCAGGATCAACGGTTTTTTCAGACATTCACGATGAAAGATCAAGGGAAAGTCCTCCCATGAGGAAATGTTTGGAAACGGATAGTCTATTTTGAATTGGAGTTCTCTGACAAACATCCGTAACACTACTTGCGGATCTTGTTCATATTTGGCAGATTCCATGGTAATGAGCACCACCTCATACTCCTCATGCTGACGGAGTTTTTGGGCAGCTTCCAGGAGAACGGTTGACTTGCCGGTTTGCCGCGGCGCCCAGACCGTGATATAATGTCCGCCCTCTTCAGGATGCTCCCCGAGTAATTGCGTGTATGCCTGCTCAATCAACCCGGTTCTCGGTGCGTAATAGTGCAATTTCGGGTTAATTTGACCATAGGATGAAAATCTTCGCATTCTTCTCTCCCCCATGCCTTGCTATTGTTTGAAAAATTCTGTGCCAGATGTATCTCCATCATCTCCAAACTTCTTTCTCCTGTCAACTCAAAAATCATATTCTACCGCTTTTATGGGATCCTGATGTTGCTTAAGGACATGAATGCAAACTTTCGTTTGCCATCAAAACATTTTGCATATAAAAATTTGTACTTCATCAAAACTCTTGACATGAATCTATTCTCCTATTACTTTAGAAACGGAACTTGATGAAGCAGAGAGTTAAACACTGAAATGGGAGAAAATGAGGGAATGATGGAAGCACAAGCATTGATACACGACTTGGAAGGTTATTTTAAAATAACCTTCCAAGTCGTGTTTATTTGACAGGCGCAGGAGGTTCTGGCTCAGTACCAGGGGGATTTGAATTGATGGGAAGGAGGCCCAAATCTTCAATCGAACATGGATACGATAATAGCGACAGCCCTTCGATGAAGCGATAGTCACGCTGATTTTTGGTTAAAAAAGGCAGGTCAAAAACAAGGGCCGTTGCGGCAATCAACGCATCCGGAATGAGTATGCCATGACTTAAACGATACTGTTGTAATAACTCCACAGCACATGTTGAAATACGGTCATTTAGGGCGATCACCTGAAAACGTAACAGAAACCGTTCAAGTTCCTGCCGCTCCCGAGCATTACGACATCCAACCAGCAGTTCCATGTGGGTGACAGCACTGATCATTAACGTCGTATATGGTTCAATTTCTTGAAGACAGTTGACGGCTTGCGCAATGTCGCGGCTGACATCAATCAACACATCGGTATCAATCAGCATGTTCTTCATGAGTCGCTCCCCCATTCCTGCTGGCGGAGGGTGCGCACATATATGCCACTATCACGCATTTCCTCTCTATCTTTCCATATCCCGACAAAAGGCTCATCACTGAGTTTGGTTTTCTGGGCTTCAGCCGTTTCTCTTTGGAGAGTATACCGGGCATGCAAAAATAGCATAAACTCAAGCACCTGATATTGCGCATCGAGCGGTAATGTCGAAAATTCGAGCCACACCTGCTCTTTTTCCATCCGTGCCGTTTGAATCATTTTCTCTCACCACCCTTTTTCATGTAGACGAGTTACCATCATTCATATATGCTATCATAAGGTATTGGCTGTTTTTGTCAAGCATGAATTACGATATCATCGTTCATGATTTTCTGATTCGTGCTTATCCTTGTTCCTGTAGTTCTTAAGGCTCACCCAGAAACACAAATGCACCCCAATAGAACGGATGCGGAGAATCGTAACGCTCCTTGACAATCTGCATCTGTTGTAATGCTGCCTGCCGCAGGGCTTGACAGCGGTTCATCTTCCCTGACAGTATATTCTTGTAAAACTGCACCATTAATTCCTGGGTTTCCTGATCCGGCACCGACCACAGACTCATCACCAGGCTTTTGGCCCCGACCTGCATGAAGGTCCGCCGTAAGCCATAGACGCCTTCGCCGATTTGTACGTCTCCCAGGCCGGTTTCGCAGGCGGAGAGCACGACCATGTCCGTGCCTCGCAATTTCAAGCCTAAAATCTTTTCGGCCGTAATGATGCCTTCATCCTGTTCATCTTCGAACGACTTATTTGCGCCGGACAACACAATCCCTGAGCGGAGTAACGGATTTTCAAATTTGCCCGGGGCTATTGGTTTAACCGGCTGTGACGTCCCGTCATAAAAGATGACTGTCCTGCGTTGCCAGCTTTCGTCATAAGGTAATTCCTGATCTTCCAGGAAAAAGCCGTGCGTGGCTAAGTGCAAGATGCGTGGGGCTTGCGCGCCGATCAGCGCCGCTTCCCGTGCCTGTTGGTCGGTATAGAGCTGGGGCTGCGTATCAGCTAACAGGCCATGAATCGTTTCGACTTCAATTCTGGTGCCGGGCAGACGTTTAAAATGCAGCCCGCGCATGTCGGCCGACCGACTATAATTCCCCTCCTGGGAGGGGCCAGGGGTGGGTACAAAATCAAAATCCGGGTCGCCCATCAGCAGCGGCGGTTGGCTCTGCCCATGCGCCTGCCCGAAACCTACGACATCGCGGCCGGCCGCCAGATAGAGGAATTGGTACTGTTCGATCAAATAGTTTCCGTCATGGTCAAGCAGCACTTCAAAGGGAATCAGGTTCAGGTTGCCGTCCGGGGAAATAAACACCTCCTGTACCGCTCCTAATGCCTGTTGCAGTGGGGCAAAGACCAGATCATACAGGTGGGTTGCCACGGTCATGGCCTGGTTGTCTCTGGTTTCCATGAAACGCCGCAGGCGAGCGATTTCATTGTCAATCGTCTGGGCGTCACCTAAATCAATGAGCTGCACGTGCTCCACGTCGCCGGCATGCAGGATGAAAGCCAGATAATGCGCCGGCAGCCATTTTGGCTCCTGGCCTTTGGCACTGAAGTTAAACAAGTCAATCCGGGCGAATTCCAGCAGCACAGTGTCTTGAGGCAGCGCGGCAGCCACCGCAGCCACATCCGCCTGCGCCACTTTCCGACTGGCGGCGAAAGCCTGGCTCTGGCGGCTGAGTTTGGCTTCCAATGCGTCTTTCTGCTGTTTCAGGTCATCAAGCTGCTGTTTGTACGCTTCAAAGCTTTCTTTGCCCGGCCCGGCAAAAAACCGCTGCGAAAGCTGCGCCCGCACTTGCGATAATTCCTCAAAGATTTTCAGCACTTCCGGAGCATCGGAGAGCAATAAGGCTTCCTGGAATCGTTTCTGGACTTCCAGAATGACCCCTTTGCGCCGCAGCCAGACCTCCAGGCCATCTTTGCGCGCCGCGGCATCCTGAGCGAGATGTTGCATAAGGAGACTGAGAAACCCATTCAGATTACCTTGTTGGGTAGCGAGAAAGGCCAACTTCTGGGATTCTGAAGTAAAACTCATGATCTGGTCAATGAGCTTATCGCTGATCTGTTGCGCGCGTTTAAAACATTCGTATGCCTGCGGATACTGCGCCTGTGCCGCGACCAGCCCCGCCAGATTGCCGAGGCTGGTCGCAGTGTCGGGATGCTCCGGTCCTAACGCCTTTTCCAAGATCGTCAGCGCCCGCTGATAGAGCGGCTCAGCCTGGGCATACGCCCCCATATTCCGGTACAGTTCTGCCAGGTTGTTGAGGTTGGCCGCCACAACAGGATGCTCTGGTCCTAAGACCTGTTCCCGAATCGTCAGCGCCCGCTGATAGAGCGGCTCAGCCTGGGCATACGCCCCCATATCTCGGTACAGTTCTGCCAGATTATTGAGGTCGATTGCCACATTGGGATGCTCTGGCCCTAATACCTTTTCATCAATCGTCAATGCCCGCTGGTAGAGTGGCTCAGCCTGGGCATAAATTCCCATATTATGGTACAACAGCGCCAAGTTATTGAGGCTGGACGCTACATCAGGATGCTCTGGTCCTAACGCCTTTTCCCAAATCGCCAATACCCGTTGCAACAGTGGTTCGGCCTGGGCGTAGTCCCCCATTTTTCCATACAACACTGCCAGGTTGTTGAGGCTGGTCGCCACATTGGGATGTTCCGGCCCTAACGCCTTTTCCAAGATCGTCAGCGCCCGCTGGTAGAGCGGCTCGGCCTGGGCATAGTCCCCCATGGCGTCATACAGCGCTGCCAGGTTGTTAAGGCTGGTCGCAATGGCGGGATGTTCCGGCCCTAAGACCTTTTCCCGAATCGTCAGCGCCCGCTGGTAGAGCGGCTCAGCCTGGGCATACGCCCCCATATCTCGGTACAGTTCTGCCAGATTATTGAGGTTGGTCGCCACATTGGGATGTTCCGGCCCTAACACCTTTTCCAAGATCGTCAGCGCCCGCTGATAGAGCGGTTCGGCTTGCACGTAGTCGCCCATGGCCCGATACAACGCCGCCAAGTTGTTGAGGCTGGTCGCGATGTCGGGATGTTCCGGCCCTAACACCTTTTCCAAGATCGTCAGCGCCCGCTGGTAGAGCGGTTCGGCCTGGGCGTAGTCCCCCATGTCGTAATACAACGCCGCCAGGTTACTGAGGCTGGTGGCAGTGTCTGGATGTTCCGGCCCTAAGACCTTTTCCAAAATTGTCAGGGCGCGCTGCAAGAGCGGCTTGGCTTGCGCATAATCGC
The DNA here is from genome assembly GCA_000739535.1 of Candidatus Vecturithrix granuli. Lineage (GTDB taxonomy): Bacteria > Moduliflexota > Moduliflexia > Moduliflexales > Moduliflexaceae > Vecturithrix > Vecturithrix granuli. Next base: position 109,205 of record DF820472.1, on the reverse strand, counting down.
CCATGGTCTGATACAGCACTGCCAGGTTGTTAAGGCTGGTCGCAATGGCGGGATGTTCCGGCCCTAAGACCTTTTTCCGGATCGCCAGAACGCTCTGATAGAGCGACTCAGCCTGCGCGTAGTCCCCCATGCCGTAATACAGCGTCGCCAGGCTATTAAGGCTTTGCGCTGTATCTGGATGCTCAGCCCCCAGAGCTTTCTCTCGGATAACCAGGGCGCGCTGATAGAGTGGTTCAGCTTGCGCGTAGTTGCCCATGGTCTTATACAGCACTGCCAGATTGTTAAGGCTGGTGGCAGTGTCGGGGTGTTCCGGCCCTGATGCCTTTTCCCGGATCGCTAGTTCCTGTTCCGCTAAGGGGATCGCTTCAGCATACTGCCCCTGCTGATAGAGTCTGATGACCTGTTGATTCAGTTGCTTTGCTTGCGCTAATTCATCCTCCGGGGCTTGCTGCGCCCATCCATTCTGTAACAACCCAACCAACAGCAATACGAAGATCGCTCCAATTATTTTTTTCATAATTTGCTCCTCATTTCACTTGCATTAACTGGTTACAGGTGAGGTTTGTTATCCCTGTTCAGGAGACAACAACGAAATCTCACCATACATAACTACTCACCTTTATCTAAAAAGCGCTCAAAATGATCGTTTTCTTCCCAAAAGATGAAATTTTTTTCATCATACCGGGAAAATTTTCGAGAATCATCCGGAATAAGGCAACGCGAATATGCCTCAAAGCGAGTCTTTTCGGCAGATGATCAGATGAGGAGAAGAAGGAAAATCAGCTTCAATTACAGAAAAAGGGATCTATCTGGTCTGGAGTAAGCACGGGAACAGGATGCTTCCGATATCCGAATCCCGGATCGAATATGTCATGAAGATACAAACACATTGAAAGATCAGGGTGAGATGTCAAGTTTAAACATCAGTACTGCTCATAATTTTTCATAACATCTGGAAATTCCTGGGATAATGGCTGTTTTGGGAGGTTTAGCATCCTACAACACGCAGAGTTTTCCTGGCGGTGTTGGTGAGTGTGCCAGAAGATTTTGTCGTTCCAGGGAATAGTGGTACGCCGGTCAAAGATGATGAGTCAACCTTTGGAACAGCCTAATGTAACCTTGCAGCTAACTCCTGGGGAATATCAAACGTGACAGTTGCTAACATAATACATTTGTTCCTCTGTCATAAGAACATGAAAGAGAGCATTTGTGATAGACTGGTAACGACAACATTTCTATGATAGGTGAGACAAGAGCAGATGTCAAATACTTCTTTTCCCTATCAGCAAATTTCTGTCAAAATATCAGAGGATGATTCCTGTTGCCCATATACCGCTCCTTTGAACTACAGGAATTGATATATAAGCAAGAATTCGATTTGATCAATGACAGACATGTATTCTTGCTTAGATACCATTCTTGTAGTTTCACGATACCGGGGAGTACAAACCCATGTTCACTCCTTTTTTAAGGCGAGCGCAGGAGAGCTTTCTGGCTTACATTCCCCAGACTGTGATCGAATGTCCCTGATATGCTTCCTGACGGCAGAACACCTTTTCTTCCCAGACGCTGGTCTTGCTCCGGTCAAAAATCACTACATGTCCCTGGTTTGCGCCACACTTGTCCATATAGTGCCAGGTCTGTTTGAGTCCCTCTTGGATCGTTTTGGCTAAGTCGCCGTACCGAATTTTCAGTTCGATCACGACCTCCTGCACGCCGCCTTGATACGGCCAGACGACCAGAAGATCTGTGCGCTGCGTCCCTAACCCGTATTCACGTTCGATGCGCCCGCCGCCGTTGAGAATGCGCTGCAAAAAAGCTTGCATCAGCAATTGGGGGCCGGCTTCTTTGTATTGAAAGCGCTCCTGCCAGCTTTCGGAGTGTTTGCGGAAAAAATCCTGAAACGCGGTGAGCAGTTTCGGCATATCCAGAGAGCCGTCTTCCGGGCGGATATACCACTGCGTCTGATGCGTGATGGTCACCTGCGTCGTGTAGGTCAATTCCCTGGGAATCACTTCCTGATACAAGCGGTTAGCAATGCGAATATTCCCTTCGGTCTTAATCAATCCCAGATCCCTGACATACCCGAGATCGTCAATGGGGATCGTTTCAGGCGCAGCCAGCCCTGATAAAATCGGTTCAATCACGCTGCGCACTCGTTCTTCCTGCAATTTATCCACCAGTTGATCGATATGGGTTTCCCGGCGCAGGATGATCTGTTCTTTGGCCTGCTGCACCATGTCGGCCGTAATCGTGATGGCTCGATCGCGGTTGGCTGGCATTTTAAAGGTGACTTCATAGCCTAAGGCATTTACCAGCCAGGGCTGTCCTTCCGAGAGGTCCCACAGCAGATCGAGCGCCTGCGGGGTAAAGGGTTGTCCGGTTGCAATGGTGTGGCATTGATAGAGTTGTTCCATCTCGCTGCGGGAAAAATCACCGAGCCGCAGCGATTCCGCTTTGATGTTACACGCGCTGCCGCCGGTAATAATCATCTGCTCGCGGCTGGAATGAATGCGGTAATCCCGGACGTCGCGCACCCCGCAGAGAATGACGCTTTGGGGAAAACGCGTCGGACGATCCGTGTAGCCGCTGCGCAGTTGCCGCAGGAGGGAGATCAGAGTGTCGCCGACCAACGCATCAACCTCATCAATCAGCAGGACAAGCGGTTTTTGGCTCTGTTTTGACCAGAGATTCAAGGCTTTCTGAAAGGCTTTGAATTCGCCGTCCTGGGCCAGGATGTCTCGCCAGCATTCCTGGAGAAAGCCATCATCAAGATAATCTGCCGCTTTATCAGCTAATTCGGACAAGATCGCTCGCATTCCATCTGCCACGCGCTCTCGCGCGGCCTGGGCGGCTTCGACATTGATGTACAGACAGTTGTATTCGCCCTGTTGATTCAGATATTCCATCAGGGCCAGCAGGCAGGATGTTTTGCCAGTCTGCCGGGGAGCATGCAGAACAAAATATTTTTTCTGCCGAATAAGATGGAGGATTTCCTCTAAATTGAAACGGTGTAGTGGCGGCAGGCAATAATGATCGGTGCAGTTTACCGGCCCGGCAGTATTAAAATATCGTTCGCGTTGCATAACCTTCTCTCCCTTTCATCGGTGTTGTGTGTTTTTCATCACAAACTCTTCGTAGTTGGCAACACCATAGACCACTCGTTTTCTCATAAGCTCACCTGGATTCTTCAGGTTCAATACATGTCAATAATGTGTTGAACATTGACCGGACATCATAAGTATACCAAAAATCCTCTTTCGATGTCAATCAAAAATATTACTCATATATGAAGGGTGGGTAAAAAAGAACAATGATGCCTTTCAAGCTTGTTTCTACACACATCCCGCTCTGCCTGTGCGTATCCGCACGCAGACAGATCTTACGGAACTACAAACTGGTTCGTTGCTCACTTTTCAGAAAGTATTCGATAGACAGATTCTTCCTTACAATTTCTTGAAGTAAATCAGAAGGTTACCCCCAAAGAGTAAGATTATCATGACGGTTTCTGCTATGATTAGAACAATCGCCGTTGTATCAAGCCAGAAAAGAGAAGTGTCTGTGTTCCCCGGGTCGCCGGTCAGGACAAAGGCCGCCCAATAATAGGGCTGCGGATATTTAGCCCGCGTAATCTGTTGGGCGATTTGTAAGGCTTCGGCTTTACTTTTCCCCTGTTTCAAGTACAGATAAAAAATGGTCATAAAATCGCAGGTAGCGCGATCATCAACGCTCCATAAACTGGCAAGGATTGAAGCGGCGTCGGCGTATAAAAATGCCCGATTCAGGCCGATCATATCGTCTCCGCGACTCTGTTTTCCTAATTGCGTGTCGCACGCGCTTAACACCACAAGTTCAGCCTTTTTCAAATCAAGCAGATACACCTCATGAACGTCTAACGCGCCGTCATTGACCGGATCATCAGACAAAAATAGCCGTGAAAAGAGCGGATTGATAGGATTCATTTCTGCATGCGCCGCGAGATGGATGATCGGAAATCGAGGGGCAAGTTCTTTCAAGGCTGATTCAGTGGCCTCTGGTCCTTGCAGAAAATGCGTTCTGTATATCCTGGCAAGCGCCTGTACTTCTTGTTCGGCATAGTGAAGCGCGGCTTTCCCAGGGACAGCATTGTTGGCAAAGGCAAGCAGAGAAGAGGATTTCCGGTGAGATTTGCCCTGCACAAATTGCCATAGGCTGACCGAGGGGAGCGCAAAAAGCGTAAAGTCGTCATTGAGGTAACGCTGACCATCATTCAGGGCCGCAAAGGGAATATAATGCAACACGCCGTGAGGAATGACGCCGATTATTGGGGTCTTGAGATAGGGCTTGAGGGGCGAAATCAGGGCGGCATACCCCTGCTCAAGAAGCGTCTGCATACTCTGCTGCTCGGAAAATGGCGGAGCGTTCACGCGCCGGAATTCTTTGACCCACCGGGTTAACTCGTGTTCCCCTATCAAAAGTTCGACGGCTTGAAATGCGTTACGTGTGATCACAAACGCGATAGTCATGTCCTCAGTCATAAAGTACGAAACCAGGGTCGTCTGATGGTCGAGAAGCTGCTGCACCTCATGGAGTTGCAACGGACTGACTCTCACCATCGCGGCGTATTCAGGTTGCTGTAGCTTGATTTCGAGCAGCAGATCTTCATACGCTTTACGTTTTATCTCGATTTGTCGCTGTAATGACAGCATGAGTTCAGGATCTTCTGATTGCAGAGATTGCGCTCGCTGCAGTCGTTCTAATTGGGTCAATTCGCTTCGGAGCATGGTTTCTTTTTGCAGAAGTTCATTATCTCCGCCTTCAGAAAGGGTGACAGGCATATTTCCTAATTGATCGAGCAGCTCGCGCGCTCGCGCCCGTTCACTCAAATCAAAAGCCGCCTGATAGGCTTTGCTGCGACAGAGCAGGCGGATGGTGCGCTGATAGGCCGTCAGGGTTTGCGCCCCAAGAGAGCGTTTCAACTCTTCCACTCCGGCTGAAACAATCATCTGGTCAAGCAGTGTAATTGCTTCATGATAAGTCTGGAGAGCCTTGTCAAACTTCCCTTGTAATTCATACACATACCCAAGATTTTCAAGAGTCTTCCAGGCATTGCTGCGGTCGCCGCTTGCCGTTTGAATACGGAGGGCTTGTTGCAAAAATGTCTCAGCCTGTGTAAGCGACCCGGTGAAGTTCTCATAAGCACTCAGGTGCAGATAAACTTCTCCGATATTATTCAAGGTTCTGGCCTGAGTCGTGAGCGCCCCTACGTCTCGCGTTATGTGCAATGATTCCTGATACAATTCCAGAGCTTCTCGCAAATGCGAGGCATTATTGCTCTCCCAACAATAGCGATCCCAGACCTTTGCCATATTGTTATATGTGACTGCCCTGTGTAAAGGGTCAGCTTGAATCCGGAGGGCCTGATGATACACGCCCAGGGCCTTCAGGTATTCTCCCCGATCTTCATAGATTCCTCCCATCCCGGTTAACGCAACAGATTCATTGGGTTGATCCCTGAGCGTTTTCAGGATTTCCTGCGCCCTTTGAAAGGCCGTCAATGCCCGTTGGTCGTCTCCCAGGCGAGTGTATGATACGCCGAGGCTGATATGGATAATGCCTACTCCCTGGGTATCACCGGCCTGTTCCAAAATATGTGAGGCATTCAAGAATGCCCGGATCGCTTCTCGATACTGCCCAAGTTCAACATATACATTGCCGATATTTGTCAGTACTCGCCCTTCACCAATCACATCTTTCAGCTCTCGCGCCTCGTCTAATGCCTGTTGATAAAGCTCCAGGGCTTGTTGAAGTTGCCCCTGACTTCTCAGAATTTCCCCGATGTACGCCATCGCAATACCGGCATTCGCCCGATCTGCTTGCAGATTGGCAATTTTCAGGGCGCGTTCAACATAGTGACGCGCTTCCTCAAAACGAAGGCGGCTGAAATGGAGCACTCCGATATGTAACAGGACGTTCCCCTGCGCCTTGTGATCTCCTATTTTTTGATACAGGCTGAACGCCCACTCAAAGCAGATCAAGGCTTCCTGATAGCGGCGTTGGGAGAGATAATTTGATCCGCCCCGTACCAGAAGCTCGCCGAGAAATTCGATCCGGGCATGGAACGTATCCTGAACGTAAGAAAGCAGGCTCTCAGTCGTCAATGACGCAGCGTCACCGGCCGAACAACATCCGAACATTATACTTCCAACCACTGGCAAGAGACAACAGAACACCATAATGACGAGATTTGGAGAGTTATTTTGAAAACTCTTGTCACATCGCCATTTCAACCCACCCCTTACCCCTCCCAGGAGGGGAATTTGTGCAACCCAAATTCCCATCGTAGGAGAGTTTGTACAGTGGCATGAACCAATATTCCCCTCCTGGGAGGGGTGAGGGGTGGGTAAAAACCTGAACATATTTTTGTGACCTCATGGGCTTTCATAGCATTGAGGCGGACACTCTTTTTCTAAAAATGGTCGAATCTGTTCAGCCATGGTTGACAACCCGCTTTGCTGATAGAGAGCCAGAGCTTTGCGGGCGTGTTCACAGGCGTCATCGCGCTGCTCAAATACATAATGATCAAGAAGCGCGGCATGATGATGAGCATACGCTTGCTGTTCACGCTCCGCGGTTTGAAGAGCAAGCTTTTTGAAATATTGGCGAACATCCGCAAATTCTTCGTAAGGGCGCTCCCTTTGAAAATTTGCAGGGGGTTGATAGTGCGCGAAGACTTCCTGGACCAGATTTATAGAATCAACTCGTTGGTCAAGCGTCCACAGAAACAAAGCTGCCTGATATCTCAAAACGCTTTTTTGGTAATTATCACGGATATTTTCAGACAATTTCCAGATTTCATTACAGCATGACGTCGCTTGAGCATATTGTTCGGTTTCTCGATAAAGATGGCACGCTAACAGTTTCACGACAGGATCATTGTCGAGCAAAGGAGCGCTTTGTATCTGTTGAATGATGTCTTGATATGATCTTTTCAGGGGCGCTCTTGTCGGAAAAAGAGGATTTACCGGCCAGGGAGGACTGGGAGCCTGCACCATCAATTCCCAATCAGGAGGAGCTTGAGGACAGCCAGTGATTTCTGCGCCTGTTGCAGATGGAACCGTGAGAACACTCCAATCAGGGCAAAGGACATGAAAAGCGGAGGAATTCTCAATATCAACCATGGTCCCGGCCGGCAGCATTCTGCTCGAAGAGACTTCTGTATATTCGTCGGCGCCCGGGAATTTCAGGCGTACGCTCCCGGTTTCGATGATCAGGATTGGTTCAGAAAGAATCACCTTCGGCGGCGCGCTCCCATACGCAAGCTCGCCCCATCCAAAGGCGACAACAATCAGAAGAGCACATAAAAGTCGCGTTTTCATAGAACACCTCTATTGTAGGTAACTACAAGAATGAAGAATAAGCAAGAATTCTTTGACTTTTGCTGAATATCAACGGTTCTCGCCCAACAAAAGTCAAAGAAACTTTTGCTCTAAGTAATTATTACGACTTTGTTAGATTCGAAAACATGGCATGTTGCCCTGAAAGGGCAACATCTGTCAGCATCGGGTGACGCCCGATGGCCTCATGGCGCACCGCGCTCACAGCCCTGAAAGGGCGGGATATTCGGGGATGCGGCATCCCGGCAGCATGCGGAGATGACGCCCTTACAGGGCTCAATGCGAACGACGCCACGATCCCATCGGGCTTCACCCGATGCTGACAGATAACGCCCTTTCAGGGCTGTGAGATGGAGCGCCTTTCGAATTTAACAAAGTAGAATTATTTATACTTACTTAAAAATAACTACGACTGTTTTGACAACATTTAGTTGACGGGTTGTTTCGAGAATGGAGCGGAGCGGAATTCCCGAAACAACGTGGCTCAATCCGTCAACCAAACCTTGCCAAAAAACTACAAGGATTGCTCATAAGCAAGGATTTCAGCCTTAAAAATAATGTTTAAATCATCTATAAAGCCTCATGAATCCGGCGACATTGAGATTATTTTTGATCAGACCCGCCAACTGGCTGGCGCGGAATATGAGATCTATGCGTCGAACAACGACTATGTCGCGGCGTACGTCAGCTTGCAAACCGCGCTCAAACAGCAGAGCGCCAAACGGATCATTGTGTATTCTCAAGCGTTGCAAACCTGGTTAGTGAATGGTTTGAGCAAGTATCCATTCGCCCGTGTGACCCCCCGCAAACTGACCTATCGCGATCTGTTAGCGGCGAAATGGAACATTTCAACCTATGACCTTGATCTGACGGATCTGCAAATTCAGCAGCAAAAACTCCTTGAACTTCCGGTTGAAGGGACAGAGCCGCAATTGCTCTCTGCGTGTGTGTGCCAGTGGTTTCTCAGTCCTCACTTAGACGCGCCGCAGTTTAACCGGCTCAACTTTGGCGCGCTGATGACCGATCTGGTGCAGTATCATCGCCGCAAGGAGCGATTGCCCGCTCTGGCGACGGCGGTATATGGGTATAAGTTACACCTGTGGGCTGCGCACAGTCCTGAATTCGGCGATCTGATTCAAGAGCTTCAGACCAATCTCTGGGGCCTGTACGAGCAGGCGTGTCTGTATAAACTGCTTGGCAAATATCCGCGCGCATTGCAGATCAAGTGCCTGGGCGAAACGTCGCTCAAACGACTCGAAACCGCCAAACTCAACCTGGAGGAGCTTGATCTTGAGCCATTTCAGCAAACATCACCCGTCTATCCGGCGGTTCTGCTGAATGAGTTGCAGATTTTCTGGCGCAGTTTTGAAAAAGCGCATCCCACCTGGACGGCGCAGCAGGTTGAGGAATTGCTCGGGTATAGTTCAGGCGAGTTGGCTTGCGAGGCGGACTATCTGCTGGCAGCCCTCAAGTCCCGTATGCATCTCATCACGCCCACTCTGATTCTCCGGCTCAAGACCACGTTCAGGCCATTACTGCCCCTCTATCGCCAGAAAATCGAAGAGTTTCACGCATACATGCCGCCGGCCAAACCGTCGCCGTTTAATCCTGCGGCCGACATTCAAGCCGTCATTGATTGGGCGGTACAGGAATATTTACCCTATAAATTCTGGTTGGAAACCACCCGGCAGGCCGATCCGGCGACACTTGCTTACGGCCGGCAATTTTCGGACTATGTGTGGGCGCATTACGCGCACCTCAGTTATCATTATGACCGGGTGTTATACCGCTTTATCTTCAATTACAAAAGCTTGATTGCCGCGACGCCGTTCCCGATCCTGCTGATTATTGACAACTTTAATTACAAATTTTTCGCACATTTCCAGGCGGCCTGTGCGCAACATGCTCTGGCCGGTCGGGTTGAACCTTATCTGTGTCTGCTGCCCTCAGAAACGCGATCTTCGAAAAAAGGTTTGATTTCAGGCAAACGCGACCAGGCAGATACGATTCAGTACAGTTACGAAAAAACGCTGCTCGAAAATTGGCAGGCGTTTTTCCCGCAGCATACGCTGACGTATCTCGCCAAAGCTGGCGAACTGGCTGACTATGTGGTTACAGGACAGGAATTGCTGGTGATCAATTATCTTGAAATTGATGCGGAACTCCATAAATCCTATCAAAAGACCGCGCTGGAACACCGCCAAACAGTCGCCTATGTGCTTGATCATCTCACTGAATTACTGGCGTATTTTATCAAACGCAACCATCTTGAAACCCGGGCGCGAATTTTTCTGATTTCCGATCACGGTTCAACGCTGATTCCGGCCGCTGTCCCCAATGAAATTGAGCCAGAGGCGTTCAAAGGTCAAGCGCTCGACAGCCAATAACGCTTTCTGACGCTGCGCGATGCGCAATTTCAGGCGTTGGCCGCGAATGCCAATCTGGCGGATGGCGTCTATTTCCTTGATAAAACTACATCCGGAGATGGGAGAAATTATGTGATTGCCAGAGGGCATAACCGGTTTAAGGAGATTCAAGAAGATTTCTATGTGCATGGCGGCGCGTTACCGGAAGAACTCATTGTGCCGGTGGGGTATTTTGAATATACCATGCCGGAGGTGCAAAACCTGCGCGTGCAATTGGTCAAAACCGAATATCGCCTCCTGACGAAAGAAACACTGATCCTGCGGATTGCGAACCCGAACACCCTCCCGGTGCGGAATATCAGCATGACAGTCACTTCTCAGGCCCTGCCCCTTGCGACCATTCAGCTTGCCGAACTGGCCGGCAAGGATGAGACCGAAGTTTCGCAAAACATTCGGCTGCAACATCAAGAGATGACCGTCTTTCAGATTGCGTTGATGTATGAAATCGCCGGAAGTACGCTGGAAGAAACGATCATGCAGCCCATCACCATAAAAACGATGACCCAAAGCAAATTTGACTTTGATATATAGCAATCCTACATGATTTGTGTCTCGACTCCGCTCGATAACCGCCCGGTCACTGAGCGGAATCGAAGTGACATGTTACAACTGATTTAGGATCGCTATATGATCCGTAGTAATGTTCTCGAAAGAGGAGGTCTCATGGAATCATTTGAAACGAAAGCGATTGATTATTTTGGCGAGATTATTATCAATAAAGCCTTAATTCACCAGGCCGGCTTTGGCAGCCGGGCCATTCCGACGTATGTCGGCGAATGGATTATCTCGCATTTTGTCGGGATACGCAAACCCTGACCGATGAGAGCCGGGAACGGATCGCGGCCTTTATGCAAAAATATGTGCCGGCCAAAGGCGAGAAAGAAGCGTTAAAGAATCGTCTGTATGAACAGGATAAGGTGAAATTGCTGGATAATTTCTCCGTGTATGTGAATCTGGTCAAAGGCGACCGTTACCTCAATATCCCCTTTTTAGATGAAAGCAATGCGTTTGTGTCGCCGCAAATCGTGGCCGAAAATGACATGCTCTTGAGCAGCGGCTTATGGGGCGTCGGTACGCTCTTTTATATCCCGAAATCCGATGAAAATCCGCACGGCCAGATTTGGATGAAAGAATTTAAGCCGTTCCAATTGGCGCATATTGACATTGCATACTTTTGTGAAGCACGCCGGCACTTTACCACCGCCGAATGGATTTATCTGATCATTTCTTCAATGGGCTTTCAGCCGCAGCTCTACTCGGAACGACAGCAAACCCTGCTGATGGCGCGTCTGATTCCAATGGTCGAGCCCCGGTTCAATCTGGTAGAACTGGCGCCCAAAGGCACCGGCAAATCCTTTGTGTTTGACAATATGTCGCGCTATGTCGCAGTGCGTTCCGGTTCAATTTCTCCGGCCGTGTTGTTCTATAACGATTCCCGCAAAACCCCGGGACTGATTACGCGCTATGACTGCGTGGTCATTGATGAGGCCCAGAAAGTCAAAACCGATAGTTCCGGCGAACTGACTGCCTTATTAAAATCGTATCTGGAATCCGGCAAGTTCGGGCGCGGCAGCGCCAGCTCGATTTCAGCCGAAGCGGGGCTGGTGTTGCTGGCGAATCTTGATCTGGATGAACAGCGGCGTCCGATCAGCGAGGAGGTTGGGATTTTCCGAACCTTCCCGAATTTTTTGCGGGAAACCGCTTTTATTGAACGGTTTTCAGGGTTATTGCCCGGCTGGTATCTGCCCCGGATCAGTAAAAACACCCCATCCCAGGCCATTGGTTTTAAAGGCGACATCTTTGGCGAGATTCTGCACTCCCTGCGCAGCGACATCAGTTACCGCGACTACGTCAAAACCAACATGGAGTTGCAGCATTGCGATGATATGCGCGACGCGAAAGCCATTGAAGCCGGGGCCAGCGGACTGCTCAAAATTCTGTTTCCTGATAAGCAGCCCACAGAAGCAGACTTTTACCGGTATTGCGTGAATCCGGCCGTCGAACTCCGCCAGCGCATCCGCGATGAATTGTGTAAGCTTGACCGTGAGTATCTGCCGAAAACCATCACTTCGAAACATCCGGATGAATTTCAGCGCACCCATCAGTTGCCTGTCTATTATGGCATGGAGACCGGGGGCGGATCGTCCGCTGCGGGAGTCATTCCCTTCCCTGTCGGCGAACCGTGATTGATGTGTATCGAACGTTCTTTCTGAATCCATCGTCAGAATGTACCAGCGTCATGATGCTGATATGGAATACAATGAAGGTTGGGTTATTCACTTCTTTATTGAATATATCCTAAATCTTTTAAATTCTTGAGTATTTCAGGATCCTGGGTACCCATATTTAATTCCTTCTCAGAAGAAACCTCCGGTTGTCGCTGCAACAACATCTGCATCAACTGCCGGTAATAGCCGGCAGTGACAGGGAGGGTCTTGACGAGATTCTTTCGTTCCCGCGGATCGTTGTTCAAATCAAAAAGCATTTTTCGCTTTGCAAAGGTGATATACTTATATCTCACATTACGCACTCATATAAAAAAGTCAGATATTATACATTGTTTTTAACTGTGTTAGCTCTTTG
>DF820472.1:0-95008 GCA_000739535.1 Candidatus Vecturithrix granuli | reverse complement strand
GAGGATCTGAACATGATCACAAGATATTTGTCAAAGAACTTTTTTATCTACTGCGTAAAGTGAGTTATATTTAAAATCCCGTACTGCTCGTAAATTTTCATACACTAAGGCTTCCGTATAAATAAACGGATTGATCGCCTGATCATGAAAAATCGTCGGAAGCAGGCTCTTACCGGAAAAATCAGCCGGTTCAATCCCAAAAATTTCAGCCAGGGTTGGGGTGACATCCAGTAAACTGACAAGATGCGTGATGTGCCGGGGCGAGACGTTCAACTCTTTGGGAAAACGGACAATAAAGGGCACATGGATCATCTCGTCAAAAACTGTCGAACCATGCAGCATACGTTTATGCTGTAAGAGGCCTTCGCCATGATCTGAGGTGATAACGACAATGCAGCGTTCAAGCACCCCAAGTTCTCTCAGACGTTCGATCATGTTCTGGGCCAGATAATCTGCATATAATACATTGGAATCATACCAGCCGATAATATATTCCAATTGCTCATCATTAATCCGTAATTTCCTTTGATCGATCTTATGTAAGTTCTCATTCACTGGTTCAATTTTTTCAGAAGTAATGTCAGGGATGAATTTTCTGAACTGTTCCGGCGGCATGTATGGGGAATGCGGCGGCCCTAGGTGAATATAGATAAATTTAGAATGTTGAGGTTCTTCAGCATAGATCTTCTCAAAATTATCAAACGCGGTTGCAGGTTGCCCCTTTGGGCCATGCCCATACTTCCTTTCTTTAAAGATCTTGGAAAATCCGCGCGATAAGCCCCAATCGCCGATAAGATAACCATGGATGGTGATCAGATAGGAGGGAATATCTTTTGCGCTTAACAGTTCACTAATCGTCGGCGTAATCGGACTGAGCCGCTTCTTCTCATGAATCAAGCCATGTTCATGGGCGAATTTTGAGGTAAACAGGACGCCGGTAGAAGCCAGAGTATAGGGGGCATTGGCAAACATATTGTCAAAAACCACGGCTTCTTTGGCTAATTCATCAAGAAAGGGCGTGGTTTTCCTGTCATAACCATATAAACTGGCATGTTTCGCATGAAAGGCGTCTAACACCAAATAGATCACATCATAATTTTTCAAATCCGGAATTGGAGGCAGAGGCGGCTGATCAGGCTGTTGGTCGCCATCGGAGGTTTTCAAAGAACGCAAGACCAGAGAATCCCACTGAAGAGCAGCATTTTCAGGCTCAACCTTCAATTCAATGCCAACGATTTTTCCTTGAAATTGCGCCAGATCAAAACTCTGCCCCCCCTTCTTGTCAATCTCAAATTGTTGAGATTCAATACCATCTGCATGAATAGAGATTGTGGCGGCTGCCTCTTTCGGTTTTGTCGGTAATTCTACATAGAGTTCTAGTGCTTGCGGCAATTCCGTATAATATGTGACAGCGGTTCCGCTCGATTGTTTGAGGTGACCATCCTGAAATTCAAGCGCAGCGTCAAAAGAATCCTGCAATATCTCTATCTCTTGAAGAATATTTTCATAGATATTATATTCCTTTTTCTGACAGGACGCAAGTAATCCTTCTATGACGAGAATTATTAGAATAATGCTTACAGGCTTAACAAAACATCGGTATTGAAACACTTTATTTTCTCCCAATCATTTTACCCACCTTTGCCTCATAATGTTGTTGAATGAAGGAAATGGACGATTGACAATTCAACGTCATGGAGCCAAAAGAAGAGAATTGTCAATTGTCAATTATCAATTATTGGTAGTGGTTAAATGGTAAGTGATGTCCGCTCGTTGAGCGCGAAGTCGAAACGAGCTGTTCTCTGTTCCCTTCGACTCCGCTCAGGGAACGGTATCATTTAACCACTACCCAATTATTAACTCAACAACATTGGGGCAGGGGTAGGGGTAAAAAACTCCTATTATGATGCGCTTGAGGATACACCCACTCCACATTTTGGTTGGATCCAATCCAGTTCTGGAATCCTGTTCAGATAAGTTTCATCTGCTGTCTGAGAACATCGTCTGAGACGATGGTTGTATTTTCGCCTCGACTGTCAAGTATTTTTTCTGCGGGGCCAGAATTTCGCTGAAATCCCGTCGTATAAAGATGACTTTGTATGGTAAGCTCAACGGCATGTAATACAGCAGCGACGACACCACTTTTACCGCTTTGCCGCGCATAGACTGCATCCAACGCGCCTCTTACTGCAAATGCTTGACCCGTTCGAGTTCATAATAACCAACAGAAAAATATGGACACTTTCATGAAGACCCCTTACTTCGTCCACAACAAATTTCCGGAGTTTTGCAAAAAATCAAAGGCGCTATCCAGATACCATCCATTGCACGTTCCGTCGCTGCAATTCAACACAACGTTTTTCTTCGGCGCTCAGAGCTCTAAGCGCTAAACGCGCCTAACTGGCATGATGAAATTTTGACGCCTAAAGCTTCGCAGGCGGCGGAGGCGTCCAATCTGGAGATGTGCAGACGCTCCGCAATTTCCCAGAGCACCGCACAGGATAATTTGCCGTCATTGCAGGCATCTTCGATAGCGTCGCGTAATTCCCCAGCAATTTGTTTAGCAGGTTGTACAATTTTTTTCTGCGGGCCGTACCCGAACAGGCCAAGTTGACATTTATTGATGCGGATTTCTAAAAGATCGATTACCTGGCCTACCTCAGCGGGCGTGATCCGGTATTCTTCAGCAATCTGAAAGGCTGCAGCGCAACTGATTTTACCATCAACCAACTTCGCCTTAACCTGTTCGGCAATTTTCTGATCAGGAGTGATTCCTTGCGGATGTTTCGCGGCATAATTGCCTTCATCGTAATGTGTCATATTTTTTGCTCCCATGTATAAGAACCCGGGTTTTTGACAAAACCCCGGGCTCTATGCTGGACTCCTTTTCTATTCTTCTGCAAATTCCTGAGCATGATAGGTGTAAATCAAAGTCTCCGGATCTTTCCAACAATCCGCTTGCGCTCCGGCTTTCAGGCACAGGCGGCTAAGAAATTCCACAGGGTCTGGCAATTGTTCCCATACTTGCGGCAAATACGTGGCTTGTGCGGTCCCGCTGGCAAGCAGCACACCGTCCTGGTGCGTCAACTTCTCCAAATAATCTTCCGGGGTCTTAACCCTGAGGAGGCGTGGAACATCAAGTACGGAAATACTCAGATCAATCTCGGTCAATTCCTCCTGCTTTACCGGCAAAAACCGCGAATCATGCACCGCCGCATTAATCGCATGATCGCGAACGCCGAGATACAAAGGCTGTTTGCCGATAATATTGCCAATACACCCGCGAAGTTCCCCCTGTTTTTTCAGAGTGACAAAGGTTCCTCGCGTTTCCTGTAACGCCGGAAATGGCGAAAACCGCTGAGGATCAGGTTCAAACAGCGTGTGCGTTTGGAGATACTGTTCGAGCGTTGTACGTGCTAATTCCAGCAGCAATTTTTGTTCCTGATGGGAAAGCGGCTGCGGAGAGTGCAAAGGCGGATTGGTTATTTGTTGGGGCTGATCAGGCGCGGCAATTGATGTGTGGTCGGAAACCTGATAATACGCTACCGCCGCATACCCGACCACGCGGCTTTTATCGCCAGCCGTGTCACCGCTGTTCCGGTAATCGAGTATTTTCCCCTGCCAGCCATTTTTTTTGGCAATTTCAAGTAAAATAAGGGCCGCACCCTGTCCGCATAATTCCGAATTGATTACTCCCCGGGTATCAAGGGTTTCCAGCGCGCGCGTACACGATGTATCGAGTCTCACAGCCTCATCGTAGGAGTGATAGTGTGAGAGATCAGTGCTGAGAACAAACAAAGTCTCATTATCAACATATTGGTTGAACAGTTCGGCAAAGTAACGTACATCATCCCAATTCATTCGCCCTGTAATTACCGGCAGAATTTCAAAATCCTCTGGCAAAACGGTTTGTAAAAACGGCAGTTGTACCTCGATAATATGGGTGGTGTGCGCCTCCGGGATGTATGCAATGCGGTCTTGTGCCAGAAGCGTCCGGACAAGCGGCGAGACACTGACTTCTCCGAGAGGAGTGGCATAATGGGTATAATCCGGCACAGAAGCTCCATCAACGTCAGCATACGCGCTATGATTGGAGGCAAACAGCACGACTCGTTTGAACGGCGTCGTGATCTGTTTATAAGCATACGCCGCAATCGGTCCGGAATAGATATACCCGGCGTGTGGCACCACGATGGCATGCAACTGCCCATTGAATTCAATGCGGGAAGCCATTTGAAGATATTCTTGAAGTTGGGCTGTCAGGGCTGTCGGGTCTGCCGGATAAAACTGCCCGGCAACATACGCCTCTCTAACCTTTTTAAACTGAACAAAACTGTTCGCCCCAACACTCACTATCAGGCAAAATATGATGACCATCATGATATGTATGCGTTTCATCACACCCACCTCTCTAGTGCTTTGACAACATTTGAGTGACAGGTTCATAGTAAACGCTTTAGCGTTTAATCGCCGCTAAAACGGCTGCGATGAACCCATCAGTCAAACTTTGACAAAAAACCAGGACACAGCCAATGTAATAATGTAATGTTGACAGATTCGTAGTCCTGCCTTCAGGCAGAAAATGCGCTCAAGCGCGACCTACGAACCCTTAAGTTCCATTTTGATAAAACACAAGTTTTTTGAGTATGCTTCACATTGTTGACCTCTCTTTTTTAACAGCCCACACTTTTCAAGGAAACGGGTTGACCGGTTGATTCCAGGACGCTAAGCCACAACGCACTGCTGGTCGAAATTTTCTTGCGCGTTGACACAGTAATCGGAATCGGAACGTGCGTGAACTCGTCATGCCAACGACCGACAAGCATATCGGTTCTTCCGGCCATAGCGGCATGGACGGCATAGCGGCCTAAATGCGCGCAGAAAATGCTGTCGCTGGCATTGGCTGCTACGCTGCGGATAATATAACTTGGGTCAATATACTTTAAGGTGATTGGGATGTTTTTGGTTTTGAAATACGTCTGAATTTCATCGCGCAATAAAATCCCGATATCATTGTGCAGGATATTGCCCGAGGCATCTTTGCGAGCGTCTTCCTGAAAAAATTCCTGACCAGCGCCTTCTGCCACAATAATGACGGCATGATGCCGTTTGCGAATGCGTTGTTCAAGTGCGTCTAAAAACCCCCCTTTGCCATGTAGGTCGAACGCCACTTCCGGGATTAATGTGAAGTTGACATCCAGATTCGCGAGCGTAGCGTGGGCGGCGATAAATCCGGAATCTCGACCCATGACTTTGACTAAACCGATGCCATTTTGCGCACCTTTGGCTTCAACATGTGCACATTGCAGAGCATGGCGAGCTTCAGCCACTGCGGTATCAAATCCAAAGGTTTTGGCAACATAGCCAATATCATTATCAATCGTTTTCGGAATTCCAATAATAGAAATCGGCAGTCCTCG
Organism: Candidatus Vecturithrix granuli; assembly: GCA_000739535.1. Classification (GTDB taxonomy): domain Bacteria; phylum Moduliflexota; class Moduliflexia; order Moduliflexales; family Moduliflexaceae; genus Vecturithrix; species Vecturithrix granuli. Next base: position 89,588 of record DF820472.1, on the reverse strand, counting down.
CCGTTCCACTTCCTGCCAGATGACATCTGCGCCTCGCAGCGTGCCATCACCGCCGATACAAAATAAAACATTGATATGCAGTTTTTCAAGAGTATCAACCATCACTTCCGGGGCCTCATGACCACGGCTGGAGCCAAGAACAGTGCCCCCAAGCTCATGAATCCGTTCCACATCGTTCGGCGTCAATTTGATTGGTTCAAGCCAGTTGGCAGGATTCAAGCCTTTGTAACCAAAACGAATCCCTAAAAGATTTTTTACCCCATATTTATAATACATTTGCATGACGATCGAACGAATCACGTCATTTAATCCGGGCGAAATGCCGCCGCAGGTCACAATTGCAGCTTTGGTTTCGTTCGGATCGAAAAAAATATTTTTCCGCGGTCCGGCTTTTTCAAAGGCCAGTTCTTCATCCGAGCCGATTTCATTGGGAATTTCTGCGGCAAACCGTATCCGGGTATGTTCAGAGACATACAGCTCTTCAGGAAAATTTAATGGGGATGGAAAGCGGCATTCCCCTAAGGTTTTTACGGTGAAATCCTCTGATGTTGGCATAAAGCTCTCATCCCCCTAAGGCATGGCACGCGGCTGAAAAGATTTCTTCAGGCGCTCCAGCCCCTGCAATGGTTTTGACAAGATTGCGTTGAGCATAGTAGTGAATAAGCGGCGAGGTTTGGTCATGATAGACGCTCAGACGCTGACGGATGGTGGTTTCATTATCATCATCTCGTTGAAATAATTCCCCTCCGCACGCATCGCAGACGCCTGCTGTGGCTGGCGGATTATAGCAGATATGGTACAACGCCCCACAGTCTTTGCAAGTCCGTCGTCCTGACAGACGTGCAACCACTTCATCATCAGGAACATCAATATACACGACGGCATCTAAGAGCGTATTAAGCTGTTGTAAGAGTACATCCAACCCTTCTGCCTGGGCCACGGTTCGCGGAAAGCCATCGAAAATATACCCGTTTTGACAGTCCTCAGCTCGAATGCGATCGTTGATAATCCCTAAAATTACATCATCCGGCACCAGATCACCGCGATCCATGTACGCTTTGGCTTTTTTTCCGGTGTCTGTCCCGTCTTTGACGGCCTGGCGCAAAATATCACCAGTTGAAATCTGAGGAATCTGATAGTTTTGAGATAACTTCTGGGCCTGCGTGCCTTTGCCTGCCCCTGGAGGGCCTAACAGTATAAGTCTCATAATCTTTCTCCCCTGAAAATGTAGCGCGAAATTCCTTTTCGCGCATCAGCCTGAAATGGCCGCGAAAAGGAATTTCGCGGGACATCTGATCGCTCCTGAACAGAGAATTTTCATCTACCGTGGTGTGTTTGCCAAAACACATGAAGAACTCCTATGAAACTACAAGGATTTTCTGTAGGAAGGATTCGTAACAGCGAATTGGTCGGCGTGACACCGAACCATGCCTCTGAGCATCCTTCCTACACGAAATCCTTGTAGTTTCATCCTTTCGGATGAGCGCCAGCTTATGACAACTCCTTTGAAAATGTAGCGCGAAACTCCAGTTTCGCGTACCAGTGAGACTGCCACGAAACTGGAGTTTCGGGCTACATTAATCCACCCACGAAACTGGAGGGAGTTTCGCGGTACATCTCATTTTCATGATGACGGGTGAGCCGGAGGCTCATGATACCTCCTCTGTAAATTCACAATTGATAATTCACAACTGACAATTGATAATTGCGAATTGTGAATTATCAATTGTGAAACGAACACCCAGCATTTTTCCTGGTATCTACTGACAACCTACTCTACCTGATGTCCGAGATTTGTCAATAAATTTACAAAATTCTTTATACACCAGACAGTTACTGAATTCCTTTGAGCAAGCGTTCGAGTTCCGATCGATCAAAGAGATACCGTTCACGACAAAATTCACACATCACCTCTACCTTTTCCCGTTCCTGAACAAGGGCAACCAGGTCTTGATGCCCCAGCGCGATGAGAGCCTGTTCCATTCTTGGCTTACTACAGGAACATTGAAAGTTTAAGGGATGGGTTTCAAGAATTTCGTAGGGAATATCAGCAAACAAACGTGCAAGTAGAGTTTCCGGCGTGGCGCCCTCTCGCAACAGTTCTGTCACGAGCGGCGTGGCATGAATGCGCTTCACAAGAGCGTCAAGCGCCTCGCCGTGTTCCTCAGCCGGAGGGAGCGCCTGAATCAAAAAACCGCCGGCCGCTGAGATGCGGGCATCCGGCTCAACATAGACCCCAAGTCCAACGGCTGAGGGGATTTGTTCCGATTCCGTGAAATAATAGGCGATATCTTCAGCAACTTCGCTGGTATAGAGTTGTACCGTTCCTTTATACGGTTCTTTTAAACGGAGATCTTTAGAAACGGTTAGAAATCCGGCATGTCCAATCGCGCCGGCCACATCGATCTTTCCTTGCTTCAGTGGCAAGTCAACCTGTGGAACCCCGACATAGCCGCGTACCGCGCCAGAACTTTCCGCTTCGGCCAGAATTTTTTTCAAGGGACCGTTGCCTTCAAATTTGACTGCCACTCGCTGCCCTGGTTTGAGTAAAGCACCCATCAGGGCACTTCCGGTTAACACGCGGCCTAAGGCCGCCGAAGCTGTGACAGATGCGCCATGTCGTTGACAAACTTCATTGACCAGGTTGGTTGTCACACACGCCAACGCCCGGATATTTCCGGTATCACTGAGAATTCGTACCAGATAATCATTCATACACGACATAAGTTAGAGAAATCATTGCTTCAAGCGACGTTTAGTACATGACCCAAACCGATATTCTCTTTCTCTTCCGGCTTGATCCACCAGAATAAATGGCTGTTCTCTCGAATAAATGCTTTAATTTCAGGACTATTCATACGATCCTTTCAAAACCCTTTGATTTCAAGAATTTTCCAGAGACAATCTCTCTACCCGATGTTTTTCCATTTACCATAACGAATTCTATGATTTTTGTCAATCGCAAAAATTGTTTTTTCTATCCCAGGTATTAAGGCGTTGAAACTTCATTTTTTGCTTGACTTTTCCTTTGTCCCTGGTACGGTAAAAATGGCTTGTAATTCCTGAAAGAATTTGAAACGTGGAGTATGATGAGTGCTGCTCACAGACATGCCATAAGGATACCAGACGGTGATCGAAATCATCAATTTAACCAAACGCTACGGCAATATCACGGCAGTTACAGACATCAGTTTAACCATTCCCAACGGGCAGTTATTCGGCTTTTTAGGGCCGAACGGGGCCGGAAAAACCACAACCATTAAAACCCTGGTCGGCTTGTTAAAGCCAACGTTGGGAACGGTGAAAATCGAGGGGTTTGACGTGCAGAAACAACCGCTTGAGGCCAAGCGCGTGGTGGGGTTTATCCCCGATAAACCGTTTATCTATGAAAAATTGACCGGTAGAGAATTTTTGCAATTTATCGCCGGTCTCTATCAAGTTGAACAACGCGATGTAGAGGAACGGATCACACAACTGCTTGATATGTTTGAACTGAGTGATTGGGGCGACGAACTCGTAGAAAGTTATTCGCACGGCATGCGCCAGAAACTGGTCATGTCGGCCGCCCTGATTCACCAACCCCAGGTGATTGTGGTAGATGAGCCGATGGTCGGGCTTGATCCCAAAGGCGCGCGCCTGGTCAAAAAAATCTTCAGAGAACTCTGCGACAAAGGCACGACCATTTTCATGTCCACTCATACCCTGGAAATCGCGGAACAGATGTGCGACCACATTGCGATCATCCAAAAAGGGCAGATTATCGCCCAGGGCACGATTGAAGGGCTGCACCGGCTGGCCCAAACCACCAAAACCAACCTCGAAGACATCTTCCTCGAATTGACCGGCGGGTACGAGATGAAAGAAGTGATCGAATTTTTAAAGAATTGAATCCAATAAAAACCGAGTTTTTTCCCGGTACAGCCTGTAAAATAAGCGAAAGAACAACTATGAACGCTATTATTTTAGCCGCCGGATTTTCGTCCCGCATGGGGACATTGAAACAAGTTATGGCATTTGAGGACAAACCGATGACTCGGCAGGTAGCTGAACCCTTGCTGGCCGCCGGATTGGAATTGATCGTGGTGATCGGGCATGAACGGGAGCGTGTAAAATCGGTCTTGCAGGATCTGCCCTGCAAATACGTGCTCAATCCATGCCCGGAAGATGGCATGTTTTCCTCGGTCCGGATGGGCTGCCTGACTGTACCGGCCGGAGAAGCCTGCCTACTCACCCCCTGCGATTGTCCGGGCATCCGGCCTGAAACGATTCGACAGGTACAAATAACGTTAGAACGAGAACGTGAGAAAGTCATCATCCCGACCTTTCAAGGCCGGCGCGGACATCCGGCCGGCTTACCGGCCATGCTGGTTGAGCGCATCCGCACGCTGCCGCCCGACACTCCCGGCCTCAATTCCCTCTGGCGCGAACAGCCTGAGATGGTTGTGCATCTGGAAATCCCTGATCCGGCGATTTTGCGCGATTTTGACCGCCCGGAAGATTTTTAATATACAGATGTCCAACCTCCTGGAAAATAAATTGCAAGTAATGTTATTTTTTTCTTGACGATTATAAACTTTTATTAAAAACTATAATTCGTCTCATTCATTAGTGTACGTTTATTTTTTAACTATTGAGATATTTTCACCATCTTGTTTAGCGGTGGAAAATATCTACAAAAAAATGGTGGTGGGCTGAATCAGTTGATACCATACGCGAAATGCCCATAAAATCAGATATACTTGCTGTACTATGAGATAATCATGCTGTTGCTCTTTTTATGAACAGACTTCTGAATACTTTTTCTGCTTACGGTTGTTCACATTCTACTCTTATCCGAATATGCTGCCATCAACGGATTTGACCTGCTGCTAAAAGAGGAGGTCGGAGTATGAAAGCAAAGTTATTCGTCATTTTCGTGCTGGTTGTCGGTTTAGTGATCATTGGATCAACATTTACGATGGCCCAGGAAGCCAAGGCCCAAAAAGAGACAAAGCAGGAATCTAAAAAAGAGGAAGAAGTTCAAAAGCTTGATATCAACTCTGCAGCTCCGGAAGAATTAGAAACGCTTCCTGGGATTGGCCCTAAACTGGCGCAAGCGATCATTGCTGGACGGCCATACGAAAAAATTCAAGATCTGTTGGAAATCAAAGGAATTGGCGAGAAAATGCTGAAAAAGTTTGAAAACCTAATTGAAGTTAAACCAATCAAAGGAGAGGAAGAAGAAGTACCACCAGAACAGGCTGAAGGCGAGCAAAGCAAGAAAAAATCCGAGAAGAAAAATTAAGTATAATTAAGAGCGTTCGCATTCAGAGCAAAGCCCTTGACAGAAAAGAGTAATCTGTTGAGGGCTTTTTATTTTCGAATTGACCTGACTCAAAAAATCCGATCATGGTTTGCATCAGTATTCTACGGATATTTTCTATTCTATGGATATTCTCTTCAAAAAAAATCAATATATATCAAAAAAAATCAATTTTTTTTACTTGACAGGGTATCTGATTTTGTTTTTTCTTCTCTTAATTGGTTGTAATGATCATTCTATATCAATAAAATTTGATATTTACTCGCTTATTTTTGCATAAAGAAGGGTGGCATGGAAAGTCGTTTGTTGATGATTGAGGCCAAAGAGTCGCTGGCGGTGTTAAGCGCGCTGGCATCGGAACCGCGTTTGGCGATCTTAGAATTGTTAAATAACCAGAAACTCAATGTGAATGATATTGCGAAAGAATTGCACCTGCCTCAATCGTCGGTGTCAACTAATATCAAAATTTTAGAAGAAGCCGGCTTAATTACGGTTGAAGTCGCGGCTGGGAAAAAAGGGGCGCAGAAATTGTGTTCCCTGCCTTATGACGAGGTTGTCGTTCAGTTACCGGGGATTCGTAAAGAAGTTTCGCAAAATATCATTGAAGTGGTCATGCCGGTCGGCTTATATACGGATTTTGAGGTACATCCGCCCTGCGGGCTGTGCTCCCGGGAAGAGATTATCGGCTTTTTAGACGTGCCGGAATCGTTTTTGAATCCCAAGCGGGCGGTAGCCAGCTTAATCTGGTTTGAACGCGGGTTTGTGGAATACAAATTTCCGAACAATCTCAAAGGCAATATCAGCTTAGAACGCCTGGAAGTCTCCATGGAACTGTCTTCTGAAGTGCCGGGTACGAATAGTGACTGGCCGTCTGACATTACGGTCTGGATTAATGGAGTTGAAATCGGGGTCTGGACCTGTCCGGGAGATTTTGGCGATGTGCGCGGCAAATTGACGCCGATGTGGTGGAAATTAGCGGGTTCGCAATATGGACTGTTAAAAAATTGGAATGTGACCGAGACGGGCACATTTGTTGACGGGATCAAGGTTTCTGATGTCACATTAGCGGAGTTAAATCTTCGCGGACACTCTTCGATCAAGGTGCGGATCGGGATTCAAGAAAATGCCGTCAATGTCGGCGGCCTCAATATTTTCGGAGCCGGCTTCGGCAACTACGATCAGGATATTGTGCTCACCATGTACATCCAATAACTCTGTATCCTTCATGGAAGGAGGTGAGAATCGCATTATTAACGTATGTCGAGTCATTTTTCACCTATAAGTATTTGTAACTATTGAGCTTCTCTTTTCGCCGTAGGCGATAGAGTATTGTAGAAAGAGGATTCTCTCATCCTGTTGCTTTTTCGCCGTAGGCGATTTACAACCGCTACGCGGTAGGCGTCCTACAATACTTGAAGCACTACGTGCTAAATTTTTTCAGTACTATAAGGGAGGAAACATCATGAAGAAAGTTTTTACACTCATTGTGGCAGCTTTATGTGTGCTCATTATCGGGAGTTTTGGAGAACCTGTCAACGCGGCAGCGCCAACAGAATTGTCGTTCTGGACGTTTCAACAATTTCATGTCAAATTGATCGAAGCGGGGGCTGAGGCCTGGAATGAAAAACATCCGGATCAACCGGTCGTGATCAAAGCCGACGTGCTTCCCTATGAAGATATGCACACTAAACTGTTGGTCGCTTTTCAGTCCGGCATTGGCGCTCCTGATTTGTCCGATATCGAAATCGGGAAGTTCCCCAATTACTTAAAAGGACAAATTCAATTAGTGCCCTTGAATGATATTATTGAGCCGGTGAAAGATAAATTTGTGCAGGCCCGGCTGGCGATCTATGCCAAGGACGGCAACTACTACGGCACGCCCTACCATGTTGGCGCGACCGTGATGTATTACAACACAGAGATTCTGGATCAGGCGGGCGTGAATCCGGATGACATTAAAACCTGGGCAGATTTCGCCGAAGCTGGCAAAGTGGTGTTGGAGAAAACCGGCAAGCCGATGACGACCTTCGAATTGTCGGAACATTGGTCCCAGTGGCAGCTCGTGTCTCAGAAAGGTTCCGATTTTCTTGATGCGGACGGCAAGGTCATCATTGATGATGACATAAATGTCAGTGTGCTGCAATTCCAGGCAGATATGGTGAAAGCTGGCACGGCGGTTGTGCCTCCGGGGGGCTACCATCACAGTGAAGAATACTGGGGTTTCATGAACCAGGGCGGCGCGGCCTCGGTCGTGATGCCGATGTGGTACATGGGACGTTTTGTAGAGTATATGCCCGATTTAAAAGGCAAGATCATTATTCGTCCACTGCCGCGTTGGGAAGAGGGCGGATTCCGTTCCGCCGGCATGGGCGGCACGGGCACGGTGGTGACTAATCAGTCGAAAAATATCGAATTGGCCAAAGGCGTGCTGGCTGAGGCCAAGCTGACCCAGGAAGCCAATATTCGCATCTGGAATCTGCTGGGTTTTGATCCGCCGCGCTGGGATGTGTGGCCGATGCTGAAAGATCAGCCAGATAATCAGTTTACCGATTATTTCGGTAAGGGCATCTTTGATGTTCTGACAGAGGTCAAAGATGAAATTCGTCCGGTCAATATCGGTGCCATGACGCCGGCGACCATCTCCGCCTACCAGACAACGGCCGGCTACGCGGTGTTCGAAGAGGGCAGAGACCCGGCAGAGGTCTTGAAAGAAATTGCTGAAGAATTGAGAGCACAGCAATAAATCTTGAATGAGCGCAGAGAGGAAGGCGGAAGGCCGGCGACGAATGCTTTGCCTTTTGTCTTCCCGGTTGAATCGTGAAAAAACTTTTCTATTCACAAAAATTGGCGCCCTATTTCTTCGTGCTGCCGTTCATCCTGTCTTTTCTCCTTTTTTTTCTGTATCCGGTCTTCAGCACGATTCTGATGAGTTTTCAGAAAATCCTACCCGGCGAAGTCACCTTTATCGGGTTCAAGAATTATCAACGCTTGCTGAATCCGCAATTTTACACTGCCCTGAGCATCAGTGCGCGTTATACGTTTTGGACATGCGCGATCCTGATCCCCCTTCCGATGATTCTGGCCGTCTTTTTAGACAGCAAAAACATGCCGGGCCGCAACCTTTTCCGCGCAACCTTGTTTGTGCCGATTTTGACTTCTACGATTGTTGCCGGAACAATATTTCGATTATTTTTTGGCGAGATGGATACGGCGTTTGCGAATTCAGTCTTAATCAGTCTGGGGTTCGAGAGTATAAAATGGCTGAGAGATAAAAATGTGATGATCTTCATCATGGTGCTGTTGTGCTGCTGGCGTTGGATGGGCGTCAATATTCTCTATTATTTATCAGGGTTGCAGGCTATTCCTAAAGAACTCTATGAAGCGGCCGATATTGATGGGGCCGGAGCGTTTTCAAAATTCAGACACATTACCTTTCCCTTGCTCAAGCCGGTGACAATCTATGTGTTAACGATTAGTATTTATGCCGGTTTTCGTATGTTTGAAGAAAGTTATGTCTATTGGACCACGCGTTCACCCGGAAATATCGGGCTGACAATTGTGGTGTACCTCTATCGGAAAGCCTTTCAGGAGAACGATATGGGTTTTGGGTCGGCAATCGGGATGGTCCTGTTGGTGATCGTCTTGATCGTGAATACCATCCAGTTAACCCTGACCGGCGCGTTGAAAAAGGAGGTCAGTTGACAATGAAAGCCGCAAAATCCGACAGAGTTCAACGCGTAGGGTTATTTCTCTTGTTTGCGATTCTCGCGATTTTGGCATTATTTCCGTTCTATTGTTTATTCTTAGGCTCGTTTAAACCGACAACGGAATTATTGCGTTACGGGCTGAATGTCAAACTCCAGCCCGAACTCTGGTCATTGGAGAATTACAAGCATCTGTTCACCGCGGAAGGATCACGCTACTGGTATTGGTATCGCAATAGTTTAGTGTTAACCACCCTGCAAACGGTTGCCAGCCTCTTTTTCTCTGCCTTTGTCGGCTATGGCCTGGCCATTTATCAGTTTAAGGGCAGAAATCTGCTGTTTGGGTTGGTGTTATTTACCATGATGATCCCCCTGGAAATTCTGATTCTGCCCCTGTATAAAACCATGATTTTTTTCAGATTGATTAACACGTATCCCGGGGTTATCCTGCCATTTGTGGTGACGCCCTTTGCGGTGTTCTTTTTCAGGCAATATGCTCTGGGACTTCCCAAAGATCTGTTAGATGCGGCACGTATTGACGGCTGTACCGAGTTTGGCGCGTATTTTCGTGTGATGATGCCGCTCATGCTGCCGGCCTTTGGCGCAATGGCGATTTTGCAGGCTCTCTTTAGCTGGAACAGCCTCTTATGGCCCTTGATCGTCTTACGCACCACTGAAATGTTTACCCTGCCAATCGGACTGGCCTCGTTACTCAGTCCCTATGGCAATAATTATATGATGCTCATGTCAGGGGCAGTGTTGTCCGTATTGCCCATCCTGATTCTGTTCCTCTTATTTCAGAGAGCGTTTATGGCCGGGTTAACGATAGGCGCGGTGAAAGGGTAACTGACAATGTAAGGCATAAAAAAATTGCGATGAATTATAGGAGAACACTAATGATAGGTACTCCAAACAGTGTGTATATAGAAACTCATCATGGTTTTCGCCGGTATAACCCCATGATTTTGGGCCAATTTTTAGAACATTTCCATCGCCAGGTGTATGGCGGGGTGTTTGAACCGGGGTCGCCGCTGGCAGATGTGCATGGTTTCCGCTTAGATGTGATCGCAGCGTTACGTGAACTCAACGTTCCTATTGTACGCTGGCCTGGCGGGTGTTTCGTGAGTGCGTATCATTGGACGCATGGAGTTGGTGCTGACCGGCAGCCCAGTTATGATAAAGCCTGGTGTGTGGAAGAGCCAAACACCTTTGGTACCGATGAGTTTGTGACGTGGTGCCGCTTAATTGGCGCGGAGCCCTATCTTTGTACCAACGCCGGCACCGGCACGCCAGAGGAAATGAGCGATTGGGTCGAATATTGTAATCTCGAAAACACGGGGCGTTGGGCGCGGCTGCGACAGGCCAATGGTTATGCGCAGCCCCATAAAGTCCAATATTGGTCTATTGGCAATGAAAATTACGGAAGTTGGGAAATGGGGGCGAAGACGGCAGACGAATGGGGATACTTTGTCGCGGAATCTGCCAAAATGATGAAACATGTTGATCCCACAATTAAGCTGCTGGCTGCCGCGCTTCCAGACCTTGAGTGGACTCTGAAACTCTTGCGGCACGCCGGACAATATCTGGATTATGTCTCAATTCATGGCTATTGGGATCCCTTGTGGCAAAATGATCAGCCGAGTGATTATGCTACCTGCATGACCCGTGCATTGGAACCGGAAGCCGCAATCCGCATGACCGAACATATTCTGGCAGTTGCCGGCTTTGAAGGGCGGATTGGGATTGCCTTTGATGAATGGAATTTGCGGGGCTGGCATCATCCGCAGGGCAATAGCCCGGAAGCCATTACCGTCCGCAACCGTAACGATCTGAATGCCACTTACACGATGGCGGATGCTGTGTTTTCTGCCGGATTTTTGAACGCCTGTCTGCGCCATAGCAAGACGGTAGGCATGGCCAATATGGCCCCGGTGGTGAATACGCGCGGACCATTGTTTGTTTATCCTGATGGCGTTGTGAAACGGACTACGTTTCATGTGCTCTCTATGTATGCCAATCTCTTAGAGGCCAATGTGATTGATACCTGGGTTTCTGGCGAAACCCTTGAGTGCGTCGGAAAATCTGTGCCTGCTGTAGATGCCGTAGCCACATGTGATGATGATATGCAGACATGGAGCGTCGCGCTGGTGAATCGCCATGCTGAAAGGGCAGTGTCATGTCAGATCTATCTGGGAGGAATGCCTTTGAATGGGCGTTGCTCTCTGACAGTGTTGTGCGGCGACTCGCCGGATGCGTATAACGATCTTACACACCCTGATCGTGTGACGCCGATTGCAAGCGAGGTGATGATTGAGTGTGGAGCGATCACACTATCGCCACATGCTGTGAGTGTGATCCGGCCGCGCATTTGATAAATGCGCGTAACAAAACAACTCCAGGAGGTGATGTCGGGGAACAAAGAACGTATGCTTGTCGTGTTCGTCACAAGTCATAAGTATCAAAAACGTATCACACAATAGGAGGATTCTGATTATGAGCATGTCAAAAAAATGTATGCTTGTTGTTATTGGAGCATGTCTGCTCACAATGCTGATGGGAGTATCCGGGTTTGCCCAGAAGGGGCTTGAAGTCGCTCCGGATGTACCCCGCAACGAGACCCTGATCCTGGAAAACCCAACAGGGAGGGTCAGAAATCCGGATAATTTTAACCGATGGGCCCCCGGAATGGATGGTTACTCAAACGGGTTACAACAGCTTGCGCTCGATACCCTCTGGTACATCGATCCGGACGCCGGTATTGATGGGGTATGGGACAACGCTCTGGCGGCGGAAAAACCGATTTATAATAAAGACTTTACCCAAATGACGGTTAAATTGAGAAAGGGCATTTATTGGAGTGATGGCGTGGAATTCACGGCCGATGATGTGGTGTATACGGTTGAAACCTTGAAAGCGAATCCTTCAATGATGAATGGTGGGTCATTTAAGGTGTTTGTGGATAAAGTCTATAAAACCGATGACTATACGGTCGTCTTCGAATTGACGAAACCGCATTCCAGGTTTCATGGGTTGTTCACGGTCCGGTGGAGCGCGACCTTTATTATGCCCAAACATGTGTTTGAAAAGGAGGCCGATCCGGTGGCCTTTAAATTTAATCCGCCGGTCAGTCTGGGAGCGTATGTGCTGAAAGATTATGATAAGGCTGGAGGTTGGTTCCTCTGGCAGCGCAGAGAAGACTGGCAAAGGACCTCGGTCGCAAAATTTGGGATGCCTGGCCCGAAGTACGCACTCTACATCGATCCCGGTCCCAGTGATCAACGTGTGATCGCCCAGATCAATCACAATCTCGATGTCATCCATGATATTGCTCCGGAAGGGATGATCACGCTGGCGAAAAGGAATCCAACGTCCAGAGGCTGGTTTAAAGGCTTCCCCTGGGCTCATCCGGATCCGACTCTGCCGGCAATCATTCTCAACAATGAACGTCCGCCGCTCAATAATAAGGATGTCCGCTGGGCGCTTACGCTGACAATTGATATAGTGCCGGTCGCTATGGCTTCGTATCGAGGAGCCGCCACGATCTCAGCTATTCATGTGCCTCCGACCGGGATGTACCCACAGTTGTATTTTGACCCGCTGCAAGAGTGGTTGAAGAACTTTACGCTTGATATTGACGGCGAAAAGTTCGCTCCTTATGATCCGGATGCCCCCCTCAGGATTGCCAATGAGGCGCGGGCCTCATTGGGCGATCAGGTGCCCACCGATCCGGCTGAAATTAAGAAGGCGTTAGGTTCTGGATGGTGGCAATATGCTCCTGAAATGGCCGAAAAACTGCTTCTTAAACAAGGGTTGACCAGGGATAGCAATGGCAAATGGTTGCTGCCGGACGGGACGCCCTGGAAAATCCGCATCATCGTTGAAGGGCCGACCAGACCAATCATGACCCGCGGGGCCGAGATGATTGCCGAACAGTGGCGAAGTTTTGGCATTGACGCCCAAACGGAAGTGGCAAATGATATCTGGACGACGCGCCTGCCCCTTGGCGATTTTGATGCTGCCATGGCCTGGTGTATTGAGACCTGGGGCGGTCACCCCGATCTGTTCTGGTTCCTCGAATCCTGGCATTCAGAATACTACAGGCCGGAGGGGGAACGCGTCGTATTCAAAAACATCATGCGCTATAAAAACGAAAACATCGATAAGATCATCGAAGAGCTCCGAAGCCTTGATTTCGATGATCCAAGATGCCTTGAACTGGGAAAGGAATATATCAAAACCTGTGTAGAAGACATGCCGATCATTCCGATCATGTCCTACAATGTCTTCACGGTCTGCGACGAGTATTATTGGGAGGGATTCCCCACGGCTGAGAATCCGTACACGAACCCTGTGCCGAACTGGGCCAACACCAAATATATGTTCCCGATGATTAAACCCAAAGCCGTGAAGTAGTTGGCAAGCAGCCTGACAGGTTTTCAAAAACCTGTCAGGTTTTATCACAGGAGTTCGTCATAACCGTTTTAGCGGTCAAACGCTCATATAAAATTCTATATTTTTTCCACTCGCTAAAGCGACTACTACGAACTTTTATATGGGGGGAACGTATGAAATATCGTTTTCTCAAATATTTACTCCAACGAGTCGGGCAATGTATCCTGGTGATTTTCGTGGGGATCACGATTACGTTTATTATCCCCCGGCTTGTGCCTACCAATCCTGTGGAAGTCGCCATTGCGAGGGTCAGTGCTGCCGGGCAGCATACGGCTCCGGAAGCGGTGGAGGAAATACGCCGGGCGCTGATCGAATTATATGGGCTTGAGGGCAGCATTTGGCAGCAGTATCTCAGTTTCTGGGGACGTCTCTTCAGAGCCGATCTCGGTCCATCGTACTCTTCTTTTCCAACGCCAGTCATAGAACTCATCAAAGTGGCCTTGCCCTGGACTGCTGGCTTACTGCTCGCATCGGCCGTCATCGCGTGGGTCATTGGGAACTTCATCGGAGGGGTCGCCGGGTATTTCAGTACCCGCAGATGGGCGCGTGGTCTCAGCGTTTTTGCGATGGCTATCCGCCCGATACCTTACTATATTATGGCCTTTGTGCTGTTGATTCTTTTTGCCTACCTTGTACCCGTCTTCCCTCTCAGCGGCGCTCTGGGCATTGGGATTCATCCTTCTTTCACTCTGAGATTCCTGACCAGTATGCTGAAACATGCATTCCTGCCTGCCTTATCCCTGGTCATTGTTGGGGCCGGGGGATGGATCCTGGGGATGGAGTCATTAGTGTCAAATATCGTGGCTGAGGATTACGTGGTATACGCAAAGACTGCGGGAGTATCGGATAGCAAGCTCCTTTCTCGCTATGTGATAAGAAATGCTCTGCTGCCTCAGGTGACCGGACTTGCCCTACAGATTGGCCTGATTTTTAATGGCGCGCTCATCACAGAATATGTCTTCAGCTATCCGGGATTGGGCTATCTCGCATATAATGCGATATTTTCGGCTGATTATAGTCTGATCATCGGAATCGCCATTTTCTCGATTGTCGGAGTGGCCTTAGCTGTGTTGATTGTTGATCTTACCTACCCACTTTTTGATCCGAGAATTCAGTATCGGTAATAGGAGGTCACACAATGGTGAACATCATCAAGGATCTCTATCAGCATGATACGAGATTTCGGTTTGCTTTTATCTTCATTCTCGCCATTCTCGTTCTTTCAACACTCTCGTTCTTTTCTCCCTATGACCCGAGCACCTCCTTCAAAGTCCCAATTGACGCTTCTCCTTCTCTTCAATATCCCTTTGGCACCAATTCCAGAGGACAGGATATCTTCTGGATGATGACGTTTGCGGTTCGGAATTCGCTTCTGTTTGGTGTGCTGACCGCGCTGCTCTCGCGCATCATCTCAATTTTTGTGGGGCTGACAGCCGGGTATAAAGGCGGCCTGACCGACAGGATTCTCATGTCCATCAATGATAGTTTTGTGGTGATGCCGGTGCTGCCGATTCTCATTCTCATCAACTTTATTCTGAGAGAAAACCTGAACCTGATTTCTTTGAGCATCACCATGGCCTGTTTTGGCTGGGCCTGGGATGCCAGATTGATCAGATCGCAGGTGTTGAGTTTGAAAGAACGGGAGTTTACGCGTACAGCGGTCTATTCCGGCATGGGGACGCTCCATATCACCTTCCGCGAACATTTACCTTTTGTGATGCCCATCGTATTTGCCACCACGATCAACAACATGCTGTGGTCCATAGGGTTGGAAGTCACCCTGGCTGTTTTGGGGCTTTCAGATACGAATACGCCAACGATTGGAACCACCATTTACTGGGCAAATCAGCATCAGGCACTGATTGCCGGGATTTGGTGGTGGATCGCGGCGCCAATTGTCGTGAGCACCTTTCTTTTTCTTGGCCTGTACCTGCTGTTTGCCAGCCTGAATGTCTATATCGATCCGCGAACCAGACTGCTGAGAATAGGAGGGTAATCCATGGGAGTGCTTAACGTAAAAGAGTTAAAGGCGTACTATAAAACAGACATTTACGGGGTGAGCAGAACTGTACAAGCGGTGGATGGTATTTCACTTGAGATCCATGAGAATGAAATTTTCGGCATTGCGGGAGAATCGAGCTGTGGCAAGACGACCCTCATCAAGGCGCTTTCAGGAACCATTCGTCCCCCGTTAACCGTGATGGGAGGGGAAGTCGTGTATAATTTTGAGGATCGCAGCGTCAACATTTTATCTCTGCGACCCGATGAATTAAGAAAGATCAGTTGGGAGAAAATTTCATATATTCTGCAAGGTTCTATGAGCGTGCTGAACCCGGTTAGAAAAATCCACAAGACGTTCTATGACTTTTTCGAAGCTCATCGGAAGATCGAAAATCAGCAGGATTTTATGAAACAGATGCGGGATCATCTGGGAAAGCTTGGTCTGCCGGCCGATGTTCTGAAATCATATCCTCATCAGCTTTCAGGAGGAATGAGGCAGCGGGTGACGATCGCGCTTGCGACGATTTTTAAACCGAATGTGATTATTGCCGATGAACCGACTACGGCCTTAGATGTGGTTGTCCAGAGAGGGGTCTTACAACTGTTGAGAGAAATCCAGCAAGAACAGAAAAATACTGTGATCCTGGTGACCCATGATATGGCCGTTCATGCCAATATTGCCGATAGAGTAGGGATTATGTATGCTGGCAGAATTGTCGAGGATGCCCAGGTGGACGATATTTTTGAAAATCCTATACACCCTTATACGAAACATCTTATCAATTCTCTGCCCATGATTGGCGATAAGTCTTACAAAGGGAGCATTCCGGGAGCTCCGCCTAACCTGGCGGACCCGCCAAAGGGATGCCGCTTCCATCCAAGATGTCCGTATGTCATGGGAATCTGTCGTGAAGAGGTTCCCCCGATGGTGAATGTTGAGAGTGAGCGAGGGCCGCGTAGAGTCGCATGCTTTCAGATCTCAAAGGAGGGGGACAATGGAAAATCATGAGAAACTCCTTGCTGTAAAAGGCATCACAAAAGAGTTCCACATCGGCGGTGTATTCACAGGGGCGACGCTCACCGCTGTTCATGAAGCCCATTTTGACATGGAAGCCGATAAGCCGGAGATTTTTACCTTAGCCGGCGAGAGCGGGAGTGGGAAATCTACCCTGGCGAGGTTGATCCTGCACGACCTTGAACCAACTCAGGGAAGTATCGTGTATGAAGGCCATGATGTCACGACAATCAAACGTCGAAAAGAACTCATGCAGTTCATGCAGAAAGTTCAGCCGATCTTTCAAAATCCCTTTGAAGCGTTTAACCCGTTAAAGAAAGTTGATCGTTACCTCTATGCCACCGCAATGAATTTTGGCGTTGTCAAAAGTCGAAAGAATGCCGATGAGGTTGTGGATAATGCCTTAAAATCGGTAGGACTTTCTTTGCAGGAAGTTCGCGGAAGATACCCTCATGAACTTTCCGGCGGCCAGCTTCAACGAATCGCGGTCGCCCGGGCGCTCATTTCTCAGCCCAGATTGCTCATTGCGGATGAGCCGGTGTCGATGGTAGATGCGTCGCTGAGGATGTCAATTGTTAATCTGTTTAAGGATTTGAAAGACACCCATGGCGTGAGTGTAATTTATATTACCCATGATCTCGCCACCGCCTATTACATTAGCGACCGGATCGCCATCATGCTCAGGGGAAATATTGTGGAAATGGGACATGTTGAACAGGTTCTTTCTGAACCGCTGCACCCTTACACAAAACTTCTCAAGGAATCCGTTCCGGAACCGACCACCAAAGAGAGATGGAGGGAGAAAATTCAGTTTTCAACTTTCGAAGTCAAAGAGTTCGCCCGAGTTGGCTGTAAATTTACCGGTAGGTGTCCTTGTGTGATGGATATTTGTCATAAAGAGGATCCGAAGGATTATGTAGTGGATGGCAGAATGGTAAAATGTTACCTGTATGCAGAGAAGTAAACGGTCATGGAAATTTTATCGTGTATTTAGCGTATTTACTTAGAGGAGAAGCAATTATGGCAACTGCAACAATGATTCTCGATCAGGCGTATCGCATCGGCGACGTTGATGATCGGCTGTTTGGCTCGTTCATTGAGCATTTAGGACGAGCGGTGTATGGCGGGATTTATGAACCCGGACATCCTGAAGCCGATGATGATGGATTTCGACAAGATGTGTTAGCATTAGTGAAAGCCTTACACGTGCCTATCGTCCGTTATCCGGGCGGAAATTTTGTGTCTGGCTATAATTGGGAAGATGGCGTCGGTCCAAAAGACCAACGGCCGCGACGGCTGGATCTGGCCTGGAAAACCGTTGAAACCAATCAGTTCGGCGCAAACGAGTTTGCGAGCTGGGCCAAAAAAGCGCAGACGAAGGTGATGATGGCCGTCAATCTGGGAACGCGCGGCCCGGATGCGGCCCGGAACTTTGTAGAGTATTGCAACCATCCCGGCGGATCATACTACAGCGATTTGCGGCGTGAGCACGGGTACGAAGAGCCGCATAATATCAAACTCTGGTGTCTGGGGAATGAAATGGACGGCCCCTGGCAGATGTGCCAGAAAACCGCGCACGAATACGGTCGGATTGCGTATGAAGCGGCCAAAATGATGCGCTGGGTCGATCCTTCAATTGAACTGGTACTTTGCGGCAGTTCCAACATGGAAATGCCGACCTTTGCCGAATGGGAGGCCACGGTGTTGGAGTATGCGTATGATCTGGTAGATTATCTTTCGATTCACGTGTATTATAATAACTTTGCGAATGACATCGAAAGCTTCCTGGCAAAATCGGTGGACATGGATCAGTTTATTCGTTCCGTGGTCGCGGTCTGCGATTATGTCAAAGCCAAAACCCGGCGCGATAAAACCATCTATCTGTCCTTTGATGAATGGAACGTCTGGTTTCATACTCGTGAAACTGACCGTAAGATGCCACCCTGGCAAATCGCGCCGCCGCTCTTAGAAGATCACTATACCTTTGAAGACGCCTTGTTAGTCGGGGCCATGCTGATTACCTTGTTACGTCACGCCGACCGGGTGAAAATCGCGTGCCTGGCCCAACTGGTGAACGTGATCGCGCCGATCATGACTGAAACCGGCGGCCGCGCCTGGCGTCAAACCATTTATTATCCCTTTTTACACGCCTCGTTGTACGGACGCGGCACCGTCTTACAGCCTGCGATTACTGCGCCGACCTATACCGTAGCGTATAATCGCTCCTTATCGTGGTGGAATCAGGAATTGGGCCTGGAGAAAATCGGACACCGGGAGATTCCGGTCTTAGAAGCGATTGGCGTGCTCAGCAAGGATCAGCAAGAACTCACGATCTTTGCTGTCAACAAAGATCAGCAGAACACATTGGATTTCACGTGTGACCTGCGAGGATTTGGCGCTTATACTGTCAGCGAACATCTTGTGCTGGAACATGCGGATCTCAAAGCAACCAATACTGCCGATAATCCTGATTGCGTCAAACCCCACAATAACGGGGACGCAGCAGTGCAGGGAACGACTATCAAAGCCTCCTTGCCAAAACTCTCCTGGAACGTGATCCGCTTAACCGCGAAATAGGTGAGTGTGATTATTCACCTACCTTACATAAGCAGGGCGGTGAGGTGTTCGCACAACTTGCCGTCTCGACTTCGCTCGACGTCCGATGTTCCGGTCATCGAGCGAAGTCGGATATGAGAAAACGCCGCATAGACTACGAGTGACAAGCTCGACGCCCGATGTTCCGGTCATCGAGCGAAGTCGAGATGAAGAACATGCGTAGAACTTAACAACCCTACCTTATCGCGAACTCACGTTACAATACTTTGACTGCTACGCGGTGAAGGCCATATAACGAACGATTTAGAGTGGAACTCTCGCTCTGATAGGCTCTATCTGACCTTCTTCCTCTGCTCAATCCGCTTGCCTTTCAAAATTCGAAGCGTTATGTCTTGACAAAATTTCATGATGTACAACATGTTCAGGAAGAATATGGGAGTTGAAACAAC
Source organism: Candidatus Vecturithrix granuli (assembly GCA_000739535.1). Taxonomy (GTDB): domain Bacteria; phylum Moduliflexota; class Moduliflexia; order Moduliflexales; family Moduliflexaceae; genus Vecturithrix; species Vecturithrix granuli. The sequence goes on along the minus strand of DF820472.1, from coordinate 70,109 downwards.
CTGGTTTTTATGGATAGCATAATTTTTATGGATCAAGAAGAGACGCCATTAGCGCGGGATGTTCAGGCCAAAAAGCTTCTTCAGCGTTTTGAAGAAGATCAAAACCTGATTTTTGTCATTTATAGCATCGCACCGGATTTTCAGGAAATCGTCCGGGAATGTGAACAGATTTTTCAGGCCGCCGCCAATCGCCTCTATCTTTCTGTGAATATGGAAGCCGAAAAGCGCGAGACTCCGGGCGATACGCTGTTTGAGGTTATGCACCAGATTCTCGATCTCCTGCTTGATAAGGTACATCACAATGAAGACCAGTTACAACTCTTCCAGATGTTCCGCATGTTAGAAAACCTGAAAAAACGGACGTACGAATCCGATCCGGAGGACAAACTGGCGGAATTTATGGGTTTTGCGGAATCGGTCTGCTATCCGAATCTGATAGAAATATTGAGCCGAAGAGAACAAACGTGCATTATCGGCTTAACACGCTTTGAACACGTGATGGAATGGGGGAGTAAAATTCGAAATTTTCTGGTTGATCGTTTATTAAAACGCTCAATGCAGGGGCAACTGCGCTTTATCGTGTTTGCTCGCAGCGCCGAACAGCCTACTCTGTTTTATGGCTCCAATAAAGAAGGCTCGGAAAGACAGGTGACATTTCATAAATTAAATGAAGGTCTCAAATACGGAGAGCAAGAGACTGAATACAAAGATAATTACCGGAAAGAACTGGTGTGAAATCTATAGCAACCTTAAATCATTTGTCACATGTCACTTCGACTTCGCTCAGTGACCAGGCGGTTGTCGAGCGAAGTCGAGACACGAATCATGTAAGATCGCTATATCAACATCTAAGACGACATGAGGTTGAGCGTCATGAGTAATACAGGCATTGCTGACGAAACAATAGCCTCGTTTCAGGCGGATTTGTTTTCGAATCGAGAAGAAGAGAAACAACTGTTTTTCGACACGGTTTGCGCGAAAGTCAAACGTGCGTATTTGGAATTTACCGGGGTCGCCGGTCAGGGCAAAAGCGAATTGTTGAAATGGATGTATCATAATGCCTGCGAAAAAGGGTATCTGGCGGCCTACATTGATTTCGAATTGGCTGAGTACCATACCAAAGAGCTTGCTCCGATCTTGACAACCATCGCCGAGCAGCTTGAACAGCAGAGTTCGGCCGCCTCATTCGGGAAATTTTATGAAGCTCTGGAATTGTATCAGCATGAATTACGCCAAATCTATCGTCAAACGCTGATGGAGGAACAGACGCCGGATCGAAGGTTCCTGAATTCTTTGGAAGATACCTATCTGAGCATTTTCAACGAGACGTTATCCCTGGTGTTGGAATCTCGCAAGGTGGTGTTCTGCCTGGACAGCACCGAAAAAGCCTATCTGAATATTTTACATGCCTTCGAAGATCATATTGTCACGCGCTATACCGCACATCCGAATTTTATTCTGGTCACCGCCGGACAGGAGGAACTGGTCTGGAAAAATCATGAAATTCGCAACCTGGTGCAGCAATACGAACTCCCCTGCCTGGATCTGCACGGCGTGCAACAGCAAGTGAACGCGTTGGCTCAGAAGAAAGGTTTGCAGATTGCCGATGACGACCTGGTGCTCAATACCATGCTGGAATTGACGCAAGGGCATCCCTTTAGCGCGTATAAATTGATCGATCTGTGGACTGACGGTTTTCAGGCATCGGCGGTCAATAAATCGGTGATTGAAACCCAATTTGCCCGCAGTATCAGAGAATTGAGCCAGGGCGTCATTCGCGAGCGGATTCTCAAAAAATTTGAGATCAGTCAGGACTATCCGCCTGTGACCGACATTTTGTGGTATCTGTCGCCGCTGCGCCAGATCGAATTCGACACCTTCAAATTCGTGCTCGCTACCTTTTTACCGGAATGGTTTGCCGGAAAACGCTATATCTTCTTCCAGCAATTGATGGGAGAATTTCACCATTCTTACATTTTTAAACGCTGGCATTTAGGCAGCGGGTTCGACATGGACCCGGTCGTGCGCAATATTCTGCTGTGGGATATGCGCATCAACGCCCCGGCGACGTTTCGTGAGGTTGAAAAAACCTTAGCGGATCAATTTGATGCCTGGATCGCTAAAACCCATGACGCCACTCAGATTCGTAATGTAGTCGAACGTTTGTATCATTACGCTGCCTATTTACACGAAACACAGCAGTCGAATGTAGGTGAACTCGTACAACAGGAACTGCATCGTTATCTGGACGCCTATTTTTATGTAGATACCCCGGAAGCCCGCAAACCCCTCCACAATCAACTCAACCGCCTCTACAACACGCTCGCAGAAGATAAAGATCTCGTTCTCCTGACCGACCGCGCTGCGTTGTTAGAATGCATCGCCATGCGCATGTAAAAGCAAAAAAGAAATACCATTATACATTGAACTCAGTGAAATACTGAAAATTGGGGGGACACAGAAAGAGTAATCAGGAAATTGTATGGGCAAAAAGGGTCGTAACAAGCAACAGAAAACAACTCGAAAGAAAAATCATCATATCCACGATGACTCGCTTCCGTTTATCGAAGTGACTCCAAATCTTGAGAATAAGCCAGTCCCCTACATCCCGACAGTGATTTTTGATTGTGATAAGAAAGTTTCACCCCGAGTGATTAAAAAAATTCAAAAACGCCTCTTATTTGCAGATCCTCATGATCTTCGTTATCTTTCCTGTGTTCGGATTGTAGAACCCTCTGCCATCAAACTCCCCTCAAAAGAAACAACCGATGGATGTTATTGGCCGGAGTGGAAGGAGCGAAAACCAGAAATCTGGCTTTCAGCAAATCTATTTAGATCCCCTGGGATCAAATGGATGCTTCTTAATTTCTTTATCCTTAGAAAAGATCGCCTTTTTGAAACGCTCTTTCATGAGCTTGGTCATCATAAAGCCCATCATATTCGTCTTGTCAGCAGTTACAAACAAGAAGCGTATGCCGAAAAGTATATGCAAGCCTACAAAGACGCCTGGTATAAACATCATGGTTCTATACGGTCTGTTCAGAAGCTATCTAATAGGGTATTGTCTCTTCTTATGAATAGATACGTGATGTTTGTTTTCTGCTTTCTCATGAGAAAAAGAAATCCCGGCATGCAAAAGATGTATAATCTGTACAAGCAATATGTTTTCAGGAGAATTACGAAGGAGGAACTCTCTCAATATATGGATGCCATGGTTGACCATACAGCATCTCGAAAGAAAAGCCAAAAGACCAAAAAATGGACACACCCGTTACGTAAGCAAGAATATCGTGATAAATTCCGATTGGATGAGTAAGAGAACATGAGATTGATCTCTATTGCGTTGATACAGCCGACTTTTTGCGAGGAATTTGTTGCTTTTTCGGCATATCAGGTAATTCCGTCATCAGAGCAATTAATGAGCGCAGAGCCTGATTAACCGCCTGAGAATCCGGGAAATATTCACGAACATCCGGCTCAAGCCGAACGGTTCCGGCTTCGAATTTCACCTCCTGTACCTCTGTTGTACCATCCGTCTTATGAATTTTGATGGTATAACCATCCTCCAATGGATAATAATGTTTCCCCCGAACAGCCCCACTGAAATCATATTCAGGACGAAGGTCATCATTTTGTTCATACGATTGTTTAGATGTATCTTTCTTCATACTTTTTACGCTCTTTTCGGGTTGCCTTTCGACAACTGATTAAACGGATATTATCTTGACGTTGAGTATAGCTGACAACCAATAAGCGGTTTTGTGATGAATACCCAAGACTGATAAATCGATCTTCGCCTTCAGAATGATCAGGATCATGCATCGTTGCAATAAGAGGATCGTTAAAAATTGTTGTTCCTTCGTGAAAACTTATCTGGTGTTTCCTCAAATTTTTTATTGCCTTTTCTTCATCCCATTCAAATGTCAAATCCATGCTCCACCAATTTTCATGCCATAAAAGATTTCCTGCTTATTACACTTCATGTAATTCTAACATACATACACCACAGGGTTTTGTCAATAATATTTCAGGCTTTGATATTTTTGAATATTTTTCTTTATTACGGTCACAGAGTAGAAATAAAAAATGTCCAAATTCACGAACATGAAAAAAGGAGAATACTTGTATGACAGAACAGATTGAAATGCTCGTAAGGAAAGCGAAAGACGGCGATAAAAATGCATTGGAAATGCTGGTTGAAGCCATCCAAAACCCCATTTACGGTTTAGCGCTGCGTATGCTCTACGATCCTGGCGACGCTGAAGACGCCACTCAGGAGATTCTGGTAAAAATTATTACCCATCTGGGGACATTTCAAGAGCAAAGCACGTTTTCGACCTGGATGTACCGGGTTGCGGCCAATCATCTGCTTACCACGCGCAAACGTCGGGCAGAGCGCGAGGCCCTGTCGTTCGATGCTTATGAACAAAGTTTGGATTTGGAGGCGGCCGGACAATGGCAGGAATCGCAAAGCGATACTTTGCAAAAGTTGTTTGTAGAGGAGATTCGCATTAGTTGTTTGCAAGGCTTGTTATTGTGTCTGGATCGGGAACACCGGCTGGCCTTTCTGCTGGTGGATGTGTTTGAAGTGAACAGCGAACAGGGCGCAGCGATTCTCGATATCACGGCATCTGCTTTTCGCAAAAGACTTTCCAGAGCGCGTAGCCGCATACAGGAGTTTTTAACGAAAAATTGCGGCCTGATTCACCCGGAGAACCCTTGCTCATGTGAATATCATGCCGCTTCACAATTAAAAACTCAGGGTTTTCACGATGACCAGATGCTGTTTGCCAATCATCCCTGCCGCCTCAGGCACGGCGACCGCGCTATCTATCGCTTGAAGGAGATGGATGAATTAAATCGGATCGGCTGGCTTTATCAGCACAATCCTGACTTCCATGCGCCGGGAGTTTTTATCGAGCATATCAGGCGTCTGGTGAATTCGGGAAAATATGAGTTACTATAACAATGCAGGAGTAGTGTTTTTTCATGGTTTAGTTGGCAGGTTGATGGAGTCCACTTTCCGAAGTGGCCTCCATCTCGTGTCAGGTGGAGGCCACCTTGAAGGTGGACTCCACCGTTTCACCGGAGTGAAAAAAATATGACGTTACATGCTGCTGATGTGAAACAGGCCGCCCGCGACTTAGGGGCGGATTTATGCGGAATCGCGCCGGTTGAACGTTTTGAACAGGCGCCCAAAGGTTTTCATCCACGGAATGTGTTACCAGATTGTCAAACCGTGATTGTGCTGGCACGCCGTTTTCTCAACAGTACTCTGTTTGCAACTTCAACCATTCCTTATACGGATGTCAGAAATAAATTAACCCGCCAGATGGACGAATTGGCAATCGAATTGGCATATATTCTGGAATCCCACGGGGCTTTGGCCATGCCGATCAACGCTATTGGCCCGACAGAGTGGGATGCCAGCACCAATAAGAGCCGCGGGATCATTTCCCTCAAACATGCTGGCGAGCTTGCCGGACTCGGAAAAATCGGGAAAAATACGCTGCTCATTAACCAGCAGTTTGGGAATATGATCTGGTTGAGCGCAGTCGTCACCTCTCTTCCGTTGGAGGCCGATCCACTTGCCGATTATGAGACATGCTTGCCCAATTGCCGCCTTTGCCTGGAAGCCTGTCCCATTCAGGCGCTCGACGGCGTGTCTATGGATCAACGTGCCTGTTGGGAATATGCCTTTGGCGTTCACAACGGTGGAGAGTGGCGTATCAAATGCTTTGCATGCCGCAAGATATGTCCACATTGCAGAGGGATATAGCGAAAAATACTACAACGGATTAAAGAAAGGAACGGATAAGATGTTCCTGGCATCAACGAATTAAAGAAAGGAATGAATGAGATGTTCCAGGTATCACGGCATAATTCGTTTCATTCTTTAATTCGTTGTAAGGCTTACAAATACTACAACGAATTAAAGAAAGGAATGAATGAGATGTTCCAGGTATCACGGCATAATCCGTTCTATTCTTTAATCCGTTGTAGTCACCCCAGGCATTCAGCATTACCTGAACCGCTGCAAAAAAGTCCGAAGAATCAAATAATGCCGCCTCAATTTTCAGATATATTCAGCGACATCATCATTTGAGCTTATCCTTATCTGCAACCCTCCTGTGACATAATGCTTGACAGAAAGCTTCTCATCTTATTACATGTGATCTGAAAGTCTAAGACTCGATATATAGCCATCCTAAATGATTTGTGTCTCGACTTCGCTCGACAACCGACACGGTCACTGAGCGAAGTCGAAGTGACATGACACAACTGACTTAGAATCGCTATATTTTAATGTGATGTTGAGGGAGCGAAATACAATTTCGCTCTACATTGAAGAGAGAAGGTCATGTCAGTGGATCAAGTCAGTTCAGCAGTGTTTATCGGACGAGAACAAGAGTTAGCTCAGTTTCAAGGACTTCTCACGCCGGAATCTCCGGTTGCGATCTTCAATATTCATACCCACGGCGAAGGGGGCGTCGGGAAAACAAAACTCTTGCTGCGGATGCAGGCCTATTGCGCTTCCGTACCGGAACAGGTGGTCTTTGCCAGAGAAATTGTTGATTTTTATCATACCGAAAGCCGTTCCAGGTTGGGACTGATGCAGCAGATCGTCAATAACCTGGGACTTGAACATTTTCCTGAATACCGGATCATCCTTACCCGCTATTTCAAAGCCACGGACGCCAGCGCGCGCGAGGAATGTTTAACGCAATTGGAGGCGGCGTTTCAACAGGATTATGCGGAATTTGCAGCAACCAGCGCCACGCAGCAGAAAATTATCGTACTCTTTTTCGATACGTATGAGGTGATTCAGCGCATTGAAACGGGCGACGACGGATATCAACGCATTACCACAACCGGGTTTTCGCAGTGGATTGAGACGGAATTGTTTCCGGCGCTCAGCCAGCATACCCGACTGATTGTCTCCGGCCGTTATCCTTTGACTGCTGTCGATCCTGGGCAACTTCCGCTTGAAACTTTGCCCCTGGCTCATTTTACCTTGACCGATACCGAAACCTTCTGGAAACAATGCTTGCATGTTAGACAAGAAGGGGAACTGACGAAAAAAATTACTCCAGATTTGCTGCAAACAATTCATGCGCTGGCCGATGGTCGCCCAGTGCTACTGGCGTTGTTTGCGGATTGGTTGAATTACGCCCGCAACCCGCTTTCGCCGGAAAAATTACTGGCTGAAATTGAAGAGCGTACTGGCCAATTGCTGTCTTCTATCACTCAGGCGCATAAACAGTTGTTTGAAAAAGCGTTGATTGAACGCATTGCCTCTTTTCAAAGTCCGGAAGAACAGGCGGTCATGTATCTGGCAGTTGCTTATCAGCGTATGACCCCCGATATGTTTCATTTTCTGACGGATTTGCCCTTGCAAGTCTGCCGCGACATTTTATTACGGCGCTTACGAACGCTTTCTTTTATCAAATATAAAAAAGGAGATATTGTGCTGCTGCACGATGAAATGCGGCGGTTGGTTGTCCGACACTGGTGGGAAGAACAGGATGCGGCGCGCGACGATCGACGCGCAATTGCCAGAGATTTGGTCAGGTATTATCAGGAACGGCTTTTAACTCAGGCGCAGCTTTCTGAGACGGATCGCGAAACCTATACCTCTGAATTACTGGAATATGCCTTGTTAGCTGATCCGCAACAGGGGCTTATCCGCTTTTGCCAGGAATTCGATATCGCTCTGGAAGATGGACGCTATGACTATTGCGATTTGCTTTTACGTGAAGCCGAAACGTATCTCCAGGAACATCCCCGGGATTTGCCGTTTCCGGATTTCCTGGAACTCGTCTTGCGACGTATTCGCTATTATACCAAAACCGACCGCAATTACGGAAAATCGCTGCAAAGAGCGACAATGATTTTAGAGACATACCGGAATTTTCCTGATTGGGAAAATAGTGCTGTACGCGGTCATATCCTGATGGAACAGGCCATTGCGCAATTTTCTCTGGGAAAATTTGCAGAGGCGATCCAATCCTTTGAACAATCGCGGCGCATCTTTTATCTGGTGGGTGAAGACAGTTCGATTCATTGGGCAAATAACTGGATTGGCTACACTTATTATCGCCAGGGAAATTTTTCTGAAGCGGAAGCGTATCTGGCGCGTGCACGCGATGAATTTCAGGATATTTTGGATGAAAGCGGCCAATTCGATGCCCGTGAACGCCGTCAACTGTTGCAAGGGATTCAAGCCGTCCTGGGCAACATTGCGATGGTCTATAGTCATACCGGCCAATTTGACAAAGCGATTCGTAATGCTGAAATCGCCCTGAGCATTGTGCGTCATCTGCCATATAACACGGTCGAAATTGCTCGCACACGTAATACGGTCGGCCAGGTATTTGCCTTTGCTGGTCATGCCATTGACGCACGCCATCATCTAACTGAAGCCGAAAAGCTGCTGCACGGTCTGACAAATCGCCAGATTGCCGGACGCGTCAAGACGAATCTGGGTTTTCTGCAGTATCGCGTCAATGAATTTGCCTATCTCCTGGAATATTACCGGGCTGAAGATCTTGAAAAAATTATCACTTATATCCCCCACGAGCGTATTGACGCAGCCCGAGAATTGTTAGAGTATGCGATTGAAATGTTGAGCCGTGCGCCAGTGATCAAAAAAGAACTGGCAGACGCCTATTACGCTTTAGGGGAAGTCTGTATGGTCACGCCAGGTGAAGATCGCTGGGAGCAGGCGGAAAATGCCTTTTTGCAGAGTTTAAAATGGGGCCAGGAGAGTCAGTTTCAATATCGCGTGGTTGATACCCTTGAAAGCCTGGTCACGCTCTACTATTTCTGGAATGGGGCCTCAGACGTGACGGACGACATGAAAGCGGATAATCAGGAAAAGATGCGACGTTACCAGCAAGAGATCGAAGAGTTCAAAGATCATCGTTATCCGAACCTGTTTGGCAAATATCATGTCACATCAGGGGATATAGCCTTCGACGAGGCGTTAGATATGCTGCGTTCCGACGACGCCGGCGAAATGCTCGATGCCGCGAATCTGCTTCTGAAAGAAGCCTTTGATCATTATACTGCTGCTGCCGTGCTGATGCGGAAATTTAACGAAACACGCTATTATCTGATCCTGCGCGTGTTCTATAATCGCCTGAATACCTTACTGAACGCCAGTCGCAATCAGCAGATCGTTTCAAGCGTCTTTCACTTTTTAGATGTACAGCGCGGCGAATGGCAGGCGCAAATCAGCGCGTTCGAACAGATTTTCTATTATGTTGCTCTGCGCATTCAGTCCGAAGAGACTCAGCGTGCCCATCTTGACGAATTGTTGCAGACCATTCAGCCGTATTTGAACCAGGGCAATTTCGGACTGGTGCTGCTGCTGAATGATTGTTTGATCGGCATCTGTCTTTCGTTACGGATGTATGACAGCGCAAATGACGCCTACATTGAACAACTCGTCCTGCGCCTGTCAGTGCAGGCCAAACTCTATCGCATTTTAGGAGATGAATATCAGGCGCGGCGTTATCTGCGTTTAACACGCCGGCGCTTGCGCGAGATTGCCGATCCATATCTCAAAGAAGCCCTGGAAGGCTGGATCGACGTCAGTGAAGGCACGCTGAAATACCGGCGCGGAGAATACGGCAAATTGGTAGAATTTTATCTGGCAGATGAACTGGACACTGCGCGTAAGAAGTTTGACGCCGAGTTTCCTGGCGAACGTCAGGATGCCCTTGAATTACTGCAACACGGCGAAGAAAAACTGCGCAAAATTCTGACCTACTGGGAGAAGCAATTTGAAATAACAACCGATCCAGCGATGCAGCAGCAATTGCAGGCCTGGTTATCCACCTATCATAAATGTCTGGGTGAAGCGCACTTTCGGATCGGCGAACTCTTCATGCTGCACGAACGTTTCAGGGATCACAGTTATCAAAAACGAGTGTTCAGACACTTCAAACAAGCGATTGAATATGTCACAGCCGGTCAGGATTTCTATCGCCGGGACGACGCCATGCAGAGTTACGTCAACGCCCTCTATTTTTCAGGCAACTATGACAATCCCGACTATCTTGATGAACGGGTGGAGTATGAACGCCTCCTGGAAGAGAAAGTTTCCTCGCAGCAGATGTTTCCGTCAATCATGGCGAAATTGCGTATCACCCAGGGTGATGCCCTGTTTAGCGCGTATTTTCAGCGCAAAGAAGCGGAAAATGATTACCATTACGTCCCACGTCAAAGCACCCCTGACATTCGTACCCTGCGCACGATTTTGCGTTATTACGCGGAGGCCTGTAATTTTATGGCCCAACACGGGTCAATTGACTTTGCGATTGCCGTGCGCGTGTTACAGCGCCGCATTGAGTTAATTGCCGATCAAGAGGCCTTAAAAGAAATCCGGCGCGGCTTACGCAATATCTGGACTGATCAACCCTATCTGCGAGAGAAGACTGATATTTTGGATACCTTGGTTCAATTTGCCAAAGTCAGAAGTATGCTCTTAACCGATAAAACCGATGGATAACATTCATGAAAAACGTTATCTGCTGGCTTTTTATCCAACTTCTGACCGAGAAAACCTCAAACTGAAGATCATGCTCCGCAAAGATTGCAGCCAATGCTGTAAAAGGCTCAGCGCTGCCCATGCGAAAAAAGCTTATTGACATTACACAATACTTGATACATTATTCTATAATTTGTTAGATGATTTTTCCCATATTAGTGAAGGTCTTGAAAAAGTCATCTATGTTGTAGCCTCAGTAGGTATTGTCGTCAATTTTTCTTTTGATTATCTCTATAAAATACTTCGGACAATTTTTGAAATAAAACCTTGAAAAGAGTCCTCCAATGAGAAAAAAGGCATGTTTCGCAAAAAACCGTATTCTTGCTCATGAACAAGGAGGACTCTATGAATGTCATCGAACCGATCGTGCAAAACATGTCACGTCTTTCAACCCCACAACGGAAATTTTTAGTCATCGTCCTGACCACCATCCACCTCCTGCGGGGCAAGATGACGTTTCGAAAGATGAGTCGATACCGTGACCTGCATGAGAAGACCTTTTCTCGGCACGTTCGACAGTCTGTGGATTTTGCCTCCATGAACCATCTTGCGCTCACCACCTTCCTGCCGTCAGGGATTCCGGTTGTTGCCGCTATCGATACGACGATCACCTCCAAAAGTGGCTCCTGCACGTATGGACGCGATCTCTTCTACAATTCCAGTCACAACCGGCCAGAAAAATGTGTGGAATTCTCTGAATTGGCCCTGGTGGATGTGACGTACAACACGGCGTATCATCTGTCAACCCTGCAAACCCCAGACACCGACACGATGACGACCCTCTTGGGAGTGGACGGCAGCCGGATGGATTGGTATCTCGTTCATCTCAGGCAAGATATGGGGCTGTTCCCCCGCGGAGTCACCCATCTCGCCGCTGATGGCGCCTACGCCAAACAGAAATTTGGTGACGGAGTGTGTGAGTGGGCTCTGCATCTGATCAGCACGCTTCGCCATGATGCCAATCTGCGCTTTCTCTACACCGGACCGCGCCAGACACGTCGCGGCGCTCCCCAAAAATATAATGGCAAAGTGACGTTTCAGGAACTGAGTCGTTTCACTCCAATCACGGTCTCCGACGACATGACCCTCTATACAGTTGTCGTCAAGAGCGTGTCATTGAAACGGACTATTCGACTGGGATATGTCTGGAAGCAGCAGGGCAAGAAACTCCTCACCGCGTTGCTGTTTTCCACCGATACTGAGTTGGATGCTGAACTGATCTATCGCTACGACACCGCACGGTTTCAGATTGAATTTCTCATTCGGGATGCGAAACAGTTCACCGGCTTTGGAGATTTTCAGGTGTGTTCGCAGAGGAAAATCGCCTTTCATGTGAATGCGTCGATGACGGCGCTCAATTTTTTCAAACGTGAAGACCGCTTGACGACTCAGGAAACATCGAATGCGTCTCAGGAGAGGACAGATCATGTGATCTCGATCAGTAGCTGGAAACCCCGGAAATTCAATGAACATCAGGTCGAACGAATTATTTCTACGTGAGGTCTTGACCTGAGTTCTCTAAAAATACATCCAGAGTACGAAAACCTTATAACGTATGGCGCAATTGCTGCATAAAACTGTCCGAAGTATTGAGCTTTATAACTACTTATAAATTATATGCACTCCGGGACATAGTAATCCCAAAGTAAGCATAGACTCAAAAATTGCTCATAAATTCTCAAATTTATCGATAATCCTGGATTTTATGAGTACTATTATAGTCCACAAAAACTTTAGGATTTCTATAGGAGGGTGTGATAAAGTCATAAATCCTCTCATTTTTCATTTTGGGGATATTTTGCATCAAACTCAGAAATATTTTATTTACAATGAATTGCGACACTGTTGAGTTGTCGTGTGGCCTCCCCCTAAATGGAAATTACAACTTTTATAGGACTTTATCACATCCTCCTATATGTTCAAGTTTTGTTGGGGATCGGACAGAGAGCTTCCACGAAGGATGCTAACGAGCCGGTTGCAGGGGACGCAAAACAGCGGGCGGGAAAATGGGTTGCTAAAACTCACAGTTCGGTATCGCCCGCTGTTCTGCGTCCCTGAACCGGGGGCGTAGCTCTCTGGCTTCTTCTGAAGAAGAAGTCAGAAGCTGGCTCAGCGGGCTAAAGCTACTGATCGGAGTCAATAAAAGTTTCCCCATGAATTCTGATGACTACAAGCATACCAATTATGAGTTCGAAAATGAAACCACCGGAGAGGTTGCGTATTCCTATCAAAATGGGTTTGCAGATATTCCGGAAGATGCGGTCACATTTTCAATCGGAGCAGAATATTGGTATCCTGTAGCTAAGGGGTTTCAGATTGCATTAGGCGTGGAATATAACTCTGAAAATACCTACGTAGAAGACAAGCTGGTAGGCTCCGATGATTTGGAGCGAGCGTCGAATAATACGTATGAACAGCATTTTTCGAATACGGTGTTGTATGCTGCCGGAAAATATTCCTTTAATACCATTTCCCCTGTAAAACCGTATATTTTGGCAAGGCTTGGATACTCTTTGAATGAATGGGAATTCCAGAGAAATACCTTTGGTACCGATTTAGATATGGGGGTAAAGGAACATCTCAGGACATTGAGAATAGTTTCTATTTCGGAGCAGGTTTCGGCCTAAAACTGACGAAACATATCTCTAAAAAAGCAATTTACAGTGTGACCCAAATAGAAACGGAAGCGAAATATTATGGTCAGATACGAGGTGTCGAAGGTTTAAGCTTTCAGGGGGATCATAAAGAGAGTACGATTCAGGCATTGCACGTGATGTTGAGTTTTAATTTGTGATGCGCAAAATCGGTTGATCTTCTGATATATGGTCAATAACTGCTTCCATCTATAGGCTTGCAAGATTTTATGAAGCAAAACACACACGTTCAAATTGAAACAAGGGACAATTCTAACCAACAAGATTGAGTAGATTGAATGGATGCGCGGTAGTTTCAACAGCGGACTATCGGTTAAGAGAGCAGCAACTCCAACGTTAGTTGCCCGTCTTCAGGAGCGTCTATTCAACTACTCATCTTGGCGTTCTCGGATCAGTTCGAAGTAGTCGTCGCCAAACCATGCACGATATTTTTCCCCAAAAAAGTGAAAACAGGTTTTGGCATGTCTGTGAAAGGAGGCTTCGAAGTTTTCCGGCCGCGGATCCACCTGTGAAAAATTGAATTTCAAAATCAAATAGGCATGTTTTTTCGGCGTGGGATGTTCATAGGTGAAGGTGCCCTTGAATAGCAAATCCCTTTCCTCCTGCCGGGCGAGGTCGTAATAGCTTTCTAACACCGTCAGCCAGGAGGATTTGCCGAAACGCCGCGGACGAATCAAAAAAAGAAAATCTCCGGCGTGTTCCAGAAGAGGAAGATCATAGGTTTTATCAATATAATAGCGATGCTGCGTTCGAATGGTTTTATAACTTGAAATACCGCACGGGATTTTTTGATAGGGGACCATCAGACTGTACCTTCCTGCCATGAACACATTTTCAAACTCCTGAACCTGGACCGCATTACTTTTGAACATGCCATCAAGTCGAGAAAAATGTCAAGCGAAAGCTCTGAAAAAAATTCTTCCGGGATAAGCAGTTGCATGTCTTCAACCTGGTATAACGAGATAACCGTTGGGTTTGCCAGTGTATCCTGATGAGAGATTATCGGAAATAGAACACTGATTGGACTGATAGGACTGATCTCCACTGATTTTTCCAGAATAGTGACGCGCGCTCCACGCCGTGATCATAGCCGCGAGCCTGATCCTGAATTTGTCGTGATATTATTGAATATCAGCCCAATCAGTCCAATCAGTGTTCTATTTCCGATAATGCCTATTAATATCATTAAAAATAAGAATTAATAATGTTTATTTGCTTTTATTAATGTATTATGTTATTTTTAACGTGATTTTAAGGAGTTGTCGTTAAAAAATTTCTTGACAAATTTTTAATGACGACTCCCTGTTATGACGAGCGAGTTCACAAAGACCTATTTTCATAAACCTCTGTTTCACCAGAGAAAGATATGTTTTAGCGTGTTAGCTTAAAATCATATACTCGATCTTGAAAGGAGGATAAGACGTACACACCGAGGAAGTCAACGTTTACACACCAGGAACAAAATTCATGGGGGCTATCATGAGCGTGCGCTTACCCGGTAGGATGAAACTACAGGAATCGCATATAGGAAAGAATAGAATCTCCTTCTTCATTCTTTCTTATATACAATTCCTGTAGTTTCAAAGAAGTTGTCATGAGCGGACGCTCACTCGACGCAATGAAAACCAGATGTACCGCGAAACTGAAGTTTCGCGGGCGTATTAATGGTGCGCGAAACTGAAGTTTCGCGCTACATTTTCACAGGAGGGACACATGAAAAAATTAGTACTGCTAGCATTAGTGATGTTCGTCTGGACAGGAATACTGTTGACAGGCGCAAACAGCGAGGCCGAGAATATTATTTTAATGACCGCAGGGGATTCTAACATGCTGGCGTTTCAGCAGAATCTCCTTGCTCCTCAATTTACAGAAAAAAACCCTGACATCAGGGTCATTCCGGTTCATACCGGCCCGGGGAATGCCGGTTCTCAGTTGATTTATGAAAAACTTCACGCTGAAAGCCAGTCAAACAAAGACACCTGGGATGTTGATATTGCCATTGTGCATCAGATCTTCATGAAATGGGCAATGGATGAGGATCTGCTGTTGCCGTTTACGAATGATATTGCTACCCAGCAGTATGTCACTTCACCGTTTGCCAAAAACTCCCTGGGCGTCAATATTGAAGGCTATGCGATTCCGATGTTTCACAGTCAGACCGCTATTGCGTATAATCCTGAATATGTCAAGGATCCTCCGAAAACTTTCGAAGAACTGGTTGCGTGGGTGAAGAACAATCCGGGAAAATTCGGATATAATGGCGTCAAAGGCGGAGCTTCAGGGGTTTCCTTTGTGGTCGGATGGGTCTATTGGAAAACCGGGAGATATGAAAAGCTTGCGATCACGGGACCGATTGAACAGTCGGAAATTGATTCCTGGGAAGGCGCATTCAAGGACCTTGAGGATTTCAATCAGTATGTCACCTACACAGCAGGCAATGTCGGAACGCTTGATGCACTGAACAGAGGCGAAATTTGGATGGGACCCGTCTGGGTGGATATGTTTTTTACGTTCATGAAAGAGGGCAAGATGAATCCTGCGACCAGGATGATCCTTCCTGAACCAGGAATGCCTGGTCAGCCGATGTATTATGTCATCCCAAAGAAAACGGCTCATCCTGACATTGCAAAAAAATATATTGAATTTGCGACAACACCGGAAGTTCAGGGAAAAGAGATTGTTGAACGATTTAACTGGTATCCTGGAATTGACGGCTCATATCTTGAGGGAATGGTGTCTGATGAAGTCTATAAAAGGATTTATAGTGATGTCACGCCTGAAGATCTCCAAAAGAAAGGGCTGGCATTCCCGTTAGCAGACTATCATACCGCGATCCTTGAATCTTACGAAAAATGGGTCAAAAAATGATGCTTAACCTTACGAACACAAGGAGGGGGTGGAGGCCCCCTCCATACATCATTCTGTTGTTTCCGGCGGTGACATTTATCCTGATCATGTACGCCTACCCGTTTATCCTGTCTTTTATCAGAAGCTTTCAGATAGATGGGAACCTTACTCTGGGAAACTACAGAAAAACTCTTGAACTCTATACACGGGATATCCTTTTTACCTTTGCAGTAACGCTCTTCAATAGTATCCTGGCGATCATTCTTGGCGTGCTTCTGTCAGTCTATTTCAGACTCAACGATTCTGTTATTTCCAGAATGCTTACCAAACTCTACAGACTTCCTATTTTTATTCCCTTTGTTGTGGTTGCGCAGATGATGAACAGTTTTCTGGCGCCTCACGGCCTCTTGAATCTGCTGCTAGGTCGGGCCGGAATTGTGAATCTTGACCGGCCGCTCCAATTGTTTAATTTTGCCGGATTATCGTTCGGGTTTATCTGGAAACTTGTCCCCTTTAGCGTCTTGATCATCTTCGGCGGTTTTCAGATGATTGATAACAGTTATATCGAAGCGGCAAGAAGCGCAGGAGCGAATTTACTCCAGGTGATTTTGAAGATTCTGATCCCAATGAACCGATCCAGTATCCTGGTGGCGTTGGTGCTGATCTATTCCCAGATTGTCGGCACATTTACGCTTCCTTATATGCTGATCGGGGGGAAGATTCCGACAACGATTACGGTCGATATCGCGCACAGGGTCAATTATTTCAGAGATTTTGGTGTGGCAAACGCGCTCGGTGTCTTTTCATACATTATGGTGATTGCTACAGCAGTCTATTACCTGAAAATGAATATTAAAGATGCCAAAGCCGCACAACCGAAGTTTTAGATAGAAGGGAAATTATGAAAGGTAAACGATTTTATATACGTTTCGGATTCGAGATCCTGCTGCTGATCCTGTCGCTTCTCATCCTGTTCGGCCCTATGCTGAGTCTGGGATTGTGGTCGGTGGCAGAACAGTGGTACTGGCCGCATCTTTTCCCACAAAAAATGGGGTTTTCATACTGGGCGCAGGCCCTTGGGATTCAAAAAAGTTTTGCGATCGGAGCGGTCAGTATCGTTCCGGCGTTTATCCGGAGCATCCTGATCGCCGTGACAACTGTTGTGTTATCAATGTCAATTGCTATTCCGGCCGGCTATGCGCTGGCAAAATACAGGGTGCCCTTTGCCAGTCTTTTGCTGCTGCTATTTCTTATGCCCAATGCGTTTCCGCAGCAACCGATTTTCGTCAACCTGTTGAGTATTTTTACAAAATGGGATCTTGCCGGGAGAGTGAGCGGCGTATTAATGGTGCATATTCTGGTCGGTCTTGTGTACGGCATCTGGATTACCAGTGCAACTTTTAAAGCCATTCCGAACCATCTGATTGAAGCAGCCAGAAGCGTCGGGGCCAGCAGCAGCGTCGCATTCCTGAAAATCACCCTTCCGCTCGCTGCGCCCGGCCTTCTGGCGAGTTCGGTTTTTGTGTTCATCACCTCGCTTGATGAGTTTACCGGAACATTTTTCATCGGGCTGCCCTTTGTCAATACGCTGCCGCTCACCCTCTATTCCGCGAGCGGCACCAATATGCAGTTTTCATCGGTGATCGGCGTATTGCTGCTGATCCCCAGCATCCTGTTCATGTCGTTAATCCAAAAACTTCTGAAAGCCGAATATGTCGGCGGAATGGGCTGATATAATTCCGGAGTGATGTACGATGCCAGATTTGACGATAAAGAATATCTATAAAAAATATGGAAAGACTCAGGTGCTCAACGGACTGAGCCTTGAGGTAAAAGACGGAGAACTGCTCACCCTTTTAGGTCCGTCGGGCTGTGGAAAAACAACCACGCTGAGATGTATTACCGGGTTTTTGATGCCTGATAAGGGGAGTATTCTGATCGGGGACAGGGATATCACCGACATTCCCCCTGAAAAAAGGGGGATCGGCCTTGTTTTTCAGGATTATGCCTTATGGCCTCACATGACGATCAGTGAAAATCTTGCATTTGGCCTGAAATTGAGAAAAATGGAACGTTCTCTGCTCGAAAGAAAAGTCAAAGAAGGGCTTGCTACCGTGAAGCTTGAGGGCTATGGCGACAGATACCCTCGACAGCTTTCCGGAGGGCAGCAGCAACGAGTTGCGCTGGCAAGAGCGCTTGTGCTTGAACCTGATATCCTGCTGCTGGATGAACCGCTTTCAAACCTTGACGCCCTTTTACGAGAACAGATGCGATTTGAGATCGGACAGATTCATAAAAGATTCAAAATTACCACCGTTTATGTGACCCATGATCAGACAGAAGCCATGGTTATTTCTGATAAAATTGTCATCCTCAATAAAGGGGAGATCATGCAACAAGGGGCGCCGCATGAAATCTATTCAAAACCAGAGAATACATTTGTCGCCGGGTTTATGGGGACCACAAATTTTGTGCCTGGAATTGTCAAGGAGAAAAGGGACGGACATCTTGTGATGACGACGGACAGCGGCAAAGAAATCCTGTGCCTCGCACGACCTGCCAAAATCGGCGAGAAAGGAGAAATTGCCGTCAGACCGGAAAATATTCTGTTCTGTTCTGAAACAGAGACGGGCAAGAATGTGTTTCAGGCCAGAGTGACAAGAGCATCTTATACAGGGGATATGATTGACTATGAGCTTGACTTTGATGGAATCCCTCTAAGAGCAAGAGGAAGCGTCAAGTTACGTTTCGAGGTCGGCGATAATGTTGTGATCAAAATTGATCACGAGCAAACCCCTGTGTTATTTAAGTAACCATGAATATTTTTTTCAGTTTCTCGCAAAGTCCGCCAAGCTCGCCAAGAATGGATATTCAAAAGCTTTGCGTCTTTGCGAGAGGAATCAAAGAAAATTATTCATCATCACTTGATTAAAACAAATGCATAAACCTATTGAAATCGTTTGCCATAAAGGGGCCAACGCTTATGCTCCGGAGAATACTTTTGCCTCAAGCCAACTCTGTATTGACTGGGGCATGGATTATGTTGAAATTGATGTGAATACAAGTAAAGACGGGGTTCTTTATCTCCTCCACGGACCGGATGTAGAACGGACGACAAATGGGAAGGGCCTCATCACCGAACTCACCTCGGCTGAGATTGACAAATTAGATGCCGGCAGTTGGTTTAGTCCGAAATTTGCCGGAGAACCGGTTCCTCGCCTGGAATCGTTTCTGAACTGGATCAAAGGCAAGATTAAAATATTCTTTGATGTGAAATATCCCGTTGAGCCGCAGCAAGTGATCGCGATGGTGTATCAGGCCGGCTTACAGCAAGAGTGTTTTTTTTGGTTTGAGCGGCACACGGAAGCCCTCAAATTTCGCAAACTCGATCAGCAGCTTCTTTTAAAAGTCAATGTCAGTAACGCCAGGGAGGCGGCGTTGGCTAAAGACGAGCTTAGAGCGAACATCGTTGAAGTCGGTCTGGACGGTATGAGTCAGGAATTGCTTGATGCCTGCCGACAACGAGGGCTAAAGGTGATGATAAATTATATGGGAAATGACCCCGAGGCCTTTCGAAAAATTCTCTGGTGGCAGGTTGACATGGTGAACGTAGATTACGGCGATGAGTTCGCTCGCGTCGCAAAAGAATTTTGGTAGTGGTATCCTGTACATGATGCACGTTCCCTGAGCGAAGTCGAAGGGAACGCCTGCATGCTCGTCTCGACTCCGCTCGACGACCGGTCATCATGTACAAGGTAGCCAATACCAGAATTTTATACTACCTGAGAATTTTCATAAGCCTACCCGCTCACCTGACATGATAAGTATGCGCAATATGCACCTCACAGTAGATACCCAAAAAGAGTGTGCAGTCACCTTTATAATTCCATTGTTAGGCTGCTTTCATATCAAGGTATGCCCAGCAACACTCTAAAGCTAACCAGGGCGGTAATGACATCGAAGGATCATGAAAGAACGTGTATCATTGAATAATCTGCCTATTGTAGATTCGCATCTCGACTTAGCTGAAAATATGACATTGTTCGGACGCGACCTCACTTTGAGCGTGACCGAAATACGAATGGTTGAAAAACGTACGACACGGCAAGCGACCGTTTCCCTCTCTGAACTTGAGAGAGGGAATATAGGTGTCGCATTTGCCACGGTGACCGCGGGTTTCTTAGCCGCAGACGTTGGCGCAAATTTCGAACCTCGATCGGCGATTTATCATACCCCTGAAGAAGCCGAAGCCCAGGCGTTTACCCAGATTACGCTGTATGAGCATTGGGAAAAACAAGGACGTATACGGATCCTTAAATCGGTATATGATCTCGATCATCACTTGCAACTATGGCAAGATGATCGTAAGCCAGGGTTAGTCCTGCTTATGGAAGGAGGGGATCCGATTGTTTCTGTCGGTGATCTCTCTCGATGGTGGCAGCATGGTCTCCGAATAATCGGGTTGACGTTTGGAGATACAAGGTATGGCATCGGCGTCGCTGGAGGTCGTCCAACATTCAAACAGGGAGGCTTGACCGCAGAAGGGGTTGATTTGCTCAGGCACATGGCAGAATTGGGCTTTATCTGGGATATTTCACATCTTACTGAAGAGGGGATTTGGCAAGGGCTCGATCTGAAATTCCCCCATGTTTGTGCATCCCATGCGAATGCACAAGCCTTGACGCCAACGGATCGGCATTTGAGTGACGATGTCATTCGGGCAATAGCCGGACGGGGAGGCGTAATGGGTCTTACTCTCTATAGCGGTTTTCTCGCGCCTTGTTGGAAACACGATCCATCAATATCGGTCACACTTGACGAACATCTGCGACGGCATGCCATCTATGTTGCATCTCTCAGCAGTTGGAACCATGTCGGAATAGGCTCTGATTTAGATGGTGGTTTTGGGCTTGAAGAAAGTCCGTCAGAAATCGAGAGTGTGGCTGATTTGTATAAAGTCGGAGCCGTTGTACCTACCGAGGTTCGTGAGGCAGTACTCAGCACGAATTGGTTGAATTTCCTGAGATCTTCGTTGCCGCAGACCTCGTAGTGGTCACATAGCCGTACGTAACTTTCGATAGAAAAGCCATGTAATGGATTTTGGGGACGCGCCGTAATTTTAACATACCAGGCCGCTATTAAGGTTTGGTGATTCATGTGACATAGTGCTTCCGTTTAGAACCTTCCCCAAATCGCTGCTAACTGGCAGTGTCCATCTTCTATTAAGAATAGTACAACGAAAGCTCGTGTAAAGAGAAGTCAGTTTGCCCGTGAAATGGGAATTTCAGGAGACGAGAGCGTGACAGGGCGTTGGAGTTGCGATCATCCTTTGCTTGACCAGTCTTTAGCCTTATCCATCAGGCGTGGGAATATCGTGCCTTCGCTTATTTTGCTGCCATAGATCTTAATTTATTGACTTTTTTATTGGACATCCAGAGATACCTTGTTTGTTGTTTCGGGAATGGAGTGAAGCGGATTTCCCGAAACAATTGTCAATATCGAGCTTGAGTATTTTTGGCATTCTTTGCGTCTTTGCATGAAATTTATTGAAGGACCGTGCATGAATTACGAACAATTACAAACCATGCTCTCAAATTCACCAGGAGTAAAATTATTGCGGGCCAAAAACGCCCCGCTGATCATCAGCTTCCTCTACAAAGAATTTAAAGAAACACACCGCCTGACGATTCCGAATTACGAATTGGTAGATAAACTCGCCGATTATCTGGAATTTTTGAGTTCGACTGAAGAAGAGTTGGCTGAAATTGACGATTTCACGCTCAGAGCCAAATACTATCTTGAAACCTGGTGCGCGGACGACCAGAATTACTTGCACAAGTATCCTGATGAAAAAGGCATAGATGTGCACGAACTCACGCCCTATACGGAAAAAGTGATTCAATGGCTGCAAGATTTGGCGCAAAAAGAGTTTGTCGGTACGGAATCCATGTTTCTCGATATTTTGCGCAAAGTCAAAGAACTTATCGAAAACAGCATGGAAGACCCGGAGCAAAAACTGGCAGTTTTGGAGAAAAAGAGAGCCGAAATTGACCTGCAGATTCGAGAGATTGAGGCCTCGGGCGTGGCGCGGGCGTTTAACGATACGCAGGTCAAAGAACGCTTTTACGAAATCAACCGTTCGGCTAAAGAATTGCTGGCGGATTTCCGGCAAGTCGAGCAGAATTTTCGCGATCTGGTCAGGAAAATTTATGAAAAATACGCGGAAAAAGACGCGAAAAAAGGGGAAATTCTGAGCTATGTGCTCGATGAATCGGAGGCCCTCAAAAAATCGGATCAGGGACGCAGTTTTTATACCTTCTGGCAGGTGCTCATGGATCGTTCGCGGCGCGAAGAACTGGACCGTGCAATTGAAAGCGTTTATAACTTATTGGAACGCAGGCGGCTTGACGCCTCAGATATTTTCCTGAATAACATGAAATTTTATCTGCTCGAAGCCGGCAAAAAAGTGGTTGATTCGAATCATCTGCTCGTTGAAAAATTGAATCGCATTCTTTCCGGTCAGAGTACACTGGATCGCAAACGCGCAATCGAACTCATCGGCGAGATTAAACGTTATGCCTTGAAAGTCTTGAATGAACCGCCTAACGCCGATCAGTTTATTGAAATCGAAGGCAGTCCCTTTATTCAATTGTTAATGGAGCGTCCCTTAGGCGAAGAGCCGCAGGAAGCGGAATTTGACAATCATCCGACGGAAATCGGGAGCAATGCCCTGGAACAGGCTGATTTCAGACGATTATTGAGTCAATTTGAAATAAACAAAGAAACTCTGCTCCAACGCATTACGCTGCGGCTCAATCAGAAACGCCAGGTGACATTGGCCGAAATTCTCGACCAATACCCGCTCGAAAACGGCCTGGCAGAACTATTGACCTATTTCTCAATCGCCTCTCAATCGGCGAAACACTTGATTAATGACGACGCCTGCGACCTGATTCAATTACACCCGGGCGATAACCGCTATGTAAAAGTGCCGCAGATTATTTTTACGCAGTGAATTCAACATCTGGCTCGTAGTAGTCGCTTTAGCGGCCTTAAAAAACGCTGAAGCGTTTACTACAAACGTGGGATTTGTATAGGAGAAAAACGATCATGAGAAAACTTGTCGAGTGCGTCCCGAATTTCAGCGAAGGACGCCGGCCTGAAATTATCGAAGCCATCGTAAGTCAAGTCAATGCCATTCCCGGCGTCTTTCTGCTGGATCAAGAAATGGATGCGGATCATAACCGGACGGTTGTGACGCTGGTCGGTGAACTTGAAGCTACCAAAGAAGCCACGTTTCGGATGATCAAAAAAGCTGCGGAACTGATTGATTTGAATCAGCACCGCGGCGAACACCCGCGCATGGGTGCAACCGACGTGGTGCCGTTTATTCCGTTGGAAAACGTGAGCACGGAAGAATGCGTCCGCTTAGCGCAGGAGCTTGGCAAACGGGTTGGCGAGGAATTACAGATTCCGGTATTTTTGTATGAAGACGCCGCCATTCGTCCGGAACGGAAAAATCTGGCGCAGGTGCGGAAAGGTCAATTTGAAGGTTTACGCGAAGAGATTGGAAAAAACCCGGATCGTACTCCTGATTACGGACCTGACAAAATTCATCCGACTGCCGGCGCCACAGCTATTGGGGCTCGTTTTTTCCTGGTGGCTTATAATGTTAACCTTGATTCTCAGGATATCGATCTGGCGAAACGAATTGCCAAAGAAATCCGCGAGTCCAGCGGCGGTTTCCCATGTGTCAAAGCGTTGGGCTTTGATTTAGCAGATCGCAGCATGGTTCAGATTTCCATGAATCTGGTCAATTATACTGTGACCTCTTTAGCTACGGTCTATCAAGCCATTCAGGAAAAAGCTGCGGCGGCCGGCGTTGAAATTCTGGAAAGTGAAATTGTCGGCCTGGTACCGCAAGAGGCTCTAGTGGATGCGGCAGTTGAGATGTTACAGATCAGAAATTTCAGCCAGGAACAGATTATTGAACAAAAAGTCGCGCAGGTCATCGGAGAGCAAACCCCGGAACTGGTCTTTTTGGAAGAACTGGCGTCAGACAGCCCTGCGCCCGGCGGCGGCAGTGCGTCTGCCCTGGCTGGAGCTTTAGCAGCGGCTCTGGCAACGATGGTGTGCAATTTGACCCTGGGGAAGAAAAAATTTGCAGAGGTGGCTGAAGAAATTGGGATCGTTCGTATCAAGGCGCAGCAAATCCAGACTAACTTGCAACGGCTGATGACTGAGGACACTTTCGCCTTCAATGCGGTGATGGATGCCTATAAGCTGTCGAAAACCACAGAGGCAGAGCAAGCGATGCGTCGGGAAGCGATTCAGCGCGCCCTGCAAAAAGCCGCAGAAACACCTTTAGAAGTCATGCAGCAGGCATTGGAAATTATTAAATTTGCCGAAACGCTGGTACAAAAAGGGAATCCAAGTGCCATTACCGACGCCGGCTGCGCTGTACACCTTGCAAAAGCCGCTATTGAGGGGGCTGCTCTGAATGTCAAGATCAACCTCGGTTCAATCACCGACGCCGATTTTATTCACCGGCTTGCCGGGCAAGTCGAACAAATCCGTCAGACAGCGGAGACGCTTGGCGATCAAATTTTAGAAAAAATTTCGGCTTCAGTTTGACGATCAAAAATATGAACATTGTGTTTGTCAATTCCACAAAAAGCTGGGGCGGCATTAAAACCTGGATGTTGGAACTGGGAACTTTTCTCGCGCAGCGCGGACATCAGGTTGCACTGGTCTGCCGCCGCAAGGATGCCCTGATCGAAGAATGTGAGAAACGCCGCCTACCCTGCGTGCCGCTTCATTTTGGCCTTGATTTTTCCCCTGCTACCATCGCCTGGTTTTACCATTTCTTTCATACCCAACAGACCGAGGCGGTTGTGACAAATGTTTCGAAAGATCTTTGCACCGCAGGTGTAGCCGCCAGACTCAGCGGTATCGTGCATATTAATCGCCTGGGAATTGTGAGAGATTTAAAAAATACGCTGAAAGATAGACTCCTGTACACACTCCTGGTAGATCGGGTGTTTGTTCCTTCACAAAGCCTGTACGATCATTTTTCTCGCTATGAATTTTTACAAAGTAAACTACGCTGGTTCCATAACGCGCTTGTCCCTCCCCCCTTTTCGCTTCCGCAGAATCCGGTGGTGAAATTTGCAATTGTTGCGAAGCTCACCCCGCGTAAACAGGTGGATAAAATCTTGCAGGTTTTTCATCGGCTTCAGGATTGTTCCTGGGAATTACATATCGGCGGGTTTGGGCCTGAAATGGAAGCATTACAGACACTTACGCGAAAATTGCACCTGGAACAACGAGTTTTTTTTGCAGGACAGGTCAACCCCTATGAATTTCTGCCCGATAAAGATGTTGGCCTGTTATATTCTACCGATGAAGGTTTAAGTTATGCTTTGGTCGAATATATGGGGATGTGCTGTGCCGTGATTGCCTCGCATGTCGGGGGAACTCCTGAATTGGTGGAACATGGGGTCAGCGGCCTCCTGGTTGACCCGTACAGGCTCGACGACCTGGAACAGGCGATTCGATTGTTGATTCAGGATTCTCAGCAACGTGAAATTCTGGCTCGCAACGGCTATGAACGGGGGTGTTCCCAATTCAATCAGCAGACCATTTTTGCCCAAATCGAAGCTGAAATTCGGCGCACGATTGCCGAAAAAATCCCGGGGGACAATTCTCATAAATCAGCCGATTTACAGGTACTGCCCGAACTATGATGTTTACAGGAATGAAATCATAGTTTCATTCTGTATTTTAGAGGAGATGATACGATTGAACATGCAAGAGATTATCCGACAATTTGCGATTCCAGAACGCCCGAATTATATTTCTCAACGTGATGAAGAACACGTTTTTCGAGCCGCCTTTCAAAGCCGCATTCCTTTAATTCTGAAAGGGCCGACCGGTTGCGGCAAAACGCGCTTTATCGAATACATGGCCTATCAATTACAACTGCCGCTTATCACAGTGTCCTGTCACGAAGATCTGACCGCCGGCGATCTGGTCGGGCGTTATCTCTGGAAAGACGATGAAACCGTGTGGTATGACGGCCCCTTAACGCTGGCCGTGCGCTACGGCGGCATCTGTTATCTGGATGAAATTGTCGAAGCCCGCAAAGATACGGTAGTCATCATCCATTCCTTGACAGATGACCGTCGCATGTTGTATATTGATAAAACCGGCGAGGTCGTGCGCGCGCACCCGGATTTCATGATGGTGTTAAGCTATAACCCTGGATACCAGAGTATCGTCAAAGATCTGAAACCTTCGACAAAACAACGCTTTACCAGCTTATTATTCGATTATCCAGGTGTTGAAGTCGAAACGAGCATTATCCAAAGTGAATCCGGCCTTTCCGCCGAGATGAGCCGCAGAATGGCTGAAATGGGCGCGAATATTCGCCAACTCAAAGGTTATGGCCTGGATGAAGGCGTGAGCACGCGCTTGCTCGTGTATGTCGGGCGATTGATCCAACAGGGATTATCGCCTTATACCGCTTGCCTCAGCGCGATCAGCCATACCTTGACGGACGACCAGGAAATCCGAACGTCAATTGTAGATATTATCAAACTCTATTTCGGAGATTTCCTGGCAGAGGAATCGTTGAAGTTGGCTGCCCAGAGAGAGAACATTCATACTTCAGATGAGGCGGATTCACAATGAATGCTTACACATTCTCTGCTTTCTGAAAAATTCTATGTATTGGGCCTATCGAGAACACCTGCTGAGCACTTGTTGTTTGCTCCTGGAATACGAGGAGATGGAAGAAGAGCGACCGTCGTTTCTGCGTGAAGTACTCCGGCAGCTTGAGGCGGCTGAACGCGATCATTTTCAAGCTGTGCTGCATAAATTTCTGAAAACCTTTGCGCCGGACATGACTTGGCTTCTGGATATTCCCGCGCTGTTTGAGGATCTTGTCGAGCAAGGCATTCGATTTGCCGAGATTCAACCTGCCCGGGCGTCTTCATATTTTTACGCCTTTGCCCGTGGAGATTTCGGTTCATCGCCCGCTCACATTCAGCATGTGCTCAACTGGTTCAGACGCCTGCTGTTAATCGATCCGAACCTGGCTTTTGCCTTTCTTCAAGGCGCGCACCTTATCGTAAAACGGTTGACTCCGAAAGAGTTAGACCTGTACATTGAGGAAGGGCTGAGTTATTATGAGATCAATGAACGCCTGGCTCAACATTTTCTCGAAGCGACGCTGCCGGATTGCGACGCCGCGATGGCGACGCTCACCCGTGAATGTCGCTTGCCTGAGATTGATACGCATTTAGAAACTTTGTTATTTGCCCTGACCGGTCAAAAAATCGCCGTTCTTCCCATAGGAGAGTTGCCTTCACACAAATTCATGCTGCGTCGTCCATCCATGATGTGTCTGGCGCGCCAGACCTATCTTCCCGCAAGAATCCGGTATTTTACTTCAGCCGCGACGAATAGAACCTGGTATCTGCTCCAGGCGATTGTGGCAGCCGGCATGTTTGCCTTCAAGAGTTTTGCCTGCGTTCACGGTCATGTTGACTACAGAACTGCGGCTGTGCTGGCTGGCGATGTTGTTCTAAGACAGAATCTCTTTCAAGTGCTCGAATATGCCCGGGTGTTACACGCCATCCATGAACGCTGGCCCGGGAGCCGGCGTTTACTTGATTTTGGGATTCGCAGCGAATATGAACGCCATCCACCAGTGCGTTCAAGCGCAGAACAACTGTTTTTTGACGTTGTTGCCGCCCAAAAAGCCGCTGTCAATGCCTCTGTTCGATTGCTCCGCGAACTTGCAGGCCAATCATGCAGCGTATTTCATACGGCGGAATTATTGTCAAACGCCGACGCCGTGCTTTTTCTATCAGAATATCCTGATTTGGATGAGGATCTGCTGCGTCCGCTGCCATTTTTGCCGGACTTTTTTTATCCTGTTTCTGTCAGCCTGGCTCCGTCTGATGAAGAGATTGCTGTGATGAAACAAGACGGAAAACCCCGCAAGGTTCAGCGATCAGAGCGGGAGGATGCCTTCAAAAACCGGGTTTCTGACAGAAACCCGGTTTTTCATCCCGCTGAACAGACTGTTCGCAGTGAAATTGCGCCCGGCTGTTATGCTTATGATGAGTGGAGTCAGGAAAGAAACGCCTATCATCCTCGCTATTGTTCCGTATATGAACGCGAGATTCCCTTCATGAGTATGCGACCGATTCCGGCGGATGCGCAGACAGAAGGCCACAAAATTCGGCGCGTCTTTGAGTTATTAAAACCGCAGAACGCCCGCAAAGAGAAACGCCTGCCGGAAGGGGATGATATTAATCCTGATTTGCTGATCAATTATGTGATCGCTTCAAAGCGCGAACCCTGCCCGCCCGTGCAGTTCTTTGAAAAACCCCTGATCAGTAAACGTGATGTTGCGGTGCTGCTGTTGTTGGATATCAGCGGCTCAACCGGAGAAATGGTGAACGACCGGAAAGTGATCGAAATTGAAAAACAGGCCGCGCTTGTGTTTGGCAACGGGCTGGCAGCCTTAGATGATCAATTTGCGATTTGCGGATTTAGCAGTCAGGGACGGGAGCATTGCGAGTTTCTAATCTTTAAAGATTTTCGCGACGTCTGGGATCACAAGAATATGTCGCGTGTCCTCTCAGCGCAACCCATGAGCAGCACCCGTATGGGTGCGGCCTTGCGCCATAGCGGCTACCGTTTACAACAGGTTGAGCGGCTGCAAAAATTGATTATTCTGATTACCGACGGCAAACCGTTAGATCACGATTACAGTCCTCAAACCCGTTACGCTCAGCATGATGTCAGAATGGCCTGCCTGGAAAATAAGCGGCAGGGGATTGTCACCTTTTGTCTGTCAACTCTGGAAAATACCCGCAGCGACCTGGAACTCATGTTCCCGGACCGGCGTTTTGTCATTTTAAACAGCATTCAACGTCTGACGCAGTTACTGCCTCGTTACTACATGAAACTCACTCTGTGACATCAATTTAAAATTTTTATTGACTTCTAAATGCCCTTCTTACTAAAGGACAGGATAAGAATTATCCGGATTTTCAAGGAAATGTCATGAGCTGACGCTTACCTGGTATAATGAAAATGATCGATTCGTACCCGGAACATCCCTGTCCGGCAGGCAAATACCCCGGACAGGGATGTCCGGGGTACGGAGATTTTTAAAAGAGTTGATATTTATGCGCATTCAAAAATGTATGATACACAGCTTGATCGCGCTTTCTTGTTTTTTGATGGGCTTTACCTGGGGCGATATTGTGGCTCGGAATACGAAAAAAGGGAACGAACTCTTTGATGCCGGGCGATACGATGAGGCCTTACAGTCCTTTACCGAAGCCGATGTGAACAGCCAGCCCGGCGATCTGCGTCTGCCAAAACTGTACGCCAATATGGGCAATACCCTGACAAAACAGGGCAACTATGCTCAGGCGGTCGAGATGTATCAGAAAGCTCTGGAAACTTCTGATAACAGTAATTTTAAAGCGGATGTCCAATATAATAGCGGCAATGCCTGGCTCAAACAAGGGCAATATCAACAGGCCTTAGAAGCCTACAAACAGGCGTTGGAACTGAATCCGCGCCATCAACAGGCTCAGCAAAATAAACAGATTGTGGAAAAGCTGATTGTACAGCCTCCGCCTCAGCAGCAACAACAGCAACAGCAAGATCAAGAGGAGCAAAAAGAACAGCAAGAACAGCAGCAAAATCAGCAGAAGCAGCAGCAACAAGAAAATAAGGAAGAGCAACAGCAGGAGCAGCAGCAAAAACAACAAGAAGAACAGCAGCAGCAAGCTGCACAGGCTCAGGAACAATCGCCTGAAGAGCAAGAACAGCAATTGTCGCAAGAAGAAGCGTTGCGGATTCTGGACGCGCTCAAAGAAAAGGAACAGTTGCAACAGCAACAGGTACAGAGCGTTCCTCGACCTGTAGAAAAAGATTGGTAAACATATTTCACGCAAAGACGCAATGTTCGCAAAGAAATGAAGAGGAGTGTGGGCGACCTTTGCGCTCTGGCGTGGGTTTGATATTTTCAGTTATGAAGAGCAGCAGATTACATGGATTTTGGTTTGGTGCAACGATTATCCTTTTATTGGCGAATGCCGTTCATGCCGGCGTGTTCACGTTTAAAGCCGATGTGGATAAAACCCGGATGGCGTTTGAGGATGTGTTGGTATTGTCATTTATTATTTCCGGCGATAATATGGTCACGGATCTCAGGCCGGAATTGCCGGATTTAAAAAAGGATTTCGATGTGCTGCGCGGTCCGAATCAATCTTCCAGCATTTCGATTATTAATGGGAAATATACCAGTTCCATTTCGTATCAATACATGCTTTCGCCCAAAAATACCGGAACGCTGGAAATCGGTTCCGCAACGCTCAATTATGAAGGCAAAACCTATACCACTGATCCCATCAAAGTTGAAGTCGTGAAAGGCGCGGCTCCGGATCAAACGCCGCAAGGGCCATCTCAACAGGGACAGGGATCGCCTCAGCAAACTGAGCAGCCCGAGGTTTTCCTGAAGGCTGAAGTTGATAAAGAAACAGCCTACATCGGCGAACAAATCACGGTTTCATTTTATTTATACACCCAGGTCAATATTTCCGGCTATGATATCTCGCAACAGCCGCAATTTACCGGATTCTGGGTTGAAGAGCTTCAAACTCCCAGTCCGCCGAAATTGCAATATGTCGCGCTCAACGGGCAGCAATATGGAGTCGCCCTGATGAAAAAGACTGCCTTATTTCCAACAACAAGCGGGGAAGTGACCATTGATCCCCTGGTAATGACGCTCGCGGTGAGAACCAGATCAAGGGCACGCGCCTGGTCCAATGATCCCTTTAACCAACTATTCGATGATCCATTTTTCGGAGGAACCCAGGAAGTCATTAGAAAAACGCAGCCGTTGGTGTTGAAAATTCTGCCGCTCCCGGAAGAAAATCGGCCGGCAACTTTTAACGGCGATGTCGGCAGCTATTCCATGTCTGTCACGACGTCAGCGCAAAAAGTCACACAAGATGAGCCGATCACCTTGACTGTGAAAATTCAGGGCAGCGGAAACATTAAGACAATTAAAGAACCGGTGATTACGCTTCCTGAAGCCTTTAAACGCTATGACACGCAGATTACGGAAAATCCGTTTCCTTTGCAAGAACCGCTTCAGGGCGAAAAAATCTTTGAAACCGTGATTATCCCGTCTCAGGATGGCGAATTTCAGATCGCCCCGGTGCAGTTTTCCTATTTTGATCCGCAACGCCAGACGTATCAAACATTGCATTCGGAACCGATCCACCTAGTCGTACTGCCAAAAGCTCAAGCAGAAACTCCGGTAGAACGACTGATCACGACCAAAGAAGAAGTCAAATTGCTAGGGCAAGATATTCGCTTCATTAAAACCAACATGCCCCGCTTAACTGATCAGCGAGGCTCCTGGCATCAGAGCGGGATGTTCCTCCTGCTGCACATTGTCCCGATTCTGGCGATCATTGCTGCGTTTGGTTATAAACACTATCGTGATACCTACATGCGGGATGAGCGGTATGTACGACAAAAACGGGCGAATAAGCAGTCGAAAACCCGCTTGAAAACAGCAGGCCAATTGATGCAGCAGGGAAACAGCAAAGCATTTTACGCCGAGATTTCCAATATTTTGCGGCAGTATCTTGGCGATAAACTGAATCTGCCGCCCGCAGGAATCAGCGGTGAAATCAGCCAGATCCTCATTGAACAGGGACTTGATGAAGATTCGGCTCAATTATTGAAAAATTGTCTTGAGCAATGCGATTACGCCCGTTTTGCTCCGATTGACGCGAGCAATAAGGATATGCAAACTATGCTGGAGCATGTTGAGGCAATCATCTCACAAGTTGAGCGACTCAATGGCCTGAAACCCCTCAAAACTATGAGAGTTCCCTTGTCTGTGCTGCTGGTATTCGCATGTACCAGTATCGTCGTCTCTTCGCGGGTATGGTGCGCGACATCCTCAGTTGAAGAACTCTTTCAACAGGGAAATGCGTTCTATGAACAGGAAAATTATCAGGAAGCCATTGCCCGCTATCGGGGAATCCTCACTTCGGGTATTGAGAACGGCTATGTATATTACAATCTTGGCAATGCCCTGCTCAAATCCCAAAAAATCGGAGAAGCTATTCTGAATTACGAACGCGCCCGGCGCTTGCTGCCGCGCGATGAAGATGTCGCCTTTAATCTGCAATATGCCCGGGCGTTGACGCTTGATAAAATGGAGCAAGAGAGCGATGGGAAAATTCTCGAAATGTTAAAACAAATGCGCGAGGCGTTTACGCCTGATGAAGTGGGTTTCGTGATGCTCTTTTTCTTTCTGCTGCTCTCTCTCTTAATGATTATGGGAATATTTGCGTCGCGTCAATGGCGAAAACGACTACTTTATATTGGCGCGCTTCCTGCCTTGTTCTGGATAGTGTCAGGAATATTATTCATGTCTATAGCGTCGCATTATAGTTCCACGACAGAAGCGATTCTGCTTGCTCCGCAGGTTGAAGCCAAGACCGGACCGGGCGAAGGCTATTCAGCAGTGTTTGCCATTCATGAAGGCGCCAGAGTCCGCATTCAACGCGAAAGACTCGATTGGGTAGAAATTCAACTGCCCAATAAAGTGATCGGCTGGGTGATGCGCAAGGATCTGGAACGTATTCATCCTCAGTGAACAACGGCGTAAATTGAATTATTCCGGGAATGATACGCGAATTTCCGAAGACTCATTCCCGAAACAATGTTTTTCAAAGAAATTATTTATTGACTTAACATGGATATTGGCGACATCCTTCAACATCGCTACCGGATTGAGAGCATCCTCGGGCAGGGAAGTATGGGCATAACCTATCGAGCGATGGATATGCAGGAAAATCGTATAGTTGCCCTGAAACAATTGCATTTTTCCCGCCTACAGGAATGGAAACCTCTGGAATTATTTGAACGGGAAGTTGCCATTTTGCAAAAACTCAACCATCCGCGTATTCCGGCCTATATCGATTATTTTACGCTGGAATCCTCCGCTGACACTCAATTCACCCTGGTGCAGGAATATGTTGAGGGGAAAACCTTACAAGCCCTGGTAGAAGGCGGATGGCGAGGCACGGAAAGGGAAATCCTAGACATCTTCTTGCAACTTATCAATATTTTGGCGTATTTGCATACCTTGCACCCACCGGTGATTCACCGGGATATTAACCCCAAAAATCTGTTACTTTCCCAGACCAATGAGGTCTATCTGGTTGACTTTGGGGCGGTGCAGGAGAAAATCCGCACCACCTTTCTGGGAGGCTCAACCATTGTCGGAACGTATGGCTATGTGCCCTTTGAACAATTCAGCGGCCAGGCCGTGCCCGCCTCCGATTATTATGCTGCCGGAGCCACGCTGCTGTATATGCTCTCTCACCGGCCCCCTGCGGATTTTCCGACCGAACAGTACAAACCGGATTTTCAGAAGTCTCTCCGGATCTCAACGCAAATGCGGCGATTGTTAAATGGATTACTGGAATTTGATGTGAGCAAACGCATTGCTTCGCCAGACGCGGTCAGGAACATCCTCGAAAACACTTTTACCACCAAGGCCCCCACGCTTACTGTGAAAGTTGCCAAACCTTCCCATACGCCAATTAAAAAGATCGTGAAAGGCCAGCAGCATATCGAGTTTTTGATCCCAAAGCGTACGCGCGGAAAAGGGATTACAAGAATACTTCTTGGTTTGCTCATCCTGGGAGGCCTCGGGGGTTTCCATGCGGGACCTTTCAGTTTGCTTGGAATCTTGCTAATCGTCGTAGGGCTGGATAATCTTTTTGGACAGAGCAGAATCGAATTGAGTCCCCAAAACATCGAAATCTATACCAAACCTTTTGGAATTGGCCCACCCAAAACTATTCCCCTTTCTTCTCTGCGAAAAACAGCAATTACCGGCTATTTTAAAAAGGGATTGCCCGGAAGAAAGAAAAAACGCCAACGGTCAGTGCTAGGAATTAATCATGAAGGTCAGACGTTGGAAATTGCCACCAATCTGACGCAAGCCGAGTTAGAATGGCTGCTTCAGGAGTTTGAGGAGTATCTTTCCGGCGTATAAACGCCTTTCGATGACGTCCAAAAGCTCTGCGCTTACTCAGGGCTGCGCGCTGATAAGCGCAGCAGAAATTCTTCTTCACCGGCAATCAATTCCGGTTCTGTCCCATTGTGCGCTTTCATGCCTTTGATAATTTTTCTGGGGATGCCCATGCCGATATGTTCCATGTATCCGTAATCTCGCAGCACATCTTTCAACAATTGATTTCTTGCCGCCCGGCAGCCGGTTTTCATTTTTTCGACCGTGACGCCGTTTGGCAGTTGTCCGGGTGAAATAATTTCCAGGCGATTGGCGTACAGCATAAGCTCAATATCGGTCGCCGACAATAAATAGTCACGATGCACAATCGCATTGACCACGGCTTCTCGAATTACGTCGTCAGGGTAACAGGGTATATCCACCCTCACAGTTCCGTTCAGCAATTTTGCGCTTGGAATGGTATTACGCCTCACAAAGCTGAGGGCTTTTTCAATCAGCCCCGGATCAACCAGGGTAAGTTCATATTCCTTCTTTCGGAATAATCCGACAATTGGACCGCGAAATGTGCTGCGTTCAATAGCAGCATAATCCTTTTCAACGCCGGAAAAGGCATTAGCTTCAATTGCTGACTGCGGCAAAAAACGGTGAGGTTGTTTTCCGAAAAGCAGCAAACCGGCTATAGTACAGGGATAATTTTCGCTTTCATCACTCAGCATTTCGGTGTTGACGAGGAGTTTTCGCCAACTCGTCTCATCGTCATAATCCGGGATTTCCTGGGCTCGAACTCGTCCGAAATAATCTTCTAAACGTTCCCGATCCAGATCTTTCAGGCTGCTGCCCGATACCGACCGCGTTTCTACCCGAAACGCTCCTCGCTGCTGAAAGAGCCGTCCCAATTCCTCCTGACTGGCTTCACGGCTTTCTGAGCCTACCCGCAGATAATAGGTACGATGATTGTTATGCCAGCGGTGATGCACGGTCCAGCCCCGTTCAACTTTGATGATGGCAATATTCTTTCCGGGAACAACATCTTGCAGAATTTCAAAGTACGGAATGATTTCCGGACGGATTTTATCCCGGCATGTGGTCATAACCCATTCCTCAAGATTGGGGCGCGTCAATCCGACTACTATTCCTTGATCATCAACTCCCAGGAAAATGTATCCGCCCCAGGCGTTTGATAATGCGACCAGTTCTTTTGCTAAGGCGGCGTTATCAATGCTGTCACGTTTAAATTCTACCCCGGAGTTTTCTCCATTTCGAAGGATTTCCAAAACCTCTGTTTTTTTCATCAACGTTCTTCAAAAACAATACTGTCTTAGTAGTAAAAAACGGAACCACAGATGAACACAGATCACTCTCTCATTTTTGGCGTTGGCCATCGTTTCGGCTCTCACTACAACGGATGAAAGAATGGAGCGGATTATACGATTCGTTATCCGTTTAATTCCCAAATCCGTTGTAATCATGGCCGAAATGATCATCAACGCCCATTTTCTTCATCCGTATCCATCTGTGTTCATCTGTGGTTAAGCACACAATTCCGCACAGGCGTCGTTTACTCAACTTTAACCACGTCCGCCCCGGTTTGTCCGAACACTTCCGGCGTGTACATTTCGGCCGAGAAGGTCGGCGGCAGATTGAACGTGCCGCTGTGTTCCGCGCTCACTAAATACGAGATGTGATGCACGCCTTTATCCAGATAATCGGCGTAAAATACCACGCGGTCATCCTTAAATTCACTGTAACGGAAAGGCGAATCGTTCTTGATGTATGTTTGTAAGGACTGATCCGTGGTATTCAGACTGAAGTTGATGGCCTGAAAACTGGACGCAAGCGGATCATCCACATACACAAACAAGCGGTCGCGCGGCGTGGTGATCGTCAATTCCACCTTGATCAGATCCCCGCGATAGAAGTTTTCCGTACCTTTGCCCTTGCCTTTCACAACCGTCATTGATTTCTGCACGGCAATTCCGTAATCAATCGGCTCCGGCTCGCCTGAAGGCAGATAGGTTAGCACCGCAGTGTAATACATGCGGCCTGTGCCTTCTTTCGCAAATTCTACCAGGTTGTCCTGGCCTTTGGGCAACTGATCAAGCGGCACGGTCTGAGTGGCAATTTTTGTGGTGCGGCCTTTGAATAATTCCGAGAGAATTTCGTTGCGATTGACCAGGATTTTGCCGGTAAAATCTGGCTCCGTGGCTTCAAAGGTATTCAGATAGGTCGCAAGCGCCCAGAATACAAACAAGTTTTCCTGCGTGGTGCGCCAGGCTGATTGCTGTTTTCTTTGTCGCAGCAGCCATTCAATCGCTTTCGGAATAAAGGTTTCGTTCTCTGCGCTTGCGCCATAAACTTCCATTAACGCCTGCGCCACCGCTGCGGTGCTGCGGACATCAGAGTGATGAATCCAGGCCAGTCCGCCATCGTCTTTTTCCTCAAAATAGGCGGTGCGAGCTTCGATGCGGGCGGAATTCAATAACTCTTCTTTCAGCGTGTTGCGGATCAGATCAGTCCCTTTTCCAAGGTGTACTGCTTTCAGCAGCAAGGCTTTGCCAAACACCGGCAGCCGGTCACGCACTTCGTAAAGCCGCGTGGCATACGCCGGCTGATATTTGTCGTACAAGGCCAGCGTGGAAAGGATAAAGGCATCAATCGTATTCCAGGCTAATTCGTTGTAACGATAAATCGTGGCGCGTTCGTTTTGCCCTTTGAGCACATTTTCCAGATAGGTCACTGCTTTTTGTTCAACTTCTTCATCCACTGTATACCCGGCCTTTTTCGCCATTGCCAGAGTGAAGACGGCATACGCTGAGACAAAAGGCGATGGTGAATACGGACGTTTCCAATAGCCAAATCCGCCATTGTCATGTTGGAAAGAAGAGAATTCATCCAGAGTTTTCTGCACAACGGCCTTATAATCGTCGCCTTGCAGAACGTCGAGATCAAACGCGCTAATCAGGTCTTCGGCCAGAATCATCGGCAGGATACGCGAAATTTTTTGTTCCAGACAGCCATAAGGATAGCCGAACAGAAAATCCACGCCGCCTTTGATGTCGGTAAACATGGTCGAAGCCAGCGAGAGTTGGACATTGCCCCAACCCGGTACCGCATCTTCCGGCACAGTGACAAATTCGCGGTGCCAGTCCTGCGTGGTATTGCCAAACAAGGCGGTTGTTAAGGGCAACCTGTGCAGCAAGACGGGGATGCTGACTTTCAATCCGTCGCTTTCGTCTTCCATTTTGCCCCGGAAAATAAAGGTTGCATCCTGTTCTTGATCCGGCGCCTTATAGGTAAACAACACCTCGTGTTTATCATCTTTTGGCAGCCTGATCTGCTGAAGGTCAGGGCTTGCCAGCATCACGCCCTCAGTTTCGGTTTGAATTGCCGCATCGCCATCGTTTTGCGTACGATTGTGCGCCAGAATCCCGGCCTGAATCGTATCGCCGATGCGCAAGAATCGCGGCAAGGATGAGGTGAGCATCAGATTTTTATTCACCTTAATCCGTTTGTCGCCAGCTCCGAAAAGTGAATCTTTCGTATGCGCGGTCGCCATAATCCGGAAAGAAGTCAGATTATCCGGCAGGGTAAACCGCACGGTGGCGCGGCCGTTGGTGTCGGTGCGCACTTCAGGATTATGATAGGCGGTCGGTTTAAATTTCTCGCGCAGTTCAATCAGTTTCATCATGGCCGCCATGTCAAGTCCGTCACCGGGTTTGCGTTCACCTTTTTCGCTGTAATTCCGCTGTCCGACAATGCTGGTGCGCAATTCCGAGGTTAACACGCCCAAAGCGCGAGAACGATAAAAATAGTCGAAGGGATCGGGCGTGGCGTAGTTAATCAGATTCAATACGCCCACATCTACGACAGAAACCACGACTTCCGCAGACTGTCCCACGCCGTCTTTATTGGTCACTTGCAGGTTGAGTTCCACCTCTTCGCCTGGACGATATTCTTCGCGATCCGGCGTGACATTAACCTGCAAATGTCGTTCGGACGGATTGACCTGAAAGCCGGTATAACCAATTTTAAAGCCTGGTTTGCCCAGATCCAGTTCATCTTCGATCTTATCATAGGTCAGTCGTCCTTGAATCAGCATGACGCCAACATAAACATTCGGAATGTATTCCGATTTGATCGGAATGTCAATCGTGTCTGCGCTGCCTTCGATGGTTTGCACCCAACGTTCAATGACACCTTCGCGTTCAACCGTGACCAGAGCTTTGACCGATTCATACGGTGATTTCACCAAAATTCTGGCTGTATCGCCCGGTTGATAGCGTTCAGCATTTGGCGTCAGTTCGACATAATCATCATCTTCCCGCAGCCAGGCCGCATAGCCAGAGCCGATAGCGTAAAAATAATCTTCCGACCGGATGGCGTTGCTGCGACTATCGCTGCCTTTGGCTTCTATTTTGTAATATCCGACCTTTTCGATGGGGAAGGTCAGCGCGGTCGGTTCAAATCCGCTCTGTACCTGAAATTCCTGAACCACTTCCTCTTTTTGTTCCGATTCCCAGTACAACCTGCCGCCGTTTCCGGCGCGACGCACCGATTCCCACCAGATGCGCTTAACCTGTACCTGATAGTTCTGGCCGGCCAACAGAGTTTCATCCGGGGTAATTGCTACTGTGGTGAGCGTAAAATCTTCGCCGGAGGCCGCGAAAAAGCTTTCCAGCTTCAAGCCGATGTAATATTCGCCACCATGCACAATCAAGGTTTTGCGTTTCGAAACCTGGCGTTTGTTGACGTCGGTGACGGTGGCATCCAGACTGTAGGAATAGGGGCCGAAATCGGAATCGGTTAAGGTATATTCAAAACGATATTCCCCGTTATCGTCGAGTCTTTCGGTTTTTTGAGCAACATGGTCGCCGCCGGGACGGTCATACACATTAAACGCATAGCCGGCAAATTGCGGGTCTTCAGGCGCAAAATAATAGAGGCTGCGGCTCAGATTCCACTCAACCGGCACATTGCGCAACGCACCTCCGAAGAGATAGCTGGCTTTGATGTTAGCGCTGGCCGCATCGCCTTTGATGTATTCGGTTTGCGGTGTGTCAATGTTGACTTCAAATTCGACCGGACGGTACATCTCGACTCGAAAACTGCCGCTGACCGAATTATCCAGCCACTCTAATTCATCTTTGGGTAAATCCAGATATTCCGGGATTGGGAAGATACATTCAATCCAATAGGTGCCGATTTTGGCGTTTCCAGCTAATTGCAGCGGAAAATGAAAAGCCCCGAATTCTGAGAGCTTCATGTTTTGCTTGAAAATTTCTTTATCCTCGGGATCGGTCACTTTCACCTCGACCTCTAAGGCTTCGGGCGTGACAAATTCTCCGGCCGCTTTGTCGCGTACAATGCCGACAATGCGCACTTCTTCGCCCGGACGGTAGATGCCGCGTTCGGTAAAAATATAGCCATCGTTTGTCAGATGTTCGACGTTCTGGCGATAATCAATTCCGAAACGATAAGGCCAGATGCCCGTACCATCGCGTGAATGAATGACAACCTGATCGTCGCCGGAGCGCACAAGCGCAAAAACCCAGGGCTGCTCCCAGGAATCGGTCGCTTTCAAACCCAATTCCTTCCAGCCCGGACTTTCTAAAAAGCCTTCGGCATTGGTGACACCCTTCCAGAGGAATTTCTGGTTCGCGTCGTACAGTTCGATCTCCGCGCCTTCCACTGCGCCAGCATCTTCGAGACGCGTGACCCAGAACACATTATTGATCGCGGAGAATTTTGCTGTGGCTGAAATATTGGTCAGAAAAATGAGGGTATTATAATCGTGTAGCTCGTTGATGCAATCATAAAACTGCATACTCAGACCGATCACGCCAGTGGTTTCGCCTTCGTGCAGCACTTCGCTCAGATCAAAAGGCATCATGGCAACTTTGTTCGGCAGGATATTCGGCTGATATTCGCGGCTCACATCTGGATCACTAACCTGAAAATCCCATTCTGACATGGCTTTGACCGCTTTTATAATGTCCTCAGGCGTACGATAGGCTTTCATGGTAAACGGCGCGTTATAGACATTCATCACTTTCACCGGAAAACGCGAACCGAGGTAGGCTTCAGCAATCACTCGCCCTGAGGGCATGGAGAGATAGGGCGCGTAATCAACCGTCTTAAATGTAAAGGTGACCGCCTGCCCCAGAGAATTGCCGTATTTATCTTGTAATTCCGCGTCAATTGTGAGCGTATAGTCCGTATTGGGCTGGAGATTCGGAGACAACACGAATTCTGTAGAATCATACCAGTAGTCTTCATCGCTGCTCATCTTGACTTCTGGCGTAAAGTGCAGATGTTTCAGCAAGTTCTCCCGATTCACCGGATTGCTGAACAGAATACGTACGCCGAATTCAGGATAATACTGATCGCTGCACTGCCAACTACCCGGGTTGACGCCTTCGGCGCGAAAGTGGTTATAGGTTCTGAATTTCAGTTCATAGCTTTGTTCCATGCCGAGGTTGCCTTCTTTTCCGGGCAAGCCGGCTTTGGCTTTCAGAGTGTAACCGGTTTCCATGGACAGCGGCTTTTGGGGAATAATTTTCAGAATCTTTTCAGAGATTTCATCAACCCAGTACACCTGGCGTTCTTCCACGTCGGCTTTATCAACATAGGAAACGCTGAGCGGTACTTCAGAGCCAGTTTCGCTGGTTAATGTCAAAAACTGGGCAGCTTTTTGAGGATCCATGGGTTGATCAAAAAGCATGAACAGGGTTTGCTGCAAAGTCACCTGGTCTTGCTCCTGGTAGGGATAGACCTGCTGTACCTGCGGACGCGGCGTGACAAAAGAAAAACTAGCCGATTTTCCCATGACTTCGCCGCCAATCGCAGTGATCGGGGCGTTCACCTGCACCACATAGCGCGTGCCATACATTAGCGATTCATCCGGGATAAAACTTAAAGTGGATGTTCCCATCCAACGGTAGATCCCATTGACCTTTGGTTCGATCGAAAGCGGGCCTTCTCGCAGATCTTTTTCCACGCCGGAAAGCGCAGTTATCGGATAATTAAAGGTGATCGTAATGGCTTTGGCGTCATCTAAGGAATTCAGATCACCCTGCGGCGTGGACGAAATGATTTTCAATTCTTCCGCTGCAAATCCGGCCAGCGGACAGGTCAACACAAGCACAAGCAATAGAACTGTGATTTTTCTCATGATAGACGTTCCCTCCTTCACCAGAACGTGACCGACGTTATTTGACAAATTTTATATTTCCCGCTATGCTTTAAAATGTTTTGATGAAGATGTCAAGCATTTCTTATTGAGACAGAAATTTTTTCAACAACGAAGTTCTGCTTGACAGATTTCCGGTTGAAAACTACTGGTTTGACAAGTTTTAGTTGACGGGTTCGTAGTTCGCGCTTTAGCGCGTTTTCTGCCTGAAGGCGGAAAGATGATTGATGAACGGATCAAGGATTATGAAAATCTTTGTTGATACAAACATATCAAGGAGATATATATGAAAAAGACAACACCTGTAGTTATCAGCAGAAGAAGTCCGATTTATAGAGATTCAGCGTTTGTGTTTGAAAATATTGAACAGTCCAAACAAGCCTTTGATGCGGAACATCGCTATCCGCAAAGCGGCGAGCAGCTATTTTACACCCGTTACGGTAATCCGAACGTGATGGAAACCGAACAGGAGATTGCCAGACTCGAAGGCAGCGACTGGGCCTTGCTGACTGCTTCCGGCATGGCGGCGATTGATGTGGCCCTTGCGCTGTTTCATGAACGCGAAAATACCGGGACATGGCTCTTTTTTGAAGAGATTTACGGCGGCACAAAGGACTATACCAACGAGGTGCTGCAAGCGCGGCGCGGAATCCAGTGTGAATATTTTAAGACCCCTCCAGGGGAAGAAAAGTTTGATTTAATGGATCTCAAATATGCACTTGATCACCTGAAACCGAAACTGCTCTACTTTGAGCCGGTCTCCAATCCGCTGCTGATTGTCGCCAATGGCAATGAGATTATCCGTTTAGCTAAAGAACGCGGCATAAAGGTCGTGGTAGATAATACTTTTGCCACTCCGGCGTTATGGAAACCTCTGGAACAGGGCGCGGATTTAGTGATTCACAGCGTTACCAAATATCTTGCCGGGCATGGCAATATTACGGCCGGCGTGGTGTGCGGCAACAGCGATGAGTTACATAAAGCCGCGCTTACCTACCGCAAATTTGTAGGGCATATTCTCAGTCCGGATGACGCCTATCGTCTCGGCACGCAATTGAAAACCTTTGAACTGCGCGTGACGCGCCAATGTGAGAATGCTCTGAAATTAGCGAAGCTGCTGGAAGCGCACGAACAGGTGCAAAACGTTCGCTATCCGGGTTTAGCGACTCATGCCACGCACCAGGAAGCGGTGAATATTTTTGGAAAACGAGGCTTTGGCGCGATGGTGACATTTGAACTCAAAGGCGGACAGCCAGCCGTCGAAACGTTTATCGCCAATGTAGCCCCGCACGTCAAATATGTCACCACTCTGGGCGATCCGCAGAGCATCCTGATTCACGTGCCGACCGTCTTTAGTGCGGAACGCTTCCCCTTTCCGGGTATGATTCGCTTTTCCGTCGGCTTTGAGGCGTATCATCTGCTTGAAGAAGCTGTGACCAGAGCCTTAACAGCCCTGTAAAAGTAAGGCGGGGTTCCGTCCCCGCCATCAATCTCCGAGCCCCTGCACAAAAAATTTTTAGGGTTTTCGGGTGTTTGAAGTGAGGGATAACCGTTGATAGGTGCTTTGACGACGCGCGAAGACTTTGCGGACCGCGTCTTGAATTTTTTGCTTTCGTTCGAACTCCTGCAATGTAAACACGATAAGCATTCCATCAACCACAGAAATTTCTATGGTATCACCGATATGAATCCCGGTTTGCTCCAGGATATCCGGCGGCAATAACAAGGCCGCAGTATTCCCCATTTGGGTGATTTGTTGTTGTGACATAAAAAAATCCTCCCTCTCTTAGAAACGAGCGTATATCTTCACATTCACGGCTCAAAATCCTTATCCATGCCGACCATCATCAAGCCCTTGAAGATCCCTCAGACGATGAACACAACCAACACGAGCGGCCACGCCGCCAGCGTAAGCAGCAGCAGAAACAAGCCGAAGAGAAATTTAACGAGTCCCATATTGCTTCTCCGTGAAATGTAACGTGAAACTCCAGTTTCACGCATTTACAATCTACATTTAACCGGCTTTGACTGCTTTGACGTGGAAAACACCTTTTGTGTCTTGGTCCTCTTCTTCATGGATCAGGCGAAAGACTGCTCCGCCGGCTTTGGGAACTGCCAGCCAATAGCAGCGGTTGCAGGCGCGGGTAACAGCCACATACGCCAGGCGCAGGGCTTCTTCGGTTTGAGCTTCATCATACGTCTGGGAACAGC
This sequence comes from Candidatus Vecturithrix granuli, assembly GCA_000739535.1. GTDB lineage: Bacteria > Moduliflexota > Moduliflexia > Moduliflexales > Moduliflexaceae > Vecturithrix > Vecturithrix granuli. The sequence continues at coordinate 26,556 of DF820472.1, read as the reverse complement.
CAGCGAGTTCGTAGATGAGATTTTTCAACGGAATGGTGCTGTTGTACAGACAATCGCCGACTAAAATACAGATGTCAGCTTCCAACCCTTTACTTTGATGATAGGTCAGGATTTTAACATTCCTGGCGCCGCGAAATTCAGCGCGTAAGCGTTTCAACACCCAATTGGCCCGCGCCATAATCAACACGCTCGTGGCAGCATCGTGGACATCACGCAAGATTTGCCGGATCGTAACACTGATCTCGTTTTCATCATCCGTGCGAATGATCTGTACAGTGTTTTGCGGATCTGGGGCGCGACCGCGTATGGCTTTGCCGTGTTTGGGGATTTTATATTTCACGTCGGTCAAAATGTCCTCGGCCTGATCGATAATTTCCTGATAGGAACGGAAATTTTCCATCATATCAACGCGCCTGGTCTGTTCCGCCGGAAATTCTTTCTCATACTCAATAAAGTAGCGTGGAGAACTGCCTTTCCACCCGTAAATAGATTGCCAATCATCCCCCACGCAGAGCAAGGATGTTGGGTGCTGGCGCGACCGCGAAAAGTCAACCGTGCCTCGAATCCAGGACACCACTTCCGGCGAAATATCTTGAAATTCATCAATCAAGATATGCGCCATTGAATCGAGCATACTGCGGGAAAGTCGAGTGAAATTCTCGGCGTGCTTTTCCGAAAGAAAGGTGAAAAGGTGATGAAAGCGAAACATCCGGTCAGAGGCAAGCTTCGCATCAAAGGCTTTCCAGAAGATCATCAGAGCCTTGATAAAGGCTGTATCCGTCGCTGAAAGCTGGTCATGTCCTGCAATCTTGTGTAAATCCTGAACCTCAAGCCCCATGCTTTCCGCAAACATCGCCACCGCGTAAAAGGTTTCCCAGACGACCGCAGACGTGATTTCCCCTTCAATGGAATAGTCGAATACCGGCGTAAATTTGTGTCCGTCCTGCTGAAACCAGGTGATTTCCTCACGCAGCAGATTCAGATCGCGCTCATGATGGATGAAGCGGATATGGGCGTCGGAATATTTGAGCAGAATGTTTTTTTTGACCGATAACCCGGATCCCAGAGGGAAATTGTGAATCTGCATTTCTTTGCGTTCCCCTAACAAGGCGGCTTGCGGGATAGAGACAATATATTGATCTAGTTCGGGGAGATAGGCATTGGCGTAGAATGTGATATGCTGATACAGCTTACTCAACGGAAATGGCGTCGGCCTGTTGTCGCTGCCGGGTAAATCGAACACTCCGTCCACCGCCTGCGTGACCGCCAGGTCTCGTGCGGCTGCCAGCGAAAGCACCCCCTCGGAATAGCTTTTTATCCCCAGATCCTGCCCTTGCAGATACTCATGATACAAGCTCAGAATCAGGTCGTGAAACTCTGTATGGCTGTGGAACAGCTCTTTATACAGTTCTTTGAGATACTGTTCCTGGCTGTCGTTGAGGGAGCTTTCAAAGATCCCTCCTTCTCCGAGATCGTTTTTTTGCGCCAGAAATTCAAACAACGTGGCTTGTGGAAATTTCCCGCGCGCCAGCTCCAGAATTTTGGAATGAAATGTGCGGACTATCTGCGTCGCTTCCCGTTCGCTGACCTGTTTCCCGTAAGCCTGAAACACCTCGCGCAGCTTGCTGCGGAATTCTCTGGTGGATTCCCTGGTAAAGGAAAACACCGTCACCTGTTGCAAGGGGATGTGCAGATAATGATTGAGCACCAATACGCGCAGAATCAGCGAAGTGGATTTTCCCGAACCGGCCCCTGCAACGACATAGGTATTGGGTGAGGTGGACAAAATCATGTTCCACTGACTGTCCGTCGGAGTTTTGCCGGTTCTCTGAGGAATTTCGCGTTTGATCTTCTGTATAAGCTCCGGCGACAGGGAAAATCCTCTCAAGACGGGCGGAGGGGACGGCTCTTCGGGGGCAGGCTGGGGCGGCGTGACAAACTCCTCTGTTTGAGCCTTTTGCCGGGAGGATTCTGTACTCGGTGTTGTTGAAGGTGGCGTATTTGCTGTCTGACGTTTGCGCGACGTTCCTCGCGCAACTCCGACCCTGTATGCAATAAAAAGCAGTCCCGACAGCGATAGCCACATCGGCGAAAAACGCCTCTGCTGAAGTTGCTCAATTTGCTGCTGATACTCCTCATTCTGCTGCATTTCTGTCTGAAGTTGCTGTTTAAGCGTTTCAAGCTGGCGTTCAAGTTCTTTCTGCTGTTGTACTTGTTCCTGAAGTTGTTTGAACGCCTGCTGCTGTTCTTGAAGTTGGGCCTCTGCTTTCAATCGTTGTTTTTCAGCCAGTTCCAGATCCTTCTCTAACTGCTCGCGGCTCTTTTGAAGCTCTCCCTCATTGTTCCCAAACGGCCAGAACGCAAAAGTTATTTCAGCAGTTGAAATGAAACTTACGATAAGCAGCAGGATAAACACATAATAAACTGTTTTTTTCATAATATGTGTGGTAGAATGGTTGTAAATTTAATCGTAATATCCTATAAGTTGAATTTAGGTTTCCCCGTATTCTGGTCAAAGTCTATTCCAAAATCTCTGAGATGAGCAAAAAGAATATCTGATAATTCTGATAAAAGATTTACAAAAGCATGTGAGGCAGATGACACCATAGTAAGCAATGAATCAATAGAATGTTTGGGTTGATCACCTCCGCCAAAAAGGCCCACGCCATTATCTGTTGTTCTCCATCTTGATTTTCTTTCATAAACAATGCCTAATCCATCTACTAATGGGGGTTGTTCATGAACCCAATTATTCCGGTATGTCATAATTTCTTCCCAATTTTTGTCGTCTTTTAACTTTTTGATACTAACAGTTATATCATGAGTAGGCATTTCGGCAAACATATATTTACCAACCCTTGAAGCTAAAGAGCTTGGTTTCTTTGTTTTGCATTGCTTTAATTTGCTCTTTTCTATATTGAGAAAAGCTATAACGAAGTTCGCAAGATGTTCTGCTGCTGCATAAAGCCGTAATGCAACATCATCAATATAGAATTTGCAATAGGCACAAGCCTCCTTTTCAAGAGGAGCATCAGGATGTTCTTCTCTATACCAAAATAAATGAAGGTAGGCTTGAGATAAGGCATAAACAGCCTCAGTAGCCACAGTACTGGCATCCCTTAAACATACTATTGCACTTTCTATGTTCTTATATGGCCCTATTTTCATGGCTAATATATCCACAGGTAATAAAAGTCGACGTTGTATTTCAGTAATTTGTGGTAGTTTGGCTTGAATTTCTATTTGTTTTTCTTTTGATAAATCCATAGTTATTAACCTCAATACTATATGACGGACAATTCCTCAAAAAATTTGGGATTACCGCCCACAGCATTTTTTATATTTCTTCCCGCTGCCGCAGGGGCAGGGATCATTTCGGCCGACCTTTGGTTCTGTGCGGCGAACTGTGTCATCTTGTAGAAATTTATCAACATTCAAATAGGGTTTCTGGTCATCAGAGAGCTGTTGGAGAATGTCCTCTACCGTATGTGTAAAACGCTGCAAGCCTAATTTTCTTCTGAGGTTGGCGATATATCTTTCTGTTTCTTTTTTGGGAGTTTCAATCTGTTGCTGAAGGATATATGATTTCAGAAAATAGTGTAAGGAGAGAGGATAATTTTTCCTCTTTTGATCATAGATAAGGCTTCCAAGATTGTAGAGAGTTTTAGCAATTCCTAATTTTCCCTCCATCTCTTCAAGTAAAGCAAGGCTGCGCTGAAAATGTTCCTGTGCACCATCGAAATCCCCTTGAGCTTTAAGAAGCAATCCCAGATTATTGAGTGAGGCTGCGATGCCGAATTTTGCTCCTATCTCTTCGCTTAAAGTGAGACTGCGCTGATAGAGTTCCCTTGCGCCATCAAAATCGCCTTGAGCTTCCAGAAGTCCTCCCAGATTATTGAGTGAGGCTGCGATGCCGAATTTTGCTCCTATCTCTTCACTTAAAGTGAGACTACGCTGATAGAGTTGCCTTGCGTCATCGAAATTACATTGAGATCGAAGAAGCGATCCCAGATTATTAAGTGAGACTGCGATGCCGAATTTTGCATCAATCTCTTCATATAGGGCGAAACTACGATGATAATGAGTCCGTGCGCCGTCGAAATCCCCTTGTTCTTCAAGAATACCTCCCAAATTGTTCAGAGAATCGGCAATATCTGAAATATTTCCCATCTGTTGTCTCAGTTTCAGACTTGCCTCGATTTTCGCCTTAGCAGCATCGAAATCTCCAAAAAATCTATAAGCTAAGCCAATATTGTCCAAGCTCCGGGCTTCACCTCGTTGAAAATGAATAGCTCTGCATATCTCATAGCCTTGCTCAAAATAGGCTAAGGACGCTTTCACATCCCCCTTGCTTCGAAGAATCTCACCATATTGTATCTTTCCCTGAGCTTGAATTTTTTCATCGGCCTCAGTTGCAGAAAAGGCGTGCTCGAAATAATGGAGGGCCTGATCCCATTCCCCCTGAATTTCAGCAATCTCGCCGTAAAAAAGATCGAATTGGGGTGAATGCCTTCCCTGTCTACAGCTTACATCCAGCATATCTTTTAAGACATCTGTATATCCGGAAAGAATAAATTGTTCTCCTCTGGCGCAGATCAGATCAATAATTACTTGCCATTGTTCACTGCTGCTCAGATGATAGAAGATCGTCTCTTCTAACACTGAATCGAGGTGTTCCGTGCGCTGCGATTGAAAATATTCAGCCGCCTTTTTATGCCATTCTTGCTTGTTTGCAAGCCGATCATAACAGAATTCACGCACTAAGGGGTGGGTCTCATAGAATCCATCTTCAGACAGCAGCATCAACTTTCGTCGTAATCTGCGGATGGTTGAATTCACGTCTTTGCCTTCAAAAAGATACGTGAACGCCTCTTCCTTGACTTTGCCGCGAAAGACGGAAAAGGCGAGCATGAATTCTTTTTCTTCTTGGGTACTTTTGGGATGATTGAAAATTTCGTCGAGTAAACGGCGGGCTAGAAATTCTTCGTTTTCGTGTTCAACGATTGCTTGCAGGAAGTGCTCTGGTGACGTCCCGAAATCGAGCAGGTAGATAGCGAGTTCAATCGCTAAGGGATGTCCTTTGACTTGCTGAACGATGGCTTGTAGATCCTGTTCATCGGTGTTGAGTTCAGGATAATTGTGTTCGATAATATATTTTGCGTACTCAAAGGCGTAGTCATCCTCAAGTCCTTGTAAACGGATTGGCAAAGTTAAGACTCGAATTTCAGGATGTTCGCGGGCAATCAGAATGATTTTGGCGTTTTGCAAGCGTTTATCGGCAAATTGGAAAAATTTTGTAAAGGACGAATCGGTAATTTCCTGAAAGTCATCCAGAAACAGGATTTTCTCATGGCGTTCAAGAAGGCTCGTCAACCCACTGTATTTTGCGAGTTCTGGCAGTTTTTCAATTTTCAGTAGATCGGGAAAACCAGCCATTTCAATGAGCGAATCAAGTTTTGAATCTTGTGTGCAAGGGAACCAGACTGCCCGATCTGCAAGCCCGAATTTTTCAATACATTTCTCTGCAAACGCGGTTTTCCCGATGCCGCCTAACCCTTCAATCGAAATCGGTTGATTCCGTTTTAAATACTTCTCGAATAATTCGAATTGTTCCTCTCGGCCGATAAAAAAGCGGGACGGAAGCTCTTCTTCTCTTGAGTCAGGCTGCACTGAAGGGAAAATTTCCTTTTGCAGGATTTCTTCAATGATCTCGAAAACTTTTCTAAATGATTCGAAGTTGAAATTATCGAATGGGGGAATATCATTGAGAATATTTTCTGCAAAGGCATCTTTGGACAGGGCAACATTATTGTCGTTCTGGTCAAATACTTCTGAATCAATTATTTTTGCTTTTGTGGCGTCTTCTGCAGCTTCTTTTTTGAGAGCGCCCCCGAACACAAGATTGTCATTGTATTTATGCCGTTTAGAGCGTGTACTGAATTCGGTAGATAAAAAGATACGTCGCCCATTCTGATCTCTTGTCCTAAGTTCATCGTCCGTATAGTAAAATTCGATGCAAACATTTTCATCATATCCCTCTCGATGCTCAGGAATCGGTAATACAAAAGAGAAGTATTTGTTATCCCATACTTTGTATGGTTGATCCTTTCCCTCAACCTTTTTACAGATGTGCGGTTCATCACGATCAAAAAGACAAATGCCCGGCAGTTCGTTATCTACCCTCTTTGAGAGAAATTGACACATATTCAGCAAGTATCCACTTCCCAAAGGCTCTTCACTTTCATAGAAAGCAATCGGAATATCTATACTCAGTTTTTCTTGTGCTTTTTTCAGATGTTTCCAGTCTGTTTTACCTTCGGTGTAGATAATAGCCAGCGGTTTTTTTGAAGCCATATTCACTTCCTCTTCACGCTTTCAAGATTTTTTTATGGGCTTTCTGTAGCTGTTTTTTCAGATGATCTCTCACATTCAAGTAAATCAGTTGTTCACCTATCCAAGCCTTAACCGTTTTCTCACCTCGTCGCTGCTCAGGCCGGTGCCTGGTGTGTGGGTAGCTCTGGCGTGTTCGATCATCGCCAGGAATTGTGGGTTGGTGCTGAGGGAGAGCGATTCCATATCAACGTCGTCAATGGATACCACAACCGCGATTGGTTTGCCCTCTCGCATCACGACGATTGGTTCGGATTCAATATGCGGAATATCGTCTGCAAGCGGATGATTTGCTTCGGTCATCTCTCTCGTTTGGACATTCATTATTCAATCACCTTTCCTCCCTTTCATTCTTGAACTGACAGAACTACTTTACAGAAAATTTGTCAAGCTTGTTTCGCAGGGTTTTATGGCAAACGGATTTTCACGCTCTGCCAAATGTTTCTATTGACATTTTGGATGGAATTTTATAGTCTATACGTGTATTGGGGAACTATGGAGACGACGAGCATGAATGCATTAAAAATACCTGAATTCAAGACCTGCGAAAAAGAAGAAGTCAAGTAGTGGGATAATCTCGATACGTCGCTGCCTATGGAAGAGGAGAGATTCAGACGTTCGTGATGGTTTCAGGTGTATTTCTGCGTGTTACCTCATGACCTGTAACTCTTCTCGAATCACCCGGCGTAAGGTCTCTTCTAATGGCTCCTTTTGGGTCTCGATATATCTGCGCAGGGCGTCGTTGATTAAGCTCTGATAATTCCCGCCCCCTACCTGCGTCACCTGTTCTTTGAACCAGGAGACGATGTCTGAATCTAATCGGATGGTAATACGAACTTTTTTCTCCACTGCATCGGGGAACACGTCGCGCAACGGTTTCATGGCAGAAAGTTGTTCATCCGTCAGCGGCGGAATATCTGAGAAATCAATCTCCTCATCCGTCATGGCATCAAATCTTTTAAAATCGGTTTTTGACATAATGTTGCTGCTCTCGTTTTGTCGCTTTTCTCATTGAGATGATGCGGATGACATCATCTCGCCTGGTAAATGCAATCACCACAACTCGCGAGTAAAGAAACCCCATCAGAAGAAATCGCTGTTCTCCGTAGTCTTCGCGAGTATCTTCGACGACATACGCATCCTCAGTGAACACACGAGGAGCATCTTCGAAATCTAAGTCATGTTTTTCCAGATTAATGCGGCGTTTCTTTTCGTTCCATTCGAATGTCATCTTTTATTTAAAAATATGTACAATTAACTTACATGTCAAGAAAGATCAGAATAGACACTCATCATTTAAGCACCTTTCTTCTCTTTCATTTTTGAACTGACAGAACCATTTTACAGAAAATTTGTCAAGCTTGTTTCGCAGGGTTTTATGGTAAACGGTTTTTCACGCTCTGGCAAAGGTTTCTGTTGACATATTCGAGGGAATTTTGCAGCATCATCCTGAGAAACTTTCATGGAGAATAACAGGATGAACGCCTAAAAAGAAGCTGGTGAGAGTAAGGCCGTTTCTCCTGACACATCAGCCTATTTTTACCACGAGGCATCTACAAAACAGATCCCGGAAAAATCTCCCCGTCTTCACCAGCTAATTTCCAGATTATCGTAGGCGAGCTGCACATGTGGAGGCAGGAGTTTGGCGACTTCGGCGTGCTGCATGTCGTGCGTCATGTGTACGAGATAGGCGCGTCGGGGCTGAATTTGACCAATCATTTCTAAGGTCTGGTCTAAGGTAAAATGGGTTGGATGGTAGCGAAAACGGAGGGCGTTCATCACCAGCACCTCCGTCTGCTTGAGGCTTTTGAGAGTTTCAGGGCTGAAAAAACGGGCATCGGTAATGTAACTCAGGCCATCAAGGCGAAATCCCAGGATCGAAATTTCTCCGTGGCGGACATCTAAAGGTAGTATCTGCTGTTCGTTCACAGAAAATACATGCTGAGCCTCGATTGGATGAAGATCAATTTGCGGCTTTCCGCCACCCTCCTTTTAAAACAACTTCTCCGGTTTATCTGGTTGCGCGGATAACGGTTATATGTATTTTATACATGTCGTTTTTCAAGCCATCTCATTTTTCATTTCTTTCCCTCTCACCCCTTTATTCATAGGATAGAGGGGTAAGCATGGGCATCAACTTTTCTTTACGGTTTGGGGTGCTTTAAGAACCATTGCCACAGGCGATCGTTATTATAGGCAAAATCCCAGGCATTGTGCTGCACACCCGGGAACTCCTCATAAGTCACATCTGCGCCAATCTCCCGTAAACCGTTCACCAATTCGCGCGACTCCGTTACCGGTACCGTGGGGTCAATATTGCCATGAAAAACATACACCGGCGTATTTTTTAGGAGATTGACATCTATTACCGGAATCTTAAAATGGCCGGCTAAACCGGAACCAACGCCGCACACCGGTGCAATCGCCGCAAACAGGTCGGTCTGCCGGCTCCCAACGTGCCATGTGCCGTATCCGCCCATGGAGCAGCCGGTCAGATAAATTCTTTTCTCATCAATATTATAGGCTTTTTGCGCCAATTTGATCACTTGTAAGACATCCTGCTCGCCTTCATTCGCATAGAATGATGCGCCCCAGGTCGGATGTTGCAAATCCAGATCAGGGTGATTTTTGCCGTTCGGTGCGACCATAATAAACTGGTGCGCTTCACAGGCTTCCAAAAACGGTTGGTGCGACGAGGTTGTGACCGCCAAATACGCTCCTTCCCCAAGGCCGTGCAGCATCACCACTAAGGGATATTTCCGCGTAGCGTCATAATTTTTCGGCACATAGAGGATATACGAATCTAAGACCTGATCGACCTCGGAAATATAGGCTCGTTCCAAAAGTCCTGTCAACCCTTCAAACGCATCTTTGCCTGCCAGGGTATTCTCAACGATTTTATCAACCGTGCCTTTGTAGGCCATCACAGAAAATGCCACAAAATCATATACCGGTGGATTCTGCTTGCCGCCGGCAACATCCCAATGCCCATAGGCATTTCCTTGATTAATTTCCGAGAAATAATGGGCATAGCGTTTCAGAATCAACATACCATCATGATCCTCTTTAATTCCCTGCTGCTGTAACGTTTGAATCGCACTTTCCATAATATTCTCAGCCGCAGAAATGTCGCAGACAGAAACTATTCCCATAAAGATCACTCCTATCAGTATAAAACTCAGATATCGTTGCTTTACCATAACACAACCCTCCTTACCTGGTGTTTGTATTTTGAGATATTCTCACTCTTTCAAAACAATACTCTCTGACTCTTGCTCAGGTTTTACAAAGAATCCATGACCGTCACCTCCTATCGTCTTTCAATTCCAGGGTATCACGCTCGGTTTGTCACATCGTCATACGAACTGATGGCGCATTAGTCCTCCCCATTTGTTCGTTTGGGCCAGGTGAATGAGAACCGACTCCCGTGCCCTGGCGTGGATTCGACCCACACACGTCCGCCATAGAGTTCTATGATCTTCTTGACTACAGCCAAGCCGATTCCGGTGCTTTCGCGTGCATCCCGGGCAGTGCCCGATTGAAAGATTTTGAAGATGCGCTCGTGATGGCGCGGTTCAATACCCGGTCCGTTATCTTCTATCCGAAAGATCCACATATCACCGGCATCTTCGCTGGCAACGGTAATTTTGCCAATCGGTTTATCCATGAATTTCATGGCATTACTCAGAAGGTTTTGAAAGACCTGCATAAGTTGAATAGGATCGCCATGGACGATCGGCAGGGTATTCTCAAGCCGGATTGTAATATGGGCGGGCGGCATCAACACCTCTATTACCTGTGATACAAGCGTATTCAGATCGAACGATTCTTCGCGTTCACTGCCATGCACCGCTTTAGAATAGCGTAGAATCCCGTCAATCAGGGTATCCATCCGTTTGACTTGCTCCCCCAGGAGATCAAACTGCTCCTGCCCTTGTGCGCCAAGCGTATCAGCGTAATCCTCTCGTAACCACTGCGTCAGCCGACTGATCCCTCGTAATGGAGCTTTTAAGTCGTGCGACACAATGTGGGCGAACTCTTGTAGTTCCTTGTTTGCAGCCTCGAGTTCAGCCGTACGTTGGCTCACACGCAATTCCAATTCCTCATTGAGGATGCGCAGCGCTTCTTCCGCCTGCTTACGCGTCGTAATATCTTCTTTGATCGCCACAAAATGCGTGATGTTGCCTTGTGCATCAATAACAGGCGAGATGGATGCCGACTCCCAGTACAGTTCGTCGTTTTTCTTCTTGTTATGGAATTCGCCGCGCCACACGTCTCCATGGGTGATGGTTTCCCACAGCCGCTGGTATTCTTCTGGTGGTGTCTCTCCTGATTTCAGGATACGCGGATTTTTTCCGATCGCTTCATCACGTGAGTATTCAGTAATTTGCGTGAATTTAGGATTGACATACTCAATGTTGCCGGCAGTATTCGTGATAACAATTGCAGCAGGACTATGCTCGACTGCTCGCGACAACTTGCGGATATCCTCTTCCGCGCGTTTACGCTCAGTGATATCTGAAATCACGGCGACCATCCCTTCAATCTGGCCTGCTTCATTTTTGAGGGGGGCCGCATTGATGGAAAGCAAGACCCGCTGGCCGTCCGGCCATTCAATCGCGTGCTGGACATCATGAACAGCTTGACCGGTGGTCATGACGCGTACAAAGGGGAGTTCCTCGACCGGAAAGGGATTTCCGGCAAAATCTGTGATATGCCACGCAGGCGAGTCATACGTGCGTTGAACGATCTCAGTTTTGGTCAACCCCAGAATTTTGATGGCCTGTGCATTGGCAAACGTAATCTGTCCATTGACATCAACGGTCGTAATTCCGATCGGACTGGTTTCCATAATATTCGCGAGCAACGTGCGTTCACGCTGCAGCGCTTCCTCTGCGCGCTTGCGTGTGGTGACATCCTGAATGACCCCAATGACCTTCAATGGATCGCCGTGTTCGTCGCGTTGCAGCTCAGCGATGGACGTGATGATTTTAGGTTCAGATGAATTTAGGGGGCGGATTTCAAATTCCAGATTATATGGCTTGCCTGCTTCGATCAGGTCAACCAATGCCTGATGGACCCGTTCCCTTTCCGGAATGCAATTTTCGACTTCATCCGTTGAAAAATTGGCCTGTTCAGGATCAAAGCCATAGATACGCTTGGCTTCATCGGATCCCCAGAACTGGGTTGTTTGAAGGTTATATTCCCAGTTGCCGACATGACCGATGGCTTGCGCCATGCGATAGCGTTCCTCGCTTACCCGCAACACCTCCTCGGCCCGCTTGCGCTCGGTGATGTCCTGGGCCGTGCCGCGCAATCCGACAATCCGACCACTGGCATCGCGCTTGGTTTCACTGCGTGCTGTAATCCAACGACTCGGTCCATCTGGACGGGCAAGCTCCAAATCGAGCACGTAAGGTTCGCCGGTTTCCATGTTTCTCTTTACTGCCGCATCGAGCCGCGCCGCGCTCTCCGGGGTGTACGCTTGCAGATGTTCCACGTACCCCGGCGGACGCTGGGTCGGATCAAAACCGTAGATGTGATAGTATTCTTCCGACCAGGTAATCGTGTCCGTCACGGCATCCCAGTCCCAACTGCCAAACCGACCCAATCGTTGCGCTTCCCTGAGTTCCATCTCACTCTTTCTTAGCGCCTCCTCTGCCCGCTTGTGCTCAGTGATATCTGAAATCACCGCGACCATGCCTTCAATCTGGCCTGCTTCATTTTTGAGGGGGGCCGCATTGATGGAAAGCAAGACCCGCTGGCCGTCCGGCCATTCAATCGCGTGCTGGATGTCATGAACAGCTTGACCGGTGGTCATGACGCGTACGAAGGGGAGTTCCTCGACTGGAAAGGGATTTCCGGCAAAATCTGTAATATGCCACGCAGGCGAGTCATACGTGCGTTGAACGATCTCAGCTTTGGTCAACCCCAGAATTTTGATGGCCTGTGTATTGGCAAACGTGATCTGTCCGTTGACATCAACGGTCGTGATGCCGATCGGGCTGGTTTCCATGATATTCGCAATCAACATGCGTTCGCGTCTCAGCGCCTCCTCAACCCGCTTGCGATCGGTGATGTCGCGGGTCACGCCGATAATTCCGGTCACATCGCCGTGTGGATCTCGCAGCGGGACTTTGGTCGTTGAAAACCAGACTGGGCGACCCGTATGCAGTTCGATGCTTTGTTCTTCACAATTGATGAGTGGGTCTCCTGATGCGATGATGGCTTGTTCGTCGGTATAAAATTTTTCCGCATACTCCTGGGGCAGAAAATCAAAATCGGTTTTGCCCGCCAATTCTTCGACAGTGGCGGCGCCAAAGGCGTGCAACGAAGCGGCATTAGCAAGCACAAAGCGGCTCTCACGATCTTTGACATAAACGTAATCGGGCATATTCGTGATCAATGTCCGCAAGAGATTTCGCTCTTTCTCTAATGCCTCCTCCGCGCCCTTGCGCTCGGCCAGCTCGATCTGCAACTGGGCATTGGCGTCGTGGAGTTTGGCGGTTCGCTCCGCAACCGTCTGCTCCAGATGTTCGGTCAGTTCCCGAAGACGCAGGTGGAGACGCACTCTGGCCAGCACTTCTTCCGGCTGGAACGGCTTGGTAATGTAATCTACCGCACCGGCCTGAAACCCCTTGACCTTATCGCGTTCACCTTCCAGGATGCTGATGAAAATGATGGGAATGGCACGCGTCCGCTCCGCGGCTTTGAGTTGCCGGCAAACCTCATACCCGTCCATGCCCCGCATCCGAATATCCAGTAAAATGAGGTCAGGCAGCGTTGATTGGACAAACTCCAACGCCAATTCGCCGTCGGAGGCGGGATAGACGGTATACCCATGCTCCGTTAACAAATTTGTCAATAGTTGCAGATTGGCGGTGGCATCATCCACTACCAATATTTTGTCGAAGTGGGCAGTGTCTATTGCTTTTGACATGTCTCCTCCTTTGTGCTCGTTTCATTAGGAGCGGCGCGTAGCAGCCGCAGTAACCGGCCGAATTGCAGATCCCTGGCTACCGCTGCCAGGGTCTCTGCCAGCGCGGGCTGTTGGGTGCGGATCTGTTCAATCGTCCGATTCACCGCGCCGATATCGAGACGGACCAGCGCCTGTTCCAGAGCATTCCGTAACTCCTCGGGCAGGCCAGTGAGGGCGGCCACATGCAGCGACGTCACCCCGGTCGCAGACGTCGTTTCTTCCTCGTAGATAAAACGTACATCAAGATGTTTCGTCAGGGCGTCAAAAATCTCAGCATCGTTATAAGGTTTGCGAATAAAATCATCACACCCCGCCACCAGAATGGCGCGCCGTTCCTCTTCCAAGGCATGGGCCGTGACAGCGATGATTTTGGTCTGTGCGCCGGCCTTGCCAGCCGTGATCTGACGGATCGCGGCCAACCCATCCATGACCGGCATGCGGATGTCCATCCAGATCAAGTCGGGATGCCATTGCTCGCATAAGGCCATCGCTTCCTGCCCATTCGCGGCTTCCCGCAGATCGAACCCGAGCGGCTCCAGCAGCTTGCGCAACAGCAGGCGGTTTTCCGGCTGGTCTTCCGCAATGAGCAAACGATAACGCGGCTGGCCGTCCGCGAGCCTGATCACGCGGCCCCGCCGCGACTTAACAGGGATGGCCTCGGACGACACAATCACCGGCAGGTTGACGCGAAATACCGATCCCTTGCCCGACTCACCCGTCACCTCGATCGTTCCGCCCATCAGTTCCACATACTGCTTGCAGATCGCCAGCCCTAATCCTGTGCCGGCTTCGGTCGCCGGCCGATTCTCCAATTGCACAAAGGGGAGAAAAATACGTTCTCGATCCTCGGCCCGGATACCGGGACCGGTATCTATTATTGAGAATTGAAGCTTGACGATTGAAGATTGTTCAGGGATGGCCGCTTTCTTCCAATCTTCAATCTGTAATTGACAAGATTCAATCTTCATGGTCACGCTACCCTGTTGTGTATATTTAATCGCATTGCCGATCAGATTGAGCAGCACCTGCCGCAGTTTGCCCCCGTCAGTGACAATCTGTCGGGGAATATCCAGAGACTGCTCCAGCGTGAACTCCAGCCCTTTCTCATGAGCGCGTACGCACATCAACGACTTCATTTCCTGGAGCATCTGATAGAGATCAACAGGCGATGTCTCCAGTTCCACCCGGCCCGACTCGATTTTGGAGATATCGAGCACGTTATTGATCAGGTTCAGCAGGTGTTCGCCGTTGCGGGTAATGATGTCAAGGCTCTCCTTCTGTTTCGGCGAAACATCAGGGTCATTCTTCATCAACTGAGAGAACCCGAGCACCACGTTCAACGGGGTACGCAGTTCATGGCTCATGTTCGCCAGAAACACGCTCTTGGCGCGATTTGCCCGTTCCGCCTGTTCTTTCGCCACGCTCAACTCTGCCGTCCGTTCCGCAACTCTGATTTCCAGGGACTCCTTGTGTTTATATAGCTCTGAACGGGTTTGAAGGAGATTCTGGATCATCCCCGTAAAAGCATTTCCAAGAATTTTTAATTCGTTGTTTCCTTGTGTGTGTACATCGATTTTTACATTTTCCAGATTATCAAGCTGCAATTGTTCGGTGGCACGTGTGAGCTCAGCCAACGGCCTGCTGAGCAAATATCTGGAAATCAGCAGGAAAAGTATCCAAAACCCGATGATGTTAATGGTTGCGCTCACAATCAAGAGGATCACACTGAACTTGAGTTTATTGATAATAATCTTGCTGCTTGAGTAAATCGTGACGACGCCCACCAGAAATGATCTATCTCCCCACAGATAATGTAACCGAAACGTTTTCCCAAAAAAACCGGCAGAACTGAAAATATCGCTTTGGTTTTGATCCGTATGATTGGTGGACGCCAAATGGGACAGGTGTAAAACCTCCCCCATTTCTCCCAGGTATCTTCCCTCTGGATTCACAACCTCAATCCCAACAACATTTGGCAGTCGCATAATTCCAGTGAGCGTGGACTGCAGTTGGCTATTGTTCATCTCCCACAGCGCTCGTTCCAATGGGGGTTGAAAGGTCTGCCTAAGTATTTCCAATTCTTGAAGCACAAGATTTTTTGCACGCACGTATTCCGCGGCGGTATGCGCAACAGTTACAGTGACGACAAGAATAAGGTAAAAAGAAAACACCACCTTTAAAAGCCTGGTCGCAATCGAATCTTTTAAAGGTACAAGATCTGTCCACATCAGAGTTACCTGCAATGGTTATTTAGTAAAATACAAAAAATAACTTCCAATTATTGCTGGTAACAGACCTCACAGGTTTTAAAAACCTGTGAGGTTCCAGCCCGAACTTATTTTTGGCCCTTTACTTACGCGGCAATTATGGCGTATACCACAATCTTTTATCATCTAATGGCGTTTCTTCAGGTAACAACGGGTTGGTCAGTTCGAAGATCCTCCTATTTTTCAGATTCGCGCGTTCCAAAACATTTTTAATCTCAGGATGATTATAAAAAAACCGATCGAAAGAACCGTCGTCAATCGCCATTCTGAACCCACGCTCAAGCCGGTCAGCCAGTTTTAGGTTGTCTTTGTTGGTAAAAATATAGCCGGGGGCCGGATAGTGTATTACCAAATCTGTTTCCACGACCAGCCCGGGAATTTTCACGTCAGCCAGCTCTTTCCATGGTTCGTGAACGCCCCTGGGGAAAAAATCAAAGCGCCGTTCTTTTAACATGGTGAAGAGTTCATTATACCCTGAAGTTCCGACCACGTTGAAACCATTGGCACGGAGGATTTGCGTATCCGGCCAGCTCTCGTTTTGACCGGCCCACAACGTTTGAAAATCTGATAGCGTTCGGATGGCTGAAAATTTCGGCTGATCACTTTCATTGATAATCGCGAGGCGATAGCCGTACAGTCCTTTGTTCGTTGGGATTCGGATGGGATGAAGTTCTTGCTCACGCTCTTTCGAGGTCATTGTTAAGAGCACATCAAAATAGCTTTGCTTTAACAACTCAATATCCCTGGCCTGTGGAAGCTCTTGTTTTGGTACTTCAATCTTAAAAGGGCCATCGGTCTTTTCAGTCTTTTCCAAGATCAATTGCAATAGTTGGTATTTGTATTCTTTGGTCTCGTCATAGTTTGATGAGGTCCCCCGTAAAGAACGGGTATGTACAACTAAAAGTTCTTCTGGCGCAGCCGCCCAAATCGGCAGCGCATGGATACCGGCCACTACACAGAACGTCATCAATACCGCCGCTTTCACGTATTGTTTCATTTTCCCCTCCTTCATGTGAATGGAACGATTAAGTTTCTTAGAAGCTGTTTTAAAAGTCCATGCAACGGGCATTTCGAGAGAGGTGAACAGGAGTGTCAAAGCTCTGCTTTGACAGCGAAAGCAGAGCTTTCGCACTCCTCACCTGCAAACTTTTAAAACAGCTTCTTAGAGAATTTGATCGCATTGGTCAATACATTGTTACTAACTTCTGGCTTCTGCCTGAGGATCGACCCCACTTCGAGAATACGCCTGAACGCTTTCATAATTGACCTCCTCTGAAAATGTACCGCGAAACTCCAGTTTCGCGCATTCTTTGACAACCGCGAAACTGGAGTTTCGCGGTACATCTGATGTTCATTGTGCCGGGTGAGCATCAGCTCATGACAACTCCCTTGAAAATAGAATTTGCATACACTCTGGCGCATTTGCCAAAACGCATGAGTAGCTTCTGTTAACAATTGACATCAACAGTAACCTTTGTGTACCATCTGTTACCTTATCGGTCGTATCTTGAATTTTGTCAATCTCTACCGCGATCCATCTTCCCCAACTGACTCGTGAGCGGCAGCCTGATGGTGAAACAGGTACCCTTGCCGGGCGTGGACGCCACCTCGATCAGTCCCTTGTAGTTCTGCGTGATAATCATGTAGGCCACCAAGAGTCCCAGCCCCATGCCGACGCCCGGCTCTTTGGCGGTGAAAAACGGCTCGAAGACCCGGCGGCGGATCGGCTCGTCCATGCCGGGGCCATTGTCCTCGACCTCAATCACCGCATCGGTTGTCGCGGCGCAGGCGCAGAGTAATCCGGGGCAGACAGTCCGGAGGATTGCTACTCATGGCCTGCGCTGCGTTTTTGAGCAAGTTCAACAGGACCTGCTCGATCTCCACCGCCACCACAGGGATATCAAGCATCTCCGGCACATAGTCGCAAGTGATCGCGATATTGCGGAAATCATACGTCTTCTTCAGGTCATAGTCAGTAGCTGCCAGTTCGATGGCCTGATCTATGATCCCAGCCAGGGCGGTGGGCTGCATCGTGGTCGCGCCGCGATGGCTGAATAAGTTCCATCGCTATCATTGAGGAGAGCAAACTTTCATTTGCCAATGGCCGACGATCTCGATCAGACCAATGAGCATCTGCGCTCCTGACCTTTCCTTCTGTCTGATCACAAACAACCCATCTCTCCTGAAGGCATGGCTCTGCGGAACATCTTTTTTGTCGAACAGGTTGTTAATCTTGTCAATCTTTTTATGTCATACACTTAACCCCTTACATTTCCGATTTGATAAGAGACTTTTATAACGATTACGTTACCTTCCTTCCCTTCTATCTGAATATGCCTGAAAAATAAAGAAATTTTTGCGACAATGTAATATTGTCGAGATATTTCGATAAAAATTTTGAGTTTCCTTTATGAAAAATGAATCATAAGGTTGGCTGGTCGTATGTGTATTTTCGAGAGCGTTTTAATTTGTTGACTTTTTTCAATGGAAAAATAATAGTTGCCATTTTTATTGAACCAACTGGTGTTATGATTTCTTGAAGGATGCAAACATGCAGAGTGAAAGTCACATTCAAAATCCCGTTGTTGATTTACGTTCTGTGACAAAACGTTATGGCCATGTGGTCGCGGTTGATAGTGTCTCGTTGACCGTTTCAGAAGGGGAATTTATTACGCTTTTGGGGCCGAGTGGCTCTGGCAAGACGACAGTGCTGCGCATGATCGCCGGATTTTTGCAGCCCACTTCAGGTGAAATTTACGTGCATGGCGAATCTGTATCGGATAAAGCGCCCTATGAACGCAAAATCGGCATGGTCTTTCAGAGTTTAGCGCTCTTTCCGCACTTAGATGTGTACGGAAATGTCGCTTTTGCGCTCAAGATGCGGCGTTTTAATCCGCAGGAAATCCCGGATCGGGTGGATCGCATTTTGGAAATCGTGCGACTGCCGGAAATGCGACGCCGCAAAATCCACGAGCTGAGCGGCGGGCAGCAGCAGCGGGTCGCTTTAGCGCGCGCCCTGGTGTTTGAACCGGAAGTCTTGTTATTGGATGAACCGTTGAGCGCGCTGGATAAAAAACTGCGCGAGGATATGCAGTTAGAACTGCTCCGGATTCATCAGGAACTGCAAATCACCACGATCAGCGTCACCCACGATCAAAAAGAAGCGTTGGTCATGTCCGATCGCATTGTCGTGATGAATAACGGGAAAGTTGCTCAAGCCTCGTCCACCGAAGATGTCTATTTTTTACCGCAATCCCGCTTTGTTGCTGATTTTATCGGGGAAACAAATTTTTTTGAAGGACGCATTGTGTCGTTTAATGCGGATTCGTGCGTGTTACAGCATCAACAGTTACGCGTGGTCATTCCGAAACAAGCACATTTCGTTGTCGATCAAGAAATCGCGATTGGAGTACGCTCTGAACGGATTCAACTGAGTCGCCATCCTGAAATGCTGAAACATCTGGACAATCGGTATGAAGGACATATCAAGGAGGTGATTTTTCAAGGCGATCGAACCGCCTATATCATTCAAGTCGGTTCTGAAAGCGTAAAAGTCGTGGAACCGAATTTGATCGATTCTGTCACGTATCATAAGCATGATGAAGTTGTAATTGGCTGGAAAACCTATGATGTGATTGTTTTAACCGCATAGTGTCATATTAACCAGAAAGGAAGGAGCAGGGATATGAGCACAATAAATCGCAGGACCTTTCTCAAATACTCTGGGGCTACGGCTGTAGCCCTGAGCGCTGTTGGAGTTTCATCATTTGCCATGAGCGAAGAACCGGCAAAACCCTCGCAGTTGATTGTTCGCGCCTGGGGGGATACCTGGCAGGAATCTCTGGATTTAGGCGCATCGCAACCGTTTACGGAAACATACGGGATTCCGATTGTCTATGACAATACTGAAGATAATATTATGCAGCAGAAAATCCGTACCGCTGTTTCCCAGAAGCGACAACCCCCAATTGATGTCAACTGGGACACGACCACGAATGCTATGAAGTCTGCGTTATGGGACCTGTCAGAACCATTGACCGAAGATATCGTGCCGAATTTGAAGGAACTCACGTCCATCGCCAAACCGGAACTTGTGGAAGGCTGGCCCCTCGTCAGCGCTTATTCCTATACGTATGTCTTAGCTTATCGTACGGATATTATCAAGGAACCGCCGACCACCTGGAAAGCTTTGCTGGATGAGAAATGGAAAAAATCGATCGGCATGTATGACGATGGCATCGGTTTTACACCAGTTGCCGCTATCATCAACGGCGGCAGCATTCCTGACAACATGGAACCGGCCTGGGAATTTTATAAACAACTCAAACCCAATATCGGCATGTTAGGCGGCGATGAGGAGTTAACGCAGGCATTGCTGGAAGGGCAGACGCCGCTGCAGTGTACGATTATTGCGAACGCGCTTCAAGCGCAGCGTCAGGGCGCGCCAGTAGCCTGGCTTGTGCCGGAAGAAGGGGTTGTACTGGAACGCGACGCGCTCTGGGTGCCGAAAAATTTACCGCCGGAAAATACGTATTGGGCTATGAAATACATTGATTTTGCGCTCTCAAAAGAAGCTCAGGAAAACTGGTGCGGCCGATTGGGCACACCTCCGGTGAATAAACATGCGGTTATTCCGGATTATATGAAAGATGATCTGGCCTTCTTCACCAGTGAAGAAAAACGCAAACACATGATTGTTGTTCCGTCGAAAGTTTCGGTTGAACACGAAAAAACGTGGTTTGAACAGTTCAAGAATATTATGAGTTGATTTGAGAGAGATACCATCGTTTGAAACGATGGTATCTCTTAACTGACAATGAAGAACGCCACCTACCATCTTCTGCGTTTACAGTGGAAAATCTTTGATGGGATCCGATGGGGCCAAAAACACCTGGTACCTGATTGGGTTATAAAGCACATTGGCTATGTGCTCCTCGTCCCAGGTGTCATCCTGGTCGGGTTTTTAGTGCTCGGCATGTTGAACATTTTCTGGTACAGCGTGCTCACCTACAGCCCCGAACAATTTATCATTCACAAATTTACCCTTGACAATTATATCCAATTTTTCAAGAACCCATTGCACCTGAAGGTTTTCTGGCGCACTTTCTCCATCAGCGTGCTGGTCACGGTCTTTGCTGTGGTCTTTGGGTTTCCTTATGCCTATATTGTGGTGCGCACCCGTTCCAATGTGCTTCAAAAATTATTGTTAGTCGGCTTGTTTTTGCCATTTTTTACTGGTGAAATCGTCAGAGCCTATGGCTGGTTGATTATTCTCGGCAAACACGGATTAGTAAATGTGCTTCTAAACCTGTTTGGTATTGCCAACCTCAATTTGATTTATAACGAATTCGCTGTCATGGTCGGATTATCGCAGATTATGCTGCCTTTCGCCGTATTGATGCTGGCCCCGGCGATTACAAATATCAATCAGGATATGGAACTGGCCGCTGAAAATTTAGGGGCCAATAAATTCAAAACCCTGTGCCATATTGTGCTTCCCTTGAGTGCGCCCGGCTTAGTGGCGGCCTCTATTGTCGTGTTTACGCTTAGTATGACGGAATATGCGGTACCTGCGCTGCTGGGCGGCCGATTGGTCAATTTTTCAGCGAATACGATTTACGATACCATGTTTCACGTTGGAGATTATCCCTTTGGCTCAGCCCTCAGCGTGATTCTGGTTGTAGGAGTGTCTGCGCTGGTTTTTTGTATTTTTAAAGGTATTTCGCGCAAAACCTTATCTCTGCATTAAAGCCTGGAGTGCAAAAGTTCTACTTTTGTACTCCAGCACAGCGAAAGCAGAGCTTTCGCACTCCGGAAGTATGCAATTATGTTGAAATTACGACAACAGTTCAAACAAACCCATAGCGTCCTGATTCTGGTGACGATCCTGGATTTTATCTTTCTGGGATTGCCAACCTTCATTATTTTGCTCGGCTCTTTTACGGCCGGGAATGTCATTGCCTTTCCTCCTGAAGGGCTGTCATTGCAATGGTATGTCAAATTGCTGGAGCCGGCAATGCGAGTTTTTCGTATGGCCTTTGTCCGCAGTTTTTCTGTGGCAATTTTTTGTACGCTGATCTCCATTCCGGTGGGAATTTTGGCGGCCTTAGCCTTGCATAGATATCCGCTCAGAGGGAAGAATTTCTTCCATACCTACTTTCTGCTCCCCTTTACGATCCCTCTGATTGTCTCCGGGGTTGGTTTGATGATCATCTACGGCCAGTTGAATTGGTTAGATAAGCTCTGGCCGGTTGGTCTGGCGCTGACGATTATTAATTTTCCCTTTATGCTTTGGGCTGTGAGTTCGAGCGTGAATGCGCTGGATAAAAACCTGGAAGACGCCGCCCAGAACCTTGGCGCAGACGAAATGCAAACCTTCTGGTCTGTGACCCTGCCAGCCCTGATGCCCGGCGTGATTACCGGCTCACTTTTGATGTTTATGCTCGGTTTTAACGAGTTCGTCGTCAGTTTGTTATTGGTATCAACCCGCAATATGACCCTGCCGGTCGCACTCTACAGTTCGATCCGCACGCAAATCAGTCCTGCGCTGGCTGCCGTGTCCTCGGTCTATATCGCCATTGCCATTTTTGCGATCTGGGCTCTGGATAAAGCGGTTGGCTTGAAAGAATTCCTGCGCTCACGATAAGGATCGAACCAAATCACAATCAGTAGATCGAAAACTTTCTTGAAAATTCCGTAAGAACGATATATGTGTAGGAGAAATGCGCGTATCGAGGCCCTTCTGAGTTCCCGTAGGGATTGCATGTTCTTCACTGCTGCATGCAAAATCAGTCTGAAACATGCCGTCCATAGGGACTCAATGGGATAGAAGGGGCAATTACTGATCCTACACACCTCTCGCTCCTACGGAGCTAATCCTTTTCTTATGAGAGAAATCCTTATAGTTACTTAGAAGCTGTTTTAAAAGTCCATGCAACGGGCATTTCGAGAGAGGTGAACAGGAGTGTCAAAGCTCTGCTTTGACAGCGAAAGCAGAGCTTTCGCACTCCTCACCTGCAAACTTTTAAAACAGCTTCTTAGAAATTAACGTTCTGGCCTAAAAATCGCACTGTGACTACCGTACCCTGATTGATTTCACTTTCTACCCTGATTTTTGCGCGATTTTTCTCTGCCAGAGCTTTGCACAATAATAACCCCAAACCCGTGCCTTCTTCGCCATCGGTGCCCGGTTGTGCATATTTGCTATCGATCCGGAATAACTTCGAAAGTTCCCAGCGCGGGATGCCGACACCGGTATCAGAGACAATAAAATCGAGATAACTCTCGCCGGCATAGGTCGAAATGCCAATTACTCCACCGGGTTTGGAAAATTTCAGCGCGTTTGAAATAAGATTGCGGACAATGATGTTGAGCATAATACGATCGCCAGTGATGTTTATGTCTTTCGGGATTTGATTCTTAAATACGATCTGTTTTTGTTCGGCTCTGGCCGCGAAAAAATAGATATTGCGCTCAACAATTTCAGAGAGAGAGCATGGTTGCGGTTGATATTCAAGAATGCTCTGTTGCAATTGGGCCCAGGCCAGGAGGTTCTCCAACAGCATATAAACGGATTCGGCAGCGTCACGCAGCGAGGCCGCTGACTCCTTCATTTGCTCCCGGCTCACCATCGTAATGTTTTTGACAATCATATTGCTAATCCCCATCAGCACCGTAAATGGGGTGCGGAGGTTATCCGCAATAATAGAGAGCAATTGATCTTTGCTGGCGTTCAGGGCTTGCAGTTCTTGCCGTTGGGCCTCCAACTCTTTCGTGCGCTCTTTGACTTTGAGTTCCAGAGAGGCGTTCATGTTTTTCAACAGACTGATTTGCTTCTCAAGGGCTTTATCCTGAAAATAGCGGCGGATCGCTTCTTTGATCGTCAGGGCCAGGTCCGTCGGTTCCCAGGGTTTGGCAATATAGCGGTAGAGATTGGCCTGATTCACCGCATTGGTTACGGCCTGCATATCTGCCTGGCCTGTGAGCATGATTTTCAAGGTTTTCGGGGCAATTTCATGTACCCGCCTGAATAATTCATCTCCTTTCATGTCCGGCATGATTTGATCCGAGAGGATTACGGGGATATCACAACCTTCGCGCAAGAGTTCCTGTAATACCGCCAGCGCTTCTTCCCCGCGTTCTGCGGTTTCGATGAGATACTTCGCGCCAAAGGTCTGTTTTAATTCGCGCTGTAAACTGCGAAGCACATATTCTTCATCATCAACACATAGAATGACTGGTTCTTTCATCATCTTCCCTCGCTTGTAGTTGTCGCTTACAGAATATTAGAGAACATATTGGACAGAACGGTAAAAGTCACAAGAAAAAATTGAAGGCTTGTAAGAAAAATCGGAGGGAAAACTTTTGAACGATTTTGAACGTTCGTAGTTCCGCCGTCAGGCAGTTTCATCCGTTGAGGCGGGAACTACGAATTCTGATCGGATGGTTAACAGCTCGGTGTGAGAGCTTCTGCTGGTATCAGAGGAAATTTGCAGACACCATCTCAAAAATTACTTGCCTTCTGCGGCCTTAACTTCATCAAATTTCGCTTTAATTGAAGCGACTTTTTCAGGATGGGTCAACAATTCATACGCGGACAGAGCCACCACTTTGCCAGCCAGGATCGTCGCTTTCCATCCTTCTTCAGAAGCAGCCGCCTCCCGGAATTCGTCGGAGTGACCTGCGGTACCTTTTGGTGCAATTTTGAAGCTTAGATTGACGGTTGGAAACGCATTGCCCACATTGCCCAGATCGGATGATCCGAAGGACTCCTTTCCGCCCATTTCTTCTTCAGACACGCCGACGCTTTTCATGGCGTCAGCCACAAAGGTCAGGAATTCGGGCACCTCAATCGGGGCTTTCAGCACGGTGCGAGGTGGGGTGAATTCCAGGGTCGCGCCAGTTCCTAATGCTCCGGCCTGGGCGCACTTCACAACTCGTTCATAGGCATTTTCCATTGTGGAGGTATCTAAGGCCCTGACTGCGAATTCCGTCTGTGCAAGTTCGGGCACCACATTGACCTTATCGCCGCCTTTGACGACAATACCGTGAATGCGCACATCCTGACGCACATGTTCCCGCAGCATATCGGAACAGTTAAAGGTCAAAATCACAGCGTCCATTGCACTAATTCCTTTTTCCGGTGCCGCAGCGGCATGAGCCGCTTTGCCATGAAAAGTGAACATGGCGCGTTTCATGGCCAGAATCCGTTGATCCAGGCTCCATTCATCGCCAGGATGAGTAATCAGCACAATATCCGAACCTTCAAAATGGCCGCCTTCAAGTAACGCAACTTTTCCGCCTCCCAGGGATCCGCGTTCCTCATCAGGCGTACCGATAACCATGACTTTGCCCGGTAAATTCGGCATCAATTTCGCCAGGGCAGAAGCAGCGAGCATTCCGGAGCCGGAAATCAGGTTATGCCCACAGGAATGTCCGTTGGACAGCGCATCATATTCCAACATAATCGTAATCGTTGGGCCGTCGCCCTTGCCCTGCAATTCAGCTTTGAACGCAGTTTTCGAAATCCCGCCTTCGACCAAATCCGCTGGAACAGGCAAGTCACCTGTCACCGTATATCCTAATTTCCGCAGTTCTTCCATGAGCAGTTGAGAGCTTTTAAATTCCTCTCTTCCCGGTTCTTTAAATTCAAAAATCTGCTGCGCAATATTTTTACAATTTGCGGCCGCTTCATCTACGGCGACAATCACCTCTTCAGAGCTTCCCCAGGCCGGGAAAACCCCGATGCCTGACGCCAATAACACCACGCTCAAGCATACCACCTATTTTGCTCCTTTTGCTTTCATAAAACACTCCTTTGAATGGCATCCCAACAACAGCCGACACATCTCTCAGAAAATCAATATCCCAATAACATTACTCATCACTTAGCCTCTCCCGGAAATTCTTAATAGTGTTAAGAAATTTTAAGCGTTAATCGTTTCCAGCAAGCTCAGCCGCTGCTGCATTTTGACGCAGTTGTTCTGGCGTTTTGCACCCGGGGATTACGCTTGTCACCACAGGATGCTTCAAACACCAGGCTAACGCCCAGGTTGCCATTGGCGTTCCTGCGGGAACTTCTTCGCGTTGGATGCGTTCGACCTCTTCCAGTTTTTTCCGAAGTTGTTCTTCGTTTTGCTGGGAACGAATGTCGTTTGACGGAAACGTCACGCCTTTGGCATATTTTCCGCTCAACAAACCGCTTGCCAGCGGCACGCGCGCCAATACACCTAAATGTTGCTGTTCACACAATGGAAATACGCTCTCTTCCGGTGTGCGTTGCAGCCGGTTATACACGATCTGTATCACGTTGGCCCCAACCTGCGTCGCCCGTGCGGTCTGATAGACGTTAGTTTCTGCTTGTGAGGCGGAAACCGAGATTCCTAAAAAACGAATTTTCCCGGCCTGTTTTTGTTTATCCAGCATGGTCCAGAGTGCATCATTGTCAAAAGCTTGATTCGAACCAGAATGGAACTGATACAAATCAATCACATCGGTTTGTAAGGCTCGCAGCGAAGCTTCGAGCTGCTGCTGCACCCCTTCAGGACTGAGATCCCAATCGCGCTTATTAAAGCTGTAAAAACGATGCCCGAATTTGGTGGCAACAATCCAGCGATCACGGTCGCATTGGATGGCTTCTCCCACCAGTTGTTCAGAAAGATGGTCACCGTAACATTCGGCCGTATCGATTAGATTTATTTGCGCTTCCCGGGCAGCGTCGAAAATAGCGTTAGCTTCCTTTTGTGAAAAATCATGGCCCCATTCACCCCCAAACTGCCATGTGCCAATGCCAATGACCGAAGCTTGAAGTTCTGTATTGCCTAAACGTCGGTACTTCATGTTCAATTCTCCTATGAAAATGTAGCGCGAAACTCCAGTTTCGCGCATCGTTGATAGCCGCGAAACTGGAGTTTCGCGCTA
>DF820473.1:246055-279771 GCA_000739535.1 Candidatus Vecturithrix granuli | reverse complement strand
TTTGACAGCGAAAGCAGAGCTTTCGCACTCCTCACCTGCAAACTTTTAAAACAGCTTCTTAGAGAAACCTGGTTTTTACTCGTATAAAACCGAAATTCAATCTGTTGTTTCTTGATGTTTTTGATTCATTGTCAATTCATGAGTCCCTTCAATATAGAACCCAAGCATCCCTATACACGACCCTAAGGCTGAGATAGGAATTCCTGTTTTCATAATCTTCGCCCCGAACATGGCACAGCTTGCTCCAAAAGAGCCGCCCGCAATAAACCCTAATACATACAGAACGGCTGCCACGGCTCCTATAAATACGGCGTAAAACATACATACTCCAAATATTGTTTTACATAATTCAATCAATGTTTTTTTCATAGCATCACCCCTGAATAAAGATAGGAAGAATTCCTGTTAACAGTAGCACCGAAAATACAATCTGCCCGGCAATCCAGACATACGCTAATTTAGCCGATGGCCAGAATTCAGATTTGGCAATTCCCATTGCCGTGAATAACGCCAGTGCTAAAGGAGGCGTCATTCCCTCCATAACTCCTGTTAAAGTCGGCATGACAGCCGCAACCCGGAAGGGATCTATACCCACCGCCGCCCCGGTTGAAATAATTGCAGCACCCAGAAGAGCGACCTGCGATGACCCTGGCAGCACCATGCCTAATAGGGCTGTAAACAGGGTGATGAGCAATGCCCATCCCAATTTCCCCAGGCCAAATCCTATGACCCAGGCTGTAATTGCTTCTGCCATAGCCACTTCCTTAAAAACCAGAGAGATTGCGTAAGCAAAATAAATGGTTGCTCCCACAGGCACAACCGACCGGAGGCTATTTCGGAACATATTAAAGATGATTTGCAGCGAAAATCCTCCTTCTGATTCTTTAACCGCCTGTCTTCCCATAAATAGGGAATACACCATACATACCCCGACTGAAAACATCAGTACTGTTCCTGAAAAGGCTTTTGTTCCGTCAACTCCAAAGCGAGATTCCAGTAAGGCTGAATATTTTGAAGATATAATGATCGGAAAGAGCACAAAGAAAGGCAATAATAAGGCATCCCATCCCCGTCTAAAGGCTTCCCCTATTTTCGGGCGTTCTTCTTTGGGAATTGGTTTGACCCCCTGAATTTTGCAGAGGACGATCAGAGTAATCAGGCGGTGAATGACTAACCATCCCCCAACGATCCACAGCGCCACCCAAAACTTTCCTAAGTCGTAATTTTTATCAGGAAAGAGATTGACCAGAATTCCGAACCCCACAATATTCAGGCCTGGCCCCATTTGATTGCCTAACATGCTGGCGGCCATCTCTGTTGTTGCGGCTAAAGGACGCGAAAATCCGCTTTTAATCATGGCCGGAATCGTAAACACGCCTGTGGCAGCGACATTTCCCGGTCCGGTTCCGGTCATCATCGCTAATCCGCTGCTTGAGAACAGGGCGACATATCCGGCCCCACCGGGAAGTCCTCCAAAAATAGCTAAGATAATGTTAATGAATTTCTCAACCACTCTGGTTTTACTCAACACGTATGCCAGCGTCAGAAAGGCCACGATGATATAAAACAAACTACTTTGCGTCGCAGGATACAGCAGATATTTCATAAAAATATCATAGCGACCTGTCATGACAATACTAAACCCAAAGGCCAGAAACATGGCTTCATAGATCGGCCTTTTGAAAAGCACAAAAATGAGAAACACAAATCCTAAAAGCAAAAAAAGATAAAAGACCTCTAGTGGGAAGATTCCAATGGTTTGCATAACATGGTACCTCTTCTCAAAAATGGGTTAATGCCCTCTTGATGATTTCCCGTACGCCTGGATAATCTTTCCTGAAGACATTAATTTCGTGTTCATGCGTTGATGAGAAATGCGCTCTGTCTGTCTTGAGTATTACTTCTGTTTCAGATGTTCAAAAAGGCGAACAAAGAATTGTTCCCATATATCACCTCCCAGCATTTCCGGGTGAAATTGGACTCCCAGAACAAACGTTTTCCCTTTTTTTTCGATGGCTTCAATATTTCCATCCGGCGAAACCGCTGAGATCCTGTAACCTTCGGGCGCGGATTTCACGCCTTGACGATGGAAACTATTGACCATGATCGTGTCAACGCCGAGTAAATTCTGAAGGTGAGACCCCGGCGTCATTGTCACACTATGAACCGTTTTATCAGGTGATGCCAATTCCCCTTGTTGATGAATAATGGAATTATTGATATTAATATCTTCATCAGTCACTGTACCGCCTTCAATGACAACCAGGACCTGATACCCTCGACAAATTCCTAATAAAGGGACATTTTGGGCTAAGGCCTGCCGGATAATCACGGCTTCATTTTTATAGCGCAGTGGATTGCTTGTTTCGAGGATATTTTTACTACCTTCTTTGATCACATTCTGTTTAATGCTCATCACTTCCCCGGAGACAATGATCCCATCGAGGAATTCCATGTAGTCTGCAAGATAGTCGGTATTTTCCAGCACCGGAATAATGATGGGAATGCCCCCCAGCTTTTCAATTTTCTCAATCACTGGTTTCACCGTGTAAATCAGGGGCCATCCTTTGACAACCATCCCGGGTTCCCATCCGCTTGTGACACCTATCCTCATCTTCATAACATCTTTCCTCAGTTCTTATGGCTATTCATACACGCTGAATACGATTGTAAGTACTTGAGCAGAAGTATTTTTATAAAACCGGAGTGCGAAAGCTCTGCTTTCGCTGTCAAAGCAGAGCTTTGACACTCCTGAGAGTTTCAGCGTATTCTTGCTCAAGTACTTATTACCTGGTTTTTGGCGATAGGTGATCTTCTGGAAAAAAGGTGCTGAGCATTAAGGTACTGATAAAGGCGACGATCACAGAGATATAGGTTTCAGTCAGCATCGGATGAATCGGATAATGCCCCGTGATCTTTTTAAAGAGAATCCAGAGAAACCCAGTAAAGGCGGTTAACAGCATCGCCCAGACCGTTCCTTTTGTTGAAGTTTTTTTCCAGTAAATCGCAAACAATAACACGACGAACAGGGACCCTCGTAACGTATAGGCAAAATAGACGATATCCAGGATTGCTGTGCTTCCATAAAGGATCAGGGCCAGAAGAATACAGATGACTCCTGCCAGACCGGTCGTAAGACGCGAGATCTTCAACATTTGGGTATCAGTAGCCGATGGATTGATCAATTTTTGATAGATATCTTTTGTAAACATCGTACCGCAGGCTAAAATAATGGGCGAGACTGTTGATAAAATCGCGGCCAGAATCGTTGAAAGCACAATGCCGCCAATAATGGGAGGTAAATTCATTAACAGGGTAGGCAGAGCGAGTTTCGCGTTTGCCAGAGCGTCGAATTTGATCTTCGCAACCATCCCCAGAAACGCCGTGAAGATGCCAAACGGCGCGACGACAAACGCCGTGATAATCGCCGATTTTTTGGCAACATGTACGTCTTTAGCCGCGAGAATCGGCTGGATTCCTGCCTGGGCTGTACAGGCCCCCAGAATTGAAGCAATCAGCCATGATGATACTTTAGGCATCCCAATCGTCGTAAAACTAAAATAACTGGCGGGCAGTTGCTGATGAACTTGCTGAAACCCTCCGGCCCCGGAAATGACATACATGACAGCAAAGAATACCCCACCGTACATGGCGCATAAATGCATGATATTGGTATATCCCACAGCGGTCATCCCGCCTGCCAGCGTGTAGATGATAAATCCGATCCCAAGCGCAATAACAGAGATGGTAAAATTCAGGCCAAGCACCGTAACTCCCAGGGTTCCCGCTGCAATAATCTGCGCTGTACCGACAGCGATCATCACGAAAATCAGCAAAATGCTGGCAATCGTTCGAGCTTGTTGTCCGACAAAACTGCCTAGTACGCCTGGAACCGTGACGGTATCCAGACTTCTGTAGAGTTTTGCAAAAAACAATCCAAGTACCATGACTCCAATACCATTCGCAATCGTGTACCAGGCGCCGGATACGCCAAACATATACCCATATTCAGACACTCCAGTGGTAGATGTTCCCCCTAACCATTCGCCGGTTCCGGCGGCCACACACATCAGTACTCCCAGGCCTACCCCATGAAAAGCATCTGAACTTACAGATTTTTTCCTGGCATAAAGACCGATTCCAATTGTTGCCAGGAGATACAGAAGAATAATAATCAGTTGAATTGACATGTTGGGTTTTTCCTTAAAAATTCCCCTGTTACAAATGCTGGTCTCATACAGTCTATTTGCAACAGGGGGAAGAAGTTATACAACAGGTACTTCAACGTCTAGCAAAGGAGGATATTGTTGACATCCGAAGACGTCGGTTTCACCAGGGCTTCCGCTGGGCTTCTGGCGATAGATGGTAAATTTGATCGCAAACGCCGGATCAAATTCCACAAAATCGCTGATGCGTTCTTCCGGAATCGCATATAATTGTGCTATCGTTTGCCTGGTTAATACCCTGGACTTCTTAACGAGTTCATAGTTTTCTCGTTCTCGAAAAATAATATCGAAAGTAATTTTATCCGTACCGGCGTTTTTGCTTCGGATCGTTTTGGCGAGTTCAACAAGTTTTTTGGTCTTCATAGCAAATCCTCCTATTATTCAATCGTGAGTTCGTGCATTGTGAAAAGTTCCATCGGGTCATCGACCGGGACAACATGATTCATTGTCCATTGATAGGCAGGCGGCGCAGACAGCACGCCATCAATGACAAAGGCGGCCGTACCGGCGGTGCCTTTCACTTCAGGTAGTCGGGCGTAAAAAATCTGCCGTGCACCGATCAGGGTGACTTCTTCAGCTATTTTTTCTGTCGGAGCAATTCCTTCAACCACAATGCACAACTCATGTGAGCGGATCTCTTTGATCGGTTCCAGGTCTCCCATTACACCATTTTTGCCATAAATTTTATAGTATAACTGATATTCGCTCTCTGAGAATCGTTCTGCGACCTGGCTTCTGGCCCATTCAATCACTTTATCAATATTCTGAATGGTGTAAGGATCTCTGACCCCAACGATACCGATGTAGCGTTCTCCAATTTTGCCAGCCCCTTCGAGCTTGACCTTGGTTTTTCCATCAATAGGCACAAAAAGAGGATTGGTAATTCGTGTCGTTTTTTCGTCATATTGCTCATATTGACAGTGGGTCATGTCGAGCATCCCCCCGGCAAAATATTCATAGAACGGATTGGAACGCTCATACATCGCATGTCCGGCGACTGAGGCAATTGTACATCGCTGTTGGGGATGCATCGCTGTGACTTTGACATCCTCATCCGTTATCGTTCCAATCACGGATTCTTTTGCCATATAGGGTTCTGCACAAAAAGAGGCGCATTCGAGCACTTTGCCAAGGTAATAGGAGAGCGCTTCCGGAAATCCTTCATATAAGGCGGCTGAGGCAAATACGGCCGCATCGCTGCTACGACCGCCAATAATCACATCCGCTCCCATCTCCAATGCTTTGATAAACGGATGTACGCCCGCCACTGCCACAATTCTCTCCGTGTGTTCCAATTCTTCAGGGGTGAGATTTTCTCGCCCATCCAGTCCTTCTATAGCGATCCCTTGCTGCATTTTTTGTTGAAGATACTCTTTACTCACCTCAGAGTAAAAATAGACGAGCTTAAAAGGCGCAAGCTTATGTTTTTTGGCCAAATTCTTGATGATGTCAACATACATATCTACCCGGCTGTTTGTACCGGTATCTCCAGAAGACCCAATAATCATCGGCACTCCTTGTTTCCTGGATGCCAGCAGCATGAGTTCTAAATCGTGAGTTTGCCATTCATAAAAGCTCACACTGATATCGCTTCCTAAAGGCACAGGACCAATATCATCACTCCCTGAATCGCAGCAATAATAATCCGGTTGGGTTTCTGCGCCAATCCAAAAACTCTCTTCTTTTGTTGGAGCAAATCCCAGATGTCCATTCGGACATAAAATACGTAATGCGTTTTTCATGCTATTTTCCTCCCATGATATACGAAAATCAAATAAAATGATTGTATTGCGCTTTTCAAAATTGATGGCTGACTCGCTTGCCTGTTTATAAAGCAAGAATAATGCCAAAAAAAGACATATAATTTAACTGATGATGTTTATGAAGGTTATACCATATTTTTTCAATACAGAGAGGAATGCAGAACACGAAAAAACCGGATACAATTGACCGCTAAAAATAGCAGATATTCTCTAACCCATTGAAAAAAAAAGAAATCTTTCAATAGGTCGTCTTGATCCGAGCGGACATAAATGACCGCTCGAATCGAATTTTTGAGCAAGAAACAAACAGGGCCAGATTATTTAGGATGATACTTGCTGAGTTTTCGACGAAGTGTTCTGGCGGGAATACCTAGTATATCGGCAGTTTTATTTTTGCGCCCCTGATTTTGGGTTAACATGCTGAGAATAAAATGTTTTTCAAATTCTGCGATGGCTTCATGCAGATGAGTAGTAGTAGGAGTAAAGCCCCTACTATTATCCTGAGTGTTACGAGAAATTTCTGGATAATGAACCCCATTTCCAAAATCAAGAGATTTGAGGGTCAGATAACGCTGTAACACATTTTGCAATTGACGAACATTTCCAGGCCAATCATGGTTGTACAGGGCTTCCAGAATATGTCCCGGAAGCGTTTGGATGGGAGACTTGTTTCCATACAGGTGTAAAAAATATTCAACTAGCAGGGGAATATCCTCTCTTCGCTCACGTAAAGGAGGAACATTGATCGTAATCACATTGATCCGATAAAAGAAATCTGAGCGCATTTC
Source organism: Candidatus Vecturithrix granuli (assembly GCA_000739535.1). Taxonomy (GTDB): domain Bacteria; phylum Moduliflexota; class Moduliflexia; order Moduliflexales; family Moduliflexaceae; genus Vecturithrix; species Vecturithrix granuli. The sequence continues at coordinate 272,994 of DF820473.1, read as the reverse complement.
TCCTCTTTGAATTTGTACTGATAAATTTCTATTGGTTGCGGCAATAATGCGCACATTGGCATGTTTCACTGTTTGGTCCCCAACAGGCGTATAACCGCCGCCTTCAATCGCTCGTAACAATTTGACTTGCATATTCAGGCCCAATTCCCCGACTTCATCGAGAAAGAGCGTTCCATTATGGGCAGCATCAAAAAAACCGGGTTTATCCCGCAATGCTCCTGTAAATGCGCCTTTCCGATACCCAAAGAATTCGCTTTCAAATAAAGTTTCCTGAATGCTCCCGCAATTGACAGGCACAAAGGTCATTTTCTGACGATCACTTAACCTGTGGATCGTTTGGGCAACAAGATCTTTGCCTGTGCCGGATTCTCCGTAAATAACCACATTCGTGTCGGTCGCAGCGGCTTTCAGCACTAATTCATAGACTTCCTGCATAGCAAAACTTTTCCCAATGATGTTTTCAAATTTATAGCGATCTTTTATGGTGGATCTGAGTCGGATGTTTTCCTGGCGGAGTTTTTTCTGAGTGGCTTTGTTTTCTTCTTCCTGACGTTTTCGTATCGTAACATCGCGGATACTGACCAGGATGGCCTGAGCCCCCTCCCATAAAATCATCTTATGACGGCCTTCTAACCACATTTTCTGGTCATTTTTCATGAGAGCAAATTCGAATATTTGCCAGTCCGGGTGAAGAACCCCAACCTGAAGTTGTTTTTGGATCTTTTTATATCGAGACAAATAATCCTTCCCAAATAACTCTTCTGGAATTTTCCCGATCAATTGATCTTGAGGAAAATCTAACAGAGCAGCAAAGGCATCATTGACAAATACCAATCGTTCTTTCTGAAAAATTCCGATTCCATCCGCCACATGTTCAACCAGAAAACGATATTGCTGCTCATTCTGATCTAATTCCGCAAAGGATTCTCGCAATTGCGTTGCCATTGTGTGAAATGATTTCGCTAACTGGCCGACTTCATCTTCCCGATCGATCAGCACATGCTGTTCCCATTCACCTCTTGCCAGAGCCTGAGCAGCAATATTCAAGCGGGCTAGTGGTCGGATGACCCAACGAGCGGTGATCCCGCCAATTCCGACAGCAACAAAGAGGGCTAACAGACTTAGGATAAATGTTTGCTGGGTATTCGCATAGACTTGCATCATGAATTCATCTTCAGGAATAAGCACGACGATTAGCCAATCTAATCCCCATTTGTCCTGAAACGGCGTCACCTGCCCAAATTGGCGTTTTCCATCAATTTCTACTAGATCAAAGGAACGAATGTGTTTAATACTTACCGGTGTCGGTTTCTCATGAGGTAAAGGATCGCTTCCAGACTCCTTCAAATATTGGACAGTTAATCGTATAAACGGGTTTTCGCTTTCAGTTGCATGAACGCGTTCAGCAGTCTCTCCATTGACAAGCATGCCGGTTTCAGTGGAAGAGGTACTGATTAACAAACCCGATTGTTCCATAATAAAGGTTTGTCCTGAGGTACCCACTTTTAAATTTTTCAAAAATTCGTTGATATCTGCAAGAATTAAAGAGACGCCGAACACCCCTTCTAACGTTCCCGAATCATTATAAACCGGGCAGACCGCGTCTATACTAATATTCGGGCTTCCCACCCACGTATAGACCGGACTCCAAATCGCTTTTCCCGATTCTTTTGCTGCTTGATACCAGGGACGGGTTCGCGAATCAACATAAGGCATTACAGACAATAATTCCCCTCGATTTCCTTGAGCATCCGTGGTAAAAACCGAAAAGGTTGGTCCGCTCCCGTTTCTAAGATGAAATGTGTCGTTTGACAGTCGTTTTACGCCAATAAAATCTCCGGTGCGTTCACTGGCAAAATATATATAACTGACGGAAGGAAAAATCTGACTTTGTTTCCAGAATTGATGCTCTAAGGTTGAAAAATCTATGATATCGATCTGTTTGAGGTGTATCGCATTGATATTGAGTGTATTAATCAGATGGGGGGTATCCAAATAAGTATGCAAATGCTGAGTAATACGAGCAGTCATTTCACTCCGTAATTGATTCGCCACGTCATTGACCGACAGGAGTCCATTCCGAAAGGCAAGATAGCCTGTCAGACACGCTGTAGCAACCACTTGTGCAGCAAATACCAGAATGAGAATTGTCTGGAAAGAGGTTTTTTTCAGGAATGTTGGGATAATCCGGCGTAAATGGAATCTTGACATACAATGCTCCTTACGATATTCAAATCAATGAATATGAAGTGTATTACTATTAACAAGATACTACAATTAGGAAGAGTTTGAAAGATGCTTTGTCTATGTTCAATCGTGAGTTTGTCGAAGGTTTGTTCATGATTCGACAAACTCACTACGAACAAAACAATTCTAATACAGTAGGACTAAGGCATTGGCGTTCCAGGGCATTTGCGCTCTCAAATGTCGTTAGAATTCATAAACGGCCATCAGGCCGAAATAGGTCTGGCTACCCTCGATTTCCAAATCAATGCCAGTAAAGAGGGTGTCAGCATAATCGCCAGCATAATAATATTGTTCTTGTTCCCCGTTCAAATCATAGCGAGTATAGTTGACATTGCCGGCGATAGACCAGGATTTGGTGATTTCCCAACGCAGATCCCCGCCCAGAGAAAGAAATGAGCCATCCGCATCGCCCTTGATTAACTTTGAACGCAAGGTATGATCGTCCTCGTCGTAACACTGAACGATCAAACTCAAGAGCGCGTACACATTGAAGCCAAACCCAGAGGATTTTATTAATCCTGAGAAGGCCAATCCCAGGTATGGTACATGCAGTTCTTCCTGATAGATAATGCTACCAGCTTCCAGGGGACCCACATAAAAAGCAAGCGGATCGATGCTTGTCTGGTATCCCTCCAGCGTTTCCCAGTCCCATTTAGTATAGGAATACCCGGCAACAGGACTAAGAGTCAGCCCTTCACGCAGCCTGAAATGATAGCGCAAATTCACATTAAAGTGAAATCCATCGGTTTCCAGATCCGACAGGGATTGCACCGCCAGAGAACTTCCATAGTCCCCATAAAACCAATCATCATCTTGCATCGTGCCATCATCTCCTCCGGCGACGGCTTTCCAGACACCCGCCGTCAATTCATATTTTCCGCGAAACCGGACTGAGGCTAACCCCCCAAGATAGAATAACTTTTCCAGATCCCATTTCAGACGACTCTTCCAGCCTCCATCCTCCGGACCTTGAATGGTGTAGGTCATGTCCCCGGTTTCTATCTGGAACGATGGTCCAAAAGAGAGGTGAAACGCATCATCCTGACTGCCAAAGATCGTAATCCCCGGAACATTCGAGGCAATCATGCTCCAACCAACCGCAGGGATGAATAGCATAATACTCCAAATCCAGAACATGATGAGGCTTATCCGTATATGATCGCTATTTTTCATAGTATGTTCTCCGGTGAAATAATTAGTCTCTCAGAATAAATAGGTTTAGCTCCGAAGCTTTCTCGATATTCTTTTGCGGAAAATTTGTCAAGAAAAAGCACCATACAGAGAGTCCGGGAATGATAAAGCACTCTTTGTTGCTTGATTCTTTTCTAAGTTATTTTTCACGATTGATAAAAAAATATATTTTTTTATTGACTATAAAGTATATAAAACGACATTTTATTTATATTGCCGTAAAAACTTGTTCAGAAGAAGAATTTATTCATTTTGGGTGAGAAAGGCACCCTTCAAAATTCATCAGAGATGGTGTTTTTTGTAAATATTGCCCAGTATGAAGCATTATATTCGTATCAGTCTGTTGATTTTACTCACATTACTTTTAGTCGCTAATATCGGGTTCGCTCAGGAACGCCTGAAAATGTCCACCACAACCAGCACCGAAAATTCCGGCTTACTGAGTGTGTTATTACCGCCTTTTGAAGAAAAATTCAACGTGAAAGTTGACGTCGTCGCAGTCGGGACAGGAAAGGCCCTCGCATTAGGGGCCAATGGCGACGTGGATGTCGTGTTTGTGCATGCTCGCGCAGCGGAAGATAAATTCGTTGCAGAGGAGAATGGTGTGAATCGGCGGGATGTGATGTATAACGATTTCATCATTCTTGGCCCGGAAGCCGATCCTGCCGGAGTGAAAGAGGCCAAAAGCGCGGCAGAAGTCCTGAAAAAAATTGCTGACGCCCAGGCGGAATTTATCTCCCGCGGCGACGATTCCGGAACCCATCAAAAAGAGTTAGAAGTCTGGCAAAGCGCAGGAATCAAGCCGGAAGGCAAGTGGTACATGGAAGCTGGTCAGGGGATGGGGGCCGTTTTGACGATTGCAAACGACAAGCAAGCTTATACTCTGTCTGATCGGGGCACCTATCTGGCGTTTACGGAAAAAATGGATCTCAAAGTCCTTTTCCAAGGCGATCCAATCCTCTACAATCCTTATGGAGTGATTGCCGTGAATCCGGCGAAATTCCCGCATGCCAATTACCTGAAAGCCATGGCCTTTATCGGTTGGGTCACTTCACCGGAGGGGCAGGCCATTATTAAAGAGTATGGCACGGATAAATTTGGGGAGCCGCTGTTTTATCCACTGGTGATTAAATAGTTTGTGCTGTTTGCCCAAAAAACCAGCTTTCTACAAGAAACCTGGTTTTTAGTATGTTCGATAATTGAAGTTCAATAATCTATGCGATCCGAAAAACCGGGTTTCTTCAAGAAACCCGGTTTTTAGTATATTCAACAACTGTGTATGGGATATTTTGGACAGGCTTTCGCAGAAGCGGTACGTTTAATTATCGCTCTGGATAGCGAGGTATTGAAGATTACCTTCACATCAATCAAAGTCTCAACCGCAGCGATTTTTTTTGCCTCGCTTTCAGGAGTCCCTCTAGGGTTTGTAATTGGGATTTCTACATTTAAAGGCCGCGGTTTCATTATTACATTACTTAATACGTTGATGGCTTTGCCAACCGTGGTCATCGGCTTATTGGGCTATGGTCTGATTTCTCGACAGGGCCCCTTTGGATCCTTAGAACTGCTCTTTACGCCGACAGCCATGGTAATGGGGCAGTATATTTTGGCGACGCCGACGATCATCGCGTTGACAATTTCTGCCTCCCAGGGCGTCGATCCCCGCATCCGGCGCACCGCCATTGTGTTAGGCGCGGGTCCATTCCGTTCGGCCATGACCATGCTGTCAGAGGCGAGATTTGCAGTCATCGCCGCGATTGTCACCGGTTTTGGCCGGGTCATCGGAGAAGTGGGCGCAGCCATGATGTTGGGAGGTAATATTAAGGGCTATACTCGCAACCTTTCAACGGCTATTGCCCTGGAAACCAGCAAAGGGGAGTTTGGATTTGGCCTGGCTCTCGGAATTATTCTCATGAGCGTCGCCCTGGGCGTAAATTTCCTTTTGCGATTTTTACAGCGTAAACGGTAAGGCTTTTATTGACGGATTGTTGTTCTGGGAATAAGAAACGAATTTCCAGAGCCAGAAAATTCTTGTTTATTCTTCATTCTTGTAGTGGCTTATGACACCATCAACTTTATCAAATTCAATTTTCGAAATTCACCAGTTAACCCAACGGTTTGATGAGACGCTTGTGCTCGATATTGAGCACCTGACGCTTCAGCAAGGGAAAATTTATTGTCTCTACGGCCCGAATGGGGCCGGCAAGACCACGTTGTTTGAAGCCTTAACTTTGCTCAGGAAGCCTATCACGGGCACAATCGTGTTCAACGGCCGAGAAATTTTCCCTGCCGAAGACGGTCTTGCGGAATTACGGGCTTCTGTCACGCTGGTCCACCAGGATCCATTGTTGTTTGACACCACCGTTGAAAAAAACGTGGATTATGGTCTGCGAATCCGCAAAATGGATCGCGAGATGCGTCGAAAACGAGTCAAAGAATGTTTGCAGCTCGTCGGCTTAGATGGGTTTCAAAAACGCAAAGCCCGACAGCTTTCCGGCGGAGAGACGCAGCGCGTCGCCATTGCCCGGGCCTTATCCATTCGGCCTGCCGTGATATTTCTTGATGAATTTTCAGCCAATGTCGATCAAAAACACCGGGCAATTTTGGAAAATATTATCTACAATATCCGCGCGCAATATGGCACAACCGTGGTCTTTACCACGCACTATCAGGATCAGGCGTATCGGATTGCTGATGAAGTCATTCATCTTTTTCAAGGGCGTCCGGTCAAATCGCCGCTCAACAATATCTTTCATGGGACGATTACCCGCAAAAACGATCTGTACTGTTTTGCGACGCCGCTCGTGCAATTTGAGGTGATCGCTCCGCATGAAGGTCATGCGACGGTCGCAATTGCCGCCCAAAACATCACGCTTTCCAAACATCCCTTTGAATCGAGCATGCGCAATAATATGCAGGGCCATATTACTCATATTATTGACGCTGGCGATCACGTTGATTTAAAGGTACAGGCAGGAGAGAGTTTTGAGGTTAAAATTACTAAAGATTCCTATCATGAGATGGAGCTTCACCCCGGAATACCGGTCTATCTGCACTTCAAAGCTACCGCGGTGGAAGTGTTTTAATCAGAAAACTCCTACCTGACCACAATAAATTTGACACTCCTTTAAAAATGTAGCGCGAAACTCCAGTTTCGCGCACCAGTCATCCGCCCGCCAAACTGGAGTTTCACGGTACATCTGATTTTCATTGCGTCGGGTGAGTGACCCACTCATGACACCTCCTTTGAAACTAAAGGAATCGCATATAAGAAAGAATTGATTTCTGCCACACCTGAGATCACATTCTTTCCTATATGCGATTCCTGTAGTTTCATGATGCCGGGCGAATAACCCGTTTATGTTAACTCCTATACAAGAGGTCAATACTGTTGAATAATACTGTATTATGAATTGTGCCGGCATATCATGTGTTACAAGAACATATATCCTCGACAATGGCTTCAGGCGTCAAGGAATCCGGTTGAATGTTGTAGCCGTACGCGAGTAGCGCGGCCCGCAGCGTAATAATATCCGGCGGCGTCAGACCAATTTCTTCAAACAACACAGGTTGACCCCACAATGCTGCCGGACAATATTCGCCAGAGATCTTTCCTTGCGACAACAGCAGAATCCTCTGTGCTATCAGCAATTCTTCGGGAGAACCGGACAAATATACGATCGTTTTACCAGAGGCATGAACATCCCTGAGCAGCGCGAGCACTTCCTGCCGACTCGCGCTATCGAGAAAGGTCAAGGGTTCATCGCAGACCAGGCACTCAGGTTCCATGGCCAGGATACCGGCAATACACAATTTCTGCTGTTCGCCGCCCGAAAGTTTGTGCGGGGAGCGTTTGGCATAGTGAGCCAAACCAACCTGCTTGAGATAGGTTTCGACACGTCTTCGAATTTCTGCCGAGGGCAGGCGAAGATTTCCCAAACCGAACGCCACATCTTCCTCCACCGTCGCGCCGACAAGCTGATTTTCTGGATCCGCAAAAACTACTCCGACCCTTTGATGCAAGCGATATAAAATCTGCTGTTGTTGTAAAGAGGGCAATGTTTTTAGATGGGCATCAAGCTGGAGATCGGCAATTGTGACGATTCCTGCTGCCGGCAATAACAAACCATTCGTTAATTTGGCAAGCGTTGATTTGCCGGAATCATCCGCTCCAAAGATGCTGAGAAACTCCCCGGGATGCACGGAAAATGTGACATCTGTCAGCGCGTTTTCGTTTTGAGAGGGATACTGATAACTGACGTGTTCAAACTGCATAAATGGACGCATAATTGGAACACTTGTCTGCAACCGGAATGAGGGGTTATTCTTTTCTTTTTACGACGAAATTATGTAATAGCGCCTGGGGAAAAGCACGTCAAGCAAAAATACAGCAAGGTAAGAAAATTTGTGAAGGATTTCAGGTGAACCGGAGTGTCAAAGCTCTGCTTTGACCGCGAAAGCAGAGCTTCCGCATTCCGGATTCTCTATCGCCGTTTTTACATCAGGACTGTTCAATTCTCATCAGAAATAGCATCTCGACTTCGCTCGACGTGCGGTGCAGTCATCGAGCAGAGTCGAGATGATGAAAATACGAAAAATTGAACAGCCCCGCCTTTACATGTCGTCATTGACTCGTCGGCGAAATTCTTTGCCAGCCCGAAACAATGGAACTTTCTTGGCCGGAATATCAATCTCCTGGCCTGTACGTGGATTTCGACCCGTGCGATCATGGCGTGAACTCACTCTGAAACTGCCGAACCCTCGTAAATCTACCCGTTCTCCCTCAGCTAAGGCGTCAATAATGCAGCGTAACACCATATTGACCACAACTTCACCTTTACGTTTTGGCATATCAACGGCCGCTGAAGCTTTTTCAACGATATCTGCTTTCGTCATGAGCGTTCCCTACCTTTAGCAATGGTATAACAGCAACTGTTGGCGACCTCGTGGCTGCTGTGAACACATTGCTGCTATAAAACTCAATCATAAAAAATGCGCTGAATCCTGTCTTTTCCTGATGATATTCGTCAAGAAAGACTCGTTTACCTGGGGGGTGGTTTAATGATTTTTCAAAGTTCTTTTGATTTCATCTGATTTTTCCTGTACTTCTTGTCTTGAAAAATAGATTGACATTTCTGAAAACATCCGTCATACAATCCCTTAGACCACAACTCTTTGTCATTCAACAACATTATCGAATAAAACTATGCAACGCATTCTTGAGCACGTCAAACCGGAACGCCGCAACAAGGAAATTGTTCATAATCCGATCTATCCCATTTTTTGGCAGCGGTCATTTCATTTTGAAACCATTGAGCAAGTGATTTCATACCTGGTGCCCCTGGTAGTGCCCGTCCTGAAATTATCAGGCCTTTATCAGCGCGGCCTGCAAAATGCGCTCGACCTTCGGCGCACAACGTTTACAGTCAACGATCCAAATCTGCCTGCTAACTTTGACGGCTTCACGATCCTGTTCCTCTCAGATTTGCACATTGACGGCAACGACGCCCTGATTCAGCCGTTTTGTCAGGCATTACAGGAAACGGCGGTTGATCTTTGCCTGCTTGGCGGCGATTATCGCTTTCATATTCGCGGCGAATTTCGCAAAGTCATGGATCGCTTTGAGCAATTTGTCCCGCATATTCAAAGCAAAGAAGGTATTATCGGCATTTTAGGCAACCATGATTCCTGGGAAATGATCAAACCACTGGAACGCCTCGGCATTGTGATGTTGATTAACGAATCCGTTCAAATCAAACGAGAAAACGAGAGCCTTTGGGTTCTGGGCTTAGACGATCCGCACTATTACAAATGCGATGATTATCACAAAGCGAACCGCGGAATTCCTGAAGAGGCGTTTCGCATTTTATTATCCCACGCTACCGGCACACTCTTCAACCTCGATTCCGAACCAGTGAATCTGTATCTATGCGGACATACCCATGCCGGACAAATCAGCCTGCCCTTGTTTGGGCCGATTATTACCCATTCCAAATTGAAAGGGCCCTTTGTGTACGGACGATGGCAATACAAACATATCAAAGGCTATACATCAGCCGGAGTGGGCACATCAGCCGTACCCGTGCGCTACAATACGCATTCAGAAATTGTAGTGATTACCCTGCAAAAGCGGAGTGGTCAGGATGATAAACACTACAGCGAAGTTTCGGAAATAAATACACACTGGTAACCCCGCCCTACGTGGCGGGTTTATCAGCATCATTCCCGCCACGTAGGGCGGGGCTACCAGTGCGTATTTCATTGTGTACTTATTTCCGAAAGTGTGCACTACAGGGATTTCACATAACCAGAGATAAAAATCCTTGCTTATGAGGAATCCTTGTAGTTTCAAAGGAGTTGTCATGAGCGGGCGTTCACCCGACGTAATGAACATCAGATGTAGCGCGAAACTCCAGTTTCGCGCATTTTTGACAGCCGCGAAACTGGAGTTTCGCGCGACATTTTCATAGGAGAGCTATGTCAGTTCCGGACAAAATACTGCAACTTGTCGAACGATTCGACCGCAATATTGAAGCGTATAAACACAGTCACTATAACGAAACTCAGACCCGGCAGGAGTTTATTGACCCATTGTTCAAATCCCTGGGCTGGGATATGGACAATGAACAAGGCTATGCCGAAGCCTATAAAGACGTGGTGCACGAGGACGCGATCAAGATCGGACGCGCCACCAAAGCCCCGGATTACAGTTTTCGCATCGGCGGGGTGCGCAAGTTTTTCGTGGAAGCCAAAAAACCCTCGGTTGACATTAAAGAAGACATTCATCCGGCCTATCAGTTACGGCGTTACGCCTGGAGCGCGAAACTGGCGCTCAGCATTTTAACCGATTTTGAAGAGTTTGCCGTGTATGACTGCCGCGTGAAGCCGGAGAAAACCGACAAAGCTTCCAAAGCCCGCACTCTCTATCTCACCTATCGCGACTATTTGCAGCGTTGGGATGAACTGGCTGCGATCTTTTCGCGCGAGGCGATCCTGAAAGGCTCGTTCGACAAATACGCTGAGTCGCACAAAGAAAAACGCGGTACGACCGAGGTGGATGTGGCGTTTTTACAGGAGATCGAACGCTGGCGCGACTTGTTAGCGCGGAATATTGCCCTGCGCAATCCGCGTCTGACCCGACGCGAACTGAATTTTGCCGTACAGCGCACGATTGACCGTATCATTTTTTTGCGCATCTGCGAAGACCGGGGCATTGAAAACTACGGCAAGTTGATGGCGTTGCAAAACGGAACGCAGATCTATCAACGCCTGCTGCACCTTTTCTATCAGGCCGACGACCGTTATAATTCCGGTATCTTTCACTTCAAATCGGAAAAAGAACGGACTGAAGCGCCCGACACGCTCACGCCGGACCTGACAATTGACGATGCGGTGTTGAAAGACATGCTCAAGAATCTCTACTATCCTGACAGTCCCTATGAATTTTCGGTGCTGCCGGCCGATATTTTAGGACAGGTGTATGAGCAGTTTTTAGGCAAGGTGATCCGCTTAACAGCCGGACACCAGGCCAAAGTGGAGGAAAAGCCGGAAGTCAAGAAAGCTGGCGGCGTCTATTACACGCCGACCTATATTGTCGAATATATCATCAAACACACGGTCGGCGAATTACTCAAACGGTCACTGAGCGGAGTCGAAGTGCAGAAAAGCCCAAAACAGGCTGAAAAACTGACGATTCTTGACCCGGCCTGCGGTTCCGGTTCCTTTCTGTTAGGCGCGTATCAATATCTGCTCGATTGGTATCATGACGCCTATTTGAACGAAAACCCTGAAAAATGGAGCAAGGGCCGCCAGCCGCGTTTGTATCAGAACGACCGCGGCGAATGGAAACTCACGATTGAAGAACGTAAACGCATTCTGCTGAACCATATCTACGGCGTGGACATTGATTCGCAGGCCGTGGAAGTGACCAAACTCTCCCTGCTGCTCAAAGTGCTCGAAGGCGAGGACGAACAGACCCTCAACAGCCAGATGGCGTTGTTTCAGCAGCGTGTGCTGCCCGATTTATCGAACAACATCATAAGCGGCAATTCGCTGATCGGCTCAGATTTTTATGAAGGGCAGCAATTGCTGTTACTGGATGAAGAAGAAATGTACCGGGTGAACGCCTTTGATTGGGAAAAGGAATTTCCTGAGATCATGCAAAAGGGTGGATTTGATGCCGTGATTGGGAATCCACCGTATATTCGAATTCAGACTCTTAAAGAATGGATTCCGTTAGAGGTTGAATTCTATAAGCGGAAATATGTTGCTGCCAGCAAAGGTAATTACGATATATATGTAGTTTTTGTGGAATGTGGGTTGGGTTTACTGAATCTATCAGGGAAACTCGGCTTTATTTTGCCGAGTAAATTTTTATCAACTGACTATGGCCTTCCCTTACGAAATTTACTTTCAAGTCAACGTGTAGTTGAAAGAATAGTTGATTTTGGGCATGAACAAGTTTTTCAAAATGCAACCACCTATACGTGTCTTCTTTTCCTTGCAAAAACCCAGCCGAAAGAGTTTTCATATATCAACGTCTCTCCTCATAAACTGTTTGAGGTCTCTCAATCGCAGCAAATTTCATCTCAATCAATTGATAATACTCAATGGGTATTTGTCAGTAATCAAGGGAATGTATTACTTCAAAAGCTCTCTGCCAAGAGTCAACCTTTCATTCATTTGTTTTCAGAAATGTCTCGTGGCATCAGTACAGGGGCAGATGACATCTTTTGTCTTGTAGAGACCAAAGGACAATTGTTCACAAAACATGGGAGTCATGTTGAAGTCGAATCAGAGATCTTGCGACGCCCACTTTACGCCACTGATTTTACAAGGTACCTTTTCCAACCTCAAAATAAGGAACGCATAATATTCCCTTACCATGTCTCTGAAAATCGTTCTGATCCCATTGAAGAATCGGTTTTGCGTAAAAAATATCCAAATACGTATCAATATCTTTCGAATCACCGGAAAAAGCTTGAAGCTCGGAAACAATGCCGGATTTGGTATGGCTATAGCGCTCCTCGAAGTTTACATATTCATGAACGGGCCGATATAATCGTTCCTCTATTAGCCAATCACGGGCTCTGTGTCCCTGCCCCTCAAAAGAGTACGCATTTTTGCATGATGGCAAGCGCTGGATTTAGCATTCGCTTGAAACACGAAATCCATCCTATGAACCCATTCTATATTCTGGGTTTAATCAATTCAAAACTCCTTTTTTGGAATTTACGATTGATAAGTAACAAGTTTCGAGGAGGATGGATTACTTGCACAAAACAATACTTCGCTCAATTACCTATTCGAATCATTAATTTTTCCAATCCTGCGGACAAGGCTTATCATGACAAAATAGTTGAACTTGTCGAGCGGATGTTGGATTTGCACAAGCAACTGCACGCCGCCAAAACGCCCCAGGCGCAAACGCTCTTACAACGCCAGATTGACGCCGCCGACCGCCAGATTGACCGGCTGGTGTACGAATTGTACGGCTTGACAGAGGAGGAGATTGAGATTATTGAGGACAAAAGAGAAAAATAAAGGAGGTTTTTATATGGCTGTTATCGCGATGTTTTACGGAATTATTGTCTCTATGTATTACTTTGATCACCGTCAACATCATGTACCGCATTTGCACATCAAATATCAAGATCAAGAAGCGGTCATAGCAATTCTGGATGGGGAAATCCTGGAAGGCGATCTGAGAAGCTGTTTTAAAAGTTTGCAGGTGAGGAGTGCGAAAGCTCTGCTTTCGCTGTCAAAGCAGAGCTTTGACACTCCTGTTCACCTCTCTCGAAATGCCCGTTGCATGGACTTTTAAAACAGCTTCTGAGAACGAATAAATTGCGTTTAGTTCAGGCGTGGATCGAGATTCACCGTGAAGAGTTAATGGCGGATTGGGAATTAGCCAGCCAGGGACAAACTATCTTTAAGATTGATCCATTAAAATAGGAGGGATACTATGAATCCAAGAGTCATCAAGGTTCAGCCCAATCAGGATTATACCTTGACCTTAGTCTTTACCAATGGCGAAGTTCACATGTTTGACGTCAAGCCCTATTTGCACTCAGGTATTTTTCAGGAATTACAGGATATCCCAACATTTCAGGCGGTTAAGCCGATTTTAGGAAGTATTCAATGGCAAACCGGACAGGATTTGTGCCCGGATACCTTGTATCTGGATAGTGTGCTCTGCTCCAGTGTACCATAAATGGAGCAAGCCGCGCTGCCGCAGGCACACACCCTCTTACAACGCCAGATCGACGCCACCGACCGTCAGATTGACCGGCTGGTGTATGTATGCGTTATATGGGTGAATTTTGATTGCGTTATTCCTCTAATCTCATGTTTTAGCGTTTCATTTGTGCGGCGAACTCTTCAACTTTTTTAATATATTCTTGAATTGTCGCATCAAGTTTTTGGAGGGCTTCCATCCCACCGATGGTCCAGTTTCCCTCGTGATCTCTGGAAAGGAAGATTTCGACATCGCTGAAATTCTGATAAGCAAAATTGGTTTCAACCCCAGCGATTTTTTGGGTGTAGATGTCTTTATACTTGATGATTATTTCTTTCAGAGCCGGTACTTTTATCCCAATTTCCATCAGCAGGGCATTGATCGGGATCAGCAACACTTTGTTCTCTTTCGTGTAGGCGCGGCGGACATACGTTAACTCTTTCTCAATTTCAGCGTCAAGCACAGCGGAAATTTCTTCATCAGACAACGGACAGAGCAGATATTCGAACGCAAAAAGTTCAGGCTGCCCAATATACCATTTCTCATGGGCATTTGGTGAAAGCTGCAATTCCAGATCTTTCAGGAACATCATGTTGCTGCACTGACCGGAGACGCTCACCTGAACCGGCAGCGAATTCTGCTGGCTATCGAATTTCCCAATCTGACCGACGCTGACCAGATTCACCGTGATGTGCTTATCCCGGGTAAATTCCTGGACTAAAGTTTTTATCAATGCTTCTTGTGGAAGGGTCGGACCGCGCAACTGAAAATATCCCACCACCGCTATCGCAATAACCAGCAGCGCCCCGGCCACAGCGAATAGCCATTTTTTTCCACGACCGGACACCGACGAAGGCCTTTCAGATTGAACAGGGACACCAGACGCCGACGAAAGCTCTTCAGCTTGAGCGAGTACAGCAGAGGCTTCCTCAGTTTTCGCAGGATGTTGCGCGTAAAAATTGGCAATCTGCCGTATGAGATCAACCAGAATCGGCATCTCCTCCCGGAGCTCCGGAGGGACTGACATCACCTCGCGTCCATTGATGTGTAATTTGGCAACCCGGATTTCTATGGATTGGATATCGCTTAACTTGAAATTCAGAGGTTTATGGGGTTTTTCATACAGATATAAGCGTTTCTCGGTTAACAAAAGCCCATAGCCTAAGGCAACCAGATCAATGGCCGCAAAAGATTTTTCAGTGTGTCTATTGAACGCATAGGCATACGTCTTGTTTGCCAGTACAAGTACTTCTGTGGGAATACGAGGGGCAAGCCGCAGGATGTCGCGGTTTTGCACTTGTGAACGATACTGGTTGATGATGGAACTGACATCTGTGATAGGAGCGAGAGCAGGTTCGGGTATTTTCTGCTTTTTTGCTAAAGAAGGTTGTTGTGAAGCCGGACTTGTTTGTTCCGATTTAGACTGTGTCGTTTGCTCTTCAACAGGCTCAATCGAACAGATGGCTCCGGCGCGTTCAAGGGCTTTTTGATATTGTAACGCGGCTTGATGAGGAAGGTTTTCCCGGATACGTACTGGTTTTCCGGTAAAAAGTTTGTCGATCCGGGCGCGATCGGTTTTAAAAAGTTGCACCAGTTGCTGTTTGACCTGCTCAATATTATGACCCGCAGCTATTTTCCCGGAAAATACGACATGATAGCGGCGTTCCTGATCAGAGGCATTTTGAGGACGAGGCGATTGTGAAGTTGCGCTCTTCTGCGTCTGGACTGGCTCAATATGGCAGATTGTCCCTGCGCGTTCGAAAGCGGTTTTATATTTCAGGGCCTCTTCATAGCTGACATGTTCCTTGACCATGAGCGGCTGGCGGCCTGCAAACACCTGCTCAAGATACTGGCTCTTCAAACCGAACATGGAGATCAGGCGTTGTGTAACGTCCTGGACTGATTGCCCTTGCTGGATTTCCCCGCGAAATTCGACGTGATAATGTTCCTGGCTCATCCGATCCTCCTTTCATGAAATACCATTTCTATCACAATCGGTCGATCATCATGCATTATTCTGTCTCCCACCATAAAGCACCTTGCTGACATAAAATTTGTGTAAATACAAAAAATCTTCATAGGCTTTTCTGCTCCGAATGTCAAAATTCTTGCGAAATTGCGGAGAACGATCAAAAATGAGCTTCCCAGTGCGGCGAACATTGTATTTCAACAATTCGTGCGCCGTATTCAAAACCACCACATCAACCTGACATTCCAGGAGATCTTCGAGTTGGGTCATGAACGTCAGGAGCGAGGACGACTCTGAATTTCGTTCGCCTAATAATAAGGCAACATCAACATCACTGGGGCTTTTTGCGCGTCCCTGGGCCACAGAACCAAAGATATAGACTGCCATGATTGCCGGCTGATCTTGACACGCTCGCAGCAGAAGCGTATTCAATTCCTGGAGTGTTTTCATGCGTATTTTTCTAAGTTTGTCGTCCCCGCCCGGAATGCCCGGAGTGCGAAAGCTCTGCTTTCGCCGTCAAAGCTGAGCTTTGACACTCCTGTTCAACCTCTCAAAATTTATACTTGAGGCCGGGTAAATTTGTGATTTTTTTTGACCACTCCCCCTCTCCTAATTTAGGAGAGGGGAAGGGGGGGTGAGGTGTTCACAAATTTATGCAGTCTCAAATATAGTTTACAGAGTAGTACTTCCTTTTGTCCTGTATGTCAACGAAAATATCGTTTGCATAAGATTTTCGAGATAACACTTGACAGAGAATCCCTGGTGTTGGCGTATTTGTCCGAGCGATTGAATAATCCATCACATGTAAGGAGGCAGGGATAAGGAAATCACGATTTCGTTCTCTCTGAAACGATTATGGAACTTACGGAGCAGGCCAAAGCCACTCTGCTGGCGTATCAACAGACCGAAATCACTGAACATCAGATTTACATGCGTCTGGCGCAGAGCAGTGCCTCGCCGGACAATCGCCGGATTTTGGAACGCATTGCGCAGCAAGAGCGCGAACATGCCCGGATTTTCACATCTTATACCAGGCAAGACGTACAACCCAATACGTTTAAGGTTTGGTTCTATTATCTTATCAGCCGTATCTTCGGCTTCACATTCGGGATTAAATTGATGGAAAAGGGCGAGGAAAAGGCGCAGGCGAACTATGAAGATTTTGCTGAGATGGTTCCGGAATTGAAAAAAATTATTCAGGAAGAAAGCGAACATGAAGCCGCGCTGATCAATTTGTTGGATGAGGAACGGCTGCGATATACCGGGTCAATCGTATTAGGCCTGAATGACGCGCTGGTCGAATTGACCGGCGCATTAGCCGGCTTGACCTTAGCCTTGCAGCATACGAAATTAGTGGCCCTGGCTGGTTCCATTACCGGAATTGCCGCTGCCTTTTCCATGGCCGCGTCAGAATATCTCTCCACCAAATCCGAACAAACCGCCAAAAATCCGATCAAAGCCTCGGTTTATACCGGCATTGCTTACATTATCACGGTGCTGATCCTCATTTTCCCCTATCTGTTCTTTGGCAATATTTATGTATGCCTGGCACTTACTCTGATTGCCGCACTGCTGATTATCGCCGGATTTAACTACTACATCTCGGTAGCAAAAGACGAGCCGTTTCGAGCGCGGTTTCTGGAAATGGCCGGACTCAGCCTGAGCGTCGCTGCTCTGAGTTTCGGAATCGGCTTTCTGATGCGAACCTTTTTCGGCATCGAACTTTAAGAAGTCATGTACCGCGAAACTTCTGTTTCGCGGGCGGAATACTGGTGCGCGAAACTGGAGTTTCGCGCTACATTTTCGGAGGAAACCCAATGCAACAGGTATATTTTACCCCGATAGCATCGTATCATGAGACCGCAAAGATTCGCGCCACAGCGAAAAATTTGCTGCAAACGGTCGTTGAAAAAGAACAGATAACGCTGCAACCGCACGTGTCATTAAAAGTGCATTTTGGCGAAAAGGGTAATACCACCTTTATCGGCGCACAGAATTTTGAGGGTGTCATTGAGTATCTTCACGGAAAACAGGTGCAAAGCAGTTTTATTGAGACCAATGCGCTGTATCGCGGCGAACGCACGACCAGAACCACGCATATCAGGCTCGCCAAAGAGCACGGCTTTACGCAGATTCCAATCATCATTGCCGATGGCGAGCATGGCGAGGATTATGAAGAGGTAGAAATCAACCAGAAGCATTTCCGCACCTGCAAGATTGGCACAGAAATTGCCCAACAAAAACAAATGATCGTCATCAGTCATTTCAAAGGCCATCTGCTGGCCGGGTTCGGCGGCGCGATCAAACAATTGGCCATGGGCTGCGCGGCGCGAGGCGGCAAACTTGAGCAGCATGCCAACGCCATTCCGCTGATCAATCCTCTCACGTGCAAGAAATGCCGCACCTGTGTGCCCCATTGTCCGGCCGAGGCCATTCAGATCGGCTGGCTGCCCCGCATCAACAGCAAAAAGTGCATCGGCTGCGCCTCCTGTCTTGCCATCTGTCCCTTTGGCGCGATTAGTTTAAATCCGCTGCGGGCCTCATTTTCAACCACCTTTTATGAAAAGCTGGCTGAATATGCGTTAGCGGCACACAAAGAGAAAAACAACATCTACCTCTCGTTTGCCCTGAACATCACGAAAAATTGCGACTGCAACGGCCGTTCGATGAAATCGGTCGTCGCAGACCTGGGAATTTTAGCATCTACTGATCCGGTCGCGCTTGATCAAGCCTGTCTGGATTTGCTCGACCAGCGCAACGGCAAAAAAGTGTTCAGCCGCGGCCGCCATACCCTCGATTACGGTCAAAAAATAGGCTTAGGCAGCACAACCTATGAATTGAAACGACAGGAATAAAGGATAAGCAAGCATCATATTTCCTTGCTGTGAAGGAAACATGATGCTTGCTTACAGCATTATTCACTTGCGTTTGACTGATGGAGAAGAGATGATGGTTTCATCACATAACATCCTGGGAGGCAAGAAGATGACACCGATTTCAACCGATGTACGGACACGTATTGTGGAGGTTTACAGGGAAGGGCAGTTGTCCTATCCGACAGTCGCCGAGCGGTTCCGAGTCAGGGCGAATTCTGTGAAAAATTTTGTCACCCAATGGCGAGCCACGGGAACGCTTGAGCCTAACCCCATAGCGAACAGCACACCCTGTATGATTGATGCCGCCGGAGAGGACGTGTTGTGAGGTCTCCTTGAGAAGAACCCCAATTGGTCACAAGAGGAGTGGCGTGAGGCGTTCGCTGCTGATACCGGGGGTTCGGTGAGTCAACCGACCATCAGCCGGGGTCTTCGGCGGGTGGGGATCACGCGAAAAAAAAGTCGAAACGGACCGAACAAGGAGTCAGTTTTGGATATTGGTTAGGAGGGTATTAATACTGCCAATGATGCCAAAGATGCTGTGGTGGAAGGAGTGATAGAAATCATAGAAACACCGAAAAGAGTGTATGATGGAATTATGCAAATGACTCCGTGTGGTTTTATGGCAGCTTTTGGAAGTTCTTGCGGAATTCCTAACCGATAAAATAAAAATTCGACGTTTCTTGAATGGGGCATGAACGTTCCCGCAACCTCGCCCATCTCTCGGCACGGGGAAGGGGGCAGTCTTGCAGATTGACGCAGATTGCGCTGATGGCGCAGAGGAACATCTGGGGAATCGTCGTTATCGGCGGCACTCTGCGAGATGGGTGGGGGAACTACAGGAATGAAGAATAAGCAGGAATGGGTTCAGCGGGTATCTTCACCGTTTTTGCGCCTGCGCACGGATTCTTGTGTATTCTTAATTCCTGTAGTCATGGATTTCAGATCGGGAGGATAATGAGGATTCATCTATTCGCAACTCTTTGATCTGTTGAATGCTTTCGTCGCTCCATACAGATGTGCGTAACAAGATGGCTTTTTTGTCAAATGTCTGAGCCGGATGCTTTCTCAGGAGAAAGTCAATAAATAAGGAACAAGCTTCACCATGAACATCACAAGAAAAGATGGCTCATCAAACAAGCGAACCTGGCTGCTTGTCCTGTTGTTATTCGGGATGCTGCTTGTGATGTTCTTATTATCTGAAAATCTTGAACAAGGAGATGTACCGGGGGTTCCCAAAAGTGAAGAAATTCCGCTGCTCCCAACCGTAGCGTCATTGGCGCAGGATGCGCCGACGCCGGACAATCTTTCAGTGGAGAGTGTCACGCCTGTCAACGCTGCCAGCCCTCGACGTGGAACTGTTCAAGAGAGTAATCAAAAACCCTCGCGGTAATGACAGCGAAGCAATCTGATCCAGCGTCAACCCCGTCCACAAAGTCACCCCCCCTCGACTCCCACGCCGGTTCCAACCCCCACGCCAGCCCCGGTTGGTGCAGGTCTGGTCCTCAATACGGTTGATGCCTATCAGGGAGAAACAGCCACCTTGAGGTTGTCGCTCTTCAACGCCGAAAATTCTTACACGGGCCTTGAGGTTAATCTCCAATTCCCCGAAGGCGTTAGCGTCAAAGAACTTACACGCGGGGAATTGCTGACTGACGGCTTTCTGCTGGAAACCGAAGCGATTATGCCGCATTGGGTTGCGGCTGAAATTTCACCAAAAACGGCATCGTCTTCCTTTTCCGGCGACGGCGCGCTGCTGACCATTACGGTTGAAATCAGCGCAGACATGCCGCCCGGCGGCTATCCGGCGCTTATCAAGAATTCCACTCTGTTTGACGCCAATGGCTTTCTCGCGTTGCACTCGCCTTATAATGGAACTCTAAAGATTCTCTCAAAGACAGACGACATTGCGGCAACAAGCCCCGAAATGAGCGCAGCATCAGAATCAGAATTGTCTGACCTCTCTGACCTCTCTGACCTGTCCGACCTGTCCGACCTGCCTGAAACCACCCCGGCCCCGGAACCAACCGCAAGCGCAACACCAGAAGCACTATTAATGCCTGTACCGACAGTTAGCAACACGCCAGCCAATACAGTAACCCCGGAACCAGACACGACCAGCACGCCGGCCAATACCGCAACCCCAAAACCAGTCATAACCTCCGGTAAAACCGGAGGCTTGAAACTGTGAACCGCCCAAGGCGGTGAAGATTGGAACCCCCCAAAGGGGGTTACGGTGTTCTCATGTGTGTCACGGCTTATGGCAGCAATTGGTCTTTGTCATCTTCATGTGAAGAGCCTTTCGACCGGAACAAATCCAATTGATCCAGTCGTTTGTCCTCTTCCTCCTGGTGACGGATATACTCTCGGATGGTTTCTTCATCCACCCCGACCATACTGACAAAAAATCCGCGTGCCCAGAGAGATTGCGGGGAATCCAGATCACCATATGCACATGATCTGGACAGCCCCCCGTGTTCAATCGTCCTTTCTTTGGGCTTAGCCAGTTCATGAAAGATGCTTCCCAGTTCCTTTCGTAACTTGCCATACAGCACGTTACGCCGATATTGGGGAATACATACCACATGGTATTTACAGGTCCATGTCGTATGCGCTAAACTTCGGTACTCGTCCATGACGTCCTCCTGTGTTGATGAACTTAGGCGGTCACCAACCAGTGTCATGGACGACTGCCGGAAAAGTCAAACGTTGGACAGTCTCCCCGGCAAAGCCGGGGGTTTATCTATTTCAATTACGACCGGCACACCGGCCAATACACCAACCCCAGAGCCAACTACCATGGGTACGCCAATCATGACCCCCACGCCGGAACCGACAATAACCAGTACGCCGGCAAATACTCCGACGCCGGCTCTAACTCTGAATGTAGGAACGCCGACGGCGGAGCCGACAACAACGGGGATTCCGGCAACGACGACGATGTCCGAACCAACCACGACCGGAACCCCAACAGGGACGCTAACTCCAACTATCACTGCAATGCCGACAATTACCCCAACGCTAGAACCAATAATAACAGGGATTCCGACTAAAACCCCAACACCGCAGCCAACGATAACAGAGACACCATTAGTTACACCAACGCCGGTACCGACGATAACAGGAACACCGGCAGGGACGCCGACAGTCGGAATAACACCGACAGTAACTCCAACGATGACGCCGACGCCAACGCCGACCACGACCCCCACGCTGTCAGAAACGCGGCTCTCTCTCAATAGCCTTTCGGCCCGGCGCGGTGAAATGATCACGTTAACCTGTTCGCTCTCAAATGGCGCGATACCCTGCGCTGGACTTGGGGCGGCTATCCAGGTTCCTGAAATTATCACCGTGAAAACCGTTGCCGCCGCAAATTTGCTGGCCGGGTTTACGATAGAAACTTACAACAAAATCCAGGATGTGCTGGTCATGATCGCTTCTTCGCATAGTAGCACATTTTCCGGCGATGGCATCTTATTGAAAATCACAGCAGAGATTGTCTCCAATGCGCCTTTGGGGAAACACCTCTCAAGTTTGTCAAGTCAAAGCTTTCCGATCCGACCGGCGTGTCTGTGTCTCACACAACGCAGAACGGCATGATCGAGATTGTGGAACTTACGCCGACGCCGGTTCCGACCGCAACGATACACCCAACTGCCACGCCATTGCCAACAGTGATTCCGAATCCGACAGCTACGCCGAAACCAACGATAACGCCGACCAGGACGCCCACGTCGAAACCAACGGCAACCCCAACTTATACCTCAACGCCGGCCTTGCCGTTCTGCCACTATGTGACAGAAATTCCTCAAGTTGAATGTGAAGCTCTGGCTACGCTGTATCAGAATACTGGCGGCGACAATTGGAACAATCGCGCCGGCTGGCTGGATACTTACACGCCTTGCTCGTGGTATGGCGTGGAATGCATGCACGGACATGTCACTACGCTGAATCTGTCGAAAAATAATCTGAACGGTTCACTTCCGTTGCAATTACAGCAGCTTTCAGCCTTAGAAATCCTCTGCCTCTATCAAAATTACCTGAGCGATTCAATCCCGTCCTGGATTGGTAATCTGGCGAATTTGCGCCAGCTCTGGCTCTCGTACAACCTGTTTAGTGGGAGTATTCCATCTACAATAGGCAATCTGACTAAATTGAACACCCTCGATCTGAGCCATACGCAACTGAGTGGAAATGTGCCGTCTAAGGTGGGCAACCTTGTGCAGACCTATATTTTCTATCTCAATGATACTCAATTACAGGGGGCGTTGCCGGACAATTTGACGAGCCTTGGACAATTACAGGCGTTTAAGTTCAAGAATACCAATCTGTGCGAACCAGGGGATGCGGCTTTTCAGAATTGGTTAGACAGTATCTTTTTAGTGGAAAGTACAAATATCTTGTGTCCCGGCTCAACAACCCCGACGCCAACTCCAACTGCGACGCCTACCCCAACGCCAACTGCAACTGCAACTGCAACACCGACCGTAACTGCGACGCCGACGCTGACGCCGACCCCAACTGCGACAACAACGGCAATCCCCGTTTCAACGTCAACGCCAACAGCGACAGTAACACCGATAACATCTCTTTTCTGTGATTTAAACCGAGATGGAAGCGTTGATGAAGAGGACATGAAAATTGTGCTGGATTGCATTCAGGAAAAAGGATCCTGTGAGGGTTGCGATCTGAATCAGGATGGGGTTATAGATGTGCTGGACTTACTTCTGGTCGTGAAAAATAAAACATAAAAGCTCTGGTACCGCGAATCTCCAGTTTCGCGGGCGCGAAAAGGAACTTTTCGCGCTACATTCACGGGGTTCACCCCTACGGCATAATGCTGTAACATGTGTGAGAAGGCGAAAAAAATGCTAGTATATGACACGGGACGCTGGAGTCGTACTTTGGGGTTTATAGCTCTTATGACACTATTTTTTGTCTGTGGTTTTCCTGCAAATGCAGCGGCGGAAGAGAATACGCTCAGATTTCCGCCGGTCACAGTATTGCAGGGGGACACAGGCACATTTGGTTTGTCTTTAACGAATGACACTCTGGTCACAGGCGTACAGGTCCGTTTTACTTACGCCATGCCGGGATTTCACATTCATGATGTGACTTTGACGTCGCGTACAACAGGCTATGATCCTCCGCTCTGGCAGATGACAAGCCTTGATTCCGGTACGCTTGAGGTTGAAGTGATCTTGTTTTCCCAATATGGCGCAGCAATTATTCCGGGAAACGGTGATATTCTGACATTTCATTATCAGACCTCCGCTGATGTTGCCGGCAGCACATCTCTCACGTTAACCGAAAGCGTTCTTGCAGATATAGCTCTTCAGCCATTGGCGATCAATGTTGTTCAGGGAAGCGTGACAGTATGCAATCAAGATCATTATCAGTTTCTTGACATCAGAAATGCCCCTGTGCAAGTTTGGTTCACGCCTGTTCCGGAGCCGGCGACTATCGCTCTGTTTGCCGGAGGATTGCTTCTTTTGTTTGTGATGGTGAGGAAAAGGCATTGATACAAAGGAGTTGCCATGAGCGTAGGCTCACCCGTTATCATGAAAATGAGATGTACCGTGAAACTCCAGTTTCGCGGCCGTTTCACTGGTGCGCGAAACTGGAGTTTCGCGCTACATTTTCAAAGGAGCTCTGCATATCGAGACTCGCGAAATCTGAACAGTTGCCATCGCTTCAAGTGACGGCAACTCAAAAGAACTATATCAAGAACGGGTCGCCAGATAGGTCAACAGTCGCTCGTGATCTTCCAGCGCAGGCAGTACAAAACCGGACGTGTGGGTTGTTTGCGCGCCTGCTGCGATAATCTTCAGATAAGATTTCGCGGTATTTTCCCAGGTATAGGTCGTTTTCACTCGCTGCTCGCCAAGTCTGGCATACGTTGCCGCTTCATCAATCCCTTTTAAAAAGCCTCGCGCCATGTCTTTAGGATCAAACGGATCAACCAGAATGCCAGAACCGTCTTCAAAAATTTCTGAAGGGCCGCCGTTTTTTGTTGCGGCCACAGCCAGGCCACAGGCAGCGGCTTCAATCGGCGCCAGACCAAAGGGTTCGTAAAAAGCAGTCAGTGTGAACACAGACCCCAGTTTGGCAAAATAGCGATAGGTCGAAGCTAACTCTTTCTGAGATTGAATATTTAGAAAAAAGACCTTGTCTTTCAATTGCTGTTGTTCAATGATCGCTAACAAGGGGCGCATAATCTTCTGGTCTTTTTTCGGCAGACGTTCCAGTTCGGAAAATGGATCGTCAATGCCGCGGATGAAAATGCCTAAATTCGCCTTGTCTTGCAATTCTTTTGAAAGCGCGTAGGCTTTCACGGCCCCCAGATGATTTTTTTTCTCATCAAAACGGCTGGAGACCACCACGCACGGTTTCGTTTCATAGGTGCATAACTTGTCAGCAATTTTACGATGGATGGTCTCATCGTCGGCAGCAGGCCGGGTCGTAAAAATACGCGTGTTTACACCTGGCGGAATCACCGCAAATTTGGCGTCATCCTTAACATCCACCGCGCCCTGATACAGCGGGTGTGCGTATTGCTCCATCCGTTCCTGGCCAGTAGAGGTGATGATTTTGTACGCCTGTTCCATGCTCAGGCGTTCGGCTGTGATGCGTTTAGCAAACTGATAGTGCTGCTCCATTTGCGCGAAATTCTCACAGCTCGTGCCAAGCTTATCGAGTTTTTGCGCGCCCAGAGAATGTCCGGTTAAAGTAAATCCAATTCCGACTTTTTGTTTCAACAACACGCAGCTATAGCCGCCATCGCCATAATGACCGGTTGCAAAATCGGGCAAATCATCGCCATAAAATTTCAGAATGTTCTCTGCAAATTCATTCAGATGTTCCCATAAGCGTTCCTTATTCAGAAAGTTGGGCCCGCCGCAGGAAATCCGTACAATGTGCAGATGATCTTCATAGCCGGTATAATAATCAACGGGTTCTGAAAATTCCGGCCAGTCCGGATCATCAATCCGGCGTGTTACAATATCCACATCCACCCCCAGTTGCGCCAGAGCCATGCTGACTTCCTTCACATACACTAATTGACCTCCAAAATCCGGATGTTCTGTCAAATGGGAATCCTGCTGGTCAAAGTTCCCCTGTGGATTGACAAAAAGAACGCGCATGACGACCTCCTCGTTTGACCCCACCCCCGGCCCCTCCTCAAAGGAGAGGGGGGATGCGCTGCTATGTCTGTTTTTCGCCGTACCTGTCTGCTGTCCCCCCTCTCCTTTGAGGAGGGGCCGGGGGTGGGGTTAGAACTTCATAATTTTGGGTAATGATTATATCGGCAAAGGCTTTATGGGCTGAAACAATCTCATGTTCATGGGCAAGAATGCCTTCGGTAAAATTATCAAGTTCGGCCTGATAACGACTGCGTTTACGACGATCAATCCTGGTATCCAGATAGGTACGATCAATAAAGATACGGGCGTTGACATGCTTGAGCAGGCTGATAAACGTGCCTTCGACAATCAGGATATTGGCTTGTTCAACGTCAATGATTTCATGGTCGATCCGATCTTCCGCATACACGATCAATGGTTTTTGAATCTGCGAGCATCCTTCCAGAAATTCCTGAAGATGCTGATCGAGTAAGGTTAAATTGACCTCACACAACCCACGCCATTCAGGATTCTGGCGACGAGTGTGATCGTTTGTGATGGGGGGATAGATATAATAATCATCTTGTTGTAACAGCACACACGACAACCCTTGTTGTTGAAGGATCGTGAACAAGGCCGCGGCTGTCGTTGATTTACCAGAACCAGACTCCCCGGCAATTGTAATTGTATATTTGCCTTGCGAACCTGTCAGACGAGGCTGCAAGATTTCTAACATCTTTTTGGCAACCTCAAGGTGCTGTTCTGCGACAACAAATTTATCTCCCTGCATATTCTGCCCCTTTTCCTTACACTGAAATTATTCTTCTTCATGAAACAGATCGACTGGTTTCCACCGTAAACGTTCGTTATTGGCTTCATAAGTGGCATTCACTTCAATCGCTTCTTGTTCTGTCATGTGTTGCTGTACATGCGGAATCGGGCCGCCTTGGTGATCAATATCCGGCAAAGCATAGAGTTGATAAAGCCGTAACCCTTTCAGTTCTTCAATCCACTGTTTAATTTCGCCCAGTAATAAGGTCCGTGTATGATGTCGCAGTAATTCTCGGCGCAACACTTCGACCGGGGACAATTCGCCATTGCTTTGGGGATATTGTTGGAGTTTTTGCAAGGCGACACCTTCAGCCGTTTGCGAATGGCGTCGATACTCGTCAAGGCGTTGTTCTAACTCATCTAATCTGTCCATAGACTCCCACCTCTCCCGCTTTCATTATAATAACTCACTTTACGCAGTAGATAAAAAAGTTCTTTGACAAATATCTTGTGATCATGTTCAGATC
>DF820473.1:213803-245448 GCA_000739535.1 Candidatus Vecturithrix granuli | reverse complement strand
CTAACACAGTTAAAAACAATGTATAATATCTGACTTTTTTATATGAGTGCGTAATGTGAGATAATAATATTGTAAGCAGTTCATTGCTTTCAAAATCACGTTGACAAAAACTATTGGATAGTAAGTCATAATATTGTCAAGCAAGATTGTCAAGTTGAATCTCTTTCCATCATGAAAACGTCTCATCAGGCGTTCTTGTTGTGCAGGAAATTCCTGATACCAGCAAACATTCCCAAAAGAATTTACTTGACAGATCACTTTTTACCAATCATGAAGCATATTTTATGAATAAACAAACATCAAAAACCATTACGTTCAAACAGAAGGGAAACAAGCAAACCGATTTTCCCCTCTGTTCAGGAAACCAAACCAGGAGGTTACTATGAAAAAAGCATTGACGGTTGTATTGAGCGTGTTCGTTGTGCTTTCGATGGTTCACATCGCCAGCGCGCAAGAGAAAATCACGCTGAGCCTCTTCGATTATCTTGATCTGACTGATGCGGTATCAACAGAAACCAGAAAGCTCATTGTAGCTGAATATGAGAAGGCCTATCCGAATGTGACATTGGAAATCGAATATCTCTTTGATGAGGCTTACCATAACAAGCTGCAAGCTATGACTGTCGCAGGCCAGCTTCCTGATGTTGTGTTTCTCTGGCCTGACAAGCGAACCGGGGCGGTGACATCAAGCGGCATGGTGAAAGATTTGCGCCCTTTGATCCAGGGACACGAAGCGGAATTTGTTGACGGCGCATTGAATCCGCAGGGGCCGAACGGCGAGATTTATGAGCTGCCAGAACAGATGACTGCGACGCATGTGGTGTACACCAATGAGAAACTCATGAAAGAGCTTGGATTGACCTTCCCAAAGACCCTTGATGAACTGATAGCTCAGGGGGAAACGATTCGGGCTGCGGGGTTGATTCCAATCGCCATGTCAAATAAGGCTGGATGGCAAATGCAGTCATGCCTGCTGAGTGCGCTGACTGAGCGAGCAGGAGGGATGGAATGGTATAATAAGGTGATCACAGGCGACGGCGCATCGTTTGCGGATCCGGAGTTCGTGAATGCCCTGAGCGTGATTGATACACTCAGCAAGAACGACATGTTTTCGCCCGGAATCAATCAGGCCGACTACGGTACGGAGTTAACCGATTTTGTGACTGAGAAGGCGGTCTATTATATTGACGGCGGCTGGCGGGTGCAAACTCTGAGCGGGGAATTAACAGATGAACAGAAACAGTATGTGTCGCTGAACACCTTTCCTGACATCCCGAATCAGAAAGGACAATCCGGTTCAACCGCATCGGTTGCCGGCACCGGGTTTGGCATGAACGCCAGTTTAGAAGGGGCCAAAGCCGAGGCCGCCTGGGCGTGGATTTGGATGTATGCCGGGCCTGTGGGATCAGAGATTCGGCAGGCGCGCGGAGCAGTCCCATCTTATAAGCTCCCACCTCAAGCAAATGTTGACATACTGGTTGAAAAGCTGTCCCGATTTGTGGCTGACACTCCGGCCGGCTACGTGATTGACTCCAAAATGGATCAAGAAGGCATGGCCGTGCTTCAAGCGGGCATTCAGGAAATGATGCTGGGAGCCAAGACCCCGGAACAAGTCGCACAGGAATATGAAACCTGGGTCGCGGCAAACGATTCGAACCGCAAATAGATTCTCATCATAATCTGGACTTTACAACCCACCCCTTCCCCTCCCAGGAGGGGAATATGTATCCGTGCCAATACACAAATTCTCCTCCTGGGAGGGGGAAGGGGTGGGTAAAAAATCGCGAGTAGCGAACTGTGACGCATAAGAACCAGAAAAAAGTGAGCTATGCGGTGTTGGTCGGACCAGCCGTGCTGATTTATGCTGCGCTGATCATTTTTCCGATCCTGGCCTGCTTCCTCTTGAGTTTCACTCAATGGACCGGGTTTGGAATCCCTGAATTTGTCGGTTTGCAAAACTACCTGACCATGTTCAAGGATTCGATCTTCCTGCACGGACTCCGCAACAATTTTTTGGTGGTGCTCATCTCGATTTTTGGTCAAATTCCGATTGGGTTTATCCTGGCCTATATTTTGTATCGGGAGATGGTAAAAGGCAAGGCATTTTTTACGGCCATGATCTTTTTTCCAATTACCATTTCCGAAGTGGTGGTCGCCCTGCTCTGGCAGCAAGTATTCTCGCCCTCGGGCTTATATATTGCGTTGATGCGTGTTTTGAAAAATGACCCGCGCTATGTGTTACGGATTTTTGAAAGTAAGACCTATGCCATTGTCCCGATCCTGTTTGTGATCTTGTGGATGTATACCGGAATCTATCTGATTATCTTTCTGGCGAATCTCCAAAAAATTAACCCTGCCATCATCGAAGCTGCTATTATTGACGGTGCATCGGAAGGACAAATTTTGCTGCGGGTGATCCTGCCTTCCATGGTCAATATTGTCTTTACCACCATTATTTTTGCGATCACCGGAAGTTTGGCCGGGTTTTCTTTGATTTTTGCCATGACTGGCGGCGGGCCGGCGCATTATACGGAAGTGATTGCGATCTATATGTATCTCAATACGTTCCGCTATTATAAATACGGCTACGGCAGCTCGGTCTCCATGGTTATCGTGTTTCTCGGGGTGGGACTCATCTCGCTGCTTCAAATCATTTTTAGAAAATTAGAAGACAAATACGAGTAAGAGGAATGCTATGTCATCGAGAAACCAGTTTAACATCTTGTGGCGGACGCTTGCATATATCACGATGATCGGGTTTACGGTGCTGACAATGGGTCCCTTAATCTGGCTGCTCTACAGTTCCTTCAAACCCCATCCTGTGATTGTGCGCAACATTTTCAGCTTTCCCACGGAGTTCTATATCGAGAATTATACTAAAGCATGGAGTCTTGGCAATCTGGGAGTGTACAGCCTGAACAGCATCTTTTTTTCCGTCACCGCCACATTCATCACCACCATACTCGCGTTAGCAGCCGGATATGGACTTGCCAAATTCGGATACCGAATTTCCGGCCCCATCTACCTGTTCTTTATGATGGGACTCCTGCTGACACCGCATGCCATTCTGGTGCCGCTCTTTGTGATGGAAACCAAACTCGGCCTTGATAATACCCGAATAGGCGTACTTTTGCCCTATATCGCCTTCCGGTTTCCATTTCTGGTGTATCTGGCGACTTCGTTTATTCGAGGACTTCCGAAAGAATTGGAGGAAGCCGGGATTATTGACGGCGCCAGTTATCTCAAAGTCTTCTGGTACGTGATTCTGCCGATGGCGCGTCCGGTGGCTGCCACGATGCTTATTTTTTGCTTCTTAACCAATTGGAATGATTTTGTTTTTGTCTTTGTCTTAACCAGCAAAGTCTCACTCCGCACGCTTCCGGTCGGCATTAATGCCTTTGCCGGCGGTATGACGCGCGACTATGGGATGCAGTTTGCCGCGCTTGTCATCGGCACCTTACCCATGATTATTTTTTATACCCTGTTCCACCGGCGTTTAGCCCAGGGATTTGCCTCCGGAGCCTTAAAAGGGTAGGAATATGTTCGTAGTCACGGCTTCAGCCGTGTTTTCCCGCTAAAGCGGGTACTATAAACACGAAGAAGGCACGACTGAAGCCGTGGCTACGAACATAAACAGATTGGGAAAATGTCAATATTATTCCCGCCTCTCCTCAAAAGCATTTCCCCGAAACATTTTACTTGACAACTGATTTTTTTATCGCCATTTAGTTTATTCATTGAATGAATAAATAAATATAGATTCTTGAGAACCTGATTTTATTGGTAATATCCATCTGAACTCTCAAGCTACCGATACCTCTTTACCCCCAATAATATATGCTATTATCAAGTATCTTTAACATTAAAATAAAGAGTCATAGAATTGTCTTAAATGCTATCAGGCAGCATAAAGAAATATCAGGCGCTCAGCTTTCCAGGATAACCCAATACCAACCTTCAACCTTAGTGTACATTTTACGGACCCTGGAAAAAAGAGGCTTGATAGAAGTGAGCCGGATCGGCAAATCGACTTCTGCCGGTGGCAAGCCTCCGACTTTATGGCGTTTAGTTGCTGATAAAGGCTATATTATCGGTTTGGAAATCATCCCTCATAAAATTAGAACCACTGTTGTTGATTTTTCGTCGGCGATCATCTATCAACATATCGATACATTGGAAAAAAATATCAATGCCGAAGAAGACAGTTTCATACTGGCCGAATTTCTCCAAAATACCATAACAAAACTGAACTTACCTAACAGTGCCATTATAGGCGTAGGAATGACTTTTTCCGGAATCGTTGATCGCAAAAAAAGAATCATCTGTTATTCAGAGGATTTGGGGATCAAGAATTTAGCATTTTGCGATACGTTAGAAAGTCAACTGGGGATACCGGTACGAATTGCAAATGATGCCAATGCCGGTGCCCTTGGGATAAAATGGTATCAAAACCCCAAACAGGAGTTCCCTTCAACTATTGTGTTTATTTCGTTCAATGAAATGTATACAGGAATGGGGGCCGGTCTGATTTTACACAACGAATTATATGAGGGAACATCGGGAAGCGCCGGGGAAATTCTTCCGTATCAGCCTAAAATTGATGGTTTACTAGAGGAAGGCCTCAAGAAATATGGGGAAAACAACCTGAAACTTGATATACGCACTAAAAAAAAGATTCCAATGATGGAAATTGTTGAAAGTGCGAAAAACGGATGTCAAATATCAGGATTTCTTCTCGAAAATATTAGCCAGATCATTGCTGAGATGATTACAACGATCATTGGACTTATTAATCCGGACTCAATCGTTATTGGCGGAGATTTAAATATTGGGCAGTTTATAGTGAATGGTTATATACGACCAAAGGTCGAGAAAGAATGTGACCAATTTTTCCAAACAGGCGTGACAATTCCCCCGATGATTGTCTCGGAATTTGGGATTTATTCAGTATCCATTGGGGCGACAACATTAATCCTTGAAGAAATTTTTTCATAAACGGTTGTCAGCAGGCGTGAAAATCTACCAAAGAACAAATTAATCATTACCAATCCACAATTATCAATTCTCTCCTTTATTTAATAACAAAACTCAGGGCAGATTCATCTGGATTGAAAATTCGAATGACCGGAATTTTGTCTGATTGGGTGGATGTCCTGATAAACCGTTTTTGGTCGTCCTGTTTGGCAAAAGAATTTTTTGTGAATTGCCTGAGTTCACCCTGCCAAGTAAAGAATGAGAGTAATAAGATGCGCTTGTCTTGAATACTAGGATAGAAATTTTACAAATCGCTTGACAAACCGTGTCGGATGGAGAAGAAGACCTGCCTATGAGATCATGAGGTTCATATCAAGGCTGTCGCCGCAAGGTGAGCGACTTGCTACCCTGTGAACATGGCTGCGAGGACATAACGATGAAATTGATCACCAAACTCCATCTGTGGATGCTGGGCGTGGGTGTGCTCCCCTCGCTCGCGCTGTTGGGGGTGATGCTGTATTTTTACGACCGCGAAATGGAACAAATGATCCGCGAACATGCGCAGGAAGAATTCCTGGCCGCCCGGAGTCAATGGCAGGAGAATATCGCCCACATTCAGCGTCTGGCAGAATTATTGGGCGAGCTTTCCGCTCTCAGCACCCCGCTGCACACGCATCAGTGCGAGAGCCTGAAGGACGTGTTACGTGATCTGATCGATCGCTATGGTCTGACAGTGCTTGGAATCTACGATCAGCAGGATGCTCTCATCGCCTCGTCGCCAGGCGACCTCAAGGATTTGCTGCCCGAACATCTCGATTGGTCTGAGCCGCGCTCCGTATTTTTCGAAAAAATCAGCACGATATCTTATGTGACAGTGATCGCCCCAATCACAATTGACAGCCGCGAGGACCCGGTCGGTACCCTCCTGCTGCGGCAAACGTTGCGTCGTCTGGTCACGCAGGGAAGTTTACGCCGGATGACCACTATCCTGGAACAGGTGACCTGTGAGCAGATCGGGGCGTATCAGGCCGGGTATCAGCGGACGACCTGTGTGCCCGTGCATGATGTGGAGGGGCAGGAAATCGCGGCGATCCTGGTGCGGGTCTCGACGATTCCCTACCTGCTGTTCCGTAAACACAGCCTCTTGATTTTTCTGACGCCTGGCGTCAGTGGCATCCTGTGTATGCTGCTCTTACGCGGCATCCTGACACGCGTGCTGTTCCGTCCGGTGGTTGCCCTGAAACGCGGGATGGATGCCCTTCAGAGCGGGAACGATGCCATCCGTCTGCCGGTGACCGGCGACGATGAACTTGGGGATTTGACTCGGCATTTTAACGCCATGGCCGGGCAGATCCAGGAGTTGATGCAGCACTATCAGGAGAGCAACGCCCGCCTTGAGCGCGCCGTGACCCAGCGCACGGCCGAATTACACCAGACCAACCAGACCTTGCAGGAGACGGTTGACACCCTCACGCACACACAGGCCCGTCTGGTGAGTCAGCAAACACTCGCCAGTCTGGGTAAACTGACGGCCGGCATCGCGCATGAACTCCAGAATCCGCTGCATTTTATCAGCAATTTCAGCCAGGTCATCACCACTCTGGTGGCAGATTTGGAACGCGAACTGGCGCATACGACGCCTGACCCGGAGGAACTGGCCGACATCCTCCGGCAGCTCCCCACCTGTGCGCAGGAAATCCGGACGCACACGGATCGCGCTGTACGTACCATCACCAGCATTCTCAGTCAGACCCGACATCATGACCGCGCGCCGCGGTCGGTGCTGCTCAATCCGCTGGTCAAAGACGCGATCTATCTGGCGTCGCATGGGATGCCGACACGGGAGAGGGGGGCAGCCATCACCATTCAGGAACAGTATGACCCGGCGCTGGATGAGACGCCGCTGCCGCTGCTGCCCGGAGACCTCAGCCGCGCGCTGCTCAATCTGCTCCTGAACGCCTGCCAGGAACTGCAGCGGGTCGCGCAGACCGCCGACGCCGGCTATACGCCGGTGCTATCTATCAGTACGGAAGCCGCAGCACACGAGGTCATCATCCGCATTCGCGATAACGGCCGCGGCATCGCGGACGACCTGCGCGAGAAAATCTTTCAGCCCTTTTTCAGCACCAAACCGGCCGGAGAAGGTACCGGCTTAGGCCTCTCGATTGCCAACGACATTATTACCCATCTGCATGGAGGGAAACTCGACATAGATTCTGTCCCAGGCGAATACACAGCCTGCGTGATTCGATTACCAAAGGAAATAGTACACTGATTTTTCTTCACTTCACCGAATCAGAACAATCAGTCCCATCAGTGTACTATGCTCTTTTTTCACATGGAGCCATCTGTCATCTTAGTTGTTGATGATGAGTGGAGTGTACAAACACTGTTCACCACGCATTTCCGCAAAGCGATCAAAGCGGGGACCTACCGCTTTCTGTTTGCTCATGACGGAGAAGACGCCTTATTGTTATTGGAGACACATCCTGAGATCTGTCTGGTGCTGCTGGACATCAAGATGCCCGGCGGCATGGACGGTCTTGAGATGCTGCGAACCCTTCACCGCAAAGCGCTCCTCAATACGCACCTGAAATGCGTCAAGGTCATCATGGTCACCGTCTTCGACGATCTGCCCAACATCCGCGCAGCGATCCGCTATGGCGTCGCGGATTACATGACCAAACCCCTCGATTTTGAAAAGTTGGAGCAGGCGATGCAACGAATATTGGAGGAGACCGCCAGACTGCGGGAAACTGATCTGTTCGTCGGCGATTCCGAACCGATCCGGCGTCTCAAAGACCAGATCCGGCAGATGGCGGAGTATCCGGTGAACGTCTTGATTCAGGGGGAAACCGGCGCCGGCAAAAGCTTGCTGGCGAAGCTCATCCACCACAGCAGCCCTCGCGCAGAGGGCCCCTTTGTGGATGTCCACTGCGGGGCGATCCCCGCCAATCTGGTTGAAAGCGAACTCTTCGGTCACGTCAAAGGCGCGTTTAGCGGCGCGGCGCGTCAGCATACCGGCAAGTTTCAATTGGCCGACGGCGGCACCCTCTTTCTCGATGAAATCAGCACCCTTGATATCGAATTGCAGGCCAAGCTCCTGAAAGTCCTGGACGACAAGACCTTCTTTCCAGTCGGTTCCGACAACACCGTGCAGGTGGATGTGCGCCTGATCGCGGCTGCCAATGAGTCCCTGTCGGAATTGGTACAGGCCAAACGCTTCCGTGAAGACCTCTACTACCGGCTCAAGGTCGTGACGCTCACCATCCCGCCCTTGCGCGACCGCCGGAGCGACATCCCTCTGCTGGCGAACCATCTCCTCACGCAGCTCAATGCGAAATATCACACAGACAAGACGCTCGCTCCCGGCGCAGTCAATCTCCTCACGCGCGCCCCCTGGCCCGGCAACGTCCGCGAACTGGCGCACACCCTGGAACAGGCTGTGCTGTTGTGCCCGGAGGATCTAATTGAGGAGAATGCGCTTTCTCTCGAAAACATCCGGACGAGGGTATTCAAGGAATCTGACGTTCATCAAGACAGCGGCGGCTTCAACAAGGGACAGGAGACAGACATGCTTCACCGATGGTTCGAATATCAACTTGTCCAGAAGAACCACATTATTGAAGAATTCGAACGAGCCTTGCTCCGCTTTGCCTGGGAATACTATCATGGCAATAAATTGGAGATCGCCCAAAAACTTCGCATTTCACGCAGCAAACTCTACCGGGACTTAGAAAAATACGGCATCACATAAGTATCTCAAAAGAATACACAAGTGTCTTATTTTGGGATTTTTGTGTATTCTTTTGAGACACATTTCTTCAAGTGAAAGAAATTCACGCTCCCTTTTTATGCTCCTTTGCGAGTCGCGTTTCTAAAAAAACATCTTTCAAAAGCCCTGTTTCTCGGCTATCTCACAGAAAAGCCACAAAAGATTCCTCTCAAAACCTCACATTGGCATGGCGATTGCTTATAAGAATGGCGTCGTGGATAATACGTTGTTTTTATGATGCCTATACGAATGTCCGTTCTTGAGATGTCACGTTTTTCCTTCTTCCGGCTTCAAGAACAGAAAGAGGGAAAACGAAACAACAAGAAGAATGTTCGTATGGATTCAAACAAAGGAGTGAAACAATGGAAGGAAAACACATTATTCGAGCCGTTAATTTCAACAATGGTGAAGCTTTTGATCTTCAAACACTTAACGAACGGCTGAAATCACATACACTGAACGATTCAGAACTTAAGCATGTATTAGGGGGATGTATAGCTTATGCTACTTGTCCTTCAAAATCTTGTTCAATACAAGCTTGCCCAATTGAAGGTTGTGATAGTGACAATTGTGATAGTGACAGTTGTGATAGTGACAGTTGTTCGAGTGATGGTTGCAGTTCAGATTGTACAGACAGTTGTGATTATGACATCTGAACTAGATTTATATTAATCTCGCGAAGTTAAAATTCGGCTTGGAGCATAAATTCGTGTATAATTGGCTGAATTGTTTTCTATTCTGACAGGGATGTATTACCCTGTCAGAATGTTTTAAAAGATTTAACGCATACTTAGAGTCGTCGCTAAAGAAGGGTAAGAAGTAGAATCTCTACGATAAAAAATTACTTTTATTCTCTAAAGTGAATGACAAACTCCTTAACTGAAATTAAGGGAATGAGAAATGATGACTGGAATATTTCAATGCTTGAAAGAACTTTCACGATTACACGTAGTACCTTATTATTGTTGGATGAAAGATGCAATACATGTATTGGATATGCTTTTGGAAGGTATCCCTTATTGTATCACACCGCATGGGAACGTGTTTCTTGGTGAAACCCGACTTGAAGACATTATACCAGGGAAAATTTGTCTGCAAGCCCATTTGGATCACCCGGGTGGGATATTGAATGCTGACCGGCAGGCGCAATACCTCTTTGCTAAATATTATGGGACACGGTGTAAGTTGATAGGATACAACTTAGGAGTCTATAAGTCGGGAGCATCTGAAAAAATCGATCAGCTCGAAGTAGAGAACGTTGTTTTTCAGGAGAAAGAACAGGCAAGCTGTTTATTTTTTAGACCCAATCAGAACCTTTATAAAGCATTGTCTGAAAAAACGTTAATCCTGCATTACGATGCTTTGCCTGAGATAAAAGATGGGAAAATTTCCAATTGGAATCTGGATGATTTGATCAATTGTGCTCTTATGATTACATTGTTGAAAAAGGAGAGTTTCTCCGGCAATATGTATGGGATGCTTTCGGTAAACGAAGAGGTAACCCAAAATGGTATACGAGCATTTTTACATGATACTGTTGACAGGCCTCTGTTTTTTGTGAACCTGGATGTCATTGACAAGTCATTGCAACTAAAAACACTGGATGATGTTCCCTATCAGCATTCCTATGGGGTCCGAGTTGAACAATCCGGCATAAAACTAGACCGATTCCTTATACCTGAATTGGCAAAGGAAGTTGGAAAGGATCATCTCGCCAAAATCCCTACCGGACATTGTGAAGCTCATACCATGCAAGAAGCAAATCATCCTTTCATAGGAATTTTTTTAAAGATCGATCATTATCATAATGGTGTAGCACACAACAAGTTTACGGTAGAGAGTCTTTCGTTAGAAGAATTATCCTGTTATGTGAAGTTTGTAGAAAACACTCTGGTAGGAGTAGAAAAGCATGGGATCCCGAAACATCTTTCCATGCTCACAGTACCTTCTATAGCAGAACCTTCAGGGACCAT
Source organism: Candidatus Vecturithrix granuli (assembly GCA_000739535.1). Taxonomy (GTDB): domain Bacteria; phylum Moduliflexota; class Moduliflexia; order Moduliflexales; family Moduliflexaceae; genus Vecturithrix; species Vecturithrix granuli. Next base: position 234,726 of record DF820473.1, on the reverse strand, counting down.
CCATATCATTGACCATGTTGAGGCGATCAAAAATATTTTTGCTCGTTGCCAGTCTTTCGCAGAGTATCTGCATAATGGTATTCCACAATTACGGACAATATACAACAACTATCATATCACTATGCCGGCTATCAACGCAGAATGTTTTGAAAATGTAAAAGAGAACATATTAAACAATGCATTTCCTGAAATTCGACTATCACAGATACATGCATGGAGAGCTCGTATTTTAGAAGAATTATCTATACTATTTCGTCACAAATTTCAGATATGGGAGAAGTCTATCACACTGATAAATATATTACTGGCGAACTGCAACGCTCGTCATATCTCACATCCCGAAAGTATTCTTCTGTCACTAGAGCAAATCCCGGAAGATGAGCTTGACAGAGTGCTGATTCATGAACTGACCCATTATCTTACAATGGATTTCTGGTCATTTCTAAATTTATCACCTTTTAAGCAACATTATTATAGTGAGGGATTGGCAGTTGCTATTAGCCAGAAATTACTTAATTTATCGTTCGCTGAAGCAGTGAATATCAAAGAAGAACATTTAGTGACTTATTTGGATAACATAGTTGAACTCAAAAGGTGGCTTGAGGATTATGCTGTGGGGAATCTGTGCTCCTATTTCAACGGGAAATGTCACCAATATTTTCAAAAAAAGCAACTGGTGAATCCATTTAAAGCGAATGGACATCGATATCAACGTTATGGATATGTGTTAGCTGCTTTGGAAACATGGGAACTCGTGGAGAAAGGGATATATTATGAACACATATTTTGTTAGTCAATATCTTAATGTGATTGAGCTTGAAACTTCATCACTATTATTTAATGGTGCCAATGGGGTCATGGATGAAGTAAGTAGTGCATTAGGCAATAAGCTACGCGTTCCTCGCATACCGGTTGATGTCAGTAACATGTCAGAGAGTGAAATACACTATCTGAAAAAACGGGGGCATATTACCTCTTTATCACAAGAAGAAGAAATTGCAACCTTTACACATATCGTCAAAAGTCTTAGACACTATGAGCAGGAAAGAGCGAAAAAACAGGGATACATTATGCTCTTGTTGAGTTATAATTGTAACCTAGATTGTTATTACTGTTATCAAAGAGAGATAAGAAGACAGAATAAAAAGCACAATCGGACTCAAGTAATGTCTCCGACATTTGTTGAAGAAATTTTTACACAACACTTTGAATCATTTTTTCCTGGGGTCCCATACAAAAATGTGAGGATAGTATTATATGGAGGAGAACCGTTTTTACTTCAGCATTCCAAGACAATAAAAAGAATTTTAGAGTTTACTCGCAATACTCCATTTGAAGTGGTAAGTGCTATTACGAACGGAACTCAAGTCGATACAATGCTTGATTTTTTTGGCCCACTTCCCGGTCAAGTTAATTCAGTTCAGATATCACTTGATGGAACTCAGGAATTCCATGATCACTCACGAATTTCTGCTTCAAAAAAACCCACATTTCACAAAATTATCGAAAATATCCATCGCCTGTTAGATAAAAAAGTAAGAATAAACTTAAGGATTAATCTTAGCAAGGAGAACATCTATAAACTTAAAGAATTGACTGATTTTCTTAAAGAACAGGACTTTTTAGGACACCCATTATTGTATCCTTATTTACATCCTATTCATATTCATTATGATCAAACCGATGAGGATGAATTACTTTCCATAGATAAACTTTCCGATTATTTATTAAGTTCTACAATTTCAGAATATATCAGGACTCCTGCTATCAGGAAGGCAGATAGGTATAGACAATTATTGTCACTTCAGAATGGAAGTACTGGCTTAACAATGGCCTCATTCTGTATGATAAGTACAGAGAACTATATCATTATCGATCCCCATGGTGACATTTATAAGTGTTACGAAGAAGCCGGAAGAGAAGAGTACAAATTGGGAGAAATCCGAAATAGACAAATACAATGGTTTAAATCAGAGCTTGAGACTTATTTAAGCAGAGATGTCAGTACAATTATACCATGTAGTACCTGTTCAGTCGCTTTAGCCTGTGGAGGAGAATGTGCAGCACAGGCCAGAGCAAAATATCATAATTTTTTTGCTGCTTACTGCAACAATTCCAAATTTATGATTTTAGATGCAATAAAACACCTATATCAGGAACAAGTAAAAGATGTACATCAAGATAATATGGATATAAATCTTCCAAATCTCTAATTGTAGATTACAATACTTGAGCTAAAGGAGAAATTAAATTGAGCTATAACGATATTATGCATCTTTCCAAATTAATTCCCGTAATAACGGAATTTTTGAATACTCTGAGGCAGCGGGATATCTTCTCCTCTGTTTCAGAAAGCCACTCAGAAGTCATGTATGGATATCTCTGAGTATGGCCTGTTTCATCATTCTGAAACAGCAATCCTGGGTTGCTACGTGTTTATAAGATTTATTTTGGAAAGATGTCTAAATATCCTAAGTATGCAACGGAAACAGAAAATCCACCAGCCAAGAATCTGGATTCTTGTTGAACTTTTTGTTCTCATATATTGTCTGATAGGAAATCTCCCCTCGCAAGCCAGGGAGCTTATTTATTCGTTTGCTCAGTTTAGCTGTAACACCAGTAATCCGTATCAACTGGATTTTCTCTATCTGGTCAAACTCTTACAGGAGTCGCATCCAAATGTCTATGCGAATTTCCCTAAAGAGGACTTTGATCAGGAAAAGGAGCGTATTTTGGAAGAACTTGCGATGCGAGAGCCTGTATCAGACTTTGCATTGCAACTTCAGCAATTTTGCGCCCGGATTGGCGATGCGCATACGAGGATTAACTATTATAATGGGATTCAGAAGACTCAAGACGTCTTTCCAATCATTGTAACTGTCTTCCAGGATGATTTCTATGTGATGAATTTTGACGCGGATATTGAGATGAAATATGTAGGCGCAAAAATCCTGGCAGTGAACGGGATGCCGATGACACAAGTGATGCAGCACTTAGGCAATCTGGCTTCATGTGAAAATGAGATCTGCCGCAAGGAGGAGATCACGCATTATTTACAAGAACCTTCAACATTGCAATTCGCAGGGATCATTCGCGACAATGAGCCATTAACGCTTACAGTGACAGGGCTGGATGGAACGGAACAGATCATGACCATCTCGACCATCGCAAAATCCGCTGTGAACGAAGTAAAATGGGCCAACAGGTCTATGGAGACTCATCCTGTCACAGCCAGAAAAAATGTGTGGTTCCAGTACAAGATTCTTCCTGAAAGTCAACTCTGCTATGTGCAATTGAATGAATTTTTGGACCGGCAAACGTTACAGTTTTCTTTGCAGGAAATGGGAACCGAATTGTTTCGACAGCAATTTGGGATAGATGCAATAGCTTTGGAACAGTACCCTGATTTCCGAGAGTTTTTACACCAGATGTTCCGTGACATCCAGCATCAGCATATTCATACCCTGGTCATTGATCTGCGACACAATCCTGGCGGCAATTCTTTATTGGGGCAGCAACTGATGTATTATCTCCAGGACATACCTGGTGTGTTGAAAGGTTATGTTGAAGGTCTCAAATTATCTCCACTCATGCAGTCACAATATCCGAAAATCTTTGATGAAGAAAAACATCTGTATGAAGCCCACTATGGAAAGGATACGCTCACCCTTCCAAAGTATATTGGCGATATGTCGACGTATAAAGATGTTCCATCACCAAAGGAGCGTATATATCGCCGAACCCAATTTTTTCAGAAAATTACCGAGCACGATTCGAAGTTTGCCATGTTTTCTATGACTCCTCCGAATCCAAGGTTCTCTGGAAAGGTGTTTCTTCTGATTGGTCCGGGAACCTATAGTTCAGCATCCTGGTTTGCCACAGAGATGTCAGATAATCATTTAGCAACGCTGGTTGGACAGCCCATCGGTCAAAAACCGACGAGTTTTGGCGATAACTTGTATTTTCGGCTTCCACACACGAAAGTCGAAGGGACTGTTTCCCATAGAATGTTTTATCGCCCTGATGCCACAAAGGATGACGACCCTACCCTCTATCCTGATTTCGAAGTCTGGCCGACGATTGACGACATCTTGAATGGCAGAGATCCGGTGTTTGACAAGGTATTGGAATTAATTGCCCAAGATAAGGAGCCATGAAAATGTTGGGAATAGTACACTGATGTATTATGATGCTTATGATAAGAAAAATGACAACCATGCGAAGAGTGGGACATTGACCGGACTGATTGTTATGAGTTAAGAGAAAAATTATAACTCATCATAATCGTCATAACCAATCAGTGTACTATTGAGTATGAGTTCTTTTCCTGTCTATAAACAATTAGATACAATGGATTGCGGGCCAACCTGCTTGCGGATGATTGCCAAACATTACGGTAAATCCTATTCTCTGCAAACTTTGCGTGAGCGCAGTTTTATTAGCCGGTTGGGGGTGTCACTGCTGGGGATCAGCGGTGCGGCGGAAAGCATCGGGATGCGCACATTGGGGGCACGACTGACGTTTGAACAGTTAGCAAAAGAAGTTCCTCTACCCTGTATTGTCCACTGGAAACAGGACCATTTCGTTATTATCTACAAAATTAAAAAGAATCACGTCTATGTCGTTGATCCGGGACATGGGTTGATTACATACAGCAGACAGGAGTTTTTGCCCCACTGGCTCAGTACGAAACGAGAGGGAGAAGACCGGGGCGTGGCCCTACTGCTGGAACCGACGCCAAATTTTTACACCCGGGACGATGAGCAACTCGATAAGTCCGGGTTGACCTTTCTCCTCTCCTATCTCCGACCCTATTCACGCTATATCGTCCAACTTTTTCTGGGCATGGTGCTTGGGAGTCTGCTGCAACTGATTTTCCCCTTCCTGACCCAGTCGCTGGTGGATTTCGGCATCAATCACCACAATCTCGATTTTATCTCGCTGGTGCTGGTCGCACAACTCGTTTTGTCGCTCAGCCGCATGTCCGTCAACTTTATCCGCGGCTGGATTTTGCTGCATCTCAGTACTCGCATCAATATCGCGCTGATTTCCGATTTTCTGATCAAATTGATGCGGCTGCCGGTGGGCTTCTTTGACATCAAACAGATCGGGGATCTGAAACAGCGCATTGAAGATCACCACCGGATCGAAACCTTTCTGACCTCTTCTTCGCTCAATATCCTCTTCTCCCTGGTGAATCTGCTGGTCTTCGGGTTGGTGCTGACGTTCTACAATCTGAGAATTTTAGGAATTTTTGCGACCGGCAGCGCCCTTTATATGACCTGGATTAGCCTGTTTTTGAAAAAACGGCGCGACCTGGATTTTAAACGTTTCAACCAACTCTCAGAAAATCAGAGCACCATCATTCAACTGATCACCGGTATGCAGGAGATCAAACTCAATAACTGTGAAACCCGCAAACGCTGGGAATGGGAGAACATTCAAGCCAGACTGTTTAACGTCAGTGTCAAAGGCTTATCGCTGCGCCAATACCAGAGCGTCGGCGCATTTTCCATTCACGAAAGCCAGAATATCCTGATCACCTTTCTGGCCGCCAAAGCGGTCATGGACGGCAGCATGACGTTAGGCATGATGCTGGCGGTACAATATATCCTGGGACAGTTGAACGGTCCGATCGAGCAGATGATCGAGTTTCTGCACACGGCCCAGGATGCGAAAATCAGTCTGGAACGATTGGGGGAGATCCATCAACAACAGGATGAAGAATCGCCGCAGCAATCCAAAATCAGCATGCTTCCGGCGCGGAAGGATCTGGTGGTCTCGGATCTGGCCTTTCATTATGCCGGACCGCATTCGGAACGGGTACTGGATGAGATTGATGTGTGTATTCCGGCCGGAAAGGTGACGGCCATTGTGGGCACCAGCGGCAGCGGCAAAACCACACTGCTCAAACTGCTGCTCGGCTTTTATCCGCCAACACAGGGGAAAATTTGTATCGGCGACACGAATCTCAAGCACGTCAGCGAACGTTTCTGGCGCAGTCAATGCGGGGTGGTGATGCAGGACGGGTTCATTTTTTCCGATACGATTGCCAACAATATTGCGGTCAGCGATGAGGTGGTGAATACCGAAAAACTCCTGTATGCCGCGCGGGTGGCGAATATTCAGGAGTTCATCGAATCGCTGCCCCTGAGCTATAACACCAAAATCGGCAATGAAGGGCACGGCCTGAGCCAGGGGCAGAAACAGCGCATCCTGATCGCCCGGGCCGTGTACAAAGACCCGGAATATCTCTTTTTCGATGAAGCCACCAACGCCCTGGACGCCAATAACGAACAGGTGATTATGCGCAATCTGGAACACTTTTTCAAGGGACGCACAGTGGTCGTGGTCGCCCATCGCCTGAGCACGGTGAAACACGCCGATCGGATTGTGGTGCTGGAAAAAGGTCGGCTTATCGAAACCGGCAGCCATCAGGACTTAGCCCGCTTGCAGGGCGCGTATTATCATCTGGTCAAAAATCAATTGGAGTTGGGGAAATAGTACACTGATGGTTATGATGGTTATGATGAATGAAGATAACAGAAAGCAGTTCCAGATCATAATCATCATAAGAATCAGTGTACTATTTATGCCATTTTAATGCCAGAACAACAGCTTTCAACGCAACATCAGGAGATTGAATTACGTAGTGAGGAGGTGCAGGAGATTCTGGGGCAGATGCCATCCTGGATCGTCCGCTGGGGCATCACTGTGATCTTACTGACACTTGCGGTCATCCTGGTCGGGAGTTGGTGGTTTCAGTACCCTGATATTCTCAGTTCCTCTATTGTTGTCACGACCACTCAACCTCCGGCGCCGATTGTGGCTCGCAGCAATGGAAAACTTGACAAGTTGTTTGTCAAAGACCAGCAGCAGGTGACGCGCGGCGAAGTGTTAGCGTACATTGAGAATGCTGCCCTCTATGAGGATGTAGTCTCGCTGAAAAATACCCTGGATCCCTTGCGCGAACACCTGTTTTCCTATGACATTTCTCAGATCCCGGAATTTCGTGAAGATATGACGTTAGGCACGTTACAGGCGAGTTATGCCAAATTTTTGACCTGCGAGAAGGATTTCCGGCATTTTTCCATATTACAGGCTCATCAGAAAAAGATCGCGTCGCTCGAACAGCAGATTCAGCACTCTCACGCATTCCATGAACATTTAGCTCGTCAAAAAGCCTTGTTGCAAACCAATCTCGAGATCAGCCAGCGCCAATATGAACGTTATCAGCATTTGAAAGACCAGGCGTTGATCTCCCAAAAAGATCTCGACACCTTACACAGCAGTGTGCTGGAAGATGCCTACGAACTTGGGGCAGCAGAATCCGATTTGGATGAGCTCACGATCCAAATCGCCGATCTTGAAACGTCCAAACTCGATCTTACCCTTCAGTACGAACAACAGCGGAGACAGCTTCAACTAGGTTTACAAGAAGCCTATGACGATTTATGGGGCCAACTGGTATCGTGGGAACATGCCAATTTGTTAAAATCACCGATCTCTGGCACGGTGACATTCACGGAATATTGGAGTGAGAATCAAAATGTCAAGACCGGTGATGTTGTAATGACAATCGTACCCAGTGAATCGAATCAGATTCTGGGGAAAGTCAGGTTACCTTTCCAGGGAGCCGGCAAAGTTAAACCTGGTCAGCGTGTTCAGATCAAATTTAGCAGCTATCCTTATCAAGAATTTGGGATGGTCGCCGGTATCGTCGAACGCATCTCGCTGGTGCCGGCCGATACGTATTATGTTGTGGAAGTGGGATTCCCGGACGGATTCATTACCAATTATGGAAACACGCTGCCGTTTACCCAGGAGATGCAGGGCACGGCTGAGATCATCACCGAAAATCGACGCCTGTTAGAACGATTTCTTCAACCCATCCAGGCTTTGCTGGCCCAGAATCAACGAAAGGAAATGATCAGAGCAACTTCATCTGAATAAAAAAAGCGAGAATGAGTTTTTTATAAATCCTCTATTTGACAAGAGACTCTCTCTGTGAGTTGCCTGTGTCCACGCTATCAAGTAAAAAATAGGGGTAAGAAGATGCGCTTGCCCTGTAATAGATCTCTTCTCAAAAAAATTTTGCTTGACAAATATTATTGCTTTTTTTATCAACAATTAAGTTTGTTCATTCAATGAATAAACTTAATTGTTGGACATGACTTTGCAGAATTAACATGTACCCACTAAATAGGGGAAGCAATAATTCATGTGTTCCCCCTATGTCAAGGGAATCAAACACGGAGGTTACCATGAAGAAAGTGAAGAACGTATTGTTGGTCATTTTGAGTGTCGTATTCGTGGCATCAATGCTTCAAACGGTGTTCGCCGCAGATAAAGTGAAACTAAAAATGTATGCGTATCAGGATCTGGCCGATCCCGTAACACGGGCCAACTGGGAACAAATGCTTGAAGCGTTTGGGAAGGAATATCCGGATATTGAATTGGAAATAGAATATGGGGTTGATGAAGCCTACCATACGAAACTTCAGACCATGGTTATGGCCGGACAGATTCCGGATGTTGTCCGTTTATGGCCGGGCAAACGGACGGTGTACATTACATCTCAGGGGGTCATCAAAGATTTACGTCCTCTAATCAAGGGGCATGAAGCGGAGTTTGTCCCCGGAGCATTGGGATCTCAAGGGCCTAATGGGGAGATCTATGAACTCCCGCAGCAGATGGAAACGACGCATATCATGTACACCAATGAAAGACTTCTGAAAGAACTGGGGTTGACGTTTCCGAAGACAATGGATGAGTTAATCGCTCAAGGCGAAACCATCCGAAATGCCGGATTGATTCCGATTGCCATGACCAATAAGGCCGGATGGCAGATGCAGTCCTGTTTCCTGAGCGCGTTGGCAGAACGGGCTGGCGGCATGGAATGGTACACCAAAGCCATTACCGGCGATGGTGCGTCGTTCGCTGACCCGGAGTTTGTCAATGCCCTGTCAGTGATTGAGACCCTCATGAAAAATGAAATGTTTCTGCCAGGAATTAATCAGGCCGATTACGGCGCGGCGCTCACCGAATTTGTGAACGAGCGGGCGGTATACTATATTGATGGCGGTTGGCGAATTAATAATATGGTGGGTGAGTTGAAAGCTGAACAGAAAGAATACATCTCATTGCGGACATTCCCTGATATCCCGAATCAGAAGGGGACTTCCGGCTCGACTGCCCTGGTGACCGGGGACGGCTATGGCATGAGTGCCAGCTTAGAAGGTGAAAAAGCTGAGGCTGCCTGGAAATGGATCTGGTTCTTTTGCGGGCCGGTGGGGTCAAAAATTCGTCAGTCCAAAGGCATGATCACGGCCTATAATCTGCCAGTGAATGAAGATCTGGATATCATGATTAAAAAACTGGCGAAGTTTGTTTCCGAAACCCCGGGCGGATATGTCCTCGATGGCGTCATGGATGCCGAAGGGATGGGCGTGTTGCAGCAGGGTATGCAGGAGATGATGTTGGGCGCCAAAACCCCGGAGCAGGTTGCAACAGAATATGAAGCCTGGGTCGCCGCAAATGATTCGAATCGAAAAAAATAACCATTGATGATACAGGTTCCGGAGCGAAGAATTTTTTTCGCTCCGGAGTTTTTTTAGACTCTTAGTGAAACGGGTATCAACGTGACACAGCAAAATTTGAAAAAATGGAGTTATGTCGTCCTGATTGCGCCGGGCTTGCTACTGTATGGGTCGCTGATTATCTTCCCGATACTTTCCTGTTTTACGATCAGTTTTACCGATTGGATCGGAGTCGGATGGCCGAAATTTGTCGGATTTCAAAATTACCTGAAAATTCTCAACGATCCTGTATTTTATCATGGACTTCGCAATAATCTCCTGGTGGTCGCGGTTTCGGTGTTTGGACAGATTCCTATCGGCTTTACTTTGGCGTATATTCTGTATCGGAAAATGGTGCGAGGAGAAGCGTTTTTTACGGCCATGATCTTTTTACCCATCACCATTTCCGCCATTGTCGTGGCAATTCTGTGGCAGCAGATTTTTTCTCCGGTTGGCCTCTATACCGCTCTTATGCGTATCATAAAACATGATCCGCGCTATGTGCTGCGGATTTTTGAGAATAAAACCTATGCAATTTTCCCCATTCTCTTTGTGATCTTATGGATGTATACCGGCACATATCTGATTATCTTTTTGGCAAATTTGCAGAAAGTAAGCCCTTCTATCATTGAAGCTGCAATTATTGATGGCGCGTCTGAGGGACAAATTTTGGTGAGCGTCATTTTACCCTCTATGACGACAGTCTTGCTGACCACGATTATTTTTGCGATTACCGGGAGTTTAACCAGTTTTGATCTGATTTTTGCGATGACCGGAGGGGGACCTGCCCACTATACGGAAGTGATTGCGATTTATATGTACACCAACACGTTTAAGTATCGAAAGTACGGTTTCGGAAGTGCGGTTTCAATGATTATCGTGATCTTGAGTATCGGTCTGATTTCACTGCTTCGGATCATCTTTAGAAAAATTGAAGCGAAGTATGAGTAGGAGGATATTCATGGAATCGAAGAAGAAATTTCCTCTCGTCTGGCAGATCCTGGCGTATATTGTCATGTTTGGATTTACGATCTTAACGGTCGGGCCACTGATCTGGTTGTTGTACAGTTCGTTTAAACCGCATGCGGATATCGTGCGTAATATTTTCAGTCTTCCAAAACTGTATGGGGAGGGACAGGTATTCCCACTCTATATTGAAAATTATGTTAATGCATGGACGTTCGGAAACATGGGGATTTACAGCCTGAACAGCATCTTTTTTTCTACTGCCGGAACACTTTTCTCTACGCTTTTCGCCTTAGCAACCGGATATGCGATCTCCAAATTTGGCTATAAAATTTCCGGGTTCATCTATGGATTTTATCTGATGGGGCTGTTATTGACCGTGCATTCTATTTTAGTTCCGCTGTTTGTCATGGAAACCAAACTCGGAATCGATAACACCCGCTTAGGAGTCCTCTTGCCCTATATCGCCTTCCGGCTGCCGTTTCTGACTTTTTTGGCTACCTCGTTTATCAAGGGACTTCCCGGAGAAATTGAGGAAGCCGCCATCATTGACGGCGCCAGTTATCTGGGCGTGTTCTGGCACATCATTGTGCCGATGGCCAGGCCGGTGACTGCTACCATGCTGATTTTTTGCTTTTTGTCGAATTGGAACGAATTTATCTTTGTCTTTGTCTTAACCAGTAAAGCGGTGCTTCGTACGCTTCCGGTCGGAATTAATGCGTTCGCCGGCGGCATGACGAGAGATTATGGCACACAATTTGCAGCTCTTGTCATCGGAACTTTGCCCATGATCATTTTTTATGCCCTGTTTCACAAACGTTTAGTTCAGGGGTTCGCCTCCGGAGCTTTAAAAGGGTGAAGAAAGTATTCAAAAAGGAATTAATCATAACATCTTAAGACCCACCCCTAACCCCTCCTGGGAGGGGAATTCGTGCATCGACACGGATATATATTCCCCTCCTGGGAGGCAGGGCTGTTAAGTTCTCGCGGGGAGAAGTTGTGACCCCCCTTTTATTCCCCCCGCAAGCGGGGGGAAACGGATCGACCTCCCCCGCTTGCGGGGGATTGAGGGGGTAGAACTTAACAGCCCTGCCTCCTGGGAGGGGTTAGGGGTGGATCTTAAGGGAAATTTACGTTATACTCAGGAGAGAACAATGAATAGTATCAATATTATTCCACAACCGTTACATATAGAATTGAAGTCCGGCGTGTTTTGTCTGACGCCGGAAACCGAGATCATCGTTTCCGAAAATACCCATTCTCTTGGTGAATCTCTGGCTCAACGCCTCAGACCGGCCACCGGATTTCAAATGAGTATCAAACAGCTTGAACAGGAATCTCAAACGAATAAGTGTATCGTCTTGCAGATGGATTCACAAAAACAGGCCCTCGGTGAAGAAGGCTATGAACTCTCCGTGACAGCAGATCAGATTCTTGTCACTGCTCGCGCAGCGGCAGGGGTATTTTACGGGTGTCAAACCCTGTTGCAGCTCTTCCCTGCGGACATTGAACGTCAAGAGGTCGTTCAGCAAGCCAATTGGACAATTCCGCAGCTAGAGATTGAGGATATTCCTCGATTTTCCTGGCGCGGCATGCATCTTGATGTCTGCCGCCATTTCATGCCAACAGAATTTGTGAAAAAATATCTTGATTTATTGGCGCGCTATAAAATGAATGTCTTCCATTGGCATCTGACCGATGATCAAGGCTGGCGCATCGAGATCAAAGGCTACCCGGAATTGACGGAGATTGCCGCCTGGCGTTCGAAAAATGGCGCACGTGACGGAGGATTTTATACCCGCGCCGACATCGAAGAGGTCGTGGCTTATGCCCGGGAACGATTTGTGACGATTGTTCCGGAGATCGAAATGCCAGGGCACGCAGTCGCTGCTCTGGCCGCCTACCCGGAACTGTCCTGTAACGGTGGCCAGTTTGAGGTGGAAACCCTCTGGGGGATCTTTGATGATGTGTTTTGCGCCGGAAATGACAAGACCTTTGAATTTCTGCAAGATGTGCTGGCTCAAGTGATCGAAATGTTCCCAGGGCAATATCTGCATGTTGGCGGCGATGAATGCCCGAAAAATCGTTGGAAAGCCTGTCCCAAATGTCAGGCGCGCATTCGGGCGGAAGGCCTGAAAGATGAAGAGGAATTACAAAGCTGGTTTATCAAACGCATAGAAACCTTCCTGTCCTCACGCAACCGACGGCTGATCGGTTGGGATGAAATTCTCGAAGGTGGGCTGCCACCGCGCGCGCTCGTAATGTCCTGGCGCGGCATGGAAGGCGGGATTGAAGCGGCTCGACTCGGATATGAAGTCGTGATGTGCCCGCAATCTCATTGTTATTTCGACCACTATCAATCTGAAAATTATGCACAGGAACCCGAAGCGATTAAGGCTGTCGCTGTTCCTCTCGAAAAAGTGTATGAATTTGAACCAATGCCTGCCGGACTCACTGTTGAGGAATGTCGCCGTGTTCTCGGGGCGCAGGGGAATCTGTGGACAGAGTATATCAAAACTCCTGAACATGCGGAATATATGCTGTTACCGCGCTTGTGCGCGATAGCAGAGGTCGTCTGGTCAGAGAAGCGTCAGCGTGATTTGGAACACTTCCTCACACGCCTGAACGCCCATTATCCTCGTTTTGACGCATTAAAGGTCAAATATCGCCATGATCAGTAATCAGTGTTCAATGTTCAGTGTTCAGTAATCAGTGTCCTGACTGAATACTGAATACTGAAAACTAGGATATGCATAAGAAAAGACTATTTTTGACAGATTTTGACGGTGTGCTCTGCGACAGTGTGATGGAATGTCTGCTCGTGTCGTATAATGCGTATCATCAATTACGTAATCCAGGGACCGAACGTTTACTCGATTTAGGCGCGATCCCGGAAGCTCAGCAGCGCGAATTCCGGCGTTTACGCGCCTATTTGAAAGGGGCTGAGGATTTTATACCTATGTATCTGTCCATGCAGCAAGGGCAGATGATTCGCTCGCAAAAGGATTTCGATGCCTGGCACGAGACGCTGAAACCCCAATTAGCAGAATATACCAAAGCCTTTTATGCGGAACGCGATTTTTTGATTCGGCACGCAAAAGAACTCTGGCTGCGGATCAACCTGTTATTTGATGATTTTGCGCGGATTTTACGCGAACGCCCATCCTTCGACGCCCTGCACATTCTCACCACCAAACGTCGTGACGATGTGCTTGAAACGTTCAACTATCAGCAGATTCCTTTTCCGGCCGAACAAATTACATACGTCAAAGCCGCCGGAAAATCGCAAAAATTGTTGGAAATTTTACGCGAGCAGGAGGTTGATGTAGAACATTCGGTCTATTGTGAGGATCAAGTCGATTTTCTGATTACGTCACAACAATATGGAATTGGCTCATATTTAGTGGAATGGGGCTATGTTTCCGAGGAGCAGCGGCAACTCGCCATACAACACAACATTCCGATTATTTCAACCCAACAGTACGCAGAGATACTGAGCGCGTATTAGTTTTACTTTGTCAAGTTTGTGGAACTACAAGGAGAAGAGATAAGAAAAGGATATTCTGGGAACCCCAATCGTTAAAAAAATCCTGTTCTTATCTCTTCTCCTTGTAGTTCCTCATGGTGCAAAAAGCGAACTTAACAAACTAGAATTAGAGTTGTTCCGGGAATAATCAAAAACCGAGATTCTTCAAGAACCTCGTTTTTTACTTGACTACAATCAATGGGATAAACATTTCTTCTGCACTCAGGCCGCCATGATTTGCAAGGTGCATCTTTTCTTCTTCCCCGAGTAAAAAGTCTTTGATGATGTAATTGTCGCGCATGATCAGGACATAATCGCCGATCCGATCGTGTAAGCGGGAATCCGGCGCAAAGAGACCGAAATATTTCCGTTCAATCAGCTCTTCGCTGCGATACAGATCGCACATTCCGCGAAAATGCTGCTGGATATAACGCTCAAATTGCTGAGTTTTCGAAGGGCGCACATAGCAATAGGCCACGCGCGGTTCGCCGCAGAGCGGCAAAATGAGAGTTTCGCGCAAAGTCGGGTGCATTTTCATTTCAATGATTTTTCCTGGCGCCGTATCAATCAACCCATGATCGGCGGTGATAAGCAACAGTGTGTCAGTTCCGCGAATCGCCTGCGCAAAGGCCGTAAATTTTTTGACAAGTTCCTGATAGTGGGCGTTAACTTGTTGGCTGCGTGTTCCATGTTCATGGCACAATTCGTCGAAATTTCCCCAGTAAGCATACAAGAACTTTTTCTCATGGTTGGCGATCATTGTTTGCTTCAGTTGTCGCAAACAGCCGTTCATGGTCGTAAACGAGAGTTTTTGCGGACACTGATTGATGCGGGTATTGTAATCAGAACCGGCAATCTCGCGGTGATGGAACGAATAGCTCTGGCGTTGAATCTGTTGATAGATGTTGGCGTTTCCGAACACAGTTTCGGGGCTGACTCCATCTTTGCGAAGGGAGGCCTCGCAGCAGCGCGGTTGGAAACGCAATGAAACGGCGACGCTGCCGATCTCTTTGAGGTGCATGAACCAACCGGTCACGGCATGCTGTTGCGGGGCCAGTCCGGTCAGAAACGTGGTGATCCCCGAAGCCGTCGTGGAAGGGAAGACTGACGTTATTTTCCCTTGCAAATGCTTGTGAAAAAATGTGTCCGGCGTTTGGTGCAACAGATAATTATAGCCAAATCCATCAATCACAAACAGGATCACGTTTTTGACGCTTTCGAGTTCCGACGGTGGCAAGAGTTCCAGCGGATTGTAAGCCGAGGTTCCGCCAAACGCCTGTAAAAGCGAACTCATTAAATTCACGATGCTGCCATTGTGATAATTTGGAAGGTGCATAAGTTATTGCCCTGCATGTCTGTCAATCTGAGATCTGGGAACAAAAGGAAAACGAATCAGTCTCAATTTCGGTGAACAATTTTATACAAGTGTTGAGCATGTCAAACTATTGTTGCTTAAACTGCAAGAAATTTTATCGCAAAAACATAGAGCTTAACATCCTGACGGTGCCGTTCCAATTCCAGTAAGGTCATATTGATATCCTTGGTTTGTCAAACAAGATTAATTAATGCTTGACAATTTTCATTTTAATTTTTTCATATTTCAACATGAATTTTATCAAAAAATATTAATTACTGATTATTAACGTTATTTTTTAATCATTATCAGTAATAGGTCATATAGATTGGTTTTTACATGCCTAATGAAAATTTCATTTACACAGGAGAGGTCATGAGCTGACGCTCACCCGTCACCATGAAAATGAGATGTACCGCGAAACTCCAGTTCCGCGGCTGTCAACGATGCGCGAAACTGGAGTTTCGCGCTACATTTTCAAAGGAAATGCCATGAGCGGGGTGCTCATCTGGCACCATGAAAATGAGATGTAGCGCGAAATTCCTTTTCGCGCCTACGCCTGACATGGCCGCGAAAAGGAGTTTCGCGCTACATTTTCAGGGGAGTAATGATATGGACAATCACAATGGGATGATGAAAGCGGCAGTTTTTGAAGCCTTAGGAAAACTTACAGTTAAGTCAGTTCCAATTCCCAAAATCGCAAAACCTGATGAGGTACTGCTCAAAGTAGAAGCGGCCAGTATCTGTGGAACGGATATTCACATCCTCCATGTTCCCCCGGAAGCACCCGCGACGATTGGGACGATTTTGGGACATGAGTATATCGGGGAAATTATTGATATCGGCAGTGATGTTCATAACTTTACGGTCGGCGATAGAGTGGTTCTGGATCCGAACATTAGCTGTGGAAGTTGTTATTATTGCAGAATCGGAAAAGAGAATATGTGCTCGAATGTCACAGTGCTAGGAATTTTTATTGATGGTGGGTTTACCGAGTATAATGTAGCGCCGGCCAAAGCCTTATTTCCCATCTCTAAGGAGGTTCCGACCGAAGTTGCCATTTTTGCGGAACCGTTAGCCTGTGTCGTGAATGCGGTCCACAAAATCCAACTCGATGTCGGTGAGAATGTGCTGGTATTAGGGGCAGGACCTATCGGACTGTATTTTATCCAACTGTTAAAAGCTTCAGGAGCAGGGAAAATCTTTGTGTCCGAAATTTCTGAAATGCGAGCGAAATATGCCTATGAATCAGGGGCGACGCGGGTGATTAATCCCCAACGCGAATCGGTAGAGGAAGTTATCCGATCGGAAACCACAGACGGGGTGGATGTCAGTGTAGATGCGGTCGGGGTGTTAATCAATGAGGCATTAACATGTACCAGAAGAGGCGGCAAAATCTTGCTCTTTGGGCAAAACTATCAAGCACGACAAGAAATCTGTCAAAATGATATTACGAGAAAAGACTTAACCATACTAGGGAACTATATCTCGCAAAATCGCTTCCCTGCCACAGTCAAGATTCTTGAGGGAGGCATTCTTCCGCTCGAAAAGCTGGTCACGCATAAGTTACCGTTGGAGCGTATTGAAGAAGGTATAGAAGCCATGAAGAAGGGAGAAGCCATAGAAGTTATTATCTATCCCTCAACGAAATCCTGATCGTTCCTGGTGGAATGCGATTCAGCCACAATTTGCGTTGCATGGTCAACAACAACAATAATTTCTCTGGCACATCAGAAACCGGGTTTTTCGAAAAAACCCGGTTTCTCAGTCTGTCAAATCCACGCTCAGTCTATCCGATAGGGCTTCATGGCATCAGGATCGATCTCGCGGCCGATGCCGGGCGTATCGGGCACGTAATTGCAACCCTCTTTTAGTTCAAAGCCGCCCCGGGTGGGATCTCCGGCCAGATCGAAATGGCCATCAAGATCGGCGTATAGAATGTTTGGATGGCTGGCGGCCAGGTGCGTGGCGGCGGCCATGCCGATTTTGGTTTCCGCCATTGCGCCGAGCATGCAACCGATGCCGGCCGCCTGACACACGGTCGCAATTTCGTGCGAGCGCAGAATGCCGCCGGATTTCATGATTTTGATGTTGATCAGGTCGCACGCGCCTTCATTGGCTAAGCGGATGGCATCGGAGGGGACATGCACGGTTTCATCGGCCATCACCGGCACCCGGCTGTGCTGCGTCACATACTTCAAGCCCGCAACATCCCAATGTACGGTCGGTTGTTCGATCAGTTCGATCTGATAGTCCAGAGTTTTCTCAAGAAATTCTACGGCTTGTTTGGTGGTGTACCCCTGATTGGCGTCGGTGCGCAGCAGAAAGTCGTAGCCGAAGGTCTCGCGGATCGCTTTCACACGCGCAACATCAAGCGGCACGTCGTGGCCGATCTTGAGTTTAATCACTTGTGTGCCCTGGTCAAGCAAGAGCTTCACCCGCGCAACGGTTTGTTCGATGGTGCCGAGCCAGGCAGTCAGGGAAGTCACGACCTTTGCACGGCATTGCCCGCCCAACAAGAGTTTCAGAGGTACCTGATAATATTTGGCGGCCAGATCGTGCAGGGCAAGGTCAATGCCGGCTTTGGCCGGGCCATTGTGAACCAGCATGGCGTCAATTTCATCCATCAGGACTCTGATTTCGAGCGGATTTCTGCCGATCAAGAGCGGTTTGAGCATGTCAAACACGGCCAGGATGGTGCCTACCGTATCGCCCGTAACCGGACTAAAGGGCGCGGCCTCGCCATAACCAATAATGCCTTCGTCTGTGATGATTTCCGTTAAAACAGTTTCACAATGCGTTGAGGTGGCAAAAGAAATTGACCAGGCTTGCGTCAAAGGAATTTTGAGTGCATAGGTGT
Source organism: Candidatus Vecturithrix granuli (assembly GCA_000739535.1). Taxonomy (GTDB): domain Bacteria; phylum Moduliflexota; class Moduliflexia; order Moduliflexales; family Moduliflexaceae; genus Vecturithrix; species Vecturithrix granuli. The sequence continues at coordinate 216,442 of DF820473.1, read as the reverse complement.
TGAATTCTTGTATTTTCATAATTTCCTCTTCTGTCTTGGATCTAAAATGTCACGAATGCCGTCGCCCAGGAGGTTAAAGCCCAAAACGACGATGAGAATGGCAATGCCGGGAAAGGTGGAAACCCACCATTGTTCATGTAAAAAACTACGCCCGTCGCTGACCATGATGCCCCATTCCGGCGTTGGAGGCTGTGCGCCGAAACCGATAAAACCTAATCCGGCGGCGGTCAGGATAATGCCCCCCATGTCCAGGCTCACCCGTACAATCGTGGTTGGCAGGCAAACCGGCAGCACGTGGCGCAGCAAAATGCGCGCATGGCTGGCCCCTAAGGCGCGAACAGCCTCGATAAAGTCATGTTCGCGGATTACCAGAGTCTCCCCGCGCGCTAATCGGGCATAAGCCGGCCAGGAGGCTACCGCAATCGCCAGAATCGCATTGTTCAGATTCGGCCCCAACGCCGAAGCCACAGCCATAGCCAGGATTAACTTAGGAAACGCCAGAAACATATCGGTGATGCGCATGAGCACTTCATCAATTTTTCCGCCGAAAAATCCGGAAATAATACCTAAAAGCAACCCACTGGGTCCCGAAACAAGGGCCACAAGAATGGCAATGCGCAGCGAAATTCGGCTGCCCCAGACCACCCTGGAAAAAATGTCGCGCCCTAATTGATCGGTGCCAAACAAATGCTCGGCTGACGGCGCTTTGAGCCGTTGAGTTTGCAATTCTTGTGTGATCGGATCATACGGAGCGAGCAAGGGCGCGATCAGGGCCACCAGAATCAATCCCAGAATAATAAAGGTGCCGATCATTGTGAGGGGGCTGCGTTTCCATTGGCGAAACGTATCGCGCAGTTCTTTTAAAAACGCTTCATGTTCTACTTTCCACTGTTGTAACCACTTCATAGTCATGTTGGATGTTATAAGGTTAAGAGGCCATCAGGGTTGATCTCATCGTAAATATTTTCTTAGTTCCATTGCGCCATGGAAGATTCCGATAATATCAATTCGCTGTTCATTGACAACCAGATACGCGATGCGATAATGTGTGTAATAAATAATTCGGACTTCGCGCTTGGTTACTTCAGGATAGACTGCCCCTAATTTAGGAAACTGTCGTAAAAGTCGTGCTTTTTTCTGGATGCTTTTTACGACATTTTTGGCAGCAACTTTATTGTCTTGGGCAATATACGCATGGATCTCTTGCAGGCAGTGTCTGGCTTCTTCCGTCCAATAGAGTTCTACCATGCTTCAATCTCACTTTCCAGTTGAGTATCAGCGATGACTCGATTGGCATCAGAATCTGCGATCCCACGATCTATCATTAGTTGAAACGCCAATTCTTGCAAAATTTCAGCGATCGAAACATCATCAGGCATTTCATCAATGACCATTTTTACTCGTTCTTTCACTGTCGCCATAGCTACGCTCTCCATACAAATTCACACAATAATTTTGTTTATGTTTCACACGTTTTATACATGAATGGAAGTTTTTTTTCGTCAAGACAATTTTATTTTTACAAACCTGCATCAGAATGGTTATCATACTCACCCAAATCGTATTTTCGGATTCAAAAAGGCATAGAGGATATCAACGACGAGATTCGCCAGGGAAAAAATTAAGGCTATCAGGAGGGTGCCTCCCATGACCGCGTTGAAATCGAGAAAGAGAAAGGCCGAGGTCATATACCGCCCCAATCCGGGCCAGGCAAAGATGGTTTCGGTTAAGACTGCTCCTTCCAATAAACTGCCGTATGTCAGTCCGATCACGGTTGTGACGGGAATCATGGCGTTTTTCAGGGCATGTTTATAAATGACGACCGATTCTCGCAACCCTTTGGCTCTGGCCGTTTGCACATAGTCCAGATTCAGCACTTCAAGCATGCTGGAGCGCGTGATACGCACAATTGAGGCTGTGGAAAAGTAACCCAGGACAAAAGCCGGTAGGATGATATGCTGCAGGGCGTTGAAAAAGATTTCAAAATCGCGATAGATTAAACTATCGAGCAGTATGATTCCGGTGATTGGCGCTTGCGGGAAAAGATACGGATCAATGCGACCGGGACCGGGCAGCCAGCCCAGACGGTAATAAAAGATCAGGAGCAAAATCAGCGCCAGCCAGAAAACCGGCATTGAAAGACCGATCAGAGAAAATCCACGCGCAATGTGATCGCCCCATTGATCTTTTTTGACGGCCGAGAGAATGCCTAACGGAATTCCCAGAAAGACGCCGATGAACATGGCGACGGTCGCTAATTCGACGGTTGCCGGAAAAAAGGTGCGTAAATCTTTAATCACCGGGTTTTGCGTGCGTAACGACTTGCCGAAATCGCCGCGCAGACTATTTTTCAGATAGATGAAAAATTGGACGTGTACAGGTCGATCAAACCCGAGTTCATGGCGAATTTTTTCAATCAATTCCAGCGGCGCCTGGGGGCCAAGGATAGCGCCGATCGGATCAGCCGGGATCACGTGCGAAACAAAAAAGGTGACGATCAGGACGCCCAACAGACTAAATACCATCAGACCAAGGCGGCGTAAAATATATTGATAAAATTTCATAGTGCAGGTACAAGGCTCAGGGCAAAAGGATCAAGGTTAAGAGAGAACACCTCACCCCCGGCCCCTCCCCAAAGG
>DF820473.1:133005-213154 GCA_000739535.1 Candidatus Vecturithrix granuli | reverse complement strand
CCAAAGGAGAGGGGAGGACTCCCTCCCCCTTCGGGGAGGGTTGGGGGGGGGGATGACTATTCTTTCGACAGCGTAAAGAAATCGTAATCCGAGAACGACGGCGGTGCGATGAAGTTTTTAACCGTTGAACGCACGCCATACTGTTTCAGCGGGAATAAGAGAATCGCAAAGGGGCCGTCTTCCAGAATCATATTCGTGATCTGTTCGTACAGTTCTGCCCGTTTGTCTTTGTCCAATTCCTGCGCAGCTTGATCGACTAATTTTGACGTTTCCACATTGGCATATTTATTGCGCCATGCCAATTGTTTAATCGGGGCTTCGGGTCCGGCAGTCGTTGAATGTGCAAAGGGTTTGGCATTGGCGTCCGGATCCCAATAATCGGCTCCCCACTGCGCTAAGACTAATTGAAGTTGTTGCGCGCGGTATTTCTCATAGAGTTGTGCCGAAACCATCTGCACGACGTTGACCTTGATGCCGATTTTAGCCAGATCGCTTTGAATTTTCACGGCAATATCAGGCGCCGGAGGCTCTGGGTAGCAGGTCAAATCCACCTCAAATCCGTCGGGATAACCTGCGTCGGCCAACAACTTTTTGGCTTTTTCCAGATCGAGATTATACGGCATGGCCGGATTATAGCCAAACATCCCTTTCGGAATAAAGGTTTGCGTTTTAATGGCCGCACCCTGAAAAATGTCATCAACAATGCTGTCATAATCAATAGCATACCGAATCGCCTTGCGCACTTCCGATTTACTTAACGGCTCATACCCCACATTCATGCCAATATAGCGGGTATAGAGGGTTGAGGTTTCATAAATCCCAATGTCCGGATTATCGCGCAATTTCTTAATCTGATCAGGCAGCAAATCCCAGGCGATGTCCAGGTCGCCTTTTTCGAGCAGGATCATCTGGTTCGTCGGTTCGTTGATATCACGTATAATCACACGTTTGAAAGGAGGCGTCCCTTTCCAATAGTTTTCATTGGCTTTCAAAATAATGGATTCGTTACGATTCCACTGTTCTAAAATAAACGGGCCTGAGCCGGCGGAGTGATCAGACATCCAGGCTTTGCCCATATCCCCGTCTTGCTCATGCTCCATCACAACGGCCGGGTCCACAATCGAGCCGACCGTATAGGCCAGACAGGAGAGGAACATGCCAGGCGCGTATTTCTGGTCAAGCACAACCTGTACCGTGTAGTCGTCAATTTTGGTGATTGAATCTGGCGTGATGCCCCATTGGGTTAAGACCCAGGAGGGGGTATCTTCCAATTTTACCACTCGTTGCAGAGAAAAGACCACCGCATCTGCATTGACCGGATTGCCGCTGGCAAACTTCACGCCCTGACGGATGTGAAAAGTCCAGGTTTTGCCATCTTCGCCAATTTCCCAGGATTCCGCCAATTCCGGAATCGGTTCGGTATAGTCGCCGACTTTAAAATCCACCAGATTATCGTAAATCTGTTTGACTGCTCCTGATGAGGCGAATTCGTAAGCTTTGGCCGGATCGAGCGACACCACATCACCGGCTTGCATACCGACCACTAAAATATCTTTCGGCACTTCTGCATAACTTAAAGAGGCCGAAAAACCAAACATTGCCATAAGTACGAGCACACCGATGCACACACCACATTTTTTCATCATAGCTCCTCCTGAATTCTACGTGAAAGGTTCGTGAAAGGTAAGAAATCCGACAGGTAAGATGTGTAATCGGTTTTGAGAAATTTCGTCAAGAGTTATTTTTGAAGAAAGCTTAAAAATATAGGTTAATCATGAATAATTTTATTTGATTCCTCTCGCAAAGCCCGCAAAGACGCAAAGTCTTTGAATATCCATTCTTTGCAAGCCTGGCGAGCCTGGCGAGAAACTGAAAAAATGAGCTTTTTCTATCTGGTTTGAATCTGCTTCAGCATTTAGCCCGACGACTGATTGTCAGGCTGTTACAGGGCCTTCATGATGTAGCGACCAAGCAGTTTGCGCCAGCCTTTCTGAGCCGGGAGATATTTTTCTAAGTCGCCGGGGTCGTCAATCCAGGTAGTCAGGCCGCTCATGAAGAAGAAATCGAGCATAGCGACCAGACTGTCGTACCCGGCGACCACGCAGGCCGCCTCACCATCCATGATCATGCCACGATAATCCTGATTCTGCGAACCGACGGTCAGATAATAGATCGCCCGCTGTTGTTCGTCTTCTGACAGCGATTGCCAATAAGGCCGCGCGGCCACATTGTAGGCGTCGCGCAAATCCGACGGAATGTTGCGAGGTTCCAGATTGTCTTGTGGCCCTGGTCTGTACTTGCTGCGATAGTAAAGATAGGCGTTAAACACTTGATCCCAGCCATTCCAGGCCAGTAAATCCGGGAAACTTGCGGAGGCGAAAAAATTAGTCTTCAAATGCAGTTTAGGCTGACGTTTTTCCAGATCTTCGGTGTGAAAGGACATCTGAAAGCCCGCCAGCTTCAAGTTTTGATCCACGTCTTCAATCACCGCATAGACCTCTGGGAGAAAGGGAAAAATCGTTTTGAGGAAAGGATAATGACTCAAGCCCTGGCGAAATTCATTCAGCATGGCGCGGGTATCATTCACATCGGAACGACGGGTATAGACGCCAACTTTCAGCATACCTCCGGTCGCATCAAGTTCGGCTTGTAAGTTGTTTTGCAGCAGAATCAGGCGCGTGAAAAGTTCCTGTGCCCTGGACATCTGCGGAAAGCCGTCGCTGGGCGCGTTGTCCAGAGCCGGCGCAATCAGCAGCACACGGCAGCCTCGCAGGGCTGCGCCAACCAATAACCCACCCCAAAAAGGTGAGTTCCAGAGGCTATCGGGCACAATGATGGTTGATCCCGGCGGCATCAAGCTGTATAACGAGGCCTTGAGGGCATTTACCGGTTTGGCGCGAAACCCGGTTTGATTATGCAGATCCATAACCGTTGCAGTCCAGCCCTGCTTGCGCAGATTCCGTATCATTTCAGCGTAATTTACGGGAAACGACTGTTTGCGCAAATGCTGTGGGATATCATCAGCGTCAAAACCCTGATTCACCAGTACTTCCCGCGCCGCGTCTTTGACCGAAACCAGGGCTGGCCCTTTCACCAAAATAGCGCGGTCTTCCCAGGTTGGCCCGGTATAGTGCTCACCCACGCCCATGCCGGTGTAGATAGCCCGTCCTTTGCCAGGATCCTGTTCACTGACATCATACAGAACAATTTTGCGGTGGTCGCGCATCAGATCGTCCGGCGCAAAGGGGATGTGCGGAATCAGATGCGCACTGCGAAAGGAATAATCCGAGGGATTCGTGATATTCACATGCACTTTCAGCGTATTCAGCAGCCATTTTTGCCCATATTGCCGCACGCGTTGTTGTAACAGCGCCGAATCAGCTACAGCCTGTCGCAATTCAGCCTGCGCCTGTTGGATCATCTCATTCCAGTAAGCGTATTTGGCGGACAGACGCATCTCGTGTTCTAAGGGATTTTGCAACAGTTCCATCCAGAGCGCGCCGTTATTGGACTCATAATAATATTGATCGAGCAGAATCAGATAGAGCGGAATTTTGCCGGTCGTCTCGTAATTGCGCACGGCCTGGGTCAGAGCTGCCAGATAAGCCCGCACCGTCTGACGCAGGCCGATGCTGTCTGGCTCGCCTTCAGGCGTCACGCCGCGATAATCGTGAATCCATAAAATATGATAATCTTGCGCTTGCAGAATCGAGTCAGTTAATTCAGATTGAAATTCTTCGTTAATAATGTAGTAAATTTGATTGGCGTCACTAAATTGCTGCTGCGTAATCTGTTCCAGCAAGGCGTTGAGTTCACCTTGTGTGTCATACTGTTCCGGTCGTAAACCGTATTGCAAGGGAATCCAGACCACTTCGGAATCTTTCCAGATCGATTTGGTCTTTTTACGCTGTTGTTCCAGGATAGCGAGCACGCGCTGCAAGACCGTGACTAACTGGTTACGCTGCAATGCAGACAATGGTGTGGTCACGCTCAGCCAGGAATTAAAGTCGTTTACGGCCTGTACGCTAAGATTTTTCAAGGAATCCGGCGTTTTAACTCTGCCAAGCAGTTGATTGTAAGGCATAATAACGTCTTGTAAGATGAGTTCTCTGGCTTTTTCAGCAATCCGCAGGCTCTGCGTGCGATCGCCGGTCGTCCCTTGCGCCTCGTCAAAGGTCAGGATAAACGCCTGCTCAAACATCTGATGATAGGTCTCGATTTCGGCCTGAAAACTGTGTCCCTGGGGATAAAACTCATCGCTGAAATTCAGGTGCGTTTTCAATGTTTGCACAGCCCGTTCAAACTTCTCCAATTCTTTTTCGTCTTTTTCCAGGTTCACCTGATCGAAAAAAGGTGTGGTATAGCGTGCGATCCATTCGGCGGCATGTTCCAGCAGTTCCAGGGTTTGCTCAAGCTCTGGCGACAACTCGCTTTGCTTGAACGTAAGCAGACTGCTCGAAACTGTCGGCAATTTGACGCGATCCTGCGCCGGCCGGGTTTGTCCCAGATGCGGCTGTCTCAAAGGAAAGTTCAGCCCCAGGTGCAGTGAATGATCGCGACCAGGAATCCAATTGAGGCGTAATTGTTGCCCGTGTCCGAAGATACCGCCGCGTTCGAGCGGAAAAGCCCAGGAAGCGATGAAATCAAACTCATTGCCTGAGATCGAATAATCAAGGCCGACTTGTGAAAACAGCAACTTGACGCCCGCTAAAGCTCTGAGTCCGCCTTCAACATCTCCTTCCCCCTCAAAACTCCCGAGGTAGCCCTCGCCTGTGAGACCAAGCCCAAAGATAGGATGCCAAAAAGGGCGATACAGGCTCAAAGCCAGGTGCCCACCAACTTCATGGCTCTCGCCTTTCAGTGTCAGGGAAGCCATTGGATTCAGGGAAAATTCATAGTGTGAGGGGAGTCCCATGGAGCGAATTCGCTCTTGCTGACCCTCTGATGAGGCTGCTTGCGATTGAGTGTAAGCCGCCGTGAAACCCAGAATAAACGTTAAAAAGATCATAAATCGTTTCATAAGCTTAGCTATTATGGTGTTTTTTGGCTGAACAGGCTTTGTGTTTCCAGTAGCACCCATACAGGATCATGATCGCTGGCTTGACTCTGTTTGACCTTGCCGTTTTCAATGACCCGCAACCCTTTGGTATAAATATGATCCAGTTGTAAAAAGAGACTGGCCGTAGCTCCCACGCCTGCTGAAGCCCGGTCAAGATGGACAATGTTGAAAAGCAGCGTATTGGCGTTCACGTCTTTTTCCCAAACCGTGTTAAAATCGCCGCCAACAATGATATACGCAAACTTTTGCTGCGCGGCAATGTGCTCGACCAGGGTTTTGACTTGCTCACGCCGTTTCATCTCGCTCAACCAGATCGTTTCCGTGTGGACGCTATACACTTTCACAAGCTCATCCCCGATACGAAGTGTGGCTGATACGGCAATACGACGTTGTTGATCCTTTGGATTGGCATGAGGCAGGATCACTTTCTCTTCTGCCTGAATCGGCCACTTTGAGAGAATGGCATTGCCGAAATATTGCTTGAACTTGCGATGAATGGCAATCGGATAATAGACATAATTGTAGCATAAGGCTTCCGCGATGCGAGCCGTGCCGGTTTCGTCCATTTCCTGAAGGAAGAGAATATCTGCATCCTGTAATTCCTTGAATTTTTGCATTTCCGCAATAGCGCAGTCAATTTTTTTGGCTCCCGCGATATTAAATGTCACCACTTTGAGCAATTGGTCCGGAAACGAACGGGTCTGCGCAAAATGGCCTGTAAATTTCGGCATATCCGATTCAAGGAAATTCGTCGTGATCCCGCAGGACATCAGCAGCAACCCTATCAGGAAAATACAGAGGGTCACGCAAAAAATATGGGACATGAGTTGTTATTTAATGCCTTCCATGCCAACGGCCACTTTGATGAGGTCAATCTGGCCGATATGGAAAGTTTCATGCCAGGCTGCAAAGGACAAGCCGCTGCCAAGATCGTTTTTACCGCCAGGCAAGCTCATATCAAGGGTTCGCTGCAAGTCGGCTTTATCCAATTCAAGGATGCGTTTAACAAGCTGTTCGCCGCGCGACATCAGGTCTTTAATCGCCTGCGCGACATCGATCTTCAGTTCGACATTCTTCTCCACTCCACGTTCAAAAGCATTTTCAGACTCATGGATCTCGCATGGGATCTTCAGCAGTTGTAAGGTTTTGCCGCGGTGCAGAATAAGGTGACCGAGAATCCAGCCAATCGTGTTCGACTCTCCTGTGCGGGTGAGCATATCATTGTCAGTCAATCCGTTTAAAAGGTATTGAAGAAATCCTGTATTTTTCTGGTAATTACTGGCAATTTCATGTTTCATCGTTTTTTCCTCTCAAATTTCTCTCCAGGAGTGTTCGTGTCATTTCATCCTTCGAGAAAGGCTCTCAGGGTGAACGAATGAATACAACGTTATCAAGCTAATTTAGCAATCTTACGGGATATGATGAAGAATGTAAAGAAAAAATTCTTGTTATTCTTCTGTTGGTAATCGTGCGCTTAAGAAGCACCAAAAGTCACCCCCGGAACATATCGTAAGAAAGACGAATTTTCCCCTTCCAGGATGAAAATAAAATAATTCACAGCGTTTATTCAGCAAAAGAAAATGTCCAGGCGTTGAAAACCACATCTATGAAAGCTCTCTGCCGGAAAGGTAACGTGTTGAAGTAGAACAGGTGCGAATTTTCGTGCGCATCTGAGGCCCCAAAATGCGAGATGGCTTCATCACTGATCGCACCGATGGCATGCGCCAGTCTAGCCTCGATCCTGTCTGCGCTTCGAATCGGATAGACCTTTCTGACCTTCATCATCGTCGAAGCCAGATAATCAATATGCCAGAAGCGTTTTTTGCGTGTGCGTTGATGGCGTTTAAGGCGCGCATCAAGCGAATTCATAGCTGAACCAACATACACGTACCAGCCTTGCGGAAAGTGGATTTGTCCCAACTTGCCAATCGTGAGCATCACATCCTGCGAATTTTCAAGCACAACCAGATAGGCACCTTTATTGTGACAATGAGTTCTCGTGGTCGCCTCATCAATCGGCACAGATTGCAAACTAGCGAGATCGATGCTGACCGGGTCAATCACATTCAATTTGAAAGCCTGACAGGTGACATACTGCGCCGCGAGAAACAGTTTGGCATAGTCAAGATCGGCGTGAATATCAGGCATGAAACGTTCGGCACTGGCGTTCAGAATGAGAAAAATAATGTATGTTTTCGCTTGTTTTTCTCGCGCAAGACGGTCTAAGGCGTTCAAATGTTTTTGGCCGCGCAGCGTGGGCGCGTCGGGGAACATCGCCAATCCATTGTGACAAAGGGTACAGGATTTGATTTCCACAATCACGTTCTGCTGCTCATGCACAAAGCGAAAGTCGAATCTGGAATCCCCGACAGTTACTTCGCGCTGAATCTGCATAGCTTCTAAAAATTGAGGCACGCAATTTTCAGCCAATAGATGAGCAAAGATGTCGTTCACTTTCAATGTATCAAGGAACACAAACTGGTTCTGGTAGGTTGTTGCGACAACCCTGTACGCATATTTCCCGTGCTTCACTGGCACAATGAAAAAGGGGTGATGATCAGTGCAAAATTCCTCCATGCGTCCGGGATTTGGGACATGCGTCTGAATGATATCGCCGCTTCCGGTTTCCAGCGTCATCACAAAACGATTCGGACGTTCGAGAAAAAAAGCCCGTTCGTAAGTTTTGTAGCATGTGAGTATGCTCATTTGACATATATTTAGCGAAAATCCCGGTATCAAGCAAAATTCCTGAGATCTGTGTATATTGAAACTACATGGATTTCATGTAGGGAGGATGAAAACTGAGTTTCATCACGAAATCAAATTCTCCACTTAAATAAGATCCCTATAGTTATTCCTGTCAATTGAAATCGCAGAAATCTGACCCGAAACAACGCAAAAACCGAGTTTTTTGAAAAAACTCGGTTTTTTTGCTGCTGTCTCGACATGCCTTATTCAGTTCAAAGAAACGCTTTCCCCTTTTTTCTTTGATGTTTTGTGTTGACGGGCTCTGCGGAGGCCGCTCCTTTTTTTCAAGAGCAATTGGCATTTGAGATTGATCTCTTCCCAGAGTTCCTGACATTGCCCCACCTGACAGGCATCTTGAATACGCTGTAACACATCATCGGTCATATCATCGATCCAACCAAAATCAATCAGTCGTGAAATTTCTCGCACTGCAATCTGCACGGCTTGAGGTTGTACTTTGTCCTGTCGCATAGTCGGAGTTCCATGCAACAACGCGCTTTTTACTTCTGTCCAATACATAACAACGTCTCCCATGTCAATAAATCTTCAAGAATAGCTGCAAATCTTCTTTAGGCTCTCAGAATAAAACGACGATTTTTAAAATTCTTTAATAACTTTAATACAATAAAAGACGAAAATATGCAAGTTTTTTTTACAAAAATTAAGAAATTTGTTCTTGTTAAGAAGTTTTTTCTCATGAACTCCAGGGGGCTTTTCGAAGAGAAAGATGACTTATCGGTTCAATTTTCTTGACTTTCATCAGGAGAGATTATTCCTTTGTCCTGTCTTTCGCAACAAGAATGAGTTTCAGACTTTCCCTACAAAAAATGAATCTTGTATCACAAGCATGTCCGCGTGAATGGAGTCAAGCTCTCTGCTCTCAAGAAAGAGCTTTGCTCGATTGACGATGACGCCGGAGCATGAAAAAATTTGTAATTGTGTTGGGAGGACTGTTTTGCCTGGTCCTGCTCGCCATAGCAGCGCTCGAACTTGTCCTTGATCTTAATGCGTATAAGGGACAAATTGAAAGCCCGCTAGAGGCATCTCTGAGCCGGAACGTCGCTATTGGCAATATCACGCACACGCTCTGGAGAGGGCCGGGAGCATCTTTACAAGAGGTGACAGTATTTGACCATGACCCATCCAATGTTTTTGTGCAAATCAAAGAAGTGATTGCCAAAGTGAAGGTATTGCCGCTGCTCTCAAAGAAAATCGAATTATCAAAAATCCTGTTACAGCAGCCAGTCGTGACGCTTAAACGGAATCTGGAAGGGCAATGGAATATTGATGATCTGCTCGGAGTAAAAGTGGAGGCCGCGCCCGTGCTGCCGCCGGAAACTCCTGATGCTCAGACGACAGAGGCAACGCCGCCGGCAACGCCAGCGACTCAGGTTTCGCCTCAGGAACCCCCGGCGACAGGGCAAGCTCCGACTTCATTGCCTCTGTCGCAATTTGCGATTGATACACTGCGGTTAAGCGACGGTAAAATCCGGGTAATCGATGAGATGGTCAACATGACGACAGAATTGGAGAATCTTGAGATTACTGTTGACGGCGTGGCCATGGATTCTCCGATGCAGTTTCGATTGTCCGCAAACGTCGATGGGGGATCGCTGGGGAAAATCGAAGCCTCCGGCAAAGTCGGTCCTATACCGGCTACAGGCGATCTTGACAACCTGGATCTTGACATTACGGCCAAACTCGATCAGGTGGATGTTTCTCATTTTCGCCCATATTATGTGGCGCAGCTTACGGATACAACGCCGACCGGGTCGGAAAAACTGAATGCGACCATCCAACTTGCCGGAAACATGAGTAAGCAAGTTACCTCAACAGGCAATGTCAGCGTCGGTGATGTCAAAGTTGATGTTGCCGGGAATGTTGAACAAGTACAAACCATGCCGAAACTGGATCTCACGATTTCATCGCAAGAACTTCCCTGGGAGAAACTATTGCAATTGCTGCCGCCTGATTTGACCAGACAGATTAAAAACCTTGGGCTTTCCGGATTAGGCAATCTAACCATTCAACCCAAAGGAACGCTCGATAATCTGGTAATTCACGGAGAATTCGATCTGAGTAAATCAGGAATTCAATATCAGAATGTGTTTGCAAAACCGGAAGCGACCAAGATGTTGCTTTCGTTTGAGATTGCGCTCAATGCGCTCAAAACTGATGCTATAAAGGTTTCTGCCCTGACGCTCACAGTGGGCGAATTGGTGCTGAAGGCTGCCGGAACAGTGACGAATTTCAAGCAACCTGAACTCGATCTGCACCTAGAATCCAATGAATTTCCAGTAGATCAACTTTTTGCGCTCTTCCCGCAAATCACTGAGTTGACCGATATAGACACGCCGCTCACCACCAAAGGAACGGGGATACTCCAGGCTTCGGCCAGAGGGCCACTTGACGATCTGGCCCTACAATTGAGTGTCAATCTCGACCACAGCGCGGTTTCTTATGCGGATTTCTTTCAAAAAAGCGAACAAGAACCAGGGAATTTACACATTGAAGCGCAACTAGGCAAAGATTCGGTCTCCATCGCTCAGGCGCTGCTCAATGTTGGCAAATTTCAACTCTCTGCATCAGGAACAATCGCCAATTTCAAACAACCTAACCTGGATTTAGTGCTTGAAACCAACACGTTCGATATTACGTCCCTGTTGGCTCATTCTCCGATTACGACGACGAAATATCTGCCCAAAGAACTTACATTAGCAGGTATGAGTACGTTACGGATTGTTTCGGTTGGGTCCCTTGATAATCTCTCAATTTCCGGGAAGATCGATCTGACCAAAAGCGCCGTCGATTTTGGCAAGTATTTTGCGAAGCCAAAAGATCTGCCAGGGATAATTGACTTTGATGCGACCCTGACGAAAGATGCGGTTGACATTCGAAAGGTACAAATCAACCTGAATGATGTAATTCTGGATATCACCGGAATGGTTTCAGGATTGCAGCAGCAGACCATGCTTGACCTGTCGGTCACATCAAACCGGTTTGCGCTGAATCAGATATTACCGGTCAAAGGCATGGTAATGAATCCGACTGGCAACACCCAACTAAATTTCACCGTTCAGTCGCCAGTAGATCGCCTGAATCTGGCCTCAATTGTGGCCGCAAACCTGGAATTGACAGATGTAGGGTTTTTACCGCCGCAATTCGCCAAACCGGTCGAACATTTGACGGCTCGCCTTGTTTTACAGGGGCAGCAATTGACGATTCAACAGCTCTCCGCCACAATTGGGGAATCGTCACTTACCGGAAATGCCAGGGCTATTCAGATTTTCACGCAACCTGACGTGACCTTTGCGCTTGACGCCTCAACCTTGAATATTGACGAACTCCTGGGAGTGATCTCCCAGGCGTTTGCCCCTGTTTCCCCATCGCCGTTCCGATTTGTCGCCAGCACCCAGATCAGTCAAACTAAACAGATCACAGCAACGGCAACATCTCCCCAAAAAGCCTGGCAATTAGCCAATATTACTGCTACAGGGACAGTTGCGATTGCTCAGGGGCAAGCGCAAAATGTCCATTTTTCCGATTTGGCGGCTGAAGTCAAGGTACAGAATCAAATCATTCATGTCGAACCGCTCGCTCTGCATTTATATGATGGCGAGTATCAGGGCTTTGTCAGTGCGGATCTCTCGGAACCTGATCCCAAATACGTGCTTCATTCAGAGTTAGTGCATGTTGATTCGAACAAAATATTAACTGACGGCGTTTCTCTGGAGGATATCGTGTATGGCTTTATCTTTGCTAATACCTCGTTGCAAGGTCAGGGCATCAAAACGGAGCAAATTCTCAGCACCCTGTCAGGAAGCGGATTATTAAAGATCGAGGATGGCACATTTACCACCTTCAACATCTGGCCCCAGCTTGCCCAAATATTTCAATTGCTCGGCTCCCTGGGAAAATCAAATGAATTAACGCGGATTGGCAAGGATTTAAGTCAATTCCCGGAGGAAACCCATTTTTCTCGCTTTGAAGGGCGTTTTGAATTAAAAGACGGGAAAGCCGGCAGTTCCGATCTCTTGCTTCATATTCCTGAACAGAATATTCATTTATCTCTCATCCTGAACGGAGAATTTGGCTTAGATACCTCGCTCGATTTTATTGGCAAAATTCGTTTTGATCCACAGTCAAAATATTATCAAGATATGGAAAAATATTTCCGCGATTTCAGGCAAGCGGATGGAAGTATTGAGCTTCCCTTTCCGGTGCCGATTGGCGGAACTCTTGTAAAGCCGGAAATCAACATGAAGAGCGTTGAAAAAAGCCTGTCCAAATTTGCTGCTGAGATTGCCAGGCAAGCGGCTCAAAAACAATTGGAGAAAGTCGGAACAGATTTACTCAAAGATTTGTTGAAAAAGAAAAAGTAACCCCGACAGGTTTGTCTTAATGGTTCAGGGAATTCGTGCCTATTCTTGCAACAACTCGATAATCAAATGCCCAAATGCTCATGAGTTAAAATTTGTTCTTTTATCTATTTTCTTGACTTCATCAATTTTTTTCATACTTAACTAAACATGATGTGTTTCAAAGACTCATAAAAAGTAGAGACTCTTCCGTAAAATCTACGGAAAACCACAAGGATTTTTCATAAGAAAGGGATTTCTTATCCTCTTCTTATGAGAAATCCTTGTGGTTCCCCAGGTATGCGGGAAGGACCAGAAGTGAAAGAGATTGAGATTTTTGCTCATTAGAATCAACTCGAAATATAGAGGAGATATTCATGAGGATAGGGATACGGTTCAAAGTATTACTTTCGGTTGGATTGACGGTGTTTATTGTGTTAGGAACAACGACCCTGCTCTATATTCACGACCTCAAACAGCATTATGTGAAGACGGTTCAACTCCGTTCGGATGCACTCGCGCAGGGAATTTTAAGTAATATCCTCAAAATAGGCGCGTACACCGTTTACACCCCGGAAAATATTCAGCATCTTTGGGCGAGTTTAACATCCCAATGCCAACAAATTTACGATCTCAATAAAGATAAAGAGCTTTCCCATATCGCGTTAATTTCGCTCTCTGGAGAAATTCTGGCGCACAACCTGAAAGAATTACGCAATACAAAGCTGAGTAATCCGACGCTGCTTGAAAGTCTTGGCGATTATCGCCCGATCACTATCCTATATGAGCAAGAACAGGTGTACCATACCTTTATTCCGATTTTTAGTAAGGAAAATACCTATCTCGGCGTGGTTGATGTGGGATTTTCCGGCAAAGTGGTTCAACAAGAGCTCCAGAATGTGGCTTATCGTTCGATAGAGTTATTAGGAGTGTTTTTGCTGATTTCCTGCGCAATTATTTCTTTATTGCTCAATTTTACGGTTACGAAACCTATTCGCGAACTGGTTCAAATCGGTGAACGACTCGCCGAGGGACACATGATTCATCACATCAGAGCCATCAACCGGAGGGACGAAATTGCCTCGCTGGCAAAGGTGTTTATTCAAATCTCAAATTATCTGCGCGAAGTGTCGGATATTGCCGAACGAGTGGCGAAAGGCGTCTTAACCCATGATATTCGGAAACGCTCAAAGCGCGATGTGCTCGGGATTGCCCTGCAAGAGATGTTAGACTATTTACAATCTGTATCGCAAATTGCTTTCAAAATCGCCGAAGGTGATTTACGCACATCTCCTCCGTTGCGTTCGGATATTGACGCATTTGGCAGAGCTATGCGTTCGATGACATCAGGATTACAGGATCTCATCAAACAAATTCGAACCAGTTCCGAACAAATTTTTATGACCGGGGCGACGCTGGCAGATATGGCTGTTCAAGACACGCAAATTGCGAAAAATACGCAAAATTCTGTGGAAGAAATGATCTCCACTATAACAGAAATGGGAGTGAGTGTGGAAGAGGTGGCTCATAATATGGATATTCTCTCAGCCTCGGTCGAAGAAACCTCGGCCTCAATAGCCGTCATGACCACTTCAATTACGAATATTGCCGACAATACACACGTACTGGCCCAGCAAACCCAACAAGCCATTATCGAAGTGGATAACTCCACCAATTTGCTCAAAGAAGTGACTCAAAAAACTGAGGTTTCGCGCCAATTATCGCAAAAGACGACTGAGGATGCGCTTGAAGGCCAGCAAGCGGTGGAAGAAGTGATGACAAGCATGGAGAGCATTCAGCAGACGAATTTGGACGCGTTTGAGACAATCACGCACTTTGAACAGCAAACGCAAGATATTGGCAGCATCCTTGATGTGATTGATGAAATTACGGATCAGTCAGCCATGCTGGCATTAAACGCCTCTATTATTGCGGCGCAGGCTGGTTCAGGAGGTAGAGGCTTTGCCGTGATTGCGGATGAAATGAAAAATTTAGCCAATCGAGTCAATGCCTCAACGAAAAATATCGCCGCCATTGTGAAGGTGGTCGAAGATGAAACCAAGCGCGTGGTGAAAAAAATCCATGATAGTACCACAGTCATCGGCCAGGGTGTAAAACGAACCCAGGAAGCCCGGAAAGGCTTAGAAAATATTTTTGCCAGTGCGCAACGTTCCTCAACCGTGGTTTCTGAAATTGCGGATGCCATTCAGCAAATGCAGAAAACCACCAGCCAGCAGATGAAAAACGTGATGGCGCGGGTTAACTCCATGACCACGGAAATTACCAACGCCACCAGCGAACAGAAATCCAGTACCATTCAAATTAACCAGGCGATTGAACATATCTCACAAATGGCCTACCAGACTCAGCAGGCGACTACCGAGCAGCTAAAAGGGGTACAGCAAATTCTGAAGGCGGTTGAACAGGTGAAAATGTTGACTGAGAAAAATATGGAGAGTTCTGAACATATCGATCTCACCTCAGCAGATCTGACAACTCAGGCTCAAATTTTATTGCAAGCGGTTGACCGTTTTAAATTAGGAACCACTGCACACGTAACTCAGGAACTCCCCGTATTGCCGACTCAGGAAATTGCCCCGGTAGAAACAGATGTCGTAATACTTGAGACAGAAGAGGAAGTGTGAACACATCGTTCTTGCATAACCGAGCGAGATGCCATCGTTCGAACTGATGACAGCTCGCTTTTCTCAATAATAGGTACTGACTTAAAAGTTTTCGGGAATTTAAAAACCAGGTTTCTTCGAAGAAACCTGGTTTTTCGCCCTGAAAATTTATGGTCGTTTATTTACGTTATGATGAAAGCTCTTGTGTTAGCAGAAAAACCAAGCGTCGGGAAAGATTTGGCACGCGTTTTAGGATGCACGAACACCCAGAAGAATTTTTGCGAAGGCGCGCATTATGTCGTCACCTGGGCCTTAGGGCACCTGGTAACGCTCGCCGACCCGCATATTTACGATCAAAAACTGAAACAATGGCGCATGGAGGACCTGCCCATGCTGCCACAAACCATGAAATTGCAAGTGATCCGCAGTACATCGCACCAATTTCGTGTGGTCAGCCAATTGATGCAGCGCGAGGATATTGGCGAGTTGATTATTGCAACCGATGCCGGGCGCGAAGGTGAATTAGTGGCGCGCTGGATTATGAAATTGGTCGGTTGGAAAAAATCCGTAAAACGGCTGTGGATTTCATCGCAGACCGATGAAGCCATTCGTGCCGGATTTGCGAATCTGAAACCCGGCGTAATGTATGAAACCCTGTATGCTTCCGCTCAGTGCCGGGCAGAAGCCGACTGGCTGGTCGGCCTGAACGTCACACGCGCGCTCACATGCAAATATGATATTTCCTTAAATGCCGGCCGCGTCCAGACTCCAACCCTGGCAATCATGGTCAAGCGGGAACAGGAAATCAAGCAATTTACGCCAGTGGATTATTGGACCGTCGAAGCAGATTTCGGCGATTATACGGGACTGTGGCGCAATGCGCATGGCAATAGCCGTATTTTTGACCATCCTAAAGCGCAAGAACTGGCAGAACAGATCACCGGGCAAACCGGCATGATTGAAGAATTGAACGTCAAACCGGTGGTAGAACCGCCGCCGCTAGCTTACGATTTAACGGAACTCCAACGGGACGCCAATCGCTTTTTCGGATTTTCGGCCAAAAAAACACTGTCTGTGCTTCAAAATTTATACGAACACGAGAAACTGGTCACGTACCCGCGTACCGATTCGCGTTATATCACGACTGACATGGTGAACACCCTGCCCCGACGCCTCAAAAGCATTGCGACAGGACCTTACGCCCGCTGGGCTGAAATGCTCTTAGCTCACCCCCTGAACCCTGGAAAACGGTTAGTGAATGACAGTAAAGTTTCAGATCATCACGCCATCATCCCCACTGAAGAAATTCCGAAGCTCTCAGCCCTGGCGGAGGATGAACGCAAAGTGTATGACCTTGTGATCAAACGCTTCCTGGTCGTGCTCTCTCCGCCCTATCTCTATGACCGCACCACGCTTGTCGTCAATATCAACGGCGAACGATTTTACGCTCAGGGAAAACAGGAAAAAGACCGGGCCTGGAAAGCCATCGCCTCAGGTGCAATTGATGAAAGCCCTCATGATGAAGAACGTTTGTTAGATCAGCCATTGCAGCAGTATCGCCAGGGAGAACAATTCCCGGTGCGGCGCTGCCAGATCAGACAGGCGCAAACCACGCCGCCGCCCAGATATACGGAAGCCACATTACTGACCGCCATGGAAAGTCCGGGGAAATTTATTGAAGATGAGGAGTTGCGTGAATCCATTAAAGCCGGTGGACTTGGCACCCCGGCCACTCGCGCCGAAATTATTGAGAAATTGATCAGTAATCATTACATCGATCGCAACGGGAAATCTCTGACGCCGACGCCCAAAGCCTTTGAATTGATTGAATTAGCGCCGCCGGAATTAACAACTCCTGAATTAACCGCCCAATGGGAGTTACGCCTGACCAATATTGCCAAAGGAGAGGAGCGTCGGGACCGGTTTATGGCGGATATTCGTCAAAACACCATCAAACTCGTGCAAAGTATCCGCGAAAGTACGGCCACCTATTCTCCGGCCAATACCAGTCAGACCAAATGCCCGATGTGCGGAAAACCTATGCTCGCGGTCAAGGCCAAAAAAGGCAGCAAACTGGTCTGTTCTGATAAACGCTGCGGCTATGAAGAATTTGAAAAAGGGGATGACGCCTTTCAGTTCAAACGCTCCAAAAAGGAGGGTCAGATGAATAAACGCCTCATCCGACAATACAGCGATCATTCGAGTTCAGCAACCAATTTGGGAGAACTTCTGAAAGCCGCTTTAGATGAGGGTAAACCTGAATCCTAGTCAAGATTGTTTTTTCTTGACAGGTTCTAAATAAAATTCGTAACTATTTACCGGATTTTTTCGCCGTAGGCGATTCAGTATTGTAGCAAGCAAGATGCCCACCTGTAGTGACTTCGCCGTAGGCGATCCACAAAATAACCCGCCGCGTCATCTGCTCGCATAACAGACATGGATCGCCTACGGCGAAAAAAGAGGAACAGGCAGAGAAAATTTGCTGCTACAATACTGAATCGCCTATGGCGAAAAAATGAGCGGAAGTAGTTAAAGTTTATATTTCTTCCAGCGCTGCGCATATAACTTAAAAACTAAATATACTTTCAACACATCATAATGAGGAAATACTATGATGACTTCAAAAGAACGAGTACAAGCCGCATTAGCGCACATACAGCCAGATTTTGCGCCGTGCGATTATTTTTTCACGCCAGAAATTCACCAGGCGCTGCTCACGCACTTTGGCGTGACGCATGAAGATGATGTGCGAGAGCGATTGGGAACCGATATTCGCTACATCAATCCGCCCTACATCGGTCCCGCGCTGCCGCAGTTTGATGATGGCTCCACCATGAATATCTGGGGCATTCGCAAGAAGCCGATGCCTAACGAATACGGCGATTACGCTGAACCGATCAATTTCCCCTATGCCAAATGGACCACGCTGGAAGAAGCCGAAGCGTTTCCCTGGCCTAATCCTGATTGGTACGACTACAGCTCAATTCCAGCGTTGTGCGATCAATATCCTGAGTATTGCCTGGCGACCGGCAGCTTCAGCGTACAGGATTTCATCAATGGCGTGGCCTTCGGGCGCGGCGTGGAACAAACCCTGATTGATATTGCTCAGCGCGATCCGGTCTATTTATATATCGTGGAGAAACGGCATCAATTTTACATGGAAGTGACGGAACGAAGCCTGCAAGCCGCCAAAGGCCGAATTGATCTCGTACTGTGCGGCGATGATTTCGGCACTCAGCGCGATCTGCTGATTTCACCGCGCACTTTCGATCGCTTATTTGCCCCGAAAAAACAGGAATTTTTCGAGATGGTGCATAGTTACGGCGCAAAAATCTCGCATCATTGCTGCGGCTCGAGCGCCAAATTGATTCCCCGCTTTATCCAGATCGGCATGGATGCCTTGCAAACTATTCAACCGCAAGCGGCCGGGATGAATCCGTATCAACTCAAGGAGCAGTTTGGCTCACAAATTACGCTGCATGGCGCAGTGGATGTGCAGGGCTGGCTGCAAGCGGCAACGCCTACCGAAATTGAACGGGAAATTCTGCGGCTGATGGAAGTCGTCGGCGCAGGCGGAGGCTTTATTCTCAGTCCATGCCATAATCTTCAGCCCGATACTCCGCTTGAAAACGTCCTGGCAATGTACCGGGCTGTGGCGAGATATCGGGGAAAAACGCCTCAATTTTAAGAGCCGGCCTGATATGACGGAACGGGAAAAACGAACTATCACCCTATTTTCTCAATACGGCGCGTTGTCCAAGAAAGAATTGGCCGAACGCGAAGGCGTCAGTTGGGCGACCGCCGTAAAACAGGTCACGAACCTTGAAAACGCCGGAATTTTAACCTGTATTGGCTCAGAATTGCAGCCGGAAGTGACCGGGAAAAATCCGCTGCTCTACGATCTCTCAGACCGACATCCGCTGGCGATCGGGCTTGATCTCTCCTCTTCAACGACGACCATTCTTTTAACCAACTTGAAAAACACGATCCTGCACCAGGCGAATCGTCCCACGATCAAACATCCGACGCTTTCTCAGTTACAAAATTTTGTCATCACAACCTGTTTAGATTTTGCACACCAATACTTAACAGACGAGGATATGCTGCAAGGCATTGGTATCAGCCTTCCCCCCGGATTGGTTCAGGATGATCAGCACACCATGCTTCCCCACCTTCGCAAAGCTTTAGGAACGGCGTTACATACGCAAGTACAGATTGAGAGCAACGTCCGCTGTTATACCTTGTATCAAAAATGGGCCGGCAAAGCATTTTCCCTGGACGATTTTCTGCTGGTTCTGATTCAGGATACAATCGGAACAGGGATCTTTTGCCAGGGAAAATTACTGCGAGGTGCCCATGGATTGGCCGGAGAAATCGGACACCTGTCGATTCTCGGAACCGGTTCTCTCTGTCGCTGTGGGAAACGCGGATGTCTGGAAACTCTGATCAATCAGGATATGCTGTATCAGCAACATGCACAACAAATCTTGCAAAGCTCAGTCCCCCTCGCTTCATCACCCGGCGACGCCGAGATTCATGAGGGTTTGATCACTCTTTTCTCACTGGCGAAACAGGGACAACCGCAAGCGTCGGCCCTTGTGCAACAAGCTGCTCGTTATTTAGGCGTCGCAGTTACCGCGCTACTCTTGATTCTGGACATCCCGCACATTCTAATTGCCGCTGACTTTGGCCCCGATGGCGACGCCCTGCTGTCTGCGCTTCGACAAGAAGTTCAGCGGCATGCTATGGCCGGAAACGATTATACTATTGCCTATTATCCCCTGGATCAAATTGGCTTTGCCCGGGGCGCAGCCTTACTTATGCTTCAGGACTATTTTACGAAACTGTAAAACGGATAAGCTCAGCGGCAGCCTGTCAGGGTTATCCGCTGTAGTGAGTTATTAGGCGAATTGCAGCTATATTGCAGCCCGCGAGAAATGTTTGCTATTTATGTTTGTCACCACAAAAATGCGACCCCACGCTTGCCCAGGATGTAGTCATCAAATATCACTTTCGCTGGCCTGTCTGCCATCCCGAGACACACGTGGAGTGGCAACAAATGCTCTTCGCGGGGGTGACAGTAGCGTGCAGAAGGTGCTTTCTCCCACTCGATCAGGTATTGTTCACGCCCGGATTGGGGCATTGGACCGGCGCATACCTCGATCAGCCAATTTTGGAAGGCATCATTGGCTGGATCAGGCATGTTGATTCCCTGCCAGGAAAATGCTCTCATATTATGGAACGAAAATCCAGATCCGACCACCAGGATATTCTCATGCAGCAATTCGCGTAACGCTTTGCCAAGGGCAATATGCGCGATCGGGTTGAGACCGCGCAATAGCGAAAGTTGAAGCGAGGGGATATCGGCTTGAGGGTACATCAGTTTCAGCGGGATGAAAAGGCCATGGTCAAATCCCCGCTGAGGATCAATGTGGGCCGGTATGTTGCTTTTATGCAGCAATTCAGCAATCCTCTCCGCAAGATCGGGGTTGCCAGGCGCTGGGTAGGTGATCTCATAGGCTTTATTGGGGAAACCATAATAATCATAGAACAAGGGAGGGGTATCTGCGCCTAACAGTGTTGCCGCACTTTCTTCCCAATGAGCGCTAACAACAAGGATAGCATCAGGCTTTCCCAGTTGGGATGGAAGCTGTAGCATAAAATCTACCATCGCTTTATGGCTTGCATCTCCAAGAATTGGCAAGGGACCGCCGCCATGGGAAAAATAGACAATTTGGGCTTTATTTTCAGAGCTATTTTGTTTCATCACTGACCAAACCTCCACTACGATTCAATCTCTCCGATTATCTTGGCTTGCGGTGACACGTTAGTTTTTCCGCCTAACAACTTCACTGCTGTTCCCGCAATTTTTTGACCGGGATGCCACACAAGAATTTGAAGGTGGAATCGCCGGCGTTCACATATTGGTGCAGCACGCCGGCCGGAACAAACGCCACGTCGCCTGCTTTCAGATCATGCCATTTGCCTTCGATCATCAGGCGGCCTTTGCCTTCAATTACAAAGTTTTCGTGTTCGTAAGGATGGGAATGCTGCGGGGAATTCCCACCCGGTTCAATTTCAATCATGCGTAACGCATACACCGGCGCGCCGTCATGATCGTCATCAATCAACCAGCGAATCGAAGTTCCCGGGGCGGAATCTCCGAATGTCTGCGCCAGAACGTCTGTATAGTGGATAACTTTTGCTTGTGCGTCTGCCATATTAATTCTCCTCTGAAAATGTAGCGCGAAACTCCAGTTTCGCGCACCGGTGATACGGCCGCGAAACTGGAGTTTCGCGGTACATCTCATTTTCATGATGACGGGTGAGCCAGAGGCTCATGATACCTCATGTGAAACTACAGGAATTGATATATAAGCAAGAATCGCTCCGTCCAGTTTCATCATGTCGGGTGAGCGTTCCGCTCATGACAACTCCTGTGAAAATAGTTGTACCGACGAACAGCCCTGTTCGTCGAACCCCTCTGCGGAGAAGGCTGTCCGCAGGTACAAACCGGTCATTTTCATCGTGAGCTGAAGCGGCGATTACAAGCCTGATTACCATTGCATCGGACGAGCCGCAAACTCATAACAACTCCGAAATACACTCCAGATTTTTTCTCAAGCTTTTTCCTGGGAATTTTTACACGGTCAACCCCGACGGTTTATTCCGGTTCAGGACTCAACAATTTTGACAACGTGAACATCCAGGATGTTTGATAGCGATACGCCAAAAACGCGACAACCGGAGGCATAAGACAGCAAATCAGGAAAAGGCCTGCGACTACTGATAAATCTACCCGAAGATATTCTTCGGCAATCCGGCTGAAATCCATCCAATGCCCGCCGCCTTTGGCGGCTTCGTAATCCGCTCGATAATCCTGGCTGGTCATCAAACGATAAGCAAAGCCTATCGCACGAAACTCGATAAACATCCCTAAAAATCCGTACAATGGGCGTTCAACTGCTATGATGACTGCGCTTCCGCTAATGGCCCGATACAAAAAAATCGCAGCAAAAATAAGTTCGAAGCCGTGCCCCATGAACAAGCTGATAACTTCATGAATCGGCGTAAACACCGCCAGCGAATAGCTAACCGCAACGACTGCGAGGATGACCATTGTGGGAAGGTTGCGGCGAAACAAGTAGAAGAGATAGACAAAACAGAGATAGATCACCGCAAGCAGGATCATCTGCCGATCTTGATGAATCGCCACGCCCCCGCCATAGACAAAATCGAAGGCCGGAATCGAGGGATAGCCAAACACCCAATGACACACGGTATGTCCTAATTCATGCACCAGAACGATGAGATAACTGAAAATATAGTTCAAGAAGGGGATCAGCATGACTATCGCCGTAATCACCGCTCCGCCCGTCAGTGACCACCAACCCTCACGTTCAACCGATAAAGGACCGGTATATTCCTCTTCCTCTTGCTTCTCTTGATCCATGTCATCTTCATGCGTCTGCCCTACAGACCTTTCCTCATCACCTTTTCGCTGTCGTTCAGATTGAGAATGAAAGCGAGCAAACACAATGCCGCAGCGCATACAATCTGATCGTTCAGCTTCCTGCTCGAGCCCACATCTGGGACAGATTTTGGTCTTCTTCGCATTCACTTGAGCTTGAGGTCGCTCTTTGAGAATCCGGCAGATCATCCCGGTTTTTTCAATCGCTTGTTGATATCTGGCGACTTCTTGCTGAGTCAGTCCATGTTTGACAACAGTACTCGGATTCTGAAACAGCCTATCAATGGTCTTTTCATCAGTCCGAAATAATGCACTCAGACGAGCTTTGACCTGCCTGAGATCTTCACCTTCCCTGATCTTTCCATCGAACACAAGCTTATACAAAGGTTTTTGCGCTGGCATGATCACTTTCCTTTATTCTCTTAACATCAAATAGATCAAAACCCACCAGGGCTGAATCATGTAATGAACAATATCGAATTGTCAACTTTTTTGTGTAAACAATGGATTCGCAGAAAACCCAAGCGTGTCCTGGATTTCTTGCACAAGCTCCAGGGCTTCTTGTTTGGTTGAAACCGTTCCTTCGAGTTGAGCGTCTTCGATGTATTCGAGAAGTTGTTTAAAGACAGGGCCGGGCACAATGCCGAGTTGAATCAGGTCTTTCCCGGAAATGAGTTGGGATGGGCGGATAGTTTCTTTTTCATTGCGAAATTCTTCCAGTTTTGCCAGGCAAAACTGATAATGGCCTAAGTCTCTGCGGCTGGACAGACGATCGAGTCTGTGAAGCTCAAGCAGATCTGCGATATGTTCCTGACGGAGAAAACGTTTTAACGTACTTTTTTTCATCTGCTCCACGTCAACAAACTTTCCATGTTCCTTGACCAGCGTCGTAATTTTTTCAATCGCTTTTGCCGAAAATTTGAAACGAATGCAAAGGTTTTCCGCGATTTCAGCCCCGACCTGGTCATGATTGTGAAAACGAATACGATCTGTTTCAGTAAAAGTCTGCGGTTTCCCAACATCGTGCAGTAACACCCCCATGGCAAATTCCGGAGAAATCTGTTTTCTGTCTCCTCGAAAGGAGGAATGAGCCAGGTATTGCAGCATCAGCAAGGTATGTGTAAAAACATCGCCTTCCGGGTGAAATTGCTCCGGCTGCGCCACGCCTTTCATTGCCGCTACTTCTGGTAAAATGTGAAGCAACAGTCCGGTCTCGTCCAACAACCGCAAGCCCTGGTCCGGGTGCGGTGACATCAGAATTTTCAGCAGTTCATCGCGGATACGTTCTATACTGACACTGCTGATCTGAGACGCAAGCCCTCGAATTGCGGCTAAAGTGTCTGCTTCGATTTGATAGTCACACGTAACTGCAAAACGAATTGCTCGTATCATACGCAGTCGGTCTTCGATAAAACGGTCGTAAGGGTTTTCGATGCCGCGAATCAGTCTACGTTCGATATCGCGTTGCCCACCGACATAATCAAACACCTGTTCTTTATCAGGATCGTAAAACATGCCGTTGATCGTAAAATCCCGGTGCAAGGCATCTTCACGCAAGTAATTTATCGGGTCAGTGGTATTGCGAAATTGGGCCACCTCGAATTTTCCCCCTTTCATCAGGACGATTACGATCCCAAATTGCACGCCAACCGGAATAGTGCGTTTAAAAATCTGCATGACCTGTTCCGGCGAAGCATCGGTGGCAATATCGTAATCGCCAGGTTCTTTGCCCATCAGCATATCCCGCACGCAACCCCCGACAAACAGCGCGGTAAAGCCGTGTTCGCATAATGTTTTCAGAATCTTGAGCGCACTTGATTTCATTATGATGATGACCGTGAAAATATTCTTGTAACAATGAAGTAATCTCTATTTTTTTCAAGAACACTCTGCTACTATACGCATAAAATTTGTCAACGATTTTTCCATCTATTCCGTCCCGATCCGACAATTTTATGAAAAGAACATGTATTTGGCTCCAGGTTTCACAAGAATATACTCCTGGGATTAGTTCTTCCATTTAGGGTTATCAATGATTTCCGGCTTCCCGTTGCGTTCGACGATCAATTTTCGAAACCCTTTGGTTTCAATCGTACCGTAATCGTGGCCGGCGTGGCCGGGAAAGGCGAAAAATGTCACCAGCGGCTCGCTCGCAGGAATACGGATGCTACGATGGGCGTAGCGTCTGGGGACATACAACGCCAGGTCAGACGTCAATTCCTGCGCTTCCCAATCGCCTTCCAGGTTTTCCATCAGCATATAACCGTGACCGTTCAGGCAATAATAAACTTCGGCCGTATCCAGTACTGTATGAAAATGCTCTTTGGTCATGAAATATTCGTCCCCAACCTTGCCAGGGTACACAATGCTAGTACCGTAAGCGATCTCTTTTTCACTCGCCGGCACGCCCATATCAAAAAATTCGGTAGTGATTAAATGTAATGACACAGAAGGTTATGGACACGCTCTCTGGAGTGCGCAAGCTCTGCTTGCGCGACCAAAGCAGAGCTTTGGTACTCCGAAAAATGTCCATAACCTTGCATGTCAATACAATTAAATAGTAAGTGATGACGCATGCGTCACAATGTGGTCAGGAGTGCGACGAGGTCGTCGCAACAGCATCGGCGATGCCGCGTCTGTCAGGGCGTTGCCCTGAGGCGATGACCTCATCGCCCTCCTGTCTGTTGAGCAGTGTTCCAGGTACCCATCACTTACAATTTCACCACTACCAAAAATTCATATACCAGTGTATCTTCTGGGCTCACTTGCTGATTGTAGGCAGTTTCATCAAAAAACATCCTTTTCATGTTCGACAAATACCGTCGTAAGGGTTGTTTACGCTTCGAAAGTCCCGTTTTCAGATCAAAATCCGTGATGACTGAGACCAAGTTTTCCATGCTCACATTGTTTCTCCTTTTGAACTACAGAAATCGCATATAGGTAAGAATGGGGTTTCCAGGTATGAAAGGTGTCTTATTTTTTTGCATCTCGATTTATGTCTGGCAACGACTGGTTTTCATTGGGTTTTGGAAAAGCAATGGTATTATGCGCATTATTGCTTCTGGTGTGTGAAATTTTATAGCTTTGGGGAAAATTCAAAGCCCGTAAATTTCAGGAAAATCCTTTAAAAGATATTAGGAGAGCTTTTTATAAGGGAATACAAAATGTCTCGGTAATTTGGAAATAACCTTATCATATTCAAGGTTTGTTCGGTTGTAATAGATTACTATTTAGTAAGGAAAAACATTGAGTCTAAGGAGGAAGTATCATGAAGTTGCACGCTTTAGATCCATTATTGCATTCTAAAGAAGAGATGTTTAGAATTTCAGGTTTCGGGGTGGACGATAATTTTTATTGCTTTTCGATTATATGCTAATTCCAGAACATTCGCCATCTCAGTTAAGGAGAATTCATGCGTAATAAGCTCTTCGACCCGAACTCTTCCGGAAGAAACCAAATGAATACAGGCCTCAAAATCTTTCCAGGTATAACACAGACTTCCCTGGATATTCAATTCTTTTCGGACTATATCAGTTAAAGAGATTTGCTCTACGGGACTATGGAAAATTCCGATGAACGTGATGCGGCCATTTTTTTTGACACTCTTCAAACATGGCTCAACGACAGCCGGAACTCCGGTGGCCTCTATCACGACATCGGCCATTTCTCCCTGAGTACAATCGTGGATGCATTGTACCGGGTCTTCCTCTGCGCTATTGATCGTGACATCCGCGCCAAATTTTTCCGCCAGATCCAGACGCTCCTCATCTCCCTTCGTTCCAACAACTATGAGTTTTTTCGCGCCTTCTACTCTAGCAATTTGAGCAGCATACAATCCTATCGGTCCCGGGCCAAAGATGACAACCACATCTTCGCTTGTGATCTGAGATTTTCTTACAGGTCGATAGGCCGAAGCGATGGGGTCTATCGAAGCCCCCTGGTTGAACGTCAGCATCTCTGGTAATGTATGCAGGGTTTTTTCCGGAGCAACGACATATTCCGCAAACGCTCCATCAACATGGATTCCGATTTCGTAAAGATGATCGCATAAGGACTCTAATCCCTGTTTACAATAGATACATTCCCCACAATGCACGACTAATCCCGCAACAACCTGGTCGCCTTCCTGAAATTTACTGACCTGCTTGCCTTTGTTTACAATAACCCCTGAAAATTCATGGCCAGGAATATGAGGGTACGGTACCTCGCGAATTCCCCGAAAGATAGGAATATCCGACCCACAAAGCCCGACGGATTTCACTTTTACCAGAACTTCATCCTCTTTCGGGATAGGAACGTCTACCTCTTTCAGTGTAAAACCAGGACCTGGCTTCTCTTTCACAACAGCTAACATGATTTCCTCCCTGTTCGAAACATTAAACCCCGACAGACTTTGTTTCGGGAAGCGTACTTCCTCCGTCGATCACAATTTGCGCGCCTGTGATGTAACTTGATTCATCAGAAGCGAGAAACGCGGCCAATTCTCCGATTTCCAAAATACTCCCGAGTCTCCCCATTGGAATTCCAGCGGCGATGCCGCGGATAACGGCATCCGGGTCGCTCGGATTCGATTCGCGCGCTGTGTATTCTACCATTGGCGTCAGAATGTATCCGGGACAAATAGCATTCACCGTGATCCCGTCTTTTGCAACTTCCCGCGCCAGCGATTTTGTAAACCCCAGAAGCGCAGCTTTTGTGGTGGCATAGGCGGTCTCGCCTTCATCCGCTACCATCGGGCCAGTCACAGAGGACATAATCACGATCTTGCCGTATTTATTCTTTTTCATATTCGGTAATACGGCCTTCGTGCAATTCCAGACGCCGATGAGATTGACATCAAATTGCAGATCGCGCAACTCATCGTTCATATCAAGGAAATGCGCGAGTCGAACAACCCCGGCGTTATTACATAAAATATCAATTTTCCCCTTCTCGGCAATCACGGCCTTTGCAACGGATTGGCAGTCCTCAAGCATCCTCACATCTACCTGAAACGCGGCTGCGCCATATCCCTGCGCCTCGATTGATCGAGCGGTTTCAAAGACTTTTTCGGCGACATCCCACAGAGCCACATAGGCTCCATGCTTCGCCAGCACACGTGCAATCCCTTCGCCGTTTCCCATTGCTGCTCCGGTGACAACCGCCACCTTCCCCGTTAATTTCCCCATAGTACCCTTTCTGATAAATTCTCTCGCAAAGCCCACAAAGCTCGCAAAGAATGGATATTCAAGAGCTTTGCGTCTTTGCGGGCTTTGCGAGAACCTGAAAAAAACTTATTCATATTTACTTAAGCCCCTAAATAGGCTTTTTTAATATCTTTGTTCTCCAAAAGTTCCTGGCCGGTTCCTGTTAACGCAATTTTGCCATTTTCTAGCACATATCCTCGATCACTGAGGCTCAAAGAGTGTTTGACATTCTGCTCAACCAACAACACAGGAATTCCCTGTTCCCTGACCTTCGGAATGATGTCAAAAACCTCTTTTACTAAAAGTGGAGCTAATCCCAGAGAAGGCTCATCGAACATCAAAAGCTTTGGTTTCGCCATTAACCCTCTCCCAATCGCCAACATTTGCTGTTCACCACCGCTTAACGTTCTGGCCAATTGATTTTTTCGTTCTTTCAGAATCGGAAACAGTTCCAGAATTTCTTGCAGGGTTTGGTTGATCTGACTGGCAGCCCGCGAATTGTACGCACCGACCTCTAGATTTTCCTGAACCGTTAAAAATGGAAATAATCTTCTTCCCTCCGGAATCTGAATGATTCCTCGCTCCACAATATCATGGGGTGGCAGATTATCAACGCGCTGGTTTTCAAATTCAATTTTTCCGGAGGTCATTTGAAGCAAGCCGGATATCGTTTTAAGAAGAGTGCTTTTCCCTGCGCTATTCGCCCCGACAATACTCACAATCTCCTGTTCGTGTACCTCCAGAGAAATCTCGTGTAACACCTGGACTTCTCCATAAGCAACATTAATCTGTTCGATGTTAAGTAGTGACATATTCTTCTCCTAAATACGCTTCGATCACCTGTTTATTGCTCGCGACTTCTTCAGGAGTACCTTCCGCAATTTTTTCACCGTGATGAAGGACGATAATGCGATCTGAAAGCGACATAATAACCTGCATCACATGTTCAATAATCAAGATTGATATCTTTTTTTCTGCGCGCATTTTTCTGACTAATGTGATGGCTTCGTCGATTTCTGTGGGGTTCAACCCCGCCATCACCTCGTCCAAAAGTAATAATTGCGGTTTCGTCGCTAAGGCTCTCGCAATCTCGAGCCGTTTGCGATCAGGCAGAGTCAGATTTTTAGCAAGCACATCCTTTTTCGGCAGCAAATTGGTAAATTCAAGCGTTTTTATGGCCTCCTGCTCAGCTTCCTCTTTCGTCCTTACGCGAGAAAACGCGCCTACCATGACATTGTACAGAATGGTCCGATTCAAAAAGGGCTTAACGATCTGAAAGGTTCTCCCAATCCCTTTTAAGCAGATATTGTATGGTTTAAGGGTTTTAATATCCTCATTCTGAAAAAGGATTTTTCCGCTATCGGCCGGATAGACTCCGGTGATAACATTGAAGATCGTTGTTTTTCCCGCTCCGTTCGGCCCGATTAAGCCAACAATGTCTCCTTGTTCTAAGGTCAGACTGAAATCACTGACCGCTTTTAATCCTCCGAATCTTTTGGTGATATGTTCAAGGGTAAACAGGCTCATAGTATCTCCTCTCCCGGTATAGTTTCACGATTCTCCTCGTAATTTTTTCGTGACGGTAAAATACGCGTTTTCGACGACTCCCATCATGCCCTGGGGCTTGAATAACATGACCAGGACAATAATCCCACTATATAACATCAAATGAATTCCTAAAAAGCGGCTCCCCGAAAGATACATCCGACTGATCTCCGCAATTGGAACCAGGATAAAGGCACCGAGAATCGGCCCCAGGAGCGTCCCTCTTCCGCCAATGATTGCGATAAAAGCAATTTCAAAAGACAACGCCAATGCAATGATCCCCTGAGGATAGATAAAAAGGACAAGCTGTGCATAAAACGTGCCGACGATAGCAGTAAAAAACGCGCTCAACGCAAGCGCGATCAGTTTGCATTTCCTGACATTCACTCCTAAGGATTCTGCGGCTTCTTGCTCTTCCCCACCTGCAACTAAGTAAAACCCTAATTTTGAATTATGAATTGTATATGTGATCCAGAGAATGAGAAACAGAAGGGCTAAAATAATGTAGTAATAGTAACGTTTATCAGAAAATTGAAAGTACAGAGGGGCCTGTCCTTTTAACGGAACTAACAATCCACGCGCGCCATTAATCTTTATCCCAAAGACCTCTTTAGTATTTTCAGTGATGATTCGCACGACCTCAACAAACGCTATCGAAGCTAAGGCATAATAGGCGCCGTGCAACTTAAATGTAGGTAATCCAATCAGCAGAGCAACTGCGGCGGCGAGAATCCCTCCGAGGAGCATACCAATCCAGGGTGTAAGCCCCAGATAGATAAAGAGAAGTGTTGAGGTATAAGCTCCGATCCCGGCAAAGACAGAGTGTCCTAAAGGGAGGACGCCGGCAAACCCTCCGACGAAATTCCAACTTGAGGTCAAACAGGCATACCATAACACCAGAATCATCACCTGCAACCAGGTCACACTTCGCATAACGATGGGAATTGCGATGAGCACGACAACAGCCAATAACAATAACGATCGATCAAGATTGAACAATCTCCTGCTACCTTCGCTGGATGTATTTTTCATGATGAAAGACTCCTTTTCTCCTGTTAGCTTTCCTTTTCAAATCCGAAAATCCCTTGTGGTCTGAGAAACAGCATGAATAAAAAAATAATATAAATCAGCGCCGTGGCCCAGGTCATTGTCAAATATTGTCCGGCAACGGATTCGATGACTCCGATAATGATTCCTCCTAAAAGCGCGCCTGGCACGCTCCCCAGACCTCCGAGGACAACGATGACAAACGCTCGAATATCGAACACATCTCCCGCAAAGGGATGGAGATAGAACAATGGGATGATAATCACGCCGGCGACCCCAAGCGCAGCGATTCCTATTCCGAACGCAATATTATAGATTTTATAAATATTAATGCCCATTAAACTTGCCGCTTCTCGATCCTGACCAACTGCTCGGATTGCCCGGCCTGACCTGGTCTTTTTGAGAAAGATAAAAAGGAGCACAGTTGTCAAAATACTCGTGATAAACGCATAAAACAGGGGTCGGCTGATCATCATATTCCCGAGTTCATACGTCGTCCCGCTATACGCCGTGGCCAGGGATCGAAAATTTGCCCCGAACAACATGAGAAAAAAATTATTTACGAAAATCCATAATCCCGCTGTCAGGAGCAAAACACCGATAGGTTCTCTGACATCACGCTCGGCTTTCAGTACCGGGGTAATAAAAATGACCTGCGAAAAGTACCCTAACATAAAGGAGATCGGCACGACGAAAATTAAGGTAAGGTACGGATCGATTCCGGTAAACGTGACGATCCCATACACCAGATACATGGCCACCATAAGATACGTGCCATGAGCAAAATTAATGATCTTCATGACCCCAAAGATGAGGGTCAGCCCCAGTGCTGTGAGTCCGTATATGCTTCCCATCAATATTCCATTAATAACGACTTCGACGATGATTTCCATAGGATATGATCCTTTCGTTCAGGGTATCTTTATATTCGACGTAATTACTCAGCCGCTAAGAACGCGAAGTGACACGAAGTGTCATAGATGAACTATTACGCAATACACCTATTTTATGCGAGTATGTCACGCGTGTTCACCGATTTTCCGAAAGAAAAAGGCTTTTTTTGCGTGTCTTCGTGTCACTCCGTGGCTGAGTAGTCACTATTCGACTTCCATCAGTTTCTGGCGCCGGTTGACCTTTATCTTTCAGCCCAGGCAGGGGTTGGCCACACAATCGTTGCTCCCGGCAAAGCCAATTCCGCCGGATACACGACAACTCGTTTTTGATCTAAAGTCTGGACAATGACCGCCCGTGCATGAAGGTTTTGGCCATCAGGGCCAAATTCGATCTCATAGGGTGTGATAATTCCTTTTTGCCCTGGGATCATCTTGATATTTGCCACAACGCGTCGAATATCTTTCGGATCGGTTGAAGCCGCAATTTCGATCGCTTTTGCCAAAACATACGTTGACGTATAGCACTTGATACAATCATCGCTCATATCAACCCCGTATTGTTCTTTGTATTTCGCATTTGTTTCGACAGCCAAAGGCAGGTCGATATCGGGTGAGGTTTCGGCCAAATCAAAATAATAATTCGACGCATCGCCAACATTTTCAATAAATACCGGGTCAGCATGTCCACCAGCGGTTCCAACATACACTTTCACATCGATCTTCTGCTCTGCAATCCCTTTCGCCAACAAAATCGCATCTGAGGTGTATGACGCGAACAGCAACACATCCGGCTTCGCTTGTTTGATTTTCAGCACAACTGGCTGTAAAGTGGCTGAATTGGCCGGATATTCTTCATTCAGGACAACATCAAAACCAAATTCCTCTGCATACTTTTCCCAGCTTTCTGCGGTCGATTCTCCCCAGTCGGTATTTTCATAGAGCAGTCCCAGAGTTTTAACCGGCTTCCCCGTCAGTTTGCCCATTCTGTCTAAAAACGCAATTTGTTCTCGGCTTGCCAAATCAGCGGTTAAACACACCCGGAACGTATATTTAAACCCTCTTTCAGTAATTGTCGGTAAATAGGAGGAAGGAACAAGATAGGGAATCTCATATTGTTCGGCAACCTGCGTACTGGGATAGGTCACACTACTCTGATACGCGCCCATGATCGCGACAACCCCGTCTTTTGTGATCAGCCGTTCGGCCTGAGTCATTCCGACTTTGGGATCACCGCCGCTATCAGCCACGACCAACTCTATTTTCGCGCCGCCTAACGCACGAATGCCCCCGGCAGCGTTAATCTCCTCAACCGCCATCTTATGACCATTCAGGGAGTTCACTCCGATCGGAGCAGCCGGACCGCTGAGCGGCAGAAGAATTCCTACTTTCACGGTCTCTTGAGCATAAGCAACGGTAAATATACTCAGAATGCTTATCACCACTAATAACGTCACGATAGTTTTTTTCATTTTTGAAACCTCCGTTACCTGGTATTGTTTATCTTTGAAGCTTGCGATCTCCTCTCTTTAGCGACACTTTTTTCAGCTATACTCAAAGTCGTCATAATCTGAGCTTTTAACACCCACCCCTAACCCCTCCCAGGAGGGGAATATGTGTCCATACCGACACGCGAATTCCCCTCCTGGGAGGGGTTAGGGGTGGGTTAAAGAAAAGCGCAATTTATAACGTTTGTCAGTATAAAAACTATCACCCCCTTTCCAATAGCGTTAATATCCAACTTTATACATTGTATAATCCGCATATCCGGTCGTGACTTTTACATAGCCCTGCAATTCCTTATCAAGCTCTTCATCGCCGGTATCTACCAGAAGCGGCCGGCCCTGTAACGCGATCAATTTTTCCTTTGTCGCTATCACGATGATATGCTCTTTGCCAACTTCTCGAATCACTCGTGGACTGATCTGCTGATTCCCGCGACCAAACAGATAACCTTGCCGCCCGATCACCGTCACGACAATCCTGGCTTTCTTCCCCTTGATGATTTCCAGGAGTTGAGCTTCGTTCACATCCTGAGCCACAAGCTGCTTATTGTAAAGGACATCTACGCCGAGCAGCGTGTTTTCAAGCCTCAGATTCTCCATGATCGTTCGAGTTGTCGTTCCAGGACCAATAATGAAATACACATCCTTCGCTGTCATCGCCTCGATCACACTCATAGCAATCCCCTGGAGAACCTCTTTTTCAGACGCGATCCCACCGGATTTTGCATTCTGAACAAACCTGCTTTCGGTCGGCACACGCAGAAACCCGTAAAGTTTTGCGCTGACAATTCCATTGCGAAAGGCCGCTTCATCAATATCCATCACTTCTGCCAGATGGTCATCTTTTATTCGTCCTTCCAGCGTCATCAGAGCGACTTCTCCCGCGTTTCCGGGAGTAGTCGCATAGACCGCAGAATGGATTTTCACCCCGGTCGGAATGCCAAGCGTCAACATCTTCTGCTTCACAGCATGACAGATATTTCGCGCTGTCCCGTCGCCGCCGGCAAACAAGAGCAAGTCCACATTCTCTGCAAGCATAAGCTGAGCCGCCTTTTCCGTGTCTTCAGCAGTTGTCTCTCCGCTCTGAATGGAGCCAATCACTCTGGGGGATAAACCGGCCGCGCGACATTCATCCTCTCCCATTTCATGCGGATAAGTGATGAATTCAAGCTGATCCTTGAAGGTCGCAAGGCTTTTGAGCGCGTCCACCGTTCTTTTGGGAGATTCCGGCTCGGCCCCCAACTTCCTGGCCATACGCAAAATCTCAACGCCATCGCTTCCCTTAAGTCCTACTCGCCCCCCCATCCCGGCTACAGGATTGACGATGATCCCTACTTTCTTCATATTCAGGCTACTTGAGTCCCTTCTTTTTGTATTGACGCCAGGTAATCACGATTCTTTCCGGTTCATCAATTTCCGGGTTCGGGATCTTATGAATCGTGGAGTTATACGGGGCATTCTTCACGAACTCAGGATCATCATAAGCCTCTTTGACAATTTGTCTCAGAACCGCCACATACTCATCGAGATCATCTTTTGAATACGACTCGCAGGGTTCCAGCGTAAAAGGTTCCGGGACAACCCAGGGATGGTGACTGGTCCAATAATGTTGAAGCCCATAATCGGCCATGCGGCGTTTCACGTCGTCCGTACCTACTCCGATTTCCTCTTTCAGATTCTCCCAACAATATCGGACCTGTTCCAGTCTGCGCGTGCCTTCTGCATACCAGACGCTTACCCCGGGAATCTCTCTGATCTTCTTTTCCAGGTAGTTACTGTTGAGCACCGAACATTTGGCTACCTCTGCCAAACCATCCGCGCCATGCTGCATGATCCAGGAGTATGCTCTCAGAACCACAGGCACATTTCCGAAGAATGATCGCACTCGTCCGATACTCTCAGGACAGTCGTAATTCAAGGAATACCTTTTGCCGTCAAATTCCACCCTCGGCACCGGCAGAAATTTTGCAAGTTCTGCTTGCACGCCGTTCGCTCCCAGAGCAGGTCCCATACAGCCATGCGGGGAGGAGAATGTTTTGTGTAAGTTAAAATGACACAGGTCGAAGCCGGATTCTTTGGCCCGTGCAATTCCTAGCACAGCGTTGGCGTTGGCCTGATCATACGAACATAATGCCCCTACCGCGTGCGCGGCATTCACATAGTGATCGATGTTGGGGTTGAAAAGCCCGGTATCTTCAGGGTTGGTGATGAAGATCCCCGCAGTACGTTCAGAAAGCGCGGCCTTGAAAGCGTCCAGACTCGGATAACCATGCTCATCCGGCATCAGGGTGATGACTTTGTATCCGGCCGTAGCTGGAGCAGCCGCATTGGCCGGGTGGGAAAAGATCGTGGTAATGATTTCATCCCGATGTTGTTCTCCCCGTGCGGCATGGTATGCTCGCATAATACACGCATTGGTAAAGATGGCGTGTGCTCCGCCGCCGGGTTGGAAACAAAAATAATCCAGGCCGGAAATCTCCTTCAGGAATTGCTCAACTTTGTAATAGATCTCCAGGATACCCTGCATGGTCTCTTCAGGCTGTAAAGGATGGACTTCTGTCATCCCGGGGTGTCTGGCCGCCAGATGCTCCTGGACTTTCGGACTGTACTTCATGGTACATGTTGCCAGGCTGATATCAGGAGTGACATCCACTCCCAGCGTTTCCTGGGATAAGCGTGTAAAATGCCTAACAATTCGTGGTTGATTGACTTCAGGAAGCTCCGGAGCGGTTGTTCTTCTGAGATCATCGGGAATCACTGATACGCCGTTTCCTACCTTGTTTTGGATGGCTTCCTCGGCCCTGGGAGGAATCACCCCCCTTTCACCAGGGACGCTTAACTCAAAGATCATTTCTTCATCCCACTGAGCTTGATGAAACTTACGTAAACGTCTGTTGCGTTCTTCCCCCATAATAGGTCTCCTTTCTCCTCCTGAAATTATCCGGTGATGTCCTGCAACGTGGCAACAAGCGTATCGATATTGTCTTTCGTCATGATTTCTGTCACGCAATAGAGCGCAGATTGACCGAGTTGCGGAAATTCAACCGAGAGATCCTGGCCGCCAAAGATGTTATGCTCAAGCAAAGCTTTGTTGATCGCTTTCACACTCATGTCGGTCCCATCGAAATTCACAACAAATTCCTTAAAAAACGGGGAATTGAAAACGAGTTTGACTCCTGGAATCTGAGCGATTTGCGTTGCGGCATACTGC
The DNA here is from genome assembly GCA_000739535.1 of Candidatus Vecturithrix granuli. Taxonomy (GTDB): domain Bacteria; phylum Moduliflexota; class Moduliflexia; order Moduliflexales; family Moduliflexaceae; genus Vecturithrix; species Vecturithrix granuli. The sequence continues at coordinate 177,510 of DF820473.1, read as the reverse complement.
GATTTTTGCATGATCGTCTGGCCGACTTCCGCCATCCCCTTTGGCCCCATGAGCGCTAAATACACCCCGGCCGTAATCGCCCAGAGGGCGTTTGAAGTGCCCGTATATTCTTTGGCCTTCTCTCTTGAACCAAAGGACGTTCTATCGAATAACACATGCCCGAATCCGTATTCACCTTCTGCGACCGTTTTTGTCAGCCCATACATTTTATCCTTAAATTCAGAGACATACTTCATGTCATCGTGGGTTGCAATAAAACCGGCCTGCCCGCCGCCGCATTGCAGATGGATTCCAAGAGGATGGTAATCCCCGCACGCGATGGTGGCGCCGTATTGAGCAGGCGGGGCGAGCACTCCGAGGGCAATCGGGTCTGTGGAGACAACAAACTCAGCCCCGTTCTGACGCGCAATCTTTCCGATCTCTGCGGCTTGAGTTTCAAGAAAACCGAGATACGATGGGTTCTCAATGAGGACCGCCGCTGTTTTTGAGGAGACTTTTGACTTCAGATCCTGAAGGTCGAGCAACCCGGTCGCTGGATCGAAGTCCACCATGACAATGTGTATGACTGGTTCGAGCACCCCTTGCATGTAATTCTCTACCACCTTCAGGGCCTGCGGATTCATAGTCCTGGGAAGCAGAACTTCCTGGCGTCCGGTAATCCTGGAAGCCATACGCAGTGATGTGGCGATTGCCTGGGCCCCATCGTATAAAAAACCGCTCACAACATCCATATCGAGTAATTCCCCCATCAGGCTGCAAAACTCGAACAGGGTCTGCCACTTGCCGTGATCAGCATAAAAGTCTGCGGCATAGGCTGTGAGAAACTCTCCCCGGCCATTGATCTCATCACATACCGCCGGGATAAAATGCTGTGCACAACCCGCTCCTAAAAAATTGAGATATTCCGAGCAGTGTTTGTTCGTATTCAATATGCCTTCAACATGTTTTTTTAACGAGAATTCATCCGGAATCGGCTCCGGCAGGTTCATGCGCTCATGGTACTGCAAATGGGCCGGAATCTCGGCAAATAAATCCATGATGTCCTCGACGCCGATCTCCTTCAACATCTGCTCCCTGATCTCAGGTACCGAGTTGGGAATATATGGATACACAACCGCATTTTTGCTCATAAGCCCCTCTCCAATATGTATGTAAATTTCACTTACCCAGGCTTTCTTTTCAATTACTCATTGTGACAAACCCAAACACAGACATTTGTCAATATATTTTTTTGTCAATTGACCCTTTACGGTTTGGACACATTGTTTTCGAAATTTTGATCTTGACACAATTGACACTTATCATCTCTTATGAGAATATGTCGAAAAAATCAAAATTGATAAGCCGCATCAAAGCAAACCGGAATGATGCTCAATTTCCAGAATCGGAAAGGGTACATTCTGGCGTATCAGGCGGATCAACTCATTCAGGCGTTAGCACAATTTGGCGAAGATATTGAGGAGTAAGCGTATGCAACATTATTTTTCGATTTCCAAAACCACAAACCCCGCACGAAATACAGAAACGAACATATCAATTAGCATAACCAAAAAAAACATACATGGATTGTACTGACTTAAAAAACTTGCTGGAATGCTTGATTATGTGTTTACCGAGTGTGAGAAACAGTTTCCTGTGTAAAGAGTCGGTTGGAAAGTGAAGACGCTGTTTGCGGGCGTTCACACGTTGGCTGCTTTCAGACATGTTATCAGAGAAAAATAACAGAGCAGCACAAAAAACTTGTCAAAAACGTCTGCCTGGCCATCATCATGAAACAATAAAGACAACGCCCAATCATCGTTCTCTCTGCCTGAGAAGAGAAAGAAATGTCTCATACAAAAAACAGAGCGCTTTACAAGAGAACAAAAAATATGTCTCTTATGAGAAACCTGAAACATGTCTTTTACAAGACATATCTTTCTCGTAATATCTTTCTCGTAATAGACACATATTTCTTATACGAGACAGGGAAAAAGGTGAGTATTTCAACTAGATAATTCTATTGTTATTTTTTGTTTGTACTCATAAACGTAGCTGCTCACCCGTAAAGATAAAAAGGAAGATAAATGTCACAAGTGAGAGTTGATCCTGAAGCATTGTCCAGGTTTGCTCAGCATCTTGTTCAGTTTAATGAACAACTCAGACAAAACCTCTTAAAATTACATGGACAATTTAAGCAGTTAGAATTAACGTGGCGAGATCAGGAACATAAAAAATTTACTCAGGAATATGAACACACAATACAAGCCATAAATCGATTTGTCAAAGCGAGTGAACAGCATATAAGATTTCTCTTACGGAAATCAGAACTTGCTCGTTTGTATCTGAAACGAGTTATTGCAAATATTCGGAGCGGTTTTTCGGAAGGATGGTCATATAGTCCCCAAATGATGCAAGGTAAAGCAGGGGAGATGGTGACGTTAATCAGCGGAAATTATGTCTTACTTGATAATATTGCAGAAAAGCTTGAAGGCAGTACTCCGGGAGGACACTTTAAAATCTATGATAACATCGGGGAAAATAGCGTTGGTTCTGTGAAAGTAAGAGGGATTAAATACGCTAAATCAGACAAAATTTCTACACATTATGTTCGCGAATATACCAATGATTTTTTGTTAGCCATCGGATACATTGAGGATGAGAAAAAAGCTCAACGGTTTGAGGATGCGGCGTCATTATTACTTGAAGCGAAAGAAAAAACCCTTATCCCCATCTCTACAGAAATGCAGCAGATCATGACCGTGAAGGAAATGAAGAATTATTTGCATACACATGGTATCCTGCTTATTCCTGATAATCATGTCGAAGATGTTCACAAATCATTGTTGCACAGGATCGAGAAAAACTCTCAATCCTTTCAGAAATTTGGCCTCAAAAAAAATCCGACAACAGAAGATATACAAAATTATCTCAATGAACGAATCAAGCCTATTGGTGTGAGTTCTGAAGTGATTGCTAACATGTTATACATGGAATTGACGTCATGGATTATTCCTTTTCTTGCAAAAGGTTCTTTCTGAACAACGTCATGTTAACGGAAACTCGTAACAGAAGAAGGAGGTTTTTACTATGCCGCAAGCTATTGTCGATCCCGAAGAATTGCAGCGTTTTGCACAAAATCTGAAACAATTTAATGAGCAATTAAAACAAAGCACGTCTCGTTTGAACGCTCAGTTTAGCCAATTAGGCTCAACATGGCAGGATCAGGAGCATCAGAAATTTGCTCAGGAATATCAGCAGACGATGAAGGTAATCTCACAGTTTTTGAGAACATCTGATGAATACATTCCGTTTTTGCTCAAGAAAGCCCAACATGCTCGCGAATATTTGAACCAACGGTGAGGAACGGAGAATGTCATCAGGAGTTTATGTCAAATCTATTCAAGCGTTAGTTGATTTCAGAAACGGCGTCGGAGAATTTTGTCATGACACGCAGCATGCACTTGATGGAGTTGCGCGGGATATTCGAAGATTTCAGGAATGGCTGCTTGAACGTCAGCATTATTGGCAGCGTCGGGTCGAAGAAGATGATGAAGACCGCGAGGCTTATGAAGAATTACAGAACGTGATCCGCTGGAGATGGATGGTTGAACAGGTAGTGGAAGAACAGTATAAGCCTCAAGCCTATCGTTTGGCGCGTTGGGTCAATACTGAACTTCCAAAAGCACAGGTTTTTTTAGGCGAAACTGTCAATAAACTTGAGCAATTTATCAATGTTGCGACTCCTTCTTCATCCGGGATGTCATCAGCTTCGACTTCCATAGCAACGTCAATTTCAGGAAGTGCTTCAACAGCATCATCCCAGCCAACATCATCTGGTTCTGCATGGGTTGAAAAGGGAATTCGTAACACGCCAATCAAAAACATACTCAAGCAGATCGACTTCAATCAATCTCATGTAAAAGAGACGAAAGATTTTGGAAAGGTGGCTCATGTGACGATGCTTGAAGGTTTTCGCAAACTTCGAGAGGTTGTGCTGTCTGCCGTAGAACAAGGAGCAGATGGCGATTATTTTGCCAAATTGGATCAGGAACAGGGATTACCATACGAACATGGATATGAACGAGTTTATGATGCGTTTTATGGCGATGATGCCATTCGCGTGAACAAAATGGGAGAGAAGTATGATGTAATCAATGGCTATCATCGCCTGTTTGTCGCCAAAGAACTCGGATTAGAAACCCTCCCGATCCAGATTGTCGAACGCGTGGAGGAAGAGCATAACACACCATCATAACATATCGCTTGAGGAGAGTATGGTACTATTACGACCGTATATCGAGCAGTTTAACGAAGCGCAGCAGAAGTTAAAGCACCGCTGGGAAACCACGAAAACACTGTGGAACGACCCTGTCAGTCGTGAGTTCGAAAAAAATGTGATGGTTCCTTTGGGAGAACAGATTCGGAATACGCAGCGCGAACTTGACCGTATGGCGCAAGTTATCGAACAGGCGCGGAGGAATGTGAGATAGGAGAAGAGAACATGGGCAGAAGAACTGAATATGTCATCATGTTCGATGATGGCGTCAGAAAACGTCATTCTCATCAAACCGAGAAAGGCTGTGTGCAATATTTTGTTGTCCAGTTAGAAGTGAAAGTCGAGGATGTCTGGAAAGTAGTCATCCGGTATGATTGCGCACATGGCTTTGCCCATATAGACACATACGATCTGAGAGGAAATCAACGGAAAACAGAATTAGACCTGACTTTTGAAAGCGCATTGAGTTACGCAGATTGGGATCTGAATGAAAACTGGGAGAAGTACACACAAAAATTTTTACGAGGTGAAAAGTTATGAATACATATCAGAAATTTTTAACCATGATGACAACCGAATTTGACCGATATATCATGGAACACGAAGAATTTGCCCGCAGCATCCCCCAAAACGCGATGATCATCTTCGAGGTTCGTGGAGAAGAGGAGTTTAACAATTGGCACCACACGCTCTCTCTCAAACATCGTGAGTCAGATCAACCCGTGATTTACATTCAGATCCAAAAATGGCGCGTTCACTCGTTAATCGAAGAAGTGTCGCTGGCAAAAGCAGCCTAAAAATTTTAAAGTTTTTCGGATGAAGGATATTGACGGTTTCGAAGAATTGCGCAAAACTCTTCGGGAGATTATCCGGCAGCAGAGATTCGAAAGTCCTGTTCTTTGTACTCCTGAAGAATTAGTGAGGGGATAATTATGTGGGAAGACCCGATTATCAAAGAGCTTCATGCCATGCGAGCGGCACATGCCGAACAATTCAAGTACGACATAGATGCCATGTTTCAAGAGTTACACGAGAAAGAACGACAAAGCGGAGTCCACTATGTCTCTTATGCTCCAAAACATCTCAATTCAGGGAAAAAAGCCGCTACCAGAAGACGGTTGCCGAACAAAAAACATAAAAAAGTCTTAGCATAACACATGAACGGCGGAATATAAGATAGAGGATAGGGTCGTTTGCTGTAAGACATTGAACAAGCACAACGACATGTCAGATAATGATTTCGTGTATAGGGATATTATATCAGCATCAGATGAGAAGGAGAGTGATACGGTGAAACAAGACTTGCTCAAAGAACAAAGAGAAATGTTGAGACATTTCCATCAATTCGCGTCAAAATATGCACAGCTTGTAGCGAAAGCATATTCCATTTATCAAGAAAGAAAAAAAGATTCTCAAGATAGTCATGAGCGTGCTCTACAACAAATAAAGGGTAACCTTCAAAGAGATGAAGAAATATTTGATCTAAAGCTGAACTATATCATTTCTGGGGAAATATCAAAAGCTACAAACGATTTGAATCGTCATTATAGTTGGGTTGTTGGCACTACTTCGGCAAGCGATACTCCTCTTTATGTTGGTAATGACAACCCCGGAAAAGCTTTAGAACAATGTGTTGATCATGCTATTCGACTTCGATCAAAAATCGAAAAGATAAGTGGAGAACCCATTAATTGGGGATGTGTTATAGGAGTTATATTTGCTCTTGCTTGGGTCATTTCTCTTGGAATTGTTTCCCTTGGGATTTTTTGGCAAAGAAGAAGTCTTGGGAATGCATTTTGGATTACTCTTGTCCTTACATTTCTTATCTTTATTGGCGTAAATTACTTTCGTATTAGAAGAAGACGGACACCTTATGCTCAGTTGCTTCGGTTAAAATTAGATGCAATACAACTTCATAAGTTAATTTTAGAAAAGCTAAAAAAGGAATATAATGACCAAATTAACCTTAGCAAAGAGAAGTATACAACACAGATTCATGCAATTGAACATGACTATCAAAGTGCTGTGAATAATGCCAAACAGAATTTTGAAGAAAATATGTCGAAATTACATCAATCTCTTGAGCAATTTAGAAGACGAATTGATCAGCTTTCTCCTGAATGGACGGATGAATATTGGCAAAATTTTACGTTTTCTGTGTCCATTCCTTCTGTGACTCGGATGGGCACATTCACCACTGGAACCTGGAACTACGATAAGCCTGGTAATGTGAAAATAGATGATTACCAATTTTCGATGCCAGCCTTATTCCCTTTCCCAGGAAATCAGGCTCTACTTGTTAAGATAAATGGACAGGGGAAAAATATTATCCCCCAACAACTTCAAGGGGTCTTGCTGCGTTTACTCGCCACTATCCCCCCTGCGAAGTTACGGTTTACCTTTATTGATCCGGTCGCACTCGGACAAAACGTCGCGCCTTTCATGCATTTAGCAGATTACGATGAATCCTTAGTCACCTCAAAGGCATGGTCAGAGCCAAAATATATCGAACAGCGCTTAGAAGAACTGACCGAGCACATGGAAATCGTGATTCAAAAATACCTGCGCAATACCTATGCCAGTATCGAAGAATTCAACCAGCAAGCCGGAGAAGTGGCTGAAGCCTATCGCTTTTTAGTGGCGCTCAATTTTCCGGTCAATTTCAGCGACGATGCTGCCAGGCGTCTGGTCAGTATCGTTCAAAATGGTCCGCGCTGCGGTGTGCATACCATCATTTTGTATGATACCGATCAAAAACTCCCTTATGGCTTTAACGCCGGCGATCTCGAACGATCCTCAATGGTGGTTTCCTGGGATGGAAGCCAATTGATCTGGCAAGAATCAGAGGCATCGAGTAAGTGCATCCTCGAATTAGAAACCCCTCCTGACGAACAAATCTTCAATATGATTATCAATCAGGTTGGGAAAGCCGCGATTGAAGCCAGTAAAGTTGAAGTACCTTTTGAAAAAATCCTGGAGAAATCCCAACTTGTGCCGCAGTATTGGTGGACAGGCAGTACGGAAAACGGCATTCAAGCTCCTTTAGGACCTATCGGCGCCAATAAAGTGCAATATTTAGACCTGGGCAAAGGCACCGCCCAACATACCTTAATTGCCGGGAAAACAGGTTCCGGGAAATCAACCTTGCTACATGTCCTTATCTCGACATTGGCATTGAATTATAGCCCGGATGAAGTTGAGTTGTATTTGATTGACTTCAAAAAAGGGGTTGAGTTCAAAACGTATGCAACCCACCAATTGCCTCATGCCCGCGTCATTGCCATTGAAAGTGAACGGGAATTCGGGTTAAGCGTGCTTGAAGGATTGGATGCGGAACTGAAACGACGAGGAGATTTATTCCGCACGACTGAAGTTGATGGATTGAAAGAATATCGTAAAAAAACAGAGCAGAAAATCTCTCGAATTCTCTTGCTCGTTGATGAATTTCAAGAATTCTTCACAGAAGATGATGTCATCGCTTCGAAGGTGTCGCAAATTTTAGATCGTTTAGTTCGTCAGGGACGCGCCTTTGGTATTCATGTTTTATTAGGCTCGCAAACCTTGGCCGGAACATATACCTTAGCGCGAAGTACGATTGATCAGATGGCAATCCGAATCGCACTACAATGCAGCGAAGCCGATTCGCGCCTGATTTTAAGCGACGACAATCCAGCGGCGCGACTGCTCTCCCGTCCGGGAGAAGCCATTTACAATTCGGCCAATGGGCTGGTTGAAGGCAACAATCCTTTTCAGGTGGCGTGGCTGCCGGATGACAAACACGATCTGTATCTGGACAAGGTGAATGAGTTAGCTCAACAGCGAGGACTGTTCCCGCCCAAAAATCAAATTGTGTTCGAAGGCAACGCGCCTGCCGACGCTGAACATGATCAAGCCCTCAATGCCTTCCTGTCAAACCCTAAATGGGATGAACCCCTGCGACGTTTCCCTGCATGGCTTGGTGAACCAATTGCGATCAAAGACGCTACATCAGCCAATTTCCGTCATCAAGCCGAAAGCAATCTATTGATTATCGGACAAAATGATGAAGCCGCGATGGGGATCTTGATGACAAGTATCTTAACCTTAGCGGCGCAACATTCGCCAACATCTACGCGCTTTTATCTGCTCGATTTTGGTTCGGTGGATGTCCCCCACGCTGATTTCCTCAAATCCTTATCTGAGGTCTTGCCCCATACGGTCAAATATGGCAGACGGCGACAACTTCCTGAGATGATCAATGAAATTGCTCAGGAAGTAGAACAGCGCTTAGAGCATGAAGACGAGAGCTTGCAAGGAAAATCTACTATTTATCTTGTGGTTTATGGTTTACAACGTGCTCGTGATTTGGAACAAGATGATAGCTTCGGAGGCGGGTTTTCTCTTGATGCGAACGATGCTCCCGCCCCATCTGATCCAGGCAAACAATTTCCCAAAATTTTGCGCGAAGGCCCTGAATTCGGCATTCATACTATCGTCTATTGTGATACCAACACCAATCTTAATCGTCGCTTATCTCGTCAGGCTCTCCGTGAGTTCGAAATGCGCGTCGTGTTCCAAATGGGTAACGAAGATTCCATGAATTTGATTGACTCCCCTGCTGCCGGTAAATTAGGACAACATCGCGCCTTATATTACAGTGAAGAAGACGGAATTTTAGAAAAGTTTCGTCCCTTTGCTTTGCCAAATGAGCAGTGGTTAAAAAAGATAGGGGAAACGCTGAAGAAAAAAGCGGAATAAAGAAGAGATGATAAAGGATCATGCTTAATGCAAAAAGCTCTATAACTTATTGTAAACAAAAGAAAAAAAATAACAAGCCCTCTGAGGTGTCTCTTCAAAAATCGTGCTGTTGTTGGAGGAATGCCTATCAGCTATACCCCTGAAATACTGGCAAGAGATGAGCAGTGAAGAGATGAGTCGTTGTCTTCCCTGTTTTTGTCTTGACGGAGGGGGGGACATGACTTATCTTACTGTGAGAAGACGAGAGGAGTCTTTCAAGAATGAAGCATCATGAGGATGTCAAAGATGTATGCATGATCAAGGAGGAAAAGACGTGAGTGTCATCCAAAGAACTACACACAACGTCCAGCGGACATCGTATCCGCATATTGTCAAAATTGACGGCGTCTGTGGAGGGCAGGCCATTATCAATGGCATGCGTATTGCGGTCTGGCATCTCGTCGGATATTATTACCGGGTGGGCATGTCCGTCGAGGAGATTGTCGCAGAATGGAACTATCTGACCCCCGCCCAGGTCTTTAGCGCATTAGCCTATTATCACGATCATAAGGCGGAGATTGACGCGGTTCGTCAACAAAACAGTTATGAACACTGGCAACAGGAGTATGCCCATGCCGCCTAGACTCCATCTCAATGAGCATTTATCCCCGAGATTAGCCATGCAATTACGTCAATATGGATTTGATGTCACCTCGACCGTTGAACGGGAGCTGATTGCTGCCGATGACGATGCCCAATTGGCGTTTGCGGTTTCAGATGGATATTTTACGTCGTCGGTTATTACGATTATTGCATACGCTTTCTGGAGAAGAACTCAAGAATCAAGTTCGTTGGCTCAATGAATTCAAATAATCGTATACATTGTCTAAAAAATGAAGGAGTTGAGTAGATATGTTACGTTATTTTACCCTTGAATATTGGCTTGATGATGGTTGGTATGTCGGAAAGCTCAAAGAAGTCCCCGGAGTCTTCAGCCAGGGGCAAACGTTGGAAGAATTGGAAGATAATCTGAGAGAGGCATTTCAACTGATGATGGCTGAAGAAGAGTCGCTTCCTTTTGAAAACGTCTATTCTAAAGAGTTTGCGGTTGCGGTATGAAACGTCGTGATTTTATTCGTGAGTTGGAACAAGCCGGGTGCTATTTGAAACGACATGGAGGCAATCATGACATTTATATCAATCCTCACAATGGCAAAAAGGCGACTGTCCCTCGTCATCCGGAAATCAAGGAAACTCTTTGTAAACTCATTAGAAAGCAACTTGAAATCGAACATTCTTAAGGCTGAATATCGAAACGTGAAAAGGAGTCCTTTTTATGTAAAGGCAAATTTTTGATGCCAGGAAATATCAGTGATCTCGATCGATTTTATCGCCTTAGGCAAGCGAGCCGCCCAATATGTCCGCAATCCGCTCAAAACCTATTAAATTATCCCGACCAGACTGATCGTCAGAAATTCATTGTAGCGTGCTCTGGAAGGCCGGCGACTGACCAGGAAGCAAAGAACTATTGAATGGCCTGAATACAGATAGATATAATGGTGCGCAGTTATCCGGATAATTTCCATTTTATACGAGGTAAGCAACGACAGGCTCAAAACTCGCGACGAAAACAACACAAAAAGCTTGACGAAATACGAAGTTTGTTGCTGTATATCTCAACAGTTGGATCATGATTTTATCATACAGCATACGTTGTGAGAAGGAGAAAAAATGCTCACATATACTCATGACACGCCACCCCATATTCAAAAAATACTGATTGCAGGCTATCGTAACATGTCTCCTCAACAAAAGCTCAAACGAGTGAGTGAATTGACACGCGCCGTGCAACAACTTGCGCTTGCCCGCATCCGAAAACACTATGGCATCTGTTCAGAACGTGAGCAACAACTTCGGTTGGCATCATTGTGGCTTGATCGAGACACGATGATCAAGGTCTTTCAATGGGACCCTCAGAAGGAGGGATATTAAGATGCTTTTAGCAGAGCCCATCTACATTACTCAACGTATTGCCCGGGAATTCGACCAGCTTGGAATTCAGTATCTTGTCGGAGGATCGTTAGCAAGTTCATTACACGGAATTCCACGAGCGACCAATGATGTTGATATGGTTGCTAACATCACGTATGCACATATTCCTGATCTTGTGAACGCCCTGGAAGCTGAATTTTATATTGATGCCGGGATGATTCATGATGCGATTCAGCATCAGAGTTCCTTCAATGTTATTCATCTTGCCACGATGTTTAAAGTGGATATTTTTGTCTTAAAATCTGATGGAGCCTCTCAAGAAGAAATGAGGCGGCGCGGGCAGTACCAGGTGTCAGAAATTCCTGATGAAACGCTCTTTTTAGCTAGTGCGGAAGACGTGATTGTACATAAACTCTATTGGTATCAATTAGGCGGAAACGTATCAGAGCGGCAATGGACAGATGTATTAGGCGTCCTTCAAGTGCAGGGAGGCCAGCTTGATTACCCATATCTTAATCGAATGGCTCACCACCGAGGAGTTCGCGATCTTCTGACTCAAGCAATGAACGAGGCTGAACAAGAGAAGGTGTGAGAGTGTGTCAAAACATGAAAGCTGATATTTCGATTCCAAATCCACTCTATCGCATCATCTTCAAGGCGGCCTCCTGCAAGGTTTACTCAAAATAAATCGTGCTCTTCAAGCCAAGACCTTTGGACACATTGTCAAAGGTGGTGTGAATGTCAGCGATGGTACTACGCGAGGTAATCAGATCTTTCACTTCTATCAACCCATCGGCGACCAGCTTGAGGGTGGTTCGGAATTGGGACAAACTCGAACGGGTCGTGCCCGTGACCAGTAATTGTTTATAGTGAATGATATTGGTATTCAGCGCAACATTGGCCCGGTCAGCCGGAAGTCCTCCGAAAAACAACACTTTGCCATTAATGGCAGCCAATTCCAATGCCAGCGTCTGCACCTGCGGCACCGGGCAGGCTGTGATACAGACATCAACTCCGCGTCCGTGCGTGACATCCTTGGTTTGCTTCTTGCAGAGGAGTTTTCGAATCAAGCGTGATGAACGTGCTGTCAGCTTGTTGGCACAGGGCCAGGCGATCTTCGCTAATATCATTGATAAAGCAGCTTTCATCATTATTGAAGAATAGAAGACTGATGACACTGATGACATTGATCTTCACTGATTTTACTCGTCTCTTTTAAAAATCAGTGTCAATCAGTGTTATCAGTGTTATCAGTGTTCTATTTTATACGTTTACAATTGCACCGGTCGTTTTTCCCGGATGGATTGGTTGCCGGCGTTGACGACTTTGACAGCCATTTTTCCGTCTATGCCGGTGACGCGAGGGGTTTTATCTTCTACAATACTTTCGATAAATTCTTCATCTTCTTTTCTATACGCATCAATGAACAGAGTGCGCCAGGTTTCCATAAAGGGCGTCACGATTCCGGAATCCTGACTACACACGACGACTTCATTTTCCCGCAGGCGACCGACAAACAGGACGCCTTTGGTACCGATAATTTCAACTCTGGAATCGTAGCCGTAGCGCACCGAGACCGCGCCGTCTATAAAGCCCTGCATCCCATTATCAAAGGATATCACCATGGCAACATTGTCATAAAAATCCGGGAACTCGGCTCTGGCTTCGGGGCAGCGGTAATTCCCGGCAATGGCATACACTTCTTTGAATTCACTGCCTGTATACCAGCGCACCGTGTCAATATCGTGACTGTTCACTTCAGCCAACGGGCCATTGCTTTTGGCAATATCATATTGCCAGCGCTGCGGGATGCTTGGGCCGTGTGTCAAGGATTTGACCAGCACCACATCGCCAATATCGCCGGCGTCAATCCGCTCTTTGGCATACATAAAGCTCTTGTCAAACCGCCGCATAAAACCGATTTGCAGCTTGACCTTATTTTCCTCAACAGCTTTATTCATCTCATCACATTCTTCAACCGTCATGGCCATCGGCTTTTCACACAAGATATGCTTTCCGGCCTGCGCTGCTGCTACCACAATATCCCGATGATAGACCGTTGGGGACACCACGACCACCGCATCCACGTTCTTATCTTGCAGTGCATCTTCATATTTGAGGTAATAGGTCTCGATTTCCAATTCTTTGACCGCCTTTTGAGCCGCTTCCTCATAAGGATCAACCACAGCGACTAATTTCGCATTAGGCACGCCTCGTGCGAAATTCCGAGCATGAATCATCCCTGCCCGCCCCGCGCCGATTACACAGACACCTATTTTTTCCATTCTGTTTCTCCTCTTCATTGAACTACAAGGATTGAGTTTACAAAGGATTATAAGTAACGTGAGTTCGGGATAAGAAAAACGCCGTAGAAGTCCCGAAGGGACGGGATATGATAGCCCAGGGTGTCAGCCCTGAGGGTGAAAATCCGACGTGTATCCCCTCCCCTTCTTGTCCCAGGGTTCACACCCTGGGCTACCAGATTTCGCCCCGTTGGGGCTTAAAAGCTTATCCCGAACTCACGTTAAGTACAAATAATTGTTTTCAGTTTCTCGCAAAGCCCGCTAAGCTCGCTAAGTATTAATTATAAAAAGACTTTGCGGACTTTGCGAACTTCGCGAGAAAGAGAACATTGTGACTGGTAATTACTTAAATCGTTCAGGAGTCGCTTTTTAAATCCTTTGTAAATCCAATCCTTGTAGTTCTAGATCGTTTCATGGTCAAATCCGAAAACTTTTGCGAGCATTCCGATCTCTATGCTCCGATGACCTGTCATCAGGCAGTAGTGATGCGAATAGAGGCGATTCATCAGTGCATCGCCGTCAGGCACTTTTAAAATCGCGCCATTGCGGCAATCCGAGCCGGGATATTGTACGTACCCCTCCAACAGGCCTTCAATTGACATGATCTTACTCATAGTCGCGTCCAGTTTGGCAAGGGTCATCGGCCCTTCGGGCAGCCGGGCGTCTAAAACGATGGCATTTTCATCCACAATCTTCAGCGCTTTTGGCCGTACCGTCCATTCCGTGCAAAATGGACGGGGAACAACGCCCAAATAGCCGCAATGAGCAACTAACACGTGATTTTCAGGCTCCGCACTTACTTTCGGGAAATTGGGGATGCCTTCGTGCTTCAGAGCGGCCTGCCCCATCAGAAAGGGGTATAAATTGGTCATCATGACCGGGACGTCTAAAGCTTTGTTAAGGACGTATTTGGTCAGCATCATCAGCGTATCGGCTTCACAGCCCCAGATAATCCCCTTTTCTTCAAATAACATATTCCAGGCCAGACAAGGGGTCGAGTCGGAAAAATGGGATTCATTCAGGCAGTTTATTCCAATCGCCCTGATACTGCTGTCCTGCTCGATCTCGCGTTTGGCCGCAATATAAACTTTCACCGCGCTGTCTAATGCGCGTTGTGAGAGACCTTCTAGCGGTAAATGCTTCCACTGTTTCCAGACTTCCTGGGCCTCCTGGTCGGAAATCTCTTTGGCCTGCGCGCCGAATTCCTTAAAACTCTTCTTGACGATGGTGACGCCGAAGTTATCCTTGATACGTTGCGTGCATTCATCTTCCCACCAGTAAAAACATTTGAAAATTTCAGGTTGGAATCCCTCGCCGGGATTATCTTGAAAGACCAGAAATTTCGTTTGTTGCAATTCCCGTTTGACAGCCAGACTTTTGCAGGCTTTTTTCGTCAGATCCAGATTATAGGCAGAAATCGCTGCGACGCCTTCGGCTTTTAAATAGCTGGCGATCTCCCAATCCCACATCGAAACTGTGCCAAACTCCGAAGTGATAATCAGGATCGGCAGGTCAATCTGCTGAAAATCCTTGACCTGCCGATAGGCGTCTCCCAAAATTTGGGGAAACACCACCGCTTCTGCCTCGGGCAGAGCTGATCCTAAAGCCACAGGTGCCAATATTTCTGCTTCATCAGATAGTAAGTTTTTTAGTCTTTCAATTTGTGTATCAAACCCCTCATTCCTGCCAGACAAAAAATACATCGGCGCTAAACGTGCTTTCATAGGTTTTCCTCCTCATTAATAATAATAGTGAGTGACAGCGCTTTTCTGCAAAGACGTCTTTGCAGAATTTAACATGTTTTAACGCATAATAGGGGTACGGAAACGGGAACAGAATTCTTGAGAGTGAAAAAGGCAGGGATCCGCTCTTTTCACTGATAGGGAAGAAAAAATCCTCACAACCAAGTTTATAAAATGAGGGAGTACAGTCAGTTACATAATTTTTCCAGAAAAATTCTCTGATATTTAATGAATATCACTGTTACAGAATTTTATAGAAAGAAAACACGATTGATGTCAAGGAAAAAACATGACAATTTTATGACATATTTTAAATTTTCACAATCAGCACAGTAATATCGTCATTCGGGGGTTGATCTGCCGAGAATTGATGCACCGTATCCACAATAACATTGCGCAGTTCCTGGGGCGAGCGGTCGCCGTATTCCAAAATTACCCGCACCAGGCGCTCCAATCCAAATTGTTCACGCATCGGGCTAAAGGCTTCATTCACGCCATCGGTGTAGAGAACCAGTGTGTCACCGGGTTCCAATTGAATTTCCGACGGCTGAAAACTGAAGGGATCAAAGACACCTAACGGGAAGTTGGTGTTGAACAAAGAAGCGCAGGAGAGCGTTGAAGACCGGTACAAGAACGGAAGCGTATGCCCGGCATTGATAAATTTGAGCAGATGGGTATCAATATTGTACACGCCATAAAACACAGTGACAAACATGCCGTGTTGAGCGTCTTCCGCAATTAAGCGATTCGCCAGTTGAATGACATTGGCAGGATCGGGATTGGCAAGGGCCTGGGATTTTATAATGCTGCGCGAACTGGCCATGAAGATCGCTGCCGGAACCCCTTTACCACACACATCGCCAATCATAAACCCGAATTCTTTCGGACTGACTTGAAAATAGTCATAAAAATCCCCGCTGACGTCTTTTGCCGGTTCATTCATGGCTTCAAAATGAATGGCCGGATGCCCTGCAAAGGGCCCAGGCAGAATACCTTGTTGAATTTGATGAGCGATCATCAATTCGCTGCGGATCCGTTCTTCTTGCAGCAGACGTTGGGCATATCGGGCGTTTTGAAGGGCGATGGCCGCTCCGCTGCTCAACGATTGGAGTAAATTGACATCTTCCTGAGAAAAGGTTTTCCCTCCTTTTTTGTTGATCACTTGAATGACTCCCAGAACCTCATCCTTACTGATCAAGGGCACCGAGATCATAGATTTGGTCACAAAACCGCTTTGTTCGTCAATTTGCGGGAAGTGCCGTCGGTCGCGTTTCACATCTGTGGTCACGTCAACCTGTCGGCTTTGAGCGACATACCCCACAATGCCAGTGCCAAAAGGCACGGTGATCCCGGTAATATCCTTTGGTCCCTGACAAATGCGGCAAACCAGGGTATTGGTTTTTTCATCCACGAGAAAAATCGATCCAGCTTCGGCCTGGATGACATTCAAAATATTATAAAACACGGTATTCAGTGTTTCACGCAGATCAATCGAAGAGGCGAACAACAGGTTCATGTCGTAAAGAATCGAAAGTTCTTTTAACCACTTAATCGCCATAATGCGTTGCGCGATGGTGATTTCATACTGAGTACGCAGGCGATCGAGAATCATGATCAAATCATGTTTTGACCAGGGTTTTTCAATATAGTAGTTCAATCCGGCGTGATTGATAGCGCTGATCGTAGATTCTAACCCCGCCTGTCCGGTTAATAACACTTTGATCGCCTGGCGATCGATTTCGTGAACACTGGCCAGAAACACGTCACCTTGCATGCCCGGCATGACTTGATCGCTCAGGATCAGCCAGACGCGATGACCTTTACTCATCAATTCCCGGTAAATTTCCAGGCCCTCTTCAGCGCTTTCAGCATATTCGAACTCACAAAAATATTGAAAGTGTTCCTCCAATTGCGCGGCAAGCTGATTTAAAACCGCCTGATCATCGTCAACGCACAGAGCAAAATATTTCTTCACGCTTACGGGGGGGACAAAGATTTTAAAGGAAAAGATTTGCGTCTTGCCCTCTAAATACTCTTCCCTCGTCTGTCTTCTTCGAAATCAGTTCTCAGGGGGAAATTTTTTTACATAGATACCGTATGACCTGAAATTTTGGCAAGGAAAAAGTTGAAAAACAGAAGCGCATTTGTCAAAATACAGAATTTGAAAGGGGTCATAGATGTATCGCGCAACGCTGTTTCACAGGTACGAAACACAATACCGCGCTACATTTTACACGTCAAAAATCACGCGGGCTTTCCAGCGACCGTGCTTGTGCGTGACGGAGAATTGATGATAAGTAATCGCTTTGATCTCCGTATGGAACTGGTGTTTTTCCAGATCCAGAGGTTCGCCTTTGATGGTTGCCTCAAGCGCATCAGCGCGAAGGGTGTCAATTGTAAATTCAGCATAGACTTCCTGGTGGATGGAAAAAAGATAAAGTAATTCGCGCAGCCAATTCATCAGGAGCAATTCGGAATCTTCACTGTTGATCTTGACGGTTCTTACGACTATAGGAGTAATGGCAACGACATTGATCATGCTGTTAAACAGAGCATACCCGGCGTTTTGAAACAATTCTGCACGCGTCCTACCATAAATGTCAACGCCAATATCGGCGGTGTGTTCGAATTCTGTATAGCGTTTCATCAATATAAGCAGAGAAACCGGGGTTTTGTCAAAAACCCGGTTTCTTCCCCGTATTGCTATTGCTGTGGCGCGTATTGCTGCTGTAGTCTGCGGATCAGTTCTTCCGCTTTGTTCATTTCCTGACCATAGCTCAGCCAGTCGCCTTGCGCCAAACTCTGACGAGCTGCATTGAAATGCGTAACGAGTTGTTGAATCACAGGGCCAATATCGCCTTCTTCAATTGAAGCCATTGGAACCTGCTCGACCAATTTTTGCTCGGTTTCCGTCAGTTGTCCGCCAAAGACAGCTTCAAGGGTCGTCCGAAGATCCATTCCCATGACCACATCGCCGCCATGCGAGGCAATCACACGCTTCAATTCCGGCAAATCGCGCTGTTCAGCTTTCAAGTACACTGGTTCAACATATAGAATGGAGTCCTCAATCGGAATGACCATCAGATTGCCGCGAATCACATTCGACCCACGTTGATCCCATAACGAGAATTGCTGCGAAATGATCGTATCCTGATTAATACGCGCTTCAATCTGCGATGGTCCGTAAATCAACTTTTCTTTGGGGAATTTATACACCAGGAGTTCGCCGTAATGGTCTCCATCGCAGCGAGCCGCCAACCAGGCAATCATATTATCCTTATTATTTGGCGTCAAGGGGATCATCAGAATAAATTCCAGAGCTTCTTCGCCCGGCAGCCGCATTTGGATGTAATACGGTTCCATGTTGATGGTTTCGCCCCCATAAGTTTCTTTGGGGATAGTCCAGAGATCTTCTTTGTTATAGAACACTTTCGGATCTTGCATGTGGTACGTGTTATATTGCACCATTTGAATATAAAACAGATCCTGCGGATAGCGAATATGCGCTTTGAGATCCTCGGGCATGTCGGAAAAATCTTTGAACATGGTCGGAAAGATGGCCTGGTAGGTTTTAATCAGGGGATCATCATGATCCATCAAGTAAAAATCCACGCTGCCGTGATACGCATCAATCACGATTTTCACGGAATTACGGATATAATTCATCAGCTTACCTCGATATTGCACCTGATCCGAATAGGGATATTTCTCGGTGAAGGTATAGGCGTCTTGGATCCAGAACAACCGACCTTCACTCAGGACAATATAGGGGTCTTGATCCAATTCCAGAAACGGAGCAAGGTGGCGGATACGATCCTGAATATTGCGCCGGAACATGATACGGCTTTCATCTGTTGTTGACCCGGTGAGCAAGATATTCATTTCGCGGAAGCCCCAGGCAAAAAGCAGACGTCTGAACAAGGATCCCATCCAGACTCCGCCATTGCCTTCATAGGACACGTACTTGTTTTCTTCGCCGGCCGAATAGTCGAATTCGGGATTCGATGTGCGCACAACCACATAATCGCTGGTTTCATCCGTAATCGCGCGTGTTGCACTTCTTTCCTGAGAGCTTGCTGTTCCTCCCGGCCGCTGTTCGCCGTAGTAGATGGCGGTATTGAGGAGCGGCAGATTCACGGAAGATACCGGGGGAATGTCTTTAATGAACAATTCTGGCAAGCCTTCTGCGGTAAACGTATTGACCGGATTCATGACAATACCGTACCCATGTGTGAAGGTTAAGCGCGTATTCACCCAGGTTTGAGCGCGCGCCGCGAGTTTTTCCCGCTCTAACTCCCGCGCCGCCAGCATCACCTGACGCAAATGGCCGTCAATTTCATAGCGATCCACATCAACATTCAAAAAAGAATAATAGGTTCGGATCGCCTGAATTTGCTGATAGGTGCTGAGTAAGGGACGACCATCCCATAACCTGATGTTATTGATAGTGTCTTCATTGTTACGTAAATCTTCTACTGTAATAGAATCCTGGGCTGAAAAGGCTTTCACGGTAATATCTGCCAGGCCGTAAGCATCATTTGTCATGGCGATGTTATGGCGTATAAAAGGTTCTTCTTTGATCAACTCATTCGGTTTGACGATCATCTGTTGCACCAGACCAGGAAGAAATCCTTGCAGAATCAATGCAATCGGAATAATCAGGATCAATCCCACAATGAGCCATAAGACTCGATCCTTTGAAGAAAAGATCCCGGAGACAGTAAAGACAAGCAGCCCGAGCATGTAGAGCAGCATAACCCACAACGCCAGCCGGTGGATGTAATAATCCGTATATCCTGCGCCGAATACCAGGCCCTGCCGGGAATAGAGGAGATTGTACATCTCTAAGCGATAATCCCAGGCTTTCAGTAATAGCCCCACAGCAATCAAGGTATAGAGATGAACTTTTACGCTTTTGGAAAATGAGACTGAACGCTCAAGCAACTTAAACATGCCGCTGATCCAATAAATCACTCCGGAGCCAATGAAACTCAGGACGATCATAGACATCAGCCAGCCTCGAAAAAGAGTATAGACCGGCAGGGAAAACACATAAAATCCAATATCATGTCCGAAAATCGGGTCAGTTTTCTCAAAGGGGACGCTGTTAAAGAAACGCAGAAACTTCTCCCAGTGCGGAATCATAGTCAACCCGGTAAAAATCGCCAACACCGCTGCCGCAATTACCACCAGCACGTTCAGTTTTTGCAATCCTCCGGAGGTCAATTGTTTTAATGGCTCGCTATATTCTCCAAAGCCGAAATTGATAATGTTCCCATCGGTTACAGGCGGCCCTTCTTTCTTTGAATAATATGCAGCAAACCAAAAGTTTCCGATCAATATGGCAAAGCCCAGTATAGTGAACAACAGGAAATAAAAAAATTTAGCAAATAGGATTTTCCAAAACACGCCAGCATACATGAGCGCGCTGAACCAGAGATAATCAATAATGAAGCCGGCAAACAAGGTGATCGCGATCACGATGGCAATCCCTATCAAAACAAGCACACTGATTCCTCTTTGAATCTTGTTTTCTTTCATAAGCGTTTTTACTCCTTTCTTTAAAATTGTTATACGGCTCTTCCGGGAAAGTTGTGGGACTACAAGAAAAGTAAATATCAATAGTTTTCTTTGATTTTTGTTTGACGAAAACCATAGATATTCAGCAAAAATTCGAAAATTTTTGCTTATGCTTTCTTCGTATAGTTACGAAAGACTCTTGTGGAGAAAGGAGATTTTTGGCAAGAGAAAAATTGACACAGGAAAGGATTGTCGAATTGAGCTGCAGAAAATTTTTGAGAATTTTTATTGAAAAGCAGAGGTTCTTCTTGACTTATATTGCGGTATAAAGATACTTCTTCTATTTTTCAGAATCTATATCGCTGACAGGGCTTATTATGGAGGGAGAACATGGGAAATGCGTTGCGTACGGTCGCTGAATTCATGGAAATTGCGGCGATTACTGCCCCGAAAGGCGGGGGTAAAAACTTTGTAGTCACGAAAATCCTGGATCACGAAGAATGTGTCATCCTCGGACAAGAGATGGCAAAATATGGCGAAGAATCCGGAAAAATCAATTTTGATCGTGATGGGATCAATGTCGAACATTCCGGGGCAATTTTGCTGATCGGGATGAAAGACGCCGCGCCCACCGGAGTCAATTGCGGCGCTTGCGGCTTCATCACATGTTTACAGAAGGTGAATACCGGTGAACAGGATGGTGAATTTCTTGGCCCCCAATGCGCAATCCGGGTGCTCGATATGGGCATCGCCCTGGGGTCAGCCGTGAAAACTGCCCAGGTGTTGAACGTGGATAATCGCATCATGTATCGTATTGGCGTGGTCGCCCGTAAATTGAAGATGATTGATGCGGATTTTGTGATGGGGATTCCGTTGTCGGTCTCCGGCAAAAACATTTATTTTGATCGTTGAGCCTGGGTAACTACACGGATTTCTCATAAGCAAGGATTTCAGGAATTTTGCCTGATACAAAAGGTTTTCATCAAACAGATGTCAAAGGAAATTGTTCATCATGACTCATGTGGGAGGTCTCATGTTCGTAGTAGCCGCTTTAGCGGCGTGATAAAACGCTAAAGCGTTTACTACGAACCGAGATTTACAGAGGAGGAACGTATGGTAAGTGAAAAACATGTGTTAGGAATGGATTTTGGCACCGATTCAGTCAGAATAGTTGTGGTGAATGCGGCGACAGGCAAGGAAGAAACGAATGAAGTCGCCTATTATCCCCGCTGGTCTCAGGGCAAGTATTGCGACGCGGCCAAAAATCAATTTCGCCAGCATCCCTTAGATTATATCGAAAGCATGGAACAGGCCGTAAAAGCGGCGTTAGCCAAACTCCCGGCCGACACTGTGCAGAATATCGTGGGCATCGGAATTGATACCACTGGCTCGACTCCGTGCGCGGTTGATGAAGAAGGCACGCCGTTGGCGTTGAAGAAAGAATTTCAGGACAATCCGAACGCCATGTTTGTGTTGTGGAAAGATCACACTGGCGTGAAAGAAGCGGAAGAAGTCAATAAGGTCGCTCGCAGTTGGGGCGGCGTGGATTTTACCCAGTATGAAGGCGGAGTGTATTCTTCGGAATGGTTCTGGGCCAAAATGCTGCATGTGCTGCGCGAGGATGAAGCGATCAGAAAAGCCGCGTTTTCCTGGGTTGAACATTGCGACTGGATGCCAGCCTTGTTAACCGGCCACACGAACCCGCTCACGTTGAAACGCAGCCGCTGCGCCGCCGGCCATAAAGCTATGTGGCATGAATCCTGGGGCGGACTGCCGGCCGAAGAGTTTCTCGTGAAGGTTGATCCGCTCTTAAAAGGGATCAAAGGCCGGCTCTACGCCGAAACCTTCACCTCAGACGTCAAAGCCGGAGAATTAACCGCAGAGTGGGCGAAGCGTTTAGGTCTTCCGGCAGGTATTGCGGTTGCCGTCGGCGCGTTTGACGCGCACATGGGCGCGGTCGGGGCTGGCATTACCGGGGCCACGCTGTCGAAAATTATGGGGACATCAACCTGCGATATGATGATTGCGCCGCCGGAAGTGATCGGAACCAAACTGGTTTCCGGCATCTGCGGGCAGGTGGATGGTTCCATCATTCCGGGCATGATTGGCATGGAAGCCGGACAATCGGCGTATGGCGATGTCTATGCCTGGTTTAAGAAAGTGCTCTCGTGGCCGTTGGAAACCTTATTGCCGGAAACCACCATCGTTGATAAAGCCACTGCAGAAAAACTCAGAAAGGAGATTGAGCATAAAATTCTGGATAAACTCTCTGAGAAAGCCGCCCAAATTCCAATTGAAGAAACCGGTTTGCTCGCTCTTGACTGGCTGAATGGTCGCCGATCGCCTTATGCTGACCAAACCCTGAAAGGAGCGATCCTTGGCCTCACGTTAGGCACCTCAGCGCCAAAGATTTTCAGAGCGTTGGTGGAAACCACCGCGTTTGGCGCACGAGCCATTAATGAGCAATTCGAAAAATATGGCGTGGAGATCAAACAGGTCATCGCAACTGGCGGTATCGCTAAAAAATCGGATTTTGTGATGCAAGTCACGGCCGATGTGCTGAATATCCCGATTAAGGTCGTCACCTCAGAACAGGCGGTTGCCCTGGGGGCCGGAATGTTTGCCGCTGTCGCTGCCGGAGTATATGCCGATGTTCACGAGGCTCAGAAAAAAATGGTCAGCGGTTTCAGCCAGACCTACACCCCGATTCCTGAACATGCCGCCCAATATGACGCACTTTACCGGAAATACCAGGAAATCGGCAATATGCTTGCAGAACAGTTGAGGAATCTCTAAACCGTCTTCTTGTCAGACCCCTTTGTAATGGCCCTGCGCCGTTGCAAAGGGGTTTTTTCCGGCGTGAATTATTTGTATTTTGACGATAACCTGGATATTCTGAAAAAGCTGTATCAAGAACACCCAAACGGCTTTATTGACTTAATCTACATTGATCCGCCGTTTAACTCCAAACGCAATTATAACGTGCTCTTTGAAGATGTGGATTTAGAGGACGCCAAAGCCCAGAAAGAAGCCTTTGCCGACACCTGGAGCAATATTTCCTATTTGGATACGCTGAATGAAATTATCGAGCTTGATAAAAGCCTGCACATGGTCTTAGACGCCTTTGCGCAAACGGCCTTGTCCAAAAGTGCGATTTCTTATCTCTCCATCATGGCAATTCGGATCTGGTACATGCACAAAATTTTAAAAGTGTCCGGCAGTTTTTATTTGCATTGTGATCCGACCATGAGCCACTATTTAAAGATTGTATGTGACTTAATTTTTGGGGAACGGAATTTTCTAAACGAGGTTATCTGGTGCTATAAAGAACGTGGGATTTCAAAAACTACCTATGGGATATCCAACTCAAAAATCAGAAGCTTTATTGGAACGCATTATCAAAGCCAGTTCCAACGAGGGCGACCTCGTGGCTGACTTCTTCTGCGGCTGTGGCACAACTATTGCCGTGGCGCAACAATTGAATCGCCAATGGTTTGGCGTGGACATCTCGCATTTAGCCATTAAACTGATTGTCAAACGGCTGCAAGACACTTATGGCACCAAATATGACGAAATCCGCCACATTTTTGAAATTCATGGTATTCCCATCAAAATGCCGATGACGACGCAAGGCGTGTTTAAAACTGCCGGTAAACATATTCAGGCCAGCACACAGGAACAATTATTGTAATCCGATCTTTACAGGAACAAAGAATTCTTGACAACGATAACCTTGCAAAGTAACAGCATTCAAAAAATGCAGCATAAACGTAACTACTGCATTGGACAATTAATTGATTGTGACAGGTTCGTAGTAAACGCTTTAGCGTTGGAAAAGCCGCTGAAGCGGCTATTATAAACACATTAAAACGTGTTTTCCAATGTGTTATGAAGCCGTTATTCAAATTTTGACAAAGCACTACTGATGAAAACATACGCAGAAATTCCATACCAGGGGGAGAATAGAATTATGAAACTCACAAAAGTATATCAGCATTTTGAGCGCCCTAAGATTGACGAGCGCGACATCGAAGCGCGTGTCCGGCAGGAAATCCTTCAATCGGGTATCACCCTCTCCAAAGGCGCGCAGGTCGCGATTGCAGTTGGGAGTCGCGGAATCGCCAATATCCAGAGGGTCGCAAAAGCGACTGCTGATACAGTCAAAGAATTGGGTGGTCATCCTTTTTTCGTGCCGGCCATGGGAAGTCATGGCGGCGCAACTCCTGAAGGACAGCGGGAAGTCCTGGAAGGCTATGGCATCACAGAGGCTTACACCGGCGCGCCGATCAAATCCTCATTAGAGGTGGTTGAGCTTCCGCAAGAGGGGCTGGAAAATAAAGTCTATATGGATAAATATGCTTACGAGGCCGACGCGACCATCATTATCAACCGCGTGAAACTGCACACCGATTTTCACGGGCCGCTTGAAAGCGGATTAATGAAGATGTGTGTCATTGGGCTTGGCAAGCATAAACAGGCGTTGGAGATTCATTTACTCGGCACGCATGGACTGAAAGAACTCATGCCCAAAACCGCCCGACAGATTCTGAAACATGGCAATATTATCCTGGGCATTGCGCTTGCAGAAAACGCCTATGACGAAACTGCGATTATCAAGGCATTGCTGCCGGAACAAATCGAAGCGGAAGAAATGAAAATCCTGGATTGGGTGAGAAACAATATGCCGCGTTTGCCCTTGCAGCACATTGATATTCTGCTTGTGGATGAATTTGGCAAAGATGTTTCTGGCGCAGGCATGGATACGAACATTATCGGACGACTCAAAATCTATGGCGAGCCTGAACCGGACTATCCGCAGATCACCTGCATCATTCTGTCGGATTTAACGGAAAAATCCCATGGAAACGCGGTCGGATTGGGGTTAGCCGATATTATCACCCGTAATTTTTATAATAAAATAGATTTCCAGGCGACGTATGAGAACGGATTGACCAGTAATTTCCTGGAGCGTGTGAAGACGCCGGTAGTTGCAGAAAACGAAGCCGAGGCAGTGCAGATTGCATTACGTTACTGCCATTTTACTACCCCGGAATCTGCTAAAATTATCAGGATTAAAAATACCTTAACGGTGAATGAACTGTGGGCCTCTCCACAGGTACTTGCTGAAATTGCCCAATTACCTCATATCGAGGTAACTGCTGAAGAACAAGAATTGCTCTGCGCGCTCTAAGGAGTCAATGCTAAAAACCAGTTAACCCCTCTCCCGGCCATTCTCCATTGCAGATAGGTCGGAGAGAGGTTTTAGAATGTCTTAATAATCGCCTCTTTTGACGCTAAAAAGGAGAATAATGAAAACACTACGTTCATTAACGCTGCAAGAGATTTTATCGGAAACGAATCTCAGCAAAAAGGCTGTCATGTTGCAGTATCAGGCGCAATACTTCCGCCTCAAAGCGTTTGATATTCTGCATGAGAAAGGTACCGGACACTGGGGCGGCGCTTCATCAGCGGCGGAAGTGTTGACCACGCTCTATTATCACGTGATGAATATCACACCTGACAATCCTGCCTGGCCTGATCGAGATCGCTTTGTGCTGAGCAAAGGGCACGCTTCGGTCATGCTCTACTCCGTTCTGGCTTATCGAGGCTATTTCCCGACGGATGAACTTTCAACGTTTCGCCAGTTGAACAGCCGGCTGCAAGGGCATCCCTGCATGAACGAGACCCCTGGCGTTGAAATGTCAACCGGCGCGTTGGGACATGGGCTGTCTGTTGCCTTAGGCATGGCATTGGCGGCGCGCGTGCAGAAAAAATCTTTTTGGAGTTATGTCATGTTTGGCGAAGGCTGCCTGGATGAAGGGCAAACCTGGGAAGCCATAATGGCTGCCGCCAAATTTCGACCAGAACGTCTGGTGGCGTTGATTGATTACAATGGTGTGCAACTCGATGGTCCCAGTAACGAAATCATGCCCTTAGAGCCATTAGCAGAAAAATTTCGTGCATTCCGTTGGAACATTGCTCCAAAAGCCTACGACGGGCATAATATCCCGGATATTTTCGACTCGTTTGACTGGATCAAGCAGCAGTCAACCTGGCCAGTTGCCGTGATTTACCGCACTCATAAAGGCAAGGGGGTCTCGTTTATGGAAGATAACCATCAGTGGCACGGCGCGCCGATTGGTGACGATGATTATGCGAAAGGCCGGCCAGAGCTGCTTGCAACTTTAAACGAATTGGAGGCCAAACTATGACAACACAACAGATTTCCATGCGCGACGCCTTTGGGCAAGCCTTGCTCGACCTTGCCGACGCTTTTCCCGACATGGTTGTCCTTGACGCGGATGTTTCTTCGAGCACAAAGACTGGCATGTTTGCCCGGCGTTATCCTGAACGGTTTTTCAATGTCGGCGTTGCCGAAGCAAATATGGTTGATATCGCCGGAGGATTAGCAACTTGTGGACTGCGACCGGTCGCCAGCACCTTTGCGCTGTTTCTGGCGTTAAAGTGCGCTGATCAGGTGCGTAACGTCCTGTGTTACAATAATCTGCCGGTGGTTCTTGCCGCGGGCTATGCCGGATTGTCAGATTCTTACGATGGCGCCAGCCACCAATCTTTAACCGATTTGGCTGTGATGCGAGCGATGCCCAATATGACAGTGGTCGTTCCTGCTGATGCAAGCGAAGTTCAACAGGCGTTGCAACAAGCACTGCGGCGTCAGGGGCCGACATTTATCCGCCTGAGCCGCAATCCGGGCCCGATATTTTTTGACAAGGACGACGAATTAGAGATTGGAAAAATTCGAAAAATGCGCGATGGCGCTGATCTCACGATTGCGGTCTGCGGTATTCCGACCTCTTTTGTGCTCGAAGCCGCAAAACAACTCGCACAGCAAGGTGTCTCGGTGGACTTGTTGGAAATTTCAACCATCAAACCGTTGGATGTAGATACCCTTGCTCTCTCAGCCAGTAAAACCGGACGGGTCTTAACCGTTGAAGAGCACAATATTTACGGCGGCCTCGGAAGCGCAGTGGCTGAAGCACTGGCGCGCCGTTGTCCGGTGAAAATGGATTTTGTCGGCGTACAGGATTGTTTCACTGAATCCGGCCCGTATGATGAACTAATGGCGAAATACGGAATTTCAGCCGCAGCAATCATCGAAAAAGCTAGAGGGTTGTTGAGTTGATATAAAAAAATATACATCGAAGCTGAAGTTTCGATACGCGAAATATAATTTCGCGCTACATGTTCAATGGAGAATGCTGTATGCTACAAATTATGATGCCTGCTCCCTTGACCTTTACGATGAATGAGGTGCCTGTGCCGGAAGTGGGGGATACGCAGGCGCTTATCAAAATTGAACGCCTGGGAATCTGCGGGTCTGATATGCAGATTTATCATGGCAAACACAAATTCATGTCATACCCAATCGTGTTGGGTCATGAAGGCTCAGGCACACTGACAAAAGTAGGGAAGGCTGTCCAGGGGTTTGCTGTAGGGGATCGTGTTACAATCCAGCCGCAGAATTTTTGCGGTCGCTGCTATCCCTGTCAGCAGGGTTTGTATAATGTGTGTGAACACTTGTCGGTCATGGGGGTGCATGAAACCGGCATGAGTTCGGACTATTTTGTGACGGAGGCGTCCAAACTCCTGAAATTGCCGGATGAATTGAGTTTCGACCAGGGCGCGCTGATTGAGCCGATTGCGGTGGCGACCGCTGTTATCAGAAAAGTCGGAGGAGTTAATGGCGCAAAAGTGGCGGTGTTAGGAGCAGGACCGATTGGCAATCTGGTTGCGCAGGTCGCAAATGCCTCCGGAGCAAAAGATGTGCTTATTACGGATATTAACCCGAAACGCTTAACCATTGCCGAACAATGTCAGATACCCCACTGCGTCAATTCACAGGAAAAAGACCTGGCAACGGCCATTGTGGACTTTTTCGGCGCGAACGGCGCGGATGTCATTATTGATTGCGCCGGAATACGGCAAACGATTAGCAGCGCGGTGCAATGCGCCCGCCGCGGCTCGCGCATTGCAGTGGTTGCGAATTTTAAGACGCCAGTGGAAATTGAATTGGTGCTATTACAAAGGAAAGAAGTGACCTTATACGGCATCATGATGTATCTCCGTCAGGATTTTGAACGGGCGATTCAGCTTGTTGCGCAGGGCAAGCTGCATACGCAGGAACTCGTGACCAATTATTTTCCTGTGCGTCACAT
Source organism: Candidatus Vecturithrix granuli (assembly GCA_000739535.1). GTDB lineage: Bacteria > Moduliflexota > Moduliflexia > Moduliflexales > Moduliflexaceae > Vecturithrix > Vecturithrix granuli. The sequence goes on along the minus strand of DF820473.1, from coordinate 148,802 downwards.
TCAAGAAGCCTATCAATATGTTGATGATCATTTCGAAGACGTAATGAAAGTCATGTTAACATTTTCGTAAATATTTAGCGCGTAGTGCTTCAAGTATTGTAGGAAAGACGGGATCACCAGCTCCTTTATTCTACCGCGTAGCGGTGATAAATTGCCTACGGCGAAGAAGAAAGAGGAGAGAGGACATCTTCTGTTGCTACAATACTCTATCGCCTACGGCGAAAAATTGATTAAGGAGGGGAATATGAATTTCATAGGAGCGGGTAATATTATTGATCTCACAGTGACGCTTGCGGAATCTTTGCCGTGTACATGGCCGGGACACATGCTGTTTGCTCATAACAGTTGGGTGCGGTTTAGAGAGCAGAAACCCGACGCAAAGGACGTGCAGAAAACCTCACCGTATCAAACCAATTTTATCATTATAGATGAGCATTGCGGTACGCACTTTGACGCCTCCACGCATTTTATCCCTCCCGAAGATTCCGGCCTGCCCTTTGCCGGGCCGCTTGGGAGTAATAGTGCGGAAAAAGTCTGCCTTAATGACTTAATCGGTCCTGCCGCTGTCATTGATGTTCGTTTTTTGAATCATCAGAAAGTTCAGCCAGGAGTAAGTCCCACGATCACGGTCGAACATATTATCTCCTGGGAAACTGAACATGGGCCGATTCAAGCGCGAGAGATTGTTTTATTCTGTACAGGTTGGGATCGTTACTATCAGACTGGCAATGAAGGTCGCCAATATGTGCAGGGCCCTGTGCTCTTTCGAGATACGCCCGGATGGCCGGCTCCCGGACCGGAAACGGTCATCTATTTGCACGAAAAAGGAGTGAAAACCATTGGAACCGATGGCACCAGTCTTGGTTCGAGCCATAATGGTGCGCCGATGCACCAGGAAGGTCTGAAAAGGGGGCTGATCTATATCGAAGCGTTGACCCATCTGGATCAACTTCCCCCACGCGGCGCGCAATTTCTTTTTCTTCCGTTAAAAGTCGCTGGGGCCACAGGTTGCCCCGGAAGGGCAATCGCTATGATCTCGCAAGGAGAGCAGTAAATGCGAAATATTCTCTTGCGTACTACCCGCATTACAAAGCATTTTGGGGGTATCCAGGCGTTAAAAGGGATCGATCTGGAAATTTTTGAAGGCGAAATTTGCGCGTTGGTCGGGGAAAATGGCGCGGGCAAATCCACTCTGGCGAAAATTATTGCCGGTGTCCATGCCTATGATTCCGGCTCGCTGGAATTCCAGGCCGCGCCCGTTGTCTTTCATAGTACGAATGATGCTGTGCAGGCCGGGATTGCGATTGTGTTACAGGAGTTTAATTTAATTCCGCACCTCTCAATCGCGGAGAATATCTTTTTAACCCACCGCGAAGCTTACCGGGGCGGATTCTGGCTGAATCGTCAAGTTATTCGAAAATCTACGCGTGAACTTTTCCGTCAAATCGGCTGGGAGTTGGAGGTTGATCCGGACCGGAAGGTCAGCGAACTGACCGTGGCAGAACAGCAAATTGTCGAGATTATCAAAGCCATCTCGTTGAACGCTCGCTTGTTAATTTTAGATGAGCCGACCGCCGCGCTCAGTCAGCAGGAAGTGAAAAAACTATTCACTTTAGTCCGCCATCTCCATGCGCAAGGCATGACAATTATCTTTGTCACACACAAACTCGATGAGGTTTTTGAATTATCAGAGCGTGTGATCGTTTTGCGCGACGGAATCAAAACTCAGGATTTTATAACCGCAGAGATTACCCCTGAACAGCTTATCCGTTCAATGGTCGGCAGGGATATCGGCGACTTGTATAACGTCAGACATCGAAAGCCCATTGGCGAAACTGTCCTGAAAGTCGAACATCTTTCGCGCGAGAATTATTTTCAGGATTGCTCTTTAGAAGTCAGAAAAGGAGAGATCGTCGGAATATCAGGACTTGTTGGCGCAGGCCGCACGGAATTAGTGCGCGCGATTTTTGGAGCAGACAGAGCTGAAAAAGGCACGGTGACGCTTCAGGGACATGTGGGCATCCTGAAATCACCCGTCAAGGCGATTCAGGCGAATATGGCGATGGTGCCTGAAGATCGGAAATCCCATGGACTCCTTGTCAACCTGCCAATCTATCAGAATATGCTGCTGGCTTATTACGCTCTCAAAAAAGGGATTTGGCTTCATAATGGGCAGGAACAGGAATTAGCACTCCAACAGGTTGACAATTTACAGATTAAAACCACACAGCTCCGCAATCGAGCAAACTCATTAAGCGGAGGAAATCAGCAGAAAGTCGTGCTGGCGAAATGGTTGTTAACTGAACCGACGCTCCTCATTTTAGACGAACCGACCAGAGGGATCGATATTGGCGCCAAATTTGAACTATATCGCCTGATTGACGACCTTGCATCCAGAGGGGCCGCCATTCTGTTAGTCTCCTCGGAATTGCCGGAAATTCTTGCGCTTTCTGATCGAATTTTCGTCATGAATTCCGGCAATATTGTCGCCGAATTATCTCATGCAGAAGCCAGCGAAGAAACCATTCTTTCTTATGCTGCGCGTTCTTCCAACAATTCAGAAGAAAGGAATATTTAGCGTATGAAAAAATCGCCTCTATTTAAAATGAATATCGTTGCTGAATATCGCGTCGAGTTTGCCATGACTCTGGCGCTCATCATCTTGTGTATCGTGTTAAGCATCCTTTCTTCCCAATTCCTCACTGTTGGAAATTTTCGGAATCTTTTATGGCAAGCCACCGCCATCGGGATTATTTCGATTGGACAGACTCTTGTGATTCTCACTTCAGGGATTGATCTTTCCGTGGGTGGGATTGCGGCCTTTTCCGTGATGTTCGGGGGCATGATTGTCATGAAAATCGGCGTGCCCTTAGGAGCAGTAGCCATCCTGTGTATCGGAATACTTGTGGGCGCGGTCAATGGATATTTAATCGCCTATGCCAGGCTCGCTCCCTTTATTGTGACTTTAGGGATGCTTTCGATTACCCGTTCATTGACCTATGTGGTCAACGACGGCAGATCGCTGGTTGGCTTACCTGCGACTTACAGGATGATTGGCAAAGCGACGCTGGGTAGCGTTCCGTTTTACACTATAATCCTCATCAGTTTGTTCATTTTGGGACATATTCTGTTGACAAAAACAAAAGTTGGGCGATTTTTGTATGCGATCGGCAGTAATGAAGAGGCGGCCAGGCTGACCGGCGTTAATGTGAGATTTTATAAGGCGCTCGCGTATATTTTTACCGGGTGTTTGTGTTCAATAGCAGTTATTATCTTGACTTCCCGCTTAGGAGCTATTGATCCTGATACTGGTACAGGAATGGAGTTAGATACGATCGCCGCGGTTGTAATCGGAGGAAGCAGTCTTTCGGGAGGGAAGGGAAGCCTGATCGGAACATTCATCGGGGTGTTTCTGATCACGATCCTTCATAATGGCCTGAATTTAATCGGTGTTTCTCCGTTTTGGCAGGGGTCAGCCGTTGGATCGGTTATTATCGTCTCTGTGTTGTTGGATCGCCTGTTAAGTTAATCCTGGCCGTTGAACACCTGAAACGAAGGGGGTGATAAAAAGGCTTTTGTATTGCCAAACAAAAAATGATCGTCGTGTTCTTTTCCAAAGTCACTTTCAACAATAACATTTCACAAAGAAGGAGTATTCTCATGAAAAAAATTTTCTGTCTTATCGGATTGTTGCTGTTTGTTGTTTCTCTTGCCAATTTTTCTGATGCGCAAACCAAAACCTATACAATTGCGTATATGACCCCTGCATTACAGATTCCTTTCTGGAAAGATATTTCCGATGGAATTCGCCAGGAAGCTGACAAGGTAGGAGCCAAAATCATTGACTCCGATTCACGTCTCAGTGCAGCCACGCAATTACAAAACGTTCAGGATTTAATCACATCCGGAGTTGATGCGATCATTATTTCTCCTACCGATAGCGCAGCATGCCCGCCAGTGTTAGAACTTGCCGAAGAAGCCAAAATCCCGGTGATCATCTGTGATATTGGGACAGATTCCGGGAATTATGTCTCCTTTGTGATTTCGAGCAACTATGGCGGCGCAAATGAGGCCGGGAAGTATATGGCTCAGAAAATGGAGGAAAAAGGCTGGAAGGGCGGCGATGTCGCGGTGATTACCATCTCTTTGGCTCGTCAGAATGGCCGCGATCGTACTCAGGGTTTCAAAGATGCGATGGCTGAGGCCGGCAGTAATGTGGTAGGGCTATTGGAATGTAAAGATTATACCCGTGAAGAATCCATGAAACTGGCGCAGGATTTGATCACTGCTCATCCGAATTTACGGGGAATTTTTACTGAACATGATGAAGCAAACCTGGGTTCGATGCTTGCAATTGAAACATCCGGTAAGCAGGATGAATTGATCCATGTCGGCTTTGATGGAAGTCCTGAAGCTGTTGAAGCCATTAAGGAAGGCAAACTGCTGCTTGCGGCTTCCATGCAGCAGCCTGTGTTAATGGGACGCGAAGCGTTCAAAGCGGCATGGAAATATTTAAACGGAGAAACTCCGGAAAAGGAAATTGTGATTCCGACGATCCTGGTTACGCATGAAAATGTGTTGGAAGTCGAGGATCAATTGGAGGACAATGTCTATCCGAATGAATTGAAGCAGTAATCGCCGCGTTAGCATTGGCGGGTTCGTAGTTCACACTTCAGTGCGGATTCCCGCCTGAAGGCGGAAGCTACGAACCCGTCAGACAAGTTTTAACGCTCTGGGACAGAAGTTCTTACTAACAGCTCTTGTCGGACAAGGCAGAGTTGTCCGACAAGAGCCCTGCGTACAAGGATTTCCGAAGTAGTGAAAACTTCTGTTCCAAAGCAACAGTACATTGGGAAAAAAGTTTTGCCAGGTTCGTAGTTCGCAATCCAAGTTGTTTCGGGAAAATATTCATTGCTTAACAGGAGGATATTATGAAAAAAGGATTAGTAATTCTTATAGTTGTATTACTTGGAAGTATGGCGTTCTCAACTTATGCAGCGCAGTTTGAGTATAAACTGGCGCATGTGTATGCTCCCGAACATCCCTTTGCCAAAGGCATGGATCGGTTGGCAGAGGAGGTGAAAACCCGGACAAACGGAGAATTTGTCATTACAACCTATCCGGCGGCGCAATTGGGAAGTGAGAAAGACATTTCCGATGGCGTTGTCAATGGAATCATTGAAATGGCAATTGTCGGCCCCGGGGAGATTGGGAAGCGTTTCAAACCGGTCCTGATTTTTGACGGCCCCTTTGTGTTCAGAGGTCCTGAACATGCCATGAAAGTCATGCAAAGCGAAGTCGGCCAGGAACTGTGGGCGGAGCTTGAGAGTAAAATCGGCTTGAAAAATTTAACCACCTTGTATTACGGCACACGCTATGTGACCAGTAAGAAGCCGATCAAAACGCCAGAGGATATGAAAGGCATGAAGTTGCGTGCGCCTGATATGCCATTGAGCGTGGCAAATGCCAAGGCAATGGGCGCCAATCCGACGCCGATGGCCCTGTCGGAAGTGTATCTCGCTTTGCAGCAAGGGGTGGTTGACGGGCAGGAAAATCCGGTGCCCACGATCTACACGCAGAAATTCCATGAGGTTCAGGACTACATTATTTTGACCGGTCATGTGGTGCAACTCACCCCGGTCTTTATTGCCAAAAAGAAATTTGATGCTCTACCGGAAGAATTCCAGAAGGCGTTGATCGAGAGCGTGAACAAAATCGCGCCGGAAATTAATCAGGACGTGTTGAATTATGAGAAGGAAAAACTGGAAGAAATGAAAGCCGGCGGAATGACCGTGATTGAACCGGATGTGGAAGCCTTCAAACAGGCAACGATGTCTGTCATTAAAGAATTCGAGGAGACCTGGGGCAAAGGCTTGTACGAAAAAATTCAGGCCATCCAATAACTCAGGTTGAGAGAAAAATTGACAGGGTAATGTGTACCCCGGGCAATATGTCCGGGGTATGATCCCATCAGATAACCTTGACAACGCGGTAAGATCAAAATGTATGCAAAAGCTGCTGAACGTATTGGGGAAAATTGAAGAGATTTTTGTGACGAGTGCGCTGGCCTTCATGGGAATGGTGCTGGCGCTGCAAATCTTGATGCGTTATATCTTCAATCATCCGCTGGTCTGGAGCGAAGAATTAGCGCGATATACCTTTGTCTGGGTGACCTTTGTCGGAGCAAGCTATGGCGTACACCATAACGCTCACATTCGCATGGAAGCGATTCATAAAAAATTCCCGCCAACGTTGCAAAAAATTGTGACCATTTCGACAAATCTTTTAGCGATCCTGATCTTCAGCTATCTTATCCCGGCCGGCATCGTCTTCACAGTTGAACAGCATGACATCGCTTCATCGGCGATGGAAATTCCGATGAGTCTGGTATTTGCCGCAGTTCCGGTAGGATGTTTCGTCGTGGCATTTCGTCTGCTGATTCAAACGATTCAAATCATCAAGACCGGGGGAGGGCAGCAGATATGATACTTCTGTTAGGGACATTATTTATTTTACTCATTTTGCGCGTTCCAGTCTCCTTTTCGTTATTGATGAGTTCCGTCATTTACCTGATTACCCACGATATTCCGCCAGTGGCCGCTATTGTCCGGATGGCGATGGGAATAGGCGATTCATTCCCGTTACTGGCCGTCCCCTTTTTTATCCTGGCCGGTTCGATTATGAATTCCGGCGGCATTACCCGCCGTTTGTTTACTTTTGCGGATACCGTGGTTGGACATATTACCGGAGGATTAGGACATGCAAATATTCTGGCCAGTATTATTTTTTCAGGAATGTCCGGTACAGCGATTGCTGACGCTGGCGGATTGGGGGCCGTGGAATTGAAGGCGATGCGTGAGGCCGGCTATGATGAGGATTTCAGTCTGGCGGTCACCGGGGCCTCCTCTCTGATCGGGCCGATTATCCCTCCAAGCGTTCCGGCCGTGGTATTCGGCGTGATTGCCGGGGTATCGATCGGGCGTTTATTTGTCGCCGGTTTCATTCCAGGCTTGATTATGGGACTCGTGATGAGCATCTTTGTCTATTTTCAAAGTAAACATCGCGGTTATCCCAAAAGCCAGAGGGCGACCTTTAGGAAACTCATGCAAGCCTTAAAAGAGTCGTTCTTTGCCCTTTTGACGCCGGTCGTCATTATCGGTGGGATTTTAGTCGGCGTCTTTACGCCGACCGAGGCCGCGATTATTGCGGTAGTGTATTCTTTGATTTTAGGTTTTGCCTACCGCGAAATTACCTGGAAAGATATTCCCCGCTGTTTGAAAGAAACGGCTGATAACACGGTCAGCGTGATGCTGATTGTGGCCTGCGCCTCAATTTTTGGCTGGATTCTGGCCAGCGCCCAGATTCCGCAGAAACTTTCTCTGCTGTTTTTAGCTTATGTGCCGAATAAATATCTGGCCTTGCTTCTGATTAATATCTTTTTGCTGATTGCCGGAACATTTATGGAAACCATCTCAGCGTTGACGATTTTAACGCCGGTTCTCATGCCTGTGGTCAATGGCCTGGGAATCGACCCGGTCCACTTTGGCATTATTATGATTTTGAATTTGATGATCGGTTTGCTCACGCCGCCGGTGGGGATGGTGCTCTATGTGTTAGCCGGAGTCTCGCATGTAGCTTTTGAAGATATTGCCAGAGCTGTCGTGCCGTACTTAATCGTCTTGATTATCACCTTGCTTATTTTTACGTATTGCCCTCAGATTGTGCTCTTTCTTCCCAATCTGGTGTTTGACTGAGGAAACTCTTGAAAATGATACCTCATTCCTTATATAGCAAGGGTTCTCCGCTTATACAGTTATAGAGTTGTTGCGGCATAACAGGAGTGCGACGCGGTCGTCGCTGCGTCACCGCGACGCTGCTTTTTTGCAACGACCGCGTCGCACTCCTGAAATCGAATATTTTTCAGGTCATAAGGCTTATTGAGCAACAACTCCAATATATAACTTGACTTTCCCCCAGGGATCGTGACTACTACGACAAGTTTCTATGACAATTGCAAAAATAAACTTAAGAAAAAATAGACCGGACTGTGATGAGGGAGCGTATCATGATCAGGATCTTTAAAACTGTTGAAACGACGATCCAAGCAATCGAAACCTTTGAAAAAGGATGTTGGATTCATGTGACAAGTCCGACAAGCGAAGAGTTACACCACATAAGCGAGGCATTACAGATTCCAATGAACTTTTTGACCGATCCCCTGGACACCAATGAGCGGTCCCGAATTGAAGTTGATGAACGAAACGTCCTCATCGTTGTTAGAATTCCTTTGTTTAACAATGAGCAAGATGTCGCCTTTACGACTTTACCGGTAGGAATCATTTATTTGGACGATGTATTCCTCACCGTATGCGCTCAGGATGTTGAATTTTTTGATAAATTCATGAAAGGACGCGTCAAAAATTTTTCTACGCAGTATCGCTGTCGTTTTATTTTACAAATCTTTTTGAAAGCTGCGTTGCGCTATTTGACCTATTTGAAAGAAATCGATACTCGTGCGGCAAACATTCAAGCGGAATTGCATCAAGCTATGAAGAATCAAGAATTAATTCAATTACTGAATTTAGAAAAAAGTTTAGTCTTTTTTACCACCTCATTACGCTCCAATGAATTAATGATTGAACGGCTACAAAAAGTCTCGATTATCAAATTCTATCCAGAGGATCAAGAGATCTTAGAAGATGTGATGGTTGAGAATAAACAGGCGCTTGAAATGGCGAATATTTACAGTAATATTTTAAGCGGCATGATGGACGCCTTTGCCTCGATTATTTCCAATAACTTGAATATTGTCATGAAGTTTTTAACGTCGGTCACGATTATTTTAGCCTTGCCAACCCTTGTCGCCAGTGTGTATGGCATGAACGTTCACCTTCCGTTTCAAGAGTCTCCCCATGCGTTTGCCCTGACGATGGGGATTTCGTTTCTATTGGCGGGCATGAGCGTCTTCATTTTTATTCGACGAAAGTTTTTTTAGTGTTCAGCAAGAATAAGATCTATCCCATTTTACCTGAATATGAGCTTGCAGAGAACTTTTGGGACGAGCGGCAATACAAGATGAGAAATGTTGCCCGTTTTGCCAGAGTCAATAAGGAGAATTCCTATGTCATCAGCATATCCGTTTGGCAATGATCCGTCGAAAATTGACGGATATAAAAAATTCTGGGCGCGGGCAGAAGTGAAACGCCCGTTAGTCGGCTTTTCCATCAAAAGCTGGTTTCCCCTCGAAGAATTTGAAGCGAGCCGCGACTGGCAATCTCACAGGATCTTAACGCCGGAGATGATTGACCCGGCAGCCTTTATGGATGATCAAGAGCGGTTGCTGCGCGAAGGGGAAGCAATGGATGACGATATTCTGCGCGGCGCTTCACCCTCGCAAGCCGTGTTCTGGTTATGCGCCATGTTAGGCGCGACCCTTCGCATTCTGCCAGGCAACACGATGGCTGAAGAGAAATGGCTTTCCTGGGAAGCCTTAGAACAGATGCGGCTTGAGCACGACTCCCCCTGGTTTCAAAAATATATGGAATTTGCCGAAACCCTTGTCAGCAGAGCCAACGGGCGTTTTCCGGTTTCACACGGGACCCTCCTCGGGCCGAGCGATCTGTTTGCAGTGTTTTGCGGGCACACTCAATGCCTGTTGGATCTCATCGAAGAGCCGAAAAAATCTCAAAAGATCCTGTGGCACTTTGGCAAGATTTTTCAAGAGATCACGGAAGAGGTGTGGAAGCGGCTGCCGCGTTTCTGCGGCGGATATTTCGACGCGCAATATCAGCTCTGGACTGAACAACCGATTATTCGGATGCAGGAAGATGCGATTGCGGTGTATTCACCCAAATTGTATCGCACATTGGTGCAGCCGGTAGATCAATATCTGGCGCAGCAATTCGGCGGGAGTTTCATGCACCTGCATTCGACCTCCATGTTTCTGCTGGATGCGTTGCTTGAAATTGAGGGTTTACATTGTTTTGAGGTCAACTACGAAGTGGACTCCGGCGGCCCGGATATTCATGGCATGGTGCCCTATTTTCGCAAATTCCAGGAAGCGCAGCGTGCGTTAGTTATTCGTGGATCCTTTACGCCGGAGGAATTGCGCTATCTGGTGGATTCCCTCGATCCCCGCGGACTTTACCTTTACATCATGGTGCAAAACATGCAAGAAGTCGAGACCTTGCGCCCGCTTGTCGGAATGTGAACAATAAAATAGTTTACCAGGCTTTTCGCCGTAGACGATCCAGTATTGCAGCATCAATAGATTTTCCCTAATTTCAATTTGCCGTAGGCGATGTACAACCGCTACGCGGTAAAAAGTGCTGAGAAAGAGATGATGATCGTTTCTACAATACTTGAAGCACTACGTGCTAAATACCTGTAAATAATTCGTGCTGGCAGCACAGAAATATTTACAGCAACAAAAATTATGTACGGCATAACTGAAAACGAAATTACACAGCTTGTCGCCAGTATTGATTACTCTGAGGTCTTAACGATTACCGCCTCAGAAAACGACGTCAAACAGGCTTGCGCCGATGCAAAAACTTACAGGTTTCGGGCGGTTGTCGCTTTTCCACAGTATTTAGGGTTGTTGGTAGATAACTTGAAAGGGTCGGGCGTGCTGGCGCAAATTCCGGTGGGCTTTCCCTGCGGCGGAGTCACCACGCACGTTAAGTGTACGGAAGCCGAAGAAGGCTTGAAACGCGGCGCAACGGATCTGGATATGGTCATGAATATCGCGGCGTTCAAAGCCGGAAACTACAAACGGGTGGCTCAGGATATTGCAGAAGTCATGGCAATCGCCAGACCTTTTCACGTGCCGTTTAAAGTGATTATCGAGGCAGGCGTGTTAACGGACGAGGAAATTGTGACGGCTGCTAAATTGGTAGCAGACTCCGGGGCGAATTTTGTCAAAACCTGCACCGGATTTGGCCCGGGCCGGGCGACGATTCATAATATCGCCCTGATTAAAGCCACAGTGGGCGAGCAAATCGGGATCAAGGCTTCCGGCGGAGTGGCGTCCATTGAAGATGGCGTGGCCTTGATGCGCGCCGGCGCAACCGTGGTCGCCATGCGCCAATATCTGGTGACGCAGCTCAAAGCCTTGGGCTTAGGCATAAGCGGTTTTTAGGCTGAGGTTCTCAGGGGCAGGGAGCGTAATTAAGGAAACGCAGCAATGGCAAATCGAGATCAACTGACATTACTTAAGCAGGGCGTTCCGGTATGGAATGCATGGCGGAAAGAGCACCCTGACGAAAACATAGACTTGCAGGGTGCGGACTTGGGGGAGATGGGTTTGGAGAACGTGAACTTGGCGGATGCGAACTTGCGAGACGCGCACTTGTGGAATGCGCACTTGCGGGGCGCAAACTTGCAGGGCGCGCACTTGCAGGGCGCGCACTTGCGGGGCGCAAACTTGCAGGGTGCAAACTTGCGAAGTTCAGACTTGGGGGACGTGAACCTAAAGTACGCGAATCTGAAGTACGCGGTCTTAGCAGGCGCGGACTTGGGGGGCGCGCACTTACGGGACGCGCACTTGCAGGAGGCGAACTTGGCGGGTGTGGACTTGGGGGGCTCGGACTTGCGAGACGCGCACTTGTGGAATGCGGACTTGCAGGGAGCGGACTTGAGGTACGCAGATTTGCGGAACGCGGGCTTGCAGGGCGCGGACTTGGCGAGCGCGGACTTGCGTTTTGCCAAGCTCAAGCAAGCTGACCTGACCGGAGTGAATTTGTTTGCCGCCGCCAAAGACCAGTGGGAGATTGATGGGGTTCACTGTGCGTATGTGTTTTGGGATAGGGAAGGCAAAGAACGCTTCCCCAAAGACCACGACTTCCGCCCCGGTGAGTTCGAGGAACTGTACAAGCAACTGCCCACCTTCGAATATATCTTCGAACATGGCTTTACGCCCCTGGATGCGGTGGTGATGGCGCGCGTGGTGGAGGCGATTAATGAGCAGTATCCGGAGTTCAAACTTGACCTGGTGAATTTTGATAAGCGCGGCGACCCTCATGCCACCTTTACGGTTGTGCACCAAAAGGACGTTGAAACCGCCAAAGCGCATGTCGCAACTGCCTACGAGCGGCGTATTCTCGAATTAGAAGTGCAGAAAAGTCAACTGATGGACGTGATTAAAATGCTTGGTTCAGGGGGAATTACGATTCAAACAGTCGGCGGGGATGTCACCATTAAGCAAGCCGGGCGTGATATTGTCGCCGGCAGCAAAGAGCAGCGAGCGATTACAGCAGGACGCGATTACTTCGAACAGGTTCAGGATCAAGCGCAAGTCACGACCGACTCAACCGCACAGGCAGGGGATTAAAAGAAGCCCGCGCATTGGGAAATGCCATTGGTAAAGCAATTTGAAGGAGCAAGCGAACAATGAGTATCTATTATTATGCCTATTTTATCAAGACGCAGGCGCCTGAGAGCAAGATCACGGCACGCTTTCCGCACGCCGCGGTTCTGCCGGATTCAGCATGGGTGCTCTGCGATTTCAGCGACAGGAGTTATCCAATCGGGGTGTTCGAGCCTGGCGCGTATTTCACGAAAGAGCTGTCTGCGCAGTTTGGCGAAGCCCTGTTTATCTGCGTGGATACCCGCAACGATCAATTTGAGTATGAGCACTCCCAAAACGGCAGCATCCTGCGAAAACTGAGTTGGATTACAGACGGGTGTCAATCAACCTGGGAGTGGGTCGAAGGCAAAAAAGAGGACTGGGAAGATATGTATATCTTTTCAGAAGCTAATTTTGACAGGGCGCGCGAATGGCTCAGATATGATGAAGCCATGACGGAAGATCAATTGCTGGCAAAGGAGCAGGAGCTCCAGTTAATCTGGGATCAGCGGAAATACCTGCTTGGAGACAAGTGGCCGTCAAGTGATGCCACTATCGGCATGGCGATCCAGAAGCATTTTGGGTTAAAACTCCCATCAATGTGAGCACCAAAACTTCAGTAGCCGCGCCCCTTACGCACCTGAAGCAGGGTCGTTGATAATATGGAGCGGAGGAGATTAATCGTGAAAATCATTGAAACGGATATTCTCATCCAGAGTTCACCAGCGAAAGTCTGGATGGTTCTTACGGATTTCCAAAGATATCCGGATTGGAATCCATTCATCCAGGAAGCCTCCGGAGAAGTTGAGACTGGCGCTCGCCTCAAGGTACGCATCGCACCGCCGGGTTGGAAACCGATGACCATTCAGCCAATGGTATGTACTGTTTCCTCCGGCGCGGAATTGCGCTGGATAGGTCACCTTGTATTTCCTGGCCTGTTTGACGGAGAGCATGTGTTCCAGATCGAACAAGCGGGGCAAGATCAGGTGCGTTTCCGGCAAAGCGAGCAGTTTCGAGGAATTCTTGTTCCATTTTTTCCGAGCACGCTTTACGAGAGAACCAGGCGGGGATTTGAAGCAATGAATCAAGCGCTCAAAGAGACGGTTGAGAAACTTCATGGAAAAGAGAGTTAACATCTTTCCAAATAGGCCGGAAGTTCTCGCAGATGGTGAATTTCGTGTTCCGGAACAATGGCGGTCGCATTATCGAACGTTCCATCGATCCGCACACGCTGCCCGGTATTGAGCCAGATCTGGTGCATACCGGCATTCTGCGCTCCTAAAATATCGGCATCCAGAGAATCTCCGACCATCACAACCGCTTCAGGGGGAATCTCCCAGGCCGCTAAAATCTGGTCAAAGGCTTGCGGATCCGGTTTACGGATGCCGGTTTGAGCGGAATTTAACGCTGGCGCAAGCCACTGGTCAAATCCGAAACGGGCGACCAGACGTTGAATCTGGCGATCGTCAGACGCATTCGAGAACATCCCTACACGCAGCCCTTTTTCAGTAAGGGTTTTGAGTACCGGAATGGCCTCTGGATACGCAAACCAGCAGGAATCTTCATGAGCAAAAAACGCATCGAGGGTCTTTTCCAGAAATTCCTGAGAAGGATTTGGAGCCCCCATTTCAGCAAAGGTCAGACGCATGGCGTCCTCGGCCGTAACCTGCCGCAGCGCCTGAGTTGATTGAGCTAAGGCTGCGTTTCTGTGGCGCAGAAAGGCCGCTACAAACGTTTCAGGATCAAAACCAATGTTCTGCTGAGCCAGAAAAGCCATTAAATTACGCGCACACATTGCCGTAATTTCCGGCCATGTACCGCGTATGTCCATTAACGTAAACCCTAAATCAAAAATGACTCCACAAATTTTCATCTGTCCCTCCATAACGACGTTATAAAAAATGGGGCGCAAATCTTGTCAAGAAAATCGTCTTTTTTCTTTACAGCATTGGTGTATTCTGATTAAGAGGTCTTCTTTGAAAATGTAGCGCGAAACTCCAGTTTCGCGCCCCGTTGCTACGGCCGCGAAATTGGAGTTTTGCCGTACATCTGATTTTCATTGTGCCGGGCGAATAACCCGTTCACGACAACTCTTATGAAAAATATCCAAATCACACCGGAACTTGCTCGAAGAATTGCCTTACATGCTCAATTGCTCGATGGGAGCGCGGAATTTCCCGCCGGTAAAGAAGGGGTAGCTCGCATTATTGAGCAATTGGGCTATGTGCAGATTGATACCATTGCCGTGATTGAACGCGCACACCACCATACTTTGCAGACCCGCGCGGCCGATTATGATGCCGTTTTGCTGCACGATCTGCAAGCCAACGATCGCCGCGTGTTTGAATATTGGGGTCATGCGATGTCCTATCTCCCGATGAGGGACTATCGCTATTATCTCCCGCGTATGCAGCAATTTGCCGCATCGAAAAGTCCGGGCATTCAGCGACGGTTAAACAAGTGCGGCCATTTGCTGCAACCGATTCTTGAGCGTATTCGCCAGGAAGGGCCAGTGACGTCGAAAGATTTTGAGGCGCTGCCGCAGGAAAAAGGAGGCGCCTGGTGGGATTGGAAACCGTCCAAAATTGCCCTGGAACTGCTGTTCTGGCGCGGAGAAATTATGGTGACGGAACGACGGAAATTTCAAAAAGTCTATGATCTGACCGAGCGTGTGCTGCCGGAAGGGACTGATACTCGTATGCCTTCAGATGCGGAAGTTGAAGAATTTCGGGTGCGCCGGGCCCTTTCCGCTTATGGGATCGCACGGGCGAAAGACATTCATGCGTTTTTACAACTCGATTCAAAAAATCGCAGCAAAACCTCAGGATTGACAGCGCTGGTTGAGGCCGGAGAAGTCATTCCGCTGACGATCCGAAATCGCAACGGCGCGGAATATTACACCTTGCCAGCCACTCTGGAGCAGACCGATCAATTTTCACGCCGGCCCGCAACTCTGCACTTTCTGTCCCCCTTTGACAACCTGATCATCCGGCGCGAACGGGTGCAACATCTGTTTGACTTCGATTTCGCGCTCGAATGTTATCTTCCGGCAAAGAAGAGAACCTATGGCTATTTTCTGGTGCCGATGTTGTGGGGCGACAGGTTTGTAGGACGCTTTGATCCGAAAGCCGACCGCAAATCCAAAACCCTGATCTTGCGCAACCTGGTGTTTGAACCGGACTTTCAGGATTTTGAGACCTTTCTCCCTATCTTTGGACAAAAGCTGCGGGAATTCGCCCGCTTTAATCAGTGCGACACCATCAGCATTGAAAAAAGCACTCCCAGGACGATCCCAGAACACTGCAAAGATTTTTTTTAGTTTTTTGCGCGGCGACAGGAGGCAATGCGAAAAACCTCTTGTTGTATCATAGGTAGTGATTAAAGAGTAAGTGATGCCCGCTCGTTGAGCGAAGTCGAAACGAGCCGCTCATTGTTCCCTTCGACTTCGCTC
>DF820473.1:73440-132634 GCA_000739535.1 Candidatus Vecturithrix granuli | reverse complement strand
AGCGAAGTCGAAACGAGCCGCTCATTGTTCCCTTCGACTTCGCTCAGGGAACGCATCACTTACCATTCAACCACTACCGTATCATACTGTGCTCATTATTCTTGACAAGATCATGACTACCATATTTTCATGGCGTTACAAGACATTTTTGCCCTTATCAATGTATTTCAAAAGTTACGTTCAGAAATATGTTTTTAGATAGGTGATTAACCTCTGAGTGACTTAGAATCAAGGAGAATCAAGGAGTTATTCATTCGTTTTGGCAAACACACCACGGCGAATGAACATGCTCTTTTCAGGGGAGATGAGATGTAGCGCGAAACTCCAGTTTCGCGGCGATCAACGATGCGCGAAACTGGAGTTTCGCGCTACATTTTCAGGGGAGAAAAATATGCAAAATTTTGTGTTTCAGAATGCGACAAAAATTATTTTTGGAAAAGATACCGAATCAATGGTAGGGAAAGAAGTACAGGCGTTTACAACGAAGGTGCTTTTGCACTACGGCAGCGGCAGCATCAAAAAGAGTGGTTTGTATGGCCGGGTGTGCGCTTCGCTGAAAGAAGCCGGGGTCGCCTGGATCGAATTGTCGGGCGTACAGCCGAATCCGCGTCTCAGCCTGGTTCAGAAAGGGATCGAATTGTGCCGGAAGGAGCAGATTGGCTTTATTCTGGCGGTCGGCGGCGGCAGCACGATTGATTCGGCCAAAGCGATTGCGGTAGGTGTGCCGTATCAAGGCAATGTATGGGATTTCTTTGAACGCAAAGCTGACATTACGCAGGCGTTACCCCTGGGCGTGGTGCTGACCATTCCGGCCGCGGGCAGCGAATCGAGTAACAGCGCGGTGGTCACAAAAGAAGAGGGTTGGTATAAAAAGGATATCGGCTCGGAACTGATCCGCCCTAAATTTGCGATCATGAACCCGGCGTTAACCCTGACGCTCTCGGTTGAACAGACCATGATCGGCATTGCCGATATTATTGCGCACATGACCGAACGCTATTTCACCCAGGTGCCCAATGTTGAGATGACCGACCGCTTGCTTGAAGCCAATATCAAAACCGTCATGCACAATGCGTACATTCTCTATGCTGACCCGCAGAACTATGACGCCCGCGCGGAAATTATGTGGGCCGGAACCTTAGCGCATAACGATCTGCTCTCCACCGGCAGAATCGGGGACTGGGCCTCGCACATGATCGAACATGAATTGAGCGGAATTTACGACGTGGCGCACGGTGCAGGCTTAGCGACCGTGATTCCGGCCTGGATGCAGTATGTATATAAGGAAAATATTAACAAATTCGCCCAGTTTGCGAATCGCGTCTTCGACGTGGAACCGGATTTTGATGCCCCGCATTTGACAGCCCTGGAAGGCATCAAACGTTTCAAACAGTTTTATCACAGCCTGGGATTGCCAGTCAGTTTAAAAGAATTAGGCGTGCCAGAGGATCGCCTGGAAGAAATGGCGGCCAAGTGCACCGCCAAAGGCCCGGTGGGGAATTTTAAGAAACTCTCCAAACAGGATGTGGTGAACATCTACAAACTCGCCAGGTAGCCATTCGGAGAGAAATTTTTCTGGTTCGTAGTGCTCGCTTTAGCGAGTTTTCCTCTCGTTTCCAGATTACAAAGAAAAGCTCGCTAAAGCGAGCATTACGAACCTTTTCTCATGGTTTGCTCCTGTCAATCAGCAAAGTCCCGCCTGATCCAACATTGGTGGGCGGATTTTCTTTAATCAGCACAATAAAAGCTTCTCTGGGAATCTTTTCAAAAGTCTCCACAGCAGCATCTGTGAGCTTCTGCACGAGTTTCCGTTTGACCTCAAGATTCTCAATGACCGGCCCTTCAAAGGTAATTACCGGCATAATAGTTCACCTCCTTCATGAATCGTATGAAATCAGCATGCTCTCTTTTCACCAACAGCCAGCAAGATTCGAGTAAACACTTCTGGAGAGACATAAAGACCGGCGTTCATAAGAGCATCTATGCTCGGTTGAGCAAGGGAGATGAATCCTCGCTGTTTCGCAAGAAGAATCAAACCAAGAGAACCGATTAAAGGAATATGGAAAAGAGTCGCACACTTACGAGCTTGTAAATCATCCAGCACAGCGAATGATCCAGGCGTATTGAGGGCAAGTGTCAGTACTTCACTTTCTCCCTGCCCAAGATCCCAGGCCGCGATTGAATGCGGGATAGTTGCAATGGTTTCCGTTCTTACCTCACTATCTGAGGCAAGCGCGTCTCTATACTCTGTAATCGAGTGTTTTACTTCGACCTCATGAATAACTCCTTAAGGAAGCATCCATGCACTTGCTAATGGACTGATCATCTCAAGAAGTTTGGCCTTTCCCAAACATATAAGAGGCGACGCATTCAAAATATAGAGATTACTCATATCCGGCCTCGCGTAATGCATCTTCCGCTGAATACTGAAAGGGAGATACCTGAAACTTTGCTAAGGACAATAAAAAATCTTCTCGACTCATATTCGCTATTTCAGCCGCCTTTTCCTGGGAAATGACGCCCATTTCATACCACTTGGCGGCTGCTACAATGCGCATTTCCCGCGCAAATTCTTCCGGCGTTTGCTTGAACGTCGAAAAAATCTCAACCGGAAAGGTTAAATGAATTGTTCTGGATTCTATGTTTTTTGATTCGATCATACTTTTATCACACCCTCCTCTATTATGTTCAACTCCGGCAACCCATTCACGATGTTCACGGTTTCGACGCTGACCGTCACGACTTGCTTAATCAATCGCACGATGTATTCCGGGTCGTCGGGGCGGTTAGGGTCGTTTTTAATGCCGCTGCGCGGGTCGGTTTTGACGCGGTACTGGTCGATAACCCATTCCAGGGCTGAACGGTTGCCGAGACGATAGTCAAAGGTTTCCGGCGGAATGCCGGCCAGAGTTAAAAAGTCGTTATAGACAATCTGCGTGCGGTCTTGGCTGAGTTTCATCTTCTCCACGCGCCAGTTCAGCGGCTTGTCAGGATGTTCGATCATCTGTAACGGATATTCAGCCTGCTGTTCGTAGTTGACGTGCAACTCCGCCAGTTGTTTGCCTGCGTCAGCAAAAGCGCGGAAGGCTTCTGCTGCCGGAGTGTCAAAGCTCTGCTTTGACACGCTTGCCGGAGTGCCAAAGCTCTGCTTTGACGCGCCAAAGCAGAGCTTTGGCACTCCGGAGACAAACGGAATGCGCGGCAAATCCCGTTTCAGGTTGGCAGCGTATTTTTCACGATATTGAGGATGGTGCAGCAGGGCATAAACGTAATAGAAGATGTCCCATTTGGTGATGACCTCACCCCCTTGATCCCCCTCTCCTGATTCAGGAGAGGGGGCAGGGGGAGTGGTCTGGTAATGCGCCCGGAACTGCGCTAAGGCCCAATCCGTGATGTTCTCGCGGCGATGGCTGCCATCTTCATCGTAGATGTAAAAGGGGAAACATTGACCATTTGGAGTACACTGAACATCTGGAATAGAGGAAACCATCAGTGCATAAAATGGTTGGCTCATGCCAAGACCTTTAACACAAATCACCAGATTTTCTGTTTCTGTGTCAGAAGTTGGAAAAATCGAGGGCATTTGATAACGGCGTTCATTCAGATATTTGTCAAAATACAACCGCTCTTTTGTAAACGGGCGATATAAGGAATCGCGTAATTCACTCTCATCGAATTCAAGGGAAATTTGTCGTTTTAAGAGAGTTTTTAACCCTTCAGACCAGCTAATTCTCGTCTCATCATTGAGCACAAACGTATCAATTTCAGGTTTTTTGGTAAACTTGCTCCATTTGAATACCTGCTCATCATAGGTTTCAATCATCTGGCCGATATTTTGTGCAAGCTGATCGCGGTTGAAATGATACACCCAACTGTCGCGATTAGTTTTCACTCCATTACTATACAGCTTAAAAATGGTTTGAGTATCAATTTTTGAAGAAGATTTCGCCTTTTTTGTGCCCATTGGCAGAAAGGCGTCAAAATCCGCACTCATGCCCTCGGTTAACCAGTTGTAATTATTATCTGGTTCAACTCTTATGAAAGGAACATTTGTATAACTCCCGGTTTTGTCCAGGAAATCTTTTTTTTCGTCTGCTTGCAAATAATCAGCAACCGAATACAGATAAATTTCTACTTGAGAAGCTTGCTCTCTCTTTTTAATAAGGAGCGTGATTCCAACCCCCACGCGAATAGTATCATCAAACACATTTCCGGCTTCTTTTCTACGGCGTTCCCCTGAAGTGCGGGCATTTCCTTTTAAATCGAAATGATAGATTTTTGAAAAATCCTGCATCAAATGCTTTCTCATACCATCAAAAGCAACGCCGTCAAGAAAGCCATTATTCGTGATAAACGCCACAATCCCTTCGCCATGTTTTAAAATGCGATCTGAGGCCCAGCGAAAGGCTTTGACATACACATCGGAGAGTGCGTTTTTGTTCGTGGCGCTCGAATCTCTGGCGTAGGTTTCGGCCACGCGCTTATCTAACGTGATGTATTTGCGGTTTTTGTTGTTGTCGTTTTCATTCACCTGTCCGGCGTTATAGGGCGGATTGCCGAGGATCACAAAAATCGGGGCTTTTTTCTGGCGCTGCACGCGCGCGGTGTTTTCTTCGGTAAACAGGGGCAGTTGGCGGTCTTCGGCCAGTTCAAAGGTATCCACAAAACAGATGCCCTCAAAGGGCCCGTACTCGCCGGTCAATTCGTAATATTCGTGCTCGATGTTCATGGAGGCGATGTAATAGGGCAGCAGCATCACTTCGTTGCAGTGCAGTTCCTGCTCGTATTTGTAGCGCAGGGCAGTTTTGTTGATTCTGCGCATCACGTGAATCAGAAAATTGCCGGTGCCCACGAAGGGATCGAGAATATGCACGTTTTTATCAGACAACGAGCGTCCGAATTCCCGGCGCAGAATTTCCTCGATAGAATTCACCATAAACCGCACGACCGGCTGCGGCGTATAGACAATGCCGTGCGTATCCGCCACTTTGACGGCGTAGCCCTGGAAGAATTTCTCGTAAATCGTATTGAGAAAAGCTTGTTTCTGGGCAAAATCGTCAATCACGGCCGCCGTGGATTCAATCGAGACGTAAAAGCGGTTGAGCTGCTTCAGAAAATCTTTGGGGCTGAAATGGCGCGAAGTCAAAGCCAGAATGACCTTTTTGATGTCTCGCGCCAGGGCGTTGTGATCCAGAAAATAGGGATTATCAAACACCTTGCTGAACAGGCGTTCGGTCAGCAGATGTTGAATCAGCATCTCTTCCACCGCCTGATCCGAGAGATTCGGATTAATCGCCTCGCGGCAGGTAGCAGCAAAGGTGTGAAAGGCTTGCACGAAAGTTTTGTTGCTTTTGCGCTCCTGTTCGATCACGGTCAACAATCCGGCCGCCAATTCCGGAACTTTCAGCTTGAATTCCTCCACCGCGCGCTGCCATTCTTCATAAGCCGGCGGCTGATATTCGAAAAACGCTCTGAGTACTTCCACCAGAGCTTCGGGGCGCGAGATATCCTGATCGCAGATCTGCGATCCCCCCTGCCACAAGATCGCCCGCTGTGGAGCCTGGAACAGGATGTTTTCCTGTGGATAGCCGACCTCGAATTTTTTATATACCTCTCTGGGCAGGTCGTCTTTGCTGTCTTTGGCTTCCCAGTAGCCATAAACCAGATTGAAGCTATCCAGCAGCGCGCCGTCAATACGAATGGTTTTCGCGCCGCGCTGCATGGCGTATTGTTCCACCAGAGTCCAGTTGAATTGGCGTCCGCAATGGCGCAGCAAGGCCGCAAAGGCCGGCGATACCGCCCCTTCTTTCTGTTGCTCCAGCAGGCGCAATTGCTGCAATTCCTGATAATACGCGCTCACGGCGCTGTGCGTGGGTTTTAAATTCAGTGCATTCATAAAAAATCGTTAATAACCACAGATTTCCCAGATTTCCCAGATGATAAAAATCTGAGAAATCTGAGAAATCTGTGGTTGATATATGGAAGAAATGTAATCAAACGTGCGGAGGATGTCAAGTTTCTTTTAAACATGAACAAACAGACCTGACAATCAATATCGTATCTATAGCTCTATGATAAACTTGAATAGCAGTCTCATCCGGTGATTCATCTGGATGTTCTGCTGTCACTTGTATACCTCAATTCCGGCATTGTACCTGAATTGAGAATATTATTCATATCTTTTTATTTTATAAATAGTTACATCAATAGATCAACTTTGTATGTCTGATTTCGGATATATGACCTGTCGTGCTTTCAATAGCGTATAATAGTCAGGTTCCCTTATCATTAAGCGTTTTCCAGAAATTCGTACTGTGCTTCGCGAAAATGGCATACGTTTTGTAGTATTTATTCTGAGAGGAAACAAAACCGCGGTTTATGTCAATCAGATGATATTGTGTGAAAGGTCTTGTCATGACGTTTCTGACTCAATTCCGCGAGGAATTAATCTGTTTACGTTTATATTGTTGTATGACACATCTTTCGAGCAATCAAAACACAGGAGGTAAACATCAACCTCATAAATCCCCCTGCATATATGCCTCATGACTCAGTGCTATAACAAAGAATCCTGCATATATGCAGGGGAAAGGATAGCTATGAAAAACCAAATGAATCAACACAAATATACGTCTCAAATAATACTTATCACCCTCATATTCGCAGGGTTGTTAGTGATTCAGGGGCCAGCGTTGGTGCTGGCTCAAGAAACTACGAACGCGGAGGCCGGGCCTGATCGTCTCGTAACTATGGCGGTCGAATACCCTGGTATTAAATTGCCGGTTGATAAGGATATTGCTATGGATATTTTGTTTTCCAATCAAGGCAAACACGGGGAAGATATTGATGTGTGGGTCGAGAGCGCGCCGGAGGGTTGGACTACCTCGATTAAAACCTATCAGTTTACAGTGACGAGCGTGCATGTCGCCGCCGGGAAAGACAAAAACCTGAATTTTAAAGCCGAACCTCCGGAAAATGTAGCCCCCGGCACGTATGAATTTGTGGTGAACGCTCAAACCCGCGACAGCGTCTTTAAGATGGATCAGAAGATTGTCGTCACATTGACGGAAAAAGAAGCGGAAGAAACGCCGAAGGAGTCGAAAGAGATTCAACTGAACACCGCCTATCCCGAACTGCGAGGGGCTAATGACGCCAGCTTCGAATTCTCCATTGAAGTCAAAAGCGATCTGGATGAAGATCTGGTTTTTGATCTGGCCGCCGATGCTCCTAAAGATTGGGAAGTAAATTTTAAACCGGGATACGAGTCGAAATACATTACCAGTCTTCAGATCAAGGCGAATCAGAGCAAAAATGTGTCGATGGAAGTCAAGCCGCCCTATAATGCCCAGGCCGGAGAATATCCTTTCAAAATGCGAGTGACGGCTGGCAATGCTACGGCGGAAATCGACCTGCAAGTGGTGCTGACCGGCACGTATAAATTAGAGGCCGGAACGCCTGACGGCCTACTGTCGCTGAACGCCAGTCCGGGAAAAACAGCTAACATGTCGGTCTATATCAAAAACACCGGCTCTGCGCCCAACCAGAACATCGGTTTCATGTCGTTCAAACCGGAAAACTGGAAGGTAGAATTCGTCCCGGAAAAGATTGACGTGCTGGAACCCGGCGAGCTAAAGCAAGTGGAAGTTAAAATTACGCCAGCCGACAAAGCGTTGGTCGGCGATTACTCCGTGGGGGTCGAGATGCAAGGTGAAAAAGCCTCAAAAACCCTGGAATTTCGCACCACTGTCAAGGCGTCAGCCGCCTGGGGTTGGATTGGGATTGCTATTATTGTCGTAGTCGTAGGAGGATTAACCGCGTTATTTCGAAAATTAGGAAGGCGATAGTATGGAACGTGCAACAGTTATCGAAACACAAGAGTTGACGAAACACTATCACGGGCAGATCGCCGTCGATCACCTCTCCTTCAATGTGAAGGAGGGGGAGATCTTTGGTTTCCTCGGACCGAACGGCGCCGGCAAAACCACGACGCTCTTAATGTTGCTGGGTTTGACGGAACCGAGCAGCGGCAGCGCCCGCGTGGCCGGAGTTGATCCGACCAGAAATCCGGTGCAGGTGAAACGTATGATTGGATATTTACAGGAAAATATGGGCTTTTACCGAGACCTGAACGCCCGTCAAATGCTGCGCTATATTGCCGAATTGAATGGCATTGAGCGAGAAACAGCAGAGCAGCGGATCGAAATGGCCCTGGAGCAGGTGGGACTTCAGCAAGAGGCCAAAAAACCGACGGGCGAATTTTCACGCGGCATGCGCCAGCGACTGGGGTTGGCGGAAATTCTGCTCAAGGAGCCGAAAGTGGCATTTCTCGACGAACCCACGTTGGGATTGGACCCGGACGCCACCAATCGTATGATGACCCTGATCCAGCAGCTTTCTCAGGAAAATAAGATGACGGTGCTACTGTCATCGCATTTGTTGTATCAGGCCCAAAAGATCTGCCATCGGGTAGGCATCATGCTCAATGGTCGTATGGTCGCAAGCGGCACGATCAATGAATTGGCTCAGGATAAATTAGGGGTCGGGCCGGAGCAATATACATTGGAAGAAATTTACATGAAATATTTTCAGGAGGCATAACCATGCAACAACTTATCACCATCTTTAAAAAGGAACTGGCCGATCATTTCAGTAGTTACCGCTTTCTGATACTGTTTGCGCTGATTACGATGGTCAGCCTGGTCACGGTCTATATGGTTAGCTTAAGCTTGAGCAAAGACCTTGAGGGGATTGCAAAACCGGGTTATGTGTTCCTGATGCTCTTTACGTCATCGGGCATCCAATTTTCCCTGGTACAGTTTGTGGCCTTCTTTGGGCCCTTAATCGGTCTGATTCTCGGATTCGATACGATTAACCGAGAACGTAACGAAGGCACACTGAGTAAACTCCTCTCGCAGCCGATTTACCGCGATACGATTGTGAATGCCAAGTTCCTGGCCGGCGTGGCGGTCGTGGCTATCATGCTGGCGTCGATTGTGCTGGTCATTACGGGTCTGGGCTTGTTTATGCTCGGCATCGTGCCCGGACTTGAAGAAATCTGGCGCATTCTCATTTATCTGGTCATCAGCATTATCTATATCGCTTTCTGGCTGGGAGTGTCGATTCTGTTTTCGATTCTCTTTCGCAGCGTGGCCACGTCGTCCCTGGCAGCTCTGGCGGTCTGGATTTTCTTCTCCTTTTTCCTCTCCCTGGGCGCGAACGCCATTGCAGGCACGCTGACGCCGGACGCCGGGGCTTCAAATCCTGAGTCGTTGTTACAGCGCATGCAGATCGAACGGGCGATATCGCTGGCCTCGCCATTAGAACTTTATACCGGCGCTACAGCCACAATTATGGACCCGATGCGCCGCAGCAGCGAATCGCTGGTCCAGGTAGGTATGATGGAGAAACTTTCAATGACACGATTTTCCGGGCCGCTGCCGCTGAGTCAAAGTCTTTTGATCGTGCTGCCCTATATCATTACCCTTGTCGCAATTACGGCGATCTGTTTTGCCATTTCCTACACCGTCTTCATGCGGCAAGAGGTTCGATCTATTTAACCCAAAAGGCCGGGCGGCATGTCGCCTCTCCAGACGATATGTCGCTGCCGGCATGGGGTCAATAAGAGAAGCATACTATCCCTCTTTGGCCTCAACTTCAATGGGTTATAAGTCAGGATAAACGGAGGTCAGGTTCCTGAGCCTATACCACAGGACGCGCCGCAAGATCGTCGCACAATTAGCTCTGTAGGCAAAACTATCGAAGCAGGTTGGATGTTTGGATGAGCTTCACGCATCGCTAACATGTGCAGAGCATACATGCCCATCTGCCGCCGGGGCACTCGCACAGTCGTCAAGGTGGGTTGGATATAGGCGGCTAATTCGATATCATCTATGCTCACCAGGGCGACATCATTCGGAACGTTTATCCCCTGTTCATGTAAAGCTTTCAGCACCCGAACGCGGTTTCATCGCTTGCGGCGAAGAGCGCGGTCGGAGGTGAGGTCAGTTGGAACAGAGAGAAGGTCTGTTCATACCCTTGTTCCGGAAAATTCGCGGTCTTTTTCACCACTGTTCGTTATACGGTAAGCCATTTTGAAACAGGGTTTGCCGATACTCTTCCATCCGTTTTTTATAGGCAATAGTTCGAACAGTTTTCGTATGACCCCCCTTTATCCCCCCGTAAACGGGGGGAAATTGGACATACACCTCGTATGCGCTTCCCCCCGCTTGCGGGGGGATTGAGGGGGGTGGAATCAAAACTGTCCGAAGTATTNTAAAAGTTTGCAGGTGAGGAGTGCGAAAGCTCTGCTTTCGCTGTCAAAGCAGAGCTTTGACACTCCTTCTTAGGAATCTGGTCGGAAGAGCTTGATGCGTTGTACGATGACGAGACCAACACCATTGTTTTCAATGCAGACAATCCGCTGGGGTTAACGGGAGAATACGAAGCTGCGGTGTTCTGCGATCTGATTCATGCGGAGACCGCGTATGTTCTGGCAATCTATCAAGACGATATTGACCATTCACAATTTACCATTCACAATTGACAATTGAGCTTTATAGAGAGGAAAGAAGGGAATTGTCAATTGTGAATAGTGAATGATTAACTGTGAATTCAACCGGTATTGCCCTTCGCCTTAATAATCTACCCCGACATTGTGGCGGGCTTTCATGAGATATTCACTGCCAATTGCCCTGGCCTTTTTGGCCCCGTATCGTAAAATGTCGCGCACCGTATCAGGGCGTTGTAAATACTCATCGCGCTTATCGCGGTAGGGTTTGAAAAATTCCCAGACCCTTGCAAATAGTTCCTGTTTGACAACTCCGTATTGTAAGCCCGGGGTTAAAAACCGGTCGCGCAGCACGGCTCGTTCCTGTTTATCCAGAAACAAGGCATAGATCTCATATAACGCGCTCTTATCCGGGTCTTTTGACTGGTCAACCGGCGTGGAATCGGTTTTGATGGACATGATGCGTTTACGCAATTCTTTTTCCTTACAGAAAATGGGAATGGTATTATCATAAGATTTTGACATTTTCTGTCCATCCAACCCCGGAATAGTAGCGACTTCTTCAGGGATTTCTTCTTCAGGCACCACAAAGGTTTCGCCATACGTACTGTTAAACCGAATCGCAATGTCGCGCGCCACTTCAACATGCTGTTTCTGATCTTTCCCAACCGGAACTTTATTGGCCCCATACATCAGAATATCAGCCGCCATCAAAACCGGATACGCAAATATGCCGTGATTAGGCGTAATCCCTCGCGAAATTTTCTCCTTATAGGCATGGCAGCGTTCTAACAAGCCCATGCTGGTGACATTCGAGAGCAGCCAGGTGAGCTCCGTGACTTCCGGCACATCCGATTGCACCCAGAAGATCGATTTCTCCGGATCAATGCCCAGGGCCAGAAAATCACTGGCCGCTTCGAGGGTCTTCCGGCGCAAGCGTTCCGGCTCAAAGACTGTGGTTAAGGCATGATAATTCACCAGAAAACAGAATAGTTCATGGTTTTCCTGATACTCGATCATGCGCTTCATCATGCCAAAGTAATTGCCAATGTGTAACTCTCCTGATGGTTGAATTCCCGATAATATCCGCATAACTACGTTCCTCTTCATATTACGCCACAGATGGTCAGAGACGCTGTACCACCGTAACAGATCATTCGACGTGCTCCGCTCGACAGGGGTTTGAGAGCGCGCCTAAGTGTTCAACTTCAATTGTGATCGTATCGCCTGGTTGCATGAAAATCTTCGGATTCCGGAACACTCCAACGCCATGCGGTGTTCCTGTCAAGATAATATCACCCGGAAGAAGGGTAAAGGCGCGGGTAATGAATTCGATCAAATAGGCCACTGAAAAAATCATGTGCCGCGTGCTGGAATCCTGCATGACAACGTCATTGAGAATCGCCCGAATTGCAAGATTCTGCGGATCAGGCACTTCGTCTTGAGTCACAAGATAGGGTCCAATCGGGCAGAACGTATCTAAGGATTTTCCGCGTACCCACTGGCGGTCGCTAAATTGCAGATCCCGCGCCGAAACATCGTTGCCGTTCACATACCCGGCGATATAGTCAAAGGCCTGTTCCTGGGGTACATGCCGGGCGCATTTGCCAATCACCACGCCTAATTCCGCTTCAAAATCTACCTGATCTGTCAGGCTCGGATCCCAGACAATCGGTTCGTTCGGCCCAATCACGGCGGTCGGAAATTTGGCAAAAATAATCGGACGATCCGGAATCGGCACGTTCTGTTCCAAACAGTGGTCACGATAATTCTGCCCGATTGCCACCACTTTCGATGGATCCGGGATCGGGGCCATCAAACGCACAGCGTCTAAGGACACTAACCAGGGACGAGGTGTTGAATCTGGCTGGCGTCGCAGGTCTTTTTGCGCTATCGACAG
The DNA here is from genome assembly GCA_000739535.1 of Candidatus Vecturithrix granuli. Classification (GTDB taxonomy): domain Bacteria; phylum Moduliflexota; class Moduliflexia; order Moduliflexales; family Moduliflexaceae; genus Vecturithrix; species Vecturithrix granuli. The sequence continues at coordinate 120,227 of DF820473.1, read as the reverse complement.
TATTTTCCGCGCTGTGTGCAGGGCATTTTCGCCGCCTTCCAATAATTCTTTAAGGGATGACGCAAACACCTCTTGCGATTTCTCCGCAGAGCCTTGAGCACAGAGTAAGTCAAGGTAGCCGCGATTCAAATCTACCAGTGAGTGTTCATCAATAAGTGCGCCAATCTTCGTATGATCTTGTTGAATGTATGTGACAAATCGCATAGTTTCTCCCCTGAAAATGTAGCGCGAAACTCCAGTTTCGCGCCTCGTTGACAGCCGCGAAACTGGAGTTTCGCGGTACATCCCATCTCCTCTGAACAGAAAATCTTCATTCGCCGTGGTGCGTTTGCCAAAACGAATGAATAACTCCTTTGAAAATGTAGCGCGAAATTCCTTTTCGCGCCTACGCCTGGCATGGCCGCGAAAAGGAATTTCGCGGTACATCTCTCATTTTCATGGTGCCGAGTGAGCCGAAGCTCATAGCAACTCCTTTGAAACTACAAGGATTCCTCATAAGCAAGGATTTTTTATCCCTGGTTATGTGAAATCCCTGTAGCTTCATGATGCCGGGCGAATAACCCGTTCATGATAACTCCTGTAGTTTCATTGCGTCGGTGAGCGTACGCTCATCACAACTCTTTTGAAACTCCAGGAATCACATATAGGAAAGAATGTGATGTCAGGTGTGGCAGAAATCTATTCTTTCCTATATGTGATTCCTGGAGTTCCACAAGCTTGACAACGTAGAACTAAAAATCAAGGCTTTTCGGAGTTCTGGGAAATGGAATCACGTCGCGAATATTGGCGACGCCTGTCACCATCATAAGAAAACGTTCAAAACCCAGACCAAAGCCGGAGTGCGGCACTGTTCCGAATCGTCGCAGATCAAGATACCACCAATATGGAGTTTCATCCATTCCCAGCTCCTGGATACGCTGTTTGAGCACATCCAGGCGTTCTTCACGCTGGCTGCCGCCAATCAGTTCCCCCACGCGCGGTACCAGCACATCCATCGCTGCGACGGTCTCATTATCGTCGTTGACCCGCATATAAAAAGGTTTGATGGTTTTGGGGAAATTATACACGATCACCGGCTTGTTAAAGTGGGTCTCGCAAAGAAACCGTTCGTGTTCCGTTTGTAAATCGGTGCCAAAATTGACGGGAAATTCAAATTTTTGCCCTGATTGTTGTAAAATCTGAATAGCTTCCCGGTACGGTAAACGCACGAATTCCGATACGACCAGATTATTGAGAGATCCCATCAAGGTCTGATCCACATATTTTGCAAATAACTCCAGATCTTCCGCACAGTGGTTCAGGATATACTCTGTCATATACTTGACCAGGTCTTCGGCGAGAGCCATGTTATCATTCAAATCAGCAAAGGCAAATTCCGGCTCGATCATCCAGAACTCGGCGGCATGGCGCGGCGTGTTGGAATTTTCGGCGCGAAAAGTAGGGCCAAAGGTATAAATCCGATCAAGAGAGCAGGCATAGGCTTCTCCTTCCAGTTGACCGGAAACTGTCAGGTTCGCCTCTTTTCCAAAAAAATCTTCCTCATACATCCCTTCTCCGGTTTTCGTATATCCGGGCGGCAAGGTTGTCACTCTGAACATCTCGCCTGCGCCTTCACAGTCTGAGCCGGTGAGAATCGGGGTATGGACATACACAAAGCCGCGTTCATGGAAAAATTGATGGATTGCAAACGCGCTTTCAGAACGGATGCGGAAAATCGCGCCATATTTATTAGTGCGCGGGCGTAAATGCGCAATCGTGCGCAAAAATTCATCGGAATGACGTTTTTTCTGCAACGGATAGGTTTCGGGATCGGCCGCGCCGACAAGCTGGAGTTCTGTTGCATGAACTTCCCATTTCTGCCCTTTTCCGGGAGATTCAGCCAATTTTCCGATCACAGCGACCGCTGCTCCGGTATGGATCAGTTTCAATTCGTCAAACCCCGCAGCCTTTTCATCTATAATAATCTGAATGTTGGTCAAACACGACCCATCATTGACTTCCAAAAAAGAAAACCCTTTGGCGTCACGTTTTGTGCGCACCCATCCTTTGATGACAATACGATCAAGAGGGGCGGCGCTTTGCAAAGCGTCTTTGATTCGGATTCGCTCACTCACATTGAACCTCCTGCTGAAGAATGATATTTCAAGCTATTTTGCTGATAAAAAAATATTTTTCTAAAAAGAATGAAGAAGCCAAAATCTGTCAAGTTTTTTAACACGTGCAGCATTATTCAGTGGTCAGTATCTTGACAAAGTTAAATTATCGTTGTTTCAGGAATGAAACGCAGTGAAATTCCCGAAACCAGGTTTTTTCATGGCAAGCATGTTTCGGGAATTCCGTTGTACTCCATTCCCGAAACAACCTGACAATAATGAATACCTGAAATTTGGCAGTGGTTAAATAGTAAGTGATGCCTGCTCGTTGAGCGAAGTCGAAACGAGCCGTTCACTGTTCCCTTCGACTTCGCTCAGGGAACGCATCACTTACTATTTAACCACTACCTGAAATTTCAATGAGCACTTAGTATAACAGGGTTTGAAACCTTGTCAGGGATTTTTGATCGTGACTTCCCATACGGCTGGGTTGAGCTGCGCGAGAGAGACATCAATAGCGAGAAACTGTTTCAGGACTTCAATATTGGTCAGGGTATGCGTGGTTGGCGCGATGGTCCGAAACCCTCCGCCGCCGGCAAGAGCCATCGGCAGAATCAATTGATCGGCTAAATGGCGATCAACCGGCACATCGGCGTCGAGATATTCTCGAATTTCTTCTGCCAACTTGTGGGCAACAGTTTCAGCGCGTACGCCGCGTTCTCCGAATCCGGTAAAAACCGTTGTGATATGCTCACATTCCACTTTGGCAATCAGCGCATTGCCAGGACCATAAGGGTTCTGTACTTCTTCAATCGTCAGATTGCGGGCAGGCCAGCCAAGTTCACGCTCCAGTATATTAAGTTCTCGTTCTCCGATGTGTTGAGGTAATTTGGAAAGCAGGGCTGTTGCGCTGCATTTTTTGATGATCCCGCGTTCGAAGAGATCGAGCCGACTGAGTTGATTTGTAGGTTCGATCAACGCTGAAAATTTCCCTCCGCCGGCCGGATAAAATCCCGGTCGTTCAAGGGAAACCGTGATATTCACACCCATTCGACATAAAATCGGCAAAAAGGTCTTTTCTAAAAAATCAAAGGAAGGCGCCAGAGGGTTATGAGTGCCTCCTTCCAGAATCAACTCAGAGCGGGTGGGCACGGTCAACAGAGCGGGTAAGATGGTTTGCAAGACCAGCGTACTGCTTCCCGCGGTGCCAACAACAAAATGGTAGCGTCCCGGAATGATTTGCTGCGGCGCAAACGTCAGTTCCATGGAGCCGAGACTATTACCCTGGACATGCGCTGACCCGACTTGCGCGGCGGCATTCACAGCGGTTAAATGTTGCTTTCCAAGCCCGGGTTTTTTGCGATTGGCTCGAATGCGTTCAATTTGAAACGGCTTGCATGTAACCAGGGATAATGCCAGAGACGTCCGTAAAATCTGGCCGCCGCCTTCCCCAAAAGCTCCATCAATGACTACCATCGTATTTTCCTTAGTTGTTTCGGGAATGAGTCTTCGAAATTCCCGAAACAACATGAATCCTTTTCTTAAAGAAATCCTTGTAGTTCCTCAGAAAAAAAACCGGGTTTTTTCAAAAACCCGGTTTTTCGGTGTTCAGGAATGTTCACATTCGCAGTTATTGCGCGGCGCCGGCGTTGTTGAGGATTTCCACGATTTCATTAAATCCCAAATCCGTTGCAATGGCAAGCGCGCTTTGTCCAGCCTCATCTTTGGCATTTGGATCAACTCCGATTTGCAGCAGGGCCTCAACCATACCTATTGCATTTTCATGGACAGCCGAGATTAATGTACGGTTCAGAGTGTCAACATCTACTTTCGGAGAGACGAAGGTACCATCCATGTAGATAATATCTTCATCAAACTCGCTGCCTGTTGATGAGCCAGGGGCATTATCTTTGCCATAGCTGATGAGCAGATATTGGCTGCCAGAGATATTCGAAACATAATTAAAAGGCATATCCCAACCATCAGTATAAGCTCCCCCATAATACTCATACGGTAACTCCACATTCCAGAGGCTGGTCAATTCGGAATGCATAGGAAAGAAATCAAAATCGACCAGATATGATCCCAGGGCCGTCCCAATGGCGCGCATATCAACCTTGGTTTGATTCTGCCTGCTTACTTGAGTCTTCAAGAAAGGAAGCCCTGCGTCTTGCAAACCCTTCCAAATCGGGTTCACGAAAATCTCTTCTTCTGAAAGATTTTGCAGATCCTCAGGGTGCGCGAATTGAGTCATCAACAGTTCCATGCCTTCAGGAGACGTCATGTACATGCTGTAAAAATTATTGACAACCGTTTTTACCAGCAATGCCAGAGCTTCTGTACTCTGGACGGATGACAGTTCAAGTTCTTCTGGCTGGCTGGCCATAAAGGAGACACTTCCCCCAATCTCAGACGTTTTTGCAAGAAAATCTGTAAACCACGAGGCGATCACCGGCATGGCTTGCGGCCTGGGATAGTGTAATCCCCCCGGCAGCATGCCATAGACCTTTCCGCTTTCATCGAGATGAATGGCGGCCAGAAATAAGGGCACATCGAGTCCGGCTTCGATCAGTTTAGTCTCCAATTCGTCTCCGCCGGAGGCGTCAACAATCTTTTGGACCTCAATTAAAAAGTCATCCAATTCTCGATGGAGCAAAATTTCGACTTCTGTCATCACACGCAGCAGATCTTCTACGAAATAAAGCGTTCGGAAGAGGCTCAGGGCTGAAGCATCAGCAGGAACCTGATCGAGCAGCGTTTCGACTGCCGCAGGCACAGGAATCTCTTCAGCATTGAACAGGGTTTCCAGATAAGTCATATCGGCGTTGGCCTCATAGAGCACCTCATATTCTGGCAGCGTTTTCTGGAACAGAATCTTGCGGTTGACCAATTCATGCTGTTGATACCCGAAATATCCGCGCCGGGTGGTATAGATGTTCTCAAAGACCAATTCCTTCAAATTTTCACCCGCATCATCCTGGAAGAATCGGCCGGAAGCTGTAAAAAATGGCTGTTGGAACGGGAGCTGCTGGCGCATTTCCTGATAGCGCTGCGCGTTTTGATTGATAATTTCAGCTTTTTCCGTAAAATATTGGGCAATCACATCGTCGGTCATGGCAGGCATAAGGGTCACGGGCAGGAAAAGAGGCCCTGCGGCAAGTCGATCCATTGTTGCTTTCAGCAGTTCCCAGAACGTGGCAAATTGGCTGAAGTCCATCTTTTCAGCAGTCGCCACGATCGTTCTGAGCGTCCAGGGCACTCTGGATTCCAGTGAAGCACAGGGTTGTTTCGCAAGATAATACGACTTGTATGCTAAAAATCCTTCCATCGGCAAACCCTTGTTCTGCAACTCTTGTTCGATGGCGTTCAGGATGGCCGTGAACAGCGGTGAAGATTGAGCTTCAGGAGTTTGACCAACGGCCATAATCGTCGTTTTTTTGCCTGGTAGTTTGTTGATCGCCTGTTTAATCTCAGGTAATGGCAGAACCGTTGGAAATTGCTGGGGTTGCACATCCAGAGAATATAGAGTGAGGGCCAGAGTTTGCAGAGTTTCTTCAATATTCATTGCAAGTGCCAGACCATTCAGGTTCGTCAGGAATTGAAACCCTTTATCGAGCAGAACTTTCGAAATTCCTGTTGAGTAGGCTTCGACGAAATTAACAAGTTGAGCAAGACCATCAATGCCGAATTGCACGCGAAGCCGCGCATCGATCATGAGTCGCTCGGTCGGAGGAATTTCCGCTATCCTTTCCCGGAGAGCTCCAAACGCTGGAACGATAGCCATCTCTAACTGTTGTTTGAAGAATGGCAATTGTGCTTTGAGCATTCCCGGACTCACCACAAGCGTCAGATCGCGGTCTGCATATTTAGCGATGCTTTTGCTGATTATCGGCTCTGACGCCATTACGCCCATATTGGCTGAATTGACGAGCATTTGCGCTGTTTCAAGCGACGCGCACAGGAAGGCCGTTGTATTCGTTGCCATGAGGTAGATTTCTCGCAGTGGTTCTAGATTCCAGGTGGTCACTCGATAGTACGTGACGTTTCCAATGCTGCCTTGTTCGACTGTTTCGGGCGTCAGAATATTTTGCAGCGTGTTCGCCAGCACCTCTGGATTGGAGATCGGCAGACTGATGACCAACCCCTTCTCCGGCGGCATCGGATACAGTGCCACGCTCACCGGACGATCCAGCGCAATCCCAAACATACTAGAGAGTTGGCTGACCTCGATCGGTTGTCCGAAAGCCTGACTGGTCAAAAATGCGATGACCGGCTGCGGATTGGATAAGAATGGCTGCAACTCCGGCGGCAGAACTTTTTCTGGAACAAACGAGGTAATCAGGCTGTCGAGATTGACCATTAAAGTCTGAATATTATTGGCGCGTAAATACGCGATTGCACCGCCAGGCAGTAATTCTTCCGGCGTATTAACCTCTGGCAATCCCGACAATTTTGAAAATGATAGTTCCTGATTCTCCTGGGTCTCACCTATGAACGGAACGCTGAGTACCATAAAAAGCACTATACAAATGACAATCGTACGACGCGAATTACTTTCCATAGTTTTTCCTCCTTTTTCAAAAACAACGGTTTGGAAATAACATAAACATTGCTCTGAGGATATTATTCAGGACACTTAATCAATTGTCAAGAACTGTTATTACAGGAAATCGAGAAAGGTGATATTTCAGCTTCATTTCGGAGCAAAAATACCAATGACACCCTGGGATGCCCATCTTTTGAATTGTGGCCCGATAAAGCATGAGAATCAATCATGATGTTCTAGATCTTGATGAAAGAGTTAAAATAATATATCCTATAAAGGCAATCAAACAAGATAATAACGTATTAGATACATTGATAAACAGCCCTAGCGGGATAGCTATGTCTTTAGACATTCCGAGTAATAGAAAACCTGCGGTCCAGGTGAGTTCAAAGGTGCCAAACGTGCCAAAGCTATTGATTGGGAGATTATTTCCCAGAGAGACAAATGAGGCGCCAATGATGACCTGAAAAAATTCGAACTCGATCTGAAACATTCTGATATAATGATAATAAATCGCATAAATAGTGAGCCAGCTCATCAAGGTTAAAAGGATAAGAACCCCCATGTTTTGCCAATATCTCTGGCTGGGGTAAATATACTGTTGAAACTGGGAAAATATATTCATGATTTTTTCAAATCTATCTGTCAAGAAGGGGAGCTTGATCTTTTTTACCCCCCAGGAGAAGCTTTTTATAAGAAATTGTCCATGTATGATACTTGCTATTTGAATAATCAACACACTCACTAGAAATATGAACAAGGGACGATTCACAAATGCTGGTTTTACAATGAATGATGCTACTATAAACAAGAATATTACGCACAGTAGGTCTAAATATCTCAATAACAGTAATAATGTCATTGATTTTCCAAAGTTTGTATTTGTGTATTTTTTCATGAGTATCGGCCATGTCAGTTCCCCACTCCGCAATGGTAATATCTTATTTAAAAAGGCGTGTATCGCTGAGATCATATAGACATTTTTTATGTTTGTCCTGGTGATTATCGAAAATCGCAATGCTCTGGAAAGAGTGTGTAGAAGATATATCCCGACGATGTTCCCAAGACGATACGGATCTATATAGGGAATCTTCGAAAAAAATATGCTGGCGTCTATATTTTTCAACAGAAAATATAGAATTCCGATGCTGAAAATAATGGCAATGAAGACGCGGAGAAAATTTTTTCGCGAAAGGATCATGTCTCTATATGTTCTACCTCTGCCGAGAAATCATCATGATACGTAAAAATATAGTTAAACGGAAAGAGCAGGGCCGTCAGAATAACACGTTTCCCCCACGATAATTCTCTGCGCCAGGATTTATCGTGAGTAATTGAAGTGATGCCTTTGAATTTCATGAGGTTGCCATGAATCGTGTGATATCTGGTTGAATTAAGTGCTCCCAGATAGTTTTCAGGAATGTGAATCGAGAGCCTTTCATTCAGTATGTTGATATACTGGGCAGGGTTCTGACAGAAGAGGTCATAGCTGATATGAAGGCTCTGAAGTTTATGCTTTTTGATATATCTCCGTGTCATCCAATTAAAGAGTATCCATTTGATGGCGCATATCAGAAAATTTTGAGGTTTTTGTCCCCATACGCACACCCGTTCTTTCTGGGTATTGGCATAACTGTTGACATACCCCCTGCCATCACGAATCAGATGAATCACGACCAGCTTATCAGATCCGAAAAGTTGTGTCAGCCTGACCAGACGCCGTGGATCTTTTGACGAATCCAACAAATAGAGCGGAGTCTCACCAGTTTCTCTCAACACACTTTCTATCGCCTCAAACAAAGTGGCATCGTCTCCTGTGGAAACACGAAAAGAATAGCGTGTTGGAAGCGGAGACGCCATATTCCAGGTAATTTTTACGTTTTCAGCAAGAGTGTTGTAGCGAATAATGTGCATACGATTGGGTAATTTTCGGTTCACGGCCTGCCAAAACGAGCAGTCTGAAAATTGCTCTCCGCAGGCGCACATTTTCGAATAGACCACGTACAATTTTGGATCTGAGCCAGGGTAATTATAACTCTCAAAGAAATAGACTTCCCCAAGATTGACGACCTCTGGCGCGGTTCCTATCAACATATCTAATAAGGTCGAACCACTATGTCCCCCTCCCACAATGTAAATCAATTTCGTTTCCATCTGTATTGATAAACAGCCTTTTCTTTAGTCAATCCCGCCCTATTTTTTGGAAATCATATCAGCAATCAAGCTCATAAAAAATATCATAACAGTCAAAATAGGAAACAGAACGGAACTTTGCGATAAATTATGGACGATAAACACGTCTTTAATCATGAACGCTAACGATATTAATGCCAGTAAGCCGACAAACGGCATAAAGAGTTTCATGGGATTAAAAAATACCGCAATTTTACTCAACAAACTGAAAAATTCGAGTGTGTCTTTGATCGGAGAAATTTTGGAAACCCCGGTGCGTGTAAAATAATCTATCGCCATGTAGTCGACATCATACCCCCGGCAGAGCATAGACATCGTGATGGTAATAGTGAAAGAAAAGCCATCAGGATACAAATTAAAAAATTTCAGGGCAATCGGTTTATCAAAGATTCGCAATCCGGAATTAATATCCGGAATTTTCGTACCAGCAATGTAATTGGCTAAAGCAAGGATAAAAAATTTCGGAATTTTTTTGATGAATGGATAGGTCACATTTTTGCCGGTTCGTGCCCCCACAACCATATTCAATTGCTGTTGTCTATAATGAGCATACAGATCAGGAATCTTCTGATTCGGATAGGTTCCATCAGCATCCGTAATGGCTATGGTATTGTAGCAAGCATGTCGTAAGCCGGTTTTGATGGAGGCCCCATAGCCTTTATTACTTTTATGGGTAATGATCCGGCACGGAATGTTTGCCGCTTGAATCTCCTGGTCGGTATGATCACAAGAGCTATCATTGATCACCAGGATTTCATAGGGTTGTATTCCGGAATGATCTAAGGTCTCTTGCAAATCGATGAGTGTTCTCCGAATGGCTCTTTCTTCGTTATATACCGGAATAATGATTGAAAGTCCTTCTTTCTCTGCTATCGGCGTGTTCATATTTATCACTTCACAAGGCCTCCGGATAAATGATTTCATATACAACTACGTGATATTCTGAAAATACCTGATGCAAATATCGTTCTGAAAAAAATTCCTCAAGTATCTTGTTTTTCTTCTCATCTTCCAGGTGAAAAAACGAATCTCGCCTGAGAAATGATTGCGCAATGCGCTGCATCTCCGGGATATTGACTAAGAGATGGGAAAATTTCTTCTGTTGCAATTCTTGAAGTACTTCTGTCACACTATTAGCTTCTAAAATAAGTTGTTGTAAAAAAATATCCTCATCACCGCGTACGACCTGTAACTCATACTCTCGTTCACAATAAAATCCTCGCATTTCCCCGATAAATAGAATTTTAGAATCTGGAGGAGTTTCGGTATTGATGTATGCAAGGGCCGGATAAGAATTTACACCATGTTCTCTCAAAAACACTTCTTTCGATTGAGGAGGGAATAGATAGGTCATTGACTGGAATATAGAGCTTTCTCTAAAAAAAAGTCCAAAATGATAGAGCAGAATCAAGCTCAGTCCACTCAGAAGTATTTTTTTTCCATAATGAGACATGGAACTATGCCAAAGCGTATAGGCCACAACGATACTGAAAAGAGGGAGTATCGGAAACGCATAGCGCAGTACATGCGGAAGGAACAGGACCCATACGAGAAATGAGCTGCCCGAGACAATCAAGAGGTACTGAATTGCTCGTTCCATCTTTTTTAGACCAAACAACAATGGGAAACTGATGAGAAAGAGGATCCCCGATATGCCGGCAGCGCCAGTTATTTTCATCGTCGTTGTCCAGGGAGCGGCCAAATAATACGAAAAAATCCGTTCAAGCCAATCTCTGCTTGACGGAATTTTGCGAGACAAAATTTGACGATAGCCAAGGGATTCGGATTCCTGAACTCCAAAGAAGGAGTTGAAAAATGGATAAAGAGGATTTCCGGTATAGAGGCTATTTTTAATAAACCAGGGGGAAGTAATCGCCAAAACAATCAGTCCAAACAACACCATCTTCCGTAACACGGATAGCAGGGGACATTTTTCAAACACATATTCATGCAGAAAGAGAAGAAGCTCCAGAGTCAAAAACGTGACAGCAATTGCCGTATATTTACTCCCGATTGCCAACCCACAAAATATGCCTGATAGAATGAACCAACATCTCTGCCGCCTTGAACACCAGGTGAGGAATGCCGAAAAACTCAAAAAGGCGTAGAACATGACCCCGTTATCTACAGAAGTCAGCATTGAAACAATCAGGATGCCCGGAACGAAAAATAGGATAATGGCTGCAGTGATTGCAACCGAGTTTCCCCAACGAGACTTCGTAAAGGCATAGACTGAGAGCACGGTCATTGGCGCGTATATCCAGGAAAGCAACTGGGCTAACATCCCTCCCGAAAAACTTAATCCGACCAGAAATAACATCCCAATATTGGCCGGGTAATTCGAATAATGATGATGAGGAATATAGTGAAAACTATGAGACTGAAGATATTTTTGAGGTACCGCTAGGTGATATGTCAAGGCATCGAAAAAAAATGGGGGCGTGGCTGCGGCAAAAAATGTGACGCATATTGCAATCCCCAGGAGAATAGTGAAGTAACTTTCCGGAAAAGCAAATTTTTTTTCATTCAAAGTGATTGCCGCTTCATAACTCTGGATACAAAGAGACTTCATCTCTGGATAAATACCCCCTGCGAGAAGAAGGATGCCAAGAAGAATAATAATTTGATATAAGGCCCCTATTGCAGCCAGACCGATGAGAAGAAAAATGATGATCCCTGTTCCCAATCCAAAGGAGTAACTTACCTCTTCAGAAAATGAGACAAATGAAACATGAAAAACCCGAAACGCTCGTTTTCCCAGAGCTGTGAAAAATATCAGCAGCACAAGCAAAAGAAACCCATTTTGGAGCACTTCGATCAAGTTGAAAAGTGGAAAACTTTGAAAAAAATTCCAGAGCACGAAAATTGTCCATACTACTCCAAGAGCAACTTTTATTCTTAACGAAAAATATGTTTTCATCCATGTTTCCTTTTATGCCCGGCTTTATTTCAATAGTCCTCTAATAATCTGTGACGCTTCGTTCAGATCATCAGCGATATAATTGGGCTGACAGGTGGTTCCGTTCACAGTCTGGTTCCCGTATCCGGTACGCACAAGCAGGGTTGTAGCTCCAATTCGTTGTCCCAATCCAATGTCGGAAGGTTTGTCACCGATCACAAGACACTCTGAAGGCTCAAAATCCATCTCAGCCGCTGCTGCGAAGACCAGTCCGGGTTCTGGCTTCCGGCAGGAACAACGATCTTCAGGTCGGTGAGGACAGATATAAATACCATCCAGAATGACATGTTCCGCCTTAAGTAAGGCATTCATGCGCTGATGAATACGGGCGAGTTGAGTTTCAGTAAAATACCCCCGGCTAAGACCGGATTGGTTTGTGACAACAACTAAGCCAAACCTCATGTTTTGCAAACGACGCAACCCCTCAGCCGCACCGGGTAAAAGTTCAACCAGATCCGGATCGGAAAGATAGTGTCGTTCTACGATAATTGTTCCATCCCGATCCAGGAGAACAAATTGTCGTTTCGGCATATACGATTCTCCAACATGAAAAGAACAGCCCATACTTAACATCATGTATGGGCTGTTGTAGAACACGTGAACATAGAATTATTTGAACATTCCATGTCCTTCTTTGATCAGTTTGTTAATTTCGCCGATATATTCATTTAACTTATCGCTGTCTTGATCTCCGCAGGCCCCAATGCCTTTCAATGCCATATTAATCAGAGTCTGGTGGTTTTTATCCCATTCCTCCTTTGATCCTTTCGGAGGCGTCATAATTTCAATGGATTTCATCGCTTTCGCAATGCCCATCAGCGTTTCTGCTGCCATGAAAAAATCTTTACTCTCCGTGGCCTTTTTCAATGCGCCCATACTGGCCGCATTGGCTTGCATTACATTGACAACTTGCTCTTTATTGTATTCGGCAAAACTTTGTGCGGCAACTAAACTAAAAACTACAACCCACAAGACGACAAATAACTTTTTCATCATCCTATTTCCTCCTTATCATCTTTTTAAACCGCATAAATTGGTCATAACCTGAGCTATCAGCCGTTCCCAATTTATCCGGTTACCTATAAATTGTCTTGAATAGAATCTGCGACAATCTACGTTTTGGAGCATTATCCATTCTTTGTCAAGAGTTTCAACAAAATAACTTGAAAATATTAGAACTGCAAATTAAAGCACGTCATGAGAGAATGTCATAGGTCTCATATCCTTGTCAAGCATTTTTCCTTTGAACAGAAAGACGACTTCTTTGTGCAATTTTCTTGACTTTCCTGGGTGCATGATATTCATTTAACTGATCTTCTAAAAGAAGTGTGATTTGTCGGAAATTTTCTGAATTTTTCAGGCAGGCCATTCATTTTACATAATCTGAGCATGATCTGTGCCTGAAGTCGAATGAATTTCCGCTGGAAAAATTATTTGCATTTTCCTGGACATCATAGTCATGCAAGTGGCAGATATAAGTAAATCGGCTCTGATAACTGTGGGAAATGACCTGCTTGGAATAAACAGCCCACCCTGAGAGAAAGGGATCAACCTGTATGGAACATGTTGAACAACAAATCTATTCGGTCGCAGAACTAACGAAAGCTATTAAATCAGAACTGGAAGCGCGATTTCTTGATGTGTGGGTTGAAGGCGAGATTTCCAATCTGGCGACTCCACGCTCAGGGCATACGTATTTGACGCTCAAAGATGAACAGAGCCAGATTCGGGCGGTGATATTTAGGTCTGTGGGAAGCCGTCTGAAGTTTCAATTGGAAAATGGGCTGCACCTGCTGGTTCGCGGTTCGGTTTCCGTTTATGAGCCGCGCGGGGAATATCAGTTGATTCTCACATATATTGAACCGCGTGGCGCGGGAGCACTCCAACTGGCTTTTGAACAGTTAAAACAGCGTCTTGCGACAGAAGGACTGTTTGATGAAGCCCACAAGAAGCCGATTCCGATTTTACCGAAAAAAATCGGCGTGGTGACATCGGCCACAGGCGCCGCGATTCGTGATATTCTGCACGTCGTCAATCGTCGTTTTGCCAATGTTCACGTGTTGATTGCGCCAGTGCGAGTCCAGGGCGCAGAGGCCCCGGCTGAAATCGTCCGGGCGATTGAGATGTTGAATCAATTACCAGATGTTGACGTGCTCATCGTGGGCCGAGGCGGCGGATCGCTTGAAGATTTGTGGGCGTTTAACGAGGAAATTGTCGCACGCAGCATCTTTGCCTCGCGCATCCCGGTGATTTCGGCCGTGGGGCACGAAATTGATTTCACGATTGCTGATTTTGTCGCTGATCTCAGAGCGCCAACTCCCTCAGCCGCCGCAGAACTGGTAGTACAACAGAAAGACGTGTTAGTGAAAACGATCAATGTGTTGAGCAGGCGTTTAGAGAATGCTATGAGTTATGTGCTCTCACGCTTGAAAGAGGCCGTTCAACAATATGCGTCGCATCTGCAAGATCCCAGGAAACGCTTGAATGAATGGCAGCAACGTCTTGATGAACTCCATCACAGACTTTACACTACCTTTCGATACCTTTTTGAAAAAAAACAGTATCAATTGCATACCGTTGTTGGAAAACTTGAGAGTTCAAATCCGCTTGCCCTGCTTGCACGAGGCTATGCTATATGTCGCCATGCGATCACGCTGCGGACGATCACCACGGTTGCTGATGTTGATCTCGGAGAAGAAGTGTTAGTACGAGTTTTAGAAGGCGAATTACGTTGCGAGGTGAAAGCAAAATCGGAGAGTTAGTGCGTAAACGTGTCAGGCGTAAAGAAGTTTTACCAATGACGTGTTGACAGGCTTACGGACAGACGATTATGAAAGACATCACTTTTGAGGAGGCATTAAAGAACCTCGAACAAAGCGTAGAACGGTTAGAATCCGGCGATTTACCGCTTGAGAAAGCCCTGGAAATCTTTGAAACAGGCATTCGCATGTCTCGAATCTGTAACCGAAAACTGGAAGAAGCGGAAAAGAAAGTCGAATTATTGCTCGGGGTCAGCAATGGAGAAGCTCAAACCAGCCTGTTCGATGCTTCTCAGATCCAGGAATAATCGTGATATACTCATGAATACAGTTAAAGATCTGAAAACGTATTTGCGTGAAAAACAGCAGATTGTTGAACAAGCCCTGGAACATTATCTGCCGCCCGAGGCGAGCTACCCTGCAATCATCCATGAAGCCATGCGCTACAGTGTATTTGCCGGAGGCAAGCGTTTGCGTCCGATTCTGCTGCTGATGGCGGCGGAAATGTGTGCAAAACCCATTACCGACGTCTTATTTGCCGCAGCCGCCATTGAAATGATTCATACTTATTCCCTAATCCATGACGATCTGCCTGCAATGGACAATGACGATCTGCGCCGGGGAAAACCGACCAGCCACAAAAAATATGGCGAAGATGTAGCTATTTTAGCCGGGGATGCCCTGCTGACCCTGGCTTTTCAAGTTATGGCAGACCCAACTCAGCGGAGCGGATGTTCCGCTCAGGCTATTTTGTCAGCGATCCACGAATTAGCCTTTGCCGCAGGAACGTATGGCATGGTCGGCGGACAGGTCATGGATATGCAGGCAGAGAAACGCCAGATTCAGCCTGAAGAACTGGAATATATTCATTCCCACAAAACCGGGAAAGTGCTCACGGCGGCCGTCAGGATTGGGGCGATATTAGCTGATGCGACATCTGCACAGCTTGAAGCGGTTTCCACCTATGGCGAAAAGACGGGACTGGCGTTTCAAATCATAGATGATCTGCTCGACATCGAAAGTTCTACCGAGACACTGGGAAAGCCCGTGCATAGCGATGAATCTCGCCAGAAGGCAACCTATCCGGCCTTGTATGGTCGTGAACGCTCAAGAATGATAGCGCAGCAGCTCATTGACGAGGCCAAACGCGCCTTACACTCTTTTGGCGATCGCGCGTATTATTTGATCTTACTCGCAAATTACATCTATACCCGCACACACTGAGAAGTAATGGGTTATTGGTAAGTGGCGTGTGTTCGTTGAGCGAAGTCGAAACGAATCAGGGTTATGCTCCCTTCGACTCTACTTAACGTGAGTTCGGGATAAGAAAAACACCGTAAAAGTAAAAGCTTATCCCGAACTCACGTTACTTAGGTAGCTTTGAGCAGGTCTTCCGACCTGGTCCAGGCGTCTGGCAAGAGAGGAGACAGCCCCCAGGCCGCCCGGGCTTTGTCGCAGCGTTCATTTGGAATTCCAGATACCCACGATGCATCAAATTCCCGACATACTGAGGAACGGCGTGCGTGAATTGTACAAAACACGTTTTCTCCAATGACGCCGTGCAGAGCAATACAGCGGGGGTTAGGTTGATTCGTACCTTTCATGACGCAATAGAAATCATTCAATTGTTCTGTCAATTCTGCCGGGACAGTTCCTGTCGGGGCATCGTCCGTTTCCCCCCAGTAAAATGAGGCGCGATAAAATGCGCAACAGGCGCCGCACGTTAAACACGGATTACTGTATGAATTCATTGCTGGCATAAGTTTTTGTGTTTTTTCTAAAAATTTTTATTGACAGAATTCCATGACCACTTCGGCAATTTCTTCTAAAGGCAGGATTTTATCAATAGCTCCGCGTTTAATCGCTTCATTGGGCATACCAAAGACCACAGAAGTGACCTCATCCTGAGCGATTGTCAGCGCAGCGCCGGTTTGCTTCATTTCCAATATCCCCTGTGCGCCATCATCCCCCATCCCGGTCATAATGACGCCAATCGCATTTCTCCCCGCATAGCGGGCAGCCGAGCGAAATAAGACGTCAACTGAGGGACGGTGCCGACATACGAGTGGGCCATCAGTCACTTCGACATAATATTTCGCACCGCTGCGTCGAATCAGCGTATGCTTATTACCCGGAGCAATGAGGGCGCGGCTGCGAATAACGCTATCATTATTTTCCGCTTCTTTCACTGTAATCTGACAGAGACTATCCAGGCGTTTAGCAAAGGCACTGGTGAAATGTTCCGGCATATGTTGGACAATCACAATTCCCGGTGAATTCCAGGGAAGAGCTTCCAAAAAAATCCGTAAGGCTTCGGTACCCCCGGTCGAAGCTCCCACGACAACCACTTTGTCGGTTGTCTGGATGATTGGACGTGAGGTTGGTTTGGCAATCACCGCGTCAGCAGTGAGTTTGGGTTCAACCTGACGTATTTTATTCACCTTTTTCGTACGCGCGACTGACGCCGCTTTGACCACATCACAGATTCGTACACTGTATTCTTCTAAAAACTCTTTGGTACGTGATTTGGGCTTCTGAATAATATCGACCGCTCCGTATTCCATCGCTTTCAGCGAGGCTTCAGAGCCTGAGTCGGTTAAGGCGGAACAGATTACAACCGGAATCGGATGCTGGCTCATGATTTTTTGTAAAAACGTCAGGCCATCCATGCGGGGCATCTCAATATCAAGGGTAATGACATCCGGCATGTCTTTTTCAATTTTTTTCGCAGCAATATAGGGATCGGGAGCAGTTGCGATGACCTCTATTTCCGGATCTGAATCAAGAATTTTTTTCAGGGTTTGCCGCATTAATGCAGAATCATCAACGATAATGACTTTCACGGGTTGTTTCATAAGTATTATTGGGTGACAATGGTACAAACCCGTCCGACAAAGGGATTACTCGATTGCCGGACTGTTATACGCCGTTCGTAATGTAATGCGTTTCAATAAGACCTCGCCTGTATGAGTATAAAACAAAATTTTTCGCCCGGAGATTCCTCCGACATCAGAGACTTTCAAACGCAGGTTTTGAGATTGAATCGTCTGAATCACCGCATCAATATTCAATTTCCCGACCGGTTGAAATCCAATTTTTCCTGTCCGTGCTCCCAGCATATCGGCGCCCCCAAACAGTTTTACCTCCAAATCTTGCGGGTTCACCCCGTAATTTCGAAGTTTTTTGAGCATCAGAGGAATCACGGAATCGACATACTTATAACTATTGGGTTTCTCTTCTTCATGTTTAGAGAGATTATCACTTTCCGGTAATAAAGCATGACATATCGCGGCAACGCCATGCTGTGGGTCAAACATGGTCACGGCCACGCACGATCCTAAGACAGTTCGCACAATCGTCGGACGTTCGCTGACAAACATTTCTGCTGGCTTGAGCGTAATAATGGGCAATTGTTCTGATAGCGGAACATCCATTTCTTTTTGGTACACCGTATGGGCGACAGTCTTGATGGGGAGTCTCATCCCATTGAGCGTTTCAGAATGCCCGGTAAAGAGGTAGCCTCCGGGGTTCAAGTAATAACAGATCCGACCAATCACCTGTTCCTGGATACTTCGATTGAAATAAATGATGACATTTCGGCAGAAGATAATATCCATGTTTTCGCGGAACCCAAAATCTGGCCGGATCAGATTCAATTTGCGAAATTTGACCAGGGATCTGATTTCCGGAACCACTCGCACAAGTTTTTTATTATCGTCTTTGCTTCTTAAGAGATATTTTTTACGAAATGACGCCGGAATCGGCGCACTCATTTCCTCGTCATAAATGCCAAGGCGGGCTTTTTCCAGGACTTTATTCGAAATATCGGTGGCAAGAATCAAAAATTCAAACTTCCGCACCTGTTCAGCAAAATCATGCAACACCATGGCCAGGCTATAAGGTTCTTCACCCGTCGAACATCCGGCGCACCAGATCATCATCTGTCGTTCAGCATCTTCACGGGCGAGTAACTCGGGAATAATACGCTGCGTTAAGATTTCAAAATGTTTCGGTTCCCGAAAGAAATCGGTCTTATTCGTTGTCACCACATCAATCATGTTGGGAAGTTCATACTCTCTTCCTTCAGGACTGAACACATACTGGTAATAGTCGTCAAACGAACTAAGTTCGACTTTCCACAACCGCTTTTGCAGGCGGGCTTGCAGCATGGTTTTTTTCGCTGGCGGCATCTTGATGCCGATCTCAGCTTCAATAAATTCACTGAACAACGCAAAAATTTCATCAGACATCGTTGTTGCAGGAATCCTCTGGTTGTGATTCTCTTCCATACACTCTTTTTTTCCCGGATGGTTACTCTTTCGAGCTAAAATCCTTTTGCTGATACTTATGTTCGACTGCGTAAAATCAATCGTTCTAACGCGCTAAGCACATCATCGCGATCAAGTTTGACCTGATATTCATCTATCCCTGCCTCGATCCCTTTTTTCCGATCCTGTTCGCCTGATAAAGCGGTCAACGCCATGACCGGAAGATGTCGCCATTGTTCGCTGGATTTGATCTTTTTGGTCAATTCAAACCCTGTGCAATAGGGCATATCTAAATCGGTCACCACAACGTCAATCGGATAATTTTCCAACTTTTCGAGGGCTTCATTGCCATTATTGGCAGTAATCACCTTATAGCCTGCCGCTTCAAGGTACGATTTTTCGATATTGAGGAAAAACATCGAATCTTCCGCCAGGAGCACGGTGAGATTTTGGCGTTCTTCTTCACTGAGATTACTCACAAAAAATTTCTTATACCAGTTAGGATAAGCCATTTCAATCAGACCATGGATATCCAGGATCAGCACGGAATGACCTTCAACAATGGTTGACCCCAGGATGCCTTTCTGCTTAAAGGTATCCGTGTCAATGTGCGTGCTGATTTCGACGGTGTTGATAATTTCCGCGACGACGAGGCCGATTTGTTTTTCAACAGCAAATACAATGAGGGAGAGCGTTTCTTGATCTGGTACGGAAGCAATGTTCAGAAAGGGTTCAAGACGAATGAGCGGCAGAATGTCGTTTCGATATTGGATGACTTCGCGTCCACCGGAAAATTCGATTTGTGAAGCAGAAAATTCCTCCAGGCGGACCACAAATGCCAGGGGGACGCCATAATATTCTTTTGCTCCAATGCGAAAGAGGACGATGGTTTGTTTTTGTTCAGCTATGCTGGCAAGCCCCACTTTCTTCTGTTCTTCAATTTTTTTAGCTTGTTCAACTTTTTTGAGATCCTCGGTGGTCAGTTGAGTTGCGCTAAATAAGCCGCTCGCATTGAGAATCAGTGCCAAGCTGCCATCACCCATGATCGTTGCGCCGTCGTAATAAGAGAGTTGTTTAATATGGGAACTCAGGGCTTTCACCACAATTTCTTCCGTATCGCCGACATCATCAACAATCACTCCAAAGTGGGATTCTCCGGAAGAAAGAACCACAATATTCAGATTATTCGCTTTCGTCGGACTGACCTCTGATGAAAGTTGCAGTATCTGATTTAAACGAATCAGAGGGAGCAATTGTCCTCGTAAACGATACACTTCCGCGCCATGCACTTTTTCAATGGAGCGAGCCTTCTCACCGCTTTCCTGCACCATAATCAACTCTTCCAAATTGACTTGTGGAATCGCAAATTTCTGACGGCCTGCCATCACGATTAAGACCGGGATGATCGCAAGCGTGATGGGAATCCGGATTTTGATTGTTGTTCCCCGATGGAGTTCGGTCTGGACATCAATCGTTCCTCCGATACGATCCAGATTTTTTTTGACGACATCCATACCAACCCCTCGACCTGAGATTTTGGTGATTTTGGCTGCCGTAGAAAAACCAGGGCGGAAAATCAGATTAATCAG
The DNA here is from genome assembly GCA_000739535.1 of Candidatus Vecturithrix granuli. Classification (GTDB taxonomy): domain Bacteria; phylum Moduliflexota; class Moduliflexia; order Moduliflexales; family Moduliflexaceae; genus Vecturithrix; species Vecturithrix granuli. The sequence continues at coordinate 99,820 of DF820473.1, read as the reverse complement.
ATCGCGTTCACTCACCTCTTCTGCTTTATGAATGGTCAGAATGCCTTCTTTAATGGCTTTTTCTTTAATGCGGGCGATATCGATGCCAGCGCCATCATCCGAGATCTCAATATTTACCAGGCCGCCTTCGTGATAGGCATGAATTGAAATGGTGGCCGTGGGAGGTTTGTCGTATTGTTTTCGAATGTCCGGAGTTTCAACGCCATGGTCAAGGGCATTGCGTACCAGATGTGTCAATGGATCTTTAATGGCTTCTATGAGGGTGCGATCCAATTCTGTATTTTGGCCTTCCATGACAAGATTCGCACTTTTACCGTGCAATTTCGAGAGATCTCTGACCAGGCGGGGAAAGATGCCGAATACCTTCTTAATCTGCTGCATGCGCGTTTTCATTACTGTTTCTTGCAGTTCAGATACCACCACGTTCATGCGCTGCGAAATGGCTCGAAAATTTTTATCATCAAGTTTATTGGCAAATTGCACGACCTGGTTCCGAGCTAAAACCAGTTCTCCTGTCAGATTCATTAATTGATCCAGCAATTGCACATCAACATGAATACGATTATCCTCCACCGTTGAGGCGACGACATGTTCAAGCACTTCGGAAATTTTTCCGGTAGCGGTCTCTTCTATATCTTCCGTTTCATACTTAGACAGGATCATCTCTTCATCTTCTCCGGCAAGAGCAGACTCTTCACTTTTCAGTGCTGGCCCGATGGCTGATGTCTGCTCCAGATCTGCGTTTGAAATGAATGTTTTTTCTCCTCGCGTAATCTGTTGAAGTTTTTTCACAACAGCCTCGATTTCTGCTTCACCTTCATCACCAGTTTTTTCAATCGTCACCAGGAGCGATTTGATGCAGTCAACTGAACTGAGTAACGTTGTGGTCAAGTCTGTATCGAGCGCAAGTTTTTGCTCTCGCAATTTGGCAAGCACATCTTCGGTATGATGTGAAACCTGCTCTAATTTTGCCAGGCTTAAAAATCCGGCGCTGCCTTTGATCGTGTGAATCGTCCTGAAAATATCGGCGAGCAAATCTTTATCTTCCGGATTTTGTTCCAGGGCAATAAATTCATGATCCAGCCGTTCAAGATTTTCCTGGGATTCAACAATAAAATCTCGAAGAACCCTATCTAATCCATCAATCATAATATTGTTCTCCCTTCAAAGAGTTGATAACCATGCGCTCCTCTATCTATAGGTTGAAATCTGAAATGCCCAAATGATTCTTCGCGTCAGACACTTAACATGTTCTCAAAAATGTGAAATAATCCTCTGGTTTCTGGGGATGTTTACTATTCCATGTTGAAAGAATTTTGTAAAGAGCGATTTATGAAAAATAATAACACCCTTTTCAAAATTCTCAATCTGTGATCCCTCTTGTCATTTATCACTCAATGTATTTCCCTTCTATTTTTTTGTCAATGCCAGAGTGATCAATTTCAGACATCGATCTGAAAAAATACGAGACGGCAAGAAGGATGTTCATTTTCATACAGAGATTTTTTGTGGATAGCACATGTATTAAAATCGTTCAAATTCTTCATCATAATGGTCTTTATGAGGTTCCGTATCAAGTAAAGCCCCATTTCGATCTTCATCGGAGTGTTTTGGAGCAGAGGGCGACTTCTCCTGTCCATTTTCATGAGCCAGGGAGTTTTTTCTCTTGTGAAAAGGAGCATGGGCAGACATACGAGATTTTTGCCTCGAAGAATCTTGCTCTTCTTCATCTCTGACGCGAAAATAAGTCATGATTTTTTGAAGCTGGCGAGCCTGTCCGGCGAGTTGTTCTGCCATTGAGGCCATTTCTTCAGAAGTGGAGGCATTCTGCTGGATCACCTGATCGAGTTGTTGAATCGCCATGTTAATTTGTTCTGAGCCTGAACTCTGTTCATTACTTGCCGCGCTGATTTCTAACACCAGTTCAGAGGTTTTCTGAATATCAGGCACCAGTTGATCGAGCATCTTACCGGCATTTCCGGCAATTTCAACACTAGAATTGGTTAATTCTGTGATTTCTTCGGCTGCCTCCTGGCTGCGTTCGGCCAATGCGCGCACCTCAGAGGCGACCACCGAAAACCCGCGCCCGTGTTCATGTGCTCTGGCCGCTTCAATCGTTGCGTTCAGAGAGAGCATCCGTGTTTGGTTAGCGATTTCTTCGATAATCGCAACTTTTTTCGCAATCTGATTCATGGCCTGAACGGTTTGCACCACGGCTTGCCCGGCCTGACGCGCATCTTCAGCAGCGCGAGTGGCGATTTTTTCGGTTTGCAGCGAATTATCGGCATTTTGCCTGATATTGGCCGCCATTTCTTCAACCGAAGACGAAGCCTCTTCAGCCGCGGTCGATTGTTCCGAGGCGCCTTCTGCCACCTGCTGTGCGCTGATACTGAGTTGCTGGCTGCCGTTAGTGACATTATCTGCCGCCAGTCGCACGCTGGTGACAATGTCGTGTAGTCGTTCAATCATGGCGTTTAAGGCTTGCATCAGTCGATCGTGCTCGGAACGCTCGTTAGCATCAACTATCAAATCCCCTTCAGCAATCGCCTCTGCCAGTGCGACCACTTCATTGAGCGCGCGAATCATCGCGTTCAGGGCTTGCATGAGCCGGTCGTGTTCCGACCGTTCACGAGCGGTCACAGACAGGTTGCCGATGGCAATCGCCTCAGCAATGTCCGTGATCTCATTCATGGCGTCAATTAAGGAATTCAGATTGTTCTGAAGCGTGTTAAAATCCCCTTGATACTGGTATGTCAGTCGTTCAGGAATGTCGCCTTTAGCAATACGGTCAATATGGCTTGCGGCGACGGTAAAAGGAGCGACGAAGGCCTCAATCACGTTATTGATTCCCATAATCAGTTCACGCCAGGCGCCGCGAAAATTTTCTGCATGACCGCGAGTCGTTAAATTCCCTGCTTGAATAGATTGGGTGAGATGTTCCGTTTCGCTCAAAACATCTTTAATCGTGGTTTGCATATTGCGCAAGGCCTCCGACAGGATGCCCACTTCATCATGCTGGTGGACATCAAGCGTGACATCAAGATGCCCTTCAGCAATCGCTTTGGCAAAATCAACGCCTTTGATCATTGGCTTGACGATGCCGCGCACCACGAGCCAGATCGTCAGGCTAATGACGCCCAGGATGAGTATTGAAATCGCCGTAATGATGTTACGTATTTTGACGATCGGGCTGAAAATATCATTCAGGTCGGCCCCAACCGCCACGATCCAGCCTGTTCTTGCTACCGTGGTCAGATGGACAATTTTCGGATTGCCTTTCCAGACATATTCAAAAAATCCTTGCTTTTGCGTAATTAACGCTTCGCCAAAATCATATTTGGTCAGTTTTTCTTCGAGAATACGTTCCTTTTCGGGGTGAGCGAGCACGGTAGCATCAGCAGCCAGAACGTATGCATAGCCTTCATTGCCGACTTGAATAGGATCAATAAATTGCCTGGAAAATTCTGATAGATTAAGCGCAATAAAGGTCATCCCAAGAATCTCATTCTGATAGCGGATCGGCGCGGTCACAGAGACAATCGGTTCTCCGCTGATGCGACTTTTTAAAACCTCTGAAATCACTGATTTGCCTTGCATACTCTCCAGAAAATACGCACGATCGCCAAAAAACTGTTTGGAAAGGATCACCTGGTCATATTGTTCAAACACTACTTTGGTCTTCTCGGTTGTATGCTGCTGTACTTCCTGTTTCGGCAGAAATTCTATCACGCTTTCATCAGATGATGTGGCTCGCGTCCAGCCGTCCTTACCTACAATATGTAAGTTGATATTATAGCCAGAGCCAACTTGCATATTTTTTAGAAGCTCATTGGCCTTCGTAAACGTTTGTAAGGTCGCACCTTCACGTAACACCGCAATGAATTCCTCGCGCTGGCTGTTTTGTTCAACTTCATATTGAATGCGGGCCAACCATTCATCTAATTGCTTTGCCAGAGTGTTGTCAATCTGGGCAAGTTCATGAGTCAGCGCGTTATGAAGCGCGGCTTTCGACGAATAAAACGAGATGAGCGTGACCACCAGCAATCCAATAATGATGATGCTCAAGGTGGGAGCAAGAAATTTACTGAACAAATTCCATTTAATCATATCTGTGACTCCTTATTAAATTGAGGACTAATGAAAATAGTACATGTTTCCATTTTTCTTGTGTGTTCTATTCCTCAAGATTCAGAAAATTCAGAGAACATGTGAACATCCTTAAAAAAGCTGGTTGACCTATTTTCTACTTTTCATTAGATATGTCTTGATCGCATACGTTGAATATCTTCTGTATTTTTCGATCTGCCTGCCATAAAGCAAGAACTACTAGCCTATCAAAATGAATGTGTTCAGGTAATAGATTCCAAACTCTTTATTCAAGTTTGGCAACAGGTTGCAAGTCTTGTTTAATTAGATAACTCATTTCCTGCAATAGTAAACAGTGTTGTGAAAATATTTTTGTATCCTGTCAGCGTCTCAATGAAGAGTTTGAGACATTGCAATTTTTTCAGAAATCTCCCGTTTCGTAAGGAGAAGACGACCCTTTAGGTGATAATTTCGGATTATTGAGATGCCGGCCTTGATCACGCCTGGTTTTTTTCGCCAGATTCCGGTGAAAAGCGTCTGTCAGGTCAATTCCGATCTGATTGGCAAGGCAGCACAACACAAAGAACACATCGGCGAGTTCATCGGCCAGATCGCTCTCTTTTTCCAAGGGCTTCATGCTCTGATCGCCGTATCGTCGTGAGAGAATTCTGGCGACTTCCCCCACTTCTTCAACCAATTGCGCCAGATTGGTCAGTTCGGAAAAATATCTGACGCCAATCGTATTCACCCATTCATCAACCAGTTGCTGGCATTCATACAATGTAATATCGGTCATATCTTTCATAAATCAATAAGTATCAAAAAATGTTATTTCGGGAAGGAGTCTTCGAAATTCCCGAAACAGACAAATAACGGAAGGATTTCGGGAATTTCGAAAACGCCTTCCCTAAATAATGAAGAAATCCTTATCGTTGTTTTGGGAAGAAATGTAAAGAAAATATTCCTTTACATCAAAAAAACCTTGAATTTTTCTCTGGAAACAGAAAGAACGATTCAGGAACGGAATTATATGAAATTGACACGCATTTACAGGAGTCCAGATGAATGAATGTATTAATCATGTCGCCTCATTTTCCGGAAAATTTTTATCTTTTTTGTAAGGCGTTACATCGTTCCGGAGCAACGGTGTTGGCGATAGCAAATGTTGACTATTATGAATTACGTTCGGAATTGCGGGAGGTGTTAACAGAATATTACAAAGTACAGGACATGCATAATTATGATGAATTGATCCGAGCTGTTGGGTATTTTACGTATAGACACGGGAAAATTGACAGGATTGAATCGCATAACGAACAGTGGCTGGAAGCTGACGCCCGACTGAGAATGGATTTCAATGTCTTTGGAATTCATCCGCAACAACTCGAATACACGCAATATAAGTCCAAAATGAAGGAGAAATTTCAGGCTGCCGGAATTCCGGTGGTTAGAGGAAAGGTGGTCCATAGCCCGAAAGATGCGATGGATCTGGTGCAAGAAGTTGGCTATCCGGTAATAGCAAAACCAGATAAACGAGTTGAAGCCTTTAATACCACACTCATTCATCATGCCGGGGAATTATACCGGTTTTTTGAGGAAAAAGAGACCACTGATTATATGCTCGAAGAATTTATCAGAGGTCAACTGTATTCTTTCGATGGTTTAACTGACCGACATGGCAATATCGTTTTTTCGACCAGTCATGTTTTTAATCACAGCGACATGGAAATTTTCAACCATGACCTGAATATGGCGTATTATTCCCTGCGTGAGATTCCGGAGGCTCTGAACGATTATGGCGCAAAAATTATTGATGCCTTTGGCATGAAAGAACGCTTTTTTCATCTGGAATTTTTTAAGGTCGATGAACGCCGATTTATCATATTGGAAGCAAACATGCGACCCCCGGCCGGACTAACAATGGATATGTTCAATTATGCGGCTGACGTGGATCTGTATCAGGAATGGGCGAATTTGATTGTGTACGATACCTTCAGAGCAATGGCCTATCAACGCAAGTATCATGTGGGGTACATTGGAAGAAAACCTAATCGAAGGTACCAACACTCTCATGACGATATTTTGCGAACCTACGGCGACTTGATCGTTCATTATCAAGAGATGAGGGGAATGTTGGTCTCTGTCCTGGGGAATTCTGGATACGTGGTAAGAAGTCCTGAACTCACAAGAATGTTTGAGGTCATCGAGTTTATTCATCAAACAGAGGAGTAAAACACATGAATATAGAATATCATCGCTGGTGGAGTCCTCATTTAGGACATGATATGGAATTAAAAGTCTATGGACATGATGGGAAAGCCGTTGTGGTTTTTCCATCGGCCGCCGGTCGCTTTTATGACTATGAAGATTTTGACATGGTGGAAGCGTGTCGTCCTTTTATTGACACCGGGAAAATTAAATTGTTTACCGTGGATAGCATTGACGATCAGTCCTGGTTAAATTATGGCGTCCATCCGGATGAACGCGCGCGACGCCATGAAGATTATGAACGCTATATTATTCATGAAGTGGTGCCGTTTATTCGTGCCCATGGCACACTGTATGAAAAATTAATGGCAACGGGGTGTAGTATGGGGGGCACCCACGCAGCGAATTTCTTTTTTAAACATCCCGATATTTTTGATACACTCGTTGCCCTGAGCGGCATGTATGGCTCCTGGAGCTTTCTTGGAGATTTCATGAGTGATGCGACCTATTATCATTTCCCACTGACCTACCTTCCTAATTTGAACGATGTGGGATATTTGGATAAATATCGGGAAAGCCAGATTATTTTGTGCGTCGGACAGGGCGCATGGGAGCAGGAATCACTTCCCGATACGCGCAATATGAAACGGGTGCTGGAAGAAAAACAAATTCCCGCCTGGGTGGATTTTTGGGGGTATGATGTGAATCACGACTGGCCCTGGTGGCGGAAGCAGATCGCCTATTTTCTCGGGCAATTGCCCTTTACTCGATAACAACAGGCTCGTAGTACTCGCTTGAGTTTCCGATTGAAGCCGAGACTACGGACCCGTCAAAATTCACCTTACAACACAAGCTATTTCTCCTATGAAAATGTAGCGCGAAACTCCAGTTTCGCGCATGGTTGACCGCCGCGAAACTGGAGTTTCGCGCTACATCGTATGTTCATTACGTCGGGTGAGCGTCAGATCATGTTAACTCCTTTGAAACTACAAGGATTTCGTGTAGGAAGGATTCTTAACGGCGAATTGGTTGGCGTGACGCCGACCCCTGCCTCTGAGCATCCTTCCTACACGAAATCCGGTAGTGGTTAAATGGTAAGTGATGCCCGCTCGTTGAGCGAAGTCGAAACGAGCCGCTCATTGTTTCCTTCGCCTTCGCTCAGGGGACGCATCACTTACCATCTCACCATTACACGAAATCCTTGTAGTTTCATTGTGCCGGGCGCATAATCCATTCGTATGAACTCCTTTGAAAATAGGCGTTCGTAGTAAACGCTTTAGCATTTCTTCACGCCGCTGAAGCGGCTGCTACGAGCTTATTTTTTCTACACTACCTCTACAAAGTCTTGACCGCCTGCTCAATGCGTTGCAGGGCTTCTGCAAGAATCGACCGTGGGCAGGCCAGATTCAAGCGTTGAAATCCCGCTCCGCCGCTGCCAAACTCTGCGCCATTATTCAACCAGACTTTGGCCTTTTTCAGCATAAACTGTTTCAGATGGTCACCTTCCAGGCCCAAAGCGCGGCAATCCAACCAGACCAGATACGTGCCTTCGGGTTTAATGACCTTGATTTTCGGAATCCGCGTGTTTACAAATTCCAGCAAAAATTCAAGATTGTTCTGGAGATAGTCTAACAACTGTTCCAACCATTCTTCGCCCCCGGAATAGGCGGCCTCCATGGCCTCAACCCCAAAAATATTCGACATGCTGCTAATCCCAAGATTTTGTTTGGTATTCACAAACGCATCACGCAACACTGGATCGGAAATAATGACAAATCCGGTTTGTAATCCGGCAATATTAAAAGTTTTATTAGCCGCAGCGCATGTAATGGTTTTCGCGGCAATCTCGTCTGAAATCATGGCCGTCGGTGTGTGACGATACCCTCGAAAAATCAAATCTGCATGAATCTCATCTGAGCAGAGCACTACATTGTGCTCCAGACACAGGTTTGCCAGCCGCGCAAGTTCTGGCCGGGTCCAGACTCGCCCGACCGGATTGTGCGGACTGCACAATAACAAGACTTTTGTGCGTGAATCGAATTTGCGGGCTAAATCGTCAAAATCAATTTCATACTGCCCGTTGCTAAATTTCAGTTGATTTTCAACCATCTGACATCCATTGAATTTTACTGCCTTAAAAAATGGATAATAAACCGGCGTCTGGACGATCACGCTATCCCCCGGATGGGTATAGGCTCTGACCGCCCAGTGAAACCCGGAAACCACGCCCGGCGTCAACACGATCCATTCTTTTTCAATGTTCCAGCCATGTCGTTTCTTCATCCAATTGATAATCGCCTGATAACAGGAATCAGGCACAGCGGTATAACCATAAATGCCATGTCCGGCCCGGCGTTGAATGGCCTCAATCACAGCCGGCGGGCATTGAAAATCCATGTCCGCCACCCATAACGGCAGTACATCTTTTTCGCCCACCAGGGTCTCTGCCAGATCCCATTTGAAACTCTGTGTATTTCGTCGTTCAATGATTGTATCAAAATCGTAGTGCATTCATAAACTCCTTCTTAACAGATGTCCAAAGTCTGCCAGACTTCGGACATCTCGACTCGCGTTGTTTATTTACAGAAAAACTGAGTGTTGAAAAACTCAGTTTTTGAGGATAGGATGCCACAGAAAACCACTTTTGTAAAGACATGTTTAAAAGTAAAGAAAAAGTTGTGCTGCGAAGTCGCATCTTAGCAGGCAATAATTTTTTCGTCTTCTGTTGTTCGAGAATGAGTCGTTGAAATTTCCGAAACACTCTTTATTTTGCAAAATCCGCTATATCTCATTCTTAAAACAACAAACAGGGCAATCGAAAATTAAAAAAACTTCATTCTTTACTTTTTAGCATTTTAAACTTGTCAGAAAAATTAAAGCATGATTTTTGTCAGAAGTACCGTATTCCTTTTCTTGACTTAGAAGAGGGATTTAAGAAAGCGCTAAGTCAGAAGCAAGAAGATTTTCTCACTCAAAATAACGATGGGCATTTTTCTATGTAAGGGGCGGAACTTGCCGCGAAATTAGTAGCTCAGTAACTTCGAGAGAGGATAGAATAAGCGTAAACGGGCGCGTATAGAGGAATTTTACCAGAAAGTACTATGAAAAAATCCTGTGAAGACCGATAGGTTATAGGATCGGTTGAGGGATGTCATGCGCCGAACGAGCTGTTTGTACGTGACCTCAAAAGGTGGGCGGGGAAATTCGGTGGTGTCACTTCGGATTTGGATTGCGCCTACCTTTTGCAGCACGTGAAACAGGATCATTAGAGAGTTTAAATTTGTGAAAGGAAATGAATGATGTTTTCAAAAACTGCGGCATGGTATGATGCCTTGTATCGTTTCAAGAACTATCAACAGGAGTCAGAGGCGATTATTGATTGTGTAAAACGTGAACATCCCCACGCCAAAACTGTGCTTGACATTGCGTGTGGAACCGCAGAACATGATCGATATTTGTCACGCATGTATCAGGTTGATGGGCTTGATATCAACGCTGATTTTATCACTATTGCTTCAAAGAAAAATCCTTTAAGTACGTATTTCTGCGCCAATATGATTGATTTCAGCCTGAAAAAGACCTACGATGTCGTGCTCTGTTTATTCAGTTCAATTGGTTATGTCAAAACGACCGACAACATGATTCGCACCTTTCAATGTTTTAAGCAGCATCTCAACCCCGATGGGATCATCATCGTCGAACCGTGGCTGACACCAGAAACATGGAAACCTGAGGGCAGGGTCTATATGCTGACAGGAGAGACAGAAGATGGTAAAATATGCCGCATGAATGTGAGCGAACATATCGGGCATCTTTCTGTCTTGATCTTTCATTATTTGATTGGAACACGGAATGGGGTTGAATATGTGACAGAATGTCATGAACTTGGTCTATTTTCTGTCAAACAGATGTCTGATGCGTTTCGGCAAGCTGGACTTTCTGTCACCCATGACAACGAGGGATTAACAGGAAGAGGGCTATATGTGGCAAGATGAGAATAATTCTATTAATGATCTATGTAACAAGCTTCGCTCAAAAAATCACCCGATCCCATTATAACACTGACTTCGGTCGGTTCCAGGAAGGAGAGTAAGATGTTTAGGAAGATTTTACGCTGGATAGCGATAGGATTGATCGCATTGGTGGTGTTGGTTGCAGCCGCCTATTTCTGGGATATACATCGAGCTTATGAACGGATCAGTGGCAAGAGCACGGTTATCCCTTCGTCTTATGGGGATATCGAATACACCGAAGGGGGAGCAGGTCCCGCTGTCCTGGTGATTCACGGGAGCGGCGGCGGCTACGATCAGGGCGAACTCCTTGTACAGGCGGTGCTGGGTGAACACTTCCACTGGATTGCGCCTTCGCGCTTTGGGTATCTACGCTCGACCTTCCATGAGGGTGCCACATTTGATGACCAGGCGCATGCCTATGCGTATTTGCTCGACCAGTTGGGCTTCAAACATGTGGCAGTCGTCGCGCTCTCGCATGGCGGCCCTTCGGCGCTGCTCTTTGCGGTCTTGCACCCTGAACGGGTCTCTTCGCTGACCCTCATCTCCTGTGGTGTCGCGTCTTCAGTCACCCAGGACCAGGCGCAGGCGAACCAGAAAGGCGATATGCTGACGACGATCTACTCATATAATCCGCTGTACTGGGCCATCAGCAAACTGTTCAAACGGCAATTCATGGAGCTGATGGGCGCCAACGATGCGATCATTGCCGGTCTGACCCCTGAACAGCGAGAGTTGATTGACAAGATTATTGATGATATGAACCCGGTTTCGCCGCGATCCGCGGGTGTGGCGTTCGACAACAAGGCGAAGATGCCGAATGAAAGAATTGCCGCGATCCAGGCCCCGACCTTGATCTTTCATGCCACCGACGACACCCTGCAGATCTTTTACAATGCCGAGTTCGCGGCTTCTACCATTCCGGGGGCAAAGCTGGTCCGTTTCGAGCGAGGGGGCCACCTTCTCATGAGCGTCGAGCAAGCGACCATCCGCACGGTCATGCAGAAACACATCCTTGACCATCTAAGCGAGGAGTTTCCACAAAGCCTGTGATCAATCCGGTTTTGAGAGATCGCCCGACAAAGCTCATGAATAGAGACCAGGACAGATTGGCAGGGATCGGGCGATATTCATGGCATCCGCTTTCCCGGGCCGCTCACCGTGTTTTTCTGTGCGGCAAATTCTTACCGGTTTTGAGACTGAGGTTTTAACCTATAGATTTGGAGTTGATCAGTTTTGCCGAATCACATCCACGCCCTCGGGAATCTCAAACACAAACATCTCATCCGGCAGGCCGACGTTGGCGTCAATGTCGCGCAAAAACACGTCGGTAATATTCCCATAAGGGTCATATACGCCTGTATGGACAATGCGGAACCCAGTCGGTTCGACCGACAGGATCAATTTCGCCAGATCCGGTTGAGGCTGTTTGGGAAGCAGTTCCAGTTTATACAGATCAGGATCGTCTGTGCTGGCGGGCAGCAGCTTGATGTAAAAGTCTTCCTGTAACCTACCCATCCCGGAAAGAAAGGTAATCGGGGTTTTGGACCCGTAAGCATCTTCTGCAGGCTGGATAATTACCTGGCTGTCTTCGGCCGCATAAAACCACATAGTGCTGCCATCGCTCACCAGTAATTGTTGATCGGGATTGGTATATTCCCAGCGCATTTTACCGGGCTTTTTAAAATAGACCTGACCGTGCGATTCTTGCTTGCGTCCGGCCAGGGAGCGTAACTGCGCCACCTGCGTAAAGGCGGCTTGAATATCCTGAGTGCGTTCATATTCGGCCTGAATCCGGTCAATGACCATCTGAACGTCCTGACCCCATGCTTGGGTTCCGGACAGAAGAACAATGCTCATCAGTAACATTATTGTAGCAATTTTTTTCATAGAGATATCTCCAATGTAAATCTACGTTTGTAGTAAACGCTTTAGCGTTTGATAATGCCGCTAAAACGACTATTTTTTCATCCAGTACACGTGTCACATTTGCGTTATTCATACCGGTCATGCGATGACTCCTTCGGAATTGAGAGGCAGCAGCACGTGAAAGGTCGAGCCTTTTGCGACTTCACTTTCCACCCAGATGCGCCCGTGATGGGCCTGCACAATGGCGCGGCAAATCGCCAGCCCGACACCTGGTCCACCAAATTCCCGGGTTGTGGAATCATCAATCTGGAAAAACTTCTCAAAGATTTTTTCAAAATACATGGCCGCAATGCCAATGCCAGTATCTATCACCGTAATATGAATCCCCTTCTGATTCACCAGGGTATCACTGCCGATCTTTAGACGGATCTCACCGCTTTCGGTAAATTTTACCGCATTGGAAAGTAAATTTTTGATCAAATGCGTAATTTGGGTTTCATCTGCGATAATTTGAGGAAGCTGCGGCTCAATATTGAGGTGAAACGTCACGCCTTTCGCCAATGCGGATATTTTCGCCGTACTTGAGGCATCCCGGGCAATCCGGGCGAGGTCCATCGGCGCGGCGGCGATATCGATCTGGTTGGCTTCCAGCCTGTTCAGCACAATCAGATTATCAATCAATTCAGATAAATATTCGCCTTGCTGTCTTGACAGGTTGATGAATTCGCGCTGCTCTTGAGTCAATTCACCCAGGCTGTCTTGCAACAGCAATTCATACGTACTCAGAATTGAGGTCAACGGCGTACGCAGTTCATGGGAAATTGTTGCAAGAAAATTCGCCTTCATGCGGCTGATTTCCTTTTCTTGTGTCACATCGCGTAAGACGGTGACAACCCCGATCTGATGCTGATATTTATCGCGCAAGGTTTTGGCAATCGCGATCACCGTCACCTCATCCATGTTCTCTCCTCCTCGTTTTAACACAAATTCTTCACTAATCACTTCATCGGTTCGCTGCGAGGCTTCGACAAATAAGAGGGCGAGTTCGCGGGAATCGAGCACGTGCAGAAGACGTTTTCCGAGGAGGTCTTTTTCTGAAAGGCCCAGAAGATTAAGGCAAGCTTGATTAACCAGAGAAATTTTATCTTCGTCATTGACCACGATAATGCCGTCGGTAATTGATTGCACAATGGCCTCGGCTTTATTTTTTTCGGTCACGACTTCCTGAGTTAAGCGTTCATATTTGCGATTGAGTTCTGCCTTTTCGAGTAGATCGAGCACGGTTTCTTTCAGTTCCTGATATTCCCAGGGTTTTTTCAGACACTTATTTAACGCCGCGTGATTTACGGCATACACCACGTCATCAAAGCCGGCCTGGCCGGTCAGCATGGCCGTCATAATATTGGGATCAAGCTGATGCACAATTTCTAACAATTTTGATCCCTGCATGCCGGGCATGATTTCGTCGGTGATGACGATTTCAATCTGTTCCCCCTGTTCTTTCAATTCTTTCAGAACTTCTAACGCTTCAAGCGCGCTTTCAGCCACTTCGATTTCACACAGATGTCCCACGGCATTTTCAAGCTGGGTCATCAGGGAACCAACCACTTCAGGCTGATCATCTACGCAAATAATAAACCCTTTTTGCATCACGCGCTCACCATTATTTTTGTTGAATCCGAAGCTGAAGGGGTGTTCCTTCAAACGCGAAGGATTCACGTAATTGATTCATCAGATAGCGTTTGTAGGAAAAATGAATGCCTTCGGGATAATTGCAAAAGGCCACAAAGGTCGGGGGACGCACAGCGGTCTGGGTGATATAATAGAGCTTGACCTGATGGCCTTTATAGACTGGCGGTTGGTGCTTCGCAAGCATCTCTTGGAGAGCCATATTCAACTCTGATGTGGCAATCCGGCGGTTATATTGGGCATACAAGTTATCAGCCAGGTTGAGAGTTTTAAAAACACGTTGTCCGGTCAGAGCCGAAGTAAAGATAATCGGCGCGTACTCCAGATATTTCAATTTGTCGCGGATGCGGTGGACGTATTCGCCGGCCGTCTTTGAGTCCTTCCCAATGAGATCCCATTTATTGACGACCAGGATGATGGCGCGTCCATTTTCATAAGCATAGCCTGCAATGCGGGCGTCCTGATCTGTGACGCCTTCTTCGGCGTCGAGCAAGACAAACGCGATGTGACAGCGATCAAGGCTTTTAAAGGCGCGCACCACGCTATACCGTTCAATCGGATCAGTGATTTTGCTTTTCCGGCGAATACCGGAGGTGTCAATGAATACATAGTGCGTTCCGTTGAGATACAGGTCTGAATCAATCGCATCGCGAGTTGTTCCGGCAATCTCCGTCACTAACATGCGATTTTCCCCGAGCAGGTAATTCACAAAAGAGGATTTACCGACATTGGGCCGGCCCACCACCGCGATTCTCACCGCCGCCGTTTCTTGCTCACTTTCAGGCTCGGTTGCTTCAACATGTTGGCAAATTACATCGAGCAAATCATCCAGACCGCGTTTATGTTCGGCGGAAATCGGAAGAATGTCAGGAATGCCAAGTTGATAGAAGTTCGCAAGGTTTTGCTCGTGTTTCGGATCATCAATTTTATTGGCTGCAAAGTAGGTGGGTTTCCCGGCCTGACGTAACAGTTCGACCACTTCATAATCCGTTGTACTCAATTCAGACTGCCCATCGAACAGGCACACGATCACATCTGCTTCTTCAATCGCTACACGGGTTTGCAACTGCATGAACGACAACATTGGATCATCGGTGGTCGGCATAAGCCCTCCAGTATCAATCAACGCAAAGGTTTTGTCCATCCACTGACAGACGCCGTAAATCCGGTCGCGAGTAACCCCTGGAACATCCTGGGTAATGGCTGTATTCTTTCCAGTCAGGCGATTAAATAATGTTGATTTACCAACATTCGGTTTACCTACAAGGGCCACTGTGGTTCTTTGTATCATTCGGTTATAAGACGTAAAAACCAGGTTTCTCAAAGAAACCTGGTTTTTCGGAGTCAATAAATATTTATCATTGTCCTTATTTTTACAAGAGTTCAGACATTATCCCAACAGTCTTTTCAAGCGGCGTTTAACATCGCGATAATTCGGGTTAATTTGAAACAATTCCTGATACACCTGGGCCGCTTCCGTGATCTTTTCTTCTTCTTCATAAATCGATGCAATTTGATATGTTAAATCCTGGTATTTGCCACTTTGAGGCTCTACGCGCCTACGGGCTTCCTGATATGCCTGAACCGCAAGAGCCGTCTCGCCTTTTTCAAGATAACACAGCGCAATAATGCCCTGACATTCAACAAATTTTGAGGGTTCTAAAGCTGCAAGTTTCAATTCCTCAATCGCGTCATCTAACAATGACATTTCTTTATACGAAATGCCTAATTCATAGTGGGTTTCATAATCTTCTGTGCCCACTTCCTCCAAGACGCCTTGTTTGAACTCTTTCACAATATCGTCGATTTCGCTCAGCGCAAGCTGCTCAGACCTTTCGATTCTCACACCTGGTTCGGGTTGCGGCGGTCGTTGTCCCCAGGGAGAAAGTCCTTTGGGCTGTTTGGCTGCAGTATCCAGTCGGCCAGCCAGATCGAAAAACTCGGATGCAGGAACGGCGGCAGTTTCCTGAGCAGGTTCAGCGAAGACCTCCACATCAAGGTGAAAATCGGGTCCATAACTCAGGGTTTCGTGAGGTGGCTCAGGTGATTCAGGTTTTGGCTCGTGTTCATCTTGCCAGGAAATTGCTCCCTGGTCGGCAATCGCAAAATCCAGAGTGTGCTCTTCTATCGCTGCTGCTCTCGGTTCCTCTTCAGCAAGTCCGGTTAAACCATCTTCGCCGATTTGAAAATCTAATACATGGCTTTCTAATGTGGGTTCTGTTGCTCCCGTTTCATCACCAAAATTTAAGGAAGACAATTCTTCTTCCGAAAATTGGATTGAAGCTTCTTCAAGCGCGACTTCAGGTGCTCTCGCTCCTGAGGTGAGTTCTTCTAATTGTTCTTTATAATCAATATTTCCGGGAAACATGCGGACAAGGCTATCGAAAAGTTTTGCTGCGTGCTCTTTCAGGCCCAAATCCGTATAACTATACCCGATTCGCGAGAGAATTTCCTCATTTTCAGCTTGCAGTTGTAAGGCGCGATCATAATACTTTTGTCCTTCTTCAAGATTTTTACGAATCACGACATCGCCAATATCACTATAAATTACCGCCGCATCTTCAATAAAATTTTCACTTTCATACATTGCCGCGAGTTTCGTCCGAATTTTTATATTTGTTGGATCAAGATCCGCAATTTTTCGATAGGTGTCCAATGAATCATGTTTATTACCGGCGGCCGCTTGCATCTCCGCCGCGGCCAGATAATTGGTTTTTGCCTCGCCGATCAGTCCCTTTTGGACATACAAATCCGCCAAATCAAGATATGTTTTTATGATTTCCGGTTTCGCTCGCTGCGCTTTTTTATATACCGCAATCGCTTTTAAAGTAAACCCATCCTTGGCGTATAATTCCCCCACTTTCAGATAATACTCGCAGGCTTTCCCGGTCTCATTACGTTTGGCGTATAAATCACCCAGGGCATTCAGGGCATTCCTATCGTCCAGATGCTCTTGCAAGATTTTTTCGTATTTTTCGACTTCTTTATCTTTTCCACCCTTTTTTTGGGTTAAGCCTTTGACAACATCTAAAAAACTGCCTTTTTTTGCCATTGTTCCCTCTCACCGGTTATCTGAAAGTCGCGTTCAGATAACCGGTTTTCCAGAACATCGTTTATGCGTTTTCCTTGATAAAAGCTTCGTATTCCCCGGCTGAAAGTAACTGCCCCAACTCGTCAGGATTTGACAGGGTCACTTCCAAAATCCATCCCGCGCCATAAGGATCGTCGTTAATCAATTCAGGATTCTCATCGAGTTCCTCATTAATCTTGACAACCTCGCCGCTGACCGGAGCATACAGGTCTGACACGGTCTTGACCGATTCAATGGTACCGCAGGTACTAAATTGCGCCAGTTCTGCTCCCATGTCGGGTAGTTCAACATACACAACATCACCAAGTTGTTCCTGGGCATAATCCGTAATACCTACAACAGCAGTTCCATTTTCGACTCGCACCCATTCATGTTCTTTCGTATATTTGACATTTTCGGGATACATAGGCTCGCTCCTTAATTCCCCTGAGTTTGCGACTCAATGTCCAAGTTTCGAAAGCATTCAGACTTGAACATCAAACGCTGAAAAAGATTTTTGCGACAACTTTGCTGTGTCGCTCGTTTCCTTTTTGCTTAAGGACTTACTCAGTGTCGCCTTTTAATGAAGGGCGTTTTGACGTATCCATATCTACATTCCCTTTGAAATGGGCGCCTTCCGCCACAATCACCCGCGGCGCTTTAATATCTCCGATCATTGTTCCTGACGACACAATTTCCACCCGATTTTGCGCCACAATATTTCCCGTGACCGTTCCCCCAATATTAATGTTTTCAGCTTCAACATCGGCCTCAATCACACCGGACTGTCCCACCAGCAGATTTTTCGCCAATCGAATTTTTCCTTCAACCCGGCCTTCAATTTTTACATCTTCATCGCCAAATAATTCTCCTTTAATCGAGATCCCTTTTCCCACAACCGTTACGCCTCCTTCTCGTCGAGTTGCAGGCGCGGGCGGAGGAGTGACGGGTTGGCGCGGAGCACGTACTACAGGTTCGACAAGGGTAGGGGTGGGTTCTTCTACTTCTGTTTCAGATTCATATTTCTGACGTCCAAATAATGCCACTATTCATATCCTCCTTCAAAATACTTCCGTTTCTGTTCACAAACTGCGGAAATGTTGTTTAATGAGATGATCCTCTCAACATTGACACTCTTTTTTTTCCGATAATTTTAGATGAGTGTTACCAAAGCAGAGTGAGCTTGTCAAGTTTTTTCTCTGTTCTTCTCGCTCTGCGCTAGTAAACTCTCTATTTAGACAGACTCTTATGAAAAACCTGTTTATTCCGTGCAAGAAAAAATCATCAAGATTTTCATTTCTTCATGATTCTTCTTGACTTTTTTCGTGAAAAGTTCCCGGGTGTTTATCCGACTCGTAAGTTTCTAACGAAACGTTTTCAGGTCTTCTCACGACCAGGTTGCTCGAAAAAACCGTTGTTTCGGGAATGAGAGACGAATTCCCGAAACATGGATGTCACGCGAAATTTTGGGAATTTTGAAGACTCATTCCCGAAATAACAGAACGCTCTCATGAAATCATATCGCACGTTTTTTGTGCTTTCATTATTTCCCCTGACCTTTCTGATCATCTTTTTTTATTTTCCCTTGCTTTCCATTTTGAAAGAAGGTTTTTGGGATGCTCCAGGCCATCTGACAGTGCAATATCTGCTTGCTACGATCAAGGATCCATATAATCGCCGTGTGATCCTGTTTACACTGAAACAAGCAGTATTGAGCACGGGATTGACCTTTGTATTAGGATTTCCTGGAGCCTATCTTGCAGCCAAATTTACTTTTCCAGGCAAATCTCTCTTGAAAGCCATTACGACTGTGCCATTTGTTTTGCCCTCCATTATTGTATCGCTCGGATTTGTGCTGCTCTTTGGCAATAATGGCGCGCTCAATAAGGCGTTGATGGCGATTTTCGATCTTCAGACCCCTCCTTTACGGATTTTATACAGTTTAAAGGCCATTGTGTTGGCCCATGCTTTTTATAATTTTCCGCTGGTCGTCAGGTTGGTTGCTGCGGTCTGGTCGAGTATTGACCCCAGAATTGAGGATGCAGCCAGGTCACTTGGAGCGCGAGAATACCGGGTGTTCTGGCATGTAACACTGCCCATGCTCTTTCCCGGAATTTTGGCCAGTCTGGCCCTGACCTTTATTTTTTCGTTTATGAGTTTTGCGGTCGTCCTTGTTCTGGGAGGTGTCAAATACGCCACAATTGAAGTGAATATTTATACCTTAATGACCGTGCTTCTGGACTATAAAATGGGCAGCGCGCTGGCAATCGTGCAATCGCTGTTTTCGTTAAGTTTTATGTTTTTTTATGCCAGAGTGCTGGAATTTGGCTCACGTACGGAAAAGGTTGCGGTAGAAACGAATGGTAATAAACCACCGTTATTTGCTCATGCCCGCGATCTTTTCACCTGGCGCGGTGTGCTGCTTATCAGTTATCTGTTGCTGATCTGCCTAATCATCCTTGGCCCTTTAGTCTCTGTTTTGGCGTTCTCCGTGATTCATCAGGAAGGAGGACAGGCGATGTTTTCGCTGAAATCCTATCACAAAATTTTGACTATTCCTTATACACCGATTCTCGGCACAACTCCGCTCCAATCCATCCAAAATAGCTTGTTTTTTGGGATTATGACAGTGCTGTTTTCCCTGCCCTTAGGAGTGAGCATTGCGTTTCTGCTCACTCGTACCCGCTTTCCTTGCAAGCCGTTTTTTGATACCCTGGTCATGCTACCTCTGGGCATTTCCTCGGTGAGCTTAGGGCTGGGATATGTGCGGAGTTTCCACAGACCTCCCCTGATGATCGCCGGCACATGGTATGCCATTGTCTTTGCACACACGGTGATCGCCTATCCGTTTGTGATGCGATCGGTCATGCCCATTCTGAAAAAGATGACAGCCAGTTTGACCGATGCCGCGATGAGCCTGGGAGCCACGCGATTGCAGGCATTTTTGCAGATCGAACTGCCTATCGTCAAACCAGGCATTATTGTCGGAGCGACCTTTGCCTTTGCCATCTCAATTGGGGAATTAGGCGCAACCTATCTGCTCTACCGTCCGGCCCTGACCACCATGCCGATTTCCATTTATCGTTTTCTTTCAGCTCATGATCTGGTTGGAGCCAGCGCCATGGGGGTGATCTTAATCATTGTGTGCACCCTGCTCTTCGTGTGCATCGAAAAAACGGGATATAAAACGTTCTAATAATTATGCATATTTTCTTTGAAGAATGTTGTCTCAGGAATTTCTAAGACCCATTCCCGAAACAATTCAGAAATTAATCATGCTCAATGGATAAATTATATTTAAAAAATATTGTCAAACGTTATGATGATTGGGTGCTCCAGATGGATTTGCACGTGCAGTCCGGGGAAATCATGACGCTATTGGGCCCGAGCGGCTGTGGCAAAACCACTACACTGAGGATTATCGCCGGATTTATTCACATTGACAGCGGCCATCTCTATTTGGATGAACGTTTGATTGATGATGTTCCACCTTATCAGCGCAATATCGGTGTGGTCTTTCAAGATTATGCTTTGTTCCCTCATCTTAATGTGATGAAGAATATTGCCTTTGGGATGCGCATGAAGAAACGCTACACTAAAACCCAAATCCGTGATCGGGTAGAAGAACTCCTTTCATTAGTCGGTCTTGAAGGCTATGAACAACGTTATCCGGATCAACTCTCAGGAGGAGAGCAACAGCGGATTGCACTGTTACGCGCCATCGCGCCCCATCCTGAGTTTTTGCTGCTAGATGAGCCATTAAGTGCGTTAGACTTTCAATTACGAAAGCGCTTACGGCAGGAGATTCAGAAAGTGCAGCGCCAACTTGGTATTACCACGATCTTTGTCACTCATGATCAAGAAGAAGCGTTGAGCATTTCCGATCGGATCACGGTGATGAACAATGGACAGGTTGAACAAATCGGAGCGCCGGTCGAAATTTATCAGAACCCCAAAACCGAGTATGTCGCGCAATTTGTTGGCATGTCAAATATGCTCTCAGGGATCATCCTGCACCAGGAACATAACTGCTATGTGGTGCAAACGCCTCACCAGCACATGATTATCCCGGCACAGCAGGAGTATCTTGTTCACGACCCTATCACGTTTTTCTTTCGCCCGGAAGAAAGCTATCTTTCAGTCACTCCGCAGGAGAAAAATACGATTCATGGCGTCATTGTCGGACAGGAATATTTAGGGGCAGAAATTTTGACAACTATCCGAAGTAAGGATGGACAGGAATATCTCGTGAGTAATTATATCAAAGATGAGCACTTTATTCAACAGGCAGGCCAGGCGATCTATCTGAATATTCCTGTCAATGCCTGTAAGACTGTCGGACCCGCCGCAAGAACCTCGCTTAATCCTGGCGCGTGAGAGGTGCAGTTCATTGAATAATTATTGACAGGATTCACGCATACAATAGGGTATCCCGTATTTTGAAGCTACATGTTTGTTATGGTGCAACGGAAGTTTGCGATTTACAGGGCGTTTTAAGGAGGATGAAGGCTTTATGTGTTCAGTAGCATTCCGGCTTTGCCCTTCCTGAAGCCTCGTGTAAAATTTTTATGAATACCCAGGAATTTGATCTCTGTTCACAACCTACGGATGTCCAAAACATCTATCACGATATCCAGACGCACTACCCTGAAGAAGCTCAATTGCTGCAGCAATTGCTTCAAAAAAATCAGCAGGCATACACCGCTATTCTGCCTGAGTTTCTGCGCGCATATCATCTGTTAGTTACTGGTTTTCAGGCAAAACACCGACTATTTTTGTGCGGCAACGGAGGTAGTCTTGCGGATGCGATGCACATTTCTGGTGAACTTCTGAAATCCTTTAAGCGCCGAAGATCGCTTTCTCAAACAGATAAGAGTTTATTTTCCCAATATGAATATGGCGATATTCTGGCCGAATACCTGGAATATGGATTTCCTTGCACGGTGTTAGGCTTAAACCATGCACTATTCAGCGCGGTGCAGAACGATTGCAAAGTTGAAGCCGTACAATATGCCCAGGAATTATATGCACTTGGGATCAAAGGTGATATGCTCCTGGCGATCAGCACCAGTGGGAACGCCCTGAACGTCCTGTACGCAATCACGGCCGCAAAGGTGTTAGGCGTCAAGACGATAGGGTTTACAGGGCATATCGGAGGAAAACTCGCTCAATACGCCGATATTGCCATCAAAGCACCAGAAACCTCAACCGAATCCATTCAGGAACATCATATCGTACTCTATCACGCGCTCTGCGCATTGCTTGAGTCACGGTTTTTTCCTCGCGACAGCTTACCTCGCTAATATATTGAAATATAAGATGTTATGTGTTTTTTCGAGGAACAACGATCCTTTTCACCAGAGGAAAAAAGAGAATTTTCGCAATTTTTTCTTGAACTTTTTTAATAACTCCGGTACTTTAAAAGTCATTGAGATGTTCAACGTGTACGGGCTTGAAGCGAGACCTCGGAAGTCTCAAAGCTGTCTGTTCCACCTTGACAGTGGACTGAAAGGACAGAACCTATGCTGAAATCATATCAGGGAAAAGTTCCGGAAGTACATCCGACCGCCTTTGTTGAAGAAAGCGCCCAGGTGATCGGAAATGTGAGTATCGGAGAGGATGCGAGTATCTGGCATAATGCAGTGTTACGCGGCGATGTCAATGCCATCCGAATTGGAGCGCGCACCAATATTCAAGATGGGTGTGTCCTGCATGGTACATCGTCTTTGTCGGTTGTGATTGAACATGACGTGACTGTGGGACATAATGCGGTGCTCCACGGTTGCAGCGTTCGTTCTTATTGTCTGATTGGAATAGGAGCGATTATCCTGGATCATGCCGAAATTGGAGAGAATTGCATTGTTGGGGCCGGAACTGTAGTCAAAGAAGGGGAAAAGGTACCGCCCAATTCCCTGATCATCGGTGTACCGGGACAGATCAAGCGGCGGTTGACTGAAAAAGAAGTTTATAAATTACGAGAACGCTCTCAACGGTATGTCGAATATAAAAAGACATACATGGAAGACATCATCAAATGAAAGGAGGTGGAGCTACGTATGAAAAAATTAGGAATAGCTGTCAGTCTTGTTGTAGGCTTGTTGATGTTGGCGGTGCCTGCCATGGCAATCGGACAGAATCAGACGCAATCCGCGTGCTCGGAATATGGATGCGGGTATGCCCCTTACGGATATTATAATCCCTCCGGGGGATATAATAACAATGGATTTATGGGATACGATTGGTCTCGTTATCCAGGTTCAACAGAGTATTGCTCGAAGTGGATTCCGGGGCACTGGGTTGCTGTCAGAGTCATGATGCCAGGACGTTGGATTTATCGCCCAGTGTGGATTCCAGGTTATCCGACGACACGCTATCAATGGGTTGGAGGATTTTGGCAAACCACTGGATATCATACCAGACCTGATGTCTATGTGTCGGGCTCGCACGCAGGGGGCTGGTATGGAATGCCATATCAGGACTATCAATCCATGGGTGGCGGATATTTTAATGAAGCTGACGTGTGGGTTCCCCAGACGAACAAATAGGACCTGTTAATATCTCTCATACGCAGTTGAACAGGAGCTGTCCGCTTTGGCATGGCATCGTCAGTTTTTCCATGCAGGGCGGGCATGCTCCTCTTCCATTTTGACCCTTGTTACACAATGCCATCCAACGAATTCGAAAACCGCTCGATTTTTCAGCAAAGAATCATTTTGCTAATATCGAACGTGTTCGTGATCTTGAAAAAACGATTGCGAGCTGGGTCGAACATGTCAATGCCCTGGATCTATCTGGAGCGCAACAACAGACCGTATCTCAGTTTCGCGAGCTTTTCCGGCAATATGACGGGAAAACGGTGGTTGAAAAAATTGCGGTGATTCAAGCCGCCTTTCATTTGCTCCAGGAGCTTGAAACCACAAATGTCATCCCGATTTCCTCCAATACGGCTGAATTATCAGCTTCCGTTCGAGATGAACTCGTTGAACCATCTGTAAACGAGCATTTCGACAAGTTCACTACGAATGGGGGCTTGCTTGATTCAACAGCAGTAGAAGAGAAGCCTTCTTCAGCGTTACCTCCCTCGGAGCCAGACGTGCAGCATGATCTTTCCCTTGAAATCCAATATATCAAAGGAGTTGGACCGAAACGAGCGCGTTTATTGCAACGTCTTGGGATTCAGACCATTCAACAGGCTTTGTTCTTTTTTCCTCGTCGTTATGAGGATCGCCGCCGGATTGAAAAGATTGCCTACCTGCGTCCCGGTGACCACCCCACCACGGTGTATGGCGTTGTGCGTAGAAGCGGCCTAACCGTGACTCCAAAGCAACGCGTCAGGATTTTTGAACTTGAGATCAGCGATGATACCGGGGTATTCACAGCGAAATGGTTCAATCAGGACTATTTACGCAGAATTTTTAAGCCTGCGACGCAGGTGGTGCTGAGTGGAAAAATTAGTATGAACCGCTATGGTGGGATGGAGATGATTCAACCGGAATACGAACTGCTCACCACCACCGATGCTGACGAAGATCTGCTGCACACCGGGCGGATTGTTCCGATTTATCCATTAACCGATGGACTGTATCAAAAAGACATGCGCAAGATCATGAAACACATTGTTGACCACTATGCGCTCTCGGTTGAAGAAGGGTTGCCTCTGGCGATTCGAAGAAAATACCGGTTCTTTGACCTGCACAAAGCCTTGCAGCGTATTCACTTTCCCGAAAACACCGATGATGTAGCGTTGTTAAACCAGGAAAAATCCCCTGCCCATCAGCGTCTCATTTTTGATGAGTTTTTTTTACTGGAATTGGGAATGGGCTTAAAGCGGCAGCATAGCCTTGTTCATGAAAAAGGGATTGCGTTTGAGTTTCAGGGAGATTTAGAACGCTATCTGCGCCAGGCATTACCGTTTCCTCTGACCTCTGCGCAGAATCGCGTGATTCGTGAGATTCAGCAGAATATGCGCGCCCCGCAGCCGATGAACCGATTATTGCAAGGGGATGTGGGATCAGGAAAAACCCTGGTGGCGTTGATTGCTCTTTTGTCGGCGATTGAAGCTGGCTATCAGGGCGCGATTATGGTACCCACAGAAATTCTGGCTGAACAGCACTTTCGGAAAATTTCGGACTATATTCAGCAGTTGAACGAACATCTTGCCCGGAAATCGCATCAAGATCGTCACTCTTCCCAGGAACCCATACAGCCGGATCTCTATCTCTCTGCGCATAATCAGCAATTCAGGATTTGCTTGCTCACTGGCGGCTTAAAAAAACGCGAACGAGAAGAGCGACTGTTGCAAATTGAACGCGGCGAGATCCATCTGGTGGTTGGGACCCACGCGCTGATCCAACATGATGTCGCCTTTCACCGCCTGGGTCTGATTGTAATTGATGAGCAGCATAAATTCGGCGTGATGCAGCGCGCCACGCTGAAAGCCAAAGGCTACAATCCGGATGTGTTAATCATGACTGCCACTCCAATCCCTCGCACCCTGTCCTTAACTGTATATGGCGATTTGGATGTGTCAATTATTGACGAACTGCCGCCTGGGCGCACCCCGGTGATGACTTCACGATTTTACGAGCAGAATCGCGAAAAAGCCTATCGACTTATTGCTGAAGAAATTCAACAAGGACGCCAGGTCTATATTGTGTATCCTCTGGTTGAAGAATCTGAAAACCTCGATTTAAAAGCTGCCACTGAAATGTCGGAACATCTGGCGCAGGACGTGTTTCCCCAATACCGGATCGGTTTAGTACACGGACGGATGAAGGCCGAAGAGAAAGACCGGCAGATGATAGCGTTCAAAAACCACGAACTGGATATTCTCGTATCAACCACCGTGTTGGAAGTGGGCATTGATGTCTCAAATGCGACTGTGATGCTGATTGAACATGCCGAACGATTTGGTTTATCGCAATTGCACCAGCTTCGAGGGCGGGTGGGGCGCGGCAGCCAACGGTCATTCTGTTTATTGATGACCTCCTATCCCATGAGTCAGGAAGCTCGAAGACGGCTTGACGCCATGGTTGAAACCACTGATGGATTTCTGATTGCTGAGCGCGATTTGGAAATTCGTGGGCCAGGTGAATTTTTTGGCACAAAACAATCTGGTGTGCCCGATTTACATATTGCCAACCTGATACGGGATGTGAAACTGCTTGAATGCGCCCGCGAAGAGGCTTTTGCCATTATTCGGAAAGATCCGGGGTTGATGTTTTCTGAACACCAGGCCGTCAAAAAGGCATTGGAACAACGCTGGAAAAAAAGCCTGGATCTTATTAGTATTGGATAACTCGGGACGTGAGGCACAGGGCACAGGGCGAAAGGTAAAGGGCGAGGGGCAAAGGATAAAAGGTGGGTAGTGGTTGAATGGTAAGTGATGCGTTCCCTGAGCGAAGTCGAAGGGAACAATGAGCGGCTCGTTTCGACTTCGCTCAACGAG
>DF820473.1:33038-73322 GCA_000739535.1 Candidatus Vecturithrix granuli | reverse complement strand
TGATGCGTTCCCTGAGCGAAGTCGAAGGGAACAATGAGCGGCTCGTTTCGACTTCGCTCAACGAGCGGGCATCACTTACTATTTAATCACTACCAAAAGGTGAAAAGTGAAAGGCATAGGGCCAGAAGAAATTAGTCTTTTGCCCTTCGCCCCGTGCCATTTACCCTTCGCCCTTTGCCTCGCGCCGATTGTCAACATGATTGATTTAGAAGATAACAATATTGATCAGATTCTGGTTGAATTTTCATCTGAAGAGTTGATCAACTTAAGTGAAGATCTGCTCAAGATCGCTATCGAATTGACCCTCCATGATGATTTAGATCTTCCCGATCTCGATTCTGTTGCGAAAGGCAATGATTTACTGGTGATTATTCCTAAAGTCATCGCTTCACGCCTGAATAAAGCGGAAACCTATTCTCAGAAATTCGCCTCGTTTCGCCATGAAGACCTGGTCTTTGCCGGCTATTCCATTGAAGAACTCCATGCGATCAGAAAGCTGCTGGAAGATGTGATCTGGCTTGTTGAACATTATCCGCGCGATGCGTTGTATCGTGAAGTGTTTGAGGAACTGAAAGATAATTTCGAATTGGATGCCGAGGTGTATCGCCGCGCGCTCAAAAATGTCAATGAAGCCTATCGGATTCAAAGCCGTCATTTAATGACAAATGCCATCAGGGCTTACAAAGATGTCATCACCTATAGTTTCGATCATTTTTTACATGAAAGTCCCTCGACATTGGAAAAATATCGTGAACATCTCAGCCATGCTGTTGATCTGCTCGAAACATCAGAGATGCGAGAGAAATATGCCAGCCAGCTTCGCGGCCTGACAAAAACCTTAATCCTGATCCTTGAAGCCCTGAATACCCACACCATCGGAAGCGGGTTTTCGAAGAAAAAGCTATCGTATATTCAGGAGATTTTATATCATATCCGCCATGCTCCCGAAGAATATATTTTCGAAGTCATCCGACGTTTTGCCATGATTTCCAGAGAAAAAGTCCTGCTGAGCTATATGAGCCCTGAAGAAATTGCCGTGCGTTATCGAACGCGCTATATCAAACATAATCGCGTGTTACTCAGTTTCATTTCCAATCCGGTCGAGGTCAAGCAAGATTTTATCCTGGAAGTCATCAACACGGTGCTACAAAACCTCTCGCTCGCTCTCAATGTCAAGTTGCAATTTATTCGCACCGGCATCATCTGCGATCAGATCATCCAGATGGCGCCAACCGATCTACTCGATACCCTTCCCCCTTATTCTCAGGAAGAACTCCGACAAGCATATCAGAAAGTTCATGCAATTCTGACGATTCTGGAAAAATATACGATCAACTCGGATTACTTAGAAACCCTTCAGGAAAAATGTTACCGGGTATCGCTCATCACCCTGCAATGGTTTGAAACCGATCAACTTCTGGAGATCGGGAATATTCAGCGGCGTTATCAGATTTATGCAGCTCGCAGATTATTTGTGCTCAGGATTTCAACCTTATGTCTGGTGATTTTCTCCCATTCCGCCGAACAACTGGCGTTGATGGCGTCAGAACGAATTCTGACGGTCTGTCGCGATCTGATCCAGTTTAAATACGATTTTCTCAAACCTTCCTCAATCTATTTAGAGTCCATGTTTGATTTAGATTTTTATCGCGCGCCAGTTTTGAGCAAAATTGAAACCGCGCTTGAGCGCATTCGTTCGAATTTGCCGCCTCAAACTGTAGAAAGATTGCCTTTGTCAGAGGACTTTGCAGAATCTTCGCTGTCAGGGGCCTTCGCCTCTGACCACGACATGGCCTCACAGTTCAAGCCCTTCTTTTCGCAACTAGTCATTAACTGTCTTGCCTTAAAAGTTCAGGAATTGGATCGTCCCCCGGAAGTTATTTCCAAAGAGACCTCGCTTGATCGTGAAGAAATCCAGGAGCAAATAAGCTCATCCAGAGAGCGGATCGAGTACTTTTTGAAACAACATCAAGAAGAACAGCAGCGATTTCTGGAATTTTATCAACGCAGCGAAATAGACCAGCGCGAAAATTCTTTTCAGGAACAAACAGGAAATTCAGAAACATAAATATTTTCTTGACAGAACTGGGATCGTAAATTTAGTATCCATCCTGTTTTTTCATTTTCGTTCTTTAATATCCGTTTAACTACGACCGATCTGGCAACATAGGCAGGCAGATCCTATGTCTCCAGATTCAGAGAAGAGAGGGAGAACTCATGAAAAAAGTGTTGTTACTTACGTGTGTATTGTGCTTGGCAGCAAGTCTGGCTGGAGCCGCCGATACGATTAAGATCGGTGTGATGGCGCCATTAACCGGGGCCTGGGCTAGCGAAGGCCAGGAGATGAAGCAAATCGTTGATTTGCTCGGAGAAGAACTCAACGCTAAAGGAGGGTTATTAGGGCAACAAGTTGAAATTATTTCTGAAGATGATGGTGGCGATCCCAAAACTGCAGCTTTAGCCGCCCAACGCCTTTCCACACAGGAAGTGATTGCTTCGATCGGGACCTATGGCTCGGCTATTACAGAAGCGAGCCAGAATATCTACGACGAAGCCGGCATTCTGCAAGTTGCTACAGGGTCAACGGCAGTGCGCCTTTCAGAAAAAGGCTTGCAATATTTTTTCAGAACTTCCCCGCGTGACGATGATCAAGGCAAAGTCATTGCACGGACCATTATGGAGAAGGGCGTGAAGAAAGTTGCCGTTTTACACGATAACAGCACTTACTCCAAAGGATTAGCGGATGAAGCCAAAGCTATCCTGGAAGAACAAGGGATTGAAATCGTCTTCTATGACGCTTTGACGCCGGGAGAAAACGATTATACGGCCATTCTAACCAAGCTAAAAGCCGCAGCGCCAGAAATCGTGCTGGCCACGACCTATTATCCGGAAACCGGCTTACTTTTACGCCAGAAAAAAGAAATGGGATGGGATGTTCAGTTAGTCGGCGGTGACGCCAATAGCAACCCCGATTTAATCAAGATTGCCGGAGCCGATGCAGCCGCTGGTTATTTGATGATATGCCCACCGGTACCGAAAGACCTGCCTTCAGAAGAAGCTCAGAATTTTTTAGCGGCTTTTGAAAAGAAATATGGGGGTACCCCCGGTTCGATTTGGGCTGTGCTGGCTGGCGATGCTTTCCTGGTGATTGCCGAAGCGATTAAAGCGACAGAATCCACAGATCCTGAGGAACTCGCTGATTACTTACACACGAGCTTAAAGGATTTTCCTGGTCTCACTGGACTGTTGTCATTTAATGAAAAAGGGGATCGGGTCGGAGATGTTTATCGCGTCTATACCGTTGATGATCAGGGGAATTTTAAACTGCTCCAATAAGGCGATTTCATTACTCATATCCCACGTTGTCAGGGTTGGCGGCCAGGAAACTGGTCGTCGCCTCTGTCACCTTTCGTCTTCAGAAACATGGAACAATTTTTCCAGCAATTAACAAATGGGTTGGCGGTTGGGGGGATTTATGCCTTAATTGCCCTTGGTTATACGATGGTCTATGGCGTCATGCGCTTAATTAATTTTGCGCACGGTGACCTGTTTACCCTCGGCGCGTTTTTCGGATTGACACTGATAACTTCCATTGCCCTCCATAATTACCTGGGAGTTCTGGTAGGTATTCTCGTACTCGCCTTGATGGTCATGGGACTTGTTGGTGTTGTCGGTGCATTGTTGGAACGCGCCGCGTACCGTCCTTTACGGAATTCACCCAGACTTTCAGCAATCGTCTCAGCTTTAGGCGCGTCTATTTTTTTACAAAATGCCGTTATGCTGATCTATGGAGCCAAATTTCAAGTATATCCCCAGGACATTCTGCCTAAAGTTGCGGTCAACTTTTTGGGATTTCCAGTGCCTTTGATGCGCATTATTCTCTTTCTCACTTCGGGAGTTCTGATGGTCGCGCTCTATTTGTTCATCCAGAAAACAAAATTAGGCACCGCAATCCGCGCTGCGGCCATTGACCAGGGTGCTGCTCGTCTGATGGGCATTGATGTGGATCGGGTGATCATGATCGTGTTTTTAATCGGCCCCGCCCTCGGCGGCGCGGCGGGATTAATGGTGGGACTCTATTACGGAAAAATTAATTTTGCCATGGGCTGGGTTTACGGACTAAAAGCCTTTACTGCTGCGATATTAGGAGGAATCGGCAATATTCCCGGAGCTATGGTCGGGGGTATCCTGCTTGGGATTATTGAAGCACTCGGATCAGCCTATCTTTCTATTGCCTGGAAGGATGCGATCGCGTTTGTGGTGCTGATTCTGATTTTGATTGTGCGACCAACCGGACTGTTAGGCGAAAGGGTGGCAGAAAAAGTATGAAAAAAGATCTCCGAACCTTCATTTATGCGTGTGTGACAGTCCTGCTAGCCATTTCCCCCTACCTCGTTAATCGTTATTGGATTGATGTGCTCAATACTGTCGGATTATATGCGCTTTTAGGGATGAGTCTGAATCTAATTGTTGGGCACGCCGGATTATTTAATCTGGGACATGCAGCATTTTATGCTGTAGGCGCCTATACTGCTGCGATCTTGAACACCCGCTTTGGCATTCCGATCCTCTGGCTGCTACCGATTTGTGGACTCACGGCCGGCGTCTTTGCCGCGCTCATTGCCCGCCCTGTCGTTCATTTACGAGGCGATTACCTGGCAATTGTCACGATCGGCGTCAATGAAATTGTGCGTATCGCTCTCATTAACAATATCTTTGGTATCACTGGCGGCTCAAATGGCATCTTTGGAATTACTCGTCCGCGTGTATTTGGCTACGTCATTAAGAGGCCCGATCAATTTTTTTATCTCATCTGGGTGTTTGTCGCTGTGACGATTTTTCTGTTTTATCGTCTGGAACAATATTCCCGATTTGGGCGAGCCTTGAACTATTTGCGTGGTGACGAGGTCGCCGCAGAAGGCAGCGGTATTGATACTGCGCACTACAAACTTGCGGCATTTGTGCTAGGGGCAGTATGGGCCGGAATGGTTGGCAATCTTTTTGCCGCCAAAATGACCATTATTTCCCCGGAGTCTTTCAGTTTCTGGGAGTCGGTGCTGATGTTTGTCATAGTGATTCTGGGAGGTTCAGGTAGTATTCCGGGAATGATCCTGGGAGCATTCCTGGTGGTCGGCTTACCGGAATTATTTCGAGGATTTTCCAGCGGACGTATGCTGATTTTCGGAGCTGCCATGGTACTCATGATGATTTTCCGCCATGAGGGTATTCTTCCTCCCCGTCCCAGAACTTTTGTTTTACCTGTTCTTGATGAGGAATAAGGAGGTATCACGTTGCTACAGTTAACTTCGGTTACGAAAACCTTTGGTGGATTAACAGCCGTGAATGATGTCTCATTACACGTGCCGGAAGGAGAAATTGTCGGCTTAATCGGTCCGAACGGCGCGGGGAAAACTACGGTATTTAATTTGATTACAGGCATCTATCAGCCTGATAACGGCGATATTCTGTTCAACGGGAAATCCGTCCTGGGGAAATATACGCATGACATTGTCTCTCTGGGAATAGCCAGAACCTTTCAAACGATCCGGTTATTTCACGATCTGACCGTGCTTGAAAATGTACTTTCCGGCTGTCATTGCCGGATGAAATCAGGCGTCCTGACAGGTATGTTGCAAACCAAAGCCTTGCGAGAAGAAGAACGCAAGGCTATGATCTGGTCATTGAAAGCCTTAAAGACCGTCGGACTTTCCGGTAAAGAGACGTTGATCGCCAAAAATCTCGCCTACGGCAACCAACGCCTGCTGGAAATTGCCCGCGCCCTCGCCACGCAACCCCGCCTACTGATTTTAGATGAACCGGCCGGTGGCATGAATGAACAAGAAACTCAGCAACTGGTCAAATTGATCATGCAGCTTCAGAGCCAGGGTTACACCATTTTACTCATTGAACACGACATGAGTTTGGTGATGAAAGTGTGTAAACACATTGTCGTCCTCGAATACGGAGCGAAAATTGCCGAAGGCTCACCGGAGCAAATCAAACAGAACCCTAAAGTGATTGAAGCTTATCTTGGAATCGAGGAGGAGGAAGAGTAACCGATGTTACTGAAAATTGAAAATCTCCATGTCAAGTACGGAAATATTGAAGCTCTGCATGGCATCAACCTTGATGTCAACGAAGGTGAAATTATCAGTATTCTGGGCGCCAATGGGGCCGGGAAATCTACCACGTTATTGACGATTAGCGGATTGCTTCGACCTTCAGAAGGTTCGATTCTCTTTAACGGCGATGCTCTTCACAAATTGAAAGCGCATCAGATTGTCGCTGCCGGAATAGCCCATATTCCCGAAGGCCGGCGCGTTTTCAGTACTCTAACCGTGCAGGAAAACCTCCGACTGGGGGCCTTTACCTCAGCCGATCAGCAGCAAATCCAAAAAAATCAGGAATGGATTTATGAACTCTTTCCTATCCTGGAAGAACGGCGTAATCAGCTTGCCGGAACCTTGAGCGGAGGAGAACAACAAATGCTGGCCATCGGACGTGGTCTAATGAGTAGCCCCAAAATTCTGCTGCTCGATGAACCAAGCTTAGGGCTGGCGCCGATTCTGGTCAAAACTATTTTTCAAACTCTTAAGCAAATTAATCAGGCGGGAGTCACTCTGGTGCTCGTCGAACAAAATGCCCGTATGGCACTGAAAATCGCCCATCGCGGCTATGTGCTCGAAGTTGGCAATATTGTGTTGCAAGATACAGCTCAGGCCCTGTTAGCTAATCAGGATGTCCAGAATGCCTATCTCGGCGGCGCATAATAATAGAAAATCAACCTCAATTCCACCTTTTCCCTCTCTCTTGCCTTCAAGAGAGAGGGAAGTTCACCACACCACAAAGAAAAATAGTGTCTGCTACGCTCAAACCGAGAAAATCTCCTTGTCATCCATCTGAATTCACTCTTGTTTCCAGACTTTCTTTGCCTTTCAGGTAAAATCGAAAATCACCAGTGCATCCCGAAGACCTCATTATTTTCCAGATTTTTGATCCGATGATCAAAACAAACATTACATACCATCAATATCTAATCTCATGAAGAAAGTGATTTAACTTTTCACAAAATATCAGGTTCTTTGTCTATAGGAAGTATGAAAGAGGAGACATTTCACAAGAAACACTGTCACAATTCACGTTAAGTAAGTGATCATACATTTTCAGGGCGAAAAACCAGGTTTTTTCGAAGAAACCTGGTTTTACAGCATTATTCAGTTGAATTGACGTGCCTTTGAACAGACCTGTACCCCGGACAGGGCTGTCCGGGGTACGAAGAAAAAAGGTCAATCCTCTTGAATAATGCACTAAATATTCAGAAATTTTTGATTATGATGACCGCAGGAAGGTTATTATTTAAGCAGGTTGGACAGTATTTACGAGAGCGAGGATTCAAAGAGTCTAAAAAACGACCGCACTTTGATACAATAAGTACGCTCGTGCTCCTGGGGTTTCTCATGGCGCTTGGCCTGTTATTCATGACCGGCGGGGGAATTTACTGGGTCTATATCTATCCTCCCCTGGCATTCTTTCTGAAAGGCAAACGTCAGGGGATGATCTGGACAGTATGCCTCTATATCCTGATCTTATTGATATTGTTGGGTTATCGCAGCGGATTTATCCCTACCTTTGCGTATCCCTGGAGAGAAATTCAACAAATATTCTTCAGCCTGACAGGGCTTTCATTTTTGATCTTGCTCTATGAAATCGTCAGGGAACGGCATGAATTTTTATTAGAAAAGCAAAGCCTTGAATTTGTGCATAAACACGTCGAACTTTCAAAGGAAATCAGTGAACGCAAACGCACAGAACAGGCACTGAAAGAAAGTGAAGCGCGTTTCCATAAAGTCACTGAGCATACTGCCGATGCTCTTCTGGTGGTAGATCAGCAGAATGTGATTCGCTTTATGAACCCCGCTGCTGTTCCTCTCTTTGAACTTCAGGATAAGACGCTTATCGGGAAGAAATTTGGCATCCCTGTGATAGAAGGAGAACCGACAGAACTTGAAATTCCCCATACAGACGGCACAACCTCAATCGTTGAGATTCGTTCAGTCGCAATTGATTGGGAAAACAAACCGGCCTATCTGGAATCACTACGCGATATTACAGAACATAAGCGCATTCAACGCGCACTGCAAGAATCACAAACAGAATTAGAGGCCTCATATCACCGTGAACAGGAGCGACGACGCCTTTCCGATACATTGCGTGAAGTCGCTCGAATCGTCAGCAGTACGCTCGATCAAAACACTGTGGTGAACATTATTCTGAATCAATTGAAAAACGTTGTGGTCTATCATCGGGTCACGGTCATGTTGTTGGCTGAGATGGGCACACTGACCGTGGTTGCCGCTCGAGACAATCTACTTAGTGCGGCCACTTTAACAAGCTTTGCTATCGAAAAATATCCGATCAATGCCTCAATTCTCCAAAGTAAACTGCCGATTTTAGTGCCGAATGTCGCTGATGATGAACGCTGGCATCCATCAAACACGACCCAGGGTATTCGTTCATTTATCGGCTCTCCGCTCTTAGTTCAGGAACAACCAATAGGAATTCTGGCAATCGGACGGCGCGATGAGACGCCTTACACGCCGGATGACGCTCATACCGTGTTTGCTTTTGCCACACAGGTGGCGATTGCCGTATATAACGCTCAACTTCACGCCAAAACTCAGGAACGTAATCGAAGATTAGCATTACTCCATGAAATCTCGCTCGCTGTCAATTCGACCCTTGATCTCAAAACATTACTCACAGCGGCCTGCCAGAAACTCGTCGAGAATTTTCAGGTTGATCATAGTGGGGTGCTGCTTTTTGACAATAACCTGACTTATGGTGAAGTCGTCGCAGATTTTCCACCGCAACAGATAATAGGTGAGCGCATTCCGCTTGAGAGGTACATTCTGAGTGAACGCATGATAGCGACAGTCAAACCCCAGGCGATTGATGATGCGCAGCATGATCCCGCAATGGAGCAAGTCTGGGTTGTGATGCGTGCGCTGAACATCCAGTCGATCCTTATTGTCCCGTTAATCAGTCAGGGACAGGTGATTGGGTCATTTAGTTTGGATATGACTAGCGAACGACGCCAATTCAATTCTTCTGAAATCGAAATTGCGCAAACCATTGCCTCACAACTGGCGATGGCGATTAAAAATGCGCGTTTACTTGAAGCCGAACGAACCCGCCTGGAACATGAATTAGAGACCGCGCGCCAAATCCAGGTGAGCCTCTTTCCGCCCGATGTTCCCAAAGTTATGGGGTTGGATATCAGCGGGTTTTCTTTTCCTGCTCGTCAGATTGGCGGGGATTTTTATAATTATTTCGTATTTGAACGTCAGCGCGTTGGCATTGCGGTGGGTGATGTGTCTGGAAAAGGTATGCAATCGGCCTTGATGATGGCGTTATCCTTTGGCTTATTGAGCATCGAAGCGCGTTCTGAGGTGCTGCCTGCAGCATTATTAGGGATTTTAAACAATGAATTGCGGCCTCATACTGAACGGAATAAAAAGAATACTGCCCTTGCATATCTGCAACTTTCACCGCGCCATGAAGATCAATGGGAGTTTTCGACAGCCAATGCCGGATTGATCGCCCCGCTGCTTCGAAAAAAAGAGGGGACCCTCGAATGGGTAGATGTCGGTGGTTTGCCCCTGGGCATGGTTCCTAACCTCCAATACCACGATGTTCACGGTCTGTTGAGTCCAGGCGATATGTTATTGTTGATGAGCGACGGTCTGGTTGAAGCGATGAGCGCAACCGGGGAAATGTATGGCTTTGAGCGATTGGAAGCCTGCCTGTCAGCCGTGTCATCTCAGAATGCTCAGGCCGTGCATGACGCAATTTTACAGGATATGCGTCATTTTACAGGCGACACAGAAGTCCATGACGATTTCACACTCGTGATAGTGCTGATCACTTCCTGTCACAATTCCTGATATTGATTCATGCCTCAGTTTCCTTCAAAATTCAGCAGATCCCCACAAAAATAAAACTAATTCTTGACAAGTTTCCGACTTATTTTCCAAGTTATCCCTAATGCATATAAACGTTTTGGGCAGTGGTTAAATAGGAAGTGATGCCCGCTCGTTGAGCGAAGTCGAAACGAGCCGCTCACTGTTCCCTTCGACTTCGCTCAGGGAACGCATCATTTACCATTTAACCACTACCACGTTTTGGTTCTGCCGGTATGTTTGTGAAACTATAATATCTGAATACCTAATGAGCATCAAGTGTTTTTTTCAGCCTATCAACGGTCAACACTGGGCTATGGAGGAAAATATGCAATCACTCATGAAACAAACATTATCCGTTGTTGTACTGCTTATTCTTATCCTTTTTGGAAATACACCTTTTGCTGCAAGCGAACCTGAGTATAAATCAGCGATTTTAATGGATGCCGAAACCGGACAGATACTCTTTGAAGACAATGCCCATGAACAGGTAATTCCGGCGTCAATTGTTAAAATGATGGTTCTGTTACTAGCTATGGAAAAACTTGAAGCTGGAGAAATCGCTCTCAACGATATTGTGACAGTTTCAGCCTGGGCAAGTTGGATCGGTGGGCAGCAGGTATATCTGGCTACAGGCGAGCAATTTCCATTAGGTGAATTACTCAAAGCGGCGGCAATTAGTTCAGCCAACGATGCCATCACGGCTGTCGCAGAACACCTGGCCGGTGATACGGATACTTGTGTCGAGATGATGAATGTTCGGGCCAAAGAATTGGGGATGATCAATACGACCTTTGCGAATGTGCATGGACTTCCTCCGGATAAAGGGCAAAAGGAAAACTATACGACCGCTTATGATGTGGCGATCCTGGGGCGTGCGCTCCTCAAATACCCGCAAATCCTGCGTTGGACGTCCACGCTAGAAGATACTTTTCGCAATGGCACGTTTACATTAACCAATACCAATCGCGAACTCCTCCAAAAATACCCGGGGGTAGATGGCTTAAAGACCGGCTTTCATGGCCGCGGGGCCGGATTTAATCTCTGTGTTACAGCCAAACGCGACGATCTGCGACTCATTGCGGTTGTCATGGGGGCTCCAGCAAAAGCCGATCGCTATCGTGCGGTCGTAAAATTATTGAACCATGGATTTAATGATTTTAAGCGTGTCGTCGTTTTACAAAAGGGATTTACGGTTGGTTCTCCTCTGCGCGTGGCTCGTGGAAAAGAATATGAGACAACCCTGGTTGCTTCTGAGAATGTGGTGGTGTTAGTTCCCAAAGATCAGGAACCCAATATCAGGCAAGACATTAAGATTCCAGTCAAGGAAATTATTGCGCCAATCCAAAAGGGCACCCGATTTGGACAGGCGGTTATTTTTCTCGGTGAACAAGTGGTGACCACCGTTGATCTTGTAACAGACAATGATCTTGAAAAAGGCTCGATTTTTCAACGCCTGAAATGGTGGGTTGTTGAGAAAATTTCCTGATGAATTTTTTTTACAGGGACGATTTTTTTGTATTTTTTTGACTTTTTTATTCAAAAAGCGACATAGGGTACAAGAGAAAAAACTTGACGAAAATTCAAAAGTAAAATCAGAATATCTTATTAAAGAAAAATTCATGTTTATCGCTCTGTATTCTGAACAGAACGGAAGAGATGAAAGGGGGGGTGCAAACAATAAGAATCCGTGAGAGATACACAATACACAGAGCAGGGGTATCGAGTGAACTCTTTTTCACTGGATTGATGTTGTTCTATCATTGGAATGTTGAGGTCGAGGAGGAGAAGTATCCTCCCGGCGTTTTTGGAAGAAAGATATGGGAAGTAAAGCATGTACCTTTATCATTGTTCCGGATTCCACTTCGCAGTGTAAACGGTATCGGATTTCCAAAGCAGTTTTATCATATCTGGCAGTCAGTATTGTCATATTTTTGGTCATTGTGGCAGGGGGGTTGTATATCTTACTTGGGAAATATGGAACGATGTCGCTAAAGGTCCAGCAACTCGAAAAGTTTAAAAAAATTTCGATCAGCCAAAAAAGTACGATAGATCGCTATGAACAAGATATTACCCAATTGAGTAAGCAACTGGCTCAGATAAAGCAGTTAAATTCCAGACTCATTATTTTAACCGGGTTAGACCCTGCAAAAGATGCGGATCAACTCGGGCTCGGGGGTTCTGAAGAAGAGAACGCAAAAGCTGAATCGGATGAAGAATCGGAACAGACTGAATAACATTGGCTCTCAAGAGATTATTGTTGCGACAAAGAATGGCGGGAAGATTCGCGAAATCCAGGAAATTTTAAACACGTTATCGTGTCACGTTGTCCCGATCGGAGAAATTGTTGAAGCCTTTGAAGTTGAAGAAGATGGGGTAACCTACGCGGAAAATGCTCTAAAAAAGGCGAGAGCTGCGGCATCATGCACCGGGAAAATTGCGATTGCTGATGATTCTGGTCTGGAAGTTGATGCGCTTAATGGGGTCCCGGGCATTTATTCGGCACGTTTTGGAGGAGAGCAGCTTTCTCAGCCGGAAAAAAATGCGTTGCTGCTCAAAAAATTGCAAGGGAAGACTGAACGTTCGGCTAGGTTTCATTGTGTGATTGCTGTGGTTGCTCCAGATGGGCGGGAAGAAACCGTAGAAGGGGTGTGTGAAGGCACGATCGGGTATGAAGCGCGTGGGGAACATGGATTTGGCTTTGATCCTGTTTTTATTGTCGCAGGCTGCCAGCAAACGATGGCAGAGCTTCCATTGGACGTGAAAAATCGGATTAGCCATCGCGCAAAGGCGCTGCAACAACTTCTGGCGCTGTTGCCTCGTTTTCTGACATAATTTTTCCAGAACTTTTTCCTGAAGCATGATGTAAACTGCTTAACCTCTTGATTGTTCAGGAAGAAGAAAATTACAAGAACGCGTAAATTTTTGTTGACATTTTTAGGCCGTTGTCATTTTGGGTATAACGACAAACACGGGGCGTAGCGCAGTCTGGTTAGCGCGCCTGCCTTGGGAGCAGGAGGTCCCCAGTTCAAATCTGGGCGCCCCGATAGAACGGATGCGATGAGAGACGCGCCCGTAGCTCAGCCGGATAGAGCATCTGCCTTCTAAGCAGAGGGTAGGGGGTTCGAGTCCCTCCGGGCGTATAACAGTCCGTCAAGATTTTTGTAGTTTTATGGTGAGTGTAGCTCAGTTGGTTAGAGCATCGGGTTGTGGCCCCGAAGGCCGGGAGTTCGAGCCTCCTCACTCACCTTTATTTTTTGTTTGCAATACGTTGCGCCCCACGCGGACGCATGGATTGACATGCAATGTATGCTGCGATTGAATGCGCGCCCGTAGCTCAGTTGGATAGAGCGCCGGACTTCGAATCCGTAGGCCGCAGGTTCGAATCCTGCCGGGCGTATAGAGCTTTCCGTATTTTCGTAGAGCTGAAGATCTGAAAATACGCGAGAGTGGCGGAATTGGCAGACGCGCTGGACTTAGGATCCAGTGGTTTATCCGTGTGGGTTCGAGTCCCTCCTCTCGCATCTTTGAGTGAGCACAAGTTGATTGCATTTTTGATGTCCAAAGCGGGAATAGCTCAGTGGTAGAGCATCGCCTTGCCAAGGCGAGGGTCGCGGGTTCAAATCCCGTTTCCCGCTTTCTTTTTTTGTCACCTGTCTGCGAGGAGCGAAAAATAAACAAACATGAACGTAGCCATTGAAGAACTGGGCGCATGCCAAAAGAAACTCACCATTTCTCTGTCACCTGAAGAAGTTAATAAAGAATTTCAAAGCGTGATTCAAGACATCCGTAAAAAAGCGATGGTGCCAGGTTTTCGAAAAGGAAAAGCCTCGGTAAGCACCATTAAACGGCGTTTCGGAAAAGAGATCGCCCAGGATGTCAAAGAAAAACTGATCGAAACATCATTCAAAGACGCGTTGGTTGAACATCACATTTCCCCAATCGGCACCCCAACCATTGATTACAAAAATATTAAAGTGGCTGAAAACCAACCGGTTGAATATGTCGCTGAAATAGAAGCGTTCCCCGCTGTCGAGTTAAAGGATTATAAAGGGGTTGAAATCACCAGGAAACGTCCGCCAGAACCGACAGCAGAAGAAATTCAATATCAGTTGGTCGCTCTGCAACGCCAAAATGCTATCAATGAACCGGTGAACGAGGATCATGTCATTGTCGAAAATAACAATGTCACTGTGGCATTTCAACGTTTCCTCGATGGACAGCCGCTTGAAGAATCAAAACAACAGGCATCGTTCTGGTTAGGCGTTGATAACTTGTTCCCGGAATTTAGTCAAAACCTGTTCGGCAAGAAAAAAGGCGATCGGGAGATTCAATTTTCCTTGACGTATCCCCAGGATTTTCAAGATCAAAGCATTGCCGGAAAAACCGTGCAATTTGTGCTTGATATTCTCAATGTGGAAAATGTTGTCCTCCCGGAACTGGATGACGAGTTTGCCAAAGATCTGGAAGAAGAATCTCTCGATGCGTTGAAAGCCAAAATAGCCCGGCAGATCACAGAGCAGCGAGAACGTGTGATCGTCGCTGAAACGAAAAATCGGATTTTGATGCAATTGGCAGAAATGTACGATTTTGAAGTGCCGCCTTCCCTGGTGAAAGATCAAAAGAAACATTTTCCGGATCAAGAAGAGGCAGAACTTCTCAAACGCCTGCGGGCCGGAATTCTTCTCAATCATATTCAGGAACAGGAAAATATTACAGTATCAGAAGCAGAAGTTGATGAGGCTGTTGAAGCAATGGCGACGCAACATCAAATGCCGGTGGCGGCCATGAAATCGTATTTGGAGCAGCACAATGGACTTGACCAGGTACGAACCGACCTCAAAGAATCAAAGACCCTGGATTTCTTGTATGAACAGGCACACGTGGTGGAGGAAGCCTAAATGCCCTTGATTCCAATGGTGATAGAGCAAACCGGTCGCGGAGAACGGGCATACGATATTTATTCCCGTCTCCTCAAGGATCGGATTATTTTTATTGGTTCGCCCATTGACGATACTATCGCGAATCTGATTGTCGCGCAGTTGCTCTTTCTGGAAGCTGATGATCCGGACAAAGACATTAATTTGTATGTGAATAGCCCTGGCGGATCGGTCACAGCAGGATTGGCTATCTATGACGCCATGCAATACATCAAGGCCGATGTCTCCACGATTTGCGTTGGACAGGCCGCCAGTATGAGCGCGGTGCTCTTAGCTGCCGGGGCCGTTGGAAAGCGATATGCGCTTCCGCATTCCAGAATTCTTATCCATCAGCCAATGGGAGGATTTCAGGGACAAGCGACCGATATCGATATTCAAGCCCGCGAAATCCTCCGTATGAAAGAAGAATTAAACCAGATTTTGCAAATCCACACGCACCAGCCGCTCGAAAATATTCAACGCGATACGGATCGCGATTTTTTTATGGGTGCGCAACAGGCGAAAGAATACGGACTTATTGATGAAATTATTCATACGCGGATATAATCGTCGTGTGGGTTGAACAAGTGACTTTCTGGTATGAGAAGTTGAAAAGAGTGTAGGAACAAGGATTATGGCTGAGAAGAAAGATCATGGATTGAAGTGTTCGTTTTGTGGAAAGAGTCAAGATGCTGTCCGGAAATTGATTGCAGGCCCATCGGTATATATCTGCGATGAATGTGTGCAATTGTGTAATGAAATCATTCTGGAAGATTGGGATGAACAATCAAGTCAGGTCTCCCAAAAACTGCTCAAACCCAAAGAAATCCACTCGATTCTCGATGAATATGTGATTGGGCAGGAGTATGCCAAACGTGTGCTTTCCGTTGCGGTGTACAATCATTATAAGCGCATTGAATCTGAAGCTGAATTGGGAGACGTCGAACTGCAAAAGAGCAACGTCCTGTTAGTTGGGCCTACCGGAACAGGCAAAACCTATTTGGCGCAAACCCTGGCGCGGATCCTGGATGTGCCTTTTACTATCGTTGATTGCACCACGCTGACAGAAGCAGGGTATGTCGGCGAGGATGTTGAAAATATCATCCTTCGGCTTTTGCAAGCCGCGGATTTTGATGTGGAACGCGCAGAACATGGGATCGTTTATATTGACGAAGTGGATAAAATTACGCGCAAGAGCGATAGCCCTTCCATTACACGAGATGTCTCAGGGGAAGGCGTTCAACAAGCCTTACTGAAAATTCTGGAAGGCACGATTGCCAGCGTTCCTCCGCAGGGCGGACGCAAACACCCTCATCAGGAATATGTGCAGGTAGATACCACCAATATCCTCTTTATTTGCGGCGGCGCATTTAATGGACTGGAAAAAATTGTCTCGCAACGTACCGGAAAACATCTTATCGGATTTAATTCTGCTATAGAACGGACGGGAGAACGACGTATCGGCGACCTGTTACGGCAAATCCAACCAGTTGATTTACTGAAATACGGGTTTATCCCCGAATTTGTCGG
Source organism: Candidatus Vecturithrix granuli (assembly GCA_000739535.1). Lineage (GTDB taxonomy): Bacteria > Moduliflexota > Moduliflexia > Moduliflexales > Moduliflexaceae > Vecturithrix > Vecturithrix granuli. Next base: position 56,914 of record DF820473.1, on the reverse strand, counting down.
GCGAATTCCGGTAATTGCCACACTTGATGAACTGGATGAAACCGCCTTGATCAAAATTCTCAAAGAGCCGAAAAACGCCCTCATTCGCCAATATCAGAAATTATTCGATTTTGATCACGTCAAACTCTATTTCAAAGATGACGCTCTCCGCGCCATTGCCCGCAAAGCTCTGGATCTCGAGATGGGAGCGCGAGGGCTGCGGTCGGTCTTGGAAAAGATTATGCTCGAACTGATGTTTGAAATTCCCTCATTATCAACGATTCGAGAGTGTATTGTGAGCGAAGAGGTTATTTTGCACGACGCCGAACCTATTCTGCTTTACGAAAAAGCCAGTTGACAGTTGACGTAAGACCTTGCGTGGATGCCATCTTTTCTGAATAAAGATGGCATCTTTGTTTTTGGAGACTGATGAAAAAATTTCAAAACGTTCATTTCATCAAAAGTGCTGTTAAGCCCGAACAATATCCACAGCATAACTTGCCGGAAATAGCTTTTATTGGTAGATCAAATGTCGGGAAATCCTCATTGCTCAACACTCTGGTGAACAAAAAGAATCTTGCCCGTATCAGCAATACCCCCGGACGAACCCAACAGATCAATTTTTTTCATATTGATGAAAAGCTCTGTTTTGTCGATCTGCCCGGATATGGCTATGCGAAAGTTCCGGAATCCGTCAGAAAGCAATGGAAACCCATGATCGAGTCCTATCTTACCCAAAGCCAGCACTTGAAAGGCGTCGTCCTTATTGTTGACGCTCGCCATAAACCCACGCAACACGATGTGCTGATGCGCGAATGGTTATTATCATACCAGATTCCAACAATTATTGTCGCAACGAAAATTGATAAGATTCCGAAAACGAAACGACAAAAGCAACTGAATCTTATTGGAGACACGCTGAACGTCCAGGCCACAGAATCATTCCTGACCTTTTCTGCCCTGACGGCAGAGGGAGTGAAAACTGTGTGGCAAGCGATAGCCCAGATCACTCTGCCCCCAAATCATGATGTGAAGTCAGAATGAACGTTGCTCGGCCCTTCTATAGCCTAAATTCGATAGTGGTTAAATAGTAGGTGATGCGTTCCCTGAGCGAAGTCGAAGGGAATGATGAGCGGCTCGTTTCGACTTCGCTTAACGAGCGAGCATCACGTACCATTTAACCACTACTCATCCTTATCAGACTGTGAGCGTATTTACCGGCCTTTGTGTAAGCCGAGTTTTTTCTTAATCGAGGGAATATCCAGCAGACCCGGAGAAGCAGAGTGGTCTTCATCGCCCTCACGGGGTGGCAGATTTTCTTCGGAAAACACTTCAATAAGCCGGCTATAGGGGAAATCAAACAAATAGCGCACGCCGGCGACGTTTGAAACGTGCCGGAAGGCTCTGCGTACGATGCCGTAAAATTCCGTGAGCACGATTTCTTCCTCAGCCTCGCCAATTTCCTGCACTAGCGATAAGCGGTGTAAGGTGTAAACGCCAAAGATAACTGCAATCATAAACAAAAAATCCAGACCGCGCAAGTCCATTGCCAGCATATCCACCACACGTTCTGCGGGTTGAGACAGCCATCTGAGCGTCAAACTCAATTCGCGCTGCGCATACCAATCAGCCGCCAGGCCGCCGAGAATCGGGGCAATCGCAGCCGCTATCCCAGACATCAGGGCACTGGCCGCTAAATATGAGGTGGCCTTGCCATGCGGCGCGAGTTTTAAGGCAATATTCCCGGTGCAGAGCAACACCCCGGCCGAAGCGATTCCGGAAAGCACGTGAATCAGAATCAAAAACGGCATTGTCATCACATACTTTTCCGGCATGGTCGTTAAAGGAAACAGAAAAATACTGAGGATAAACAGCGGCGTCGTCACGGCCAGCACGGATTTATTGCTGAAACGGTCGGCCAGACGTCCCCAGAGTTGATAAAACAGCACATTTGCAATCTGGCTCAACACGGATAACCCCAGCACGATTGTCATACTCAGACCGATACGTCTGAGCATATATACTGTAAAAAACGGCGTTGCCAGATAATAGACGCAATTCCACCAGCCGAGAAAGATCAGCAGTTGACGAAAATTCGCATCCTGAAAAGGTTCTGTCAGGATCATAAACAGCCCGCGCGGTTGAGTTTTCACCATTTGCGGCTCAGGAATTCTGGACAGAAAATACACGCCGAGAAATCCGACCGCGGCACCGATCAGGAAAAATGCGCTGTAAATACCGATTTCCGGAAAACGTGTGCTGAAAAAATCCACACCGACGGCAGCCAGCAAGCTCACGAGGACGCCGGCAGCCGTTGCAATCGCAGAGCGTTTTCCGAAATAATCGCCGCGAATCTCGGCTGGCACAAAATCCTGCATCCAGGAATTAAAGGCCAGATTCGAGATTGACCCCACACTGAAAAACAACAGTAAACAACCTAAAAATATCGCAATTCGCCAGGGTTGCGGCGCAAGCCAGGGAATCGCAGCAATTAGAGGCCAAAACAGACGGCTGCCGAAAGTGCTCAGCACGACCGCGGCTTTACGCAAACCGGTACGCTCAATCAGAAAGATCGACGCGATTTGGAGTATTTGCGCCATCGGCCCCATCGCTGCCAATAATCCGATCACCACATTTGACGCTCCCAGGTGCAGCGCAAAAGCAATTAAAAACGCCCCGCCGGTCAGCACATTCATGACCTGGGAACAAACGCCGTCGCCAAGCAGCATGGCAAGCCCTGTGCGAGTCTCAATATCAGTAATCTGTTCCTGAGGTCGTAACCATTTTACCATAACCATTTTTCACGAAATTTAGACTCCATGTTACCGTTTCAGCCTGCCTGAGCAGACAGTCGGCGTATGTTTTTTTATCTATAGCTTATTCGAATGTTTCGATATACTTCCCCAGCCAGGCGTCAAACAGGGGCACGCGAATTTTCCAGGCGTTGTTGTCTTTGACAATGTAACCATGCTGTTCTAAGTGGTAGCGGCTGATATTGTCGGTCGGCGTTTGTCCCGCTAAAATCTGTTTGACCGTGGCTTTGTCTCTGTCAGCGCAGAACTGTTGCCAGAAAATCTGGATCGTGAGGTTTTCACGGTCAACAATTTTTTGATCTAAAACCCAATTCAGATCGTCATGGGTCATCTGTCTTTTGCCTTCGCGGTTGGCGAGGTTGACCATTTCGGAACAGATTTGCTGAATCAACGCTGGATGGCCTTGCGTGAGGTCAAAGATGCGATTCGCCGATCATCAGGATAAATCAAATTGAAATCCGGCGTCGGGCACTGCACGAGTTTGAGCGTATCCTCACGCTTGAGATAATCCACGCGCAGATGTTTGACCTGCACGAAGAATTCATTCCAATTGGGATTTTGCAATTCGGAGAAAAAATGCGCCCCAACCCACAAAAAGACTACCTGATTCTGGTGCTGTGAAAAGCTGCGCATGGCCCCCAACAACTGCCTCGCCTGTGTGGGGTCTTGCTGAAAAATGTCATCGTGCAGGATTTCATATTCGTCAAAAGCCAGGATTAACTTATACTCTTTGCCGTTGCTGATCTGCTCCAGATAGGTCTTGAATTCTTCCCACGCTTGCAGCCAATTGTCATGGGCAATGAGTCCGGCGCTTTCTGAAGTGCCTGGCATATATTTCTCAATCGCTTTTCGCAGCGATTGCAGCCATCCGCTTAGAGATCGCTCCGCTAACCCTTGCAAATCAAGATACACGATTTTAAAGCGCAGACCTAACAAATCCGGCAAAAAGTTGAGCAGACTGGTTTTACCGACCCGCTGCTGTCCTTCAATCAGAAACATCGGCATGGAACGCGCCGTCAAAATTTCAAAAGAAAGCGTGTCTTTCAGATCATCCCGCCCCACAAACACCGGTTTATCCGTTTCCGGCCGCAGCGCTTCGCCAGCGCGGTAGAAATTCGAGGCTATCGGCTTCAGCAGTTCGGCTTTTTGGGTAAGCTTGGCAAGTTCTTCGGTTGCTGACTCAATCCATTTATCAATCGCTTCCAGATACAAATAATTCCACTTACGCGATTCGCGCAGCGTCAGGGAACGGAATTCTTTTAAAAGTTTGAAAAATTGTTCAAAAGCATCTTTTTTAAGACCGATTTGGGTATGGGTTTGACTGGTGATCAGTTGGGTGCGGAGTTGCTCGAGTTGCGTTCCCCATGCTGCCGAAGGCTGAAATTTTCTCTGTTCTTCCGAGATAACAGGCGAAACAAACACGTCGGCGTCTAAAGCGAATGCCTGTTGCAGCCATGTTCCAGCGGCAGCGGCATGGACAAGGCGAGCGGCCAATTTTACTTGCAAAGGACGGTATTCTAAAAGAAATTCGGCAAATTCAAGGGCAAGTTCGGGCTGCTGTTCTGCCAATTGTAACAGTTCACGATCCGCAAGCCAGAGCGGCAGCCAGATGACGCCGTCCTTCCGGTAGGGATTGTGGTCAAACGACACGTTTAAAACACTTGTGAAAAGATGGAACGGATAAAAAATGAGTCGAAAGTAACCGACAGAAAATGCAGCTACAGAACCGAGCCCGACGCTGAGCCTGCTGCCGAGCCCGAGGACAAGACTGAAGATGATCCCGCCGCCGAGCCCGAGTCCGGCCCCGCGGCCGACGAGCCCGAAGATGAGCCCGCCTGCGAGCCCGAAGATGAGCCCGAGGACGAGCCCGAAGTCGAGTCCGAAGAAGAGCCCGACACTGAGCCCGACGACGATGATCCCAAGGTCGAGCCCGACGACGAGCCTGAAGAACGCTTCCTGCAGGAGTAGCAGAAAGTGCGACAAAAGATCAGAGGACGATTGCAACGACGGCGCATATAGCAGAACAATCGTCAGCAACCATGCCATCCAAAGCAAGCATGAGAAGAGCGCAACCCAGGAGTATGCCCACAAAAACCACCATAGCTGTTGTTCTTTTGAGAGTCTCTCCTCAAATCGTTGCAGCAGTAGCGGCTCAAAGATCAGCCATCGCAAAAAGTCTAAGCCGTTTTTCGGTACGGTAGTCATTGTGAAACGGGACATAACAACACGGATTTCACCTGAGAACAGGATAGCGGAAACGGCTGATAAATAATTTTGGGCGTTTTCACCATCCTGTTCTCAGGTCTTATCCTGATACAGAGTTTTTGTTATTCCTCGTTGGAAATTTGGGCAATAACCCGGTTCAGCGTGTCCAATCCGCTTATATGTTCATGACTGAGTACGTTTGTCTCAGAACCATCGTGCACGTGATGTGGAAAGGTTTCGATTTGACGATGATGCGGCGCATTATCCCAGCGTTTAATCAGTCGGCCATTTTGATCCTGCCAGTGATATCTATACTTGGTAATGGAAACACTGCCTTGTGCTTCGACAAGCCGCTCTGTCAATTCAAGCGGACTGCCATCACTCATTCGCAGTTTGTAGCGATACACAGCAATACATTCCATGCCGGTATCCCAAATCGAGCGTCTGATGACTTCAACTTGCTCGACTTCTGAGGCAGCGCTGATGAGTTCATCAAGTTCTTGCAAATATGTTGTGATGGTCATGCCAATACCGTTTCCAGCATCCGAATGCGTTGTTGATATAACAAGACATTCTCATACAAGCTCACCCATTCGAACAGATCGCTGTTATCGCCAAGTTCACCGGTATTGAAACGCCGGTAACATTCGTCTGAGGACATCTTGAACTCTCGCTCAAACGTTTTCAAGTCCGGCGTTATTTGCTTGATGGCGTGTTGATACCGGGCGATTTGAAGTTTGATAAGTTTTCGGAGCGTATTTTCAAGTAAATTCTCTGCGCCCACCTTAATCAGCGCATCAATTTTTTGTTGAGCTGTGTTCATAACCTTGTTCCTTTTCCTTATCTGTTTTATTGGTTTGAAAACGGGAAATTATTCTTTGCGGGTGTATTTCCCTAATATCTCAGCGATCGCTTTGCCAAGATTGCCGAGCAGCAAAAAGGGCGTTTTGAGCTTATTGACGCCGGTCAACTCGCCCCAGGCCGTCATCTCCTTTGCCGCGTTGTAAATCCCTTTCTTGCTCAACAGACGCTCGTTCTCGGTTTTGTCAAACTGTTTGATCCATTTTTTCAATCTGCTTTGAAAGGGCAGGGTTCCGTCTTCCCGATTCAAAATTTTGTCGCGCAGATATTCAAGGAGTTTATAGGGCTGCGTATGCGTCCGAACCGCATTGATCAGCGCGGATTGGTCGGAGCGCATGAGCGCCAAGGGCTGGCGTTGCACTTCAAGCACGATCTCCTCATGCGTCAACGCCGGAATCGCTTTGCGTTCCAAATCCAGCCAGGAATTACTATGCGCTTTCCCATTCACAAAGACCATTGATTGATCATGGGGTTGTTCGGTTACGCACAATAATGCGATATTCGCTCGGTTTTTACAGGCATTTAACGCATCGTAGAAGGCGACATCATATCTTGAGTCAATATGGGGATCGCCCAATAAAGCGTCAAAATTATAGAGCAGGAGAAATATTTGCCCGTTCCGATGTTCACACTGTTCGATCAATGCGCTCAAATTTTGGGCTTGCTCTCCGGTTTTGCCTGTCTGCACCCAGATTTCACGCATCAAGCCATCGTAGTTTTCCTGGTAACTCTTGAGGTTGACCGAAATGATGGTTGTTTCTGGCAGCTCGCATGTTCGAATATCGTCTAACAAACGTTCTCGACCCGTGCCTTCCGCCCCGATCAGATTCACCGATCGTCCGCATTGCAGCAGTTGGACGATTCTCTCTGTAAAAACCGGTCGTAAGCAGTGTTCGTAGTTTGGCATATTTCCCTCTCTAGACTTCTGATTCTGTTCCTTGCAACATGTTGATCACGCGCCGTGTATTATCTCGAACCAACGGATTTCAAGCAAGAAAAATTTACCGACAAACGCTTTTTTACAACCTGAGAAAAACGCCAGACGTTGCAGGGATTACCGGCTGCCGGACGATTTACGCAAAAAGACGCAAAGAGTCCGGGTTTTTTTGATGTGTTTCCTGTTTTTCGTGGACAAAATGTCCAGAGGACTCATTAATGACCGCAGATTACTTAGATTGTTCAATTGGAGTGGGAACAGAGAGGAGAATAATCACTATGGCAAAAATTACGTTTATTGGAGCGGGAAGTTTAGGGTTTACACGAGGATTGGTGCGGGATATGTTGACCTTCCCGCTGCTTGAAAATGCGACAATTTCATTGATGGACATTGATACGGAACGCCTTGAATTTGCTCAAAAATCCGTGCGACGTATTGTAGATATGGGGAACTATCCGGCACAGGTTGAAGCGACGATGGACCGCGCCGAGGCGTTAAAAGGCGCGGATGCCGTGCTCTGTACCATTTTAGCCGGAGGAACGGACGTCTGGCGGCATGACATTGAAATTCCTAAAAAGTACGGGGTGGATATTAATATTGGCGATACGCGCGGCCCGGCCGGAATTTTTCGCGCCCTGCGCACCATTCCGGTCATGTTGGACATTGTCAAAGACATGGAACGCTATTGCCCTGACGCCACGCTTCTAAATTATACAAATCCGATGGCTATGCTGTGCCGCGCCATGCAGCGAAAATCGTTTATCCGGCTGACCGGCCTGTGCCACAGTGTCCAGGGCACGGCCGAAATGCTGGCGGATTGGATTGACGCGCCTATGTCGGAAATCACCTATACCTGCGCCGGAATCAATCATCAGGCCTGGTATCTGAAATATGAACGCAATGGTAAAGATGCGTACCCGCAGATTCGTGAGGCGATCAGCAAACCGGAGATTTACAATGAAGAAATCGTGCGCAATGAAATGTTTCTGCACTTAGACTATTACGTCACCGAATCCAGCGGACACAACTCGGAATATAATGCCTGGTTTCGCAAACGCCCGGAACTAATCGAACAATACTGCACCCACGGCACGGGCTGGAACCCGGGCGTGTATGCCTATATTCTCAACGAGTATCAGCAAAAGGAGAATTCCTGGAAAGACGAGGCGAAAACCTGGTTTGCCGCAGAAACCCCAATCAGCCTGGAGCGCGGACATGAATACGCAGCTTACATTATCAACGCCTTACAGGGAGGGGAAATTTTTGGGTTTAACGGCAATGTGCCCAACACCGGCTTAATTACCAATCTGCCGGAAAACGCCTGCGTGGAAGTTCCGGTGTATGTAGATAAAGCAGGACTCCATCCGGTGCACGTCGGCGCGCTGCCGCCGCAATGCGTGGCCCTGAACCATGTCTGTGTAATGACCGAAGAAATGGCGGTCGAAGCCGCCCTCACCGGCGATCCGCGCCTAGTCTTTCACGCCATTATCCACGATCCATTGACCGCCGCCGTGCTCTCATTGGCTGAAATCAAACAGATGGTGAACGAAATGCTGCAGCAAAATCGCGAATACCTGCCGCAATTCAAGCATTTCAGCGTGTGAGTGTTTAGAAGCAGTGAAAAACCGAGTTTTTTGAAAAAACTCGGTTTTTTCTTATTTCACAGCGTGTGAGTGCTCAGGTGTTTCAGTGTTTGGGTGTTTTCTGTCAAGCACTCAAACACCTATAAAACAGAACGCTCAAAAGGATTCAGCCCTTTTCTATTCGCCTTGATTCGAGACATAGACGATCTGCGCGCCGTCAGGACTCCAGGCCAGAAGCCGGATACCAAAAGATATTCTGTTTTATACGCACGAGGATGTTGCTAAATGGCAAAATGTGAAACAGTCTTTTGTTTCCCACCGTGATCAGAGAGGGGGTCGTGTTATATGAGCGATGAACTGTCGGCATACATTCAGGAATGGTTCAAAAAAGCGGACAATGATTTAAGAAACGCGGAAATACTGCTGAACTGTGTGAAGACAACATTCCCTACGACACACTCTGTTTTCATTGTCAACAAGCTTCAGAGAAATATATTAAAGGCTACTTAAGTTACAAAGAAACGGATTTTCCTAAAACACACAATCTTGCGGATTTAATCGGGATATGCAGTCAGATCGATCTTTCATTTTCAGGCTATATCACAGAAACCGAGAAACTCACCCCTTATGCGGTTGAAATGCGATATCCGGACGATTTTTACATGCCTTCAGAAGAGGAAGCCCGTGAAGCTTTTCGGATTGCTTCAGAGGTGAAAAATTTGATCACGCAAAAAATTGCCGATACGCTGGCAGGCGACACAAAAATAGTGACCTGCCAAAAGAATAAATACGCAAGAAACGAGTCGCCAAAATGAAGCGACACGGGGCAGGATATTCAATACCAATTCCCTTATGCTGCGCTTTGAAGCGGTCGAAATGTTCGAGAGCATTTTGACATGACAGCCGAATCTGTCAAGCGTTTTTCGCGGTCGCGGCGTTAATGGGCACATCCGGCGGTTCCAAAGGTCATGATACAAGCTATAAACGGTTTCATCGGTCACAATCGCAGGGCTTCTTTTGCCAATATATTTCCGGCCGACATCGGCCTGATATTTTTCTTGAATTCTCAGAGCATCAGGTTGCAAGATCAAAGGGCAAATCGCTAATGTCTCGCAATCTTCTTCCTTCAATCAGCATGTTCAGCATATCCAGCTGATCTTCGTTTTTTATGTGCTCAATTTCTATTTTCCTTCACCATGAATGTTCAGGTTTATAAAAGCCAATCACATATTCTTCATGCATCCTTTGCTGAATCTGTGAATGTGTATCTGTTTTGGTTCCGGCGGGCAGCATGCGCTTACTGCGATCTAATTTGCGCACGCCGATTTTGGGAACCTGAAATCCGATAGATCGGCCAATATCAGCGAAACAATTGTGTGTTTCCGTATCTTTTCCACGCATGACCGAATTTCCGATGACAACGATTGCAGCTTTTCCAGGTTTCAACACACGATACATCTCTCGTAATACTCGCGTCATTTCGGAATAATAGCGGTGTAAGACGGCCCCGCGTTTGGCATTGAGGCTGGACATCTCTGCGACAATCGCTGCGGTGAAATCGGGAAGAGCTTCATATTGGATGTGTGTCACCTTTTCTCCGCCAATATAGTCTTGGCGCTTTACGCTCAGGTCCTCGATGGGATACCCAAACCAGACTAATGAAAATTTATGCGCACGCATGTAGTCAATGGCGTTTGAGGCGTACGGCGGCGATGTCACAATTAAATCAACACTTTCATCTTCTAAGGGCATTTTTTGAGCATTGCCATACGCAACGTCGGGTCTGATCGCTCTTGAATGCTCATTGGCAAACCCTTTGATATTTTGAAGACAGCGTTTTTCGAATTCTTTAATGGGCGCGCGCAGTTTTTTTGTCAATACGTTCATTCTTGGATGTTCCCGTTCATCATATCGAGCCAGAAGGGAAACTTCCTTCTAGCAATACGTCTATTCGAAACCAACAAGAACTTCAGGGTATTGTCTCAGGGTATGGAATGTCAAGAAAATTATCACCCTGCCGCTTTGAGAATTCATCAGAATTTGACAAAGAAATTCGGTATATGCTTGAATTCGTTGTCGTTATTCCATTGTTTTGGACGCATCGTGCCAGACTTAGCCGTATTGAATCAAGTAGCCGATGTAGATGACGTACACTAGAATAAATCCTGTTCCTTTCCAGCGGTTAATGGTGTATTTCTTCCCGACTGCCAGTCCTAAGAGCAGCAGAGTGCTGGCGAAAATGGCCATGAGAATATCGGTATTATTCAGCAAGTCAAAGTCAAACACCCAAACACTTAAACACTTAACCACTTATCGACTTGTTCAGTTATTGGAATCCGGGTTCATGAGCGGACATCTGGGTATCTCCTGCGTGTGGAGCCAATGGCTTCCGAAGAGAATGGCTGGCAAAAAAGATTGCAGAATATAACGAAAATTGGTCCGGTCAGTCTGAAAAATATTTTGAAAATTTTCATGTAAGGGCGGAGTGGAAAGAATGACATACATGATCCGCGTGTTAGATATTTTATTTTTTGTTTCCTACAGCCGTTTTCTGAGAACAAACAGTGATCTCCCAGTGATCTCCTCTGTATCGCCCTCCGTGATAGCTTCACAAGAAATCCCAGAAAAAACAGGAATTTTTGAGAAAGTACTTGAAATTTAAATCGAAAAGAATTATTGTATGAAAAACACACTGTTCATATAATTGCTGTCGTGAATTTGCACCTGCTTGTGAAGGAGGAAGTACAGATGTTCATAGAAATGAGTGTAAAAGGTTTAACCTTGGATCCCTTAACGAACATGCCGATTGTGATTCTGAAAGATTTGGAGGATAAGCGCGTGCTTCCAATATGGATTGGGTTATTTGAAGCAAATGCCATTGCGCTCGAATTGGAAAAAATTACAACTCCGCGCCCGATGACGCATGATTTGATGCGCGATGTCATTGCTGGATTAAATGCGAGAGTGATCAAAGTGGTGGTTAATGATCTGAAAAATAACACCTTTTATGCCGTGATTCATCTCAACTCAAATGGCAACCAAATCGTGATCGATTCACGCCCGAGTGATGCCATTGCTTTGGCTCTGCGAAGCGGCGCGCCGATTTACGTTTCGGCTGAAGTCGTCAATAAAGCCAAAAGCATTGATATGACAAAGGAATCTGAGGACACAGATCAACTCAAGGAGTGGTTAGAAAATCTCAAGCCAGAAGATTTTGGCAAGTATCAGATGTAAAATGCGGGTTCAGCGAACAGATGTTGTAAAAAAATGCCAGAAGAAACAATTCTGAGTTTATGGTTGCCTTTGTAGAGGAAGAAAAATGCTGATCATCATAATATGCCTCAATACGCTCTTCACCACGCACACCAGAGATAGTGACGCCCCTCAAAAAAAACGGCAGTAACTCATCAAAGAATTACTGCCAGTTTATTTTTTCCATTATTCCGGGTTACTTATTCTGCGCATCTTTCAGGTAGAGATAGTAATACACCCACGCTACCAGCACAACTCCAGCAATGATATTGCCAATGGTTGCCGGCAATAAATTCATGAAAAGGAATTGCAACAGGCTCACGTTTGCTCCGGCAAACATACCGGCCGGAATAAAGAACATATTGGCCACGCTATGTTCAAAACCTAGCCCGACAAAGGCCATAATTGGGAACCAAATAGCGAAAATTTTCCCAATAATATCGTCAGCCGCGAGAGACATCCAGACTGCCAGGGTGACTAACCAGTTACATCCTATCGACCGCCACAATATTTTCCACCAGCCCAGGGAAACTTTGCTCTCAGCAATTTTAATAATATATGAATGCCAGGGATCGGCCCCAAACAGGCCCGTAGCTGTTGCCAGAAAATAGGCCACAAATACGCTGCCAATAAAATTCCCGATATAGACCCATACCCAATTTTTGAGTACACCATTCCAATCGGCCTCCCCGGCAAACTTTGCAATAGGGGGCAGTAAACAGTTGCCAGTAAAGAGTTCTGATCCGGCAATCACAACTAACATCAGGCCGACAGGGAAGACCCCTGCAAAGAGGAGTTTTTGAATTCCAACCCCCAGGGTTTCCGCATTGACTCCCCCTCCAACAATCACTGCCAAAAAGCCTCCGATAGCAATATATGCTCCGGCTAAGAACCCTAACAATAACATCTTATCAGGAGACAACAAAGTTTTTGCTTTTCCTGCTGCAACCGCAGCCTGTGCGATTTCTACCGGTTTTTTGAACGCCATACTTCATCCCCCATTGAAAAATTACCTGCAAAGAGGAAGAACACTCTCCCTTCTTTGCAGATGCTGTTTGTGATAACCCAGGAGACCATCTCTGGTCTCTTGTGCTGATTAGACGAGTTTTGGAATCAAGTCAACCACGCGGCTTGAATATCCCCACTCGTTGTCATACCAACTCAACACTTTCACAAAGTTTCCATCCATGACTGCGGTTGATTTCGCATCGAAAATCGACGAGGCTGGATTATCGATGATATCCACTGAAACAAGAGGATCCTCAGAATATTCCAGAATCCCTTTGAGAGGACCTTCTGCCGCTGCTTTCATCTTCGCATTAATCTCTTCGACCGTCGTATTTTTTTCTAACTCCACTACGAGATCTACTACAGAACCATCAGCCACAGGAGCACGCATCGCGATGCCATCCATTTTTCCTTTTAAACTCGGAATGACCATCCCGACGGCTTTGGCCGCACCCGTTGTCGTCGGAATCAGTGAGACAGCAGCAGCCCGTGCTCGGCGCAGATCGCTATGCGGCAGATCGAGAATATTCTGATCATTGGTATAAGCATGTACTGTTGTCATCCACCCGCGTTTGATGCCGAAATTATCTTGCAACACTTTGGCGACTGGCGCTAAACAGTTCGTCGTACATGAGGCATTGGAGACAATTCTGTGTTCTGGTTTTAAATCAGCGTCATTCACGCCCAACACGATAGTCGCGTCAATTTCCCCTTTTGCAGGTACCGTGAGGATCACTTTTTTGGCGCCAGCTTCGAAATGCTTCTCGATTTTATCTTTCGATCTGAAAATACCGGTCGATTCGATGACCACATCAACTCCCAATTCTTTCCAGGGCAGTTTTGCCGGGTCTTTTTCTGCCAGCACCTTAATCTTTTTACCATCAACAACAATACTGTCCTCGGTCGCTTCAACTTTGCCCGGGAAACGTCCATGAACCGAGTCATATTTTAACAGATGTGCCAGGGTTTTAGCGTCAGTTAAATCGTTCACGGCCACAAATTCGATATTTTTTTTCTTATAACCAGCTTTAAATACCAGGCGTCCAATGCGACCAAAACCATTAATTCCAACTTTAATACTCATGTAATATCCTCCTTAAACAGATTGAGATAGTCAGGTAATCTTCTTTCCCTTGCGCTGAAAATAACGATTCACGCAAAGTTATCTATTCCCCTTAAACAAACTTCCTAAAATCGTCAACTAATTTTTCATAAGAAAAAAAAATTCTGAAAAAAAGAAATTTTCTCTCACGAGGGAAAATCCTTGACATGTCTTTTTTTCTGTTGAAAATTATACAAATTATGTGAAATTCTGGAAAAAATGAGAGAGATGTAGATGTATAGGAAAACCTTTCGGAGGACAATATGAATTTGGAGATGTATGGCAAATATGAGCGGCAGGTTGTTGGGGTTGGGACGATCATTTTTCGTGAAAAAGACCCGGGTGATATGATGTATGTTATTGCGAATGGTCGTGTCAGGATTTCGAAACATGTTGTTGAAGGTGTTGACAAAACCCTGAATATCTTAGAAGAGGGTGAATACTTTGGAGAGATGAGCCTGTTGTTAAACGCCCCCCGTTCTGCGACAGCGACCGCCCTTGAAGAGACGACGCTCATCACATTGACTCGCGATGATTTCAAACAGATGCTGCGTGAATATCCCGAAGCCGGGATGGCGATGCTCATTCAACTTGCCAGTCGTCTGGAAAAAGCCAACAGAGAGGCGATTCTGCTTGCGTTGGAACTCGCGTTAATTGAACATACGCCTCAAAAATATGCTTCAGCCGGTTTGCCTGGAGAATACACCATTATTGCCACCGGAAGTTTTGACATGAAGGATTTGAAAGACGTGATCCGCTGCCAAAAAAATCTGCATTGGGATCATCAAACATCAATTCTGGCCAGCCTGATCACCCCAGGACAGGGACAGAACGCCTTAATGTATATTTTTCACACCCATAATGCCCGTGAAACTCTGAAATTAGCTTCCTGTTTTCAGAATCTCGTTCAATGGAATATTTCGCTTGCAGTTTCGACTGATGATGAAGTGCTCGATACCCTTCTGGAAACATAAAAAAACGGCAGTGGTTAAATGGGAAGTGATACGTTCCCTGAGCGAAGTCGAAGGGAACACTGAGCGGCTCGTTTCGACTTCGCTCAACGAGCGGGCATCACTTCCTATTTAACCCCTACCCCAAAACCAGGTTTTTTTGAAAAACCTGGTTTTTAACGCCGTACACCTGACATCTAGGCCAACGCATTCGCCACAGCCCGGCCGGCAAGCACGCCGCACATTGAGGCCTGAAGTAAGCCTCTGGTAATGCCAGCGCCATCTCCAACAGCATACAGGCCGTCAATCGCGGTCTCAAAACCTTCACGCATTTCGACATGAGAGCTATAGAATTTAATTTCCACGCCGTACAATAAAGTGTGCTTGCTGGCAATTCCCGGAGCGATCCCTTCCATGGCATCTAACATTTCTAAAATATCCACCATTTGGCGATAAGGTAGGACTAAACTCAAATCCCCAGGGGTCGCATGAGTCAACGTGGGGGCAACCAATCCGCGTTCAATGCGAGAAGGAGTTGAGCGACGTCCGGCGCGCAGATCCCCAAGCCGTTGCACCAGAACGGTTCCGCCTAACAGGTTCGCAAGTTGCGAAACACTCTGCCCATATTTTAACGGATCATCAAAGGGTTCAGTAAACGTTTCGGTGACGAGCAAGGCAAAATTCGTATTGCTCGATTTGCGATTAGCATAGCTATGGCCATTCACGGTAATCAGGCCGCGATAGTTCTCAACCGCCACAAAACCATACGGACACATGCAAAAGGTACGAACTTTATCATCAAAAGTTTTGCTATAATAGATGGCTTTTAATTCGTATAAGAGTTCCGTAATATGTTTGAGCGTTTCGGCCCGCACTTCAACGCGTACCCCAACATCCACGCCTTTATTTTTCATGGGGAGTCCCAGGCGTCTTGCTTCACCGACAAACCATTGCGCGCCCTCTCGTCCCGGGGCTAAAATCACTTTCTGACAGGTAAACAGATGATGTTGCTGCGAACCATCGGGCGACGTAGTCGTTGCGGCCACTTCAAAGTGGTCGCCATGTTTATCGACAGTTTCGGCTTCCGTGTTCACATAAATATCGACCTGGTGCGTGAGCAGATATTTGCGAATATTTTCTACAATCGTATAGGATTTGTCTGTGCCCAGATGACGGATTTGGTACGTGACCAGATCAAGATTGGCGGCCAGCGCTCTTCGTTGCAGATCCTCAGACTCTGGCGTCAATCCGCCAAACAAGCGATCAGGATCACCTCCGAATTCAATATATTGGGCATCAACATACATCATGAGTTCATAAAAGTGTTCCGGAGAAATAAACTCCCGGAGCTGTCCGCCGACTTCGGGTGAGAGCGTTAATTTGCCGTCACTAAATGCCCCTGCTCCCCCCCATCCGGAAGTGATACTCGTTGTGTTTCCAGGTTGACGAACAGAACCTTTTTCAACGATGGCGATGTGGAATGCTGCATGGCATTTGATTAGTTCCAGCGCCGCAAACATCCCTGCCGGTCCCGCTCCAATAATAATCACGTCATAAGGCATCTTCATAAGCCCTTATCCTCTCACGCGATGCAAAAGAGTCTCAACAAGTTGGGGTATCGCCACCTCCTGTTGAGAACTTTCAACCATATCCCGAACCACGGCGATCCCTTTTTCCAATTCATCTTCGCCAAGCAGAATCGTATAGGTTACACCAAGTTTCCCGGCTTTTTTCATCTGGCTTTTCAAACTTTTTTCCTGATACTCAAGTTCAGTGCGGATGCCAGCCTGACGTAAATCGCGCTGCAAGGCGATGGCAGGTTTACGAGCCGCCGCGCCCAGGATAGCAATAAACACATCAATCGGTTTTGGCGGGAGTTCAACCTGCAATAAGGAAATCAATCGCTCAATCCCCATCGCAAATCCCACTCCGGGAACATGAGGGCCGCCAATATCTTCCGACAAGCCGTCATACCGACCACCTCCCAATATGGCACTTTGAGCGCCTAACGACGAGGAAACAAATTCAAACGCTGTTCTGACGTAATAATCCAGCCCGCGTACCATGCGTGGATTCATCCGAAACTCAATCCCCCAAATTCCAAGATACTCCTGCAATTCTGAAAAATGAATATGGCAATCCTGACAATAATGATCGATCATCACCGGCGCTGCCGCCACAATCCGTTGGCAGCCTTCTTGTTTACAATCAAGAATCCGCATGGGATTGCGCTCAAAACGATTCTGGCAGTCCTGACAAAGATCATTGTAAGAAGCGGCGAGATAGGCTTTCAGCTTTTCCCGATATGCCGGACGACAGGCTTTGCACCCTACAGAATTGAGTTGAATTTCAATGTTGCTGACATTGAATTTTTTCAATAAATTGGCGACCATGGCAATCATTTCCGCATCAATCGCCGGGCTGTCAATTCCTAATGCTTCGGCGCCAAGTTGGTGAAATTGTCGAAACCTTCCGGCCTGCGGACGCTCATGGCGGAACATCGGCAGAATATAATACAACTTTTCAGGCACCGGACGCGAGGCCGCCAGATTGTGCTCATTATACGCCCGTACAACCGCCGCCGTCCCTTCTGGGCGCAGCGCCATATTTCCTTCCCGCTTATTTTCAATAACATACATCTCTTTCTGCACAATATCCGTATCTTCACCAACACTACGGGAAAAGAGTTCTACTTTTTCTAACACCGGAGTTCGAATTTCTGAATAGCCGTATAATCCGAACAGTTCCCGGGTTTCTGCTTCAACAGTATGCCAGAGAGCAACCTCATCTGGCAAAATGTCGCGAAAGCCTCGAAAGGATTGTATCTTCATGAGTAATCAAAAATCATTCCCAGTTTATAGCAAACCAATCCGACCCCTATCTGTCGGAAAGCCTTGCCCTGATAGATATAAAAGTTCAATTGGTAAATTTTCAGAAATTTATGAGCAGGAAAAAAATCGAGTTTTTCAAAAATCTCGATTTTGAGGCGTGCATGTATTTTCTGAAATTCTCGGTGTTCAACATATCGCGTCAATCTTGTGCAGGTTTCTGTTCTATGTCAACCGAAAATTGGTGAAAATTATATTCAGGCGTGTCTTTACATGGCGTATTTGCCACCGTTAGCGATTTGTTGCCACAAATTCGCCATTGATAACAATCACATCGGCGTCAGGATCAAATGATTCGCTGCTGGCAGGATTTCCCTTTATGCCATCTCTGCCATAGCTTATCAGAGTATATGCAGCCTCAGACACCGCATGATACACCAAAAGATGTTTCCAGGCGTCGCGTTCAGGAATAGGCGCAATGCCGCCGATATCTGAATTCAGCAGATTGACAAGTTCTTTATAATTGGCAGATTGAGGCACAATATCATAATCAAGCCGATAAAGCCCTATGGCAATAATGATCGTGCGCATTTCAGTGATAACGCGTCTATCTATCGCTTTGTAATAACTCATCATCAATGCCGGCACTATCAATGTGGCAAGAATTCCGATAATAGTCATCACAACAAGTACTTCTATCAAGGTGAAGCCCCGCTCTTGTATTGACCATTTTCTGTTCATCATCATAATCCCTTATAGTATTTTTCGAATGTTTTGAGAATGTTTCCGGTATTACATAAATAGTTTATTTATGCATAAATAATACCAATTGCTATGTAATTACCAAACAGTGCAATTTTTCAACAAAGATGTCAACAGGAATTTCAGGGTATTGCCGGAAATTGTCTCTGCACCTCCACATTTTGTCATCAACGATGATCTTTTCTTCTCAAAAAGAACACATTAACTTATTGACAAGACTCGCTCAATGTAGTATAAAGTTTCTCGATATTTTTCAAAACATATAGCAACCCTAAACCAGTTGTGCCATTGCGAGGAGTCTTTGACGAAGCAATCTCGGCGTGATTGCTTCGCAAAGTCTCGCAATGACAGTCTACATTTGATTTAGGATTGCTATATATAACCACTATTTACCGATAAACCGTCCGAATGTATGATCTATGATCACGAACGTAAAATTATAGATTATACATTCTCTGTTTTGGAAGAAGGCAGCGTGTATGCGTAGAAATCATGATAATACCCAAAGACGTTCTTGTTATGTATTCCTTTGTTGCCTGATCGCTCTGGCGGTATGTGGGTGTACCGGAATAGGCCTTCCCGGAACGTCTCCTTCCACAGGACAGACGTCTGGCACTGCGCCGACATTATCCAACCTGACTATTTCTCCTAACCCAACCAACGTGGGGAATATTATCAATTTAACCGCAATGTATCTTGATCCTGACGCAGATTTGGGATTTGGGGTGGCTGCGGTTTCGGTCGATGGCGAAAGTTTATCGCGGATTGCCTTTCGAACCACCTATCCATCGGGTATGTTAACGATTCCAATGGCGGTCAATTATTACAGTCGTCCTTCTGATGTCCGTATCTCGCTCAAAATTCGGGATTCTTCAGGTAATTGGAGTAATGCGGTCTCAACGGTGCTTTCTATTCGCTAAACAGCGGGCATGAACATTCAGATAATCAGAGGGCTACCGCGTGAACTAATGCCCTCTCTCTAACAGTACATTCGTCTTATGCAAAACAGCAGGGATCTGGCAGTACAAATTCTGGCGCGTATTGAAGCAGAACAGGCCTATGCGAATATTGTTTTGGATGCTGAATTACGAAAATCATCATTGCGCGATCCCAGAGATAAAGCGTTAGTGACAGAGATAGTCTATGGCGTGCTGCGATGGCAGAAACGTCTGGATTGGTATCTGGATCAGGTCTGTAAAAAACCGCTGCAGCAATCTTCTCCCTGGTTACGCCATATCCTGCGGATAGGGAGTTATCAGGTGTTGATGTTAGATAAAATCCCGCCCTCAGCAGCCATTAACGAATCTGTCAAACTGGCAGAGAAATATCGCCAAAAATTAAACCTTCCGGCGAATATGGCCAAAGGCGTTGTCAACGGGATTTTACGGCAATTGCACAGAAGTTTAGACACCCTGCGAAGACCTGAAACGATTCCTGATAAGGTGACGCGCCTGGCGGTGCAGTATTCGTATCCTGAATGGATGGTCAAACGTTGGGTTCAGCGGCTTGGTGAGCAGGGAGCGGAAACATGCTGCCGCATTCAAAATCAGCCGCCACACCTGATGCTGCGCGTGAATCCGTTCAAAACCTCACGCGCTGCGCTCCAGGAAAGCTTGTCAGGTTATGCTGGTAAGATCACGCCATTGCCAGATCCGTTAAGCGGTTTAGTGATTGCCGGCGCGCCGGCGCTTGCTGAATTGCGTTGGTATCAAGAAGGAGAATGTACTATTCAAAATGCAGCCTCTATGCTGGTGTCCCAAATCCTTGATCCGAAACCCTGGGAAAATATTCTAGAAGCGTGTGCAGGGGCCGGGATCAAAACTACCCATATCGGAGAATTGATGGAGAATCGCGGGAAGATCACGGCGGTGGACATCCATGAAAACAAATTAAGCCGGCTTCAGGAAAATTGCCAGCGCATAGGGATCTCAATCGTACAGCCATATCGAGGAGATATGACAACGTTTCTTGATCTCCCGGCTTCGCACTTTCAGAATGATCGGGGTTTTCATCGTATTTTAGTTGACGCCCCGTGTTCAGGGCTGGGCGTGCTGCGCAAACATCCTGAAGCGAAATGGACAATCGAGGAAAGCCATATTCATAGCCTTCAGCAATTACAACTTCGACTGCTCAATCGATCTGTTCCCCTCTTACATCCCGAACACGGAGTTCTTGTCTATAGTACTTGTACGACCGAACCCGAAGAAAACGAAGAAGTGATCACCCAATTTTTGCGAGATCATCCAGGATTTCGAATCGAATCGCCGCAAAAATATCTGCCCCCGGAACTCCATGGCTGTATCACGGACCAGGGGTTTTTGCGAATTGAGCCTCCCCAAGAATATTTTGACGGATTCTTCTGCGCCAAATTGGTAAAAACCCTATAAGTAACTACAAGGATTTTTTATAAGCAAGGATTTCCTGACTTTTGCCCGGTAGTCGCACTTTTTTTCAAACAAAAGTTCAAGAAATTTATTTGCACTTACTTAGAGCGAAAAGGAGAATTAATTTTCAGAGAGAATTCTTGACAGAACAGACTATTTCTACATAGTGTATTTATGCTTAGATACAGGTCACTTTTAATATAATGAGAAGGACATCATTAATTTAAGAGAAGGAGGTTTTTATGATGAGAAGGTCAAAACATACTTTTCATGTTCTTTGCAGCCCGATATTCCTTGTTCTGGTGAGTGTGCTCGTGCTTGCCCCGCTCGCATGGGCTGAAGTCTCTACACTCACGATTCTTCACACTAATGATCACCATGGGCACTTTGCCAAATTTTCTCCGTATGGCAGTCCGGATTCCGGCGGATTGGCGGCGCAATCAACGCTAGTGAATATCGTGCGGGCCGAGGTTGAAGAAGCCGGAGGTCATACGCTGCTGCTCTCAGCCGGCGATGTGAATATGGGGGTTCCGGAATCTGACATGCTCGATGCTGAACCGGATTTTAAACTTATGAACTTGCTCGGCTACGATGCCATGACCCTGGGAAACCATGAATTTGATAAACCCCGCGAAGTCTTGCTGAAGCAGCAGGAATGGGCCGAATTTCCGTTCTTGTCTGCCAATATTGTCAAAAAAGACTCCGGCGAATACCTTGTTGAGCCGTACATCATTAAGGAATTTGACGGATTAAATGTGGCGATTTTCGGGTTAACCACAGAAGAGTCGCCCATTCTGGTCACTCCAGACAATGTGAAAGATCTGGAATTTAAGGATATCATTGAAACGGCAAAAGCTCTGGTGCCTAAACTACGCGAAGAAGCGGATGTGGTGATTGCTCTGACGCATTTAGGTTTTTTTGAAAATTCCGGCGGCGGGTACAACAGCGCTGGCGACATAAAATTGGCGAAAGAAGTGCCAGGCATTGATGTGATCGTAGGCGGACATTCCCACGACGCCTTAACAGAAGCAGAAGTGGTTGGCAATACCCTGATTGTGCATGGCGGAGAATGGTCAAAATTTGTCGGTCGTCTGGATCTCACCATTGATACTGAAGCCAATAAAGTCACGGATCATACCTATCGTTTATTACCTGTCAACCTGAAAAAACGGGTGAGCTATAACGACAAAGAGTACTTTATGTACAGCGGTGTAGGGTATGTCGAAGACAAAGTGATTGTGGAAGCAATGCAACCATATCTGAGTCAGGCCGACGAATTGCTGTCGCAACCGATCGGAGAAGCGCTGGTGAAACTGGACGGAGATCGAAAACTCGTGCGTGCGCAGGAAACCAATCTGGCAAATATTGTCACTGATAGTATGTGCGCCAAAACCGGCGCTGAAATTGCCTTGCAAAACGGCGGTGGCATCCGGTCGGATATTGAGCAGGGAACGATTACATATCGCGATGTGCTTAAAGTCCAACCTTTTGGCAATACGCTGGTACTCGTGGACATGACTGGCGCTCAGATTATGGAGTTGTTGAATTATGCAGCAACGATTCAACCCGGAAATGGGGCATTCTTGCAAGTTGCCGGCTTAACCTGGACCTTAAACCGCAAGACAGGAGCGGCTGAAAATGTGCAGGTTGGCGGTCAGCCGATTAATCTGGAACAGACTTACAAAGTTGTCACTAACAACTTTATGGGCGCCGGCGGCGACGGTTATGCCACCTTGAAAGACCTGCCAAAGATTGATACCGGCTATGTCGATGCCGACTCTTTGCGCGAATATATTGCCGAAAAGGGCAAAGTCGGCGCAGCGGTTGAAGGCCGATTGACAATTGTGGAATAAGGTGTGGAGTGCCGCGTTTGGCGCTCCATTCTCAGGAAAGCGGGGCGAAATTCCGTATTTCGGCTCGCTTTCCATGGTGGTCAACCTGGGGGAATTCAGCGACAAGAATTTCCTCTAAAGTAATATTACATCATTTTATCATTACCTCAGGAGGGTATGGAGTTATGTTTAAAAAAATTTTAGCATTAGTCGTTGTCACAACCTGTTTGCTTGGCCTTGTCAGTTTTGCTCAGGCGGAATTACGAGTTGGAATGGTCTTTGATATCGGCGGCAAAGGGGATCAATCCTTCAATGATTCCGCTTTTCGCGGCTTGCAGTGGGCGGAAAAATTAGGCGTGTCCCATATCGAGATTGAACCGGGGGCGGACGCTGACCGTGAAACCGGATTACGCATGATTGCCAGCCAGGGCTTCGATCTGGTTATCGGCGTAGGATTCTTGTTTGAAGACGCCATTAAGGCCGTGTCCGAAGAATTCCCGGATACCAAGTTTGCGATTGTGGATGGTTTTGTGCCGGATAAACCAAACGTAGTGTCTCTGCGCTTCAGAGAACATGATGGTTCGTTCCTGGTTGGAATCATCAGTGCCATGAAAGCTCAGGCTGACGGCAAAGACACAGTTGGATTCGTTGGCGGTATGGATATTCCGTTGATTCATAAATTTGAAGCCGGTTATCGCGAAGGCGTCAAATATGCGTATCCTGACTGCAAGTTTTTGAGCGATTATGCTGGCTCCGCTCCTTCAGCTTTTGCCGACCCGGTCAAAGGCAAAGAGTTAGCGCTGGCGCAGATAGACAAAGGCGCGTATGTGATTTACCATGCTTCCGGCTTAACCGGCGCCGGCGTGTATGAAGCCTGCAAAGAACGCAAAATCTTTGTCATCGGCGTTGATTCGAATCAGAATCACCTCGGCCATATCAAAGAGACCGGAGAAAATTTTGGCCTGACGAGTATGCTGAAACAAGTTGATGTCTCCGTGTATCTGACGATTAAAGACCTGACCGAAGGCAAATTCCAGGCGGGTGTCAGAGAATTCGGATTAGCCGATAGCGTGGAAATTGACGGCGTAACCTATCGCGGCGTCTATTTCGCTATGGATGATTACAATAAAGACCTGGTAACACAAGAGATGCTCGACAAAGTGGCTGAAGCTGAAAAGAAAATTATTGCCGGCGAAATTGTTGTGCCGACTGAATAACCTCGGGTTGTTTCTGCTTCCCTGCTCTTCAACAAGGGCAGGGAATTTTTGTTTAAACACAGAAACGTTGCACAAGGACTCCGCCAGATACAGGGCAGGGTTGTTAAGTTCTACGGATGTTTGTCATCTCGACTTCGCTCGATGACCGGAATACCGCACGTCG
>DF820473.1:0-32760 GCA_000739535.1 Candidatus Vecturithrix granuli | reverse complement strand
ATGACCGGAATACCGCACGTCGAGCGAAGTCGAGACGGGCATGTTTTACAAGAACTTAACAGCCCTGGCCAGATACAGGGGAGTCGTTAATGATACCGATGCTGACACACGCACGGATGAAAATCAGTTTGTCGTAACCGCTTTAGCGGCGTAAAAAAACGCTAAAGTGGTTACGACGAATGTAGATTGACAGAGGAGGAACAGTGTGGCAGAATATGCAGTAGCAATGCGGAATATCACGAAACAATTTCCCCGGGTCCTGGCAAATGACGATGTCACCTTTCTTGTGCGCCCCGGAGAAATCCATGCGCTTGTCGGTGAAAATGGAGCAGGCAAATCCACGCTGATGAATATTCTCTACGGTTTGCTTCGTCCAACTAGCGGCACCATCGCCATCTACGACAAGCCGGTTGATTTCCAGGGGCCAGGCGACGCCATTGCCAATGGAATCGGGATGGTACACCAACATTTCATGCTCATCCCGCCTCTCACCGTTGCCGAAAATGTCATTCTGGGCCAGGAGCCGTCACACCGGGGCATTGTGGATGTGACTCACGCCAATAAAATGGTGCGGGATTTGTCGGAACAATATGGCTTGAAAGTTGACCCCACCGTGAAAGTCGAAACCCTCACCGTCGGCATTGAGCAACGCGTGGAGATTATCAAAGTCCTGTATCGCAAAGCGGAAATTCTGATCCTGGATGAACCGACAGCGGTCTTAACGCCGCAGGAAGTTGATGAACTGTTTGAAATTCTCCGTTCCCTGCAACGACAGGGAAAAACGATTATTATCATCACGCACAAACTTCAGGAAGTCATGGCGGTCTCCGATATGGTCACGGTGATGCGGCGCGGAAAATATGTGGGAAACGTGGCGACCAAAGATACCTCCAAAGAAGAACTTGCTAACATGATGGTCGGCCGGCAGGTATTGCTGCAGGTTGAACGCGGACAGGCCAAACCGGGAAAAGAAGTGTTCCGGGCTGAGGGGCTTCATGCCGTGAATAACAAACGCCTCCCGGTCTTGCACGATGTCTCGTTGAGCGTCAGAGCCGGAGAAATCCTCGGTCTGGCTGGCGTTGAGGGCAACGGACAATCTGAGTTGGTCGAAGTGCTGGCAGGGCTTCGTAAAGCTGAAAAAGGGCGTGTGTATCTTGACGAACAAGAGATCACCAACCTTTCCCCGCGCGTCATTAAAGAACACGGCATGGGACACATTCCCGAAGATCGGCATCGCCGCGGGTTAATCTTAGACTATAGCGTCGCCAAGAACCTGATTTTAGGACTGCATCATCGTATCCCCTTTGTCAAAAAGGTGTTGGGAATTGAGGTGATGAATTTTCCCCAGATTCATCAAACCGCCGACAAACTTGTGGAAGAATTTGATATCCGTCCTCCAGATCGAGAGAATCTAGCCGGAAATTTGTCCGGAGGCAATCAACAGAAAGTTGTTGTAGCCCGTGAATTTAACCATAATCCCAGGCTTCTGCTTGCGGCCCAACCCACGCGCGGAGTGGATGTCGGGTCAATTGAGTTTATTCACCGCCGTCTGATTCAGGCGCGCGATGAAGGCAAAGCGGTCCTATTAATTTCAGCAGACCTCGAAGAGATTCTCTCGCTCTCAGATCGGATCGCGGTCATTTATGAAGGCAAGATTGTTGGTATTCTAAGCCCTAAAGAGGCGACAGAAGAACGACTTGGACTCATGATGACTGGAGGAGGGCAATAGACCGTGGCAAAGCAACGCACATTTTTACAGACCAGTACGCTCCTGGGTTTTCTGACGCCGATTATCGCCATTACGCTCGCCTTAGTGGCCGGCGGAATCATCATGTATCTGTTCATCGGGGTCAATCCCATCGGGGTATATCAGATTATTTTTACCAAGGCCCTGGGAGATATCGCCGGATGGGGCGAAGTGCTCTACCGCGCCACGCCGTTGATTTTTACCGGCCTGGCGGTGGCCCTGGCCTTTCAGTGCGGATTATTCAATATCGGCGGCGAAGGGCAAATGGTCGTGGGCGGGTTTGCGATTACCTGGATCGGCTTCACCTTTACAAGTTTGCCCAGTTTCTTGTTAATCCCGCTCTGTATCCTTTCTGGAGCAGCCGTAGGAGCTATCTGGGGCGCAGTTCCAGGCTATTTAAAAGCGAAACTGGGCGTTCACGAAGTCGTAAACACGATCATGATGAATTGGATCGGCGTATTTCTGGTGCAATATCTGACCATGAAGTATAAACTGCCGGATGACATGAAACCTCAGACCAAACCGATTGCAGAACAAGCCTGGCTTTCGTTTATGCACAAGCCTCTTGAAACACTCGGCATTACATTCCCCAAATATATTCACCTCAATACCTCCATCTTTCTGGCCTTGTTCGTGGTGTTGGTGATCTGGTACATTCTCAGGCGCACCAGACTCGGCTATGAAATTCAGGCGGTCGGATTTAACGCCACCGCCGCAGAGTGCGGCGGCATCAGCGTGGCCCGAAACATCGTGCTGGCGATGGCCATCAGCGGTGCAATGGCTGGCCTGACCGGAGTCAACCAGGTGATGGGCGATAAACATGTGTTCCTGTATGAAGTCTTTGACGGCCAGGGCTTCAACGGCATCGGCGTGGCCCTGATCGGCAGGAATGAACCGGTGGGCGTCGTGCTCGCCGCCATCTTATTCGGCGTGCTGGAATTCGGCGGATTTTCTGCCAGCGTCATGACCGGCAATAAAGTGCCGCGTGAAATTATCCTGATCTTAAAAGCAATTATTCTGATTTTTGTCGTCGTGAGCGGCGAAATTACCAAACGCCTGATAGTGTTCTGGCAGAAGAAGAAAGGAGGGCAACAAGCATGAGTGGATTACTCGCATTACTGGCCTCTGCCATCCGTTTAGCCGTGCCTTATACTTTAGCCGGCTTAGGCGGCGTCTATTCCGAACGTTCGGGAGTGACCAATATCGGCCTGGAAGGGATCATGCTTACCGGCGCGTTCACTGCGGTGGCGGCGGCGAATAAACTTGGAAGTCCCTGGTTAGGGGTGTTGGCTGCCGTTCTGGCTGGCATGCTGCTCGGATTTGGCCATGCCGTGGTTTGCGTCACACTGAAATCGAACCAGATCGTGAGCGGCCTGGCGATTAATATTTTTGCCTCGGGCGTGACCGTGTTCTTCTCATGGCTGCTCTTTAACCTGACCCAAATTCAGGTGCAAGGTAAACTCCTCATTCCCTTCACGAATACGCCTCCGATTCTGCCGCTTACGGTCGTGATTGCCGTCGTGTCGCACTTCATCATCTTCAAAACCACCTTTGGCTTGCGTCTGCGTTCAGTGGGCGAGCACCCTAAAGCAGCGGATACCCTGGGAATCAACGTCTATAAAATGCGCTATATCGGCGTCATCGTCAGCGGCGCGTTGGCCGGTCTGGCCGGCGCGTTTCTGTCACTGGAACATGCGCACTATTTTGTCAAAAACATGAGCGGGGGCAAAGGCTTTATCGGGCTGGCCACCATGATTTTCGGCAAATGGACGCCCCTCGGCACGGCCGGGGCCGGTTTATTGTTCGGCTTAGGCGAAGCGATTTCGCTGCGCGTGTCATCGGCTGGCATCCCGCCGCAGTTTATTGACATGATTCCCTACATCATCACCATGTTCGTGTTGGCTGGCGTCGTCGGCCGCGCCACCCCGCCAGCCGCAGACGGCATTCCTTACAGCAAGGAATAGGACGATTGAAGGGCATAGCAGCCAGACAGGGGATCAACCCCTGTCTGGCTGCATTCACGAAAACATTATTCTCCCGGCGGATCATACGTTTTTTTGAGGAAATTTTCTTGGCAATGCGAAACATAAATTAAAAAAAAGCGTGCGTTGTCAAGCAAACACGTCGCCAAAAGACGCCTAATCCGACTCTGAGAGGGATAACACGTCACTTTTGACGCCTAATAAAGAGCTCAGCTTTAATTTCTAAATATGTCCATAAAAAATTATACAAACGTTGTTAAGATAACATGTCATTTTCTCAGAAATTGCTTGACAACCCTTTCCGGGTAAAGAAATATGAGAAAATATTATCCAGACTTCGTTGTGACAATAAGTTGTTAGAAATCGGAAGAAGAAGCGTCAGCGGCGAAAGACACGCCGGGCAGCGCAAATGTGCCGAACTGACCGCGGCAAGAGAGAACGAGTATTTTTGGTGATGTGGTGACATTTTTCCCGGACAATTCACCAACAGATCGGTCATATACGAGAGCAGGCGGCGTGGAACACTGATACCGCATATTTCTAACGATGCGCTTGCAGGTGACTTCGCAGAGGGCGCGGATCAAATTTGGGTGGTGTGTCCTGAAGTGTATGTGGCCGCGCTCTCTGTTCGCGCCTGAAGCGCCGCGTTAGGCTTCATCGAAAAAGGGACAGTAATACAATCTAATGGTGTATTTTCGTTCCCCAAAATGTTCATTTTTGTAGGTGATGGGAGGTTACGCTGCTAGTTTTTTGATAAAACATGTGGCTTTCACATCGGCAATGCTTGACAAAAATAGATACACACGTATATCTTAGCTCTGGAAGAGGAATCCTACGATGATAAAAATTAGAGTAAGAAGGAACAAGAAGATATGACAAACACCTCTCAACAACATACCATGACCATTGAAGACGTTCAACGAGTCTTAGAACCGTTACTTCGGCGGATCATTCGAGAAGAAGTCATGCGATTATCTCAAGAATTTCCGCAGACGTTTTATTTGACGCCAGATATGCCGTTATATGAAGATATGGAGGATATTGCCCAGCGTAGAGCCGTCAACGATATTGTATTATATTCACATGACGAGGTGTGGAATGAACCCATATCTGCCAAAGTATGAGAAACTGTTTTATCGGAATTTACAACGATATGCCTCATTACGAGATCGTATTCAACGGTGCGTTGAACGAGTCATTGCCGATCCATATTCACAAACAGAGTTTCTTGGAGATGTCACGGGGAAATTAAACTTGAAAGGATGTCGGAGTATCAGGATTAATCGAAATTTTCGAATCATTTTTGTCATCTGTGAGGAATGTCGACGTATTCCAGGCTGTGAATATTGTTTTTGTGAAGGACTTCCTGATAACACCGTGGTTTTTTTAACTGTTGGACCTCATGAAAAAGCGTATGATATGAAGTAACCTTTCAAGGAGTTATTCATGTGTTTTGAAAACACACCACGGACACATAAAATTCTATTTTCAGGAGAGATAAAATGTGTTATTTGAGAGGGGAGAAAGCCTAACGATGTCGTGAACCGGACTCAAAAAAGCGGCGGGGAAAATTGGTTGCTGTTTTTTTGGGGTTCGGTGGCCGCCGCCTTTTTGCGCCGGTTACGCCGGGCGTTCAATCTGCCGGATCAGGGGATTGACTCCTGCTGCGCCGTGCAGGAGATCATCACGCGTGACCACAATGGTGGAAATCACGGGATCCATCTCAAAGCCGAATTTCAAAAATGGATATGCTGCATATAAGAAGTCGGCACATTTTTATAACGCTCCGTCTTGATCGAGGCTTTGATTTGTTGAAAAATTTTTTCCTGTCTAGCGATCTGTTTTTCCAGCTCTTTCATTTCAGATTCCCCTTTCAGATTCACCTCATAAAATTTTGCAACTTCCCCCTGATCCAGTTCGCCCCGTTTGATCAACGCCGTGATCGCTTCCTGCTCGATCTGTTGCTTCCTGGCCGCTAAATCTAGCTCATCATATTTGACTTGCAAGTCAACAATTTTATCTTCAAGTTCTTGTAACATTTTCAATGCCAGAAAATCACGTTCTTCCTGCTTATTCATCGGCGAAAGATAGAGATATTGCCCCTCATCCAGCGCACACTCCAACCAACCAACTTCTTTTGCCCGTTCGGATTGGCTGAACGTTTTCAACAATTCCTGGGCACGCTTGGTCGGCAAGTGCGCCAGCGTCATGCAAATTTCCTCTAACTGTTCCACCGATGTAAACTGTGAAAACAGCTTCATCTCAAAAATATCATAGTCTTTTTCTGTATATTTTGCAGGGTCTTGAATATCTTTGTGCTTTGCCATAAGTTCCTCTCAAATTGACAGTTCATTGAATCGAGACTTCAAAAGTCTATCTTCAGAGATTCGTAGTCCCGCATTCAGGCGGCAAAACTTGCTGAAGCGAGAACTACGAACGTATCAGCATTTCATTCGTGAAATTCTAAATCTCCAGCGTATTCTTTCGAAAAGCCTGATTCAATGAAGAATCAATCGTACACTCATACTCCTCCATGCGGGCAAGCAGGTTGCCATTGAGGTCGAGAAATTCAATGGTTGCGCGGGCATGGTGTTGTTCATTTGTTGTGACTTTTGCCACAATGCGCCCACCCTCCGGGGAGAATTTCGAATTGAACTGACGATACTGCCCAATGTATGCAGGTAATGACCCGGCCTGGCGCTGTGCAAAACTCCACAAGATCAGCAGTTGAAAACCACTGTCAATCACCAGCGGATCGGTCAGCCAATATGTACGTAAAGGCTGTTTGATCCAGGAAGACGGATGTGGGGCTGCTTTTACCTTAGCAACAATACCATTCACGGCATAAGCCTCAACCTGCTCAATCCCATGAAAATCCGGCCCATGAAACAGGTATTGGTGATACAAGTCTCCATTTTGATGTGGATACGTTCCAGTTGCAAGCCCATTAATCGTGCGCTGTCCTTGCTGAAGCTTAGTGCTCAACAGAAAATCTGCGCGCACATGTAGCACATCCTGTCCCGCAGAAGTGACGCCGCGCATTTCTACCGGAATCCGAAATACATCGTCACGTTTGGTCGCTTCGCCTACCAGAACTCGAATCGGATAACTCTCTTTGCGCTGAAGGGCGATTCCTTTTAACATCCGCAGATCATTAAATCCGTGCAGCAGTAAGCCTGGGTGATTATGCAGAGCAGCATGCGCCATCCATTCAATTGACATCGCCATCGGCAGCACCGCCCGGCCATTGATCACATGAGATGCCAGAAAGGGATACTCAGTAATCGTTAATGTCCGTTCAAAGGCAACATGCATAACTACTTCCGTAGAAGACACTTGCGGAATCTGTGTTGCTGAAGCAGACTGCGAAGGTATTATTTGAACTTCTGGAACTGTTTTCCGGGATTCACGATTGAGAACCACTATTTCAACCGGGGCTGAGGCTGGGGTAAGCGATAATTCCTGCACCAGGTAATGCGCTCCGGCCTGTAGAGGAATAAGCCCAATCCCCTCGCTGGCAAAGATTTTTTCCAATGCGGGCGTGACCATACCTCCGGCCCAGGGTCCCCAATTCACGGCAACCACACGACAATCAGGGCGTAAACGTGCTTGCTGCTGTGCGATTTTGTTGAGCACTTCATTGGCAACTGCATAATCAACCTGACCGATTCGCCCTAAGCGAGCTGTGGTTGAAGAGAAAAACACTAAAATTTTCAGCGGATTCGATTGCAGCCCTGCAAGGAGATTGAGCGCGCCTTCGACTTTTGTACCATATACGCGGTCGAATTGTTCAACGGTTTTATCTTCAATTCTCTTATCTGCCAGCACGCCGGCCCCATGTACCAGTCCGGTAATTGGGCCGCATTGTTCCTGAATTTCGTTGAGAATCGATTTTACTGCCTTCGCATCACGCACATCAACCGAACGATAGATGGCCTTTGCTCCTGTAGCTTCGAGATTGGCAAGGGTACGTAAGATTTCGCGATTGGCCATAATGCGCTGATAGGACTGTCCTACCTCTTTTGGACCTAATTTGCGTCCAGCCTGACAAATAATGCCTTGTTTGATATCCGTCTCATCCGTCAACCCTGCTAACCAGGAAGGCTCAGGCGCAGGAGCCGGACTGCGTCCGAACAGGATCATAGTTGGCTGCCAGGTTTGCGCCATTGCCAGCGCACAGGCAGCGGTCACGCCTCTGGCGCCGCCGCTGACTACAATCACATCCTTGTGTGATAATCTCCCAGCCGCAACACCTGAAACTAACGGCTGCGGTTCCAATTGCAAAATGATGCGTCCTTGAGGCGTAATCCCGACTTCAGCAGGGCCAATTCGCAATAATTCATCCACAATGGCATCGGCAATAGTTTCCATATCCTTAATTTCTGGCGAAAGATCAAGGGCTTTACTCTGAACCTGGGACCATTCACGTCCTGCTGTTTTTGCAAGACCAGCCAAACCTCCACTAATAGGATTGACTGCCGGATTTAAGCTGCCAAATCCAAACCTTCCATCAAGCCGCGAAACTGTCATAAACACCGCAGGCTGCCGGCGCAAGACGACTCCGGCGTGTTGCAGCCCGACAAATGCCTCATTCAGGAACGAAGGTAGGAAGGTTTCTGATGGCGGAGCAAGCAGGATCAACCCTCGCAGCGACTCCGGTACAGTCGCCTCAGCTATCTGAGATAACGCCAGACATTGGGTCTGAAATCCCTGCTGTTGCAGCCTGGAAGCAAGTTGAACGCTGAATCCCGTTCCATCCTCAGTAATCCAGATGGTTGAACCGGATTCCAGAGCGATCTGCTTGCGCGTGTCCGGACTGACGAGAGTAATAGGAACAATTACGTTGCGTTCAAGCTCTGACGCCGACGCTTCAGAGGCAGACATTTTGATCTCAGGTTCCGGTTCAGACTGTGTGTGCGGTTGCAAATCAAGCTGTTCCAGGGAGATATGCGACGCTCTGGTCAAGAACTCTACGATTTGTCGCAAGTTTTGAATTTCGCCGATCTGATCTGAGCCGATTTCAGGAGCTTCCGGCAATTGATGCTGCAACGCGGATAAAATTTCCACGCGCTTAATCGAATCGATCCCCAAATCCGCATCCAGCCCCATGTCCAAATCCAACATCTCTTCAGGATAGCCGGTTTTTTCAGATACCACCTGTAATAAAACCGTTTTGACCTGGTTCGCATCAACCCCATCTGTTTTGGATTTCACGCTATCCGATTTAGCCGATTTCTGGTGGGGCGGCGTCACCACGCTGACACTGAGAAAATCAACGATCTGGCGTAAATTCTGGATCTGTCCCAACTGATCGGAACTGATTTCCGGTACTCCTGGCAATTGGTGCTGCAAGGCCGAGAGGATTTCCACACGTTTAATCGAATCGATCCCTAAATCTGCATCCAATCCCATATCCAGATCCAGCATCTCTTGCGGATAGCCGGTTTTCTCGGCCACCACATCCAGCAAGACTTTTTCAACCTGGCCGGAATCCACGGAGGGCATTCCAACTGACACAGGAGTTGGAGGGGTTGGCCGTCCAACTCCAAGCAATTCGACAATCTGGCGCAACGTCTGGAGCTTACCAATTTGATCAGCGCGAATTTCCGGAACATCAGGGAGTTGTTCTTGCAAGGCAGACAGGATTTCCACGCGCTTGATCGAATCAATGCCTAGATCCGCATCCAGACCCATCTCCAAATCCAACATATCAATTGGATAGCCAGTTTTTTCAGAAACAACGTCCAACAAGACGCTTTCAACCTGAGTTGTGTCAGACGCCGGAGTTGTTGTCACTGGTTTAACATTTAGATTCGGTTCAGATAGTTCCGGCTCAGACATCGCCGGAGGAGTTTGAGATTCCAGAGGTGCGGCCGGCGCAACTGGCTGAGAAGACGTTTGTTCCACCTGAACGGCTGGTGTAGCAGGCTCAGGAGTCTGTCTGCTCAGGCGGAACGGTTGCACGATCTGAACCTCAGTCTGTGGAGCGACCTGCGAGACAGCTTGTGTAAAAGTTCCGAGCAGCAAATTCTGCTGCTGCGAAAACAGGCGATCAAAGGTCTGGCGCGTGGCTTCCTGCCCTTCCAAAAATTGACGGTGCAGATCGGCGGACTGTTGCTGGAATTTCTGCAAAGTACGCAAATTTTCCTGAGTCATGCGCAAGGCTTCTGACAGGTCGAGTGATGTTATCGTCGGACTTTTCGGCGGAACAGGCGGAATTATTGCTGCTGGCTGCTGAAATGAAACGGGCAGCGTTGCCTGACTTGAGGACACAGGCGACGAAGAGACGGAGGTTGAGACTTGAGAGATCGGTTTTGCTCTATCGTTCTGAGACATCTTTTCTCCAGAGGGAAATGCCGTTTTTTGGGCCGCTCCTGGTGGTTGTGATGAAACTGACGACGTGGCAAGCGGTGTTTGTATTCCTGCGCCATTGTCTGGCATGGTGACGATTTTCCGCGTTACCGGGGGCTTTGACGGTTTGGGTTTAAAATAATTCGCGCCGGAAAGCGGGATGACCATTGCCTGTTTTTTGGATACTGTAGCATTCTCATCAAAGATCGGCGCATGTTCATCCCAGGCTGCTATCCGCACATAGTAACCTGATGCGGCTAATTGACTTAAAGCGCGGGCCAAATCGCTTTCTCCGGAACGTTTACCGCCAGAAGTATCCACCGCGAACGTTTCAACCTCTTTGCCTTCCAGAATGGCTTTGATTAAGCCGTTCATCTGCGAAGAGGGCCCAACTTCAAAAAATGTGCGCACTCCGCTGGCATACATATTTTCAATAATGCCGATAAAGTCAACCGGATTGGCTAATTGCCCAGCCAATAACTCTCGAATCTGATCAATATCATCAGGATACAGCTCAGCGGTGCTGTCTGCATAGACCGGCATCGTAGGCGCATGGATTTCTATCTGCTTCAAGGCTTCTAAAAACGCTCCACTGGCATCGGCTACAAAGGAGCTATGGAAGGCTGCGGCCACATTCAGGTGTTTACATCGAATCCCGCGTTCTTTCATCACGTTCGCGGCGCGTTCCACTTCCTTTGTTGCCCCGGAGAGCACGGTTTGTTGAGGAGAATTTTTATTGGCAATAACCAGATCGATCTGTTCTTCTTCCAAGATTTGTTTGACAAAATTCAGATCCCCCTGCAC
Organism: Candidatus Vecturithrix granuli; assembly: GCA_000739535.1. Taxonomy (GTDB): domain Bacteria; phylum Moduliflexota; class Moduliflexia; order Moduliflexales; family Moduliflexaceae; genus Vecturithrix; species Vecturithrix granuli. The sequence continues at coordinate 21,876 of DF820473.1, read as the reverse complement.
AGCCAGCATGGAACCTTTATCGCCGGATTTTTGCCCCATCAACTGTCCGCGCAGCTTTGACATGGCGAAAAAGGTGTCCGTATCCAATACCCCGGCAGCGCACAACGCAACTAACTCACCGTAGCTATGGCCGGCCACCTCTTCGGGCTGGATACCGAAATATTGCAGTATTTTCAACAAACCTAAGCTTACCGCCCCAATCGCAGGCTGCGCAATCTGGGTGGATTGCAGCACGGCCGCATTTTTCTGGTGTTCTTCTTCCGTAAAGGTTGGATGCGGATAAATCAGATCGCTAAGGCGATGGATTTCCGAAGGATTTTGCCCTTGTTGAAACACCCGGTTGGCGGTTTCCAATATTTCCTGAAATTGAGGGAACTGGCAGCTCAGATCTCGAAGCATCCCGACATACTGCGATCCCTGCCCAGGGAAAATGACGCCGAGTTTGCCGGGAACTGGGCCTTTACCATAAAAAATCCCATCCGGCGTGCTCCATGAGGTTTTGCCCTGATTCTTGTCAAGCATCACCTGGGCGTTTTTCAATATTTTCGCAAAGTCGGTTTTCTCCTGTTCGACTACCAACACCAGCCGATGAGTCTGTTTTGCATCAAATTGCTGTCGTAATTGGGCTGCTTTACTTCGCAATTTAGGCCACGAGAGTTGTGGCTCGATCGCCTGCAACTTTGCTTGAAGTTCAGGGAGCTGATCAGCGGAAAAGGTTAAAATCTGTGTTGTTCCGCTCCAATCAATGGCCGGTTTCCTGGAAAGATATTCTTCTAATACGCAGTGGAAATTACTGCCGCCGAATCCGAAAGAACTGACCGCCGCCCGACGTGGGTGTGTTTCCACAGGCAACCAGGGACGTTTTACAGTATTGACATAAAATGGGGTTTTGCCGTCTTCCAGGGCCGGAGCCGGTTTCTCAACCTTGATTGTCGGCGGCAGCACTTTATGATGCAAGGCTAGCGCGGCTTTGATCAGGCCAGCCACTCCGGCCGCAGATTTGGTATGGCCGATTTGCGATTTCACCGAACCAAGGGCGCACCAGGATCCATTTTTTTGAGCAGCCTTATAGACCTCAGTCATACTTCTGATTTCAGCCGCATCTCCGGCTTTAGTGCCGGTGCCGTGAGCTTCCATTAGCTCAATGGTATCGGGCGTGATCCCAGCGAGTGCGTATGTTTTGCGAAACGCCCGCATCTGCCCTTCAGCGCTTGGCGCGTAAATCGAATTGCCTTTTCCATCGCTCGATGAGCCAATCCCTTTGATGATGGCATACACTTTATCACCATCGCGTCTGGCGTCTTCAAGGCGTTTCAACACCATAATCCCAATCCCTTCGCCCAATGCAGTGCCGTCGCACTGGTGATCAAAAGGACGTGCATGACCGCTCGGAGAAAGCGCCGGAGTTTTGCTGAAACACATGTACATAAAAACATGATTAAACGCATCAACGCCACCGGTCAGTACCATATCGGCCTGATCGCTGGCAAGTTCCAACATGGCGAGGTGTACCGCGCTCAATGAACTGGCGCAGGCCGCATCAACCGCGCAATTCGTTCCGCCTAAATCAAAACGATTCGCAATCCGTCCGGCGATTACATTGCCTAGTAAACCAGGGAAGGAATTTTCCTGCCATTCGACATAACCCTGTCCGATACGTTCAACCACATCTTGAGTAATTGCTTCATCAAGTCCGGCGTCTCGTAAAGCTTTACGCCAGATCGGATGACCAAGCCGCGCTCCTAATGGAATGACCAGTTCTTGCGCTCCGGTCACGCCTAAGATCACACTGGTTCTGGCCCGATTAAATTCGCGGTCCAGATACCCGGCGTCGCGCAACGCTTCCTGAGCTACAACCAGACTGAGTAATTGCGACGTGTCAGTAGCTTCCAGAGCGTTCGGGACAATACCAAACTCTAAAGGGTTAAAATCAATCGTCGGCAAGAATCCGCCGCACCGGGCATACGTTTTGTCCGGGGCTTTGGGGTCGCTGTGAAAATAATCATCAGGATTCCAGTGCGTTGCCGGAATCTCGGTAATCGCATCAACCCCTTCGCGAATATTGATCCAATATTCTTGCAGATTGCGGGCTTTTGGAAAAAGGCACCCCATGCCAATGATTGCTATCGGAACAGAGTGAATATATTGTTCAGAGTGTTGTTGTTCTTTCGCCATGTCTCTCCTGCGTCTTTATCTCGCTCTCTTGCCCTGCACGAGAACGAGAACAAACACATATTTATAGAATTGAGAATTGAGAATTGAGAATTGAGAATTCTCAATGTTGAAGCTGCTTCACGCGCTGTTCGATTTCGTCTCTGTTGAGCGGTGCAATTTTCCAAAGCTCCGGCGGAAGCTGGATACCCTGCATGCGCAGCATATTGAGACGATTGATGATCCCTGCGCCATAGAGAATATTCAGCGCAACAGCAATCACCTGACGATGTTCAGGAGATTCCAGAAATGAGCCTTTTACCCATTCATTAAAGGCGCCCATCGCCGGACCGCACCAGATTTGATAGTCGAGTTTACGATCTGGTTCGCCACGATTAGCCCAATGGGATGCCAGCCCCAGATATGATCGAAAAATCAGCGCCATTTTGTGCTTGGGTTCGCGTTGCGCGCGCTCAAGTTGGCTGGGATCTCGTTCTTGAAAATAGCTCTGCGTGCGCCGCCAGACATTTTCAAGAGAATCTTTGAAAAATTTTTGTTCCAATATCTCACGATCTGCCTGGGGGATCTGGTCAATGTCTCCATATTTTCGGTAGAATTCGTAGAGTCTTGCGCCGCGCATGGCAAACATAGTGCCGCGTTTCAGCACCTGGACTTTAACGCCCATCTCAAACATATCCGCTGCGGGTGCCATAATCACATCAGCCTGTCCTGCTTCCGCTAACATTTGGCGCACAATATCAGAGGTTCCGGATTCCACGCACGCCTGGTTCACCGAACCGGTCAAGATATAGGCGGCCCCCATGGCGAAAGCAGCGGCGGCAGAGATTGGCGTCGCAATACCTCCCGCCGCCCCGACTCGCAACGGTTGCGCATACGCATACTGCTGTTGCATTCGATCCCGTAAAGTGACCATGGTTGGGAATAATGTGATGGCTGGCCGATTGTCAGTATGTCCACCAGAATCTGCTTCAGCAGTCAGATCCTGCGCCATCGGAATCCGGGACGCCAGTTCAGCCTGTTCGGAAGAGATATCGCCATTTGCGACCAGTTGGCGTAAAAAGCGGTCAGGAGGCGGCGAGAAAAAATGGATTGCCACTTCAACCCGTGAAACCTTTGCAATAATGCGATTCGGGGTGACAATATTGCCTGAGGGATCGCGATGGATTCCATGTACCCGATAACGAACAACCGGCAGAGTCAACCCTAAAAACGCTGAAGCTTCGACTAACTTCACGCCACGTCGCAGATAGAGATCGACAAGCGCGGCTTCTAGTTCCGGTTCATTCAGGCTATGAATGAGATTACACCCATACGGACGTTCACCCAGTGCCGTTGAAATGCGATCAATGGCGTCTTCAACCGCAGCAAGCGACATACCGGCCGCTCCAAAAAAACCGAGCATCCCATGTTTGCCCATTTCTTCCACAATGGCAACCGAAGTAATGCCATGCGCCATAGAGCCTGCCAGATATGGGTACTCTACGCCATAATCCGTACAAAAGCCCGGATCGCCTAAATTTTTCAGGGAACAGGCCGGGGCATATCCTAACAGCGGGTATGCCCCGGCTGAAGGTTGTCCATTTCCTAATGTTACCAGGCCATGTGACGCCATTGCATATTGACCATGTTGTTCAAGCAGATAAATCGGATGGTGGAGTTGAAAAATCATGTCTTTGAGAGCGGAAACGTCTTTTATTGGAAGCGTTCCCTGGCTCATCCACGATCCAATGGCAGCCGAAGTAGGATGTACACTCATAGGAATTGTCTTCTCCAAAAATGCTCTTCTCTACGTTTTCTCAATGTATCCATACGCGGAATATCCTCGTTTCTCCCTTAACCGGCATACAGAGAGGTTCTCAGTAATTTGCCTGAATAAAATAGCATAAAAAAGCCAATCATGCTGTCAAGGAAAAAAGGGGCGTGCTTGTGAGAAAACAACATCTAACTATTGACAAATCCTTATAAAAAGAACTACAAGGATTTGATGCAAGGCGGATTTGATTTTGTGGTGAGAAATCTATAGAATTGAATTTAGCTGTTTGCTGAGCATTTCAGATTATCGAATACAGATTCCTGCTTATTGTGATCCCTGTATTTCTGGAACACGTAAAGTACCCGAATCAAGTAAGAGACAATAATGAATACATTTGAGCCTTTATGGGTGTTTCCTCGTGAACATCCGGTGTTAACACAAGATGAAGTGCATATCTGGCGCGTTGCGCTGGATATGCCCGCGTCAAACCTCCAGCAATTTTCTGAGATTCTGGCAGATGATGAACGCCTCCGGGCTGATCGCTTTCGCTTTCCGCAGCATCGCAATCATTTTATTGCAGCACGCGGCGCACTGCGAACGCTGTTAGGACGCTATTCAGGAATGCCACCGGAGAAACTCCGTTTCGAATACAATCAGTATGGCAAGCCTGCCCTCTCTGGAAATCTGAATGCGTCTCTGCTACAATTTAATCTCTCACACTCCGGCGAATTGGCATTGTATGCCTTTGTTCGTAACTGTGAAGTGGGTATTGATATTGAATACACTCGCCGGCGAATCGACCAGATCGAACAGATTGCCCGCCGTTATTTTTCTGATACAGAAACTACAGCCTTATCTGCCCTGCCGGAACATCTGCGTCAACAAGCGTTCTTCAATTGCTGGACCCGCAAAGAAGCCTATATCAAAGCCAGAGGCAAAGGTTTGAGCCTGCCGCTACATCAATTTGATGTCACCCTGGCGCCTGGAGAACCAGCCCGCTTACTTGCCACACGTGACGATCCCTCTCAGCTTGCCCATTGGACCATGCAGGCTCTACAACCCGGGCCGGATTACATTGGTGCAATCGTCATTGAAGGGCACAACTGGAACGTGAAATGTTGGCAGTTTCTATGAATCTGATGATAACAACAACTTGATTGGAAGAGTTGTGCATTGTCGAAGAATACCTGACGCTGATGTCCTTCGACAAAGCCTCAATCTCAAGCGCGACATGATCCGGTTATTTCTTTACAGATACTAAGGGTGCATTTCCGAAACAGCAGAATCTTAACTTCTGGTGAGTTCTGCGACGGTATCGAGAAAGACCTGAATATTTTCGGTTGGCGCGCCCGGGGGCATACCGCCGCCGCAGGAAAAGATGATTCTGCGCGTATCTGTTAACGCTTCAATCATGGTGGTTGTTTTTGTTTTGACCTCCTGCGGTGTACCGCTTGCCAACACATCGCGGGGTGGTAGATTGCCGAGCAAGGTGATTTTGTTGTCTGCCCATGCTTGCATCTCACTCAGCGTATGCTGCACGCCGAAATTCAACAGATTAATGCCGACCTCAGCTAACAGGGGAGCAGAGGCTTTACAGGGCGCATCGTTATGAAAAAATTTGACCGAGGCGTCAAAGCTATCGTACACTTTTTTCAGATAAGCCAGGCCGAATTGTTGAAAATCGCGGCGGCTGATGAAACCGACAATATCGTCGAGCAGCAAGATTCCATCAATTGAGAGAAAACATTCCTTTTGATATTGCAGCCAGCCGACCAGAAAATCGGAGATCAGCGTGAGTAATTGTTCCATCTTTTCCCGATCTGTTTTGAGAGCCATCAGAAATTCGCTCGCCCCCATCAGGAACGAGGCAATATTCAAGGGGCCACGGGCCACGGCGAAACGAATTTTGTGTCCGGCGTTTTCGATCTGCGGCTGCATCTGTTGCAGGCGTTTGATCATGAAAGGCAACATTCCATCTTTTCGGGGGTTTGGCAGCTCCAGGCGTTCTACGTCATTGGCTGAACGCAAAATGGGTTTAGCAAACGGAAATTCGTTCTCTTCCCAGGTACAGATCGCTCCAAAAGCTGAAGGTTCCGTACACATGCCGTATTCCGACCAGAATCCGGGCAGAAACATTGTTTGTGGAAAGGCGTCAATTGCCTGCATGTTGGCTTTGAACCAGACATCTCCATTAGCGAAGTAATCCAGAATGGAATATCCGGCCCAATTTGGCAGCCAGGGGCTGTCAATAATAAATCCGGTAGGAAGCGGTGTGACTTTTTCCCCTTTGATCACGGCGAGTAAGGTTTCCCATTGCTGTTCCGTCATCTGTTTTTCCTCCATAAAAAATATCGAGTGAGAGTATTTTTCGCACCTATGAAACAGATTTCACAGTGCATGATTCCTTATAGCGGCTATTCCTGACAGTAGTTCGCGGTAAACGATTCGATCTCGGCGATGGTCCCCGCCGGGAACGTTATATCAGCAACATACGAGACGCGCGGGCCGTCAACCGTACAGTGAAAGGTACGCGATTCGCTTATGGTGCGAATGAATAAGATCATATTGGTTGTCTCAGTACTCCAATTCGAAATGCCTATTTGGTACTGATGAAATGGTTCGGTGCTTTCCGGTAACGCCTCACCAGAGTTAATGTAAATTCGTTCGAGCGTATTGCACGCCAAATCTGAACAGGCCTCCGCGGAGCAATTCGCGCCAAAACCGCAGACATTATTGCCGGTATTGTATGCAGTATCGCCGGGATCGCCATGTCCTGAGCCTTTACCGGTTGGTTCAATAATCCAAATATCCATATTGATCGCCGCATCCCAGACCAGTTCGACTTCGAGATCATACAAATTATCAGGCGATGTACTGGGATCATCGCTACAACTACTGATTCCACCGACTATCAACAATGCGATTCCGAGAAGATTCCACCAAGAATTTCGTTGAATCCTTTTCATGGTTCAGAGAACGTCAAAGCTCTGCTTTGACACGCAAAAGCAGAGCTTTTGCACTTATTTTCCCTCCTATTTCATATTTCTGATTGACAGATCTTTCTCTGCTTGGCTATAAGGTTTCTGTATAGTCGTTTTGTTTTTATCATGTCAAGAGATTCCTTACTATGATGAAAGAAATTGTGTTTGAACACGTTACATTTCAGTATCCGGACACAGATAGTGTCATCTTTGATGATCTTTCTCTCACGCTTGCCCGTGGCATTACGACCCTTGTCGGGCAGAATGGCACAGGCAAATCAACCTTTCTACTGCTTGCCGCCGGTTTGTTGCTCCCAACTTCAGGAAAGGTGTATGTGCAGGGTATCGATACTGCGCAATTACAAGATGAGGAAAAACGACAGCAATATGTGTCATTTATTTTTCAAAATATGGAGTTTGAGACCCATGAATCAATCCGCACCCTCTTACACGTTGTCCTGGACACAGGTTTTCGCCAACCAAAAGATGAAGAACTGATTCAGTCGCTCATTCAAGCATTTGAGTTAGAATCGGTGTTAGATCATAAAACTCAGGAGGTCAGCAAAGGTGAACTCCAACGAACGATTCTAGCCTTTAGCCTGTTGTATGGGTCCCAAATTATCATGATGGATGAACCGATTTTTGCAATGGAGGGACCGCAAAAACAGCGGGCGATGGATTTTATTACCAGGTTTGTTACCCAGGAAAACCGCAGTCTGTACTATACCGTCCACAATTTAGATATTTCGCAAACCTATTCTGATTACGCGCTGCTCTTCAATACCCATGGTTTCATCCAATATGGATTAGCTTCCTTCCTGTTGACGAGAGAGCAATTGGAAGCAGCTTATGAGATTCCCTTAGTGTTTCTGAAACAACAAGAACGTCTTCATCGCGGAGCCTTGAATAGTGATTATCAAAAACACCGATTCAATTAGCGTTTTGCATGCTTCCGAAACGACAGAGACCTTTCATGCTCCATATCTGCATTCTCTTTCCCATGTAAATGAAATGTTCATAATGCGTGTACGCCCGTCGTTCCTGCTTTAGCAGACTGCCTGAAGGCAGAACTACAAGCATTATAACTCCTGCCCAGCTTTTTTATTTCGAAAAGCATAAATTTGAGTATTCACAGTATAAATTTTATATCAATACCAGATTATCCTTGCGCTATTTTTCTGAATTTTTTATTGTGCCTCTTCCTTAGATACAGCGTGAAAATACATTTTATTTTATAGAAAATGAATAAGAAATTTGATTATTTTTCTATAAAAAAATTGACAAGATTACACTCATATCTTATTTTATAAGAAAACAAAGTTTTTACAGATAGAGAGTATCGGTCGCTCAAAAAGTTTATGGCGGAGGGGAAAGAATAGATGGCGAAGCGTGACTATTACGAAGTGCTTCATCTCAAAAAAGGGGCTTCTGAAAAAGAGATTAAGGCCGCTTACAGAAAATTAGCCCGCAAACATCATCCGGACGTCAATCCTGGTAATGCAGAGGCAGAAGCGCAATTTAAAGAAATTAGTGAGGCGTATCAAGTGTTGAGTGATCCGCAAAAACGCGCTATATATGATCGCTTTGGTCATCAGGCTTTTCGAAGAGACGCGGGACGCGGGCAAGGCGTCTGGGATTTCAGCGGGTTTGATTTCAGTCAATTTAGTAGAACTGTAGGATTTGATGTGGGGGATTTGGGCAATCTGTTCGGATCCTTCTTTGGCGGACGCCAGCAAACGCCTCAGTCTCAGGAGCCGGTGGATGGTAAAGATATTCAATATACCATTGATTTGAGTTTCGAAGACGTCCTGGATGGCTTGAATACGAAAATCATGCTCCAACATACCGTGACGTGTTCTCATTGTAAGGGGAAGAAAACCGAACCTGGGTATGAATTGGAAACATGTTCGAATTGTCAAGGCACAGGCCAGGTGAAAGTTACAGCGGGTTTTTTGAATGTAGGGATTCCCCAAACTTGCTCGCAGTGCCAGGGAAGCGGCAAAGTCAATCGCCATCCTTGCCATGAGTGCCATGGAAAAGGGGTTCAACAGCAGACCGATCGTATTTCTGTCAAAATTCCGGCCGGGGCGGATAATGGTACCAAGGTGCGTGTAGCTGGCAAAGGACATGCCGGAGAGAATGGTGGAAGGCCGGGCGATTTATATATCATTACCCGGGTGCAGCAGCATCCGTTTTTTGAACGACGAGGCGACAATTTGTACTGTGAAGTGCCGATTACCATAACTGAAGCTGTTTTAGGCGCGAAACTTGTGGTGCCGACTCATTCCGGCGACGCATCCATGATCCTCCCGGCCGGAACGCAAAGCGGCCAGAAATTTCGCTTGCGAGGTAAAGGGATTCCTCACATGAAGGGAGCAGGGCGGGGGGATCTGTTTGTGACTGTCAAGGTCGTGACACCGCAAAATGTTGATATCCGCACCTCTGAACTCTTTCGAGAAATTGCCCGTTTACACCCGGAAAATCCCAGAGAACACCTTTTTTCAAAAATGTCCGGAGTATCAGCATAGGGAAAGGAGAGTAAGAAGGTATGGCAAATGCGTCAGAAGATAAAGGCAAGCCATTATTTATGATCAGCGTGGTGGCAGAACTACTCGACATCCATCCACAAACCTTGCGTTTATATGAACGTGAAGGATTAGTTGTGCCTAAACGAACTGATGGGAATACGCGTCTCTATTCACAAGAAGATATTGAAAAATTACGAAGGGTTTTGCGATTGACGCGGGAACTCGGGGTCAACCTGGCTGGCGTTCAGGTGATTCTCGGTATGCGGGAGAAGATGGAACAGATGCAGGAAGCCATGGAACAATTATTGCAATATGTTCAAATGCTGCAACAACACAAAGAACAGAACGATGCCATACATCCCTCGAACGCCCTGGTGAAAGTCTCAAAGCAAGACTCCATGGCAAAATCTGATCTCGATTACCTGGAATAATGGCATGGTTTTTGAATAAAAAGAAGTTGTTCCTTCTGTAACTATCATCAACCTTAGAGGGATTTGTAGAACTAACATGACATATAAACGTTCCTATGCAGTGTCTCATGATACGCTGAGTGCCTACCTGAAGGCGATCGGAAAGATTCCGGTGACCACGCGTGAGGAAGAAATTGATCTCGCCACTCGAATCCAACAAGGTGATTCAGAGGCGACCAAACGTCTGGTAGAAGGCAATCTTCGCTTTGTGGTCAAAGTCGCTCAGGGGTATCAGGGGTGTGGCATGTCGTTACCAGATCTGATCAATGAAGGCAATATCGGCTTGCTCGAAGCAGCCACCCGCTTTGATGCGTCCAAAGGGGTGAAATTTATCTCGTATGCGGTCTGGTGGATTCGACAGGCAATCATGCAGGCTCTGGCAGAACAAGCCGGGGCGGTCAGACTCCCTCTCAAACAAGCCGGGTTATTATATAAATTAGGACAATCTTATAGCGAGTTGCTGCAACGTAACAACGGCAAAGAACCAACGCCGGAGGAATTGGCGCAACACTTAAATATCTCGCGCAAAGACGTTGATAATATCCTACGCGTCTCGCGCAATTATCTTTCCCTCGACGCGCCTCTTTCCGACAATGATGAGAGCAGTTTCATTGATTTAATGGAATCGAAAGTCACTCCCCCGGTTGATCAAACCCTGGTCAATCAATCGATCGAAGATCTGCTGTCAGAAATGCTGAGTGAAATCAGCGAACGCGAAGAGGTGGTGTTGCGTTTACGGTATGGCTTAAATTTTGAAAAACCCCTGTCTGTCAAAGAGACGGCGACCTATTTGCACCTTGATGAAGAGGTTGTGCATGAACGGGAGCAGAACGCGATCAAAGCCCTTAACGCCAAGATGGATCAGGATGAAAAACGAGTGTTGAAATGGATTTATGGTATTGAACAAGAAACTCCCCTTCCGTATGATGCAGTTGCCCGCAAACTGGAATTGCCGCTACAAGATGTGCGCAAAATCGTCCTGAACGCGAAAAACCGCTTAGGGAAGTTATTGGATGGCAAAGAAGAAATTGTATTGCGCCTACGCTATGGCATTGATTATACCTCGTCTATGACGCTTGAAGAAGTCGGGATGCGCCTGGGCCTGACGCGTGAACGCATTCGTCAGATTGAAGACAAAGCTAAAAAACGATTACGCCACCATGCCCAGCACCGACGGCTTTCTGATTATTTGAATTAGACAGAGCTTCCTCCCTAAAATTCTCGCAAACTCGTTTAACTTTTCTGACGATGATTCGTCTCCCTCTCAGAAGAATAGGTGAGCAGGAGTATTTCGGGAAAAAAAGGAAGAATTTACATTTCCGAAATACTCGCCCCTCAGAAATCTCTGATGGGCTGCTCATCTGACTGTTTGGATAAATTCAGTAAGAAAAGCCTATTGGGAGGGATCATCATGAGTCATGCGCTGCCGAAAAATCTGCGAACAATCGTATCCAGCCCTCTTCCCGGAAAAGTGCTAAACATCCTGGCGCAAGAGGGAGAATATGTTCAAGAAGGACAAAGTGTTTTTATCATTGAATCCATGAAAATGATCCACGAACTTCAGGTCCGCAAACCAGGAAAACTTCAGGAAGTTCGTGTCAAAATCGGCGATGTGGTGGTCGCCAATAATCAACTCGCCACTATCGAGTAAAATGTCCTGTTTTACCCTATTTTCATGAAATCCCTGTTCCGTTTTCTCTCAGAAAGCGGAACAGGCATATCATAACATCCAAATTTTTCAAACCCCTCGACATGAATGGATTCAAGAAAAAAATCACCGGGCGTACCTTAATATTGTTGTAGGGTTAATCATTAAACGTCCCGTTTCAGTTCTTTTGAAATTATTTTTAGCACCCGATATTACAATCAAATGAGACATACGTCCAATAATACCAGGGAACGCCAGGAGGAGGAGCACTCCAGATACAGGATATGGTGGCATACCCGCTTTTTTCTGTTTTGAATACGTTTGTAATGGCACCCACGTTACACCCTCCTTATCAGGGGTACTCAACTGAAGATGCGATACGATGCCGTCTGAAGTCTTTTTAGATATAGCGTGTTATCGCACGTTCCAGTCAGTAACTCCCGTTAGCAAGTTATAACGTAAGAGTTGAGCAGCATCAGCCTGTCCGATAGACCGGTACGAGCGCAGACGCCAGTACCGCACGTTGTCGAGATTGCCTCATTCGTCGCCACCTGCAAACTATAGCTGTCTCAATCTCGTTTGTTGAACACATGGCCGCCATAGGCACAATTCTTGATTATGAAGATTGTTCTTGTGTCCGTTATCTCACGTTTGAGAAACTTCGTTCAACAAGATATCATCCAGGTGAACTGCACACCTTCAAAATGATTATATCTCCACCATTCTGTTCTCATTCATTCACTGGCAAATGTTGCCGCAACTGCTCTAACCGTTCCTGCACTTCTGGTATGAGGTTTTTCAAGTTTTTGGAATGCGTTGCTAATTCCAAAAACTGTTGATACTGCTCGATCGCATGGAGCATGTCCCCGCACAATTCGTATGTTTTTCCCAGATTGTAATAAATGAGATGGGACGATGCCCCTAATGTCAGCGCATGTTTCCAGGAATGAATCGCTTTAGGATAATCGCCAAGTTTGACATAACAAATCCCCAGGTGATTGTGCAGAGTGGCGTCGTCAGGTTCGAGTTCGATCAACCGCTGCAAGGTCGCCAACGCCCGAGGGAACTGCTCGCTGCTGCGATAAGCTTCATACAGGTTCCATAGGGCCTTCATCGGATCTTGTAAAAAGTTCACGGCATGCTCTAACTGTTCAACAGCTTGTGGCACATTCCCTTGTTTTAAATACAAAGTACCCAGATTAAACAAGGCTTTTCCATACTGCGGATCAATCTTGATCGCTTTCTGATACGCATCAATCGCCTTCAGGGGGAATTCTTTGAGGGTATAAGCGATGCCAAGATTAAAATATGCTTCAGCCTTCCCCGGGGCCAATTCAGCTGCCTGTTCTAACAGCGAGATACCCTCATCCAATTTTTCCTGCCGCACCAATAGAACCCCTGCCTTCACCAGTTCTTCAGATGACGAAGATGCCTCTTCAGCCTCCTCAATCTCTCCCTGAGTTTCTTCAAAATCAGCGGGAAGTTCCTCTGCACTCACATCAAGAATGTCATTTTCCGCAAATTTTTCAATAACTTCGCCTTTGTCAGAAAGCAATCCTCCTGGCGACTGCTCCTGGTCTTCTATTTCCTGATTCTGCTCATGTTTTTGTGAAACCGATTCCCCCTCAGTGCGAAATTCATTCCGCACGGTTCCACGCCGAATTTCCTGAATAATATCCAACATCGATTGCTCCTGAGGCGCCCGCTCTTTCGGTCGTTCTTTTTCCCTGATTTCTTTTTGAATTTCAGCGAATTCCACCGGACTTTGCGTTTTTCCAGGAAATTCCACAAGACGAGGTTGTTTGTCCTTTTGACCGGGAAACTCATAAGACTCGGTTTCAACAGGTGTCCCAAACTGTGATTCCGCATGTTGATTTTGTATATTGGACGGAGAGATGCCTGGCAATTTCGCAGATTTTCCTTGTCGCCCAGGTCTGATCTCTTTCTTTGCAGCCTTTAAGCCTTTTCGAATAATTATTGCTTGGGCAATCATCGCAACGATAAGTAGAATAATCAGATAAATCATGGATTTTTTACGCTGAATATGACGACCTTTCTGGCAATCCAGCGTTCTCTTCTTGATTGTTTTCAATCGGAACTTTTACGACAAGAGCTCTCTTCCTTATTTTCCTTCCAGACGCTCCAATCATCCTGAACATTCCTTTTTTTAAAGGATACTCGGAAACTAATAATCTTGTCAATACTTTTATTCTCTGTATCAGCAAAAAAATCTTGACGTGCTGAAGTACCTATTTCTACCGTTGCCACAGCATGATTTTATCACCGAGGTGAAGAGTGTATGATGAAAAAGGTTCATATTATTACCTATGGCTGCCAGATGAACGAACACGATACCGAACAAATGGTCGGGGTCTTGCACACGGTTGGATACAAATTGACAGAGACGCTTGAGGAGGCCGATCTGATTCTCCTGAACACCTGTAGTATTCGGGAAAAAGCCGAGCACAAACTCTATAGTCAATTAGGAAAACTACGCCCATTGAAGCAACAGCGCCCAGACCTGATTCTCGGCGTGTGCGGCTGCGTTGCGCAGCAAGAAAAGGAGCAGATTTTCAAACGCGCGCCCTATGTTGATCTGGTCATGGGAACGAACGCCATTCCGAAACTCCCGATGCTGTTGGAATCGCTGGATTACCTCCCGCGCGCCCTGGAACTCTCTGAAATTGAGTGGGAAGATGAAAGTCGAAATATCTTCCGGGAATGCCGGTTTAAGGCATTTATTACCATTATCAGAGGATGTAACAACTTTTGTTCTTATTGCGTCGTGCCCTATACCCGCGGGCGAGAAAAAAGTCGTCCGTCCGCAGAAATTGTAGCTGAAGCGCGTCATTTAGTAGAAGATGGTGTCCTGGAAATCACGCTATTAGGCCAGAACGTTTCGTCTTACCGCGATTCGTCATACGGAGCATCATCGTTTCCACGACTGTTGCAAGCCTTGAACGCTATCGAAGGTCTTGAAAGGATTCGCTTTATTACCGCGCACCCCAAGGATTTGACGGATGAACTAATTACGACTATGGCGGAACTACCCAAAGTGTGTGAACATTTCCATCTTCCGATTCAGGCCGGATCAAACCATGTTCTGCATTTAATGAATCGCAAATATTCTCGAGAATGGTATCTCGATCGGGTTCACCGCCTCCGAGCAGCTATGCCCGGGATTGCGATTACCACAGACATTATTGTTGGATTTCCCGGAGAACGCGAACAAGACTTTCAACAAACCCTTTCAATTCTGGAAGAAGTCCGCTATGACAGCATTTTTGCGTTCAACTATTCGATTCGTCCGAACGCCAAGGCTGGCGATTTTCCTGGCCAGATTCCTGATGAAGTGAAAAATACGCGTTTGCAACAAGTGCTCGATCTACAGAAACAGATCAACCTTGAGAAAAATTCAGAACTCGTTGGCAAAACTTATGAAGTGCTGCCAGAAATGATCAATCGTCGTTTTCCAGAGACGCTCACGGGCAGAACGCGCACAAATCATGTCGTGACCTTTAAGGGCGATGAATCGCTCCTGGGAAGGCTTGTTCCGGTGAAAATTACGGAGGCACACCCTTTTCGGCTAACCGGGCAACTTATCGCATAGAAAACAGAACTATTGCCCTCAGCAATTGAGTTTTTTTCACACCTGAATTTCACAAAGCACGCTGGAGTGGTCAACTTCTACAATAGTGGCAGGAAACCCTGCATCGGCGGCAAGAGTGCGAAAGTCTTCAGGCGAAACGGTGGTAGCATGAAATCCGTCTTTGCCGACAATTACGCCGTTGCCAGTCGCTTCCTCGTCAATTTCACCAATCAATCCATGCGCAGCCTGGAGACGAAACCATTCCAGGCGATACGTCCAGAATTTTTCAGAATAGCTGGAAAAGAGCACTTTGCCGCCGGGACGAACGACGCGCACAGCCTCTTGCAATAATACCCGTTGCTCCACATGAAAGGCCGAAACGCCGTTCTGAATACACAAGACCACGTCACACGTCTGATCCGCCACCCCGAGTGCGATGGCGTTCATGCAGAACAGGTGCAGCGCGGAGGCGTTTCTCAGAAGTTTTCTGGCAAGCTGAAGACTGGACAGCGAGGTATCAATGCCGATGACAGTTTGGGCCTTGTCAATGAGTCGTTGCAGCATCCGGCCATAGCCACAGCCCAGTTCCAACACCGTATCCGCAGGCGTGATTTTCGATAGGCAAAATTCAATTTCCGCCTCCAAATATTGGCGGATGCGCGGCGGAGCAATCTCATAGCAGCGCATCAGGCGCTCAGCCGCAAGCTTTTCGGTATAGTAAGCGTTCATAAGATTTTCCAGTCCACGAAACACACGAAATACACGAAAATTTTGGCTCTTTTGTGAAAATTGCGGAAAACCACAAGCAGCATTTTTATACTGAGAGAAAAATGAATTGAGAAACCTCTCTCTTGTCCTTATTTTGTGTATTTTGTGTGTTCCGTGGGCAATTCTCAATCACCTCAAATATGCCAGGGTTTTTTCTAAGGCGGCTTCCATGCTAAATTGGGGCTGATAGTCGAAATCTCGTTTGGCGCGGGAGATATCGTAATAATGGCTCATGGCTAGTTCACTTGCCAGAAAACGGGTCATTTTCGGTTCTCCGGATAGATGAAAAGTACGATATGCCCATTCCATCGCTACGCCAATTGCGCGGGCCACACGCAAAGAGATCCGGTGTTTGATGCGAGGGATCGCCAACCGATTTAAAAGGTTATAAATCCAATCCCAGAGATTCACTGGCGCATCCTGGCTGATGAAATAGATTGAACCAGCGACCGGCGAACCGGGTTGTAAAGCATCTGCCGCGAGAAGGTGCGCTCTGGCCGCGTCTTCAACGTAGGTAATATCAACGTTGTTTGTACCGTCGCCGACCTGTACTAATTTGCCGGAACGCGCGCGGTCGATCAGGCGCGGCAGCAGGTGCGCGTCGCGCGGGCCCCAGATCAGGTGTGGCCGCAGGGTGACCGTCAAGAGTTCCTCGCTATTAGCCTGAACAACCATCTGTTCTGCCAGAGCTTTTGTGTGAGAATAAAAATTTTCATAGGTTGCCGGATAGGGCACTGATTCGTCGCATCCTTCTTGCGGCGCGTTATTGAAAATCACACTGGGGGAACTGGTAAACACAAGCCTGGGCACACGCTGTACCCGACAAGCCGTGATAATGTGTTGTGTGCCGGTCACATTCGGCGCGTAAAAGGAATCCCACGCGCCCCAGATACCCGGTTTTGCAGCGGTATGAAAGACCACATCCATACCAGCGCAGACCTGAGTGACAGCCCCGTCATCTTGCAGATCGCCTCGCACCAGCGTTACACCAATCTTCTCCAACTCAGGATACTCCCCCCGTGCGAAAACTGTGACCATATCGCCACGTTCCAACAGTTGCTCGACAATATATCGCCCTAAAAATCCACCACCACCTGTCACCAATGCTTTCATAAATCCACCTCTTACCTCAATTGTTTCGCTGCCCAGGCAGCGAGTTTCAACCGATCAATTTTGGTGTTATGCCGCACATCCACCGGAAATGAGGGATGAAACAACACGTCTTGAATGTGGCGCGTATGCTCGTGCCGGCGTCCGAGTTCAAGGAGTTCGGCAATGAGTCGTTGACGAGCTTTGTTGGATTTGACAGCGTTTCCGGGTTTTATTTCGATAATGATTACCGCTCGCTGCTGCCCGAATTGCCCCACGCCGACCAGGGCCGAACGTGCTGCCGCAGGATGTTGGTTGAAAATCGCTTCGCACTGCACCGGCAGCAGCAAACCGCGAGCGGTTTCGACGCGATGCGCTTTACGTCCGCAGACCCATAAGCGTTCCTGTTCATCCAGATATCCCAGGTCGCCCATGCGATGCCATGGTCCATCCTGATCAGGAATTTTGGCTTCATCGGTTTGCTGCGGGCGATTGAGATAGAGGCGTGTGACAACGTCGCCTTTGACCACAATTTCGCCGATCTGCCCAACGGGTAAGGCTAATGAGTCATCCCATTGCCGGATGGGCGTCTCCCTGATCGGAATAATCCGAACGCGCAGGCCGCCAACCGGCGTTCCCACGCACACTCCTGCCCCCTGGCGTGTTTTTTGCGCGGTTTCAGTCAGAATGTCTGCGCCGCTCATCAGAGTCAACGGCAGGGCTTCAGTAGCGCCATAAGGGGTGTAGATTTTTCCATAAGGCAAAATTTTTGTACAATTTTCAACTACTTCCGGCATCACTACATCTCCGAACATAAACATCAGTTTCAATGAAGGCAGGCAAATGTCGTGCGTCAGACAATAGTCGCTCAGAATTTTCCAGATCAGCGGCGAGCCAAGGCTCATCGTGATCCCATGAGTTTCAATGGATTCCACCAGATAGGCCGGATTCACTTGAGCGGTTTTACGCGGGTCCATATCGGGAATCACTGTAGTGACGCCTAAAGCCGGATTAAACAGCGCGAAAATGTACATGACCGCCAGATGTATATCCCCTTCCGCAACGCCCATTTCTGTACGCATAATTTCAATCTGTTTACGGAAAATCCCATGGGAATACACCACGCCTTTAGGAATGCCCGTTCCGCCAGAAGTAAAAGCAACTGCGGCCTCATCCTCAAGGGTAGTTGCCGCCGCCGGAAAGGGCGCGCGGGTCTGCGACTCAAGCTCTGCCAGCGTCGCTCCGCCCCAAAATAGACGCTTTCCTACCGTGATCGTCCGCTTGATTGTGTGAAACGCTTTGGGAAACAGAGTGTGAAGGATATGCGCCAGAGGAATGCCAATCATCGCCGTTGGTTGAGCGTCAGCAACGCATTGGAGGAACGCTTTACGTCCCATGCCGGGGTCAATTAACACCGGAACAGCGCCAATCTTTAATAAGGCGAACGTCGCGGCGATCAATTCAACGCCGGGGCGAACCATCATCAAGACTCGTTCCCCCTTTTGAATGTCATAACCCGCTAAACCATGGGCATAAGCATCACACAGAGTATTTAATTGTTGAAAAGTCAATTGGGTATATTTTGCGCGCGCCCGGGCGTCACGTCCTGCCGGAAAAATAATCGCCGGACGAAAAGGCGCGCGCATCGCCATCTCATTCAGAGCCTGGGCAATATTATATTGTTCCAAAATTTTCCCTCCCGCAAATCATCCTGTATTAAACTACTAAAAACCCGGTTTTTTCAGAGCATAAGCACTATGGTAATGTTCCCAAATTTTCTTCCTGTAAATAATTCTGTGCCCGGAGTGCGAACGTTCTCCTTTCGCGCGTGAGTAGGTGCCGGAAAGCTGACAGGCGAACGCAGAACATTCGTCTAGCGAGCGAGCACAGCATGATTGACCGCAACGAACATGTTGCGTTCGCAAGCGAGTGTGCTGACACACGGACACGCGCAAAAGTAGAACGTTTGCACTCCAGCACAGAATGACTTACAGCAACCAAATTTTTCATTTCAATATTTTTTTAAAAATTCTGTCATCAATGGCAAAATGCGTTCATGCGCATCTTCGACCACATAATGCCCAGCCTGTTCAAGTACGTGTATCTGTGCATCCGGGAAACGCTTATGCCATTCCGGCAGAAAATGTTTGACCGTAAAACAAAAATCCTTAGCACCCCAGAGAATGAGCATCGAATGATTTCGGAAAAGGGATAAGTCTGTATCAATTTGATGGAGCGTGGCGCGAGTCGGATGTGCAGGTTCCATCGGAATATCCCGAACAAAACGGTGGATCGCAATTCGATTGCGCCAGGAGTTATACGGCGCAAGATAGCCGGTTTTGACTTCAGGCGACAATCGCTGTGGCTGTGAAGTCGCAAACAGGAAAGCAGCTCTCACAAAGCCATTTAATCCGCGCACTAAAAACTCACCGAGCCAGGGAATCCGACACATTCGAATGCGTAAAGGAAGCCTGGGCACAAAAAAGGCGGCGCTATTAAAAACCACAAAATTTCGGATAGTTTCAGGATGGCGCGTCGCATAGCCCATGCCAATTGCTCCGCCCCAATCATGGACTACCAGGGTGATCTTTTGTTGTAAATTCAGAGAAAGCAGCAAACGTTCCAGATTTTCGATATGCTGCTCCAGGGTGTACGCATACGGTTGCGGTTTATCAGACAATCCGCAGCCGACATGATCAGGAACAATCACCCGGTACGCTTTGCTGAGTTCCGGGATGAGCGTGCGATAATAAAAAGACCAGGTCGGGTTGCCATGCACCATCACAAGAGCCGGAGCATCGGCCAGGCCTTCATCGAGATAATGATACTTTATATCATCCAGATCACACCAATGAGAGTCAAAAGGATACAGGTGTTGTAATGAGCAAGATTTCATGATATATGGGTTCTCACACACAATTTCGTGAAAATCGTTGAACATTGGCAAAACTGAGGAAAAACTTTTTTTCTCTTGACGCCGTTCCTGGTGTCAAGTATGTTCGTAATCTATTGAAAAACTCTGGTTTATGTCAAGGGAAAAGTAAAATCCGGTAGTGGTTAAATGGTAAGTGATAGCGTTCCCTGAGCGGAGTCGAAGGGAACACATCCAGGCTCGTTTCGACTTCGCTCAACGAGCGGATGTCACTTATCATTTAACCACTACCTAAAGTCCCCTCCAGTGTTCAACCTCTTTCGTGAATGGGAAACATTATGGAAGAACGGAGAAAATACGGACGCACAGCAACGCAAGCCTTTATCCGATTTTACGAAGAATCAGGAAATATTGAACATCCGGAATACCGGCGCGGCGTGGTCAAAGATTATAGCATTGGAGGGTTACGGATTGTCACTGAAAAACCCCTTTCGAAAGGCAGCGTCGTGGTGATCGAAATTCCCCTTGAGACGGAAACTCAGGAAATAAAAATTATCCAAATTCATGGCGTGGTACGCTGGGTTCAAGAGTGCGCCGGGCGACACGCCATGGGCATTGAATTATTTGAGTTCAAAGAATCCGGCGATGAAGATTTTATCAAGTGGATGTCGCGGCTATGATTTTGCGTTCTGATTGAATCCATCAAGTAACGCCAGAAGCTCTTGATTTGGCGGAATATCCTTCATTGAATCGCCATAGTGGGCAAAACGGATGATTCCTTGTTGATCAATAACGACCTGAGCGGGCATACGCCCTAATTTCAGTAATTTTACTTCCTGGCCGTAGAGTTTGAGCACGCGCTGTTCCGGATCCGGCAGACCGATAAAGGGGAACGACTCTTTTTGCCAATAGGTCGCAAATTCTGGGAGTTTTTCCGGACCAACCACGATCACCTCGGTATCTCGTCGGACAAATTGCTGATACTCCTGGCGCAACTGCGCCAGATGCCGGCGGCAGAACGGTCAGAAAAATCCTCGATTAAACACCATTACCACGTTTTTCCGGCCCTGAAACCCAGAAAGCGTTACTGGCGTATCATGCACATCTTTCAGAGTAAAATCCGGGGCATGCATATTCACTTGCACTTTTGACATACAAACCTCCTTTTCATGCTATGCTCCATAAGGTTCTCATGGAGTCTGGCAGCATTCGTAAAGCCGCGCGTGTATTCGCCCATTCGCGCAGTTCAGGCGACTTAGCAGCATTGGTACACAGTAAAGCCGGATCAGGCAGAATGCCCACTCGATATAGATCCAGCCGGTCAGCATCCCAACAGGCCTGCACTGTAATATCAGCCTCGATCAGGCCATCCGTATGATCGGCGCAGGCGCGATAGAGCAAATCAAATTCTTGATCCGAGAGATCTAACAAGGCAGCCTGATGAAAGGTGGCTGCATACTTCGCGCCGCGTATCCCATGCTCAGGATCTGCACCTTCATTCTGGCGTTTACTATCATGAAACAGGGCAAAGAGTTGAACGATTTTCAGATTCACACGGGTCTTTTCCGCAATCCGGCAACCATTTTCATATACCCTGGCCCAATGCGAGATTCCATGAATTCCGTGCAGAGGTAAAGCATATTGTTGTTGAAGCGCCTGAAATAATCTCGTTGTTAAATTCCCACTCATATACTCTCCTGCTGGCATCTCCCCTGGCTTAAATGTGTCGTTTAAGTCTTGAACAAACATTTGGGAAATGCTAAAACCCCAGTTTATCAAGGAAATCCAGGTTTTCTGTTTAAGAATTGATGGACCTCTTCTTAGTTTCAAAATGATGTTCTTGTCAACTTATTTTTCGTGTTTCCTATATGCCGAAGAGAAACTGCCTCGTTCGTTTCGACTTCGTCTTTTAGGAGTGCATACTTTAGTTTAACGTGAGTTCGGGATAAGCTTTTAAGCCCCAACGGGGCGGAATCTGGTAGCCCAGGGTGTCAGCCCTGGGACAA
>DF820474.1:225910-233306 GCA_000739535.1 Candidatus Vecturithrix granuli | reverse complement strand
AGGATCTGAACATGATCACAAGATATTTGTCAAAGAACTTTTTTATCTACTGCGTAAAGTGAGTTATTTACAGTAACATAAATTGTAGTTACTTAGTAATTATCAAGAAATTTCTTTGACTTTTCTTGAGCGAAAACTCCGGATATTTAGCAAAAGTCCGGAAATTCTTGCTTATATTTTATTCTTGTAATTACTTAATACGAGTTACGTGGTTGACATTTTTTCAGAACATCATCCGGCGTCATGGGGGTTGCTGTCCAGCGCGTGTTATCAAGGGCGGCCCGCACCATATCAATGTTGCACGGTCCGCTCACTTGCCGCACAACCGACACGTTCCGCGAATATTCTTCACAGCGTTCCAGACTCGTCTCAGTAAACCCCTCGACATGGTATGCCCGAAAACGCTTTGTTTCCGCGGCGTAACACACGAGATCTCGATCTCCGCCTTCCACCCATTGTTCTTCAATAGAGACGGTTTGATTGGCATACGAAAGTTGGTAGCTGCCTTTACTCCACTGAAAGAGATAATGCCCGTCATAGATAAATGTCCCGGAGCCGGTCAGGAGAAAATCTGGCGGGACAGCACCTTTGACAAAGACAATATAATGGTAATCTGTGGAAGAAGACAGGCTATAGAAAAATGTATGCCACTCAATATGCACCAGCGGACGATTGCCAGGATATTCAAGCACCAGCACTGAATCCACTTGTGTTCGCTGGATTCCCGCCACGGTTTCAAGCACGACTTCATGTTCGCCGTCAATAGCAACTTTGATTTCATCAAAATTTTCAGCATTCTGCTCTTGAATCACCTGAAATAGCCTGCCGCCGCTCGTTTGTCCGATTCGTAACACCGTGCGATTATCGGGACCGGTTGAATGCTTATGGTGATCGCAGCTTGTTGCGCTTAATACCCCGATGCAGATCACGAGCCAACAATATTTTGCAAAAGAGTTTCTCATATTGCTCCCCCTGAAAATAGAATTTTGGTAATGGTTAAATGGTAAGTGATACGTTCCCTGAGCGAAGTCGAAGGGAACGGTGAGCGGCTCGTTTCGACTTCGCTCAACGAGCGGGCATCACTGACTATTTAACCACTACCCCGAAACCTGTAGTAGTTACTTTTATTGATATTCCTGAATAAGCTGCTGTAACAGTTCAAGCATTTCCGCTTTGCTGACTTTCTGAGTCTTGAGCAACTTATCGGCAATTGCCCGGAAAATCACGCGGCAATCCTTACTATCTTTGGGATTGGGGATTTTCCATTCATAGGCGTCACGATCATCAACCCAGGTTTTCGCCTGCAATTGCAGGGTATAGATCGAGCTGAAATTCCCCTCGCCATCTACCGCCACCATCTGGGCAGTTGCGACGCCTTCGTGTACCATGGACAACAACGTATCCGCTGTCAGTTTCTGGCGCTGCGCATTGGGAGCGGTGGGGTCGCCATGATACGACACCCAGACTTCCGTGGCATTGGGCGGAATCTTGACGTGAATTTGCAACTCCTCCTGATTCTCATAAATCACTTTCATCTGCGTACGGCCGGCGGTGGGGTAACATTCGCCATTTTCCACCTCGACAATAGGCGGCGCGACCAGCGTTGCATATTTTTGCAGCGTGTCCAGGCCCTCTTTGACCTTGCGCAGATAGACTTTGATATTATCGGTATTCCAATCCGCGACCTTGCCTAACCCGAAATTATTGCTGCCCGGTAAATCTTCATAGATGACCTGCCGCAGGTGCTGCGTATCCTTGAGATGAGTCAATAAGGCTTTGCTGGCAGGGGTTTGCCAGGCCGCGGTCGAATCACGCTGGTGCACATGTAAGGCGTTGTACCAGCATTGAATCGCGTCCGCCAGGTCGTCAAAGGTGTTGCCGGTAACATGAAACAATGGCAACAATCCCTCAAAAATGGCCTGCTCGACCTGTTCAAGCCGCTGTTCAAGCTGTTCCCGGCAAACCTGCACGCCGTGCAGCAGTTTTTGCCGGACGGCCTCATCAAAACGTTCATCGGCAGCATATCCCCACACTGCCGGTAATTGCTGAAACAGAAAATCAAAGGGCCCCGCATGATCAAGTTTTTTCAGGCATTGGATGAACTGTTTGGTCTGCGGATCGTCATACCCGTCTTCTGCGCGGGCGATTTTGGGTAACTGCGCGAACCAGTGTTTCAGGAGCAGCACAACATCGCGCAGACGGGGCAGTGCGCCGACGGCCAAAGGAGTTGAACTGAACAGGGCATACAATTCGCGCAGAACAGTGAGGTGCACATCATCCAGTGTCCGTTTTTCGAATTGGGCAAAGGGTTCCGGCTGATTGACCAGCAACTCGATTTGATTGAAGGATTGGATACTGATTTCTCCCGGCTCATGCGGATGCGTTTTATAGACCAGTTCATCGCCAAAATATTTGATAAACACCGCCAGCAATAACTCCAACGCAACTTCACCCAGGCCATAAGGCGCAAACCGGTACTGCGCGATGAATTGCCGCACATTCACCTGGGGCTGAGCTTGAAACGCGGCGATCATATCGGCCAGGGCCGGAAAGGTATCGTGATCAGGACTTACGCAAGAACCATCTTCAGAGTAGGATGCTGGAGTTCTTGGATCAGATATTGATCGAGTAACCCCTGTTTCAACTGATAGATGGTCGTCCCTGCTGTATTCGCAAGTTCTTTGAGCCGATTCCAGACGAAGATGGCACACCCAAGGTGATTGCGCTGAATCCGAGCCGCCCGGCACTGACACGCTTCGATTCCAGTCACGTGTTTGGTATCCCGATGAAACTCCTCCACTTTCCAGCGGAGGTCGGTCACGGTTTGAACAACCTGGGCTGTATGGGGAGTCCGGTCATTGGTCACGATCCAGTCGATGTCCGGTTCCGAGCGCGGGGTAGGCCGCTGCAGGCGGAAGAAGCTCCCGTGATGCCCTTTGGGAACGTCGCGCAGATGAACGCGTTTGCCGGCCTGTTCTTCGTCCGACGTCCCAGCGAGCGGATCCACGCGCTGATACGTCTTCGGTTGGTCGGATTCCGTAAGAAGTCGGTTACATTTGAGGGGACAATAATAGACCTTCCCCATGCGTTCGATGACCAGCATGAGCCATTTCGTGGCATACCATGTATCCATCAAGACGCCACGAAACGGAATCTGACGACAAAAATGTGCCTGCGATACCATCTCACAGGCGTGTTGCAACTTGGTTTTGCCATCCTTCTCGGGATCGTCTAGCCGGTAGTCAATTTCCCAAAACCGGTTGAGTTCAGGATTGACATAGACACAACTGACGACCCCAATGCCTGTGATGACGGCTTTGGCGTTGCCGCTATATTGGGTACGGACGCCTTCAATCTGGGATGAATACCGTTTGTCTACCACGGTCTCATCAAACACCAGATACCCGTTCTCTGACAGGATGATGGCGTCTTTCACATTGTCCCAGACCACGTGGGGACGCAGACGTTCCCCACGAAGATACCGGTTGCTCCGATCATGACTGAATTTCTTGACATGATCGGCAAAATACGTGAGCGTGTCATTGATCTGCGTACTGAGCAAAAATTGGCAATACTCCAATGTACTCATCTGGACTGAACTCATATGAGGTCACCTCCTGAGTCCTTACGCTATCGAAATATGTTTGGAGGTGTCAAGTAGATTCATGAGTTTTGCGTAAGTCCTGATCAATTTAAAATACTGATTCTGCTCCGGGTAAGGTATTGCTGGAGTATCAAATAGATCCAGCCCTTTTTTATTGTTAATATTTATACTGATCATTGACCATAATGTCGCTATGTCTTTAAGATTTTTCAAAACAGGATCATTTGCAATTTCTTCGTATTCCTCTTTTTTGGAAAGGAGTTCGTGTATTTCATCTGAACCATGAGAAAGAAATTGATAAAATCGATTTTTAATAAAGCCAATCTTTTCTTTGTCAATCATATCCCAGATTGTGAATTGATCACTTTGAGAAATTCCTGGGTAGGTTAACATATCTTTTAATCGAATACCCAACAGCGAATCACCGCATTTGAGATGGTGGTTCAGGAAGGTTAAGGGCTTGCCAGCGGACGCGGAGGCAATCCACAACGACAGTTTCGCTAATTCGGCCGCTAAGGGGTTGAGATCCACGCCAAAGATGCAGCGTTCCACCACTTTGCGCCGCCACAGCGCGGGGGTGAGGTCTATGGCGGGGTTATGGTGCGCCAGCAGGCTGGTCGCGGCCGCATCTCCGCCCCTTTGCAGCACTTCCAGAATAAAATGCGTGATGGCGTGCAGCGCATTCACTAAAAAGTGCCCGGAGCCCATCGCCGGATCGAGCACTTTAAAGCTCAACACCTGCGTTTCTACAAAGTTCAAAACTTCCTGGTCGAACTTGCGCCGCAGCGCACGGCGCACGTCTTCCGACACGGCCTGGCGCACTTCCTGTTCATACCGAGCCGCTGTAGGCTGGAACGCGCTCCAGCGTTCCTCCAATCCCACACGCACCGAATGCTGCACCATGTAGTTGACCACTTCTTCGGGCGTGTAATACGAACCAGTGTCGTGGCGTTCGTTGGCGGCCTGGGCAAAATAGACCTGGCCCGGGGCGATCACGCGCTCCGTCTTTTTCACTTTGCCGGCGTCTTTGCGAGGGATCAGCGTCTGGCCGCGCAGCACTAACTCTTCCGTTGCCAGAAACAGCTTGTATTCCAGAATACCCTCATACAAACTGCCCAGACTGCGCACCGAAAGATCGCGGTAATTGATCGGCTGTGTCTCTTTGCGCACCGCGCGGTAGCCCAGCAAATCCAGGACATTGACAAAATACAGGTTGCTGACTTTGTTGTGGGGATCGGCTAAAAAGGGATGTTCGCGCGAATCGAACAACCCGCCGTCATATTCCGGGATGTTTAACTGCGGGTCCCCGAACTGGATTTTATCGCACAGATCGCGAAAGCCATCCCATAACTCCACGCCCGCGGCATTGACCAATCCGGCCTGTTTCCAGGCGTGCGCCTGCCAGATGAGGGTTTGCAGGCTGATAGTCTGATAGGCCGGATCGTGCGCCGGTAGCAGCTCGCGCGATTCGGCGTACAGCACAAACAACAGGCGAAAGAGCAGATACACCGCATTTTCAAAGTAGCTCTGCTGCTCCGCTTCCGTGAGCGGCTGCTTGTCTTTGCCCGCGTAGGCCAGCAGGCCCACACAGATGTTTTCCAGCAAGGCTTCGATATTGCCCTTGATATGCTTTTCGATCACAGTCGCTTCCTGCTGCGATTCGGCGATATAGGTTTCTAACGGCGTAACCTCCTGCTCATCCGTCAGGAAAAGCGCGAGGGAAAACAGTTGCCAGAAGATTTTGAAATCCTCGGGCTGCGCATCGCTAAAGTCAATTTCCAGATATTGCTCGTACGGTTGGGGCGCACGCGTGCTATACAATCGCCAGACCATGCCGTTCGTCAGCATGCCCCATTCCAGATTCGCCTGTTGCAACAACTGAATCAGGTCAAACGCCGGGAAATTACCTTTCTCAGCGACATCCAGAACCCACCCCTGACCCCTCCCAGGAGGCAGGGCTGTGAAGTTCTGCACATGTTCCTCATCTCGACTTCGCTCGATGAGCGGAATGTCGGACGTCGAGCGAAGTCGAGACGACATGTCCGATGAGAACTTCACAGCCCTACTCTCAGGAGGGGAATTCGGGACGACATATACGCAACTGACCTGTTTGGTCAGCGGAAAGCCATCGTACAGATAAGCATAGCGCGCGGCCGGCGCAGTAGGGACGGTTTCAAGGGGCGGATTCGCAAACTGCAACTGCGATAGGATCGGCGCAATCACGCGCTGCGTCAGCGCGTCGAGCTCCGCGGTCGCCGCCGCTTGCAAAAAACTGCTGACTGTGGCGACAAACCCTTCAAAAAACGCAGGGTCGTCAAGCTCCTGAGCGTGTAAATAACTGCGGAATTGGGATGAAAACAGATAATGGTTGTTGATCATACCGTCTCTCTTTCCGGCGTCTATGCGTTGTCAACATCGAATTATAGATCGGAACGGACTATACTGGAAGAGCGGTCTTCTGTCAAGATTTTATCGGCCGGGAAATCTCGTCAGGGCAGATTCTTTTGAAGCCAATGACCTTGCATTCCGAGTTTATGCAAAAACTTTTGACATCTCGCCTCATGCGTGTTTCTCATCCAATATTTTCTTGACAATTCACCCGATAATCTACACAGAAAATTATTCAGAATGTTCACCATCAGGTTCAATGTTTATGAAGATTGTTGTATGACACCAAAACGATGGGTTCTTTTGCAGCAGGCTTCTGAAAAAATTCGCGCCGCCCGATGTGCGCAGTTCCCTCGTCTCAATCTCTTTCTCTTCTTTGACGAGCAGTTTCACCCCCGTTTGCTGCCTGAATTCGAGCACGCGCTCTCGCCCGAATTTTCGTGTATTACCGCTGAAATCGAACTTTCGCCCCCATCAACCCAATCATCTCCGTCAGAAACGATTTACGCTATTGGCGTCAATTCCCGCAGAATTGAAGGGTTCCGCGACGTCATCAAGCGCGTTTTATGGCAGCATCAGCAGCGAAAATCGGGTGCGAGAACGTATGCAACGTTAATGCGTGCTTCTCATGATCAGAAAGTTCAGCCGTTTCGTTTGTCCGATTATGGCGTATTTACGCCCTATCGCGTAAAAACGCCTCGCACGATCCGCGTGCATTCCTTCGGGCATGAACCGTTTTATCGTTACCGCCTGTGTACGCCGAAAATCCCCGGACTGCCGAAGTCTCTACGCGAGTATCTCTGGCTGCTTTTTGAAGATTGTCCCAACCATTTGTATAAGGCGGATGGGTTTCGAGCGTCGCAGCAGAGGTTTATGGTAAAGGTTCCGCTTTATCACACGCAAACTCATGTCATGATCGATCTGGCAGGCGCTAGCCGTGATTATACCAGATTCACAAGTCGTCATGAAAATCTGCAACTGTATTTCCTTGAGCATGATCCCTGCTCTTTTGCCTGCGAAATTCCGGTCTGGACCGAAGCGAGGGAAATACAAGATTATGCTGAGGTGTTTGGCACCGACGCGCCGCTGACCGGCCATATTGATCTGCTGCGCTATACTGAGCATCGGGTTGAAGTCTGGGATTATAAGCCCAACGCGCTCAACGAAGTAACCGCGGTGACGCAGGTATTTTTGTATGCTCTGATGTTATCAATCCGAACCGGTCTCAGCCTGAGACGCTTTCGATGCGGCTATTTTGACGAACGGGATCTCTATTGGTTCAATCCGCATGAAGCGCAGCTTTCGCCATCTCATCATCATATATAATAGAGGGTAGCGGTTAAATTGTAAGTGATGGGTACCCGGAACACTGCTCAACAAACAGGAGGGCGATGAGGTCATCGC
>DF820474.1:147241-225606 GCA_000739535.1 Candidatus Vecturithrix granuli | reverse complement strand
ATGCCGTTGCGACGACCTCGTCGCACTCCTGACCGCATCGTGAAGCATGCGTCATCACTTACTATTTCACCACTATCAAAAATTTTACAAATAATACATATTAATACAAATAATGTCACATTTTTTCTTGACAAGTATCATGAACATTTCTATGTTATCTCTATAATGTAATAATAGGCAACAACAACCAATGTTTATACATACGATGAACAGCACGGAACTTCAGGTATCCAAAAAACACCAACAAATTGTGGCGACGGCTGAAGAACTCTTTTTGAAGCATGGATTAAAGCGTGTTTCGGTTGAGGAAATTTGTCAGAAAGCCGGCGTGAGCCGCATGACCTTTTATCGCTGCTTTGCGAATAAAACGGTTCTCATGCAGCATATCTGGGATCGTTGGATTGAAGACGCCTACCGAAAACTTGATGAAGTTGAGAATATGCCGATCCCCTTTCCTGAAAAATTACGGCTGATGCAGGATTATAAATTAGAGATGACGGCGAAAATGAGCACTGACTTCATCGAAGAAGTTTTCCGGATGGATTTTTATCAGACAAGTGCGGAGGCCTGGAAACAGCGAGTGATGCAATTTTTGACAGACGCCCAGAAACGCGGCGATATTCGCCCGGAAGTCCGGCCTGAATTGATACTGGTGCTTCTCAATAAACTCACTGAATTGGTGAATGATGACTCTGTCAAACATTTATACGCCGATTATGTCGAATTGACGCGCGAAATCTGGAATTTCTTTTATTATGGGCTGATCAACAGAAATGAAGAATAAGCGATGGATTAGGAAACGAGAACTATGCTGGACGGTTCTTCTATTGTGTGTGTTCACCAGAGGAAACGCCTATACACTGAATCTTGATCTCAGTGGGCAGCTTTCTGGCTGGACGATCCAATCCAGAAACGATGATGAGTGGCGCAATCAAACCGGAGGACGCTATCTTCCGCAACTTACGCTGGAGCATCAACTAACTACTGTGTCGTTTATGGATATTGAAACGTCGTTAAACGGATTTGCAACGTACGACACAGAACGTTCCGAGGAGGAAATAGAGTTGGAATTGTACCGGCTGAAATTGCGGTATGCAACCGCGCAAACAGAAACTCAATTAGGGTTACAGCGCATCAATTTTGGCCCGGCGCAACTTCTCCGTTCGTTAAAATGGTTTGATCAAGTCGATCCGCGCGACCAGTTACAACTCACGAACGGCGTTTATGCGCTGCGTTTCAAATACGGCGCGTTAAATAACGCCAATCTCTGGCTGTGGGGTTTATATGGCAATGATGAACGTAAAGGTTATGAACAATTACCATCGGTGGATGATACGCCGGAATTCGGGGGACGGCTGCAATATCCGGTACTGGATGGCGAATTGGCGTCCACCTTTCACACGCGAAAGGTGGACGCCTTAACTCCGGGCGGTTCTGATTTCAGAGAAGACCGCATTGCCTTAGACGGACGCTGGGAGATCACGGTTGGCCTGTGGTTTGAAACAATGCTGCAACATCAGGAAGCCTCATGGCTGCCCTACGAATGGACGAAGATGACGACGATTGGCGCAGACTACACCTTTGGCGTGGGCAATGGACTGCACGTCGTCCTGGAACATCTCACCACAGTTGCCGCAAGCGATGCCTTTGGATGGGATGAAGATGCGCATATTTCAGCGTTTTCGCTGAGCTATCCCTATGGCCTGTTTGATAATTTCAGTGCAATAGGCTATTATTCCTGGGAACAAGAGCAGTATTGGCACTATCTGAGTTGGCAGCGCACTTATAACACCTGGAGCATGAATGCCAGCCTGTTTTCCTATCCGGCATCCGAGACAGAAACGCTGGATGTCCAACAAACGGCTCTGGGGGCCGGGTATGGTGCACAGGTTATGTTCACTTTTTATCATTAGGGAAAAAACCGAGTTTTTCTGAAAAAACTCGATTTTTAGACGGTAAATACATGCAAAATCAGACACTTATCAGCACGCAGCATCTTGTGAAACAATATCCGATCGGTGGACGACAATTTACCGCCTTGAGAGATATTACTGTGTCTTTTCAAAAAGGGGAGTTTACCGGTCTGGTCGGGCCGAGTGGCTCAGGAAAGACCACGTTGTTGAATATCATCGGCGCATTGGATAATCCAACAGAAGGGAGTGCTATAGTACTTGGACGAGATACGCAGACATTAAGCCACAGACAGGCCGCCCGGTTACGCAGTGAGCATTTAGGGTTTATTTTTCAAACCTATAATTTATTGCCGATCTATACCGTCTTCGAAAATGTGGAACTCCCCCTGCTCTTGCTCAATATGAGTGCAACAGAACGCAAAAATGCAGTGATGCAGGCATTGGAATGGGTCGGACTGTTAGATAAAGTCAACTCCCGTCCGGCGCAATTATCTGGCGGGGAACGGCAGCGGGTCTCGATTGCGCGCGCCATGGTGAAAAAGCCTGACGTTGTGCTGGCAGATGAACCAACCGCGAACCTGGATGCCGATAATTCGCATAATATCCTGCGGACGATGGTCCAACTCAATCACGACTTGCAGACAACGTTTCTGTTTGCAACTCACGATGATAAAGTGATTCGGTATCTGCGTCGTAAAATTACCCTGCGAGACGGCAAAATCGCAGAAGATGAGTGTTTGAGTATTTAAGTGTTTACGTGTTTGAGTGTTTAAACACGTAAACACTTAAATACTTTCTAACCATGCTTATTCCGAAATTAGCTTTTCGTAATATTATGGGCGCCGGGTTGCGCACCTGGTTGAATGTGATCGTGCTTTCGATTGCCTTTGTGGCAATTATCTGGATTCAGGGGATGATCGAAGGTATGAATAATCAGGCCATGACCGCGCTGGTTGATTCCGAATACGGCGGTGGGCAATTCTGGCATCGCGCGTATGATCCGTATGATCCGTTCACGCTTGACGAGGCGCATGCCCCGCTTTCATCAACTTTAACAGAATTAATGCAAAAAGGCCAGGCCACACCGATTTTAGCGGCATCAGGCGCGATTTTCCCACAGGGGCGGATTCAATCGGCGCAATTACGCGGGATTGATCCGGATCAGCGGATTCTCAATATTCCGACTGGTGTCTTAAAAACCGACAATCCTGATATTATTCCCGCGCTTATTGGCGGCCGTATGGCCGAACAAACCCGGCTACACATAGGCGATGATGTGACGGTGCGCTGGCGCGACATTCACGGAACTTTTGACGCGGCCGACATACGGATCGTCCAGATTATGAGCACGACGGTTCAGTCCATTGATAGTGGGCAGATTTGGCTTCCACTGGAAAATTTGCGTGACATGCTGGCAGCGCCCAATGAAGCCACGCTGGTGGTATTGGCAAAGGATCTTGACGCCGTTCCGGCAGACAGCGAGATTTGGATTTATCACGGACTGGAGGACTTGCTCAAAAATATCATCGAGTTGATTAAGAGTAAAAGCATGGGTAGCCTCATTATGTACATTCTGCTCATGGGAATGGCGTTGCTGGCGATTTTTGATACCCAGGTGCTGGCTGTTTTCCGGCGTCGCAAAGAAATGGGCACACTCATGGCGCTGGGAATGCCGCGCGGACAAATTATTGGCTTGTTTACGCTGGAAGGAGCGTTGCACGGATTACTTGCTCTGTTAGTTGGCGCAGTGTATGGCATTCCTTTGTTGATCTATTCGGCCGCGAAGGGAATCGCATTACCTGTTGAAATGATGGACAGTACGGGCTTTGCCATTTCCGATACCTTATACCCGAGTTATGGGATACAACTCGTGATCGGAACGACGATGATTGTCTTACTCACGGTGACCATTGTGAGTTTCCTGCCAACTCGCAAAATCGCCAAACTCAAACCGACAGACGCCTTACGAGGCAAAGTTGCATAAAGGACTAAAGGGACTTAAAGGGACTAAAGTTAGAAAGCTATCCTCAAACTTTAGCCATTTTCGCTACTTGAAAATTTAGCTCATTTTCTCCCAACTTTAGTCCCATTAGTCCTTTTAGTCCTTTTTATAGGTATGACTTGGTTTTTGTTAAAAGGCTTATTGCGCGATCGTCATCGCAGTTTGTTCCCCATCATCATTGTCGCCGCTGGCGTGATGATTACGGTTTTAATTCATTGCTGGGTACATGGCGTTGTCGGCGACCTCACGGCCACGAATGCCACGCTCGATACCGGGCATGTGAAGATTATGACACGAGCTTACGCTGAAATCGCGAGTCAGTTGCCGAACGATCTGGCGATTTTTGGGGTGGAACAATTGCTGACAGAACTCCAACAGGAATATCCTGATTTGGATTGGACGCCGCGTATTAAATTTGGGGGCTTGCTGGATATTCCTGATGAATCTGGCGAAACACGCGCCCAGGGGCCGGTATTTGGCATGGGCATTGACTTATTTTCGCCGGAAACGCAGGAAATTCAACGGCTTAATCTGAACATTGCTCTCGTTCAGGGACGCTTGCCTCAGAATGCCGGAGAAATCGTGATCAGCGATCAATTTGCACAGCAACTGGGAATTACGCTCGGAGAAACCGCAACATTGATCAGTGCAACCTCGACCGGCAGCATGGCGATTGAAAATTTTATTGTCGTGGGAACCTTGCGTTTTGGCGTCGAGGCCATGGATCGCGGCGCAATGTTTGCCGATATTTCCGATGTGCAGTATGCTCTTGATATGTTTGATCGTGCGGGGGAAATTTTAGGATATTTCCCAAACCTTTTATATCAGAAACAGGAAGCCGAAGAGATTGCCACGCGCTTTAACGCGGCATATCAGGAGAACGACGATCAATTTGCGCAGAAAATGATCACATTACGCGATCAGAATGGTCTGGGAGCCTATCTGGATATGATCAATGTCTGGATTTTGATCTATCTTGCCGGGTTTATCGTGGTAATGTCGATTGTGTTGTGGAATACCGGCTTAATGTCTGGTATCCGGCGTTATGGTGAAATGGGGATTCGTCTGGCGATTGGGGAACACAAAGGACATGTGTATTGGACCCTGGTGTATGAATCGCTGTTAATCGGCCTGATCGGATCGATCATCGGGACGTTTTTGGGATTAGGGCTTTCCTATTATTTACAAGAACAAGGAATTGACATCTCTGGCATGATGGAAGGAGGCAAAATGCTCATGTCAACAGTATTGCGCGCCCAAATTACCCCGGCAGCGTTATATATCGGTTTTTTTCCAGGTCTGGCCGCTACCACGCTGGGCGCGATGATGTCTGGCATCGGGATTTTCAGACGGCAGACAGCCCAATTATTTAAAGAATTGGAAAGTTGATAACGACTGGAGCGTACCGGCGAACAGCCTTGTTCGCCAAAACCCTTGTTAACAAGCAGAGCGACGGACACGGCTGTCAGTCGGTACGGGAAGTTTCACAGGAGTTGTCATGAGCTAAGGCTCACCCGACACAATGAACATACGATGTAGCGCGAAACTCCAGTTTCGCGGCTGTCAACAATGAGCGAAACTGGAGTTTCGCGCTACATTTTCAGGGGAGCAAAAAATATGAAAAATTTGATGTTATGCTTGACATTATTACTCTGCGCCGGTCCAGTTACAGCCCAAACATTAACCGGCCAGGAAATTTTGCAGAAAGTTGATGCGAATATGGCCGTTGATCAGGCTGTTAGCATGAGCACCATGATTGTGCATGGTCGCAGCGGCAGCCGCACGATTACTTCAAAAAGCTGGAACAAAGGGCGCGATAAAGCGTTTGTTGAATATCTCTCGCCTGCTCGTGAAAAAGGCAAAAAAATGTTGAAATTAGGCGATAAAATCTGGACCTATACTCCGGAACCAACCGACCGCATTATCACCATTTCCGGCCATTTATTGCGTCAATCCGTGATGGGGTCTGATTTATCGTATGAAGATGTGACTGAAAATGATCACCTTGTCGATCTGTATGACGCGGAAGTCATAGCCGAGGATGAGATCAATGGGCAGCACTGTTATGTCTTGCAACTGAGGGCAAAGGAACAGGATATTTCCTACCATTCCCGCAAACTGTGGGTTGATTCTGAGCACTGGCTGCCGCTCAAAGAAGAACGCTATGCCAAAAGTGGAAAATTGTTAAAAACCATAGAGATTATCGAGATTTTTCAAGTCGCTGAACGTTGGTATCCGAAAAAAATGATCTTTAAAGACGTGCTTTCCAGTGGAAAAGGTACGGAATATCTCATTGATTCGATTGAGTTTGACGTCGAAGTCCCAGATCATCTGCTCACACAAGCCGCTTTACGGAAATAATAATCACCTTAGCAACCGAGTTTCTTCAAGAAACTCGGTTGCTAAGTTTTTCATGATGAGTCATCTTTCTGAACAACATGATAACATGATGCGTCTCTCGCATTTTACGATGGAATATGCCCCGGATGCCATATTTTGGGTTGATTCGGAAGCGCGCATCCATCGGGTAAATGAGATGGCCTGCCGACTATTTGGCTATTCGCAGGATGAATTTCTGCATAAAAAAGTGTATGAACTTCACCCTGAAGAGAATGTGGAAATCTGGCAGAAACGCTGGAATACCCTGAAAGAACACAAAGTTGTCACATTTGAAAAGTTGCAGCCGACCAAAAACGGGCAGTGGATTCCGGTTGAAGTAACGCAAAATTTTATCGAGTTTGAAGGGCAGGAATATAGTTGCAACTTTGTACGCGATATTACCGCCCGCAAGCGTGCAGAGGATGAATTACAAGAGAGTCAACGTACTCTGCAAACCTTGATTCATAATCTTCCCGGAGCGGTTTATCGCTGTAAACATGATCAGCAGCTAACCGTTGAATTTATTACCGCCTGGAGCCAGCGTATCACCGGCTATACCCCTGAAGATCTGATATTTAATAAGAAAATATCAAGGGTTGAACTCATTCATCCGGAAGACAGAAAGAAAGTGCTCAGGGAATATGAAGAAGCACTTAAGGAACAAAAGCCTGGACGGTTAAATTATCGAATTATCACCATGAGCGGTGACATCAAATGGATTTCAGACCGCTTTCGAGGGGTCTATTCTGAGACGAACGACATAGTTGCTGTTGAAGGATTTTTTAACGACATCACCCAGCAAATTGAAGCGGAAAAAGAATTAACGCAGGCTCTGCTGGAAGTCGAATATTTCAAAAATCGGCTTGAGGAGGAAAATATTTACCTGCGCCAGGAAATCAAACTGACCTATAACTTTGAAAACATTCACTCTCAAAGTGAAAAATATAAACAGGTATTGGCGCAAGTTGAGCAGGTCGCTGCGACCGATGCGACCGTCTTGATTCTCGGCGAGACCGGTACAGGAAAGGAACTGATTGCCCACGCCGTGCACAACCTCAGTACGCGCCGCGAGCGTTCTCTGGTGAAGGTCAATTGCGCGGCGTTACCGGCTAATTTAATTGAAAGTGAACTGTTTGGACACGAAAAAGGCGCGTTTACCGGAGCAATCGCCCGCAAAGCCGGACGTTTTGAATTGGCAGATGGGAGTTCGATCTTTTTGGATGAGATCGGAGAGTTGCCTTTAGATTTACAGGTGAAACTCCTGCGAGTCCTGCAAGAAGGGGAGTTCGATCGTCTTGGCAATCCCCAAA
Organism: Candidatus Vecturithrix granuli; assembly: GCA_000739535.1. Taxonomy (GTDB): domain Bacteria; phylum Moduliflexota; class Moduliflexia; order Moduliflexales; family Moduliflexaceae; genus Vecturithrix; species Vecturithrix granuli. The sequence continues at coordinate 218,002 of DF820474.1, read as the reverse complement.
CCCTCAAGGTCAATGTGCGTGTGATTGCGGCAACCAATCGGGATTTGGAAAAAGCCGTACAAAATGGCACTTTTCGGGAAGATCTGTTTTATCGCTTGAATGTGTTTCCCATTCATATCCCGCCGCTCCGCGATCGTCCAGAGGATATTCCGCTACTGGTGAAATATTTTACGCAAAAGTTCAGCAAAAAAACTGGCAAACAGATTGAACGCGTGCCTCGGAAGGTCATGAACATTTTACAGGAATATCATTGGCCTGGAAATATCCGCGAATTAGAGAATATCATTGAACGCGCCGTGATTCTAAGTCCGGGCACGCGCCTGGAACTCGGAGATTGGTTTTCCGCAAAAGAATCGCAATCGAAATCGGTCAAACTTGTTACTTTAGAAGAAACTGAACGAACACATATTCTGAAAGCCCTGAAAAAAACTCATTGGCGCGTAAGCGGCGAAAAAGGCGCGGCGAAGATATTGAATATCAATCCACAAACCCTTGTATCCAGGATGAAAAAGCTTGGAATTGAACGTCCGGCCTGAATTTATGATATATCATAAATCAATTTGAGCTTCCGTTTGACATCACCTCAACAGGGTTAAAAATTTGTCAAAGAGAGAAGAGCATGGGATAATAATATAACGTGAGTTCGGGATAAGAAAAACGCCGTAAAAGTCCCGAAGGAACGAGATATGGTAGCCCAGGGTGTCAGTCCTGGGGGTGAAAATCCGACGTGTGTGCCCTCCCCTCTCCGCGTTCCGCCGCCGCTCGCGGCGGAACGCGGAGAGGGGAGGGGGGAACCCGCTTCTTGTCCTTCTTGTCCCAGGGCTGACACCCTGGGCTACCAGATTCCGCCCCGTTGGGGCTTAAAAGCTTATCTCGAACTCACATTCATATAGATTTATTATATTTCATGAATTTATGATATTTCATAAAAATATATTTGTATCTTTCTTCATAAATTACCAGGCAAATCCTCTGCCATTTAAGTATTTTCAGCCAATTTTACAAACGAGTTCCTATGTTGGCATCAAATTTGAATAATATAAGAACAAATGCGTGACAGTGGGAAACATTTCATTCCCCTTCCCCTTCTTTCCTTTTTTCGATAAAGGTAAGAAGGTTTTATAATAAACCCCTCATTCCCTTTTTTCATAAAAGGGAATGAGGCGGGAGTAACGCATAATATATACATGCTTGTCATGAACGCTGCTCCGGGATTTTCAGTAAGAGTGCAGGAATATTAATAAAATTCTCACTGAAAAAATGAATAACCTGTGAGTAGTTTTTATATAGAGATTTCAGGAGGAAACAGTTATGTCCGTATTAGTTATTGGTGGTTTAGTGGTTGCTGGTTTGACATACCTTGTGAAGCATGGTCAGCATGATTCTGAATACATCGAGCGAGCTGAAAAAATCGAGCGTGAAATTCAGGCTGCGCGCGATAAAGTCATGTTTCAACAGTTTTAACGAAAAAATATTGATCACAACCAGGTTTCTTCAAGAAACCTGGTTGTGAAAGCACGCGACACAACACATAAATTCCTTACCCCCACTCGTAATGGTTTATCCCCCCCCATTATCGAGTTTGCCGCCGGGTGTAAACCCGGCGGATTACTTTTTTAACCCCTCTTGTTTGAAATGAAGTTTCATTTCGAAGCCCATATATTATTTGACAAAAATCTTCTTTATTTGGAACTAATTAGCACATAGAGCTTCAAGTATTGTAGGAAAGACCAGACCCATCATACTCCTTCATCTTACCGCGTAGCGATTGTGGATCGCCTACGGCGAAAAAAGGGGATGGAGAAGAGGACTTTCTGCTTCTACAATACTTTATCGCCTACGGCGAAAAAACGAACTAAATGGTAACCTCAGGGCAAATTTCAGTTTGCCTTCAGCTTTTCCGGAAATAAGATATGAATAATACGAAGCGACAGCAGGCAATCAAACGCCATATCAGGCGCGTTGATGCGGGGATTCACAAATTAGGGGCCAGGCGTGAACGTTTTGCTAAATACCGACCGGCAATCTTTTTCCTGGGAGTCGCGCTGACCTATTGGTTCGGCTGGACGCCGCTGATTCTATCGATTGGGCTGATGGGTATTGAAGCCGGGTATTATCATGGCATCGGTAAAATCATGCGACGACACCAACTCTGGCTTGATATTAAAACGACGCAACTGGCGCGTATGATGCTGGATTGGGAATACATTCCGGAACCTCTCGGACAAGATCGCGATGAAAAGCATCCCTTCGAAGTTGATCTGGATATTACCGGGCGGAAATCGCTCCAGCACCTGCTTGATATGACCATTTCGCACGGCGGGAGTCAGCGCCTGGGTGAATGGCTGCTGCACACGCGGCCTGATCTAGAGACGATCACCACGAGGCAGCAGATTGTGCGCGAACTTGCCTGCATGAGCCGCTTTCGGGATAAACTCCTGCTGAATTTCCGTTTGGCTTCGCAAGAACAGTTGCAGAACGAAAAACTTCTGCACTGGCTTCACATCCATCCATCAGCCCCACATTTCCAGTGGGCGTTCCCGCTTTCAGTTGCGCTGGCCGCCCTCAATATCATTTTGTTGATCGGATATTTCCTCGGCTGGGTTCCGGGATTTTGGGTGTTTTCATTAGCAATCTATCTGGCGATTTATTTCACGAGTATGCCCACCCTGAAAAAGAGTTTCGATGCGTTGATGCTGCTCTATGATGAACTCGATAAGTTTAAAACGATTCTGCTGTATCTCGAAACCTATCCTTATGGTAAGAACATTCACCTGAAACGGGTATGTGAACCCTTTTATCGTTCTGAACAATTGCCTTCCGCACTCCTCAAAAAGGTCACCTGGCTGACAACAGCGGTGGGGCTGCGGATGAATCCGTTACTTGGATTATTTTTAAATCTTGTTGCGCCCTGGGATCTCTATTTCTCGCGGCAGATTGAACAGTGCCAGCAACAGTGCGCCGTGCAATTTCCCGAATGGGTCGAAACCTGGTCTGAACTCGAAGCATACATCTCGCTCGCCAATTTTGCGTATTTGTACCCTGAATATGTCTTTCCAGAATTTATGAGTAATATCTCTACAGCAGAACACCCCATTTTACAAGCTGCTGCCCTGGGACATCCACTGCTTCCCGTTTCTCAGAAAATCTGCAATGATTTCTCTCTGGATCATTCAGGCAAAATTGTGTTGTTGACTGGTTCAAACATGGCCGGAAAAAGCACCTTTCTCAAAACCATTGGCATCAACCTTTGTTTAGCCTATACAGGCGGACCGGTAAATGCCACTGCCTTCCAGACAGGATTGTTCCGAATATTTTCCTGTATCCAGATTCATGATTCGGTGACAGAGGGGTTCTCATTTTTTTATGCGGAAGTTAAGCGATTGAAAGTCATCTTAGATGCGCTCCGTGCTGAGGATTCGCTGCCAGTCTTGTTTCTGATTGATGAAATTTTCAAAGGCACCAATAGCCGCGAACGCTTGATCGGAGGGCGGGCATATATTCAATACATTGCCCGGCAGCCGGGATTTGGGGTGATTGCCACTCACGATCTGGAACTCGGACAATTAGAACAGCAGATTCCTGGTTTGCGCAATATGCACTTTCGTGATGCCGTTCTTGAGGGAAAAATGGCCTTCGACTATATCCTCCGACCAGGGCTATGCCCCACAACAAATGCTTTGAAGATCATGTATCAGGAAGGATTGCCGGTCGATATGTAACGATGGTGTGATGGGCAAAAAAACCGAATTTTTTCAAAAACTCGGTTTTTCAGGTGTACAACTATTTTCTGTAATTCTTATGCGCGGCTCTTTTTCCGACCAAGCACTGCCGCGCCGACTAATCCTAATCCCAGAAGCATCAACGTTCCCGGCTCAGGAACAGCAGGAGGAGTAATCGGATATCCAGGGTTCCATGCCGAAAGATGAGAAATTTTAGGAATATTTTTTCCGTTTGGAGTTTTCAAGTCTTCCGTACTCCAATACCCGAAATCGGCTAACCCTTCCACCCAGTAGAACGCAAATTCACGAGCACCTTTCACACTATAAAACTCTATTGGTAATTCGGTTTTCCATGTCCCTGATAGAAAATCATCCTCATAGGTAAGAGTCATAAAGCCTTTATCAACCTTCAATCCTCCGGTGTCTTGATTGACATCTACTTTGTCATAATACGTCAGATCAATATCACGCTCCAAACCTTTTTCATCGGAAAACCACTTTTCCATTTTTGTTTCAAGCACATCCCAATCATAATTTGAATCATTTCCATCTAAGGTAAACATCCATTCTCCTGAGTTCGAATAGGCCGATGCGTTTCCTGCTGCTCCCAATAGTAATAATGTTACACACACGAATGCTAAAAAGCGTTTTTTCATCATTGTTCCCTCCCTGTGGCAAGTCTTATGCACATCCCTCAATAATTTTTATGTAATAAATCTATTTTTATTGGGTTATAGGGAATCTGGCTGTCTTGCAGCGCAAGACCCGTGATTTTCCGCCCCCACTTTACAATGGGTTAAGCATTTTCTATAATCCCATATTTTTCCTTGTATTTTCAAAGTCCTAGTATAGCAAGATTGATGCCAAATCAAGAAGTTTTTGAAAAAAAATAATAACAAAGTTGTCTTTGCCATGTTCAAGGACAATCTCAGGTTAAAAAAATTTCTAGCAGACATATTAACCGTACAAAGAGAAACGCATTTTGAGACAATTTTGTCAAAAATTTCGACACCTCGTTTATGGAAAATTGCTGAGAATCCTCTCTATGACGGTGCTTTTCAATAATAGTCAATCCTGTCGAAAAATTTTACAGCATTATCAGACAACCCTGAAAAAGACGACTGTGAAGGAGAATTCAGGATCACCGAATTGTAAAAAATTCCGACAGGGCAAATGATATGGCGTATAACAATCAGCGACATCCAGCCATGAACGCAGTGATCTGGGATTCATGCCAATACTCCTGTCGGGAATTTTGGGTCACAAATCCGACATGTCCCCCCAAAGATGGCATTTCAAGAAAAAAATGCGGATTCTGTTTCGCTTCTGCAACCGGATAACAGGCTTCAGGAAGAAAGGGGTCGTCCAGAGCATTTATTAACAGCGTCGGAATCCGTATTCCTGGCAAGTATGGTTTGGCGCTGCATTTCGCCCAATAGTCCTCGGCACTGGCAAAACCATGTAGCGGGGCCGTATAGCGATCATCATAGTCCTTAAAATTTTTAATTTGATGAAAGCGTTCATCGGAAATCTGTCCTGGAAATTGCCGCATCTTCATGCGAATTTTGCGATGAAAATGACACAGAAAGTTTTTCATATAGAGAATGTTCGAAGATTCTGCAAGCTTCCAGGATGACGATTGTAAATCACAAGGGGCAGACACTGCGGCTGCGTGGGTGAGTTCTTTGGGCACGGAGGTTCCGCATTCGCCTACATATTTTAAGGTAATGTTGCCGCCCAGGCTGAAGCCGACAATTGCCAGTTGCGTATAGTGATGATGCCTCAGAATATAACGCACAACAACGTCCAAATCTGCGGTGTCGCCGCTATGATAAAAGCGCAAAGTTCGGTTAAGCTCGCCGCTGCACCCGCGTAAATTATAGGCCACGCCATCCCAGCCGCGACGCTGAAATGCGCGTATAATGCCGGGGATATAGCGTGAACGCGAGCTTCCTTCCAGCCCATGAATCGCAAGCAGCAGTTTCTCAGAACCAATCCGCGACCAGTCGAGATCAATAAAATCGCCATCAGGCGTGTCAATCCGTTCGCGTTTAAATCTCACGCCGTTCACGCGTCGGAACAGGGAAGGATAGATGGTATGAAGATGATGATTTCGAAAAATTAAGGGGGGCGTATATGATAAAGAGTCAATTAAAGGCATAGCTGTATGATCCTTTCTCTTGTAAGTATTTTTTGAACCGTCTGAAGGCGGAACTCCGAGCGGTAAAAATTATGGAATATATTTCACGATATGGGGACCCAGGAAATTCGTGACTGCCAACGGGAGTCGCTGCCACACGTTGATCGCCAGACGATACTTGGGGTTATCCGGGTTGATTTCCGGCGGATCACCACTATATGCGAGCCAGTATTGCCAATAACACGGCACGGGTTCAGATCCCCATTGTTGCTTGAATTTATATGTACCTTCATCTTGTGTGGAACGACCGAAATCAAATTGCGTATATCCGTGCTCACAGGCAAATTTCAAGATATTCCAATAGAGCATCATATTCACACTGAACCGGTCGTATGCTCTGAGCGTGGCTGCCCAGGGAATTTGCAGCATGTGCTGAAACCCAAGAATGAGGCCTGAGGCAATCGGTTTTGCGCCGTCAGAGACTGTACAAATTCGGACAGCTTCTGGGAATTCCTGCAAAATATTGATAAATAATTTTTTCGTATAGACCGGGGTCCCAAGCTCGCGCATTTTGTGAGCAAACACCTGATAAAAATTGTTCACTTCGTCAAGATGGCCGATACGGACGGTGAATTCTTCTTTTTCCGGACGACGGATTTGACTACGGAGTTTTGATTTAAAACTGTTCCAAAGCTCTTCAGTGGTTGCTGGTAAATCCAGCACCATCAGCACTTTTGAGGTTTTGGTTGGTAGATCAAACGGATAGTTATGCAGGTGCCGCATTTCAATGTGCGCTGCACCTTCTCGACGGGCAATGCTGATCGCTTCCTCCAATAATTTTCGGCGAATGGCGTCATCATCAGCAAGAATCCCGCCATAATTAAAATAGGGGAGCGAAACCAAAAACTTGCCAAACAGCACACTTTTTAAAAACACAAGTGGGAACACTCCGATAATATCGTCATTGTGCGAGGCATACAGATAAAATACAGGATGCCCAAATGTATTTTCGATCACTCGCTTCCAGGCAGTCAAATGATAGACGGCAAAAGGGGATGCTTTCTGCACATAAGCATCCCATCGCGTTTCTTGCCCTTTTTGTAATTGTTTGACGTGAATTTCTGGCGTTTTATTACTCATTGTTTTTCTTCGCTTCGCCTCATAAAAGGTTAATGCATATTGAGTGTATCAAAAATTCAGACATATAGAATCGTACCCTGGTTGTGTTGTCAAGCGGAACTTTTGTTCTCTTCTATAATCTGACAGGATTTTTGTTTGACAAATTCTTGGACGCGAATTACGAATCTGTCTCTATAACATACAGACAAAAAATACAGTACTATGTCGTTAAGTTGACATCAAAGGGCAGGAGTATCAATGCCTTGTGTTGACGGTCAAAGATGAACTTTGGTGCTCCTATCACGTTTGAACAACTTGACTTTTTTGATGGTCTGATGGAATATCAGGAGGACTATGGAATTTTTAAAAAAATTATTTTCAGGTAAAGGCAGAGAGCTAAAAGATGAAACATCGGAAGCGGTGTTTATGTATTCGCAATGTGAGAAATGTCAGGAGAAATTTCGTAATCGGATTGATAAACAATTTGATCTGATCATGAATTATGAGGATAGCGGTCCGGCGTATCGCGCTCATAAGGAACTGATTGGCGCGCGTTGCCGGAATACAATTATTTTCGATTTGGAGTTTGATCAGCAAAAACGACTCACCGGGAAATCCATTCAGCGTGGGCAGTTTATCACTCGTGAGGAATATGAAGAACAGACATCTGACAATACGTTGGAGTGAAGAGTATCGTCATTCTTCATCCGCATATAAAGCAGAGGAAGAAGAATTCTCTTGACGCAGAAGTTCTCGGAGAATGGCGTGTTGGTGCAATGTAAAGAAATAGAGTTGAGCGGGCGTATTTAAACGGTATTTGCTGTTAAAGGAAGACAGAGTAAACATCTTTTCAATAGGTCTTTCCTCGACTTCATCAAAAAAAAGTACCGAAGACTCCAATGTATGTTCAGTTTTTACTAATTTCCCGTGCAAAAAGAATAATTGAAATGCCCATCTGACATCAGTTGGAGTATCGCTGCTCAAGACAATGAGCAATCCGGTGTGGTGGTGTTGCTGAATTTGCATCATGATGCGGGCCACATCGCCCATAGAATGAATGGAGCACGTGATTTCCGCTGCCATAATATCTTTTTGGCAGCGCCGCATTTCAAGGAAAAACCGGACTTCGGAAATGGTAATCTGCAATCCGCGAAATTTAGAAATGAATTCATGCCGGGCGTAATGATGACCATGGGTGTTCATCATGCAGGGCTGGGCGGGTATTGAGGATGAAAGCGTGATGATAAAAAATTCTTGTGGCTCAAGAGGTTCCTGGGTATGCTGGAAGACTTGATCAAGAAAGCGAGAAAAGGCGGTATGGTTTGGATCATCAAGGCCAAAATCGTACGCACCAGTAATAATGATGTCTGGTAGCAGACCAATGGAGAGCAATTGTTTGAGCACGGGATATTCGGGAATGACAAGCACACGATCACGTTTCCGCGTGTAATAGCCGATGAATTTGGTGACAAATTGATTGCGGGTTGCAAGCCAGACATTTAACGCTGAAATATCTTGCTTAGCCTGTTCTTGTTCGTCTTCGAGGTGCAAACGGGTTAATAAATCGGCATATTGTGCTGAAAATCGAGATGCAATGGCATTGCGTGCTTGAAAGAGGGGAATGCGCTGCTCTTCGCATCGCATTTGTTCAAGCAGCGATAAGATGGCGTGTTCACGATCTCTGGAATCCCGGAGTTCTTTTTCACATTCAATCAGTTTCTGATTGAATTCTTCAACCTCCTCCCGAAGGTCAGTATTGTCTTGCTTGAGTGTATTGCAATAGGCGACAAGGGCATTATATTTGTGAGTAAGCTGCTTGATTGACAGTTGCTGTTCTGTATTTTGAGCTGATCTTCCCTTATTATGAGAAGGAGGTTGCGTATTACGTTCTGTCATAAGAATCTTCCAGGGATCGTCCGATCGTGCTCCTGGTCAATTGAAGGCAAATCTCAACAACCCGTTCAGTTGCGGTTTTTTGTCCGAATTCCAGATCGTTGGTCCAGATCTGAGAAACCGACTCAGGGTGATTTCCAATATTTTGCAGGGCTTCCGCCAACGTTTCCCCGGAAAGTTCTGGTTCAGGGATAATTTTCGCAATCCCTAATTCCTGAATTCCCAGGGCGTTATAAGTCTGTTGTTTTTGGGCGGCAATGGCCGGAATGATGATCGCTGGCCTGCGGCTTGCATGTAATTCGGCAATGGTGGAGCCGCCGCCCTGACAGATCACAAGATGGGCTTTGGCATACATCTTTGGCATATCGTCAATATATTCCAGCACTTCCGCGCGAAACCCTTCGCGATCATAGTTCTGTTTAACATACGCATAATCAGCCGAACCGCTTTGGTGGGTAAAGATGAATTGGTTTCGTTGTGGAAGAAGATACGGTAAAGCGTCAATGGCTGCCTGATTGATAGCATGATTGCCATGAGAGCCTGAGATAATCAAAATATTCTGTTTTTCGCCTTTATCCGGGGGGGAAGTTTTGCCAATCAGGTAAAATTCTTTGCGGACAGGCGTTCCGGTGTAAATGACGTTTGGTCGGGAAAATGCTGACGCCGTTTCCTGAAATCCCAGGGCAATACGATCAACCGATTTACTCAGAAGTTGAGTGGCAAATCCAGGCCGATAATTGACTTCCAGGATGAGCGTCGGAATATGCAGCAAATACGCGGCGTACAAGGTCGAGGCTGTCAATCGTGTACTTGCCCCCAACACAAGTCGCGGCTGAAATTTTTTGAGGAGTTGGCGGACATGATATACTCCCACAGATACGTGGTAAAAAACATTGAGGTATCTCAATTTCTGCTGAGATCTGCCTTCTGCAACAGGAAACGGATGCGCTGGAAAGCCTTCTTGGTGAACAATACGGAATCCTACTCCTTGCGGAGGCCTCAAAAAAAGGATCGAGAGAGAGGGGAACTGTCGCTTTAATTCCTTTGCAACCGCAACTTCAGGATACACGAAACTCCCTGTTTCATCCACAGGAATGACAATATCATAAGACTCGGATGAATCTAATACTTGACTTTTTTTCATAACTCACTGCAAGGATTTCTCATAAGCACAAATTTCTGAAATTTTAGGTAGTTTTCGCTAACCAAAAGCCAAAAGAGATTATTAAACATCAAATTTTATTCCATGATAAGATTCATTCACTTAACGATCGTTCGTTGAATAGAACGAGATGAAAGAATCATCTTTCCTGAGTGAATCGAGAGGATATATTTTTTTCTGCCAGAAAAGTCAACTATATTTTCAGCCAATTCTTCTGAGAGAAGGCAGAAAAAAAGGATGTCAAAGGGTTTGTAGGCAAACGCCGTGAAAATTGATAGGTTACCAGAGAATTTGCAGGTGGAGCCCATAGATACTGTGATAATATGGACATACCGAAAGGGAACGATTGGAACGTTTCTCAAGAATTTTTTTTACCTGCATCGCAGCATTTGCCAGGGAAAGGCGTCGCATCTGAAAATTTTCATTAATTGGAATCGTATCGCGTGATCGCCTGGAATGATAGACCAATAAGAGATCTTGCAATTCTTCAATCAGAATAAACGGTTTAATGATAATTTTGGGAGTAAATGAGATGCTGAGTTTTTCCGTAAGCGTAGTCAACTGAAACGTAAATTTACGAATAACATGTTCTTCATTATAAGCTAGAGAGACGCGCTGAACATCTTTTCGCAGCACGTTGGCAAAGGCCCCTTGTTCGTTCCAATGCGGGAATAATATCTGTCGCTCCTGGTGGAATAACGCGAATTGGGGAGGCAATGGAGAGGCATAGACTAATGAGAACAACGAAAATCCAGCCGAAAAAGCATAAACGCTAAGAACAACGGAAAACCCTAAACGCCAGAACAGATTCATCGCACTTCTCCTAAACAGGTTTAAAAACCTACCTTGAAGCATGAAGGTAGAAGACGCGATATAGGATGACACGCTTTTGAGAGAAACGTATCTTTTTTTAGACGATTTTCTTTTTGACACGTCCACACGTATTGTAAATACAGTTTACGATGATGATATTGTGCGCACGGACAAAAAAATCAATAAAAAAAGATTGAAAATTTTCCACCACTTTGCGAGAAGATGCTTATGAGATTGAAGACGAAAATCATCACGTATGTTTCTACCGTATTGGTCAGCCTGGTATTCGCGATTGCCGTTATCGTGTTTTGGGTCATTCAACCAGATCGGCTGGAGAAGCTCATGCGGGCGACAATGCTGAAAGTAGCCGGCAGTGTCGTGTATGAATTAGGGCTTCAACTGCAAGAAAATGATAGCGCTCGATTTAACAAGCTATCCAGACGATTAATACGGTTAGAAGACGTGTATGGTCTCTCTGTGTATGACTCCAAAGGATTGCTTCATTTTTCTTCGCAATTCATGACCATTCTGGCTCCCAAACTGAGTCCGGAAATGTATCAGCGTGTTTTCCAGGAGCGGCAAGATGTGTTTATTGAAGAGTTGATTGATCAGCAAAATGTGCTCAGTCTGTTGTATCCAATCGTTGAAAATGAAAAAATCCTTGGCGCAATGAAATTGACCTTCACCTTTGAGAGTTTGCACAAATATCGGCAAGAATCCATCGCCGTATCATTACTGGCATGTATTGTCGGTCTGATGATTCTGGTGGTGATGGTGTATTATCTCCTGTCTAATGTCTTTAGCCGAATTCATGCGGTGATTACAAAGATGAACACCATCATCCGTGAACAAGATTTGACCCAGCGCGTGCATGTAGAGAGCCAGGATGAAATCGGAGAACTTGGAGCAGTATTTAATCGCATGGTTGAGGGCTTATTAAGCTTGACAAAGGAAATTCAGGGGGCCGGGTTACGCGTCACGACTTCAACGGAAAAAATTGTTGAGACCGCACGTTATCAGCTTGAAAGAGCGGAAGAATTCATGACATCTGTCGAAGAGGCCCGGCTTGGCGTCGAGGATGTCAAAAAGCTTTCCGAACAGATCTCAGGGAAGGCGGAAACCGTGTTGAACAATGCGGAATATACGCTGAAAAAGACAGTACGAGGAGTCGAAGTGGTTGAGGAACTTGTGACGGAAATGAATGAAGTGGATACCGTGAATAAGGAAAGCGTACAACAGATCAACGACCTCATCCAAAAGGCACAGCAAATTACCGAGATAGTCACGATTATTGAAGATATTACAGCCAACACCAAACTCATCGCCTTTAATGCAACGATTGAAGCGGCGCGAGCAGGCGACGCCGGCAAAGGATTTTCTGTGGTGGCGAATGAAATTCGGAGTTTAGCCAATAGTATAGGAGTCGCCACCAATAACATTCGCAAAATCATTCGAGATATCCAGGAAGCCACCAGCCTTTCCGCAGAAATCGAAGCGAAAGAGCAGCAAAAAGTTGAACATGGCTTGCAGAGTGTGTGGCGTACCAAAGAACACCTGGATATGGTGCTCCGCATGTTAAATGACACAGTCAAACACGCCAGAGAGATTTCCCAGGCTACGGAAGAACAAAAAGCTTCTCATGACGATCTTTTTAAGAAAATGCAAGAATTTTTCCATATTGCCCAATCAACCAAAGCCAGCAGCGCCAACACCAGCGAATCGGCAAGGGCGCTCGATCGGTTGGCTGAAGAAATGCAAGCGATCGTCGAACGATTTAAATTGGAGTAACCCCCTATGAAGTATCCACCATGTCGGCTCCAGCATCCACAAGGATTGACGTTGATCGAAGTGTTGATCTCTGTGGCTATTCTGGCAACCACGATCATGAGCGTTTTTACCATTTATAGTCAGTGTTTCGTGGAAATCCGCCGAGCGAAGAATCGCACCCTGGCGACCAATTTGACGCAAATGATGATGGAAATGATTATCGCAAGCCCTTATGCTCCGTCAGTCTATCATGGCTTGAGTACAAACGAGGAACCTTCTCCTGACAATCCGGTCAAAAATAATCTAGATGCCTGGAAAGCCTCGTTGCAAACCTTCCCAACATCAGCGATTGGCGTTATTGATGTCACAACGGAAACATATACTTATCTTGTCGTGGTTCACATAGACTATCAGGATTATGGCAGGATCAGTACCAATACACTGTCTCTTCATCTTGCAAAACACTTCTGACCCCATGCCACACACACATAAAATTTTCCAGAGTGAAATCCAGAGAGGTGAGACGATGTTAGAAATCACGGACCAGATGACAAAAAGCGCAGGTTTGCCGCCTGGAACCCCTGTATTTGTTGGAACTCAGAAAACAGAACGTGCCAGGATACGCGTGATTGATTATGATACTGAGCATCTCCTGATAGAAGAAATCCAGAACGTGGAAGAATGCTTTCCCTATAAAGATCGCCCCTCAGTGACCTGGATTAATGTGGATGGCATTCACGACACCACGATTGTCGAGAGGTTAGGGAAACATTTTGGACTTCATGTTTTGATGATCGAAGATATTCTTAATACCCAACAACGTTTAAAGGTTGATGTGTTCGATGAGTATATTTTGATCATCTTGAAAATGATCGCGTATGACAACTCTACTCAGACTAACAATACGGAGCAGGTGAGTATCGTTCTCGGGCAACATTTCGTGCTCACCTTTCAGGAACGAGAAGGCGATGTATTTGATATCATCAGAACACGCTTACAAAATGATCGGGGACGGTTGCGGCGAACGGGGGCAGATTACCTTGCTTATGGCTTACTCGATGCGGTTGTAGATGGTTATTTTGAAGTTATTGAACGTTTTGGAGAACAAATTGCTCTGGTTGAAGAAGACCTGATCAAAGAACCAGATCAGGAAACCCTACACAATATCCACAGATTGCGACGGGAGTTAATTTTCTTTCGTAACTCGGTTTGGCCTCTACGGAATATGATCAATCAGATCATCCGCCAGGAAACCCCACTTATCGAGGAAACTACGCTGATTTACCTGCGAGATTTGTATGATCATACCCTCCAGGTCATTGAAACCATAGAAACCTTTCGCGATATGATGACCGGCATTCTGGAGGTGTATATGTCAAGCATGAGTAATAAGATGAATGAAATCATGCAGTTTCTAACGATTATCGGCACGATTTTTATTCCACTCACCTTTATTGCCGGAGTGTATGGCATGAATTTTCATTATATGCCGGAATTGGATTGGAAATGGGGTTATTTCATCATACTTGGTGTGATGGCTGTGATCGGAAGTGGGTTGCTACTCTATTTTAAAAAGAAAAAATGGTTGTAAATTCAGATACACGCCACAATAATGACCGCAACCCCAAGAAGAGTTCTGCATTTGTCGAACCTGATATTTCGACAGACGCAGAGCATGAATACCTGTAAAAGTACCATCATTTCAAGTGATGGCACCTCTCTATTATCATGAAGGGAGAAAAAGATGAGGAGATCCCCGAAATTGTTTACATTCCGACTGATCGTTGTAAGTATTACACTGAGTTTACACCTGACTTTTCCCTTGTATGCCCAATTAACTACAACCCAACCGACGCCTTCCTCTCCCCCGGCAGCGCCTCTGACTGAGGCTGACATCAAGGAGAAAATGACCATAGCGGCCTTACGTGACGCTATCCAGTCCATCGGATCGGCCGAGGAACAAATCCGCCAAAAAGAAGCCGAATTAGAGGCGGCCGAAACCGACGAAAGAAGACTCTCGATCGCGAATGAACTTCAAGAACTCAGCTCACGTTTAAGCGAGTTGAGGAGAAAATTTGAAAGTATTGCCACCGGGGTCGATTTGGAACGCTTTGCGGCAAGGCCGGCGACAACCTTTAACTGGCAGGAGGAGGTACAGGTAATTCTCGGCCCGATTTTTGAAGAATTGAAGGCCATGACAGCCCGTCCGAGAGAAATCGAAGAATTACGCAGCCAGATCGCTTACTATGAACGACGCTTGCCAATGATTGATACGGCGATCGAGAATATCCAGAAACGGCTCGATCTGGTCACAGCGCGTAAGCTCAAAGAAGAATTGACGAAATTGCAAAAAGACTGGGAAGATAAAAAGGAAAACATGAGCAACCAACTCTCAGTCCTGCGCTATCAGTTGAATGAAAAACTCGGCACCCATGAATCTCTGGTGACATCAGCTCAAAATGCGTTACGAGATTTTTTTAAAACCCGGGGATTGAATCTGATCCTGTCGGTGCTGGCGTTCGTCATCGTTGTTTGGTTCATGCGAGTTGTGTATCGCCTGATCGTTAAAATCTTTCGACCTGATCTATCGGGAAAACGACATTTTCTGCTGCGCCTGTTTGATGTGATTTATCACCTCTTGACGATTCTCATAGGTATCGCCGCTTTTCTGCTCGTCCTCTACGTGTCAGGAGATTGGGTGCTGCTTGGCATTGCCCTGATTTTTCTGTTTGGTGTGGCCTGGACCGCCAAACAAACTTTTCCTATGTTCTGGGAACAAGCCAAGCTGCTCTTAAATTTGAGTACAGTTCGTGAGGGAGAACGCGTGATCTATAGCGGACTTCCCTGGCAGGTCAAGTCGTTAAATCTTTACACAAAACTTCACAATCCGGCCTTAAAAGGCGGACTGATCCGGCTGCCATTACGCGAACTGATCGGCGTCCATTCACGTCCGTTTCATAAAGATGAACCCTGGTTTCCGACGCGTGAAGAGGATCTGGTTATGTTAGCCGACGGAGCTATCGGCAAAGTTATCCTGCAAACTCCAGAACAGGTGGTGCTCGATACCCTCGGAGGTTGTCATAAAACCTATCCGACCCAGAGCTTTTTACAACAAAATCCGATCAACTATTCGATTAATAATTTTGGCGTCTTTGTAACGTTCGGGCTAGATTACGCACATCAGGCCCAGATTACCAAAGATATTCCGCAAACCCTGGAACGTATTCTGGCACAAGAATTAGCCAAAGAAGACTATGGCAAGGACCTGTTGACCTTGTTAGTGCAGTTTAAAGAGGCCGGCGCTTCCTCATTAGACCTGCTTGTTGTGACTTCATTTCCTGGAAAATGGGCGATCACAAGCTATTTTGCTATCGGACGAACCCTCCAGCGTATCATTGTAGATGCCTGTACAGAACATGGCTGGGGAATTCCGTTTCCACAAATTACGGTACATCAGGGGATAGCAAGTCAATTGGAACAAAAGATTCAGCCAGAAAATGGGCAGAAGTAGCTCGCCTATTCAGGGCTGTCAACGCCTGGCTTTGACAACGAAAGCAGAGCTTTCGTACTCCAACTCATCGAGATTATCAACAAATCAGAAATTTTTAAGAGACCGAAAGTTCTTGCTTTAACGAGCTTTCCCGCTTGAAAAAAGAGAACTCCAAGCTTTATGAAAGTGAGTATGAGCGCATTTTTGCGAAAGACATGGAAAATACCAGAAGTGGTCTGGCTTGTGAATGTTATTTTCATATTCCTGACGCCTCCTGTTTTTGCTCAAATTGTAAATTCTACCTCGACAGCCTTGAATTCTCTGACTCAGAAAGTCAACCTCCTGGAATCCTTAGAGAAAAGCCTGGCGACGGAGCAGGAGAACATGAAACAGTTTCAGGAAAAGCTCAACCAGGCGCAATGGTTTGAAAAAGATATTAATGCGGAATTCAACTCTTATAAGATTGAAATTACGGCCTATAATAGTGTGCTGCTGGCTCCGGAGACCCCGGTTGAAGAATTGGAAAACATTCGCACTAATATTCGCATGGCGTTAGAACACATCATTGCCCGATTGAAAGAGCTTCACAATGAGCGTAGCGCCATTGAGCAAGCCCGTGTGAAGGTAAAAGAGCAGTACACATTGAATGAACGACAATTACAGGAAATTCAAACCGACAGGACAGCTCAGGATTCCCGTAATCCTGAAGCACAGGCAATCTTAAAAAATTTGCATACCTTAACAGAACTGTTATCCGAAAAGCAAAACATTCTTGAACGCACCCAAATGCTGCATGCAGCGATGATCAAGAAATTTGAAGAGATTCAACAGAATTTTACCACGCTCGCAGAAAAATTCAGCCTCCAAATTGAAGAACGCAAGAGACGGGAATTGTTTGAACGCAGAGCAAACCCATTCAGCCTCTTAGGATGGCAGCAGCTTGAGGCAGAATTTGACCAATTGGTACATCAAGGACGCCAGGTGCTCTCAAAAGGATTCTGGAACAATACCATCCAAACCCTCTGGAAGACCGAAGGCTTCATCCTGTTTCGTTTCATTCTGTTTTTAGCTATTGCCATTTTTCTGTTATTCCGGTTTCGACGATTTTTTATTCAATTGGTACAAAACATTGCTCACGACGCCTATCCCTGGCGTTATCTTATGCTGCAAGTCCTCCAGCGTTCATTACTGCTGTTTGGGATTACCCTCTTTTTGTATGTATATGAACAGACCCGCCTTGCACATTCGACCATCACGCTCTCAGAAGTGTTAGTGCGCATCTTAATGATCTTATTATTTACGTATTGGATGTTCGATTTTCTTTCCTTCTGGGAAAGAAAACAAGGCGAGATGAAACCTGTAAGAGTCATCTTTCATCTCCGATTTCTCCTGAGAGTTGTGCGTTATTTTGTGATATGTTATGTCATTGTGGAATGGGCGCTTGGCAGCGTCAGTGTGATCCTTTTGCTTGCGCGTCTTCTGTTTGAAATTAGTCTCTTCTTCTGGAGTGTTCCGTTTTGGGAGATTTTCCGCGAGACGCCGCAGCGCATTTTTCCAGGGTCTTCCAGGACAGGCCAAACCTTACGATCGCTCAGCGCCGGATTGGGGTATATCATTGCCAGTGGAGGCATTTTGATTGAACTCGCGGGCTTTGGCTTGCTTGCACGCTATTGGTATCTTTCCTGGGGGCGGACTTTTGTCGTCGCGCTCTGGGCTCTTATTATTTTTCAGGTCTTACGGGAATGGGATCAGGGTGTGACGCAAAGCGCGCTCGAAGAGCAAGATACCTCATTGAAAGCCGCGCACCAACTCCATTGGCTGACAGTGAGGCTTTCCTGGGTCGCCTGGCCTGTGCTCCTAATCGCGGGATTGCTGTTTGCCTGGGGAGCAAAAGAGATGGTCATTCTTGGCGCGTTCAATTTATTAACCTATTCGATCTCTATTGGGGGCCTGGATTTGAGTTTACTCGGCCTGCTCTACGTCCTCCTGATTCTCTTATTTACGCATGTGGCGACGCGATTCTGGCAAAGAGTACTTCAAGAAAAAATTCTGATCAATAGTGGATTGGATATCGGGGTACAGGTTTCGATCACCACCATCTCAGTGTATCTACTCTGGCTCTTTGGGATTCTCTGGGCCTTGAACTCAATCGGTGTGGGCGCCACTTCCCTGGCAGTGGCATTTGGCGCCTTAGGGATTGGATTGGGGTTTGGCTTGCAGAATATTTTTAACAACTTTATCAGTGGTCTGATTTTACTGTTTGAACGCCCCATTGAGGTGAAGGATGTGATTGAAGTAAACGGTATCTGGGGAGTCGTTGAAAAAATTAATGTTCGTTCAACGGTTGTACGTACCTTTGATAATTCCGCGCTGATTATTCCGAACTCCGATATTATCAGCCATCAACTCACGAACTGGACCTTCAAAGATATGCGTATGCGCCGGACGATAGAGGTCGGGGTGGCGTACGGAACTGAGACAAAGTTGGTTGAACAAACCCTATACGACATTGCCGAACAACATCCACGTGTACTGACAGATCCTGCGCCCATGGTGCTTTTTTCGGATTTTGGCGAAAGCGCGCTCATCTTTAAATTACGCGTATGGACCTTGCTGGATTATGGATTGACAACGGAAAATGAGATTCGCTTTGAAATTGATCGAGTGTTTCGTGAAAAAAATATCACCATCCCCTTTCCCCAACGTGATCTGCATATTCATTCAGGCTCTGGGAACATTGTACCAGCTTCAGCCGGGGATCACAGCTAACGTCGTAATCGAAAACTTTCCGGAACCCTTTGGTTACTCCATCATGAATTCATGAAGCTCAAATAATTCCATCGGATGATCAACGACGATGGTATGCTGAATCGTCCACTTATAAAGCGGAGGAGCAGGCAGCACGCTCTGAATTCTTAAAGGTCCAGGGAAAGTGTGCCAGAGGATCTTATCACAAGCATGGGTTGACGTAATGTGTCGAGAGGCCAGAAGCGTGATTTCTTCGGCCATCTGTTCGGTTTCAGCGATTCCTTCAAGCAGGATACATATTTCATGAGATGTTTGGTCCTTACAAGAATCGTGATCTGGGAAAATCTCATGGTCTCCATAAACATTCCACAAAAGTTGATACTCTTTGCCTGAATAATACTCCTCTACCCGGTGCTGCACAGACTCAAGAAGTGTCGTGATCTGCTGGATCGCGGCAGGGACTTTCAATCCAACAATCCCAATAAAGCGTTCACCTATTTTCCCTGCTCCTTCAAGTTTTACCTGAATTTTTCCATTACTTGGAATAAAGGCTGCCCCGGTCACTCTGGTCGTGTTGTCATCATATTGATCGTATTGACACTCGCTGATATCAAGCATTCCGCCGACAAGGTATTCATGGAGTGGCTGAGGGCGGTTATACAGAACATAACCTGCTACTGAGTCAATGGTACATCGTTGTTGTGGGTGCATAGGCGTAATTCTGACATCTTCATCGGTAATCGCGCCTATGACCGTCTCATTTGGGCTGGATGGCTCGGCGCAGAGAGCTGCACTCTCAAGCACTCGTCCAAGAGCGTAGGCTAACGGTTCCGGAAATCCCTCATAAATCGCTGGCGACGCAAAAATAGCTACATCACTGCTGCGACCACCAATGATGACATCAGCCCCCATCTCAAGGGCTTTGACGAACGGATGAACTCCGGCAACCGCGACAACCCGTTCTGTCTGATCAAGTGCTTCTAACGTTAACGGAGGATGTTCATCAAGTCCTTTAATAACAACTCCTTGTTCCAGTTTTTCCCGTAAGAAATCTTTTGAGACCTGCGAATAAAAGTACACCACCTTGAAAGGCGCCAACCCATGCTTTAAGGCCAGCCGTTTGACAAGATCCACAAACAAATCTACACGACTGTTTGTCCCGGTATCGCCGGAAGACCCGATAATTAACGGCACACCTTGCTTTCTGGATGCCAGGAGCATCAATTCCAGATCATGTTTTTGCCATTCATACAAACTTACACTCGTATCACTGCCTAAAGGCACAGGACCAACAGTATTGCCTCCGGAATCGCAACAATAATAGTCCGGAAGGGTTTGCGCTCCTGTCCAAAAACTTTTCTCCTGGAATGGTACAAAGCCAAGGTGTTGAGTAGGACAAAGAATCCGTAACTGTTGCTTCATGAGTATTCTCCTCCAATGGCTGATGTAAGCAAAGAAACTCAACGGTTATGCGCTGACGCCATTTTCCCTAACGTGGTGAAGGAAGATGTCGCTGATACCGAAGGTACCGTCGAAAATACAGAAAGGATAATCCTCCGATATAAAGCGAGCCAAGAGCATAGAGGAAAAAAATATAACCAACAAAATAGTTGTGATGGGTAATGTATAACGAGATTCCTAACAAATTCCAAAGACCAAAAACAATTTCCAGGATGAATAACAAATTGGTGGTTGGTTTATACTGAATTTTCGCAAGGTTTCCCTGTTTAGGCGTCCGGATAAATTCACTGCGCTTTCCCAAGAGCGCTTCAAATACGGCTTTACTGTTGTTAATGGCTAATCCTCCGCTAAGACAGACCAATAAAGGTAGCGAGAGCATTTGTTTACTCCAGCGCGTATTGAGATATTTCTGGGCAGTCCAATATAATCGGGAAGGGCCCATAAAACTCAGAAGCAGAATGCCTCCGACACCTGCCAGAATACCGCGGGGAAAATACATCCGTTCCGTGAGTAGAAGCACAGGTGTAATAAGGATCAGCAACACCATCAACGGATGCGCTAAATGATGAGTCAACTGCAACGTGGCTTGAAACTTTTTGAAAAAGGGACATCCAGATTGCCAGATAGAGGGAAGTAATTTCATCGCCGTTTGTGTGGTGCCCTTGGCCCAGCGAAACTGTTGATTTTTAAAGGCATGAATATCCCGGGGAATCTCTGAGGGTGAAACGACATCGAGTAAATAGCGTGTTTTCCAGCCTGCAAGCTGCATGCGAAACGAGAGATCCAGGTCTTCGGTCAGCGTATCATCTTTCCAGTTTCCAGAGTCGAGAATTGCTTGTTTTCGCAGAATTCCTGCGGTACCATTGAACCCCATAAATAAATGATTCCAGTCGCGAGCCGATTGCTCAATCACAAATAGCCCATCAAGGACAAAAGATTGGAGGCGAGTGAGCAAATTTTCGTTCCGGTTTAAATGTCCCCACCGACTTTGGATGAAACCTAATTGTGGATCAAGGACAAAAAATGGAATCGTTTTACGTAAAAAATCGTGAGGAGGAACGAAGTCAGCGTCAAAAATTGCCAGAAATTCTCCCTGGGCCCTTTCAATTCCATACGTTAATGCTCCGGCTTTATAACCTTCCCGAGAAGATCGTCTGATATGTGTAATCATGATGCCAGTAGATCTTAATGATTCAATCTTTCGAGCAATAACTTGACTGGTTTCATCGGTCGAATCATCTAATACTTGAATCTCGTGTTTTTCGTTTGGATAATCAAAGGCAGTGACAGCATCAATAACTCGCTCAGCCACATTCATTTCATTATAAATCGGAATTTGTGAGGTCACCTTTGGTAAATCGTGAGCATCATGGTGAGCATAAAATTTCTCGAGAAGGACACGATCTTCTTCCGTACAATGTTTCACCTGGCGTTTAAACAGATACACCATCACATGGCTATTCAAACCGTATAGGGTAAGAATCCCCACAGAGAAAAAATACAAGATAAATACTATCATTAACATAAAGTCACTCATCAAAGACCCTCATTTCCCGTTCACTCAATTTGCCGAAAGAACGGGAAAAAATAGGGTATCCATATTCTTGAAAACTCCTTAATTCATTATGTAACGTGAGTTCGGGATAAGCTTTTAAGCCCCAACGGGGCGGAATCTGGTAGCCCAGGGTGTCAGCCCTGGGACAAGAAGTCGGATTTTCACCCCCAGGGCTGACACCCTGGGCTACTATATCCCCTCCCTTCGGGACTTTTACGGCGTTTTTCTTATCCCGAACTCACATTATGTAATAAGTATAGAAAGCACCACAGGATACAACATCCTTATCTTTCTCTTTGTTATCTATTGAAATAATCTGTCATTCCACACACGATATCTCAATCCCAAAATTCATATTGCAGGAGGCGTGCCAAAGATGAGGGGGAATGAGATAATGGAATAAAAGTCTTGACGCTGTAATGAAAGCACAAGATTTCCAACATATCAAGGGTATGAGCAACGAAATGCAAAGTGTAACACATTGACACACCCTAAACGTGGCAAGCGATGGAATGTGTTAAATGCCACAAAGGAATAAGGCTCTGTGTCAAAAATGGTCAATCTGTGTCACTCACTGCCATTTTCTATGAACTGATATTTTGAGATCTTTCTAAGCAGTCTTCGTAATGGCATTGCATGAACCATGTTATGGACATGCAGAAAACCACCAATTTATCGAGACGTTCTGAGGCAATCTCTGGCTGATTTTTGAAGATTGTTCCAATCATTTCTTTATAATGCGAATACCGTTCGCGTTTTCCAATAACCATAAATCTGTCAGGAAATTCCTTTCCTCTCAGAATAGCATAATCTGTCAGAGGATAATACTTGACAAAGAACGGTTTTTATAAAAACTTCGTCAATAGTGTGATCGCTTTTGAAACGAAATGTTTGCCATTGAGAGTATCAGGGAGGTGATTTCTGTCGAAAAAATAGAAGTATCATTGTTCACTCAGTTTAAGATATATTGTGTTCAAAGAATAAATTCTGTGGAACAAAGGAGAGATGAAATTATGAAAAAGATGAGTACTATTTTGTTATGTTTCGCCTTGATCCTGGGAACAACCTCTGTGTTTGCCGAGATCAAAAATCCCGATACCTTTATTAAAGCTACCTATGGTACAGAGCGGACGCTTGATCCGTCAGTGGCTTATGACACAACCAGCAGCCAACGCCTGCATAATATCTATGATAACCTGATTCGGTTTGATGGAGAGTCAACCGAGAAATTTGTGCCGCAATTGGCTGTTGAAGTGCCTTCCGTTGAGAATGGCGGCATTTCAGCTGATGGCATGACCTATACCTTCAAAATTCGTGAAGGCGTGAAATTCCATGGCGGCGAAACCTTAACCGCGGAAGATGTCGAATATTCCTTTGAGCGGAACATGGTGGTGGATCCTGATGGCGGGCCAATGTGGATGATGCTCGAAGCCCTGACCGGCGAAGGATCGACCAGAGATGCTGATGGAAAGCTGATTCCCGGGATTTTTGAAAAAATTATGAACGCTGTGGAAGTGGATGGCAATACCGTGGTTTTACATCTGCCGATGCCGTATCCGCCTTTGATGGGAATCCTGTCGCAATCCTGGGCTGCTATTTTCCCCAAATCCTGGGCAATTGCCAACGGTTGCTGGGACGGCACGTTGGAAAATGCTGAGAAAGTCAATAACCCGGCTCCGGGTCATGAACCACTGATTGAAAAAGTGAATGGAACCGGCCCGTACAAATTAAAATCCTGGGAACAATCCAAAGAGTTCGTGTTCGAACGCTTTGAAGAGTACTGGGGTGAGAAACCAGCGTTGAAATACGCGATTGTAAAATATGTGCCGGAATGGAGTACGCGAAAACTGATGCTGCTCAACGGCGATGTGGATACCGCCAGCGTGGATGACCCGTATGTCCCAGAGATGTTGGAAGTTGAAGGTTTGAAAAGCTACAAAGTGCCACAGTTATCTGTTTCGGCGGCTATGTTCTGCCAGAAAGTCAATCCAGATCAGAATACCAGCATTGGCAGCGGCAAATTGGATGGACAGGGGATTCCGCCGGATTTCTTCTCCGATATTAATGTACGTAAAGCCTTCATGCATGCCTTTGATCGGGGACTGTATGAGAGCGATGTGCTCCAAAACATCAGCACTGTACCAACCAACCCGAATATTCCTGGACTGCCGTATGCGATTGACGTCCCGGTGTATGAATTCGATCTGGAAAAAGCGGCAGAATACATGAAAAAAGCCTGGAATGGCGAAGCCTGGGAAAAAGGATTCAAAATGACGATTACCTATAATACCGGGAATGCTCGCCGTGAAGGCGCCGCGATTATGCTGGCGGAAAATATTATGTCGCTGAACCCGAAATTCCAGGTTGAGGTCGCCAATGTGGAATGGAAGGATTATCTGGTCAAATATCGTAACTTCCAATATCCGATCTATATTATCGGTTGGGGTGCAGATTATCCAGATCCGCACAACTTCCTCTATACCTTCATGAAGAGTACCGGCGTGTACGGACGCTATATGGCCTACAAAAACCCGGAAGTTGATGAACTTTGTGACAAAGGGATTGCAACGTCCGTTCCGGAAGAACGCGCCAAAATTTACGCAAGATTACAAAATCTGTGGTATGAAGACGCCGTTGGTCTCTGTATTTACCAGGAGAACCTCTATCGTTTCTATAAAGACTGGGTACAGGGCTTTGTGCCGCATCCGATGGACGGCGATGCCGCAGAATGGTTCTACCGGCTCTCCAAAGAAGAAAAGAAGTAATTCTGCACGTTCTGGCGAAGGGTTTTTACCCTTCGCCTTTTTTAGGCTTTAGACAAACACTGTCTGGCGAGAAGAGATGGAAGCAGAGTTGGACGGAGTCTTGGCATATTTAAATTCTGTCATATCCATATCAGACACATCGCGCTCTGCCAGATAGCTCCAATATTCAGCATGAGCTAACAGAGTTTTCACAAATTGGGTGTGCAACAGATGACCACCCTTGAATACCTTGACATGTCCCAACAACGGATGCCCCAGGAACGCCAGATCGCCAAGCACGTCCAGAATTTTATGCCGCACCGGTTCATCCGCATAGCGCAGTGAATCATTTAACACTCTGTCCTGCGCAAATACCACAGCATTATCCAGGGACCCGCCTTTCGATAATCCCATTTTCCAGAGATATTCAATTTCTTCATACAAACAAAAGGTACGTGCATGCGCAATCTCTTGCATATAGGCTAGCGGAGTGAATTCAAAGGTTTTTGTTTGCGTCCCAATAAATTTATTGGGAAAATCAATGGTATAGGTAATTTTTAAACCATGATACGGTTCAACCGAGATAATACTGTCTTTTCTCCGCACCTCAAGGGGTTGCTGGATGCGAATCAATTTGTTCGCTGCCCGTTGAGCGTAAATGCCCGCATCAAGCAACATATCAACAAAACAGGCGGCGCTGCCGTCAAGAATCGGCGGTTCACTCTGATCAAGCTCTATCACCAGATTGCTGATCCCTAGGGCCAGCACAGAGGAAAGCACGTGTTCCACGGTTTTAATGGCTGCCGGGCCGTTTCCCAGGGTTGTGGCATAGCTGGCATCGCCAATATTTTCGGCCTGAACTTTGAATACTGGCTGCGATTCAAGATCAATTCGTTTAAACAGGATACCTGTTCCTATCCCTGCTGGTTGAAAGGTCAAATTTACCGTATTTCCCGTATGAAGTCCCACTCCAGAGCATGAAATTGGTTTTTTGATTGTACACTGTGTAAACATATATTCCTTCTCACCGATCAAACTACGTTTGTTATTGCTCTTCTCGCAAGATCGCTCTTTTCCATGAAGCGCACCGGGGAAGATTCATTCGCATTTCAGGTGTAAAATAATAGATACAATACGATCTCTCCTGTTTCCCTGGTTTCAAGAATTTGACGCTGCTCACCACAGAATATTCGAGCACCATATTGTTTAATTCTCAATATTCTCTCTAAAAGAAAGCAAGAACCATACCACGTTTTTTCACACTGGAAGATCCCTTAATTTACAGGGTATTTCCCACAAATTCTTGTGAGAGAGTGATAAAAATATGTGTATTTTATCATACAAGCTGTATAAAATTTCATACAGTTCATGTATCTTTCGTATGACTTGCTCATATAACCATAAATTTTATTGACAAATAACGGATTCATCAATTGAGTTGTTTTTCAAATTTGCGCCTCATTCCCGAAACAGTATTCTTCAAAAAACTTGTTCAGCATCAGTGCAAGAAGATATGAGTTTTGATGGTCACAAGTCTTGAAGGTTGAGAATATTCTGAAGAAAGCAGGAACACGTTATGAGCACACAGCAAGCTATTACAAAAGGTGTGATTGCCGTCGCCGGTTCAGGAACTCGATTTCTGCCAGCCACAAAATCATTACCCAAAGAGATGCTGCCTATTATTGATAAACCGATTGTCCATTATGTGGTTGAAGAAATGGTCAATGCCGGCATTACGGATATTGTGATGGTGACCAGATCGGATAAAAAACCCCTGGAAGACTATTTCGATCAAAATGCATTATTGGAAGAAGAATTACGACAGGCAAATAAACTGCAAGACCTTGAAAAAGTCGAAAAAATTCATCAAATGGCGAATTTTATCTATATTCGACAGAAACCTACCTCAAAGGCATCTTATGGTAATGGCATCCCTGTCTTAAATGCCAGCAGTATTGTCGGCGACGAGCCTTTTGTCTTTGCCTATGGCGATGACCTGGTGAAAATGGATTGTCCGGAAGCATCATTCACCCAACAACTTGTCGAAAACTATGAGAAGAATCATGCGGTTGTCATTGGGTGTCAGGAAGTTCCTGAGAACGAAACCCACCTGTACGGCATGATCAAATTGCAAGAAGGTTCATCGAAATTTGTTGAAGAGATTATAGAAAAACCAGATCCTGGTACCGCACCTTCCAGACTCGCGGCATTCGGACGTTTTGTACTGACGCCGGAGATTTGCCAGATTTTGCAAGAGCTTGAACCTGGAAAAGGCGGGGAATTGTGGTTGACAGATGCGATTGAAGCCTACATTCAGCATGGAAAATCTGTTGTTGCTCAGCCGGTTCAGGGAGGACGCTGGCTAACGACCGGCGATCCATTGCATTTTTTGGAGGCACTGTTGGAATATGCCCGTGAACGCGAAGAATATTGGGAAGGGTTCAAACAATACTTTTTAAAATTAATTTAAGAAACCGAGCCTTTTGAAGAAATTTGATTTCTTAGGATAAAATTTAGCGCGAGTCTATGACTGATATACATTGTTTCGATCATAGCTTTGGGATTACCACGATTGATACCGGGTTTGTGCGTCCCGGGTTTGACGCCAGTCACCTCATTATCGAAGGCGATCAGGCAGCTTTTGTGGATGTCGGCGTCTCGTCGGCTGTGCCCTTACTTTTACAGGTCTTACAGAATAAGCACCTTGCACCGGAGCAGGTAAAATATCTGATTCTCACGCACATTCATTTAGATCATGCTGGGGCTGCTGGGAGCTTGTTAGCATATCTCCCTTATGCCCAGGTTGTTGTGCATCCGCGAGGTGTCCGTTATCTGGCGGTTCCTAAACGGTTGGTCAAAGGCTCGACTACTGTGTATGGTGAAGCACGTATGGCAAGCTTATTTGGCGAAGTTCTTCCGGTTCCCAGTGAACGGATTATTGCCGCCAAGGATCACACGCGGCTCGATTTAAATGGGCGATCGCTGCTGTTGCTGGATACTGCCGGTCATGCGCGACATCATATCTGCATTGTAGATGAAGGCAGTCAGGGCATTTTTACAGGGGACACTTTTGGTCTGTCGTATCGAGAGTTTGATACAGAAAAAAGGGCCTTCATGTTTCCGACAACGCCTCCTATGCATTTTGATCCTGAAGCCATGCATGCCTCAATTGATCAACTTTTGACGTATCAGCCTCAAATGCTGTATCTTACTCACTTTGGAGCCGTCTCTGATGTGTGTCGTCTGGCGCACGATTTGCACGAAGGCATCGCTCAATTCACGACGCTTGCACGAGGAGTTTCTGCGCAGGGCGAGGAACGCACTCAGCAGCTTACCGCAAAAATGCAGGCTTTGCTTCTGACGCGCTTACGAGCCCATGGCTGTCAACTTGAGGAAACGCGCATCATGGATTTGCTTGCCCCGGACATTATGCTGAATGTCATGGGCTTAGAAGTCTGGCTCGATAAAACCAGGGGATGAAATAAGTTCAGGTCATCGAATGACAGCGAACTAAAAATTGGCAGGGGAACCAGTCGGAGAAACCGGGTTTTTCTGAAAAACCCGGTTTCTTCTATGCTCGTAAATATGAAACAAATTCAAGCAATACATTCAGTATCTGAATGGGAACAGTGGCAGCCGGAGATTCCGGCGTCAGGACTGATTATTTTCAAATTCAGCCCGATATGTCCGATTAGTCGAGGAGTTGAGCGCGATTTTGACGCCTGGTATGCCCAACTACCAGAGGAAATCGCCCCATTATGCGCCAAAGTCAATGTGATTGAGGCGCGTCCTTTGAGCCAGCACCTTTCCCAGATCTTCCATGTAGAGCATGAATCTCCGCAGGTAATCTGGTTAACCTCAGATCGCATGGTCTTCTGGTCTGCCAGTCATCATGCGGTTCGTCCGCAAACATTAACCGCTCAACTTCATCATATCATGCCTCAGAGGTAATCACACTATTTATGTCTGCCCACAAACAGGTGACTAAAGCTGCCGGAATTGTCGGACTCTCGACTGTTATTACTCGCATACTTGGATTTATTCGCGATATGGTCATTGCATCAGCCTTCGGGGCCGGCATGGAGGCTGATGCTTACTTTGTCGCCTTTCGTATTCCCAGTATGCTGCGGCGACTTGTGGGGGAAGGTGCGTTAACTGTCGCCTTTATTCCGGTGTTTGTTGAAGAACGTCAGCAGAGTGAAGAACGCGCCTGGGCCCTCTCTCATACAGTGATGACTCTGCTTGTTCTTTTCTTAACCGGACTGAGTATATTAGGCGTCATATTCATGCCATCCATCGTTCAGATGCTTGCCCCGGGTTTCCGGGAAATTCCCGAAAAATTTGCCCTGACAATCTATTTGACCCGCATCACCTTCCCCTACATTTTGTTTATTAGTTTGGCAGCTTTAGCGATGGGCATCTTAAATTCTCTCCAGCATTTTCTGGCGCCAGCGCTTGCCCCGATTATGCTAAACCTTTCGTTGATCGCGAGTGTATTTTTTGTGTGTCCTTATCTTGAGCGACCGGTTGTTGGCCTGGCCATAGGGGTTCTTCTTGGAGGTATTACGCAACTGCTCTTTCAAATCCCGGTTCTCACGAAACAAGGGTTCCGTTATCGTCTCAGTTTCGATTACCACAACCCTGCGGTTCGAAAAATCGGAATGTTACTTTTGCCAGCGTTTTTCGGACTGGCGGTCAATCAAATTTCGGTGTTTGTCAATACCTTATTGGCTTCGTATCTGCCGGAAGGCAGCGTGTCGTATCTCTATTTTGCGGATCGCGTGATGGAATTTCCCCTGGGAATTTTTGGGATAGCGATTGCCACGGCTGTGCTCCCAACGATGTCACTTCAGTCAGCCAAAGGCGCGTATGATGAATTGGTTGACACTCTGTCTTTTGCGCTGCGCCTGGTGCTTTTTGTGACAATTCCCTCGGCGGTCGGGCTGATTGTATTGCGTGTTCCAATTGTCACCTTTCTTTTTGAACGGGGGAAGTTTACGACTGCTGATACTCAGGCCACAGCCATCGCTTTATTGTATTACACCCTGGGTCTTTCCGCTATTGCCAGCGTGCGCATTATCGTCCCTGTGTTTTACTCCCTGAAAGACACTTTAACGCCTGTAAAATGTGCTGCTGCTTCGGTAGGAATCAATATTCTGTGCAGCATCCTGCTCATGAAACCTCTTCAGCATGGTGGATTAGCGTTAGCGACCACCATTTCAGCATTTTTTAACCTATCTCTACTTATTTGGCTATTACGCAAGCGGCTCGGGAAGATGGATTGGCGTCACATTCTGATCGCCACGGGAAAAGTGTGCGTTGCCTCTGCGGCTATGGGCCTGTGTTGCGCCCCTTTTGCTGAACTTGCCACTCAACGCGCCTGGGCTTTAGGGGTCGCTATTTTGGTTGGTATTGGCGTCTTTGCGGCATGCGCCTGGCTTATCAAATTGCAAGAACTCAGATTTCTTTATGATATGCTGATTAAACGACATTCTTCTGTGACTTTTCAATGATGTTTCGCGAATCTCGTTCCTCATTCCCGAAACAATCGGAAGTTTCAAAAATCTTTTTACTTGTTCTTCTGCATTACTGAGGTTGGAACAAGATATTTTCTAACCCAGGCCGCTATCACGATGCCAACATACAGAGCATCCTCACGATTTGAGAGTAAATGATCGGCCTGATCAAGCGAAATAAAGCTTTTGGGATGCCGCGCTGTTTGAAAAATTTTGGAAGCCTGTTCCAGCTCGAGCACGGTATCTGCGGGCGAATGGAAAATGAGCAAAGCCCGTTTGAGTTCTCGAATCGTCGTGGACATATCAGCTTGTTCCAGATCTTCAACAAACTGTTTTTTGAGAAGAAAATCGCGCCCGGCCAGCGTCACCTGGGCCTGCCCCTCGATTTCGATCTGCGCTCGCACCCTGTCCAGGTGGCGCAGAACAATCCGCGGTTCAAAGGGAGAAGCGATTGTGACAACGGCAACAGAAGAGGGAATCCGGGCAGCAGCTTGTAACATGGCTGTTCCGCCAAGAGAATGACCGATCAGCAGTTGCGGGGCCTCATAGTGTTGCTGCAAATAAGCTGCGGCTGCAAAAATATCCGCAACATTTGACGAGAAATTGGTTTCCGAAAAATCGCCGTCACTTTCCCCAAGCCCGGTAAAATCAAAACGAAGCACGGCAATATGCTCCTGGGCAAGTGTACGGCTGATATATGTCACGGCTTTATACTCCTTTGAACAGGTAAAACAATGGGCAAAAAGAGCATAGGCGACGGGACGTTCATTGGTCGGCATTTCAAGACTGGCGGAGAGACGTTCGCCCGCAATATTCATAAACAAGACTTTTTTTGTGTACATTGTTCTTTTTCAATTTCCCTTGACTTTTGTTATACCTTCCGGTGTAGAGGTTTGTGCATTGATCCTGCTTAGCACTTCCATATAACTGTTTTGCCAAAAAATGCAAGAAAAAAAGAGATGAAGCATCCAAAGGAGGGAAAAAATGAGGATAGAGATCCGAGAAATGACGATGGCAGATTACGATGCGATGTTGGCTCTCTGGAAAATTTCGGAAGGTATCGGCTTGAGCAATGCAGATTCACGCGACAATATGACATCATATTTACAGCGCAATCCCGGCCTGAGTTTTGTGGCCTACGATGGCGATCAATTAGTAGGAACCGTATTGTGCGGGCATGATGGCCGACGAGGCTACCTGCACCATCTGGCCGTCAGTACGTCGCATCGGCATCAGGGAATTGGGCGCAAACTTGCAAACCAAGCATTGACCATGCTCCAACAACAGGGCATCGAAAAATGCCACCTTTTTGTCATCAAAAATAATCGTGAGGCCCTTGCCTTTTGGAAGCGGGTTGGCTGGAAGAAACGAGTTGACTTAGTTCTCATGTCGAAAACGATCAAGTAATACAATTTCGACGTTATCTGCCATGGGCCAGGCGTTCGATTAAAAACGCCGGGAGATGCATATCAAGCATCTTTTTTTGGGTGATCCTGAAATCATAGGGTAAGCGTCGGATTTCAATGCGGCGTGCCTCGGTATCATAAATGGCGAAGGAGGTGCGGGGATCGCCGTCGCGCGCTTGCCCAACGCTGCCAACATTCACAATATATTTACACCCTTCTCTCAGACGAAGAGAAAATTCAGGTTTTCGGTCGAATATTACATGCCCCTTTTCATCTTGTTCAAAAAATACGGGTTGGTGCGAATGACCAATAAAACAAACATCTTCTTGCAGGTGTTGCAGATAATATTTCCCTTCAAGCGGGTTAAAGATATACTCCCAGCGTTCCGGATAGAGCGGGGTAGAATGAACAAAGAGAATATCTCCAGCCGAATGCTGAAACGGATAACTTTCGAGAATGCTAAAATTTTCATCCGTCAGCATTTCTCGCGTCCAGAGAACAGCAATTTTCGCGTATTGATTAAAATACTCTATATCCGTGAGGCCCAACACTGCATGATCATGATTTCCCATGATCGTAAGATCAGCATTCTGAGCAACAAGTTCAACACATTCGTTCGGATTTGGCCCATACCCAACAACATCGCCTAAACAGATCACTTTATCAGGAAGAACATCAGCGATCTGATCTAACACAACACGTAACGCTTCAAGATTCCCATGAATATCTGAAAAGATAAAATATTTCACTGTTCCTCTGTTTCTTGTCAACGATGATCAATAATTTTTTTGAACTTTCTCGCTTGTCAACTACCCGTTTTCACGCAACTTCAAACAATCCACATCTTTAATGGTTGCTTAGAAATGATATTGCCAGTAATATAAGTAGAATACAACAACATCTCATAGGCAGTAGTCTGTGAAAGTCAAATTATTTTTTTGAGTTTTTACACTTTACTCCTACTTTGATCATCAACAAGCTGTAATAACTTCGCATAGCCACGTTGTTTGAGCCGTTTTCCGTTAGTTTTGTACGTGGAGTGATTGGCGTAATTTATCAATCGCATGCTCTTTAATCTGGCGTACGCGTTCGCGGGTGATGCCAAACATATCTCCTATTTCTTTGAGGGTTTTCGGTTCTTCATCTTGTAACCCGTAATACATTTCGATAATCGTTCGTTCCCGTTGATTTAAATCTGACAATGAACGACGAACAAAATCCTGATCGATTTTCTGCAAGACCATGCGGTCTGGCCGTTTTTCTTCATCTTCCGGGACAAAATCAACAAAGGAATTTTTATCATCCTCAGACATGAGCGGAGCATCGAGGGAAAGATATGGATAACTCGCATTGAGTTTACGCTTGATACTTTCGATTTGTATTTCAAGATGGCGTAATGTTTCGCTGTCAACATCATGTTCCTGAAGTTGACCGGAAAGTTCGTGCAAAGTCCGATGTTGTTTTAAAAGAGCCAGAACACGTTTAATCGGAATCCGAACAATTTTAGATTTATCCGCCAGGGCCTGAAAAATTTGACGTTTAATCAGCCAACTGGCATACGAAGAGAATTTGACTCCGCGGGTTTCATCAAATTGACCAATTGCATGAATTAATCCGATATTACCTTCATTAATTAAATCAGAAAGCGGAAGACCTAAGTGTTGGTATCTTTTCGCAATACTCACAACGAAACGGAGATTGGAAGTCACTAATTCTTCACCGGCGTAATGATCTCCGTTCCTGAATCGCTGAATCAAGGCAACTTCATCTTCATGAGAAAGCAGGCGATATTTCCGAATATCGCGTAAATACGGGCTGAGAGTGGTAGTATTCATGATTCCCTCCTAAGTTTCTCATAATTATGTTAATGGTTCGTATAACATACAATCCTGGCCTATTCATGTTTATTAAAATGCACCAATCATGCCAAACGAACCCCTCCTGCTGATAATCGTGGAATCGCCGCTATAATGCCTTTTGAGATGCCTAAGATGAGAAACTCTATTTTAATACAATGCGTCACATTTTATTACAGTGTAACATAATAAGCGGTAAAAAATGTTACACCTCCATTTCGATTGTCTGAAAAATCCTTCTGACACTGGGAACATGGAAAAACCATAAGAGAGGAGAAATTTATTTTGACAAAAATATGAAGACCTGGATTACTACTCTGGATAAATCTTATGTAAGCGGAATTGAGGAGGTTGTTTTTGATTAAACGTATGAAGCGGCGTATAAAGTTTTTAAAGCGAATTCTTGTCATAAGCATCGTGATGCGTCTTTTCGATGGTGTATCGTTGCTCCAGGCTGAACACTCGTTATCAGTCGGATTCTATTACGATACATTTTCTGACGATCAGTCGCCGCAAGCCTATGGGCATGAGTGCACGATCCCTGTCAGCCTGGAATATGAACAACAAGAATGGTTTTTTCGTATTGATACAGCGTATAGTCGCGCTATGGTGCGCCCTGGCATTATCAGTAAAAAAACGCTTTCCAGCCTGACGGATTCTCTTTGTACAGTTTCCTATACCTTGTTTCAACGCCCTGTCAATATCCTGTTAGGACTCGATTTGAATTTTCCGACCGGGAAAGAACAACTGAGCCAGGAAGAAAAAGTTGCCGAAGCCGGCGAAAATAATGATCTTTTTAAAGTGGATGACTTTGGAGAGGGGATGAATGTAGGGTTTCATCTTGGGTTTGTCAGGGAGCTAACGGATATCAGGGTTGGAATTTATGGTGGCTACACATTTTATGGGGAGTATGATCCCACGCGAGACATTGCTGCTGATGACTTTAATCCGGGAAATCAATTAGTCCTGATGACTGCATTTGATTGGCAGGTTTCCCCTCAATTTCTGCTGGATACTTTTCTCGCCTATTCTTCTTTTAGCGCGGACAAAATCAATGGTGAACAGATTTTTCGGGAAGGAGATAAGTTTATTGTTGGTGGAGGGCTGTATGGACAATACGCTCCATTCAGTTTCAATCTCAATTGGCAAAATGCCGTTCAATCCAAAAACGATGAATTGGTGGAAGAATCCTTAGAAACAGAAATTGAAAACAGCAATCGGTTTGAATTTTTAGGATCTGTTGACCTCGGGTATGCTTGTTCTCCTGAACTTGTGCTGCATTGGTTGAGCGATATCCGGTATTACGGAGAAAGTAAACGGAAAAGTCCGTCTAATGGGCGACCTTATGAAGGCAAGCGTACTCGCTATGCTCTTGGCCCCGGATTTTCATATATTTACGACGAACACATTTCCTATCATGGGCTGGCAAAATACTTTGTGTTAAACCAGCAGCCGCATGTGCTGCTTGAAGACGATGTCACATTACATGGAATTAATGTGGGAATCGGGATGACCTATACATTTTAACGGGAGAAACTTATGGAACAACATATTGATATTGATGAGCTTGAGAAACTGTGTATTCAGGAAAAAAATCAGGAGTCTTTTGTCAATACCTTTGTCAAACGCCTGTTATATACCCTGGCAAAAGACAAATATTCGGCAACGGCGCGCGATTATTTTCTGAGCGCAGCGTATGCGGCCAAAGATTATCTGGTAGCGCGTTGGATTAAAACGCAACAAGAATACTATTATCAAGATGTCAAACGCGTGTATTATCTTTCAATGGAATTTCTCACAGGACGCGCGCTTGGAAATAATCTGATCAACCTGGGAATTTATGATGCGTGCCGCCGGAGCTTAGAAGACGCCGGGCTTGACCTGCAAGATTTGATGGAATATGAATCTGACGCCGGACTTGGGAATGGGGGCCTGGGGCGCCTGGCCGCTTGTTTCCTGGATTCCATGGCGACATTGCAGCTCCCGGGCTACGGCTATGGCATGCGCTATGAATATGGTATTTTCTACCAGATTCTAAAAGACGGCTATCAGGTGGAAAAACCGGATAACTGGCTACGTTATCAAAATCCGTGGGAAATTCCCAGGCCAGAATTTCTCTATCCAGTCAAATTTTACGGCGAAATCCAACAACACCTTCATCCGAGTGGAGAATTTCATTATACATGGGTGAATGCAGACATTGCAATGGCCATGGCGTATGATACGCCGATTCCAGGTTATGGCAACAATACGGTGAATACGTTTCGGCTCTGGTCAGCCAAAGCCAGCCGGGATTTTGACTTGCAATTTTTTAACCGGGGCGATTATATGCAAGCGGTTGAGCATAAAAGTGAAGCCGAAACCATTACCAAAGTGCTCTACCCGGAAGACAGCACCATGCAAGGCAAAGAATTGCGCCTGAAACAAGAATATTTTTTTGTATCCGCCACACTTCAAGATATTTTCCGCCGTTACGATAAAAAGCACGACTCAATTGACGAATTTCCGAACAAAGTGGCGATTCAACTCAATGATACCCATCCGGCCCTCGCGGTTGTGGAACTCATGCGGCTGTTGGTAGATGAACGCTTTATTCCGTGGGAAAAGGCCTGGGATATTACCACAAAAGTATGTGCCTATACCAATCATACGATTCTGCCGGAAGCACTGGAACGTTGGAAAGTCAGCCTTGTCCAGAAGTTGCTCCCACGCCATTTACAACTGATCTATGAGATTAATCACCGCTTTTTAGATCAGGTATGGATTCACAACCCCGGCGACCACGATCGGTTGCGGCGTATGTCGCTGATCGAAGAAAGTCCTGAAAAACAAGTGCGCATGGGCAATCTGTGTATTGTCGGGAGTCATTCAGTGAATGGCGTGTCGGAACTGCACACAGAGATTGTCAAAAACCGGATTTTTCGAGATTTTTATGAACTCACCCCGGAAAAATTCAACTGCAAAACCAATGGCATCACGCAACGCCGCTGGCTGGTGCTTGCTAATCGCCGCCTGGCTGACCTGATTGCCGACTATATCGGGAACGACTTTGTCACAGATCTGTATCAATTGAAGCAACTCATTCCGCTCGCCGATAATCCGGAATTTCAGCAGAAATGGCGCCAGGTGAAGCACGAGAATAAGTTGGATTTTACCGCCTGGGTTCGTAAACACCCTGGGGAGCGGATTAACCCTGACTCCCTGTTTGATTTTCAAGTCAAACGGATGCACGAGTACAAACGGCAACTGCTCAATGTGTTACACGTGGTATACTTGTACCTCAAGCTTCATCAGGAACAATATACAGAATTCGTCCCACGCACCGTGTTCTTTGCAGGCAAAGCTGCGCCAGGCTATACGATGGCAAAACTCATTATTAAATTGATTACTTCGGTGGGACATCTGGTGAATCATGATCCGATCACCCGCGACCGCTTGAAAGTGATCTTCCTGCCGAATTACAGCGTTTCCCTGGCGCAACGAATTTTCCCGGCTGCCGAACTTTCCGAACAAATTTCTACGGCTGGTACCGAAGCATCCGGCACAGGAAATATGAAATTTGCTCTGAATGGAGCGTTAACCATTGGTACCCTGGATGGCGCGAATGTCGAAATCCGAGAAGAAGTCGGCGAAGACAATATCTTTATTTTTGGCATGAAAACTCATGAAGTCGAAGAACTCAAAGCCAAAGGGTATGATCCGCTGACATATTATAATAGCAATGCCGATTTGAAAAATGTGATCGATATGATTTCAACCGGATTGTTCTGTCCTGAAACCCCAGATCTCTTTCGCCCGATTACCGATTCGCTGCTCTATCACGGCGATCAATATTGCGTCCTGGCAGACTTTGCCTCGTATGTCGCCTGCCAGCAGCAGGTAGCGGAAACATACAAAGATCAGGAAACGTGGACCAAAATGTCGATTCTCAATGTGGCCAATATGGGCAAATTCTCTACTGATCGTACGATTCAACAGTACGCAGACGAAATCTGGGGCGTCAAACATACGCCAATCGAAATGGACTAAGAGAGAAGCGAAATCCAATTTCATTCTATATCTATATGGGAGAAATTTTATGTGGAAATCACGGCATATTGATCCGGACGCTCTGGTGGAATGCCTTGAGACCCTGCTCAAGATTCCGTCGCCAACCGGATATACCAAACTGATCGAGCAACATCTGCTTTCGTATGCACAGGAAAGAAAGATTCCCGTTCACCATACCAGAAAAGGGGCTGTCATGTATGCCTTTGAGTATGAACACGCCGCCAAAAACGTGATGCTGACAGCGCATGTTGATGCGCTCGGAGCCATTGTCAAAGAAGTGTATTACGATACGCTGAAACTCAGCCTGATCGGGGGGTATCCGGTCCTCTATCTGATTGGCGATTATTGTCAAATTCATGGATTTGACGGCAAGATCTATGAAGGCACCATTCTTCCCGATAATCCCGCAGCGCATGTGAATAACAAATTGAATGAATTCGAATTGAAAATAGAAAATCTGTCGGTTCGGGTTGACCTTCCTCTGAATAATGGGCGAGAAAGCCTGGCTCAGTATATAGAAGTCGGAAATTTTGTCTCCCTGGATCCAAAATATCGGTATCTCAATGGGTTCATCAAATCGCGCCATTTAGATGATAAAGCTTCCGGATCGATTTTGTTGTATATAGCTGACATCTTGAACAAGCTGAAAGTTAAATTACGCAGTAATATCTACTTTTATTTTAACATTACCGAAGAAACCGGTCAGGGCATCGCAGGATTCCCGGCTATTGATGATTTACTCGTCGTTGATATGGGGGTCGTTGGTTCAGGAGTCAGGGGAGATGAATTCAGCGTCTCGATTTGCGCCAAAGATTCCACTGGCCCGTACAACTATGACTTAACCCAGACCTTAATTCAATTGAGCAAAAAACACCAGATCGACTACAAAACCGATATCTTCCCTTACTATGGCTCGGATGGTTCTGCGGCGTTACGAGCGGGAGGGGATATGCGCGTCGCCTTGATTGGCCCCGGAGTCAGTGCGTCTCATGGCTATGAGCGCACCCATATTGACGCCCTGATCAATACGACGAAACTGATTTTACATTTCCTTGAAGAGGAGTGCAGCAGGTAGGAATGATGTACCGCAAAACCCCGATTTCGCGAGTGCGAAATGATAATTTCGCGCTATTTTTTCAAAGGAGTTATCATGATCTTGCGCTCACCCGGCGCAATGAACATCAGATGTACCGCGAAACTCCGGTTTCGCGGCCGTCTCACTGGTGCGCGAAACTGGAGTTTCGCGCTACATTTTCATAGGAGTTGCCTTGAGCTTCGGCTCACCCGGCGCAATGAACATGAGATGTACCGCGAAATTCCTTTTCGCGGCAGTCTCACTAGTGCGCGAAACCGGAGTTTCGCGCTACATTTTCATAGGAGGAATACAGTGGATAGTGTAGATCGTGCTGTAGCAATATTTGACAGTGGATTAAACTGCTCGCAGTCGGTGTGTGCAGCCTATGCAGAGCAATTTGGGCTTGATCGGGAATTGGCGCTGAAAGTCTCGGCCGGATTTGGCGGAGGAATGGGGCGCATGGCTCAAACCTGCGGCGCAGTCAGCGGCGCGTTCATGGT
This sequence comes from Candidatus Vecturithrix granuli, assembly GCA_000739535.1. GTDB lineage: Bacteria > Moduliflexota > Moduliflexia > Moduliflexales > Moduliflexaceae > Vecturithrix > Vecturithrix granuli. The sequence goes on along the minus strand of DF820474.1, from coordinate 178,985 downwards.
ACTGGGCTTGAAATATGGAACTACTGATCCTGAGGATAAAGCCGCCAAAGAACACACCTATGAGCGCGTTCGCGCCTTTGCCGATCAATTTACCGCCCGTCAAGGCTCGCTGCTCTGCCGGGAACTGCTTGATGTTGATATTAGTACGGCGGAAGGGCTGCAATATGCCAGAGAGCAGAAATTTTTTACAGAGCGCTGCCCGGCATTTATTAAAACTGCCGCAGACATTCTGGCAGAAATGCTGCAAGAAGATTGACAAGCAAAAAACCGGGTTTCTTGAAGAAACCCGGTTTTTTTTCAGATGAGTCCGCGTTGAATCAGGAGTTCTGCAATCTGAATGGCATTCAAAGCGGCACCTTTACGCAGATTATCTGCGACGATCCACATATTCAGGCCATTCTCAATCGAGTCATCTTCCCGAATCCGTCCGACGAACACATCATCCTCACCAGCGGCTTCAATGGCAAGCGGGTAAAGATTCCTGGACGGGTCATCAACTACTCTGACACCGGGGGCCCTCATGAGCAAGGCTTTGGCTTCCTGAGCAGTCAATTTTTTCTCGGTTTCGATATTCACAGATTCCGAATGTCCATAGAATACCGGAACGCGCACAGTGGTAGCCGACACTCGAATGCGATCATCTTCCATAATTTTTTTGGTTTCCTTCACCATTTTTATTTCTTCTCGGGTGTGGCCGTTTTCCATGAATCCATCAATATGCGGCAGACAATTGAAGGCAATTTGATGTGGATATACCTGACACAGAATATCTTTTTGATTGAAAATATGACGAGTCTGGGTTTCCAGTTCCAGAATCGCTTTTCTGCCCGTCCCTGACACCGATTGATAGGTTGATACGACAACGCGTTGAATGCGCGCGGCATCATGAAGGGGTTTTAAGGCGACCACCATTTGGATGGTCGAGCAGTTCGGATTTGAAATAATACCACGCTGACGCTCCACGGCATGCGGATTCACTTCCGGCACAACCAGCGGAATATCCGGCTCCATGCGAAATGCACTGGTATTATCAATCACCACGGCTCCAGCGTTCACCGCATGAGGCGCAAAGGTTTTACTCACGGAAGCCCCCGCTGAAAATAAGCCAATATCAATGTCCTCAAAAGAATGTTCCGTCAATTGCTGTACGGTCACATTATGCCCCTGAAAGGACAATTTTTCACCGGCTGAGCGTTCTGATGCCAATAAGCGAAGTTCATTGATCGGAAAATCTCGTTGTTCAAGGATCGAAATCATTTCGTTGCCAACAGCACCTGTGGCTCCGACTACAGCAACATTATAGGCTTTCATAACACATTCAATATAACTGATCCAGAGAAATTTCAATCAGGTACTTATCATGAAAAACTTTCTGGACCACCATACTCTGAGAATACTTTTCGTTGGATTGGTTCTTGAGAAGAGAATATTCCTCGCGGATCTCCTGAATTCAGGTTCTTGAGAATAGCAAAGCGGGTATAGAACTCTTGCAAGATTGTCAAGTAATTTGTTGAAAAATATCGTTCCTTTTAAATGTATAGGGATTTATGGGCAAAAAGGATGAACGCTTGTAGGAGTGCAACGCTTCTGCGTTTGCACTCCCAGGGAACATTTAAAATGGCGCAAACCCTTGTTCTCCCCAATTGGCTTCCATGAGTTCCTGGTAATCATCATAAAACATCTGGCGGTGTTTTTCTTCCCAGGCTGCCAGAGAGCTTAGAAGTTTTTTGGCTTCAAGCGAATCGGCCTGCTCTACCGCCTTTTTGTAAAAATCGGCAAAATCTTTCTCTATAAGATACGCCATGCGCATAATCGCCAGATTATTCAGGCTCTGATCTGCTTCCGGATCCTTCATCGCCTGTTCTTGCCGCAAAACACGTTCGAAAATCTCATCACCATGTGATAATTCAGCATCAAAGTCCCCCAATGTTCCCTCTTGCTTCATGAGGTCATATTGTTTTTTCAGGAGAGCATAATGCTCCTCTTCGACCCGGGCTAAACTCGCAAAAATTTCCTGAAAGCGTTCACCTTCTACCGTATCTTTATATTTCAGATAAAATTGCTGCCCTTGCTTCTCCATTGTCATGGCATACTCAAAGATTTTCAAGATCGTCTCCATGTCCATCTCCTCCTATCTCCAAGAAACCTTCATCCTGATGCAAAAGCAATCGGGATTTCTGACAAAAATTCGATTGCCCTGCCAGACGCCTTAGTAAAATATATAGCAATCCTACATGATTCGTGTCTCGACTCCGCTCGACAGCCGCCCGGTCACTGAGCGGAGTCGAAGTGACCTGTTACAAATGATTTAGGATGGCTATATTCGCTTTTTTCCGTGTGTTATTCAACAAGATCATGCCTCTTTTTCAAGAGCATTGTCGCCTTTCTGCAAAAGTCAAGGAAAAAACCATACGATTTCGACACTCTATGCCTGTGACTTTTGCATTAAAGCAACGTCAGGTCTTTTCTACTTGACTTTTTCATCTTCTCCTGGAATTTTTATCATTTAAATGAAAATATACCGGATTCAGGACAGGTTGAACGAACTGAAGTTATCAGAATCATTACCTAATCTTTGGAATGAAGACGTTATGAAACCATCTGGTATCGAAACGAATGCGGCTCGAATCTTTCTCTGTTATGCCGAAGAAGACCGGAACAGTGTCGAACAACTCTATCAGCACCTCTGCGACGCAGGCTTCGCGCCCTGGATGAAAAGCCTGGATTTGTTGCCGGGACAAAGGCGGGAACAGGTCTGGCAAGGGATTCGAGAAGCGGAGTTCTTCATGGCCTGTCTCTCGAACTGGTCGGTCAAGCAGCGCGGATTCGTTCAAACAGAATTGCGCAATGCGCTGGATGTATGGCAGGAAAAATTACCGGCGGACATTTATCTAATTCCGGTGCGTTTGGAAGAGTGCGACATCCCAGACAGCCTGGCCGATTTTGTTGCGGCTGATCTGTTTGCTGAAGGGGGCTTTGAGCGAATCGTCCGGGCGATTCAGTTCGGCATGCAGCAGCGTGAAGCGGAACAATCCGCATCTTTTGGTCAACAGAAACCCGATCGCGCCCAACCTGCGCCGCTGGGCCGTAAAGATGCTCTGCCCCGTTATGAATTAGGGCTGCCATGGAAATTCGATTTAACTGCGTTGATCAAACGCTGCATCAGCGAACTCGTCAAAAGAAAATCAGGCTTAATCGGCTTTGTCGTGCCTTCTGACGTGGCGCCTCGCGATTATTTACGCGACCGGCTCATCAATGAGTGGAAAGGCAGTCAATTCAGTTATACCTGCCATGCGCTGAAACTTCATCCGCTCACCTTTCCGATTGACATGGCGGTCACGCATATTGTCAATTGCACTGCAAAGAGCATCAAACACGGCGACGTGCTCTTTGTCGGTTCCGCCTCGTCAAAAGACGCGCCTCAATTCTGGCAGCACCTTTGCGCCAAAATTGAGCGCGAAACATATAAGCATCGCCTTGTCATCATTCTGGCGACGGACTCAGCCTGCCATCTGCCGGAAAATATTATTCTGCTGCCATCTCCGCAATGTGAAGAATACGATATTCATCAATGGGTGACGCAATTGATCGAAAGCACAGAAGGCTTGTCTGAGGAGATCATCAGCCCCCTTATAGATAAGATCATTGGCAACTGCCGCTATGGCGATCAACTGAATATGCAATTAGTGTATATGCATATACCGCAGGTGATCAAAGATCCAGCAGGGTATTGCTTGTAGGAAGATTTATCCGAAAGGAAGTTAATGTAGCGCGAAACTCCAGTTTCGCGCACCGTTGCTACTGCCGCGAAACTGGAGTTTCGCGCTACATTTTGATTTACATAGAGTTGTCATGAGCGTAGGCTCACCCGGCATGATGAAACTACAAGGATTTTGTGTAGGAAGGATTCCTGGCGGCGAATTGGTCGGTGTGACATCGAACCATGCCTCTGAGAATCCTTCCTACACAAAATCCTTGTAGTTTCACAGGAGAAAACCTTATGTCCAGACATCGTATTGACGCCAGCATGACTTACGCATATAATGCGAAACTTCCGGTAACACGCATGATTGAAGATCCGGAGATCGAGCCTGTACCGCCGGAGAATCCGCCGCAAAAGGAGGTTGAATGGGAACCGTACCTGCCGGATGAGCAATTGCAGGAAGTTGTGAATCTGGCGATTGCATTGGGCCGGCCCCTGCTGCTGCAAGGCGATCCCGGCTGCGGCAAAACGCGGTTGGCATACTCGGTGGCGTATGCCTTAGGAGAAGGTCTGCCGTTGGAAGAGTGTTATATCAAATCCACCAGCCGCGCCCAGGATTTGCTCTATACTTATGATGCGGTCAACCGGCTGTATGATTCGCAATTGAAAGATCCATCGTCGCGTGAAATCAGCAATTACATCCATTTCGGGCCATTGGGCCGGGCGATTATCCGGGCGCAGTATGGCCGGCGCTCAGTGGTGCTGATTGATGAGATTGATAAGGCGGATCTCGATTTCCCCAACGATCTGCTATTAGAATTGGACCGCCTGGAATTCCGGGTGGCGGAAGCGCCGGCCATGCACTATGCGGTGCCGGCGGACAAACCTGAATTACGTCCGATTGTGTTCGTGACGCATAATGAAGAAAAGGCATTGCCGACCGCCTTTCTCAGGCGTTGTATTTTCCATTATGTTAAATTTCCTGAAGATGAAGCGCATTTACGCCAGATCTTGTCGCTGCATGAGATCACAAATGAGCCGTTGAGCCGCAAAGCCATTGAGGTGCTGCTGCGATTGCGAAAGATGGAACTCAGCAAAAATCCGGGCCTGAGCGAACTGATTGATTGGGTCAGCTACATGCAGGCGGTCAAGACTCCGGTGAAAGAATTGGAGAAATTACCCTATATTGGCGTACTGCTCAAACAGCAGATTGACCAGCAGCGCGCGAGGAAATAGAACACTGATTGGACTGATTGGACTGATGTTCACTGATTTTTCTATTTCATTTTTATCAGTGCTGATCAGTCCAATCAGTCCAATCAGTGTTCTATTCAAAAAATGCTCGATACACCAGCGCCGGAGTTTTTGTGGACCTTATACTGCCAGTTGCGCCGCCGCCATTTTGCATTGACTCCGGAGGATTACGATGCGCTGCGCCAGGCGTTACGGGCGGGGTTTGGCTGGGATTCGCGGGAGACGCTGCGGGATCTGTGCTGCGCGTTGTGGGGCAAATCGCAGGCAGAGCAGGAAACGGTGGCGGCGTTGTTTGACCAGTTTCGCATCACATCCTGGGAATTGCCGGAAATAGAGAGTTCTCCGGTTTCTTCCACACGAATTCAACCTGAGCAGCGCGAACAGCCGGAGCGTCCGGCGCAAGAACCTCATGAGGCGATCGTCACGCAAGAAACCAAAGGGGGATTGCCGCCGATTTTCATCGCCAGGGAAGAATTGCCGGAATCCCATTTTGTACTTGTGCCGCAGTTTCCGCTGACGTATAGGGAAACGGCGCAAGCCTGGCGGCGGATGCGCCAACCGGTGCGGCAGGGGCCGGCGGTTGAATTAGACCTTGAGGCCACCATTCAGCGCCGCTGCCGGCAGGGCGTGGCAGCGGAAGTCGCGCTCAGGCCGCGCCGCACGAATACGGCGCGTCTGTTGTTATTGGTTGATTGTCAGGGCTCCATGACCCCATTTCAGCATGTTGTGACCGAAGTTGTGGCGGCGATTCAGGAATCCGGCCGACTGGAACGAGTCGAGGCCCATTACTTTCATGATGTGCCGGTCGAAGGCACGAATAAGGCTGTGTTAGCCCCGCTGTCCGATCAATTGTATCCGGTGCTGGATGCAGTGCTGCCCGAGATTGAGCCTTCCACCGAGGGCTTTCTGTTTGATCATGCGGACCTGCTTGCGCCGCAGGCCGTGAGTGAGGTGCTTAACGCGTATGCTGAAGGCGCGGCCGTGGTGCTGATCAGTGACGCCGGCGCCGCCAGAGGGCAATATGACATCTACCGTCTGCTGGATACGGTCGCGTTTTTGAAAGCCTTGAAAACGTACACCACAAAGTATGTCTGGTTGAATCCCTTGCCCCAGAAACGTTGGCGCAAGAGCAGCGCCGCCCAGATCGCCCGGCACGTTCCGATGTTTGCCTTAGACCGCGCCGGAATGTACCAGGCCGTCAACGTCCTGCGCGGTCAGCCATATATGCTTGAAAAACCGATATAAGAGGATAGAACACTGATTGGATTGATGAGACTGATCGACACTGATAAAACAAAAAAATCAGGGAACATCAGTCCAATCAGTGTCATCAGTGTTCTATTTTCCTGATGCCTGAAACCAGTCTTGCTCAAAAGAATGCCCGGCGACGGGTGGAGATGTTCAAGCGCGAATATGAGCGCGGCCTTGTGCTGCTGGCCTGCCATGCGGCCCTGCCGGTGGTGCTCAATACCGAATTGCTGCATCTGATCCGTATCAATTTCTTTCTCGATGCGTCGCAGCCGCTTTCGTATCTGGATGAATCCGATCTGCTACTCTCACCGATTTGTCAGGAAATCGGAACCGATCTGTATGAAATCGAATCCGAGGTGCGCACGCTCCTGCTGCAAGAGTTAGTCAGCGAATACACGCACGAGCGCGTGCGCGCAGTGGCCGGTTTGCTGTGGCAGTACCTTGACCAGCGTTCCCCCTGGGAAGACCATATCAGGCTCAAACGCGCGCAGCAGTTGACGGCCTTGAACTTCCTGAACCCAGAAGCCGCCCGCCAATGGATTGCCCAGGCCGAGGAGCGCAGCGACGCCTCGCAGGAAGGGTTGAAAGACTGGTTTGTAGCTATGTATCAGGAATTGCAGCGCACCGGGTTCCTGGAAGCAAAAGACACAGGCGCAGGAAAAGAGCTCATTCGCCCGCGCAGCGAACCCTTGACAGTTTCGGAGGTTGAATTCAGAGAAGTCTTTGGATTAGATGAAAACCAGCGACCACTGGAATACATTCACAACGAATTCGAGGAACGCGGCGAGGTGATCGTGGACCATGCCACCGGCCTGATGTGGCAACAGTCGGGTTCAGATAATTGGCTCTTGTATGAAGGGGCTCAAAAATATGTCGCTGATCTGAACCGCCGCAAGTTTGCCGGATACAATGACTGGCGCCTGCCCACCATCCCGGAATTGATGTCCCTGCTGGAACCGCAAGAACAGTCAAATGGTTTGTATATCAAGCCGATTTTTGACAAAAAACAATGGTGGTGCTGGAGTGCGGACAGAAGGCAGAAAAAAGGCGAAGGTTCGGCGCAGTCGGCGTGGCATCTCAGTTTCACCAGCGGCAACGTCGATTGGATCATCCTCAGCCTCGACTACTACGTGCGTTGTGTTCGTTCCGGACAATGATTTGAATATTTGATTATTTGAATGATTTGATTCTTTTGGTTTTGGGGGTACAGGGGGCTTGCCCCCTGTCGAAAATTTTTTTTGCAAAACGTCTTTTTTTGTTGCCAGCAATCCATATCAGGAATATACTGTTCAGCGATGGGATGGAAGGCCGTCCTGGTAGAACAGCAGACGGGCAGGGCCAGAATTCGTGCTCTTGCTGAGTACGGAGCGCGCCTAGATTTATCATTGTGCGTCCCTTCCGCCTACGGGAAATCTCGGTTTCCCCGGCATAGCGATACAGGCGCATCGTACCGTTCGCGGATCGGTGGCCAGTGGCCGCTCCCGGGGGCGTTGTCCCGGTGTGGCAGCGTTCGGATGGAGCGGAACAAGTGAAGGGATAATTGTTCGGCGCAGTCGGCGTGGAATGTCAATTTCAACAACGGCAACGTCAATTGGAACAACCTCAACAACGACAACTACGTGCGTTGTGTTCGTTCCGGAAAATGATACTGTCCGCTTTTGTCATGTTGTCAACTCTACCGGAGGGTTCCTCAGTACGGCGCTCGCCGCCGGAACCGTCCGGCGCGTAAGTGTTCCCACTGCCGGTCCTTCCGTCCCGTTACAGATTCATAAGATATCGTGTGACATTCACCTATGCTCCTGTCAACACCGGTTTTTTCTTACCTTTTCCGGATGCGGTCTTTCGTTTAGATTTCGGCTTCATTCCAACGAGCTGTTGGGGCGAAACATCGCTTTGCTGTAGCAGTTCCAGGAGAAATTCCGGGGCAAAATCGGCTCCATTAGGCCATTCAATCGTGCGACCAGTTAAAAACACTTGTTGAAATAACGCTATCTCCCGTAGCGGCTCAAAGATTTCTCCATACAGTTCGGATTCCAGATCCACAATGCCTTGTACCCCATTATTGAAACCTATTTTGAGTTTGTAATCTCCGACATATTCAACCGCAATCACGTGTAAAAACATAACATTCCCCTCATGCTAATGGTTCAATGCGTTGTAATGGCCGTCGTTGGCGCGATCGTTCCCAGTTGTCCAGCAATTCAGCCTGATGCTCATCCAGCCAGGTCCAGATCAAATTCAATGCCCGTCTTGGCATGTGGCCGGTAACAGCGCCTGTTACAATCTGAATCGTGGCTTCATAATCCTGATACTCCGCATGAAAATGCGGCGGCTGATGATCGTTATAGTTCATGCTAATTCGAATTCCATAAAAGCAAGACAGTGTTGGCATGTCAATTACATCGAATAGAACCACGGATTGAACGGATTGCACAGATTTTCAGTTTTTTGCTGTTCCTGTTATCTGTGAAATCCGGGCAATCTGTGTTTCAGCCTCTTTTTCTCACCTTTAAAGCATGTTTTGCATTATGTCCACCGGTTTTCATGAAGTTGGGTGTAGATATATTTGAGAAAACCATCGACGGATTCATCTTCAGGCCAGGAATTAATGTTTTCAGTTTGGTTGTCATCAGGTTTCCCTCCATTGATTTCCATGAATGCTACAATGGAATCGGCTGAAAAGATATTCTCTGACAGGTGAAAAATTGTCAAGGATTTCCAGAAGAATCGGTAGCAAATTCCATTTTCAGTTCAATCGTCCTCAATGTCAAGTTGATCGGGAACTGATTACATTTTTTGTTGACGAAAGCAGCGGGAGTTTTATCTTAGATGTGAAAAGTGAGCACTGGAATGAGCAGTACTCTCTAAACTCGATTCTGATAGGTTCGTAGTAGCCGCTTCAGCGGACTTTTCAAACGCTAAAGCGTTTACTACGAGCATATCAAATTTCCCGGAAGAACCTTAAAAGTCAAAGAGAGGATTGGTATTTTTATTTAAGTGATTACAAATAAATTGTCTGAATTTTAGCTATAACAAAACATTCGTTTTCAGGCAATATTCAGACATCCTTTTCTTATCTCTTCTCCTTGTAGTGATTTATGGCTGAACCCATTCGAAAATTTCAATTAGTGTCAGAATATACGCCGCGCGGCGACCAGCAGCAGGCGATTGAGACATTGTGCGCAGGCATCCGCCAGGAAAAAAAGCACCAGGTGCTGCTCGGGGTTACAGGCTCAGGCAAAACCTATACGATTGCCAATGTCATTGAACAGGTACAGAAGCCGACGTTGGTAATCACGCACAACAAAACCCTGGCCGCCCAGTTATACGGTGAGTTTAAGGAATTCTTTCCGCGCAACGCCGTAGAGTATTTCGTGAGTTATTACGACTATTACCAACCCGAAGCCTATATTCCGACTACAGATACCTATATCGAGAAAGACGCCTCAATCAACGAATACATTGACAAAATGCGCCATTCCGCCACGCGCTCATTGTTTGAACGGCGCGATGTCATTATTGTCGCCAGCGTCTCGTGCATTTATGGCCTGGGCGATCCCAATGCGTATTACGGCATGCTCTTTTTTCTGGAACGGGGACAGACGATTGATCGTCAAAAATTATTACGCCGTTTGACGGATATTCAATATGAGCGCAATGATATTGACCTGCACCGCGGCACGTTTCGCGCGCGCGGCGATGTAATCGAAATCGTGCCATCCTATGAAGATCATGTCGCCATTCGGATCGAATTGTTCGGAGATGAAGTTGATCAACTTGCCACCTTCGATCCTCTGACTGGCAAGCGGATCGAAACCCTGGATCGGATCACGATTTATCCGGCCAGCCATTACGTCACTCCGAAAGAGGAAATGGATCGGGCCATGGAAGCGATCAAAGCGGAATTATTAGAACGCGAGATCGAACTGAAAAATGGCAATAAACTCCTGGAAATGCAACGGCTGCACCAGCGCACCATGTTTGATCTGGAAATGCTTCAGGAAGTCGGCTTCTGTCATGGCATTGAAAATTACTCGCGCCATCTCAGCGGCCGCAAACCGGGTGAACCGCCGCCGACGTTAATCGAATATTTCCCGCAAGACGCCCTGTTTGTGATTGATGAGAGCCATGTGACGATTCCGCAGTTACGCGGGATGTATGTGGGCGACCAATCGCGCAAAACCACGCTCGTGGAATATGGCTTCCGCCTGCCTTCGGCAAAGGATAACCGTCCGCTCTGTTTTGAAGAATTTGAGGCACAAATCCCGCAGGTCATTTACGTGTCAGCCACGCCCAGTCCGTATGAATTGCAGCAAACCGGCGGAGTGGTCGCGGAACAAGTGATTCGTCCGACCGGCCTGATGGATCCTGAGGTTGTGATCCGTCCGGCAACCGGGCAGGTGGATGATTTATTGGCAGAAATTCGCCTCAGAGCGGCTCGCAGCGAGCGCGTTCTGGTAACAACGCTTACCAAGCGCATGGCTGAAGATCTGACCGAGTATTACGAAGAATTGGGAGTACGGGTGAAATATTTGCACTCGGATATTGACACCCTTGACCGAATTGAGATTATTCGCGACTTACGTTTGGGGAAATTTGACGTTCTGGTAGGCATCAATTTATTACGTGAAGGGTTAGATATTCCGGAGGTGTCGTTGGTTGCTATTCTGGACGCCGATAAAGAGGGGTTTCTGCGTTCAACCACCTCCTTGATTCAAACAGCCGGTCGCGCCGCCCGCAATGTCAATGGCCAGGTCATTCTGTACGCCGATACCCTGACAGGTTCCATCAAAGCCATGCTGTCAGAATGTGAGCGGCGGCGTGAAAAACAGCGGCAATATAATGAAGAATATAGTATTACGCCGGAAACAATCAAAAAAGGCATCACGAATATTTTAGCGAGTCTCTATGAAGCCGATTATTACACTGTGCCGGTTGCGGCTGAAGAGCAGGCGATTTACCAGACAAGCGGCGATGTTCAGACAGACATTGAACGTCTGGAGCAGATGATGCGTGAGGCCGCGAAAAAGTTGGAATTTGAGCGGGCGGCTGAAATCCGCGATCAGATTCTTGAGCTCAAAAAACGGGTGTAAGTAACTACTACAGCGTTTCGGAAATAAATACACACTGGTAGCCCCGCCCTACGTGGCGGGTTTATCGGCTACAGCGTTTCGGAAATAAATACAGACTGGTAGCCCCGCCCTACGTGGCGGGTTTATCGGCGTTATTCCCGCCACGTAGGGCGGGGCTACCAGGTCTATTTCATTGTGCACTTATTTCCGAAAGTATGTACTACAAGAATCACATATAAGAAAGAATACATTATCCTGATCAGCAATGATCGATCTCAAAGCCGAAGCAGGCTGAAGCTCGTTGATCAATTCCGCAGGGCGCTTCAGTGCCCTTTCGCTTTGAGACTGGCGATTGATCGCCAGAACTGAACAGGCCTCTTGTAAGACCTTATTCGCAATAATTCTCATGGAAATACATGTTGCCAAAAGCGCCGGGTTTTGTTTTGGTGTCAAACGAGCTGTGCGTTTAGCGTTGGAAACTGCAAAAAATCAAACGGGACCGATCTACATGCTTGGGGATATTGTGCACAATGAGCATGTAGTTCGTGAACTCGATCAGGCTGGTATCCGGGTGGTAAATTCTCTCGATCACATTTCCGCGGGTACACTCATCATTCGAGCGCATGGGGAGATTCCTGAAACGTATCGAATCGCTCAGCAAAAAGGATTAACCATGATTGACGCTACCTGTCCCTTAGTGTTAGAAATCCATGCCTATACTCGACAATTACAAGCAGAAGGTTACACTGTTGTTGTGATTGGAGATCATGGACATGACGAGGTTATTGGTATTGCAGGGCAGGTAGAATCAGCCATTATTCTTTCGAATCCAGAAGAAGCGGAAAAAGTTTTTCAAGGAGCGAACCGGATCGGGGTTGTGGTACAATCAACCCAGAATATTGAGAATGTCCAGAGCATTCTATCTGTGTTGGCCGCAAAATGCCGAGAACTGAAATTTTTTCATACGATCTGTGGGCCAACCATCCAGCATCAACGCGATATTCGCCAACTGCCGAAAGAACACGATGTCATGCTTATCATCGGTTCTCGTACCAGCGCCAACACCTGCCGTCTGACGGCGATTTCAAACATGTTAAACTCACGGACATATCAAGTAGAGACTGCGGATGATGTGCAGCCGGAATGGTTTCAGGGTGTCTCTTCAGTGGGAGTGTCGGCAGGAGCTTCAACCCCTGACATCATTATTCAGGATGTGATTGCAAGAATTCAGGAAATTGCAGAAAAGAAATATTATACTTGACAGGAATTCGCTTGCGGTACTAACGGTTTTGACGGTAAAAATGCTTATGACAAGGGCTATTGTGACGTGAAAAATGTCTGCTGAATTTTTATTGAAAATAGCAGACGCATGAGTCGTGTCATGAGCATATTCAGGTCAATGGTCACATCTCTGTACAAGTTTTGTGCAGAATACACCATGAAGTAAATTTAGCAGGACTTACACAATACCCCCCTCAGTCCCCCCGTAAACGGGGGACGCTCGCAGAAGAGCGTTACGTCTCTTCCCCCCGCTTGCGGGGGGATAAAGGGGGGTGTGCGTAAGTCCTGTTTAGAAAGGTCGGTAACGGAGGGTTCAGCATGATGCGAGTAGAAATTAGCATCAAAATGGAGCGTTTAGCAGAATTAATCGCCCGTTCTCCCAATAGATTAGAGGATATTCGTGATTTGTGCCTGGAATTAGCGACAGATATCGATCAGCATCTTCAGGAAGTGGAAGAGGAACACTATGAGGAAGAAGAAGAAGAATATGAGGAAGAAGAATATGAGATCGAAGAGGATGAACGCTACCAGGAATATCAGTATCGATATGGGGAAGATGATGAGTAAAGCGTCGTTAGGGTAAGTATGATGTTTTACTAATTGTGGACATCCTCAGTAATTCTCATGGTGTATGCAGTCGTAATGGCTGGAGGAAAAGGTACCCGACTTTGGCCTCAAAGTCGAGAGAATGCGCCTAAACAACTCTGGAATATTCTCGATGGAAAAAGTATGCTCCAGAATACCGTTGAACGCGTGGCTCCTATCATTCCTCCTGAACAGGTTCTAGTGATTACCGGAAAACATCTGTATCAACCGATTTGTGAACAACTGCCGCAGGTGCCCCCGAAAAATATCATTGTGGAACCCATGGGACGGAGCACAGCGCCTTGTGTTGGTTTAGCCGCCCTTTATGTCAATGACCCGGAGGCATGCATGGCGATTTTACCTTCCGATCATGTCATTCAGAATCCAACTGAATTTCAACGACTTTTGCGCGTGGCCATTGATGTTGCTTCGCAAGGCGAAAATCTTGTGACGTTCGGAATTACTCCTCATGCTCCTGAAACCGGATTCGGCTATATTCAACGTGGAGAAAAGATAGGCCCGGAAGTCTATACCGTCAGAAAATTTACTGAAAAACCTGACCTCCCAACAGCTCAACACTTTGTGAATAGCGGAGAATATTACTGGAATAGCGGGATGTTTGTCTGGAAAGTTGCGACGATTTTGACCATGATTGATCGCTATATGCCTGGATTATCTCAGGGATTGCTGCGCATTCAGCCAGTGTTAGATACTCCTGAAGCGCAATCAGTGATTACAGAAGTCTTTGAGGGACTTGACGCGGTGTCAATTGATTATGGCATTATGGAGAAAGCGGAAAGAACCTTTGTGGTTCCTGGCGCGTTCGGATGGAGTGATGTCGGGTCATGGGCTGCTCTGCCAGATGTTTGGACAACGAATCAAGAAGGGAATACCTGTCGAGGAGAGGTGATGACTCTCGACAGTACAGGAAACATCGTCTATAGTGACTCAGGATTAACTGCTTTGATTGGCGTGGAACAGATAATCGTCGTCAGGGTACAGAATGCTGTGCTGGTGTGTCATCGCGATCAGGCCCAGCGCGTGAAAGAAATTGTTGATGAATTAGAGCGCAAGGGATTGACAGATTATTTGTAGGTAAATGTGATCCTGGCCATCAATGACCGGTCTCAAAGCTGAAGCAGGCTGAAGCCTGCTGATCAATTCCGCAGGGCGCTTTAGTGTCCTTCAGCTTTGAGACTGGCGATTGATCGCCAGGGGGCTTCTGAAGATGAAATTGATTGCAGCAAAAGGAAAGGACGCTTCCGGCATCCTCTTCGTTTGTTTAGAGCATTGAAAGGAATGGTGAATATGCACAAGAAAACAGAACACATTCTCAAGATTTTTGAAGAACTCAGCAAAATTCCTCGTTGTTCAGGAAATGAAGGCGCTGTCAGAGCGTGGCTGCTGAATTGGGCCAAAGAACGCGAGCTGGAAGCGCAGCAAGATGCGATCGGGAATGTCCTGATAAACGTGCCGGGTTCCAAAGGATATGAATCATCCCCGACGGTTGCGCTTCAGGGACATCTGGACATGGTGTGCGAAAAGCTGCCGGAATCCACTCATGATTTTTCACAAGATGCGATTCAACTTGTCTATCACGACGAATGGCTCTCCGCCAACGGCACCACGCTTGGGGCTGATAACGGCATCGCCATTGCCATCGCTCTGGCATTGGCAACCGACGAGAAAGTCAGCCATCCCCCCCTAGAGCTGTTCTTTACGGTGGAAGAAGAAACCGGAATGACTGGCGTGAAAGGATTAGAGCCAGACGCCTTACAGGCAAAACGATTAATCAATCTCGATTCAGAAGAAGAGGGAACGATTATTATTGGCTGCGCCGGGTCACAACAAACTGAATTGTTCCTGCCTCTTCTCTACGAAGATACGCCTGAAGGTTATCGAGCATACCGACTTGCCGCCAGTAAAATGAAAGGCGGACATTCAGGGGTTGAAATCAATGCGCAACGCGCCAATGCCATTCAGGTTATCGCCAGAATGGCAGATATACTGACGCGTCAAGGAGACCTTCGGTTTCAGTCCATTCAAGGAGGCACAGTGGGGAATGCGATTCCACGGGATGCGGAAGCTATCATCTTCTTCCCGGAACATCTGGTTGATCAGAACATACGTTGTGTTGCTGACGTGCAAAACGTGCTGCGTTCCGAATATGCTCAGACCGATCCTGAGCTCACGCTTGATTTGACCGCTTATGCAGAGGTTCAGGATAATCGAGCAATGTCGGCAGCGTGTACCAGAAAAGCGGTTGATTTCTTACTCGCCCTGCCTCATGGTCCGGCGGCTATGTCGGCGGAAATCCCTGAATTCGTTGAAACCTCGAATAATCTGGCAAAAGTGCGCGTTGCCGATGGTCGTTTGTATGTGCTCTCGACGCAGCGCAGCAACGTCTTTTCTCGCCAACAGGCGCATACGAATCGGATTGAGGCGCTTGCGCGTCTGGCAGGAGCAGAGGCCAAAAGCTCAGAAGGATCGCAGCCCTGGGAAGCGAATTGGAATTCTCCTCTGGCCGAAGCATGCCGGAAAGTCTATAAACGCCGTTTCCGCAAAGAACCGAAAATCACAATCATCCATGCCGGGTTAGAATGCGGCATGATCGGCACGAAAATTGCGGGAATGGATATGATCTCCTTCGGCCCTACCATTCAGAATCCGCATTCGCCCAGTGAACGTATTCATCTGGCCTCAATCGGGAAAGTCTGGGATTTGCTTATCGGTTTGCTCAAAGACATGAAATAGATGTTTTTATGCCCGAAATCAACAAGATTTCGGGCTTTTTCTCTTCAAGAAAACCGATCCAAACCTCTCAGAATTCTCTTCTTCTCTACACAAAATGATCCTGAAAGTCTGACAAAAACCTCATAAAAAAACTTGACAATGCCAGTTTTATGAAAACATGTTCTTTTATCTATCATCTCCATTGTGAGAGGTGGGAACATTCTGCACACGTGGTATGATTCATTCTTTTAACACAGGAGGAATTACAGATGAAAAAAGTTATAGGTTTGACACTCGTGTTCTTATTCACTGCCGTCCTTGTCGCAAGTGCTCAAGAGAACGCGCTATCGTTATACGGGAGCGCTGAACCGCGGTCAATTGAAGCATTGGCAACAGGTTTTGAACAAGCTACGGGCGTGAAAGTCAATTGGATCAGATTGTCAAGTGGCGAGACATTGGCTCGTCTGCGCGCTGAAAAAGAGAATCCCCAGGCAGATGTCTGGTGGGGCGGGACGATTGATCCACATTCGATTGCGGCTTTAGAAGGCTTGACCGAATCGTATTGTCCGTCAGTGTATGATGAAATGGATCCCCGTTTCCGCGACCCGCTTGGCGATTGTAAGGTGATTGGGGTCTATGTCGGAATTCTCGGATTTTCTGTCAATCAAGATGTGCTTAATGAGATGGGATTGCCAATCCCGACAGGCTGGGAAGATCTGCTGGATCCTCGTTATAAAGGCTTAATCGGAATCGCAAATCCCAATACTTCAGGCACCGCCCTAACGACTCTGGCAACCCAGGTCTTCCGTAAAGGCGAGGAAAAGGGCGAAAAGATTGATGAAGACGCGGGACTTGAGTATATGAAGAAACTGCACCAGAATATCGCCAATTATACGAAATCCGGCGTGGCTCCTGGTATTCTGGCCGGACGTGGGGAAATTGCAATTGCCATCATCTTTATGCACGATGCCGTGTATCATGCGGAAGAAGGCTATCCGGTCACACCCATCGCCCCCAAAGAAGGCACTGGTTATGAAATTGGCGGGTTAAACATGGTCAAAGGCGCGCCTCATCCGGAACTCGCCAAAAAATTTATGGATTGGGTCGTCAGCGCTGAAGCTCAGGAAACCCAGGCACCGATCGGGGCCTATCAATTACCGACCAACACCAAAGCGAAAGTCCCGGAAGTTTCGATTCCGATCGATTCCGTCAAGACCGTCAATTATGATTTCCAATGGGTTGCTGAAAATGGCGTGCGCATCACGGATCGCTGGACACGCGAAGTATTCACGATGCCCCGGTAATCTCTTAAAAAGATGGCATCTTTTCTATTTATGAAAAAAACCGGGTTTTTCAAAAACCCGGTTTTTGGTTGGATTTTTGGCGATATGTCATCTTTTTTTCCTACGGAAAACGGGTATTTTCCATGAATCAACGCAAATTGATAAAAGAACAAGGGGGATGGTTTGGAAGTCTGGCGATGTTAATCCTCTTGACGCTTTTCCCTTTTACATCCCAACCAGCAGGCATCTTTGTGGTGTTCCGACAGGGTAATTTCTCAGGAATTTTGTGGAATCTGGTGGGAGAAATGCCTTTGCTTCTGCTTATGCCAATGATCCTGCTGATCAATGCCGGTCTGGCTTTTATTCGGCTTGGCTATCGACAAAAAAGCGTTATTTTACTTGCAAACAATTTTGCAGGTCTCTTTCTGTTTGTTATCCAGTTTGCCGTATTGCGCTCGGATGTTCCGTTGGGAGCAGGCGCATTTCTGCTCTTTTTCGCTCTCCTGCTCTTTTTTGCCAGAGCGTTGTCGCGTTTAGGCTTGATCATGGGTGATACCTTTATTTCCGGGTCAATTCTCAGTATTACGGTGTTACTGATTGTCTTCATCTTGTTCCCCTTAGTCATTATTTTAGCCCGCAGCGTCGTTGTTGATGGACGTTTTGTGTTATCAAACCTGTTCACCACGTTGCAAGCCTACCCCAGTACCTGGCGGATTTTAAAAAATAGCCTGCTTATGGCGTCAACGGTCGGGGTACTTTCGACAGCCATCGGTTTAGCCTTTGCCCTGGTCATTGAACGTTCGCGTTTTCGCTATAAACAGTTCATGCAGGGCTTTTCACTGCTGCCGATCATTACGCCGCCTTTTGTGATTGGATTGGCCATTATTTTCATGCTAGGTCGGACGGGTTATATCACATACGGCCTGTTCAAAATGCGGACATCCTTTATTTTCGGATTTCCAGGAATTGTACTCTCGCAAACGCTCTCTTTTGCTCCGATGGCGTATTTGATTTTGAGTGGGGTCGTCCGTTCGCTGGATTCAGCTCTGGAAGAAGCGAGTTATACAATGGGCGCAAATCGGTGGTACACCTTCAGACGCGTGATTTGGCCCTTAATTCGCCCCGGAATCGCCAACGCCTTCCTGCTTTCCGTGATCGAGTCGCTGGCTGATTTTGCGAATCCGATTCTGTTGGGCGGAGATTTTGATGTCCTCTCCACCTCAATTTATCTTGCCATTGTTGGACGTTACGATGAAGTACTGGCAGCCAGTTTAGGAATGGTATTACTGTCGATCACCCTGACCACCTTTCTGGTGCAACGTTACTGGGTGGGCAAACGGTCGTATGTGACGATTACCGGCAAACCTGCCCGGCAAACCGCGCTGCCGCTTCCGAAAATATTAGATCGTTTCCTGGTTGGGATCTCGGTAATCTGGGCGATCTTGACTGTAACATTATATGGATCCGTTTTTCTTGGGGGCTTTGTGAAACTATGGGGCATCAATAATAGCCTCACTCTTATCCACTACAAACACTTTCTCACTGATGGTTTAGATTCGTATATTACTACCTTAAAGTTAGGTGCAATCTCTGCTCCTCTGACCGCAATTCTGGGACTGCTGATTGCCTATCTTGTGAGCCGCTATCACTTTTTTGGCAAAAACGTGTTTGAATTTACGTCAATGTTAAGCTTTGCGATTCCAGGTACGGTTATTGGTATCGGGTATGTCATGTCGTTCAACACGGCGCCGCTCATGTTTACCGGTACGGCCGCGCTTCTGATCGTCTGTTTTATTTTCCGCAATATGCCGGTCGGGATTCGTTCAGCCATGGCGGCGCTGCAGCAGATTGATCGCTCGTTAGAGGAGGCGTCGATCACCCTGGGAGCGAGTAATTTGCGCACGTTTCACAAAGTGGTGCTCCCCTTAATTCGCCCTGCCGTGTTTTCGGGCCTGGTGTTTTCGTTTGTCAGGGCGATGACCGCGATTAGCGCAGTCATTTTTCTTGTCACCGCGCGCACGAAACTCGCCACAACGATCATTTTGGCGAGAATTGAAGCAGGGAAATTAGGATTAGCCACAGCCTATTGTACGCTCATGATTTTGACTATGATTGCGGCCATTGTGATGATGCACTTTATTATCCGCCGGATGACTGGTGTGGGCAAAGGGCAAACATTTTCTTGAAAGACATGTACCGCGAAACTCCAGTTTCGCGGGATAAGGACCGCGAAACTGGAGTTTCGCGGTACATTTTGAGAGGAGTAAACAGAAGGATTCATGAGCAAATTTACGGACACAAAGACGGCCGAAGTAAAACTTGAGCAGATCACCAAACGTTTTGGAAAAGTGACCGCTGTGAATGCCGTGTCGCTTGAGATTCCGCATGGCAAACTGATCACCTTACTGGGACCTTCAGGCTGTGGAAAGACAACAATTTTACGCATGATTGCCGGGCTTGAGATCCCAACCGCGGGACATATTTATCTGGGAGGTGAAGACATTACCCATCTTCCCCCCAATGAGCGCAAAATTACGATGGTGTTTCAATCCTACGCCTTATTTCCACACATGAATGTGTACGAAAATATCGCCTATGGTTTACGTGTCATGCGCTGGTCTGAAGAGAACATTCGTGCGGCGATTGAGGAGGCAGTTCGTATGGTTGGGTTAAAAGGCTTAACGCAACGGGCATCAAATGAGTTGTCCGGTGGACAACAACAGCGCGTGGCCGTTGCCAGAGCATTAGTGCTGAAACCCAAAGTGCTGTTATTTGATGAACCACTCTCCAATTTGGACGCTAAACTGCGCAAACACATGCGCGGAGAAATTCGGAATCTGCAACGGGACCTGGGGATTACTTCGGTGTACGTCACCCATGATCAATCAGAAGCGCTCGCGATCTCCGACCAAATTGTGGTGATGGATAATGCGGTGATTTCTCAATTGGGAACGCCAAAAGAACTTTATACCCGTCCGGCAAACCCGTTTGTCGCTGATTTTATCGGCGAAGCGAACCTGCTGGACGTTGAAGTCCTGGATGTCGAAGAGCAGGCTGCGCGAGTGCGCGTGGATGCTATCGAGGTTGTTGTGCCATATTATCGTCCACCTCGGCCAGGAGAACAGGCAAAACTCGTGATTCGGCCTGAAGATATTCGCATCAGTACGAATGAACAGAAACAAGGATTGAAGGGGGTGGTAAAATTCGCGCAATATCAGGGCGCATCCAATGACTATATCATTGAAACAGCGGCAGGAGAACTTTCCATGAATGATTATGAGGCCAAAGAAATGCTGCTCGATCGTGGCACACCAGTCTCATTGACATTCAGGAATGATCATCTATTTCTTATCTGCTAACTTGAAACAAAGGAGTGTTATATTATGCGAAAACATATACTGTGTGTACTGATTATCATCGGACTTATGTTGGGAATGGTAAGTTGTGCAGGTCAAACGAAAAAAACTGATGAAGCCTCGCTGTCGAAAGAAGGCAGCTTGCCTGAATCTGTGATGAAACAGGCTAGAAAAGATTTGAAAGAAAGTGAAGAATGGCAGAAATTTGATCAATCCGGAGCTGTGAAATTTCTTCAAGTTGAAGATACGGCCGCGGCTTCTGCGGAAGGGACTGGCGCACTGCTTGACGGGTCGTTAGGAGAGCGCTTAATCGAAATCAAAGTGCTCCCTGAAGTGAGCGGACAATTCGTGGAATGGACTTTGAAAAATGCTGGCCCGTCGCCAGTATGGGTGGTTACGACCAGCAAGTCCAATTCCGTGGTACCGATCATTATTCAAGCAGGCGAAGAAATGAATTTCGCCACAGATGTGATTGATGGTTATTGTTACATTGTGGTCGATAATGAGGGTGGCCAGAAGACCATTCTGACCGTAAACGCGAAATGTGGAGACGTTGAAGCAAAAACCACGAGCGGCGGAAAAAACATGAGCATGACCTGGTTTTAGTTCTTTGGTACACAGCATAGGTGGCGGAGGAGAACTCCGTCACCCTCTGGAAAGGACGAACTCTTTGATGAAGGCATGTGATCATTTCTTCCGACCGCACTCCTTTTCCCCACGCTTGTTTATTCTCAATTTTCAAGTGCGTGCAAATAAAGTGGCTCAATTTCCGCCATCTCTCAAAGACAATTTGGAGGAAAGAGCATGAAAAGTCATAGAACTGCAAAAGGTACGGTTTTAATTGTCGATGATAACCCGACGCACCTGATAGTACTTTCCGATTATTTAACCGCTGATGGATTTGACATTCTTTGTGCTCAAGATGGTGAAAGCGCCATCCAGCGAGCTGAACAAGAGCATCCGGATATTATTTTATTAGATATTCTGATGCCCGGCCTCGACGGGTTTGAAATCTGCCGCCTTTTGAAAGACCAGTCTGTCACGCGAGAGATCCCGGTCATTTTCATGACAGCACTGACAGAGATGAATGATAAGCTCAACGCTTTCAAAGCGGGAGGAGTCGATTATATTACCAAACCCTTGCAACTTCCAGAGGTTCTGGTACGCATCAATGTTCATCTCACCTTGAAACGCCAGCAACAACACATTCAAAGACAAAATGCCCAGTTAAAACAACTCAATCATGATAAAGATCGTTTCTTTTCGATTATTGCGCATGATTTACGAGGATCATTGAATTCGTTACGAGATTTGACCCGGATAACGGCAGAAAATTTTGAGATCTATAGCCTTCCTAAGTTAAAAGAGATGATCAGGATGCAGTTTCAAACCACCGACAATCTCAGTAAACTCCTGGAGAACCTTTTGATTTGGGCGAGAGTTCAACAAGGGATGATTGAATATCAGCCTCAAAAACTCGATCTGGAAAATGTGATTACTTGGAATATCCAGCTTGCTATGCTGAGAGCAAAACAAAAACAGATTCCACTGACCACTACTATTGCAAAAAAAACGCACATTGTTCATGCTGATTTTAATATGCTTGATACAATCGTTCGCAATCTTATTTCAAACGCCTTGAAATTTACTCATTCCGGAGGCTCGATTGTTGTGGCCGCGACTGCTGATGAGCGCAATGTGACGATGTCAGTCGCTGATACCGGCATCGGTATTCCTTCCGAAGATCTTCCAAAACTTTTTCGGATTGATTTTAAATATAAACATCTCGGCACAGAGCATGAACCTGGCACTGGATTAGGACTGATTTTATGTAAAGAATTTGTTGAAAAAAATGGTGGAAATATTTGGGTGGAAAGCACAGAAGGTAAAGGCTCAACATTCTATGTAAGTTTTCCGAAAGCGTAAAGTCAAACCTCGAAAATCTCAAAAACCTGGTTTTTCCTGTAAATAAGTAATTGAGTTGTTTCGGGAACTCCGCTTCGCTCCATTCCCGAAGCAATTGGAAATGTATGAAGAAAATCGGATGTATTAGTTTAGGATGTCCCAAAAATCGGCTTGATTCCGAAATTATGCTCGGGTTATTGCACAATGCTGGATACAGAATTGTGCCGGAAGAAGAGGCAGAAATTCTAATTGTCAATACCTGTGGATTTATTCAGGAAGCCAAAGAAGAAGCCATTCAGACCACCCTGGAAGCCGCTCACTATAAAGGAAGCGGCACGTGTCAATTTTTGATCATGGCCGGGTGTTTTTCACAGCGGTATGTATCGGAGTTGATTGACGAACTGCCGGAAGTCGATCTGTTTATCGGCTTAGACGATGTGCCGCAGATTGTTGAAATTTGCCAACGCCTGGAACAGGGCAATCCCCAAAAACCTGCCCGAATATCCGCGATGTTAGCAGGTATCAGACCATCGCACTATTTGTATGATCAGCACACGCCTCGCTTCCATCTGGGAGCCGGTCATTCTGTCTATGTCAAAATTGCAGAGGGCTGCCGATATCAATGTGCATTTTGTGCGATTCCGATGATCAGGGGACGCTTGCGCAGCCGCCCAATGGACTCCATTGTCGCGGAAGTCACCAGCCTTGCCGCGCAAGGAGTCAAAGAAATCAATCTGATTGCGCAGGATACGACCTCCTATGGTATTGACTTCGCCGGAAAACCGATGATTATGCCGCTTCTGGAACGTTTGATAGTCATTGACGACTTGCCCTGGATTCGTCTGATGTACGCGTATCCGACTAACCTGGATTTATCGCTCATGCGGCTTATGGCTGCCTCCGATAGAATTTGTACCTATCTCGATCTTCCGCTGCAACACATTGACAATGACATTTTGAGTCAGATGAGACGAGCGATTACGGAAACACAAACGCGCGCCCTTGTTGAACAATTGCGCATCGAAATCCCTGGTTTAACTTTACGTACCTCATTTATTACGGGATTTCCAGGAGAAACCGAGGCCGCGTTTGAAAAACTAATGCGTTTTGTGCAAGAAGTTGAATTCGACCGGATGGGTGTATTCACCTATTCGCCGGAAGACGGCACCCTGGCCTATAATTTTCCGAATCAAATTCCTCGGGAAGTCGCAGAAGAAAGACGACAGCAGCTTATGGAAATCCAGGCAGAGATTTCGCGTAAAAAGCATCAAACTCTGGTCGGAACCGTGCAAACTGTGTTGATTGATGGCGAATCTGAAGAAACGCCATTGCTACTCGAAGGGCGCATGGAAGGGCAGGCGCCAGAAATTGACGGTGTGGTCTATATTAACGAAGGCAATACAACGCGAGGAACCTTTGAACAGGTCTTGATCACGGAAGCTTTCCCGTATGATCTGGTTGGGAAAATTGTCGCTGAAACGGAAAACTTATAAAAATCTTTTGAAGAAAACTTGACACTACACGATATAACCTCCATATTAAACCTGTTCTTTCTCGAAAAGAATCGTCAATGGAAAACAATATCATCATACCAATCTTAAAGGAGAAACGATATGCAGAGAAATAGAAGACTGATGGCTGTTGTTGTGATGTTGTGTTTGACTCTATCCGTGCAGGCCGCGTATGCGCAAGCTCCGGATGCCGATGTATTTGCCGTGATCAACCTGAGCAACCCGGAAGCATTTATTCCGAGTGTTAGCCAGTTTATTGATAAATTTCAACCAGGCATGGGCGGAATGGTCAATTCCATGATGGTTGGGAACATGGTGTTTAAAAATCCAAATTGGACTGGCATGAATATGGCCGGAGAATACATGGCGGTCGTGCTTAATCCGATGAAATATCCTCAAGCTCCGTATGCGTTCATTCTGCCAATTACGAACAAAGACGAATACCTGGGCGCGCTGGCGCAAACACTGACAAAGGGCGAAGAGACCAATGGAATTTATAACTTCACTCAAACAGATCAGAAGAATGTGTTTGTGGCGTTTTCCGCCGATAAAGGCATTCTGGCGGAAAATGCAGATGTTGCTGCGCAAGTGAAACTGCTTGTCGAAGGGAACAGCGCACTCTTATCGGAAGTATCGGCAGTGAAAGGCCAATTGACGGCCTTTCTGTCTATCGGTAAAATCCTTGTGACCCTACGTCCGATGATCGATATGTTTAAACAGCAATTGATTATGGGGATGCAACAGGGAGCACAACAAGGAGAAGGACAGGCAGCAGGGACTCCGGCCCCTCCGGCAGGGGTTCAAAATATGGTACAGCAAGAAATAGAGACCCTACTGGCATTGCTTGATCAAACTGACAGACTGCAACTGGGAATTGGAGTTGAAGAAAATGGATTACGCCTGTCAAAAGCGGTATTTGGGATGAGCGACAGCGCGATGGAAAAATTCATGGCAGCGCAAACTCTCCAAAAGTCGAAATTGTTAGGCGTCATTTCCGAAGATGCGGCAATCCTCGGCAGTGGTTCAATCAATCTGACTCCCGAATTTGTCGAAGGATATGTTGGTTTCCTCAAAGGCATTAGTACTGTTGGGGAAGCGACCGATCAGGCGATGGTGGAAAAATTGGCGACCTGGGCTCAGCAACTGATGGAAGTATTTGCAGGTGATTTTGCCTTTGGTGGGCTTAGCCAGAATGAGGACAGCTTGTTTACACAGGTGTTCACGGTCAAAGATAGTGACAAAGTGAAACAACTCATCGTCCAGTATCCTGAAATGATGCAGCAGATGAGCGCGATGTACAAAGACATGGGTGTTGATATGCAGATGTCTTTAGCCGGGACAACGGAAGTCAAGAACGGTGAAATTCTGAATTACAATTTCGGGATGAAAGCGGACAATATCCCTGATCCTGAAGGACAGGAAGTCTTTAATAAGCTATTTGGCGAAGATATTCAGATGCCGGCCGGATTTATCGGACAATATGGCGTAATCGGGTTTGGTAAAAATCCGCAGGATCGTGTCAAGAGTATCATGGAAACCTTAGATGCCGGGGCTGATGTTGCGGCGAAGTTTACGCCGTCACTATTTGGTCTGCCGGAAGAAAACAACCTGTTCATGTATGTGTCTATTCCCAAAATAATGGCGTGGGTAGCGAAAATTGCTCCGAATGCGCCGCAATTTGAGATGATAGAAAGCCCGGGATTGGGAATGACAGGCCGTTTTGTTCAGTCACATTTTGAAGGCGAGATGTTTTTGCCTGTTGATGAATTGCTCGCTGCCAAAAAAATGGGCGAACAGGCGCAGCAAGTCCCTGCCCAATAACGGGTATTGGAAGTGAGATTATGATTTTCCGAAAAGGATAGCAGGCTGAAGGGTTTGCTATCCTTTTTTTGACAATCAGCAAAATATGTGGGATTATACTGAGAAAGTAAGAGAACATTTCTTTCATCCGCGCAATGTCGGCTCACTTGAAGATGCCAATGCTGTCGCTGAGGTCGGTTCGCTGGCCTGCGGCGACGCCTTAAAAATTTATTTGAAAATTGACGGCCAACAGCGCATTCAAGACGCCAAATTTGAAACCTTTGGCTGTGGCAGCGCGATTGCGTCTTCTTCGGCGTTAACCGAAATGATTAAAGGCTTATCCATTGATGAAGCCGCGAAAATCACGAATCAGGATATCGCGAAATACCTGGGCGGATTACCGGAAGAGAAAATGCACTGTTCTGTGATGGGGCGTGAAGCCCTTGAAAAAGCCATTGCGCTATATCGTGGGGAAACTTACGAAGAAGACAAGGAAGATGAAGGACGGATTGTGTGTAAATGTTTCGGCGTGACCGATGAAAAGATTAAGCGGGTTGTGCGCGAAAATGGCTTACAAACCGTTGATCAGGTGACGCATTATACCAAAGCCGGCGGAGGGTGTACCTCCTGCCATGCCGAAATTGAAGACCTGATCGCCGAGGTCTGGGAAGATAAAAAACGGGAGCAATTCCGGGAAGAAAAGAAAGTGCAGCGCAAAAAACTTACGACCATCCAGAAAATTACCCTGATTCAAGACGCTCTCGAACATGAGATTCGTCCTGAACTTCAGAAAGACGGCGGGGATATTGAATTGATTGATGTAGATGGCAATAATGTCATTGTTGCGTTGCGCGGGCATTGTGTCGGATGTCCCGGAGCAGAATATACGCTCAAACTTGGGGTCCAGGAAAAACTGCGTGAACTCGTGGCCGAGGATATCGTCGTCATGCAGGAAGAGGACCAGGAAATCATGAACTTCTAGTTTATAGTCACCAAAAAAACCGGGTTTTTTCAAAAAACCCGGTTTTTCTCTGGGTACAGACATTCTGCTGGTGTTTCAGAAAAGTTGATAGAGGTCGCGAGCCAGAGTTTGGACGTACTCATGTCCTACAAAGATCGAAGTATAATTGTCAAACCAGAAGACATCATGTATATGGGTCTTATGCTGAGTGAAATACTCTCCCGTTTTTACGCCGATCTCCTCTCGATTTTCAGGATGAAAGAACACTGAAAGTCTCCCGAGGCTATCCATATATTCATATCTTGAGTGCGCGACGTTTGCAAGAAACCTGCTGACATGCTCTTTTTTCAGATACAGATGATAAGAATCTTCCTGCGTGGTGTAGAGCACGATGCCTTGTTTTTCGAAATCCGGGATAGGGCAGTCTTCCTTCTTGATCGTGAGACAGCTCATCTCTGCATCTAACGACATGCCAAAGATTTTTTTGGTTGTTGTGCAAGGGGTGCTCGAAATAAGCGTACCTCGTTCATCAGAAAAGGTCGAGCGCACATAGACTGACAGCGCAAATTTTTCAGCCGCCTTGACCGCGCGCGGATGAATGACCTTCGCGCCGTGCGCAGCGAGTTGATACATTTCTGCATACGAAATGTTTTCAAGATAGGCCGCGTCCGGAACAATTCTCGGATCAACAATTGCCACTCCGGGAACATCGGTAAAAATGTCCACACGCTGCGCACGCAGATAACCTCCGAGTTCAACGGCCGTCGTATCGCTGCCGCCTCGTCCAAGAGTCGTGATTTTCCCATCCCAGGTCACGCCCTGAAATCCGGCAAGCACCACCACTTTTCCTTGAGAGAGATAGTTCTTAATCACTGTCGTATCAATATTGAGAATATCGCTCTGGGAAAAGGCATCGGTCGTAAGAATTCTGGCCTGATACCCGGTTAACGGTTCCGCGGGAATACCATGAACTTCTAAAAAATGCGAGAGTAAGGCGCAAGAGATAATTTCTCCGCAAGACATCAGTAAGTCTTTTTTGTCTAAATCAACATGCGGATCGATCTGTTCTAAGAGGCCGATTAATGTATCGGTCGCATAAGGATCGCCTTTGCGTCCCATGGCTGACACGACCAGAACCACCTCATGTCCCTCAGCCTGACATTGTTTGACATGGTGAAGAAGTCTGTCGCGGGCCTGAGGCGTTGCGACCGACGTACCTCCGAATTTCTGGACAACAAGACTCATTCTTATGAACCTCCAATTTAATTTGCTGGAATATGAACTAACTGCTGCTGTACCAGGGTTTCAGCAATTTGCACTGCATTCAAGGCCGCACCTTTCCGAAGATTATCGGACACCACCCAGAGATTCAGACCATTATCAACGGATGAATCTCTTCGAATTCGGCCGACAAACACCTCATCCTTCCCTGCGGCATTCAACGCTAGCGGATAGGCGTTGGAACGCACATCATCAATCACCTGGACGCCAGGAGCCTGCTGCAATAATTCGACAACCTCCGAAACCTCAAAAGGCTTTTCAGTTTCGATGTTGATGGCTTCGGAATGTGAACGGATGACCGGTATTCTCACGGTAGTCGCGGAGACTTTAATAGCCGGATCCAGCATTTTGTGGGTTTCGTGTACCATTTTCATTTCTTCTTTTGTATAGCCATTTTCCAGAAAAACATCAATATGAGGCAGTGCATTAAAAGCAATTTGGTGAGGATACACTCTGCTGGAAATCTTTTCGCCGTCAAGATATTTTTTCACCTGTTCATGCAATTCCTCGATCGCTTTTTGGCCTGAGCCTGAAACAGCCTGATACGTTGAAACCACGATGCGTTTAATCGTATATCGGTCGTGAATCGGTTTCAATGCCACCAGCATTTGAATGGTGGAACAATTCGGATTGGCAATTAAGCCTTTATGGGTTTTTAAGGCTTGCGGGTTAACTTCCGGAATCACGAGCGGAATTTGCGGGTCCATGCGCCACGCGCTGCTGTTATCAATGACAATCGCGCCTTCTTTGACAGCAATTGGAGCAAGAGATAAGCTGGCCTCAGCCCCGGCCGAGAATAACGCGATATCCACATCGGTGAACGCGCCCGCCCGGGCTGTTTGCACTCTGACAGACGTTCCGTTAAACAAGCTTTCCTGGCCTTCATACGCTTCAATATCTAACAATTTCATGGTACGAACAGGAAATTTCCTCTCTGCCAGAATGCTCGTCATTTCTCTTCCAACTGCCCCCAAAGCGCCGACAACTGCCACATTATACATGTTCATGATTCTTCCCTCCCATGCATAGGAATGCCAAAGCTCGACTTTGGCTGTCAAAGCCGAGCTTTGACACTCCTGCTTCTGATGGCAACTCAATTGAATACTACTATGCAATGTGCAACTTCAAATGACTAACTCCAGGCTTTAGCCTGGGGGTGGATGAAACCGCTCCTTATCTTCTCTCCTCCGGAATAAATGCCGGAGTGAGTCATCCGAAGTTGCACATCATGTACTACTATAAATGGTAGTGGTTCCATGGTAAGTGATGCCCGCTCGTTGAGCGAAGTCGAAACGAGCCGCTCACCGTTCCCTTCGACTTCGCTCAGGGAACGCATCACTTACCATGGAACCACTACCCTATAAATAAAAGCGCTGACGAATGATGTTCTCTAAATTGCGCTGCTCATCAAATGATGAGCAGCGCAATAATCAAAAATAGAATTGAAAAATAAGTCAAGCAGAAAATATATGAAAAATTTATCGTGACCTTCTATGCAAGATCATAAAATGCTGTGATAAAATTTTTATATACTGAAATCTGTTTATTTTTCAAATAGTTACACAAAAGATACGACAAAATTAAAAAATATATTGACAAAAGGCAGGTGATAGTTTTTTCAAGAGGTAGCTGCTCATCAAATGATGAGCAGCTACCTATTATTACTTTTTAGAAGGGGGATCTCATCATGAAGAAGACATTTGATGTCGTCGTGATTGGCGGAGGGATCATCGGATTATCATCGGCGTATTATCTACTTTCTTCCGGCAAAAAAGTGGCGTTGATCGAAAAAAACCATATCGGAAGCGGAGCCTCCGGCGCGTGCGACGACATGATTTTATTACAATCGAAAAAACCGGGGGTGCTCCTGGAAATGGCGATGGAGAGTCTGAATCTCTATAGAAACCTTTCTCAGGAGTTAAAAATTGATATTGAGTTTGAAACTCGAGGGGGGATGATCTTCATTGAAAACCAGCAGCAATTGGAAGTGATGGAACCCTATGTCAAAAAACAACGCTCTTATGGACTTGACGTCCACCTCATTGAAAAACGCGATGTCAAAAAGAGACATCCCTTTGCCACCGACGCCGTGATTGCCTCAACTTACAGCGATAAAGATTCTCAGGTCAATCCCTTAAAAGTCATGCGCGGCTTTTTAGGCAGAAGTCTTGCGATGGGTCTGGAACTCAGGAAACAGACCAGGATTACCGAATTGAGCAAGAAAAACGGTTGCTGGAATATCGAATGTGACCAGGGATCTCCGCTTGAATCGCAATACGTTGTCAATGCGGCGGGTGCCTGGGCGGCTGATATTGGGAAACTGGTCGGGATTGACATCCCGATTGTCCCGCAGAAAGGCCAGATCGTGGTCACTGAAAAAATCCCGACCTTAGGCCAGGAAAATATCTGGAGCGCTGAATATATTGTCTCGAAATTACTTCCTGAACTGATGAATACCTGGGATGAATTGACGCGTAAGCTGGGCCTGGGATTTGCCTTTTCACAAACGCACGAAGGGAATTACTTGATCGGAAGCACGCGAGAACTGGGAATTTTTGATAAACGCACCGACTTTGTAGCTCTCAACATACTGGTTAAACAAGCGGTAAAATTTTTCCCGATTTTAAAAAATATCAATGTGATCCGCTGCTTTGCCGGACTCAGACCGGCTGTATCCGATGGAACGGCGATTATCAGCGAAGTTGCGGATCGTAAGGGTTTTTATATTGCCGCCGGGCATGGCGGCGACGGTATCGCGCTTGCGCCGATTACCGGAAAATTGATCGCAAAATTCATCAATGGCGAAGAGGCTGGTTTTAACATGAATGAGGTGAGTTTTCAACGGTTTCAGAAGAATTGAACACACTGGATGCCGTAGAAAGAACCTGGGGAGGTGAAGGCCTGGAGGAAAATCAAAAGGAATAACAGGATTGTTCGGAAGAGAAGGAATGCGGGTTGTTGTTTGAAGAATGGATTGCATAAAAACTGACAAACTCACAATAATGACGTTCTACAGCGGCGATGCCCGGTATCGTGTGCTGAGAAGAGCCTTTCAAAGGGGGATTTTCCATGAGTTTAGGACCAATATTATGGATCATCACGATTGTGATGTGCGGAGCATTTTTGTATATTTCGATGAAATTCCAGGGCGAAGCCAAGTCAAGTTTCTCGAATTACGCTATTGGTGGAAAAAGTTTTCCGATGTATCTGATTTTCTTTACGCAATTCGCGACCATCATGGGCGTGGGAAACTTTGTGGGTCATGCCGGTAAGGGATACCAGATCGGGCTTCCCTGGATGGCCTTTATTCTCGGTGAACAAGGATCAAAAATTATTTTCGCCCTCTTTTTTGCCGGATTAGCCGGAAGATTTACCTATAACACCTTTCCGGAAATGATTGATGATCTGATTGCTCGCGACAAAATCACCCGCGCCCTGAGCGGACTTTTAGCATCTATGATTATGATCGCCTGGGTTGGCGGGCAAGGGAAAGCCTTTGGGAATATCTTCAATATCGCCACAGGGGCCAATCCGATCCCCGTAATCCTCTTATTTTCAGCCGTCTTTATCGTCTATACCGCCCTCGGAGGAATTTATTCAGTGGTCTGGACTGACTTGCTGCAAGGGATTATGGTGCTCATTTTTGGAACCATCTTTTACATCTATGCTTTCGCGCCAGTGCATTGGAGTTTTACTGAATTACTCACTTTACGCAGTAGATAAAAAAGTTCTTTGACAAATATCTTGTGATCATGTTCAGATCCTCTG
>DF820474.1:115670-147033 GCA_000739535.1 Candidatus Vecturithrix granuli | reverse complement strand
AGCTAACACAGTTAAAAACAATGTATAATATCTGACTTTTTTATATGAGTGCGTAATGTGAGTGAATTAGGCGCGCGATTGCAAGAAATCGGAAAAGCTGAACTCTGGACCTTTAGCGGCACGAATAACATCGCCCTCATCACTAGCTTTGTTACCGGTTGTGTTGGCATCTTAGCGGCGCAAATTTACTGGCAGCGTTGTTTTGCGGCCAAGGACAGCAAAACCGCCCGAAATGGTTTGTTGTACAGCGGAATTATTGCCATTCTGATGGTGATGCTCACCGCCTTAGTCGGCATGGTTATTCTGACCTTGAATCAAGAACTGAAACCTGATGATGCGATGCCCTGGTTGATGATGCATTATGTACCTACCTTTGTTGCGGCTATCATCTTTGCTCTGATTCTCGCTGCTGGTATGTCATCAGCCGATTCAAATCTGAATTCAGCCTGCGTACTCATTGTGAACGACTTGATTCGCCCGTTTCACAAAAAAGCGACGGATAATGATCTGGTCAAATATGCCAAAATCCTGACGGTGATTATCGGAATTTTCGCTGCGGTAGCAGCTATTTACGCCAGTTCGATTTTGGGCCTGTTCTCAAAAGCGTACGCGATGGCCGGCGGAGGGTTAGTGCCATTGCTGCTGGTAGGGTTGTTATGGAAAGAACGTTCGGATCAGGCGCATACGATGGGCAAAAAGAACAGTAAAGTGACCCCCTGGGGCGCACGTATCGGAATCGTAGCCGGCGCTGTCTTGACGCAAATCACAGCCTTAGGCCCCAATCGCGTTCTGATCGCGCTTGTGATTTCCGCTGTGCTGATAGTCGTAGTTTCGATAGCAACTCAGGGACAAAATAAGGGCTACGCTGCCTAACGAGAGGTTTTCTGAAATACTGTTGCCCTGGAACAGAAGTTTTTACTAACAGGACTCATCGGACCTTGTCGGATAAACCTGAGTTGTCCGATGTACCGCGAAACTGAAGTTTCGCGGCCGTATCATGGGTGCGCGAAACTTCAGTTTCACGCTACATTTTCAAAGGAGTTGTCATGAGCGGCCGCTCACTCGGAAGGAGGAAACTACAAGGATTTGGTGTAGGAAGGATTCTCAGAGGCATGGTTCGGTGTCACGCCGACCAATTCGCCGGTAGGAATCCTTCCTACAGAAAATCCTTGTAGTTTCATAGGAGGATCAAAGCTCGTCTTTGACCACCAACATCGAGCTTTGATCCTCCTGGTTTGAGCATTAACAATGTCGTCTTATTCAAAGGCGAGGATAAGGATATGAAGCAACGACTTGATAATAAAGAGCTGATGATTCTTCAATCGATTTCTTCGTCTAAGACGCCTATCGGTTCATGGTATCTGGTACAAGATCTGGAAAAAAAAGGAATAAAAATCGGTTCTGCGACGATCGGGAGAATGCTGGTTCGTTTAGAAAAATTCGGATACCTGGAAAAGGTCAGCTTCAGGGGTAGAAAAATTACGAAAAAAGGGCTTGATACGATTGCAGAGACGGAAACCATCAAAAAAATTGATTATCACAAGCAAAAGCTTGATAGGATGATCACCACCGAAGTGTTGGAAAACTTCATTATGGTGTTAGAGGCAAGAAAAGCCATTGAAAAAGAGACCGCCCGGTTAGCAGCGCGCAACATCACCGACCAGGAAATTGAAGCCCTTGAAGCCATCCTCGAACAACAGGAAGGCAATTCTAGCAAGGGCATCAGTATTGCCCAGGATGATATTGATTTTCACCGAACCATCGCGAAAGCCTCGAAAAATCTGGTGTTTGAAGCGCTGTATAACATTATTTCAACCTATAACCAACAATCGGAACTGTTTGAAAAAATCCGGCGTCAAGTCAAAACGACGTATAACGTCTCGCACCGCAAAATTTTTCATGCCATCAAACAGCATGATGAAGCTGCTGCTGAACACTATATGGTGGAACACCTGCAAAACCTCATCAAAGATGTCTCAAACTTTTGGGATGAATATTATGGCAAAAGTCATGATATTGACGAAAATGCCTGTACTACCGCACTTTCGGAAGAGGATGGAGGAAATGTGAATGAGTGATGTCTATATTTGCCGCTGTGAGGAAGTCACAGAGGAAGAAATTGAACGAGCGCTGCAAAATGGAGCGACGACGGCCGATGAAGTCAAACGCTTTACGCGAGCGGGCATGGGGCTGTGCCAGGGGCGAACCTGCCGCAAATCGGTCGAAAGAATCATTGCAAAACACACTGGCAAAGCAGTCAAAGATATTACGCCGTCCAATTATCGCTACCCGGTGAGAACGGTCAAAATGAGCGCGTTTGAGGAAGAAACCGATCATTCAGAGAAAGGAGAAGAACTATGCACGCATGGGGAAGATTAATTACCGCGATGGTTACGCCGTTTACGGAAAATCTGGACGTGGATTATGAAAAAGCTGTGGAGTTGGCGAGACATCTGGAACAACACGGCACCACTGCGCTGGTTGTCTGCGGCACAACGGGCGAATCCCCGACCTTATCGTCAGAAGAACAAATCAATCTTTTCAAAATCATAAAGAAAAATGTGAATATCCCGGTCATTGCTGGCGTTGGCACGAATTCAACCGCAAAAACCATTCACAACGCTAAAGCAGCGTTAGAGTGCAATGTTGACGGGTTGCTCGTGATCGTCCCCTACTACAACAAACCCGATCAGGAATCTATGTATGCTCATTTTCGCGTTGTAGCCGAAGCACTGGACGCCAAAATCATGATGTACAATGTGCCTGGCAGAACCGGCGTCAATATGCTGCCTGCGACGGTGGCAAAATTAGCTGAGATCGAAAACATTGTCGCTCTGAAAGAAGCCAGCGGCAATATTGTGCAGCTTTCCGAGATGGTCGCAAAAACGCCGGGAAATTTTTCGATTTATACCGGAGATGATGCGCTCACCTTGCCGTGCCTTGCCGTCGGCGGTTATGGAGTGGTAAGCGTGGCATCGCAAGTGGTCGGGGACAAAATGAGTGCAATGATTCAAAGCTATCTGCAAGGCTCTGTTGAGCAGGCCGCTAAGATTCACCTGGAATTGCTGGATATCTATAACACGCTCTTTCTGACCAGCAATCCGATCCCGGTCAAATCTGCGTTAAACATGTTGGGCATGTCAGTGGGAGGGTTGCGCTTGCCGCTGACCAAGGCGAACTCTGCAATTCAGGCAGAAATCCGCAGAAGCCTGCAGCAACTGAATCTGATCAACTAGGTAGCGACTCAAAAGTTTTTGAATATTTAAAAACCAGGTTTCTTCGAAGAAACCTGGATTTTCGTCAGAAAGGATTGTGCGTCATGAGAAGAATAGTCCATCATCCGATTTTACAGGACGACCAACGCACCCGCACGGTCAAAATCACGGTAAATGGCGCTGAAATCGAAGCATATCAAGGGGAAATGATCGCCGCCGCCCTAATCGCCAATGGCATTGATGTGTTTCGTTATACTCAACGCCATCATCAGCCGCGTGGAATCTATTGCGGGATTGGACGCTGTACGGATTGCGTCATGATTGTCAATGGCATTCCCAATGTGAGAACCTGTGTGACCCCGGTCGAAGAGGGGATGGTGATTGAAACACAGCATGGCGTGGGCAACTGGAAGGGGAGTGAACACTATGTATAACTATCCTGTGGTCATTATCGGAGCAGGCCCGGCCGGATTATCGGCCGCCATTGAAGCCGCATCAGCCGGCGCAAAGGTGTTGGTAATTGATGAAAACGACAAACCCGGCGGCCAATTGTTCAAACAAATCCATAAATTTTTTGGCTCCCGAGAACATAAAGCCGGCATCCGCGGGATTCGTATCGGCAACACGCTGTTAGAAGAAACTGCCAAATTGAACATTGATGTCTGGCTCAACGCCGAAGTGTGCAGTATTGATCCACACAAGACTTTATGGGTGGTCAAAGATAAAGCCACATCAACTTACGTCAAGGCGGAAAAGATCATTTTAGCGACCGGCGCAACTGAAAACGCCGTGCACTTTCCCGGTTGGACCCTGCCAGGTGTCATGGGGGCCGGCGCTGCCCAGACCATGATCAACATTCACCGCGTTTTACCAGGCAAGAACGTTTTGATGCTCGGTTCCGGCAATGTGGGGGTGATTGTCTCCTATCAACTGATGCAAGCTGGCGCCGATGTCGCGGCCATTGTTGAGGCCGCTCCGCAATTAGGAGGCTATGGCGTCCACACGGCCAAAGTCTGCCGCGCAGGCGTGCCGTTTTATACATCGCACACGATTGCAAGAGCTATGGGCGTGGATCATGTCGAAGCCGCAGAACTTGTGCAATTGGATGCGCAATGGAATCCGATGCCGGGCACGGAAAAAACGATTGCGGTTGATACGATCTGTTTGGCGACCGGTCTCACCCCCTTAGTGGAATTAGCCTGGATTGCCGGCTGTCAATTTACTTTCATTCCCCAATTAGGCGGACATCTCCCCATTCATAACGAATTTATGGAAACGACCGCCCCTGGGATCTACGTGGCCGGCGATATTTCCGGGATCGAAGAAGCCAGTACGGCCATGGAGGAAGGACGATTAGCCGGAATCAGCGCTGCTGCTGCCCTGGGCTATTATGATAAAACGACGAGCGCTACGCTCGTGAAACAAGCCTGGAACCGACTTGACGCCCTGCGCTGCGGAGAATTCGGAGAAACCAGAAAAATTTCAAAGGATCGGCTGGTCGCATTAGGAAAGGAGCATTAGGATGAAACACGAAACCCTCAAAACAACTGGAGCGCCATCGCTGGAAGAATTGCGAGCGACACCCGCTTTTCCGACCCGGGAAGATTTTTTACGAGGCCCGATTGCGGTGATTGAATGTGTCGAAGAAATCCCCTGTAACCCCTGTGAAACCGCGTGTCCGAAAGGCGCAATCAAAGTCGGACAACCGATTACCAATCTCCCGATTATGGATTTTCGTCTGTGTACCGGATGCGGCCGCTGCATAGCTGCTTGTCCGGGATTGGCGATTTATATCAAAGATTATACGTATTCTGAAGATGAAGCGTTGATCACCTTTCCTTTTGAATATCTCCCGCTCCCGCAGAAAAACGAGAATGTGACGCTGGTGAATCGAATGGGCGAAGCCATCTGCCAGGGGAAAGTGAAAACCGTGATCAATGCGAAAATCAATGATTGCACCACCTTAATCAGCGTCATCTTTCCCAAAGTCTATTTTGATGATGTAGTTTCCATACAACGCCTGCCAGTAGAGGAGATTTGTCACTAAGCAGTTGGACAAATTATCTGCATGTTTTTTTACCACAGAGTCACAGAGAACACAGAGAAGATGTGAAGGTGAAGAGAGTACGGATGAATCTCTGTGTTCTCTGTGACTCTGTGGCAAATCGGTATTCATCTCAATAGAAAATATTGAAATGCCTCCCTCAAGTTTTCTGATGATAAACCTTGACAGAGAGCAGAACTCATCCTATTATGGTTGTGTTGAAACCGAATATTGGGTGATAAATTCTCACATTCCGGTTGTGTGTTCTTAGAGGACATTTCTCTCTGGAAACCTGACAATCAGGAGGAGGTTTTTAAATATGAAAACATCGAAATTTATTTTGGGGATGCTGCTTCTCATCTTCTTTGTAAGCAGTTGTTATACTCGTCCGCCGCAGCAAATACCACCTGAACCGTTAATGGTTGAAGTGCAAGTTGATAAACCGATATATCGAATAGGAGAATTTATTGTGCTGACAGCTCGTTCGAATCAGGATTGTTATCTGGCGTTATACGACATCAGCACTGTAGGCGAAGTGACCCAAATTTTTCCGAATAGATACGCCGAAGATAATCTGATTCGCGGGGGACAAATCTATCGTATTCCAACGCAAACGGATAGTTTTGATTACGAAGTCACCGGTCCTCCGGGAATAGAACGGGTTCGCGCAGTGTGTACGCAGAAAAACGTGAATATCGTTGATCCGGCAATGGTCAGTAAGCAGGAAACCTTTCCATACATTCAACAAACAGCGCCGCAGTTTGAGCAGTCATTGAATCAAAAACTGGGAACGATCCCGTCAGAACAATGGGCGGAAGCGAGCATCACTTTTCAGGTGCAATAATTTTTCGTCCTTTTCAGGAATGCGCTGCTTCTGCTTTCATTGTGCAAGCAGAAGCAGCGCATTTCCTTTTTGAGTTCTATCGTGCGAATTATCAGCGGCGCATGTAAAGGGCGTAAATTGTTTGTTCCGAAAGGGTTATCACTGCGTCCGACCTCTGATCATGTCAAGGAAACCCTCTTTAATATTATCGCAGCCGATATTCCCCGGGCAGAGGTGCTTGATGCTTTTGCCGGCACAGGCAATATTGGCATTGAAGCCTTGAGCCGAGGCGCTGAGAGGGTTGTCTTTATCGAAAAATCCCCGGCCCACGTGCGGGTTCTGCGACGTAACCTGGCTCTCTGTGAACTGGAGTCTCAAAGCGAAGTCTATTGCGGCGACGCCAATAAAATTTTGCTGAAACTCCATAAACTAAATCGTCAATTTGATATTATCTATCTCGATCCCCCTTATCGCCAGACGAACATGCTGCAAGATATGCTGGAACAACTTCTTGATTCTGCCTTAATCCGTAAAACCGGCTTGATCATTGCAGAACACGCTCACACATTCACGCCGCGAGACATGAAAAGCACATGGACATTGAGCGATAGACGTTGTCTTGGCGATACTACGTTGTCATTTTATCGAAATCAGCTAATGGAGAAAAGAACACAGCTATGAAAGGCATTGCAATTTATCCGGGCACCTTTGATCCGGTGACCTACGGTCATCTTGATATTCTGCAAAGAAGTTTAGAAATTTTTGATCATGTGATTGTCGCGGTGGCCCATAATATTCGGAAATCCCCCCTGTTCACCGTTGAAGAACGAATGAATATGCTGAAAGAGGTTACCAGAGATTTTCCGGGCGTTGAAGTAGATCATTTTAATGGCTTAGTGATTAGCTACGCCAGATCAAAAGGTGCAGAAGTGCTCGTGCGCGGTCTGCGTGCGGTTTCCGATTTCGAATATGAATTGCAAATGGCGCTGACCAACAGAAAATTAGCCGAAAACATTAAAACCGTCTTTATGATGCCGAGCGCCGAATATTCCTTTTTAAGCTCTAGTATTGTCAAAGAAATCAGCCGTTTAGGACGCAACGTCTCCTGTTTTGTGCCGGAAATTGTTGAACAGCAACTCCAGAAAAAACTGTGGAACTCGGCCTCAGAGATCATCTAAAAGATGATGAAATAAAAGTATGCGCGTCAGAGTCAGTCTCGTTCTTACCAGTATTGATCTCCTTTGAAAATGTAGCGCGAAACTCCAGTTTCGCGCATTGTTGACAGCCGCGAAACTGGAGTTTCGCGCTACATCGCTTTTTCATAGCATTGGGTGAAATCCCGTGTATGACAGCTCCTTGAAAATTATTCATCCTTTTTCAAATAGCAGTTGACAAACAACACAAGTTTATCGTATTTTGTATTTAAGGAGTCAAGTCTGTCGAAATTTCTTTTCGACCGGGTTCAGAACTGTTGTATATTCAATCGCCGCATTCCCTTACCAGGAAAATGTGAATATTTCAGGAGAGAGACGTTTATGCACCGTATTCATGACTGTGTTGATACGCTTAAGCGGTACTATCCGGAGGCCGATACGGATCTGGTGTATAGAGCGTATATTTTTGCCGCCAAGATGCATCGGGGGCAAACCCGGCTTTCGGGAGAACCGTATTTGTCCCATCCGATCGAGACCGCAGTCATCCTGGCCAATATGAAAATGGATGTGGTCACGGTCGCCACAGGATTGTTGCACGACGTGTTGGAAGATACGGATACCAGTCATGAACAACTTCAGGAATTATTTGGACCCGAGGTGGCACAGCTCGTGGATGGTGTAACCAAAATTTCGAAAATTCATTTTGCCTCACGTGAAGAATATCAAGCGGAAAATCTACGGAAAATGCTGTTGGCTATGGCGAAAGATATTCGCGTGCTGCTTGTCAAACTGGCCGATCGACTCCATAATGTGCGCACCTTAAAATATGCCGGCGAAGAGCAGCAAAGACGCGTTGCCAAAGAAACTTTGGATATTTACGCACCACTGGCAAATCGTCTGGGCTTAGGCTTGATCAAATCTGAATTGGAAGATCAGTCCTTTATGTACACTGAACCAGAGATTTATCAACAATTGATCGATCATACAAATGAAACTCGCGCCGAACGTCAGCAAACCATCGAAATCACCCGACGAGAAATTGAGCAGCAGCTCCAAACCAATGCCATTGAAGCCACGATCAGCGGACGGCAAAAACACCTGTATAGCATCTATCGCAAGATGAAAAGTCAGGGGATTTCCTACAAAGAGGTGATGGACGTGATCGGACTGCGTGTGATTACGAATACAAAGGGGGACTGCTATTCCACCCTGGGCATTATTCATTCTACCTGGAAACATATTCCACATACCTTTGATGATTATATCACCCTTCCCAAACCGAATATGTATCAGTCGTTACACACTGCGGTGATCGGACCTTTTGGTAAACCGGTTGAAATCCAGATTCGGACCTGGGAGATGCATCATCTGGCAGAAGAGGGGATTGCCGCTCATTGGCGGTATAAAGAAGGCAAAGAGCAGGATGACGAATATGATAAAAAATTCTTCGGCCTACGTCATATTCTGGAATGGCAGCAGGAATTAAAAGATCCCTCGGAATTTGTTGAACATCTTAAAATTGATTTATTTCCTGATGAAGTCTATGTGTTCACGCCTCAGGGTCAGGTGAAATGCCTGCCGCAAGGCGCCACGCCGATTGATTTTGCTTATGCAATTCATACGGAAGTCGGACACCAATGTATCGGCGCGAAGATCAATGAACGCCTGGTGCCGCTGCGAACGCAACTCAGAAACGGCGATATTGTCTCGATTCTGACTCAGAAAAATCACTCCCCGGGCAAAGATTGGCTCAATTATGTGGTCACGAGCAAAGCCAAGGCGAAAATCAAACAGTATTTCCGGGCAAAGCAGCGCGAAGAAGAGATTCAAATCGGCAAAGAACTTTTAGAGCGAGCGTTGCGGCGCTCAGGCGCCAAACTGGCGCAGTTACAAAAAGATGACGCTCTGAAGCGCGTCATGGCCGAATTAAATCTATCCGGAGAAGAAGATTTGTTTGCCGCAATTGGGGCAGAGAAATACAGCGCGAAACAGATCGTTCATAAAATTTTCCCGGAGGAACAGCTTTCTCAGGAACAACGGGAAGAACTCCTGGAAGCCAGGTATCATGAGGCAGACCAGGAAAAACGCATCAAATCCGGCAGCGCAATTAAAGTCAAAGGGGTTGATAATATTCTCACCCGTTTTGGCAATTGCTGTAAACCACTGCCCGGCGATGAGATTGTCGGGTTTATTACGCGTGGTCGAGGCATAACCGTCCACTCGGCAGATTGTCCGAATATCCTGGCCTTAGGTCTTAATGATGAACGCAAGATTGAAGTGGAATGGGACTCTGATCCTGACATGTATTATCCAACAGAGCTTTATATTGTCGGAACCGTCAGGGATTCAATTTTGGCGGATATTGTCGCCGCCATTGCTAAAACCAAAACAGAGATTCTGAATTCCAATAGCGAAAAAGCCGCGAATCAAATTGAGGTTCGCTGCGTGATTAATGTGCAGGGACGTGAGCACCTGAATAACGTGATACGCGCTGTTCGCAACGTCCGTTCTGTGACAGAGGTAACTCAGGTTAGAACCCTGAAAAATGGATGGCGCGAATAAGGAAGCCATTATCGTAGAGGCATAGAAGAAACCGGGTTTTTCGAAAAAACCCGGTTTCTCTGTCTGCCTCCTAAAATCGTCCCATCATCTTTGAGGGCAGCCAGGTGATAATGCCCGGAAAGATCGTGCACAGGAACAGGGTGAGGATAATGATCAAAATAAAAGGGATGACCCCTCGGATAATATCGTGCATAGTTACTCCCAGTTCAGGCGGCGCAGTGCCTTTGCAGACAAAGATCGACATGGCCATCGGCGGCGTTTGGAAAGCCATTTGTAAGTTAATGCAAATCATCATGCCGGCCCACAGGGGATTAAACCCCAGTTCTTTCAAAATCGGAGAAAAGATCGGCACGATAATAAAGACAATGCCAATCCATTCAATAAACATCCCCAGCAGAAACACAATCAGCATGACAATAGCAAATGCGCCCCATCTTCCCCCTGGAACGCCCATAATCGCGGCTGAGACAACCTCGCCGCAGCCCGCACTCATAAACACGCCGACAAAAGCGTAGCACAACCCGGCAATCAGCACCACAAATGCGCTGACGCGCAGCGTTTCAATCGCTGCATGTTTCACAACGTACCAGCTGAATTTTCGGTACGCAATAGCCAGCAGCACAACAGCGACACTGCCTACCGCCGCCGCCTCAGTCGGCGGAGCAATTCCGGCAAAAATCGTGCCCAGAACCGCAAAAATCAGCAAGACCGGAGGGACTAAGGATTTTAATAAGCGCATCGTCTTTTCGAGGCTTGATCGTCTCCCCCTCTCAGAAAGAGGGATCGGCGGACCTAATTCGGGCCGAAAAAAACAACGGATACTGATATAAGTCACATATAACCCTGAAAGAATCAGCCCGGGAAAGATCGCCCCAATGAACATCTGTCCCACCGAAATTCCGGCTTGCGGACCATAGACTACCAGCATAATACTGGGTGGAATTAAAATGCCCAGAGTGCCTGCGGCCACGCAGGTTCCGGAAGCCAGGGCTTTATCATAACCGCGTGTCACCATCGGACCAAGGGCGATCAGCGTTAAGATCGTCACTGAAGCCGTGATCACCCCTAAACAGGCCGCGAGAATTGTGCCGACGATGACGGTCACTACCGCTAAGCCCCCTTTAAATCCGCTTAAACTTTCATAGAGGGTTTCATATAATTCTTCTGCAATACCTGATGCTTGCAAAACGACTCCCATAAAAGTGAACAGGGGCACGGCCAGATAAGGATAGTTCAGCGACAATTCATAAAGGCGGCTATACAAAATATGAGAGGCGACATCCGGCCCAAAAAGCAGGATGCCGGAAATAGCCCCAATGCTCCCGATTACAAAGGCAATCGGAAAACCGGTCAGCACCAGCACCAGCACCCCTCCAAACATCAACATCGTCACGATTTGTGGACTTAATTCAATCAAGCGACTCCCCCCTTATGAGAAAATAGGCATCGCGAATGCTCTTCGCTATCCCTTGCAACATTAACAGAATGATTCCAATGGCAAAGACCGTGCGATATGGACCAGCCGGCGGATACCAGAAGGTGGCGGTCATCGTCTCTTTGATGCGCCAGGCCCGTATCGCCCAGGCAATAGAACTGACCAGGAATGCTGTCATCAAGGGGAAAAAGAGAAATACGGCGCTGATCAGATCCATAAACGCTTTTTTTCTGGGAGATAGCTTTCGATAGAGGAGATCCACCCGGATATGGGAATCATGAAGGTAATCATAAGACCATCCCAGAACATACAGTGTTCCGCCCGACATACACAAGACATCATAAGCCCAGACCGTCGGAGCATTGAAGAAATGCCTGGCAATCGTGTCATACGCGCCTGCCAGCACCAGGATCCAGGCAAACCATTTTGCCAGGGAGCCGGCATATTCACTGCATGTGTCAATAATTTTGAGGATTTTCTTCAAAATAGTCATACACAGCAACCCTTCCTCGTTTTAGCAACAAAAAATCGCC
Source organism: Candidatus Vecturithrix granuli (assembly GCA_000739535.1). GTDB lineage: Bacteria > Moduliflexota > Moduliflexia > Moduliflexales > Moduliflexaceae > Vecturithrix > Vecturithrix granuli. Next base: position 135,267 of record DF820474.1, on the reverse strand, counting down.
GATTTTCGTGACGAAGCGGTGCTTCGTCACGAAATAAAGCGGCTTATTGTTCGTGATCATTGGGTCGCAGAATAGGAGGCCCAATAACTGTTCATCGAATTCAAAATTTCGGCGTAAATCGGGTCTTCTGTGGCGGCTTTTTCTTGATAAAATTTTTCTGCTTCGGCTGCAATTGCCGCTTCGACTTCTTTCGGCAGTTTATAGACTTCACAGCCGAACTCTTTGAATTTATCAATAGCCTTAATTGATTCATAGGTCAGGAATTCATGCTGGGCTTGCGTCCAGTTCCCGATCACATACTGTACCAGTTGTTTCAAATCATCAGGCAGCGCTTCCCAGGCTTTTTTGTTGATGAAAAACGCCTGAGGATCACTGGGAGCACGGCTGGGCGATAAAATGACGTATTTCGCAATTTCATTGAAGTGCATATCCCAATTTGACGCCAGAGTCGAATACTCAAACGCATCAATCGTGCCGCGCTGCATGGCTTCATATAATTCACCGCCGGGTAAAAAGACGACCGACGCGCCCATGCGGGCTAAAATCTCGCCGCCGTCCCCAGAAGCTCGCATCTTCAGGCCTTTCAAATCCTCTACAGTTTCAATCTTCTTTTTAGAATGCAGGAAAACCTCGGCTGGCAGAGGCGATAAGGCTCCTGGGAAAGTAATGACATCATGCCCTTCCATCATTTTATTCATCAAATCCGCGCCGCCGCCATAGTTAAACCAGGTTCGCAGCGCTTCGCCCGGAAGCCCGCCCGGTCTGGAACTGATCAGTCCCGCGGCTTTCCACTTATCCAGGTTGTACATGGGGCAGGTATACGCCATCTGCAATACCCCTTGACTGACCGCATCCACTTCTTGCGTCGCCGGCACAACCGAACCGCCGACAAACGCTTTGACTTCTAAACGACCGCCGCTGGCTTCGGTAATCGCTTTACAGAGCTTATCATGGTAAATCTGCGATGGGTCGGTTGCCGGCCCGTGTCCCGAAGACTTCCACACAATCTTATCTGCGGCGAATGCCGAGGAAGCCGCCAGGGCGACAACAAGCAATACCATTGTCACGAATGCCACGAAACATTTTTTTTGAGCAATCATTCTGAACCTCCTGTTATTGATAGGTTTATCTCATGAACCGATTGATACATCATAAAAGCATATTTTTGCAATTGTGATGCCAAGCTGATGCAAAGGGAAGGCGACTGATGAAGAAGCAGAAACTCTGATTGAGATACAGAGAAAACAGGTGCAAAAATTGCATTCCTATATGATGATAAACGATGAACGTATTTAAAAATAATCTCTTACGTAGATGTGCAACATTTGCATATTGGTATAGAATTATGTAAGTATTGCACGAACCATCATACTTTACGTAATGGGCAACTTCGGATGACTAACTCCGGCATTTATGCCGGAGAAAATGGCAATCACCCTTCCCTCTCTCCTCTGACAAGGATAGGTATTTTGGGTAGTGGCTACCTTGTACATGATGACCGGTCGTCGAGCGGAGTCGAGACGAGCACGCAGGTGTTCCCTTCGACTTCGCTCAGGGAACATGCATCATGTACAGGATACCACTACCGTATTTTGATTGCAAGTGACGTTTTTACACCCTCTCTCCTCCCGCCGTCCGCAGGACGGCGGGAGGAGAGAGGGACAAAGAGCGGTTTCGTCCATCCCCAGACTAAAGCCTGGGGTTAGTCATTTGAAGTTTCACATCGCGTACTTTATACTTTTGAAGTTTTCATCCACCCTAAGAGGTTATGTTCGGTGGATGCAAGCCTAAACCATACCGTGCGTGGGCCTTGTTTCGAATCTTACCATGAGATTTCCCCTGTTTATTGTGGCGGCACGATCCCTGCTCACACAGGACTTCGACCTCAAGCCTGTGATATCATGTGAAGATTTTGCTTGACAACCGACTTCGCAGAATGGCAATGGCGGATACAGTTAGTACCTGTCTGGAGCTCATCACGGTGGCGCGCCTTCTGCTAAGGGCTTATCTAACGGATGGGGTCCCGCCTGAGGCCGATACGTGTCACAAGCACACCATTTCCCGCTCCGAGCGATGTCTCGCCGCGAGTCGTGGCGACGTACCGCCTGGAACGGCAATACAGAGGAACATACAATGACATACATGTCTCAATCAGGCCGCCCGTCAGGGCTGAATATTTTCCGCGCGTTCAAACCCGCCACAGGAGGCGCGACCCGTCGTCATAGAGAGCAGTGCAGACGTACAGGATTTTTCCGGGCCCTCAGCCTCATGTCCATCATCCTGGCTTTGCTGCTGCCATGGTGCGCCGGAGCAGAGCATGACTCCGGCCTCATGCTGCTCAAGACGGCGGCGGACGCTGAGGCCATCGCGCCATCCCCCGTAACGAACCTGCCTATAGCGGCACCGTCCGCCGGGCTGCTTCAATTCACCGCTGGCGGACATGTGCTGGGGTTTGCGGCCGACGCGGCCTGGATCGCCGCCGGCAGTCACTCCCTGCGCGTGGGGTTTGAAGGCGCCAACGCCGTCGCGCCGCGCAGCGAAACGCCGGCCGCCGCACCAGGCCAGGCCTCGCCCCTGGAGCGCGTGACCTACGCCAATCTGTGGGATGGCATTACCCTGATTTATGACGCCGCCGAGGGAACCATCGCCAAAAGCACGTACCACCTGGCCCCTGGCGCAGACCCGGCCCAGATCCGCCTGCGCTACAACGCCCAGGTCGCGCTCCAGGCCGATGGCAGCCTGCGCCTGACTTTCCATCACGGCTGGATGACCGAATCCGCTCCGGCGGCCTGGCAGGAGGCGCATGGCCAACGCAGGCCGGTGGACGTGGCTTTCGAGGTGCGCGGGCAGACAGTCGGCTTTGCTCTGGGCGATTACGACCCGACCCACCCCCTGACCATTGATCCGGCCTACGCCTGGCACACCTTCTACGGCAGCAGCAGCGATGATTACGGCTACGCCATCGCCCGCGATGGGAACGGTAACCTCTATGTAGTCGGGCGCAGCACCAGCACCTGGAACGGCGACAATGGCGCCAGTCCGCGCCACACCTACAGCGGGGGATACGACATCACCGTGCTCAGCCTGGACAGCAACGGCGACTATCGCTGGCACACCTTCTACGGAGGCAGCAACATTGATTTGGGCCACGCCATCGCCCTTGACGGGGACGATAACCTCTACGTGGCCGGGAGCAGCTATGCTGCCTGGAATGGCGACAACGACGCCAGTCCGCTCCACGCTTACACTGCCAGCAGCTATAAAATCACCGTACTTAGCCTGGAAAGCGACGGCGATTATCGCTGGCATACCTTTTACGGCAACAGCAGCTCTGGTGATGACGGTTATGGCGTTGTTTTTGGTGAGGACGGTACCCTCTATGTGACCGGGCGCAGCACCAGCACCTGGAACGGCGACAATGGCGCCAGTCCGCTCCACGCCTATAGCGGGGGATACGACATCACCGTGCTCAGCCTGGACAGCAACGGCGACTATTACTGGCACACCTTCTATGGAGGCAGTAGTTATGAGATCGGCCGCGCCATTGCCCTCGACGGGAACGGCGCCCTCTACGTGACCGGGGAAAGCTATTGGAACGGCGACGGCAACGCCAGTCCGCGCCACGCCCACAGCGGGGGCTGGGACATTGGCGTGCTGGCCCTGGTACCGACCTACACCGTCACTCCCACTGCCGGAGTCGGCGGCAGCGTCAGCCCGAACACGCCCCAGACCGTGAACCAAGGGGCCACGACTAGCTTCACGGTCACACCGGAAACAGGCTATGCGGCTGCGGTGGGCGGCGACTGTCCGGCCGGTGGTTGGAACGGCAGCATCTATACCACCGGAGCCATCACGGCCAACTGTGAGGTAAGCTTCAGTTTTACGCTTAAAAGTTACACTGTTACCCCTGTCGCCGGGACCGGCGGCAGCGTCAGTCCGAACACGCCCCAGAGCGTGACGCACGGGAATACCACCAGTTTTACGGTCACAGCCAATCCTGGCTATGCCGCTAACAGCCTAGTAGGCGGCACATGCCCGGCCGGTGGTTGGAACGGCAGCATCTATATCACCGGAGTCATCACGGCCAATTGTACGGTGAGCTTCAGTTTCACGACAACAGGGGGAAATCCGTCCTTTCTCCTCTGGACGAAATGAGGCGCGGGATGTCAGTAAGCTGACAGGTATGGGTTTTTCGCCCTGAAAGGGCGGCGGCATAGAGCCTGGGGGGGCAACACCAGGCTTTGAACATCGAGTTACAGCAATTGATACTTTTTAATTTTGTATTGTAACGTGCGCAGCGGCATACCGAGTTTTTCGGCAGTTTTGCCGATGCGATGCTCAGTTTGAGCTAAAGTATGCGTAATCATCCGCTTTTCGAGAAGTTGAACGGCCTCTGGTAAGGTAGAGGGGAGAGGCTCCGGGTGGAGCAGAAAGGGCGTGGCCGCGCGAGGAGATGCGGCGACCCCCAACAAAGGCAGAACTGCTTCAAGATTGCGAGTGACCAGGTAACGCTGCAGCACATTTTGTAGCTCGCGCACATTCCCGGGCCAATCGCTGGCGTACAACGCCTGGACGAGTTCGGCGGGCAGCATAGTCTGGTCAGCAGGCAGGTCAGCAGGCGCGCTGCCTTGTACCTGCGCTTGTTTTTCACGGTACTCTTCCAGAATATGCTCGATTAAAAGCGGCAAATCCTCTTTACGATCGCGTAAAGGCGGAACGGCGATCTCAATCACGCCGATCCGGTAGAAAAAATCTTTGCGTAAGCGTTCCTGTGCCATCTCTTTCTGACAATTCTGGTTTGTCGCCGCTATGATCAGAACATCGGCCTGTTTGGGCGTTGTACTGCCTAAGGGGGTATATTCTCCATCTTGCAGCACGCGCAATAATTTGGCCTGCGCCCCGGGGCTGAGTTCCGTCACTTCGTCTAAAAACAAGATGCCCTGATGCGCGCGATCGAACAGGCCGGGGGTATTCCGATCGGCGCCGGTAAACGCGCCCTTCCGATGCCCAAAGAATTCGCGCTCAAACAAGCTTTCCGGAATCGAGGCGCAGTTCACAGGCACAAAGGGCTGCATCTTGCGACGACTGACCTGATGCAGGGTACGCGCGATTAATTCTTTGCCCGTGCCGGATTCTCCGCACAATAACACGTTGACCTCGGCGGCCGCAGCATTCACAATCAATTCATATACGCGCTGCATGGCCAGGCTTTTGCCAACCAACGCGCCGAAGCGGTAACGATCTTTGATCGTAGATTTCAGGTGCAGATTCTCTTCTTTGAGCCGGACACGCTCTTCCTCCAGGCGTTGTTCCTGACGTTTACGCTCAGTAATGTCGCGAATCGTCAACAACAGCGCCGGCTGATCGTTCCACACGATCTCAGTTTGCTCAATCTCCGTCCAAATCGTATGCCCGTCTTTCACAATCACTTCAACCTGCCATTCGGAAACGCTATTGTCCTGATCCTCAGCATGTAATCCGGCCCTGATCGACGGAATAGCTCGATCATGAAACAGACGCAGCGGATCAGGCATCTCAGATTGCTCCACACGATAGCCAGTCATCACTGCAAAGGCTTTATTGGCAAAAACCAGTTGGTCTTTCTGCACAATCACAATCCCATCTTTGACATTTTCGGCCAGCATGCGGTATTGTTCCTCGCTGACGCGCAACACGTTTTCGACGCGTCTGCGCTCAATGTTTTCCTCGTGCAGACGGGCATTCAAGCGTTTCGACTCTTCAATCATGCGCGTCAGTTCCGCTGTACGCTCTGCCACCAGGTCTTCCAAACGATCACGATAGCGTTCCAGTTCTTGTTCAGCCTGTTTCAACTCCGTGATGTCCCGGGAAATCCCAAAAATGCCGATAATCTCGCCATGCTCATTGCGTAAGGGCATTTTGGTGGTTAACTGCCAATCAATGCGGCCATCAGACCACACATTCTGCTCTTCCACATTGATCACCGGCGTTCCTGTCCGAATAATCTGCTGTTCTTGCGCATATTTACGCTGGGCAACTTCTTCAGGGAAAAAATCGAAATCTGTTTTACCAACCTCTTCGCGTGGGTCGCATAGTCCTCTTCGCCGGGCATGAGCGGTATTAGCTCGAATAATTCGGCCTTCAGGCTCTTTAAAGTAAATACTGTCCGGCACATTCGCCAGAAAGGTGTCCACAATATATTTTTCCCGCGCCAGTTCCGCCGTTCGCTCTTCGACCCGCTGTTCCAGTTCGTCGTTCAGACGGTGTAAATCCTCGATCTGCCGCTTGATGCGATCGCGCATGTTGGCAAAACTTCGGGCTAATACTCCAATTTCATCGCTGCGATTTGTGATCAGGATCGGCTGCGCCAGATTACCTTCCGCAAGTTCCTGGGCGATGGAAACCAGATGATTAATCGGTTTGGTCAAGAGGTGACCCGACACAGAGGTCGCCAGAACCGCTAATCCAAGAAAGAGGGCAAAGAGAGCAATCGAATGGCGTAAAATTTGCTGCGCTTTGACATCAATGATCTGTTTCGGAACGCCAATCGCAATACTGCCAAGATAGAGAGCCTGCCGGCTGCGAATCGGGAACAACATGTGATAGATCGCGCCATCCAGCACCGTGACCTGCTGTTGACGGCTGAGAGCTTCATGCAGCACAGGGCTGGTAATCGGGGTATCCCACAACGCCTTTTCAGTATGAGCCGCAATGATCCCCTCAGCATCAATGGCAGCAATATGGGTAAGATGGAGGTTCGATTCGTACACATCTTTCACCCAATACCCCAGAAGTTCCAGCAGGTCATTGCTGTTAAAGTCCGGCGCAATATTGGTCAAATCTTGCGCTTTTTTAATCAAGCCCTGGGCCAGAGCTTCAGACCTCCATTCCAGAGCTTCAAGATAATCTTGCTGGACCCCGTAAATATGGATCAGCGTGCTCGTCCCCAGCACGACAAAAATAATCACTCCGGCTGAGAACAAAATTTTGACGCGTAAGTTCCATTTCATCATGCTTCCCCCTGGCTTCAGTTATTAAGGCTTTGCGTCTTTGCGGGCTTTACGAGAGGATTCATTTGTAATCCCCAGGCAGTTTTTCCTTGATCAGAAACGCCGGCTCACGGCTTCCAAATATGCCGGATGGCCGGTAAATCAGAATCAAAATCAAGATCAGAGCCATTGAAATTTCCCCAATCCCATACACTTCAAAGCGTTCTTCTAAGGGGCGAAAAAATTCCGTGATTGTGGAGCACAGCACCGCGGCTACGCAGGCCCCGCTAATGCTTCCCATGCCCCCAACCACCACCATGACTACAATATGGAACGCCATGATTAAGGAAAAGGAATGCGGCGTGATCGCGGTGATCAGATGCGCCCACAGTCCACCGGCAACTCCGGCAAAAAACGCGCCAATGGCCAGAGCTGCCACACGCGTACGAAACAGATTAATGCCTGAACATTGCGCCGCCATCTCGTTTTCTCGAATCGCAAACATACTGCGGCCATAGGAGGAAAATTTAATTTTCCAACTGACATAAAAGGTCGCAATGACCCAGAAATAGACCCACCATAAATTGGTCAGGGCCGGCAACCCGTTTAATCCTAAAGGACCGCGCGTCACACTGTCCCAATTCGTGATCAACACCTGCACAATGATCAAAAAGCCCATAGTCGCCACTGCCAGATAATGGCCGCGCAGGCGCAAGACTGGCACTCCGATCACAAATGCGGTCAGCGCCGCCAGAATCCCCCCAATAACCATGGCCGGCAAAAAATGAATGCGGATTTGCGCCAGCCAGGGATACAAATCTGGCAGCAGCATGGCTTTACGATTGAGCGGAAAGGTCAGAATCGCGGTGACGTACCCTCCAATTGCCATAAAAGCCGGATGTCCCAGGGAAAAAAGTCCGGTAAAGCCATTGGTGATATTCAGGCTGAGAGCCAGAATCATGGAAATTCCTACAAAGGTGATAATCGAAAGAATATATTCATTAAACACTCTATTGGCAAGTGCAATAAAACCTAAGCCAACCAGGATCAGCAGCACAAAAATCCAGCGCGGTCTTTGCAGATATGATGTCATACGTCGCCCTCCGCAGCTTTTCCAAATAACCCATTGGGGAGAATGAGTAAAATGATGACCAGAGTCGAAAATACAAAGGCGTCGCGATAGGCGGAGTAAATTGGGGGCAGAAGGCCGACAAACAAGACTTCCGAAAGCCCGAGCAGAAATCCGCCGACCATAGCACCCGGAATGGAACCGACACCACCAATGACCGCGGCCACAAAGGATTTTAAACCCGGAACGTAACCTAAGAGCGGATCGATCTGTCCGAATTTGCCGCCCCACATTAAGCCTGCGATTCCAGCCAGCCCACTGCCGATCATAAACGCCGCCAGAATGGTGCGATTGATATTAATCCCCATCAACCTTGCCACATCCAGGTTTTCAGCGGTTGCTCGCATGGCAATGCCTAAGCGGGTATGATTCACTAAGACAAGCAATCCGATCATCAACACCAGGGCCGCGCCCATAATCACCGCATCCACCATGCGAAAACTGACCGCACCGATATGCACGACTTTTTGCAGATAGTCGGGAAATGAAAAATTCCTGGGTTGGGCTGTCAGAAAGAGCACACCAACGTTTTGAATCATGATTGATACCGCCAGCGATGAAATAAATCCTGTCACCTGCGGCGCTCCGCGCATCGGGCGAAAGGCCCCGCGTTCAATCAAAATGCCCACAATCCCTCCTGCGGTTAAGACGGTCAGGGCAATCAGCACAAAAGGAACGTGCGCTAACCGCATGAGCCCCAGAGTGACAAAAGCCCCAATCATGACCACATCTCCATGGGCAAAGTTAATCAGACGAATAATGCCGTAAATCAATGAAAAGCCAATGGCAACCAGGGCGTACATGCTTCCTAAAATCAATCCATTTACCACTTGCTGCGCCAGATAGCCGATTCCCATTACACACCTCCCAGATACGCCTGACGCACTGCATCGTTATTGGCTAATTCCTGTCCGGTGCCGGTCAAAGTAATGCGTCCGGTTTCCAATACATAGGCTCTGTGAGCTAAATCTAAGGCCATCACAGCGTTTTGTTCCACTAGCAAAATCGTTACCCCCTGCGCGTTAATGTCAATTAAAGTTTCAAATAATTTTTCAATAACTATTGGGCTTAATCCTAAGGAAGGCTCATCTAAAAGCAGCAATTTCGGACGACTCATCAGCGCGCGCCCGACCGCTAACATTTCTTGTTCCCCACCGGAAAGACTTCCCGCGGCTTGTTTGGATCGTTCGGCTAAAATCGGAAACAATTCGCAGATGTGGTGATAATCGGCCTGAATCGCCTCTTTATCCCGGCGTAAATACGCCCCCACCAGCAGATTTTCTTTGACCGAAAGCTGAGAGAAAATCCCGCGTCCCTCAGGACAGTGCGAAATACCCAATTGCACAAGATGTTCGGGAACAGCGCGGGTTAAATCATGAGATGGCTGGTCTGCTCCGAGCATATAGTGCATCGCTCCGGTTCTAGGGTGCAGCAAACCGGAAATCGTTCGGAGCAAAGTGGTTTTTCCGGCTCCGTTTGCGCCGATAAGTGCCACAATTTCTCCTTGCGCAATGCGCAAACTCACCCCTTTGAGCACATACGTATGACCGCGATAAACATGAATATCTTCAATATGCAGCATGGTGCATCCCTTTTGGTTTGCCTAAATAGGCGTTGATCACTTCCGGATGGCTGCGAATTTCCTGAGGAGTGCCGACAATCAATGTACGGCCGCGATCAATCACCTGGATCCTTCGGCAAATGGCCATCACCACTTTCATATCATGTTCGACTAAAAAAATCGTCAAGTCGTAACGCCGGTGAATATCCTGAATGATCTGAATGAGTTCCTGGGTTTCATTGGCATTCATTCCGGCTGCGGGTTCATCGAGCAGCAGTAAACGCGGCGCGGCCGCCATGGCTCGCGCAATTTCAACCCGGCGCTGCACGCCATAAGGCAGGTTCCGCGCCAGTTCATTTTTTACATTCCTTAAATCCAGGAGTTTCAGAAATTCCTCGACTTTTTGCTCCATAACCTTTTCAGACCGTCTGAACCCAGGGGTCGAAAACAGGGTTTTCCAAAATCCTGCGCCGAGGTGCATGTGAAAAGCTACCTTGATATTCTCCGCAACTGACAGATCATTAAACAGCCGGATATTCTGAAACGTCCGCGCAATGCCTAAAGCCGCATTTTGATCAGGCCGCAGGTGGGTAATATCATACTCGTTAAACAGGATACGTCCGCTTGATGGTTTCAAGACGCCGGATAACAAATTGAATACTGTCGTTTTTCCGGCGCCATTCGGCCCGATCAGCCCGATTAATTCCCCCGGCTTAATATCAATGCTGTAATCAACGAGCGCGCTGACGCCCCCGAAATGTTTTGTTAACCCCTCAACATGAAGTAACGCGGGTGCTGGCAAATTTCGATCCTCTCGGTTAAACAGGAATTCCTTTTTCTCGCAAAGCCCGTGAAGACGCAAAGTTTTGAGATATCCATTCGTTGCGAGCTTTGCGAGAGAATTTAAACAAACGTGAGTTCGGGATAAGTTTTTAAGATCAGTTTTTCAGCCCCAACGGGGCGGAATCTGGTAGCCCAGGGTGCAGCCCTGGGACTCACGTTAAACAAAATTATTCATCCCCAATTTTCTGTTCTTGTCATTTTAACATGCTGGAAGAATCAAAGATTTTTCGCATAAACATTACTAGTTACGAGAATCTGTCAAGTTTTAAAGTCTTTTTCCTCTCCAAAAATTTTTCTTTTCGACCGAAACATAAAAAAATGAAGAAAAATTCTTGACAAAACTTACATGGTAAACGATTACCATATAAAGGTAATCGTTTACTATCTTCAAAAATTTAAAAATCAGGGGTTCAAGAAACTCGGTTTTTGTAGTTGGCACTTCATGGCAAAAGTCACGATTAAGGATATTGCAGCGTTACTCAATACGTCCTCGAAAACGGTTTCGAAGGCCTTGAACGATCAGCCGGGGGTCAGCGAAGAATTGCGCCAGAAGATTAAAGATACGGCGCAGGCTCTGAATTATGTTCCCAACATTTTCGGCAAAGGCTTGAGTGGACAGAGTTTAAACACGGTCGGTTTCATTGTGCCTGATAATGTCAATCCCTCCTATTCCGTGGTGCTCAGAGGGGCGGAGAAAAAAGCCGCAGAATCGCATTATAACCTCATTCTCTGCAACTCCAATGAAGATGTGCAGCGCGAACAAGAGCTCACCCTGCTGCTGATTGGCAAGCATGTTGACGGCGTGATTATCTGCCCGGCCTATCATCCTGAAGCCAACCCCAATATTGCGCTTTTGCAACAATTTGGTATGCCCTATATCCTGTTTAACCGTACTATTCCGCATCAAAAACATCCTTGTGTAAAAACGGATAATTTCCGCGCCGGCTATTTAGCTGGACAATATTTGCTTGGAAAGGGGCATACCCGGGTGCTGCATGTTACCTGTCGCGATTCCGTAATTGCCGTAGAAGAACGCATAAATGGCTTAAAAGCTGCATTTCAGGATGCGCAGATTTCACTTCCGCCAGCCAACATCTATCGCTGCTGTGAGATGAGCATCGAAAGCGCGCATAATGAGATGATACCCATTCTGACTGCACGGCAGGATTTTACGGCGGTGTTAGCGTTCAATGATATTATTGCGTTTGGCATCATGAAAGCGATTCGAGAAGCGAAATATCGAATCCCTGCTGATATTGCCGTGATGGGGTTTGATAATCTCTTGTTTTCCGATGTGTGTCTGACGCCGCTCACAACCGTGAATCAAAATCTGTATGCGATTGGGACGACGGCAATGGAGATGCTTTTGCAACAGATTCACGGTGAGGATCACGGCGAGATTCCGGCGATTCCTGAACCTTTTATTGTAGAACGCGAGTCAGTGTAGTACATCACCACAGTAATTTTGAGAGGCTCGTGGTTTTCGCTTTAGCGAGTTTTCCGCCTGAAGGCGGAACTACGAACAGGTTTACACAGGAGGCATTCACGTATGGCAACATTCTTAAGTCATGGCGGGCCAGAGATAATTATTGATCAGGCCCACAAGGAACAACTTATCCAGCAAATTATTCACAGGATAGTCGCTTCACAGGGCAAAGAGCCGCAAAAAGTGCTTTTGCTTCCGCCTGATATGTCGCGCTTCCATTCTAACGCCGGTGAAATTACCCAAATTCTTTATAAAATACTCTCACCAAAGGCGCACATTGACATTATGCCGGCCATCGGAACGCATTTTGCGATGACTGAAAAAGAAATCCGCGAGATGTTCGGAAACGACATCCCTCTGGAATGCTTCAAAGTCCATGATTGGAAAAACGACGTTCAGGTGCTCGGCGAAGTTCCCTCGGCCAAAATCAGAGAGTTTTCTGAAGGCATGCTTGAATATGCAATGGAAGTGGCGGTCAATAAATGCTTACGCAACGGGAAGTACGATCTGATTCTTTCCATCGGCCAGATAGTGCCGCATGAAGTCATCGGACTGGCAAATTTTACCAAAAACGTGTGTGTGGGAGTCGGTGGTTCAGACATGATCAATAAATCCCATTTCCTCGGCGCAGTCTATGGTATGGAGCGCATCATGGGACGTGCGGATACGCCGGTCAGACAGGCGTTAGATTATGCGTTTAATACCTTCCTGGGGAATATTCCCATTTATTTTATCATGACGGTGATGAGCAAACAGGCGGGAAAACTGGTCATGCGCGGTATGTATGCCAGTGACAAAGATAACGCCGCCTTTCTTGAGGGCGCCAAATTGTGTCAGCAGGTGAACCTGGATCTCCTCGACGCTCCGCTCGAAAAAGTCGTGGTGTATCTTGATCCCTCAGAATTCAAATCGACCTGGATTGGCAATAAAGCGATTTATCGCACGCGCATGGCCATGGCAGATAACGGCCATCTCATCATCCTCGCGCCTGGGCTGAAAGAGTTTGGCGAGGATAAAGAGAACGATCGTTTAATCCGTAAGTATGGCTATTTTGGCACAGAGACTACCTTAAGAGCGGTCGAAGTGAATGAAGAACTCCAAAAAAGCCTGGGGGCTGCAGCGCACCTGATTCACGGCTCAAGCGAAGGCCGTTTCAAAATTACATACTGTCCGGGACCAAAAGTGAGTCAGGCCGAGATTGAAAAGGTTGGCTATAACTATGTTTCATACCAGGAAATGAGTCAGAGATATAATCCGATGACTTTGAAAGATGGTTGGAATATCCTGGCAGACGGGGAAAAAATTTTTTATGTCAGCAATCCGGCTCTGGGCCTCTGGGCCTTAAAGAGCCAATTTTCATAATTTTTGTAGTTTCAAAGGAGTGATGCTATGAAGACCTATTCATTCGATGATCTCAAAAACAAAGTGTGTGTCATTACCGGCGGCGGCGGCGTGATTGGTAAAGCCTTAGTGAAAGGAATTGCTACAACTGGCGCGAAAATTGCGATTCTGGATTTGTTCAAAGATCTCGCTGACAAAGCTGCGACAGAAATTTGCGCCGAAGTAACGGGAGCGACTGTGATTGGAGTTGAGGCGAATGTTCTGGAAAAAGAATCGCTGCTGAAAGCCAAAGCTGAAGTCAATGAACGTCTGGGGAGCATTGATATTCTAATTAACTGCGCAGGCGGAAATTCTCCAAAGGCCACGACCCAGGTTGAAATGATGGAAAAAGCCGATCTCGCCAATTTGGAGAAAACGTTTTTTGGTTTACAGCTTGAAGGCTTTCAGAAAGTGTTTGATCTGAATTTTCTTGGGACGGTTCTTCCCACCATAGTGTTCGCAACCGATATGATCGAGCGGGAAAAAGGCGTGATTCTCAATATTTCTTCAATGAACGCCTTCCGACCCTTAACGAAAATTCCGGCCTATTCCGCAGCCAAAGCCTCAATTAACAATCTGACGGAATGGCTGGCCGTGCACCTGGCAAAGATGAATATCCGCGTCAATGCCATTGCCCCGGGCTTTTTCCTGACAACTCAGAATAAGTTCTTATTGATTGACGAAAACACGGGTGAATTTACGCCGCGCGGCCAAAAAGTCATGAACGGGACACCCATGGGGCGGTTTGGCGACCCGGAAGAACTGTGCGGCACGGTCTTGTATCTGCTATCCGATCTGTCGGCCTTTGTGACCGGCGTCGTGATCCCGATTGACGGCGGATTTAACGCCTACTCAGGCGTATAAGCAATAGGAGTGTCAATAGGAGTGTCAAAGCTCTGCTTTGACAGCGAAAGCAGAGCTTTCGCACTCATAGAATGAGCCTGGTAACTACTTAACAAAAAGGAGAAGGTTATGAGTATTAAATTGAGAAAAGATTACAAATATTGCATCGTAATTCCAACCAGCATGGGCATTCGGATCACCCCGACTGATGGGCAGCCCGTCCATTGCAGCAGCACCTTTATGATGCAGGTCACAAGTGCGGAATCTAATGTCGGAAGTGTGTCCTCTTATCTCGGACTGCCGGTGAAGATTTTGACCACGTTTGTCAAGGGCAGCCCGATTGCCAGGATGATCAAAGACAATCTGGCGCAACGCCACATGGATTACGAAGGCAAGGAAGTCGAACAAGGCGGCCCCTGGGGTTATCGCCATCAGATCAATATTGCCGACAGCGGCTATGGCGTCCGCGGACCGCGTGTGTACAACGATCGCGCTGGTGAAGTAGGTCGAACCCTGAACGTCAAAGATTTTGATCTCGATCGAATTTTCGGTCAGGAGGGCGCGCAAATCGTCCACATGTCAGGTTTGATTGCTGCCATGTCGCCGGAAACCGGAGAATTTTGCCTTGAAATCGCCCGGGCCGCCAAGAAATACAACACTCGCATCTGTTTCGACCTCAACTACCGCGCGACCTTCTGGAAAGGACGCGAAAAGGAGCTATCAGCGATTTTTGCGGAAATTGCAAGCGTGACGGACATCCTGGTCGGCAATGAAGAAGATTTTCAACTTTGCCTGGGCATCAAAGGGCCGGAAGCCGGCGGCAAAGATATTGCGGCCAAAATTGAGAGCTTCAAAGGAATGATCGAGCGCGTCAAAAAATCATATCCCAATGCTTCTGTGTTTGGCACGACTCTGCGCGAGGTTGTCAGCGCCAACAGTCATCTCTGGGGCGCAATCATGGCAGAAGGTAACAACTGGCACGTGGTGGAACCACGCGAGATTACAGTGCTTGACCGGATCGGCGGTGGCGACGGGTTCGTCAGTGGTCTGTTGTATGCTATTCTGAAAGGCTGGGAACCGGAAAAATGGGTTCAGTTCGGATGGGCCAGCGGCGCGCTAGTTACGACCTTATTAACCGACTACGCGCAACCTGCTGATGAAGAGCAGATTTGGAGCATCTGGAAAGGTAACGCCCGCGTTTCACGCTGACATCAAGGGAGCGAAAGGGAGCTAAAGGGATTAAGGGGACTAAAGTTAACGTGAGATCGAGATAAGCTTTTAAGCCCCAACGGGGCAGAATCTGGTAGCCCAGGGTGTCAGCCCCAGGGCTGACACCCTGGGCTACCAGATCCCGTCCCTTCGGGACTTTCACGGTGTTTTTCTTATCCCGAACTCATGTAAAGTTAAAGGGACGTTCTCAACTTTAGTCCCTTTAGTCTCTTACAAACTTCTTTTGGGAGAACAATTATGAAAAAAGCAGATATTGGATTGGTCGGATTAGCGGTGATGGGGGAAAACCTCATCCTGAATATGGAAAGCAAAGGCTTCACCGTTGCTTGCTACAATCGCACGGTGGAAAAAGTTGATCATTTTGTGCAAGGCCGCGGCAAAGGCAAAAAGATTATCGGCTGCCACAGCATCGAAGAACTTATCCAGAATTTAGAGAAACCTCGCAAAATCATGATGATGGTCAAAGCCGGCAAAGCGGTTGACGATTTAATTGAACAACTGCTGCCGCACCTTGACGACGGTGACATTCTGATTGACGGCGGAAATTCCCATTTTCCTGATACGACCCGCCGCACTGAGTACGTGGAAAGCAAAGGGAAATTGTATATTGGCACCGGTGTGTCCGGTGGAGAAGAAGGCGCCTTGACCGGCCCTTCGATTATGCCCGGCGGGTCGCCGGCCGCCTGGCCGCATGTCAAGCCGATTCTTCAGGCCATTGCTGCCAAAGTGGAAGATGGCACACCCTGCTGTGATTGGGTCGGGGAAAAAGGCGCCGGACATTTTGTGAAAATGGTGCATAATGGCATTGAATACGGCGATATGCAGCTCATCTGTGAAGCCTATCAATTGATGAAAGATCTGCTCGGCATGTCGGCCGACGAGATGCACAAAGTTTTCAAAGCATGGAATGAAGGCGATCTGAACAGTTATCTGATCGAAATTACCCGCGACATCCTGGCCTTCAAAGACGAGGATGAACAGCCGCTGGTGGATAAGATTCTGGATACGGCCGGACAAAAAGGCACCGGTAAATGGACGGCCATTGCCGCACTGGATGAAGGTATTGCGTTGACGCTGATCGGCGAGGCCGTGTTTGCCCGTTGTCTCTCGGCCATCAAAGAAGAGCGCGTCGCTGCTTCTAAAGTGCTTTCCGGCCCGACCCCGAAATTCAAAGGGAGCAAAAAGGCCTTTATCGAAGATATTAAAAACGCCTTGTATGCCTCCAAAATCGTGTCTTATGCGCAAGGTTATACGCTGATGCGCGCGGCCGCCAAAACCTACGGCTGGAACCTGAACTACGGCGGCATCGCTCTGATGTGGCGCGGCGGTTGCATTATCCGCTCCATCTTCCTGGGCGACATCAAAAAAGCCTTTGACAAGAACCCGGATTTGACCAACCTCTTACTCGATCCGTTCTTCAAAGAAAAAGTGGAAGCAGTGCAAGCCAGTTGGCGCAGAGTCGTTGCCAGAGCGGCAGAGAACGGCATTCCGATTCCAGCTTTCTCAACTGCCCTGTGTTATTTTGACGGCTTCAGAAGCGAACGCCTGCCCGCCAACCTCTTACAGGCACAACGCGACTATTTCGGCGCACACACGTATGAACGGGTTGACAAAGCCCGCGGCGAATTTTTCCATACTAACTGGACCGGACGCGGCGGCGAAACCTCGGCTTCAACCTATACGGTGTAAGCCTATTCTGCTCGTTCCCAGGTTCCGGCCTGGGAACACCTCATCAAAAAGTGTTTTTCCAACTCCGCAAAATGCACAAAAGGTTCCAAATTTATCAACACCTCGGGTGAACAGCGATGGACTTCTCCCTATACGCCAGGCTAAGGCTCTTTATCCCGGAGGGAGAGATGACACTAGCCCACCGTTGAAACGGTGGGCTAGTGTCATCCGTCCTTCCAGGACGAAAACTGTTGGCTTGATGCGTATGGGGCTTCTCTCACTGGCCGATCCACTCGCTATTAATTGCTCATATATTTTGTAGTGAACGTATCAATAATCTCCAAAAACTCTTGAGGCAATTTTTTCCTGATTTCCGTCACAATTTCTATGGGAATTTCCTTATAAAATGCCTGAGAAATTCCGCCAGCGATACAAGCTAAGGTATCGCTGTCCCCGCCTAAGGATATTGCTTTTCTGATCGCATCTTCATAATTATCTGAATCAAGAAATGCGATGATCGCTTCCGGAACTGACCCTTGACAGGAGGTATCAAATCTATAGTGAGGCCTGATGGCAGCAATTGTCCTGGTAAGATCGTAACCGAATCGTTCACTGATTTCCTGCCGGATATGTTGTTTCGCTGCTCCTGTTCGAGCCAGAAAAATAGCCAGGGCGGTAGCCTGCGCGCCTTTGATTCCCTCGGGATGATTATGAGAAACTTCAGCACTTTTTTGGGCTTCTGCTAACACGGCCTCAACCGTTGAAAACGCAAACCCTATCGGACTCACCCGCATGGCCGCACCATTTCCCCAACTGTTGTAGGCTGATTTTCAGAGGCAAAGATCCATTCAAGAAATGCTCCGCCGTACCCTGCATCCGGGTATTTACGCCCAAAAGATTTCAGTGTTGAGGCATAATCTCTGTGGTATAAGATGGCATCAGCAATAGCGATGGTCAAAACGGTATCATCAGTGAAACGTGAATATTGATGAAACAGAGGGAAATCTGTGGTTTTAATAGGGCGATGCTCATATACCGAACCGATAACATCTCCTGCAATTGCTCCAAGCATATCAATTCTCCTTATGATAACGTGAGTTCGGGACAAATATTTTCCTCCTTGACATGGGGACTGAGCCCTGATGGCAACCTGAACCAAGGAGGAACTTCATGGATATAGTCCAACTATTTTGCGATATGGATGATTTTTGTCAATGGATTCTTCCGGTATGGGAACAGGATCAACTCACGAGCGGTGGGAAAAAACGCATCCATTGACACGTCGAGGTCCGGCATTAATTCTTAACAACCTGCCAATTACTCGCAATGGGTATTTTCAGTTGTTTCGGGAATGAGTCTTCGAAATTCCCGAAACAACTGGCATGTTCAAGTTTCGGGACATCGCTCCGCTCATTCCCGAAACAACCCGTTATGTGGGCATGTTCAAAAATTGTCCGAAGTATTATAAAACTTGACAAACTGAAAATAACTATGTACGTTTATTGACAGATTTGGATACCTACGGGTCTAATGTTTTTGAATATACAAAGCGATGAATCCCTGATATACTCCTGCATTTCCTGATAAAGAAAGGTACGGTTAAAAATAATGAACTATCACAATGTTCTTAGAATACGCAATTATCTGAAACAGCAAATTCTCCCTCGATTACAGGGTTTTCCTGTAAATATCAATATTAATAAAAAAGCGATCATTGATATGACCTTTCAAAAACTTCTGCTCCAATCGCCGGCCTCTTTTATAGATTTAGGAGGGGTTTGGGGCGTAAATGGTGCTTATACATTTTATACGCTCGACCACTATACGATTTCTCAGGCATATTTGGTTGATACTAATCTTAATGATAGTGTGAAGAAACAGCAAGAACAGTACCCGCAATTACAATTGATTTCCGGAAATTTTGGCAACGCGGATATTATCAGGAGGCTTCAACAGGTTGATGCGATTTTTCTCTTTGACATTCTGTTACACCAGGTCAGTCCGGATTGGGATGAAATTTTAGAGATGTATGCGCCGCTGACGACATGTTTTGTGATCTATAATCAACAATTTATGGCATCGGAAACGACGGTAAGACTATTAGATTTAGGGAAAGAAGAATATTTTAAGAACGTCCCTTTTTCCCAGGATTTGCCCTTGTATCGGACATTATTCGAAAAAATGTATGAGATGAACCCTGAACACCAGCGAATCTGGAGAGATATTCATAATGTCTGGCAATGGGGAATCACCGACACCGACTTACGAACCAAAATGCAGGCTTTAGGCTTTACAGAAAAATACTATAAAAATTGCGGTCAATTTGGCAAATTAACGAATTTTCAAAATCATGCCTTCATTTTTAAGAAATCATAAGAAATTCAGTTGTTTTGGGAATGAGTCTTCGAAATTCCCGAAACAGAGGGCATATTCAGGTTTCGGGACATCGCGCGGCTCATTCCCGAAACAACCAGCTATATGGGCATCTT
>DF820474.1:105202-115159 GCA_000739535.1 Candidatus Vecturithrix granuli | reverse complement strand
GGAACAGCGAGCGGCTCGTTTCGACTTCGCTCAACGAGCGGGCATCACTTACTATTTAATCACTACCAGAAATGACTGATGAATATCCAAAAGATTATACAATCTTATAAGAAACAGTGGAGTGTGTGGGTTGGTGTCTATATGATCATTGCGATCTTATTTATGGCGATGATCATACGACAGCAAAGAGGTTTAAATGGGGAATATTATTCGAATCTGAACTGGGAAAGTGCCCCATTGATTTCACGCGTAGATCGGACACCGTATTTGAAGGGGGATACCGGTCGGCGACTTCTTGGCACATCGGCGTACAGCGTCAAATGGACGGGCTGGATTACACTTCCCCGCTCAGGGACCTATCGTTTTGTAACGCAATCGGATGATGGTTCGGCGCTTTGGATTAATGGTCAGGAAGTCGTCAATAATGGTGGTACGCATGGTTTACAAAAACGAGCAGGAAAAATCACCATCAAGAGAGGAGTTTATCCGATCGAAGTGTATTATTTTCAAATTGGCGGAGATAGCTTTATGAAAGTCTCCTGGAAACCGCCAAGATCGGGTGAACAACCGATTTCTGACATGGTTCTGTTTACAACTCCCCCTGCCTGGATCGAAAGAATTACCAATAAACTGATCTGGGAAGTATCGGAAGTTTTGCGCACGCGGCAAGGAATATTCTTGAGCAGCATCTTTTTATTGATCGTGCTGGATGTGTTGCGATGGCGCGGCATCGCGCCCAGCATGGGGATCAAAAAAATTCCGGGGACATCTTTGATGTTCCTGGCAATCCTTGTCAGCGCGTTGCCGATTCTGTATATCATCTCTTTTGGCTTTACGCTGCATCAAGTTCCCAATAATGATTATTGGGGGAGTTTTAACGGAATCTTTAGCTCAGGTGGGATGCGCGGATTATTTACAAAATCCAATGAGCATACGGTCGTGATTCCGCATCTGTTCTATTACGTGAATTATCTTTTGACAAGGGGTAATAATCGAGGATTGTTTATCTGGAATATTCTCATTGTCGGAGGAACTCTGGGATTCGCCATCAACCTTCTGAAGCAATGTTCCTTCCTGCAAAAACAAGAATTCTATCTGGCAATGCCGATGTGTGCGATTTTTTTATTTGCGCCATCTCCCGCCGATAGTTGGTTGTTAAGCATGGGAGGCGTCATGTGGTTTTCTGCCAATTTGTTTTTCTTTGCGGCGCTTTATTCTTTCATGCACTACCTTCAAAATTCTTCATTAGCTATGCTCGTCTGGTCAGGTTGTTTTGCCTTGTGTAGCGCGTTTTCGTATTCCAGCGGGATATTTACCTTTCTGGCTATCATCGCATTTTTATTGCTGTATGTGGTATTTTTCAAAACAGGATGGACAAGCCTCATCACNTGGCTATCATCGCATTTTTATTGCTGTATGTGGTATTTTTCAAAACAGGATGGACAAGCCTCATCACCTATGTCATCGTGTTCGCAGTCTATTGCGGCTGGTGGCTGAATCAGACCCCGGTGCATCTCGCGAGCAGAAAATTTCAGCTTGCCCAAACATGGGCATTTGTGCTGACCTATTTTGGAAATCTCTTTACTACACGCCCTGAACAGGCCGCAGAATTTGGAGTGGCCGGCATGTTTGTGTTTGTTATCGTCGGATTGATGGTGCTCTATAGCGGTCTGAGAAAATACAGGATCGTTTTTCTCCGGTTAGGCATTGGATTGATATGTATGCTCTATGCGATCATAAACATCCTTGCGACATCGCGGATGCGCAACGATGCCCTGGAATTACGGTATGCAAGCATTTCTCTTATTTTTTGGCTTGGAGGGGCAATCGCTGTGTTTATGCTGATTCGATCTCTGGATGTCATTTTCCCGGAACGCATACCTATCATCTATCTCAAAAAAAGGCTCTCTCTGGTGTTCTGGATCGCGTTACTGCTGTTTGTGATTTATCCAATGTATCATGAAAGCATACCAAAGCTCAATTACATTCATAAGGGGTTTCAGGATCAACGATTAGCGATTCTTTCGTTGCAACTGGAACTCTATGATACAGAGGTGTTATACACGAAGATTTCGATCGCTCCCTCGCAGGTGATGGCAATTGTTCCGTTGATGAAAAAGACACATCATGTGCCTTTTGATCATCTGTTGATTCCGGAATATGAATACGATAAAGTGCTTGAGCCTGATCGGATTTCTCAGAATGGGTGTACAGGACAATTCGCTGCGGCAATTGAATTAGAACACGATATATTTCAAGTTCAGGGCGAAAATCTTTGCCCTATAATCAAGTATATTCTTATTGCCAATGAAGCCCTGCATTTACGAGGCGGGGCTATCCCTATGCAGCAAGATCAACCTCATAAAGTAACTTCAGACGATTCCGTTTCTAAGTATGTTCGTTGGCAAGGATATGCAAAGTTAGAATCTCAAGAGCGTACACTGATCGCGTATGCCGTCTTACCCGACGATCATTTTGTTCCATTAGGCCGCTATGAAAAACAAGCACCAAAATGAAGCTTTATTTACAGCATTATGCACAAGTAGTGAGCATGGGGAGACCAAGATCGGCTCCGCCTGAAGTAAAATCAAGATTAACACTCCTCATTTTGGCGTCAATATTCCTGAATAATGCTTTAACACTTGCGAAGTAAGTTAGGAGGGAAAGGATAAACGATAATTGGGCAATCTGATGATGATGATTACCTGTAGAATTGCTTAAGATATAGGAACAATGTCGAAGAAGGCGCATGAGCAGCAACCAGAAAGGGCGGGCGGGAAAGTTGATTGCTGTTTCTTCACGTTGGGGAGCGCCTGCTCTTCCTGGCGCGTTATGCGCGGTCGTTATCAGGTCGCACCACCATATCCAGTCTTTGTCGCGCGAGCGCGGGGTGCGATCTGATAATGGGCGAGTTCACCTTAGGTGCATTGGCAGTTCTCCGCGCCGGCTGCGCCTGATAACAAGACACGTTGCACCAGACGGGCCGGTGAATTCGCCCATTAGATGGACGCTTCGTGCATTTTTTTTTGAAGTATAAAATATGAAGAAATTATTTTAACCTATTATGATAGTAAGAAGAGGCTATAATGGAGCATTAAATTTGTAAACAAGGAGTAGATAATGCGAAAAAATGCGCCCGAGAGGATTTGAACCTCCGACCTAAGGATTAGGAATCCTTCGCTCTATCCAACTGAGCTACGAGCGCATAAACAGATAGGTCAAAATGATATTTCGATACGCACAATATGCGCGAAATACTAATTTCGCGCTACAACTGAAAAAAGTCAAGTATTAAAATGTCATTAAGGTTGTAAGCTTGTGCCCGCTGAGTTTTTCACGTCCATTCAGAAAGGCTAACTCTGCCAGAAAAGCTAATCCGCAAATATTGGCATTAAAATTTTGCAGCAGCTCAATCACCGCCTTCATTGTTCCGCCGGTTGCCAGCACATCGTCCACAATCAACACATTCTGTCCGGAAGCGACAGCATCCTGATGGATTTCCAGGGAATCGGTGCCATATTCTAACTGGTAGGTGATCGAATAGGTTTTATATGGAAGTTTCCCAGGTTTTCTGATCATCACCACGCCAGCGCCTAATTTATAAGCGAGAGCGGCAGCAAACAAAAATCCACGCGCTTCAATTCCGGCGATAACATCAATGTGTTGGTTTGCCCATTGCGCAGCAATCGCATCAATCGCCTGGTGAAAGGTCTCTTTATTCTGCAGCAACGGCGCAATATCCTTAAATAAAATGCCTGGTTTCGGAAAATCCGGAACGTCTCTGATTATATTTTTCAGGTTTTCCATCTCTCTCTCCAATACGTTTGTAGTAAACGCTTCAGCGTTTGTTAATGCCGCCAAAACGGCTACTACAAACTCTCATATACGGATCAACAAGAACGTTTCATCAGTCGCTAGAATTATTAAGGATCTTATTGACGATAAACTTCAACTCATTGACTTTAAAGGGTTTGCTGACATATTCCAGAGCACCGAAGTGCATTGCTTCGATATATGATTCAATCTCGCCATATCCGGTGAGAATAATCACTCCGAGAGTACTATGAATTTCCCGAACCTTTTTCAGAAGATCGAGTCCACTCATGCCTGGCATACGCATATCTGTCAAGATAAGATCAACAGAATGATCTCGTAAGATCTCAATCGCCTGTTCGCCGCTTTCAGCTACGATGATTCCATAACCATCATCCTCGAGTATTTTTCCCAGGGCTTCTCGCAAAGCCTCTTCATCATCAACGATTAAAATAATCTTTTGAGCGCCTTGTGCCATGGTGCAATCCAATTCACATTTTATGATATGGTTCGCCAGCTAAGATTGTATAGGCTCGATAGACTTGCTCTACTAAAATCAGACGACAGAGTTGGTGTGGAAAGGTCATACATGACAGGGAGACAATGGCTCGCGCCTTTCGCAGAAACTCTTCGGCAAACCCTGTGGCTCCTCCAATCACAAACGTGACCGTTTTGACTTCACCGCGTCTCTGATACTGCGCCAAGAGTTGGGAAAATTCAAGCGAAGAATATGCGGTTCCATGTTCATCAAGCGCGATCACCAGTTCTTGAGGAGTAATAGCTTGACACAATCGTTCATATTCGCGCTGTCGAATCTGAAGGTCATTCTCTGTTTTTTTGCGTTTTTCAGCTTTTATCTCACGATACTCGATCGAAGTATAATGCCGTAAACGCTTCAAGTAATCTTCGATCGCCTCTTGAAGATAGGATTCTGTAATTTTCCCAACGCAGAGGAATTTAATAGTCATGCCTGTTTCTCAAAGTATGTCCTGGCTTTTCCCGTCTTCAAAGGCGATGCGCGGCGCATCATTCCACAATCGCTCTAAATTATAAAACTGACGAGTTTCTTCAAGAAACACATGCACGATTAACTCATCGTAATCCATCAAAATCCAGCGTCCCTCGGTTGCGCCTTCAACATGTAACGGACGAATGCCCCGTTCGCGTAAATTTCTTTCAATCGCCTCGGCAATGGCTTTCACTTGTACACTAGAACGCCCGCTACAAATCAGAAAATAATCGGCATACGACACAAGTGCTGAAATTTCTAACAGAAGCACGTCCTGAGCTTTTTTATCAAGAGCCACTCGGGCCACAGCCACAGCCTCATCTTTTGTTACTGTTATCATAGAGTGTTCTTCATTTGTTTGTCGTTCTCTCTTCAATCTCACTCCTCATGCAAATGTAGAACGAAATGTCTATTTCGTTCACGGAAACGTTGCCTCTTCAGGCAAAATGGGCGTCGATGGGCAATTTCGACATCCCTGACTCTTCAGGAAAAAGCACGGTCGCCATATATTGCACCAGAGTCTGAATGCCTTGTCCGGTCACAGCCGAAATAGGAAAACAGGGAAGATTTTCCTGGTCGCAAAATGCTTGCAAACGAGCAAGCGACGACCTTTCATGCAATACATCCATTTTATTTGCAGCGACAATCTGCCGCCGCTGACACAGTGTGGGGTCATATTGTTCCAATTCCGCATTAATTTTATGAAAATCTTCGATCGGGTCGCGCTGTGTGGCAGGGGAAAGATCAAGCATATGCACAAACATCCGTGTGCGTTCAATGTGTCGCAAAAATTGGAATCCTAAGCCAACCCCCTGAGAGGCCCCTTCAATCAGCCCCGGAATATCAACCACCACAAAACTTTTATACTCTGCTGTACGTACCACGCCTAAGTTCGGAGTCAGGGTGGTAAACGGATAATCCGCAATTTTGGGACGCGCCGCAGAAATACGCGCAATCAATGTAGATTTTCCGACATTGGGAAAGCCAATAATACCCACATCGGCGAGCAATTTTAATTCAAGCTGTAATGTTCGTTCTTCTCCGGGCAAACCAGGTTCGACTCGTCGGGGACTTTGATTGGTTGAGGACTTAAAGCGTGCATTTCCACGCCCCCCATGTCCGCCAGCCGCAACAAGAAATTGTTCTTCGACGCTCGACAGATCAGCAATCACATTCCCTGTTTCAGCATCTTTTACGATGGTTCCAGAGGGAATGCGAATCATCAAATCTTCCCCATTCCGGCCATGCCGATTATTACCTTCTCCAGGTTTCCCGCACTCGGCCTGATATTCTCGACGGTACCGCAGATCAACCAACGTTGATAATTGCGGGTCCACTTGCAAAATTACATGGCCACCCCGGCCGCCGTCGCCGCCGTCGGGTCCACCTTTGGGTACAAATTTTTCCCGGCGAAAGCTCAAACAACCTCTGCCGCCATCGCCGGCTTTCACCCAGATCGTCGCTTCATCAATAAACATTTACGCTTGAACAACCTCTTGCGGTTTAATATGGATAAATCGGCGTTTTTTGCCTTTGTTGACGAACTCTACCACGCCGTCAATTTTGGCAAACAGGGTATCATCTTTACCCCGCCCCACATTCAGCCCGGGTTTAAACACCGTCCCGCGCTGGCGTACCAGAATGCTTCCGCCGGTCACAAATTGTCCGGCAAAGCGTTTCACTCCTAAATATTGCGGATTACTATCGCGTCCGTTCCGCGAACTTCCGCCGCCTTTTTTATGTGCCATGTCATTCTCTCCTCATCTAAATCCTTGGCAGCAAAAGCAAAGCTTTTGCACTCCTGTTTTCAATAGTGAAGATGCCATTACGTGAAGCGCTAGCATCTCTGTCCGGGAAACCTTAATTATGCGGCAATCGAGGTAATACGCACCGCCGTATATTCCTGGCGATGTCCCTGTTTGCGCTGATAATTCTTTTTGCGTTTATATTTGAAGACGATAATTTTTTTATGTTTGCCCTGCTCAACGACTTCAGCCTTGACAGAAGCATGTTCTACATACGGAACGCCGATCTTTGCAGTTTCCCCATCGGTTTTGACCATCATCACTTTGTCAAAAACCACTTCCGCCCCGGGTTCGGCAGACAGTTTATCAACTTTTAACACTTCACCTTCCGAGACTTTATGCTGCTTTCCACCTGTTTCAATTACTGCGTACACGCTGTCATTCCTCCACATCTTCTAATCTTATTGGTATTCTATCACAATTCAAAAAAAATACCTGCACATCGAAAAACCGGGTATTTCAAAACACCCGGGTTTTCCCCTCTTCAAACCACAAGGCAACTAACACAGCCCTGGAAATTCTGTCAAGAGTTTTTGGTAATATATTAATTCAGTTAAACGAGAAGTCATTTTAAAACTTTCAGACATGAATCCCTAACCTGGCTTTATTCCTCTGACATTCTTCAAAGCAAAAACCAATGAGTCAAGCTGTAATGTTACAGCGTCATAAGTACTTCATGCAGTTTTCTCATCTGAGTTTCACGTGAAAATTGGGCGATTTCCTGTTCTGAACGATGCAACGATGCGTAAAATGCCTGATCAGATACGATGCGAGACAACAGATCGGCAATCTGGTGGACATCATCCGCAGCAACACTCCAGCCTACGCCGGTACGCTCAAGAATGTCTTTTGTATAGCCTTCGGAAGCCAGAGCCAGCACAGGTGTCTTTGCACACAGATATTCGAATAATTTACCAGGAGCTGCCCCTTTGCGCCCTGACGATGTAATCAAAAGCAGCAGATTCGCTTTTACTTGAAAGGCCAGGGCTGTTTTGCGCGGAACCATGCCATGATAGATAATGACACCTTTATGCTGCAGATCACGTATTGCCGCCAATTCACGAGGCTGTAACAAGCCAACAAAATGGACTCTCAGGCGCGAAGTTAACTGTGGATCATGCCTGAGAAGATGGTGCAGCGCTTCAAGCAGTGGACGGATATCACGCCTGCTGTATGAGCCGCCGACACTGCCGGTGTGCACAATATTGAACATCGCTGGATCTAAAGGAATCTCTTCCGGAAGTTGGTCAAAATCCTCGGCATCCCAACCATTGGTCATTGTGACCACGTTTTGGCAGTCATATTTTTCAGAAAAATATTCGCTCAATGTAGGAAACGCTGTTATCACAGCAGAAGCGTGTTCCGCAACGGCTTGCTCGATTCTGGCATAGTACGCCGCTAAACAAGTGTACTTTTGAAAACGAGTTTCAATCGGCTCATACAAAAATCCGTCGCGAAAATCCGCAACCAGCCGCAGATCAAACTGCTGCGCCAGAAACAGTCCGATTTCCAAATCTTCGACCGGCGGATAGGTTGCCAGAATCACCTCTGGTTTGACAGATGTGACAATGGATTTCGCCTGTTTCAGCACGGTACCTTTCCACCAGGAATAAATTGAATGCGGAATTCCCAATCGATTTAAGAGTTCCGTGTATAGCCGCAATCCAAGCCATTGACCTGTATATATGCCGACGCGATGTCTATTATGGCTTGGATCATAGACGCGAATTTCTGACGGGGTTGATTGCATAGAAGGCTGATAAGTCTGAGTCAATACCCAGACTTCATGCCCGAAGCGACGCAGATAGGCCGCCATTTTTACGGCGCGTTCAGTTCCCCCCGACGCAATAGGCGGATAGTAATAGGCGATCAGTAGAATTTTCATTGTTGGATTTCTAATAATCTGACACAACGGAAGGCTGTTTCCCCGTCACCATAGAAAGGCAAATGGGTTTCAGGAGAAGTAAAGGTATGTACGCTCTGAATGATCGTTTCGGTCTGCGCCCCAACAAGCATGTTCCAGCCAGATTCGACGGTTTCAACCCATTCGGTTTCTTCGCGTAACGTCAGGCAGGGAACTTTCAGCCAATAGGCCTCTTTTTGCAGGCCGCCGGAATCAGTCAAAATCATCCGGGCGTTCTGCGCTAACATGAGCATATCCAGATACGAGACTGGCGCAAGCACCTGTAGTTTATTAAATGAGAGGTTCAGTTCCTCCAATCTTTTGCGAGTTCTCGGATGAAGGGGAATTACGACTGGCAAGCCGTCGTGCGTGATCTGGATAAAGGCTTCGAAAATAGCGTGTAACCGTTCCGGATCATCGGTATTTTCAGCGCGATGCACTGTCGCGAGAACATACTCCTTTGGCTGTAATCGCAAGGTATCAAGAATGATTGATCGCTGTTCGGCCAATCGAAGGTTATAACGCAGCGAATCATACATCACATCTCCCACCAGATGAACCCCCTGCGCGATGCCTTCGCGGGTCAAATTATTGACCGCCGTCTGAGTCGGACACAAGAGCAGATCCGCAAGATGATCGGACACAACGCGATTATGCTCTTCCGGCATTTTGCGGTTAAACGAACGCAATCCAGCTTCAACATGCGCCACTGGAATATGCAATTTGACGGCTGCCAGCGCTCCGGCGATCGTCGAATTCGTATCGCCATAGATGAGAACCCAATTCGGCTTTTGCGCCACCAGAACCTCTTCAATGCGCATAAGCATTTGACCGGTCTGCCACCCGTGTGACCCTGAACCGACTTCCAGATTGATATCCGGCGTCGGAAGCTGTAATTCTTCAAAAAAGACTTCTGACATTTCAGGGTCGTAATGCTGACCAGTGTGGACAAGGTATTCTTGATGGCCAGTTTCTCGCAAAGCGCGACATATTGGCGCGGCCTTAATAAATTGCGGCCGCGCGCCGATAATGCTCACAATGTGCAACATTAGATGGCGATTTATCTCCTGGCAGTGGTATGTGAATATGGCTGTTCATAGAGACGACTCCTGTGAAACTACAAGAATGTTGTGTAGGAAGGATTCCTGACGGCGAATTGGTCGGCATGATGTCGAATCATGTGTTTGAGAATCCTTCCTACACCAAATCCTTGTGGTTTCATAACGCCGGGTGAGCGTCTTGCTCATCTGGACTCCTTGCTCAAAAATACATCTACACCCTTAACCTGTCAAGGATGCACAAAAAATATCGGTAGTGGCTACCTTGTACATGATGACCGGTCATCGAGCGGAGTCGAGATGAGCACGCAGGCGTTCCCTTCGACTTCGCTCAGGGAACGTGCATCATGTACAGGATACCACTACCAA
>DF820474.1:50443-104965 GCA_000739535.1 Candidatus Vecturithrix granuli | reverse complement strand
GAGCACGCAGGCGTTCCCTTCGACTTCGCTCAGGGAACGTGCATCATGTACAGGATACCACTACCAAATATCATGCACCTGGGGGCAGAAAGTTCTGGTTTCGCCCATCAAATTATGTTATCTGGCGCAGGAATATTCTTCCAACCCGTGAGAGCCGTGTTGGTATGTTTTCCCACATACAGCACAGCGCAATGTCTCATCCAGTCGTTCGCCGCAGGCGCACATCCAGCCGATCTGTCGGGCTGGATTGCCGACTACGACAGCATAATCCGGGACATCGCGGATCACCACCGCCCCGGCCCCGACAAAACAATAGCGTCCTAAAGTCACGCCGCATACAATCGTCGCATTGGCCCCCACGCTGGCCCCTTTTTTCAAAAGCGTCTGGCGCAGCTCATCCATTTTCACCAACTCTGCGCGAGGATTGATGATATTGGTAAATACCATCGAGGGACCGCAAAACACGCCATCTTCCAATGTCACACCTTTATAGACCGAGACATTATTCTGAATTTTACACTGACGGCCAATCGTCACATCCGGGCCAATAACCACATTCTGCCCGATATTACAACGTTCGCCAATTGTCGAACCTGAGAGGACGTGTGAAAAATGCCAGATTTTCGTCCCTTTCCCGATACTCACGTTCTGATCAATCAGCGAGGTCTCATGTACAAAATAGTCCGGTTTCGCCTGGGATGGCCGGGCTTGCTGAGTGGACTCGTCCTTCAACAAAATTTTGCGTCCCTGAGAATCCAGAGAACGCTGGCTGGCGTTCAAAATTTTTAACACGCGCAAACCCTCTTCTCCATCGGTCAATGGACGTTTCCCCTGACTGATACAATCGAGAAAATGCCGACATTCCGCCCGCAACGGCTCTTCCTGAGGAATCGCAATCCGTTCCGGCTCGGCCCTGGCCGGCACAGGCAGGTTATTGTTCCAGTGAATTTCGTGCGGATAGAGTAAGAGTTTATCTTTCCAGGGCTGCATATCATCAAACACCGCCATCTTGCGATCTCCCACCACGACCAATTTCTGTTCTTTGAACGGGTGCAGCCAGGAGACAAAAATGTGCGCCTTCAGGCCCGATGGAAATTCCAGGTGAGTGGTGGTGACATCCGCAATCTTTTGATGCAGATAATTCCCTCCGGTCGTCAACACGCTTTCCGGCTCTTCCCCGGCTAAGGCCAGAATCATGGAAATATCATGCGGCGCAAAAGACCAAAGAATATTTTCTTCCCTTCGAATTTTCCCTAAATTTAAACGATTGGAATAAATATAATTGATTCGTCCTAATTCACCACTCAAGGCCAATTCTTTGAGGTGCGTAAACACCGGATGATATTGCAGCAAATGTCCTACCATTAACACCAATTTTTTGTCATTGGCAATTTTGATCAACTCTTCGGCCTCAGCTTCATTGAGTACCAGAGGTTTCTCCACATAGACATGTTTTCCGGTCAGCAGAGCTTCCCTGGCGATCAGATAATGAGTTTCGGCCGGTGTGGCAATCGCCACGCCCTGAATCTCTTCATGCGCAAGCGCATCATTCAATGCCAAGCAGGTTTCCATGTCAGGATATTGTTCGGCAAACTGACATAATAAGTCTTCATTTTTTTCACAGATTAGTTTCAAAACCCCGATTTGCTGAAAATTGCGGATCAGATGCTTACCCCAGTGTCCGCCGCCGATCACAGCTATTGATGATAATGTGCTCATAAGAGATAACCTCCGATAAAATGGTAATTATTTCGACAAACTGAAAATTTAGATAGACTACGCTCCTATTAAGTCCGCGATGATGCCCCGTAAAATCCGGCAATTGTTCTCGGCCGAGAGTATCCGCGCCGCTTGATGAGAACCAAGTTTATAACGCTCAATCTCCTGGACAGAAAGACTGTTCAATTTTTCAGCTATGGCCTCTATCGTAAAATCAGCAGCTATCACGCCGCAGCCATGTTCCCGAACAATACGCGCCATTTCCGTGGATGGCCAGATCGCAACCGCCAACCGTGCTTGAATAAATTCAAACAATTTATTCGGCAACGCCATACGATTATTGAAATTTGTCGGCGACATGAGATATATACCAAGGTCATACTGGTTAATAGAGCGAGCAATCTCAGGCATGGGCACAGGTTCACAAAATTGAATTCTTGGCCGCCTGGACGCAAGCTCTTTTAACTGCTGTAAATAGCGTGCATAACGAGGACTATTAAGTAAAAGCATGAGATCCAGATGAAATCGTTCGTCAAGCCGATCCATTAAGAAAATCATATTTTCAAGTTTTCTGGATGGATGCAGCCCTCCATGGTGAATCAAACGGATACACTCTGCATCAGTGGGGCCGGGAGAAAGATCTTCATAAAACGGAGCATTTGTCAGCACATCACAGGCTACCCCATAAACGCGAGCATATTCGTCTGCAATTCCCTGGCACACGGTGATCATCGCATCAACACGCGGGAGATACCGCCGACAGATATAATCCCAATAGGGTTGATAGAGCATGCGAAATCGCCAGGAGTTATCAAAATGACGTGGTTCATATTCATGGGCATCGAGCAACACTTTTGCTCCATTGTTAGCTGCCAGAGCAAGAGCAACCGGAAGGGTGTGCAGATCATGAGCAATAATCACATCATACTGCGAACCTTTAAACGTCGCAAGGACCTCACGGACTTCTGGGATGGACCAGTAATATTGTTCAAATTGCCGGCTTGTCAGGCGTAATATTCGTAGGCCTTTCCGGAGGAACCGATCTGCTATATGGCGAGGGCGGACTTCTGTCAGTTGATGAAACTCGACGCCTTCAGCCTCGAATACGCCGAAACCCGCAACAACAAGCTCATACAGGTCCTTCAGAAACACGATCTGGCGATACACTCGCGGAGTACGGTAAATTTGTGTAAAAGAAAGGATAAGAATACGTTGACGTTTCATAATCAGGTTTCCAATACTGCAATCGAGATAGGTAGCATTCCGTTTTAAGTCTCTCGAAGAAATCGTTATTTAATCAAATCCTGCAAATTACGCAGTTCTGACATCCGGATCAAACCAGTCAATAAGACCACCAACAATGCCGCAACAATCCCGACAAGCTTCAGCGCAATTACCAACCAGGTAGATAACGATAGTTGGGGAACCAAATACGCAAGCCCCGAGAGCAGTATCACAGCGATAACTATCCGCTTCCACTCATGAGGCACAAAATAGAACTTTTGACTACATCGCATATACACAACAAATACGCAGCTATAACCCATCAATGTCGCCGCTGCGGCACCGCTGATGCCATAAATCGGGATCAGCAGTAGGTTAAACAATGTATTTAACCCCGCGCCAAACAGATTGATCCAGAGAATAAGATGCGTCTTTTTCGCGATGCCAATGCCAGGCGCGAAAATATACATATTCGAGAGTAAAATGGCCGGGATTAGAAACATGACAATCTGAGCCGCAGAGTAATAGGCACGGGTTGTCATGAGAACCAAAATCTCTTCAGCGAAGAGGCTTAGAATCACAAACACCATCAACGCAAAAACTAAAAACAGGCGAAATATTTGCGCAAGTTGCCGAGGAGTTTGCGGATCTCGATAATGGGCATAAACCAAAGGGGTTAAAGCTCCCTGAAAACCAACCATTATCAGGCCAACAACACTCGCCAGCCGAAACCCGATTCCATACAGCCCGACCTCATGTAACGACAAATAGTGCTTGATCATCAGGCGATCGATATAGTGGCTGATAAACACTGCAACCCCGGATGGTACCAACGGTGCGGAAAAGAGCAGCATTTCTTTTAAACGCTTCCACTGGAATCGAAACCGAAAACTGTTACGCAAATGCCATAAACCGTAGATGCAGCCAACCAATGCACCGCCAACCATTCCATAAAGTAAACCTTTCAGACCCCACTTCAAGATATAAGCGAGGGTAACGGCAAGCCCCGCTGTTACAAAGGAGACGATAATACTGACCACAGCATAATGACGACTCCGAAGTTCCCAACGAAATTGGTTTTGTATGAGATAGAAAATACCATTCAATCCGATGGAAATAACTCCGATTTGAAAATAGACCTCAAGCCCGTCACGCCCCATGACAAGGATCGCCAGTTCTGAACTGAAAAAGAGCGAAACTACCAAAAATACTGTGTAGCAGAAAACAGTGAACCAGAATGCCGAGGAGGCATAAACCACCTTACGGTCAGTATTCTGTTCACCAGCGTAATAACGGGCAACTCCCTGGGACACCTCCAGGGCTACAGTAAGGTTAACCAGGCTCGCAAACGCTGTAAGCAGATCAAGAGCGCCATAATCATCAGGCGTAAGTACTCGGGTATAAAGCGGCACCAGAAAAATTGACAACCCACGACTGATCATGGAAGGAATCGCATACACAACACTATCGCGGACAAAAGAACCAAGAAAAGACATGATACTTGTTATCCAAATATAATATTTGCAAACTCTAAAAATTTTTGCTTCAATTGTGGCTTATCATCAAGTTGTAAAGCCGAAGCGCCTCCATACCTCACAACCTCTGCGACAAGATTCTGTGCGTCTCTTTCTGACAGCCCCATGCCGTTTACATAAACAACAGTATTGGGGTCTAACCACCATTCGTCAAGAATATTACCTTCAAGAAGCCGGATATAGTTTTCAGCAACGAGTTCAGCTCGCCAATGCGCTGTAACGAATTCGTGGGCTCGCTTGCTTAATTCCAAGCAGTAATCAGGATTAGCAATTAACTGTTCAATTGCTTCCTCTATAGTATCCGGATGACAAATTTGGCTTGGCGGGAAAATGTGGGGGGGAAGGATGTTTTTTAACATTGCCCATCCATACCCTCCTACAACTGCAGGTTTTCCATAAAAAGCGGCCTCTGTTGCAAAACCAGCCATGGGAGTATCACTATACACCTGATCGACAACAAAATCGCATCGTTCAAGTTCTTTCAAGACGACGTCATGAGGCTGACCTATCACTTCAACATAATCAATCGCATACCCTCGGTTCCTCAAGGCAGTAATAGCCTGACGTATGAGATGAGTACCCTTTGCAACAGGATGGGATGGTGAATGCAGTATGCGGACAATATCCGTTTTCCTATTTTTAAAGCAGACAGTCGTTTTTTTGCTAAAAGGAATCCCTAAAAAAAAACTGTTGATCACTTTTCCTTTGATGAATTGAGATGACAATGGTGCCGCAATAACAAGGGAAGCATGGCGTTCAATAAACTTGATTTTATGCTTCATGCGTGAAGAATCTTGTATGATCCGTTGAGTAGAGAGAGAGGATTGTGGATCTGGATGACGATATGCCCCATTAATATAAATCGGTCTGGCTTCAGAGCCATGCGCAATGTTACAGATCACCTTCTTGCGAAATATTTTTAAAATAAGCAAATCAAAATTTTTGGGAAAAAATGATGTGCCAAAGCTGAAAATATAGGCATCATATCGAAACAAACTATAGAGAAAAAAAAGACCTTTACTCACGTAGCTTGCTATGAGATACACTATTTGTCTCATCATAAACTTCTTAGGTCTTTGCGAACGCAATCCGGCAAAATATGAATACGCCTTTAGAAGGGGAGGTAATGTCTCAGCATCACGTTCATATTGAAACGGGTGCGGGACTGAATCAAACAGCGTCACATCATGTCCTTTCGCGCGAAACCCTTTCGATAAGTTTGTATAGTATCCAGCAATTTCGCGCATTCCAATGAAAATTTTATACTTCATGCTCACACCTCTCAATCGATCTACAAACATAGCGATTTTCTATAGAACGAAAATTTGAGTGTTCCTCTGGTAAAAGCCTCAGATGGATACCCTGCCAATCG
Organism: Candidatus Vecturithrix granuli; assembly: GCA_000739535.1. Taxonomy (GTDB): domain Bacteria; phylum Moduliflexota; class Moduliflexia; order Moduliflexales; family Moduliflexaceae; genus Vecturithrix; species Vecturithrix granuli. The sequence continues at coordinate 99,115 of DF820474.1, read as the reverse complement.
CATTGCCCGTGACCAATACACATTGTTGATGATCGGAGTGGACCTCCAGACCAATCGAGGCTTTTGCCCGGAAGAACATTGTGAGAATCTGCAAATCAAGGCGATAATACATGCTATCAGAAGATAACAAGGCGAACATATATAGACACAAAAAATATATATTTTTGACCTGGTAAAAGTTACCATATCAGAAATTACCATCATGCCTGGCATCTGCGAATTACGCAACACGGTGCACACCTTAGATCATGATCACTTTACAAACATGGCGATCTCCTGGGAAACAAAAAATTAAACGCGATGTGTAACTTTCCATGGCTCACCACAAACGATGGCTTTTCCGCCCTGATACAGCCAGATGTTTTAACATCTGGACACTGTCTCATGCAAGATTCCCTGTTGTTGTTTCTTGATCCAGGCGATATATTGCGTCAGTCCTTTTTCGAGTGAACACGGTGAATAATCTAACTCTCTTTTCGCTCTGGTATAATTGTACTCTGGTCGGTACAATTCTTGCGGATCGGGCTGCCTTCCACAGACAATGGGTGCACTTGAGCCAGAGATGTTGACGATTGTCTGCGCAAGTTTCAGCATAGAAATGCTTTCAGGACCTACGATATTATAGACTCCAGAGATCTTAGGAGCTTTCACGACCGCCTCAATAGCAGCTAACACATCGCCGGCATACGTAAAATTTTGTTCTCTGGAACCTGTTCCATAAACTTCCAGGGGTTCATTCTTGAGCGCCTGTTCAACAAAAATTCGAACAACTGTGCGTTGATGCTGCCACTCTCCAAATGGGGACGATATACGCAAACTGGCTGTTTGTATTCCATGAGCCTCTTGCATTCTACAGTAAAGCTCGCCCGTAATTTTAACAAGCGTGTAATAGTCGCGAATATCTAATTGTTCTGGGGTCTGCATTGAACCAAAACTCGATATATAAATGAATTTCCGTATATGTTTTTGGAAGGCTAATTGGCATAGGTTTTCCATCATTTGAATATTGGGAAGAAAAACTTCTTCATACGTTGCCGCAGAAAATGAAGATGGAATAATTGCCGCACAGTGGATGATAGCGAAAAGATCATCTTTAATAAGTTTTTCAGCTTCCTGGTAAAGAGATTGAAATCGCACCAGGTCATGATTTGAATGACAGTCAGAGGTTGAGCCGAAAATGAAGTTGGTCTTCTGTAATGATGTTCGATTTCGAATAAATGTCCCCAAAAATCCGGTGCTTCCTGTTAATAATATTTTCATATCGAACCCCATTGACCATAAATTGGAATATTGAGATTTTTTGACTGAAGTTTCGATAAGACATTCTCATGATAACAATCATTCATGGCAAGCAATATGGCCGATACTTCAAAATGGAGATCCTTTGAAAATTCATCAAGTGAGACAATTGGTATTACACCGCGATATAATGTATGATGATAGAGTGGATTGTCATCAATGATACATTTGATATTTTTAAGTTTAATAACTGCAGTACCTAAAAAATACGGCAATAGAAGTCCTTGCCCGTAGATTGCGATGTGATCAGTTGATATTTTGTTTGCTTCTGACGTGACAAATTGAAGATACTCATGGGCATTCATAAAGGTCTGGAATTCTGACCGTGCAATAATAGATCGTTTAATATCAGGTTGAATGACAAACTGCATGGGAACACGCTTTGGGTCAACTTGACGAGCCACGATAGAAAAACCTGAACAGAAGACAAGATTTTCAAAAGACGTTTCTGTATATTTGAACAAATGATCAAAAGTCAGTAAGTCGCTTTTATTATGAGAAAAATTAGGAACCTCAACCAGGACCAATGAATGCTTGTCAGTAAGCACCTGTTTTATACTGCGGAGAAACTCTACGGGTGATGATACATGCTCCAAGACGAATGAAAGAGATACTAAGTCAAATTTTTCATTAAAAAAAGACGGATCAAAAAAATTCTTTTGAGCGCTTTTAAGAAAGGGATGCTTTACGAGATGTTTATAAGCGGGACCCGGCTCAATTGCGTGTTTTTCAATACTGGGGTACTTTTTATGCAATGCGGTTAAAAAATTACCTTTTCCTGCGCCAACATCCAATATCCGATGGTGCACTGCGCAATCTATATATGCAGAAAAGAAAGAAACAAGACTCTCACTATACTTGCGAGCTGTATGTTCCGTGATTTCACATGGTTCTTCTTCTTCGGAACTAAGTAAAAACGCATATTCTTGTTGGTAAAACTTCTGAATGTGTTGAAGCATTCCGGCGTCCTGGAGGATATGGGCATTTCCACAAAACTCACAAGTTGTTAAACTGATGGAGAATGGCTGAAACACGCCGTCTGATGAAACAGATCCATCGGTTTTTAATATCTCCGCCAGGGTATATTTTTTACAAATCGGACATTGTGTATTGTTCATCTTTCTTGACTGGAATCTCAATCAAATTACGTAAAATTAAGGCTTCATTATATTCGAAATCGGGCTGAATCGAACGATCATGAAGCACATGGCGTCTTAGCAGGATATCTGGTTCGTTATAACCAACCATGGCCCGGATGGAGGTCGTACCTGAAAATCGTGGATTAATCTCAAACACTTTCACCTTCCCGGCGATAAGGCGACATTGGATATTGACAGGCCCCTTCACGCCAAGGGCTTTCGCAATTGCCTTGCATGGCGTTGTGACCTCAGGGAAACGGCCGACATATCCATGACTTATGCCTGAACTGATGACCAATTTGGGGCCAAGGTCATGGCGCTCCGTTCGATTGGGAACTGTCATGCGAATATTTAATTGACCTGAGAGCAATCGTTTGACGGCAATCGCGTTCACGTAATTTCCATCCATATCATGGAGAACTCCTACAGTATATTCGTCATCCGGGACGCCAACATATTCTTGCACAAGAAAGTGTTCTGCGACGGTCTCTATTCCGAGATAGTCAGCTAAGCCAAGGAGTTCTCTCGTATTTTGAGCAATGAACGCATTGGCGGAGCCGCCGCTGCCAATCGAAGGCTTCACAACAACAGGAAACCAATCAATTTTTTTGAGTTCCTCCTTTGAAGTCACGCGAATGAACCGGGGCGGATCAAAGCCAAGTTCCCTGAGTCGGCGGCTGGTTTCTTCCTTATTCATGCAGGTCTGGATGACTGACCAGGGATTCACAGGTAAAAAAATGCTTTGATGTTCAATCGCCTCTCTTTTGAGCGCAAAAAGCTTAAGTTCCGGATCACAACCATGAAAAATCGCTCTGATGTGATGTTGCGTACAGACTGCTAAGAGCTTGTCCAAATAGGAAGGATCGCTTGCAAAAGGCAGTAAAACACGCTTGTCAACCAAATCAAATTGAGGACAGTTCGGATTCGTATCTGCCCCAACAATGTAGTACCTTTCCCCTTTAGCAAGGCGAATAGCCTTGAGGATCTGCCCACCATAGCTACCCCCTCCAATAGCAGTCACCAAAACAGGGATTTTTTCATCTTTCATAAAAAATCTCCATAAACTGATGTTTTGCGACGTGCGAAAATCGCTTTAACTGACGCATGTACTCCAGACGCATTCCAAAGAGCTTTGCGCGTGGCTTCGGTGATGTCAAACCTCACGATACGCACTAAACCTGATTCAGGATCAAACGTTGCAGCAGCGCCAAATCGGCCATCATCGCGAGGCATCCCACAGCTGCCGACGTTGACATAGCACACTCTTCCATGATGTCGAACGAAAGGATGATGACTGTGTCCTATAAAAACGAAATCTGAGCTTTCATCGAACATCGAAAGATCTGTGTCTATATACATGTAACCGTTGATGTAATCGGACGGGCTCCCATGCACAAATAACAACCGCTTACCCACTACGGTCTCTACATGGTGAGTTGGCCATTTCTGTAGAAAATCCAATTCTTCGCGTTCAAGAGTTGATCTGACGACCGAAAGCTTATATACGTCCTCGCGCTCCGCATCACAAATGCCTTGTAGGAGCATGTTTTCATGGTTCCCACGCACACATTGAATTTTCAAATCAAGTTTCTGGAGTGACTTGATAACATCCCTCAACGGTATGTAGCCGACGGCATCGCCAAGAAAAACAAAACGCTCGACGCCAATTTTCTTGAGCAATCTGACAGCCTGATCGAATGCAGGGGCATTGCCGTGCGCGTCTGAAAGTATTCCTATCATGGCATTGACATTTCCTATGTATATATAAGTGTCATCAAGGCGTAAGCGCGTACTTACAGAAGATAGAGTTACCTACAATGTCAATCAGAGAACGTGATCTTGCATCCACTCGGCAGTTCTTCTGATCCCCTCTTCTAAATCCACTTTTGCCTTGAACCCAAGAATGCTATGTGCTTTATCCACACTGGGAATTCGAATAGCTATATCGGCGGATAGTGGGGGTTCAAAAACAATGCGGCTATCTGATTTGAGCACTCTAAGTATAGACTCCGCCAATCCTAAAATGGTAATGACTGCTCGTGTATTGCCGATATTGAAGCTCTCCCCGATAGCTTGAGGGTTTTCAATACATCGCACGATACCATCTACAAAGTCATCAACATAGCACCACGCTCTAATCTGGTTGCCGTCGCCATAGATGTGAATAGTCTCATTTTTCAGGGCTTTCTTGATAAATATCTGCATGGCCCCCTCGCCTATTTGTCCCGGGCCGTAAACATTGAAGGGCCTGATCGTGACTGTCGGCAAACCATACTGCCAGTAATACGCATAAGCCAAATGTTCTCCAGCCAACTTGCTGACCGCATAGGTCCAACGCGCTTCACCGGCAGATCCAGCGACAGTCTGGTCAGATTCAGCACTTCTAAACGCCATCGAACCGAACACTTCGGACGTCGAAAAATCAAGAAATTTTTTCACTCTATGCTTGCGAGCAGCTTCAAGGGCGTAAGCCGTGCCCAGTATATTGACTCGCATCGTATGCACTGGGTTCTGCACGACCGTGTCGATTCCAGCAATCGCCGCTGCATGGATTACAATATCGCTATTCTGCATAGAATCGGTCAAGTACGCCTCGTCAAGAACGTCACCTGTAATCACCTGTAAATTGGGGTGTTCCAGCAAACCACTTGTGGTGAGGGCATCGCGATGGAAATTGTCATACACGCAAATGCTGTTCTTTTCGATATAGTATCGTATAAGTGTATTGGCGATAAATCCTGCGCCGCCGGTAATAAAAATCTTCTGATCTGTTAACATCATTCAGTCTCACAATCTGTTTCAACACAGTATTCAAACGCTCTCGATAGGCGCGCCAGACGTCTTCATACCTCATAGACGTCCTTGCAGAGCATTGCATAATGTGTCAACAATTCTTTGTTGATCTTCGTAGGTCAGTTCATGAAACAACGGCAAAGTCAGACAGTGTTCAAAGGCATACTGACTGCCAGTCAGTTTTCCATGAATTCGACATGCATTCCCAGAAATAAAGGCCGGATGCTGGTGCAGGGCGTATGTACCGATCTGGACTTCAATGCCTTCGGCTCGCAACTGCTGCATGATGCGGTTGCGCTCTTCGATCAGGATGCAGAAGGATTGATACGAATGTGCCCCGCTGCTGGTCGTTTCAGGAATCGTAATCGTAGAGCGTCCCTGGAGCAGATTGCGATAATTGTGCGCCAGTTCCAGGCGACGTTGCAGGAGCTCATGAATATGCCGCATTTGCACGACGCCGACCGCCGCAAGCAGGTCGCTTAACTTGTAATTTGTCCCAATGCGATCAAAGGAGGTCGTTAAACGTGAGTCCTGCACACCCATGCCAAAATGCTTATATGAACGCATCCATTCGGCAGATTGAAAATGATTCGTGACGATCATCCCGCCTTCGCCCGTGGTAATAAACTTGCGCGGATGCAGGCTGAACACGGCAATATCGGCCTGATTCCCCACCTTGACGCCTTTGTATTCAGCCCCGATAGCGCAGGCCGCGTCTTCGATGATAGCAACCCCATACTTGTGTTGTAACGCCGTGAGGCGGTCGTAATCGAGCGGGTTGCCAAACAGCGACACCGGGATGATCGCTTTTGTCCGGTCTGTGATGGCCTCTTCAAGCCTGTCATAATCAATCAGCATCGTTGCGGGACTTACGTCAACAAGTACGATAGTCGCGCCGACAATGGCGACAACATCGGCGGTCGCCGGATAAGTATAATCCGGCACGATAACTTCGTCGCCAGAACCGATCTGCAAGGCTCTCAGTGCTATCTCAAGGCCGGTCGTGCAAGAAGTGACAGCAATTGAGTGTTTGCAGCCAACATAGCTTGTAAATGCCTCTTCTAACTCTTTGGCGACAGGGCCTTCGGTCAAATACCCGCTATCCAGCACCTCACAGACTTTTGTTTTGACCTCTTCAGTGATATAGGGACGAATTAAGGGAATGGGTCTCATGATGCACGTTTCCTGCGTTGTTCCACCTGTTCGATGTGGGCTGTGCGCCACGTAATCAAGCGTCGTAGGCCCTCTGCAAGATCGACTGACCAGGTGAATCCCAGGTCACGAGCGGCCGCGGACGGATCGCCGACGCGATTGGTTACAAAGGTCTGGCCAGTAGGCTCATAATGAATACTAAGGTTTGAGCCAGTCAGTTTCAACATGATTTCTGCAAGCTCTTTGATCGATGTTTTAACACCGCGACCGACATTATAGAATCCAAATGGCACATCGCTTTTCAAGGCGCAGACATTAGCGCGCGCCGTATCACCAACATAAATAAAATCATACGCCTGGCTGCCATCGCCATAAACGATTGGTGGAAGCCTCTGATCAAGTCTGTCCAGAATTTTCATCATCACTGCGATGTATGCCCCTTTATAATCCTGACGCGGGCCATACACGTTCATATAGCGTAATCCAACCCCCTCAAGTCCATAACGTTTATGATAGGCTTTGAAGAGATGTTCACCTGCAATCTTGGTTGCGCCGTAAAAAGTCCAATTATTATAGGGATGGTTCTCAGTCATCGGTTCTTCGACCGCATCGCCATACACTGACGCTGAGGAAGAGTAGATCAGGCGTTCAATCTTATTGGCCACGCAAGCTTCAAGCACATTGAACATGCCGCGAATATTCACATCAAAGGCCGCACGAGGAAACTCATGACATTGGAGCAGCCACAATGCAGCCAGATGGATGACAGCATCCGCCTCTTTCATGGCCGCCTCTAAAATATCTGTCTGGAGAATGTCGCCGCCGATCTCAAAAATACGACAACGCGCATCTTTCAGGGCCTCTGCTAAATTTTCGTATGTGCCGCGGCAAAAATTATCATACACGCACACCTGTTTTACATCCTCTTGCAGCAAGGCTTCTACCACATGAGAGCCGATTAGTCCGGCTCCGCCGATCACCAGAATTCTTTTTCCTTGAATATCCATTTTTACCTGTCTCCAATGTAAGTTAGGATCGCAAATTCGCGTTTGCCAAAAAGGAGCAAAATGAGCATGTTATATTTAGCGTTCATAGATGATTTCTTCGGTAGACATAATGAACGTCCTAAAAATTTACAGAGAGATTGAGATTTTTGAGTTGTTCTTTTTACCTATCCCTTCAACCGCCCCAGAAAATGTGCGATTTCCTGGGGCGGGATGCCGGCAATTTCTCCCAGAACTTCTACCGGATGAGGCAGGGGCATTTGCCATAGCCAGTCAATGTTCAGCCAGAAACCGGGCAATACCCGGGAATGATAACGATGCTCCGCATCAACCGGAATGCCATGATACTGCCCGCCCTCGGCCTGATACCATTCAACGCGCTGCGCTAACGGATCAATCAGCCAATATTCCGGCACGCCGCCGCGTTCATACTCGTAAAATTTCTCCCCGCGGTCGCGTCCCGCACTTTCCGGGGAGATGACCTCGATGACCAGATCGGCCGGGCCGTCCAGGTATGTGGGTTTCAATCTGTCTTGATGTTCACGGGCGATAAAGAGCACATCAGGTTCTCTGCCCTGTTCCATTTTCATCTGAAACGGAGCGCTTATGACAATTCCAAGGTCTCTTGACGCCACGAACATTCTCATAACACTTGCCAAAAAATCAACAATATCTTGATGCAGTAATGACGCCGGACTACTCATAATCACCTCTCCATTCACCCATTCGGCCAGGGTATCTTCGTCAGCCCATTCCAAAAACTCCTGATACGACAGGCGTTCATGCTGCGGTTGGGGATGCTCTTGCGCTAAGACTGCCGCCAAGCGGCGTCTGTAATCAGGGATCTGCTCAAGTTCATGGAGGAATTCACACACCAATAGCCGCTGTGTGGCCCGGGGTTTTTCTTTGACAGGAGTTTGTATCATAACCATCACCTTCTCTTATGCAGCATGGAGGAAAAACCTGGATTTGCCTGAATAATCGGCATTTCACAAAATAAAATTGACATTCCAGGCATCTGTGATGTTTAATCCGGTGTGCGTCATAGGATAATTACGTTTTTCAATATCGGCTGCCTCCATCGTTTTGTCAAGCGATTTTTCGTTCGATTGATCCCTTAGTCCGCAAAACACGCCATACTCACAGAAACACCAAGTAGTTCCGGTTCACGCTGCGTCGCAGTGTAAGTCAAGACCACGCTTTGACGCTCTTTAGTGTCCGGCGCTTCAACAGCGCCGGACACATCATCTTTTTACATGAATAACCCTATCTCGCGGTGTTTTGCAGCAATCTGGTCCGCTAACCGGTCAAGTGCCTGAAAATCTTCGCTTTTAGGCAAGCCTTTGGCGACAACAGGCTCCAGGACTTGAATCTGTAAATTTGAGAGCATCCCGGCGATTTGTTCAACCATTTTGGTACTCCAGCCGTACGAACCGATCACGGAGGCAAATCTGACTTTCGGACGCAAGGCATTGGCCAGATACGCGGCATAGACGGCTTTGGGATGCGGCCCGACCTGCACTGTCGGCGTACCAAGTACGATAGTCGCTGTATCTACCAGAGCAATCGCGAGTTTGCCAATATCTGCATCTGCCAGATTAAATTGCTTGACGCCAATGCCGCGTGTGATCAAGGCTCCGACAAAATGTTCGACCATCTTGCGCGTACTCTCGTGCATGGAGACATACGGCAACACGACTTCGTTTTTCACTGCATCGGACACCCAATCTTTATAGGCGTTTACGATGAATTCCGGCTTATCGTACATAGGACCGTGACTGGGGGCAATGAGCCGGATGTCAAGTGGTTGCAGTTTCGCCAGGTTCTTTTGGATAATTTTGCGGAAAGGCATCATAATCTCGGCATAGTAGCGTTTCGCGGCCTCATACACGATCCCTTCGTCGGTGACATACAGATCGCTGGTTGCCAGATGTGAGCCGAAAAAGTCACAGGTGAAGAGCATCCGGTCTTCGGGAATATAGGTCACCATGGTTTCGGGCCAGTGAACCCAGGGGGTGTGAATGAACTGCATGGTTTTATCCCCCAGCGAAAGCGTCTCGCCGTCGTCAACTGTCCGGATACGATCTTCAGGAATCGCTAACAAATCGATGATCATATCGCGGCATTTGGACGTACACACGACAATTGCTTCAGGATACTCTTCCAATATACGCGGCAAGGCCCCGGAGTGATCCTGCTCGGCATGATGAGTGACCACATAGTCAATCTTTTTAACCTGCAACTGTTCCAGATTTTGCAGCAAGACGTGCGTCATCGCTGGATCGACCGTATCCATTAACGCAGTCTTCTCTGAACCTTGCACAAGATACGCATTATAGCTGGTGCCGTCAGGCAGCGGGATCAGTTCATCAAATAAACGGCGATCCCAATCAATCGCCCCAACAGCATAATATCCTGATTGTATTTTTCTGACTGTACTCATAATATGTCCTCCTTCGTTCTGTTGCAGGACGTTTTTGAAGCGTCCGTGATAATAAGCATGTTTACGAAAAATAGGTAGTGTTTTGTCAAGGTTTGACCGACGGGTTCGTAGTAGCCGCTTAAGCGGCGTTTAAACGCTAAAGCGTTTACTACGAACCAGTCACTCAAATGTTGACAAAGTAGTAGTTTTTGCCAGTGACTAACTGACATAAGCTGCCTCCAGACGGTGAATCATCTGGTGGAATGCTTCGTGTTTCCCGGCGCCGATGCGTTCACGTTCAATCGTCTCAAAAGCGATAAACATCTGCTCATCCTGTTCTTGAGAGAGCAGTTTTTCAGCAACGCGATACAACACGTGATCTTCTTTATCAATATGCTCGCGCAGGAGCTTGATATATCCGCGTAAATTGCCAATCAGCGTCGGCAGGGCATCCATACTCCCGGACTTATACGCTTCAAATGCTTGTTTGATCTGCCTGACGAACTCCCGTCCGGTTTCATGTTCATACAGCATTTGAGCAATCATCGGTTTCGCCTCGGATTCGATGGCCGGGAAGAGGTGCGCTTCTTCCTTGCTGTGATGGCAGCGGTCAACAAATACGGTCAAAAATTCGAGGAGCTCGGACATATCGTCTTTATTGAGCGTTTCCCCGCCTTCCAGTCGTTCACAGATGTTCTCCGAAATCGTGAGCGCATGTTTCACAATTTCGTGTTCATGTTCTAAATCTTGAAGTGTTTTCATAAGTATGACCTTTTTGTGGTAGTTAATATTAACTAACTTTCACTGTAAAAAAAATTTACAGCACTTTTGTCTGAGTTGTCGGTCGCGGCGTTTTAACCACCAGCACTCGTGCGACCTGCTCGGTCTCATTAGAGATGCAATGCTTGATGTTTGCCGGACTTTCGACCAGATGATCCGCGGCGACCCTTTGTTTTTCCTCTCCGATTTCAATCGTCGGCATGCCTTCAAGCACATAGAAAAACACATCAACCGGGGTAATATGCGTTTTCAGTTTTTCACCGGCTTGCAGCGTAATATGCACTACCATCGCGTGTTCAGTATTGTAAAGCACTCCGGTTTTGACCTGATGAATCTTGTTGAGTTCCCCGGTGTTTTTGACGTCAATGATTTTCATACTGTTGTTTCTCCTAATGTATGGAAGAAACCGGGTTTTTGGCAAAAACCCGGTTTCTGGGTTGACTTTATTTGCCGGTCATCATGGCGCTGACGTCGCTTTCTACATCGTTAATCGGTTTAATATCGAATTTTTCCACCAGCACTTTGGCTACATTCGGCGACAGAAACGCGGGCAGAGTCGGGCCGAGGCGGATGCCTTTCACGCCTAAGAACAACAGAGCCAGCAGCACGATCACTGCTTTTTGTTCGTACCAGGCGACATCGTAGGAAATCGGTAAATCGTTAATATCATCCAGGCCAAAGGCAGCTTTCAATTGCAGCGCAATATAGGCCAGGGAATAGGAATCGTTACACTGCCCTGCATCCAGCACGCGCGGAATGCCGCCGATGTCGCCTAAATTCAGCTTGTTATAGCGATATTTAGCGCAGCCGGCCGTCAGAATCACCGTGTCTTTGGGCAGATTTTCCGCCACTTTGGTGTAATAGTCGCGCTCTTTATGACGCCCGTCGCAGCCGGCCATAACTACAAAGCGTTTGATCGCGCCGGATTTGACGGCTTCAATCACTTTATCCGCCACGCTCATGACCGTATTGCGGGCAAATCCGCCTGTAATCGTCCCGCTTTCCAGTTCTTGCGGCGGCTGACATTTTTTAGCCATCTCAATGATCGCTGAAAAATCTTTGGGTGTGCCGTCTTTGCGATCCGGAATATGGGTCGCGCCGGGATAACCCGCAGCGCCGGTCGTGAACAGGCGATCCTTATAGGAATCTTTCGGAGGAACAATGCAGTTCGTCGTAAAGAGTACAGGGCCGTTGAATTTCTCAATTTCTTCTTTCTGTTTCCACCAGGCATTGCCGTAATTGCCGACAAAATGGTCGTACTTTTTGAAGGCCGGATAGTAGTTGGCCGGCAGCATCTCGCTGTGAGTATAAACATCCACGCCCGTGCCTTTGGTTTGTTCCAGCAATTCCTGCATATCTTTCAGATCATGGCCGCTGATCAGGATGCCCGGGTTGTTGCGCACGCCGATGTTCACCTGCGTCGGTTCGGGATGCCCATAGGTTTCAGTATTGGCTTTATCGAGCAGGGCCATGACATCCACGCCGGTTTTGCCGCATTCCAGCACCAGACCGACCAGATCGTCGGCTGACAGGCTGTCATTGGTCGTCGCGGCCAGACCTTTCATTACAAAGTCTATAATGTCGTCGTTCTTCTCCCCCAGCACCAACGCATGATCGCCGTAGGCCGCAATGCCTTTGACGCCGTAGGTCAGCAATTCACGCAAAGAACGCACGTCTTCATTTTCAGTGGAAAGCACGCCCACCTCTTCCCCTTTTTGATAATAGTCGCTTACATTGCTGGCACTCCAGGTCGCGGCTTCGGGCAGCGCAGAGTCAGTCTTGACTTTTGCTTTCAGCGCGTCGCGGATTTCTAATGCTTTGGCAATCTGACGTTCAAAGCGAGCGGCGTCGAAATTGGCATTGGTAATCGTCGTGAACAGGCTTTCAAGCATAAAGCGGCCAAGCTCCGGGTCACGCTCGATTCCAGCAACCTTACCTTTTTGATCATACACTGCGATCCCCTTCAGAACAAAAATTAGTACATCCTGAAGGTTGGCGACATCCGCCGGTTTCCCGCACATTCCGACTTTGACGTTACAGCCGGTGTTCTTTAACGCTTCCTGGCACTGATAACAAAACATACTCATAATTGGTCCTCCTTTGTCAATGTAGTGCGAAACTCCAGTTTCGCGCATTGTTAACCGCCGCGAAACTGGAGTTTCGCGCTACATCCGATTTAGTGGTTGTTGTCATTTTCCTCTCTGAAGGTTTCTACCACTACAAAAATCATAATGCCTCAGAGAAGAGAGTCAAGCACTTTACATAATATTTATCGTATACTGAGATTTTTTGAAGAACCTCACCCCGGCCCCTCTCCAAAGGAGAGGGGAGACTCCCTCCCCTTCGGGGAGGGCTGGGGAGGGGTTAAAATTACGTCAGTTTATCACCTTTGATACTGATCGTTGTGACCTTCACTGGAACGTCAACCCCGGCCCGTTCAATGGCCTGCTGCACCAGGCGCACAAGCCCGAAACAGCAGGGCACTTCCATATTTACAATGTGGATGCTCTTGAGTTGATTCAGCCGGATGATTTGAGTCAATTTTTCCAGATACGCGCGTGTATCATCCAGTTTCGGACATCCGACCGTTATCGCGTTCTCTGCTCCTTTCAAAAATTCCTGATGAAAATTGGCGTACGCGAAAGGCACGCAATCGGCCGCCATCACCAGATTCGCGTCCTGAAAATAGGATGCGTTCGGCGGAACAAGGTGCAACTGTACCGGCCATTGTCGCAGCTCGGATTGCGGAACCACAGATTTTAACGATTGAACAGATTGTTTGATTGGCTCTGCTTGTTCACCCCATTGAAACGCTCTGGCCGAGGGACAGCCGTGAAATGCCGGGACTTCTTGCGTTTTTCTGACCTCTGTGGATTCAACGTGAGCGGTTTCTGCGGCAATGTAACGTTGAGTCGCTTCCTCATCAAAGGCTTCTGCTTCCCGTTCTTCGATGGTTAAGGCCCCGGTCGGACAGGTTCCCAGACAGGCGCCGAGACCATCGCAATAAATCTCTTTCACCAGACGTGCCTTTTTGCCGTTGGGCGTCTCTATCAATTGAATCGCCTGTTCGTGACAGGAGGGAATGCACAAGCCGCATCCGTCGCATAAATTTTCGTCAATGTTGATAATTTTGCGTGTGATTTTCATCTATTTGTTACCTCTTCTCTGGTGTTTCGGGAATAAATCCTCGCAATTCCCAAAATAAATTATTGTGAATTATCATTAACTAACTTACCTGTCAAAAAAAATTATGTATCGCCTACGGCGAAGAAGATGCTGCTAAGAGCATTTTTAACGAATTCCAGACCTGCCGGCTTTCCTGCTGAAGGTCAAAAGCATAGCCCGACAAACGCCAGCGTTTGACCATCAAACGTAGAGTTCCCAGAATCATTAAGGTCAGGTGTTCTTTGGGAAGATCCGTGCGAATCTCGCCGTTGTGCTGGGCTTCGGCAATCACTTCTGCAATGATTGCATCCGCCGTCGTCATAATCGAAACCACCTGGTCAGCCAGGCGCGGATCATCTTGAAAGGCTTCTTCTGAGAATACCACGGCGGTCATGTGGGGATGATTAGCAAAGCGTCCGGCGTGCTCGAGAAAGATCGTTTCAAGCTGCGCCAATCGCGACCCATTCAAGGCGCGTGCGCTGCGTAAATGATCGTTAGAATGCTGTTTGAACTGCGTGAGCATTGAGAGCAAAATATCCATTTTACTCTCAAAATGCCGATAAATCGCCGGTTCGGAAATGTTCATTGCATGGGCGATATTTTTCATGGTCAAATTCTGAATGCCGCCTTCAGCCATCAATTTCACCGCAACCTCAATAATCTCTTTCTGTCGGGCTGTCAAACCTGTCATTTCTGCAACTCCTTTTGTTAGTTATTATTTACTAACAAAAATATGACTTTCTGAAAATTTGTCAAGAAGAAAAATACAAAAAATGAAAATTTTTCGAATTATCGTGAAAATTATTGACACTTCCAGAGGGTCTCGGTAGAGAGACTTTGACGAGAGCACGAATACAGCGTTTCGGAAATACGGACATATCGTGCAATCCTTGACAGCAAGACAACAGCGGATAGAAGGAATCTTCGGATGGTGGTCGGCGTTCCTCCTCTCATCCGTTGATTCCTTCTATCCGCTGTTGTCGTCTTGGAAGGGCTGAGCGATATGTCCATAGAGTTTCGGAAATACGAACAGCGTGTGCGTATTTTCCGAAATTGCGCCCTACTTATGTACGACATACACCTCATGCAAGAGTTAATCACGTCGGCCGGGCAACTGGCATTGACGTATTTCAGGAAGGTCACGCCAACCTGGAAAGATAACCAGACCTACGTGACTGACGCCGATATTGCGGTGCAGGAATATCTGAAAAAAGAATTGGAAGCCCGTTTTCCTGACGACGGCATGATTGCCGAAGAACAGGATCTTTCCCGCCCCCCTCGCTCAGGCAATCGCTATTGGGTGATTGATCCGATTGATGGCACGGCATCCTTTGCCAGAGGGTTTCCGCTCTGGGGCATTGCTATTGGCTTAGTGACGCCCGCAGAAGCCATTGGCGGTTTCTTTTATCTGCCACCCACCAACGATTTTTATTACACCATGCCTGATGGCACCGTGCGACATAACGGTCAGATTGTTCGAATCCCCCGCCCCGATCCGTTCAGCCGCGAAGCCGTCTTACTGACCGGCGCGCGGTTCTATCGAAAATACGCTGTCAGCCAGGACTATCCCGGCAAAATTCGCAGTTTGGGTTCGACGGTTGCCCATCTTTGTTACGTCGCGGCCGGCAGCGCCGATGCGGCTTTCATCCAGCGCGTCTCACTCTGGGATCTGGCGGCAGGATTGGCGATGGTACATCAGAATCACGGCGTTCTGGAGTATCTCGACGGGTCTCTATTTTCTCTGAAAGAACTGCTCGTCAATCACAAAGCGCCGCAAAGCATGTTGGCCGGGCATCCTGATGCAGTGAAACAATATCGCCAGTGGCTTGTGAATAAGGAGGCCAGATGAACCGCAAACATGCTCTTCTTTTTGATCTTGTGATCCCCCTTGCCCTTTTGATGGGATTGACCCTGATGTTTTGGATGAGCGATCTTGATCTCGCCCTGCAACGTCAATTCTTTGTCCCTGGCAAAGGTTGGATCTATGCAGATCTGCCGCTTTGCCGCACGCTGTATGATCACGGTACGCTTCCCGCGCTACTCCTCTCAATTGTCTGCCTGCTGGCGTTCATCGGCTCATTTTGGAAGCGTCAGCTTCTTCCCTATCGCAAGGCCTTCCTGTTTTTTGTGTTAGTGATGCTCATCGGCCCGGGCCTGGTGGTCAACACTATTTTTAAAGAACATTGGGGACGACCGCGACCACGGGCTGTTATTCAATTCGGTGGGGAACAGTCTTTTTTAACAGTATGGCAAAAAGGCGAATCCGGCAAAGGCTCATCCTTTCCGTCCGGCCATGCTTCCATGGGCTTCTTTCTGCTCAGCCCCTACTTTCTATTGCGTCATCGTTTCAAAAAATGGGCCGGGATTTTTCTCGGCCTGGGCCTGGGGTTTGGGTTGTTGATGGGGCTGGTACGCATGATGCAAGGCGGGCATTTTGCCAGCGATGTGCTCTGGGCCGGCGGCATGGTCTATCTGTGCGCCGTCGGATTGTATTACGCCCTGCGTTTAGACCGAGTCACGTTCGAAAGGACATGAAAACCACTGATGGCTAGGACGCTACAGGCAACGTGATGAGAAATTGACAGCCTGAATCGGCAGTATTTTCTAAGATGATCGTTCCCTGATATTTCGTGATAATGCCATAACTGACCGACAAGCCCAGACCGATATTGCTGCCGCCCTTCGTTTTCGTGGAATAAAAAGGCAAGAAGATATTATTCGGGTTCTCATCACAGATGCCGCAGCCCGTATCGCGAAAGGTTAATTCCACAGCATTGACTCCATCAGTCTGGACTAATGCGGTGGCAATAAAAATGTCGCCGCCGGCGGGCATGGCTTCGAAACTATTTTTCAGCAGATTCAAAATCACCTGTTTGATTTCATTGTCCTTGGCGCGAATAAACACTTCCGCAGAGGACGGGGTAAAATGAATCCGAATTTGTTGTCGCCGCGCATGATGCCGGACCAGAGTGAGCATTCGCTGTATGACGCTATTGAGTTCCATCTCTTTCGGGATGGAGGATTTATGGTCGGAAAAAGAGTGTAAATTCCCTACAATATTGGCAATATAGGCGATTTGTTCGTGGAGGGTATCAATCGCCGCATGAAATTCCTCAGTATGAAACCGGTATTTCATGTAGTCCAGATGAGTGTATAAGATTTCTAAAGGTGTGTTGATTTCATGAGCGACGCCGGCGGCTAACAGGCCGACTGAAGCCAATTTTTCCGACAAAAATAACTGTTTCTGGATGTGATCGTATTCGGTAATATCTTCGATAATGATAATATTGCCGATGAGTAAGCTTCCATCGTAAATAGGAAAGGTTTTGATATTACTGATGATCCTGACGCCGTTGATAGTCAGCGGAGCTTGATAGAAGGTTTGACTTACACGAGGGACGTCTGGCGGCGCGAGCAGTTGCGCGACCTCTGCATTGGGACTCTGTACGAGCTGCGTTACCGGCAGATTTTCGTAGGCTCCGGTTTCCAGGCGAAAATACTGCCGGCAATAGTCATTCACCAGCTTAATGCGATGCGTGGGATCCGTCACCAGCAGATTGACCGGCAGATTCCGCAGAATCGCTTCGTTATATTTCAGCAGATGGTAAAATTCTTGATTCAGATTTTCCCGCGTCGGTTCCTGAGAAATTTGCGTATAAGCGATTTTAATCAGATTTAATTTATCGAGTTGCCAGACATCATCCGTGATTAAAATTTCACCATGTTTAATGACGCTCACTTTATCGGCAAACTCATAAATATCATCAAGCCGGTGCGTAATAAACAGGACCGACATGCCTGTCTGCTCGAATTCCATAAGCATCTGCAAGACCTGTTGAAGCGCGGACGCGGAGAGCTTTTCCAGGGCTTCATCCAGAATTAAGAGTCGGGGACGCGCGTATAGATGTTTCAGAATCTCCACAAAAATTCGGTCCGGAATCTTCAATTCTTCCACCGGGATGCATGGATCCAGCGTCAGATGATAGCGAGCGAAGAAATCTGCGACAGCCTGGACGGTTTTTTGTTTCCAGATCAATCTGTGGAACGGGGCGCTGCTGAGGAACAAATTCTCAGCCACCGTGAACCGTTCATTGAGCGACAGGATTTGTTGGTGCACAATGGCAATGCCTAATTGACGCGCAGCCTTTAACGTCAAAGTTCGGTATGACCGTCCGTCAAACGTGATCAAGCCTGCCTGCGGTTTCCGAATGCCGGCAATCACCATGCCGAGCGATGATTTTCCGGCGCCATGTTCGCCGACAATGGCGTGTACCTGGGCGGTCTCGATGGTCAAATTCACCTTGTGCAAGGCACGCCATTCCCCATAATCCAGGCAGATGTCAATCAAACGCAGCAAGACGCGCGAATCAGAGGGTGATGCCATATTTCTTTAACTTGTCATACAGGGTTTTGCGCCCCATATTCAGCAATTCAGCGGTTTTTTTCTTGTTATAATCGGTGTTGCGCAAGGTCGTGAGAATCAAATTTTTTTCCATTTCTTCCCGAATATTCATTGTATGGCCTTGCGGCGAAAGGTTTCGTAAATCCGAAGGAAGATCGCGGAGGTCAATGGTATCGAAGGTCGAAACTGCAGCCGCATAATGAATGACATTCTTTAATTCCCGGATATTGCCAGGCCATTGATACTGCAAGAATACCTGGAAGACGTCTTCACTGACGCATTTCCGCTGAGTAGTTGTAAGATGGGCGTGTTCATCTAAAAAGTGATTGAGCAGCACCGGAAGATCATCCTTGCGTTCCCGCAAGGGTGGCACGTAAAGCGTGGCCGCATTTAACCGGTAGAACAAATCTTCCCGGAATTGCCCCTCTCGGATCAGTTTTTTGAGGTCTTGATTTGTCGCTGCGAGAAAACGGACATCCACCTGAATCGTTGCCTGCCCTCCCAGACGACGAATCTCGTGATTCTGAAGCGTCCGCAAGATCTTGGCTTGAATCGTTAAGGGCATGTCGCCGATTTCGTCGAGAAAGAGTGTACTATGATTCGCGCGTTCGAACACTCCTTTAAAGGCTGTCGTTGCTCCGGTATAGGCCCCTTTTTCGTGACCAAACAATTCATTGTCCAGCAAGGTTTCCGGAAACGCTGCGCAATTGACTTTCAACATGCGTGCGTGCTGGCGTGTTGAACGGCTATGGAGCACATCCGCCACGATTTCTTTGCCAACGCCATGCTCGCCGCAAATCAACACTGGCAAATCCGTCGCAGCCAGTTTGGTAATTGTCTCATCCAACTCCAACATCTGCGCATTATGGGTCAATGTGCGGAAAGAGTCCATACCTGGCGCGTCTGCTGCCTCTGGCCTCACCTCATGCGCATGAACACTTTTGAGAGCGTTTTCGACAACGGCGACGAGATGATCGAATTTCAGGGGTTTGCTCACATAATCGAACGCTCCTAATTTGATGGCTTGTACCGCAGATTCAATGGAGGCATAGCCGGTAATCATAATAATCGGGATATGGGGGCAGATACGCTGGATTTGCTGTGCCAGGTCAAGGCCATTATCTTCTCCCAGCATCATGTCTAACAATATCACTTGAAGCGCCTGGCGTGCAACAATCTCCAGGGCTTCCGACTGATTGATGGCATAGCAGGCGCGATATCCGCAACGTGCAAAATTTTGCGCCAGCGTTTGACACAATTGAGAATTGTCATCAATAATCAGAAGACATTTTTCCATCCAGGGTCCCTATGTTTCTTTCAAATACATGTTTCATGGCGAATGTATAATTTTGAAACACATTCCAGTGTCAAAGGTTGACTGAGAAAGTCAACTCTTATTTCATCTTTTGCTGTAACTCTCTATCATTTCAATAAGTTAGAGGTTTTTTCATATATCCTTCACCTGTTGGCAACAGATTTGCTAAAAGATATAAAGATGGAGCAATATGAGCAGGAACACACACTTTTATAGAAGGGGCAACAATGACAACAGATATGCAAACGGTATCAAAACCTGGTGGACGACGGAATCTGTTGACCCGGTTATTGCGGGTCAGGGAAATGGGGGTCTTTATTGCGCTGGTCACACTGATTGTAATTATGAGTTTTGCCAGTCCTTATTTTTTGAACGTGCAAAATATTTTCAACATCCTGCGCGGCATGTCCACTGTCGGGATTATGGCTATCGGCATGACCATGATTATCATCACGGGCGGGATCGATCTTTCCATCGGATCCATCCTTGCCGTATCCGGCATGGTCACGGCGCGGTTACTCTATCACCAATTACCCCCCTTCGCAGCCCTCATCGGCGGTTTTGGTACAGGGTTTCTTATTGGGGCTGCCAACGGATTGATTATTACGAAGATCAAGGTCAACCCGTTTATCACGACCTTAGCCATGCTCAGTATCGGACGTGGGTTAACCTACCTCCTTGCGACCGGCCTCCAGGGTGCAGTGGCGAGTAATATCCCGATGCGCAATCAGGCGATCAACTTTTTAGGGAACGGTTATATCGGCCCGGTGCCTTTTCCGGTCATTGAAATGGCTGTCCTGGTGCTGATTTTCAGCCTCTTCCTCAAACATACCGTGCTAGGACGCCAGATTTACGCGGTGGGAAGTAATCTGGAAGCCGCACGCTTGTCGGGCGTCAATGTTGACCGGGTCAGAATTTTTGTGTATCTGTTAACTGGTGGGTTATGTGCGCTCGCTGGCATTATGGATGGCGGTTTGCTCTCGACGGCCGCGACCAATGCAGGCATGGGCAAAGAGCTGGACGTTATCGCCGGAGTGGTGATTGGCGGCGCGAGTTTGGCTGGCGGCGAGGGCACGATTATTGGGGCCATTATCGGCGCTGCCATCATGGCGATTCTGCGTAATGCGTTTGTCTTGCTCCATTTTTCCGCGTACATGCAGACCATCGCTATCGGAGTCGTGATTATTCTGGCCGTTTCGCTCGATCAACTCCGCAAACCCAGTGGGCGGAGTTGAGATGAGGGCGGTCGCAAGGGAGGTGAGATTGTTCAGAGCAGCAAATGAGAGGGATGTTCAAAAATGAGTAATCTATTCTTGGACTTTTTAAAACCCCTCCCCTGACTCCTCCCCAAAGGAGAGGGTCCAGGGAGGGGTGAACTGGAAAACCACAAGACATCAGGGAGGATGTACGTATGAAACCTGTAAAAAATATGCTGGTATTGTTGTTCGTGTTCGTGACGTTCTGCGTCTCTCAAGTTGTTTTCGCTCAAAACTTGCCGGCGGGCCCGGAGTTTGCAAGCGAAGCTACGATGGATGATGAAGGCGCGGCAAAACCGATTGCCAAATCCGAGAAACCTATTCGCATTGCCGTGTTGGGACTTGAAAACAATCCCTTCTGGATTCCGGTGAAACAGGGCGCGCTGGATGCGAATGAAGAACTGAAGGAGTTTAATGGCTCAGTGGATTGGATCGTGCCCGGGGATCAACATACGACCGAAGTGTTTGCGTCAGCCATTGAATCCGCGATTGTGCAGCAATATGACGCGATTGCGACCGTTGCCGGCGATAGCGGACTGGTTCCGTACATCAATAAGGCTGTAGAGGCCGGTATTCCGGTGGCAACCTTTAATGTGGAAACCGCTGAACCCAATAAACGGCTCTTCTTTGTCGGCGCAGACCTGTATAAACAGGGCCTAGCGGCCGGCAAGATTGTGGCGGATGCGCTAAACAAGCAAGGGAAAGTCGCCATTATTACAGGATTTTTCGCCGTAGAAGGGCATGAACTTCGACGTAAAGGGTTTATTGAAGCCCTGAAGCAAGAAGCGCCTGACATTCAAATTGTGGGCGAAGTGGAAAGCAATGATAAGTCGGACGTGGCCTATACTCAAACGCGCGACTTTATGACGGCGAATCCTGATTTAGCTGCAATCTTCGTTGCTGCGGGCGGCCAATTCGGCGCTGGAAACGCGGTGAAAGACGCTGGCAAAACCGGTCAAATTAAAGTGGTCTGCTACGATTTCGTGGATGAGGTTATGCGTCTGATCAAAGAAGGCGTCATTACCGGGACGATTAGTCAGAATCCTTACGCCCAGGGGCATGATCCGGCAATCAGGCTGTTCAATTATCTGGTTTCCGGAACGGTGCCGCCAGCGGCGAAACTGTTAACCAAATCCGAATTAGTCACCAAAGACAACCTTGATCAATACTGGACTGAAAGTCAGTAAAGGATCCCGAGAAGCGAGCCGGAAGATCGATCCGGCTCGCGGGTGTTTGTAAATTGCAGGATACCCAGGCTATGGATAATCGCATATTAATTATCGAAGGCATTTCAAAACGCTATGGCGGATTACAAGCCTTGCACAATGTCCATTTGGACGTGCAGCGCGGAGAGGTTCATGCGGTGGTGGGCGAAAACGGCGCGGGGAAATCCACTTTAATGAAAATTTTGGGCGGCATCGTAAAACGTGATAGCGGCAAGGTCTATTTTCGAGGACAGGAAGTCAATTTCATTTCGCCGATAGAAGCGATTCAGGCCGGGTTGTCCGTCATCCACCAGGAACTCTCCATGCTGCCCACGATGAATGTCATTGAAAATGTGTATATGGGACGTATGCCGAGCCGCTTCGGACGCATCAACTGGCTAACTGCAGAACAAGATACCCGGCGCGTCCTGGCGCAGGTCGGCCTGGAGATTGATCCTTACACCATCGTGAATGATCTGAGCATCTCGCAGCGCCAGTTAGTGGAAATCGCCAAAGCCATTTCAATCAATGCCAGCCTGATCATAATGGACGAGCCGAATTCCTCGCTGGCCGGCGCGGAAACGGAACGTTTATTCAGCGTGATTGAAAGCTTGAAACAGCAAGGAGTCGCCATTATTTACGTCTCTCATAAGATCGAAGAAGTGCTGCGGATTTCCGACCGCATTACAGGATTGCGCGACGGCGAGTATGTGGACACGATTCGGAAAGCCGAGGCGAGCGTAGAAAAAATTATTCGCATGATGGTGGGGCGCGAGCTGCACCGCGAAAATATCCATGTAGGTCATGCCTTAGGCGGTGTCTTATTGGAGACGCGCAAGTTGACCGGTCCGCATTTTGCAGATGTCAGTTTTACGATTCGACAGGGGGAAATTGTAGGGTTTGCCGGGTTAGTCGGCGCCGGCCGCAGCGAGGTTGCCCGGGCCATTTTTGGCGCGGATCCATTCACTTCCGGTGAAATTGTGTTTGAAGGGCAGCCCGTGCGTTTTCATTCCCCGGCCGAAGCCATTGCTCATGGATTGGCGATGGTGCAAGAGGATCGCAAAAAACTCTCGCTCTTTATGGGACTGCCGATTGCGTTTAATATGGCCCTGGCAGAAATGCCGCGTCAGACGATGAGCCGCAGCGGTATTATCAATTATGCGAACGTCACGCGGATTCTGACCGAGTTCGTCAACAAATTGAATTTGAAATTCGGCGACTTTGATGATCCCGTCTCCAGTTTAAGCGGCGGGAACCAGCAAAAAACCGTTCTGGCGCGTTGGTTAGCCACCAAACCCAGGCTCTTAATTCTGGATGAGCCAACCCATGGGATTGACGTAGGGGCGAAAGTTGAAATTTATAAATTGATGCACCAGTTATCGCTGGAAGGGATCGGCATTCTGTTGATTTCGTCCGAACTGCCTGAAATTCTGCTGATGTCCGACCGCGTGGTCGTGATGCGCGAAGGTCAGGTCACTGGCATTCTGAACCGCAGCCAACTGAGTGAAGACGTGATCATGGCCTGCGCGACATATAACGTCCATGAAATTACAGCGGCGGCAGCATAAAATTCCCAACCATCAATGAGAGGTCTCACAGCCGAAGCAGGCTGAAAACCCTCTGTTGGATTCCGGAGGGCGCTTCAGCGTCCTTCCGCTTTGAGACTGGCGATTGATCGCCAGACAGAGGGCTACGCTGGCTCGCCAATGACATACAAGGCAATGGCAAGCGTCAAGAGCGCGGCAGCCAGTAATCGGCGTATGGTCACAGCGGTTGTAGTCGGTTGTTCCAGATAGGCCATATTTTTCCGGGCAATGATGCTGGCCAGGAGAATTGACGTAATGCCCCGGGTGGACATGAGAATATTGGCCAGGACCGGGCCAACGAGTTTGAACGTGGCAAAAATACAGATGTCCGCCAGAAAATATGGGGTTGAAAAGTACAGCGCATATTTCCAGGGACGAGTCAACCGCAGATCCTGCCAGATTTTGATCATCAACAGCGCGCCGACGATCCCGGAGACTCCATAGGCCAGACAGGTTGCCAACAGCGCAGAGTGGGCAACTGCGAGCGATTCTAAGCGGCGGATCAGCAGAGTAACACAAATATCGGCGCAGGTATAGGCGCAGCAGGTGACGATCACGTAGAGCAGTGCGCGCACAGGCATGGCGACTCCGGAAAAATTGAGCGCCAACGCGGCTGTAAAACAGATCGCCACGCTCAGCCATTGCAGGAATGACAGGTTTTTCTGAAGAATCAGGACGCTGCCGCCTGCAATGATCAGAATTTTCAGGGCTAACAGCGGCGTGACTTGCGACGATTGCGCGTATCGTAACGCCAAAAAGAAGGTCAATTGCCCTGACATGCCGAAGAAGGCGAAGCCGAGCAGGGGGGGCAGAATCTGCCAGGAAAGCAGCGTATTCTGCCACACAAATGGCAATAATACTATCGAAAATATCCCCATTTGAATATAGGAGAGGATCAAGAGATTGAACGGACTTTGTCCGGATTTCTCATAAAAAATTCTGGAGCCAAGGAAGGCGACGGAAAAATTGCAAGACCCGACAAGGCCCAAAAGGATTCCTGGAAGAAACGTCAACATAGCTGTCTTGATCATGGCATCGGCCGGGAATCATCATCATTCCTGGCCCATTATCCTTTCCTTTGAAAATGTAGCGCGAAACTCCAGTTTCGCGCACTAGTGAAACAGCCGCGAAAAGGAATTTCGCGGTACATCTCATTTTCATTGTGTGTGTCCAAGTGCCGGGCACATCATGACTCTTGATACCTGGATGAAGAATCAGGTACGCCAAATATTGTTGCGATGGTGAAAAGTCAATAAAAATCGAATTCCTCTGAAGTTATCAGATTGTTCAGACAATCTCTTGACAGAATTCTTTTCTCCTGGAATGTGCACAATAAGAATCGTTGACTGATTGTCTGGAAAGGAGTTACCTATCACACACGTTCCGGTTGTGTTCCGTGCGAATGAAACTGCCAGTCTTCTGCGGAAGGGCAAACGAGGACGAGTGCTGGACATGGGGTATTTGTTATGACATCACGTGAACGCGTGCGACGCGTATTGAATCATCAGGAAGCCGACCGGGTGCCAGTGGATCTGGCAAGCACCCTGGTCACAGGCATTCAGGCCGGTATGTATGCCAGATTAAAAAAGGCGATGGGGATTACGGAAGGCGCAATTAAAGTCTATGATCCCTTCCAGATGCTGGCGGAGGTAGAAGAACCGGTCAAGCAGGCCCTGGGAGTTGATACTTTTGGTATTCAATTGCCAACCACGCTGTTTGGCTATAAAAACGAGAACTGGAAACCCTTCAGGTTATTTGATGGCACAGACGTTTTGATTTCGGGGCATTTCGAATACGATGTGCTGGAAAATGGCGATATTGTACAATATCCGAAAGGGGATCGCCGCGCGCGGCCGTCCGGACGGATGCCAAAGGGCGGTTTTTATTTCGATACGATTGTCCGGCAAGAACCGATTGATGAAGCTAAACTTGATCCGAAAGAATGGGTTGAGCAAACATACAGCCTCTATACTGAGGAAGAATTACGCTTCATCGAAGACACCTCTCAATATTATTACAACAACAGCGATTATGCCCTGATCGGCAATTTTTGGGGCGCGGGCTTTGGAGATATTGCGATTGTGCCGGGGCCGGGAATTCTTGACCCAAAAGGGATTCGCGATCCCCAGGAATGGTATATGTCCACCGTGACGCGTAAATCCTACGTCAAAGAAATTTACCAGTATCAATTCGAACTCCAAATGAAAAATTTGGAATTGTATCAGCAGGCGGTCGGAGATCGGATTGAAGTCGTTGTGATGAGCGGGACCGATTTCGGCTCTCAGAACGGCCCCTTTATTTCATTGGCAGCCTATCGGGAATTGTATAAACCCTTACACACAGCCATGAATGATTGGGTTCACCAGCACACGAACTGGAAGACCTTTTACCATACCTGCGGGTCAATCGTGAAATTCCTCGATGATTTCCACGAAGCCGGGATTGATATTCTGAATCCGGTGCAGATTTCTGCTAAAGGGATGGACCCGGAACTGCTCAAAACGCAATATGGCGACAAATTTGTGTTCTGGGGCGGCGCAATAGATGTGCAGCACATCCTCCCCTTCAGCACGCCCGACGTCGTTCACGCCGAAGTGAGCCGGAACGTCAATATCTTCAAATCTGGCGGCGGATTTGTGTTTAATAATGTCCACAATATTCAATCAGGTATTCCAGTCGAGAACCTTTTGGCGATGTTCGACGCCTTACAAGCCAATTGGTCATACCAGTAATGCTCGCTCTCAAGCAACCTGTTTTGAGAGAAGGGTATAAACAATTGACAATTGAAATTTGTCAATTGTTTATACCCAGAAGGCAGCATATTTGCCATCGAATGAACTGCCGGCGCCCACGAAGCGTCATGCGCACAACACTGTGCTGCCCCGGTGGTGCGGCAATTATGGATTGCTTTTGCTTCTGGGTAACTGAACAAACAGGGTAGTTCCGTGTTCTTCGGAGGTTTCAAAGCTGATCGTTCCTCCCATTGTTTCAGCAAAGAGTCTGGCGCTGTAAGTTCCAAGCCCTATCCCTGTGGTTCTTTTGCCATAAGTCACATATTTGTCAAAGAACCTGTCGCGAATACTTGCAGGAATTACGCCCTGGTTATGGATGTGAATTACGGCTCTGGCATCCTGTTCAAGACATGAAATCGTAATTTGCTCTCCTGACTTTGATGCTTCCAGAGCATTTTTCAGCAGATTCTCAAACATCGAATAGCATAGTAATTCTTCTCCATATACAAAAAATGCTTCCCCTGGTTCAGGATGATCGCCATTGACAAATATATCTAACGAGATATCCAGAGAATCACGTATATTTTGTATCTCAGCCAAAATTTTTGAAAACACTTGCAAGAGATTGACTGCAACAGGCGTCACCTGATACAACCCTCGCTCCATCTTTAAGAGATTCAATGACTGGTTGATCATTTTCAGCATTCGATAGCCTGAGGTTTCGATCATCGTGAGATATTTTATTTGCCTGTCAGAAAGGTTGCCCTCTTCCAGGATCATTCTGGGCATCCCGATCACAACATTCAGCGGCGTTTTCAAATCATGGCGCGCAATCTGTTCTACATCTTCACGGAGACGAGCCGCTTCCCGTAGTTCTTTGTTTTGTTTCTCAAGCTGTTGCTTTTGCTGCTCGATTTCCTTGCGAGCGGCTTGTAAAGCCAGATGATTTTTGATTCGCGCCAGTACAATTGCCGGATTAATTGGTTTGGTAAGGTAATCAATGGCTCCCAACTCCAATCCTCGAGTCTCATCCTGGATTTCACTCATCGCCGTGATGAAAATCACCGGGATCTCTCTGGTCTGTGGATTGGCTTTTAATTGTCGGCAGACTTCATATCCATCCATCCCCGGCATCATGATGTCGAGTAAAATAAGATCAGGCAGCGGCGTGGCACAGGCTCTTTTCAACGCTCCCTCTCCATTTTTGGCAACAATGGTGCGATAATCGGTTTTCAAGATATTGACAAGCACATGGATGTTATAACGCTCATCATCCACAAGCAAAATTTTGGGTTGTTCTTTCTTATTCATACATCTCTTCCCTCGACTTGCAGCAAGTTTTGCACTCCTGACAGACATTCCCTTGATATTACCACTGTTTCAGGACCGTTCTGGTAATTTCAGCGACAATTTCCCTGGCCTTCTCGAAATCATAATTATAGATATATTGATCGAGCCGTAGAACCTGTTCATCAAGTCCGCTTCCCTGCAAAACTGTTTTGATAGGGGGCAGATATTCAAGCGTCTCGGTATCCCCTTCTTCAAGAAGTACTGCCACTTCATTCAACAGATCGAGTATCTCCGGAATATTGGTCACCGCCTGCGGCGCACCTGTTTCTTCACTTTTCTCTGGTTGAGATGTCAGGCGACAAAGAGACGCTACGATGTGATTGAGCACATTTTCGAGTTGGGCGGTAAGACGTTCATCGTCGCACCGGATATGCGCATTAATGCTCGCTTCCAATTCCTCAGCAGCTTTTTGTAACACGAAGGCCCCTATATTGCCAGCGACCCCCTTGAGTGTATGAGCCAGACGACAGGCCTGAGACTCGTCTCCTTCCCTCAAAGCTTCACGAATAGTATGAGCGGTGTTGGCAAAATCCGTCACAAAATTTTGGAGAAGTTTGATATACAGAGCTCTATTACCTGCCACACGCGCCAATCCGGTTTCGATATCGATACCAGGCAGATGATCGGGAAAATTAGCATTCTGCCCCAGGTCGCGTTCCGCGAGTTTGCTATTCTTTTGCAGAGGCTGCCTGCTTTGATCAGAGGATAGACAATGACTTAACACAGAAAACATCTGTATTGGCGTAATCGGTTTACTGATATAGTCATTCATGCCAGCACGCAAACATTTTTCGCGTTCATCGTTTATAGCATGGGCGCTCATGGCGATGATCGGAAAGGGGTGATTTCTTGTATGTCCTTCGTCATTCCTTATGCGCCTTGTGGCTTCATATCCATCCATCTCTGGCATTTGAATATCCATGAGAATAGCATCAAAGGCGAAGCGTTTGCGTTGAATTACATCAACCGCCTCCCTACCATTATTCGCAATACTGACACGGAGACCTGCATCCTCTAGCAACTCTCGAACGATCTGTTGATTAATGGCATTATCTTCAACCAGGAGAATATGAGCGCCCTGTAATTTTTCTCTGGCGATGCGTTCTGCCATGTCCAATCCTGGCTCTGAATCCGGGATTGCCCGGGAAACGTCTTGCCCCAGAACTTCCATAATGGCATCAAACAGGAGAGAGGGGGTGACGGGCTTGATCAGAAATCCATCAACCTGCGCCTTTTCAGCTTGATAACGGATATCTTCTTGATCATAAGCCGTGACCAGGATCACTTTCGGGATATGAGGCAGCCAGGAATGATTTTTTATGCGGTTGATGACCTCAATTTCGTCCATTTCCTGCATCTTCCAGTCCACAAGCACTAACGCATACGGGTCTGTCTCACTGGCCTGTTCAAGTTCTCTGATCGCCGCTTTTCCGGAATTCATAGCAGTGACTCGCAGCGAGAATGAATTCAGATAGTCATGTAAAATCTTGCGCGACGTTTTATTATCATCTACTACCAACACCCGCATCCCCTGAAGTTCCTTTGGAGGCAGTAACTGCCCGCTCTGGTCTTGCTGCTGTAAGCCAAATTCAGTGGTAAATATGAATGTACTCCCCAACCCGGGCTGACTTTCAACCCAAATGGTTCCCCCCATCATCTCAACCAATCGTTTACAAATTGCCAACCCCAGGCCGCTTCCGCCATATTTGCGCGTCGTGGTCTCATCACCCTGAGAAAATGATTGAAACAATCTGGAAATGTGTTCCTGAGTCAGTCCGATACCGGTATCTTTCACTTCAAAGCGCAGTACGACAGAACCTGTCTGTTTACTGACAACCTCTGTTCTCACGATAATTTCACCGGTTTCAGTGAATTTGATAGCATTATTGGTTAAATTAATAAGAATTTGTCCGAGTCGTAAGGGATCGCCAACCAGGAAACGAGGGACATCCCGGGACGTGGCAAAGAGCAGTTCAAGCCCTTTTTCACCGGCTTTCATGCTGACCAGATTGGAAAGATTTTCCAACACGCTCTCCAGATCAAAGGAGGTTTGTTCCAGGTCCAATTTCCCGGCCTCAATTTTTGAAAAATCCAGAATATCATTAATCACCCCTAAGAGCGAATATGCAGATGAGTAAATTTTCGAGAGATAGTCTTGCTGTTTGGGCGATAATGCGGTCTGTAATGCGAGATGACTCAAACCGATAATCGCATTCATGGGGGTACGAATTTCATGACTCATCCGAGCCAGAAAGTCGCTTTTGGCTCGGTTGGCCGCATCTGCCGCTTCTTTGGCCTGTTCTAAATCGCGCAAAGCTGCCTGGGTTTGTTCTACTAAGTGAGCATTTTCCAGCGCGATAGCGACCTGAGTGGCAAAGGCGAACACGGTTCGAGCCTCATCTTCGGTATAAGGCGTCTGATCCGATCTCCCAACTCCCAGCAAGCCTATCGGGCGATCTTGCACTAACAAGGGGGCATTGATAAAGGAACGCGTTGAGACGTTTGAGAATCCCGGACGCCAGCGTTCGTCATACGCGACATCCGGTACCAGGATAGGATGTTTTTTCTGCAAGGCTTCCACATTCAAGGGATAGGTTTCCTTCGAGAACACAGACCGTTTCACATATCCCCCATGTTCATCGCGTCCGGCAACCACTGTGCAGTGCTCATCTTCTACTAAGGTGACCGCCGCATGATCATAGATCACGACTTGCCTGAGTTGCGTCAAAATTGCTTCCAATACTCGTTCGGGGTTCAGACTGCTGCTGACAATTCGGGCGACTTCGCGCAAGGTATCAGACAACTGCCGGCGTTCCTGTTCACGCTGGTAGGATTCCTCAAGTTGCTGCCGAGATTGTTGCAAGGCTTCTTCAGCGCGTTTCCGTTCTGTAATATCAAGGGCGATACCGCGCACTCCGATCTTGTGGTGATTCTTGATAATGGGGGCTGCATACACCAACACAGGCAAAATACATCCATCTTTTCGCATTACTCTGTATTCATAAGATTCAGAGGCTGTTGTTTCGAGAATACGGCTCATGTCTTGTTTTGCTCGTTCGCGATCCTCCGGAATCAGCAATTGCAACATATTGAGTCCGTTCTCCCGGTCTTGCGGTGTATAGCCGGTCATCTCAAAACCTTGTTGGTTGGCATACAGACAGTTGCCTTTAAGATCGATTTCAAAGACGGTTTGCGGCAGCAATTCCGTGAGTTCTCGAAATTTTTGTTCGCTTTCTCGCAAGGCGTTTTCTGCATGTTCATGTTCGACGATTTTTTGCTGCAAGTAGATATTCTGTTCCTTCAAACTTTTCTGTAAACGCTGCAGTTTCAAATGGATGCATATACGATTGACCACTTCTTCCTGTTGAAACGGCTTGGTGATATAATCAACGCCGCCAACAGCAAAGGCGTTCATCTTATCGGTAATATCATCTAGCGCGCTGAGAAAAATAACCGGAATGTCACGAGTACGATCATCCGCCTTCAATTGCTGGCATACTTTATAACCATCCATGATAGGCATCATAATATCCAGCAAAATGATATCCGGAGGGGAATTCAGCACGGATGGCAACACCATCTGTCCTTCACGCAACAGTCTGACCCGAAACCCCTGTTGTTGCAACATCTCTGATAGCACGCGCAGATTGTCCGGCAGGTCGTCAACAATCAGAATACTGCTTGACGTTTCAGCGTTCTGTAATGTGTTCATGGTCTTCACTCCTGGATGTATGAAGTAGTGTGAGAATTTTGCCAAATTCAAATTCCTTTGCCAGGGCTGCGAGCCTCTCAGCCAGAGAAACATTCTGAGTACGAATCTGGGTGATCACATGCTCCATGGACTCCATGTTCCCTTGCAACGCGGCGTATTCCAGATTGATTCGCCATTCCTCTGGCAGGGTGTGCAAACTCTCTGATGTGAGTTCCTGAGCTGCCTGTGGATGAGTCATCCCGATCTCAACGGAGGGCTGCCCTTGTTTCAAAAATTCGTCAAGTTTCTCACGCACCAGATCGAGTCGGAAACTGTTAGTCAGTTGACGAAGGATATCCACAAACGGCTTCAAGGCCGGATCGATCTGTTCAAGCTGGGAGAGTTTCATTCTGATCGCCGTAATATCAGCAATGATGGCAGTTTCGTACAACGCTTGTAATTCTGCCTGAGGCGGCAGGGTGATGGCCTGATCCTCTGCGGCTGTCTCGCTGCCGGCCGCGCCAAACTCCCATTCCAGGTGCAGATGGCGTTCCAGGATGTCAAGTAATGCTTCCATTTGAAACGGTTTGGACAGGAAATCATCACAGCCGGCGTCCAGACTCTGCTGCCGGATATGGTCGTAGGCGCTAGCTGAGAATGCGATAATCACCGGAAGGGAAACCGGGTTACACTCGCGCAAGCGCGCCAGAACTTCATACCCATTCATGACCGGCATTTTGAGATCAAGGAAAATCATGTCGGGCTGAAATGTGGCGGCTTGGGCAAGAGCCTTCTGTCCGTTTTCTGCTTCAGCCAGAATAAAGCCTAAAGGCTCCAGCATCTCGCGCAACACCCGGCGATTGTCCTCATGGTCATCCACAATGAGAATGTTGGGCGAGCGGCCTTTCACGCCACTTACCCGTCGGACCTGTCGGACGGGTCGGATGTGTCCGGCCTGATCCGACGCAGGAGAGGCAACCAGAGGCAGCTCAACATCAAACCAAAAACGGCTGCCGACCCCGGGCGTGCTTTCAACCTGAATTTCGCACCCCATCAGTCGCACGATCTGGGCGCTGATGGCTAAACCTAATCCCGTGCCCTCAGCGCTGATGCGCGGATCATGCATCTGTTCAAAGGGGCGGAAGATATCCGTCAATTTCTCCGCCGGAATCCCAATCCCCGTATCTTCGACCTCAACATGGAGATGACACATCAAAGGGATTGAATGAGGAATATCACGGATGCTCGTTCGAAGCGTCACCCCGCCTGCTAACGTGAATTTGATAGCGTTGCCGAGGAGATTGAGCACAACCTGCCGCAGCCGCCGCTCATCCCCAAGGAGCGTGTAGGACAGTTCTCCCTCGGGGCAATAGGAGAACGTTAATTGCCTCTGCGCAGCTTTGATCCGGATCATCTCCAGCGCCGTCTGAAGACATGTCTTGAGCGAAAACTCGGCGGGTTCCAGGGTAATTTTCCCGGCTTCGATTTTAGCTAAATCAAGTACCTCAGTGATCAGCGCCAGGAGATATTCTCCGCTGCGGTGGATGGTCTCGATGGCCTGCACCTGTTTGGCGTTCAGAAACGGGTCGCGCTTGAGAATCTGGGTATAACCCAGAATACTGTTGAGCGGAGTACGCAGTTCATGGCTCATGTTCGCCAGAAACACGCTTTTGGCACGGTTGGCGGTCTCTGCCGCCTCTTTGGCCTGTTGCAGAGCCTCTTCTGCCTGCTTCCTCTCGGTGATGTCTATCATGGATCCGATTATTTCCACTGGATTCCCCGCGACGTCGCGGATTACTTTCAGTTCAGCGCGCATCCATCGCCAATCGCCGTTTTTATGCAGAAACCGGTATTCATGCGTAAGGGTCCCCTGTTCGAACATCACCGGGAATTCAGCCAATACCCGGGCTGCGTCATCAGGATGAATGTGATTGACCCAGAACCTGGAATCCCTGAGAAATTCCTCCGGCTTGTATCCCAGAAGAGCGGCGACGCTCGTACTCATAAATGTGACGCCATAATCGCCTGACACCCGGCTTGTATAAATAATGGCAGGATTTGAAGCCACAAGAAATTGCAGCCGCACCTCACTCTCCTGCAAGGCCTCCTCCGCCTGCTTCCGTTCAGTGATATCCTCGATTTGCGAGATGAAATACAACGGCGCGCCGGCCTCATCGCGCACTAGCGACACGGCCAGCAGGCCCCAGACAATGCCCCCGTTTTTGTGAATATACCGTTTCTCCATGGTATAGGTTTCGATCTCTCCGGCCAACATCTGGCGCACATAGTTCAAATCACGCTCCAAATCCTCTGGATAGGTCAGTTGCTGAAAGGTTTTGGTGAAGAGTTCAGTTTCAGCATACCCGACAATCTCGCACACTTTTGAATTGACTTGCAGCCATTTGCCTTCCAATGACACCAACGCTATGCCGATCGCGGAATGTTGAAACGCGCTCTTGAAACGCTTTTCGCTCTCTTGCAAAGCTGCTTCCGCCTGTTTACGGGCGGTGATATTTTCAAAAGACACTCCCACCCGATTATTTGGCAGAGGAAAGGCTTTGACGGCAAAAGCGCCGAAAATGACGCGATCATCGCCATAATAGATATCTTCCAATTCGCAGATGGTTTGCGTTCGCACGACCTCGGCATATTTTTGCGGGATGCCTTTGGCGCGCAGTCCCGGAAAACTCTCATCCAATGTCTTGCCGACGATCTCGGTCGCGTTCACCCCTGTAAAGAGTTCCGCCGCAGGATTAGCATAGATCATGCGAAGCGACCGGTCATCGGCGAGGTTTTCAAGCTGATAAATATGCAAGCCGATGCGAAGATGTTCCACAATTTCGGCGGCCTGGCGTAACGACACTTCCACCCGTTTGCGCTCAGTGATGTCACGAAGAAGGATTTGATTTGCCGATTGGTCCTGATAAGTAAACTGAACGCTGAGCACCGAAATATCCATGATCGCTCCATCGCAACGTACCAGTCTGCACTCAAAGGAGGTCGTGGAGATTTTACCTTCCAGCGCCAACCTCTGATGTTCCGAAATCAGGTGATGGTCATCCGGATGCACAAAATCCAGAGTAGATTTGCCAAGTACGTCCTGGGGGCTTGCTGCGCCAAACAAACTGATACCCGCCGGGTTGACAAAAATAATCTGACCGGCGCGAGTAGAGACAAGAATAGCATCTGGCGAGACATTGACCAATTGCTGGTAACGTTGTTCGCTTTGCCGCAACGCGGCTTCTGTGCGTTGACGTTCGGCGATTTCGGTTTTGAGTTGGTTCTTTTGCGCCTGCAACTGCACATGCGTCCGCACCCGTGCCAGCACTTCCTCTTCCTGGATCGGCTTGGTGAGATAATCTACGCCGCCGGCTGCAAAACCCTTGACCTTATCCTCCACACTCTGCAACGCCGTGATGAAGATGACAGGGATCGCGCTGGTCTCAGGCGCAGCTTTCAGGCGACGGCAGACTTCGAAACCATCCAGATCCGGCATCATCACATCGAGCAAAATCAGGTCCGGCTGTCCCAATCGGACTTTCTCAATGCCATCCGCGCCGTTGCGGGCAATCATCAATTGAAAGCCATGTCTGCGCAAATAACCGGTTAAAACGCCTAAATTCGTCGCATTATCGTCAATGATCAAAATGGTTGAGTTCGCTTGTTCTGCGTTCATGTCGTTTCCTCCAGATACTGTTGGACCAACGCCGCGATCTGCGTATCTTCAAACACCTGGGCCAGTGCCCAAATTTTGCGGGCAAATGGCCGGTAGCGGGCGTCCTGCGTTTCCAGGCGTTCAGCATATTCCTGAATTTCGAACACGCGTCCGACGATGGCGAGTTTATAGACGGCTTCCAAATCCGCGCGCGGCGGCGGGACGATCTCGTCGTCCGTGCAACTGACCACCTCGCTCTGAGACGTGAGGATTGCCGCTGTCGTTTCGGCTGAGTCCGGAAACGCCGCTTCGAACCAGAACGTCGAACCCTGCCCCGGCGCGCTTGTGACCTGAATCCGCCCGCCCATTAATTCCACCAGTTGTTGGCTGATCGCTAACCCTAACCCGGCGCCCTCGGCGTGGCGCGATACGTCGCCGACCTGTTCGAAAGGCTTGAAGAGTTTCGTCAATTGCTCCGGCGTCATGCCGACGCCCGTATCCGTGACTTCAAAGCGAACGTGTTCGTAGTGAGGCACGGAGTCTTCGGAGTGTTGTTCTTCGCTCTCCTTCATAACGGCACTCCGCTCCGCTACGAGCCTCACTACAAACGTGACCACGCCGCCGCTGTCGGTGAATTTGATGGCGTTGCCCAGGAGATTCAGCAGCACCTGGCGCAGGCGTTTTTCATCGGCCTGGATGCCGGCCGGGAGCTGCGGGTCGCGTTCTACAACAAAACGCACGTTTTTCTCCTGCGCCCGCATTCGCATAATGCCGATTACTCCCACCAGGAAATCTTTGAGAAGCATGGGGGCGGGGCAGAGTTCCAGCTTGCGAGCTTCGATTTTCGCCAGATCAAGAATATCGTTGATCAGCGTCAACAGGTGATTGCCGCTCTGGGCAATAATCTTCAACCCATCTTTAATCGCGGCGTCCGCATCGTGGCGGCGTTGCAAAATCTGAGCATAGCCCAAAATGCCATTCAGCGGCGTCCGCAGCTCGTGGCTCATATTCGACAGAAACACGCTTTTGGCGAGGTTCGCCGCTTCCGCTTGTTCTTTGGCAATGATCAACTCGGCGGTGCGCTCTCGAACTAAGTCTTCGAGATGCTCCTGGTATTGCTTCAACTCGTGTTCATTTTTGCGTAGTTTATCCTCTTCTGTTTTGACCGCGTCAATCAACAAAAGAATATCGCCGATAAACTCTTGCACCAACAAATAATACTGGTGATTTTCTTCGAACTGTAAGGGGGTCTTCTCGGCGTCCTGCAACGATTGATTTAAAGCCGGCGCAAGATGTTCCAGGCGATCCGAGACATTTTCGCCAGGCCGCAGCACCACCGACGACAGGTTTTGAATCAGTTTCATCAGATCCACCTGTTCCCGTTGCAGAATTGAAAAATCTTTGCGGATTTTCCTGGTGCGCAGGCTGACGCTGTCGAAGACAAGCAATAACATGCACGCCGTTAACAACAGTATTTTGATTTCCGCGGTAATATCCTGCGTGATAATCAGGCGCGCTGCCGCCATATTGGGAATCCGGTCAGCGAAGGCGACATAGAGGCGGCCGGATTCGAAGGCAAAGGGCGCATATTGATACATATCCCCAATGCGGCGGGGGTCATCGGAAAACCAGGTAATCCCGCCTTCTACGATAGACAGGTGGGTGGCGCCAGTCAAAGAGAAGGGGAAAAAATTATCGGTCGCAAAGGAATGCACGACAAAGTCGTCAGTGTAGCGTTTGACAAAATGGACGCGCTGCCGCCCGTCCACCACATCCTGGAACAGCACAACCGCCTGCCGGCCTGGCTGTAAATGATGGATCTTGCCGAAGAACCCGCTGACAGTCAGAATGAGGCCTTGCAGCGTCGAGATTGGCGTTTTTTTGATCATCCCGTCCGCGCCGATGACCAGTTCATGCGCGACCGGGATGGAGGGCACAGTCGTTCCGGCGTCCACCATCTGTTCCAACTGGTGTATGCGATTCAGAAACAGGCTTTGCCACGCGGCCGCGGCCTCTTTCAGGCGCAAGAAATCACTGCCGATGAAGAGGAGCAAAAAGACCAGATTGGCCAGTAAAAAGATGCCCCAGTTCCAGGTCAGCACAAAGCCGATTTTACGGTGCAGGAAGCGGATACTCTGCTGGTTCATATTCATCGTTTGACTGACGAGTTGAAACCTCACCGGACTGAGAAACCTGTGAAGTCTGCTCGGTCATGAAAC
This sequence comes from Candidatus Vecturithrix granuli, assembly GCA_000739535.1. Taxonomy (GTDB): domain Bacteria; phylum Moduliflexota; class Moduliflexia; order Moduliflexales; family Moduliflexaceae; genus Vecturithrix; species Vecturithrix granuli. The sequence continues at coordinate 61,950 of DF820474.1, read as the reverse complement.
ACTGAGATTGCCTGCAATGATAGCGGAGATGCCTTGCGCGTCTAATTCGCGATAGGCGCTTCTCACGGTGCTGCGCCAATACCTGCAAAAATCATATTTTTTTTCATAAGACTGCCTCATTGGGTTGTGCAAAACATTCAGAACATATTTTTTGAACCGAATAATGCAAGCAATATTTTCAGTCTTCGATCCATCTCTCCTCACAAACAGTGTTTTTAATGCTGCGTTCATAACCCGTTCTCCAGATTCAGATAATGTTTCACCAACGCCGCGATCTGCTGATCTTCGAATGCCTGCGCCATCATCCAGATTTTACGGGCAAAGAGCTGGTAGCGGACGTCCTGGCGTTCCAACCGTTCGACATAATCTTGAATGTCGAACACCTGACCTAACATCGCCATGTGGTACAGAGCCTCCAACTCCGTGCGCGGCGGCGGGATAACTTCCGCATCTCTCTCATCAGGAACAGATGCGGCCGGCGCGTCGGCATATTGCCAACTCAAGGGCAACTGGCGGGCCAGTAGATCAAGTAATGTGGGGACATCAATCGGTTTGGGCACAAAGGCGTTGCAGCCTGCGACCAGGCTCTGCTCCTGATCCACGCCAGAAACGCTGGCGGACATCGCAATGATCGGCGTCTGCTGAAACTCCGCCTGCCGCCGCAGGTCTTGCACAGCCTCGAAGCCGGTCATGACCGGCATCATCAAATCCATTATGATGGCGTCCGGATGGAGGATGTGGGCTTTGTTGACGCTATCCTGCCCATCTTTCGCGAGCGTCACGTCGAACCCGAGCGGGGCCAAGAGATGGAACAGCATCAGGCGGATGTCCGCGTTATCATCAACCACCAGCAATTTCAGTTGGCGATCAGCGGTATAGCCGACAATGGCCTGGGGTGGCGCGGGCAGTTGTACGGCCGCGTCCGCGGTCGGAAACGCGGCTTCAAACCAGAAGGTCGAACCCTGCCCTGGCGCGCTCGTGACCTGAATCTGCCCACCCATCAATTCCACAAGCTGCTGGCTGATCGCCAACCCCAGGCCTGTGCCTTCGGCGCGGCGCGATACGTCACCGACTTGTGCGAAGGGTTTGAAGAGTTTTGTCATCTGTTCCGCCGTTATCCCCACGCCCGTATCTGTGACTTCGAAACGGAGTGTCAAAGCTCTGCTTTGGCAAGTCAAAGCAGAGCTTTGACACTCCTGACGGCATTGACGCGCCAAAGCAGAGCTTTGGCACTCCTGATAGCATTGACGCGCCAAAGCAGAGCTTTGGCACTCCACCCGAAATGTGACCGTCCCGCCGCTGTCAGTGAATTTGACGGCGTTGCCCAGGAGATTGAGCAGCACCTGGCGCAGGCGTTTTTCATCGGCGAGAATCACCGCTGGCAGTGTTGGGTCACGTTCGACCGTAAACCGGACATGCTTCTCCTGCGCCCGCATCTCTATCATCCCGACGATGTGATCCAAAAATGCGGACAGATTCACTTCTTCCGGATAGACATCTAACTTGCGGGCTTCGATTTTCGCCAGATCCAGGATGTCATTAATCAACGTCAACAAATGCTGGCCGCTCTGATAGATAATGTTCAGACCGTTTTGCACCAATGTACCGAGATCATCCTGGCGACTGAGAATCTGGGCGTAGCCTAAAATGCCAGTCAGCGGTGTGCGCAGTTCGTGCGACATATTCGCCAAAAACGCGCTTTTGGCATGATTGGCGACTTCGGCTTTCTCTTTGGCAAGCGCAAGCTGTTGGTTCGATTCGTGTAACTCATGCGTCCGTTTAGCGACTTCCTGTTCCAGCCAGCGATTGTGGTTTTCGACCGATTTGATATGCCAGCGAAACCCGCCGAACACCAACCCTACGACCAGAATCGCCAGCAGCCCTCTGAACCACGCGGTTTCCCACCAGGGGGCAGAATCGTCAGGTTAACCGCCACGCCGTCTTTGTTCCAGACGCCATCGTTATTCGACGCAATAACGCGAAAGATATATTGCCCCGCATCCAAATTCGTATAACTGGCGTAGCGCCGCTGTCCGGCCGCAATCCAATCGTGATCAAAGCCTTCCATTTTATAGGCGTAGCGATTTTTCTCGGTATTGGTGTAATCCAATGCCGCAAACTCAAAGGCGAAAAATTTGTCACGATACGATAATTTCAGGTGTTGCAGATAGGACACGGACAGCGGCAAGACGACCGGCTGCTCAAACACCTTAAAACTTGTCAGCGCGACGGGCGGCGGCACCGGATTATCCTGCACCTGCGCCGGGTCGAAATAGCTGTAGCCATTCACGCCGCCGAAAAACAGTTGCCCGGAGCGGCTGCGGAAATACGCGTTGTCCTTGAATTGATTGCTTTGCAAGCCATCCGCGACATCATAATTGCGAAATGTCTGGCCCGCCGGATCGAAACGGGATAACCCGGCAATGGTGCTGATCCAGATCATGCCCGCATGATCTTCGAGCAAGCCGGCAATTTCGCTGTTCGGCAATCCATCGGCCTGAAAATAGTGAGTGAAGGTATGGGTACGGGGATCGAATTTGTTCAAGCCGCCATTCGTGCCGATCCAGACATCGCCGTTGCGATCCTCTAACAAGGCAGTGACTTCATCATTGCTCAAACTATTCGGATTGTTCAGGTCACGCCGATACACCGTGAATTGTGCCTCCCTCACCCCTGAAACCTCAGTAAATTCCAATCTATTCACACCGCCGCCCCAGGTTCCGATCCAGATCGCGCCATCTCGCGCCTGCATGAGGGATAAGATCGCCTTATAGCTCAGACTGTTCGGATTTTGTTTGTCCGGCAGAAAGCGCGTAAAGGTCTGATCTTCCGGATGGAAAAGATTCAAGCCGTTATCCGTGCCAACCCACAGACGCCCTTCACGATCCTGCAACAGGGAGTACACCTGGTCATTGCTCAGGCTGTTCGGATTGTTCGGATCCTGTTTATACACCACAAATTGCTCTGTTTGCGGGTCAAAATGATTCAGCCCCTCCCCTTTCGTGCCTAACCAGAGGCGCCCATCGGAATCGGGCTGGATAGCAAGCACGGAGTCCTTACTGATGCCGCTGTTCGTGGAGTCGTAATAGGAAAACACCCCGCTTCGGACATCATGCTTGTTCAATCCGCCGCCATCCGTGCCGATCCAGTGATTGCCGTCCACGTCTTCCGCGAGCGCGAACACTAACGCACCGTGCAAGGTGTTGGGCGCGTTCGGGTTGCGCGTGACGCTGTGGAATTTTTTGGGCTTGAGATCGAGTTTGTTCACGCCGCCGCCGCGCGTCCCAATCCACAACACGCCGCTGCGATCAATGAACACATCCCGAATATCATTGTGGCTGATACTGCTGGGGTTATTCGGATCATACGCATAGCTGACAAATTGCTGGCTTTGCGGATCGAACATATTCAAGCCGCCGGCGTCAATGCCTTTCGTGCCAATCCATAAACGCTGCTGCTGATCTTCACAGATTTTGAAGGCGGTGTTGTTGCTCAAACTGTGCGGATTTTGCGGGTCATGCGCATATCGGGTGAAATCATCGCTCGCGGCGTGGTAACGGTTGAGGCCGCCAGCGGTGGACACCCACAGTGTTCCAGTCTGATCAACATACAGCCAGCGCGTTTCGTTGTGACTGAGGCTGCGAGGATTCTGCGGATCATGGTGATAATGCGTGAATTGTCCGGTCGCCCGGTCAAGTCTATTCAATTTATCGCTCGTCCCGATCCACAAATTGCCGGCCTGATCTTCGACAACCGACCAGACGCGATTATGACTCAAACTGTGCGGGTCGTCATCAGCATGTTGAAAGCGCGTAAAGATTCGAGCAGCCGGATCAAAGCGATTCAAGCCTCCGGCGAACGTGCCGAACCAGAGGATGCCGCTGTTGTCCTGATAGATCACATGCGCCCGGTCATCGCTCAGGCTGTTCGGATTCGCGGGATCATGCTTGTAATGCTGAAAGGTTTCCGTTTGCGGATCAAAGCGATCCACGCCCGCACCCCACGTCGAACACCAGATTGCGCCCTCCCGGTCTTTCAAAATTTGGCTGATATTATTACTTGCAATCGAGTCCGGGTTTAACGGATCGTGTTGATAGACCTTGAAACTATAGCCGTCATACCGGGCTAAGCCGCCTTCCCCGGAAAACCACATAAACCCTTGCCGGTCTTGCAGAATGGAATAGACGACATCATGCGGCAACCCCTGCGCAATGGTCAGGTGTTCAAATTTCAATTTTTCCGCAATGCCGGACGCCTCTACCAATGCCGCCATTGCCAAAACAACCCCAACACCCCATAGTGCAAGACAAAGCATACACATCTGTTTCAGCGTTGTTCTCAATGTATTCATCTTATGTTCTCTCCAGCTCGTGATCATTGTTAATATGCGCATGCTTTTTTTCTCCGCCATCCAATCGTTTACGACATCATTATAATTGATCCAAATACGATTTGACCATCGTTGCAATCTGCTGAACTTCGAACGCTTTCGCTAACACCCACACTTTGCGGGCAAAGAGCTTATAGCGAGCATCTTGCACTTCTAATCGTTGGAGATGCTCCTGAATTTCGAACACTTTGCCTAATATTGCCATTTCATGTAGAGCTTCCAAATCCGCGCGCGGCGGTGGGGTGATCTCGACTTCTGCTGATGTCGCAGATAAGGCCTCGGCGTCCTGGAACACGATCGATGAGTCATCAAACCGTTGATATGCATTTTCCATTTGTGATGCGACGCCCTGCGGCACCGAAAAACTGAAGCAACTGCCTGCGCCTGGCCCTGTGCTGGATACCCAGAGTTTTCCCCCATGCAATTCGACCAGCCGTCTGGCAATGGGTAAGCCCAACCCCGTACCCGGAGTTTTGTTAGCCAGCCCACTCCGGACCTGATAAAACGGCGCAAAGATGTGTTCCTGATCTTCTGGCGCGATGCCAATGCCCGTATCCGTGACGCGAATCACAATATCCTCTCCGTTGCATTCCGCGTCAACAACAATTGCGCCGCCATCGGGTGTAAATTTGACAGCATTGGTAAGCAATTGGAAGAGCACCTGCATCAGTTTACGCTGATCCGCCTTAATCGTGGCGGTTTCCAATTCCGGAGGGAGCTTGATCGTCAATGTCAATGCTTGCTTCAGGTCTTTCTCCCGAATCGTTTTCACACTATTTTCCAGTAGCCGTTTGAGCGGGATATCACTCAGATACACATCAGTTTTCTCGAAATCAAGCTGCGACAGCATCAAAATGTCCTCAATCAACTTCAAAAGGTGGTCGCTGCTGGCAAGAATGGTAGCAATATATTTTGCCTGTCGCGGATTCAATGCGCCGGAAGTCTGGCTTTCCAAAATCCGCGCAAAACCCAGGATATGATTCAACGGCGTGCGCAGTTCATGGGAGACGCTGCGCAGGAAATTGGTCTTGGACAGATTGGCGAATTCTGCTGCTTCTTTGGCCTGGAGTAAAGCCTCTTCGACGCGTTTGCGTTCGGTAATGTCGTGAATAATCGAAAATAACATCTGTTGGCCCTGAAAGGGGATGGGCGTCGAATACACTTCGACCTCCCGCACAGTGCCATCAGCCAGATGATGTTGAAACTGAAAATAATTCTGCTGCGTGTGGGTCGCCACCTGCATCGCCGCGTGGATGTTTTCGAAAGGGAGATGATTAATTTGGGTAATAGGCATGCCCTGGAACGCTTCGGCCGAATAGCCATAATAATTGACCGCCGCCTGGTTGGCGGTGATGATCCGGCCGGTCTCGGGATTCACGAGCAACATGACGGCGCTATGACGTTCAAACATGTTGCGGAATCGCTCTTCGCTCTCGCGCAAGGCCTCCACCGCGTGTTTATATTCCGTGATGTCACGGGCAGAGGCGAGTACGGTGCGCACTGTTCCATCCGGCGCACGCTCCGGGATAAGCAGCCAATCCAGCCAGATGTGTGTGGGAAGTTCAAATTCAATACGATGGGGCTGGCCAGACGTAAACACGCTATCAATAGACTCTTCCCAGAGCGCCACTAAGCGCGTAGGGAACCCTAATTCCGCGTGGGTTTTACCCGGAAAGGCATTGACCGGGAGGCCGGTCAGCGTTTCCACCACAGGATTGACGTAGAGATGGCGGTATTCCCGGTCAAAACGCATAATTGTATCCAGTGAATTTTCTGCTAACGCCCGAAAACGTTCTTCGCTTTCTTGTAAAGCATAGGTGCGTTCTGCCACTTCTTGCTCTAAGAGGCGATTCTGTTCCTGGATCAGCCGTGTATGCTCCTGGGCAAGTTGCAACAGCGTCGTTTGTGTGCGATCTTTTTCCTGGCGCATGATCGTAATCCGTTGCGCTAAACCGATGGCAGAGAGGATAATCTGGATCAAGACGCCCAGATCAACGCAGTATCCCAGGAACAAGCTGCCTGAAAATCCTAATATGGGCGTCAGATTATAGAGCAGGATGCTGAGCAGCAACGCCAGATTCGCACTGAGATAGATCCGTGCAGGCTGAAAGCCCTGTCGCCAACTTTTCACCGCAATACTTAACAAGATGAGGCTGGCTACGATAAACCAGATTTGGATCAGATCGTCGCCGCGGCCAGGGGCAATCAGGACAACTCCAAAAGGTACAAGATATGACCATTTTATAAGGGTTAACAAGCGGTGCAGGCGAGGCATGACGGTCTGCGTCTGCAAATAGAGCTGGCTAAAGCTGATAAACGGCGGGGCAATAAGCAGCATCAGCAGAAGAAGGCTAAAGGCATTCCAGCGCGGGGCGCCGGGCCACAACCATTCCAATGCGATCCCATACCCCACAATATCCAGCAGGCTATACAATAAGACATATATGCTAAAATACAGATACGCGCGATCCCGGACGCTCAGAAACACCACAAAAAGATACAGCCCCAGACCGAGGAACAGGCCTACCATGACGCCCAGGACATACCGAAAGTTGGCAACATCGCGCAACACTGTTTTCGACAACCGGATGGTGGCGGTAATCTGCCGTTCTGCGGCGTTTAGCCAGCGAGGTTCGATGGCTAAACGTGCGTAGAGAGTTTGCGTGGTCAGTTTCGGAATGGTCACGGAAAACAGGGGGTAGCGAAAATCACTGAGGGGGAATGTCCATTCCGCAAAGGGCACGAAGAGACCGGCGTGTTGGTGGATCGGCTCGCCTGACGGCGGTCGCAGATACAGGTCAACAACAAACGCCGGCACAAATTGCAGGAATACCGCTTCATCATACTCGGAACGATTGTCAATGTTAAGGCGCACCCAATACGCCCGGGCGTCCGCAGCCAAACCGGAGCGCGCCGTTTCATTCGGCTGAAACCGGTCGGTGAAAGCTGCTGATGTCACATCATCCAGGGTCCAGTCACCGTTGACATCCGGCAAAATGGTCAACATCTCGTCTAAGCTATAAGGGCCGCCGGGGGCAACCTGTCCCTGCTGTCCAATCACAAAGGCCGAGGGTTGTGCGCGAACAGGAACATCAGCAGACGCCGCGCCACAGCAGAATATGATCAAATAGCCCCAAACCAGAATGTTCAGTCCCAAAAAATGTCGTATGTTCATTGTCCTCCTTTCGGATGTAATCTCACGGAGAAAATCGTTTATTAACGGCTTTCACTTTCAAGATGCTGGAGAGTATGGGTAAATTTCGCGGAGTATCATCCCCAATCAAATCAGAATGACTGGCGGCGATCCGGCGCTTCACGCTCGTCTAATAATTCCTGGATCGCAGCCAAAAGTTCCTGCCGTTCGAACGGTTTTATAAAGGCGCGATCCGCCCCGAATTCCCTGGCCATATCGAGGTAACGAAAGTCATACGCCCGGCCGCCGCCAGACATGATGATGATCGGCACGCCCGGAAATTCCCGTTTGAGTTCTAAAGTCGTTTCAATGCCCTCTTTTTCCGGCATAAAAATATCAGTGATGACAAGTTCCGTCCGCAGCTCTCGGAACAAACGAATCCCAACTCTCCCATCCAGAGCTTCTACCACCTCATACCCTTCGCGTTCCAACATCTGCCGCAGCATCTTCAAAAACTGGACATCATCATCAATAATCAGAATGCGTGCCATAATTCTTTATTGAAAATTGAAGATTGAAAATGGAATCGGTCAATTTTGCTTATCATAAATGTCATTCTGCGTGAAGTCGAAAAGCAAACTTCAATCTTCAATCCCTATCCCTGGTAAATAGACACGAAACCTGGCACCCTGCCCAGGTTCACTCTCCACAGTGACAAACCCTCCATGACTTGTGACAATCCCATGCACGATGGACAACCCCAATCCTGATCCCTGACCGACCTCTTTTGTGGTGAAAAAGGGTTCAAAAATATGGGCGGCAATATCTGTAGGCATACCACCCCCGGTGTCACATACCTGTAAACAGATATACCGCCCTGGCGGCACGGCGTGCAAACGAGCACATTCACTTTTGACGGTTACATCAGTTAATGCGATCTCGATTTCTCCTTTACTTCCGCCGATCGCATCGCCGGCGTTGAGTCCCAAATTCATGATCACCTGGAAGATTTGCGCCGCATTGGCTTGTACCAGGGTTGACGCCGCCTCGATCCGTTCACGGATAGCAACAGTCTTCGGCAGCGATGACCGCAGCAGCCGGAGTGCATCGGCGACGACATCCGCTATCCGAAGCGGATAGCGATTGTGCTTGCTCGGCCTGGCGAAATCCAGCAATTGCCTGACCAACGCTTTTGCGCGTCCCGCTGCGGTGACCATCTCCTCTAAGTTCTCTCGCTGGAGCGAGCCTTTTGGCAGATCGTCGTGCAGCATTTCGCCATATCCCAGGATGATCCCTAAAAGCGTATTGAAATCATGCGCAATTCCGCCGGCTAATTGCCCAATCGCTTCCATCTTTTGGCTTTGCACAAGTTGTCCTTCGAGGCGTTGACGTTCCTCCATTTCTTGCCGAAGCTCGGCTGTGCGTTGCGCCACCAGATCCTCAAGATGATCCCGGTGCTGGCGCAACTCTGCTATCAGTAATCGGTTTTGGAGGCGCAAGGCTCTTTTTTCCAGAGCTTGCTGAACCGTATGAAAGAGCACATCCAGGTCTTCCAGGGGTTTTTGCAGAAACCCAAAGGCTCTGACAGTCTGTAAGGCTTTTATCGCATTGTCAAGCGTGGCAAACCCTGTCAAGACGATAAATTCCATATCCTGATCCATGTCTTTCAGATGTTTGATGACCTCCAGCCCATCCATTCCCGGCATTTTTATGTCGGTAATAGTCAGATCAACGGACTCAGATTGGCAGAGGGTGATCGCTTCTCTGCCTCCCAAAGCCTTTCTAACCTGAAACCCTTCGGCTGTCAAGGTCGTTTCGAGGATGTGTAAAATTTCCGGTTCATCATCAACGAGCATGATTTTTGCAGGCATGGCTCCCTCTCCCTGGCATTTTAGTCACTTTCCACCGGTAATCTGATCACAAATGTCGTCCCCTCAGATCCTGTTTCCATCACCTGAATCTCACCCTGATGCTCTTTGATAATACCGTAACTGATGGACAGTCCCAATCCTGTGCCCTGGCCGACTTCTTTGGTGGTAAAAAACGGATCAAAAATTTTGTCAAGATATTCTGAGGGAATGCCGCCCCCCGTATCCTGGATGACAATTTCAACGTGCGTTTGAGATTCGGAGACGCGCGTGGTAATGTTCAGGGTGCCGTTCGCGTGGGGCGCGGCCGTGATCGCATCGCGGGAGTTGGTGATCAGGTTCAGAAAGACTTGTTCTAAGCGATTGGCGTCGCCCGAGACGGTCGGCAGGTCCGGGGTGAAATGCTTTACGACCGTAATGTTCCGTAAGCGGAGTTGCTCGCCGATCATCAAGAAAGCATCGTCAAGCACCTGGTTGACATTGATCGCGGCGAACGGCGTCTGCGATTGCCGGGAAAAAGCGCGCAGATGGTCAATAATGTTCATCATCCGTTTCGTATTCCGTTCGACTGGTTCCAGATGTTCAATCACCTCCTGGAGGCCAATGCGCTGTTTTTGGAGACTGCGCGTCAGAAATTGGATTGCCGTCCGGATCACCATCAACGGCTGATTGAGTTCATGCGCGACCCCGGCCGCCAGCTCGCCGATCGAGGCAAGTTTGGCGGTCTGGATAAGCTGTCCCTGCGTCTCTTTCAAATCTTGATACGCCTGTTGGAGTTGTTCTTCGGCGATTTTGCGCTGACGAATATCCAACGCTACGCACACAATCCCCTGTACCTGGTCGTCACGATACATGACCGCGGCAGAGAACAGTACCGGGATCGCAACGCCGGTCTTGGAGCGCAACATGCGCTCATGGTTATATTTGTCCCCGTACTGCCCCAGGTTGTCAATCCAGGCGTCTTTCAGCAACGGGTCTTCTCCGGTGAACAGAAGGTGTAAGGGCTGATCGAGAAGTTCGGCTTCCGTGTATCCCAGGAGTTGTAGAGTCGCTTGATTGACCATGCGAATCCGGCCGGTTGCGGTTGTGACTACCAGGCTTTCCGTCATCGTTTCCAGGATATTGCGCACAAAATCTTTCGAAACCGTGGTCTTCTCAAGATTTTCCGCCATCTGGTTGAACGCCGTCGCCAGTTCCTCAATTTCATCCCTGGTCATAATCCGGGCGCGGACCGTCAAATCCCCCCGCGCCAGTTGATTTGTGGCCTCGCGCAGGGCCAGAATCGGATGAGTCAATGTTTTGGCAAACAAGTAGGCCCCAAACACCCCAATGAAGAGGCAAGCCAGGCTTAACAGGAGCATAATCACATACATTGACGTAATGGCATTGTTGAAGTCGTGCAATGAGAGTCCTAAATACAGATGACCCCAGGACACAAACGAATATCTCAGCGGAAACGCATAGTGAAACACCTTCTGCCGGACCAAATCGCTGTACAGAATCTTACCGGCGACCACCTCTGTCGTTTCTATCTCCCAGCGCGCATCCAGCGTCTCGCGCTGTTCCCATCGATTTTGGGTCAGCACCAGAGAAAATCCGTTTTGATACGCCACAATGACATAAAGGATCGAGGGATTCCCTTGCAACATTTTGAGATTGTGTTCCACAAGAAATGGGTAATCTTGCGTGGCAATCGCATCGGCGCACACCTGCGCGATGGACGAAGAAATGGCATTTGCCTGCGCTTCCATACTCTTGAGAATGGTCTTGCGTTGCCGCGGAATCGTGAGCGTGGCAAAAAACAAGATAATGACGACCATCAGCAAAAAGGCAAGCAGAAATGTTTTCCTGAAGATACCTGTCCGTTGACGTGCTGGCATGTCTCTCTCATTTCTCCTGTGAAAATGTAGCGCGAAACTCCAGTTTCGCGCATTGTTGACAGCCGCGAAACTGGAGTTTCGCATTACATCTCTCATTTTCATTGTGCCGGGTGAGCGTTTCACTCATGACATCTCCTGGAAACTCCAGGTGAACGCCCGTTCGCATGGACTCCTGTGAAAATGTAGCGCGAAACTCCAGTTTCGCGCATTGTTGACAGCCGCGAAACTGGAGTTTC
>DF820474.1:6798-50265 GCA_000739535.1 Candidatus Vecturithrix granuli | reverse complement strand
AAATGTAGCGCGAAACTCCAGTTTCGCGCATTGTTGACAGCCGCGAAACTGGAGTTTCGCGCTACATTTCATCTCCCGGACATGGCTGTCCGGGGTACGAAGCCGAGAGGGGGCAGGAATGAGGTTACAATCGTTTTGCCACTTCACGTCCAATCAACCAATCCAGCAAGGCCCGGCTAATCGCATGATCGTACAGAGCTTTGAGATGCTGGCCCTTGATAAACGCTTCGAGCAGTTGCGCTTCAAGAACTTCACGGGTTTCCACCAGATCATTCTGATACGCCCGGATATTCAGTTCCCGATTTTCAGTCGCAAACGTCGCCGATTCCTGGAGGGCTTCGACCTGTCCGCGGGCGCGATCTATTTGCAAGAAAGCATCCTGGATTTGCAGAGCGATCCCTTCGCTGAGCAACATTTGTTGGTGTTGCAGTTGCTCGACCCGGGACTGCGCTTCTTTGACCTGTTGGGTCGTTCGAAATCCGGTAAAGATAGGCAGTTCCAGGGCCACGCCCACGGTCCAGGAGTTGCGGTTCTGATCACTCATCAGCCCGGAATCGTAAGTCTTTGCTACATAGGTGAGATCACCGGTGAGCGCAATGGTTGGCAGATGTCCGCCCCTTGCTTGCTGGATGCTGGTTTCGGCGGCTGCGAGCGCCAATTCGAACTGACCCCAATCCGGACTGAATTGGTAGGCTTCGGCCACCAGATCATGTACCTCCGCGCTCAATGGAATAAAAGGAATCTCGGCGTCAGTCAGTTCCAGATGGGTATCCCAGGGGAATCCCAGGACATTGATCAAGGCCGCAGTTGCCAGATCGTCATTCGATCGCAAGAATTCAACGAGCGAACGTGCAGTCGAGACCATCATATTCGTCCGCAGGTAATCGGTTTTTTTCACTGCCCCGGTTCCAGTTTGATACAGTTGTTCGGTCAAGGTCTGCGTCGCCTGCAGCCGTTCCAATGTTTCCTGACCAAGCGCTCGCAGCCTGGCTGCCAAAATCTTGCCGTAATACATCCGCTTCACGTCATAGAGAATCTGGAGATCGGTGCGCCGAGCCGATTCTTCGGCGATGTGGACGCCAAGCTCCGCCTGTTTGACCACTGCTCTCCGTTTTCCGCCGGTATAGAGCGGGTACAGGAAATTGAGTGAACCCGCGAACAAATCGCGATCAAGATGTTTCACATCTTTTTCCGGGACACGTACCGTGACGTCCATCGGCAGCGGAGCCAAACCCGCGATGTTATATGTCGAAATCTCTTCAGGAAACAGAAAATTACTATCTTCATCGCGCCGGCTCGCTGATAGAGTCGCCGTCACCTGCGGCCAATAGGACGACAGGGCTTGTTGATGCTGCGCTTCGGCGCGCGCGATGGCCGCGCGCGAGACCTGGCGTTGCCGGTTCTGCTCAAACGCAAGTTTCAGGCATTCTTCGAGGCTGGTGATGCGGATGACCTTTGTGCATTCGGAAGTCAAGTTTTCTTGCGCTCCTACGCCAACGGAGATGATGACGAGTAACAAGGTTGCCATCAGAACAAATTGTAATCTTACCAACAGAGATCGTTTCATAACGAGTATCCTCCTATGAAAATGTAGCGCGAAACTCCAGTTTTGCGGCTGTCAAAAATGCGCGAAACTGGAGTTTCGCGCTACATCTGATTTTCATCATATACCGAGGGAGCGTCAGCTCATGACAGTTCCTCTGTTAGGGTTTCAATTGTTCATATTCCTGTAGTAAGGTCTTCACCGAGTCCAGATCGGCTGGTTCAAACTGCGCCACGTCGTCAATTTTATATAACAATAAAATTTGCTGCCCGTAGGAGGTGGCCTGGAGATTCAGGATATGCTTCAGGAGTAATGTTTTCAGCTCTGGCGAGACCTGCTTATGAAAAAAGAAAATGCCATTCGCCAATTCCGGAGAGGTTGCGAGGATGGTAAGTTGTTTGCCAAGCTGAGGGTTCAGGTCCACCATCGTGTCAAAGACAGACTTCGTTGTCACACCGACGCCTCCTTTTTTAAAGAACACTCCCAGTGCCACCTGAGAAAAGGATGGACTCTCCTTGACTTCTTCAAAACAAGCAGACAGGTCGGGCTGGCCATGCTTCAATAACAGGGTGTTCAGGTACAGCGTTCCGGCCGCATCATCGGCCCGGATCAGGCAGGCCTTGCCACAGACATCTGTGATGTCCGCCACGCCGGCATCGAGGCGCGTCAGAGCCAGATACTGGTAGGTCTTTTTCCCGTTTACGATCACCCCGTAGATGTCTGAATCCCGATTCGGTTCGATCTGCGGAGTCATTCGCAGATAATTCAACGCGGTTGTGATCGCAAGATCAAGCCGGCCCATATTAAAATCCTGTACCAGGGCCTGAAGATCCTCATATACGTTGATCGTAAGTGATATTCCGTAAGTCTTGCCAATCCCTTCGTACCAAACATCCCATGCCGCCTGAACATCTTTCGAACTCGTTTCTCGTTGTTGAATACTCTGGGCATCCACGCCAAGCGAGATCGGAATCCGAACTTCCTGACCGGACGGCGGCGATCCCTGGCTCTCAGCCTCGACGCGCAGGCCCCCCCCTCCAGCGACTATCCACAGGACAGAGACTATCGCCAGGCGCAACAAGACGCTTGCCTTGATCATCCATTTTTTAGCCATAATCTAAGATCAACTTCATTCTGATACATGCAGGAGTGCAAGTTTCCGCCTGCTATAAGACAAGCTAAAGTTTGCACTCCTCAGGGTTCACAGAACTTACCCATGAAACACAAACCGGTCTTTCCCTTCTTTTTTCGCCTGATACAATGCCTGATCCGCATACTGCAGCAACGCGGTTTTTTCGCCGGCGTGGTCAGGGTAAGCTGCGCCGCCAATGCTCACGGTGATCCGGACGAAATGCTCCTGCCAATTGACGTGCGTGAAACGAATGGCTTCCAAAAGTCGTTGGATGACTGGAATTACCCCTTCTCGAGAAGTTTCCGGCATGAGCAGGCAAAATTCTTCGCCCCCGTACCGGTACACACTATCACACACTCGGACTGTCGCGAGGAAAATTTCCCCAAGTTTTTTCAACACTGCATCCCCGCATAAATGGCCATACGTATCATTCACCTGCTTAAAGTCATCAAGATCAATCATCAACAGACAAAACGGATGCTGAAATCGCGCTGACCGGAGAATTTCCTGATCCAGCGCAATCTGTAGATAGCGATAATTATACAAGCCTGTCAAGGAATCTTTGATGGCGAGTTCTTCCAACCTGTGCAATAAGGCTTTATTGTGCAATTCTAATCGTCGTTTTTGGATCGCTCGCCTCACCGAGGCGATCAGCAGATCAAGATCTTCTAATGGCTTGCGGAGATAGTCATAGACCCCCTGGCGCAGACAGGCGATGACCATATTTTCATCGCTATGGCCGGTCAGCATAATGACATCCACGTCAGAGCCTGTGGCTTTAATTTCTTTGAGCACTGCCATCCCATCTTTTTGCGGCATGCGCATATCGGTAATCACTAAATCCGGAGACTGGCGTGTGAACAGATTCAACCCCTCCTGCCCATTGCAAGCGGTGATGACCTCATACCCTTCGTCTTCCAGGGTGAGTGAGAGGAAATGACGAATGTCCTCTTCGTCGTCAATGAGTAAAATCTTTTCTCTCATTCATAACTCCAAAACCGGTTGGAGACTCAGTATGCTGTCAGGCAGAAACCGGCACATCAGTTCGGCTTGATTTTCAACAATGTTCTTTTATTCGAGCGCCTGGCTGATCAAACCTGTCAGTTCGACGCCGAAGTCGGCTTCTTCATAAGTCCACCTGCGCCTGGCGCCGATATGCTCCTGGCACAACACCCCCTTCAGGTCGCTTTTGTGCCAAATTGGAATGTCGAGCATGGAAACGATGCCAAGCGGCCGTAAATATGATTCAGAAAAACACGAGGTTCTCGGGTCAGTATTGGCGTCATACGCATCAATCGCTCTTGCATATTTCAATGCCACGAAATATGTGGGATAATCCCTCTCAACTAATTGTAAACCCGAACTATGTTTCGACAGTTTTCGGTCAAAAAGATCAATACATTCGAGCAAGGTGTTGTTATTCTCAAGAAACCACACACTGACGCGAGCAATATTCAGCTCTTTGGCCGCCATTTCCGTGACGCGTTTGATCGTTGTATTGAGATCTGAAATGCCGTGTTGTTTGTCTCTTTCGAGGGCAGTCAAAGCATTTCTCAGTTTTTTCACATCAACCATCTGCGAAGCAAATGCCGATCCAGTTGGAACGGATGCGCTGCTGTCGGTTTTGAATTCCGCCCGTATTTTTTGAAGAGCCTTTTCAAACTTCTGAATCATCTCCGGGGAATCGTTCAGCTCAATGGCTCGCTTCGATGCCAGGGTCGTATATCTCGCCAGCGCCACGCGGGCGGCGATTCCTCCGATTTGGCCGGCTTCATCAAAAAATGTTTTCAGTTTTACTCCCATTCGTCATTTCTCCTTCCCAAGTTTGTTTTATTGTGCTTAATAATATCAAACTATCCCTGTGTTTTGTAAGGATGCTAGGCTTTCAGCCAATTCTTTGCCGCTGTAACGGTCTCAAAAATCCGAATTTCTATGATTTTCCCGACTCTTGATGTGTAGTAATTGACGGTCATTTTTCCTAACACGTTTTTGGGAACCACAAATCCTTCTTTTGTCAAACCGGCTGTGGCAAAGTGCGGAAGAATTTCATTGACCACCCATTGCGTGTCTTTAGGGGCGATGGGTCCTATATCGCGAGCGTCAACAAACCACTCCAATTGAGGGTAGATATTTTTATATTCACAATATAGTTGTACACTTTTCTCTTCAGAGGCTCTGAATTCTTTCGATGGCATGTACTTCTTGCCAATCCATTCTAAACAGGGAACATTTTTGTCAATTGACAGCTTGACATATTCATTTTCAAATAATTCCATAGTTCATTTCTCCTTTAAAAGTACCCGTACCGACGGACAGTCTTGTCCGCCGAACTCCTCTGTGGACAAGGCTGTCCGTCGGTACACATCGCCTTCATCATACCGGAGAAGCGGGGACGTTCATGTTCACTTTGAGGTCCATGAACGTCCTTCCTCCTCTTGAATATTGGGGCGCCAGGACAGGATGCGCCCTTTGAGGCTCAGATCTCAGTTTAAACCGGTCAACCGCATCTAACAGGAGATCCGCTTGGGTTGAGAGGTCTTTGACCACCTGCACAACGTGCTGCGAACTTTCCAAATTGTGATCCATCAGCATGACAACATCCTGTGCGGAGTCAAGGACATGACGCACTCCGGCCAATTGGTCAGCCGAGGCTTGCTGAACCTGAAATGACAGGTCAGTGATTTGCGCGATCGCCTGGTGAATCTGGCGTGTTCCGATTTGATGTTCATTGATGGTGGTCATCATGTCGGCGGTCATCGTATTCACTTCTGTCATTGCTGCAAAGACCTGGTGCGTCATCAGCATGAGACTGTGCAACGCCTCTGCAATTTCAGCGACGATAGCGGATGACCGTTCCGCGCTGGTCGTGATGTGTTCCAGGGTGGTTTGCGCCTGGATGGTGTGCTCCAGTCCGCACTTCACATCGGCCGCGCCCTCATGTACCGCCTGCACGATCCGGCTGGTATTCTGCTGGAGATTTTGAAGAATCCGGGCGATGTCTTTCGTCGAAGCGGCCACCCCTGTGGAGAGATGCTTAATTTCCCCGGCCACCACCGCAAAACCTCTGCCCTGTTCTCCGGCCTGAGCCGCGATAATGGAGGCGTTGAGGGACAGGAGCGACGTCTGGTCGGTAATGTCTCGAATGACCTCCAGAATGGTGTCAATTTCTTCAGAACTGTGCGCGAATTGCGTAATCGCTTCGACGGCCATGCTGATCGTCTGTTGAATGGTCTGGACGCTGCTCATCACCTGTTTGACGGCTTGCTGGCCTTCACGCGCCTCCTGCATCGTTTCTTGTGACAACTGTTGAGACGAGGCCGTGCTTTTCAGAATCTGTTCCAGGGCAGAGACGACCTGGGTAACAAAGTCCATGGTGTGCTGAGCCTGGCGGGTGAAGTTCTGTGTGTGTGAAGCAATATGATCCATAGAAGCCTCCATCTGGGAAGCTGACAACGAGGTTTCTTCCACGGACGCATTCAGCGTATCCATATTTTCCGACACCGCGGCCACGCTGTTTTGCATTTCGGTCATGGTCGCAGTCATCTGCGCGATGGCGGTATGGACGTTTTTGACAATCTCGATATTGAGAGTTGCCAGCGACGAGATATCGTCTTCGGTGGAGGTCAACTGTTCCACACTGGTTCGAATCTGTTCAATCAATGACCGCAAACCTGTGGTCATCGCCTGGAGCGACTGTCCCAGGCTATCGTCGTGTGAACGCAGGTGAACGGTGCGCGTCAAATCGCCCCGGGCTACCGTGTCGGCCAGAGAGGCCATTTCGCTGAGATACGTCGCCATATATTGTAACGAATGACCTAACACATCTTCTGTTGAGCGGGGCACCACCTGCTGTTGGACGTGTCCCAGCGCGATCGCTTCGGACGTTGCGGCAATCTCCCGGAAGGAGTGCATCACCTCATTCAAGCTCTGACTCAAGGCTCCGATTTCGTCTCTGGACGTCACGCGCAGATCTTCCTGAAAATCTCCGCGGGCCAATTTGTTGGCCCGGTCGGTCAACTGCCTGAGCGGTTTGACAATGTTCGCGGCGATCAGGAAAGAGGCGAACGCAAAAAAACCTAAGGAGACCACACCAATGTTCACAATCCATGCCTGGACCTCTTGCTTTGCGGCGATTCCTGACGAAAGAACGGTTTGTTGAGCGTCTGTAATTTGCGATTCAGGCAGCCCGATGCACAGAAAGCCGAGCTGTTTCCCAGTAAAGGAGGAGAGCGGGGAACAGGCGGAAAGATAAGGGACT
The DNA here is from genome assembly GCA_000739535.1 of Candidatus Vecturithrix granuli. Lineage (GTDB taxonomy): Bacteria > Moduliflexota > Moduliflexia > Moduliflexales > Moduliflexaceae > Vecturithrix > Vecturithrix granuli. The sequence goes on along the minus strand of DF820474.1, from coordinate 43,332 downwards.
CCGGCAAAGGTGAACACGTGGTGGCTTTGTTTTTTGGAGCTGTCCAGGAGACGCTTCTGAATTTCCACAGGTATGGGGAGTGGCGCAAAATCGCGCGCTGAATCTTCAGGAGCGATCAATCCGGCGTGGACAATCGGGATGGCGTCGAGATAGATGATGCTGGCATAGCCGGCAATTCTGTGCAGCCGTTCCAACGGCTCCACGTAATCATTCAACAATTTTCCGACAAGACAGATGCCAAGGGGTTCGTCAAAATCATTTGTGATAATGCTTGCAGCGACACTACTGAGTGCGCCCTCGGCGGGAAAAGGTCGGGTGTCTAATTTGAGAACATGTAAGGCCTGGAGATTCTGCCGGGTAAAGGTATCCCACATAGCTGTTTCTTCTCTGGACGGTTCTGCGGCCATCCGATGCAGAAGCTCGCTAACATCCCAGGTGTGCAGATACGCTTCAATCTCGAAGTCATTCAGATCTGAAGGAAATGACGCCAGTAACTGGGCTTTTAAATTTAACAAGAGCGCAAAATCCCATTCATGCTTTCTGGCTGCGGACTGAAGTTCAGCTTTTAAGGTATTCAGTCGCCCCAATTCTGCATTGGCAATTAACACCGGGTTCTCGCATAATTCCTTGACGCTGCGGCGAATTTCTTCTCGCATCAAGAGTTCAAAGGTCTGATGGGGCAAATTGAGCGTTTCATAAATCTGATGCGTCATCTGGGCGCTGAGATGCTCGGCTTGGGTTGACAGGCTCTCACTGATTTTGTTTGAAATCACGACCGCTAACGCGGTAATACTGATTGCCGCCATGGTGCAAAAACTGACAAGTATGGTATATTTGATGCTTTTCATGTCATTTCATCCTCCCCTGAAAATGTAGTGCGAAACTCCAGTTTCGCGCATCGTTGATAGCCGCGAAACTGGAGTTTCGCGCTACATCTGTTTTTCATCATGCCGGGTGAGCTTATGCTCATGATAGCTCCTATTAAATACATATTTGTCTATTATCATCGTCAGCGTTTATACGTTTGTTCCGCTCTATACGGGTTTCCCCTTGCTCAGATTGTCCTTTTGCTGAAGCATCACTTCTGAGGAGGAGGTTAACAGTTGCAGGGCGCCGCATAAAATTCGGAAATACTCGGATTGCATGTAGGTCTGTACCGCTTCCGGCGTTTCCCATTCTGCTATCAGCGTCACCACAGAACTGTTTCCGTTTTTCATGCTGATCCGGGCGTCGAGAAACCCCGTATCCTGGCGCATCACCGCGATCAACTCATGCAGAGTGAGCAACAATTCTTGACGTTTTTGAGGCAATACGGTCATGGTGATGGTCACGGCAATCATCAATCCTTCCTCACGTTTGTTAAGTCAGTTCGTCCTGAATGTCAGTGTGCAATCATACACTTCTTATTTCAAACTCCATGCCATCAGCACGTTCGGATGAGCAAGGTATGATAACAGAGGATTTTACAAGAGGTTCGAGGCGACGAGAACACGGGCGCGTTCTTCCAGGTTGACACAATCCTCCACAAGATATTGCAGAACCACAATATATTGTGGAATATGTAAGTTGAATTGAAAGGAGAAACAGGAGTGCTTTGACCGCCAAAGATGAGCTTTGACACTCCTCAATTCAAACATCAAGAACGTTTGATGTTGAGTTTTTGCATACGAAAACGAAGAGTATTCGGGTGCAGTCCCAGGATGAGAGCCGCTCCTTTGGGGCCTTCAATTCTCCAGTTCGTGGATTTCAATACCTGGGTGATATAGTCACGTTCGACGGTCTCCAAAGTTTTCGTTGGCTCTGTAATCGCTATGGGCGTTTCTGGCAATTCAACGCGCAGGATGTGATCAGGCGTTGTGATCACCGCTCGTTCAATCACGTTTTCCAATTCGCGGACATTGCCGGGCCAGGCATACTGTTGCAGGGCTGTCAGCGTGGCTTGCGGGATGGTTTCAATCAGCTTGCCATGTTTCTTGCTGAACTTGCGCACAAAGGCCTGAACCAGCAGCGGGATGTCGTCGCGCCGTTCGCGCAACGGCGGAATGGTGAGCGGGTACACAGCTAAACGATAGTAGAGATCCTGACGAAACTTTTTGGCGTGAACTTCCGCTTCGAGATTCCGATTTGTCGCCGCTAGCAGACGCACATCTACTTTCAGTGTGCGAGAATTACCGAGACGTTCGAACTCCCCCTCCTGAATCACGCGCAACAGCTTGGGCTGCAATTCCAACGGGAGTTCACCGATTTCATCCAAAAAGAGGGTCGCCCCATCCGCCAATTCGAAGCGGCCGATCCGCTTGGCTATTGCGCCCGTAAACGAGCCTCTTTCATGGCCGAATAATTCGCTTTCGATCAAATGCGCAGGCAACGCGGCGCAATTGACTTTCACAAGCGGGCGATCTTTGCGAAGGCTGGCATGATGAATCGCGCGGGCAATCAATTCTTTTCCGACGCCGGTTTCGCCCAGAATGAGGATCGGCGTGTCTGTCGCGGCGACCTGCGCAACCTTGAACAGCGTGTAGGCGAGCAATGGACTCTGACCGAGAATCTCGTCAAAGTTATGTTCCAATTTAATCTCTTCACGAAAATAGAGATTCTCAACCTGAAGTTGATCCTTCAATTGCCGGATTTCAGCCAGAGCCGTCTGTAATTGTTCGTTGGCGTGTTTGAGTTCACGTGTACGCTCATCCACTAATTCTGCAAGATGAGCGCGGTATTGCTGCAACGTCAGGTGGGTCTGCACCCGCGCCAATACCTCTTCAGCCTGAAAGGGTTTGGTAATATAGTCAACGCCGCCAACAGCAAAGGCTTTCACCTTATCGGCAATATCTTCCAGCGCGCTGAGAAAAATAATCGGGATGTCTCGCGTGCGTTCATCGGTCTTCAATTGCTGACACACTTCATAGCCATCCATGCCAGGCATCATGATATCCAGCAAAATAAGTTCAGGAGGCAAACTCAACACAGATGGTAACACCATCTCTCCCTGGCGCAGTAATCTAACCAGATAGCCCTGGTCTTGTAAAATATCTGACAATAAACGCAGATTGTCCGGCAGGTCGTCAACAATCAGAATACTTGCTGGCGTTTCAGGGGTCTGTCGTATGTTCATACTCTTTACTCCATGTAAATGCACTGCGAAATGTCATTTCGCAGTGCATTTGATGTTGTATGTCAGCGTCGAAGTTATCGATGACTTCTATATACATGAAACAATGTCAGGATTTTACCAAATTCGAATTCCGCGGTCAGAACTGCGAGACTTTCAGCCAGAGCAGCATCCTGTGTGCGAATCTGGTTTATTACGTGCTTCATTGCTTCAGGGTTACCCTGTAACGCGGCGTTTTTCAGGCTGATCTGCCACGCCTCTGGCAGAGTGTGCAGAGCATCTGCCGTGATGTTCCGATCCACCTGCTGACGCGGCTTCTCTATCTCAACGGGCGAGGACAGGGGATTCAGAAATGCGTCAAGCTTCTCGCGCATCAGATCGAGCCGGAAACTGTCGGCCAGTCCTCGAAAGAAATCCACAAAGGGCTTCAAGGCGGGATCACGGTGTTCAAGCTCAGTTAAGTGCTTTCGAATCGCCATAATATCACCGATGAAGACAGCTTTGTGTAACGCGAGCAAATCCTCTCGCGGAGGCAGAGGGAATGTCTGATCTGCTGCTGTTGTCTCCTGAGCGACGGTTTCAGGCTCCCATTTCACATGCAGATGTTTTTCCAGGATGTCAAGCAGCTTTTCCATTTGAAAAGGTTTCGCCAGGAAATCATCACAGCCGGCTTCCAGGCTCTGCTGGCGGATATGATCGTAGGCCCCGGCCGAGAACGCGATAATCACCGGAAGGGATGCCGCGTCGTGCTCCCGCAGGCGTGTCAGGACTTCATACCCATCCATCACCGGCATTTTGAGATCAAGCAACATCAGATCGGGCTGAACGGCGGCCACCTGATCGAGAGCCTCCTGCCCATTTTCCGCTTCAACCAGATGAAAGCCTAAGGGCTTCAGCATTTCGCGCAGCACCCGGCGATTGTCCTCATGGTCATCCACAATCAGAATGGTGGGCGGGTGGTCTTTCAAGCCAGTTATTTTTCGGATGTGTCTGACTTGGTCCGACGCAGGAGAGGCAATGACCGGCAGCTCGATTTCGAACCGGAAGCAACTACCGACTCCGGGCTGGCTCTCGACCTGGATCTCGCCGCCCATCAAGCGCACGATCTGATCGCTGATAGCTAAGCCTAAGCCCGTGCCCTCAGTTCTGATGCGAGGATCATGCACCTGTTCAAAGGGGAGGAAGATGTCGGCCAATTTCTCTGTGGGGATGCCGATACCTGTATCTTCGACCTCAAATTCCAGATGACACGTCAGAGAGCCTGACTGGCGAGTATCGCGAGCGCTCACCCGAAAGGTCCCCCTGCCTGTCAGGGTGAATTTGACGGCGTTGCCGAGGAGATTGAGCAAGACCTGCTGCAGCCGCCGTTCGTCGCCAAAAAGCGTGTAGGATAGGTCTCCGTCGGGTTGATAGGAGAAAATCAACTGCTTCTGGACAACCCTGATGCGGATCATTTCTACAACCGTGCGAATGCAAGTCTTTAGCGAAAACTCGGCCGGTTCCAGTTCGATTTTCCCGGCTTCGATTTTGGCCAGATCGAGTACCTCGGTGATCAGGGCTAGCAGGTGTTCGCCGCTGCGATGGATGGTCTCAATGCCCTGTCTTTGTTTAGCAGTCAGGTGCGGGTCGCGCTTGAGAAGCTGCGTATAGCCTAAAATGCCATTGAGTGGGGTACGCAGTTCATGACTCATGTTGGCGAGAAACGCGCTTTTGGCACGGTTGGCGGTTTCGGCGACCTCTTTGGCCTGCTGCAACGCCTCCTCAGTCCGCTTGCGGGCGGTGATGTCGCCGTACGCAATCGCTACCCCATAATTTTCAAGGGGGATTGGCGCCGCCGTGACGCTAATCCAGATGATTTCGTTCTGCTCCTTCACAATTCCCATCTCCACATTCTCAATCAAACGCTGTTCGTGCAAGGCTCTTACGCTGGCATACTCTTCAGCCGGCATGGGCGTCCCATCCGGTCTGATGATCCGCCATTCCTGGCTATCATAGGTCCTTCGCGTTTGTTCTTGTTGAGAAATGCCAAGCAGCCGTTCGGATTCACGATTCGCTTCGACAATCTTGCCGTTTTTATCGGTTATACTGATACCTAACGGAAACGAATCAAATAACACTTTATATTTTTCCAGCGCAACATTCAACGCCTCCTCCGCCTGTTTGCGGTCGGTGATGTCGGTAAATAGAGTAATTGCGCCGATAGCCTCGCCTTGCGTGTTGCGTAGCGCGGCGTTTGATAGGAGGATGTCAATGGATGTCCCGTCCTTGCGCTGCCGCCGAATTTCGACACCCCGGAGCACCTCGCCTTGTAACAGCCGGTTAAACATCAGGCGAAAAGCGGCGTGTTGTTCCGGCGGCACGATCGGATTGAATTGCCCCAGCGTTTCCCGGGCGTTCCAGCCGAAAATCTGCTCGGCCGCCGGATTCCACTGCGTCACGCGGGCTTCGGTATCTAACACGATAATAGCGACGGGTGAGGCGTCAATGAGTGAATTGAGCAGATTGTTGCTCTCCTGCAACGCCTCTTCCGCGTGTTTGCGATCAGTGATGTCCTGATGGTGCCATAAGCGGCCATATCGTTTCCCCTCAATGTAGATTGGGATGAAATCACGCAGGCACGTTCGTTGCTTGTTCAGGGCGACTTCTTCGGATTTCACCGGCGTCCCCTGGCGAAGGATCTCATGAATACGAAACATGGCCCCAACGGGATCGGCATAGACGGGTTTGATTCTCTCAAGCAAGGCTGCTGCGGTCAACCCCGTTACGTCATCCGGTGAACACTCCAACTGAAAGAGATCGCAAAAGGCTTGATTGACAAACTCGATTTGAGTGTCTTCGTTGACAAGCAGGATTCCGGCATACAGGCTGGAAAGGACGGTGCGAAAACGCTGAGAATGAATCTGCAAGCGTTCTTGCGCCTGTTTGAGCGCGGTGATGTCCTTGATGATGCCAATAACTTTAAGCGGATTGCCCTGTGCATCTTTTTCCATTTCCGCCAGGGAAACAATGGTTTTGTGCACCTGGGTATCTTGCGTGATGATTTCGAATTCCAAATGATATTCTTTGTTTCGTTCAATCAAATCAACGAGAGCCTGATGGACTCTGTCTCGCTCTGGAATACATTGTTCGATCTCATCGGTAGGAAAATGGTCTGAAGCCGGATCAAATCCATAGATGCGTTTGGCTTCTTCGGATCCAGAAAATTCAGTCGTTCGAATATTATATTCCCAATGGCCGACTTGCCCTAATTTTTCTGCTTTGCGATACCGTTCAGCGATTCCTTGTAACGCCTCTTCCGCCTGTTTACGTTCGGCAATTTCCAATTCCAACCGCTGATTGACAGCAGCCAGTCTGCGGGCAATGATCATCCCAAGCCACATCGCCGCAAGCGATGCTACGAGGCACAGCAAAATTGTGGTGCGCGTATTGGCATCAATCTGCTCCATCACATCGGATTCAGGTAAACCTATGACCATGATCCAGTGCAGTCCGTACAGGTCGCGCAGTTTTGCCGCCGATAAAAAATAACGCTGTCCATCAATCGCGATATGTGAATTCAACATATCGGGAATGTGGCTCATCTCTCCAAACTGATTCTTCAGATACGTCGAAGCCGTGCGAATGAATGGGACAGCGCTTTCGATGGCCTTGAGCCGCTCAAATTTGTCGGCGACCTTCCGGATCACTGGTTCAGCCGTTGAGGAGGCTACCAACATGCCATCCTGCTCCATGAGAAACACCTGGCCTGATTTCCCAATCTGCAGCCCTTGAAGGAATTTGTCAATGAATTCCACGGTTAGAGCTGACTGATGCACGGCGACAAGCTCCCTGGCGTTATTGTAAATAGGGAGGACTGCGGTAATACCAATATCGAGGCCCGACGCAAAGATGTAAATAGGGCTCCAGGCCGCTTTGCCGGCTTGAACAGCGGATGTGTACCATGCACGGGTACGGGCGTCATAATCAGGCGTTTCAGTCAGTAATCGAACCACCTGGCACTGATCATCAAGCAGATAAACGCGATAAACACTGTCCATAGCATGGTTGACCAACCCACTGCTAAAGTAACCGTCATCTCTGCGCCCGAGGCCGACATAATTTCCCTGTTTCTCGACGCCGATAGCAACCGTAGTCACAGAATCAAACGCTTTAAGCTGTCGGAGATAGATAGGGCGTAATCCTTCCAAATTTTCAATGGTTCCAGGATTCTGAGCAATAATATCCGCATTCAGACGATTGAGACGGTGGGGCATTGCCAGATAATCGCCGAGTTTTTCACGAATACTGACAAAAATCTGAACTTGTAATTGCCTCGCCAGATTCTCAACCGCCTGTTTTCCGTTATGCAGGGAAATATAACCAATCAGTCCGGTTGTTGCGGCAATTAGGAAGACAAACGATAATGACAAAACTACCAGCGTTGACAATTTTTTCATGGGTAACATAACTCCTGTAACTCAGCATAAATAATTTTCTTTGACGTTTGTTTAGCGAACACCGAGGATATTCAGTATTCTTGTCGTTACGTACATTGTGTCACCTTCGTCGTATTCGCGTCATTCGATGCCCCTCTTACCGCGACACTTTCGGGAGGGTACAGGTAAAACAAGTGCCTTTTCCGATCTCGCTTTCGACCCGGAGTTGGCCGCCATGGCGTTCAAGCAGTTCCTGGCATAATACTAAACCCAGCCCTGTGCCCGGTTCGCCGGCTGTCCCGCGCCGCTGATATTTAGCGTCAATGCGGAACAGCAGCGGAATTTTTTCAGCCGGGATGCCGATGCCGGTATCACTGATGGCAACCTCGACAACCTGGTCATCCTGGGAAGCACTGAGCGTGACGCTCCCTCCGGATGGCGTGAATTTCAGGGCATTGGAAATCAGATTGCGCATAACCGTGTCAATCATCGCCACATCCACAAAGACAAGAATGGATGGATCAATCAGGTTCCTCAGGTGAATGTCTTTCTGGGTTGCAAGTTGATTCAAGAGGGCGACGCTACGTTCAACCAGATGGTAAAGAATGACAGGTTCGGGGCGATATTCCATCACTCCGCGCTGAAGGCGCGACCAGGTCAACAGATTTTCCAGTAAAGCGAAGAGTCTCTCCGCAGACCTTCGGAGTTCGCTGACCACCTGCTTCACCTGCTCTGGCTTCCAACTTTCAAGCTGTTGTTCCAATAACTCGGTCATGGACACAAATCCGCCAAAGGGGTTTCTGAGATCATGTGCAATAATTGAGAAAAACGTGTCTTTACTGGCATTCAGCGTCTGTAAAGCTGCATATTGCTCCTGAATAAGCTGTTGCTGCCGGCGGATGGTCAGATGCGCCTTCACCCGCGCCAACACCTCTTCGTTTTGAAAGGGCTTAGTAATATAGTCAACGCCGCTAGCGGCAAACGCTTTCACTTTATCGGCGACGCCATGCAGCGCGCTGAGAAAAATGACCGGGATGTCACGCGTGCGTTCATCGGCTTTCAATTGATGACACACCTCATGGCCAGACAGATCAGGCATCATAATATCCAGTAAGATGATATCCGGAGGGAAACCCAGCACGGATGGCAGTACCATCTGTCCCTCGCGCAAGAGCCTGACCAGATAGCCCTGATTTTGCAGAATACCTGACAATAAACGTAGATTGTCCGACAGATCGTCAACGATAAGAATAGTTGCTGGTGATTCAGTGTTCTGAAGGGTGTTCATCGTCTTCGCTCCTGGGGGATGTTTATTCTTGTTGATGTGTCATCCACGATCTCCATTTCCCTGTAAAGTACAGCATTATTTATCAGTATTGAGATCGCGTTAGGAGTGCCAAAGCTCGTCTTTGGCTGTCAAATCCAGGCTTTGACGCTCCTGATTCTGGTGTCAACCCAACTGTATAATGCTGTAATTCCCAAATTTCGGGCCATCTCGTGTAACATATCGAACGCCTCTTCAAAATCATGGTCATTAAAAAAACTCTGTATCTCATGTAACTTGCTATCTACCCCGGAATTCGGAAGATATTTTTTCAAAGCATCCAAATAGTCTGCAACCTCCATATCATGCTTGTCAAGGAGAATCGCGAAACGGGCAAGTAACCTTCATTCTTCGACGTTGGAGGCCACCTTGAAGGTGGACTCCAACGATACCACATTTCATTTAGGATTGCTATGCGTATGCTACTCGAGGCAGGCGCGACGTTGTGCAGCAGGATCACGCTTTGCTGATCGGCGATGCGACCGGCCTGGCCACCAAAGACCTGGCCGAAGGGATCGACCCGGCTGTCAGAAGCGGAGTCCTTGTCGCCAACACCATCAGCAGCAAATACCCCTTTCCTTGAAAAGCATCAAGAAATATAGCCATCTCAACCTTCGTATACTGCTAGAATTTTTGTGGCCGTGGGGTAAGTAATTATTAAGCTTGAGTTTTTGAAAAAATTATATTGACACGGATATGTTATACAGGGCTGTTAAGTTCTTGTGGAGTCCACCTTCTGAGGTGGCCTCCACGGAATGAACCATATCTCACATTGCCCAGATGGAGGCCACTTCGAAAAGTGGACTCCATCACAAGCAGTCACAGATTCAGAGAACTTAACAGTCCTGTGGATATGTCGTACGTTTTGGGTAAAAAAACATTATGCTGATGTGATGAAACCTGTCAAGAGAGAACGTGACGACAAAATCATTTTTGAGGAGCATACGATGAATATTCTTCATGATCAAACAACACGGAGATTTTATAGTATTCTTGATGGCTCAGAAGCGGAGATGACCTATCGTCAGGTTGATGAAACGACGCTCGATTTCAATCATACGTATGTGCCGCCGTCATTGCGCGGACAGGGAATTGCAGAACGAATTGTACAGGAAGCGGTGAAATATGCCCAGGAACACGGATTTGGCGTGATTCCGAGTTGTTCCTATGTGCGCATTTTTTTCAAACGGCATCCGCAGTACGCGGACATGGTGCGTTCCTGAAAAGACGATTGATACATTTTTTTCGCACTGCAAAGGCGCAAAGGTCTTTTTTTTGAAGAGACTGCTTTGTGCCTTTGTGTTTTTGTGGTTCGTAAAAAATGACTTACAAAAACAAAATTTTTCTTGACAGTATTTTTTATTTTCATATCGTGAAAGAGTGTTTCGCAATAAGAAACGATAAATTATAACCTATGAGGATCAAGTCTTATGAAAGCCATTCGCGTAAATACGCCTTTAGATTTAGAAATTTGTGAACTCGCTTTGCCTGAACAACTCAGAGATGATGAGGTGTTGATTCATGTAAAAGCGGCCGGGATTTGCGGCACGGATGTGCACATTTATCACGGAACCCGTCCCGGTACCGAATATCCGAAAGTGATCGGGCATGAATTTGCCGGAGAGGTTGTCAAAGTCGGAGCAAAAGTCACTGACATACAGGCAGGCGACCATGTGGCGGTTGACCCGGTATTAAGCTGTGGTTCCTGCTACGCCTGTTCGATTGGCCGCCACAATATCTGCTCAACGGTGCAATGCCTGGGTGTGCACGTTGACGGGGGATTTGCGGAATATTCGGTGCAGCCGCAGCAGAATGTCTATAAATTCTCAAAGAAGCTGACCTGGGAAGAACTTGCCACAGCCGAACCTTTTTCGATTGCCGCTGAAATTACCTGGCGTGCGCAGATCACCGAAGATGATACTGTGCTGATTTTCGGTTCCGGTTCAATCGGTCTGGCAACCATGCAAGTTGCCCAAAAACTGGGCGCACGTTGTTTAATTGTGGATATTCTTGCGCCTCGTCTCGAATTGGCGAAAAAAATGGGCGCGGATCGCGTGATCAACTCTACGCAGGAATCGGTGGCTGAGATTGTGCGTCAGGAAACTCAGGGCACAGGGCCGCAAGTGGTGATTGACGCGGTCGGCAATCCGCAAATTCTGGAACAAGCGGTCAAATTAGCTTCACCGGCTGGCCGAGTCATGGTCATCGGATTCACAAAGAATCCTTCGGCCCTGTGTCAGTTTGATATTACCACCAAAGAACTGGAAATCAGAGGGTCCCGTTTGAATGCCCATAAGTTCCCGGAAGTCGTGCAGTGGTTCAACAACCGCGAAGTGCAGCCGGCTCTGCTCGTGACGCATACCTTTCCTTTTACGGAAGCGGAACAGGCCATGAAATTGATTGAGGAGCATCCGGACGAAACCTGCAAGGTGCTGTTGACATTTGAGTAACAACAACCCAAAGAGGTACACGTACAATGACTCATCGCGAACGTGTCATGACGGCGGTCAATCATCAGGAACCGGATCGTGTGCCCTGTGATCTGGCAGGCACAAAATGCACCAGTCTTCACCGGATCGTCTATGAAAATGTCCGTAAACTGCTGCAATTTGAAACCAAACCGCCTGTGATCTGGGACGTCATGCAGCAGATTGTGCTGCCGGATGAAGACATTCTTGAATATTTCGACATTGATACCCGTTCCCTCTATGCCGGAGCGCCGGATCATTTTATTCCGCCTGATCTTGGACCAAACGCTTATCAGGATGAATGGGGCGTGATCCGAACCTGTCCGGACGGCGGGTATTATTTTGATCTGGCCCAATGCCCTTTTGAAGATGAACCGGGCATTGAAGCCTTAGAGCATTTCCCCTGGCCTGATCCTGACGACCCCGGACGAGTTCGCGGACTCAGAGAACGCGCTGCCTATCTGCACGAACATACCGATTATGCGGTAGTGCTGAATTTAGGCGCGACTATTCTGCACACCAGTCAATACATGCGTGGTTTTGAAGGCTGGTTTGTAGATCTTGCCGCCCGTCCTGAGTTTATGCACGCCCTGATGGACAAAATTCTGGACGTGCATCTGCGCACGATCCGCAACATCTTCCGCGAAGTGGACGGAAGACATGTGGATATTGCGTTTATTGCGGATGATCTGGCCGGAGACGCCCAACTCATGATTTCGCCGCGCATGTATCGTACATTTCTCAAACCCCGGCATCAACAACTGATTGCCTGTATCCGCGACTACACACAAGCCAAAATCATGTATCATTCCTGCGGCGCGGTGCGACCGCTTATCCCGGATTTGATCGAAATCGGAGTTGAGATTCTTAATCCGATTCAAACCACCGCAAAGGGCATGAATCCCGCGTCTTTAAAAGCGGAATTTGGCGATCAATTAACGTTTTGGGGAGGCATAGATACCCGTGAAATTCTGCCTCATGGCAGCGTCGAAGATGTTGCGCAGGAAGTCCGGCAGGTAATTCATGATTTGGGGGCAGGCGGCGGCTATGTACTCAATTTTGTGCACAATGCTCAACCGGATGTGAAACCAGAAAATGTGTGCGCCATGTTTGCGGCAGGCAAAATCAACGGCGCGTATCCCCTGAGATAAAGCAGGGCAGTGAAGTTCTCGCAACGCAGACTGTCTCGACTTCGCTCGACGAACGAGTGCCCGGTCATCGAGCGAAGTCGAGATGACAATCATTCATAGAACTTAACAGCCCTGCCTGGCGTAAAGGGGATGGCTTGCTTATAAATAGAAAATCGTCCGGTAAAAATAGTCACTGTTTAAAAAAAATTCTTGACAAGAATCATTTATTTCGTATGTTGAAAATATGTTTCGTTATGCGGAACAGGTAAAACCATTCTTATTAACAAACAGGTTACAGGGTAATGCTGTTGAATTAGAGGATATCGGTCATGTTGAACTGTCGAAGCCGTGTCAGCAGGCAAGCTCAGGGTGATCGATGAATCTTGTAATTTATCAGTATAGGGTTACAAGGAGGGCTATGGTATGAGATGTCAAAGGTGTGCAGCAATGTTTATGGTGTGTGCCATTGTGGCAATGAGTCTGGTGATAGGAGTTGGTTCTCCACTGTATGCGGCAACCTATAACTGGAAACTGGCGTCGGTGCTGCCGGATTCGCACCCGGTTCATCAAGCGTTGGTGGCCTTTGCCGAAAAAGTCAACGAAAAGACCAATGGCGAAGTCGTCATCACCGTCTATCCGGCCGGACAATTAGGCCAGGAAAAAGATTATATCGAGGGTGCGCAGCTTGGTTCGATCGAGATTACCAAGGTGTCTTCCGCGCCGCTCGGTCAGTTTTCCAAAACCTTGCAGGTTGTCAGTCTGCCGTTTATCTGGCGTAATCTGGAACATCAACACCTGGTGCTTGACGGCCCGATCGGCGAGAGGTTGATGGCGGATCTCGAGGCCAGTGGGTTCAAGGGGTTGGCATTCTTTGACGCTGGTTCCAGAAATGTGACCACCTCAGTTCGCCCGATTCGGACGCCTGATGATATGAAGGGCTTGAAAATTCGTGTGATGCAGAGCGAACCACTGATCGAAACCATCAATGCGCTTGGTGCAACCGCGGTTCCGATGGGACAATCGGAGGTATATGTGGCCTTACAGCAGAAGGTGATCGATGGATGGGAAAATAACGAACCCACCGTGCTCTCCTTCAATATGCAAGAAGTTGCCAAATATTTCTCTTATACCGGGCACGTGTCGATTCCTGATATTTTGATTATGAGCAAACAGATATTCGACTCGGCTTCTCCCGAAGTCCAGGCTGCTATTTTGGAGGCAGCGCAGGAAACCATTCCCTTGCAACGCCAGATATGGGCCGACTATGTTGGCGAAGCAACCGCGCAATTGAAAGAAAAAGGCATGGAGTTCAACGAGGTAGATGATATTACGGCTTTTCAGGCGCTGGCCGCGCCGATTCACAAGCAATTTGAGCCAATTGTCGGGGCTGATCTGATCCAGGCCATTATGGATGCTGGCAAGTAATTCAGGATGTCAGAAGTGCAAAAGCCGAGCTTTTGCACTTCTGAATCGCTGATAGAACAGAACAGGTGAAACTGTGAATACGATCGTGCAACGGGTGTCGGGCTGGATGGACGCTATCGAACGTGTTTTTTCGATCATTATCGCTTTTATGCTGGGGTTTCTCGCATTCCTGGTCGGGTGGCAAGTCGTGGCGCGATATATATTTAATACCGGTATCTTTTGGGCTGAAGAGCTGGCGCTGCTTTCTATGATGTGGGCAACCATGCTGGGGGCGGCAGGCTGCATCCGGACCGATTCGCACGTGCGCCTGAATATCTTGATTGATCGGCTTCCCGCCCGTGTACGTCTCTGGCTGCTGACCATTATGGATGGCGTGGTGTTGTGGTTCGCGTTTTGGATTGTGAAGGAAGGGATTGTGCTGGCTCAACGAACAATGGGCGGACAGATGTCGGCCCTGCGAATTCCGATTGGAACGACATATATTATTCTCCCTGTGGCCGCAGTGTTCATGATGCTGTTTACGGTGGTGAAAATGTTTGAGCGCATTGTCGGTCAATCTTTATCAAAAGGAGGAACACGGTAATGTCGCCATCGCTGGTGCTGATCGGATCGTTTTTACTGTTGACATTTTGCGGCCTGCCGGTGGCCTTTTGCCTCGGAGTAGCGGCGTTTCTGACCGGATTGATGACGGGTATCGGCCCGGCTATGCTGGTGCAGCGCATCAGCGCCGGAATTCAGGTGTTTCCATTGATTGCGATTCCCTTGTTTATTCTGGCGGGTGGAATTATGGCTAAAGGGGGCGTTGCCAGGCGGATTGTGGATTTTGCCTATATCCTCGTCGGGCCGTTTCGGGGTGGGCTGGCGATGGTCAACTGTATCCAATCAATGTTTTTTGGCGGCGTCTCCGGGTCGGCCATTGCCGATATTTCATCCACCGGGCCGATCATGATCCCCATGATGGTGGAAAAGGGCTACGACCGCGAATTTTCTACCGCCATTACCGTAGCGTCAGCCACACAGGGTATTATTATTCCTCCCAGCCATAATATGGTGATTTACGCCATGATTGCCGGCGGCGTATCGGTCGGCAAATTGTTTCTGGCCGGCTATATTCCCGGAATTATGGTCGGACTGGCTCTGATGATCAGCAGCTATTATATCGCCATTAAGCGCAACTATCCCCGCGAACAACGCCCGCCGTTGCAAGAATCGTTGATTATCATTCGCGATGGCCTGCTGGCGATTCTGGCGGCGGTGGTGATTGTCGGCGGCATCGCGTTCGGTATTTTCACCGTCAGCGAAGCCTCAGCCATTTCTGTGTTTTACGCAATTTTCCTGGGAATTTTTGTGTATAAAGAAATGCAGTTCGCCGATATTTGGAGCGTATTGCTCGACGCGGTCAAAACCACGACCTCGGTGCTGTTCCTGATCGGCTGCGCGTCGGCCTTTGCATGGATGATGACATTTCTGCAAATCCCATCCAAAGCGACCACATTTTTACTCTCCATCACTGATAACACATTTTTGCTCTATCTGCTCATCAATCTATTGTTGATCGGGTTAGGCATGATTATGGATGTTGCGCCGCTGATTGTGATTGTCACACCGGTGCTGCTGCCGGTGATGATAGCAACCGGCATGGATCCGGTGACGTTCGGCGTGGTACTGATGTTGAATTTGGGTATTGGGCTGACTACTCCACCGGTTGGCACGGGCTTGTTTGTCGGATGTACGGTGGGAAAAACCTCGATGGAGCGCGTATCTGTGTCGATGCTGAGTTTGTGGCCAGCCATGCTGATTGTGCTGTTGTTGGTCACGTATATTCCTCAATTAACTATGTTCTTGCCAAATTGGCTTATGCCATAGGCGGAAAGAGCGGTAGATCCTGTATGAACGAATCGTTACCAAAAGCGAAACCAACCAACTTGATTCAAACCATCGAACGTGTTGCAGACATTCTGGATGCGTTGGCGCAATATCCCGGGGGGATGAGTCTGGGGGAGTTATCGGAAAACGTTCAATTGCCCAAGGGCACGACCCATCGGTTCTTGTCGTCTCTCATCTATTTTGGCTTTGTACGCCAGGAGACGACCACCAAACACTATTCGCTTGGCTTTAAACTGGTCGAGTTAGGTAATCGTTTATTGAATCAATTAGATTTGCGAGAAGAAGCGCGGCCATTTCTGGTCGATCTCGCGCAGCGAATTAAGGAAACGGTTCATCTGGTGATTCTCGATCAACAGGAAATCGTCTATATAGATAAGCTCGATGCTGTGAATCATGACGTGGGATTTCGCATGACCTCCAGAGTCGGGTTACGTGTCCCCGCTCATGCTTGTGCCTCGGGTAAAATACTGCTGGCGCATCTTTCTGAGGAAGACCTGAAACAATTTATCGCTACGAAAGAGTTAAAAAAAATTACGGAGAATACGATTAGTGACCCGGAAATATTGAAAGAACAACTCAAAAAAATTCGTGCGCAAGGCTTTGCCCTTGATGAACAAGAACGCGAAAAAGGGGTTCGCTGTGTGGCCGCGCCGATTCGCAATGAATCCGGGAAAGTTGTGGCGGCAATTAGTATTTCCGGAACAACCGTGCATCTGACCAAAAAAATCATAGAAAATGAATTGCGGAAGGAGGTTGTGGCCACAGCCTTAGCTATCTCGCGTAAACTGGGATTTCGGGGATAAAATAGAGACGTCAACCATCATTTCGGTCGCCATCACTACAACGGATGAAAGAATGGAACGGATTCTGCGGATTGTTATCTGTTGAGTTCTCAAATCCGTTGTAGATAGTGTTGACTCATACCATAAAAACGTTGAGGTCCACAATTAAAGAGGTTTCCAAACATAAGAAACAAGAAAAGGAGATAAATATCATGGAGATTCGTTATCCTGCCCATCCTGAGGCATTTAAAACCTATACGACCGACCGGCTGCGGCAAGAATACCTGATCGAAAAGCTGTTCGAACCTGGTCAAATCAATCTGGTGTACAGCCATGTTGATCGTATTATCGTTGGCGGCGTCTGCCCGACTGATGCAGCCCTTACACTTGAAGCCGGCAAAGAGCTAGGGGCCGAGTATTTTTTAGAACGCCGCGAAATGGGGGCCATTAATATTGGCGGCGCCGGAACGATTACCCTGGACGGAGAAACGTTTTCTCTTGGGCCACGCGACGGGATCTATATCGGCAAAGGAATCAAAGAAGTCGCCTTTGCAAGCGTAGATAAAGCTGCTCCAGCCAAATTTTATTGCAACAGTGCTCCGGCGCACGCTGCGTATCCGACCAAAAAAGTCGGCCTGGCCGACGCGCGCCAGGTACACTTAGGTTCGCTGGAAGAATCGAACAAACGCATAATCTACCAATACGTGCATCCTGATGTGTTGCAAAGTTGCCAGCTTGTCATGGGGATGACAATTTTGGAACCTTGTAATGTCTGGAACACGATGCCCTGCCATACGCATGAACGCCGCATGGAAGTCTATCTGTATTTTGATTTGCCAGAGAAAGCGGTCGTCTTTCATTTTACCGGCGAACCCACAGAAACACGCCATATCATCGTGCGCAACGAACAGGCGGTTATTTCACCGAGTTATTCGATTCATTCCGGAGTCGGTACCACGAATTATACTTTTATCTGGGGCATGGTCGGCGAAAACCAGACCTTCACCGATATGGATCATGTGCCGATGAGCGAGTTACGATAGGGGCAGGCATAGAAACTGATTACAACACTACAACGGATTAAAGAATACACCGAATTGAAGAATACAACGAATAGATGGAAGAATGACACAGCAATTCGTTCCTTTCTCAAATTCGTGGTAGTGTTCAACTCAAAAACAGGAGGAAAAACGATGATATTAGATAAATTCAAACTCACAGATCAGGTTGCAATTGTGACAGGCGTCGCTACGGGATTAGGAAAAGCTATGGCGATTGGATTAGCGGAAGCCGGAGCCGATATTGTCGGCGTGTATAATTCCCATGCGCCCGAAGATGTGCAGCAGAAAATCGAAGCAACCGGACGCAAGTTCCTGGGCATTCAGGCGAATTTGATCACAATCGAGCCAATTAAAGGCATTGTCGCCAAAACCGTTGAAACCTTTGGCAAAATCAATATCCTGGTCAACAACGCCGGGATTATCCGCCGCGCGCCTTCGCTGGAATTCACGGAAAAAGATTGGGATGACGTGATGAATGTGAACCTGAAATCCGTCTTTTTCTTGAGCCAGGCTGTCGCCAATCAATTTGTCAAGCAAGGCACAGGGGGAAAAATTATCAGTATTGCGTCATTGCTCGCCTTTCAGGGAGGGATTTTGATTCCGCCTTATACCTCAAGTAAAAGCGGTATTCGCGGATTGACGCAATTATTAGCCAACGAATGGGCCAGGCACAATATTAATGTGAATGCCATTGCGCCCGGATATATGATTACCGATAACACCGCGCCGCTGCGCAGTGACCCGGTGCGCAATAAAGCGATTCTCGAACGTATCCCTGCGGGCCATTGGGGCGATCCGGAAGAACTGCAAGGCGCAGTCGTCTTTTTAGCCTCTGCGGCCTCAAATTATATGAATGGCTTTACGCTGGCCGTTGATGGCGGCTGGCTGGGAAGATAATCCGCGCATGTTTGTAGTTCACGCTTTAGCGGGCTGCTTGAAAGCAGAACTACGAACATGAGAACCCAGTAAAAGGAGGTGAAATTGGGGGCATTTTACAAACAGATGCCTTGTAAGTAATTATGAATAAATTTTTTCAACTTTGAAAAATCTCTTCACAACCCTCCTGGAAGGGGAGGAAGTTTCCCCTCTCTTTTGGAGAGGTGCCGGGGGTGAGGTTCTGGAAAAGTGCAACAAATATATTTATAATTACTTAGATTCCACATTACTCAGAGTTTCACTGTAACAACAACGAAGGAGAAGCACGACAGCGTGTTTCATCCCTCACTTAAATATGCTCAGGAGGAGTAGTGTTATGAAAAGCAAAATGTTGTCAGGAATCATTCTATTTGCCGTACTCATGCTGCTTGTCTGCCAGCCGGGCGTTGCCCTGGAATTGAAATTAGGGCATTATGCTAATGCCGATCATGCTGGCAACGATGCCGCCAAAATGTTTGCTGAAGGCGTTGCTCAACGGACGAATGGGGAAATTACAGTGGAAATTTATCCGAACAACGAGTTGGGTAATCCTCCGGAAGTCCTCGAGCAGAATGTCCTGGGCGTTATTGACATGAGCCTTCCGACCCAGGGGCAATTGGCAAAGTATTCCCAAAAATTTGGGTGCGTCATGCTGCCCTTTGCTTATGAGAATTACGATCATGCTTACAAAGTGCTGGACGGCCCCTTTATGAAATGGGCGGAAAAGGATTTAGAAGACGCCGGACTGATTTTTCTCTCAAACTGGGAATGGGGTTTCCGGAATTTGACAAATAGCGTTCGCCCGATCAATACCCCGGATGACGTTAAAGGATTAAAGGTCCGAACTCCCCCGGAATTGCCGAATCAGGCCGCAATGGAAGCCCTGGGAGCCACAGTCCAGACTATCCAATTTTCCGAATTGCCAATGGCTCTGAAGCAAGGGGTAGTTGACGGCCAGGAAAATCCGATTAGCGTGATTTATGCGTTCAAAATTTATGAAACCCAGAAATATCTTGCGATGACAGGTCATACCTATAATTCGATGGTGCATGTGATGAGCAAGAAAACCTGGGATAAGCTGACGCCGGAGCAGCAGCAGATTATCAAAGAAGAGAGTAAAAAAGCCGGAGATTTTATGCGGAAAACCCTCCGCGACGCTGAATCGGAGCAGATCAAGAAGCTCGAAGAGTTGGGCATGGAAGTTACCTGGCCGAATGTGGCAGATTTTAAAGCTAAGATGGGGCCGGCGTATGACCGCATGAAAGCATCGGTTGGCGCCGAGAATCTTGACGCCTTTTTGAAAATGCTTGAAGAAGCCAAATAAGGAAGTCAGACAGACAAAAAACCGGGTTTCTTGAAGAAACCCGGTTTTTAGAATATCCGAAAATTTGCGGAGTATGTGAGCGATGACGACATTTGTAATTTTTGCTGTCTTAATCGGATTTATTTTTCTTGGGATTCCGGTCGCGGTTGCCATGGGACTCACCGCCGTGTTGACCTTTTTAGTTATGGGGCAGGCCGACATTCTCACCATGGTCGCTCAGCGCATGTACGCCTCTACCACCTCCTTTACGCTCCTGGCGATCCCGTTCTTTATTTTAGCCGGGAATCTGATGAATACCGGGGGGATTACGGAACGGATCTTCCGTTTTGCTCGATCCCTTGTCGGCCGCGTATGGGGCGGTTTAGGCCAGGTCAATATTATTGCCAGCCTCATTTTCTCCGGTATGTCAGGCGCTGCCGTTGCTGATGCAGCCGGATTAGGTATAATTGAGATGAAGGCCATGAAAGATAACGGCTACGATTGGAAATTTTCAGCCGCGATTACAGCCGCCTCATCAACAATTGGTCCGGTCATTCCACCCAGCATCCCCTTTGTTATTTACGGACATTTAACCGGGGTCTCAGTGGGCAGACTCTTTCTGGCCGGCGTGATTCCGGGAGGGCTGATGGCCATCGCTCTGATGATCGCAGTTTATTTCATTTCAAAATACCGCAATTATCCCCGTGAGCAGCATAGCAATCTCAAAGAAATTTTCGTAAGCGGGAAAGAGGCGGCCTTACCTCTGGGAACTCCGGTTATTATCATCGGGGGCATCCTGAGCGGACAATTTACACCGACCGAAGCTTCGGTTGTGGCCTGTTTGTACGCCCTTTTCCTCGGATTAGTCGTGTATCGAACGATTCACTTCAAGGATTTACCGGCCATTTTCTGGGAAACTCTCACTCACACGGTGCGGATTATGTTTATCATTGCGGCGGCCGGTTTCTTTGCCTGGCTTTTGATTCTGCACCGCATTCCTGCCCAGGTGATTGCCAGTTTAACCAGCATTAGCACGAATTATGTCGTCGTGATGTTGATGATTATCCTGATCTTGCTGATTTTCGGTTGTTTTTTGGAAGGCATTGCAGTGCTGCTGATTACCATTCCGATTTTTCAAAAGGTGATTATTCATTTTTCGATTGATCCGGTCCAGTTTGGCGTGGTGATGACATTAGCTTCGATGATCGGCCTGTTAACGCCGCCGGTCGGAATGTGTCTGTATGCTGTATCTAGTATTACCGGGGTGTCAATTGGAGAACTCAGCAAAGAAATGTGGCCCTATTTGTTAGGGATTTTCCTTGTGCTCTTAGCGGTCGCTTTTGTTCCCTCAATTTCGCTCTGGCTGCCGAATCTTGTCATGGGAGAATGAAGAAAATCATGAATAATCTTGTTCCATATTTACGTCTATTGGATCGTTGGCTGGTGGGGGGAATGCGTTGGATCTGTATTCTCTGCTTTACTCTGCTGCTGCTCTTGCTGACCGGGAATGTGTTCGTGCGCTACGTTCCGATTATGGCTTTTTATTGGTTTGACGAGGTCGTCGAATGGGCCTTTGCCTGGATGGTGTTCTTTGGCGCAGCCGCGCTGTGGGCGCGGGATGAACATTTCAAACTCGACTGGTTTCCTGTCAAAGTGCAGAAATATCGAGGGGGGCGTCTTGTCGTTATCGGGTTAGAGCTTGTCTCGCTCGCCTTTCTCCTGATTTTTGCCTATCAAGCCCTGTGGCTGACGATCCTGGCAAAAGATTGGACGCCGGTCTTTAATCTGTCCAAACGATTTTTATATGTGTGTATGCCCGTCTCAGGATTCATCATGGTTGGGTATTCCATCCGCAACGTGATTCGTGAGATTCTGGCGTATGTGAAGTTTTTACATCAATCTGAAAACAGATAAACAAGGTGAAATATGATTTACGATACATTTGAGCATATTGATACATATTGCCGAAAAGACAGCCCTTTATACAGGGCATTGAAGTTTGCGGCTGAGTTCGATCTGGCGCAGCCTGATGGCCGCTGCCCTATTGATGGCGAGGCCATGTACGCGCTGGTTTCAACTTATGATACCAGTCCGCGCGAAGAACGCCGTTTTGAAGCGCACAAAAAATATCTTGACGTGCAGGTGCTTTTGGAAGGAGAAGAATGTATTGATGTCTCGTTAGAAGCGAATCTTCCGATCCTGCAGGAATATAACGAAACAAAAGATATATACTTTGTACAGCCGCCCGCAGAATATGCATCGTTACCGATGAAACCGGGGTATTTTGCCGTGTTCTATCCCCAGGATATTCATCGCCCGAATTGCCAACTGCACAGGAAATCCTCCGTGCGTAAGATTGTGGTGAAAGTTCGAGTGGAATAATGAAGGAGGAATGTACCGCGAAACTCCAGTTTCGCGGCTGTAAACGATGCGCGAAACTGGAGTTTCGCGCTACATTTTTAAGGAGAAAATTTTTATGAATCAAAAAGTTGTGTGTTTCGGAGAAATTATGTTACGCTTATCCCCTCCGGGATTTCAACTCTTTACACAGGCCAGAAGCTTTGATGTGGTTTTTGGCGGCGGAGAATCGAATGTGGCTGTTTCCCTGGCGCATTTCGGCGTTCCGACCGAATATGTTACCCGTTTGCCCAAAAACGATTTAGGCAGCGCCTGCCTGAATTTTGTGCGTCAATTCGGCGTGGGCACATCGCACATTGTACGCGGCGGCGACCGCCTCGGCATCTATTTTCTGGAAATGGGGGCCATGCAGCGTGGCAGTAAAGTCATTTATGACCGCGCCAATTCCGCCTTAGCCACGATTGAGTCTGGCATGATCGACTGGGAAAAGGCGTTTGCAGGGGCAACCTGGTTTCATTGGACCGGTATCACGCCGGCTATTGCCGCAGGCCCGGCAAAAGTCTGTCTGGAAGCCGTGAAGAAAGCTAAAGACATGGGCTTGACGGTCTCTTGTGATTTGAATTACCGCGCAAAACTCTGGAAATGGGGCAAAACAGCCAGCGAAGTCATGCCGGAATTAGTGCAATATTGCGACGTGGCCATCGGCAATGAAGAAGATGCTGAAAAGGTTTTTGGCATCAAAGCGGAACAGGCGGATGTAACCGGCGGCAAAGTCGAAGCGGCGGCCTACCGGGAAGTGGCGGAGAAACTCGTGGCCCGTTTTCCGAATCTGAAGAAAGTCGCCATCACCCTGCGCGGCTCCATCAGCGCCAGCCACAACACCTGGTCCGGCATCTTGTATGACGGGAAAACCCTGTATCAGGCCCCGGTCTATCAGGTCAGTCACATTGTTGACCGCGTCGGCGGCGGCGATGCGTTTATGGCCGGCTTGATTTACGGCTTAATCACCTACGGCGACGATTTACAGCGCACAATTAATTTTGCCGTGGCTGCCTCTTGTTTGAAACATTCGATTTTTGGCGATTTTAATCTGGTTAGCCGCGAAGAAGCCGAAAAACTTATGGCCGGAGACGCCTCCGGCCGTGTGGCAAGATAAACGTTCAAAATAAGGACCACTCTCTTTTCGCCGAAAGGATGTACAGATTTGTTTATACACCCCCTTCAGGGGATGATCAATACGCTACTCTGTGAACAACCGGGTTTTTGTCATTTTTATGAGGTGCATGATTATGCATAATGCCGGAACACAGGGATGAGGAGGGAACTATGGTGATGAACTCAGGCGAGGAAAAACGGATTATTTATGTGACCGAATTCGATTATGAACGCTTAAGCGCGCTCATTAAACAGGCGAATCCGAAAAGCCGGGATAAACTGCATCTGCAAAAATTGACCGAGGAATTAGAACGAGGGGAAATCGTCGAACCGCAGGAGATTCCTCCTGATGTCATTACCATGAATTCAAAGGTGCGTTTAAAAGATATTGATTCAGGCGAAGAGGCAATCTACACGCTCGTCTTTCCGCATAACGCCAATATTGAGCAGAACAAAATTTCTGTGTTAGCGCCCATTGGTACCGCGCTAATCGGCTATCGCGTCGGAGACATTATTGAGTGGAAGGTGCCGTCCGGCATAAAACAGTTGCGCGTCGAAGAAATTCTCTACCAGCCCGAAGCGGCCGGCGATTATGACTTATGATAAGGAGTTATCTCGGCCATCAATGACCGGTCTCAAAGCCTTTCCCACCGTTGAAACGGTGGGCTATTGTCAACCGTCCTTCCAGGACGAAACACGGGTAGTGATGAAATGGTAAGTGATGAATGTCGGAACAGTGTCCGGGACACAGGAGTGCGATGAGGTCATCGCATGACAGGCGCGGCATCAGAGATGCCGTTGCGACGACCGCGTCGCACTCCTGACCACCCCCAGTGTGCTGATGGAAACCAGAGATGATAAAGAGATGCCGTTGCGACGACCGCATCGCACTCCTGACCACCCCCTGGCCATGAGTTATCACTTCCCATTTCACCACTACCGAAACACGTAATTACCTATACCGCAAACACCTTTAATACCTCGTCGCCGTAGTGGTTGATAACTTTGACGGCGATTTTGCCCGATTCCGGCGAATCGAAGGGGCGGCTGACGGTGGAGTAGAGCTGCGACCAGGCGGCCTCGTCAATTTCGGCTTTTAAGGCGCGTTTCAGCTTGTCGTAGGGTTCGTCGCCGCCGGTGAAATAGGCATGGCGCACGAAAAAGCTCTCTTCGTTGTAATTGGTGTCAATAAACCAGCAGGCGATCTCGCGGGTGGAATTGCTGCGAATCTGGCCGGTCGTGGGATCGTAGATGTCCAGCCCCAATAATTCGACCTGCACCTTGCCGTCTTTTGTCCGGCGAATCTCTAAATCCGGCTCGCCGAAAATCATGAACAGGTTGCCGCTGCCGGTTTTTTTCAAAAGATCGCCGCCCATGACCAGATCAGGATTGACGCGCACCGGCAGCACGACCAGTTTACCGTAGCGTCTGGCTTCTTCTGAGACATGGGGGTCAAAGGCCAGGCCGCAGACCAGCAGCACGTCAAACCCCAGCCCCTGCACCGCTTCTTTGCAGGCTTCTTTAACCTGCTGCGGACTGACCGCGCCATGTTCCGGGCCAATCGAAATCGCGGCGCGTCGGGCTGCGCCGTCCTGTTCTGTGTAGCGGCCTTCGGCCTGAATCCAGCGGCCGGAATAGGGGTCGAGGCTGTCGAATTTCAGGCGTTCGTTTTTGATCGTGTTCTGCACCCCGGCTTTGCGCAGATTTTCAAGCAGCAGGGTGGTAAAATCGCCGCCTGCGCTTTCTGCCCGCGCCGCCTGCTCCGACTGCGGCTGGTCAATGTCAGTGGATAACACGCGATGGGGCGAGAGGCTTTCGACCGTAAAGGGGCCGGTCACGCGGATTTTCTTGTTGTCTTCAACAGGCTGGTCAAACAGGGTTTCCGTGTCTGCATTGCGAGCAATCGCCGCGTCAATGGCTTGCTGGCGCTGCTGGCGCAGTTCCCACCATTGGGCCAGCGTGTCTTTGGTGGCCTGCGACCAATCATCATTCGCATGACGCGGGATTTCCCATTCTTCCCAATTCTGGCGCAGCAGCTCGTTCAGTCTGGCGCGCAGCGGTTCAAGCTGTGCCTGATACTGCGCGTGAAGCACGTCAATTTCCACATTGTTGGCAATGGATTTGAGCGTGATGTGCGGCACACGCTTATACACAAAGCCTTTTTTGATGTCGCCCCCGGTGTGCAGATTTTCCGGCACTTTGCCCGTGCATTCAGCCTCTTTTTTCAGCCCGTCGGAGGAATCGGCCAGCAGGTAATAGGGATATTTCGCGGCCATCAGGCGCGTCCGGGCGAGCGCCAATGCGACGCGGGAGGTGTCGCACGTAATCCAGCGCCGGCCCCACTGCTCCGCCATGTATGCGGTTGTGCCGCTGCCGCAGGTCGGGTCAAGCACTAAATCTCCGGGGTCGGTGGTCATCAGGAGGCAACGTTCAATGACAGAAGGGTTGGTTTGAACAACATATATTTTTTTCTCAGAAAACCCACTTGTTCCAACATCTTCCCAGAGTTCATTTATCTCAAACACTGGAAAGTCCGACAATGATCGTAGATAGCGTAAAGTATTACCAATTGGGAAGAGTCTTCCTGTAACAGCAAGACGTTGTAAACTTGGTATTGGAGGTTTAAAATTTGATCTAAAAATTTTACCTTGAAACTTAAATTCAATGATTGGATTACCCTGTGAAGTTAGGTTATCGTGGGTTAACAATTCGGAAGAATTAGTTACCTGTAGTTCTTCAGGAGATAATTCTATTAACTCACCATCTCGCAGTGTGTATTTGTATTGTGATGCGCCAGATTGACCAGGTTTTTTTGTAAGATAAAGTTGCCGATATTTTAGATTGGAAAAATCTTTAGCATACCAAAGAAGGTAATCTCCAACTGAAGCAAGAAGATTTGTTTGTAATCCACCAGTTTTTCGAAAAAGAATAAGAGCAACAAAATTCTCACTCCCAAACACCTCATCCAGCAGGCAGCGCACCAAATGCACATTTTCATCCCCGATCTGCACGAACACGCTGCCGCTGTCGGTCAGCAGTTCCCGCGCTGCGGCCAGGCGGTCGCGCAGATAGGCCAGATAGGAATGAATGCCGAGTTTCCAGGTATCGCGGAAGGCTTTGACCTGTTCGGGCTGGCGCGTGACATCTTCGACTTTGCCATCCTTCACGTCGCGCTTGCGGGTACTGACCTGCCAGTTCGAGCCGAATTTGATGCCGTAGGGCGGGTCAAGATAGATCATCTGCACCTGCCCTTTCAGCCCTTCTTTTTCCGCGAGCGAGGTCATCACAAAGAGCGAATCGCCTAAAATCATGCGGTTCTGCCATTTCTGGTTGTGCTGGTAAAACTCAAGCTGCTGCTCAAAGTCAATGCCGTTGAAATCCGCAAACAGATCCAGCGTGGTTTCCCCTTGCTTCTGCGCGGTCTGTTTGGCCTGGCGGCGAATATCCTCAATAATGGCGTGCGGATGAATTTTTTCCTGAATGTAGATCGGCACGACCGGCACTTCCAGGTCCGCGCTATCCTGTTCATCTTTCCCCTGCCACACCAACTGCGGGTCAAGGTCAGGATTGCGCGGATAGAGACTGTTGGGGGGATTGTGTTCATCCTCCGCCACAAAATCGCGCAGTTCCTCAGTCGGAATATTCTTGCGCGTGTCAGACACGTGCGTAATGCTCTCAACCTCAACGGGTTTCTTCGTTCGTCGCATTTTTAGGGAACTACAGGAATTGATATATAAGCAAGAATCATTCGGAAGAGCATTCTTGCTTATATATCAATTCCTGTAGTTTCATGGCGGGTGAACGCCTGCTCCTGGGAAACTACACGGATTTGGTGTAGGAGGGATTCTTGACGGCGACCTGGTCGGCGCGCCGCCGAACTCTGTTGCTGAGAATCCTTCCTACACCAAATCCGTGTAGTTTCGTTCATTTCATGGCTGCATCCATGTCAGCAGCCAGCTTTTCCCATGCTTCCGAACCGCCGGGAAGCCCTAATTGCCCGGCCAAATTGTCCAGAGCCTCTAATGCTTGCGCCAGATTGCGCGGTTTTGCGAGGCGGTATACTGTGCCCCACGCTTCGAGGGCTTCTTGCAATTCTTCGTTCTGAACATGGATATGCCCCATGTTAAACAACGTGGCGCACACTCCAGCGATGTCGCCGATTTCGCGCCTGATCGCCAAACTCTGCTCCAAATAGGTCAAGGCCGTCGCGTAATCGCCCCGCGCTTTGAAAATCTGGCTCAGGTTATTCAGGGTCGCGCCTTCCCCCGCTTTGTCGCCGATTTCGCGTTGAATCGCCAAACTCTGCTCCAAATAGGTCAAGGCCGTCGCGTAATCGCCCCGCGCGTCATAAATCTGGCTCAGGTTATTCAGGGTCGTGCCTTCCCCCGCTTTGTCGCCGATGTCGCGTTGAATCGCCAAACTCTGCTCCAAATAGGTCAAGGCCGTCGCGTAATCGCCGCGATGCAAACACGTGAGTCCTAAATTGTTGACGCACCAGGCCTCATCTGATTGATCTGCTTGTTGGTGAGCAGCTATCAGATTCATCTTCAGCGCGGCTTGCCGTTCACTCCAATACCCCTGCCGGTCTAAATAGGTATCTATCTTGCCAACCAGTACGCTTACCGATGACCACATTGCTCGTTCCTGGCAGGTTTCCAACACTTGCATTAGATGGAAACGTTCAGGATCCATTTGAGCATAACCAGCACGTCCATGTTGTTGCTGTTCTTTGATAAAATTGAGATAATAGGCGACCAGGCGTTCAAGAGCTTCTGGCGGAGATGGGAGTTGGTGTTGCGCGTAGGTATGAATTAACCGGTGGCACATTTCATACCGGTCGGCGGTCGTTTGCAGGATGCCGAAATTGACCAGTTCGCCTGCTGCCGTTTGGCATTGCCTGATGTCACAGTCAAGCGCGGCGGCGAGTGGTTCAATCGCACATGGCGCAAACGCCAACAGCCCAATAACCGCTAAAGATTGCCTCGCAAGTTCGCTGAGTTGCGCCACACTCCGGCGTAATAACACCTTGACGCTTTCGTCGCGATGGTCGCCACGATCTAAGGCGTCAAACGGTTGTGTTTTTAACCACGCCAGGTATTCAGTTGCCGGTTCGCCCGTTTCACTCAGATAATGTCCCACCAGACGGACTGCTAACGGAAGTCCATCAAGGATTTCACAAATCTGTTGCGCGGCAGCATCCATGCCTTGCGCCCCTCTCCACGAATTGAGTAAATCAAGTGCGAATTGTTGGCTTAACGGAGATAGATTCAATCGCGTTTGGAGCGCGTCGTGCTTCTTGCGGCTGGTGATCAGCACGCCACACGTTCCCCGTACATTTAGAATTGGACGCAAATCGTCAGCTTCTTCTGTGCCATCCAAAATCAGTAAGGCCTGTCTGCCTGCTAAGGCGATTTGCGCGGCTTTCTCCGGTGTCAGTTTGGGCTCAATCCCGAAGGTTGCGGCAATATATTCTAAGGCGACCTTGTGATCGCGTTGTTTGTAAAAGGAATGGAACAGAATGCCATCCGGAAAGCGTTCCGGTTCGATTTGCCGCGCCGCTTGCGCGGCCAGGGCGGTTTTGCCAATTCCGCCCATGCCACAAAGGGTCACCACTTTTCCAGGATAGAGATCGCGCATCAGATCGGCTAATTGCTGTTCCCGATCAACAAAATATGCGTCTATGGGGGGCAGATGGCGGGGCGTCGTTGAGGGCCATCCTGCTTGCCGGGACCGGGGCGCGGATTGCAGCCGGGCGATCAGTGCATCGCACTCTGCCTGTTTGTCGCGGCCCACCATGGTTTTTGCAGCTTCCAGCACGGCAGTCAGCGGATCGCGGCCATCGGACAGTGCGCCATAGTTTCGAAGGCGTTGCACCAGGTCGCTGCAAAAAATGGCGGTGGTTTCTTCCAGTTTAAGCTTGTTTTGAAGGTCAGTTAAATCTGCTTTAAACAGGAATGCTTTGCGTCCT
This sequence comes from Candidatus Vecturithrix granuli, assembly GCA_000739535.1. Lineage (GTDB taxonomy): Bacteria > Moduliflexota > Moduliflexia > Moduliflexales > Moduliflexaceae > Vecturithrix > Vecturithrix granuli. Next base: position 14,032 of record DF820474.1, on the reverse strand, counting down.
GACGTTTCCTTAAGGTCCAGAATGTCGCTATGTCGTTCTAACCAAGTGACAATCTCTTGTTCAATCGCCATAATTTTGGGTTCTTGCGTGATGTTTGGGGAAAACTACAGGGATTGAGTGTACAAAGGATTTGAGATACCTTGTAAAACCGGGTTTTCAATCCCTTGTACACTCAATCCTTGTAGTTTTTTCCAAACATGCCGGAAAAACCTTATTCTTTTGCCCATCTTTTCGCCGTAGGCGATCCAGTATTGTAGCAAACGACAGCGCTCCCGTCATCCTCCTTACCGCGCAACGGTTACCCTATGGATCGCCTACGGCGAAAACAGGGAGGGGATGGAGGCAACGTTACTACAATACTCTATCGCCTACGACGAAAAAGCCAGGGAAATTGTTACAAAATTTCAATTTACTGCAAAATCGGAGTATTGACGGCGGATCGGGGCTTGAAAACCCAACACAATATGATCCTTAGGAATGCCTAATCGCGCCAAATCCTCAGCCACCGGCAATTCGGTTCCATTATGCTGAATCCAGAGTTTGTCATCTTTGATGTCAATGTGCACCACGCAGCCATAAATACGGTGTTCATCCTGCCAACCGACATTCACTAATTGATAATGATCGTGTTCGGTATCGAACACCACTTCCGTTTCAATCGCCTGCTCCGTTTCTAAGGCAGAGGAAGCGACCAGATTGGCGTAATCCTGTAAATACTTTCGAATCGTCTCGCGATAGATTACTATGTCTGCCATAAGACGATCTCCTCCTTCGTAATCGTCCATCCATTCTTGATTAACGCATGTTTGACCACATCATGGTACATATCTCTGACGGGCATAATACACCATCCTCATCACATTGCCAGCTTGCCTTCACGCAGCTAATTGAATCATAAAGTTGTTGCTCGATAAATAACAACTCTATGCTTGCGTCATCCGGTTTGTCAAGCAGAAGGATGAAAAATCCACGATTATTTTTTTACTCATTCATCATATCTGTATCCCTTTCAGGGAAAAACAGACCTGTACCCCGGACATCCCTGTCCGGGCTGCAAATAGACCGGACAGGGATGTCCGGGGTACGAATAAAGAAGGTCAATACTCATGAATAATGCTGTAATTAAATCTCCTTATCGAGGTCGGCGCCGCAATACGGACAATATTTGAGATCCTTCCGGATCGAAAACGTCTTCCCCGAATACATGGCCAGATACCCCCACTGCCCCCTGCACTTCGGGCAGCGGAATCCAAAAATCACGGCACAATACATGACGACAATGGCCGTTGCGACGCCTGACAGGGTGAACAAAAAGAGGAACTCATACCGCACGCTGAGAAGCGCACTCACGATTGCCGTCACAGCACAGCCAAAAAGCACCATTAAGATTCGCTTTTTGCGCAGGTTGAAGTATGTTCGAATTGTCATGCTGGTGATTCCTTTGAAACTACACGGATTTCTCATAAGCAAGGATTTTTAATCCCTTGCTTATAACAATCCCTGCTTATGTGAAATCCCTGTAGTTCTCCAAAAACGCCTGTAACCCGCTGATGGCCTGATAAGGGTCTGTAATTTCAAGATACGCCCAGCGCCCGAATTGACCGCTATTGTTGACGGCCGGAATCCACAAATTCTTAATCGTGGAGACTTTGGCGGCTTTATCGTCGCGGGGTTCGCCGGAGACCTCGATGACGAGGTGCAATAAATCCCCTGCGCCGCGCCCATCGTCAACTTTGGCGATAAAATCGGGAGTATAGCGGCGATCCTGCCCCTGGTATGTATAGGGAATCGTAAAGTCGAGGTGCGCGTTTTTGACGTAGGCCTGTACCTGCGGCAGATGTTCCAGGGCCTGCGCCACGTTGCGCTCCCAGCCGCTATCCAGCACAATATGCGACAGCGGACATTTGGCGTTCGTGAGATAGACCGGTTTGCGCGTGAGAAAATTAACTTCATCGGTGCTGCCGACGCTTTCGACGGGGTGCAAAAGCGGCTTGAGGCGGCTCTCCGCGCTCATAGCGTGGGCGATGCCGTGATAAATGCGGTCCGCGGCCGTGTGCGCGTATTCGTGAATCAGCAGCATTTGCGGAAAGGTCTGATCCTTGCAGATCAGGCAGGTATCCAGCCAGGTTTTGACAATCGCGAGCAGTTGCGGAAACAGCCAGGGTTTGACCGGCGTTGCCGCAGGATTGCCGATGAAGCCGGCGGACGGGTCGTCAGATTGGCGGAAATACTGCTCTAACACCAGCCGGGCCAGGAAGAATGCGACTTCATTCATGCGCCGCTGTTGCAGATCGTAGAGTCCGTGAAAACTGGTTTCACCGACAATCGGCGCGGTTTCGACAAAGGTGGGCAGATGGCGCGGCGTGAGTGTATAGCGGGCGCTTTCGTCGAAATGCGCGCTCAGACGTTCGCTGCCAAATTCATGGCAATACCCCATCACGCGCGGAAAGGTAATGCGGCTCGCGGCGCGTTCAGTCAGGCTTTGCACGCGGATGCCGGCTACAGGTCCGGGAATCTGGCGCGCTTTGCCGGCCGCGGGGATGAATTCGAAGGGCACGCCATAGACTTCGGCATATTCCACCGGAAAGGCTTGAAATTCAAACGTTGTTCCATCCATCTCAACGGTATGCGTTTCAGGTTCGTAACTCATGCGCCGCAGTCCGCGACCCACGACCTGCTCGCACAGCAGTTGCGTGCCGAAGGCGCGCACGCCGAGGATATGCGTCACAGTCGAACAATCCCAACCTTCCGTGAGCATGGAGACCGACACCACGCACTTGATCTGCTCACCAAGCTTGCCCGGTTTGCCGACCGTGTTCATGACTTCGCGCAGTAGTTCCTCATCGGTCAGCGTGGTCACATCGCGCCCCGGATAGCGGACGCGCAGTTCATCTTTGAACTCTTCAATCTCGCGCTGCGCCGCGGTTTTAAACTCCGCGCTCAGGCTCTCGCCGGATTCCAACTGCTGCGAATCAATCAGAAGCGTGCTGGGGCGAGTGCTCCAACGGCGTTCGGTAATCGCGCCGGATTCCTCCACGTTGCTGAACAGCGGCAGTTTGCCCGGCACAAGCACCGGCGCACCGTTTTCGATTTTCTCATAGCCGGCCGCGTAATCGAACAGGGTTTTGGAGGTGCGCGTATTGTTGCAGACGATGATAAAGACCGGCGGCGGCGCGTCAGTTGCGCCGCTCAGCCGCGCCTGTTCCCAGAGTTTATACGTTTTTTCGTAATGACTGTACAGGCTGTGCAGCGCGCCCTGAAGTTCTTTGGGCAGGGTCGGTTCGCTGCCCTCGTCCTCTTTGCGGCGCGTGCCTTTGGGAATGTCCTTGCGAATGTGTTTCCAGAGGTTGCGGTAGATCAAATCTTCAGCCTGAGCTGTATTATCCGCCACCGGCACGCGCGGCACTTTGACAATACTGCTCTCAATGGCGTCGGTCAGGGAGAAATCAGAGACCACCCAGGGAAACAACATGCCTTCATTGTAACCGGAACTGCGCAGAAAAAAGGGCGTGGCCGAAAGATCATAGATCGCGCGCACGCCGATCTTCTGCTGAATCGCTTCTAACCCGTTAATCCAGACCCGCGCTTCTTCTTCCAGGCTTTCGAGTTCTTTCAGATCAACATCTTCCGGCTTGATTTTGCGGTCATCCGGTTTCGGATGGTAACAGTGGTGCGCTTCGTCGTTGATGACGATGATCCCCTTTTTGCCGCCAAAGGCTCCGCACACGCGCCGCACCATTTGTCCCGGAGTTTCGGTGAAAGGACTGGCCGCATTGTTCGGCGTCAGAAGAGTTTTGGTCAATTTTCCGGCTTTCGTATGTTCGTGCAGCAGAAAGGCGTGGTAATTGGCGATCAAGATTTTGGCTTGTCCTAAATCAGCGAACATCGAGGGCGGCGTGAGGTCTAATCGCTGGTAATAATTGTCAGGGTCGTTGGGCAGCAGCACGCGCAGACGGTCGCGGATTGTCAGACCCGGGGTCACAATCAGAAACGCGTCTGAAAACTTACGCGCCTGGCGGTCGGCGAGCTTGTTGAGCGTGTGCCAGGCGATCAGCATCGCCATCACGACGGTTTTGCCGCTGCCGGTCGCCATCTTAAACGCGATGCGCGGCAGGGGTGCATGGCCTTCAGGCGTGGCGTTGGCGTTGGCCTCGCGCAGTTGGTTCTCAAAATAATTCAGATCCGCATTGCGGCCCAATTCGGTCAGATAGATAATGATTTCCAACGCCTCGATCTGGCAGAAAAACAGCCGGCGTTCGCGCTCCGCGCGCTGCCAGTATTCCAACAGACGGCGCGTGGTGTAACTGACGCCCGGATAGTCGGCGCGCCGCCAGGGCGCGACCTTTTCCCGCAATTCGTTAATCAGGCGATTCTCTCTGGCTTCGCTCTGCTGTTCGTATTGCAGCGATAATTGGCTGCTGCGCTGTTTGGGCTTTGCAATCGGGATAAAATAGACGCTTTTGCGCCGGCCCGGCGCGATTTCATTCGTAATGCCCGCGTCGCTGAATCGAAAATGCCGCAGCGGTTCTGCAAAAGGTGAATTAATCACCGGATTCTCAATCGGTTCGTTGGCCATAGCTGCTTGCCCCTATGCGTGTAATCAAAAATTTTTCGACAGGTGGCAAATCCATACGTATCAGGTTAATGTTCTTTGTCCCGGAGGGACAGGTGAGAATAGCCCACCGTTTTAACGGTGGGCTATTCTCAACCGTCCTTCCAGGACGAAAACCGTAAGCTTGATCCGTATGAATAAGCCTCCTTTACCGTATCCTGAGCCTCGTCGAAGGGCCCCCAAAAGCAAAGGATCAAAGAGTCAAATAATCAAATGACCAATATCATTATTTGGAACGCACCGCGCGGATGGAACTGCGGGTGTTGTCGAAGTAGCTCCAGTACACGTTGCTGTTGCGAAAATTGACGCTCCACGCCGACCACGGCGAACCACCTTCTGGTAAGCGATCCGCGCTCCAACACCACCATTGCGTTACGTCAAAAATCGGGTTGATATGCAAGCCGTTCTCCTGTTGCTCTAGTTCTATCAATGATATAAGTTCCGGGATGGTGGGCAGACGCCAGTCAGCGAATCCGGCAAAACGTTCCCGGTTGAGCGCCTTGATATACTCCTGAGCCTCTGCATACGTCATGAGGTTCGGTGAGCCGGATTTTTGCCACATCAGGCTGGTGGCATGGTCAATAACGACCTCGCCCTGGTCTTCAAAATCATTCCCAATATAGGTGCGTGGGAAATTGTGTCCCTTAAGTTCAAATACCTTGTACCTGTCCTTTTCTGACACCGTCATCGGCTCGCGGCGGAGCGCAACCCGTCTGCCGTTCGGCAGAAGGACCTTGAAAATCTGCGTCAACCCTTTGGGATACGATTGAAGAAAAAGGTCGTAGCACTGAATCTGTCGCAATTGTTCCTCTTTCGGTTCACACGCTTCCAGGCGCACCGGAATCAGAAAACAGCGATCCGACGGGCATCGTTTCACCAGGTCAAGTATGTCGTTCAGTTCTTTGCGAACATAGCCGTATTCCGTCAGAGAACGGGACGAGAGCAGCACCAGCACAAAGTCGCTGCGCTGCAGTTCGTCGGCAATGACCTCTTTCCATTGCTGCCCGGGTTGCAAATCTTCCGTATCCATCCAGGGTCGTATGCCGGGTTGGCGCAAATCCTGATACAAATATTTGGCGATCGCCATATCTTCTCTGGCGTAGCAGATAAAGACTTTGATGTCACCCTGCGCTTCTATATCCATCGTTTCTTCCTCTCGTCATGTCAATCGGTTCGTTGGCCATGTCTCACCTTTCAAGTTGACTGAAGCAGGACACCTTTGGGAGCAATCTCAAAGATTTGCTGTGAACCGGAAAACACGACATCAAATTCTTGAAAAAAGAAGGTCTGGATCTCCCAGATCAAGCCCAATTTTGCGCCGACATTGTAGGGAAGCACATTGATGCTTGCATCGCTGTCAACGATGGCCTGGATGGTACAGGATTTTCCCTGATAGGTCAGAGTAAAAGGAATAACAGGTAAACCCGGCTCAAGACCCGGATAAGCAGGCATACGTGAATATGCAAATCGTCGTGGTATCATGTTGGTCGCCTTTTTAAGAGTTCGCTTAATTTTTCAGCAGCAGCTTCTGCGCCATAGGGCGTGAAAATCGGATAGATCGCGCCTATCTGTAAATATTTTGCGACCACCTGTTGGTCCAGAGTGCTGTTCTCGTGTTGGATCGCCTGAAGATAGCGTTCCAACGCAAGTTCGACAAATTGCAAAAAACTGCGTTTGTCAGCCCTTGCAAGCTGCTCGGCTTGCTGGTGAATATCCGGATTAAGGCGAATGCTCACTCGCTTTTTGCGCAGTTTTGTTTGTGGTTTGATTTTTGCTGTGGCTGTGCTCATCGCATCCTCCCTTCAAATCCGTTATTTTCTCAAATCCGCTGTAGTTGTATTCCTTCTGGCAGTTATTTACACTGTAGGCTTGCACCCTACGTTTTGTCAAGGAAATCGTCATACTTGCGAAAATACTACTTATCTCTCCTCAGCCCAGCCATCAATGGCCGGTCTCAAAGCTGAAGCAGGCTCAAGCCCACTATCCGATTCCGCAGGGCGCTTCAGCGTCCTTGCGCTTTGAGACTGGCGATTGATCGTCATGAGACATTGCTTTACATCGGCTCATCAGCCGTAGGACCGTACATAGGAGGCAAGGGAATATTCAGCAAACGCAGATAGACTGAAAACTGGCCGCGGTGATGAATCCCATGATTCAGTACCATCGTCCGTATAACGGCCATACGCGGCAAGGCAAACATGACCTGTGCGCCGTTGCGGAAAGTCCAGGTCTTCAGGACATGCTGCTCGTCTTGTTTTTTGAGTAATGCGACCGCATTGGCGACATTTTCATCAAACAGCGCTAACAATTCCTGCGTCGTGCCGGCCATCTTCCGCTCGAATTGCGCGGTAGCAATGTCGAGTTCATCCTGATTCACAATATAGCCGCACCAGTTATAAATCTGCGCAATATGGTTCGTGAGGTTCCTCACGGACATGGATTTTTGATGAGGCTGCCAGTCGAATTGTTCATCCGGGACGCGCTCGAATAGTTTCCGTGTTGTGACGGCTTCGTGTTGCAATTCGGCAATAATGGGATCTAACAAACTCATAAATTTTCCTCCCCTGAAAATGTAGCGCGAAACTCCAGTTTCGCGCATCGTTGATAGCCGCGAAACTGGAG
>DF820474.1:0-1200 GCA_000739535.1 Candidatus Vecturithrix granuli | reverse complement strand
CTGGATTACGGATATGGCGGTGGCCGCCATGCTGCTGCCGCTCGGCATGTCCATTCTCAGAGACGCCGGCGTCGAGCCGCTCAAAAGCAATTTCGGCCGCGCGCTGATGATCTCGTGCGCCTGGGGCGCATTGATTGGCGGTATTGCCACGCCGGCCGGCTGCGGACCTAACCCTTTAACCATGGGATTTTTACGCGATCTGGCCGGAATTGAATTTTCCTTTCTCGATTGGATGATCATCGGCGTACCCGCTATGATTCTGATGATCCCGTGCGCCTGGATCATTTTGCTGAAATGTTTTCCGCTGGAAGAGATCAATCTGAAAATCACGGAAGAAGAGTTCAAACAACGTTTCGTTGAATTGGGACGCTTAACCAGAAAGGAAATCTGGATGCTGGTGATTTTTGGCGTCACGATTTTTCTGTGGATTTTCGGCCCCTTAATCGAGAACTGGATTGGGAGCGTTGATTATCTCTCGATCTATTTTGTGGCCTTGACCTTTGCCTGCATCCTTTTCTTTCCCGGAGTCAATGTGCTGAGTTGGAAACAAGCGGAACAGCAAATCAGTTGGGGCGGTATTATCCTGATTGTGACCGGGCTGGCGATGGGGATGGCTATTTACAATACCGGCGCAGCGGAATGGCTGGCCTGGATGGCGTTTCATTCCATCGGGGCCTTGCATCCCGCGCTGATCGTGTTTGTGATTGTCCTGGGAGTTTCGATTCTGAAAGTCATGTTTTCCAGCAATACTGTCACCGGCACGATTGCCGTGCCTCTGCTGATTGCGTTGGCGAAAAACCTGGATTTAGACCCGGTATTGCTCGGCATCCCTGCTGGAATCACGTCATCCTTAGCCTTTATTCTGGTCACGTCCACGCCGACCAACGTGATTCCTTATTCTTCCGGCTATTTTTCAATTGGCGACATGGCCAAAGCCGGAATCTGGATGACAATAATGTCATCCGTCTGCGTTACGATTTCCATTTATGTCATGGGAAAATTATTCGGACTTATTACGTTTTGAGTGGGTAAGTGTTTGAGTGTTTGGGTGTTTGAGTGTTTAGTATCACTTAGGAGTTATTCATGTGTTGTGGCGAGCGCACCACGGCGAATAAAAATTTTATGGTCAGGGGAGATGGATGTAGCGCGAAACTCCAGTTTCGCGGCTATCAACGATGCGCGAAACTGGAGTTTCGCGCT
>DF820475.1:68636-188566 GCA_000739535.1 Candidatus Vecturithrix granuli | reverse complement strand
AAGGGCGGGATATTCGGGGATGCGGCATCCCGGCAGCATGCGGAGATGACGCCCTTACAGGGCTCAAGGCGAACGACGCCACGATCCCATCTTCACCCGATGCTGACAGATGACGCCCTTTCAGGGCTGTGAGATGGAGCGCCTTTCGAATTTAACAAAGTAGAATTATGGCAATCAAAAAATCGGAATTATACAGTTCGTTATGGGCCGGCTGCGATGAATTACGCGGCAGCATGGACGCCAGCCAGTACAAGGATTACGTGCTGGTGCTGCTCTTTATGAAATATGTCTCCGACAAGGGTGGGAAATTGGTGGACATCCCGCCGGGCGGCAGTTTCCAGGATATGGTGAAACTGAAAGGCGACCCCGAAATCGGCGACAAAATCAATAAGATCATCGGAGAGCTTGCCAGAGCCAACGATCTGACCGGCGTGATCACGGTCGCGGATTTTAACGACGACGAAAAGCTCGGCAAAGGCAAGGAAAAGGTTGACCGCCTGAGCAACCTGATCGCAATTTTCGAAAAACCGGCCTTGAATTTCAAGGGCAACCGCGTTGAAGGGGACGACCTGTTAGGGGATGCTTACGAATATCTGATGCGCAATTTTGCGACCCAGAGCGGCAAAAGCAAAGGTCAGTTCTACACCCCGGCCGAAGTGTCGCGCATTATGGCAAAGGTGATCAGCATCAACCAATCTACCAGCCAATCCGACACCCTGTACGATCCCACCTGCGGGTCTGGTTCCCTGCTCTTGAAAGCGGCCGCGGAGGCCCCGCACGGCATCAGCATTTACGGCCAGGAAAACGATAACGCTACCCGCGCTTTAGCGGTCATGAATATGTGGCTGCACGGCAACCCGACCTGTGATATTTTTCAGGGCAACACGCTGGCCAATCCGCAATTTACAGACGATCTCACCGGCGAACTGAAACAGTTCGATTACGCCGTCGCCAATCCCCCTTTCAGCTACAAAGCCTGGACTAACGGATGGGACCCGGCCAACGATGTCTATAAGCGTTTCGATGGCTACGACGCCCAGCCGCCCCAGAAAAATGGCGACTTTGCCTTTTTGCTGCACCTGATCAAATCCCTCAAAGCCAACGGCAAAGGCTGTATCGTTCTGCCTTTGGGCGTGCTGTTTCGCGGCAATACCGAAGCGATTATCCGCAAGAAACTCGTGCAAAAAGGCTACATCAAAGGCATTATCGGCCTGCCTCCCAACCTATTCTACGGCACTGGCATCGCGGCCTGTTTGATCGTGATTGATAAGGAAAACGCCGAAAATCGCAAAGAAATCTTCATGATTGACGCCAGCAAGGGCTTTATGAAGGACGGCAATAAAAACCGCCTGCGCGAACAGGATATTCACAAGATCGTGGATGCCTTTAACAATCGCCTGGAAATCCCCAGGTATGCGCGCCGCATTCCTGTTGCGGAAATTGCAGACTCGAAAAACGACTACAATCTGAACATTCCGCGCTACATTAACAGCCAGGAACCCGAAGACGTGCAGGACATCGGCGCGCATCTGTCCGGCGGCATTCCGGCCGGCGACATCGAAGCCCTGGCGCGCTATTGGGCGGTGTATCCTGCGTTGAAACAGCAGCTCTTCAGGCCGGTTGAGCAGCGTCCCGGATACTATTGGCTCACGATAGCGCCGCAAGAGATTAAGACCGTCATCTTCCATCATCCCGAATTTCGCGCCTTCAGCCAGCAGATGGAGGCTGTGTTTGCGCACTGGAAATCCGAATCCGCCGCATACCTCAAAGCCTTAGACGCCGGTCTGCACCCCAAACAGGTCATTCACACCCTTTCTGAAAACCTGCTGCGAGCTTACCGCAGCAAACCCTTGCTCGACAAATACGATGTGTATCAACATCTGATGGACTACTGGGCTGACATCATGCAGGACGATTTGTATGAACTGGCGGTCGACGGCTGGACGGCCGGCAATGAAATCAAACGCCTGACCAGAAAAATCAAACAAGGCAAACAAGAGGTTGAAAAAGAGGTGCCCGGCCTTGAAGGACTGGAAGGCACACTCATTTCCCCGGCCCTGCTGATCCGGGAATATTTTGCGCAAGAGCAGCAAGCCATAGATGCGTTGCAGGCGCAGGTCGAAACCCTGAACGCGGAGATGGAGGAACTGCGCGAAGAGCACGGCGGCGAAGAAGGCTTACTGAGCAGCGCCATGGACGATAAGGGCAGAATCAGCAAAGGCAATCTGCTGAAAGCCCTCAAAGAACTTGCTCCCCTCCCCGGCGGGAGAGGGGCCGGGGGCGAGGGAGACAACGCCGAAGAATACGAGCTGCTTCACCGCTATAAAACCCTGTTGGATGAGGAAGCCCGACTCAAAACGGAGATTAAAAACGCCATGACCGCGTTGGAAACCTTGATTATTAAGCAATATCCGGCCCTGAGCCTGGCGGAAATCAAGACCCTGGTCGTAGAGAAAAAATGGATGGCCGGCATTGAACAGCGCGTCCGCAGCGAACTGGACAACATCAGCCAGCGCCTGACTCAACGCATTAAGGAACTGGCCGAACGTTACGCCGCGCCGCTGCCGCAACTGCACCAAGACGTAAACACGCTCAGCGCCAGAGTGAATGAACATTTGCAAAGGATGGGATACCTGTGAGAGGGGATCTCTATCGGAGAGGTCTGAGAGGTCCGACAGTTCCGACAGTTCCGGCAGGCTCCGACAGATCCGACAGGGACGGCCGAGAGGATGAACATTTCCTCAATGAATGAGGTAGTTTACTATCACTACAGCGGATTTGAGAATGGAACGGATAAGAAACCGGAGAATAACACACTACAGCGGATTTGAGAATGGAACGGATAAGAAACCGGAGAATAACACACTACAGCGGATTCAAGAATGGAACGGATAAGAAATCGGAGAATAACACACTACAGCGGATTTGAGAAAGGAACGGATTAGTTCTCTAACTCCTTTATCCGTTCCTTTCTTGAATCCGCTGTAGTCAGCCCCACAGCAGCCATGCCTGGAAGAGGTTCAGACAATGGAGACAACAGCAATACCAAAAGGTTATAAGCGCACCGAAGTCGGCGTTATTCCGAGTGATTGGGAGGTAAAACCTCTTGGAGAAATTGTTGATTTTCTTGATGGTAAAAGGAGACCAATTAAGGATAGTGCCAGGGCTAAAATGAGAGGTCAATATCCGTATTATGGGGCATCAGGAATCATTGATTTTGTTAATGACTATATTTTTGATGATGAGCTAATTCTTCTTGGGGAAGATGGAGAAAATATTTTAAGTAGAAATGTTCGTCTCGCTTTCAGAGTGAGTGATAAAATTTGGGTTAATAATCATGCACATGTTTTAAAGCCCAAAGAAGAGTTTGATGTTGATTACTTGGCAGAAAAATTAGAAAGCATAAATTATGAACAATATAATACGGGGACAGCCCAACCAAAGCTGAATCAAAAAACTTGTTGGACAATACCCGTTGCTCTTCCCCCCACGCTTGCCGAACAACGCGCCATTGCCGCGGCCTTGCACGACGCCGACGCCCTCATCAGCAGCCTGGAACGCCTCATTGCCAAAAAGCGCAGCCTCAAGCACGGCGCCATGCAAACATTGCTGCAACCGCAAGCAGGGTGGGAAGTGAAAAAGGTAGGGGAGGTCTTTAAATTTCTAAATACCGCTAATAATTCAAGGGCTGATTTATTTGAAAGTGGTGAAATAGGGTATATTCACTATGGAGATATTCATACAAAATGGCATTGTTTCTTAGATTGTTCCAAAAATGAGTTGCCATTGATTCATGCTAATAAAGTTAAAGGAATTCCATTTTTGGAAGAAGGTGATTTGATAATTGCTGATGCATCTGAAGATTATGAAGGTCTTGCTGTAAGTGTAGAGATAAAAAATATTGGAGATCAAAAAATAGTTTCAGGGCTTCATACTCTCCTTTTAAGAGGCAATAAAGAATTAATTGCAGATGGATTCAAAGGTTATTTTAAAAATTTTTATGGTGTCCAGAATGCTTTAATTGCAATGGCAACAGGGGTTTCGGTTTATGGTATATCTAAAACAAACCTAAAGGAAATAGAATTATATTTACCACCATTAAAAGAACAAACCCACATCGCCCGCATCCTGTCCGACATGGACGCCGAAATCGAAGCCCTGGAACGGCAATTGGCGAAATACCGGCAGATCAAGCAAGGCATGATGCAGAATTTGTTAACGGGCAAAATCCGCCTGCCCCATTGAGCGCCGCGTTGAAACGCCTCAAGAAATATATTGACAGAAATTGAAACACGCGCCATATTTCAAGAATGTAAACATGCACCAACATAGCCCTGAAAGGGCGACATCTGTCAGCGCAGGGTGTAGCCCTGCGGAAATATTGCGAAATATTGCGAAATATAACCGTCCCAACGGATTGTGGCCGGATGACCAATTTGTTGACGGGATGGATGCATGGATTATATTATGTATCATCGGGCGTTCCTCTATCATCAGGCTACACCCGATGCGAATGTATGATGCCCCTGCGGGGCTGGGGAATTGTTTCGGGCCATTGGCTTCATCGGGCTACACCCGATGCTGACGTATGACGCCCCTGCGGGGCTGGGGAATTGGGTTTTATCCTTTTTCATCGGGCTACACCCTTTCATCGGGCTACACCCGATGCTGACGGATGACGCCCCTGCGGGGCTGGGGAATCGGGTTTTATCCTTTTTCATCGGGCTACACCCTTTCATCGGGCTACACCCGATGCTGATGTATGACGCCCCTGCGGGGCTGGGGGGAGGCATATTATGGGACAATCGCTTGTTAAAAATTACATACACATCGTGTTTAGCACCAAGCAGCGGCAGCCGCTCATCCATGCCTCCATTGAACAGGAACTGCATGCGTATTTGGGCGGCATCTGCAACCGGTTGGAATGTCAAATCATCACCATCGGAGGCTACACTGACCACGTCCATCTGCTCTGTATGCTGTCAAAGAAGATCGCCTTAATGAAGCTGTTAGAGGAGGTAAAATCCCACTCTTCAAAATGGATTAAGACGAAGGGGGAAGCGCTGCGAAACTTCTATTGGCAGGATGGCTATGGAGCCTTTTCGGTCAATCCGACAGAAGTGGAGGTTGCGGTGCAATATATTGCCAGACAAAAAGAACATCACGCCAGATGGACATTTCAGGAGGAATACCGGGTATTTTTGAAAAAATATCACGTCGAATATGATGAACGGTATGTCTGGGATTAAATCTTTTCATTGGGCGTTACCCGATGCTAATGTATGACACCCCTGCAGGGCTGGGGAATTGTTTTGGTCATTGGTTTCATCGGGCTACACCCGATGCTAGCGTATGATGCCCCTGCGGGGCTTTGGAAACGATCATGGTGAATCACAATGCATAACATCGGCCAAAAAGAACGGGAAACGCAAAAACGGGTGATCGCCCTGTTTCGAAAGGAATTGGGCTATCGCTATCTCGGCAACTGGGAAGAACGGGATGCCAACAGCAACATCGAAGAAGGTATCCTCACGACCTGGCTGCGGCAACAAGGCTACAGTCAAAATTTGATTGACAAAGCCCTGTATCAATTCGGCAAAACCGCCGGGGACCAGAGCAAATCGCTGTATGAGGTCAACAAAGCAGTGTATTCCCTGCTGCGCTACGGCGTCACGGTGCAGCCCGAAATCGGACAGAACAAGGAAACCGTGTGGCTGATTGACTGGAAACGCCCGTTAAATAACGACTTTGCCATTGCCGAGGAAGTCACGATCAGAGGCATCCACAAAAAACGCCCGGATTTAGTGCTGTATATCAATGGCATCGCCATCGGCGTGCTGGAACTCAAACGCAGCACCGTGTCCGTGTCCGAAGGCATCCGCCAGAATTTAGACAATCAGAAACACCTCTTTATCAAGCCCTTTTTCAGCACGATTCAATTGGTCATGGCCGGCAACGACATCGAAGGACTGGCCTACGGCGCGATTGAAACCAGAGAGAAGTATTTTTTGAAATGGAAAGAGGCTGATTCGCCTCAACTTCGCGCGACGCCCGAATCGCCTTTCATCGAGCGGAGTCGAGATGAGCAGTATGCGGCGTCTCGACTTCGCTCGACGCCCGAACCGCCGTTCATCGAGCGGAGTCGAGATGAGCAGTATGCGGCGTCTCGACTTCGCTCGACGCCCGAATCGCCGTTCATCGAGCGGAGTCGAGATGAGCAGAATACCCGGAACTTAACACCCCTGATCCATGAAAAAGCCACCCGGTACGAGTATCCGTTGGATCAAAATATCATCCAACTGCTCAACAAAGACCGTTTGATCGAGGTTCTGCACGATTTCATCGTCTATGATCGCGGCGTCAAGAAGCTTTGCCGTCACAACCAGTATTTTGGCGTCAAAGCCGCACAAGAGTTCATCAAACGCCGCGAAGGCGGCATTATCTGGCATACGCAGGGCAGCGGTAAAAGCCTGACTATGGTGTGGCTCACCAAATGGATGCGTGAACACGTCCTCAACGCCAGAGTCTTGATCTTGACTGACCGCGAAGAACTGGACGAGCAAATTGAAAAAGTCTATAACGGCGTTGAGGAAACGATTTACCGCACCAAAAGCGGCAAAGATGTACTGGAAACCCTGAACGACCCGTCGCCCTGGCTGCTCTGTTCTTTGATCCACAAATTCGGCGGCAAAGAAGAAGGGGATGTGGACGCCTATGTGCAGGAGTTGCACCGCAGCATCCCGACCAATTTCAAGGCCAAAGGCGACCTGTATGTGTTTGTGGATGAATGTCACCGCACCCAATCAGGCAAACTGCACAAAGCCATGAAAGGTTTTCTGCCCGAGGCCGTGTTTATCGGTTTCACCGGTACGCCGCTCTTGAAAGCCGATAAACAAACCAGTCTGGAAGTGTTTGGCCCCTACATTCATACCTACAAATTCAACGAAGCCGTGGCCGATAACGTCGTGCTTGATCTGCGCTACGAAGCGCGGGATGTGGAGCAAAAACTAACTTCCCCGCAAAAGATTGATGAATGGTTCGAACTCAAAACCCGCGGCCTGACCGACTTTGTTAAAGCGGAACTCAAGCAAAAATGGGGCACGCTGAAAAAAGTGTTCAGTTCCAAATCGCGTCTGGAAAAAATCGTGATGGACATCATGCTCGATATGGCGAAAAAAGAACGCCTGCAAAACGGGCGCGGCAACGCCCTGTTGGTTTCCGACAGCATTTACAACGCCTGCCGCTACTATGAATTGTTTCAACAAGCCGGACTGAAACAGTGCGCCATCGTGACCTCCTTTGTACCCAATCATACTGACATCAAAGGCGAAGAAAGCGGCGAAGGCTACACCGAAAAATTGCAGCGATTTGAAATTTATCGCAAAATGCTGGCCGAGTATTTCCATGAAGACCCCGAAAGCGCGCTCAACAAAGTGGAACAGTTCGAAAAAGAGGTCAAAGAGAAATTTATCAACGAACCAGCGCAGATGAAATTGTTGATTGTGGTCAACAAACTGCTGACCGGCTTTGACGCGCCGCCGGCCACCTACTTATACATTGACAAAAAAATGCGCGATCACGGCCTGTTTCAAGCGGTTTGCCGGGTCAATCGTTTAGACGGCGAGGATAAAGATTACGGGTATATCATTGATTACATGGATTTGTTCAACAGCCTGGAAAAAGCCTTTCAGGATTATACCTCCGAAGCCTTTGACGGCTATGAAAAAGCGGATGTGGAAGGTTTGCTTAAAGACCGGGTGCAAAAAGGTAAAGAACGCCTGGATGAAGCCCTGGAAGCGGTCAAAGCCTTATGCGAACCCGTAGAGCCGCCGAAAGACACTCTGGCCTATCTGCATTACTTCTGCGGCGGCGGCACGCAGGATCCGGATCTGCTCAAAGACACTGAACCGCGGCGCGTGGCGTTATATAAACTGACGCTGGCCCTGATCCGGGCCTACGCCAACATTGCTGATGAAATGCCGGAAGCCGGATATACTCAACAGGAGATCGCCCGGATCAAAGAGGATGTCAGGCACTTCGAACATCTGCGTAAAGAAATCCAGCTTGGCAGCGGCGATTATGTGGATTTGAAGCAGTATGAACCGGCCATGCGGCATCTGATTGACAGTTACATCGGGGCCGAAGAAAGCCGCATGTTAGCCAACTTTGACGATTTGAGTTTAGTGGAATTACTGATCGAAAAAGGCAAAAGTGCAGTGGATGATCTGCCGAAAACCATGCGAGACGACAAAGAAGCCATGGCCGAAACCATTGAAAACAACTTGCGCAAAGTCATCATCGAAGAAAGCCCGGCCAACCCGGCCTATTACGAGAAAATGAGCGTGTTGCTGGACGAACTCATCAAAATGAGAAAAGCAGCTACCCTGGAGTATGAGCAGTATTTGCAGGAAATTATCGCGCTTTCGGGCAAGGTGAAAAAACCAAACACCACCGCGGATTATCCCGCATCGCTTAACACGAACGCCAAACGCGCGTTATATGACAATCTGGGCCGGAATGAGGCATTAGTCAACGCCTTAGACCAAAAAATTCTGAGCACCAAAAAAGACGGCTGGCGCGACAATAAAATCAAAACCCGGGAAGTCCGGTACGCCATTCAAGACGTGCTGGAAACCTATCAGGTGCACGAGGCCGATGCGGCCTACATCCTTGAACTCGTGAAAAATCAGCGAGAATATTAAAATCCCTCCCCCAACCCCTCCCCAAAGGAGAGGGGAGTCTGCTCCCTCTTCCTTCGAGGGAGGACCGGGGTCAATACTGTTGACTTAACCGAGAGCGTATGATTATGCATCCCTTTCAGGGAATATTGGTCTTCGAGGGTTTTCATGTCCCAGGGTGGCGCTACGCTGTCCCTGGGCTACTCTATGAAGCCCTTTCAGGGCAAAGATCCTTCCCCCGAAGGGAGGACATATATTAGCCCAGGGTCAGCGCAGCGCCG
Organism: Candidatus Vecturithrix granuli; assembly: GCA_000739535.1. Lineage (GTDB taxonomy): Bacteria > Moduliflexota > Moduliflexia > Moduliflexales > Moduliflexaceae > Vecturithrix > Vecturithrix granuli. Next base: position 179,607 of record DF820475.1, on the reverse strand, counting down.
CCCTGGGGGAAGAGAAGATGTCCCACACCATTTTTCCCTGAAAGGGATAGATATCTCTTAACTCAACAGGATTGAAGGTGGGGGTTAACTCATGGAACAGATCAGCATCAACAATATTACTATTGATGTGGTTCGCAAAGACATCAAAAACATCCATCTGGGTGTGTATCCGCCCACCGGCCGGGTGCGGCTTGCGGCCCCGCTGGGGATGAATGCCGATGCCATCCGGCTGTTTGCCGTTTCGAAATTGGGATGGATTAAACGCCGTCAACGCCAATTCGACGGACAGGAGCGGCTTTCGGCGCGCGAATACAAAAACCGCGAAAGTCATTATTTTCAGGGCCGGCGCTATTTGCTGAACGTGATTGAACGCGAAGCCCCTCCGCAGGTGGTGTTACGCAGCAAAACTTACATTGATCTGTATGTCAGACCCGGCACGCCGACCGCCAAACGGCACGACATCATGACCGAATGGTATCGCCGGGAACTCAAAAAATCAATTCCCGACCTGATCGCCAAATGGGAAGAACGCCTGAATGTCACGGTGGAAGACTGGCAGGTCAGGCTCATGAAAACCAGATGGGGATCCTGTAACATTCCAAAGCAACGTATCTGGCTCAACCTGGAATTAGCCAAAAAACCCCTGCACTGCCTGGAATATATCATCGTGCATGAAATGGTACATTTGTTAGAACGCCATCACAACGAGCGATTCCGGGCTTATATGGACGCCTGTCTCCCCAATTGGAAACATCTGAAAGCCGAATTGAACAAACTTCCAATCAGCCATGCGGATTGGAAATATTAATTCCGGCAGCCATGATGTGTATAATTTACGTTCGCAGGCTGTTCAGCCATTTTTCCGCTTCCTCTACGCTGGCAAACACTTCTCTGCGCATCCCCGATTGTCGCGCGACACGCTTGGCCTGCATTTTGGTAATTGCATCCTCGGGCAGCACCTCGGCTGATGCCATAAGCCCTGATGTCACCATAAGTTCCTGGATTTGCTCAAACGTGTCTGCCCACTCCGCAGACAATGTTTTGATCTGTCTGGCATCCACCAGAATGGTAAATCCTGATAAGACACGTTGCCGGGCCTTCTCCCAGTTACCCACAAGCTCCGGCGCACTCATTGTCTTATCCCATAATCCATTGGGCGTCCAATAGATCCGATTTTTGGATGGATCAACAGCCAACATATAATTCGGTGTATTTGCAATGGTTTGCATACAATCTTCCTCCTCTCAAAGTGTGAGAAAACACTTACACCAAAGGCAAATTTTTCTCGACATGATATGTTTAACACTCGTTATATTCCAGGATGGTGTCAAATCTTTTTTGATGATGTTTTCTGAAAAAGGGGAGAATTTTTATGATCCATTCCTCCGTATTTTTTGATGATTTCTTTCAATTGCCGTTCGGTCAGGCCGCGATGCACGATAATCAAATTAAACGTTGCTGTAAATAATTCTGTGCCACCTGGCTGGAGTGCGAAAGTTCTACTTTCGCAAGTGAGTGTTTGCCGGAAAATTGACACGCAAAAGTAGAACTTTTGCACTCCGGCACAGAATTATTTACAGTAACAATTAAACTCATTATAATAGCCGCCATTACAATTGCGCGAGAGCATTTCATTGGTTTTACCGGTATTTTTTCTAGAGGAATTTGAGGGAGGATGGTTCAGTGTCAGGATCTATTTTTGAAAGTTCCCCTCTCTCCTTGTCGGAGAGAGGGGGGTAGGGGTAAGGTTTGCCAATTAAGCGTTATTCCCCTTCCACAACCACATAGTAGGTGTTATCGCCGCGGCGCACGAGTAACAATAACCCCTGATCTTTTTCCAACCCGGCCATCACTTTCTGATAATCCGCCAGTGATGTAATCGGCTGCCGGTTGATTTCCTTGATCAAATCTCCGGGACGTAACCCGATTTCTTGCGCCGGGCTGCCCGCTTTGACAGCGACGATGACCACGCCTTTTTCATCCATATAACCTAACTGTTTGGCAATATCAGCGGTTAATTCCTGCACCTTCAACCCAAACTGATCCTCAATTTCTGAGGTCGCCGCTTCCGCCTGGCTACTGGCCGGTTGTTCGCCAATGCTCACTTGCAGGGTTTGTTCCGCGCCATTCCGAATTATCGTCACTGGCACACTCTTCTGAATTTCAGTCTGCGCCACCAGATTACGCAACGTGGTTGGCGTATCAACCGCCTGTCCATTCAGGGCGATGATCACATCGCCGCGTTTAATGCCGGCTTTGTCGGCGGGGCTATCTTTCGTAACATCCCCCACCAGCGCGCCCGTCGCTTCTTTCAGACCAAAACTCTTTGCTATTTCCGGAGTCAGTGGTTGGATCATAACGCCTAACCAGCCGCGCACCACTTTCCCATGCGTCATGAGACTTTGCATGATATGTTTCGCCATATTGATCGGAATCGCAAAACCAATGCCCTGATACCCGCCGCTTTGGCTGAAAATCGCGGTATTGATCCCGATGACCTCGCCGTTGATATTGACGAGCGGGCCGCCGCTATTACCCGGATTAATGGCCGCATCCGTCTGGATAAAATCTTCGTAATCCACGATTCCGATATTAGCCCGGCCTTCCGCACTGATAATCCCGGCCGTAACCGTCTGCGATAAGCCAAACGGCGTGCCAATCGCTAATACCCAATCTCCAACCGCGGCTGCCGCCGAATCACCTAACGGCGCGACCGGGAGATCTTTACCGTCAATTTTAATTACCGCGACATCGGATTTGGGATCAGTCCCCACAACTTTGGCGTCAAATTCCCGTTTATCCGGTAGCGTGACCCGAATTTTATCAGCATGTTCGACCACATGGTTGTTGGTCAAAATATACCCATCCGGTTCGACGATAAACCCGGATCCCAGGGCGTGTTGCTTGTATTCCCGTTGCTCCGGCACGCCAAAGAACCGACGGAAAAATTCGTCATTAAAGAATTGTTGATACTGTTCCGACATCTGCATGGTCTGCTCCGTACTGATGTAAACCACGGCCGGACTGACCGCTTTTGCCACGTCGCGAAACGTCTGACTTAATCCCTGAAACTGACCTGTACTCTGACTTTTGACCGGGATCGGGTTTACGATTGCACTCTGGTTTTGCGCGACGGCCATCTGTCCTAAGGCGTTAAATAGGGTAAAGACCACTATAACTGCTAACACGCTGCCCGTTATTCCCAGCATGAAATTGCGAACGAATTTAGCGGATTTCATATACGAAACCTCCTGTGACTTGAAGAACAGGGAACAGATTCTCCAACAACACTGTGCAGAATTCCACTCCCTTATTTCAAGCATCAGATAATGTTATTTAACTTGCTATTTACTCAATGCACATTACGCATTCTGCCATGATCTAAAAGCAAATCTGATGCCAACTTGTGAGGATATTCTGAGAAAATCTCGTTCACGGCTTTAACAGCCATTTACGCGACTGGCGCCAAATTACAAAAACCGATAAATTCTGCCAGCAATACCTGAAATAAGGCAAGCAATATCTGAAATAAGGAAGGAAACCGTTATTGTAATAAAAGACCAGCGACTCTTCCACCCAGAGGCCTGATGGGAAGGCACATCGTTTAGTGTACTCATTTCACTACCTTACAGCATTATTCAGTTAAATTGACGCACCTTTGTACAGACCTGTACCCCGGACATCCCTGTCCGGTCTATTTGCAGCCCGGACAGGGATGTCCGGGGTACAAATAAAGAAGGTCAACACCAATGAATAATGCTGTACATTTTTTCGAAGTCGAACCCGTGTTTACCCACCCCTTTCTTCAATTAGCGGTATGATTTCAGTTGTTTGACCTCAGAGAGTAATCAATGGTGTGCCTTCACATCACAGTTGTCCGGGAATATCATCTGGATGGGTCGGGTTTGTCATAATTGTTTCAGCGTGCGGACGATTCTGGTTTGATAGGAACCAGCTCTTTCGAGCGGTATTTTCGGATCTCCTCTATCAGGTCCAATTGTATTTCCTGAATTTCTACCAAACGTTCCCATTGGTGAGATAAGACATGATCTATCTTCTGATGCAGTTGACGGATTTCAAGTTCTGCCTTTAAATTAATTTTGTAATCATGGGTGGCTCTGAGTCGATCCTTGGCTTCCTGACGGTTTTGGCTCATCATAATAATCGGGGCTTGAATCGCAGCTAAACAGGATAACACAAGATTTAATAAAATGAACGGATAAGGATCGAACGGTTTTTTTATTAAAATCACAGTATTGATGAACATCCATACGCATAAAACGCCTGCAAAAATCATAATAAATTTCCAACTCCCGCCAAAGCTCGCAATCCGGTCTGAGAGACGCTGACCAAACGTGAGGTGCGATTCAAATTCTTCAGTGACATGACTAGCCAGCAATTCATGCGTTCGCAGACTGTCCACCACCTCCTGCTCTATCGAAGACAGCTCACCACGTTCAAGTTCAAGCAAGGTCCGCACATATTCATTACGGTAATGATTCAGATCATCCATACAGATAAACCATTCTGATGACCACTCAGGATATTTCTCTTTAATGATCTTTGCAACAGCAGGCCTGACGAGCACAGCAGGGACAATTTCAGTGGTGTGTTCATCTTTCCCGCAAATTTGGCACACGCGTTCTCCAGGCAGAATTTTACGACGTTGTTCCATATCACACTCCTTCTCGTATTCTCATTTGAAGATGGGCACATATCCCCTTTTTGCCTTATACGACCATTGCGCGGATCAGGAGAGCTGTATAGCCCTTCACAACAAATTTGTCACGTTTAATTTTATAGCAACGAATTGTTTCTAGAAAAAATATTTGACAATGAGCGCAAAGGAGAATTCTATCTCGCAAATATCTTACTGAAACCCATCCATATATTGTGACAGAGAAATTTCAGAGATAGAGACGTAATTTCTCTGTCACGAATATTACTCCTGGGGTCATCTTTATGAAGAAAAAACTTATGCAATGGTTGAGTCTGGCGATCTTTGCCGCGGCTTTATGGCTCTTGTATCATGAACTTAAAGCCTATCATTATCATGACATTTTCCGGCAAATCAAAAACCTGTCTGCTGCCAAAATCCTGGCTGCGTTCGTGCTCATGTTGGGCGGCTACACGATGATGACAGGATATGATCTGTTAGCCATACGCTATCTGGGGCACGCCTTGCGGCGAACGCAAGTGATGTTTACCGCGTTTATCGTCTATGCGCTGGGCAATACGATCAGCCATCCGGTGGTCACGAGCGCGCTCCGCTACCGGTTGTATTCCCTTCTAGGATTATCGGCGATCGAGGTTGCACAGCTTGTGGCCTTTTGTGGCGCGACGTTTTGGCTGGGGATACTTGCGTTAGGCGGATTTATCTTTACATTTGCTCCCCCTGTGCTGCCAGCATCGTTCTCGGTGCATGGCCTCTCGACGCGCGGCTTAGGCGCTATCTTCCTGCTGGTGCTCAGCAGCTATGTGGCAGGTGTATGGCTATACAAACGGCGATTAACCATTGCCAACTGGGAATTTGCTTTGCCCGCGCCGCCGATTGCCCTCGGTCAGATTCTCGCCTCAAGCCTGGATTGGGTTTGCGCCAGTGGGACGTTTTATGTCTTGCTCCCTGCGCATCAGGCGATCTCTTATCCGCACTTTTTGGGGCTTTTTCTGTTAGCCTACACCCTGAGCATCCTAAGCCAGGTTCCGGGCGGCGTCGGCGTGTTGGAAACCCTCCTGATTGTCTTATTGAAGCCTTATCTACCGGCGGATGCTGTGTTAGGTGCAATTCTGGTTTACCGCGTCATTTATTACCTGTTCCCTCTGGCGATAGCCGGAATTTTGCTGACCGGCCAGGAATTTCGGCGACGTCAGACAGCCTTGCAACAGACGTTCGAACTGGTGAACCGCTGGTTATCCCCCATCATTCCTGAACTGTTTGCCGCCATGATCTTCCTCGGCGGCATCATTCTGTTATTTTCCGGAGCGACTCCTCCAGTAGGAAGCCGGTTTGAGGTACTGAAAGATCTATTGCCGCTGCCGGTGATCGAACTCTCGCATTTCCTGGGTAGTATCGCTGGCGTTGGTCTACTGCTGCTGGCGCGAGGGTTACAACGCCGTTTGGACGGGGCGTATGTATTGACCATGATTCTGTTAGGCGCGGGGACTGTGTTCTCGGTGTTGAAAGGTTTCGATTATGAAGAAGCGCTCATTCTCACACTGATGTTATTCGCCTTATTCCTCTGCCGGACGCAATTTTACCGGCAAACTTCGTTTCTGAATGAACGTTTTACGCCGGGATGGGGGATTGCGATTGCTGGCGTCCTGGTCTGTTCTCTCTGGCTAGGGTTTTTCGCGCATAAACATGTGACTTATGCGCATGAACTCTGGTGGCAATTCAGTCTGCACGGCAATGCGCCGCGGGCGCTACGGGCTTCGGTGGGAGCAATCATCGTGGTTGGTTGTCTGGCGTTTGTGAAACTTTTGCGTCCTGTCGCCCCTCCACCAGTTAGTGTCTCTCCGGAAGATCTGTCCAAAATCCGTAGTCTGGTCAGCACATCGCCTCGCAGTGAGGCACACCTGGCTTTGTTGGGGGATAAACGCTTTCTCTTAAGTCCACAGGCCACTGCGTTTATCATGTATGGGGTTGAAGGCCAAAATTGGATCGCGCTGGGCGATCCTATCGGCGCAGAATCCGAGTATGCCGAATTGGTCTGGCAGTTTCGTGAGCTGTGCGATCGTCATGATGGGTGGCCGGTATTCCATGAGGTGAGTACGCGTTATCTGCCGTTATACATTGATCAAGGACTCACCCTTTTAAAGCTTGGGGAAGATGCCCGCGTGCCTCTGGCAACTTTTTCGCTGGAAGGCAGCCAGCACAAGAGTCAACGGTATATCGTGCGGAAATTTGAAAAGGAAGGCAGCCAGTTTGAGGTCTTACCGGCGGATGCGGTTGCGGCCCTGTTGCCGGAACTCCAGCGGATTTCGGATGATTGGTTGGCCCGGAAAAACACCAGTGAAAAGCGGTTCTCACTGGGATTTTTCAATCCAGAGTATTTGATGCAAACACCATTAGGGATTGTCCACCACCAGGGTAATATTGTCGCCTTTGCTAATCTCTGGTGCAGCGGACAGCAAGCAGAACTCTCTATTGATCTGATGCGCTATACATCGGAGGCGCCAGCGAATGTCATGGAATATCTGTTTGTGCAATTAATGTTGTGGGGTAAACAGCAGGGGTATGCATGGTTTAGTTTAGGCATGGCCCCACTCTCCGGTATCGAAAATCGGATTGCCGCGCCATTGTGGAATCGCGTAAGCAATCTTTTATTTCAACATGGCGAACATTTTTATAATTTCCAGGGATTACGTCAGTACAAAGAGAAATTTGATCCGGTGTGGGAACCGAAATATCTGGCCTCGCCTGGCGGCATCAGACTACCCCAGGTCTTAGCCGGACTCTCCGCGCTGATTTCAGGGGGCATGAAAGGTGTGCTGACCAAGTAAATTCAGCCCCAGTCGTTTGGTAAGACAGGGCACATCGCGGGATGGCACTGGCGATTCAAGTACACGCTTGAACTATGGTAGGTATTTTGTTCGGACGCCCCGTTATCACGGCATCAATGGGTAGTATCAAATGGGATGCGGAATTTTGTCAGCGATTGGCTGATAGGGGAAGGCTTGTCATGCGATATGACAAGCGTGATGTCGGTCGTTCGACGTCATACCAGCCGGGTCAGCCGGAATATGATATGGAAGGTATGGCTGACGATGCGGTGAGAGTCCTGAATTTCTATCATGTCCTCAAAGCCCATATCGTACGCATGTTCTTAGGTGGGATGATTGCCCAGCTTGTCGCCCTGAGAAATCCGGAATGAGTATCCGCATTGACCATGATTGCCTCAAGTGTGTGGGATGACCGGCCGGATTTACCCTCGATAGATGAAAACATTCAATATAAAAGCTTTGGCGGCACGCGCAACGAGAGTTCGATCCGCTGCGCCTTTGTCAATCTGCTGGAAGAGATAAAATTCCGCCAAAAAATCGTTGACAAATCCATTTCCATGTCCATATTTTGGTAGTGGTATTCTGTACATGATGAACGTTCCCTGAGCGAAGTCGAAGGGAACGTCTGCGTGCTCGTCTCGACTCCGCTCGACGACCGGTCATCATGTACAAGGTAGCCACTACCCATATTTTTATGTATCCTTCGATGGCACGGCGTGTGCCGGGAACGCAGTGCGTTCATCTGACCTGGGGGGAATATGAATTCCTTTATCGTAAACCTTCCGAACCGCAAGGAGAGTGTGTTATGTTCACATACCTCGCATGGTGTGTCATTGTTCTGCTTATCCTGGGGATCGTTGGTTTGCCCGCTGTTTCCCCTGCCACAGAAGAGCTTTCGCCGCTTGCCCAAAACGCTAAAGTGATCGTCGAGGAAGTCAAATTCATTCAAGAGCATGACGAATTCTGGTTGGAATATGACAGGATCAATCCATACACAAAAAAGGTCGAAATGAAAGAGCCTCTTTTCAAAAAATTGTCCTGAAAGACGGAAGAAATACCTGGGTCGGCTGCGGGTACTGGAAAAAATAGATCTGAATCGCTGTAGGATATAATTCTCCAGATGGCGGGTACTGCGAGTAAAGTCGGCGAGTACGCCATCATTGAGTATAGATAATCCGCGATCTTTCACAATGCGCCCCCTCGGTCAGCCAGCCGTGCTCGCAGGCTGATCAGAGGCGAGGCGTTCCTTGAGATGACGATCAAACAGAAAGTCAGGATCATGGGAGGAATTACTCTGTTCGCGTCGCTCGCGTTGCTGATTACTAGCGTGTTTACCTATCGAGTGCTGCAAAACAGCCAGCGTGTACGCGAGCAGGTGAACGAAAAACTTGCCATTATTCAAGAACTCAGTGCCTGGAAGAATGCTATGATGCGCCTGGTGACTGAGGCCGTCGCTGCCGGCAGTTTCTCGCGGAACGAACAAGCTGAGTTATCGGCAAAAGGTGAAGCCCTTCGGAAAGACTACGCGGAGGTCGAACAAGAAAACGTCCTCAGCGAACAAACCCCAAAATTTATCAACGCCAGTCAAAATGTATTTAACCTGGTGGACGAACAGGAACGCCTCGCCCAGGAAAGGGAAGTGGTCCTGACGACCATGCGGCAAACTATCAACGACCTGTATCAGCAGCTTGAGAGTGAAATAGCCACCGTACTCGCAGAAGCCGAGATGGGCCAGGTGCTCGGCGCGAATACCAGCGCGGAGAGCGCGCTTTCTGCGTATGTGCTCAAAAGTTTAAATCAGGTAACGTTACTGGCCTTAAATGCCCTGATATCAGGAAGTTTCCGGGAAGAAGACGAGGGGATTATTGCGCGAAACAGACAATTTCTGCGAACTGAAATCACGAAAATTGACAAGGATCAGCGCATTGATCCCTTATTTCAACAACTCTTTCAACAAATCGAAACCCTGAAAGCCTTTCAGAACAGTTCGAATCAGGCGCAAGGCCTGATCGTGGACATGATCGCAACAGCCAACGAACAGTTTACCAACGCAGCAGCGCAGTTGTCTTTACAAACGCTCGGAGAGGAGAGGCAAACCGAAGCGGAACAGGCCACACGGCGTCTGGAACAGGTGGGCCAACTCACCATGTTCCTGCTGTTCATTTCGATGATCCTGTTGCCGGTGCTCACTGTGATCGTCATGTTTTCTTTGAACCTGTCAGTCATTCAACCAGTGCATGCCATCGTGAATGTGGCGCAGCAACTGGCGACCGGAGAATTGAACGTCAAACTGCCCGCGCGGCGCAACGATGAGATCGGACAACTCGCGGCCGCGTTTGAAGGGATGATCGGCAAACTCCGCGAATTTACCGTCAATGTGCAGGGGGTCGCTGCCAATCTGGTGGCGCGCAGCCAGCAAATGAATACGAGTTCCACGCGCATGGCCGAAGGCGCGACACAACAGGCCGCAGCGGCTGAAGAAGCTTCGTCTTCAATAGAACAAATGGTGGCGAATATCGCGCAGAACAGCACCAATGCAACCCAGACGGAAAAAATAGCAATGCAGGCGGCGCGCGATGCTGACGAAAGCGGCATTGCCGTCCGCGAAGCGGTGAGTTCGATGCAGCTAATCGCTGAGCGGGTTGCGATGATCGAAGACATTGCCAGCCAAACTCGCATGTTGTCTCTAAATGCAACGATTGAGGCAGCCCGCGCCCAGGAATATGGCCGGGGCTTTGCGGTCGTAGCGGCCGAGGTACGTACGCTTGCGGAACACAGTCAGGCAATGGCGACTGAAATCAATGAATTATCCGCCTCTTCGGTCGGTATTAGTGAAAAAGCCGGAGCGATGTTGAAAAAACTCGTCCCGGATATTCAAAAAACCGCAGAGCTTGTACAGGAAATCAGCGCATCCAGCCGGGAGCAGCACGCAAGCAGCGAACAAATTAATCTGGCGCTCCAACGTCTCGATCAGGTCACGCAGCAAAACTCGGTGACCTCGGAAGAAGTAGCCACGATAGCGGAAGATCTGTCTGCCCAGGCCAAACAACTTCAAGAACTTCTGGCCTTTTTCAACAGCGGACAGGATGAGCATCCGGATGGTTCCCGAAAGGAAACTTCAGACTCTACTCCTTTGTCCCGCGAAGACCTACATGAGCAGAGCTCTGAGGATATGTGATATGCGACAACCAGGAAAATTGAGGTTGACAAAAAATTATCTTCCCATTATATAACGCACTGGTTCAATTTAATTGAAATTACTCGTAGAGTGGAGTTGTTCAGGCGCAACGGAACTGATTTCCTGGCGTTGTCAGTCCCGCTGCACTCGAATCAACCAACTTAATCAATGAATCTACTTAAATCTTTTACGTATGAATTGCCCACGAAAATAGAGTATGGAGTGGGAGTTTCCGGGACCTTGCGCGATCATATCCAACAATGGGGAGCGAAAAATGTGCTGGTGGTGACAGACAGGGGGATTCGTTCATCCGGTCTTCTGGCTGGTATTGAACAGCAATTGGAAGAAGCGAATTCCAGATTTGTGATCTTTGATGAAGTCGAGCCGAATCCCAAAGACCGGAATGTTCAGCACGGCGCGGAACAGGCGCGGCTGTTAGACGCCGATTGTATCGTGGCAATTGGCGGAGGAAGTCCGATCGACTGCGCCAAAGCGATCAGCGTGGTCGCAACCCATGACGGCCCTGTGCGTCGCTTTGCGGATCGCAAAAATATTACCGGAAAAATTCTGCCGCTGCTTGCCATCCCGACCACCGCTGGCACTGGCAGTGAAGTGACGTTTGGTGCGGTCATTACTGATACTCAGGAGCATTTTAAATTTACTGTCAAACATGCTAATACGGCCCCCAAAATTGCGCTGGTGGATCCGGCTTTAACCGTGACCATGCCGCCGGCCTTAACTGCCGCTACCGGCATGGATGCGCTCACCCATGCAATTGAAGGCTATACTGCCACGGTCGCCGAACCACTGGCGGATGCTGCGGCGTTATATGCGGTTGAATTAATTACGAAATATCTGAAAACGGCCTTTGTTGACGGTAAGAATATGGAAGCCCGCGCCGGGATGTTATTGGGGAGTTTGTTGGCCGGGATTTCTTTCAGTCATTCTGATGTGGCCGCGGTGCATTGCATTGCGGAAGCCCTGGGCGGAAAGTATGATACCCCGCATGGCGTCTGCAATGCGGTTGTCCTGCCGGAGATGATGGCCTATAACATGGCATACTGTCAGGAACGCTACGCCCGCATTGCCACGGCCATGGGCATAACCTACGCAAGCCTTGAAGAAGGCGCGCAGAAAGCGGTTGAGGCCGTGCGACAGCTTGCGCGTGATGTCCAATTGCCCGATTTTCGGAGTCTGGGGATCAAGGCAGAAGACTTTGAAGAATTGGCGCATAATTCTGCCATCAACGGCAGCAACCCGGATAACCCCCGCCCCATGCAGAAAAACGATTATCTGGCGGTGTTGACATCTCTCTGGAATGCCTCGTAATCATATCCGGTATTTGCAAGCAGGCCCCTTTCAAGAGCAGGGCTGTGAAGTTCTGCGGATGTTTGTCATCTCGACTCCGCTCGATGACCGCAACGACGGACGTCGAGCGGAGTCGAGACGGTATGTTTTGCGAGAACTTCACAGCCCTGCCGTTTACGGGGGGGGGTTGAGGGGGGGACTGCGTAAGTCCTGAAGACATTCGCTCACGTGGAGGCCGCCTCGGAAGGTGGACCCCACGGAGAACTTCACAAACCTGCTCCCAGGAGGGAAACAAATTCTATCCCGCCGTTGTTCGCCCAAAAAAGTCATTTTCAGAGGAGGAGCTATCACAAGCATCTGTTCACCCGGCGCGATGAAACGACAAGGATTTCACATCACCAGGGATCACTCATCCTTGCTTATGAGTCATCCTTGTAGTTTCAAAGGAGCTATCATAAGCATCTGTTCACCCGGCGCGATGAAAACGGTGAATTCGTACCCCGGACAGCCTTGTCCGGGAAGATGAGCACCCCCGGACAAGGCTGTCCGGGGTATGTGTATTTTCAAAGGCGAAATCAGGAAAAAATTAAGTTGACGAAAATGATGAAATAAGGTGATGATGTGTTTTGGAGAGGAGAAAATAAGACGATTTTCAGCAGAGCGCAGCGCACATAGAAAGGGACACGATGAACGATATACTGCAATACCTTATTGAAAAATTAGCACCACTTGGCTATCCGAAACTCGTAACTCTGTTGATGGCAATCGCGGCAGGGTTCGGTTCGGCGGCGACGCTTGTTACAAAGCTGTATAAGTTGTATCAGGATCGGAAATTGAAGCGCAGCCTGCACCCCTTTTACACGGATTTGGAAATCGAACGCGCGACGCGCTATTATGTGGAAACCAAATGTCAGAACGTCGCGCCCTCTCAGGATGAAGAACCGGGACGCACGTATGCCTTTGCCGCCAGGGAAAAAGTCATTCCGTTTTTCCTCAAAAAAGCGTTTAAGCCGCATCAGGACGATTGTCAGTTTTACATTGTGCTGGCGGATTCCGGCATGGGCAAAACCACCTTTCTGCTCAATCTCTATCGGCGCTATCACGAGCAATTCTTCGGCGCGCCGTATCAGATCAAACTCTTTCCCTTAGGTTTCCCGGATATTGACAAGGAAATCGAAAAGATAGAGGACAAAGCGAACACGATTCTGCTGCTGGATGCCTTTGATGAGGATCATCAGGCGGTACAGGATTACAAAAAGCGTTTGCAGGAGTTAATCTTGAAAGTCGTGCATTTTCGGGAAGTGGTGCTGACCTGCCGCACGCAGTTTTTCCCCAGTGAAGATGAAGAACCGCATGAAACCGGCGTGATGCGCTTTGGCGGCGAAGGCGGGGAGCGGTTGTTTCGCAAGTTCTATCTTTCACCCTTTGACGCACAGGACATCCGGGTGTATTTACGTAAACGCTTTTCCCTGCTGCAAAGGGCGAAACGGCGGAAAGCGCAGCAGATTGTGGAGTCCTGCCCGAACCTGATGGTGCGGCCGATGCTGCTCAGCTATATCGAAGACCTTTTGAAACACGATCGCCCGTACAACGCCGCCTTTGAAGTGTACGCGGAATTGATCAACCGCTGGGTCGAACGCGAGGCGCGAAAAGTCGCGCCAGACCGTCCTGACGACTATATGAAGCAGTTATACCAGTTTTCCCGTGAGATCGCGGTTGATCTTTACCGGCGCTGGCGCAGCGAACGGCAAAGCAGCCTGTTAATCAGCGGCCGGGAAATTCAACCCTTTGCTGAAAAGCATGGGATTAAACTGAGCGAGATGGAGATGAAGAGCCGCTCGCTGCTCAATCGCAGCGCCCGTGAAGAGTACAAATTCTCCCACAAATCGGTGCTGGAATATTTTTTAGCCGAAGAAGCGGTTTTCAATGCGGCGTTCCGGCAAGAATTAGATTTCGACGGCATGGATCAGGCCAAAGCCTTTTTTGAGGAAATGATCTGGAAAAACTTCACCGTCCCCTTTTTCGAACGCAGTGATTTGAACGGCGAGTATAGCGTCAAAGATGGCAAAACACGGGTGTTGACCAGGCTGCCTGCGAAAGTTTTGCCCGAGATCACCACGCTGAAACTGCAAGAATGGAAAGCAGAGGATGAGGTGCTGCTGTTGCGGGGACTCAGAAATTTACAGCAGTTACACCTGATCAAACCCGTGACCTCAGCGCAAGAACAGGAATTGCAAGCCGCCTTGCCTGAAACCTGTGAAATAAAAATGGGGTTGTTGCGACGTGAACCTCTGACAATTTCAGATGTCGATGCTGTAAAAGTACTCGGATTGAAGCCAGCGAAATGGGAAAAATTTGACGTTTGGCGACCCTTGGAATATATTCGGAATGACTATGAAGATCGGGGCAATGTTGTGTTCGACAGGGCGACCGGCTTACTGTGGCAGAAGTCAGGTTCGGAAGGCTTTTTAACCTATGAACAAGCCGAGGAATATGTTGACACACTGAACCGGGAAGAGTTTGCTGGTTTTTACGACTGGCGCCTGCCGACCATGCCGGAATTGATGTCGCTGCTGGAACCGAAAAAGCAATCGAATGGATTGTATATCAATTCGGTATTTAACAGCAATCAGACATGGTGCTGGTCAGGTGATAAACGTTCGTCATCGTCGGCGTGGCTCGTCCATTTCACCACTGGCGACGTGGGCTGGTGCACTATGGACGACATGAACTCCGTCCGCGTTGTTCGTTCCTGACAATGTGGACTACAGCGGATGAGAGAATGGAACGGATAAAGAAAGGACTACACCGGACAAAAATTCGTTCCATTCTCTCATCCGCTGTAGTCTTCCCCATCCGTTCCTTTCTTCAATCCGGTGTAGGTTTACGTCCGTTCCATTCTGTAGCTATCTAAGCGTTTACACCATGACAAAACTCTTACATGCTGAATTGAGTTATCGGGTGCGAGGCGTTCTCTTTCACGTGCATAATGCGCTGGGACCATTGTAAAAAGAGGCATATTATCGTAATGCAATTGCACTTGAGTTGAAAAAGCGCGGCATTGCCTGTGAGGAGGAAAAGGGCTTCGAAGTGGCGTATGAAGGAGAACGCGTGGGGCTGTACTATGTTGATGTGTGGGTCGAACAGGGAAAAATGCTGCTGGAACTCAAAGTAACCCCGATGCTTGCGCCTCTGCATAAAGCTCAGGCTATTTCGTATCTGAAGGTGACGGACGCGGATCTGGCTCTGCTGGTCAATTATGGGAAAAAATCCCTTGAAATCGAACGATTGCCCAATTTCGTGAGAGATATGTCTCAAAAAGACTTCATCTGGCATCAGCCGCCTGTGAATCCGCAGTGGCTTTACCCCGAATTGGTGAATGTCATCCAACACGCTTGCCATCGTGTCCATTTTACGCTAGGCACAGGCTTTCTCCACCAGATTTACCGGCGGGCCGTGATGATCGAGTTTCGTCGTCAAGGATTGGGGTACGATTATATCAAATTTCTGCCGGTAGAGTATGAAGGACATATTCTGGGTCAACAACCCGCTCGTCTGATAGTGGTTGATGGCAAAATCGCCGTTGCCGCGTTTGCACTTCAACACATAGATGATGGCCTGCGTGAAGAATTTAAGGCGCGTGTCCGGCGTGTCGGTATGCCATTCGGGGTGATGGTCAATTTTTACGGAACAACCCCAAACATTGAAATGATGAGGTTGCAGGAATGACTACATCGGATTAGAGAAAGGAACGGATAAAAGAAGGACTACAGCGGACAGAAATCCGTTCTTTTCTTCAATCCGGTGTAGGTATCCCATCCGTTCCATTCTCCCATCCGCTGTAGTTTTTTTCTATTGTGAGCAAAACTTCATAATGACATGTTTCTATTCCCAACCACTCACTCTGAAATACACTGTCAGATAAAAGTTATGGATGCCAAATTGATCAAGAGGTAATTGGGTAATATAACTTCCGGAAATCCCGGCCGGATAGGAGACCTCAACCGGAACTTCTCCACTGATCACGCCTCCTCCATCGCACCGCAGACACGGGAAGGGACCAATCCAGCCTCGCCCTCCACAGGTCTGGCAGGGCTTTTGCGCCGGAAGCGCGATGCGCACCCGGCCGCCGCGCCGGGCTTGTTCTGATGACAGAGGAATCTCGATTGTCAGGTTTTCCCGCTCTTCGGCCTTTGGATGCCCGAACAGGCTGAAGTTATTCCACAGGCGGTCGAAGAATTCCTCAAACGATGGGCGATAGGTTCGAAAAGATTGGGACAGCGAAAGATCTTCAACATCGAAGGGTCGTTCTTCAGGGATCAGCGGTTCGGCTTTCGGATGCCGGGGGTATTGTGTTGCCCTTTGTCGGATAGGTACCTGCCCGTGTTGTTCTCGATCCAGGGTCTCATCATGCGCCCTCCGGCGGGTTGGGTCGCTTAAAACTGAATAGGCTTCCTGCACCGACTGAAAGGGTTCACGGTTTTCGCCGTAGTGATCAGGGTGCAATTCTTTGGCTTTACGGCGATAGGCCGACTTGATCTCTTCCGGACTGGCATCTCTGGTCACTTCGAGAATGATGTAATAATTTTTCTTCATATCATCCTCCTTCTGAGACTTGCCAGGGTTTCGACCCCTGACAAGTCTGAGGAAAATCATCATACGCGCCGTAGGATTCTGTCAAGGTAAAACTGATGGAGTTGTACCGTGGCCATCGCTTTCCGGGGGCAGACAAGGATGTCCGCGGTACGACAGAATAATCCCACGTTACACTTAGATCGATCGGATTTCCTGACGCATAAAGACCGTATAAGAGATGGCAAAGCAGATGATGGTGATCGCCGCCAGCGTGATGATGTAGGGCAAGACTACCAGGAAGCTCTGGCTCAGGGGCAGGGGCCCTGAGAAGCGTTTCATGGAAATTTGCTCCATCATCCCCATCTGCATCACGGTGCGAGTTGTGCGTCGCATCGGATCAATAATGGTTGCCGTGGAATCCGTATATAACGCCATTGGCGATGCCAAGGTAATTGCATGCTCGATCTTGATGCGTCGCAGCAAGGCTTCAGGATCAGTGGCGCCCGCCTCAGGGGTCAAAGCATTCGCGATGGCACCTGCGCCCAGAGACAGGAAAAAGGAAAAAAAGATCCAAATCGCTAAGGCTGCCAGGGCTGAGGTTGCTACGCTGCGAAAGAGAATCGAAAACAGAATCGCTAACCCAAGCCAGAAGGAAATGTAGCACACGCTGATGACCAGATAGATGAGGATGCGCCAGATTTCCTCAATGCCGGGAACAACGCCCATCATGATCAACCCTAAGCCGGTAATGATCAGGACAATCGCGGCCATCATAATGGCAATCACGCTGACGCCGGCCAAAAATTTGCCATTGACGACCGCATCGCGGTAAATCGGCTGGGAGAGTAATTTGCTCAGGGTGCCCTCGTTCCGTTCCCGGTTAATCGTATCGAAGCCTAAGATCAAGCCGATCAACGGCCCGAAAAACGACACAAACTGCACCAGAGAAAAACGGACCCCGGAGGCGGTAAAGAGCATTAAGAACACATACTCCGGTTTCGCCACGCCTTGCAAGTCCTTTGTAATACTGATCCCCGCCATATAGACGGTAATTAGGCTGACCATGGCAATTAACGCAAAGAGCAGCAAAAAGCGATAACTGCTAAAATGATCAGACAATTCTTTTTTCCAGATCACTGTAATACCATGCATATTATTCCTCCTGATAACGATTCAAGCTTCCTACCCCGGACATTCCCGTCCGGGGTTCTTTCCGAACAAGGGTGTCCGGGGTACGTTGGAGCAATTATCCCTCCTGGAAATACTTCATGTAAATTTCTTCTAACGTATATTTTTCTTTGCCTACTCCAAACTTTTCATGGGCGAGTTGTTCCATCGGTCCCTGCGCCACCATCCGTCCGTTGAGCATAATCCCAACCCGATCGCAGATTTTCTCGACCTGATACAAGAGGTGCGAGGAGAGCAGGATCGTCATCTTTTGCTCCTTGCTCAGGGTCTGGATCAGAGCCATCATGCGATTAGTGGCATCCGGATCAAGCCCCAGGGTCGGTTCGTCTAAAAAGGCGACTTTCGGCTGTTTGATCAAAATCTCAGCGATGCCCAGGCGTTGGCGCATTCCACGTGAATACGCCCCGATCTTCTTTTCAGCTTCTTTGTCAAGCCCCACGGTTTCCAGGGATTGTTCGATCCGTTCGTTGACCACATCTGACGGAATGTGGTTTAGGTCCGCGATATATCTGAGCATCTGCCGGGCGTTTAAATCCTGATAAAACCCCATGTTTTCCTGGAGATACCCGATCATGCGCTTGACCTCAATCGGATGGCGGATCGGTTCAAGCCCCAATACGCGGGCTGTACCGCTGCTCGGTTCGGTCAAACCGAGCAGCATTAAGAGGGTTGTGGTTTTGCCTGCGCCGTTGGGTCCCAGGAATCCGAAGATTTCGCCTTCATTCACTTGAAAGGACAGATGATCCACAGCGGTTTGTCCGTTGTACATCTTGGTTAAACCTTCGGTTGCAATGACTGCTTGTGTTTCCATAATTTATCGCCTTCCTAATTTTTTGAATAAGGTTGTTAATCCACCAACGACCGCCACAATAATCAGAATCCCAATCCAGCCCCAGGCGGCTGACGCCTTGACGGTTGTTCTGAATTCCAGGGTTTTTGAGGCTTTTTCCCCCTGAATTTCAACAGCGACCGAGTAATCTCCCACCAGGGCTTCCTCGTAGGGCGTAATTTTGACTTCTACCTGTTTCACTTCTCCTGGATTCAGGACGTCGAGTTTTTCAGGCTCGAATTCAACCTTCCAATTTTCCGGTTTGAAGGTCATAAACTGAATATTCTGATTCGGCGCTGAGCCAGTATTCTTAATATAGACCGAGACCATCGAAGGGTTCCCCGGTTTTGCATCCAGCGACAGGAGATCATTCAGAGTTCCGGCTTGAAGCCCATACGTTCCGGTAAGCACCACTTTCAACTCGATTTCAGCCTTGGCCTCGTCGCCGGAAGACACCCGCACTGTAACCGGATATTCACCGGCTTTGGCCGTGATAGGCGGCTTTATTTCCACCGAAACGTTCTTACTCTGGTTCGCCTGGATTTGGAGGCTGGAAATATACTTGGACTCGTACCCTGGTTTAAAGTTGATCTCCCATCCTTCTGGGCCATTGGCAGCCAGATCGAAAACCGCATCTTCATCTAAATCGCTCTTTACTTCCACAGAAAACTCGAATTTGGCATCCGTTGGTCCTCGCAGGACAGGGTAGGTGGTATTCAAGGTAATATCTTTTGATTCTTTTGCTTCTTCTTGTTTCTTTTCAACCGTCACCGTGAGAAGTTGCGCCATTTTAAAGCGTTGATCCGGCGTTTGCGCTTCAATCCTGAACTCATATTTTCCAGGTGTAATCGTTTCGTCCGGTTCAGCTTCAAAATCAAGCGTTTTTGTCTCACCCGAGGGAACATGAATACCGGTAACCGTAAATTTATAGGTTTTAATCACAGCGTCCCATCCTTCAGGGGCTTCGGCGACCCAGACTTCAACATCTTCGCCGGTTTTCCCGTTGTTATACAACAGGATTTTCATTGACACATTTTTTTCTGTAGGAATTTTGATTCCCGGATATTCAATTGCCATCGTTACCAGTCTCTCAGGTTTTTCCTCTTCGGTTTCCTGAGCAAAGGAAGGAACTGTCCACAGCATCAATCCAACAGTAAGTATAGGCAAAATGCTCAACAGGTGTTTCAGACATGCCTTTCTCG
Source organism: Candidatus Vecturithrix granuli (assembly GCA_000739535.1). Classification (GTDB taxonomy): domain Bacteria; phylum Moduliflexota; class Moduliflexia; order Moduliflexales; family Moduliflexaceae; genus Vecturithrix; species Vecturithrix granuli. The sequence continues at coordinate 159,824 of DF820475.1, read as the reverse complement.
TTTTCATACCAAGTACCTCCTGCAACTATTTTTTTGCTTTATTCCTTCTGTGGCCCTCAAAAACGGGCAGATGTTATTATCTCGATACCGTTAAATTCTCGACATTTCAGGCACCCCCACCCCCACCCCTCTTACAGGTATGGGTTTTGGGTTTGTGCCCTGAAAGGGCAGCGGAATAGAGCCAGATGAATCCCCCAATTGTCGAGTTATTATGTTGTAACCTGCCCGGGATTAAAGCCCTGGCAGGTTTATTTTCGTGGTTTTTTCAGATTAGTACATATCGCCTCCCGGAGGCATCGCGGCGGCCGGTTTTTCTTTTTCAGGAATCTCCGTGACTATGGCCTCGGTTGTAAGTATCAAGGCCGCGATGCTGGAAGCATTTTGTAACGCGGTGCGCGTCACTTTGGTTGGGTCAATCACGCCGGCTTTCACCAGATCTTCATATTGTTCGGTTTCAGCGTTAAAGCCTTCATTCGGTTCCATTTCTTTGACTTTCTGGACTACAACTGAGCCTTCGTATCCGGCGTTGTTGGCAATCTGGCGGATTGGCTCTTCCAACGCTCGTTTCACAATATTCACGCCGATCTGTTGATCGCCCGGCAGTTGCAGCTTATCCAGTTTCGGAATCGCCCGCAGCAAGGCCACGCCGCCGCCAGCGACAATGCCTTCTTCGACGGCCGCGCGAGTCGCATGCATGGCGTCTTCGACGCGCGCCTTTTTCTCTTTCATTTCCGTTTCGGTGGCTGCGCCGACTTTGATTACTGCCACGCCGCCAGCCAGTTTCGCCAACCGTTCTTGCAGTTTTTCGCGGTCGTAATCGGAGGTGGTATCGTCAATTTGGGTTTTAATCTGTTTGATCCGTCCCTGAATTTTGTCTGCGCTGCCCGCGCCTTCGACGATGGTGGTATTGTCTTTATCAATCACGATCCGTTTGGCCTTGCCAAGATCCTGCAACGTGATATTTTCCAGCTTAATCCCCAGGTCTTCGGAAATGACCTGCCCGTTGGTCAGAATAGCAATATCTTCCAGCATGGCTTTGCGTCGGTCGCCGAAACCGGGAGCTTTCACGGCCGCGCACTGCAAAGTGCCGCGTAATTTATTCACTACCAATGTCGCCAGGGCTTCGCCCTCCACATCTTCGGCAATAATCAGGAACGGCTTGCCCATGCGTGCAATCTGTTCCAGAATGGGCAGCAGGTCTTTCATATTGCTGATCTTCTTTTCATGGATCAGGATATACGGGTCTTCAAGCGCGACTTCCATGCGTTCCTGGTCAGTCACAAAATACGCAGAGAGGTAGCCGCGATCAAACTGCATACCTTCCACGATTTCCAGAGCGGTTTCCATACTTTTGGCTTCTTCGACCGTGATCACGCCGTCCTTGCCGACCTTTTCCATGGCTTCAGCAATAATACTGCCGATCGTTTTATCGTTATTGGCAGAAATCGTCCCGACCTGTTCAATTTCTTTTTTGCCTTCCACTGGCCTGCTGATTTCCTTTAAATGCTCAACTGCCACCTCAACCGCTTTCTCGATGCCGCGTTTGAGATCCATCGGATTGGCGCCGGCCGTCACGTTTTTACAGCCTTCGCGGAAAATCGCCTGGGCTAGCACAGTTGCGGTCGTGGTGCCGTCGCCGGCCACGTCGCTGGTTTTACTCGCCACCTGATTGACTAACCGCGCACCGATATTTTCATACGGATCTTTCAGCTCGATTTCTTTGGCCACGGTCACGCCGTCTTTCGTACTGGTTGGCGCGCCAAACTTTTTGTCAATGACCACATTACGACCTTTTGGTCCCAGTGTAATTTTCACGGCATCAGCCAGAATATTTAAGCCTTTCAAGGCTGAAGCACGAGCTTCTTCACCAAATACTAACTGTTTTGCTGCCATAATCTCTTCGCCTGGTCAGAATGTTCGATCTATCGGACGTTATCAGATGTGTCGGACATCCTGACCATTTCCTCCATCTATTGTATAGGAAATTTTTGAATCATAATCCTTACTTTATTCCAGGATGCCAAGAATATCATCTTCACGCATGATCACATATTCGTCATCGTCAATTTTGACATCATTTCCGGCGTATTTCCCAAACAAAATCCGGTCGCCGGCTTTAACATTCATTGGCCGTACCTTGCCGTCATCACCCGCTTTTCCAGGGCCGACCGCGATGACTTTTCCTTCCTGGGGTTTTTCTTTCGCGGTATCCGGGATAATAATTCCGCCTTTCATGACCTCTTTTGCTTCAAGGCGTTTGACGAGCACTCGATCATGTAATGGACGAAGTTTCATACAGGTAGCCTCCTTTGAAAATGTAGCGCGAAACTCCAGTTTCGCGCATCCGTTGACAACCGCTGAAAATGTAGTGCGAAACTCCAGTTTCGCGCATCCGTTGACAACCGCGAAACTGGAGTTTCGCGCTACAGACGTCGGGCGAGCCTTGGCTCATAATCACTCCTTTTCAATGTTTCTCAGTTTTATAACCAGTACTCAAAGTGTTTTATTGCTATACTTGAGACCACATAAATTTGTGAATTTGAGCACGGCGAGAAACCGAGGTTTTTCCGAAAAACCCGGTTTCTTTGGTTTCACAAATTTACCCGGCCTCAAGTATAACAATAGAGTGAGCAAAAAAAAAACGACAGAGTGACTCACCCTGCCGTTTGAACATCCCATTGAGAACATACATTTTTGTTCTCACTGAGATGATGATGAAGTGTTAATGCAATCTTTTTTGAGTGCTGCTGCAACAAAGTCAGTCACTAAGAACCGTTCGAATACGAGAGATGGTATTAACAGTTCATACCCACCATTACTTGCTTCATAAAGTCAAAGAACCACGACTCATCGTTATCTGCATCCTAAAATAGATGAACAAGTTTCTATGAGGTCGAAATTGCAATCCGTTTCGGCTGCGCTCCTTCTGACTTGGGCAACGTAATCGTCAGCACCCCATGTTTGAAGGTCGCGGTAATCTTGTCGCTCTTCACAGCGGCCGGTAGTGTGAATGCCTGGTAAAAGCGTCCAAAACTGCGTTCCACAAGATAGAAATCTTCATGTTTGGCTTTCTTCTTCCGTTTTTTCTCCCCCTGGATGGTCAAGATATTGTCCTGTAAGGAAATATCCACATCTTTTTTGGTCATACCGGGTAATTCGGCGTGTATCACAATTGCTGTATCCGTTTCTGCCATATCAACGGCCGGGAACCAGAGGGCGTCTTCGCTTTCGGTATAGCGATCTTGAAAGAACCTGTCAAACAGACGGTTCAGCGCGTCTTGCAACTGTCCCAGTTCTTTGAGTTTCGCACTGTTGTGTTCTCCTTTTGCTCGGACGCTTTTCAGAGGATTCCATTTTGCCAGTTTTTCAAGCATAACATCTCCCTCCTTTCACGCCCATACCGGGTGCGACAAGCGCACCCGGCAATCAGAGGTTTAGGATCCGGCGGTAATTGCAATCTTTTTAGGTCTCGCTTCTTCCGTTTTCGGCATCGTCACTTCCAACACACCATCTTTGAAGCTGGCCTTGATGTCTTCCGGTTTGACGCCGGCCGGCAGTGTAAAGGAACGGCTGAAACTGCCATAGCTGCGCTCCAGGCGATGGAAGTTTTCCTTCTCTTCTTTCTTCTCTTGTTTCTTTTCGCCTTTCAGGGTCAGGATGTTATCCTGCACGTTGATTTCGATATTCTCCTGCGTCATGCCAGGCAATTCGGCCCGTACCACGAATTCAGCGTCAGTTTCCGACACATCCACAGCCGGCAGCCACGCACCTTCTGTCAGGCCGCGCCGCTGTTCGCCAAAAAAGTCATCAAAAAACCGATTCATTTCCTCTTGCATTCGGGTGAGTTCGCTAAATACATCACCCCGTTGTCGAATACCGCCGAAAGGTTCCCAACGAGTTAACATAGTGTATCCCTCCCTCTTCAAGACAGCAGGGAACACGCAACAAGCTCCTGGGCTGCTACCTGTCTCTCTGCTGCCCTGGTAGAGTATTCGTTGTTCGGTAATGGTTAAACGGTAAGTGACATCCGCTCGTTGAGCGAAGTCGAAACGAGCCTGGAAGTGTTCCCTTCGACTCCGCTCAGGGAACGGGATCACTTATCATTGAACCACTACCCGTTGTTCTTTGTATGTGTTGCAAATTTTATGTTTGTGTTTTGAGTTAGCTTGCCTGAATCGCAATCTTTTTGGGTTTTGCTTCTTCAGTTTTCGGGAATGTCAATGTCAACACTCCGGCATTGTATTTCGCTTCAATCTTCTCGACATTTAAGGTTCTGGGGATTTCAAAGTACCGTTCAAAGGGGCCATACACATTCTCAACCCGGTAATATTGCCGTTTTTCATCTTCAGTGAACTTCCGTTCGCCTTTCACGCTCAGCATGCCCTTTTCACATTGTACATCTACATCCTCAATTTTCACACCAGGAATGTCGAGTTGTACAACCACATGGTCTTCAGTTTCATACACGTCCGCGCGCGGCGACCAGGCGCGCATATATTGTCTTGCTGTGAGTGCCATAATGTTTTCCTCCTTCTTGAACTTATAAATGACGGTATGCGGTACATACCAATGAGTTCTTACTTTTACTATCTTTCTATGTTATGCTATTTTCTGCTTGCACACTAAACATAATATCTTAGTATCCATTTGTCAAGTCTTCTTTAAAAAAAATTTCATATTTTTTTAACGACTGTCCCAGTTTTTCCTAAATTCACTCGTATTTCCGAGCAACAACGGATTTTCGAAATACATGGATAATATGATAAGAATAAAATCGGCGTGATTTTCCTTGCCATTTTTCCTCGGTTCTCTGCCAATTTCATCAGATATGAACAATCTGGCAGAGAAACCGGGTTTTTGCCAAAAACCCGGTTTCTTACATATACAAGATGAAAATCCGGAGTGCAAAAGCTCTGCTTTTGCTGCAAAAGCAGAGCTTTTGCACTCCGTGGGGAGAAAATATGAGACAGGTACGCATTGCGATGGCGCAAATCAACACGACTGTCGGAGATTTAGAAGGAAACACCGCCAAAATTCTTCATGCGATTCAACGCGCGAAACAGGAAGACGTGGATATTGTCACCTTTCCGGAATTGGCGATCACAGGCTATCCTCCGCAGGATTTGCTGCTCAAACCCCAATTTTTACACGATAATCGTCTGGCTTTAGAGCGCATTATTGCGCAGACCGACGGGATTACCGCCATTGTCGGTTTTGTGGATCAAGAAGATGATATTTATAACGCTGCTGCCATTATCCATCATCAAACATTGTTGGGAGTTCATCATAAAAACTATCTCCCGAATTATGGCGTGTTTGATGAAAACCGCTATTTTCAAGCCGGAGTCACAAAACACATTTATCAGATCGGAGACATTACCTTTGGCGTCAATATTTGTGAGGACATCTGGTATCCTGAAGGGCCAACCGTAATTCAGACCTTGAGCGGGGCCGATCTCATTCTCAATTTATCAGCGTCGCCGTATTATGTGGGGAAACCGGAATTTCGACGCCGTATGATTTCGGTGCGGGCGGCTGACAGCGTGGTCGTGGTGGCGTATAATAATCTTGTGGGCGGGCAGGATCGCCTGATTTTTGACGGAGGCGGCGTCATTGTCAATCAGGCCGGACAAACCCTGGCGCAGGGCAAACTCTTTGAAGAGGATTTTGTCACGGCAGATATTGATTTGGATGATGTGTCCATCGCCAAACTCAATGATCCGCGCCATCGCAAGGCCGTATTACAGATGAAATTAGACGATGCCTCGATGTGTCAGCGTATATGTGCAGAGCCATTGCCTGCACGCCGGAATCGTCCGGTCCTTACACCAACATGTTCCTCTCAGGATCGGAAAGCGCATGAACCAGCGTTATCACCGAACATGCTGCGCGCGAAAGAAATCTATGCAGCGTTGACGTTAGGGTTGCGCGATTACGTGCGTAAAAACGGCTTTCAAAAAGTCGTACTCGGGCTCAGCGGCGGAATTGACTCGGCGATGGTAGCGACAATTGCCGCTGACGCCTTAGGCGCGGACAATGTGGTCGGCGTGCTGATGCCCGGCCCGTATTCATCGCAAGGCAGCCTTGATGACGCCCATGCGTTGGTTGAAAATTTGAAGATCCACCATCACGTGATTCCGATTTCTCCGATCTATGACGCCTTTGTTGCTCAACTGTCTGGAGCATTTGAGGGCCGCCAGCCGGATGTGGCAGAAGAAAATATTCAAGCGCGCTGCCGCGGCACTATTCTGATGGCCTTATCGAACAAATTCGGCTATCTCACGTTAACCACCGGCAACAAATCAGAAGTCAGCGTGGGCTATGCCACACTGTACGGCGACATGGCCGGCGGCCTGGGCGTGATTTCCGATGTGCCGAAAACGACGGTCTATGCCCTGGCGGAATATCGCAATCTTATCGCAGGTTTTGATTTGATTCCGCGCAATACGATTGAAAAAGCGCCGTCGGCGGAATTACGCGCCAATCAAAAAGACAGTGATAGCTTGCCGGAATACTCTGTGTTGGATGAGATCTTACGCGCCTATATCGAACATGACAAAAGTATTGACGATATGATTGCCCTCGGCTATGAACCTGCGATGGTTAAAGATGTCGTGCGCAAGGTTGATAAAAGTGAATACAAACGGCAGCAGGCAGCGCCCGGATTAAAAGTGACATGCAAAGCCTTTGGGCCGGATCGCCGTTTGCCGATTACGAATAAGTATAAAGGGTAAGGCATCATAAGTGAGAGAGTAATTATCCAGGCGTACCGCGGACAGCCTTGTCCGGTCTATTTGCAGGCCGGACAAGGCTGTCCGGGGTACACAGCATCATGCGAGTTGATGTTGAGTATCTCGAGTATCTGTGGCCCATGCGCCATTATTTGATCACTTGCGGCGATTTTAAGGGCACGGCGAATATTATCGCTGTCAGCTTTTGTATGCCTGTCTCAAAAGAACCGCCGATGGTCGCCTGCGCGATTGGGAAAAGTGCGTATTCCTGCGGCCTGATTGAACAGAATGGGGAATTTGTCGTCAATGTTCCGCCAAAGGAGTTGAAACGACAAATTTATTACTGTGGGTTCCATTCCGGACGCTTTGTCAATAAATTCCAGGAAAGCGGTTTAACTGCGCAAACTGCACGCAGCGTCAAGGCCCCGATTATTCAGGAATGTACGGCGTTTTTAGAATGTCAGGTCACGCAAGCGATTGATACCGGCGATAAACGCCTGTTTATCGGCACAGTGCTGGAAGCGTATGCTGATGAAGACGTGCACAAAGGCGAGCGTATTATTGAATATGCGGCCGGAGATTTCCCGCGTCAGGTCTATGGAGGCAGGTTTGCATGAACAAGCCGGAACTCAGAAAATTCATGCGCGCGCGTCTTGCCGCACTGTCTCCTGAAGATATTCAGCAAAAAAGTCAACGGATTACAACTCACCTGTTTGCCTCTGATTGGTGGCAGCAGGCTGAGATTGTGTTTGCGTTTTGCTCAATGCCCGGCGAAGTCGAGACGCGCGATCTGATTCAGGCAGCCCTGGATCAGGGCAAACAGGTTGGGCTTCCAAGAATAACCGGGGCAGATTTGATCTTTCACCATTTGACGCAAATTGACCAGGAATTTGTGCAGCACAGCTATGGCATCCTGGAACCTGCTGAGAGTTGGCCGGTTCTTAATCCTTGTCACCTGGCCGGACAAAGGCTGCTGATCATTACGCCGGGTCTGGCATATAGTCGCCAGAAATATCGCCTGGGACGGGGGAAAGGCTTTTATGATCGATTTTTTGCGAATCTCAACGCCTGTTCAGGTGTGAATGCATTTCGCCTCGGCCTTTGTTTTTCTGAGCAACTGCTTGACAACATTCCGGTGAGACCATACGATCTTCCTGTAGATGCTGTGATCACTGAACAAGAAACGCTTTTGTAATGAGGCATCTATGGTGCGTAATATAAGATGTTCGAGAATACACACATGAAATTTCTATTGTATGAAGATCGGTTTGCAGATGACTTTGCAAAAATTAACTATGGGTGGTTAGAACAATTTCGATTGATAGAGAAAGAGGATCGTAAATACTTAGAAGCTGTTTTAAAAGTTTGCAGGTGAGGAGTGCGAAAGCTCTGCTTTCGCTGTCAAAGCANCAGAGCTTTGACACTCCTGTTCACCTCTCTCGAAATGTCCGTTGCATGGACTTTTAAAACAGCTTCTTAATAATAAAGTTGCAGACGGAAATGTAAAAATCGTTGACGTTCCGAATTCTGGGCTGGATTATCTCTCCGTCAGCTTTGATATTTCTGCTTTGAACATGAAACCAGGTGATTTAATGGGGCTGCACTGGGCAATGTCGTGCGGCAATGCTGTAATCGAAGGCGCTATTGTCCCCGAACCTTCAACTGTGTTCTTACTTGGTATTGGATTGATTGGAGTTCTCGGAATTGGCCGCAAACGGATGAAAAAATAAATTACCTTCCCCTCTCCCCTCCTTCCCGCCAACGCCCTGCTTGTCTGAACACGCAGGGCGTTTTTCTTTGGGATGGCACAGCCTCTCGCAATTTTTCAATCGGAAAAAAACTTGACAGAATCATGAGTTTTGAAGTTTGATGAGAATGCTTTCAAATCATCAATTGTGAAAGTTCGCATTACAAATCAATCTTTCCACAGGAGGGTGAGTATTATGAAAAAAGTCGTTGTATTCACAGCCATCGTTCTGGTCGTTGTTCTTAGCATCACATCCCCGCTTTTCGCTCAGAAAAAATTTATTACTTTAGGTTCCGGAAGCCCGGGCGGCGTGTACTATCCCCTGGGCGGCGGCATGGCAGTCGTGATTGAAAAAGCCGATATCGGGGTGCGCTGCGCATCGGAATCCACGGGTGCATCGGTTGAAAATTCGCGTCTGGTTGGGGCGCAAGAGACCGATATGGGCATGGTCATGGGCAGCGTGGCGTATAAAGCCACCAAAGGCGAGGATCCCTTTGAAAAAGCGTATCCTTTAGTATCGCTGTTTCAAATGTATCCGGCCCCGGAACATATTGTTGTGCTGAAAGATTCCGGAATCAAATCTGTCAAGGATATGAAAGGCAAAAAAGTCAGCATTGATGTGCCCGGCAGCGGGTGCGCCACGATGGCCAGAGCCATTTTGGAAGAGTATGGGTTTGATCTGGAAAAGGATCTAACCCTTGCCAACCTGTCTCAGTCTGAGATGGTGCAGGCCTTGAAAGATGGCACGATTGATGTCGCCTTCTTTAATTTTGCCTATCCGGCTTCTGCGATTATGGATCTGGGGGCTACCCGAGATATTGAACTTGTCCCCCTGGAAGAAGAGATGGTGAATAAACTGATAGAAAAATACCCCTATTATATTAAAAGCGTCATTCCAGGCGGCACCTACTCCGATATTCCTGAGGATGTCCTGTGCCTGGGAGACTCCAATGTAATGGTGGTTCACCAGGATATGGATGAGGAACTCGCCTATAACCTTGTCAAAACGATCTTCGAAAATGTGACTGAAGGCCAATATGCGCTGGTGAATGTCCATCCGATTGCGCAGCTTTTTACGCCTCAAAACGCGATCAATAGCCCGATTCCCTTGCATCCTGGTGCAATGAAATATTTTAACGAAAAGGGCGCGCAGTAAGAGACCGATTTTCAGCCTGGCGATTTACACGCCAGGCTGAAAGCGAAAACCTAAGGTTTGTCGTTCTCGTTTGGGCGAGTTTTTCCGAATTCAATATGAAGCCAAACCCTTGTAACAAGCTATCCCGCTATCTAACCAGGATGTTGTGCGCGTTAAGCCTTGTTCTCTGCCTGGACGCCAATGCAGAATCCTGTGAGCCATTTTCTCTGCAAATTATCCATGTCAACACTGAGAGAGTGTTGTATGAATGTCCGGTCGTTGCCGGCGATCGGTTTTACCTGGATTACATCCATTCGTCAGCCAAGACTCCGGTTCAGGATATTTTCATGATTAACGCGCAGGGCGAGATCATTTTACTTGAGGAAAATTTTCTGTGGTTTGGCGCTGGCTTAGAAGCCTCTGATACAGAAGATGCCAAGGTCATTTATGACCAGGAACAGAAAAAAATTCGCGTGCTGCAACAGCGCAGATTTCCCCGCTTTTTGCTGCGCATCGGGCGCATTGCCGATCAGCGTCTGACCTGCCGCGCTGAAACGATTCCATTGAACCGTCTGGCGCAGGGAGGAGAATTAGTTCATATTCGTATCATTTCTCGCAAACACTGAGGTGATCATAATGGATGACGAACATAACGGAGAGCATTCAATTGACTTAACAGGGGATGAATCTCTGGCCAAAGAGGTTCTGGACAAATTTGAGAAGAAGCGTGAGTATTCTGATCGGTTTTACCGCAACCTTGTCGCCGTAATTGCCATAGCGGCGTCCATCTATCATATTTATTATGCGTATGCCCATCCGTTTTTTGCCCTGCAACACCGCGCTATTCACTGGATTTTCATGTCTGCGCTGATTTTCCTGCTCTATCCGTTTTCAAAAACCCGCTCTCCCAAACAGCGTGTCAGCGTGTTAGACGTCATTTTAGGCATCGCGTCGGTGGGGGTTTGTCTCTGGCTGTTTATCAATTCAACGGCAATTCTGAATCGGGCCGGGGCCTTTCAACAATTGGACGTGATCATGGGCACGTTATTGGTGCTCATCGTGCTCGAAGCGGCGCGTCGTTCCACCGGCTGGCCGGTGCCTATCGTCGCAATCGTGTTTTTACTGTATGCGTATTTTGGCCCGTATTTACCGGGTGAACTGGCGCATCGCGGCTACAGCATTAAACGCCTATCCACGTATTTATCGCTTTCCACTGACGGGATTTTCGGCGTTCCGCTCGGCGTGTCAGCCAATTTTATTTTTCTGTTTATCCTTTATGGCGCAATTCTTCAGAAATCCGGAGCCGGAAAATTTTTTACGGATCTGGCGTTTTCCCTGACCGGATGGGCGACCGGCGGTCCCGCCAAAGCTGCAGTGGTGTCGAGTTGCTTTTTTGGCATGATTTCCGGAAGCTCCGTGGCCAATACTGTCACCACCGGGTCGTTTACGATTCCCTTGATGAAACGTACCGGATACTCACCCGAATTTGCCGGGGGCGTTGAGGCTTCAGCCTCGACAATGGGGCAAATTATGCCGCCTATCATGGGGGCCGCGGCCTTTCTCATGGCCGAGTTTTTGGGGATTCCCTATATCAAAGTCTGCATCGCCGCCGCTATTCCGGCCTTATTGTCGTTTTTTTCGACCTTTATGCAGGTACATTTTCGAGCGGTGTTGAAGGGAATCAGAGGACTACCGCGGGCGGATCTGCCGAATTTACGGAGAACCTTCGCCATGGGATGGCATCATCTGATTTCAATTGTGGTGCTCATTTATTTCCTGGCTCTGAATTATTCCCCGGAACGCGCCGTGTTCTGGGCTTTAATTGCGACGGTCGTTGTCAGCGCCACTCGCAAACATACCCGCATGAATGGCAAAGATTTGCTCGAAGCCTTACGAGATGGAGCGGTGGGGTCGGTTGAAGTGGCGGCGGCCTGCGCTGCGGCTGGCATCATTATTGGCTGTATCACTGTCACCGGACTGGGACTCAAATTTTCCCAGTTAATCATTGATCTTTCTGGCGGGCATCTGCTGTTCGCCCTGCCGCTGACCATGTTGGCCTGTCTGGCGCTTGGTATGGGGGTGCCGACTACCGCCCAATATATCATTATCTCCACGCTCGCGGCTCCGGCCCTGGTTCATCTGGGTGTGGAAGCGATTGCCGCCCATTTATTCATCTTCTATTTTGGCACCCGGGCTGATATTACCCCGCCGGTTGCGCTGGCAGCTTACGCCGGGGCCGGAATTGCCGGAGCGAACCCGATGAAAACCGGCTATGCTGCCTTTCAACTCGGGCTTGCCGGCTATATTATCCCTTTCATGTTTGTATATGGCCCGGAACTGTTAATTATTCCTTCTTCCTCAGTCTTCAAAATTGTGCTGGCAACCACTACCGCGATTATCGGCGTCTATTGCCTGGCAGCGGCAGTCCAAAACTGCCTGTTCATTAAAACCACGCTGTATGAACGTCTGGTATTGTTTGTGGTGGCCTTTCTGCTGATTAAACCGGGGTTATTCACGGATATGGCGGGAATTGTGTTGTTTGCGGCGGTGATTGCCTTGCAGAAAAGGCGTCAGGGCTCTGGCGTAAAATCGGGATAATGACGTAAGCTGTTTTTTGCCACAGAGCCACAGAGAACCCAGGGAAGATAAGAAAAGTGCAGCCCGTGAATCTCTGTGAACTCTGTGGCTCTGTGGCAAAATTGCGAAAACTCTCAACTATTCGGACGATCTTGACTTGTTTATGAATCGGCAGGTGCAATATTCTGGCCACGTTCAAACATTTTTTTACGATTGATTACCCGCGTTTACAAAAATATGAACATTTCATGCAGTTTTTTCTGGTCAAATCACTCGAATCCAAAAACATAAGTAACTACAGGAATCACATATAAGAAAGAATTTTCGGACTTTTGCCGAAAATTCTTTCTTATATGTGATTCCTGTAGTTACTTAAAAATTAACTTTGTAAATTAAGGAGTTTTCTATACGCTTATGACAACTGTACGCACACGTTTTGCCCCGAGTCCCACGGGGTTTTTGCACATCGGCGGCGCGCGCACCGCGCTGTTTAACTGGTTATTCAGCCGTCACTATCAGGGCGTCTTTGTGTTACGTATCGAAGATACGGATGCGGCGCGTTCAACCCAGGAATCCATTCAGGCCATTCTCGACAGTATGTCCTGGCTGGGCTTAGATTGGGATGAGGGCCCATTTTACCAGACCCAACGCTACGATCTGTACCGCGAACATGCCTATCGTTTGCTCGAAACCGGCGGGGCCTATAAATGCTATTGCACGCCCGAAGAATTGGAGGCCAAACGCAAACAGGCGCAGGCCGAAGGCAAACCTTTTGGGTATGACCGCACCTGCCGCAATCGCACAGATCGGCCGGAAGGCAAGCCCTTTACCGTTCGCCTGAAAGTCCCGCTGGATGGCGTGACGACCGTGCACGATTTAGTGCAGGGGGATGTGGTGTTTCCCAACGCCGAACTGGATGACCTGATTCTGCTGCGTTCCGACGGCAGCCCGACCTACAATTTCTGCGTGGTGGTAGATGACGCCACAATGCAGATTACGCACGTGATTCGCGGCAACGATCATCTCAGCAACACGCCCAAACAGATTGTCTTGTATGAAGCCCTGGGGTATCCGCTGCCGCAGTTTGCGCATATTCCGCTGATTTTAGGCCAGGATAAGAGCAAACTCAGCAAACGTCACGCGGCCGTAGCGGTCATGTCCTATCAGGAAAGCGGCTTTCTGCCCGAAGCCCTGGTCAATTTTTTGGCGCGGTTGGGCTGGAGTCATGGGGATCAGGAGATTTTTACGCAACAGGAGTTGATCGAAAACTTTACGCTCGAAGGCGTGGGCAAAGCTTCTGGTGTGTTTAATACGGAAAAATTGCTCTGGCTGAATCAACAATATCTCAAAGAAGCCAGCCCGGCGCGTTTAGGCGATCTGTTGCTGCCTCATCTTGAAAAACTTCATATTCACACGGAAAATAATGAACATTTGCAGCAGATCATCCGTTTACAGCAGGAGCGCAGCAAAACCCTGGCAGAAATGGCTGAAACCATCACCTATTATTTCGTGGATGAAGTAACTTACGATGAGAAAGCCGCACGCAAATTCCTGAAACCGGAGAGCGCGACTCTATTGGAAGAACTGCTGCCCCAACTTGAAACGCTTGAGGTGTTTGAGCCGGCTGCGCTTGAAGCCCTGTTCCACAATTTTAGCGAGCAAAAATCGCTCAAGTTAGGTAATATTGCCCAACCCGTGCGCATCGCCTTAACCGGCGGCAGCGCCAGCCCCGGGCTGTTTGAGGTGATGGCGATTTTAGGGAAAGCAACCGTGGTTCAGCGTATTCACAGGATGATCGCCTGGATTCGTGAAAATCAATAAATTTTTTCTTGACAAATTTTCCAGTACCAGGAAATTGTTCACTTAACACTGAGGAGTAGCTCAATTGGTAGAGCATCTGACTGTGCGCCGTGTCACGGCGTCAATGAATTGTTCCCAAAGGGAACACGGGGAAATTGCCAATAACCCCGTAGCCTATCCCACTTACCTGAAAGGGAAACCGGAAAGGGACACACAGCCGGTGGGAAAAGCGGAGCGTCACATTCTGCAAGGGCTGATGGCTATGGCGAAGGCTGGATTGCTTGAATTCCAATGTCTGGTCGTTTGATAGTACGGATGATGTAGAGTCAGGTCATCCTGAACGGCAATTGTCAATGACCTTCTGTAATACGCAGAAGCAAGGACATGAGTGGAGCGCCTACGGTCATCTGGTACGTTCATGATGTGCGGAACACGGGATCGCCTACGGACAGCAACGTCTATGGCGACAGAGCTTTCATAGTAGTCAGCGCGTGGGAAAGCCACGTACAGGGCGAAGGGAAGCAGGCGGCAAAACATAATTTGTCCGCTGGAAAGCCGGATGCGGTGAAAGTCGCACGTCCGGTTTGGGCAGGGAAGATAGAAAATCCTGGATTTGCTTGATTTTCTAGGCGACCTAGCATCTGGATCAGAGGGTTCCGGGTTCGATCCCTGGCTCCTCAGCTTTTTTTACAACATTAAAGGGCTTTTCCGAATTTCGGAAAAGCCCTTTGTGTTTAATGGAAAAATTTTTCAGGTTTGACGAATTTTTGTCCGAATGGCTTCGAAATCTTTCCCCTTTGGCATAATAAATAAGCACAATCCGTTGCTGCGTTTTTCCCATAATTCGCCAAGATTCCGTTTTTCTTTGGAGTCGTCGTTACTCCACAAATGTTCGCCTTTATACTCAATAACCAGATAACGGTTGTCTTTCAGCTTGCAGACAAAATCCGGGTAAAACTTGTCAGTTGCTGTTTGAAGCCAAAAAGCATGGTTTGGTCGGCGCTCCAGATTCCGTACCCACACCTTCACCTCTGGCAACATGGCATCAATAAACTGAGCACATTCGAATTCTTCGCTTCCGTAGGTTAAATCACCAACATGATCAGGATAAAAATGTTTCTGGAATGTGTAGGATCCCTGATAGAGTTTATTGTAAGGATAACTTTCCGGATCGAATGAAAAACAGACCTCCGGTGTGACCGTCAGAGGAGTTGGGCTATCCGGGAGAAGCAGGCGTTGATAGGCTGATTGATGAGCCATCTGACGATGGGTATTGATTTTGGCAATAACCGCTTCTTTGAGGCGATATTTCTCATATACCAGCTTTTCAAGGTTTAACTGCCGTTCATCGATCAAACGCTGCACAACCTGTGTCAGGAAAACTCCGGATTGTTCAGGAGGAATATCCGGGTGGTGAATACTATGGTCAAGCCAATAGACTAATTGGGCGACGGTCCATTTCTGATCCGTTGTCAAAAATGTCATCTGCTGTTGCAATTCGGAAAGAAAACGGGTGCTGATGCGTCCTTGTTCTGTGACGTAAATTTCACTTTGCTGCCCTGATGATCGTTCAATGGGAAATTCTTCCTCTGATAACTGGGCATTACAGGTCGCAAGATTCCACTCGACTTCCAGGAAATGCGTTTCTTCGAATTGTTCGAAGAGATCGCCTTGTTTGATAGCCAAAACCGGAATCGAGAAATTCTCCTCACGGTTTGCGGAAAAGCCTTTGTGTTTGCTTTTCTGTTGGTGATAGGCTTGTTCAAATGCCTGTTGACTTTCGGACGAGGAGAAACAGTGTTTCACCTGTTGGAGTTCGTTCTCATCAAGAGGCTCTTTCACTATCATAATTTTCTGATCTGGAAGGTAGGAAATCTTTGCAACTGTTTCGGTGGAAAGACAGTGTAAGAGCGGAGGGTCTTTAGTAATAAACGTCATTTCACCGGATTTTTGGGCAGGTGGTTCGAAAAGCGGCCCAAAATCTATAATTTTTTGCGGATTGTATTGCGAGATCAGGTCTTTGGCTTCCTGTTTCTCAAATCCATTCTGAACCAGGGCGTCAGCTAATTCATTAGCAACCGCCGTAAAATTGGCGGAGGCCGCAAAGGCGTAAGCAGTATTGAGTTCTTTATGTTCTTTCCGCTTGGCAGTAGGCAATCGCAATATTCGTCCTAACAACTGTTCTACGGCGGTGGAGGAGTACGTTTCGGCAACTGAACAGAGCACATACGCAAAAGGGCAATCCCACCCTTCTTTCAGGGCTTGTATCGTAATCACATAACGAATAGGGCAATCAGGAGCAGACAAATCAATGCCTTCCAATCCTTTATCGCTGCCAGTGGCGCGGGCAATCTGTTCCGCAGGGATGTTATAGTCTTCTAACAGGCATTGCTCAACAACATCTACACTGATGCTGGACTTATTCTTATACGTGGGCTGTGCTTGCAGAAGCATGATCGGTCGGATATATTCACGCGTGAGTTGTCGTTCCTGTCGGGCAAGGGTTTCTAAATGATTCCGGGTACTGATGGCATCTCCTAATAGCTCCTTCCACTGCGGACGATTGGTTAGAAGGATCGGCATTTTGATCATGTCTTCGGCTTTTAATTCCGCTGCTGAAACAGAGTGTAAGACATTACTCGGATTCTTTTTCGTGTCAGGAGTTGCCGTAAATTCGATGATACAAGATGGATTAAATCGGGCAAGCATGGAAAACGAAAGCTCTGTGCGGACATTATGCGCCTCGTCAACAATCACCACCGGACGTCGTAACCAGAACACATTTGCTAAAGTTGGTTTTGGCCGCCCATCTTCATAACAATCCATGTTGGAAAGACCTGTCAGGTTTTCAAAACCTGACAGGTCTTTTTGTGTGAAATGATCCATTAAGGCCCCATTAGGTTCATATACCTTACGGGCTTCTGTATCTTCGACCCGAAACACCTGGATCGTTGAGACAATGATGGTGGTTACCGTGTTCAAGGTGGTCGGTTTGACAAACAGGGCTTCGGAAATATCCAAAATTGTGACAGCCCCAAGCGTAGCATCAAGCGCCTGCCGGTAAGGATGCTGAAGATTTTTGAGCGCATTCAAGGTCTGTTCCCGGATAGCGTTAGAAGGAACCAGCCATAACACTACAGACGTATCGGCCCGGAGAAAATCCCGTTGGGCAATGCTCACCGCATGGCAGGCGACTAAGGTTTTTCCACCGCCTGTTGGGATGCGCAAACAGATGTATGGCAATCCCGGTAAATCTTTGACGCCCTGATAGGGAAGTCCGGTTCCGAAGGTTTGACGAGTGAGTTCATAAAAGGCCGTATCCGCATTGCCAAATTGATGACATAAACGGAAATATGCTTGCAAGCTCTCTAACGTGAGTTGTTGGTATTCTTTGAGTCGGAACATATTCTTTCCAAGACCTGACAGGTTTTTAAAACCTGTCAGGTCTCGTCTCGTCCTGCGTCGAGAGTTTTAAACAGACCTGACAGGTTTCCAATAACTGTCAGGTCTGTTTAACTCACTTTCACCTCGTAAGGAATCTGCCGGAAAATAATGTTCTGTTCCTTCAATGTGTGAGGACTTAACCGGCAGCTTGTTCCATAAATAACCTTTGCCCCTGCATGATATGGTAATGTCTGAAGAACGGCGCGAGTCAACGCATTCCCGCCATTGGGGGTTTTATCCTGTAAAATGCCGTTATACAGCAAATAGACCGCAACATCATTGTAAATGCCCAACAACGGCGTTTTCTCAAGTTCAGATTCAGGTAATGGCGTATTGGTCTCACAAAAAAAGACATGGCGGGCAAGTTCTTCGAAGGCGATCTGGGCTCTGATTCGTCCGTCACTGGTGAAGAGCGTGTCTCCAAGTTCAAAATAGCGAAAACCGCCACCTAAAGCTTCTATCTTTGGGGATTGGGAACTATCACCAGAGATCACCATTTTTTGACGTTTTGCAGTAATAGTTTGACAAACTTGGGCTTCCATTTCAATCAATATAAAATGCCTGTTCCCATCATCTTTTTTATTGAGATTCATAACTGCATGACCTGTACTTCCACTTCCGGCAAAGGAATCTAAAATGTAATCATTATTTTTAGGCGAAGTAATCCACTTTATTATTCGTTCCAACAATTCAATATGTTTTTCTGTCGGATAATTCATGAATGTCCCTCTTGTCCGGACATCCATCCAAACATTACTCATAAGCTTATATGCTCTTGGGGGCACATAATACTGTACATTATTATCGGGACCAAACCTCACAAAACTCAATTTCTCTCCTCTAGAGGTCAATGCATATGAATAGTATTCATCTAAGCTCATCCTATCATTATAATGCCTTAAATAATTTTGATAATTTGCTGCCGCCTTTTTTCCGCGTTCTTCACTCCATCTCCATTGTCCTTTTTCAGGTATTATACCAAATAACTCGTAACGCATTGTTGGTCGATCTGTTCCTCGCCAAAACGTATCCCACTTGCCTGCTTCTTCTTTTTCTAGTTCATGTTGTAGCTTTGGAAATCGAGTTCCAGGCGACTTTGAATACATCAAAATTGTGTCATGTCCCACAGACAAAGAATCTATAGTGTCAAATTGTGATTGAACATTTTTAGTTCCACGTCTAACAATGATTGAATTACGATAATTTGATTCCCCAAAAATTTCATCCAGTAATAATCTTATATTCGCAACTTCTTCATCTCCGATCTGCAAAAAGAGCACACCTTCTTCACACAAGAGTTCACGTAATAACAATAGGCGAGGATACATCTGATGGCAACTATGCTCTCTTTTGACAACCACAACAATCTGGTGATCTTGACTCCGAAAAAAGATGATAAATGCCTGGTCAAGCAAGTATAATCAAATGGAGGAGAACATGAAGCAAAGCAAAATCTGGCTGATTACGAAAACTGAATTTCGAGAAATCGTTGTACATTCCGCGTCTTATGCCGAAATTTTGCGCAAGATTGGTGTATCACTGAATAGTGATCATTATCAAATGCTCAAGGAACGGATCGATTTTCTCAATCTTGAGGCATCCCATTTACTGCAAGGCAAGAATATTGGTAAAGGAACACTTTCAAAGACGAGAATTCCTTTGAAGGACATTTTGGTCGAACATTCACCGTATCCCAGAATTGATCTCAAACCTCGGTTGATCGCGCGCGGTCTTCTTGAAAATAAGTGTGCGCTCTGCGGGCTTTCCCCTGAATGGCAAGGGCAAGAACTTGTTCTTGCTCTTGATCACATTAATGGCGTCAAGGATGATCACCGGTTGACGAATCTGCGCCTTCTCTGCCCCAATTGCCATAGCCAGACAGATACATTCAGCCACCGGAATGTGCGTAAAAGAAAGTATAAGAAAACTTCCGAGCACTCCAAATCCTCCAAAGCGTATTTACGCAAACAATTAGCTGAATTTCGTCAAATGCCATATCAGTGTGCGTTGTGTGGTATAGAGCCAGAATGGAACGGACAGGAACTTGTCTTACAGATCGATCATATCAATGGGGATCATAAGGATAATCGTTTCGAAAACTTGCGTATCGTCTGTCCGAATTGCCATAGCCAGACCGACACCTTTGCCGGAAAACACCTTCCGAAACCCAGAAAAGAGCGTTTCTGCAAGGAATGCGGGGCAGGCATTACCCGCTACAGCAAGTCGGGCTTGTGTGCGGCCTGCGCTTGCAAACATCAGCGCAAAGTCGAACGCCCGTCGCGGGAGGAATTGGAACGCTTACTTGAAACCCACAGCTTTGTGTCAGTGGGGCGGATGTTCGGCGTGTCGGACAACGCGATTCGTAAATGGCTGCGGCGCATATCGACGGCGGAGGAAGAGCTTCCGTAAGGGTTTTCGGGCTTTTCCGAAATTATGATCGCGCTAAATCTGAAACTTGCTCACAAGATGATGCAAATGATCCGCCAGGGATGCCAGCTCCTTCGCGGCCGCCTGGACATCAACGGCTCCCCTGGAAGTATGTTGAGCCTCAGTCGCTATCTCGGCAATGACGCGCGTGATGTCTTGACTTCCCTGGGCTGTTTCACCCATCCTGCGAGCGATCTCGCCCGTTGTAATGCTCTGTTCTTCAACCCCGCTGGCCGTTGCTTCTGAAAGATCGTGAATCTGGGTGATGATCGCTGTGATAGCGCTAATCGCGGTTGTTGCCTCCTCACTGCTTGATCGAATCGCCTCTAATTTGTGGATAATGTCTTCAGCAGAAGCCGCGGTTTCGCGTGACAATTCTTTAATCTCATTGGCAACAACGGCAAAACCTCGGCCGGCTTCTCCGGCCCGGGCCGCCTCAATTGTGGCATTTAACGCCAGTAAGTTTGTCTGTGCGGAAATAGCAGTGATGACTTTGATCACCTCACCGATTTCTTTAGAGCGGACATCCAAATCGGCAATAGTTTTAGCGGTTGAGGCTGCTTTCTCTACAGCCACTTGCGCCACTTGCGCCACTTTTTCCGTATTTTCGGAAATGCCGTGGATGTTAGAGAACATCTCCGTGGCAGCAGTTGCCACAGCCTCTACATTCTCACTGATCTGGTGACTATTGGAGGAGACCGCCTGGACTTGCTGGGAAGTCTCTTCTGTTGCGGAAGCCATTTGAGAACTAATGTGGTCAAGTTCTTCTGAAGCGCTGCTGAGTTGGACTGCTCCACTCAGGATTTCACTCATCGATTTTCGAAGGTCTTTCATTTGCTGAAAGGCCTTTCCCAGCACATCCTTTTCTGTCTTTGGTTGAACATCTTGACGTAAGTCTCCTTTGGCTATTGCTGTCGCTACTACGGCGATCTCGTTGAGATAAGCTGACATGTTTTGAAAAGCCTGTCCTAAAACATCACGTTTTGATCGGGGTTGAGTGTTTCGTGATAGATTTCCCAGGGAGATCTCTGTGGCAGTCGTGGCCATCTCCTGAAAATAGGTAATCAGTCTTGCAAAGGCTCTTGATAATACTCCAATCTCATCTTTAGATTTCGTACGTCGCAATGCTTCTGCACCATAGGTAATATCTCCATCCGCCAGTTGATCGGCAATCTGGGAGAGCTGGAGCAGCGGTTTCACCACCCAACGCGTACTGAACCATCCGATCGCCATGACGAGTACAATCACTCCGGAGAGGAGCACAATCAGCATTTGAGAGGATTGCATCACCCTGGTAATATTCGCCTGCATATTCTCTGTTGTTTGAGCAATCCGCTTATCGCTCTCTTCCATTGCTGTCAGGACATGGTGTTGAGAATCGTTCATCTCTTTGAGTCGCTGTTGAAATTTCGTGAGGTCTTCATGGAACGCGATAATCGTCTCTTTATATCCCTGGATAGTCTCTATGAGTTGCTGGCCGAAATCTGCAATGTCAGGCTCCGAATCTGTTAACACATGGAATTTCGCATCCAGTTCATCCAATAGACCCAGGATTTGAAGTTTTTGATCATCGGCTCCTGTTTCTGGCAATCTTTCCCGCAAGTATTCTTGCGTTAATTTGTCGAACAAGATCTTCACCCGTAAAAGTTTCTCTCGGTACCACGGGATCTCACGCTCCAGGAGTTCAAGCTCGGAAACGTTTCGGCCTTCGCCTCTCACACGATCGACTGTTTTCCTGATCAAAACATGTAACTCATTTAAACGGATGCCAACGTTTTGATTGAGCGTGTTCAATTCCTGATACCGCCTATTGACAATCGCCGCCTGTTGGAAAATGGCCTGGAGTTTCAAAACAAATTCTTGCAATGACCCTCCTAATTGGGTATCAATATGTTCGGCAACAAAGGCGGCGACTGCGAAGACAAGGCGATCACTGTCAGATTGTAATACCCCTTCTCGTTCAAGAAATGAATCCATCAAATTCGAAGTATCGGCAAAAACCCTGGTCAGCTCTCTTCCGGTCTGTGCATTTCTGATCACCTGGTTCACATCCTGACTCACAATCTTTGTCATCATCCGTTCTATATCGCGGAATGAAAAAAACACGATGACAATGACGCCACCAATGATCAAAAACACCAGCAAATTTATGAGGAACAGTTTTGTGGTCAGATACCAATTAAAGAAACGTTTCATACGATCACCTCAATGATTCAGGGGGGTGGAATTATCCATTTTTGAAGAAGATCTATACGCGATGGTCATTCCTGCTGAATATGTGCGGAATTCCTCTTGTCTTTTCGCTGACAGTATTCTCCCTCATACGCTTGCGCCTGTCAAGAAATTTCATGCCCGCTTTCCATCATGAGCTTCCCTGACTTCTGTATGAGATGATGCTCAGGAATCAAGTCTATTCATTAGACATTATCGCAAATAAATACGGCATTGGGTCAATTCCCCTCCTGGGAGGGGTGAGGGGCTTACAGGTATAGGTTTTTACATGGCTCAGCCGTGAACTCCCCTCTTGGGAGGGGCTGGGGGTGGGTTCTTGGCCGAGAGCTTGTCGCCAGATTCGACAACCCACCCCTCACCCCTCCCAGGAGGGGAATTCGGACGATTTCGTCGCATAAAAATTTTATTCGCGATAATGTCTATTATCTTTCAGTGAGTACAATATAATATCACCGCTATCGCCGATACCGCCCGAAATCATGGTAGGCTTCAAATAAGGCTGACACATTGGCAAGCGGGGTATCGGCCTGGATATTATGAGAGGTGCAGGCGATGTACCCACCGCCTGGGGCCATCGCGTTAAGGAGGAGTTTTACATGTTCGCTTACTTCCGCCGGAGAACCGTAGGGTAATACCTTTTGAATCGAAATGCCACCCTGAAAGGCGAGACGATTGCCGAATTCCTTTTTTAAGATCTTCGGATCCATTTTGGCGGCTTCTGGTTGGAGCGATTGGAGAATATCGAGATCGCAGTCAAGCATTTCGGGAATGAGTGCATACACCGATCCGCAGGTATGGTGCATCATATAGGCATTGAACGCTTTTCCTAACTGTACATATTTTTGGAATCCTTCTTTTAAAAAGGCGACCCACATTGAAGGCGAAAGTAATGGCCCGTTCTGGCTGCCGAAATCATCACCGGTACACAAGATATCAATGTTCCCCTTTGCAGCTTCAAAGATTCTCCAACCATATTCCAAATAAAACGACGATATTTGCGAAAAAATTGCTTTGGCGATCTCAGGATTTTCGATCATATCAATCATGATTTGCTCATATCCTCGCAAATACATAGCTGGTTTTAACTGGGCAAACCGGTTCAAGCGGTCCCCCATAAAGACGACAACCCGTCCTTGTTCTTTGATAGATTTGCACTGGTTTTCTATATCACTGTAGTCGAACCAATCCGGAGACGGCCAATGAGCATAATCCAGAATTTCCTCTGGCGACTTAATGGGCTGCAAAGGACTTTGCAGCACTTCTTTATAGCTCTCGGCATAGTTTCCTGTGCCATTAGCAAATTGAAGATCTACTTGAACGCGGGGGACGCCCCAGATATCAAGCTCAATCGTACCATCCTGCGTCTTCAATTCCGGCCCGCGATAACGCGGACCCTCAATATATCGAAAATCAATCTCATGTACGTCCAGAAACTGCTCGTATGATAACTTCAGCCCGTTTTCAATCTTTCTTTTCATCCCTGGTGACAACCAACAGTCAATTGGTACCCGATCCGGCTCTTGATGTTCCAGGGCAAGGAATGTCCGTTCACGCGAATCCATGCTTACTCTCCACGTCCTTCAAGATGTAATAAGGGTAGTGGTTAAATAGTAAGTGATGTCCGCTCGTTGAGCGAAGTCGAAACGAGCCGCTCGCTGTTCCCTTCGACTTCGCTCAGGGAACGCATCACTTACCATGTAACCACTACCGTAATAAGAAGTCTCGGGCGATTTTTCCGGTGACAATAGGATCTTCTGCTGTATTCAGCTCAAAAAGTATCTGTCCTTTAAGCGTCAGGTTTACAAGTTGAGGTATGACAACAGACCAGTCTATATTCCCTGCACCAGGGAGGATGTGTTCATCAACTGCGCCATGGTTGTCGGAAATATGAAGATGGAGGAGATCCGCACGGAATTCCGCAAAGAATTGCTTCAACAAGGAAGGAGCTTGTGCTCTATGCACATTGGCGTGGCCTGTATCCAAACAGATCCCCAAATTTCGTTCAAGCCCTTCTGCCCGTATCCGATCCCGCATACGTTTCAATACCATGAACGGTCCGTTTTCTAATGCCAGACAGACGCCTTTTTCCGCGGCGTATTCAACAATTGTTACCGCTCTCTCAAGCGCATGTTCCGAAAGCTCGATGGCGGGGGCATAATCTAACGTGCCCGTTTCTATGCCCAACGAACGGGGATGCACGACGAGGAGATCACCCTCCAGAAAACGGCAAAGCTCTATTTCCTCTCGGATGATCTGCAGATCGAAAAAACTGAGGAGTCTGGAGTGCAGACTTAAACTCACCTGGTTGCTGCAGATCGTTTTCAGATGATCCCAGTTTTTGCGCTCGATCAATTCAGGACACACATGCCAATCGAGCCAGAGCTCCAGACCAAAATGGGCGGCTCGAATGTTTTCTACAATGCGATCCAAATCGGCCTGCTCGCCGTAGGCCATCAAAAAATTCCAGGTACTCATTCCAAATTTCATGATCATCACCTTATCCTTTAATCGCTCCCGACACCAGGCCACGAGCGAGATATTTCCGTATCAACATCGAGAAAACCAGAACCGGAAGCGTCAACATAATTGAACCCGATGCCATCAAACCCCAGTCTTCCGCATCCTCTCCCATGAATGTCATGAGCGCGACGGTCGCGGTGACGGCCTTGTGGCGAGTCAGCACCAGGGGGAAGAGAAACTGATTCCAGCACAAGACCATGGCAATAATCCCGGTTGCTACTGCGCCATTGGAAACCAGCGGTAAAACAATTTTTATAAAAATCTGCAAATCCGAAGCCCCGTCAATTTTGGCCGCCTCTTCCAACTCGATCGGGATGTCATCGAAAAACGCGCGCATAGACCATGTGACCATTGCCAGCGTAAACGACAGATTGATAATGATCAGTCCGATCCTGGTATCTATAAGCTGAAGTTTGACATACACCGTAAAGTAGGGAATTAAGAATAAGATTGGCGGGGTCATTTGAGAGGCAAGAATGGCGAAAAGCACGTTATTTTTTCCCCGGAATTGTCCTCTGGATAATGCATACGACGCAGGAACGCCAAGGAAAAGAGCTAATACCGTTGCGCCGACACTGACCACCGTACTGTTTGTAAAATACCGCAGGAAATCTGCTTGCGCGAAAAGTCGGACATAGTGATTAAACGTCGGTAAAAAAATCCAGGCCGGCGGCGTTCGAAAGGCTTCGACCTGGGTTTTCAGCGATATGGTAAGAAACCAATAGATCGGGTAGAGAAAGACGAACAGCGCCGCGAGCAACAAGAACGCCACAAAGGGCAAGATGAAACGTTTTTCGCTCCTGGTAAAGTACATTATCTTATCGCTCCTGTTTTGTGTCCATACCATCCCATAATGAAAACAATACTGGCGATGATGATCAGCATCATCACGGCAATGGTGGAAGCATACCCAATTTTATATGAGGAGAATCCAACCCGCCAGATATGATAGTTCATGGGTTCTGTTGCAATACCCGGGCCGCCTCCCGTCATGATGTAGATTAAAGCGAACATTTTCAACGCCTCAATCGCGCGGTAAATTGTGACAAAAATAATGACTGGTTTCAGCATTGGAATGGTGATAAACCTGAGAAGCTGCCAACGGTTTGCGCCATCTACAATGGCTGCGATCATCGGCTCCTGAGGTAACGACTCTAAACCCGCTAAAAACATCAACATCACAAAAGGAGCGCCGTACCAGACATCAACAAGGATCACCGCCCATCTTGCGGATGCCCCTGTGTCAAACCATAAGGGACCGTTAATTCCGACCAGGCTTAAAAAATAGTTTACTCCCGGCAAAAGCGGTGAAAAGAGCATTTTCCAGATAATTCCCACGACGACAGGCGGCAGGACCATCGGCACAATAAAGAGGGTTCTGCCCCATTTGGAAATTGTAAATGGCAGATGAACAAGCAGTGCCAACCCCAGGCCGAGAGTAATCTGCAAAGATAAAGACCCGCCGGCGAGAATGAAGGTGACCTTGACCGAATTCCAAAATCGGCTGTCAGACATGAGTTTGATATAATTTTGAAACCCTATAAATTCAGAGGTTTTCCCGAAGAGTTTCGCGTTGGTAAAACTTTGGAAAACGACCTGAGCCATGGGAAAAGCAATGAGTACAAGCAATACAATTACAGTCGGTAACAGAAACCAAAAATCTATCTTGCGCACTCTGCTTACCCACCCCTACCCCCTCCCAGGAGGGGAATAAGACCTTTTCCCCTCCTGGGAGGGGGTAGGGGTGGGTTTGAACTCTTAACGCTTATTCTTTGTAATATCCAGCCTCTTTATACACTTCGTACAATTGTTGATTCGCTTCTTTCAGGGCTTTTTCGGCGCTTTCCTCGCCAGCCAGGACCTTTGACATTGCGATCCCGCAGATATCTTCAACATCCCCGTATTCCGGAGTGAGCTCCCGATAAAAGGATTGCACATATTTATCCAGTTGTTCCGCCACAATCCGCATTAACTGACCGCCGCCATAGTTGTACTTTTTCAGATACTCAGGATGAAGGAGTGCCGATTTTCGGGTGAGCGCAATTTCATTTTGTTCCAGTGCCCCGCGCAGTTGTCTTTCCGTACTTAACGCCCATTTAATAAATTCCCAGGCTGCCTCTTTATTCTTCGATCCGACCGGAATGGTCAAGCCATGGGCGTTAAAAGCGGGCCAGCGTCCGGCCGGGCCCCCCGGAACAAAATAAAAGCCCAATTTTCCTGCGACTACAGATTTGGTCGGGTCTTCATAGGGCCCGACGCCCGGATAGCCATCAATCAACATCGCCATTTTCCCTTGCTGCATCGCCGCGCTAATATCCTTATAATGGGCTGACAGGGTGCCTTTATAGCCATATTTCTGCAGCAATTCGGCGTAATATTCAGCCGCTTTAATCGCTTCGGGACTATCAAACACCGGGTGCATGTCGTTCGGAAAATCTTTGACGACCTTCCCCCCAAATGTATATAAGACCTGCGGGAATGTCCACATCACGCCTCCGCGTTCCCGCGATCCCCGCATACCAATCGCCCCGACTTCCGGAGTATGGATCTTTTTGGCAATTTCCATCAGTTCGTCCCAGGTGTCTGGAGGAGCAGCAATTCCGAATTTTTCGAAAATGTCCTTGCGATAAAAGAGGACTTGCGTCGAATGCAGAATGGGAAGCGCATACAGTTTCCCTTCGACCGTGAAGAATCGGATTGCTCCGCCTATAAAATCTTCAAAATTGAAACTGGCGGCATCGGTCAGTTTGGGATCATGAATAAAGGGTAAGAGATCCATAATCCACCCATGATGGACCCATCTTTGATAGGCCCCACCAGTGACCCAGACGACATCATAAGTTCCGCCTCCGGCGGCTAGCTCCAGCTCTGATTTTGTTTCATAGTCCTTTTCCGGGCTGTAGGTAATTTCTTCCACTTTGATGTTTGGATTCTTACTCTCGAAGTCAGCAACCATTTCAGGCAGCCCCTTCCCGGCTGCCGAAGCCATCATCAGCACCCGGATCCTGGTTGGTTCAGCCGTCAAACAGAGACCAGCCTGTATTAATATCAGGCCAACAACCCCACCGATTACGAATATTTTTTTCATAAGCAACCTCCTCTATATTAGACCATTCATTGAACGCAACGCAGCCACCCTGAAGTGACCCGAACTGATACAACAGGTAATCACAATCTTCAACTCCCCCTCAACCACCTCCTTTGTTAAAACGTATGCTGATCTCAAAGGTGATAAATTCCAGAAGGGCCAATTGGGCGATACGCGGTTGGCAAGAATAACTCCCTAATAAATTTTCCGGTACTGTCGTCAGAAGGATCACATCGGAATACTTCGCGACCGAGGACGAAGCGAAGTTTGTCATTCCTATCGTGTACACTCGATTTTCCTTACCCTTCTTCAACGCATAAACAACCTCCTGGGTTTCACCGGAGTGCGAGATCCCAAAGAGTGTCCCATCTTGATCAAGCTGTGAAACCACCCGCTCGATCTCAACCCGATCAGACAAATAGGCGCTGTAAATTCCTAAGCCTAATAGGCAGTCATTAAAAATTCTGGCAACCCCGGCTGAACCGGCCAGGCCAATGATAATGATATGTTTGGAACGAATAATTCGGTCCGAGACCGATTTAATCCTTTCCTGAGAGTAGGACATGAGCGTTTTTCGGATATCGTTGTTCAGATTCTCCAGGAATTTTTCGCGGACAGCCGTAAAATCATCATCAACGCCGATCTCCTGGTAAATATTGGTTCCTTGTTTGAGGAGTTCCGGGACCAGCGCGGCCTTGAAATCCTGATACCCGGAAAAACCCAGCGCACGGCAAAAACGCAAGACCGAAGCATCACTGACCGAACATTTTTCCGAGAGCACTTGCAACGATAAGAGAATCGTTTTATCCGGGTGCAATTGCACATAATCAGCTATCCGTTTTCCGACTTTGCTGAGTTTATCGTACTGTTTTTCTACTAAGGAAAGAGGATTTTCTGCTTTTTTCATTTTCCAATGATGTTGTATATACTACATTAAAAAAAAATGTTGTAAATACTACATTCAGGTAAAAGAAATATTGCGCCAGATCTGTCAAGTAAAAAAATAAAGGAATTCAACCTGGTTCATCTTTTCGCTGTAGGCGATAACGTATTATAGCAATAGATTCTGCCCAGCCATAAATGGCTGGTCTCAAAGTTGAAGCAGGCTGAAGTCCACTCATTAATTCCTCAGGGCGCTTCAGCGTCCTTCAGCTTTGAGACTGGCGATTGATCGCCAGGAGGTCCTAAAAGTTCTACCTCCCCTGTCAGGGAGGATAAGGGGACAGGTGAGACCGTCTTTTCTACAATACTTGAAGCACTATGTGCTAAATAGCTACGAATACTATTCATGAAACTTGACAAAGTAGAATGAAGTTATTATCAAGAAATCTGTTCTCTTGCTCGCAAAGTCCGCGAAGCCCGCAAAGCCATTCAATCTCAATCCGTTGCGAGCATGGCGGGCTTTGCTTGAAACTGAAAAGAAATTCTTGCTTATATTTTATTCTTGTAGTTCTTATGAATGAGGAGAGTCACTGATGTTGAAAGAACACTGCTTATTGTGCGATTTTCATATTCACACGAACGCCAGCGACGGCGAACTTTCGTTAGAGGAAATCATCGAATTATACGGGGAAAAGGGGTTTGATGTGATTGCGATTACGGATCATGTGTTAGATAGCGAAACGCTTAAACGACATCAAGACCAGGGACACCGGATTCCGGGGATTGAATACGCGGCCTTTCAGAATTACCTGAAATCCCTTTGGAAGGCATCGAAGCGCGCCTGGGAGAAGTATCACATGCTGCTGCTGCCGGGCATGGAAATTACCAATGATTCCCAAAAATTCCATCTGTTAGGGATTGACATCAAAGAATATGTCTCTCCGGATCAGACTGTCGAAGCGATTATTGAACAGATTCATACTCAGGGTGGCATTGCGATCGCCTGTCATCCGGCGCAGCGGGGACACACGCAGGTACAGCAGTCTATTCACCTGTGGAACAATCATGAAACTTTTGCCACTTTATTTGACGCCTGGGAAGTCGCTAACCGCGACGATCTCTTTAATGTGATCGGGCTTAAAAAGTTCAATTATATCGCCAATTCCGACTTCCATGAACTGCGCCATGTCTATTCCTGGAAAACGCTGCTATTTTGCGAGAAGAACCCGGAAGCAATCAAACAGGCTATCCGCGAGAATGTTGGTGTGTCAATCTATCTCTTTCGTCAAAAGAAACCTTAATGCGTTGTAAGGTTTGTAGTAGCCGCTTCAGCGGCCTAAAGCGTGTACGACGAACAGGTTCATTTCGTCGCCTCG
This sequence comes from Candidatus Vecturithrix granuli, assembly GCA_000739535.1. Taxonomy (GTDB): domain Bacteria; phylum Moduliflexota; class Moduliflexia; order Moduliflexales; family Moduliflexaceae; genus Vecturithrix; species Vecturithrix granuli. The sequence goes on along the minus strand of DF820475.1, from coordinate 129,865 downwards.
CCTTATTTTTTTATTGACACGATTTCAGAAGTTCCCATAAAGTCTTGCTTTGTTTTACAACCACTGAAACATTTCTGTGCTAGAAGTGTAAAAGTAACCATTATTTTCAGTAAGGAGGCAACAGTATGAAGAAAATTGGGGCATCGTTTGTTTGCATATTCGCAGTTCTTCTTCTTTTGGCGGCAACCGTGACGGCTGAAGATGCAATGGATCAAATTCTTGCGCGCGGAAAATTAGTGATTGGTACCGAGATCGGGACGCCGCCCTGGGTGTTTAAAGATCCCAATACCGGAGAAGTGACCGGTTTTACGGTTGAATTGGCGCGATTATTTGCAGAAGAATTAGGTGTGGAACTTGAAATCAACTCCTATGAATGGGCAGGGGTCATTCCTTCTTTACTGACCGAAAAAGTTGATATGTTAGCCGCGCCGCTGACGAGAACCGTGCAGCGCTCGGCCAAACTTTATTATACAGAACCCTATGTCAACATGACCGCACACGTATTAGTGCGGAAAGGGGAGTTCAGCACGCTTGAAGAGGTGAATAAAGGAAACGTGGTTCTTACCTGTACCACTGGCTCTATTTGGGAACAAGTAGCTGAACAAAAACTCCCGGATGCGACTGTGAGAACCAATCCGACCAATGCTGACAATGCGATCGCGCTCTCAACAAAGCGAGCTGACGGCTATTTGAATGATAAACTCCAGCTCGTGGCCGCTATGCAAATGTATCCCGATCAATTCGAATTGATTCCTGAACCGCTTGCCTGGGATTCCTTTGCCTTTGCCGTTCGTTACGACTCGTTTAAATTAGGGAACACCTTCGATCTTTTCATGCGCTTAATTAAGATGGACGGACGGTACGCTGAAATGTTCAAAAAATGGTTGGGGTATGAATGGACGCCAACTATTGAGTCCGCAAGTTGATCAATTCTCCGTATTTTCATCATCTCGACTTCGCTCGATGACCGGAACACGGCCCGTCGAGCGGAGTCGAGATGCTATTTCTGACGAAAATTGAATAGCCCCGGAAGGGGAGGACATCCATGGATTTTAACTGGTATATTGTGGTCAAGTGGTGGCCTGAGTTTCTGAATGGATTAGGAGTGACCCTGGGCGCTTTTGCGGGGTGTACGATTCTTTCTGTCATCATGGGAATCCTGGCGGCCTCTGTAATTGCCCTCCGTGAGCCTGTCTTAAGCAAGACCTTTGCGGTGTATGTCTCTGCCTTTCGAAACACCCCTTTACTCGTACAATTATTTTTTATCTTTTACGGCCTGCCCTTCATCGGGATTCGCCTGTCTCCCATGACCTGCGGTATCGTAGGAATTACCCTGAATGAGGGCGCTTTCATCGCCGAAATTTTGCGCGGGAATATCCAGGCGATTCGCAAAGGAGAATGGGAAGCCGCCCAGAGCCTGGGGTTATCGCAAGTCCAGGTTCTGCGTTACGCCATTCTACCCCAGGCCATCCGCGATGCTATTCCTGCGATCACCGGTCAGATCTCGATTATTATCAAAGATACCTCGCTGCTTTCTTTAATTATGATTGTTGAGTTAACCAGGGTTGCCAACAAAATCTACACCAGGACGTTTGATACGACCGGATTTTTTGTCACCGCAATTTTGTATATCGGCCTGTATCTTGTCCTGAATACCAGTTCAAGAGTGCTCGAACACAAAGTCCGGGTAAGGAGGTAATGTGGCTGATCTCATCGTTATTTTTCGTTTTCTCGGCGCAGGATTTCTCGAAGTCATCCGACTTGTCCCGGTGTGTGTCCTGTTGTCCCTCGCGCTCGGCATGTTGGTTGGTATCATCCAGTTTGCGAGAATTCCAGGAGTATATCAGCTTCTTTCAGCTTATCTGATTGCGATGCGAGGCATTCCGCCCTTAGTGTTTCTGCTGCTGCTCTTTTTTGTCGGAGGATTTGGCAGTGCTCGCATAGCGGCATTGTTTGGACTCAGTATGTACCATGCCGCCTATATCTCAGAGATTATTCGAGGGGGAATCCGCGCGCTCCCGAAAGGACAATTTGAAGCCGCTGATTCTCTTGCACTCCGATTTCATCAAAAGATGCTGCATATTATCATTCCTCAGGTATGGCGGTCAACCCTGCCGGCTATTGTCGGACAATATATTATTCTGGTTAAAGATACCGCATTAGTTTCAGCCCTGGGCGTGATGGAAATTCTCTACAACGCCCGGCAAGCCATGCAAGTGGTCTATCAACCAATCTTAATTTACTTCCTGGTCGGTTTTCTTTTTTTTATCGTGTGCTTTTCACTTGAGCGTCTTTCGCTGTTTTTGGAAAAACGGTTGACGTAGAATACGCTGGAAGAGGAGACAACTTTTGTTCGGAGGTTCTTGAGCATTGAGGGTGCTGGTAGAATTTCAACATGTCACAAAGAAATTTGGCGATCATATCGTTCTTGACAACCTTTCCGCTTCCTTTTTTGAAGGAGAAACGCATATTATTTGCGGACGAAGCGGCGCAGGGAAGAGTACGCTGATTCGCTGTATCAATTATCTCGAAACCGTGAGCGCCGGAACGATTACCTTTGAAGAAACCCCTGTGAATAAGCATACAGCCAGGAATGTTCGCAAACATGTGGCGATGGTGTTCCAGGATTTTAATTTGTTCCCCCATTTGACCATTCTTGAAAATGCGATGCTCGGTCCAATCAAGTCGCTTCACCACCATCGGCCTGAGGTAGAGCAAAGAGCTATCCGTTATTTTGAACGCGTCGGATTGAAAGAAAAAATTCGCGCCTTCCCGTATCAACTGTCGGGCGGTCAAAAACAACGCGCAGCGATTGTGCGGGCGTTGACAATGGAACCGGACCTCATTCTATTCGATGAACCGACTTCAGCCCTGGACCCTGAAATGATTGGCGAAGTGCTCGAAGTGATGAAAGATTTAGCTGACGAGGGCAGAAGCATGATTGTTGTGACGCACGAGATGGGGTTCGCCCGTGAGGCCGCTGATAAAATTTCTTTCATGGATCAGGGACAGTTAGTTGAAACCAAAGCTCCGACAGAATTTTTTAACAACGCCGAACATGAAAGTGCGCGGCGATTTTTGAGCCAGATTTTGTAAGGAACTACAAGGATTTCTCATAAGACAAGGATTTTATGAATATTCCCTGAAAACGAATGTTTTGAAAGAATGTGCCCGGCACTTCCGAAGTGCCGGGCACATGAAAGACGAAGACAACAAGTTCAAGTTGCAGGAAGTGACTTTCTGTTTCCTGAACATCGTCTTCCACAGAGTTCTATGAAAAATTTACGCTTAATGATTCCCGGACCGGTTGAAGTCGATCCTGATGTACTGGCCGTGATGGCCAAACCAATGACGCCTCATTATGGCAAGGAATGGGCAGAATTCTATTACGAAACCTCACGGCTGCTGCAAAAGATTTTTCAGACCGACGGAGATCTGTTTATCTTTCCCGGGTCCGGAAGCGCCGGACTCGATGCAGCTTTTGCCGCAACGGTGTTTCCTGATGGAAAACTGCTGATTCCGAAAAATGGATTCTTTGGCGAACGGCTGGAAGAAATCGCGCGGACCTATTCCTCGCAAGTCCATACCCTGGAGTTCCCTGTCGGGCAGCAGATCGATCTCGATCAACTCGAAGATACGCTGCGCCGAAACCAGTTTGATGCGCTGGCTCTTGTCCATTGTGAAACTTCGATTGGAATGTTGACACCGGTTCAGGAGGCCGCGCAACTCTGCCGAAAGTATGGGGTATTGTGTATTATTGATGCAGTCTCATCCTTAGCCATTGAGCCGCTTGAAATGGATGCCTGGGGCATTGATCTGTGTGTGTCGGCCTCTCAAAAAGGGCTTGAATCCCCGCCAGGACTTGGCTTAGCGGCGGTCGGAAAAAATGCCTGGAAACGGATTGAGCACGTCAAAAGTCCCGGTTGGTTTCTGAATTTCAAAATCTGGAAGAAATATGAAAAACAATGGGGAGATTGGCATCCGCAGCCAATTACCCATGCCGTGAACAATTTGAAAGCCCTGCGAAAAGGGATTGATCGCGTTCTTGAGGAGGGGCTTGAGGCTCGCTTCGATCGGCATCGTGCGTGTACGCGCCAATTACGGCAAGGACTTCAAGCGCGAGGTTTTGAATTGTGCGTACCTGACAATTCTGCTTCTCATGGGGTCACATCAGCCAGAGACCCGCGCAATAAAGTCGCAGAACTCCTCGCGTACCTGCGAGAAGAACAGGGAATCGCGTTGGCTGGCAGTCTTGGAGAACTCAAAGGCAAGGTCTTTCGAGTCGGTCACATGGGCACCGGGGCGACAACAGAAATGATCAATATGGTGTTAACAGCCCTGGATCAAGCAATTATTGCCCTGTATCCCGGCCAGTAGAACGGGTACGATAAACATTTATGCCCATCTATCTTTTGACAGAAGATATTGTCTTCCCCCCTCCGCACGTTTCGGAACCCGATGGGTTGTTAGCGGTGGGGGGCGATTTGCGTGAACAGCGGTTGCTGCTCGCCTATAGCATGGGTATTTTCCCCTGGTATTCGGAAGGCGACCCGATTCTCTGGTGGTCACCTGACCCCCGTCTTGTTCTGTATCCCGAAGAGTTCAGAGCGTCAAAAAGTTTGCGCAAAATTATCAAACAACGCCGCTTCCAGGTGACAATGGATACCGCATTCACGCAGGTAATGACAGCCTGCGCCGCTATCTGGCGGCCTGAACAACAGGGCACCTGGATTACGGATGAGATGATTGCGGCTTATACCAGACTTCATCATAGCGGCTATGCCCATTCGATTGAAGTCTGGAACGCAGGGAAATTGGCGGGAGGTCTCTATGGCGTCTCATTAGGACGCTGTTTTTTCGGGGAATCCATGTTCTGTCGTCAAAGTAACGCTTCCAAAGTCGCTCTCTATTATTTGGTTGAATATGTCAAATCTTTCCGATTTGATCTGATTGACTGTCAGGTGACCACCGAACATTTACTCAGCCTGGGAGCGCGAGAAATCCCGCGCCAGCAGTTTCTTGCAGAACTAAACCGGTCGTTGCAGACCCCCACGCTCAAAGGGAAATGGACCTGCGCTCTTTGAGACAAAAATCTGTCGAAACGAAATTTTGTTGCTGCAAATAATTCTGTGCCATCTGGCCGGAGTGCGAAAGTTCTACTTTCGTAAGTGAGTGTTTGCCGGAAAATTGACACGCAAAAGTAGAACTTTTGTACTCCGGCATACAGTAACAAAAATTTTTCGCTTGACACTACCCTTCTTTTTTGCCAATCTTTTTACAGAGCAAGGGGCATGAATCGTCAGCAGTAGCAGTTTTTCTGGATTTCTCGGATTGACTGAGAAATGGGTTCACGTTTGCCTGAGCAGGCAGGCGTGAATGAAGATCAATCGAAATCACCACTCTTTCTAAGGAACTGCTCATTTTTACTACAATACCGTATCGCCTACGGCGCAAGAACGAGGGTCTGCAACATTTCGCGGATGTCCAGGTTGACGGGGCAATGGATGACGCAGCGGCCGCAGCCGGCGCAATAAATGTCATCCACGTTCTCCACGGTATAGGAAAATTTGTGCATGATGCGCTGGCGCATACGCTGCTTTTTGTTGACGCGCGGATTATGACCGGAGGCGTGCAGCGTAAAGAGGGGATATTGACAGGAATCCCAGGTGCGCAGACGCACGCCTTCGCCTTTGGCGTTGGTTTCGTCGCTGATATCAAAACAATGGCAGGTAGGGCATAAATAGGTACACACGCCGCAGCCTAAACAGGTGTTGGTGAGTGTTTCCCACACACTTTCTTCAAAGAGGCGGTCAAGTTTCGCTTTGATGCCCTCAATATTGAATTCGTGCAACTGCTCGGCGGCCTGCGCGGCCTGTTCATCTTTTCTTCTGAGATGCTCCTCGGTTGGCGGCTGAAAGAAGGTCTTATAAGTTTCCAGAAACGTGCCGCCTTTCTCAGAGCAGGCTTCAAACAGCAGTTCATCCTCTAATTCTGTCGCCAGAATATCCGAGCCGGTGGGTTCAGTCGGACTGCCGCCGACGGTAGTGCAGAAACAGGTTGGGGCCGGTGTATGACAGGCGAAGGTGATGATGAGAGCATTATTTCGGCGCGAGAGATAATAGGGATCGGCAAACTGACTGGTCTGATCGGCAAAGACCTTATCCAGACACAGCAGGGAACGGACATCGCAAGGTCTCGCGCCCAGGACAATCAGCTTTTCTTCCGGCGCAGGCGCGTCACTCAGGGTATCGCCGCAAAAGCGGCAAATCACTTCTTTTTGCGGAAAAAACAGGCTTTTGGGTGAAAGCTTGATATTCACATAGTCAAAAGCTACCTGCTCTGCTCCGCTCGTTTTGAGATACTCAACCCCATTCCGGCCTTTGGCCGGGGCATACACCTCTGCCTCTTGCGCCGCCGCGCTGATCAGCGCGTTCAATTCCTGCTTTGTCAAAATTCCTTGATGCATAACCTCAATCCTCAAATTCTTGCTTATTCCTCATTCCTGTAGTTACCCAATTCCCTACGGTTCCGTGATAAAGCTGTCGCTATCCGTTTCTTTAAACGTCGAAATCGGCGGGATCGTGTCCGGATCAAAATTTGGCGTAAATTGGAACAAGTGTTCGACATCCTTGCCGATTTTTTTGGTAAAGGTGCGTAAGTCAATCCCCATCGGACAGGCGCGGTAACAGGCGTCGCACTCCACGCAGCGTCCGGCCTGGTGAAAAATACGGGTCAGATGAAAGATCATGGCATCCGACAGATTCGTGCTGGCCCCGATCCATTTCAAATCCGTCTGTTCGGCAAAACACTCTTTGCACCAACAGGTCGGGCAGGCCTGGCGGCAGGCGTAGCAGCGAATACATTTTGCCATTTCCTGTTCGAAATAGGCCCAGCGTTCCTGGGGCGTTTGGGCTTCAAATGCCTCAATCTGCGCATAGCTGTTTTGCGCCGGATTTCTGGCGGTCCCTTCGATCAGATAATCCACGCCTGCGGGCATGGGGTAACGACACTCACGGCAAGCCTCTTGCAACACCTCTTCTTTGCTCAGAGCATACGTTTTCCCGCTGCCGGTTGTAAGGTTCAAGATTCCCTCCTGCTCCTGATAATCGCGGACAGTTTCGCCTGCCATCCGCTCTTCGATTTTGCGGCGATCAATCATGCCCTGACAGGGAACGCCAATCAAGACCAGGTTCTCTCGCGGCGCTTGTTTTTCTTTGATGAGCGTCACAATCGAGCGTAAATCGCAGCCTTTGGCGATGATCCCGATCCTCGGTTTGGGCGGATGTTTGCGGGCAAAAGGAGTGCGCTCAAAATATTTAGGCAGAAAGACCGCCAGATTATTCGAGCAAAAAGCATTCCAGGCCAGTTTTTCGACCGATTTTTCCGGCTGTTTTGCGCCTTTGACTTTGATAAACAACGGTCTGCTTGTCAACGGCAAGGACCCTTGTTCATAACCGATCAACAGGTCAATTTCCTGTTGCACAATCAGCGATCTGGCAATCTCCTGAAGTTGTTGTTCCATAAATGAAGTGCCTGCTCAATGTCCGTTAAAAATTTCAAACGTATTATTCATAATTTATGTTACACAGTCCCCTCACCCCTGCCCCCTCTCCCAAAGGGTGAGGGGAACACGGAGAACGCTCACCTCTTTCCCCTCGCCTTTTAGAAGAGCAGGGCTGTTAAGTTCTTCTAAAACATACCCGTCTCGACTTCGCTCGACGTGCGGTTTCCGGTCATCGAGCGAAGTCGAGATGACAAGCATCCGTAGAACTTAACAGCCCTGCTTTGGGAGAAGGGGCAGGGATGAGGGTGCGTACCGTGAGTTAGTTACTTCATGTCCCGTATAATTTTCAACGTTCGAACTGTCAAGCACCATCAGCGTAATTTTTCATAAAATTTGCGCTGATTATACGGTTGTCTGAGGAAACATCGGCAGCGTCAATCCGAAAGGTTGTCCCTTGCCCCTCGACGCTTTCAGCTAAAATCGCTCGAACTCATCATCATGGGCGTCCCTTTCAACTGCTGTTGCCTTCTCACTCCGCACCTTCTGATGGGCGGTAGAGGCACTAGCTGTAGGAGTTGATTTTTTTTGCTCCCTCTGACGGATTGCCTCGCGCTCTTCTGGCAGCAGGTGGTCATGATGAGTGTCATCCGTTTTGAAAAAGGCAATGGTCTGCTGGAGCATTTCAGCTTGTCCGGCCAACTCTTCGGAGGTCGCGGCTAATTCCTCGGAGGTGGAAGAATTCTGCTGTGTGACCTGATCCAGTTGGAGAATCGCCTGATTGATCTGTTGGGTCCCGGTATCTTGCTCCCGAGTGGCAGCCGCAATCTCTTGCACTAATTCGGCGGTCTGTTGAATATGGGGTACAAGTTGTTGCAACATCCCGCCGGCTTTTTCAGCGATAATCACCGATGAACTGGCGAGTTCGGTGATTTCTGCGGCCGCGGTCTGGCTGCGTTCGGCTAACGCCCGAACTTCCGACGCGACCACTGCGAACCCTTTCCCATACTCTTGCGCGCGGGCAGCCTCAATCGTCGCATTCAGCGAGAGCATGCGGGTTTGCCGGCTAATGTCATCAATAATTGCGACTTTTTGAGCAATTTGCTGCATGGCCTGAGCCGCTTGTGTGACGGCTGCTTCGCTGAGGCGTGCGTCCTCAGCCGCTTGCAGCGCCAGCTTTTCGGTTTGTAAGGCATTCTCCGCATTCTGACGAATATTGGCGGTCATTTCTTGCATGGAAGCTGACGCTTCTTCTGAGGCTGTCGCTTGTTCGGTCGCGCCCTGCGACATGATTTCTGCGCTGGCGCTCATACCTTGACTGCCAGAAGCCACATTCTCTGCCGCGTATTTGACATCTGACACCACCTGCCGGAGTTTCATAATCATCTGACTCATGGCCTGTAATAACACACCTAACTCATCCTGACGATTCACCTCCATGATCTCAGAGAGGTCTCCAGCGGACACCTTTTTGACAAATTCGACGGTTGCGCGGATCGGAGCGGAGAGGTTGTTCACCATAATCCACCAGATTGCCAGCGACGCCACGACAATACAGCCGATTCCTAACCCAATCGCCATGTTCCGGGAACGATTGATTTCTTGAAAAAGTTCATCTTTTGTAATTGTCGCTGCCACCAACCACCCGGTGCGTGGGCAAGTTTGAAAGTTCATGATTTTCTCAACGCCATTCCAGTCATAAACATATTGACCCTGCTTCTGCGTCTGGCTATCGGGCCCCAGAGCCGACCCCAGAGTAGCTGCCGTCATGATCATTTTTTTATCCGGGTGCGCCAGGATTTTCTTGGTTTGATCTAACATCGTGAAGTACCCATCCTTCCCGACTTTTTGCTGGCTGACACGCTGCTCTGAAAAATAATCTACTTCAATAGGAGTTCCAAGAATTCCAATCATTTTGTCGTTTACCATAATCGGCGCGGTAATTAAGACGACCGGTCTGCCAGTGTCAGGTGCTTTTTCAACCGTTCCAATCCAGAGCTGCCCCTGTTGCGCCTGGGCGATATTTTCGGCATATTCTGGTTTTTGTGTCAAATCAAGTCCGATCTGCTGTTGCGTTGAAGTCATCAAAACCACCCCTTGCGGATCGGTCAAAAAGATCGCTTCATACACCGGGGACTGTTGGTGGTAGCTGGTTAAGCGTTGCTGCGCTTCTGCCAGATCCTGTCCTGAACATGCCTTGTGCAGGAGAGTCTCCTGGCTGAGTAACGTGATCTCGCGTTCCCGTTCTTCAATCCAGAAGGTTAGTTCATCAACCGTCTTTTGGACGATTTGTTCCAAATATTCTGTATTTTGCGATAGAATCGCCCGCGAGGACTGCCAATAGGAAATGATCATCAAGATGGTAATTGTGATGATCATCAGTGGAATAATGGTAAATATCAGTTTGTTTCTAAGACTCATTTTATACATACTATTTTCCTTTTTAATGCTTCTTTCTGATGTGCAAAAAAATTAATGATAATCACTTACAAGATTATTATTAGTTCCTTTTTTTTACGAGTGTCAACTTTATTTATCCTGTAGGGTAAAAATGCTGTAATAAATAAAATTTTTGAACTTTTGTTTGTAAAAAGCGGTCAAAGACAAGCGATGACACTCCTGTGAGTCGTGACTTAAATTGCCCGTGACATAGACTTTTAAAACAGTTTCTTAGAATTCGCTCAAGTTCTTCACAAGTTTTTTGGCCGGGCCGACTTTTTTGACATCTTCGATGACTTTGTTGATCAGGGTTGCAAAGCGTTGTCCTTCGGACGCCGATACCCAGGAGAATTGCACTCGCTGCGGTTCAAGGCCTACATATTCCAGCAAATTTTTGATCAGGGCAAATTTGCGCCGCGCCGCCAGATTGCCGCTGATGTAGTGACAATCTCCCGGATGACAGCCGGAAACCAGCACACCATCTGCGCCGTTTTGCAAGGCTTTGAGGATATACAACGGATTCACGCGTCCTGAGCAAGGCACCCGAATCACCCGGATATTTGTGCCGTATTGTAAACGGCTGACTCCGGCCAGATCCGCCCCGGCATACGAACACCAGTTACATAAAAACGCCACAATTTTCGGTTCCCAATTTTCCATAGCAGAAGAATGGCCCACGGAACACACGGAAAGACACGGAAAAAGAATGAAAATATTGATCATCGTTTCGGCTAATACTACAACGGATTTGAGAATTCAACGGATAATGATCTGGACAATCTGTTCCATTCCCAAATCCGTTGTAGTGTTGGCCGAAACAACGACCAACGCCTCTTTTCATTCTTTTTTTCGTGTCTTTTCGTGTGTTTCGTGGGCAGTTCTTAAAGCACGTTTAACATACGCAGAATCTGTTCATCTTCAAAGCCATGCAGTTTAATCGCGCTCCCGCGGCAGGTGGCAGCGCACGCGCCGCAGCCTTTGCATAAGGCTTCGTTAATCACCGCAATTTGCCGTTCGTTATCCAGGCTGATCGCATTATAGGCGCAGACCGTTACACACGCGCCGCAGCCGCTGCAGCGCACGGCGTTGACATAGGCAATCTTCCCGGCCGCTTCGATTTTGTCTTTACTCAACACCGTGGCAGCCCGTCCGGCGGTCGCCATGGCCTGCGAAATCGTTTCTTTGATATCTTTAGGATAGTGGGCTAAGCCGCAGACATAGACCCCATCGGTCGCAAATTCGACCGGACGCAGTTTGACATGCGCCTCTAAGAAGAATTTCTCGCTATTTAAGGGCACTTTCAAGAGTTGGGAAATGTGGTCATTATCCGGGTTCGGATCGATCCGGCTGCTTAACACCAGCAAATCCGTTGAGATTTCCAATGTTGCGTCCAGAATCGCATCATACACGCTGACCGTCAAGTTTCCATTCTCTGCGGTCACACCCGGTTTGCGTTCCAATGTGTAGCGAATAAAGTTGATCCCTAGATCGCGGGCGACGCCGTAATATTCTTCGCGAAAGCCATAGGTGCGGATGTCGCGATACAGAATGAAAATGTTTGCGTCAGGATTCATCTTTTTCATGCGGATCGCATTTTTAATGGCCCCGGCGCAGCAGATGCGGCTGCAATAATTATGATCGGGTTCGCGCGACCCGACACACTGAATCATCACCACCGTATCAGGAACCGTAAACTCGCCAGTTGCCAGAGCCTCGCTCAAATCAAGCAGGGTTTTCACGCGGGAATTGGTTCCGTACAGATATTCTGTCGGCGCATGTTCACTGCCGCCAGTAGCAACGATTACCACGCCGTGTTTCACCTCTGTCTGCTGCGTCTGGAGTGCCAAAGCTTGCTTTGGCATAACGTTCCGCGTCTCGATCGTACTCACAAAGTTACCGATAAATCCGTCAACTTTAGCAATCTGGGCATTGGTAAATACTGTGATCAACGGATGAGTCCGGACTTGATTTTGCAGGGCTTTAAGATATTTTCTGACATCATTGCCGTACAAATCGTGTTCGATCTTCAGGGCATTTCCACCTAAATTGGCGGTTTTTTCGACCAGAAAGACCTCGTAGCCCTGGTTCGCAATCCCAAGCGCGGCGGTCATGCCGCCGACCCCGCCGCCGAGCACTAAGGCTTTGGCCGTCACGTCGAGCGGGATGGAAATCAGCGGTTCGGTCAACGCCGATTTTGCAACTGCCATTCTGACCAGATCTTTGGATTTTGCGGTTGCTGAGTCATGCTCAAACATGTGCACCCAGGAGCACTGATCGCGGATATTCGCCATTTCAAAGAGATGCGGATTGAGTCCGACTTCGCGGATGGTTTCCTGGAACAGCGGTTCATGCGTGCGCGGCGAACAGGAGGCGACAACAATGCGATTCAGATGGTGCTCGAGAATGGCGTCTTTGATGAAGACCTGTGTGTCCGAAGAACAGGTGTAGAGTGTATCCGTGCTATACACGACATGGGGGAGCGTTTTGGCATAGTCCGCAATCGAGGGTACATCCACATAGGCGCCGATATTACGACCGCAATGGCAGACAAAGACGCCGATGCGCGGCGGTTCTCCGCGTACATCCCGCTCCGGAGGCAGCGGATGTTCGACAATCTGGGTGCCGCGCACCTCCGCCAGGTCAATCATAGCACGCGATGAGGCGTTTGAGGCTTCGACTACGGTTTCGGGGATATCTTTCGGTTCGGAAAATGGGCCGCACACATATACCCCTTTGCGCGATGTGGCGACCGGATCAAAGGGATCGGTCACGGCAAAGCCATGCTGATTCAACGCCAGCCCAAATTTGTCTGCCAACTCCTGCACCTGTTCCGGCGGTTGAAATCCGGCGGACAGCACGGCCATCTCGAATTCTTTGCGCTGGCAGGTTCCATCTTCTTCAATGTACGTGATGAGTAGGTTGTGATTGGCGTGAATCTCTTCGATTTTTGAAGGACGGCAGGGGGTGAAGTGGATCCCGATCTCTTTGGCGCGATCGTAATAGGCGTCGAAACCCTTACCATACGCGCGGATGTCCATGTAAAAAATATCGCACATCACGTCTTTTTCATGTTCTTTGGCGATGATGGCTTCTTTGATGGCGTACATGCAGCACACGGAAGAACAAAAGTTGTGTTCCGTTTCTCTGGAACCCACACACTGGATAAAAGCAATGCGATGGGGAATCCGCTGATCCGAAGGACGTCGTACTTCCCCCATGCACGGCCCACTGGCAGAGAGAAGGCGTTCGAACTGCAAGCTGGTAACAACGTTCGGATACAGCGCATAGCCGTATTGCGGTTTCTGAGCCGCATCGTACAGGCAAAATCCGGGCGTTAAGATGACCGCGCCAACGTCAAGCTCCACGGCTTCATCTTCCTGGGTGTAATCAATGGCCTCGGCCGGGCAGATCTCCTGACAGGTTTTACACGCGCCGTTATAAAAATGGACGCAATTGCTGCGATCTATCACCGGCACATTCGGCAGCGCCTGGGTAAAAGGGATGTAGATGGTCGGGCGTTCTTTCAACCCCAGCTCGAATTCCGCTTTTTGCGGTACAAGTTTTTGCGGAAATACGCTGTTCAGGCGAATGGATTGCGTCGGACAGGCGCTCACGCACGCACCGCAGGTGATGCAGACCTCGCTGCCTCGGCTGTACGGCGTGTCAACGCGAACTTCCGCGCCGCGTCCTACAAAGCTAGCCGCGCCGACCCCCATACGCTCCTGACAGATGCGCACACACAAGCCGCATAAAACGCAATCATCCTGCTCTTTGGGGAAACGCGGCTCGCTGATTTTATAGGCGCGCGCCAGGCGTTGCAGCGCTTCGACTTCCGGGCAGCGCGCCAATAATAGTTCGACGGTCATTTTACGGCTTTTATGAACGCGCTCGGAATTCGTCAAGACTTCCAATCCGTCCCAGACTTCGTAATTGCACGACGTGACCAGTTTCGACCACCTGCCGCGCCGGGCCTCAACCACGCATAAGCGGCAGCCGCCATAAGCTTCGAGCGCAGAGTGAAAGCAGAGGGTCGGAATGCCGATATTCAGGTCTTTGGCGACTTCAAGGATCGTCTGCCCCTCTTCAACCTGAACGCTTTTGCCATTAATTGTAATATTCACTTTCCCGGATTCCTTGAAATTCTGACATTAATACGATAATTCTTTAACGCTGTTTTGGATGCAGCCTGTATCAAGCTTTTTTTGACGTCTTCAAAATTCTCTACAGACTGCCATTCACCGTTTTCTACAGACCGGATGATGTCATGTTGATCATGGGTGGTCATGAGGCACCTCACAAGTTATAATCGTGCTTTTCGAATTGCATCAAAGCGGCAGACATCATAGCACACGCCGCAGCGGATGCAGGTCGCTTGATCAATAATATGCACCGCTTTGCGTTCGCCGCTGATGGCCGCGGTCGGGCACTGTTTGCGGCATACGCCGCAGCCGGTACAGGCCTCCGGGGCGATTTTGAATTGAAACAAGTCCTTACACACGCCAGCCGGGCAATATTTTTCACGAATATGAGTCAGATATTCATCCCGGAAATAAGTTAAGGTGCTGAGCACCGGATTGGCTGCGGTCGTCCCCAGCGCGCATAAGGCGGAATCTTTGAGATATTCGCCCAGTTCTTCCAGGGTGGCTAAATCCTCCTCCTGCCCCTGCCCGTGACAAATGCGTTCCAAAATTTGTAACATGCGCCGGACCCCTTCGCGGCAGGGCACACATTTGCCGCAGGATTCGCCTTTGAGAAAATTGAGGAAATAGCGGGCCACATCCACCATGCAGGTGTCCTCATCCATCACGATCATGCCGCCCGAACCCATCATAGACCCGGCTTTGCTCAATTCGTCGAAATCAACGTGTAAATCCAACAACTTTTCCGGCAGGCAGCCGCCGGAAGGGCCGCCGGTCTGTACGGCTTTAAATTTTTTGCCTTTGGGGATGCCGCCGCCAAGCTCAAAAATGATCTCCCGCAGAGAAATTCCCATCGGTACTTCTACCAGGCCGGTGTTATGAATTTTGCCCACTAAGGAAAAAATTTTCGTGCCCTTGCTGCCTTCAGTGCCGATTTGCCGGAAACAGTCAACCCCTTTTTCCAGGATGCGCGGGACATTGGCAAAGGTTTCCACATTATTGAGGCAGCTCGGTTTATTCCACAAGCCGCGTTCAACGGTATGCACGTATTTGGCGCGCGGTCGCCCGACGCGGCCTTCGAGGGAGGCCATCAACGCGGTTGATTCGCCGCACACAAAGGCTCCGGCCCCTTTAGCCACGTGAATGCTGAAATCGTGTCCGCTTCCCAAAATATTGTGTCCTAACAAGCCATAGTTTTCGGCCTGCGCTAAGGCCAGATTCAGATGTTCGACCGCCAGCGGATATTCAGCGCGCACATACACATAGCCTTCGTGCGATCCAACCGCATACGAAGCGATAATCATGCCTTCCAGCACCGAATGCGGGTTGCCTTCCAGTACCGAACGATCCATATATGCGCCCGGATCCCCTTCGTCGGCATTACAGATGATATAGCGCACACCGTCTTCGCTTTCAGCCTTACGACAGGTTTCCCATTTGCGACCTGTCGGAAAACCGCCGCCACCTCTGCCGCGCAGACCAGAGGCTTTGATGGCTTCAATCACCTCTTCCGGCGACAGGCTGTCCAACACCTTTGCTAAGGCGGAATACCCACCGATGGCGATGTAATCTTCAATCCGCCGTGGATTGAGATATTCATTCAACCCCGACACCAGGCGATACTGTTTTTGATAGAAGGACACATCCGCTTTACCGACCTTTTTTTCTTTTGTCAATGGCTCCACATAGAGCAGGCGTTCGATAATCTGCTGCTGCTGAATAGTGTCGCTGATGATCGGTCTGACATCTTCGGGCGTCACTTTTTGATAGAGCACATTACTTGCGAAAGTAGAACTTTCGCACTCCTTGCTCGCGAAAGTAGAACTTTCGCACTCCTTTTGCGGCGCGATAATCACCATTGGTTCGATCTCACAAAACCCCAGGCAACCGGTCAAACGCACATTGACCTGTTCCGTCAACCCGGCGCGGGCAAGTTCTGCCTGAAATGCGTCGGCCACCGCCTGACTGCCTCGCAACAGACAGCAAGACGCATGGGTTGAGATAATCACCTCAATCGGTTTTTGCGAGCTTTGCGTTTCAAACGTAGCGCGTAGCTGTGCAAGTTCCTGGCTGGATCCTAATCTGTTCATGCTGTTTTTACCCCCTCCCCAACCCTCCCCCAAAGGGCAGGGCTATGGCTATTAAGTTCTCGTCAGAAAGGCCGTCTTGACTTCGCTCGACGCCCGGTGTTCCGGTCATCGAGCGAAGTCGAGATGACAAAATTGCGTAGAACTTAACAGCCCTGCCTCCAAAGGAGGAGGGAACTTTTCTCCCCTTTCCTTTGGAGGCAGGGCCGGGGGTGAGGTTATCTTTTATTCTTGGCATATCTGTCAATCAATTTCGCCGCTCCGCCCGGGGTCATATTGCCGTGATAGCCCTCGTCAACCGTCACAATCGGCCCCAGCGCGCAGGCTCCCAGACAATTGACGGTTTCCAAAGTAAACAGGCGATCTTCGGTGGTCTGTCCGGTGTTGATGCTCAACAGGCGTTCGAATTCTTCTAAAATGCGTTGTGCGCCGCGCACATGGCAGGCTGTGCCCATGCAGACCTGAATGATGTGTTGTCCCCTCGGTTCAAGGCTGAAAGCTTTATAAAAGCTGGCAGTGCCGTAAATTTCTGCAAACGAGAGTTCTAAGCGCGTACTGATCCGGCGCAGGGCGGCTTCAGGCAGATAATGAAAACGGTTCTGCACGTCCTGGAGGATCATAATCAAGGCCTGTTTTTTACCGCCGTATTTCGCGATAATCTGATCCGTGATGTGCGTTTCTTCAGTCTCTTCCTGCTCTATGGTTTCCGGGATCTGAATGCGCTTGCTGACCGGGCAGGCTGTCATGCACTCGCGGCAGCCGGTGCACTTCGCCGGATCAACGGAGCGCGCTTTTTTATTGACCCGAATCGTGAAATGTCCGGCTTCCCCCTGTACCTTCTCGATGTCTGAATATGTTAACAATTCAACGTTAGCATGGCGGCTGCACTCGACCAATTTGGGGGAGACAATGCACATCGAGCAGTCGTTGGTGGGAAAGGTTTTATCCAGTTGCGTCATCACACCGCCAATGGATGGATCTTTCTCCACCAGATAGACTTTATAGCCGCTGTCCGCCAGATCCAAAGATGCCTGAATTCCGGCAATCCCGGCTCCAACCACCATCACGGCGCCCACTTTATTATTTTCCATATTTTCGAACCCATGCAAACCTGGAAGAAACCGGGTTTTTGTCAAAAACCCGGTTTCTCTATCTGTTGCAGCATTTTTTCGAAATTCTCCCGGATTTGCTCTTTTGTTATGTCGCCTTCATGCAAGAAGAGATTAATACAATCCTTACGTAAATCATTGGCAGCAGTCGTCAGGAAGTCAATTTGCTCAAGGATTTCCGGCGGCGCATAGCCTTCTTCAATCGCCATCTCGCGCAGGCTCATCATGATATTGGAAAAATCAACGTCATGCGGACAATTGGCCGTACAGGTATAACAGCGCAGACAGAGCCAGATTACCTTGGAACTGAGTACCTGTTCGCGCATACCGAGCAGAATCTTATGAATCAGTTTGCGCGGATTATAGGTATGCTCCACGTGAAACACCGGGCATCCGGCCGTACACGTGCCGCAGGCATAGCATTTGCGAATATTGGCCGCGCCGGGCTTTTCGGCAAGCTCGAATTTAAAATTCGGATCAAGTTTCGTGAGTGTGATTGTTTCCATATTTAAAGTGACTAAAGTGACTAAAATGACTAAAGTGACAAGTGGGCTAAAATCACAAGATCTTACAATTTTAGACACTTATAAACTTTAGTCGTTTTAGTCACTTAACTTCTGGCCTCGGCAGCAAGCCAGCCCTTTCGACAATTTCCGGCACGCGCTGTTCCCATTCAATTGCCATGATGTGCACGCCGGCCACGCCCGCGATGGTGCGAAGGTGTTGAATTTGTTCAACGCAGATATTAATCCCTTCGGCAGCGGCGTCTTTTGCTTGTATTAACCGTTCAATATAAACATCCGGGATTTTTAAGCCAGCCACATGGTCGCGCATATACATTGCCATTTTGGCTGATTTCAAAGGCGTGACGCCAGCCAGAATCTTGACTTGCTCGTGCAATCCGCGTTCACGTACCAGAGCCATCCATTTTTCAAAGCGTTCCATGTCGTAAATACATTGAGTTTGGATGAAATCCACGCCGGCTTTAACTTTTTTGGCTAAGCGGATCACCCGAAATTCAAAGGGATCGCCAAAAGGATTGGCGGCCCCGCCGATAAAAATGCGCGGCTCCATAATCGGTGATTTTTTGCTGTTCCTGATCTCGTCGCCGCACAGGAAGGTCTTCGCATCCCGCATGGTTTTCAGGGTGTGGATAAGTTGGATTGAATCCAGGTCATACACGTTTTTGCAGGTCGGATGATTGCCAAATTTCTGATGATCCCCGGTCAAACAGAGGATATTTCTGATCCCCAGGGCATAAGCTCCGAGTACATCGCTCTGAATCGCAATCCGGTTGCGGTCGCGACAGGTGATCTGCACGACCGGCTCCAATCCATGCTGCATGGCAATCAGTCCGGTCGCCAGCGAGGACATGCGCACAATCGAGGTTTGATTATCGGTGATGTTCACCGCATCTACGTAACCTTTTAGATAGCCGACCTTTGTGAGAATCACATCCACATCCGCGCTTTTCGGCGGGCCAAGCTCTGACGTGACTGCAAAATGTCCGGCATACAGCACTTTTTCCAAACGACTTCCGGCTTTGAATGCGTTAGTATTCATACATGCTCTTTCTGCTTATAACAACATATCTTCTCTGACGATTTTGCCCGGGCCGCCGTCGCGTCCGGCGCTCCAATCTTTGATCGGATAATTTTCTTCTAGTTTGTGCAAGAGTCCCAGGGCGGTCATGCGATCATAGATAAGCTGCCAGGCGCAGTCAATATTGTCCGGGTCAACCTCGCATTTGCCATGGGCAGACCCTCCGCAAGGGCCATTCAGCAGACTTTTGGAGCAACGCGCAATCGGACAAATTCCCCCAAAATCAGCCAGCACACAGGTTCCGCAGCCGCCGCAGCGCTCTGTCCAAATTCCCTGCTGCTCGGTTGTACCGTAGAATTTGGTGTTCAGGGCCGGCAGCACGCGCTTGCCCGGAAACACTTCGCTGCAAAATTGTACGCCTACGCCGCAGGCTAAGGATAACACGGCGTCAGCCCAGGCGATATTATCTTTGACCTCATCAAAAAATTCACGATCGCACTGGCGGGTAATCGTGGCTTCTTGAATCTCCATGAAGCGGCTTTGTTTCTTATGCGCCAGGCGCAGCGTAGAGGCCAGAATGCCCACTTCTTTTTCGCCTCCGACCATACAGACCGTCACGCAGGAGCCGCAGCCGAGGATCAAGAGTTTTTCGTACCCCTGAATCATCGTAATAATTTCTTCAAACGGCTTTTGAACAGCAGTAATCACGGCGTATTAATGTTGAATGTTAGATGTTAAATGTTGAATTATTGGCGATCAGACTTTCACCATTTAACATCCAACATTCAATCTTTAGCAGTCAACATTTCTTTCACGCTATTGATGAATTTATGCGTATCAACTGACGACAGAAAGTCGAGTTTGACTCTGTTCTGGTCATAGCCGGCGTTGCGCAGGGCTTGTTTGATCATCTCCACCCGTTTGCGCGCGCGTTTATTGCCGGTCAGATATTGACAATTATCAATCGGACAGGCCAGAATCAGCACGCCGGGCACATCTTGCTCAAAACATTTTAACACCAGGCCAATCTCAATCTTTCCGGAACAGGGCAGGCGTACAATATCTATTGCCTCAAGCAGCGTGGAATCCTGCACTGCCTGCGCCGCTTTATAGGCCGAATTTTCACAACAGAATACCACAATTTTCTTCTGTTCCTTCATCATTGCGTTAAGGAGTCATCGAAGATCACGAATAACACGAATTTGCTCAAAATTCCGAAAAGAATATAAAACAGTGATAAGCACCCCATCATTCGTCACATTTGTGCCATTCGATGACTCGATCCGGATACAGCGGCAATTCTATGGCTTTGGCCGGACATTCGCCGGCGCAGATGCCGCATTTTTTGCATACCTGCGGCAGGCTTTCGGCCGCGCCTTTTTCGTGGTTGATCCAGATGGCTTTGTGAGGACAACTCCGCAGACAGGTCAGGCACAGAATACATTTATCCGGGTCAATCACGGCGTTGGATAATTCAACTTCAAGCTCTTTTTGCGAAAGTAAGGCGTGAACTTCAAGGGCAGCAGCTTTTGCTTCCTGCATGATTTGAGGCAGATAATGCTGCCCGTGACAGGCCCCTACCACAAAAATCCCGGGGCGATTGGTGTCAATCGGAAACAGGTGAATATTGTTGTCCTGCATCTGATGATACGTGTCTGTCGAAACGCCGGTGAATGCTGCCAGAGGGTTCTTTTCCGGAGCGGCAAGTTCCCACGGACTGACGGCGACCCGGTCGCAATAGACGCTGATGGTCTGGTGTAAAATGTGATCACAACAGCTGATTGTCACGCCATTTTCAGCTGGTACAAAGGTAAGCTGCCCTTCATACTTGATGATATTCACGCCGGCCTGCCTGACCTCATCGTACCGCATTTCCAAGTCTTTAGCAGCCACGCGCACGTCGCGGCAAAATAAGAACGCCTGATAGCGTGGCTGCATCTGGATGTGTTTTGCAATTTGGAATGCTGTTTCTGTGCTGGCTTTGGACTCATCCCGTTCCAGGTCTAATACCAACCCGATGGAGATTGGCCCACGGCGCGTCGCTAACTCATCAAGAAGTTGGTCAATCTCAGCGAATGAGGCAATATGGGGCCCCAGGTCGAAATTCTTCGCAATGCTTTCCTGCGGGGCTAGCACAACCGCTCCGAAGGATTGAGATTTTACATTGCCCGATGTCCGGATTTTCGCGGTAAAATTGCCGATATTTCCATCGAATTCCAGCAAATTTTCCGACTCAACACAAGCAACGGGATAGTGCAAACCTTGTAATTCCTGCACGACTGTTTTTGCGGCGATCCCATCGCCAAGCACGAGCACCTGCTGCTGCAAGGGGATTTTTTTGCGTTCGAAAGAACGATCTGCAAGGGCATTGCCTGGACGCTGAGCAGTGCGTTGTTCATTGTTTACAGAACCGCTGCAAGCCAGCATACCAAGGGCAATCGCACGAGCAGCGGTCATGCTTTCGGAAATGCTCTGCGGTTCCTGACAGGTGCCGCTGACAAATACGTTCGGCAGAGTAGATGACGTAAAAAATCCGAATTGATCGCGCTCCAGGCCAAAGAACGACGCACATTGTGAGGCGTCGTCAGCCGGCCCCATGCCCACTGACAGCACGACGCGATCATGTTCAACAATCGTCTCTTCGCCATCCATATTTTCAATGTGTAATTTCAATTTCCCGCTGCTCGAACGATCAATCAGAAACGGTATCCCGCGCACAAAACGGACGCCGCTCGCTTCAACGCTTTTTCTGAATAAGGAAAAGGTTTTATCAAAATGCTGAATATCAATGTAATAGATCGTAACCGGCGTTTCAGGGTGACGATATTTGATTATATGCGCCAGACGCAAGGCATACGCACAGCACACGCTTGAACAGTAATTCCGGCCGATGCGCGGATCGCGGGAACCGACACACTGGATAAAGGCGACATCCTCTGCGGGATCGCCTAAGGAACTTTGACGGCTTAAGATCTGTTCGGCCTCAAGACCGGTCATCACGTTTGCAAGTCGTCCGTACCCGAAACGAACGTGCTGCGCGGCGTTGTAGGGCGCATGGCCTGTGGCAATCAAGACGGCGTCACTGCTGAACTGCATTTCTGTAAACAAAGATTGGGCTGAAATCGCCTGCTGCGGGCACTGTTCAGCGCATAAGCCACAGGCATTTCCCTGATGCAGGCGGCAACGTTCATACTCAAATGCGTATTGGATTAATTCGCCGCGCTGTATTTTGGTGATGCACCCTTCGGGACAGGCTGAAATGCACAGATCGCAGAATGTACAGATATGATAATCAATCGCGGGATTTTTCCTGGTAAGCCTGAAATCGAGGTGCGTATTATGGGGGTTGACCGCCTGCAACGACGCTGCGACAATGGTCGTAATCCGCTGATGCTGAATTGCCTGTGAAATCTGCGTCACAGCCACGCACACACCGCAGCGGCTGCACTCATCGGTCGCCTTACAAGCGTAGTCCAGAACCGCTCCGCCAATGACCGATTTTGCTTCAAGCAGCGTCACCTCATGCCCCTGTCCGGCCAGTTCCAGAGCCACCGTACAGCCGCTGATTCCCGCTCCAATGATCGAATATTTTCCCATAATAGGCTTTGCACAAGACTCCCGGAGTCTCCCAGACTCCGGGAGTCTAAAACTTTAGCGTTCAAGCGACTGTTTCGCGGATTCGACCGTGTTATAGAGCAACATGGTAATCGTCATTGGCCCCACTCCGCCGGGAACCGGGGAAATCGCTTTACATTTTTGGGAAACTTCGTCAAATTTGACATCACCGACTAAACGATACCCGGTTTTACTGGCCGGGTCTTCAATGCGATTGACGCCCACGTCAATTACGACCGCATTTTCGCTGACCATCTCCGCTGTAATCATTTCAGGCTGGCCGATAGCGGCGATCAAAATATCGGCCTGACGGGTAATCGCGGCTAAATCCTTCGTGCGTGAATGACAGACCGTGACGGTGGCGTTGGCGTCTGGTTGCTTTTGCAGCAGCATGTTGGCGATCGGCTTGCCGACAATATTACTTCGCCCCACTACCACCACGTGCGCGCCGTCAATCGGTACGCCCGAATAGCTTAACATTTTCTGCACCCCAAAGGGCGTACAGGGACGAAAGCCTTTTTCACCGATCATCAATTTGCCGATGTTCACCGGATGAAATCCATCCACATCTTTTTCAGGCAAAATAGTATTAATCACCTTATGTTCATCAATATGATCCGGCAAAGGCAGTTGTACCAGAATTCCGTGAATCTTGTCATCATGGTTGAGTTGTTGAATGAGTGCTAATAATTCTTGTTCTGAAGCTTCTTGCGGTAGGTTGTGCTGTTCGGAATAAATACCGATGTCGTGGCAGGCTTTGTTCTTGTTGCGCACATACACCTTTGAGGCAGGGTTTTCACCCACGAGCACGACGGCTAATCCGGGAGTCAGGTGATGTTCGGCCTGTAACTGTTTGATTTCTTCCGCCAATTCCTGTTGAATCGTTTCCGCAATTTTTTTTCCGTCAATAATTGTCGCAGCCATGATTTATTTCCCTCCTTCATATTCCCTAATAACATAATAAATGCCTCATATTCAAAAAAGCAGGTTGTGGGAATGTCAAGAAAAAAACATACGACCCTTTTTCACCTGCCAAAAAAAGCGTAGAAAGCTACATCACCAGCTATTGAGTGATAAAACACTTTTTCATAACCATACCTCCGTAAGTTGTGGAGGCAACCCGGCTGTCTTCTGCTTGAAGACCCATGGCTTTCCGCCCCCGTCTCACGACGAGTTTGGCTTTTTCTGCTTTTCTCTTCTTCTGCCATCTATTATATGCAGACTCCATGTCAACTTGTGCCATTTATGAAAAAATTTTTATAAATTCGTTAAAACCCCTGCAATACGGTCAAATTTAGCTTGCAATTTTTGAATCTCTGTCTAAAAATTTTGTAAAAACCGAGAGGAACAATGAGGCCTTTTGTAAAGTATTCCGATACCTCCCAGAACAAAAAACGCCAGATCCGCCCTTCTCACAATGAATTCCCTCCCATGTAAAAAGTGTCGAAAAACCTACACCCTTTTTGACTGATTCCTGTAACTCCCCATTTTACAATGACATTAAGAAATAGAATATTGTAAAGAATATCGACACCCCCAATTTACAGTAGGGTTGACAATTAGAGGTGTTTTAGCGCTTTCTCCGGCTGGAAAGTGGAACTACGACCCCACCAGGCAAATCTTGACAAAGCAGGAGCATTATGTCAAAGTGTAGTTGACAAGTCTCTGTCTGCTGATTAAAACCTTAACAATGCAGTCGTAGTGTTATCAGAGACGTTCCAGCAAGGCGAGCGTAAATCGGGCGGATTGCCTGGCAGCCATGCTGATATTCTGCCGCGCTTGCAAGGAAAGGCGGAAAGCCGCAGGATGCCGCGCAAAGTACCTGACTACTTTCGTCAACAAGCTGAGTTTGTCGCCAAAAGAACCCGACGCTGATTCCCCAACCTCATTCAGATCGATTTTGGAGACATCCAGCGGGAAGGACGATTCATCCGCAAAATCCGAGAGTCCTCTCACAGCCAGAAAAGGAACCTGATGAATGGCGCAAATCTGCGCAATCGCCGCGCTTTCCATATCCACCGCCAGCGCCTGAAACTGCTGCGCCAGGACCGCGCGTTTTGCTGCGGAAAAAATCACCTGATCCCCGCTTAAAATTTTTCCTGAAAAGGTGCAGACTTTCTCAACCTCAAGAATTTTGGCGGCATTCAAGAGATCCGCATCTGCCGGGAATTCACGTAAAAATATGGCTTTCCCGCGTGTGCGGCGCATAAGAAACCCGAAGGGGATAAAGGCGTCCGGCAGAATAAAGCCGTAATCATGTTGCAGAGTAGCTGCGCCAAGCACAATGTCGCCGATGCGCGCTTGTGCACACAAGCTGCCGGCGGTACCACAGGAAAACATGGCGTCAGGCGCATATTCCATGATCACCTGCTGCGCAGCGGCAGCGGCCTGAACTTTCCCCACGCCGGTCTGCACAAGCGTAATTGTTTTCGCACCATGTTTCGCACTCCAGCAGAGTATAACCCCGGATTGACGCGCTTGTTCAAGCTGCAACGCCCGCTTAAACGGCGCAATTTCCGCCGGCAGCGCACACAGGATGGCGATTTGTGTCATTATACAAGAACACTACAACGAATTAAGGAAAGGAACGGATAAGATTCGACCATATATCCGTTGAATTCTTTAATTCGCTGGAGTGATCTCAAGTATTCAACAAAACCTGGTTTCTCATCTTAAAAAAACGGATTATACCCGCGTTCCATGCCGATCGTGGTGGCATTCCCATGCCCGGGATAGACTCTGACGCTATCATCAAGGGGGAAGAGTTTCTCCCGAATCGAGGCCAGCAATTGCTCATGATTGCCGCCGGGCAGATCCGTGCGGCCGATCGAATTCGCAAACAAGGTATCCCCGGAGAAGAGCACGTTTCCTGTCAAAAAACAGACGGAACCGGGTGTATGTCCGGGCGTGTGCAACACCTGAAATTCAAGCGAGCCAACCGTAATGCGATCTCCGTCTTGCAGCAATTGCTGCGGTGCAGGAGGAGTTGGCACCTGAAGATAGGCTTGCAGGGGTTCTTGATCAATATTTTCAATCAAGTACAAATCAGCCTGATGCAGCAAAAAAGGCGCGCCAGTTTTGCTTACAAGATCGGCAATTCCACCGATATGATCAAGATGCCCATGGGTATTCATGATATATTTCAGACGAAACCCATGAAACGTAACAACGCGATAGATACGCTCCGCTTCAGCTCCGGGATCAATAATTACAGCTTCTTTGCTTTGTTCACAGGCCACAACATAACTGTTTTCCTGAAGTGGCCCGACAACAACAGTATCTATAAACATACAACACCATTTCTCATTTTCTCAATCTTCAATTCTCAATAACAAAGGTCACTGGCCCATCATTATAAATTTTCACGAGCATCATTGCCTGGAATTGGCCGGTTTCGATGTGTAGTCCTTGTGTCCGCAATTGTTCGACAAAATAGAGATAAAGGCGATCTGCTTCTTCCGGGGGCGCAGCATTAGAAAACCCGGGACGCCGCCCCTTCCGACAATCGCCAAGCAGGGTAAACTGTGACACCACTAATACTTCCCCGCCAATCTCTTGCACTGAGCGGTTCATTTTGCCGGCGTCATCTTCAAAAATACGTAAATTGATCAGTTTCTGCGCCAGATAATCGGCTTCCTTCTCAGTATCCCCTTTCGCAACACCGAGCAGCACCGCAATACCCTTGCCGATTTGACCGATAACCTGATCATTGACGGTCACAGAGGCTTCTGTGACCCGTTGTATCACCATGCGCATGATGTATTCACCTACGGTGATTATGCAAATAAGTACTTTGACAAAATTACCGTCTCATGTTTGCCACAGAGATACGGAGAACACAGAGAAAATGTGAAGAGAATACGGGTGAATCTCTGTGTTCTCCGTGTCTCTGTGGCAAAAAAACATGCAGATAATCTTGTCCCACTACTTACTGTTTAGCCCAGAAAAGCAATCATTTCGATTTCAATATCCACGTCTTTGGGCAGTTTGGCGACCTGAACCGCCGAGCGGGCCGGTGGATCATTGGGAAAATATTCGGCGTAAATGCCGTTCATTTCCGCAAATTGCCCCATATCTTTTAAAAAGACTGTTGCTTTGACGACCTGGCTGAAATTGGACCCGGCGGCTTTTAACACGGCTTCGATATTTTTGAAAATCTGGCGCACCTGTGCCGCAAAGGATTCTGAAACAAGTTCTCCGGTTGCCGGATTAATAGCGATTTGACCAGAAAGAAACAGAAAGTCTCCCCCCCGAACGGCCTGAGAATACGGGCCAATAGCTTTGGGGGCGGCGTCGGTTGCAATAATCGTTTTGGTCATGGTTGTTCAAACGTCTGGTCTCCTCAGCCGATCGTCAGAATACGCTCAACTGAGAGTTGACGCTTTATGAGTGATAAATCTGAATCATGAGCGTTGCTGCGAGAATTTCGAAGACTCACCTGTGGGCGTCTGCCTGTGCGTTGCACGCAGAGAGGTGCGAACACGCACAGGCAGATTCCCAAAACAACAAGTTCTTATGTGTACTGCGCTATAAAACACCCCTCTGAAGTGTCAAGAAAAAAAACCGAAAGAGGCCTATAAGGTTCGTAGTTCTTTCTTTAGTTTGTTGTTTCGGAAATTCTATGGCGTTCCATTCCCGAAACAACGCTATTCACGCGTTACATGACAAAGTAAAAATAGGGCTTCCGTTTGAAATTTTCCTTGACAACCGATAAAACTACAAGGATTCTATGCAAGAAGATGAGGATCAGGAGAACTGCCAAAAGCATACCTGCTTCGCTCTTTTCCTGGAATTCTAACGTGAAACAACAAACAATGTGAATGATGAAAAATCCGTATATTCCCTATCCTGCCAGGATTGATGAGATCACGCTTGAAAACAGCGCAAAAGATCTCAAAACCTTCAAACTGGTCTTTCAGCATGCAGAGGATGCTGAGGCGTTTACATACTTACCCGGACAGTTTGCCGAACTTTCGGTGTTTGGCGCAGGAGAATCCCCGTTTGGGATTGCTTCATCGCCGACAGAACAGGGGTATCTGCTATTTACTGTCAAACGCACCGGAACGGTGACGAATGAACTGCATAATTCAGAACCTGGCCGTCAGATCGGAATTCGCGGGCCACTAGGGAATACGTTCCCCTGGCAGCGCATGGAAGGCAAAAATATCGTGATTGTCTCCGGCGGGTTTGCCTTTACTACTTTGCGTTCGGCTATCACTTACATGCTGCACGAAAGGTACCGAGCGTGTTTTGGCGCGATTACTGTGATTTATGGCGCGAGAGAACCAGGAGAACTCTTGTATAAAGACACCTTGAAGCAGTGGGCAGCGCATTCTGAGATGCAGCTTGTGTTAACCGTTGATCGCGCACCGCAAAACAATTGGCAGGGAAGGGTTGGCATGGTGCCGAATGTGCTGAAAGAGGTTGCCCCATCGGCGCAGAAAGCGCTGGCTCTGGTCTGCGGCCCGCCGATCATGATCCGCTTTACGATTCCGGTGCTGCTGGAACTCGGATTCCAAAAGGAAGATATTATTCTTTCTCTGGAAAACCGCATGAAATGCGGCATCGGCAAATGCGGCCGCTGCAACATCGGGCCAAAGTATGTGTGCGTGGATGGTCCGGTCTTCACCTACGCTGAACTCGAACAGCTTCCGGCAGAATATTGAGAATTATTCACCAGGATTGACTCAGACCTGACCGGTTTTCGAAAACCGGCCAGGTTTCATAATTCGTCAATTCCTTATTTTGCTCTGTGAGCTTCCAGAGCGAAAGGCTGTACCTGAGCGGCAGAACGCGTAAAGAAAATTCCGCTTCCGACCAATACGACTAAAATCACGACGATGCCATAGGCATACCAGAGGCCGGTCAGATCAGCAAGTCCGCCGAGTAATAAGGGCAACAGCAGAATCGCCAGTCCGGAAGCCAGGGAAGCGCGAGCGCTGGCGAGGTTCGTCTGAGTCTCTGCGCTGCCGACTGCCAGCGCCAGAATCTGCGGATACAAATTTGCCACCCCAATGCCCGCCAGAAACAACCCGATCATCGAGAGAGGAACCAAAGGAACCCACCAGTGCAATAAAAACCCTGCGAGACACACTGCAACCGAGCTGAGGACGATTTCTTCACTCTGCGCCCGGCTTGAAAGCCAACTGCCAAGTAAACGCCCAAGCATCATGGCTGCCAGAAACAAACTCATAATCAGGGCGGCGTCGGCGCGGGGAACGTGTCTGACCGCTTCCAGGAACGTCGCACTCCAAAAAATGATACAAAATTCCACCGATACGGCCAGTACTAGCAGACTCCAATAGAACCAATAGATCCCTGGTAATTTGCTGTGGGATGAGGATGGATACGAGAGAGCGGCAATCTGAGCTTCAGGAAAAGACACTCGCCGAAAACGACTCCAGAGCCACAAGATAAACAGGATTCCAATGAGCAAGGCACCGCGCCAGCCCCAATGCAGGCTGACAAAGATGCCGACAATGATGGGCGCGATTCCAGCGCATAAACTGCCAATCACATTGGACTCGCTCAGGGCAACTGCCCGCTGCGAGCCATAGCGATCTGAAAGCGCCGCCGGAATCATTACCAGCAGCAGCGAGCCAATCGTTCCCATCAGAAGTGTTCCAGCAATTGTGAACGTCGGGTGCGCTCCGACCAACAGCAACAATACTCCGCCGGTCA
The DNA here is from genome assembly GCA_000739535.1 of Candidatus Vecturithrix granuli. Taxonomy (GTDB): domain Bacteria; phylum Moduliflexota; class Moduliflexia; order Moduliflexales; family Moduliflexaceae; genus Vecturithrix; species Vecturithrix granuli. Next base: position 100,752 of record DF820475.1, on the reverse strand, counting down.
TGCCGAGCGCACCGAACCAGAATGTCCGCCGCCGACCAAAACGCCGCGCAAGTCGGTCGCCGCCAAGCCCGGCAATTAACATGCCAATGGCGAACGCGCTGAAGTGCAAACTGCTGACAGTATATGACATGTTTAATTCAGCCCGTAAAAACGGCATGATCGGCCCCAATCCGTTTAGTAAGTAACTATAGTAACCTAACATCAAATATACCAGCCAGGTGAAGGCGTCTCGCGTTATTTTTTGAGAATGTGTTCTCATATTTTTTTACTCCTTAAACGACAAAATCATGTAGAAATACGATGAAATACATACAAACAAGAATAAATGTGCACAAACAAGAATTGTCAAGATTTTTCTGGACAAAAACTGCATTTTTTATATAAATAATTCCAAGGATTTCTCAACACAAAAAGCAAAAGGATTTTCAGGGACTATTTTTATGTTTAATGCAGAACGACGACAATTTATTTTAGAACGATTGACACGGAATGGACGAGTCGTAGCGACAGAATTGAGTCGGGAACTGGGGGTGTCCGAAGATACGATCCGGCGCGATTTGCGCGAGATGGCTGCTGACGGCCTGATTCAGCGCGTTCATGGCGGGGCTTTGCTGCGTTCTCCGGCGACGATGAACTATACGGCGCGACAGCAGCAGGCGTCTTCGGCTAAACAGCATATTGCGCAGGCAGCCGCCGGTTTAGTGCAACATGGGCAGGTGATTATTCTGGATGGCGGCACAACCAATGTGTTGGTCGCTCAATATCTGCCTGCCGACCTGCGGGCGACGGTTATTACGAATAGTCCTCCGGCTGCGGTAGCCTTAAAAGATCATACGTCAGTCGAGGTAATCCTCATTGGCGGACGACTTTACCAGGATTCGCTGGTCACAATTGGCGCGGCAGCTATCGAAACCTTGCGCAAAATCCGGGCTGATATTTGTATGTTAGGCATCTGCAGCCTGCACCCGGATATTGGCATCAGCACGCAAAATTTAGAGGAAACTTATGTCAAGCAGGCCATGATTGAAAGCGCGGCGGAAGTCGTGGCGTTGGTATCGGCGGAAAAATTACGCACGGCCGCCTCCTATGTGGTGGCTCCGCTGAGCGAATTGACCTGCCTTGTCACAGAACGCGATGTGTCTGAAACCTTGCTCGTCCCCTATTTAGAACGCGGTATTACGATTCTTAAGGCGTAAGAATCTGATCAATTTATGATTCTGACGCAGTTGTGAGGGTAAAAAAACTCATTGTTTGCTGAAGTTGCCTTGCCTGGATCGCCAGCTTTTCCGCCGTATCGGCAGTTTCTTCTGCAATTGAGGCATTATTTTGAGCGGCCTGATTTAATTGTTGAATCACCTGGTTAATCTGGTTTGCACCGCTATGTTGTGCTTTGCTGGCAGCGCTGATTTCATGCACCAACAGGGCGGTTTCTTCAATACGTGGAACGAGTTTGTTGAGCTTTTCCTCGGCGTGTCCGGCGAGTTCGACCCTGGAGGTTACCAGTTCATTGATTTTCAGCGCTGCTTCCTGGCTTTGTTCTGCAAGTTCCCGGACTTCTGAGGCCACTACCGCAAATCCTTTGCCGTGTTCCTGGGCGCGTGCCGCTTCAATTGTGGCATTCAGCGACAATAACCGGGTCTGACCGGCAATCTCGTCGATTACCGCGATCTCCCGGGCAATCGAGTGCATGGCGCTCACCGCTTCGGCCACTGCATGTTGACTGGTTTTGGCGTCATTCACCACACTGAGCGCAATGGTTTCGGTTCGTCCGGCATTATCAGCATTCTGGATGATATTGGCGACGATCTGTTCTACGAGCAATAAGGCGTGTTCTGTTGCCACAGCTTGTTGAGTCGCTCCCTGCGAGAGATTTTCTGCGCCGATGTTTAGCGTTTGACTGCCGGAAGCGACATTTTCAGCGGCTTTTTTGACTTCGGTCGCTACTTGCCGGAGTTTAGAGGTCATCTCCTGGAATGTCTCAGCCAAAACTCCGACTTCATCCCGTTGTTTCACGGTGAACGTTACGGTTAAATCTCCCCGGGCCATGGCATTCATCTGCTGGATCAGCTTGTTGAATCGCTTGACAAGGAATAATACAAACAGATAGGCTGCACACGATCCAACAAAAATGGCCCCACACGACACAAACAGACTCATATTGCGAATCTGTTTCAGGTTATCCATAAAATCTTCGATGTATGCGCTTGAACCGACGACCCAACTCCAGTCCGGAAAATAGGTATAGGCCGCAATTTTCAGACGTGGGATGGTTTCACCTGGATTCATCCAGGGATAGTAATCAATCATGCTTTCCCCCTTGAGCAGGGTCAGCGCGTTTTCAACCCATCCCTGCGCAAAATATCTTCCCTGACTATCCTGTGAATCCAAAATACTTTGCCCATCGCGCTCGCGTTTATACGAAAGGATATATTCCCCTTGTGTATTTATGATCCAGATGTAGCCGGTTTTTCCGACAACGAGTTGGGCCAGATTTTCCAGAATGGTTTCTGAAGCCTCTTTCTCCCCTACATACAGCGCGCCGATGATATTCCCCTGAGCATCAGTTATTGGCTCATACGCGGTTTGATGCCAGACATTGACCACATAGGCTCTGCCATAAAAGGTTTCTCCGCGCATGATCGTTTGATACACCGGCGAATCTGTAGGGATAAAGGTGCCGATCGCTCTGGTGCCATCTGCCTTTAACACGGTTGTTGAAATTCTAAGCATCCCGTCCGGAATCACCTGAAAAATCGTCGCGGTGCCGCCAACCAATTTCTGAATGTTATTCACGATGTCATCATTATACATCAACATCTCATCATTAATCGTCATTACGGGCACCTCGATCACATTTCGGTCTCCGGTGCTCTGATTGACGGCATCTATCGCAATTGTCAGATCTTGATCCAATCTTGCCGTTCCGGAAGCATAGAGGAGGTTATGCGCCACCTTCAAATCTGTGTTCACTTTGTTTTGAGTCAAGGTGATCGCAGTCTCAAGATGATTGGCGATCATGACGACTTGCTCGCGTAATTTCTGCTCGACCGAGGCGTAAATCTCTTTTTTTGCTGCTTGATAACTCAAAAAGCCTAAGATGAGAATGGGAATGCTTATCAGGACAATGCAGATCATAACTAATCGCCATTTAAGACTGATATGTGAGATTCTCATGAGAACAACCTCTTAATTGCCAAATTGTTTTATTCGACTGGATATAATAGGAGTAACAGTGCCTATATACGCAAAATCAAGACATGGAATTATAGATAAAAACAGAATATGCCGATACTGGTTTACACGCGTTCAGCGTTACCATTGATTCTGGGCATTATGCAGTCAGGAACTTTTTCTTTGTATTGAGAATGGCAATGTGTTTGAGTTCTTCATCAATCAGTCGATCAATTTTTGCCTGTCCCAGATAATCTGGCACCACTTTCTTCATCGTAGTATAATAGACGACGGAGTCCTTTTCAAATGTGAGGGCTAAATCGAACACGTCCACGGTGGAGCGGCATTGGGCGACTAAATAGGCAATGTCGGCGGAGTTCTCAAACACGTGGCTGTCTGCGGCGGCTTGCAGATAGCTGATCAGTTCATTTTCAGGGTCAAACAGATTATCTGCCCCGGCCATCTCAGGCAATTCGGCTTTGAGTTGTTGAAACAAGGCAATGTGCGCACTTTCCCAGTCTGCAAGTTCCGTGAATAAGGCTTTACTGGTTTCATCTGTCGCGTTTTTGGCGGCTTCCAGGTAAAACGCTTTGCCATTTTTTTCGATTTGCACTCCGATTTCAAAAATCAGTTCCGCATTGAATTGAAACGTCATAGCTCCCCTTTTCTCATTAGAGATTATCGGAAATAGAACACTGATGGGATTGATTGGGCTGATGTTCACTGATATAACGACGAATTCAGGACAAGGCTCGCGGTCGTGATTACGGTGTGGAACGCGCGTTGCTGCTCCCGAAAAATCAGTGAAGATCAGTCCAATCAGCCCTATCAGTATTCTATTTCCGATAATCTCTATTGAATTTTGCCTTTGCGGACGGCGCGAATATAATTCATGCCATATTCATCTTCTCCGACCAGAAAGGCTTTGGCTAATTGGAACGCGTTGGTCGTGGTATCCAGTGAATTCAATATATCATCATTGATTTGCCGGGGATCGACAATACCGCCGTCACAGCTCTGTTCAACACAAAGATAGGTAAATACTTGGTTCAGGAGTCTGCGATTCGGCAAGCCATACGATACATTGCTTAATCCCGGAGCAAAGTGAATCGCTTCGCCATAGGTTTGACGCAGGATTTTAATGGCCTCAAGAATCATTTTGCCGTTGTTCGAATCAACTGAAGCGGGGAACACCAGTGGGTCTAAATAAATCTCCTCATCTTCGAATCCGGCCTCATGAAGTTTTTTGACCAGGAGTTTAAGATTTTGCACACGTTCCTCTACATTTTGCGGCATACTGCTTTCGCCAGTGGCTCCGGCAATGACTACCGCGCCTTTTTCATGCGCAATCTCAATGGCGGCGGCGCGTTCCAGCGACACGGAATTGACCATCGGCCTGCCGCGCGATGGATCACAAGCTTCGAGTCCGGCTTGCAGAATGTTGAGGTCTGAGGAATCGATACTCAAAGGGATGGAAGAAGTGTTTTGCAGTACGCCAACAACCCACTGCATCAGGCGTACGCGCTCATCGAGATCGTTACTGAATTCATCAACATTGACATCCAGGAACGATGCGCCGCAAGATTCCTGAATGCGAGCCATGTGTTCCAGATATGCGATACCGGCGTGTTTGGCAGCTTCGTCGCCATAGAATCCTTGCCACATTGCGACCGCTGCGTGTTTGACTTTACCCTTTGCCCAGGCTTCCGATTCAAGAATATGCTGGGGAATCGGGACGCACTGTTCCTGACCATCAGCACTATAAACAATCGCGTATGCGCCGTCTGCGCAGGGTTTGACAAAACTTCCACCAACTTTATAAATGCGACTGCAATGAATATTTTCACCGACAGCAATGAATTTTCGTGTATCCTTCATGATTTTTTTCCTTTTCTATGAGTGCGATTATTTTTTAAAAAACTCTCCCGAATTATGTGTGCTCATGAACATGGAAAGAAAAACGGCGGGCTGTCAAGCAAATTTTCCCAGTTTTTAGTTGAGAACGTTCGCAACAACTCAGTAAAGTTCATTTTAAAATGCCTTGACATGAAATCAGACATACAATTTATGATTAAAAATTGAGTTTTTTGGACATCGAGAATTTTTCACTCCATCCTTGTTCCTTCCCCCAAAGGAGAGAAGCCTGGGGTGGAGTCAAAGGATAGCGCAAATTATGAAAGCAGGCAATCGAATTGAACTCACGCTTGAGAATTTAGCCCTGGGCGGTGAAGCCATTGCCCGGATTGACAGTGGTATGGTGGTGTTTGTGCAGGGAGGAATTCCAGGAGATCGCGGAATTATAGAAATTACAAAGCGCAAGAAGAATTTTGCTTTTGGCAAACTGGTGGAACTCATAGACTCTTCACCCTTGCGTATCACGCCGCGCTGCGAATATTTCGGCCGCTGCGGTGGGTGTAAATGGCAATATTTGAAGTACGAAGATCAGTTGCAATTCAAGCAGCAGCAGGTGGCTGAAGCTTTAGCTCATATCGGCAAGATTCAGGATGTCCGCGTGAATGACATCCTGGGCATGGAATCGCCCTGGTATTATCGCAACAAAATGGAATTTACCTTTGGCGAGGATGAGAACGGCCAATTGATTTTAGGGCAGCACTATTCGGGACGCTGGGATCAACTGCTTGACCTGTCCACCTGTTATCTGCAATCGGAAGCGAGCGTTGAACTGTTCGATTTGTGCCGCGATTTTGCGCGAAAACAAAATTTCAAAGCCTTCTCAAATACGAGCGGAGAAGGTTTGCTGCGTCATGTGATCGTCCGCGAGGGAAAACACACGGGCAATGTGATGCTCAATATTGTCACCTCGGCCGAGTACTTTCCGCAGATGGATCGTTTTGTGCGCTATCTGATAGCCGGATTTCCGCGCATGACCAGCATTGTGCACACGATTAACCGACAGATAGGGCAAAGCAGTCAGGGACAGGAAGAATATCTGTTGTACGGCGAGCCGACAATTCGGGAAACCATTAATGATTTTTCCTTTGAAATTTCCGCCAAAAGCTTTTTTCAAACCAATACCCGGCAAAGCGAAATACTCTATCAAACCATTCAGCGCATGGCCGACATTGACGAGCGCGGGATTGCGGTTGACTTATATTGCGGCACCGGCTCAATTGCCCTGCATCTGGCGTCGCGAGCCAAAATGGTGTATGGAATCGAATTGATCGAAGAAGCGGTGCGCAATGCGGAACAAAACGCAGAACGCAATCATCTCTCCAATGTGCAGTTCTATTGCGGCGAGGTCCGCAAAGTATTGCCGGAAGTTGTCCCGCTAGAACCCGATGTGATGGTGATTGATCCGCCGCGCGCCGGTTTATCCAAAAAAGTCGTCAAATATATGCTCGAGGCCAGTCCGCGGCAGATTATTTATGTTTCCTGTAATCCGGCCACTCTGGCGCGGGATGTGGCGATGATCATGGATGGGAATTATACGATCAAAGAAGTCCAGCCGGTGGATATGTTTCCACACACCTATCATATTGAAACCGTCGTCAATTTAATCAGGGTATAGAGTGAACTGGTTTGTAGTTCTCGCTTTAGCGAGTTCTTCCGTCTTCAGGCGGGAAACAGACGGAAAACGCGCTAAAGCGCGAACTACGAACTTTTCAACTAACACTACTTCTCCTGAAAATACCTCTTGAGTTCGATGTTGTAGCCGCCGTCTAACGGGATCACGCTGCCGGTCACATAATTATCCGTGAGCAGATAGAGGACTGCCGGCACAACTGCGCCGGGATCCATAAATGACGGTTTGAAATGGGTTTTCGCTTCAATGTCGGCCTGGATCTGCGGATAGCGGCTGTAGAATTTGCGCGGGCCGGCCGTGTTGGCAAAGCCGGGCGCAATGCCGTTGACGCGGATGTTTTTCGGGCCTAAGATGGCGGTCAAACTTTCCATTACAGACAGGGCCGCGCGTTTGGCGGCCGCATACGCGATCAGATCATCACGCAACGGACAAAGTGAAGTTTCGGAGAGTGTGACAACAATGGCTCCGGAATCTGGACGATGCCCGGTGTTGTCGGGCTGAATGGTGGCATAGCGCGGCGCCATTACACGCGCTGCGGCCAGCGACAGAGTAGCCAGGGCAATCGGAAAAATTTCAAATTGCGTGCGCATACTTGCAGCGAGCTTTTCCAGGGAAAGTTCTAAAAGCGGTTCCTCAAACCGGATGGCGAATCCGGCGTTCACGACCACAAAATCGAGCTTTCTGAAGAGATCCATGGTCTGCGCCACCATTTCTTCCGCCGCGCCGGACGCCATAATATCTTTGGTAAAATATTCAACTTCTCCACCGCCAATCTGGGCCAGTTCTGTCCGCGCCTCTGCGGAGAGTTCATCCACGGAAAAGACGGCAAGTCTGGCGCCCTGACCGAGCAGAGCTTTTACCATCGCATAGCCGAATCCGCTTGTACCTCCGGTCAAAATACCGACCTTGTCTTGTAATGATGTTTGAAAATTGTGCATGAGTTGTTGACCTCCTGTTACTCCAATGTTAATATTGTTTGAGTGGCTTCACACATCGCTTTTTTAGTGAATCCGTCATCTTCTACAAAAGACGGATTGTAATTATTAGACATTATCGCGAATAATTTTTTAAAGTGGCGAAACCGCCCAGTTCCCCTCCTGGGACTGACAAGGGTAGGTATGTGGCGGCGCAGCCGTGAATTCCCCTCCCAGGAGGGGAATTCACGGCTGCGCCGCCTTAGTCGTGGTAATGTCTATTTACTTTTTCCTCTTTTCCATATACAACGCGCCAAGAATGATTAAGCCTTTGAAGATATATTGATAATACGGCTCGAGATTGATGAGATTAAAAATATTATTAATTAATCCGATAATCAATGCGCCCGCGACAGTTCCTCGGACGCCTCCGATGCCCCCGCTCAGGCTGGTTCCCCCAATAACCGCTGCCGCGATAGCATCCAACTCATATCCTTTGCCTGCATTCGGTTCTCCTACTGTCAGCCGGGCAGTCACGATCACCCCTGCCAGCGCTGCCAAAAATCCGCTGATCATGTATGCACATAACTTGATCTTTTTGACGGCAACTCCACTTAATCTGGCAGCCTCTTCATTCCCTCCCAGGGCATAAATGAATTTTCCAAAACCGGTCTTCTTTAACATAAAATCAGCAAGAGCAGCCGCGATGATAAAAAACAGAATTGGATTATAGCCATTTCCTAAGCCGATAAAGGCTGTATATTTCACATCAATAAACACGGGCATCCCCCGGGAAATAAGGAGAGCGACTCCGTATCCTGAGGTCATCAGGGCCAGCGTTGCGATAAACGGAGGAATTCTGCCATACGCTACATTCAACCCATTGAGGAATCCGGCCAGACTGCCCGTGATGACGCCGATCACGACAATAAAAAACGCGGGCAGCATTTGCAATCTTGCCATTGTGACTCCTGCAATGGCTAATATGGCACCTACGGATAAATCGATCCCCTCGGTCAGGATGACAAAGGTCATCCCGATGGCAAGAATCCCGTTTACTGAGATTTGTCTGAGCACATTCACCAAATTCTTCGATTGCAAAAATGCTGGCGAAAGAAGAGCACCCGCTGCAAAAAGGACAACTATTGCCACATAAATGCCATATTTTCGTAGAAATCCCATGTGTATTACGCTCCTTTCATGGCATAGGTTAAGATATTTTCATCTGTAATCCGGTCGTCAAGTAACTCCTTCACAACATTTCCATTTTTCATGATATAGACTCTGTCGCTCATTCCGATGATTTCTTCGACTTCAGAAGAGAGCATAATAATCCCATTGCCTTTGTTGACAAGATCGTGCATTAATTTATAGATTTCGATTTTTGCCCCAACATCAATCCCTTTCGTCGGTTCATCAAAAATAATGACCTGACACTCGGTTGCAAGCCAACGCGAAAGAATCACTTTCTGCTGATTGCCTCCGCTTAAATTTTTGACGAATTGACGGAGGCTCACCATTTTGATCTTAAGGAAATCGGCAAATCTTGTGGAAATTTTTGCATATTCTCGTTGTTTTAAATACCCGAGATTGGCATTCTTTGCGATAAGACTGATAATAATGTTTTCATCAATGCTCATATCCAACAGCAATCCCAAATTTTTCCGATCTTCTGTCGCAAACCCGATTCCATGTCTAATCGCCTCAAGCGGAGTCGTATTTTCAAGGTGTGTGCCATCCATTTCCACGAAAAATCTGCCATCAGGGGAAGCGCCGAAGATGTTTAACATGAGTGCAGATCTTCCGGAACCGACAATCCCAAAGATCCCAACGATTTCCCCCTGATTCACATGCAACACTTCTTTGCGATCCTGTTTTTCCAGGATAGAAAAGAATTTGCGCCCGATACGTTTCTCTCTGGCAGGAAATTTTTCTTTTAAACTCCTCCCCAGCATTAAATTGATGAGTTCATCCTGAGTGGTCTGCTGAGTCGATACGGTTTGGATGAATCGCCCATCTTTCAGCACGGTCACCCGATCGCACAGGGTTAAGATGTCTTCAAGCACATGCGAAATATAGATAATCGTTACCCCCTTATTCTGTAAAGATCGGATCGTATCGAACAGGAGCGTGATCTCATTACGCGTGAGGGGCGTGGTGGGTTCATCAAAAATGATGATATTCGCTTTGAAACTCAACGCTTTGGCGATTTCGACAATTTGTTGATAAGCGACTGATAAATCCCCCGCTTTGCTTGAAGGATCAATGATGTGTCCCAGAGAATTGGTGAGTTCCTGAGCTTTCGCGTTCAGAGTTCTTGTATCAATCAGAAATCTGCTGGTTTTTGGAAAATCGTGCAAATAAATATTCTCAGCCACGGTCATTTCAGGGATAAGATTTCGTTCCTGATAAATAATACTGATTCCTAACTTTTGGGCATCGTGAGGGCTGTGAATATGGACGTGCTCTTCATTTAAGTAAATATCCCCTCGATCTCTGGCAAGCGCGCCCGACAAAATTTTCATCAACGTTGATTTCCCTGCGCCATTTTCGCCGACAATCCCATGAATTTCTCCCCGTTGAATCCCAATCGTCACATCTACAAGGGCATCCACACCCTCAAAAGACTTGCAAATCCCTTCTAATCGAAGAATATAATCGTTCTGCTGTTCCATGATGGTCTCCCCATCCTTCACCATTTTCTACACAGCCATTTTAGAGGCATAATTCGTCTTATTTTCGATAGGATTAAGCAGAGAGGAAGTGTTTGCCCACACCTCCTCTCCAGATGCTCTTTTAGAAGATCGGCTCTACAGAATCAACATTCTCGATCGTCACCATCGTGGATGGCACTACCTGATCTTTCGGGATGGTTTCCCCTTTAAACAGCTTATCAAGTGCCTGGACACCCTCTTTCCCGCAAGTGTCAAAAGTAAAGGTCGCATCCATAAGACCAGCTTTGATCATTTCTTTGGCCTGTGTGATGTAGTCAATTCCGACAACAACAAGCGGCGCCATATCGATCCCGGCGTTTTTAAACGCAAGCATTGCTCCATACGCCATACTATCGCTTTCGGAATATAGACCATTAATATCCGGATGAGCCTGGAGCAAATTCTCCATGACCTCAAGCGCCTTTTGGCGTAAGAAATCAGCCGGCTGTTGAGCAACAATTTCAATGTCAGGATATTTCTCCTTCAGCACTTCAATGAAATAATCGGATCTCTCGATCTGAGGAGTTGAGCCGGGGACTCCTTGCAGGTGAATAATCTTTCCCTTTCCATTCAATTGTTTGCCCATATATTCCGCTGCAGCTTTGGCAATCGGCACATTATCAGGTCCAATCCAGGCTGTATATTGATCTCCATCCACTCTTCGATCAAGAAGAATAATCGGGATACCTTCTTGATAAGCCTTTGCAACAACAGGAGTGAGTGGTTTTTGCTCTCTGGGGCTTGTCAAAATAGCATCAACCCCCTGGGCAATGAGATCTTCAATATCATTCACCTGTTTCATAGAGCTGCCCTGCGCATCAGTGTAAATGAATTTGACATTTTTATACTTTTCAGCCTCCTTTTTGGCAGAGTTTACCTGGGAAGCCCGCCAATCATTATTCATATCGTCCTGTGAAAACGCAATAACATAGGTCTTATCCTTGTCCCCCATATACAGCTCGCCTTCAGCATACGCGAGTGTCACACTCAACGAAAACATGAACACAAGTACACACATACATATTTTTTTCATAGTCTTTTCCCTCACTTTGTTAAAAGTTATCTGTACATGAACATCTCTCATTATAAAACTCAGAACAGTAATACCCCTTAGTTGAATTAACATCACCTCCTATAAAACTACAAGGATGACTCATAAACAAGGATGATTTATCCCTGGTTATGTGAAATCCCTGTAGTTTCATAGCGTCAGCTCATGTCAACTCCTCTGAAACTACAGGCATAGAGATAAGCAAGAATCATGTATCAAGCGCATTCTTGCTTATCGCCCTTCCTGTAGTTTCATTGTGTCGGGTGAGCCGAAGCTCATGACAACTCCTCTGAAAATCCCCGTACTGACGAACAGTCGTGTTCGTAGAAATCCTCTGCGAACACGACTGTTCGCAGGTACGCTGCCTTTTACTTCACCGCCAGAACTTCTTTCACAGCTTCGCAGACGGCATCTTCGGTTAATCCGTACTCGACCAGCAATTCCGGATAGGTTTTGGCTGACTGGCCGAAACGATCTTTGACGCCAATCGGGACAATCGGAACTTTGGTTTTCATCAGTGTTTCTGCAATTGCCGATCCCAGGCCGCCATAGACGTTATGTTCTTCTACCGTCACCACTGCCCCGGTTTTTTCAGCAAGGGCGATAATCGCATCGCGCTTCATCGGCTTGATCGTACCGATATTCACAATTTCACAGGAAACGCCTTCTTTTTCCAAACGTTCCCTGACATTGAGCGATAGACTGACCATTTGTCCGGTTCCAAAGATCGTCACATCAGTTCCTGGTTTAATCAGTGTCGGTTCTCCCAACACAAAGCGATAATCTTGATCTAGAATAATCGGGGTCTCGTTCCGGTCGAGTCGAATATAGACCGGTCCTTTATGTGCAACCATAAATTTGACCATTTCCCGGGTTTCGATTTCATCAACGGGCGAAAGCACGATCATATTGGGCAGCGCGCGCATGAGGGCAAGGTCTTCAATGCTCTGGTGGGTTGCGCCATCGCCAAAATCGGAAAAACCCGAACTGGAACCACAGAGTTTGACATTGGTTACCGGATAGGCGACCGATTGCCTGATCTGGTCAAAGGCTCTTCCGGTCAGAAAGACAGCAAAGGAATTCACAAACGGAATTTTACCTTTTAACGCCATGCCTGCGGCGGTAGCGACCATATTTTGTTCAGCGATACTCATTTCAAAGAAACGTTCAGGAAAATGTTCTTCGATCAGACAGGTCATGGTTGACTTGCTGAGATCAGCATCTAAGGCCACAATATCCTGATTTTTTTTTGCTAACTCAAGGAGTTCTTCTCCATAAGCGATTCTTGGTGCTTTTCCTAATTTCATAATCTTCCTCATCCTGTTTCCTGGGTTACATGGAGAGCGAAATTATTATTTCGCTCCTGGAAATCTCGCTTTTCGCTGTAATCGAAACCTCAGTTTCGACTTACATAAGTTCTTTCAGGGCTTGCTCATATTGTTCAGGAGTCATGTTATTGTGATGAAAGGCCGGGTTATTTTCGGCAAACGAGACGCCTTTGCCTTTCACGGTATGTGCAATGATGGCTGTGGGTTTATCCGTGCTCATTTTCGCGTTTTCCACAGCCTGGAGGATTTCCGGAACGGAATGTCCGTCTATTTCATAGGCATTCCAGCCAAATCCGAGAAATTTTTGTAAATAGGGTTGAGTATTAAAGCGTCTCTGAATCGGGCCGGTCGCCTGAAGCGCATTGTTGTCAATAAATGCAATCACATGATTCAGCTTATAATGAGCGGACGCCATGACCGCTTCCCAATTTTGCCCTTCACTGAGTTCGCCGTCGCCGACGATGACATAGATATAAAAATCTTCACGATCCAATCTGGCCGCAAGGGCGATGCCATTGGCAAGCGATAATCCCTGTCCTAAAGCCCCGGTATTGGCTTCTATGCCGGGAAATAATTTCATATCCGGGTGCCCCTGAAGCGGACTGCCCAAACTTTTTAAGGTATCAAGCAAATCCGCAGGCATTAATCCTAATTCGATTAAGGCCGCATATTGAGCTAAAACAGAATGCCCTTTACTGAGAATAAAGCGATCCCGGTCTTTTTTGCGCGGATCCTTCGGATCAAAATTCATGACCCCAAAATACAGGCTTGCGACAATATCAGTAATAGACATTGAACCGCCTAAATGCCCTTTATCGGTCTTTAACATCAAGACAATATTTTTGCGCATGATTCGCGCTTTACGTTGAATAAGTTCTATTTCATACTGTGCTTTCATAAATCTCCCTTGAAAATGTAGCGCGACACTTCAGTTTCGCGCACCATTGATACAGCCGCGAAACTTCAGTTTCGCGGTACATCCGCGAAAAGGAATTTCGCGGTACATGATTTGCTCATCAACATTATTTTCTTACTTCAATGTGTGCAAGTTTTTCGTAAAATTGGATAATTCCGCCATGATCGTCTTTGGCCTTGCCATCAACCTTGAGCGCCTGCATGATTTCCATGACCACGCTGGAAAGCGGCACCGGGACGCCGAGTTCATGCGCCGTATCCAGAGCGTTCTGTAAATCTTTGATATGCAGTTCGATGCGAAAGCCCGGTTTGAAATTGCCTTTCAGAGCTAAGGGGACTTTGGCATTCAACACAGTACTGCCCGCCAATCCACCGCGAATAGCTTCAAACACTTTTTCAGGATCCACTCCCGCCTTTGTTGCCAGCACCATGGCTTCAGACATGGCGGCGATATTCAAGGCCACAATCACCTGGTTGGCGAGTTTAGTAACATTTCCGCTGCCGATTTCGCCCACTCTCGTGACAGATGCGCCCATCACGGCCAGAATATCTTTCACCTGTTCAAAGGCCTCTTCGGGGCCACCAACCATAATAGCCAGAGTGCCGTCAATGGCTTTCGGCTCGCCGCCGCTGACTGGCGCATCCAGCATAATAACGCCTTTTTCCGCGACTTTGGCAGAAATTTCTTGCGAGGCCAGCGGCGCAATCGAACTCATATCCACCAGAATCGCGCCTGGTTTTGCGCCGTCCAGCACCCCATCCGGGCCAAGCACGGCTTCTTTGACGTGCGGTGAGTTTGGCAGCATCGTAATAATCACCTCGCCAAACGCCGCCACATCCTTCGACGACGAGCCTTGTTGAGCGCCTGCCGCGACAACGTCGCTGACAAACTCTGGCACAATATCATAGACCTTCAGAGCATAACCAGCTTTGAGCAAATTTTTTGCCATCGGTTTGCCCATAACGCCAAGACCAATAAATCCGATTTTTTTCATGGTATGTTCTCCCATGTAAATCTGGAGTGCAAAATAGTGTTTACCCTTTTTTCGCAAAGGCTACTTCACACTCCTGGTTTTCATCTCGTGTAAGTGTCATTATCTGAAATCATACGTGTTTTCCTTTTGATTCAATAAACTGTTTGAGCCGCTGCGCCTCTGTAACGGTTGGTGCGACAATATGCAGATACAACCCTTCGTAAGGAAGTTCGGCAAGGATCAGTTCTAACTCGTCCTGATCCAGATCACCCCAGATTAGCAGACGCTTCTCGCGCAGCACTTTTCGGAATTCGGGAAGCATTTCTGCAATCGAGGGGCCGCCAATATCCTTATTAATTTCAATCGTTTTCAACCCTTCGATCTGTAACAAGTCATCAAGGATGAAAAAAGAGGTCGGATGCAGGTGACATAAGGTATAATCATACCCCTGGCACATCTGCACATTGAGATCATACAGATATTTTCGATACAAACGCGGCGAGAGTAAGGCAACCAGATCATCCTGAAACCAGAGACAGGGACCAGGACACCAGAGATGATAAAAGCCCATGGTATAACCGTCCTGAAATGGCGTCGTTGCCTCGCGGTGTAGTTGTACTACCCGCCGGAAAAGTCCTGTCACTTTCTGCGCAAGTTGTTGAATCGCCTGGGGTTGATCGAGATAATCAAAGACCAGATTAGTCTGACCGCGCAATGCGCCTAGCATATCTGAAGTTCCGCGCAAAATCGGCTGCCCTGCCGGATAACGCCCTTGCGAATGCGTCGTAAGTTTCTCGACAAATTCCAAATATTTCGCCAGCCACGGATTGTGAGCTTCATCGATCTGCACCTGGTCAATGTCCGCAAGGTCGTTCAGCCAGGGTTTCGAGGTGAAACTCGCCTCTGAGGCCCGAATTTCACACCCTAACATCGCCTCCATCCAGGGAATCGCGGTGAAAGGCTCTGCGGTCCAAAAAATATCCTGCCCGGTTTCCAGACTTTGAGCATACATGCGATCATAATCAGGCAGAAATCGGTCAACCTCGAGCATGTCAGGCGTGATGATATGTCCTTCTTGCAGCAGCGGAAGGGCGGCTTGAAATTTATTCGCAAGTAAATAATCGCCGATCCGGAATCCTATTAACGGCCTTTCAACCGGCGTTTTGTCCCAAAACGCCTGATGATGTTGAATTCTTTGGGCAAAAGTCTCCATATTTTACTGTCCGTATCCCATCAGCAGACGCGGCAGCAACAACGTCAGTGAAGGCAGATAAGTTAACAGGAAAAGCACGGCAATTTCAACAAGTAAAAATGGGAAAATAGCTCTTGAGATATCTTCCAGTGATATTTTCGCCAGGGGAGCTGCGACAAACAAGCACACTCCTAACGGCGGTGTGGCCAATCCAATATTCAGATTCACAATCATGATAATTGCAAAATGTAAGGGATCGACCCCGAGTTTAATGGCCAACGGAGCTAAAATCGGCGCCAGGATAATCACATTGGCTCCCACTTCCATAATCATTCCCATAAACAATAAAAAGAGATTGATGAGCAGCATCACAATATAAGGGTTCACAGAAATGGAAATGATGTATTGCGCTAAAGTTTCCGGCATGCGTACGATAGTTAACGCCCATCCGAAGGCCGTGGCGCAGGAGATAATCAGCAAGATGATACCACTGACTTTGGCGCTTTCCAGAAAACAATCTGGCAGATCACGGAGTTTTAAGGAGCAGAAGACAAAGAAGCCGATAAAAAGGGCATACCCCACGGCCACGGCCGCAGCTTCCGTTGGGGTAAAAATGCCGCCGAGAATGCCGCCGATAATAATGATCGGCATAATCAGAGCTAAAATGGCGTCTTTGGTCGCCACGAGAATTTCTCGCCAGGAGACCGTTTCTGTCCGTCGGGGATGATGATATTTTTCGGCGTAATAAAAGCACAGGATCATTAAGCCGATGCCGATCATAATTCCCGGGACAAAGCCTCCGGAAAACAGATTGCCCACCGAAATCCCCATGACATTGGCATAGATCACCATAAGAATACTGGGCGGGATAATCGGCCCGATCACGGAAGAGGATGCGGTGACGGCAGCGCTGTATTGTCTGGAAAAACCGACTTTTTCCATGGCCGGGATTAAGATCGACCCGATCGCGGAGGTATCGGCCACCCCTGAACCGGTCAGGCCGGCGAAAATAATGCTGACGAACACATTCACTTGCGCTAACCCCCCGGGAATTTTCCCCACCATGATATTTGAAAAATGAATCAGCCGGTTTGTGATGCCGCTTCTATTCATCACCTGTCCCGCTAATACGAAAAACGGCACGGCTAACAGGTGAAAGGAATCCAACCCGGAAAACATATTTTTGGGAATAATGGTCGGCGCGATTTGTCCCCAGGCGTGCAGAAAAATAAAAGTCGCAAACAGGAGGCAAAAAGCAATCGGGACGCCTGCAATCATTAAGAGCGCAAAAGGAATCAGAATCCATGGAATCATTATGTCCTCCTTGAACGCAATGGGTTAATCAAGAGTGACGTGTCGGGTGCGATCAACCGTGAGATGTCGGGAGAATAACTCATTAAGATCATTGAAAATGAAACTGAGATGATGAATCAGGATGATGGCGAATCCTACTAATAAACTCGCCTGAATCCAACGATACGGAATCTGCATGGCTGGCGTCAACGCTTTGGAGCGTATAATGTACAGGTAAAAATAATACTCGGCAACTGCCAGAATACCGAGGATTAAAAAGCGCATGGCAAACTTGAAGAACCATAAGACCTTATCTGGCAGAAGGTTTCGGAAAAATTCGACGCCGACATGATCGCCGGATTTATAAGCGACGCTTGCGCCTAACAGCGCGACCCAGATATTGAGGTAGCGCGCCAGTTCATCACTCCAATTGATGCCGATGCTCAGAACATACCGGAAAAATATCGTCACGAGGACTAACACGACCACCACGCCAATCAAGCCAACGCAGACGTATTGAGTAATCTTATTCACAGCGTTGCTCAACGCCGAGAACCATCTGTTGAGTGCGTTCATACAGGTTCATGTCCAGACGCCTGGCAGGTTATAAGAATGATAGACCCCGATAGATTCCGGGAGTCTCAAAGATTCCCGGAATCTTATAAGCAATCTGTCAGGCGCTTGCAACAAAATTCTTTTCAGTTAACGACTATTTATACCCTAATTTGGCTTTGGTCTCTTCCACCGTTTTCAACATCCCGTCAACGATCTCTGCTCCGATTTCACCTCGCAGCCATTCAGCTACCGGTTTCTGGCACAGCTCTCTGAATTGGGCGATTTCTTCCGGCGTGGGTTTATAAATTTCCATACCATGGTTCAGGCAATAGTCCACCCCGACGATATAGGAGGCAATGTGTTCCGAGGCGGTTCCGGCGAGTGCGGCCTGACTACCGGCTTCTAGTACCACTTGTTGAAGATTTGCGGGCAAACTGTTGAAAAACTGGTCGTTAATGATCAAGTAGTTTTCACTCCAGAGATGCCCATCCAATGTGAGATATTTCTGCACCTCATCTAATGACCCCAACTTCACCCCGGAAATCGGGTTTTCCTGACCATCTACCACACCCGTTTGTAATGACGTGTATAACTCTGACCAGGAGATCGGCGTGGCGGCTGCGCCTAAGGCTTCCACCACTTTCACGTAAATCTGCCCCTGCATCACCCGGAACTTCAACCCTTTCAGATCCTCAGGCGTCCGAATAGGCCGTTTACTATTCGTAAAATGCCGGAACCCGTTTTGAGCAACGCCCAGCACGCGCAGCCCGGTTTTCTGGCGCATGTCTTCGTACAGGTTGCGCATAAAATCACTATGGTTCATCACTTCCACGGCAATCTCAGAATTATCAAACAAATACGGCAGCGAAAACACCTGCCAGGCCGGATAAAACGAGGGAATGCCTGCCGTTCCCGTTAATGCTTCCTGTTCCCCGGCCTGCACGGCCTCAATTTGCGCCATCATCTGACCCAATGATCCGGAATGATACACTTCCACTTGAATTGCTCCGCCACTGTTCGTTTCAACCATGGCTTCAAACACTTTACACATCGTGTATTCCAATCCGACCGCTAAATCATCTTCTTTATCCAGCGTGCCAATTCGGAGAGTCACAGGATTTTCCGGGGTCGGATTGAGTTTTTGGGCGAAGACGCTCCCGCTCAGCGCGACAGCAAAAATAACAGCAAGGATCAAAATGTTTTTTACGTATTTCATGGCATATTCCTCCTAAAAAAGTTTGTTCATGACGCCATCATTTACTATTGTCATACAACTTGTTCACAACGCTCTTCCTTTTTTCTCTGAAGCGCATCACCTCTCTTCTTTTAAGCGATAACGAATAATTTAAAAATATCAGAAATCCTTGCTTATGAGCAATCCTTGTAGTTACTTATTCCATGGCCTTTTCAGTATCAACAAGGTGTTCTTTCATGAGAGCAACCGACAAGTCCTTATCTCTGGCTTTCAGCGCCGCAAGCATCTTTTTATGATAAAACAACCCGTGTTCTGTCCCCATCTTTACAACGATCTGCTCCATCACCGCATGGAACACGTCTTTGATCAGACTATTGGCTTTGATGATAAACGGATTTTTGGAGGCTTTAGCAATGAGGAGATGAAACTCTAAATCGGCCTGCGCCGCTTGTTCCACAGTATCTCTGAATTTCTCATGCTGGCGGATATTCGCTTCTAGAGCGAGGATATCAGCATTGTCTGCCCGTTCGACTGCCAGCTCAATGGTTCCGACCTCGATAATTTCCCGATATTTGAGCAGTTCGAGAATATTCTCTCGATTCAGCACCATCAGGGGTAAAAAGTCGCTCATATACGAGTCAGCTTCCAGTTGTTTGACAAAGGTGCCTTCCCCCTGCCGCGCTTCTAACAACCCCAGGGACACTAATTGTTTCAGAGCTTCGCGCACGGAAATCCGGCTGACCCCCAGCATTTTGACCAGTTCGTTTTCAGAGGGGATTTTCTCGCCTGTCGTCCAGGTGCCATTGATGATGTTGTGCTTTAATTGGTCATAAACCTGAGAAGCCACACTTTTTCGCTGGATTTTGTTCACAACAGGTTTTTTTATCATTGAGGATCTTATTATGAAAAAAGAATCAATTATAAGTTGTCTTATGACAGACATAAGTCATGATATATATTTTAAATTTCTGTCAAGCATTTTTTGAAAAATTGTTCCTGTAAATGATCTTGTGCCGGAGCGCAACTGTTCTACTTTTATGGGCCATACCAGAAACAATAGAAAAAAACATCTCAATGGGGTTCGGAGAGGCTTCTAAAAAATCCGAGGAAACGTCAGTTGAATTCGTCTTTATAATCTGCTCTATAATCAGGTTCATTCCTGAATATGATACCTGATGTGTTTATATTTTATTTGACTCCATCCCCAAACCCTCTCCTTCTGGGAGAGACCGGGACTGACAGGGGTAGGTATTTTATTTGTGCGTCCTGCCCTCCTGGCGATCAATCGCCAGTCTCAAAGCGAAAGGACGCTGAAGCGTCCTTCGGAATTCAGCAGCGGGCTTGAGCCTGCTTCAGCTTTGAGACCGGCCATTGATGGCTGGGCGAACGAGGTTGTCAGCATCCAATACCCTGCTCTTGTCAGAGAGGCCGGGAGGGGTCAAAACTTCAAAAACATTCTTCATACTTACTTACCAGCTTAAGAAGCTGTTTTAAAAGTCCATGCAACGGGCATTTCGAGAGAGGTGAATAGGAGTGTCAAAGCTTCTGCTTTGACAGCAAAAGCAGAGCTTTCGCACTCCTCACCTGCAAACTTTTAAAACAGCTTCTAAGATTGTGTAGGTTTGCACAAGTCTTCAGAGCATAAGCGTATGATATTTTGGTGAGTTATACGGGAAAAGCTTGACAATTCTTGTACACTTTCAACATAATTCAATGAAATTGACACAGATTTCTGGTGAAAGCAGCCTCATAGGTGAACGTCACCATATCACAAAATAATGAAACAACATTCCTCGTGTCAAAGTCTTGCTCTGGCGCGAGGTTCTCTATAAATCACAGTACGTATGCAAAAATATCAATATCAATCAGCGATTCAAGATTTTCGCCGGGCGCGCCGACGCGCTTCGCTGGAACAATTGTTGTCTTACATAACAGGCAAATCAGATGATCTCCTGTCTTACGAAGAGGTACGCAAACAATTGAAAGCGAGCGGGATGTCCGGGAAAAAATTAAAAGAGATTCCGTTAGACGCCATTATCGGCAGTGTCGGACGCTATCGTGATTTTACGCGCAGTTTTCTGCCCAGATCCGACAGTGATCAACAGCGTTGGGCCAGTATTCAGGCGATTGCCAAAGGCATGCAAGGGTTTCCCCCCATCGAGGTGTACCAGATTGGCGAAGTCTATTTTGTGTTGGATGGCAACCATCGCGTGTCTGTTGCGCGGCAACTAGGTGCCAAATATATTGAAGCCTATGTCACGGAAATTCAAACGCGGGTGCCGTTGACCCCTGACATTCAACCGAATGAGTTAAGCAGAAAAGCTGAATATGCCGAGTTTTTAGTTCATACGCATTTGGATGAACTTCGTCCGGGCTGCGATCTCTCCATGAATATTCCTGGCAGATACCGGCTGTTGGAAGAACAAATTGAGGAGCACCGTTACTTCATGGGCATCGAACAGCAACGCGAAATTCCGTATAATGAAGCGGTCATGAATTGGTACGACGCTATTTATCTGCCGATGATTCAGATTATCCGCAAGCATGAAATTGTCAAAAAATTCCCTGAGTACACCCTCACGGATCTTTACCTGTGGATCTCAGAATATCGCGCCAGTATGCGACAGGAAGGCAGTAACCACCTCGAAAACGCTCTGGCAGACATTCAAACCAAATTCCGTATGCTGCCTGGTTTCGCCTTAGATACCACGATTCTTGACATAGAACATGTTGATTTTTTGGAACAGACCCGGATTGCAGAGCTTCGCCCTGACGCCGATATCCGCGTCACCGCTCCCGGCAAATACCAGGAGTTGAGCCAGCATATCAAAATCCATCAGTATTTTATGGGGGTGGAACAGCAGCGCGACATTCCCTATCACGAAGCGGTGGTCCACTGGTATGAAACCGTGTATCTGCCCATCGTCGCATTTATCCGGAAACAAGAAATTTTACAAGATTTCCCCAATCGAACTGAAGCGGATTTATATTTGTGGATCGCTGAATATCACGCCGAATTGGAAAAACGCTTAGGATGGCGGATTCAGCCTGAAATCGCCGCAACCGATCTGGCCGCGCATTTCAGTCAGATACCGGAACGGATTTTTTCCAGAGTGAGCGAGAAACTCCTGGATGCATTGACGCCGGAGGAATTCGAAGCCGGTCCGCCGCCCGGGGAATGGCGTAAGGAAATCCTCGCTACTCGTCGCAACGACCGCTTATTCAATAGTATGTTGGTGCCCATCAATGGCAAAGAAGAAGGCTGGCGCGCCGTGGACCAGGCAATTCCGCTTGCCCGACATGAAAACGGATATCTGTGTGGGCTGCATGTCGTCACTTCTAAGGAACTGTATGACCGTGAAGCCGCGCACGCTCTGCAAATTGAATTTGCCAGACGGTGTGAAGCGGCAGGAGTCCAGGGTGCATTAGCCATCGAATTTGGTGAAATCGCGCTTAAAATTTGTGAACGCGCGCGTTGGACTGATCTGGTTATTCTGTCGCTCGCCCATCCGCCAGGATTGCAACCGCTTGATCGTTTGAAATCAGGATTTCGGACAATTTTACATCGCTGCTCTCGCCCTGTGCTCGCGGTTCCGCGAGTATCCGCCGCTATCCACCGCGCCTTGTTAGCGTATGATGGCAGCCGTAAAGCCGATGAGGCACTGTTTGTCAGCGCCTATATAGGCAACTATTTACAGATTCCGATCGTTGTGGTCACAGTCAAAGAACATGCTCGCAGAAGTTCGGAAATTCTCTCTCTGGCCCGAGGTTATCTCAAACGCCGGAATGTGGAAGCCACGTTTATTGAAGAAACTGGTCATATTGGCGAAGCTATTTTATCCGCGGCCGCGGCGTATCAATGCAACCTGATTATTGCCGGGAGTTATGGTTACAGTCCTGTCCTGGAAGTGGTGCTGGGCAGCGCCATTGATGAGGTGCTGCGTCGCAGCCAGATACCGATATTTCTCTGTCGTTAAGGGGAAAACTGAATTATTTACAGGTACAATTTTTTTGTTGTTTTCAAATCCGTTGATTTCTCAAATCTGTTGTAGTTTTTAGATGTACAAATTGTCTTTGAAATACCAGGGACAGATTCGAAGTTCCGTTTTCAGACTGGGGAGATAGTGAAGCAAAAACCGCCTGCTGGCGGAATTTCGAACCACGATAATTATGTCCAATCTTCAGTATTATTCTGCGCTCCAGGATTTTCGGCGAGCGCGTCGTCAGGCGCAATTAGAGCAAATTCTTGCGTTTCTCAAAGGCGCGTCGTCTTCCTTGCTTTCGTATGAAGAGGTTTCTACAAAGCTCAAAGCAGCAAAAACGAGAAAACGCGAGTTGCGAGAAATCCCGATTGATGCGATTGTGGGTAGCGTTAATCGCTACCAGGATTTCACGCGCAATTTTCTGCCGAAACAGGAAAGCGATCAGGAACGCTGGGCGGCAATTGACGTGCTTGTGACTGGGGCTGAAGGCGGTCTGCCTCCGATTGAAGTGTATCAAGTTGGCGAGGTCTATTTTGTGTCTGACGGCAATCATCGCGTGTCCGTCGCACGACAACTTGGGGCAAACCTGATCGAAGCGTATGTCACCCGGGTCGAGACAAAAGCGCCGCTCACGCCGGATATGCAGCCGGATGAACTGATTCTCACCGCTGAATATGCTGATTTTCTGGCAACCACTCGTCTGGATCAATTGCGCTCGTTACGCGAAGATTTTCAGGTTACTGCGCCGGGTAAATATCAATGTCTCATAGAACAAATCGATATTCACCGCTATTTTATGGAACTGGACCAACAACGCGAGATTCCCTATCAAGAAGCCGTGGTTCACTGGTATGACGACATCTATCTGCCTTTAGTCCAAATTATTGAGGAACAAGGAATCTTACGCGATTTTCCCCAGCGCACGGCGACAGACCTCTATTTATGGGTGTCGGAACATCGCCCCCTTGCCAGGCACCTGGGCATCCTTTATGATGAAGCCTACATTACGGAAATCTGGGAAAAAATTCCACCCTCGCCTCAGAAAGATACCGATCGGTTGATTATTGAAACTGAATACCATGATTTCCTGGATCGCACCCAGATCAAGCGATTTTTCCCTGATGCGGATTTACGTGTGACTGTTCCCGGCCAATACCGGATTCTTGAAGATCACATCAACGTTCATCGCTATTTTATGGGGTTAGAACAGAAGCGTGACATTTCGTACCAGGAAGCCGTGATTCACTGGTATGATACCGTATATCTTCCCCTTGTCCGACTGATTCAGAATCAACACATCCAAGAAGAATTTTCTGAGAAAACGTTGACGGATGTGTATCTCTGGATTTCCGAGCATCGAACTATTTCGCGCCACATTGACGCCAGCCATACCGACATTTACGTTACTGAAAGCTGGACGAACGTGAAGAGTTTCCCCTACGTTCACCTTGATGAATTGATCATTAAAGTCGAATATGTTGATTTTCTCGCATATACCCATTTGCTCGAACTCCGTCCCAAAGCCGATTTAACCGTGAGCGCTCCCGGACAATATCGCATTCTGGAAGAACATATTGACGTCCACCGCTATTTTATGGGTTTGGATCAGAAACGGGAGATTGCCTATCACGAAGCCGTGACTGATTGGTATGATCAGATTTACCTCCCTGTGCTCAAGGTGATCGTTGAGCAGCATCTCCTGCGGGATTTTCCCGACCTCACCGCTACCGATCTCTATCTGTGGATTTCGGAACATCGTGATTCCCTTGAAAAACACCTCAATGAACCAGTGTCTATCGAAACTGCGGCCGCGGATCTTGTGCATCGCTTTGGTTCGAGGAAATCGGCGCCAATTTTTTCACGTCTGGGACAAAAACTGCGTAATGTTGTCAATGCGGGAACTCAGGAAACGGTCCGTGCAGCTATCCTGCGACAAAAAGTCGAAACGGCAGAGCGTCGGCAGGAACACCTCTTCACGAACCTCCTCGTCCCGATCAATGGCAAGCCTGACGGCTGGCTGATGGTGGACCAGGCTTTGAAAATCGCTCAGCGCGAAGAAGCCGGACTTGTCGGATTATACGTGGTGTCTTCCGAACATTTACGCTATAAAGAAACGGTGCTCAATTTGCAGCACCAGTTTGAACAGCGCTGCCGCGACGCCGATATAGAAGGCGAATTATTCATCGAAACCGGCGATATCGCCCAAAAAATCTGTGAATATGCTCATCAGGCTGATTTAGTCCTCTTACATTTACTCTATACTTCAGATTCGCCAAAGACGCCCAGATTACACGGAGAATTCCGAGGCATCAGCCGACGCTGTTCACGCTCGATCTTCGCCTTACCGGATGAGGCCGTTGAATTCGATCGCGCCTTGCTCACGTACGATGGATCCCAGAAAGCCAATGAAGCCCTGTTTGTCAGCGCCTATCTGGCCGGCTGCTGGGGCGTGTCATTAGTTGTACTGACCGAAAATGTGGATGCGCATACCCGTTCCTTTGTGAAAAGTTATTTGAAACGACGAAACGTGGAGGCTCTGTTTGTGCAACAGCGCGGTAAACTTCTCGACACGCTGCCGAAAGTGATGCAGGAACATCAGATCGACTTTATGATCATTGGTGGGTACGGTGAACGCCCGGTACGAGAATTTCTCTTTGGCCGGCCCGTCGATCAAGTGCTCGAACATTTGCAGCGCCCAATCTTGATCTGCCGATAAACGCGCAGAGAAACCGGGTTTTTTGAAAAAACCCGGTTTCTTATACACACAGATGAAAATTTTTAGTACTTCGGAAATCCTGGTTGAGGTGGCTCTGTCGGACAACTCAAACCTGCTCGACAATATCCGACTAATCCTGTGAGTAAGAACTTTTGTCCCAAAGGAATAGGATGAGTTAACAAAAAATTTTATGACCACAAACGAACGATTGATCACCTGAATATTGACGTATGACTCTACAACCTCTTCTGAATAATATCCATAATGGCATAAAATCCCTTTCAATTGGCGGATTGTGGGGATCTTCTAAAGCCTACCTGATCGCGTTGATGCAGCAGGAACGCCCGACCCCCTGTCTCATTGTCACGCCCTCTCAAAAAGAGGCGGAGGAATTTTACGAAGATTTGATCTGCTTTCAACATAAGGGAATTCTCCCCACCGCTCAGGAACACATCCATCTGTATTCACAATGGAATGTCGCCCCTTATGACCATGCTTCGCCGCACCGCGAAATCGTCTCGGAACGCCTCGCAATTCTGGAAAAATTGGTTGATAAGCAAGCGCTTATCATCGTGACGCCGGTTGAAGCCCTGATGCAGCGCACGCTGCCCCGCAGCGCGTTGAATGAGTTCACGATCCTGCTTGAGGTCGGCGAAGAGCTTGACCGGGATGAGTTGACCACCGCGTTGATTGATACGGGGTATAAACATACCCATCTGGTCGAAAATCGCGGAGAATTCAGTGTGCGCGGCGGGATTATAGACATTTTCCCCTCTCTCAGTCAAAATCCGATTCGTCTGGAATTTTTTGGCGACGAAATCGAGGCCATTCGTGAATTCGATCCGGAAACCCAACGCTCATATCAATCGCAGGACATGGTATTTCTGCTGCCGATGTGCGAGATCATCCTGGCCGATTCGACCTGCGCCGCAGCCAAAGAGCAAATTGAAGAGTATGTTTCCGAAGTCGGCGCATCGTACAATGCCCTCAAGTTGCTGATGGATCACATTGATCAGAAAATTTTTTTTCCGGGAATTGAATGGTATGCGCCCTATTTTCACGGCAGACTCGAAACCCTGTTTGATTATCTCCCGCCGGAAACCCTGCTGTTTTTGGATGAATTTTCTGAAATTGAAAACGCCTCTCACAAATTTCAACACACGATTGAACGCAATTTCCGGCAGACCGAAGAACGCGGATTTCTGGTGCCTGTACCGGAAAAGCTGTTTTTGTCCCCGAATGACCTGGCAAGTCAAATTCAGCAGCGACAGCGTATCACGCTGCAACTCCTGGAGTTGCACAACGCCCTGACGCTTGAAGCGAATGCTGATGCTCCCCTCTCCTTTGGGGATGATCCGGAGAAGGAATTTTATGGGGCCGATTCACGTTATAACATCCCCACTCGCTCGATTGATTGGGCCTATACAATCCTCTCGTCTGAAAAGGGCGCTGAGGAAAAAGAACAGCACATCGCCGCGACGACTACTCGTCTGCGCGAATGGCTGGAAGATGGACAGCAGATTTTTATCGCATCATACACGGAACATCAGGCCAAACGTCTGGCAGAGATTCTGCAAGAACACCATGTTCCGGCTCGTCTGGTTTTAGAGCCGCAACCTTCCCAGAAATCCCAGGAAAAAAACCGCCCGGCATCGCCTGAAGCCATCATTATCGTCGGTACGCTGAATTGCGGGTTTATCTTCCCGCTGCAACGTTTGATCTGGCTGAATGAAGATGAATTGTTGAGTAAGAAAACCGTGCGCCGCCGCCATCTCCAGCGTAAACCCGTCACGCCGCAGATGACTCTGGGAGAATTAGAGCTGAATGATTACGTGGTACACGTGGATCACGGTATCGGCGTCTATCTGGGGCTCAAGAAAATCACGGTGCAGCGCATTGCGATGGAATGTTTACACCTGGAATACAGCGGCGGCGATAAACTCTACGTGCCGATTGACCGGCTGGATCTGGTGCAGAAATACAAAGGCGCGGACCAACGTCGCCCCAAAATTGACAAGTTAGGGGGTACGAATTGGGCGCGGGTCAAAGAACGGGTCAAAGCCTCGGTCGAAAAAATGGCGCAAAACCTGCTGGAAATCTATGCGGCTCGTCAGGCGTTGCCGGGTCAGCAATTTGCAATTGACGACCATCTCTACCGCGAATTTGAAGCCTCCTTTGAATATGAAGAAACGCCGGATCAGGCCAAAGCCATCGAAGCCGTCGCCCGCGACATGGATTCTCCGAAACCAATGGATCGTCTGGTATGCGGAGATGTCGGCTATGGCAAAACCGAAGTCGCCATGCGCGCCGCCTTTCGTGCGGTTCTGAACGGAAAACAGGTCGCATTGCTCGTTCCGACCACGCTGCTGGCCCAACAGCACTACCAGACCTTTTCAGCCCGTTTTGCCGCCTATCCTGTGAATGTTGGCCTGCTAAGCCGTTTTAAAACCCGCAAAGAGCAACAGGAAATCATCAAAGGTCTCAAAGAAGGAGTTGTTGATATTGTGATCGGCACGCATCGCTTACTGCAAAGCGATATTGGCTTTAAAGACCTGGGATTGGTGATTATTGACGAAGAGCAGCGCTTTGGGGTTTCGCACAAAGAGAAAATCCGGCAATATCGCAAGTTGGTTGACGTGCTAACGCTCACAGCAACCCCAATTCCCCGCACCTTACATATCTCGCTTATGGGTGTGCGCGATTTGAGCATTATCGAAACGCCGCCCGAAGGTCGTCTGGCGGTACGCACGTATGTACTGCGCTTTGATGACGATGTGATTTACGAAGCCATCAACAACGAAATCCAACGCGGGGGCCAGGTGTTTTTTATTCATAACAAAGTCGAAACCATTGATGGCATTGCCCTGCGAGTCAGCCGCGTTGTCCCCCATGCCCGAGTTGCTGTGGCGCACGGGCAACTGAAAGAACATGAGCTGGAAAAGATTATGCTGCGCTTTATCAACAAAGAGATTGACGTGCTGATGAGCACTACCATTGTCGAATCGGGCCTGGATATTCCCTCGGTGAACACGATTATCATCAACCGCGCGCATGAATTCGGTCTATCACAACTGTACCAACTGCGCGGACGAATCGGGCGGTCCAAAGAGCGCGCGCACGCGTATCTGCTGATCCCGGATGAGAAATTATTAAGTTCCGATGCCAAAAAACGGTTGCGCGTAATTCAGGAATTGAGCGAACTCGGTTCCGGCTTTCGCCTGGCCACGCACGACCTTGAAATTCGCGGCGCAGGCAATCTGCTGGGCGCGGAACAAACCGGTCATATTGCCGCGCTTGGATTTGACATGTATTGTCAGATTATCGATCAGACCGTGAAAGAGATCCAGGGTATTCCTCTGGATGAGGAATTTTATCCGCAGATTGACATGCAAGTTTCCGCCCATTTTCCCGAAGAGTATATCCCGGACATTCATCAGCGTCTCGAAATGTATAAACGCCTGATGTCGTCGAAAGATTATTCGCAACTGATGGATGTCGAAGAAGAAATCAAAGACCGCTACGGAAAACTGCCGCAGGAAGCTCAAAATATCGTGTTGCTGGCAGAATTAAAGCTCCTGGCCGCGCAACTGCGCATCCAGCAGATTCAGGCCGTCGAAGGCCCGGCCGTCAAAGTGCTTTTCGATGACAGCAGTCCGGTCAGCCCCGAACACATCCGGCGCGTGCTCAAACATCCGGACAACCAGATTCGCCATCCTTCAGCCCGCGCCCTGGTCATCCCGACCAGACGCCTGAAAAACGCCGAAAAAATCGAATACGTCAGAAATATTTTACAAAATTTTCAATGAAGAATATTTTAGCCCACAGAACACACGGAATACACGAAAAAAGAAAATGAGAAATTTTCGGTATAGCATTATTCTTAGAAGCTGTTTTAAAAGTCCATGCAACGGACATTTCGAGAGAGGTGAACAGGAGTGTCAAAGCTCTGCTTTGACAGCGAAAGCAGAGCTTTCGCACTCCTCACCTGCAAACTTTTAAAACAGCTTCTTAGAAATGGAGTCCACCTCCGAGGTGGACTCCATCTGGTTGGGGAAATCTGAAAAAATTTCCGTGTATTCCGTGTGTTCAGTGGGCTAAATAGGTCGATAATGGAATCACTTCAGGAATTATATCGCATTGGCATGGGCCCGTCGAGCAGCCACACGATGGGGCCGCGCCGCGCGGCGACCCTGTTTGCGGAACGCTGTAAAGAGGCGGCCAAATATCGTGTCACCTTGTATGGTAGTCTGGCGGCGACCGGACGCGGGCATTTGACTCATGCGGCCGTCACGCAGCCGCTCGCGCTGAAACCGGTGGAGATTATTGAACGAGCGGACATTACGCCGGATTTTCACCCGAATGGCATGTTGTTCGAAGCCCTTAGCGCGCTGGGCAATGTGCAGGCAAGCTGGCGCGTGTACAGCGTTGGCGGCGGGGCGCTGCGCGAAGAAGGCCAGCCGGAACCGCCGGCCGTGTATCCGCTTGCGAACATGCGCGAACTGATACGCTGGGCCGACGACTCCGGCAATCCGCTTTGGATGTACGTCCAGGAATGTGAAGGGGAATCGCTCTGGGAACATTTCAGTCGCATCTGGCAAGCCATGAAAGCCGCTATTCGGCGCGGATTGGATGAAGAAGGTGTACTGCCCGGGGGCTTGAAATTGCGCCGCAAAGCAAGTCAGATTTACCAGCAGGCGCAGCAATTGAGCGCGGCCGTGCAGCGTACCGGCTTTTTAACCGCGTACGCGCTGGCTGTGGCCGAAGAAAACGCGGCCGGCGGCATTGTGGTTACGGCCCCGACCTGCGGTTCAAGCGGTGTGCTGCCGGCCGTGCTGTATTATTTGCAGCAGCGTAACGATTATACCAATCAGCGCATTTATCGCGCTTTAGCAACCGCCGGATTGGTGGGCAATCTTGTCAAAAAGAACGCCTCGATTTCCGGGGCTGAAGTCGGCTGTCAGGGCGAAGTTGGCACGGCCTGCGCCATGGCCGCCGCAGCCGCCGCGCAATTACTGGGCGCATCCCCGCATCAAATCGAATACGCAGCCGAAATGGGATTGGAACATCATCTGGGTCTGACCTGCGATCCGGTGGCCGGATTGGTGCAGATTCCCTGCATCGAGCGCAACGCCATGGCCGCCGCCCGCGCCCTCGACTGCGCTGAATACGCCCTGCTTTCCGACGGCCGGCATCTCATTTCCTTTGATCAGGTCGCCGCCGCCATGCGCCAAACCGGACACGATCTGCCCGGCCTTTACCGTGAAACTTCCACCGGCGGCCTGGCTGTTGCATATAACGGAGGTTCTTCCGTGGAAATTGTGGAAAACTACAAGGATTGAATTTACAAGGGATGATGTCCTGCCCGTATCCGGCGTCTCAGAAATCCTTTGTACACTCAATCCTTGTAGCTTTCTACAACTGCCACAGAAGAGCCAGATAAGAAAAGGATGTCCCGGGAATTTCAATCATCAAAGCATATCCTTTTCTTATTTCTTCTCCTTGTAGTTCCACAAACTTAATGAAGTAGGAGTAAAATGATTACTGAAGAATAAGGATTCCTCTTGACAAGTCCCGATAATTCACAACAATAAGTAGGCTATGCAGACAAATTCTTTTGAACAAACGGTTCTCCTTGAAGAATTATGTCCAGATATACATCCTGGAAGCGCTATTCGTGGGCTTCGCTATCGAGAAGAACTCTCTCAAGCACAGCTTGCAGAAATGATTGGGGTCAAGCGTCACCATATTTCAGAAATGGAACGTGGCAAACGCTCTATCGGCAAAGATATGGCAAAACGTCTGACAAAGGCTTTACATAGCGACTATAAAGTCTTCTTGTAAACAATATAAGACCAATCTACGCTCCTGGCGTCATGAACCGTGAGGAATGATCGTATGAAAATAATAACTATTCTGGGCAGTCCACGCAAAAAGGGCAACACTGCCGCCATTCTCAAAGCCTTTGAGGAAGTGGTTATGGCTCAGCATGAGGTGGAACGAATCAACATTGCGGATATATCAATTCAAGGGTGTCTTGGCTGCGACGCCTGTCAGCGCACTTTGGATGAACCGGGATGCGTGCAACGAGACGATTTCAACGAGGTGATGGCAAAGATTCGCCTTGCTGACCTTGTAGTGTATGCCAGCCCCGTCTATGTGTGGGATTTTCCGGCGCAAATGAAAGCGTTGATGGATCGGCATTACTGTTTAGTCAAATGGGCAGATCCCGCGCACATGTGCTGCCTGCTGGAAGGCAAACATGTTATGTTACTGGCAACATGCGGAGGGAGCGCGGAAGAGAACGGCGACCTGATCCAGGAAGTGTTCAGGCGCGAAATGGAGTATTTACACTGCCGTATCCTGGGAAAATATATTGCGCCGTTTTGCACAACCCCTTCAGAAATTGGCGATCAAGCGCGGCAGATCGCGCAGCAAATGGCGGCTGATATGCTCAAATTGTGAAACCATGGCGAAACGATGCTTTTGTAGCCCGAAAGTTAATAGTTAACGTGAGTTCGGGATAAGCTTTTAAGCCCCAACGGGGCGGAATCTGGTAGCCCAGGGTGTCAGC
>DF820475.1:7527-67279 GCA_000739535.1 Candidatus Vecturithrix granuli | reverse complement strand
CAGGTGAGGAGTGCGAAAGCTCTGCTTTCGCTGTCAAAGCAGAGCTTTGACACTCCTGTTCACCTCTGCTGAAATATGCCAAAAAAATTTTTCGCGCTGCGCGGCAGGGGGACTGCTACGCTTTGTCCCCCTGCCCGCAGCGCGTAAAATCCCCCTTTGCTTCGCAAAGGGTAAAAGGGTAAAAGGATCAAGGACTACGAAGGCGTCCTCAAGAGGCGGAACCCGACGCTGCCGATGCGGTCGCCGGGGTCGCCCCCGAGGCGGTGCGCCGACCGGCAATACCCGGCGCCGTAGTACCAGGAGCCGCCCCGTACCACGCGGTCCGAGCCCGTTACACAGACGGGGTCAATAATACCATCCTTATAGGTATCGGTGACGATATTAAACTTATCATCCCATTCACATTGATCCAGACACCACTCCCACACATTGCCGCTCATGTCCTCACAGCCATAAGGACTCGCGCCGCGCGGAAAGCATCCGACCGGAGTGGTGACGCCTAATCCGGTGTCACTATAATTCGCATGTTCCGGGTCAATTTTTTTACCCCAGGGATAGGTTCGTCCGTCCTCGCCGCGTGCCGCCTTTTCCCATTCAGCCTCAGTGGGTAAACGAATGGCTTGATGCGCCGGTAACTTTCCGGCCTTCTGTAAACGGCGCGTCAGCCATTGACAGAAGGCGGCGGCCTCATACCAACACACCATCACCACAGGATGATTCGGCAGGTCAAACTCGCCGCCATATTTTTCTGGCCCATGTTTTACATTCTTTTCCTTCCACTGCCATCCTTCTTTTGACCAGCATCGCTGCCATTGCTTTGTATAGCCTCCATCCTCCACAAAGGCCTGATATTGCGCATTCGTGACCGGATAGCGGCTGAGGGCGTAAGGTGTTGAGAGCGTGACACGATGCGGCGGGCCTTCATCACTGTACTCATTACTGCCCATGATGAATTTCCCGGCCGGCACTTCACACCAGACAATATCCGGCAACCTGATGCTCCCTTCGACTCCGCTCCCTTCGACTCCGCTCCCTTCGACTCCGCTCCCTTCGACTCCGCTCCCTTCGACTCCGCTCAGGGAGCGATAGCCAACCCCCGGACGCGGATCGCCAAGCTGCGCCAGGATGTTCCCGGCCAGGGCGCGTTCCACCGCCGGAAAGGGTGCCAACGTTCCCGTTCCCTGAGCGGAGTCGAAGGGAGCGGAGTCGAAGGGAGCGGAGTCGAAGGGAGCGGAGTCAAAGGGAGCGGAGTGGAAGGGTGCCTGCTCTGTCAGAATGGCCTTTAACCACTCACGTACCCGGCGTAATTTGCTCTGGTTGCGAGGCGTCTGGGTGCTCAGGTTCGCGGTTTCCGTCAGAGCCTGCCCGGCCAGCAGCGCGCCCCAGGCGTTTTCCGAACAATTCCCCTCCTGGGAGGGGAAATCCTGATAACATAGAGCCTCAACCAGGCTCCAGATCATGGGGCCGGCTTTGGCCAGATGGGCGGCGCCCAGCAAGACTACTTCGCGCCAACGGTTCGGATCTTTGCGTGCCAACTCGGCGATGTTGTCAGGATAATCATCCCGCCTGGTCACGTAGCAGGCAGCCAGATATTCCTGAAACGAGCGGTGCGGAAACGCGTACAGTCCTTCAGCCGGCGAAATCAGAATGCCGGCCCGGTTGCGCAGATGATGTTCGACCTGCACCAGGTCAAGCTGCTGATCTTTGCTGACCTTGAACAGCTTTGCGTACAAAGCCCCGGCCTGAATCCGCGCCGGTTCATCCTGATCCGATGGCTGGGTCTGATGCGCCTCGAACGCTAATTCTTCCAGACAGTTCAACACACTGTTGCGGTTCAGCCCCAAGCTTTGCAGCAAACTCTGATACTCTGTGGCCTTTGTCCCGTCAGCCGCCGTATAGGTTCGCTTCTTCCATTCCCAGCGGTGCAGCAGCAGCCTGACGGTTTCCTCATACAATTCCACCCGTTTGTCCGGCAGCGCGCCGCGCGAAGAATGTAAGATGGTCATCAAGGTCAACAAGAGCGGACGGCGGGCAAAGTCCTGCAGGCGCGGATTATCGTCAATTTTTGCATTGAGATCCTCGGCCTGGGCCTGCGCCTCCTGCTCGCTCAATCCGCGCAGCGGGCGAATATAGGCGTACCAGTGCTGCACGAAATAGCGAATCTGCTGTGCGGTAAACGCGGCCAGGGTGGTTTCGGCAAATCCCGGCAGTTTCCATTCCCGCGTCTGGTATGAGTAGGTACGGCTGGTCACCAGGATACGGCACTGCGGAAAGAGCCGGGTGCAGCCCTGCACCACCTGTTTGATGCAGCGCCGCAGCCGGTCGGTCTCCGGCACTTCATCCAGGCCGTCTAACAAAAGCAATCCGCCATAATCGGCCAGATGCCGTTTCAGATGCGGGACCCACTCTCCCAACCCTTCCTGCTCAAGTTCCCGTGCCACAAACTGCCAGAGATGGTTGCCGGTACCCGCCTCAGCCTCATCCTCCGGCGTTCCTCGTGCTGCAAAATCCTGCAAGGTCACGCGCACCGGCAATAAGGCCCCATGACGCCAGGCAGGCGGCATAGGCTTCTCATCCTCATCAGTCTCCAGAGTCTCATCATCATCAAACTCCGGGATCTCATCTTCATCCGTCTCCAGCAAAGGCGTGTTCATGAAATCGAGATTGATGGCAGGATGCTTTAACAAGGCCCCGGCCAGGCACATGGTCACAAAATTGACAAAGGTGCTCTTACCGCTGCCGGGGTCTCCGAGCAGCACCAGATATTGATGCCGGTCTAATTGGCTCAGGGCCGGAACCAGAGCTTGCCGCTCGCCGCTCTCACGGACTTCAGGTTCAGGCTTACGGGACTGCTCTGAAGCGGTCGTCAGTAAGGTCGTGTAAATCGCGTCTAAGGTTAAACGCGCATCCGGATTGTCTATCACCATGTCGGCAATGTGCGGATCAATATCCGCTAAAGGCACATCCGTGACCTTCTTAAACAGCCATTGCAGGTAGTGATTGCGCAAGCCCGTGATCTCAGGAGAAAATGAGATTTTCCCATAATCAGGGTGGGCTGTCGAGACGGATGAGGAGGGTTGCGATGGGGATTGACCAAAGGCCGCGAGCACCTGCTGCACCACGACATCCAATCCTCTGTCCGTGGAAACCGCGATTTTATCGGCCAGGGTAGGCGAATAGCGCACAACATCGTCGAATTGCACCTGATGCCAGACCGGCAGAATCACTTTGCCGGATTGAATTTCGCGGGCCGACAGACCGTCCAATTCGCGCTGCGCCCATTCTTTGGCGAAAAAGTTCGGACTCAAAATGACCAGGCCAAAACGGGAGTCGCGCAGACCCTGGTCAATCGAACGGCGCAGACTGTCGCCCAGCGTCAGGGAAAATTCATCATACCAGACCGTCAGCCCGGCCCGACGCAGCGCCTCGGCCAGGGGCCGGACGACATCTTGCTTATCTTCTGAAGCGTGACTGATAAACACATCCCACATAAGTTCGTGTCCTCTTTGAATGTTGGGTGTTGTATCAACTACAAGGATTGGGTTTACAAAGGATTCCTGAGAACGAACATGCGCGAATTCAGGAAAATTTAATAGCACACTGATTGGACTGATTAAACTGATTTGCTCTGATTTTTTCTTTTTTTGTTTTTAATCAGTGAACATCAGTCCAATCAGTCCAATCAGTGTGCTATTCTCCTCTTCTTATCATTTGTAAAAACCTTGCGCTTGTGTTCGGGTTTGACACCGAAATTGAGCAGCAAGCCGACTTCCAGGTCGGTTGCTTTCAGATAGTTGATCAATTGACATTCGTGTTCATGGGCTAATTTTTCCGCGGCTTTCAACTCCAAAATAATCGTGTTATTCACCACTAAATCCGCAAAGTATTCGCCGACCGTCTCGTCCTCATAATAGACCGTCAACGGCTGCTGCTGCTTGACCTGACACCCGCGCTTCCGCAATTCGATCCGCATGGCGTTCTCATACACTTTTTCCAAAAATCCGTAACCTAATGTGTTATACACCTTGTAATACGCCTGCAAGATCACATCTGTCAACTCCGAATGCAGATATTGATCTTTGACCATAATTTTTAATAGAACACTGATTGGGCTGATTGGACTGATGTTCACTGATTAAAAAACACGAAAAGAAAAAATCAGTGCAAATCAGTCTAATCAGCCTAATCAGTGTTCTATTTCTTCACTTTCAAACGCTGTACGCAAAAGTTCCTGCGTGTAGGCGTGCTGCGGATGGCGCAGGATGTCGCGGGTCGGGCCGGCTTCGACCACTTCGCCTTTTTGCATGATCACGATCTCATGGCAGAAGGTTTTGACGAGTTTCAGGTCGTGGCTGATAAAGAGATAGGTTAAGCCGTATTTGCGCTGAATCTGTTTTAACAGTTCGATCACCTGAAACTGAATCGAACGATCCAGCGAAGAAGTCGGTTCGTCCAGTACGATAAATTTCGGTTTGAGCACCAGGGCGCGGGCAATGGCGATGCGTTGGCGTTCACCGCCCGAAAATTCGTGCGGAAAACGATGACGCCAGTCAGGATTCAGCCCCACTTCTTTGAGCGTGTCAATGATGAGTTGTTCCTGTTGTTCCTGAGTCCCGATCTTGTGAAAGCGCAAGCCTTCTCCGATAATCTGTTCCACCGACATGCGCGGATTCAGGCTGCCGTAGGGGTCTTGAAAGATGATCTGCATTTCGCGGCGCAGAGGGCGCAATTGTTTTTCAGCAAGCGCGTGTAAATCGCTCTGTTCGAATTCAATCTCCCCGTTGCTCTTTTCCAGGCGCAGGATCGCTTTCCCTAAAGTTGTTTTGCCGGAGCCGCTTTCGCCGACCACGCCTAAGGTGTGTCCTTTTCTGATGGTTAAAGTCAGGCCGTTGACCGCTTTGACATAATCCTTTGTGCGTCGCAGGATGCCTTTTTGAATCGGAAACCAGACGTTCAAATCGCGCAGCCGGATCATGGCTTCGGCTTTTGGATTTGCTTCAGGCGGCTCGCCTTTGGGTTCGGCGTTCAGCAAGGCGCGGGTATAGGGATGCTGCGGACAGGCAAACAATGTTTTGGCTGCTTCGGTTTCCACGATTTTGCCAGTTTGCATCACGGCCACGCGGTCGGCAATCTGGCGCACAATGCCTAAATCATGCGTGATGAAGAGGATCGCCATGCCGAATTCCTGCTGCAAATCTTTGAGCAGGTGCAGAATTTGGGATTGAATGGTCACATCCAGCGCGGTCGTGGGTTCATCGGCGATCAGCAGTCTGGGTTCGTTGGCTAAGGCCATGGCAATCATCACGCGCTGGCGTTCGCCGCCGGACAGTTGGTGCGGAAAGGCTTTCAGGCGTTTTTCAGGATCGCGGATGCCGACCTTGTTCAGCCATTCCAGGGTGAGCGGCGCGGCCTGACTTGCTGACAAGCCTTTGTGCAGGAACAGGGTTTCATGCAGTTGCTTTTCAATCGTGTGCAGGGGATTCAGCGATGACATCGGTTCCTGAAAGATCATGCTGATCTCGTTGCCGCGAATCCGGCGTAATTCATCGGGATTCAATTGTAAGATGTCGCGCCCCTCAAACAGGATTTCCCCCTGGGGATAGGCAATTGTGTTTTCCGAAATCAGGCGCAGCAATGCCTGGGCCGTCAACGATTTTCCGGCTCCGCTTTCCCCCACTAAGGCCAGAATTTCATGGGAATTGATCTGGAAATCAACCCCATGCACAACTGTCTGAAGTTGTTCCCCTTTTTTAAAACCGATGTGCAGATTGTGGACATCTACTAAATTCATAATAGAGATTATGGGAAATAGAACACTGATTGGGCTGATTGGACTGATCTCCACTGATTTTTCGGGAACAGCGACGCGCACTCCACGCCGTGATCACGACCGCGAGCCTGGTACTGAATTCGTCGTTATATCAGTGAACATCAGTCCAATCAGTCCCATCAGTGTTCTATTTCCGAATGTTCAGTTCTCAATACATTTCTCCCATGACATCCTCCTATCTGTCAATTTTTTCAGTATGCCCTCCGCGGATCAAAGGCGTCGCGGACGGCTTCGCCGATGAAGACCAGCAGACTGAGCATGGCGGCGATGGTGACAAAGGCGGTCAGACCTAACCAGGGCGCCTGTAAGTTGGCCTTGCCTTGCGCTAAGAGTTCGCCCAGGGATGGGGACCCCGGCGGCAGGCCGAAGCCTAAGAAATCCAGGGCGGTTAAGGTCGTGATCGAGCCGCCTAAAATAAAGGGCATAAACGTGAGCGAGGCCACCATGGCGTTGGGCAGAATATGCCGGAACATGATGCGCCAATGGTATAAGCCCATGGCTTTGGCGGCCAGGACGTATTCAAAATTGCGGCCGCGCAAGAATTCAGCCCGCACCACGCCGACTAAACTCATCCAACTAAATAATAGCATGATCAGCAGCAGCCACCAGAAATTCGGCTGCACCACGCTCGCCATGATAATCAGTAAAAATAAGGTCGGCATGCCAGACCAGACTTCGATAAAACGCTGTCCGAGCAGATCGATCCAGCCGCCGTAATAGCCTTGCAAGGCCCCGGCGATAATGCCGATGATTGACGAACACAACGTTAAGGTCAGCCCAAACAGAATCGAAATTCTGAAGCCATAGATTAAGCGCGCCAGAACGTCGCGCCCCTTGTCGTCAGTGCCCAGCCAATTCTCGCGCGTGGGCGGCGAAGGCGCAGGAGAAGGCAGATCGTAATTGATGGTATTGTAGCTGTACGGAATCAGAGGCCAGAGAATCCAGCCTTTTTCTTTGATCAACTCGATCACGTAGGGATCGCGGTAATCCGCTTCAACCTCGAATTCTCCGCCATACGCTACCTCAGAGTATTGGCGAAACACCGGAAAAAACCATTTGCCGTCAAAACGGATCAACAGGGGTTTATCATTGGCTAACACTTCGGCAAACAGCGTCAGCCCGAAAAGCACCAGAAATATCCACAGGGACCAGAAGCCGCGTTTGTTCGCTTTAAATCGTTTCCAACGTTCTTGATTGATGGCATTCATATAGTGATACTACTCATGACACTTCGACTCCGCTCAGTGTCCAGGCGGTTGTCGAGCGAAGTCGAGACACGAATCATTTAAGATGTCTATAGCTGTCAGCGTCGTTCAAAGTCAATGCGCGGATCAACGATGGTATAGGTCAAATCGCTGATCAGAGTCAACACCAATCCCAGTAAGGTAAACATGTATAAAGTGCCGAACATTACTGGATAATCGCGCTGCATGGTGGCCTCAAATCCGAGCAAACCAAGTCCTTCGAGGGAAAAAATCACCTCGATCAGCAAGGAACCGGTAAAAAACATGCTGATAAATGCGGCCGGAAATCCGGCGATGATGAGCAGCATGGCATTGCGAAACACATGCTTGAACAGAATCCCTTTTTCGGTCAGGCCTTTGGCTCTGGCGGTCAGCACATATTGTTTGTGGATTTCATCCAAAAAGGAATTTTTGGTCAGCATCGTGAGCGTGGCAAATCCGCCGATCACGGTTGAAATAACCGGCAAAGTAATGTGCCAGAAATAATCCAGAATTTTCTGTCCCAGAGAGAGTTCGTCGAAATTGGTCGAAACCAGCCCGCGCAGTGGAAACCATTGCAAATAGGTGCCTCCGGCAAACAGGATGATCAAAAAAATCGCAAACAAGAACACCGGAATGGCGTTGCCCAGGATAATGGCCGTACTGGTCCAGACATCAAAGCGACTGCTGTGCTGTACCGCCTTTTTAACGCCTAAGGGAATGGAGACTGCGTAAATGATCAAGGTGCTCCACAACCCCAGGGAAATTGAGACCGGCATACGTTCCAGAATGAGCGTGACGACCTGTTTGCCGCGAAACAGGCTTTCTCCGAATTCAAAGCGGATATAACGCCACAGCATGTCGAAATAACGCACGGACAACGGTTTATCAAACCCGAACCGCTGTTTGATCGCTTCAATCACTTCCGGGTCCAGGCCGCGCGCGCCGCGATAGGTTGTTTCCTGATCTTTGGGCAGCGCGCTGGCGTCTTTTCCGACTTCCTGGCGTCCCACACCGGAAATGCGTTCCATGATCATGTTAGCCTTAATGCCCTGCATCTCGGCAATCATCTGATCCACGGGTCCGCCCGGGGCGATTTGAATAATGAAAAAATTGATCGTAATAATCGCCCACACGGTCGGCAGAATCAACAACAGACGGCGAATGATATAATTAAACATTTTCTTCCTTATTTTTCCTCAAGATAGTCGTAATATTCTTGCTTTGCATTAATTTTACTTTGTCAAGTTCACTTCTTGCGTCATGTAGAAATACTCAATTATTCTCAATTCCACGCAAATAGTGTAACTTCTCTAAAATTCGTTGTTTTAAGCGATATTCGCCAACCCAACAGACATATTCATCATCGCCGCCATCGAGATCTTCTGCCGTAAAACGCCGAAGGAAATCCTCCGATGTAACATGATACCTGTTTTCAAAAGGTTCCAGCCGTTTGTCAGCCATTTCTATCGCGAGTTCTAATTTCGTAATCTCGACGTCAATCGTTGATTTCACAAGCTGTAAAATCGCTGTTTGATGCTGGTCTGCCTTGACATACAACGTTGTGCTCATATTTCTCCTCCCTCTATTCGGGCATGTCAATTTATTGTCATCTCGTAAGTATTTACCGGGCTTATTTCCTGCACATTATTTTTTGGTAGTGGTTACATGGTAAGTGATGCGTTCCCTGAGCGAAGTCGAAGGGAACAGTGGACGGCTCGTTTCGACTTCGCTCAACGAGCGGGCATCACTTACCATGTAACCACTACCTATTTTTTGACATTGCGCTCAGGCAATTGCCGTTCTTTTTCCGGGTCAATCCACCACGTAAACAACCCTAAGGCGTATTTGGGTCTGATTTCCGGCCGGCTGAATTTATTCCAGTAGGCGACCCGGAATGTACTGATGTGCCATTCGGGAATCACATAATGATTCCAGGTCAGCACCCGGTCAAAGGCGCGTCCGTAGGCCAGCAGCGCAGCGTCGTCATTCTGGCTGGCTTCAATGCCGTCAACCAGCGCGTCAACCACCTCGTCTTGCACGCCGGCGGTGTTCCAGGTGTAGTCGAGATAATCGGAACGCCAGACAATTTTCAGATCGCTCGTGGGATAGTGGCTGGCAGAATACGCGCCCGAAATCATGTCAAAATCCCGGCTGCGCATCCGATTGATAAATTGGGTGTCGTCCACCACGCGGATGTTCATGGTAATCCCCATGCGTTCCAGATTCTTTTGGATCGGAATCGCAATCCGTTCCATCGAAGGACTGTATAATAACAGCTCAAATTCAAAGGGTTGGCCTGTGGCAACATTGACCAGCTTTTTGTCCTGAATTTCCCATCCGGCCTCTTTCAGGAGCGACAGGGCTTCGCGCAGTTGGGTTCTGATATTGCCGCTGCCGTCTGTCACCGGAGGGTTGTATTCCTGGGTAAACACCTCGTCCGGAATTTTGCCCCGAAAGGGTTCCAGAATCTTCAACTCGTCTTCACCGGGCAGACCTTTGGCTTCATATTGGGTATTCTGGAAAAAGCTGCGGGTGCGGGTGTACTGGTCGTAAAAGAGATTTTTATTCATCCATTCAAAATCCAGGGCATAATTCAAGGCTATGCGCACCCGGCGATCCTGAAAAAGCGGGCGTTGCACATTAAACACCAGGCATTGCATCCCCACCGGAATCTCGTGCGGAATGTCTTCTTTAATAATATTGCCATTATCAAATTGCGGGCCTGTATATTGGGTGGCCCAATTTTTGGCGATGTTCTCCTGGAGGAAGTCATATTCTCCGGCTTTGAAGGCTTCAAAAGCCACGGTTTCATCCCGGTAATAATCGTAACGGATAAAATCGAAATTCTGCTGCCCTTTCATCACCGGCAGGTCTTTAGCCCAATAATCGTCAAGGCGTTTGTAAATAACGTATTGTCCCATTTTATAGTCGCTGATCGTCAACGGTCCGCTGCCCACCGGCACCTCGGTTGTGGGCTGCGAAAAATCCCTGTCCTGCCAGTAATGTTTGGGCAGAACGCGCAAACCGCCCAGCGAGATCAACATTTCTTTGCTGCCCTCGCTTAGCGTGAATTTGACGCGCTGCGGATCAAGGGCTTCGACCTGAGCGACGTTTTTGTAATACTGTTTGAACTGCGGCACGCCTTCGTCAAAAAATTTACGAAAAGAAAACACGACATCATCGGCCGTAATCGGTTGTCCGTCCTGAAAACGGGCGGCCGGATTGAGGTGAAAGATGATCCAGGTATGATCTGCGGGATATTCGACCTTTTCCGCGATCAAGCCGTAATACATTTCGACTTCATCTTCAGATGCGACGAGTAACATATCATACAATTCGCCGCTGCCGACAGCCGCATTCCCGCGCTGGGCATAGCGATGGAAGGTGTCATACGTTCCGATCTCGTGCAGCACGATGGTGCCTCCTTTGGGCGCGTCAGGATTCACGTATTCAAAATGCGTGAAATCCGCCGGATATTTCGGCTCGCCGCGCATTCCAATCGCATGCGACACTGTCACCTGCGCTTCGGCAATGAGCGTGATACTGCCCATCATCACGATCAAACCAATCAATATTATCAGATGCTTTCGCATAGAATCACCTCGATCTCTTGTACGGAGTGCGAGAGCTTCTGCTTTCGCGGTCAAAGCAGAGCTTTGACACTCCTTTAGAATCACCTTGATCTCTTGGACGGAGTGCGAGAGCTTCTGCTTTCGCGGACAAAGCAGAGCTTTGACACTCCTTATGTTTACATTTTCAATCTATTTCACGTCACCATCCTTTATACGTCCTGTCAAGAGAAAACGTCAAGAGCAGTTTGTAAGTCATCTTTGTTTTTT
This sequence comes from Candidatus Vecturithrix granuli, assembly GCA_000739535.1. Classification (GTDB taxonomy): domain Bacteria; phylum Moduliflexota; class Moduliflexia; order Moduliflexales; family Moduliflexaceae; genus Vecturithrix; species Vecturithrix granuli. Next base: position 56,384 of record DF820475.1, on the reverse strand, counting down.
TTGTTGAATTTTGCTTGCCATCTCTCGGCCTCCATGAGAGAGAATTTTAGATAAGGAACTACTGCTTTGTCAACATTTTAGTGACAGGTTTGTAGTAAACGCTTTAGCGTTTAATCGCCGCTAAAGCGGCTACTACGAACCTGCCACACAGAAAACAATCATGGCAAATTTTCAAGAGACGGCCAATTTTATCTGGCAGGTGGCTGATGATATTTTACGCGGCGCGTTTAAACCCCATGAATACGGCGATGTGATTCTGCCCTTTGTGGTGCTGCGGCGCCTGGATGGTGTGTTAGAACCGGTCAAGGACAGGGTGATCGCCATTTACGCGCAATTCAAAGACCACTTAGACGAAGACGGCGTGCATCCGGTTCTGCTGCAAGCGGCGCAGGGCCGGCAGTTTTATAATACCTCTTTGTACGATTTACGCCGCTTAGCGCAGGACGCCAATAACATTGAATTGAATTTCAAAGCCTACATCAACGGCTTCAGCAAAAATGTGCGGAGCATGATCGAACACTTCCAGATTGACAAGATCGTCGGCAAACTGAGCCGTAACAATCTCTTGTTTATGCTGGTGAGCAAGTTCACGGAAGTCAATTTGAATCCGTCTGAGGTTTCGAATCATGAAATGGGACTGATTTTCGAACATGTGATCTATAAATTTTATGAAATGTCCAACGAAACCGCCGGCGAACACTATACCCCGCGCGAAGTCATCCGTCTGATGGTGAATCTGTTGTTTGCCGAACAGAGCGAGGAGTTGCAGGGCAAAGGGCTGGTGCGCTCGGTGTTTGACCCGGCTTGCGGCACGGGCGGCATGTTGACCATTGCCAAAGCGCACATTCAGGAGCAGATCAACCCCAACGTGGAAATCGTGCTGTACGGCCAGGAGATTAACGAACAAACTTACGCCATCGCCAAATCCGATGTGCTGATCATGGGCGAGAATGCCGAGAATATCAAGCTCGGCAGCAGTTTCAGTCAGGACGGCTTTGTCGGCAGACAGTTCGACTATATGCTCAGTAATCCGCCCTTTGGCGTGAGTTGGAAAAAGGAAGAAGCCTTCATCAAAAACGATCCGCAGCAGCGGTTTCACGCCGGATTGCCGCGCAGCAGCGACGGCGCGCTGCTGTTTTTACAGCATAAGATTTCCAAAATGCAGGCGCGCGGCAGCCGCATCGCGATTGTGTTCAACGGTTCGCCCTTGTTCACCGGCGACGCGGGCTCAGGCGAGAGCGACATCCGCAAGTGGATCATTGAGAATGACTGGCTCGAAGCCATTGTTGCGCTGCCGACCGATCTATTTTACAATACCGGCATTGCTACCTATATCTGGCTGGTGACGAACAAGAAACCCGCGCACCGCGTTGGCAAAGTACAATTGATCAACGCGACCGGCTTTTGTAAGAATATGCGCAAGAGCCTGGGCAGCAAACGCCATTACATCAGCGCCGAGCAGATTGCCGAGATCAGCGCGATTTATACCGGATTCGAGACCGGCCCTTACTGCAAAATCTACGACAACGACGATTTTGGCTTCACCAAAGTCACGGTCGAACGCCTGCTGCTCGAAAACGGGAAAATTGTGACCGACAGCAAAGGCCAGCCCAAAGCCGACAGCAAATTGCGGGATTATGAGAAAATCCCCTTGAAAGAGGATATTGACGCCTATTTCGAGCGCGAGGTGAAACCCCACGTCCCGGATGCCTGGCTGGACCGCAGCAAGGATAAAGTCGGCTATGAAATCAATTTTACTAAATATTTCTACCAATACACGCCCTTAGAGCCGCTGGAACGGATTAAAGCCGACATCCTGCGCCTGGAAGCCGAAACCGAAGGATTGCTGCAGGAAATCTTGACATAATCGCCTGCCTGATATAGAAGGAAGAGTAAAGGAGGGGATAATGATGCTGGTGCAAAAATTTTGGTCAAAAGAACGTTTCCCGGTTGTGTATGAACATAACCATGCCAAAGCGGTGATTGTTGACATCAGTTCATTTGAAAAAATAGAAATGATTTTGGATAATCTGCTGAACCGCGATGTTGAAGAGGAAGATCGCCTGCTGGCAGCGTCCGGACTGTTAGAACAATTACTCAACGAAGCACGTAATACGGCGCCAACCCAACAGTGGAGAACAGAACTCAATGCATTATGAAATCGTGCTTGGTCCGTCGTTCAAACGCAGCGTAAAAGTATTGAAAAAACGCTTTCCTTCGGTCACACGTGACGTTGAATTGGCGATTGAAGTGTTACTTGAGAATCCTCACCTCGGAGCAGTGATCCCAGGTAGTAGCGGTGTTCGAAAAATCCGCATCAAAAACTCTGATTTAACGCGGGGGAAAAGCGGCGGTTACCGGATGTTATATTACATTGAGGATCAGGAACGGCAATGTCTCTATTTGTTGCTGTTATATGCCAAAGCTGACCGAGAAAATATCACGCTGCGAGAGATTCAACAGCTTTTACAAGAGTTCCAGGAATAGCGATATGGTAAGAAAAATAGTCATTCCTCAAAGTACGCAATACATGCGTCAGATCCCCCGGAATATCTTCAGAAAAAGGTGGTTTGATATTGAAGACAAACCCGAAGAAACCACGCTCCAACTCACCACATTTCGCTGCGGAGGGAAACTGCGTGACTTTACGCGAGGAGATGCTTATCATGAACGCATCTAAGGTGTTTTTAGATACAAATGAAAAAATCTTTCAAACTCCGTTACAAAGCAATGATGTCGTATTGAAAATAAACGAATTTCAGAAAAATTTTATGAAAGGAGCAATGACATGCTGACGCAGCAACAACTGTATCGCAAGGTTGAATTGTTAGATTTACGGCAACGCGAGACAGTTTCCGAATTTATTGACTTTCTTTTGAGTAAACGTGCTCTACCCGTGCCTGACTCCAAAACGCTGCTCTTACGAACATCGATGTGGAATGAAGAAAACATCAAACGCATTGAGGATGTTCAAAAATTGAAAGGTCAGAATAGTGCTTGACATAAACGCATCCATTGCGCATCTTTTATAAAGAAAACAATTCGTTGGGAGAAGGTATGTTACAGTTTGAATGGGATCCCCAAAAAGCTGCCTATAATCTCAAAAAACATAAGGTATCATTTACTGAGGCAGCAACTGTTTTCAGCGATTATTTGGGAAGCACGATGTATGATCCTGATCATTCAATAGAAGAAGATCGTTATATCACGGTGGGATGGTCGCATCGTCACAGACTCTTAATGGTGGCGTTTACAGAACGTCATAACCGCATTCGCATAATTAGTGCGCGTGAACTCACGCAAACTGAGCGAGAAGCTTATGAAGAAGAACAACACGGTTGATCTGTCGGATGATCTGCGTCCGGAATATGACTTGCGCGAACTGCTCAAAACAGGAGTTCGCGGCAAATATGCCAAACGTTACCGCGAAGGTACCAATCTGGTGCTCTTAGCACCTGAAGTCGCGGCGGCCTTTCCGGATGAAGATGCTGTGAACGAAGCTTTGCGCCTCGTGATCCAATTGAGAAAAATCCCGGCTAAAAGGAAGCGCAAGTTAAGCACGGTATAATAACTACAGGGATTACCCATAAGAAAAGGGATAAGAAATCCTCTTCTTATGGGTAATCCCTGTAGTTTTACCGCATGAAAGCATATTCGGCCTACAAAGCCAGCGGCCTTGAGTGGTTAGGGCAGATTCCGACGCATTGGGAAACCACAAAGTTGAAATGGGTGGTAAAAGAAAAGCTTCAATATGGAGCAAATGAAGCAACAGAATTAGATGATCAGACTTTGCCGAGATATATTCGGATCACGGATTTCGGAGAAGATGGGAAATTAAAGCAAGATACCTTTAGATCATTGCCCTATGATAAGGCAAAAGAATATTTGCTTAATGAGGGGGATATTTTATTTGCACGAAGCGGAGCAACAGTTGGTAAGACATTCCAGTTTAAAAATTACGATGGAATTGCCTGTTTTGCTGGTTATTTAATCAAAGCGATCCCTGATGAACAGCAAATTCTTTCAGATTTTCTTTACCTCTTCACAAAGTCTAATTCCTATGAAAACTGGAGAAACAGTATTTTTATTCAGGCAACTATCCAAAATATAGGAGCCGATAAATATAATTTATTACCAATCCCTCTTCCCTCTTTACTTGAACAACGTGCCATTGCTGCGTATCTTGACCACAAAACGCGCCTGATTGATACCTACATCGCCAAAAAGCAGCAACAGGTCGAACGCTTACAGGCGTACCGCGCCGCGCTCATCAATCAGGCCGTCACCAAAGGCCTGAACCCGGATGCGCCCATGAAGGCGAGCGGCATCGAGTGGTTGGGCGACATCCCCGCGCATTGGGAAGTGAAGAAGTTGAAACATTTAGGTACTATTGTATTAGGGAAAATGCTTACCCCTGAAGATAAAGGAGGTTACTATAAAAAACTGTATTTGAGAGCAAAAAACATTCTTTGGGAGAAAGTTGATGTATCAGATGTCAAAGAAATGTGGTTTTCTGAACAGGAACTCAAAAAATATAGATTACATTTACATGACATATTAATCAGTGAAGGTGGAGAAGTTGGAAGAACCGGTATTTGGAGAAATGAAATAGAGGAATGTTATATCCAAAATTCCGTTCATAAAGTCACAATCAATCGAGGTTACAACCCTTTCTATTTTCTCTATTTATTTTTGGTGTATGGCAAAGTCGGACACTTCGATGCAATTGTTGAGAGAGTGAGCATTGGTCATTTAACCAGAGAAAAACTAACAGAAGTTTTTTGTCTTGTCCCCCCTCCTTCTGAACAACATTCCATCGTTGCCTATCTTGACGAGCAAACCGCCAAAATTGATACGCTGGCCGCTGCCACCCAACGCCAGCTTGAGCGTCTGCAAGCCTATCGCACAGCCCTGATTTCCGACGTGGTCACCGGCAAGCTGGATGTGCGCGGGGAGTTAATGGACAATCAGTAACGAGGTCGTTATGTATATTGATGATTTTATCTGGCTGCCGAATATTGTTGAAAAATTGGAAGTAAAGCACCATCTTATCCAGGAGGAGGTTGAAGCGGTCTTTTTCCGGCAACCGAAATATCGTTTGGTTGAATCAGGCTATACACCAGGTGAAGACGTGTATTCAGCCTGGGGAAAGACAGACGCCAATCGTTACCTGATAGTGTTTTTTATTTACAAACGTCCGAATCGGGCGCTTATTATCAGCGCCCGCGACATGGACAAAAAGGAGCGTAAACGCTATGAACGCAAGTAAAGATACACAAGTCACCAGTATTTCCAAAGCCCAGAGCATCGAAGAAATTGCGGAGTTTTGGGATACGCACAGCGTCGCGGATTATTGGGAGCAAACCCAGGAGGTTGAATTTGACGTCCGCGCCCAACGCCGCCATCGTGTGACTCTCGACCCTGATGTGTATGCCCGGGTCGAGACGCAAGCGCGTTTACGCGGCATGTTACCGGAAACATTGGTGAATTTGTGGGTCGCCGAACGGCTGGAAAAAGTCAGCGAAGTTCCGGCCTGAATGCGCAGCGCGGATTTCCGCTGCTGCGACAGGCAAGATGGACGTATGAAATGACAGTGATTGCTCATAACGAGAGAGACAACTTGACAAAATCGCCGGGCGAACGGATCATCAGCATACACCGTTTGAGCGAAACGCGGCAGCGAACGTTATGGCAGGATCACAAGGTTGAAGAAACAGGAGCTGCGGATGAACCGTTCTGAAATATTAGACCGATTGTCGCACTATAAACAGAGAAATCAGGAGAAATACCGGTTTACCAGAATTGGAATATTCGGTTCTGTTGCCAAAGGCAATGCGGATGAACACAGTGATATTGATATCGTTGTCGAGCAGAATGAACCAGACTTGTTTTTGCTCGGATGTATCAAGACCGATTTGGAAGAAGAGTTTGGAAAACCGGTTGATATTGTCCGTTTCCGTCAAAACATGAATACTTTTCTGAAAAACAGAATCTTACAGGAAGCTGTGTGTGTATGATCAAGAACTTGTGTGTGAAATTTTAACTTATGTTACGCAGTTCCGCTCTTTACCGCGCAGCGGTTACAGAAACTGTTGAACCCCTGCGGGGTAGGGTACTCCGGAGGCCAGGGATCCTACAATACCGCAACTGCTACGCGGTAAAGAACCTCTGCGTAACGTGAGTGAATAACATGAATGACAGGGTTTGCCCAGAAACAAGAAACTACAGGGATTTCCCATAAGCAAGGATTTTTGGGCAGCGGCTCAATAATACGTGATGCCCGCTCGTTGAGCGGAGTCGAAACGAGCTACCCGTAGTTCCCTTCGACTTCGCTCAGGGAACGTATCACTAACTATTGAACCACTACCGATTTTTTCAATCCTTGCTTATGTGCAATCCCTGTAGTTAGACCCCATGCCGCAAAACTACCGTGAACAGCACTTTGAAGAGCATATCGAGCAGCACCTGCTGCAATCGGGCTACCGCAAGGGACTGGCAGCGGAGTATGACAAAGACCTGTGCCTGATGCCGGCCGAGGTCATCCGCTTTCTCCAATCCACGCAGCCCAACGAATACGCCAAACTTGAGCAGCAATACGGCGTGAACACGCCGCAGAAGCTCTGTGCCCGGATTGCCCATGAAATCAGTCAAAAAGGCACATTGGAAGTGTTGCGCAAAGGCATCAAAGATCGCGGCGCAAAGTTCCGGCTGGCCTATTACCAACCGCAGAGCGGCCTGAATCCGGAACATGAGCGCCTTTACCGGCTCAATCGCTTTACGGTGGTGCGCCAACTGCGCTACAGCCGCAAAAACGAAAATTCCCTTGATCTGGTGTTATTTCTGAACGGCCTGCCTATCATCACCGCCGAACTCAAAAACTCCCTGACCGGCCAATTTGTGGAAGAGGCGATCAAACAATATCAGACCGACCGCGACCCGGCCGAACCGCTGCTCAAATTCAAACGCTGTTTAGTGCATTTCGCGGTGGGCAGCGAGAAAGTTTTCATGACCACGCATCTCCAAAAGGGGAACACCCACTTTCTGCCCTTTAATAAAGATACGGAAAATCCGGTCAACCCGCACGGCCATCAAACTGCGTATTTATGGGAAGACCTGTGGCAGCCGCCGGTGCTGCTGACCCTGCTCGACCGCTATTTGTGTTTTGAAATTCGAACAGAAAAAATATACAACGAACGCCAGAAACAGGTGGTGACCACATCGGAAGAACGCCTGCTGTTTCCGCGTTTTCATCAATTAGACGTGGTGCGCAAAATTCTGGCGGCCGTGCGCGCCGAAGGCGTGGGACAGCAGTATTTAGTGCAGCATTCCGCCGGATCAGGCAAATCGAATTCGATTGCCTGGCTGGCGCACCAATTAGCCGGATTCTACCAGCACGACGCCGACGCGGAACGCCTGTTCGACTCGGTCATCGTGGTGACAGACCGGCGCGTGTTAGACAAACAACTGCAAAGGACTATCAGTCAATTTGAACAGACCGCCGGCGTGGTTAACTGTATTGACAAACACTCGGATCAACTCCGTCAGGCCTTAGAGGGCGGCAAAGATATTATTATTTCCACTTTGCAGAAATTCCCGGTCATTGCTGCGAAATTGGCCGAACTACGGGTTAAAGGCAAACGCTTTGCCGTGATTATTGACGAAGCCCATTCCAGCCAATCCGGCGAAAGCTCCAAACAGTTGAAGCAAGTGCTCTCCGTGAACTTAGAAGAGGCGGAAGCCGCGGATCAGGAAGACTTTGATCTGGAAGACCTGATCAACCAGGAGCAGGAAGCCCGCGGCCGCCAGCCGCACATTTCGTATTTCGCCTTTACCGCCACGCCCAAAGGCAAAACCCTGGAACTCTTCGGACGCCGCAACGCGGAAGGGCAATTTGTCGCTTTTCACATCTATTCCATGCGCCAGGCCATTGAAGAAAGATTTATCCTGGACGTGCTCAAAAATTACACGACCTTTGAACGCTATTTCAAACTGGTGAAAACCATTGAAGGCGACAGCGAGCATGAGAAAAAGCAAACGATCCGGCTCCTGAAATCCTATGTGGACTTGCAGCCGCACGCCATCGAAATGAAAGCCCGCATCATGCTGGATCACTTTTTAGCGCACACCGTGAAAACCATCGGCCATCGCGGCCGGGCGATGGTCGTGACGCGCTCGCGCCTGCACGCCGTGCGCTTCTTCCAAACCTTCCAGCGCATCATGGCTGAAAAGCACCTGAAATTCAAACCCTTAGTCGCTTTTTCAGGCGAAGTCAAAGACCCGGATACCCAGGAAAAACACACGGAACACAGCTTGAACAAACTGCCCCCGAAACTCAGCATTGAGGATGCCTTTAAAACGCCGGAATACCGGCTGTTGATAGCCGCGAACAAGTTTCAGGTCGGGTTTGACGAACCCCTGCTGCATACGATGTATGTGGATAAACGCCTGGCCGGGGTGCAGGCCGTGCAAACCCTGAGCCGTCTCAATCGTTTCAAAAAAGGCAAAGAAGACCCCCTGGTCCTGGACTTTGAAAATGACGCGGAGGACATTCAGCAGGCGTTTCAGGATTATTACCAGACCACGATGTTAGACGAGGAGACGGATCAGAACAAACTGTACGATTTACAAGGCCAGTTAGCCGCATTTCACCTGTTTGCGGAAGAGACGCTCAATGCCTTTGCGATGGTCTTTTTTGATAAAAAGCAGCCCCAGGAACATCTTCAGCCGATTCTGGATCAGGTCGTGGCCGACTGGCGCGAACGGCCGGAACAGGAGCGCGAGGATTTTCGCTCAATTTTGCAAAAATATATCCGCGCTTACGGTTTCCTGTCGCAAATTCTCACGTTTAGGGATGCGGATCTGGAAAAGCTGTATGTGTTCGCCCGCCATCTCAACCGCAAATTGGATCGCCGCCGCGACCGTCTGCCCTATGAAGTCCTGGATGCCGTTGATCTGGATTCCTTTCGCATTCAAGAAACCTTCAGCGCTGCGCTTTATCTCACCAAACAGAACGCCGAAATTCCCACCGCCGGCGACGGCGGCGTTCCTCATCCGAGCCATGAAACCGATTTTCTCTCCCATATTCTCGAATTGTTGAATGACACCTACGGCATCAATCTCAGCGATGAAGACAAAGTGGATCTTGAGCGCATTAAAATCAAATTGGAGAGCAATGACGACCTGCGCACCGTGTTTACCGGGAACAATACGCTCGAAGCGATCCGCTATAAATTCAACCAGGCGCTGGACGCGCTGATTTTGGAATTTGTGTTTCACAAACTGGAATTGTATAAAAAACTGACTGAACCTGATACCAACGCCATGTTTAAGCGAAAGTGGTTCGAGGAACTGTATCGCAAATATCAAAACCCAACAGAGAGAACCAGTGAATAAGGCAGCATGATTCAGTGAGCCGAGCTTAAATTTGAAGGGTGTAAAAAAGGTAAATAAAAGGCAAAAAAATATTCTTGACTTTTCTATCATTGTATGTAACTATAAATAAAAATGGGAGGACTATGAATCATGAATCCATCACATCATTTTGGCGGAGATTGGACAGAAGACAAATTATTTCGGCTCAAGAAATACCTTAGCGCGTATATGACGATTTTTACGTCAAACATAGGAGCATCTAAACTTCATACAATTTATGTTGATGCATTTGCGGGTACGGGTTATCGGAGTGTTACAAAAGCGCAAAGCAATGCCGCAAAACTCCCTTTTTTAGATGATGAGGAAGCGATCTCTTTTCAAAAAGGGAGTGCATATATTGCTTTAGAATTAGAACCGTCTTTTGACGAATATCTTTTTATTGAACAATCTCCGGAATATTCGCAGGAACTAGAAGTCTTACGAACAAAATTTCCGGAAAAGGCGCGTAACGTTTCTATTGTCCAGCAAGATGCAAATATTTTTCTGCAAACCTGGTGTCGGCAAAAGAACTGGCGATTTAATCGCGCAGTTATGTTTCTTGACCCCTATGGAATGCAAGTTGAGTGGGAAACTATCAAAGTTATTGCCAAAACCAGGGCGATTGATTTGTGGATATTGTTTCCATTAGGGGTTGCAGTCAACCGATTATTGACGAAAAATTGTCCTCCGCCAGGAGCCTGGTCAGAGAGATTAACAAGGTTCTTTGGAACAGAAGATTGGAAAGATGCCTTTTATCAGGAATGTCAACAAATAGACTTGTTTGGTGGAGAAGCAGGGTTAGTAAAAGAAGCAAATTTTGATAGCATCGGTAGATATTTTATTGAGCGTCTGAAAACTATCTTTGAAGGTGTTGCTGAAAATCCCCTTCCTCTCCGTAATACAAAAAACATTCCTATTTTTCTACTGTGCTTTGCTGCTTCTAACCCAAAAGGGGCAAAAACTGCGGTTAAGATTGCTCAACATATTTTAGGGAAATAAACCATGCCTGCCAAAACCAAAATAGAATGGACGGACACAACCTGGAATCCTGTAACTGGTTGCACAAAGGTGAGTTCAGGGTGTAAATATTGTTATGCTGAAAGAATGGCAATACGTTTACGAGCAATGGGACAGGAAAGATACAAAAACGGATTTGAAGTGACCTTGCACCATGACTTGATTGAAGAACCGTTCAAATGGATAAAACCAAGAATAATTTTTGTAAATTCTATGAGTGATCTGTTCCACGAGGATATTCCTTTTGAGTTTATCCAACAGATATTTCACACCATGGCACAATGCCCCCAACATATTTTTCAAATTTTAACCAAAAGAAGTGAGCGCCTACGCCGCCTCGCTCATCAACTTAATTGGCCGGAAAACGTATGGATAGGGGTAAGTATTGAAAATGAAAGTACAATACATCGTTTGGATGACCTGAAACACGTGCCCGCCTTTATCCGGTTTTTATCCTGTGAACCTCTTCTTGGTCCGTTAAAGAATTTAGCTCTTGAAGGTATTCATTGGGTTATCGTTGGAGGAGAATCTGGCCCGGGGGCAAGGCCAATGCGAGCCGAGTGGGTGGACTCTATTTTATGGCAATGCAAACAGCAGAATGTAGAATTCTTTTTTAAACAATGGGGAGGAGTTCAGAAGAAGCGCACTGGGAGAATTTTACATGGAAAAACCTATAGTGCTCTTCCCAGATTAGCCTATAAACATCGTTCAGCGAATTTGTTGTTTAAGCGAGCATAAGAGAAGAGTGAGGATCAGGAGATTGAGGGGTAAAAAGAAAGCTCTCAGGAAAAGGATTTTGTGAGGTATGTATCATGATCAAAAAATCAACCCAGACCAGGCAGCCCGGCTTAACGCCGGAACAGCAAAACTTTCTGCGCAAGCAGGTGATTGATGAGCAGCCGCCGGGCGCGATTTTGCATGATTTTGAGGTGCTGCTGGCATTTTTGCAAGCGGAAGCTCCGTTTAAAGTCACCGGCCAGAACAATCTGATTCCGCTCACCTATCTGCGGGAACTCAATGAACGTTTCAGTCATCCGATTCGATTGGATTTGAAACGCCCGCAGTTTAAATCGTTTCCCAATATCGCCGGCGTGTACTTGCTGTTGCGGGCCAGCGGCTTGACGTATCTGAGCGGCAGCGAGAAGATGCTGCGGCTCGAGGTGGATGAAGAGGCCGTAGCGTCGTGGCATGACCTGAATCCGACCGAACGCTATTTCAATTTGTTAGAAACCTGGGCGTTCCGGGCCAGGCCGGAAATCTTAGGCGAGCAGCGCAGCGGTCTGTTTGGCGACCCGCTCTATACCTGGCGCGATTTATTTCAGAAAATCCCTGGTCAGGAAATGATCGTGGCTGCCAATAAAGAGCATGAAGACACCCTGAAATTCTGGGTAGGTTATTACATGCTGCCGTTATTGGCGATGCTCGGTTTTTTAAGGATTGAGGATGGCGCGCCTGAACCGGGCAAAGGCTGGAATGTACTGAGCGTGAAAAAAACGCCCTTTGGGGAAGCCATGCTTGCAATCTTTGCCCAAAAACTTCCAGAATGGGATGATTATATTGATGTCGTTGAAGAGCAGCAACGCGAGGCAAAATTTGGCGTGCTGCAACCGTTGTTTCAGCCATATTTCCCGGAATGGCAGCATAATCTGGTCATCCCGGAGCCTGCAGATCAGGAAGGAACCTATATTTTTAAAGTCATCCTGTGGGGCAAAATCTGGCGGCGCATCGCCATTCCCGGCGCGATGGTCTTAGATAAACTGGCGACGGTCATTCTAAATGCATTCAGGTTCGATTTCGATCATTTATATCGTTTCATTTTCAAGAATCGCTTTGGATTAGAGCAACACGTCAATCACCCTATGCTGGAAGAATCGCCTTTTACTGATGAAGTTAAAGTGCAAGACTTGCCCCTGCAACCCGGGATGAGCATGATCTTTTTTTACGATTTTGGCGATAATTGGGAATTTGTGGTGCCATTAGAACAGGTAACGCCTCCAGATCCCACGCTGAGAAAAGCGAAAGTGCTTGAAGAACATGGCAAGTCTCCGGATCAATACAGATGGTGATTGGGGTGGAAGAATAGATTTCCCAGCATGTCCGCCATCTGCTGGTGGCCTTGCTGTGAGAGGTGCAGGCCGTCGAAGGTGGCGTTCCGGCCGCCAAGCACTCCGGCGAAAAAGCGTTTGGGAATGAGTGTGACTCGGAAAGCCTCTGCCAATCTGCGTTGCGCCTTGCTGTAGGCATGATGAAAGGGCGGCAGCGGTAATTCCAGCATAATCACGGTATCTGCCGTCTGTGACACAAAAGAGAGCAGCGCGTGCAAATCGTCGCTGAACTGCTGCGCCGTTGCGTCGCCAAGCACGTCATTCCCACCGATTTCCAGCAAAAATACCGGACGTTCATAAGGTGAAAGATCTTGCTGTCTGAGGCGTTCCAGGGCAGATTGGAGCGTCAGACCTGGATATGAGAGATCAATCAACCGGACGCCGTATTGCTGCCTGAAGATGATAGGCCAGGCAGCGTGTACGCCGTCATTTTCAACTCCGGCTGAGATTGAATCGCCAATAAGGACAAGCGTTTTGTTGCGATCAAACAAAATTCCGGGCGTCAGGTGATACGGCAATTCCAATCCGGCGGCCGCCAGACTCAACAGGATCACGCTGGCATGCACAAACCGAGTGCGGCGGTGGTTTCCAGGTTGTCTCGCATACAGGTGTTTCAATACCCATAACAGCGAAATCGCCCAGAACGCGGCAAACCAGAGTGGGATCGGCGTTGAGGAAAGCGAGACAAATAACGCGCCGAGAATAAGGACATTTCTGGAAATCAGGGCATAAAGAGGGTGCGCCGTGAAGATTCCGAGCGCAGACATGGTAATAAAAAAGATAAGGCCGAGAAAAAACGCATTGCCATTGGCCAGATGGATTGTCAGCGGATTCATGTGGTTATAATAAAAAGGGGAAGCTGTTTCAGCTTCCCCTGATCGAATTGGCAAGCACCCCGGAAAATCTTACCAGGTCGTGCCTTTTTTCGCGATGGTTTCGTCAATATTGCTGGCGTCAACAATTTCGAGACCGGAATCGTTGAATTTAGGGTATTCGGCCTTTTCAGTTACGATTTTGTAGAGCATTTCAACAGTTCCAGCGCCCATGGTCGCAAAATCCTGCCCGACTAACACATCCACCACGCCTTCTTTGACATACAGCAGCATGGGTGGGAAGGTATCGAAGCTAATCACTTTGCCCGGGAAATTTTTGACTGGTTCCAGCGTATCAATCGGCACAAACAGCGGCCAGCCGCCGTCAAAGAACCAGGCATCGAATTTATCCTTGTTCGCCAGAGTATAGGTATTCACAACTTCCACCGATTTGTTGATGTCATCTTCACCGGCCAGAATATCCACGACTTCAATCTTCGTATCTTTGACCGCTTCTTTGAAGCCACGGATGCGTTCTTCCAGGTTGAACGCGCCGATCACGCCGGTTAAGATCGCCACTTTGCCGCCATCCGGCAGCAAGCCTTTCATGATCTCGCCGCATTTGAAACCTCCGGCATAGTTATCGGTGCCAAGATAAAACAGACGGTTGCTGTCTGGAGAGTCTGAATCCCACGTCGAAACAGGGATGCCGGCTTCCATAGCTTTATTGATCACATCTTTCAGCGCAGTCGGATCGTTGACGCTAATCCCAATCGCACTGACTTTTTTCTGGATCAAACTTTCGATCACTGCCACCTGTTCGGCCGCATCTGCTTTCTGGGATGCGGTCCAGATCAATTCCACGCCTAATTCTTCGGCCTTCACTTTCGCCGCTTCACGCGAGGTGGTAAACACCGGATTATCCAACGCTTTCGGAACTAATGCAATCACGACTTTATCTGCCGCATACGCACTTGACAGCAGAACTGCGAACATCATGCAAACAACACACAGGATAACACTTTTTCTCATACCATTGTCTCCTTTATGGCAACACCATTCCTGAAAATAACTTTTGCCCGGGTGGAAACCAGAGGATTCGTACATCTCGGTGTTCACCCGGGGTATTCAGTCTGGTCTTACCAGGTTGTGCCTTTTCTGGCGATGACTTCGTCAATATTGGTTTTATCAACAATTTCCAGACCAGAATCCATAATGGGTTCTACGTCTTCCTTTTTAAGTTCTCCGCGTAAAATTTGTACCAGAAGTTCAACGGTTCCCCGTCCCATTCTCTCATAGTTTTGCCCGGCTAACACATCCACGACATCTTCTTTCACATAGAGCAGCATGGGCGGGAAGGTATCGAAACTAATCACTTTTCCCGGAAATTTTCGCACCGGATCAAGGGTATCAATCGGCACAAACAACGGCCAGCCGCCATCAAAGAACCAGGCGTCGAATTTCCCTGTGTTCGCCATCGTATAGGTATTCACCACTTCCACGGATTTGTTAATGTCATCATCACAAGCCAGAATATCCACCACTTCCACTTCCGTGTCTTTCACCGCATCTTTAAATCCGCGAATCCGTTCTTCCAGGTTAAACGCGCCGATGACGCCGGTTAATACGGCCACTTTACCTTTGCCGCCGAGCAGATCGATCATGAGTTGACCGCATTTATAACCTCCGCCGTAGTTATCGGTGCCAAGATAGAACAAGCGTTTACTGTCAGGAGAATCGGCGTCCCAGGTGGCGACCAGAATACCGGCTTCAACGGCTTTGTCAATTACGTCTTTTAAGGCGGTCGGGTCATTGACACTTATACCAATCGCATTCACTTTTTTCTGAATCAGACTCTCGACCAACGCGGCCTGTTCCGCCGCATCGGATTTCTGAGAGGCGGTCCAGATGACTTCTACTCCCAATTCTTCTCCGGCTGCTTTCGATGATTCACGGGCATCAACAAAAATCGGATTATCCAGAGCTTTAGGCACCATCGCAATCACAAGTTTGTCTTCCGCATCCGCAGTCACTGTGAACGCCATCACGATCAAAAGACTGACAACCATAATCCCTATCTGTTTTTTCATAGCACACTCCCTTTCTCTTTAACGAGTTTGACAATTTTCAACACCACACATCATTTCAGCAATCTGACGCCGTGAATAAATACATAAGAACATACTTCCGGGAAACAAACCATCTGATTTCCAGCACTGCACCACCTCCTACTTCTTCCTTCCAATCTGGCCTTTGCGCAGTTGATCAAGCACAATGGCCGCGATCAACACAGCGCCAATCGCTGCTTTCTGCCAATAGGCCGAGACATTCAGCAACACCAATCCGTTACGGATGACGCCCATAATGGCGGCTCCGAGCACCACGCCCAGAATCGAACCCTCGCCGCCCATCAAACTCGCGCCGCCGATGACCACAGCCGCGATGCCATCAAGTTCATACCCGAAACCTGCGGAAGATTGCGCCACGCCAAGCCGGGCGACGAGCAGCATGCCGCCAATTCCGGCGAACAAGCCGGAAAGGGCATACACCAGAAACTTCATGCGATCCACATTGATTCCGGACAGACGCGCCGCTTCTTCATTGCTCCCGATGGCAAATACGTAGCGTCCCAGAATCGTCTTGCGCAGGAAAAACGTGGTCGCAATTGCCAACAGAACCATAATGATGACCGGCACCGGCACAAACCCGATAAACCCCTGGCCTAAATAACGAAAGGGCGCAGAAGACACCTGCAGCGGCCAGCCTACGGTGACAGCTTCCGCCAATCCTCTGGCAATGCTCAACATGCCCAGCGTGGCAATAAAGGGCGGTAGTTTGGTTTTGGTAATAAACAGGGCATTCACACAGCCAAGGGCGATCCCCATAATCATGCCGGCCACAAAACAGAGCAGCGCCAACAGCAAAGAATCGGCGGCAAGCAGTTGGGTGTCCACAAAATATTTCATCACTATCGCCGAACAGACCGCGCTCAGCCCAAAAACCGAGCCGATTGAAAGATCAATGCCGGCGGTGATAATCACCATACATTCCCCAAACGCCATAATCGCTATAAATGAAAAGGCGCGGGCCACATAGGAAATATTTTCAACCGAGAGAAATGATCCTGGCCTGAAAATCGCCAGAAGCGCGCTTAAGCCTATCAGGATCAAAAAAACCCCGAACTCTTGAATACGAAAAATCCGTTGCAGTATTGTTTGATTTCCAAACTTGTCAGCGTTCACAATCATGCCTCCCTTGCTAATGCGTTGCTAATCTCATGATATTTTCCTGGGTCATCTGCGTTTTCTCGGCGATAATTCCTGAAATCTTGCCCTCGTGCATGACAACCACCCGGTCGCTCATGCCGATAATTTCCGGAAGCTCCGAGGAAATCATGATAACCCCAATCCCTTGTTTCGCCAGATGGCTCAGTAGGGCGTGAATTTCTTTCTTCGATCCCACATCAATGCCGCGGGTCGGTTCATCAACGATCAGAATTTCGGGGTCGGTCGCCAGCCATTTTGAAATCACCACTTTTTGCTGGTTGCCGCCGCTCAGATTCATCACTTTTTGTTCGAGGCTCGGGGTTTTGATATTAATCGCCTTCACAAAGTTCTCCGAAATTTTGCGCTCCGTCGCGTTATCAATCACATAACCGTCATGACACACTTTTTTCATACAGGCTGAAGTAATGTTTTCGCGCAGGGCCAGCCCAAGAAATAAGCCCTGCTGCTTGCGATCTTCAGGTACAAAACCCATTTTATATTTGATCGCCTGCTCAGGCGAGGTGATATGGACTTCCTGCCCGTTAATTAACACCGTGCCGGAAGCGTAAGGATCAACGCCGAAAATCGCCCGCATCACTTCGGTGCGGCCGGCTCCCACCAGTCCGGAAAATCCCAGAATTTCGCCGCGAGAGAGAGTAAACGAAATATCGCGCAACAGTTTGTCAGTAGATAAATTGCGCACTTCAAGAATCGTGTCGCGGATCTGTGCGTCTTCTTTTACAAAAATATTGCCAAGCTGCCGTCCGACCATCCATTGAATCATCTCCTCTTTGGTCACGTCAGACACATTGGCGGTTTCAACGAATTTGCCGTCACGCAGCACAGTTACGCGGTCGCAGATCATGAATACCTCTTCCAGGCGGTGGGAGATAAAGACAATACTCACTCCTTGCTGCCGCAGATGACGTGAGACCTCAAACAATTTCAACGTTTCATGTTCAGTAAGCGACGACGTGGGTTCATCCATGATGATCAGCCTGGATTTTTGCGAAAGGGCTTTGGCAACTTCTACCATCTGTTGCTGCGCGATGGAGAGAAGTTTCACAGGGGTGCGCGGATCCAAAGGCATATCGAGTAGTTTCAGCAGACGTTCACTTTCGGTGTGCATGATTTTTCTATCAACCCGTCCGAAAGATTTGGCCGGTTCCCGCCCCAAAAAGATATTTTCGGCGACGGTCAAGTCCGGGGTGAGCATGAGTTCCTGATAGATGGTACTAATGCCAATTTCCTGAGATCGGCGGGGAGTCGGGATATGAACCGGTTGCTCTTCCCAGAAAATTGTTCCCTGATCAGGCTGATGTGCGCCGGAGAGGATTTTCATGAGCGTTGATTTGCCCGCGCCGTTTTCACCGACAAGCGCGTGAATTTCCCCGGGTAGAACTTCAAAGTGAACATCATCAAGGGCTTGAACGCCTGGAAAGGCCTTATGGATATGTTCCATGTTCAAAAGCGGTGCTTGCTTCATAGTTGATCACCCTTTTGATGAAAGATAAACGATGTAGAGCGAAATATGTCTTTCGTTCAAGAAAAGTCTGTATTTTTATACGGCATCCGTCGAAATATCGCTTCGACGGACATAACTCCTCCCTAAACAAGATGAAACTTTTTGTCAAATTTTTTTATTATGAAGAAAGAAAAAAGAGAGTGTTCAATGTACCCACTCTTGACAGGTGATGTGCGGGAGTCCACAATCTGCGTTTTTGGACTCCCGGCATCCCGAAACATCTCACATGCAAACAGAGAACATTAAATTATGAACGGCTTTTCTTGGTGGCAACATCAATATAGACCGCGATGACCAGCACAAGTCCGCGAATGATATATTGCCAGAAAATCGGCATATTCATCACGCTCATGCCGTTCAAAAGGCTGGACATAATCAATGCGCCGACCAGCGCGCCAACAATCGTGCCCTCGCCGCCCGCAAAACTTGTACCTCCGATAACGCACGAGGCGATCGCTTCCAATTCATAGTTCACGCCGCCGCCGGTCGTTCCGGCCGCCACGTAGCCGGTCAGCACAATACCCGACACGCCAGTCATTAAGCCCATGAGCAAGAAAATTCTAAAAACGGTGGCCTTTGTATCAATTCCGGATAACCTGGTGGCTTCAAGGTTGCCGCCCAACGCATAGGAATAGCGGCCAAACTTGGTATTGGTCGTCACATAGGAAAAGATTAACGCGACAATCCCCATCAGCAGCACCGGATTTGGTATGCCGCGATAATTGTTCATAATCGCGACAAAAATAATAACGATCGCTGAAAAAATGGCAGCCTGAAGCAAGTCCAGGTGCAAGGGACGCAAGGCAAAGCCATATTCTTTTTTCGCGCTGCGATTGCGCAAAATACCGACGAAGATGAGCACCACGACAATCGCGCCAATTGCCGTTCCTATCGAATTCGGCAGATAACCCTGGGCGATCAGGCGGAAAGAATCTTCGATCGGTACAATGGTTTTCCCTTGTGTGACGCCTAAAACGCCGCCGCGAAAGATCAACATGCCTCCCAGGGTGACCACAAAGGCCGGAATGCGGAAATAGGCGATCAACGTGCCCTGCCACAACCCGATCAGTAAGCCTACCCCCAATCCAACGAGAATCGCCACAACCGTGACAATCGCGCCGCGCACTTCAATGCTCAACCCGGGAATCAATTTTTCTAACGCCATTGGTAAAAAAACGGCCTGAAAGTATGCTGTAATGGCGCTGACCAGTCCGGCGGCCGAGCCGACTGACAAATCAATATTATTAGTCACGATCACCAGCACCATTCCAACCGCCAGAAACGACACAATGGTCATCTGTCGGAACAAGTTCGAAAGGTTTCTGGGAGAAAAGAAAATCCAGTCGGTCAAAAAACCGAACAACAACCAGATCAAGGCCAGAGCCATAATCATGGTATAGGTTTTGATATTTGCCTGTATTTTTTCGACAATCTGTTTCGATAGCATGGATTCTACCTCAATCGTTATTCATGTTACGCTAAACCCGTCGCCAGGGCCATGATCTTTTCCTGGGTGGCTTCAGATCGAGCTAAAATACCTGCACATTCACCTTCGTGCATCACCAGAATCCGGTCACTCATCCCGAGGATTTCCGGCAGTTCCGAGGAGATCATCACAATTGCGACGCCTTCTTCGGCTAAATTATTCATGAGTTTGTAAATTTCATATTTCGCACCCACATCAATCCCCCGGGTCGGCTCATCTAAAATGAGCACGCGTGGTTCAGACATGAGCCATTTGGCAATGACGACCTTTTGCTGGTTTCCGCCGCTGAGAGAATTGACCAGGGCATGGAGCGTCGGGGTTTTGATGGCTAAAAATTTGGCGAAGCGCTCCGCTTCGTGCAATTCTTTATGATGGTTAATAGAGTAGGCTGTAGCAAACTGTTCCAGGTTCGGCAAAGAAATATTTTTTAAAATCGTCTGTTGCAAAATCAATCCCATTTTCTTGCGATCTTCGGGAACAAGACTGATCTTGTTATTCATGGCATCCCGCGCAGAATTATTGACAATCGGCTGTCCGCCCAGCAGAATTTCGCCTTCGCGGTTTTTGCCATATTCGCCAAAAATGGTCATGACCAGTTCACTGCGTCCTGACCCCATTAATCCGGCGACTCCCAGGATTTCCCCGTGTCTCGCTTCAAAGGAGATATTTTTCAACGCTTTTTTTCCGATTTGATAGGGGCTATCAACAGAAAGATTTTTCACTTGCAACACAATATCGCCAGGTCGCCGATTTCCCTGGGGAAACCGTTCTTTCATCTCGCGCCCGACCATCATGGCAACCAGGCGATCATCAGTCGTTTCACTGGTTTTGACCGTATCCACGACCATGCCATCCCTGAAGACCGTGATATGGTCAGTAATACGAAAGAATTCTTCTAATTTGTGAGAAATATACAGACAGGTCACGCCTCGTTGTCTCAAATGATCGAGAATGCCCATGAGCGTATCAACTTCCGATTCTGTCAAGGCGGAGGTCGGTTCGTCTAAGATTAAGACCTGAGCGTTTTCAGAGAGGGCTTTGGCAATTTCGACCATTTGCTGCTTGCCCACGCTCAACTCCCCAACCACATGAGCAAAGGGAATATCTAATTGATATTCCTGGAGAATTTTATGGGTATCGGAATAGAGTTTGTGCCAGTTAATGCCTGCTCTAGTTGTTGGTTCTCGACCTAAAAAAATGTTTTCACCCACTGTCATTTGCTGAACTAAGGCGAGTTCCTGATAGACAATGGCAATCCCGTGCTTAATCGCCTGGCGAATGGAATCTCCGGTAAATTTGATCACCTCGCCATTCAATTTGATATCCCCTTCATAATCGCCGCAGGGATACACTCCGGCAAGAATTTTCATCAACGTGGATTTGCCGGCGCCATTTTCTCCGCATATACCGTGAATTTCCCCGCGTCGCACTTTAAAACAAATGTCATTTAAGGCTCGCACTCCAGGGAAATCCTTGGTAACATGCTCCATTTCAAGGATATATTCATACTGATTTTCAGCCTGCTGAACACCTGGAGCATGACCGGTCATCTCTTTCTTTTTCAGGGTATATTCGCTCTGTTCCATGATAAAAAAACCGGGTGAGAAGGGAAACTCCCTTCTGCACCCTTGTTGTCAAGATCCTCTGAGGTTAGCGTAATTACGGTTTCGGAGGTCTTTGATCTTCAGGAATGTCTTTGTACACATCGTCGTAGCTCTGGAATCCGCTTTTCACGATCACATCATACACATTGTCTTTATTGACTTCAACGACTTCCAGGAACTTACATGGTACGGTGCCTTGCAGACTGTCATCCAGCGTTAACTCTGCCAGGGTGAAATCTTGCAGTCCTTCAATCGCTTGGCCGTTCGCCAGTGTAATCGCCATATCAATCGCCATTGGCGTTAAGAGACGAACATCTTTGTACACAGTCATCGTGAGCTCGCCTTCCACAATGGATTTACATCCGGCAGCGGTGGCATCCTGGCCGGAAATCGGAACTTTACCGGCTAAGCCCTGAGCTTTCATGGCCTGCAATGCGCCTAGTGCCGTGCCATCATTGGAAGCGACAACCGCGTCAACATTGTTGCTCTGAGCGGTCAGAATATTTTCCATCAGTTTGGTGGCGTTATCCGGGGACCAGTTTTCAACCCACTGGTCAGCAACGATTTCAATCTGACCTTTATCAACTAAAGGTTGCACCATGTCCATCTGGCCTTTGCGGAATAAGACAGCGTTGTTATCGGTCGGGCTTCCGCCGAGCATCACAAAACGGCCTTTATCTACCACTTTCAATACGCCGCGAGCCTGCGCCCGTCCGACTTCCACGTTATCAAAGGAAATATAGGCGGCCAAATTCGGCGATTTGATTAAACGATCGTAGGCAATACATGGGATCTTATCACGCGCAGCGTCATCCACAGCAGCGGCAGCGGCAGCGCCGTCTTCAGCCACAATCACGATCACATCCACACCTTGCAGAATCATGTTTTGAATCTGATCGTTCTGCAATTTGGCGTCATGGTTAGCAGCCTGGACGATCACTTCCGCGCCCTTTTCAGCCGCTAATTTCTTCATCAATTCCGCTTCAACCGGCCAGCGTTCGGTCTCAAAATCCGAAAAAGAGACCCCGATTTTAATATTTTTTGCCAGCACGCTCTGTACTCCGAAAACACTAACAGCCATCACAAGAATAAGACTAAGAGAAAGTAACTTTTTCATCATGAAATTTTTCCTCCGTTATGTTCATACAAACGATGATAATGATTTTTCACAATAGACCGACTCAAAGATGCACATAAATCTGACGGGAAACTCCCACCTCCCTTCCGGATTGAGATAAATAACACTTCATGTATTATTAATAATTGAAAAAGGCTTTATAAAGACCTTAATAAAGTCAAGAAAAATTTTCATTTTTTTACTCCTTTGCGGCCGGATTTGGAATTACATGTCATGCAGGGCAAAGATTTTTTCAAAAGGTAACAATGACGCCCCCAGAATTGTTGCGTTTTCTTTTAAGGTGGAACACATCAATTTGACATCCTGCATGTCATAGAAATTATTTTCAACAAAGACTTTCTCTTTCAAGGGTTCAAAGAAAATGTCCTCATAGGGGCTAATAACGCCTCCAAGGATGACATAATGGGGATCTTGAATCAAAATTAGGTTTTGAATGCCGAGGGCCAGATAGTCGAGATATTCATCGAAGACTTTGACTGCAGCCAATTCATAACGTTTCACCAGGGCGAAGAACTCTTCGAGCGAAGCCAGAGTTCTTCCGGTTTTTTCCTTATAGCGCGTAATTAACGTGTTCCCTGAGGCATAGAGTTCCCAACAATCGCGGCGTCCGCAAGAACATAATTTGCCGTGCGATGCAATGGTTGTATGGCTGATTTCTCCGGCGCGTTTATTTTGGCCCTTATACAAATGTCCATCCACCACGATGCCTGCGCCGACTCCCTGCGGCAGAACACAGAGAAAGACCAGATTGCGCATTTCTTTAGCAATCCCCAGAATTACTTCCGCAATGGCCGCAGCATTAGCGTCGTTTTCAAGAAACAAGGGGAGCTGAAACAGGTCCTCATAGGGGCGAAAATCCGCATTGCGAATCCCAATATTAGGCGCGATTTTGACGAAGGCAGTTTCTTCATTTACGGTGCCGGGAATGGAGATACCAACGCCTAACACGCGTTCCACAGGAATTTCTTTTTCCAGAAAAATACTGTCAACCTCCTGGTGAATATAGGTCATCAGGCTGACAATATCTTGATAGTTCGCATTACGAAGGATGCGATCGGCTTTGATGCTGGTGTCCAGGTTCGTCAGAATGATGCGTACATATTCAAGTGCAAATTCCACCCCGACTGAATAATACGCATCGGGCAGAAATTTAATCACCATGGGCTTACGTCCGCCGGTCGATTCGGACACGCCGGCTTCTTCGGCCATCCCTTCCGCCATCAATTGATTAATATTCTTCGTAATTGTAGGGGTGCTAATATCGATTTCGCGCGAAATTTCAGGGATAGTGAGCTCACGTTTTCTAATCAGAAGTTGCAGGATTTTTTTCCTGTTTTCGGTCCGTATCGTTTTTTGATCGATTACCCGTGGTCTTACTATCATTGGTCTTCAGAGAGGTGACATAAATCCTCCGTTTATTCAATATACCAAATATTTCAGAGGAGTTTACTTTGTCACATAACATTCTCGAGGTTAATATTCAATCATTCCCTGTTTTTAAAAGTATTTTTAAAGTCTTTTTAAAAACCTCTAGAAAAGTCAAGAAGAATTTTGTCATATTTGGTTTTTTTTATAAATATTCGCATTTTTCTTGAAAAAACCTTGACCGAATCGCTTGAATTTTTTACATGCTGTAGAAAAGTTTTTTGTGATACGTACCTGGACATCGTGATTGTGATCGTTTTACCAGCCGTTCGAGATGAGCTTGTCGAACCGTAAACGACTATCTTGCAGCAGAGTTTTAGGAGGAGTGGAGTCTATAAATATCTGTCCAGGATGTTATCTCATTATAATGGCGACGTTTCTGTATGCACTGATGCCCGCCACAATAACACCTGATATGTACCTGTCCAAAAGTTTTCGGGTTTTCTGCCTGGAAATTTATGAACACATGCTTAAAAATGCCTCACGGAGAGACACATTATGAAAATTTATCTTATTAATCCTCGCTTCCCCATCACATACTGGGGTTTTGAATATTCAAACGATTTGAGCGGAGTCCAATATACTTCGCCGCCCCTGGGTCTGGCGACTTTGGCCGGATTGACCCCGCCAGATATTGAAGTCGAAATTTGTGATGAAAATATTCAAGCAGTCAATTTCGATAACGATTGCGATCTTGTCGGCTTAACTGCTTACCTTGTGCAGGGGCCGCGTGCGTTCGAAATTGCCCGCGAGTTTCGCAAACGCGGGAAAACGGTGGTCATGGGCGGCCCCATGACCAGTCTGGACCTGGAGGCTTGTACTGGAAATGTTGACGTGACTTTTGTTGGCGAAGCAGAATATACCTGGCCGCAATTTTTGAATGACTATCGTACAGGAACCTATCAGATGCAATATATCCAGACCGAAAAGGTTGATATGCGCGATTCTCCGGTGCCGCGCTTTGATTTACTGCAACTCACCAAATATAGCCATGCTGGCATCCAGACGACCCGCGGCTGCCCCTTCAATTGCGAATTTTGTGATATTGTGGTGTTGTTCGGACGCAAAGTGCGCTGCAAAGAGGTGGAACAGGTCATCGCCGAATTGCGTGAAGCCGTGAAGCAGGGCATTGATTCGGTGTTTATTACGGATGATAATTTTATCGGTAACAAAGGCTATGCCAAAAAGCTGTTGAAAGCCATCATCGCCTTCAATCGTACCCTGAGCGTGCCCGTGCAATACATGACGCAGGTCTCTATTAACTTGGCGCAGGATGACGAACTTTTGCAACTCTTTTATGAAGCCCATTTCAACAAAGTGTTTATCGGTATCGAAACGCCGCGTAAAGCAAGTCTGGTTGAAACGAATAAAAACCAGAATGCCCGCACAGATTTAGTCGCAGATGTGAAAAAAATCCAATCCTATAACATTGGCGTGTCCGCCGGCATGATTGTCGGGTTTGATCACGATGATCCGGCTATTTTTCAGGAACAATTCGAGTTTATCATGGAAACCGATATTGCCTGGGCCATGACGGGCATTCTCCAGGCCGTTCCCAAAACCCCACTGTATGAACGTTTAAAAAAAGAAGAACGGCTGGTGCTCTCGACCCAATCATATCAATTGAATAATACAGCCCTCGATGTGAATATCATTCCCAAAGGTATGACCAAAGAAGAATTGTTGAATGGCTATACCTGGCTGCTGCGGCAATTATATAGTTATGAAAATTACGCCAAACGCGTGATTGGCAATCTGAAAGCCTATACCAAAACATCAAGGATCAGCTTTTCCATACCTACTCGCGCTCAACTGCAAATCCTGTGGCGCACGCTGCGTTATTATCTGCTGACCTGGGACCGCAAACGCCGCCGATTTTCCTGGGATATTCTGAAATATACGTTGTTGCATAAGCCTTCAGCCTTTTATGATGCGATGGTGCACCTGGTTAGTTTCAAGCATCTGCACACCTATGTCTATGAGCATCTGGGGAATGTTGTCGCTGAAAAGGTGTCTGTTTTGACCATAAGGGAACAGGTGCTCAGCCACAAAACTGTTGCCATGCTCAGCCAGAGAGCGATCACAGCCTACGAAGAGTTATCAAAACATGCCGCCGAGGCAAGCGCGCGGGCGTCTGAAGCCTATGAAGAACTGCGGCAGCATGCGTCAACAAAGAGCCAGCAGGCCGTTGCCAAATATGATGACCTGGCGAAACGCGCAGACCTGATGAGTAAGCAGGCCGCCGCCGCCTACACTGAATTACGCCAACAGGCGGCCGCACTTAGCCAACATGCGGCGAGTTTGTACGATGAACTGGAAAAACAGGCGAACGCTGCCAGTCAGCAGGCCATCATCAAATACGACGCCCTGAAAAAACAGGCTGAAACCCTGAGTCAGCAAATTGCCGTCCGATACGAAGAACTCAGTCAACAAGCCGCGTTACTTCGGGCGCAAACGGCCAATATCAGCAAACAAGTCGCCGTCAGTTTCAGCGAATTGGAACAACAAATCCAGGCGGCCAGACAAAAAGCCGTGCTGCTGTGTGAGGAACTCGAACAAGCCATGACAACACTGCCTGTTTTCCATGTTGTGCAAGAGAATTAATTGCTGAAACCACAGATCCACACCGATAAACCCGGATGCACAGGAAAAATCATTATCGTCAATACTTTTTGTGTTTATCTGTGGTTTCATTAAAAATATTGAATCATTATGTCAATAGCCGTTGCCGTTCATAAAGGACAGGAGCTTGTGATTGCTGCTGATACGCAGGATAGTTTCGGTTCAAACCGAGTGTCTTTTGATAATTATCGTTCAAAAAAAATTGTTCCCATCGGGGATTCTTATGTGGCGACCTCGGGTTGGGGCGTGTATGAAGATATTCTCAACGATTATCTGGCAACCCGTGAAAGCGTTGCGCTCAACACGAAACCCCAGATTTTTGCCTTTTTCATGAAGTTCTGGAAAGATTTGCACGACCATTACAGCTTTGTGAAAGATCAAACCGATGAAGATGAAGCCTCGCCCTTTGGTGAACTGGATTCCACGTTTCTCATCGCCAATCGGCGCGGAATTTTCTATGTGTCTTCGAATATGAGCATCACAAAATTTGAACGCTATTTTGCGATAGGCTCAGGCGCAAGTTTCAGTCTGGGTGCGATGTATGCCTTATACGATCTCAATTATACGGCCGAAGAGATCGCTCGCAAAGCCGTTGAAACAGCGATCACCTTTAATGTATATTGCGGCGGGAATATCGATTTGTTTCATATTCAGTGTTGAAGTGATTGAGTGTTTAAGTGTTTAAGTATTCGGGAGGGTGTTCTTATGGAAGAATTTGTCACGATGCAGTGTGAACCGTGCCGGGTTGGCGCGCCGCCAGCCACGGATGAGGAAATCGCAATATTCATGCAACAATTACCGAAATGGATGGTCAAAGAAATTGATGGGATTAAGCGTATCGAGCGTGTATTCAAATTTAAGAATTTTGTCCAGGCCCTGGAATTCACCAACAAGGTGGGGGAAATCGCTGAAAAACAAGGGCATCATCCGGCCATTCTGACCGAATGGGGGCGCGTGACCGTTACCTGGTGGACGCACAAGATCAAAGGGCTGCACCGCAATGATTTCATCATGGCCGCGAAGACTGATCAATTATGCGCTTGATAAGGATCAATAATTTTATTCGACTTCTGTTATTTCGGGAATGAGTCTTCAAAATTTCTGAAACAACATATTTTCATAACGTTTATTGATCCTTACTTAACGTGAGTTCGGGATAAGTTTGTAAGCCCCAACGGGGCGGAATCTGGTAGCCCAGGGTGTCAGCCCTGGGACAAGAAGTGGGTTTTTCCCTCCCCTCCTTGCGTTCCGCCGCCGCTCGCGGCGGCGGAACGCAAGGAGGGGAGGGCACACACGTCGGATTTTCACCCCCAGGGCTGACACCCTGGGCTATCCTATCCCATCCCTTCGGGACGTTTACGGCACTTTTCTTATCCCGAATTCACGTTACTTAGATACGAAAAAACCAGGTTTCTTGAAAAATATGTTACCAAATACAACTGTTCATATTGACTTTTTCATGATGGAGCAATATTCTGGATCCAGAGGGAGAGAGTATGAACGAGGTGCTCGATTTTCAAGCCAGAATAGACGGTATTCAGAGGATTTTGGGGATCGGGGAATATACCACCGCAGCTACCGAATGCGTGAAATTGACCGAGCAGGCGCTGCGGTGCATGGTCAGCCAGTACATAGACCAGGTAAGCGCGAAGGTCAAAAGCGACGTACAGGAAGCCACCCGAAAACGGGTCAGAGGCGAGGGCGGCATTGAAAAACTGACGATGGGGCAGATGATTTATACGTTGCGCGACGCCAAATTTTTAGAAGACTGGGCGCGAGTGACGGGGAAAAGCCTCAGCGGTCTGCGTGTTATTGATCTGGAAAAATTGACGCAGTTGCGCAATAAATTCATGCACGATGGCGCTGAAGCCACCAGGGCCGAGGCGGAATTTCTCTTACAGTGTTTGCACTTTATCCTTGAGACTTTTGACCTGTACAAGCCGATCAAAAACCGGATCACGGCGCAAATACCCGCCAACTCTGAAGAAAGCGCGACGATGGAAGCGTCACTCCTACCTTTTGCTTTCCACACCAGAATGGTTGAATTTTTACTCACATTGCCTAATTTAGACGATTCGTATGCTCAACGAGCCTTTCTCAACAGCGCCGGATTAGACCCGCAATTGCAGCAACGTATTCATGTAGCTGACCCGCCGTCACAATTTTTCCACTTACTCGTCCCGATGCTCAGCCAGTACGGAACCCTTAAAGATGGCCGACATGCCTTACAAGCGATTCTGGAAGCGGCCAAAGCGTATGTCGGAAAAGAAGGACAAGCGCAGTGTGAAGAGTTGCTGCGCGAATTACAGTGCCTTCTTGCTGGAAAGCCATCGGTCGCCGCTCAATCTGAAGCAAAGCCTGCATCGGTAAGCAGTTCACCCGCCAAACCGCCAGTTTCTGCTGAAAGTCTTGACACGCAGATTTTGCGAGTCTTAGCCGGGTATTATCAGCAACATCCCGGCGATCCCGAAATGAATATTGAGGACGTACTGAGCGCGCTGCCGCAACATCAACTGCCAACAATTCAAGCTCAATTATTTGCCTTAAAAAAGAAAGGCTGGATCGGATATGACTTGACCAGCGAGGGAAGCGCAGGATTAGTCTGGATTGAGCCGAAAGGCATCAAAATTGCCAGGCTGGACAGCCACTAAGGGTGTGCCGTGCGCGAAGGTGAACTATGATGGAAACCAAAGAAAGTCTGGATACAAAAGTGTTGAAGATTCTGTCTGATTATTATACCCACCATCCAGGCGAGCCGGAAATGGTTATTACCGATCTTTATGCTGGTTTGCCGGATGAAGATCAGAGCAAAATTCATGCTGCCATTCTCACATTACAAAAAAAAGACTGGGTGGGCTGTGACTTGACAACTGACGGATTGACCGGATTTGTCTGGATTCAACCGAAAGGTATCAGAGCAGTGCCTTCTCGACAGCAAACACTCGCGGTTTCCTCACAAAAACCAGTTACGAAAGCGACAACGCCCTCAGAACCATTCCTGCCGCTGATCCCTGGATTTCAATACGATATTTTCGTCAGCTACACGGATCAGGATGATCGCGCCTGGATTGAAAAGACGCTTGCGAATCTCAGAAAACTGATGGAAGTTCAGTGCAGCGATTATGAACACTCGCTGCAATGGGTGGAACATGCGGACTGGACGCCAAAGGCCCAGGCAGATGCCAGGGTGAGCGCCACATTTCTGATCGTGCTGTCCCAACGTTATCTGGCATCGGATTGGGGCAAACAGGACGACGCGGGCTTTCTCCACGCACTTCGCCAGCATATCCATGACGGGGGGAAAATTTTTCTGCTGGCCCTTGATCAAACGGAACCTCCGGAATCCTTATGCCGGGCGATTATCCATCCGTTTACTCATGAGGCTTCAGTCGAGCGGGATCAGAGCCAACTCTGGCAATTGAGCCAGGATCTTTCGAAAGAACTCCAACGCCTGCTGAAACAGTCAGAATATCGAGAGAAATTGACCTATAAAGGCGTGCTGATTGATCATGATCCGGTCGATCAACACCTGGCCGAGAGCGTGGCCCAGAAATTAAAACAATTTGGTGTTGGGTATGTGTTTCCGGTTATTGTCAGCGGAAAACCACCGTCGGAAGTCAGAAACGAATTTGAACGGCAGGTTTTGGAGTCGGATGGTTTGTTAATGGTGTATGGCTCGGCTGCAATCGAATGGCTTCTGCAAGAAGTTAACCGCATGCGCAAAATTTTTGTCAAACATCCCCACCAATTCCAGGCGTTTGCCATTTATAACGGTCCGCCCCTGGTGGACAAGTTACCGGAAACGTTTGTCTTTCCAGGTTTGATCATTGATTGTCGAACCTGCCAGCCGGCGGAGCAAGATTGCGAACAATGCCTTCACAAGCAAGAGTTTTTAAAATTTGTTGAGCGTCTGAAGGAGGAACCACCCCATGTCTGAAAGACCTGAAAATCCATATCCAGGCTTACGACCATTCCGGCGCGATGAAACGCACCTTTTTTTTGGCCGGGATGAGCAGACCGATCACCTGTTAGACAGGCTCGCTGAAACCAGATTCATCGCGGTGACGGGATTATCGGGGTCAGGCAAATCTTCGTTAGTCCAGGCCGGTTTGCTGCCCAATTTAGAGTTCGGCTATCTGACTGACGCCGGAGCGAATTGGGGGATTCTTACGATGCGGCCGGGGATATCGCCCATTCAAAATCTCGCACAAGCAATGTTTGACGCCAACCTCATCCGCATCTCGACTGCGCTCGATGAACGGTCATCGGGTGAGGTCGAGATGGGAGTGCAAGCCCTGACCCAACGCCTGGCCTCTGGCGGACATCTGGAATTCGGCCGGATCTTGCAAGAGAGTTTATCGCCGGGCCAACGCCGAAGTTTCCTCCTGGTTGTGGATCAATTCGAAGAATTATTCCGATATGAAAAGCTGAGTCGCCTGGAAGAACGCAAATTTTTTGTGGAACTGCTGTTAACCAGCGCAAAACAACAGGATGTCCCGGTATATGTGATCATGACGATCCGTTCAGACTCGTTAGGGGAATGCGCGCTGTTCCGCGGTCTGCCCGAAGCGATCAATGCCGGACAATTTTTAGTGCCCCGGTTAACCCAGGAACAGATGCGGCTGGCTATCACCGCCCCCGCACAAGTGGTTGGAGGAGCAATTGATGATCGCCTGGTATTACGATTGTTACAGGACATCGAATACAACCAGGATCAATTGCCCATCTTGCAGCATTGCCTGATGCGAATGTGGTCTGAAGCCCAGAAACGATCTGTCGGGTCGCATATCATCCTGACGACTCAGGATTATGAAACTGTTGGTGGTTTGCAGAATGCGCTCTCCAACCATGCAGATGAAGCCTATCAGGATTTACACCCTGGACGACAGCAGAAAATTGCGGAAATCCTGTTTCGCCGCCTGACGGAAGAGGATCGCCGCCGTCCATCCAGAGTTCAAGAGATTTTCGAAGTCGTTATGGCAACAATTGCCAGGGCGTCCATTTCAGATGGCGAAGCGGTGACGATCCCGGAAATCGAAGCCGTTGCCGCGGCTTTCCGCCAGGAGGATCGATGTTTCCTGAGTCCCTATGGGAATAAACCCTTAGAACCTGATACGGTTTTAGACATCAGTCATGAAAGTTTAATCCGGAATTGGAAGCAATTAAAGACGTGGGTGGAACAAGAAGCCGAATCCGCCGACACCTATTATCGGCTCGAACAGACGGCTCTTCTTTGGAATCAAGGGAAAGCGAACCTCTGGGATTCATTAGATCTTGAAATTGCATTAGACTGGCAATCCAGGGAACACCCTTCACCGGAGTGGGCTGAGCGTTATGGCAGCGATTTTCAATTAGCGCAGGAATTTTTGGAAGCCAGTAAGCAGGCTCAACAAGAAAAACGTCAGAAAGAAGAGCGTGAACATCAGCGTGAAATCGAAACTGCCCGACAGTTGGCGCAAGCCGCTGAATCCCGCCAGAAGGCCGAAGAGCAGGCGCGATATGCTGCGGAAGAACGTCAAAAAGCTGAAGCCCAGGCTCGCCAGGAAGCTGAACGCCGCGCCACGGAACAAACGCAAGCGGCCAGACGGCTGAGTTGGCTGCTGATAGGATTGGCGGTGATGTTTTTGCTCGCAGCAGCAACGGCCTGGTATGCCTGGATCAATCAACAGAAAGCTGTTCAGGCAGAGAATGGAGCAAAAGAGCAAGCAATATTTGCGCAAGAAAAGAGTAATGAAGCTGAAAAGGCCAGAGCCGAAGCCGAACGACAGACCCAGATTGCCAGGGCCAGGCAATTGGCCGCGCAGGCGCAGACGGTCATGGAAGATGCCCCACAGCGCAGCGTTCTGCTGGCGCTGGAAGCTATGCGCACCACTGAACCCGATCCACCTATTCCTGATGCGGCAGAGGCATTGCAATACGTGCTCGCGAATGTGGGGGGAATGCCGCTTGGAGAACAGGCCAGTAATGATGAGCTTGTCTTCGCGAACACCGGCAGCGGTGGCACCGGCAACACGGGCGCGCTTGGAGAACAGGCCAGTAATGATGAGCTTGTCTTCAGTTCTGATGGCCGCTGGCTGCTGGCATGGAACCCAGAACGCGCTCGATTGTGGGATATTACTTCTCTTGATCTAAAAGAAATTTCAATTCCTCTGACGAATGCCGCGTCGCCGATCAAAAAACTGGTGATTCATCCTGATGGCCCCCGGCTGATCGGCGGCAGCCAGGATGGGACGATTTATGTATGGGAGGTCTCCAATACCGCGAACAATCATAACACGCCGTATTTGTGGCAGAAACATACGGCAGCGATCACCGCAATGGTCATGAGTTCTGACGGCCATTGGCTTGTGACCGGCAGTGATGACCGGAATGTCCGGTTATGGGATCTCCGCGACGCTAATCCGGGGTCATCGTCACGTATCCTGACGGAATATACGAGGGTAATTAATGATTTACGCCTCAGTCCTGACGGTCGCTGGCTGGTGATTCGCAGTGAACAAACTGCGGAATTATGGGATGTACACAACAAGGCTCTCAGCATAGTCCTGCCAGAGTGGGAAGGTAAAGTACCGCCAATCGTGTTTAGTGCTGATAGCCGTTGGCTGGCGGCTTTTGATCAAAAGAATATGGTCGTGCGCATGTGGAGACTCACTGCGGATGAACCAAAAGAATCTTCCTCATTGGTGGTTGCCTCCACCGAGTTGATCAATGATCTGGTCATCACCCCTGATAGCCAGTGGTTGGCCACGATCAGCAAAGATTCAGCCCGCTTATGGGATTTCCAAAATTCAGAGTCAACTGCCGGGGGGATACCGTTAACACGTTACTCAGGCAAATTTACGCTTGCTACGGATGCCAGCCCGGATGGGCATTGGTTGCTGACCCGCACGATTCGGGGCGGCAGTGAAGATTGTACGCCGCTGTTGTGGGATTTAACCGCAGCGAATCCGACGCTTACCCCCCTCAGTGTACGCGGTCATGAACGCCAGATTATGAAAACCGTTTTCAGTCCCGATCACAAATGGCTGCTCACAATTGATGTTGCGCGGGCGATGCGCCTGTGGGATTTGCGAATTCCCAGATTTGACCAGGGGATTGAAAAAATGGTAACCAATCATCCGGTTGATTCCGTTGAAAAACAGTGGTTGGGTATTTTGGATGGCGCCGGAAGCATTCATCTCGGCAAACTGAGTGTCGCCAGCAAACTGCAAGACATCGCGCCTCTACCCTACGAAGAAGCAATTACAGATATTGGCCTTCAAGCTGATGGCAACTGGCTGGCGACACTCAGTAAAACCGGACGGGTTTGTCTCTGGGATCTCCGAGACGCAACCGCATTTGCGCCGTGTATCCCCGTAGAATCTTCAGGAATTACGGCCATCGCCCTGAGTCCCGATGGTCGGCTATTAGCGACCGGAGTTGAAGAAAAAAATCTGATCCATGTATGGGAGTTGGAACGTATGGACGCCCAAAACAGATCAATACCCTTAGAATTATCAGGCGTCGAGGGCGGAATCTATCAGATTGTGATTAGCCCTGATAATCGCTGGTTAGTGAACAGTGATAACTTTACGCTTCAATTGTGGGACTTACAGGCCGGTTCAGCCTCTGGCCCCGTGACCTTAACAGGGTATGCCGGCTCAATCGAAGCGTTAGCTATCAGTCCTGATAGTCTTTGGCTGGCAGCTGGCGGGAGGGACACAAACATCTATGTATGGAAGTTACCTGAAATAGATCCGGAGCAAATCGAAGTAACGTCCCCTCGTCCTTTGAAGGGGCAGACCGGGACTATCAGGGATATCTCGTTTAGTCCTGATAATCATTGGCTGGCAACCGGGAGCGATGATCAGACTGTCTGGCTTTGGGAGATTGAAAATCCGGACGCCAAACCGAAAATTTTGCGTGGACATAGCGGAGCGATCGCACGGGTCACCTTTAGCGCGGATAGCCATTGGCTCGTTACTAACGGGAGAGCGGATAAAACTGTCCGAGTATGGGATGTCAAGGCTGTAAATCCGGCTGCTACCGGGATGGCTTTACGCGGACAAACGGATTTTGTAGTCGGGACAGTATTTACCGCGGATCACCAGCGTTTACTTACGGGCAGTTCGGATGGCGTTATCCGGGTCTGGCAGCTTGACCTGGAGCAATTACGCGCCCGCGCCTGCCAGATTGCCGGCCGAAATTTATCTGGAGAGGAATGGGTACAACATTTCCCAGAAACTCTCTGGGAGGATTATCAAGCACGGAACGGAACCTGTCCGGAGTTTTCCGAGAAAAACGGGCAATAAATCGGATCCGAAAAACATGGCAGAATTCTTACCCGGATGATGGATTCATCCTGGCAATGGATCCGCAAGTACAAGGAGAGTATGATATGACAGCAAGAAGATGTATGCTGATAATTGTTGCAGGGCTGTTTGTTTTCTGGATTCCGGTCCAGGCAACGTTCGCCTCTGAAATCCGCAGCGGAAACGGGAAAAAATGTATGATGGTGGCAGGGGAAGAGCAAGATGGGATGCCTGTCCAATTATCCAGATGCGATGGCAGTTCTGCCCAACAATGGTATTTCGCAAATAATGAAATTCACAGTTCGAGCGGGCTGTGTCTTGATACGAATGAGGTTAACCAGGTGAATATCTGGAGTTGTACAGGAGAAACCTGGCAAAAGTGGACACATACGCGTAATAGCGAACTCCAACGAACAGCAGATCGGGGATGTTTGGAAACTGCGAGTGAGGGCGCAATTATCGTATCGATCTGTACAAAAAGTTTCAAGCTTACTTCGCAAGCTTTCAAGAAGTTAGAACAAAACCTTATGCCTCCAGAAATCATAGATGCCTTACAAGAACTTAAAAACCAGGAATTTAAAGGGGAAAAGGAATTTTTGAAAGCTGTGAAGGAAAAAATTGGTGATGAAGGGCTTAATCAATATAAAGATCTCATTCTGGATTCTGCCTATATAGGAAATACGAATCCAAATCAGAAATGGAAAGTGCAATGAAATAACAGAGATTCATCCCGAAAAGTATTGACCGGATAATCTTTCATATTAAGCAGCGCATCAATGTGAAGAGGGAGAGCCGATCTTCTTTTTCGTATTGTCTGTATAGCTGTTTGCAGATTATGATCAAAAAAGTCGGCAGGGCCGGGATATTTTTTCTGGGATTCATCCTGGCGGCGTTTTTTATATGCGTTGTGGCGCAAGGGTTCAATTCTGATAGATACTATCTCATCATTGCCAGACACAGCGGCAAATGTCTCGATGTACGTGACAGATCAGATAATGATGGGGCCACTATTCAACAGTGGGAATGTCATGGCGGAGAGAATCAACGTTTTCGGCTTGCTCCCGTTTCAAATGGACAGTATCAGATTCGCGTGAAACAGAGTGACAAATGTTTTGATGTCAGCGGCGGTTCCCAGGAGAATGGCGCGACAATTATTCAATATTCCTGCCATGATGGAGCCAATCAACGGTTTTGGGTCAATGATATTGGCAATGGCTACTATACCATCGAAGCGGTACATAGTGGAAAGTGCCTCGATGTGCGTAACGGTTCTACTGATAATGGGGAAATTATCCATCAGTGGGAATGTGTTGGGGTCAATAACCAGCAGTGGGAAATCAGATAGTACCCCAGCACGATGCCGCAATTTGCGCTGGAGGCATTGTAAATCTAAATATGGTCAGCACTGACGCGGAGAGCGACAAGGTTGCCCATAAGAAGTAGAGTTTTCGACAAATCCTTTGACAAAAATCGGTATCCGAATCTACTCAGAGAAGATATTCTGTGAAAAGGAGGCTATAGAATGAATCTACAATGTACAGCAGTTTTTCAAAAAGTTTCGGAAGGATATATCGCATTTGTCGAAGAATTACCAGGCGCTAACACGCAAGGCCGGACATTGCAAGAAGCTCGCGCCAATCTCCGAGAGGCTATTCAGCTTGTCTTAGAAGCGAACCGGCTGCTTAGCGAAGAAATGTTTGCAGGATAGAAAGTTTTGTTGTTTCGGGAATTCTACGTCGTTCCATTCTCGAAACAATTTCTCACCTCATGTATTATATTTTTTTCTGAGTAGTAGTTCCCAATGATCACGGAAAGGCGCATAAGCAAAAATTGAAAGCGTTCTCGATAATTCCTTTGACAAAAATTCGTATCAAGATATAATAGGAATGTTATATCTAAGGGAGGAGGACACATTGTCACCTCTCAAATGAACTCATTTCAGCAGCATACGGGGGATCGCATGACGACGCTGACCTATCCGAAAATTTTGCAAATGGCAAAACAATTGCCGCCTGAAACCCAATTGGCCCTGGCTGATACGCTGGTTCACGCGTATGCCGGAAACCGGGAAACTGTTTCTGAAGGACAGGCGCTTACGCCGATTGTGGGATTGAGTTCCGGTGAATTGCAGGCATTGGCCCATGCGGTGGTGGCTGCGGATCGGCAGGATCAGCTTCAAAGCTTGTTAGAAAAAAATCGTCAAGGCACGCTCTCTGCCGACGAAGAACAGACCTTAGATACCCTGCTTGCTGAAGCCGATCAGGTGGCGCTGCTCAAAGCTCGTGCGTTGTACACCATCCAAATCTTTAGCCTGATCACTGTCTCCCAATCATGAGTACCTATATTCCGGCCTCGCTGCGTCAACAGATTCTGAGTCTTGACGCCCGTCGTTGCGCGTATTGTCAGAGTCCTCAAGCCTTAATGGGAGTCACCTTTGAGATCGAACATATCATCCCCATTTCTGCCGGAGGGTCAACCAGCCTTGAAAATCTGTGCTTGAGTTGCCCGACTTGTAATCGCTACAAAGCAACACGCATCGCCGCTCAAGATCCGGAAAGCCATATTGAAGTCTCGTTATTTCATCCACGCCGACAAAACTGGACAACACATTTCGCATGGAGCAGCGACATGACCAGAGTGATCGGATTAACCCCGAATGGGCGGGCCACAATTGAGCTTTTCCATATCAACTGACCAGTCATCATGCAACTTCGCCAGTATTGGCTTGTTTTACGCTTACACCCCTCGATTTCATTGTGATGAGAAATTCTTGTAGTTACTTGTTGATGATAAATTACGTGGTTTTTCGCACCCGGAAAAGAGCCATTATTCTTATTGCTTGTCTCGCAGGAATCTGTCTGGGGGTCGTTACGCCGGTTTTATTCTCTACCGGGATTCTGCGGATGAATTATCCCGATTCCCAACGCTTTCCTGTCCGAGGCATTGATATTTCTCATCACCAGCAGACGATTGATTGGCAGAAACTCCGGCAGGAACAAATTCAATTCGTATTGATCAAAGCCACTGAAGGCGGCGATTTCAAAGACCGACTGTTTCTTGAAAATTGGCGCAAGGCGAAAGAGGCCGGATTTATACGCGGAGCTTATCATTTCTTTACCTTCTGCCGTCCGGGCAAAGAACAGGCTCAGAATTTTATTGACACCGTCCCGGTAGAACCCGGAACCTTATCGCCGGTGATCGATCTTGAATTTGGCGGCAATTGCCAGACTCGACCATCGCGGGCAAGTCTTTTACAAGAACTCATTGAGTATATCGCAGCGATTGAGCAGGTGTACGGGCAAACGCCGGTCCTGTATGTGACCTATGAAGCGTATAACGTCTATCTTACAGGGGAACTCGAACAGCTTGCGCTCTGGATTCGTGATATTTTCTGGCATCCGCGTTTGCCGGATAACAGAGCATGGCGCTTCTGGCAGTATAGCAATCGCGGCAGATTACAGGGAATTCCGACCTACGTTGATTTGAATGTATTTCACGGCAGCACCGAAGAATTTAAACGATTTATCCGGTGATGCACATCAAATCATTTGACAGAATTCCCTTTTCGCTATATAGTATCATTTTTAGAGAAACCTTGTTAAGTGATTATAAATAAATTTTGTCAATTTTAACGGACCAAGAAACCGGGTTTTTCGAAAAAACCCGGTTTCTGATATACAAAAAAATTGTGAATTGTGAAAAAGGAGTCTTTATGGCGCGTTCACCCAAAAAAGCCCGAATGCTAAAGCAGTTACCCGAACCGCAGCAACCGTATAAATTCTGGAAAGACCTGAGCTTTTTTGGCTGCGTGTTGAGCGCTCTGTTGCTGGCTGTGATGGTGTTGACTTTGTTCAATCCCGACAGCGGCATTCCGAAAGTCCGCGAGGTACAGCAGATCAAACAGCAGTTGGTAGCCGAAATCGAACAACTCAAAGCCGAAAATGATCAATTGGCGCAGAAAATCGAAGCGATGAAGACGGACCCGTTCTGGCAGGAAAAGATCGCCCGTGAAGAATTGAATATGGCGCGTCCTGACGAAATCATTTACAAATTTTCTGAATAGGAACCCACGTGAACATACAATCTCCGGAACTTGATATTACGAAAACGGTGTTTGAAAACGGCTTGACGCTGTTAGTGCTCGAGAAACGCGATGTGCCCCTCGTGACCTCGACTATCTGGTATAAGGTCGGCTCAGCTTATGAACGCAAAGGGCAAACCGGCATTTCTCATTTCCTGGAACATTTGATGTTCAAAGGCACATCCACCTACGCTAAAGGCGTCATTGATGCCATGACCGCGGCGTATGGCGGCTACAATAACGCCGGCACGATCTTTGACTATACCATGTATTACTTCAACTTTTCGTCGGATCGCTGGCAAATCGCCCTGGAAATCGAAGCCGATCGGATGCAGCACTGTCTGTTTGATCCGGCTGAATTTGAAGCGGAGCGTAACGTGGTGCTCGAAGAACTGAAACATCAATTGGATTCTCCCTGGGGACGCCTGTCCATCCAAATGGAAGCCACGCTTTACCCGCAGGAACACCCCTATCATCATCCGGTAATCGGCTGGCGGGAGGATCTGGAACGCATCACGCCCGCAGAGGTCAACGCCTATTATCAGACTTATTACACGCCGAATAATGCGACAATTGTCATCGTCGGGGACGTTGAAACCCAGGCGGCCATTGAACAGGTTTACCAACACTTTGCGCACATTCCGGCGAATCCGAATCTTCCCGTGCTTCAAGCCTGCGCCCCAAAACAGGCGGCAGAACAACGTTTTGTCCTCCATGAGGATACCGGTCTGAAACGCGTGCAAATCGGCTACCATGCCGCCGCGCTTGTGGATGAGGAGAATTATGCGCTTGAAGTGATTGATTATCTGCTGAGTCATGGCAAAACATCGTGCCTGTATCAACGGTTGATTGAAAACGAACAACTGGTCAGCTTTATTGATACCTGCAATCATCCGCGCAGGTTTCCGGGCGCGTTTTATATTTTTGCAGCCCTCCGGCCAGGAGTGGAGTCTGAACGGGTCGAGCAGGCTATTGACGAAGAACTGAAGCGTTTGCAGCGCGAACTGCTACCCCTGGAAGAATTGGATAAAGTAAAAAACGCGATTGCGGCGGATTTTATTTTTGAAAAAGAAACCGCTGCCGGTCTGGCGCATTCGTTGGGCGAATATGAAACGCTCTCGACCTACAAATACATTTATCTCTATCCTGAGCATCTCGCACGCATCACGTCCGAGGATATCATGCGCACAGCCCAAACCTATCTGACCGAGACCAATCGCACGGTTGGCTGGTCTTTGCCGGAACACCCTGAACAAGAACGCCCGGAATCGTTGACAGCAGAGGAAGAAGATTTTCTGCCGCCGACCCTTGAAATTGCTCATTATACCCCTGAGATTCCTGATCGGCAGGGCAAAATGTTTCAGGCCAAACCGCCCTCCCCAGAGACGCCGTACCTCTTTACCCGCGACACGCAACGGTATCGCCATTACCGTTGGACTTTAGATAACGGACTGATCGTGCTCTTTTTAGAACAGCATACCTTACCCGTGCTTTCTATGGAAGCTTTTGTTGATGCCGGACAACAATATGAGACCGATGAACAAGCCGGACTTGCGGTGTTAACCGGTCAGCTTTTAGATGAAGGCACAACGCGCCGATCGAGTTTTGAGATCGCTCAGACTATTGAAGCGGTGGGTGGATCCCTGGAAACGCAAAGCCGGGGCGTATCCGTGCAGGTGCTCTCAAAAGATATCGAGTTAGCCATGGATTTGCTCGCAGATGTCTTGATTCATCCGGTGTTTGACGCTGCTCAACTTGAGAAAAAACGTCAGCGGATTTTGACCAGTCTGGAGGGGGATGAGGATAACCTTGCCCTTGTCGCCTACAACCTGTTTCGCGAAATGGTGTATGGCCGTCATCCATATCATCGTCCGTACAAAGGGTATAAACATACGCTGCAACAACTTTCCAGGGCTGATGTGGTCGCGTATTTTGATGTCTATTTTCGCCCTAACCGCACGATTCTGGCGATTGTCGGCGATGCGACCCCGGAATTCACCTATGACGCTGTTCAACGTTGTTTTGGCGACTGGGAAGCTCGAATTCTGCCTGAACCGCCTGGGTTCACTATTCCTCGTCCGCAAGGCTGCGTGCAGAAGCATCTGGAACGAGCGAGAGAACAAGTCCACGTGTATTTAGGACATCCTGGCGTCACACGTCTGAATCCGGATTTTTATACCTTGTTTACTCTGGATCACATTCTGGGGGTCGGTGCCGGGTTTACCGACCGCATTTCACGGAAATTGCGCGACGAACAGGGCTTAGCCTATTCAGTCTCTGCTAATATTTCTCTGTCCGCCGAGGTAGAACCAGGGGTTTTCAGCGCGTATATCGGCACATCGCCCAAAAACGTGCAACGCGCCATCGAAGGATTTTTGGAAGAAATTCATACCATCCGGACAACGCCGGTTTCGCAAGAAGAATTAGCCCTCGCGCAAAATTATATCACCGGCAGTTACGTGTTCAATTTTGAAACCAGTAACCAGTTAGCCCGCTACCTTATCAATATGGAACGGTATCATCTGGGCGATCAATTCATCTGGAATTTTCCCCATTTGATCCAATCCGTCACGATTGAAGCGATTCAGCAAGCCGCCCAACGCTATCTGGACCCGGAAAATTATTATATTGCCAGCGTCGGCAAAGGCCAAATCCGATAGGATGATTCGAAAACTCTGGTTTCTCAGTCCCATGGTCGAGGCTGAAACATAATCTCGACTATTAACAAAGTTGCTTACCCGTAATTACGAATCACCTGAACTACTCGTCCCTCAATGCTGAATTGATCGGTATCCTTGACAAAAATATCTTCATAGTTCGGATTTTCGGAACGTAAAAGAATGCGTCCGTCGGCCAGCCGAATTAAACGCTTCACATACGCATTACCGTTCAGTAAGGCGACGATAATCTGATTGGCCGGCGGCGTTTCGCCGACTTTTTCGACAACCAGGTAATCATCTTCGTTAATGAACGCATCAATCATGCTGTCGCCTTCGACTTTCAGCACATAACGCCCTTCCTTGAGTGTTGAACCAGGAACTTCGACATAATCGCGTACATCGTCGAAGTTGAGCATGCCGCCAGGACCGGCTTTGACGATCCCCAATAACGGCAGCGAATTCATGGGTTTCACGCCAAAAAATTCCAGTGCCAATTCCGTGAGGGCAATGGAACGGCCATAGTTTTTATTGCGTTCAATATACCCTTTGTTTTCTAACTGCCCCAGACTCTTGTGCACGGTTGCCAGCGATTTTTTCCCAAAGTGCGTTTTAATTTCTTCAAGAGACGGCGCGGTTTTATGATCATCCATAAACTCTTTAATGAACTCTAACGTGGATTTTTCTTTTTTATACAGCGTCGGAAATTCTATCATAATGCTTTTCTCCCCGGCTAAAACAGTTAAAGATACCACTTAAAGACAAATTTAATACAAAATTAAGCAAATAAAGAGCAAAAGTCAAGAAAAATCTACAAAAAAAGACATTTCTCAAGCTTTTTTCTCTCGGGAAAAACATTTCTTGACATTTTTGTGTAAAGCAGTCAATTCTTCATTGATCCAGAAAAAACCGAGTTTTTCACAAAAACTCGGTTTTAAGTGTTTACATTGACGGTCTCATTTCAAACTTGACATCACAACCTTTCCCTGGAATAAGCATTTCGTATAGACGGATAAACATCTTCCTGTAAAAATGAACGTCCGCGGTTTTTACCAAAAATCGGACATTTAGTAGCATATCGAACCATGAAAGAGCAATATTTTTTAGGCATAGATATTGGATCGGTCAGCGTCAAATGCGCACTGATTGATGAGACTCAACAGATTCTCTACGATAAATACACCCGCACCGAAGGGCAGCCGCTTGTCAAGCTGGGTCAAATGTTCGACGAACTGCAACAGCGTTACCCTGAAATTCTCATCTCCGCAATGTGCGCGACTGGCTCAGGCAAAACACTCGTCGAAAAATATTTACACACAGCAACGCAAAATGAAATCATCTGTCATGCCAAAGGTGCGAAAACCCTCCATCCTGACGTCAATGCCATTATCGAGATCGGCGGACAGGATAGTAAACTGATCATCTTTGATCAGGAAGCTCGTCCACAGAACGGACGGGTGGCGATCAAAGATTTTACGATGAATGAACTTTGCGCTGCCGGAACCGGGGCTTTTCTGGATGAACAGGCGCATCGCCTGGGGATCGCTATTGAAGATTTTGCCGCGATAGCGCTGCAATCCGAATCCCCGGCGCATATTGCCGGACGCTGCGCTGTGTTTGCCAAAACCGACATGATCCATCTCCAGCAGAAAGGTACGCCGATGCCGGATATTCTGCTCGGCGTCGCCTATTCTATGGCGCGTAATTATCTGAGCAATCTGGTG
Organism: Candidatus Vecturithrix granuli; assembly: GCA_000739535.1. GTDB lineage: Bacteria > Moduliflexota > Moduliflexia > Moduliflexales > Moduliflexaceae > Vecturithrix > Vecturithrix granuli. The sequence continues at coordinate 13,220 of DF820475.1, read as the reverse complement.
CGCGGGCGACAGTTATCCCCGCTTGTTGCATTTCAGGGCGGCGTGGCGGCAAACCAGGCCATTCAACATGCTTTCTGCGATCTGCTCAAATTTCAAAACGAAGAGATGATTATCCCCAAATACTATAAAACCATCGGAGCTTTTGGGGCAGCACTGTTTGCGATGGAGGACGAAAAGAAGTCGCTCCCGTGCTCTTTTGCAGACATTTTAACCACCCTGCCTGATCTGGAAACCCTCGATCTTGCTGAAAGGGCAGATTCATTTTTTCCGGCTTTACACACCCAGATTCCTTACAGCCCCGACTTATCTGATGCATCTTTGATTGTTCCTGCCCAACAACAAGATGCCGCGCCGGTTGATAAAGCCCTGGGCGTCTATCTGGGCATTGATATCGGCTCGGTCAGCGAAAAACTCGCAGCAATTGCTGAAGATGGAGGTGTCGTGTATCAACAATATTGCTATTCTTACGGGAAAGTACTGCCAACCCTGATACAATTACTCAAAGACTTCAATCAAAGCGAATTCGGCAAAATCCCTGTGCTTGGAGTCGGCGTGACAGGCAGCGGGCGCTATCTGGCGGCCAAAGTGATCGGAGCCGATGTGGTCAAAAATGAAATTTCCGCTCAGGTCAAAGGGACGCGCCATTTAATGCCGGAATGCGATACGGTTATCGAAATCGGTGGTCAGGATGCCAAATTTATCCGTTTGGAAGGCGAATCGCATCTTGATTTCCTGATGAACAAAGTCTGCGCGGCCGGCACCGGCTCATTTTTGCAAGAACAAGCCGAACGCCTGCATGTGGATTTGGAACAGGATTACAGCCGCCTGGCTTTTCAATCCAGGCGACCTGTCAAATTGGGCAATAAATGTACAGTCTTCATGGAAAGCGATCTGGTGCATTATACCCAGAAAGGTTATGCCTTGCACGATTTATTGGCCGGACTAAGCTATGCTATTGCCGGAAATTTCATCGATCGCGTCGCTCAAAATCGTCCTTTCGGCGATGAAATCTGTTTTCAAGGGGGCGTGGCGGCCAACGAAAGCGTTAAAGCCGCATTTGAACATCTGCTGCACAAACCGGTGCTTGTTCCGCCCTATCACAAAATTACCGGCGCGTTAGGCGCGGCGCTGCTTGCCAGAGAAGCTAGAATGAACCAGGAATTCAGCGATTCCCGCTACCATCCGGCGTCGCTTGATTCCATCTGCGTGGAACGCACCTTTCAATGTCGCGCCTGTTCAAATCGCTGCTTTATTCAACAATTCTCCCTGGATGGCAATATCATTTATTTCGGCGGAATCTGCGGCAAATATGAATTAGGCAGTTATGCCAGGGGACCTGTACCGGAGCAAGCTAACCGTCCATCGTCCAGACGTTTCACAGCGTTAAACGTCATGCAGCAGATCACGACGCTCTTTGACCAGACGCCCGTTCCCATTCCCCCAAAACCGCTGAAAAATCTGGGTATCCCGCGCGGTTTGCTCTTCTATGAATTTTATCCGCTCTGGAACAGTTTCTTTACACGCGCCGGATTTCGGGTAGTGACATCTCAACCCTCGAATCGCAAACTCGTAGAAGAGGGCATGGCGCACGTGTCGGTCGAAACCTGTCTGCCGATTAAAGTCTATCACGGTCATGTCCAGGATCTGATGACGCAAGAGATTGACGCCGTTTTCATTCCGGGCCATGTGCATACACCCTCGTGGGAATCAACGGATACATCTATCGTGCATTGCCCCTACATTCAGAGCGTGCCCGAATTCATTGCCGCCAGTTTCAACGCCAATATCGTGGCCCCAACATTCACGAGTGACTATGATGACGATGCGTACGAAACCATGCTCACCTCGATCGCCTCGCAGTTGCTCCCCAGCCGTTCCATCTTTGACGAGATGTTGAAACCGTATTTTAAAGATAGCAAATTGTCTGAGCATTATCAGTGTGCGGTCCGGGATTTTCAGCAATTCAAAGCCGCCCGTTATCGTCTGGGGCGGGAATTTCTGGCGACGCGCGACCTGAATGACATTGTGTATGTAGTGTTTGGCAAGCCTTATAGTCTGTATGACCCGGAACTGAACATGAATTTGTTTCAAAAAATGAGCCTTCTGGGCATGGAAGGCATCCCGGTTGATACAATTGACGCAGATGAAATTGAAATTCCGGAAGAGTTGCGCGGCATGAGTTGGTATTACAACCTGCGTATGCTGAAAGCCGCCCTGGTGGTGAATAAAGACCTGCGCTTATTCCCGATTATTTTAACCAACTACGGCTGCGGGCCGGATCCCTTCAGTTTTCGCTACTTGCAGGAAGCCTTCACCGAAAAACCGATTCTGGTAATCGAAATTGACGAACATACCGCAGACACCGGCATTGTGACCCGACTCGAAGCCTTTCACGATGAAATCCAGCACCTCAAATCCAGCCCCAAATCAACTCATCGAGAAAAACGCCTGGCTGACGTGTATGTGTTGAAACCCTCACAGAAGTACGATAAAGTCTATTTGCCCCACTTTGCCGAACATGCCCATATTTTCGCCGCAGTGTTACGCGCCAACGGCACGGACGCCGAGGTGCTCCCACCGCCGAATGAAAAGGTGCGCGAACTTGGCCGCCGCCATGCGGTTGGCGGAGAATGTCAGCCCTTTCTAAATCTGATGGCCGATTACCTCTATCTCCTGGAAAGCGGCCGCTATGAAAAGAATTCGGCCTTCTTTATGTTTATGAACGGCGGATGCAAAATGGTGCAATACGGCCAGAACACGATTTATGAAGGCAAAAAATACGCGCCGCGCTCTTTCCCGGTCGTCGGCACCTTTGATCAGCTCTTTGGCGAAAATTTGACCTTGCCGCAGAAAGGCCGGATTTTCGATAACGCCTTTATCGGGATGGTTGCCATGGATCGCATCCTGCAAAAAGTCCACGAATCTCGTCCCTACGAGGTCGAACCAGGCACAACGGATTTCGCGTATAAAATCGCCCGCAACCATCTGTGCCGGGGTATTGAACGAGGGGAAACGATTCGCGGCATTGAATACGCTTTGGCGGTGTTTGAAGGATTGGATATTGACCGGTCGGTTTCCAAAAAATTTATCTCGATTACCGGAGATTATTATACGCGTATTAACCCCTTTGCCAATAATAACCTCTTTTTCCACGTCGAACGTTTGGGAGGAGTGATCTTTGTGCCGCCGACCCTGGTGGATGTGATTCCGCTTTTCATGGCGAAACGCATTGAAAAATACCGCAAACGGGCGGAATATGCCAAACTGATTCAATTTCTGCTGCTGAATCTGGAATTACGCTATCAGGAACAGAAAGTGCGCAACATTTTCGAGCACGACATCCTGAACAACTTTGACATGACGCCCAAAGAAGTGTTTGAGAAAACCTCGAAATATCTGAGTTCCGAACTTTCAACCGGCGTGATCTCGCCGGTGGGCAGCGTAATTGATACGCTGGAACTGGGGGCTAAAGGGATCATTAATGTGATCACCCTCAATTGCTCCTTCGGGAACGTCGTGACCAGCGTGTTGCAGCGCGTCCGGCGCGATTACGGCGACGTGCCTTTGTTAACGCTGGTGTGTGAAGAACAGCAAGGAGGCAACCAGTTGACTCGCCTCGAAGCCTTCATGCACCAGATTCCAGAACAACCCTGGCACAGTAAATTATGACGATTCCTGGTGGGCCCCAATGCTGGTGAATTAAGAAAGGCCATTCGTGCTGAAGCTCTATCGAAGCGCATTATCCCCTTTGACAGACTCGAGGCAAACAGAGGAACACCTTAACTTGACAAAGTAAAAATAGTACATGACCACAATGAATTTGATACGTTCGTTGAATCCAAAGAAAAATCGCCTGGGCTTTTATCATTCCTGATTCACAGGCGCAATGAGGATTAAAGAGAATTCTTGCTTGACATAATAACTTAGTGACATGATAAACTATTTAGAAATTGTATTGTCGTATCGTTACAGTATCTATAAGAACCTGGGGTCATGAATAGGTAGTGGTGAAATAGGAAGTGATGACTCATGGCCAGGGGGTGGTCAGGAGTGCGACGCGGTCGTCGCAACGGCAGCTCTGATGCCGCGCCTGTCAGGGCGTTGCCCTGATGCGATGACCTCATCGCACTCCTGTGTCCTGGACACTGTTCCGACATTCATCACTTCCCATTTCACCACTACCCATGAATATATTAATGTATGTGAATACTGGGGTAAAAGGTGAAGATCTTTTATTCATTCCTGAAATGAGGATGCTTCATAGAACCTCAAAGGCGTATGAATACACAAATCGTGACGAGTAGAGCGAGAAATATGGAGAGCTATGCGTTGGGGAAAGCGCTCGTTCAGCAGGCCCAGGAGAAATCAGGTGCTGTTGTGCCGGCAGATGTAGCCGTCGTATTTGCCTCAAGTAATCAGAATTACACGCAGTTAATGAAGGGAATGCGTGAGTTGGCTCGCGATATTCCGATTATTGGGTGCAGTACGGCCGGAGAGTTTACGGAAGAGGGGTATTCAACAGATGGGGCGGTGTGTGCGTTCATCAGGAGTATGACCCATCGGTTTTCGCTCGGGATCGGCCAGCATGTCAAAGAGAACCCGGAAGAGGCCCTCAAACAAGCCATCGCCCAACTCGACACAACCAGAACGTCTGAGTTTCCCTATCGCGTCGCACTCATGTTTGTGGATGGGTTGGCCGGGTGTGGGGATGATCTGGTCTCTATGACTGCGCGGGCTTTAGGATCCGATGTGAAGCTAGCAGGAGGGGCTGCTGGCGATAATCTCGCATTTCGAGCAACGCATATCCTGCATAACGGACAGGCCTATAGGAATAGTATCGGGATCTGCATGATCCATTCAAAAGCTCCTGTGAGACCGGCGGCAACGCATGGCCACTTTCCGATTGGCGATGTGATGACGATCACCAAGGCGCAACCACGCCGAGTCTATGAGATTGACGGACAAAATGCCTGGAAAATCTGGCTGGACGCCTCACGTGAACGACGCGAAGAATCAGGGTTTACCGATGAGGCCCTGAAAAGTCAGGAATGGCAGAGTCGGTTTTTTCCCTGCTTTGAAATGGGACTACTCACCAAACAAGGCGGCTATAAATTGCGTGGGATCATGACCGCCTATCCGGATGGCTCTCTGGGGTTTTATTCGGATGTCTCTGAAGGGGATCAATTCCGAATCATGTACAGCGATAAAGAGGCGCAATTGAACGCATTAGAACGGGCAGCCAATTTAGCTATGGCGCATAAAACAAAAAACCTTGCTGGGGCGTTGATCTTTGATTGTGTCGTCCGGAGTTCCATCCTGGGGGATGAGTTTTACCCAAGTATTCAGTCGTTTCATCATGCATTCCGAGGGATCCCATTTATTGGGTTTGAGACTTACGGAGAAATTTGTTTACCTTCGCTGTTTTTTGAAGGCTTTCTGAATACGACGAGTGTTGTGGTTATTTTTCCTGATTAAGTGATACCCCAATGAACTGTTCACGGGTAAACGAATATCGGTTGAACGAACTATGAGAAGTTGAGGCCGCACAGTGATGTTATACGAAGAAACCATGCGGAGCGGGAGACAGGATTCCGCACCTTTCAAGCAAGGAGATTCTCTATGAAAAAATTACTTACTCATGTTACGTATGAGAAAAAAGTCCCATACCACGGTGTTGTAAATTTACACACGAA
>DF820475.1:0-6253 GCA_000739535.1 Candidatus Vecturithrix granuli | reverse complement strand
TACGTCTTTTCAAAGAACAGGCAGAATCGACAATCTCGGTCAATTTTGCGTAACATGACTTACTTATTCTCTGCCTCATGATGACGATTTTGCTGCCATGCCTTGCCATGGGCGAAGAGTCGCCGATAGGAACAGCCAAAACAGGCAAAGGTCATGTGGTTGTCATCCGCAGCGGCGAGGAAATTCCTATTCAGATTGGCGACAGACTTTACCAGAATGACATCATACAGACGGGAGCGGACAGCTCAGTGGGGATTATTTTCGAAGACAACACGATTTTGTCCCTGGGACCAAAGAGCGAGATCGTGATTGATGAATATGTTTTTGTCCCCCAGAAAGGCGTGATGTCTATGGTGACCCGGATGCTGAAAGGCACTGCCTGTTATCTGTCAGGCATCATAGGCCGGCAGTCGCCGGAATCGGTAAAATTCCAGACGCCTGATGCTACAATCGGTATCCGTGGCACTCAATTTCTTGTCAAAGTGGAAGGCAGGTAATCCATGGCCTTGCGGCCTGTAATTCGGTACTTTTCACGAGGTTATCAATTTATTGGGCAATCCAGACAACTGAGGCGAATATGAAGAAAATTAGCACCATACTTATCAGTGTAGGTTTTGTTTTGGTTGTAGCGGGCTGCGGAACCAGGAGCATGGTCGTATTAATCCCTGACCCTGATGGTCATGTTGGGCAACTGGTCGTAGCAAACAAGGATGGGCAGCAGGTCTTGAATGAGGCGAATCAATCGGTGCAGGTAACGGGTCGGAAGACTCTTCCGGGTGAAATCACAAAGCTCAGTGCTGATGAAATCCACTCCACCTTTTCCGATGCGTTGGCTGCCCAACCCTTGCTGCCGGCAACATTTATCCTCTATTTTCTGCAGGATTCAAATGAACTAACCGATGAATCTAAGATCGCTCTCTCGCAAATTATTCAAACCATCCAGGAGAGGAATTCCACCGATATTGTCATCTCGGGACATACCGACACGTTCGGTGAGAAGGAATATAACTACAAGTTGGCCCTTTATCGGGCAAAAGTGCTATTTGATATCCTGGTGGCCAGCGGCGCAGTTCCTGCGAATATCACCGTCGTCTCGCATGGTGAAGGGAATCCCCTGGTTAAAACAGATGATAATGTTGCGGAGCCACGAAACCGGAGAGTTGAGGTCGTGATAAAATAACGACTACTATTGGCACAGCAAGGTTATTCATGGAAACAGAATCGCCCCTAACTTACGATTCCAACAATTTTATCGTGACTGACAGATCGGGAAGCCGCCGTATTATTATCTGGGGATTCCTATCCACCCTGTTTTTTATCACTCTTTTTACATTCAACCCCAGTCTGCTGCAACCACTTGATTTGATAAACTATGACCAGCTTCTGAGAAATTTCCCCGACAATGACGCTGACAACAGACTGGTCATTGTTGACCTTGATGAAAAAAGCCTGACTCGATATGGACAATGGCCCTGGCCCCGTTACCGTGTAGCCGAGCTGTTTGACAAAATCGCGGCTATGGAACCGGCTGTCATAAGCCTCGATGTGGTTTTTGCCGAACCCGACAGGACGTCCATTAAGAGGCTGTTGAAAGACCTTGCAGACGCGTATAAACTTCCCATAGCAGTTAACCAACTTCCCGATGAGTTGAGTGATAACGATCTAATCCTTGCTGAAACACTAACCAGGGGACCTTTTGTCCTGGGTCATACATTCCATTTCAACAGGCTTGAGAAAAGTTCGGAACAATGTGTTCTACACCCGGTCAAGGTTTCGTTTCTGCAGAATGCGGAGGAGTGGGAAGAAGACCCAGGACTTCCGGAAAGCGCCGGAGTGCTTTGCAATTTGAGAATACTTTCAGAAAAGGTCAGCGCGTCAGGATTTTTAAATTCCAGTCCTGATCAGGGCGGCGGCATATTGAGGCGATTACCATTACTGATTCAATACAACGGAGAGATATATGCCAGCCTGGCCCTCGCCACAATTCTGAAACTTCAAGAGGTCGACAATCTCCTTCTGAAAAAAGAGGGTAACATTCTGCAATCAATTAATTACAAGGGAACTTCTGTACCTGTTGATCCGCACGGCCAGATGCTGATCAAGTTTCGGGGTCCGAAGGGGAATTATGAGTATATCTCAGCAGCGGATATCATGGATGGCAGGGTTTCATCAGAACGGCTGCACGGACGAATAACTTTTGTCGGCACCTCAGCGGCCGGTCTGAAAGAATCACGGATCACGCCCTTTGATCCGGTATTTCCGGGGGTAGAGGTACATGCCACGGTTGTTGACAATCTGCTGACTGGTGATTTCATTACTGTGCCAGGCTGGTCAAACGGCATGGTCCTGCTGCTTGTACTTATTTTAGGTGTATCATTGACTCTGTTTATTACTTTCAGGAGCGCCGCCTCCGGCTTCATTATTATGTTGCTCTTCATTGCTGGGTTATGGCTGGCAACGCAGCAGGCTTTCTTTCGCCTGGGGCTGTTTGTCGGGACGACATTTCCGATTTTCTCTGTTGTCTGCCATTACATATTCCTCACCGTTCTCAAACACAGACTGGAAGAAAAGAAATTGCTCTCCGGCATGCGGGAACTGATCCTTACCCAGGGTATCACCATCGAGAGCATGGCGAACCTGACCGAATACCGGGACCCGGAAACCGGCGGTCATATCCAGCGCACCAGGAGGTATGTCAAGCTGTTGGCCGAGCATATCAAGCAGCACGATAAGTACAAACACTTCCTCAGTGATGCCAACATTGACATGCTTTATAAATCCGCCCCTTTACACGATATCGGCAAGGTCGGTATCCCCGATCATATCCTGCTGAAACCGGGTCCTTTGACCAGGGAAGAATTTGAAATCATGAAAACCCACACCGTTATCGGCCGTGACGTGCTCGAATCTGCCATCCGCAAACTCGGCAAAAAATCATTCTTGACGATTGCCGCAGAAATAGCCTACTCGCACCAGGAGAAATGGGATGGCTCAGGATACCCGCAGGGCCTCAAAGGAGAGGCCATCCCCATCAGCGGCAGGCTTATGGCTCTGGCTGATGTCTATGACACTCTGATCAGCAAGAGGGTTTACAAGTCACCCTTTCCCCATGCTCTGGCTGTGGAAATCATCAAAAAAGGCAGGGGAACTCATTTTGATCCTGATATGGTGGATGCCTTTCTTGAAATCCATGAACAATTCAGAAATATCGCCTGCGAATTCGCCGATTTCCAGGAAGGAGATGGGGACACACAGGAAGATGAGTCATATTTTGAATCGACATTAAAAGTGACAATCTAAAAACCTCTTAACCCCGGTCGTAAAAAGTTACGGATAGCATCACCTGAAGCGATGCTATCCGTTGGTCTCTCGCATCTGGCACTCATCTCATTCCGCGTTTTTTTGCATCATGATTTCGATCATGGTGTCATCCACTTTCGCCATGCCGATTTCGCTGATACGGCTTAAATTGTGAATGGTCTCTTCAGCGGTTTTGCCGATAAAGCCTTCAAGCGAAGTGATGCCGTGATTATTCAAAGCCATGTATGCGGCGCGAATGGCCGAATCGGTTGAACTGACGACTTTGAGCGCGCAGCCGGCTTTGGCGCCGTCGCACAGCATGCCGCCTAAATCGCTGATTAAGTTGTTAATCGCCAGAGCAATTTTCTCCATGTCTTTCCCGGCTTGCTGATAGACGATGGCCGCGGCTGCGCCGACTCCGGCTGCAATCGCACAGCCGCAAACTGGCGATAAATCGCCCGTATAACATTTGACATAGCTGTTTAACAGGTGCGAAAACGCGATGCTTTTGATCACCCTGTCTTCTTCGATTTTAAAATATTTACCGACATTATAGGGCACTAAAATCGCCACCACGCCTTGATTCCCGCTGCCGCCGCTGGACATGACCGGATAGCTCATGCCGGCCATACGCGCATCGGCCGCTGAAGCGACCAGCTTTTTGCTGGAAGAAAACACATCATCTACCAGAAATCCTTTTTTCATGAGATCATCGAGATAATAGCCGACTTTGTGTAATTCTTTCCCGGCTTCCGAAATCGTCAGGTTCATTTCAATCCCCTGTTTCAGATACGCGTAATCCTGTGCGTCAATCTGTTCGGCCTGTTCGATCAATTCAGCGATTCTTTTCTGTTTGAGCGCGGCTTTATAGGGCAAATCTTCATTATCATGTTCACTTCGGGCTTTTTGAAAAATGGGTATTCCATCTTTTTCCACTAAAATCAGATTCGTATGGCCGCATTCCGTCACGGCCCGGGCGGTATGAGCGGATGACTCTAAGCTCACTTCAATGTATAGTTCGGTTTTTGAATTATCGCACTCAATGCGAGCCTGTTTCGCCTGAATAATCTGTTTCGCCTGCTGAATGAATTCCTGGTTTGAGCCTTTCAGGATTTCCATTTTTAACTCCGGCTGCTTGATCAAAGCCCCTAAAACCCCTGCTATCAGATTGCCGCGTTCGCCGTTGGTATTGGGCACATTCACCGCCAGACCATTTTTATAGACCCCAGGATCAACTGTGATCTGAATCGAGCGGAGTTCATCGTCTTCTAAGGCTTTGCCAGCGACGCTGGCAGCGTAGGCAACGGCGATCGGCTCAGTACAGCCTAACGCCGGAAATACCTCGTGTTTTAAGACTTCTTTTAAAATATTCATATTTTCCTTTATATATTTTTTTTACCCACCCCTTCCCCCTCCGGGGAGCAGGGTTGTTAAATTCTCGCAAAATAGAGCGTCTCGACTTCGCTCGACGTGCGGTATTTCGGTCATCGAGCGAAGTCGAGATGACAAACACCCACAGAACTTAACAGTCCTGCCTCCCGGGAGAGGGAAAGGGTGGGTAAATGCAGGGTTTTTGTGTATATAGGCTTATATCCCCAATTCCTGCTTGACCTCAGCAAACATCCTGAGCGCGAATTCCAGGTCTTCGCGGGAGTGCGCGGCTGAAATCTGGGTGCGAATGCGGGCTTTGCCCTGCGGCACCACCGGAAAAGAGAAACCGACCACATACACGCCTTTTTCCAGCAAACGGGCAGACATTTTCTGCGCAAGGATTGCGTCGCCGAGCATAACCGGCACAATCGGGTGCGTACCGGGCAGAATGTTGAAACCGAGCCTGGTCATTTCGGCGCGGAAGAAGCTGGTGTTTTCAAAAAGTTTCACCCGCAGATCATCCGATTCGCTCAGCAGTTCCAGGGCTTTGATTGACGCGATCACAATACTGGGCGCGACAGTATTAGAAAACAGATAGGGGCGCGAGCGCTGGCGCAGCATCTCCACAATCTCCCTGCGTCCGCTGGTATAGCCGCCGCTGGCCCCGCCGAGAGCTTTGCCGAGCGTGCCGGTGAGAATATCCACGCGACCAATGACATCGCAATATTCTGGTGTGCCTTTCCCTTTTTGTCCTACAAAGCCGACCGCATGAGAATCATCAACCATCACCAGCGCGCCATATTTTTCCGCTAAATCACAAATCCCTTGCAGGTTGGCAATGTAACCATCCATGGAGAACACACCATCGGTAGCAATCAAACGAAAACGGGCATCCGACGCTTGCCTGAGCTGCTCTTCAAGCGAGGCCATATCATTATTTTTATAGCGGAAGCGTTTGGCTTTACACAGCCGAACTCCGTCAATGATGCTGGCATGGTTCAATTCATCGCTAATTACCGCATCTTCTTCCGACAACAAAGTTTCAAACAACCCGCCATTGGCGTCGAAACAGGACGTATAAAGAATCGTATCTTCAGTTTCTAAAAATTCGCTGATTTTTTGCTCCAATTCTTTGTGAATCAATTGCGTGCCGCAAATGAACCGTACCGAGGATAAGCCATAACCCCATTTGTCATAGCTAGACCTGGCCGCTTCGATAATTGCGGGATGCGACGCCAACCCCAGATAATTATTGGCGCACAGGTTCAGTACTTTCTGTCCGCCCTGCACATCAATCATCGCACGCTGCGGGCTGGTAATAATCCGTTCCCCTTTATACAAGCCTTTGGCTTTTATGGCGACAATTTCTTGCTGCAAATAGGTTTTCATTGCTCCAAACATTGTCTTCCTCCCCATAAGTAATTATGAATAATTTCGTTCGAATGCTCTCGCAAAGCCCGCAAAGACGCAAAGTCTCTGAAGATGAATTCTTTGCGAGAAACTGAAAAGAAATTTTGGTAGTGGTTAAATGTAATGACACAGAAGGTTATGGACACGCTCTCCGGAGTGCGCAAGCTCTGCT
>DF820476.1:110688-185093 GCA_000739535.1 Candidatus Vecturithrix granuli | reverse complement strand
CTCTGTCACCTTGTTTTGTGTCAAGTATGTATGCAAAAATCGTTCCCACAAACTTTACGGAAGAGCCAATAAAAGGTGCTCCTGACAATTCACCTGATAAACTGAGAAATATTCACGAGAATGTCTTCCATTTTGTGAAGCAGCCGAATGGCTATTATTATAATAGCGATGCGATACGAACCAGACCTAGAGAGGCAAAAGTCGTCAATGGCTCGATTGTCTCTGCAACCGGCGTAAGTGGGGTACGGTATAAACGACAAATTGAATTAGCAGCAGATTTAACTGAACAAGAAAAGTCTCATGCCATCAATGCACTGAATACCATGCTCATGAAAGTAAAAATGGGAGAAGTCTCTGATTTCAGGATGATTATCCGAGGGAGGCAACGAACGACACATTCTGATGCGGAAAATCTTTCTGGACGCGCAAAAGAACTCAAAGAAAAAGGGTTCTATTTCCTCTGTTATCATCCCAATGGTACGAAACCAAGCGATGTCTGGGAGATCATTCCTGAAGATACACAACATAGAAAAGAACACTATGCCGCTTACCCTGCTGATTTATGTAACATCCCAATTTCAGCGACATGTCCTCCAAATGGGACAGTGCTTGATCCATTTTGCGGGACTGGGACGACGCTGGTTGTTGCTCAATCATTTCATCGCAAGTCAATCGGGATCGATATTTCTCAAGACTATCTTCAGCAATCAATAGAGAGGCTCAATACAAGCTATGAAGGGCAACAATATGTCCTGTTTCATGAATATATCAGGGAAAGGGCTGAATGTGACTATGAGTAATGGCATCTACGAACTCTATGGAAAATCAGTGACAAGTGAAAATCTCGATTGGCAAGCCATTGTCAATGAGCAAGTTTGTCCATTTTTGCAGAGAAAATGTTTGAAAAATAGGAAGAGTGCGCCAGAGCAAACGATAGGGACATGCACTGTCTCCTATGGCAGAGATTCCAAACCGATGATCATTTGTCCATATCGTTTGCTTGAAAGAAAATAGATCTTTACAGATTGCCTTCATCTTCTGACGACCCAGATGTGGGAAGTTACCAAAGTACCCACAAACTCACCTCACTTACTCGAAATGAGGCGAAAGCCCAAGAGGACACACAGCCGGTGAGGAAAGCCAGAAACGACAGAAGTAGGGTATGTTAGGCGGTCTGGCAAGAGTTGATTGTTATGATGAAGGCTATACTGCTTGAAGGTCAATCCCATTGGAGGAATGCAACTCCCAGAGGAAACCCCAAGTAATCGGAATTGCACACCGATGAAGTCTGAAACCTCTGTCTCAGAGAGTACGGTTATTATGCGTCCGAATAGCCCGAAAGGTAACTCCTGAGAACCCGGGGTAGCGAACACTGGTAAGGCGATGAATGACCCATCTAAGACAGTCTAAATCGTTCAGGGCACACGGAAGACGGGATGGCCTACAAGACGCGAGTCTCATGGTCACGGAGTTCCAATAGTACTCAGAGGACGGGAAAGCCGTCTACAAGGGGAAGTGGGACAGGTGAAAATGGCGGAAAGGCCAGGATACGCGAAATGCGAATTGACCTGTGCTGAGTAACCCAGAGTCCACTGGAGAGCCGGATGCTTGGAAACTTGCACGTCCGGTTCGGTGGGGGGCAGTTGGAAAAGGGCTTAGAAAGAAGTACCTCGCTGGCTGCCTACCCGACCCAAACAGCGGGCGGGAAAATTGGTCGGTGTTCCCCGGCGTTCGGTGTCGCCCGCTGTTTGCCGCCGGTGAAACGCGGGCATTATGCTGCTATCAGGGGATATTCTCTCATAAAATCTCAGCGTAAGCAAGTATTATTTTCCTTGAATTTGCGTGTTTTCGAAGGAATTTTCCCATGAAAAAACTTGCCATTTTTCGGATCATTTTTCATGATGTGATTCACCAAAATGGTGAACACATTACAGCGAAGGAGTTCTTCATGTGTTGTGGCAAACACACCACGGTAGATGAAAATTCTCTGTTCAGGAGAGATCAGATGTACCGCCTTATGCGCGAAAAGGAATTTCGCGCTACATTTTCAGGGGAGGAAAAGATGGACGATTTGATCAATAACTTTGTAGAAGTGCGAGTGGAAAAGCAATTGAATGCGCTTTCGGTCAGGTTCTTAAGGTTTACCCCCTATCAAGACTTCGTCAAAATACTCGAATATGAGTATAAACTCATTCGTCACTATCAATTGAAAAAATGCGTTATTGATTTGCGCCTCATACCGGTTTATGCCCCCGGTGCCCCGGAATACGTTAAAGATGTGTGGTTTCCGACTGTTCGCACTCTCGGGGTGCGACATATTGCCTTCGTCGTGCCCGAGGCTTTTTGGGCGCAAGTGTCTATGGAAAGGGCGCACGAAAATACAGAATCAATTGATAGTATGGCAGTGGAGCATTTCAAGGATACTGAAACTGCCATAGGCTGGCTGAAAACCCGTTAATCGCCCGTGTGGGTTCGTCATCCCTCGCCAAATGCATTTCTACGTGTCGATAGACGCAGTCGTCGGGATAGCATTATATTTTTTATGGCGAATTAGTTGCTTGGATGAGTCAAAGCACTGGGAGGATGTCCATTGTAATGTCTAGAATGATGCCCTGAATTGCCGAACAATGGCTTGCACCTGAGCTTGGAAGGTGGGCGGGAAATCTGGCGGGAAATCTGGTGGTATTTTTTCGGGTTTGGGTTGCGTCCGCCTTCCAAGCCCGGTGAAGCGCGGCGTTGGGCTACGTAGTAGCGAAGTATCATCACATTTTATCGTGGCGTCAATCGATCCCTGGCATAATTTTTATTGACAAGTTTCGTATTTCCATAATCCTTTCCACAGAACGTGCAGTACGATAATCATAAAAAAGGAGAGGATGTTTGTGCCTAAAAAACGATTACATGTCGATAATCAACCGTTAATGGAATGGAAGAAAAAACCCCTCATCCGACCCAAAAACCTGAAGAATTACTCCGGAGAGTTATTCTCGGATCAAGTCATGAGGGTGATATTGTTCTTGATCCGTTTGCTGGCTCCGGTACAACGCTTGTGGTCGCAGAACAGCTCCAGCGGAAATGGTTCGAATGTGAATTGAATGCTGAATACAATGAATGGGCGATCAAACGACTGGAAACCGTGATTCATAAAACGAAAGAGGAGTGGATTGTATTTGATCGTCTCTCCGAAGAACGGAGGAATTCGATCCGATGACGGTACAGCAATTACTGACTATTGCGACCAATAAAACACAGTTCCAATCACTTGCTGATTACGCAGAGTATGGATTACGCTATTTGGAATTTATCAAAACACACCTTCAAGCGGTGATTGTCTCGCAGAATGAGCAGAATTATCGTTTTTTTCAATACAAAAAAGACGGGACATTTAACGTCACTCGTCGTATTAATGCTAATCTGATGCTGTCTTTTGAAGAGTTCGAACAGATTTGAACGGTTCATTCGTTTGGTGATTGAAGAGATTGGAATTGATGTTTCTGCGGGGACGATTGCTGTTCCAGTCCTTCTGAATGGGCAAGAAGTCTTTAGGATGAACTACCCGCATGACGTGATTATTCGAGTTGAAGACTCGACAAAGGCGATTGGTTCTGTCAAAACGTCAAGCAAAGATCGACTTGATAAAATTTTTGTGGATAAATTTCTTTATAATCGCTTGACTGATACGAATACGCCGCATTTTGCGGTCTTTCTGAATGATGTTCAACTAATGTGAGTGATCTGTATAAGCTCCGTAGTATATACAGAATGTCACTGCTGAAAACATTAGTGCATAAACATAGAACCAAAATGAGCACTATTCAGAAAAAGTACACGCTATATAATACGGAAGAAAGAAAGGTAATCGGGGTTATAATCCCAAAAGAAAAGGGAGAACCCTTAAAAGCGTCATTTGGAAAGAAGCCAATATGTGTGAATCGCAACGTCAAAATAAAAGACGAAAGGACAGATATTTTTACAAAAGGTTGCGAACTGTTGACACGATTATTAGCGAATGAATGTGAAATATGCGGAAGTACAGAAAATCTCAACGTCCACCATATCAGGAAGCTAAAAGACCTCAAGGAACGATATAGAGGAAGAAACGAACCACCTGATTGGTAAAGCACATGATTGAGATAAACAGGAAGACACTCATCGTGTGTAGGAAATGCCATCATAAGATTCACGATGGCACGTATGACGGAACGAGACTTACGTAAACCTACTGGAGAGCCGTGTGCGGTGAAAGTCGCACGCACGGTTCAGAGGGGGCTTGTTGGAAAAGTGCTTATAAAAATAAGTGGTAGTGCCTACCTTGTACATGATGACCGGTCGTCGAGCGGAGTCGAGACGAGCACGCAGGCGTTCCCTTCGACTTCGCTCAGGGAACGTGCATCATGTACAGGATACACTACCAAATAAGTAACTCGCTGGCTTGCTACCCTACACGCACAACAGCGGGCGGGGAAATTGGTCGGTTTTATGTCAAGCGTGGTTGCGCCCGCTGTTGTGCGCTGGTGAAGCGGGGCGTTGGGTTGTTAGTTGTAAAACTCACTTTTTTAGCAGGACTTACGCACACCCCCCTTTATCCCCCCGCAAGCGGGGGGAAGAGACGTGACGCTTTTCTGTGAACTTCCCCCCGTTTACGGGAGGATTGAGGGGGGTACTGCGTAAGTCCTGTTTAGAATTTAGATAAGGAGAGAGAAAAATGTCAAGAGATTACAAAATGTACATCAATGGTGAATGGGTTGGCGCTCTTGATGGTAAGGTTTATGACGATCTCAACCCATACACAGGTGAGGTTTTCGCGCATGTTCCGGCTGGGAAACGCGCTGATGCTCAACGTGCTGTTGATGCGGCAACAGCAGCATTTCCCGTATGGTCGCATACTCTTCCGGCTGAACGGCAGGCTTTGTTCCTAAAGGCCGCCGATATTCTCGAAAAAAAACGAAATGAGATCATAACAATTCTTGCCGAGGAAACAGGATGTACTTTTGGCTTTGGGATGTTCCAGTGTATGTTTACTCCAGGTTTATTGCGAGAAGCTGCAGCACAGGCGCACCAGGCGAGTGGTGAAATTATTCCAGCCGACCTGCCAGACGCGCTCTATATGGCGGTACGCCAGCCTGTAGGTGTTGTGGCCGGGATAGGCCCATGGAATGCGCCGTTAATCCTGTCGCTGCGCGCTATCTGCATGCCTATTCTTTATGGGAATACAACAGTTCTCAAACCTTCGACTGAGTCTGCTGCAACGGGGGGATTTGTGCTTGCAGAAATCTTCCATGAAGCCGGTTTCCCTAAAGGTGTTTTAAATGTAATCACAAACGGGCCGGGTGCAAGTAGTGAAATCGGCGACGAATTCATAGAAAACCCTAAAGTTCGCCGTATCAATTTTACGGGTTCAAGCGCTGTGGGTCGTCAACTTGCAGAAAAAGCGGGACGTCATCTCAAACGTGTAGCTTTGGAGCTGGGCGGGCAGAATCCGTTAATCATTCTGCGCGACGCAGATATTGATTTGGCCGTAAATGCTGCGGCATTTGGCGGATTCCTGCATCAGGGACAAATCTGTATGTCCACACGCCGGGTAATTGTAGAACAACCTGTCATTAAGGAATTTACAGATAAATTCGTTAAGAAAGTCTCAGCCTTCAAAGTCGGGAATCCGAAAGAACTTGACACCGTCATAGGCCCCATTATCAACAAGAAACAATTGCGCCAACTCCAAAGCAGCGTGGAGGCCGCTGTCCGCGATGGGGCTATGATAGCGTGCGGGGGAAAATCGGAAGGACCTTGTTACTACCCGACAATATTGACACATGTTAAACGAGGCACTTCATTTGCATGCGAAGAGACCTTTGGACCCGTAGTCTCAATACTTGAGGTTAAAGATGAAGATGAAGCCCTGACTGTAGCAAACGACACCATGTATGGGCTTTCTGCGAGTGTCTTTACTAGCGATTTAGCGAAAGGTCTCTCCATTGCCGAACGCCTTGAATCCGGGATCGTTCACATAAATGATCAGACGGTTCATGACGAACCGCAGGTACCATTTGGAGGCGTTAAGGATAGTGGCTGGGGCCGGTTCGGGGGCAAGGCTGCCCAGGAAGAATTTACCGAATTGCGTTGGATCCATATACACCGCGCTGCGCGCCAGTATCCCTTCTAGTATGGCTATGCTGAGCAAAGCATCAGCCGCATGCACGCGGTGATGTGCGATGTTGGTGCGGCTGAAGGAATCATGATGACGCGGAGGTCTCAAAAAACTATAATACTCCCCCAAATTTAGACAGTATATGAAGGTGTAAAATATGCTGTTTTTGATCAAGAAAAAAAGGAGGAAAAAGTGATGGGGAGGAGTCGGAAAAATTATCCAGCGGCGTGGAAGGTTCAAGTCGCGTTAGCAGCGTTAAAAGGCGATAAAACGCTCGCCGAGTTAGCCAGCAAATTTGAGATTCATCCGAATCAGATTCAGCAGTGGAAAAAACATTTACTGTCGGAGGCTCCCAGCCTGTTTTCAAGTCGGCGACGAAAAACGGAACGCGAAACCGAGGAACTGCAAGCGGAATGATATCGTCAAATTGGCCAATTGAATGTGGAATTGGACTGATTAAAAAAAGAGTGGAGACCGGGCATTAAATGAAAAAAGAGCCTGGATTGAGCCGACCCATCCCGTGATTTTGATTCAGCGTCAATGTGAATTACTGGGGCTGAGTCGCGCCAGTTATTATTATCAGACCCAGGGGGAAAGCGCGGAGAATCTGGCGTTGATGCGGGTCATCGATGAAGAGTTTATGCGACATCCGTTTTATGGGGTGGAACGCATGGCCGCCTATCTGGATCGGCAAGGCTGGAGCGTGAATGTGAAACGGGTTCGGCGACTCATGCGACAGATGGGGCTGGACGCCATTTATCCGAAGCCGAAACTGAGTCAGGTTCATCCGGAGCCTCAGGTCTATCCCTCTCTGCTTCGTGATTTGCAGATTGTACGGCCCAATCAGGTGTGGAGTACAGATATGACGTATATTCGCTTACTGCACGGGTTTCTCTATCTGGTGGCGATTATGGACTGGTTCAGTCGCTATGTGCTCAGTTGGGAGGTGTCCATCAGTTTGGAAACGGAGTTTTGTTTGGTCGCATTAGAGCATGCGCTCCACCAGACCAGACCAGAGATTTTTAATAGCGATCAGGGCTGTCAGTTTACGAGCACAGCGTTTACCGAACGCTTGCAGTCGGCGGAGATCGCGATCAGTATGGATGGGCGAGGACGGGTCGATGATAACATTTTTGTGGAACGGCTCTGGCGATCTGTCAAGTATGAGAAGGTCTATTTGCACGACTGGCATCATGTGACGGAGGCCCATCAGGGGTTAGCAGAGTATTTTGGGTTTCTATAATCACGAACGGCCACATCAGGCCTTATAGGCCATAAGCCGCCTGCTGAGGTTTATTTCGGGGTATGGTAACGCAAAGCATCGTGGTGATGAAATGGTCAAAAAACATGGTCAAAAAAACACCTTAACATGATGTGTTTTTTGTCTTGACAATGGGGAGTACCTTAGTGTGATGCCCATTGTCGCTCAGAGGAACATCAAGCCTGACGATTAATCGTCTGACGATCAATCGTCAGGCTTTTGGATTTTTTATGCTTTTCGGCGTTGTTTCAACTGGTCTAAGAGCACGGCAATCAGCAGAATCACGCCGCGCACCACGTATTGGTAAAAAGTCGGGACGTTCAATAAGTTCAACACATCCTGTACCGTGCCCATAATCAGCACGCCGACAATTACGCCGCCCATGGTGGCGACGCCGCCGGATAGCGACACGCCGCCAAGCACGCAGGCCGAAATCACATCCAACTCAAAGCCGATGGCCGCATTCGGCTGTCCGCTCGTCATTCTGGCTGCTAACACCACTCCTGCAACTCCTGTCACCAATCCCTGTAAAACAAAAATAATATTTTTGGTAAGCTCTACGTTCACGCCGGACAAGCGCGCGGCTTCCTTATTACCGCCGATGGCTAACACATTGCGGCCATAGGCCGTATTATTTAAGAGGATGCCAAAAATGATCATGATCACGGCCGTAATCCAAATCGGGTTCGGCACGCCGAACATCGCCCCATTGCCGATGACAAAGAAGGCAGGAATGATAATTCCGATTGAGACCGCGTTCGAGACGATCAGCCCTAAGCCGCGTACAATCTGCATCGTGGCTAAGGTGGTAATCAGCGGATTGAGTTTGAGATTGGCGATGCACACGCCATTGGCCAGGCCAACCAGGCCCCCGGCGATAATTCCGCCCAGAATTGAAAGGGGCACATTGTTGGTAATATTTAGTAATTTCGCGGTTAAGACTCCGGTGAACGCCACGGTTGACCCGACCGAGAGATCCAAATCGCCGCCCCCCAGGGCGTACAGCATAGTACTGGCGACCATGCCGATCGTCGTCACCGATAATCCCAGGCCTTTCATATTGGGAATGGTTAAAAAATAAGGGACAAACAGCGAACATAAAATGAACATGATCGCATATACCACCAACATACTGTAATCTTGCCAGATCGTTTTGAAAATTTTGGATGTTCCGTTTGTGTTCATACCTTTGATTCTCCTCTGTAAATGTAGCGCGAAATTGTATTTCGCGCCTCGAAACTGGAGTTTCGAGCTACATTCGTCATCAAGCCTGGGGCAACGCCATTGAAAGCAGTCGTTCTTCAGATACGTCCTTGCGGTCAAGCTGTCCGGTAATCGCGCCGTCACGCATCACGAACACGCGATCGGCGACGCCGATGATTTCGGGCAGATCGCTCGAGACGAATACGACTGCATTGCCTTCTTCGGCCAGTTGATACATGAGTTGATAAATTTCATATTTAGCCCCGACATCAATCCCGCGCGTCGGCTCATCCAGCAGAAAGACCGCCACTTTTTCACTCAGCCAGCGGGCTAAAATGGTTTTTTGCTGATTGCCGCCGGATAAATTGCCAATCAACTGGTTGCGCGAAGGGGTTTTGATCGCCAGTTTCGCAATAAAATGATCCGTATTCTCCCGTTCTTTGCTTTTATTCAAAAAAATTCCGGCGCGTAAAAAGTGCCGCCGGCAACTGATATTAATATTTTCACTCACGGAACGCACCGGAATAATCCCTTCATCCTTGCGATCTTCAGGACTCAGACAGATTCCGTGACGAATGGCTGCGGTCGGGTTCTTAATTGAAACAGACTGTCCATTGACGAATATCTGACCGGATTCAAGCGGAGTCGCTCCAAAAATCACTTTGAGCAGCTCGCTGCGCCCTGCTCCGACCAATCCGAAAAATCCGACAATTTCGCCGCGCGCCACATCAAAGGAAATATCCTGTTTCACTCCTTTGCCTCGAAGCTGCGTGACTTCAAAGAGTTTTTCTCCCTTTTGTCTGGGACGATAGCCATACACATCTTTAATCTCGCGCCCCACCATGCGTTGCACCAGAAGGTTATGCGTCACCGCTTGCATCTCCGGAAAGGTTTGAATGTGCTTGCCATCGCGGAACACCGTGACCGTATCGCAGATTTTAAAAATTTCATCCATGCGATGCGACACATAAATAATTGCTTTGCCCTGATCTCGCAAGTTTTTAATAATTCTGAACAGTTGGGTCACTTCTCGTTCCGAAAGAGAACTGGTAGGTTCATCAAAAGCGATAATCTCGGCGTTGTGCAACAGCGCCTTGCCGATCTCCAACATCTGGCGCTGACCAATCGAAAGGTTTTTTACTTTGGTCGCTGGCTCAAATTCTTCCATTAATTCTTCAATTTGTTTTTTGGCGACCCGGAACATCTGGTGTTTGTTCAGAAACCCGGAATGTTGGGGGAAATGTCCCAGAAGCAGGTTCTCGGCGACTGTCAGTTCTGGCACCAGGTTCAATTCCTGGTAAATAATGGCAACCTTCGCGTGCAATGCATCACGAGTATTATTAAACACTTTTTTTTCCTGATCAATGAGTATATCCCCTGAGGTCGGGCTATAGGCGCCGCTTAAAATTTTGAGGAGGGTTGATTTACCTGCGCCGTTTTCGCCGACCAGGCCATGCACGCTGCCTCTGGCAACTCCAAAAGAAACGTCATCGAGCGCTTTCACGCCGGGGAAAATTTTGGTGATATTTTTGAACTCCAGGAAATGTTCCATGATGATGTGCAACTCCTGTGTAGAAGAGAGTGAAAACACCAGATTTCTTGAAGAAACCTGGTGTTTGTGAGGTTGGATGACAATTAGTTCAATCCCATCACTTCTTTGTAGTTTTCTCTGGTGATTAATTGACCTGCGGTCCAGATGGCTTTTTCGGGTTCTACACCGTCTTTAATCCATTTGAACATATTTTCCGCGGTGCCATAGCCATGCTGTTTTGCCGCCAGCAGGATCGAGCCGATCAGAGCGGTCGGCTCCGGTTTCTCGAACTCTGCCACAGCTTCCGTGCCGTTGATTCCAACCGCAATCGCATTTTCTAACGGAACTTTCTGACCTTCCAACGCTCTGACTGCGCCAATCGCCGAACTATCATTGCCGCCGGCTACAACCCAGAGTTTTACATCAGGATGTTTGGTGAGCGTAATATTCGCGGCGTTCATGCTGGCTTCAATATCCAACACCTTCATGGGCGAGTCAAAAATATTGGCTTCCGGCAATCCTGCGCCTACCAGAACTTCAGTTGCGCCGTCGGTGCGTTCTTTAATCGTGGGAAGCTGATCGTAACTCATGCGTAAGAAACCCACTTCTTTCAGATCCCAGCCGCGTGCAGCCGCTTCATCAACAAGCGCCTGGCCTACGGCTTTGCCAATATTGAACGCCGAAATCCCCATGTGGTGTACTTCTTCCATCGGATTGCCATCGGGACCTACAAAACGGTCGTCAACGCTCATCACTTTCAGTCCGGCCGCCTGAGCTTTTGCCACAATCGCCGGTCCAAGTTTCACGTCAGGGGTGCAAATCACAAATCCCTGAGCCTGCTGAGCGGCTAAGTTGTCAATCCCTGCCAGCACTTTTTCGCCGTCGGTTGCGCCGATTTTAATGAGCTCAAATCCTAACTCGTCAGCCGCCTGCTGGGCGTATTTCCATTCATCCTGGAACCAGGGTTCGTCAGGTTGTTTGACTAAAAATCCGATTTTAATTTTGTCCGCAGCCAGAACGGACGTGCAAAGCGAGAGTAACAACAATCCTGCAAGCGATACTACCAATAACTTCTTCATACACCAGTCTCCTTGAAATGCTTCGGGCCTGCGTTATTGAATCACATCATAACCCAGGCACCATCCATTTTCTCCCCCCTTGTGGCGGGACAGTTTCTCACTACGCAACAACACATGATCATGTAGTGAAATTGAACACTTCACTCCTTATATATTATAGCAAATCCCATGCCAAAACGTACAGGTTCTTGCGTGAACTTCATGAAAAACTACAAGGATTGGGAATGTACAAGGGATTCGCGCCGTTCGTTCACGCCCGTCAGAAATCCTTTGTACACCCAATCCTTGCAGTTCCCCAAAAAACGCAAAATTCCTAAATAACTCTTGACTTTTTGAGGGGATTTTTCGCCAACATAATGTGTCGCTATGACACACAACCCTGACACATGTGGCAAAAGGATACAGGCATCAGATGAAAAAGACCCTGCTGATTGTTGACGATAAACTCAAACTGTGCGAAACGCTGGCCCAGACCTTCGAACAGATCGGTTACCAGGCCTTTTACGCACTCAACGGGCGGGAAGCGCTGCGGATGTGCGCCACTCAGCAGATTCATGTGGTGCTGCTTGACATGATGTTAGGTGAAGAAAACGGGATTGACGTGCTAAAGCAAATCGTCTTATTATACCAGCATCTGCCGGTGATCATGATGACCGGTTATGCCTCGGTAGAAACCGCCGTGCAATCGCTGAAACTCGGAGCCTGCGATTATGTCAAAAAACCTCTGGATTTTGAACAACTGGTCAATGTAGTGGAAAATGCGATCCATCTGTCCGCGTTCAGCACAGTGCCTCAAGAGCGGCAATATGCTCTCACAGAAGATGAATTTCCCTGCATCGTAACCCAACACCCTGCAATGCTTGCAATTTGTCAGAAAGCCAAAAAATTGGCGGCTACGGATTTACCTGTGTTGATCACCGGAGAAAATGGCACAGGCAAAGAAATCCTGGCTGATTTCATCCACCTGCACTCGACGCGCAAGGCGCATAAGATGCTCAAAATCAATTGCGCTGCGTTTCCCGAAACCCTGCTCGATAACGAACTCTTCGGGCACGAAAAGGGCGCGTTCACCGGCGCGACAACGGCCTTCAAGGGGGTTTTTGAAAAAGCGGATGCAAGCTCCTTGTTTCTCGATGAAATCGGGGATATGTCGTTAGCGATTCAAGCCAAAATCCTGCGCACACTGCAAAATCGGGAGATTCGACGCCTGGGCGGACATAATACGATCACTGTTGATGTTCGTTTTATTGCGGCGACCAATAAAGATCTGAAAAAATTGATTCAGGCCGAGAAATTTCGCGAAGATTTGTTGTATCGCCTGAATACTGCTGTACTTTCCATTCCCCCTTTACGAGAGCGTCAGGAGGATATTCCTTTACTACTCGATTACTTTTTACGCCAACATTCTCACGCCAACGCTGCGCAGATTAAACATGTAAGCGACGCGGTGCAGGAACAATTACGAGCCTATCACTGGCCGGGAAATGTCAGGGAACTCAAAAACGTGATCAGTTACGCGGCCGCTGTTTCTGCGCATCCAACGATTGAGCTTGAAGACCTTCCACCCGATTTTCTGGACATGCCCCAACGCCATGCTCCTGAAAATATTCGTGAAGAGATGGAAAAAAACCTGATCCTGAGTATGCTGGAGAAAACGAGCTATAACAAGAAAAAGACCGCTGAATTGCTGAATATGGGCAGAAAAACCTTGTATCGCAAATTAAAAAAATATGGAATCGCAGCGCCTGAATAAGTCCGCCCCGCTCTTAACGCTCACAAAGGTACGCCTGAATTATGGGACCTTACGAGTACTCGAACAGATTGATCTCAGTCTGGAACGCGCCAAAGTCTATGCTCTGGTCGGCGAACATGGAGCCGGCAAATCTTCGCTGGCCAGGATTATCAGCGGCCTGGTGAAACCGCAGGCAGGACAGATTATGTTCGACGGCAAGACCTGCCAGAGTTTGAATTTAAAAACCGCCCTGGAGCTTGGCGTCGAAATGGTGCATCAGCACACGCTTTCCCTCAACCCCTATTTCAGTATTGCTGAAAATTTTGCACTGGACAGCACGCCGAATTATAAGCTCCGATCCAGGAAAAAAAACCTAACGGCCGCCCGGGAGTTTTTAGCGCAATATGAGATTGACCTCGATCCAACCATGCTGGTGAAAAATCTGACGGCTGTAGATCAAATCTTTGTGGATATTCTCAAGCACATTTATGCGCGTCCGAAACTCTTTATTCTGGATGAAGCCCTGGAAAAACTCACTGCCCCGGCTTTCCAGAAAATTATTGCGATCCTAAAAACCTTACAGCAGGCCGAGGTGACGATTTTGTTAATTACCCACCGTATTGACGATATTTACAATTTAGCGGATAAGGTCAGCATCATCAAACATGGCGCGATCCTGGTTACGGATGACGTGAAGAATATTGATAAAATCAATCTGATCAAAATGGCTTATACCCAGGTTTCAAACGATCCATCGGCTGACGATCTGAATGAAGAATTTTACCACCTGCTCAAATATAATGAGGCGATTTTACGCAATTTGCCGGTGAACCTGATTGTCACCGACCAGGAGCAGCGCATTAAATTGGTCAATGATTCCTGTGAGCAGAATTTCAACCTCGCGCAAACCTCTTATCTAAATGCGCCGGTCGAGCGATTGCTGGCAGGGACAAATCAGGACATTGCGGACTTTATTGACGCTGCTCTGATCGGTAAAGAAGAGAAAACCTTGTATCAGATACCGCTGACCTTCAATCAGATCAAGGTGATGAGCAACGTCAGAACCTTTCCGATTT
Organism: Candidatus Vecturithrix granuli; assembly: GCA_000739535.1. Taxonomy (GTDB): domain Bacteria; phylum Moduliflexota; class Moduliflexia; order Moduliflexales; family Moduliflexaceae; genus Vecturithrix; species Vecturithrix granuli. The sequence goes on along the minus strand of DF820476.1, from coordinate 171,063 downwards.
ACGACGGCGCATTTTTTATCGGCAATATCATTATTATCGAAGATGTGACTGAATATGACCGTTTGCAAAAACAGGTGATTCTTTCGGAAAAACTTGCTTCGGTCGGCTTATTAGCCGCCGGGGTCGCGCATGAAATCAATAATCCGCTGGAAATTATTTACACCTACCTGAGTTACATGAAATATCGCTTTCGCATCCCTGAATTTCATGAAGCCCTCGATACGCTGCACGAACAAGTGGCGGATATTGCCAGCATTGTGAGTAATTTGCAATCCTTTTCAGATCATACCCGGGGAGCTATCGAAGAGATCGAACTGAATGACACGATCCGCGCGATGCTGAATTTGATTCAACACAACGCCAAACATAAACAGATCAACATTCGCTTTGAGCCATATCAGCAGGAGTTGCTGATTAAAGCAAACAAACATGAGATCAAGCAAGTGCTCCTGAATCTCTTCAAGAACAGTTTTGAAGCCATGCCCGCCGGCGGTGAGATTTTCATCACCACCAGACAGCAGTTAGAAGATGGTCTGCCTTTTGTGCAAATCCTGTTTCAGGATACCGGCCCCGGCATCTGTGATGACAACCCCAATAATATTTTTCTCCCCTTTTATTCCACCAAAAAAGGCGCGGAACAGAACATGGGGCTGGGACTTTCGGTCAGCTACGGCATTGTCAAAAAATATCATGGTACCATCACTGTTGAAAATATCGGGGAGGCCGGCTGTCAATTTTTGATTCAATTTCCGCAAGCGCGATTTATAGAGGGTGAGAAAAAATCTTCTGAGCTATAAAAAAAACGGAGGAGGTTCGAGACCTCCGCCGCTCATTCTGTTCTTTGAAAACACTGCTTATTTCAGCGTTTCAGGGGTGACAATGGCAGAATCCATCGTATAGGTTGGCTCAGGCTTGAAATTCGGGTCTTCCAACATTTTCTTCCCGATCTCAACGGCTTTATCTACACAGAGCGGATACACAACGGTCAGAGCCAGAATCCCTTCTTTGACGTATTTTTTCCCTTCATGGTCAAGTCCGTCAATTCCGATGAAAATCATCTCTTTTTCACGCCCTTTTTCTTTGGCTGCCAGGAATGCTCCATAAGCCATGGGGTCATTGTGTGCATAGACCACATCAATTTCCGGTACCGCATTCAAGGCCTCGGTCATGCGATCGATGGCTTCCGGTTGGAACCAGTTGGCAGTAGCGTCATGCACCAATTCGATGCCCGGATATTGTCCGATCACATCCCAGAAACCGGCGTGGCGATTAATCGCGCCTTCAACACCCTTCATCCCCTGAATTTCAACAAGCTTTCCTTTGGGTTCCCCAAATTTTTTCGTGAGATAATCTACGACAAATTGTCCGGCCATTTGCCCGATTTTGCGGTTATCGCACCGAATATAGGTAGTCCAGTTCGGCTCAACCAGATCGCGTTCAAGACAAATCGTCGGGATGCCGGCTTTGATGGCTTCTCCCATGACTTTCGTCAAGGAATCTCGTTGTAACGGAGCCACAATTAACAGATCCGGTTCTTGACGAATGGCATTTTCAATCTGGCTGATCTGGCGGGCGGCGTCAGCCTGGCCGTCAAAAATCTGAAATTCAACATCGGGAACCTGGGCCCACAACTCTTCCATCAGCTTATTCTGTGCGGCGCGGTATGGTTCCGCAAAATTACACTGACTGAAAATCACCAATTTCTTTTCTTGAGCGAACCCATTGATCGAAACGACACACAGCACAACCAACAACATGACGACAACTTTCTTCAGCATACAGCAATCCTCCTTGTTGACAAAACACCGATAATGTGAAACAATGAACACAACAACATAACAACCGCATTGAGCCAGAAGCCTGTTCGCCCTCATATACCGGAAAACATCGTTTCAGGCTTTGCGCTGGATGGCAAGGAAGCACATTTGTTTTCCGGTAGTGGTTAAATAGTAAGTGATGCCTGCTCGTTGAGCGAAGTCGAAACGAGCCGTTCACTGTTCCCTTCGACTTCGCTCAGGGAACGCATCACTTACTATTTAACCACTACCGTTTTTCCCGCCATCTTCTTAGACAGGAGAGCGATTGCTCATCTCATCCTCTCTAAAAACTTGTTTACAAATTTCCGATGACATTTATTCTTTCCGGCGTTTTTGTTGAGAAGCGACCGCCAGAAGAATAATAACCGCCATAATAACCTTCTGGATATTGAAATCAACGTTATTCAAGCCCAGAATATTGGTTAAAATCCCGACAATTAACGCGCCGATAACCGTACCGGGAATGGTGCCCACTCCGCCGGCCAGACTGGTGCCTCCAATAGCTGCGACCGAGATGACATCCAGTTCCATTGAGATCCCATTATTCGGATCGCCGCAGGTTGTGCGGGCGGCCAGCAAAATCCCGGCAAAACCGGCCATGAAGCCCATCAAGGTATAGACCGCCACCTGGACGCTTTTGATCGGAAGACCCGCATAGCGCGAGGCCTGGGCGTTTCCGCCGACTGCGCGGACATAGCGGCCGAAGACCGTTTTGTGCAGCAGAATGCCAAAAATAATTGCCGTTACCAGAAAAGACCCGAGCATAAACTCTTTGCTGGAAAACCAATTGCCAAAGCTTCCCGACACATCATCGCCTAACCCCAATCCAATTCGTTCATTATTATTGAGCCAGCGCGTCAAACCGCGCACGCCGATCATGCCAGCCAGGGTCACGATAAACGGTTGGATATTAAAGTTGGCAATGATCAACCCTTGTAACAGCCCCACGAGCGCCCCTGCCAGTAAGGCCAGCACAATGGCAATCGCCATGTGGAGCGGCAAACTCAATCCTGGTTTCCACCATTCCAGCAGCATCGCCACTACAACTCCGGACAACGCTACCGTACTTCCGACGCTTAAATCAATCCCGGCCGTGATAATCACCATTGTCATGGCAAATCCCATCACAGCGGCCGGTGCCATGCTGCGCACCAAATCGGTCAAATTGCCGGGAGTCAGGAAGATGATATTCCCTTTACGACTGATCGGACTAAAGACTACTGCGACGATAAATATCACCACCAACACCACAAGCCCTTGATGTCTGGATGCAAAGCGCAGGCACTGTTTCCCAAAAGTCTTTCCAGATTTCTTACGCTCTTTTGGGCTTTTCATCTCAGGATATTTTTTCTCAATCACTCGCTCTTCGATATTTGATCGGCTCATGCTTCATTTTCCTCCATCACCGTGGCGGCTAACGCCATAATTTCTTCCTGCGTGGTCTGGCGGGCATCAACAATCCCCGTACACCGCCCCTCATTCATCACCATAATGCGGTCGCAACAGCGGAGCAGTTCGGGCAGTTCGGAGCTTGTCATCATCACCCCTTTGCCCGAGGCGGCAAGTTTCTCGATCATCGCGTAAATGTCCTCTTTGGCCCCAACATCAACTCCGCGAGTCGGATCGTCCAGGAAGATGACATCAGGATCGACTAGTAACCACCGTCCGAGTAACACCTTCTGTTGATTTCCGCCGCTCAGCGAATCAACCGGATGTTTCGGCGACGCCGCTTTCAACAATGTCTTCGCGGCAATTTTATCGCAATCCGCAAATTCATCCTTGACCTTAATCCAACCGGCGGTACTATAACGATGCAGCGAAGACAGAGACATATTCTCATACACCCCCATTTGCGACATGAGTCCGGAAAGCTTGCGATCTTCAGGTAATAGACCGATCCCGTTTTCCATGGCATGGTGAGGAGTTTTCGGAGTATATGGTTTGTTTTTGAGAGAAATCTTTCCGCTCCGAATGCCATCCAGACCATAAAGAGCTTCACCAATCTCAGTCCGGCCGGCTCCAACCAACCCGGCGATTCCCAACACTTCCCCGCGGCGCAGACTAAAACTGATCTCACGCAGTTTACGGGTACACAAGCGTTCAACCTGTAACATCTCCTCGTCGGTGCGATGACTCGCGGCAGATTGGGTCTGGTCAATAGAACGTCCTACCATCATTCTGATCAATTCATCAATCGTTGTATTGCTCGTCTCCCTGGTACCGACATATTCTCCGTCGCGCAGAACCGTTACGCGGTCGGCAATGCGGAAAATTTCATCCATCTTGTGCGAAACATAGATGATCGCCACGCCCTGTTTTTTCAGATCGTGAATTAGCCCGAATAAATTCTCTACGGCATCCTCAGTCAGAGAACTGGTGGCTTCATCCATCACGATCATTTTGGCGTTAAAACTCAGGGCGCGCGCAATCGCCGCCAACTGCATTTCGCCCGTAGAAAGGTCGCCCAGAATGCGATTACCAGGAATGTCTCCCAGACGCACTTTTTTCAGAAAGGGACGGCAAAATTCTTCGCAGCGTTTACGGTTATCAAACACGGTTTCGTCAAAGTGCAGATTGCGAACCACGATATTTTCTTCTACCGTCAAATTGGAAAAAAGGTCTAATTCCTGGAAAATAATCCCGATTCCCAGGCGTTGAGCTTCTGTAGGGGAGTGTAAGCGAATCTGCTTCCCCTGCCAGTAGATGTCCCCGGAATCAGGCGGATACACGCCGGCCAGAATCTTGCCCAGCGTACTCTTGCCGGCGCCATTCTCACCTAACAGGGCATGCACTTCGCCCGCCTCAATTGCGACGGTAACATCGTGTAAGGCCTGCACTCCGCCAAAATGTTTAAAAATATGCTCAGCGCGTAACAACATCATCTCTTCCTTGCATGGCTTCTGCCTTCTCATCAGATTTGAAACACATACAAAAACTTCTTCATACTTTAAATAAGAAATGCAACCTGGATGCCAGAACAGAAACAAACCAGAAGTTTTGGAAGGATCTTTTGTCTGTCATCCCTGAAAAACAATGAAACCAGGGTTTTCCTGAATCAAAAAAACACACGATTTGTTCACATAGCACGGTACAAGATGCGAACGTTTTCCGAGATCCTGTGAAAAAAGCCCATATTCCTCTCAATAATGGGATCGATTCTTCTCATGTTAAGAATAAAGAATAAGGGAAAAGCCTTATCTATAAGGGAAAAAGGTGATTTGTTATATGAGATCAAAATTTCTCACTTTCAAAAATATGGGGAGCAAGAAAGGCGTTGCGCGTTCTCATGGCGATGACGCGGGATCATAATTTCTCAGAGTCAATCCGCAAGCAGCGGCAGTCTGACATGAAACATGGTGGTTTCTCCGCTTGCACAGGTAATGATCCCCTGGTGCGCTTCGATGATATGATGACAAATAGATAAGCCCAGGCCGGAATTTTTTTTCCCGACTTTCGTGCTAAAAAACGGATCAAAAATATGCGGCATAATCTCCTCCGGAATGCCATAACCGTCATCGCTTACCGTAATCTCGACCGAACGGCTTTCCTCGTGAATTCTGGTTGTCAGTTCGATCATGCCATCATACATCACGGCCTCAATGCTATTCATCAGCAAATTGATGAACACCTGCTTGAGCCGGTTTTCATCGCCAAAAATCGGAATCTCCCGGTCATCGGTTGCTCGCAGAAATCGAATCTGTTTTTCCTTGAGTTTATGGCTGATCAGAATGATAACCTCATCAAGGACGGTTGCCAGGTTGATGCGCTTCATCGGCATTTGTTTGAATTTTGAAAAAGAAAGCAGACTCTCAATAATCCCAACAATGCGATCAAGTTCATGCTCAACTTTCTCTAAACGCACAATGTTTTCGCGCCCAATAGGCTGTTCTTTCAAAAAAGACACATAATTTTGAATGATCCCTAGCGGATTGTTGACTTCATGGGCGACGCCGGCCGCCAATTCTGCGATAGAGGCGATTTTTTCAGTGCGCAGCAGATATTCGTTGAGATACCGTTCTTTGGAAATATCCTGAATAATCAAAATTGTGCCGAGAAATTTATAATCTTCGTCTTTAAAAGGGAAGGTGTGAAGTTGAATAATTTTCTCGCTGCCATATTCAAGTTCATCCCAGGATTGTTCCTCGCGGGTTTCGATGGCACTGAGAATATCGTTCGCCTGCGCCAGTGCCTCGCTTTTGAAAATGCGGCTGATGCTCTGGCGGTGAATGGCCTGATGATCAAGTTCAAGAATCTGGATCGCCGCGTAATTCATGATATACACCATATTCTCAGGATCGAGAATAATGACGCCTTCGGGAAGGTTCTTGATGATATCTTCATTATACTTTTTTAACAGATACAGTTCGCGGTTATCCTGTTCCAGTTCTTCTCGACTCAGCACAAAGGAATACGTCATTTTGATCAGCTTGATTTTATCCAGGTCTTTGATCTCTTCTGTGCCCAGGCGATAACCGTTTTTGAGAATCGTCACCCGATCGGCGAACTCGAAGATTTCATCCATGTTGTGAGAAATATAAATAACGCTCTTGCCTTGCTGTTTAAATTCAAACAGCAGTTGATAAATATACTCCATTTCATCGGGCGTGAGTTTACTTGAGATTTCGTCAAAAATCATGATTTCCGGCTCACTGGAGAGCACTTTCGCCAATTCTACCATCTGCTGCTGATCTTCCGACAAAAATTCGATCGGCACGTGCGGTTGAATCGCTACCCCCATTCTGGCAAAAATTTCTTCGGTTTTTTTCGTCATCTTTGAAGACCGTAACAGGCCGGAGAAGAAGGTGAGATCACGCCCGATAAACACGTTTTCGACCGCGCTGAGATTGGGAAACACGTTCAGATGTTGGTAAATGATGCCGATTTTATCCTGCATCGAAGATTTCGGGGTAAAATATTCGACATTTCTCCCTTTGAAGAGAATTTGTCCTTTTTCCTTGCGCACCACGCCACTTAACAGTTTGACGAGCGTGGATTTCCCGGCGCGATGTTCCCCGACCAGCCCATGAATTTCCCCCTGGTAGAGATCAAAATCAACCCCCTTCAAGGCTTTACAGGCCTCATAACTGACATGGATATTTTTCATTTGCAGAATGGGAGTCGTCTGAGACATCATGCGTCTATTCCAAACTTTTTCATGCGGTTATACAGGGTGCGCCGGTTAATGTTCAATAAATCGGCGGCCTTTTTCTTCACGCCTTTACTCTTTCCGAGAGCGTCAAGAATCATGTCGCGATTCAGGTTCTCAAGCGTTTGTTCATAATCCGCGGCCGTCGGCGTTGCAATGATTTCTTTGTATTGCGCCGCCAGGTGCTCAATGCCGATCACGTCCTGCTGGCAAAAAATAACGGCGCGTTCAATGCAATTTTTTAATTCCCTGACATTGCCAGGCCATTTGTGAATGCTCAAAAACCATTGAACTTCTTGCGAGACGCCCTGAATCTGTTTCTGATAGATGCTGTTGTAGTGCGCAATAAAATAATCTGTGAGAGGCAGAATATCCTTCGGTCGCTCGCGTAAAGGCGGCAAATGGATTGTAATCACCGAGAGGCGATAATAGAGATCTTCGCGGAAGGTGTGCGCTTCAATCAGTTTTTTTAAGTGCTTATTAGTGGCGGCAATGACGCGGCTATCCGTTTTGATGGTGTGAACGCCCCCAACGCGCTCAAACTCCTGCTCCTGAAGCACGCGCAGAATTTTGGCCTGAGTTTTCAGGCTCATATCCCCGATTTCATCCAGCAAAATCGTGCCAGTGTGCGCTAACTCGAATCGCCCCTTGCGTTCCTTGACTGCGCCAGTAAAGGCCCCTTTTTCATGGCCGAACAACTCGCTTTCCAGCAAATTTTCAGGCAGGGCCGCGCAATTCACTTTGACAAACGGTTTGTCTCGCCGCGGGCTCAACTGGTGCAGGGAATTAGCGACTAATTCTTTGCCCGTGCCGCTTTCCCCGGTGATCAACACGGGCGCGGAGGTCGGGGCTGCTCCGGCAATCGTATCCAGAATGTCCTGCACCGCCGCTTCCCGGGTCACAATCGGATGGTGCGAAGGCTGCTGCGTTCGTTTGCGTTCGGATTTGGCGGCCAGTTCCTGAATCTCTTGTAACAATTTTGTCAGCTTGAGCGGCTTGACATAAAAGTTTAACGCGCCATATTTCATGGCCTGCACCGCGTTTTCAATAGTAGGATAACCGGTGATCATAATCACAGCTATCGCGGGATTGCGGGTTTTGATGACATTCAACAGATCGATGCCGCTCATTTTCGGCATTTTAATATCCATGATCAGCAGATCGAACTTTTCGTGCGCCAACATGCGCGGCACGTCAAGCGGATCCGTAGTATAACGGACGCTATAGCCTTTCATGCTAAGCACATCAGCCAGCGATAAACACATTTCCTCTTCGTCATCAATTAAGAGGATGGTATAACTCATAACACGGCCCTCAGATCAAAAAGAAAAGTCAGTGTATTACAGATTTTAAATGGATAATAGCCGTTAAGAGCTTGCAATATAAATACTCTTTATTCGGGCTGGTTACACTCGCATTCTGCGCTGCAATAACAACATTCGTATCAGGTACGGTTCGCAGGTTTGTTTTCATAGATATTTGCTGATCTTCTGTAAGGATTCTCGTAAACCCTGAAATGCTTGCGCTCGATCATACCCGTGTTGTTTACGCGCCTGATGTTCAGTCTTTGCTTCTTCCAGAAGCTCATGGACCTCCTGGCTGTAAGTCGGGTAGGAAGACACTGTAATGTCATCGCCGTCGCGTTTAAAGAGAAGCGCGACAGTGGATGCCTGCGCAAGCAGATTAATGACTTGATCAGGATGCAATTGTAAATCTGAAAATGAAAAATGTTGAGTTGCTATTTGACTCATAGATTGCCCTCGTGTTCGAAAAGAATCTCCTGATTTTCATAACACTTCAAAATCTATAGTAGGTTACTAAACCAAAATGTCAAGGGAAAAGCCGCTTTGACATTCAACAAGGCATATACGGAATTCAGAGAGCTTGTGGATGGCGAAAATTGAAGAACTGGATGTCCGGGTATCTTATAATCCAAGCCAGAATCGTACCGCGTTTTCAACAGCTTTAAGGTCTAGAACGGAAAGGACGCCAAGTTTTCTGACCAATTTGGCTTGCGGAATGGTAATAAGATTTTGGGCGTCGAAAACACCGGTGTGCAAAAACCTGGCATGAGTTTCAACTTCGAAGCGTGTTCCCCTGGAACTGGTTGTATGGGCCACAAGCGTACACAAAGCGCGTTCAGCTTTTTGAGGAGCAATGCTGAGGACAAGACAGGGACGCACCTTTGCCGCCAACCCCAGATCAACTAACCACACCTCACCTCTTTTCGGTTCAGCCATTCGCCGCTTCCTCCTGGTCAAGGGCTAAAAATAACTCTTCCGCGTACTGCACAAGATCATCGTCTTCAAGGGGTGGAAAATCAAATTGGCTTGTTCGCCTGAGAATCACAAAGGCAAATTCCCATTGTTCTGCGTCGGATAAATGCTCGAAAGAATTCAAAAGTTTCTTTACCTGAGCTGTCATAACATACCTCTTGTAAAATTCCTGAACATGACATTTCTCATAATGTGTTCTGAAACAGAAAGAAGCCTCTGCTGAAAAAATGTCAAGGGAAAAGCCTTTTCACGTTGAGCATTTTCGGTTCGCCTTCCGCCAATCCGGGCGCACACGGAATACAGGGCTTTGCCGCCGCCGGAATGTGATTCTGTGATTCTCAGTTCAGGTCATCCCACTTTTTTTTAGCCCATCAATCATCTGGCGCAACAGGTTTATAAGAAGTGACCAGAAAATTCTCACCCGCCACAGTTCCTTTCTGAATAGACGCAGGAAAAGAGGCTGCGAATAAACAGGCAGGCAGGCAGGCCGCGGGCGCATGCGGCTAAATTTAATTGCCAGCCGGCGGACGACGGGGAAAATTCTTCTATCATAAATATCGATGTCTAAACGGTGGAGAAGTTTTTCCAAAACATCCAGTGTCCCAATCTTTTCTAACATCCATACCTCCAAACTTCTGACCAGTATGTTCGGGTTGTGGAGCGCGACTAGCCTAGATCTAGTTTGCTTTAAGGTCTTCGTTACCGTCCTTCTGGTATCCTCTTCTTGGTCATAGATTATATTCAGTAAACTATCCATCAATCGCCTATCGCCGAGCCGTCTTAACTGTTCCCCCATCTGCCATCTAGAATTTTCATCGTGAAACGTGGACAATATACCCTCCCCTGTCCGTGCATCGCCGAGTCGACATAAAGCCAACACCGCCAATCTTCTAACATCCTCTTGTTGGTCGTGGATTAAAGCTTGCAATCCCTCCATTACCCGTGCGTCATCAATATCTCCTATCACCCATGCCGCCGAGCTTCTGACATGCTCACTTGGATCGTGAAGTGCGGCTAACAGGCTGTCTACCGCTTGTAAATCGCCAACCTCTCCTAACGCTATCACCGCCCACAGTCTGACACCCTCGTCCGAATCATAGAGTGCATACAGCAGGTTCATCAGCATTCGCGGATGCGTCTGAGCTACAGTCACGACCGTTGGTTCAGCGAATTCACAATAAAGGAAACTCCTCCATACATGGTAAATTCGGTCAATAAGCTGCGGCATCTCGAGTTGGGGACACTCGGCCAGACATTTTCCGGCCAGCAGCAAGAGCGTGTGAAAGATGTCGTCGCGCTCAGCCAGGAGAGTGTTCAGGAAGAGGGTAGGATCGTCGGACAATCCGGCAAACAGGATCAGCGTTTCATGCCAGTCATAATCCCAGAAATGGTCTTTAGCGATTTCAAGGCCATTTTTCTGTTGGTTCAAATAGGAAGCAGTCAGATATTCCTGAAATGTCCGGTGCAGGAAGATGTAACGGGCGTTGCGCCCTTCTCCATCTAACTGCTGAATAATGCCGTCTTCCTGCGATAATTCTTTGATAATATCCGGCGCATCGTGATGTTTGAGCGCGGTGTCGCCTTTGCATGCCTCGATCTTTGTCAGCAGTTCTCGCATTGAAAAAATCTCTTTATCTTCACAGGAGAATTGATAGGCAAGCTGTTCTAACAATTCCAGTTTCGCCTCAATCCAGGCCGCATCGATCAATGTTTTTTCCGTGAGACGCCGTTGGCTGACCCGCCGCCAGTCGTACAGTATGTACTGCACAACTTGCTCGTAAATTTGCACGCGCCGCGCCGGGAGCGTCAATTGATCTTCCTGATACAGGCTGCACAGCAGCGACAGCAGCAGCGGATTCTGGGCTAAGCCGTGAATCTGGGGTCTTTGGCGCAGTTCGCGGATGAGTCCCTCCGGAGTGCAAAAGCTTTGCTTTTGCGGCGAAAGCAGAGCTTCCGCACTCCGGAGATTGTTGAACCAGATTTCGATGTATTGCTCAATCTGCTTGCGAGTAAAGGGGATGATTTCGACTTTTTTGGCGTCGCGTAAAAATTCGCTGTCATAACCGACAATGCGCGAGGTGCAGATGATCGGACAGGAGAAATGGCGGGCAAAGATGTTCAGATGCTCGGCAAGCTTAAGCCGCTGTTCGCTCGGCGCTTCATCCAGGGCATCTAACAGCAAAAGGCAAGTTCCCTGTTCCAATTTGCGGCGTACCAGAGCCTTGACCGGCTCAAAATTTTTCTGATAGCGATGCTGCAACTGCTGTAAAATCGTCTCAACAAGCTCTGCATCCGGTTTTTGGGTCAGATCGAACAATTTCAGAAATATTGGCAAGCTGACCTCATCTACATTCTTTTCTCTGTTCTCAAGCCATTGCCGAGCTTGTGGGGCTGTTCTCATCGCTTCCATTTTGAGCAAGGCAGTTTTACCCATGCCGGGGTCAGCCAGCACCATTTCGTGCCGGTAGCGGCGTTCGAGGGTGACTTCGATAGGGATGTAATGGTTTTGCAGGACAATTCTGTGGGGCGGATGAAAGATAGGCGCGCATTTGAATTCCTCCTCGATGGCTTCCAAAAAGCGGCGCACGGCCTTACGCTGCTGTTCCAGGAAAATGGGATGAGCCTCGTCATACTTTTCCGGATCAACCGCCTTCAGAATTTCCAATGCGACCTGTTCAAGTCCTGTGTCGGTGCTTGTTGCCCGACAATGCCCTAAGGAAGGAAAACGTTGCAAAATTTGAGCTTTGCCAATTTGATGCCAGATCGGAATAATTCGTTCGATCTTCCCGGCCAATTCCAGTTCCAAGAGCGTGCGCAGCTCTTCCTGCGCCCAGGCTTTTTCAAAATAGCGCGGACTGGCAATCACCAGCCCGACTCTGAGTTTACTGAGTCATCATGTCTGCTGCAGATCCTGTTGAATCAGGATTATCTGGCAATCACCAGCCCGACTCTGAGTTTACTGAGTCCCTGATTGATTTTGGCCGGAATGCTATCGCCTAAACGGATTTCTTTCTGGTCAAGCCATACCCGTACCCCGTATTTTTCAAGGAGTTCAGCCAGAGGTAAAGCGACTTCCTCGTTATCTTCACTGGCATGACTGATAAATAGATCCCATTGCTTAGGTTCGCTCATTTCTGATACCTGGATATGCTTAGTATTTCGGGAATTTTGAGGACTCATTCCCGAAACAACTTAGTGCGTTTCTCGTAAAAACCGCGCTAACAGATCAATAGCGACCTTACTGGCGCGTAAGACGGCTTCATGCGTGTTCGAGCCGTTATGTGCGCCCAACACGACCTGCTCAAAGCGGCGTAAGGGATGATGTGCAGGCAAAGGTTCGTTTTCGAACACGTCCAGTCCGGCCGCGCCCACTTTACCGCATTCCAGGGCGTCAAGCAGGGCATGTTCGTCAATCAGCGCGCCGCGGGCGACGTTGATAATCCACACGCCCGCTTTCATCATAGCAAAAGCCCGGGCGTTGAGGAGATGGTAATTTTCAGGATTCAAGCTACAGGCCAGAAAGATACAATCGGCGCTGCGGAATAATTCTTCACCTTCCACCTGCCGCATCCCGGTTTCTGCGAGAAAATCGGGATCAAGCGCATGGCGTTGATAGCCAATCGTCTCCATGCCAAAACTACGCACGCGCCGCACGATTTCTTTGCCGATATTGCCCACACCGACGACTCCGGCAACCTTGCCCCGCAACGATCTGCCTTTATATTTCAGCCATTGGCCGTTGCGCGCCGCTGCGTCAACCTTGTGCAAGCCCCGCGCCAACAGCAGCAAGTAGCCGATAGCAATATCCGCCACTTCGTCATTAAACACGCCCGGAGTGTTTGAAAAGCGGATACCCAGGCGCTGCGCGGCTTTCACATCCACCGCATCAATCCCAATCCCCCAGCGCACCAGGGCGCGTAAACGCCCTTTACGTCCGGTTTCTAAGACATTTGCCGTAAAGGGATCATCTCCGGCCAGCACGCCGTCGAATTCAGCGATTATCTCGCATAAAGCCGCCTCACTGAGTTGCTGTCCGCGAATCTCAGGAACAACCACCTCAAAGTTTTTTGCCTCAAAGTGTTTCTGGCAATATTCGATGGTCGCAAGCATCGGTAAACTCGTGACAAGGACTTTCCATCCCATGGCTTTTCCCCTTTGAAACTACAAGAATCGCATATAGGAAAGAATGTGATGTCAGGTGTAGCAGAAATCTATTCTTTCCTATATGAAATTCCTGTAGTTTCATTTATAGAAAATCAGGACGCGGATCGAAATTTCAGTTTCGACACATATTCAGGAGAGTGAAGATTGTCAAGAAATTGTCAATTGTCCAGGAATAATATCCGGGCTGAGTTCGTTGGGCTGACAGACAAACAAAAAGATTTCAGGATCAAAATAAAAATTCTTGACAAAAAAGAACGCTTTCATAAAAGGGAGTGAATGTTCATTCAAAATAATCTTTCACTTTTATGAGGAACAAATGAGCACAGAAACACAAAAACCTGATAAACGCGAGGCAATCCTGGAAGCGACGCTGGAATTAATTGCGGAGCAGGGATTTTATAATGCGCCGATATCGCAAATTGCAGAAAAAGCTGGCGTCGGAGTTGGTTCAATTTATCGGTATTTTCAAGACAAAGATGCACTGATTCACGAACTCTTTTTTTATGTCATCCGCAAAGAAAGCGCCGCGATTCTGAAGGGTTATCACCCTGATGCTCCGGTTAGAGAACAATTTATGCAAATCTGTACCGGGATGATTCAATTTTCAGTGCAATATCCAAAAGATACCAACTTTCTTGACCAATATTTTCATTCTCCCTACGGCCTATCGCGTCGGCGAGAGGTTCTGTTGAAACAAGATCGCGCTGACGCCGATGCCCATCCATTAGCCACGTTTTTCGAACGCGCCAAAGCTCAGCAGATCATTAAAAACCTGCCGCTGCATGCGTTGGGCGCATTGACATTCGGACCGATCTTAGCGTTGCTTCGGGATATTCGCGCCGGATTAATCGAATATGATGCTGATCTGATGTCCAAAATTACCGGAGCTTGCTGGGACGCCGTAAAACTGTAAAGAACGCTATATATAGCAATTCTAAATCATTTGTCACATGTCACTTCGACTCCGCTCAGTGACCGGGCGGTTATCGAGCGGAGTCGAGACACGAATCATGTAGGATTGCTATAGAGGTGTGCTCGATGAAATTTGTATCATAAATCAAAAAACCTGAAACTTTTTGGTTGCAGGTGACAACTTCAGCAGTGAGAGTGTTTCACGTGTGTTCAATCAAGATTCAACAAAGAGGTAAATTTCCTAATAGAGTGACTATTCATTCTATCAGGAAAACAACGATATGATTAAAAAGGGTTACATGGCTATTGTGTGTATCGCACTTTTTCTATTCGCCCTGAGCGGCTGTCGTCAGGCGAAAATGCCAGAAGCGAATGCTGAAAATATTCAGGGAAAAGCGGTTTCCGTGATGACCTATGAGATTCGACCAGATACGATCAGCCGGTATTTAAAATTGACCGGCGGACTTGAAGCCGGGCACGAGACGCTGGTGTACAGCGAGAGTACCGAGAAGATCGAACAAATTAAGGTCAAAATCGGGCAGCAGGTTAAGGCGAATCAAGTGCTGGCAGTCCAATCCGGCCGAGCGCTGCAGCAAAGCGTTAAACAGGCTGAAGCCGCGCTTCAGAGCGCGATAGCCCAGGAGGAACTGGCCAAAAAGAATCATGCCCGTAACGCACAACTGTTTCAGGAGCAGATTATCAGCAAACAGAGCTTCGATCAAACCGCAACTGCAATGAAAACAGCAAAATCATCTGTAGAAGAGGCGCAGGCGCAATTAGCGCATGCGCAAGAACAGCAAGGGGATACTGTCATCAAAGCGCCTTTTGCCGGCAAAATCGCCCAGATTTTTTTCAACAAGGGCGATATGGTCTCCTCGGGAGAGGCCGTGTTTAAAATCGTGAATACCGGGACATTCAAAGCAAAGCTGAATGTGCCTGAAACTGAAGCGGCCTATGTTTCCTTAGGGCAGTCGGTGATCGCGACCTTTCCGGCGATTCCTGATACCGAATTCGTCGGCTCGATTACGCGCATTGACGAGGCGATTGATCCCGATAAACGCTCGCTGGAGATCGAAGTGAACTTTACGAATCCGAGCGCTGATACCGAACAAGCACAGCCGGACGCTGCCGGAAGCGCCGTGCAGGCTCAGGGAAAACTGGCCTCTTTGAAATCAGGACAATTCGGGCAGTTTAAACTTGAGGTGGAACGTCATGAAAACACCGTCTCCATCCCGGATAACGCCCTGATGACTCAGACAACGGTCGAAGTGAACGAACAGGGCCAGCAGAACACGATCAAAACCCATTATGTCTATGTGGTCGAACAGAGCAAGGCGATTATGAAAACCGTCACGCCTGGCATTTATTCGTCCGGCCGTGTGGAATTGACGTCCGGCGTGAACATTGGCGACGCTGTGGTCGTGACCGGGCAGAATATCGTCAAAAATGGCGATCTGGTAACGACCCTGAATCAACAGGCGCAGGTAGAATAGGGAGGACGAACCATGCAATTAGCGAAATTTTCGATTAAACACAGGGTCATGATGAGCATGATCTATATTCTTGTCGTGGGGTTCGGCATTTTTGGCCTGACCCAACTCAAACTGGCCTTGTTTCCAGATTTGAATATGCCGATGATTATGATCAACACAAGTTATAGCGGGGTGGGCCCTGAGGAAATCGAGGAATTGATCACTCGTCCGATTGAGGAGGCGGTGGCGACCACCGAAAACGTTGACACAGTCTCCTCTTCATCCCAGGAAGGATCGTCGCAGGTCCAGTTGGAATTTGATTGGGGCACGGATATGGATCAGGCCGAAATTGATGTGCGCAATAACCTTGATGGCATTGAAGATAGACTGCCAGATGATGCAAACGCACCGGTCGTCATGGCGTTTAATACGTCAATGATGCCGATTCTGGTCATGGCGATGACGTCGCCGAATTTAGGCGCGGCGGAACTGCGGAATTTAGGCGAGGACAAGATCGAACCGCTGCTGGAACGCATCAACGGCGTGGCCTCGGCGTCAACGATGGGCGGCCTATCACGGCAAATCAACGTCAACCTGAATCCGATCCTCTTAGCGTCCTATAATTTATCGGCCCAGGATGTCGTGACGGCCTTGCAGAAAGGGGGACAATTGTATCCGGCCGGCACAATTTCCACCAACACGCGCAAATTCACGCTCCGTGTCTATAGCGAATATCGTTCCTTAACGCAGATCGAAAATGTCATTCTCACGCAACAAAGCGGCGCGCCCGTGCGTTTGAAAGATGTCGCAACGGTCGAAGACGGCCACGAAGAACTCGCCTCCGATGTCCGCGTCAATGGCGGGCAGGGGATTATTCTGCTCATTTATAAACAATCGGACGCCAATACCCTGTCAACCACGAAAAATGTGAAAACGGCCCTGCCGAAAATTACCGCGACCCTGCCCACAGGAACGCAATTCGCGATTGTCATGGATCAGTCCACTTCCATCGAGAGTTCGATCAGTAATCTCTACGACACGGCCATTCAGGCGCTCGCACTGACGCTCGCGGTGATCTATATCTTTCTGCTGAACTGGCGCGGCAGTCTGATTATGTCAATCTCCATGCCGATCTCCGTCATCGCGACGTTCGGCCTGTTGATGCTGGCGGACATCACTTTGAATATCGTTTCGATGGCCGGGTTAGCCTTAGCCATCGGCATGTTAGTGGATAATTCCGTCGTCGTGCTGGAAAATATCTTCCGGCACCGGGCCATGGGCAAACTGATGGAGGAAGCGGCCGATATTGGCACGAGCGAGGTCGGTATGGCGATTTTCGCATCTACTCTGACTACGGTGGTTGTCTTCGTGCCGGTGTTGTTTGTGCCAGGCATGAGCGGCGAATTAATTCGCGACATGGTGATAACCATTTCCTTCAGTTTAGGGGTCTCGATTATTGTCGCGCTGACTTTAGTGCCGCTGATGGCCGTAAAACTTCTGGGCGCGTATGACGAAAAACGCGAAAAAGAGCATCGCTGGATGTTCAAACGAGTCATTGATGGGGGGATCACTGGCCTGATCAGGCTGTATCAAAGCACTTTAGGCTGGTCAATTCGCCACAAAGCCCTGGTCATGCTCGCAGTCATCGCGGCGTTCGCGCTGTCATTTTTATTGACGTCCTCAATCGGCGGCGAGTTTATCTCCGGCATGGATCAAAGCTCCATCAGCGTTACGCTGCAGCAAGCCGCCGGTACGCCGTTGACCACCTTACGGCAAACCGCGCTGCAATTGGAACAGATTATCAAAGAAGAAATCCCGGAAGCGGAATCGAGCTATATCAGTTTCGGCTCAAGCGGGGGGGTTAGGTCCACTGGGGCGAGCAGCATCTCATTAAATATCAAGTTACCTGACAAAAAGCAGCGTACGCGCGGCGACCTGGAAATCTCTGATAGTTTGCGCAAACGACTCGATCCTCTCCCGGGGGTGACGTATGCGATAGGGCAAAATCGCGGGCCAACCTCCGGCGGCAGTGCAATTGAAATCAATATCAGGGGACATGATCTGGAGGCGGCGCAGTCGCTGGCCGAGCAGTTCCAGGCGCAGATGCAGAATATCCCCGGTCTGGTGGATATTGAATTGAAGATTAAAGAGAGCGTGCCTCAGTTGCAAGTGCGCTTGAATCAGGACGTGTTGAATGATTTCATGATCGCTGATACGATGGTCGCGCAGATTGTGTCAACGGCCATCGCAGGCTCAACTGCCGCGACGTATCGGGAAAGCGGCGACGAATACGATATTAACGTCCAATTAGCGCCAGAGTACCGGCAAGATCGGGAGGCCCTGGGCGACGTGTTGATCCCGGTGAATAACGGCGCGTCGTTAGTGCCGCTCAGCCAATTGGGCGAGATCGAGGAGACGCGGGCGACGCCAACGATTTACCGCGAAAATCAGGAACGCTATGCGGCAGTGACGTGCAATCTCTCCGGAATCGATGTGGCGAGCGCGCGTAAACAAGTTGAGGCCATGATCGCGGCCACGCCGCTTCCCGCGGATATCACAATCGAAATCGGCGGCGATGCGGAAGATCAGCAGAAGTCCGTAGTGTATTATGGCATTGCCTTTCTCGTGTCAGTCGTGTTAGTTTATATGGTGATGGCTTCGCAATTTGAATCGCTGGTGGACCCGTTTATCGTGATGTTTACCATCCCGCTTTGCGCCATCGGCGTCATCGGTATTCTGTATCTCACGAATACGCCTATGGGCGTCATGGCCCTGATCGGCGTGGTGATGCTAGCCGGAATCGCGGTCAATAACGGGATCGTGCTAGTAGATTATATCAATCAATTACGCGTAACCGGGATGGAGCTTTACCAGGCCGTGGAAGCCGCGGGTGCCGACCGGGTACGACCAGTCTTGATGACTGCCGGCACAACGATCTTAGGCATGTTGCCGCTGGCGCTGGAAATCGGCTCAGGCTCGGAACTCTGGGCGCCGCTGGGACGCGTCGTCATCGGCGGGTTGACCACAACGACGTTTCTCACCCTGTATGTCATTCCGATCCTCTACATTGCATTTGAGCGCTTAGGCGAACGCGTCAAGCGCGTCTTCAGCAAACGGCCGGGCCTTGAAGGAGTAATTCTGGCGCAACCGGAATGATTTGAAAAGAAGCCTCTGGCTCCTGAAAAACTGCACCAAGTTTTTCAGGCATGCCAGAGGCGGAAAATTGGCTTGACACGTTCCAGGAGGAGTTGTATGTGTGTTCTTCACTTCGTGCAGCAATCTGGATTAATCTATCATTATGGAGGGTAAAATCATGGAAAAACTGTTGAGTTCATGCCTTATCGCGATAATGCTGGTCTTCTGTTGTACGTCTGTTTTTGGTCAGGGTCAAGCCGAATTCAAAACCATCAAGCTTGAACCGCCCACGTTGGAGAAAGGCGTTTCGATTATGCAAGCGCTAAAGCAGCGAAAATCGGTCAGGGAGTTCTCAGACCAGCAACTCGCCGTGCCCGTGCTCTCGGAACTTTTGTGGGCGGCCAACGGCGTGAATCGGGACGATGGGAAACGCACTGCCCCGGCGGCGATGAACATTCAGGCCGTTGATTTGTATGTGATGTTGCAAGAGGGGGTGTACCTGTATGACGCCGTCAAACATGAACTTGCGCCCGTTGCGCCCGGCGATTTTCGCAAAGCGGCCGGCATGCAGCCTTTTGTGGCGACCGCCCCGTTAAACCTGCTCTATGTCGCTGATTTCGACAAATTTAAGACGTCTCAGGTACCCGACGCGCCTGAAATCGCAAAACTCACCTGGGTCGCCGTTGCAGCCGGGTGCCAGGCGCAGAACGTCGCGCTCTATTGCGCTTCCGAAGGTCTGGGGAATGTCGTGCGAGCCTCGTTTGACGCCCAAAAATTGGCAGAAATTCTGCAATTACGTCCGGCCCAGAGCATTCTCCTGGCCCAGACCATCGGGTATTCCAAATAAATCTGCTTGAGATGGAGCTACACAAGTCAGGGGCAAGATGCAGCGTTTCGGCTCGTTTTGCAAGCGTTTCAAGTTGAATTCAACCACAGATGACTCAGATTTCACAGATTTTTTCTTTCTTTGCTTCAATCTGTGAAATCTGTGGTTCAACCTCTTTTTCTAAACTTTGCGGGCCTCCTGCTCTTTGTGATGGAGTTGCAAACGCTGAAATTCGGCAATGGCTTCGCTCAAACAGGTTTGGGCCTGTTTCAAAAAAACGATCCCGCTGAGTCCCTGGTAGGCTTTGCCGAGATAGAGCAGGGTTTCGCCCAGGGCATAATAGCGATACGCAGCGCAGGTTTCTCGAACCTTTTCAAGCGCGGCGATGGCCTCTGGATATCGGTCTCCGGCGCGTAGAGCGTTTCCAGATTTTCGCCGATGCTGCCATGAATGCGGCGTTTTTTGGCTTGCGGCAGCCTGGCGTACATATATTGTCTGATCAAGTTATGCTTAAACACGAATTCATCCAGATATTCGCCATTTGGCAAGGCCTTTTCCTGACCTTCGCGGATCAACTGATGAATATTCATCAATCTGCCGGTCAGTTCATCAATCAATTCCGTCTCGTCAAGCTGCCTGACTTTCATCAGCACCTGCGCGGTAAATTCATCGCCTTCCACGCTGACGCAATCCAAAATTTCGCGCAAGGACTGTTATTCATGCACAAACTTCCGAGTTTTGTGCAGATCGGAATGTTTCTCTTCAGAGAGGCCTAAGGAAATTTCTTTGGCCCCCTAGCGCCCTAGCTTTGCTCTCACCTGCATAAGCGATGAATGGGGTTCAACTTCATGGGGACGATACGTGCCGATCAGCAGAATGCGCTGCTCAGTCAGTTCACGTCCAAAATCGCATATAGGAAAGGTTGTTATTCTCGGCATCTGGGCGTTCATCCTTCCTCCATTCCGTGTCGTTTTCTATGATCCTCTTTTTTCAATGCCTCTATTCAGCAAGTTTGTCGGTAATAACATCAAGAAGTTCTTCCGCCTGCGAGAGTAATGGCAGAATTTTATCAGGATCGGGAACGAACAAGTCCCGGTAGTCGCTTTCTTGCCGGTAATCGAACAGGTAATTGAACAGTTCGCCATATTGTTCGGGAATGATGCTTGTCTTCACAAAATGCTGCATAAACAGCGCACGGACGCCGGTATGCTTGGAGGACGTGTATTCATATTCAACAACAACGCATTGATCGCATAAAACACCGCGTAGTACAAGCGATTCACGCAGCTATTATATTCCTTTGCATCAGCTAACAGTTTCGCTGCCCGTAATGCCTCGCGGGCGCGTGTCAGGCGGTATTGAATATAATCATCCTGGTACGCATTCATAACACAATCCCCTCCTTCTTCACGTTTTGATAAAACGGGGAAAACCGATTTCGCTCGCTGTTCCAGGCGGAAATCGTATCAACAATAGTGGAAAGGACTTCACCGCTTTCCAGTTCAAGCTGAAAGAGCGTTTTCCGCACCTGCTTTTCCTCCTCATAATCGGCAGATTTCGGCAGCAACACCAGCAAATCCCAATCGGAATCGTTGTCAAAATCCCCTCGCGCGCGGGAGCCATAGAGGATGATTTTGGCCTGTCTATCAACAGAATTGATCGCGTGTTTCACTCTATTCAACAATGCATCCCGTTTCATGATGACCTCCGTTTTAAGTCACGACAGCAGATTCGAGAATTCAACGGATATCTTCATCCAATCCGTAATAACGTTTCCGCTAAAACACCTTGCATAGACGCGATGTGATCAATACTGGCGGATAACTCTTTTTCAATTGCAAAATAATTGCGTTCCCGTCCGATTTCCACGTCAAACGTGACATCCTGCTGTAAGTCTTCATCATCAGCCAGACGATGCGTGTCCCAAAAGGCAGCAGCTTCCGCAATCGTCGTAAAAGTTTCGGGTAATGGTTCGCGGCTCATCTTATTTTTTGCGATATCAGATAAATCCTGCAATGTTCATAGGCTGCTCTGCTGTTTTTTTCTTTCTAAAAATACAGCTATGCGCAGTTTCTGTCAATAGAATTTAGACATTGTTCACTCTTTTGAAACTCCGGATCGAATCCACACGCGCATGGCGCCGGGTTGGCGATTATCCCAAGCGTAGTAAGGAATCGCGGTGATCTCGCAGGGTTCATAGGTGAGGGAAGGATCCTGCCGGTAGAGCAGATGCGTCGGGTTTGGCTCTGTTGCCGCTAATCCGATAGTCCTCAGAACGATCACTCCGTGTAACAGGTCGGGTTCAAAGTGCGTCGTAAACTGCGCATTGCGGGGCAAGACGAGTTGGTGCAATGGAACCGTGTGATCGCATTGTTCCAGACAATACACCACCGGGCCGCGCTGCAAAGCCACGCAACCAATATTATCCGGTACAGCAGGATGGGTTTCAATTTGCTCGACCGGCATGGCCAGTGTGAGCGTGATCTGATCGCCTGATTTCCATTCACGTTCAAGGCGAAAGTATCCATTGGTATTGACGGCTCGGGCGACATTAACAGGAGTGTCATTGATGAGAACTTCAGCGCGGCGGCACCATTCCGGCAAGCGCAGGTGCAAGGTAAAATTTGTGGATTGGTCGGTTTGAACCGTCAATCGGATCGTTTCTTCCCAGGGGTAATTGGTCTGTTGCTGTAGCAAGACCGCTTGTCCTCCAATGTCCAGACGTACATCACCTTGAATATACAAGTTGACGTACACATCGCGTTCGGCCTGTGAATAGATATATTGCCCTAATGACGCCAACAGTCGAGCTAAATTCGGCGGACAACAGGCGACTGAATACCAGGTTTGACGATGATGATCGCCTTTGCTCTGGAGCGGATTTTCATAAAAAAAGTGCGTGCCATCCAGCGAAACGCCGCAGATCGCGCCATTATACAGCTCGCGTTCGAGGATGTCCATATACCGGCGATCAGGCTCTAAATGGAACAGACGGTGATTCCAGAAGATCATGCCAATCGCGGCGCAGGTTTCGGCATACGCGGTCAGATTCGGCAGATCATAATCTTCTGTGAAGCCTTCAAAATCATCTGCTGTGCCTTTCTTCCTTCGGGATGGACCAATCCCGCCGGTGACGTACATCTGACGACAACAGACATTTCCCCATAAGCGGCGCAATGCTGCGCTGAGTTCCGGTTCTCCCGTTTCGTAAGCCACATCCGCCATGGCGCTGTACATATACATCGCCCGTACCGCATGCCCCACCGCTTTGGTTTGCTGGCGCACCGGGAGATGATCCTGGCAATACGCGGTATTGAAATGTTCGCCTTCGCCGTAAAACTGGCGATACCATTGCGCCACAGTGGGCGGCAAATTCCGGCCTTCATCTTGAAACACGGTGGTCTGCCCGCGCCGATCCAGGAACAGTTGGCTGAGTTCCAGGTAACGCGAATCGCCGGTCGTGCGGAACAGTTTTACCAGTGCTAATTCAATTTCCTGATGGCCAGGCATTCCCACCCGTTTACCCGGACCAAAGACTTCATAGATGTGGTCGGCATAGCGCCGGACGACATTTAACAACGTGGGTTTGCCTGTCGTTTGGAAATGAGCAACGCCGGCTTCAATGAGATGTCCGGCGCAGTACAGTTCATGGAAAAAACTCAAATTTTTCCAGCGATATTCCGGCGCAATATTGATAAAATAGGAATTAAGATAACCATCCGGCTCTTGAATGTTGGCAAAAAGCTCAATCGCCGCCTCAACCTTTTGTCCCAGAACCGGATCAGGGTGCGTCGCTAACGAATAGCTGGCGGCCTCCAGCCATTTGGCGACATCCGAATCCCAGAAGAAATGCGCTTCCTGTCCCGGCGCAGGTTTCCAACCTTTATGGAGCATGGCAAGCCGACCGGTGTCTTCACAGAGTTGATAAATGGCCGGAATGGAAACTTCGCGGTTACGGCGGATCCGAGGTTCCCAAAAGTTATCGCTAATCGTTACTCGCTGTAAGGGGATAGGGTGTAATTTTTGCATAATTGTCTTCCTGGCCTACTACAAGGATTTCTCAATGGAACTACAGGAATGAAGAATAAGCATGAATCGTTTTTCGCTGCTGATAAGGCGTTCTATTCTTGCTAATTCCTAATTCATGTAGTTTTCATGAATGAACCAAAAAAGATTCAAGAGTCAATAAAGAACGGAATGATTCTTGCAAGAAAAGCATGTATGCCCGCGAAACACGCAAAACACGCGAAAAATCTCTTGGCTCTGCTGTAGCGTTTTTTGAGAAACAACGAACGTTTCATCGCCTCATGTTCGCGTATTTCGCGTGTTTCGCGGGCTATGTCACTGTCCATGCAAGAACCGTTCCGTTCTTCATTGTTCAAGAATCCTTTTCTTATGAGAAACCCTTGTAGTTATTTAAGATCGTTCAGTTAGCATTGGTAATCCATTTCACCACTTCAAGATAGATATTTTTCGCCGCTTCATTCTTTGCCGCAGCCGCATCATGGTCTAAAAACAGCGTCGAAAGGGCGACTCGGCCTTTGCCATCCAGCGCTGCAAGCATCACAGCCTGTGGAGTTCCCCGGAATTCAGCTTCGATGATCACCTGCCAATGTTCGTAATTCACATTCCCAATGTACCCGAAGGCGGGCAATGCCGCGGTGTTCAGATAGTCAGGTAAGATAGTTTCCAGCGTCTTCCCCAGTTGGATGGGATTGGCATAAATCGTGCGGGGTGGAACGGCGCGATAGTTGGCGCCGAGAAAATCGATGAACTCGGTTTTCCCTGGGTTGGCAATGTTAAACGGCGCGGTCGCTAAGTGTTCATCAAATATGCGGTAAAGTTTTTGATAGATGGGTTCGCGGGGATCATCGGAATGACGCGGCAATACCGAACGGAGTTGTACCTGCGTCCATTTTTCCGGAGTTGTGCCATCTTTAAAAAAGATGTAATTATTCAGGCTCAAAAAGCCTAATCCATTTTCGCGGACAGCCTGGACAATCTTTGACCCATACGCGCTCAGTCCATTGATCGTTTTCTCTGAGAACCGGCTGCCGACAATCAGGGCGTTGTATGTCGTCAAATCTTCGGCTTCTAACTGATTCCAGGCAATCACATTCACTTCCATCGGAAAGGCTTCTTGCAGAATCTCAAACACC
This sequence comes from Candidatus Vecturithrix granuli, assembly GCA_000739535.1. GTDB lineage: Bacteria > Moduliflexota > Moduliflexia > Moduliflexales > Moduliflexaceae > Vecturithrix > Vecturithrix granuli. Next base: position 146,156 of record DF820476.1, on the reverse strand, counting down.
TCAGTTTCGGCTTTGACATCTGCATCTTTAATCACCAGAACTTTGGGCGCGGCGTTCGCCAGACCCGCTCCCCAAAGCATCAGAACAAATAGCACAACTATGCCAATATATTGTCGTTTCATATTATGATTCAGCATGTTATCCTCCTTGTCGTTTTCCGTTTATTCTGCTGACAACGCCCCGGCTGAGACGCCGGCGATAAAATAGCGCTGCGTAAACAAAAATAAAATTAAGGTCGGTACGAACGTAATCACAGACAGAGCCATTACCGGCCCCCAATAGACCTGAAACGGCGGCTGATACGACATTGACAGGCCGACCGGCAAGGTGTATTTGTTCTTGGTGGTCATAAACACCAGCGCGGGCAGGAAATCGTTCCAGACCGTCGCTGAGGTAAAAATCGCCACCGTGGCGATTCCAATTTTCACATTCGGCAGTATGATACACCAGAACGCCTGCACATAACTGCACCCGTCAATCTGCGCCGATTCCATCAGTTCGCGGGGCAATGCGGTGAAAGAATTTTTCATAATCAACAGCCCTAAAGGCAATTGAAACGTCGAACTAATCAGCACTAACGCCAGGCGCGTATTGAGCAACCGGAAAAATTTCATTTCCAAAAAGATTGGCACGACAATAGATTGAAAGGGCAGCAGCATGGCCATAATGATCAGGGCAAAGAGCAATTTTCGTCCTGAAAATTCAATTTTCGCCACCGCGAATCCGGCCGTCGTCGCGCAAAACGACACCAGGCAGACGGTTCCAAGCGCGACCAGCAAACTATTCCAGATCATGATACGGGTGTCGGGATTTGCGAGCAGCTTCGCATAATGTTCCAGGTTCCAGGGATTTGGCGTAAAGCCCGGCGGATAGGTGACAATATCCTGCTCCGGTTTGAGCGATGAGATGATCGTCCAGTAAAAGGGCAGAATCAGAATGAAAAGCAAGACCAGATTTAAGGCATAAATATGCCACCGCTGCCGGAAGGTTTTCAACCATTGCGCCATGGGACGCGGAGTTGTTTGATACACAGGTTGAGGTGTCATCGTTGTTTCCCCCTTCTCAGATTTTTAACAGTTTGAAATAGCGGATTTGCAAGGCGGCTAAAATTCCGGTAATGGCTAATAACACGATGGACATTGCCGCGCCATAGCCTAAATGGAATTGCTTAAAGGTCACTTTATAGGCCCAGGTCAAAATTGTTTCCGTGGTATTGGCCGGCGCACCATTGGTCATCACAAAGAAGTGATCGAACGCCAGGTATGAGCCATTGACAGCCAGAATTGCCGCAGTCGCAATCGCCGGACGCATCAGGGGTAAGGTGATATACCAGAATTGTTGGCGCGGACTGGCCCCGTCAATCGAAGCAGCTTCATAAAGTTGCTCTGGAATCCCTTTCAACCCGCCTAACAAAATGACCATGCTGAAGCCAGCGGCTTTCCATAACACCATGGCGGTCACGGAACCGATGGCGACCCAGCGATTGTTAAAAAATTGGACGGGTTGTTGGATCAAACCGCTGCTGCGAAGCAGATAGTTAATGACGCCATAGATGTCGTTATACATGAAACGCCAGATCAGGCCGGCCGCAACCCAGGGAATGACCCAGGGGATGAAATAGATCGCTCGAAACAGACTGATCCCGCGCATATTTTGCGAAATTAACAAGGCCATGAGCATGCCAAGTCCGATCAACAGCGGCACGACAATGATCGTATACACGGAAGTATTGACGAGCGATTTCTGAAAGACTGCCTGCTGAAAGATCACCTGATAATTCTTCAAGCCGACAAAGCGTCCGGTATTTTTGAGCAAATCCCATTCCGACACAGATAACAGCAGGTTCCAACCCAAAGGAAACACAAAAAACACGACAATTAACGTACAGGCTGGCAACATGAAGAGATAAGCCCAGGCGTTTTTTTGCAAAGATTTGAATAATGGTTTCATGAGTTGATTGGCTGAAACCTGACAGATTTTCAAAAACCTGTCAGGTTGAATAATCATCCCACGCTTACTTCCACAATGCTCCCATTTCTTGCGCGGCCTTTTCCAGAATCGGTTTCACGGACTGGTCCCCTTTGGTCGCTAACGCTTCCACGATCATAGCGCCGAGAACGTTGGTCTCTTCCACCCATTTGGTGGTATATGGGGCCTTACCAACTTTACCGGCCTCCGCAAACACATAGTAGCGAGGATCTTCATCAAAATATTCGTTTTTGTTGGCAAGATCCAGTCTGCCAGGTACGGTGTTCGCCTTTGCGATAACATCTAATTGTGCATCTTCCGACACAGCGAAATTCACGAATTCCCAGGCCTCCTCGAAATGCTGGGTTTGGGAGCAGATGCCGATATTGTCGCCGCCCATAAAGGAACTCGATGGCTGGCCTTCTTTAGGCGTTGGGAACAGCGCCACGCCAAAATCGAGCAGCGGTTTGTCATTCGACATGGCGGCAATATGCCAGCTTCCGCCAAAAATCATGCCAACTTTTTCAGATGTGAAGCCATTGTAGTAATCAGCGTAGGTATAAGTCGGTGCGCCCTCAGGGGCAAATTTCGCTAAATCAGCCCAGTATTGCAAAGCTTCTTCAGCTTCTTTGGAATTCAAGGTGACTGTGGTGCGGGCGGCATTTTCTTCCGTGCCCACATCCCCGCCATTCATCCACAGGTGCGGCGTCCAGGTAAAAGCCGTCATGCCAGCTACAGCCCCGCAGAACGTGATGCCATATTGATCGCCCTTTGTCAGTTTCTCAGCATATTCTTTCACTTGCGCCCAGGTTTTCGGCGGATCGGTCAATCCGGCTTCTGCAAACAGTTTCTTATTGTAGAACAAGGCTGAATTATCATTGTAGAGCGGCACCGCGTAAATCTTTCCCTCCCAGATGCCTTCACGCGCCATACCAGGATTAAACTGATCCTTAAACGGTAAAGCATTCACCTTCTCGGTAATGTCAGCAAACGCGCCAATTGAGTTGAAGTATGGGAAATTGATCAAATCCAATCCATAGACATCCGGAGCCGTTTGCGCTGACAGGGCCGTAATGAATTTGACTTGTTGCTCTTCATAAGGCACCAACGTGAATTCGGCTTTAATCGCCTTGCCTTCGGCTTCCATTTTGGCGTTAAAGGCATTCACAATGTCCCCCATCAATCCGTTCCGATTCCAGACCTGTAATGTGACCTCAGCGGAGGCGACGGACACGAGTAACAACGACAACGCCAGAACTACAGCAAAAATTCTTTTAGCACTCATGCGACTAACCTCTTTGGGAACGACAGAGGCGAATGCCGCTGCTCCATCGCAACGATCGAGCAGCCATTCCTCTCGTTCCTGAACATATCGTTGAATCAGCAAACACATATACACCGGCATAGCTTTTCAGATATTAAAATGTAGCTGTCTCGACTCCGCTCGACATACGGCGTACACTGAGCGGAGTCGAAGTGGGCAGGTATTTTCTGAAAAACTGTATAACGTCATACAATAATTTTAGTATAACGTTATGTTTAACGTTGTGTACAACGTTGTAAATTTTGTCAAGATTTTATTATGAATAATTTTAAAAATTTTTATTATGATAATTATAACTTATTATATTTAAAATATTTATAATTTGAAAATTATAAAGATAAGTCTGTCTTTAAAAAAATCTTGACAAAAATACAACGTTGTATTCAATAATAGACAAAATTCGATATTTCAATTTTTTGATTAACCACGTGCTTTAGCTCGTGGTTAATCAAAAAACTGAAATATCGAGTATATGTCAATTCCTATAGTTTCAAAGGAGGATGAAACTATAGTATAGGAGATAAGCAAGAATGTGTCTGAACTCGAATTCTTGCTTATTCTTAATTCCTGTAGTTTCCAAGGAGAATTTATAACATGAGTGTCAGAAAGAAAAATGTGACGCTGCGCGATGTCGCCCGATATGCAGGGGTTTCGATTAAGACCGTCTCGAATGTGATTAATGATTGGCCTTATATGACGGACGAAACTCGGGCGAAAGTGCGCGAGGCCATCAAAATCGTCGGATATCGGCCAAATCAGATGGCGCGCAGCTTAGTGACCGGCCAAACCAAATCGGTCGGCGTCATTATCCCGGATATTATTAACCCATTTTTCAGCCTGACCTTGCGCGGATGTGAAGATTTGTTCTATAAAAACGGGTATAGTTTGTTTCTCTGCAATTCCCTTGAAATTGAGGAACGTGAGAAGTATTACCTGGATGTCCTCGCCAGTCGGGCGGTTGATGCCGTGATCCTGTGGAGTACTCAGATTGCCAGGGACGAATTGCGGACGATGATTGGGGAGCGATTACCGGTCGTGACCGTAGGCTTTGACGGCGATCCGCTGAATGACTCGCATACGATTGTCAATCTGGATGATATTGGCGGGTCGGAACGCGCCACACAGCATCTGATTGCTCAGGGGTATCGCCAGATCGCCCATTTGACGACCTTTGCCCACAATGTTGTCGGCTCAAAACGTCTCAAGGGCTATCGCCAGGCCCTGGAGTCGGCGGACAGGCAGTATGATCCACAGCTTGTCAAAAAAAATAGAGCCTCCATCTATGGCGGCTATCATGCCACCCTCGATCTGCTGGAGCATTATCCTGTAGATGCCATCTTTTGTCACAACGATTTAATGGCGGTCGGCGCGATTTTTGCGGCGCACCATCTCGGACGACGCGTACCTGAAGATATCGGGATTGTCGGTTTTGATGATATTGCCATGGCCTCGATGGTGACTCCTCCACTGACCACTATGCGAATCACGCAGTATGAGATGGGCAAACTGACCGGGGAATTGATCCTGGAACGGCTGCGGCAAGAAGTCACTGCCCCCAAAACTGTCCTCTATCCTGTCGAACTGCAAATCCGCACCTCAAGCGGCGGAACTGAATCCACCGAAGAACAGAAACAACAATGGGTCGAAGATTTAGTGTCGCACCTCTCAATTGAGTCGTCTCCAGAGAAAAACTCTTCCCAATAGAAATTCATCGGAGTGTCAAAGCTCTGCTTTGACAGCAAAAACAGATATTCCACTCCAAATCCCTGCAAGTTCATGACATGACGTGTTTGCTGAAATTTCTCTTGACGAATTCTGTCATGATACCTATCGTAAAGAATGATTATGGTTGTGACCAGGGAAAATCAAAAATTTCTCAGGGGCGCAGAGCAAACATCACTTATGCCGAATAGGCTGGCGTCTCTGGTTTTAAAGGAAATACAGAATGATGGAAGAGGTATTGACAATACCAGTTTCCCGTGAAATTCGGACAATGCTGAATCGAACGCCGGCAGAACTGGCGCGTGATATGCGTCTGTATGCCAGCTTAATGCTCTTTCGTCTGGGAAAGCTCTCCTCAGGAGCAGCATCAGAAATGGCAGGTATCCCGCGGGTGATGTTTCTGGATTTATGCGACGAATACGGCATTCCTATCTCTCAAATCGCGCCTGAAGATTTGCGTCGTGAGGTTGACAATGAATAAATCGGAAATAGTCTGTGATACAACAATATTGCTGTATTTAGGGCGTATGAGCCATATAGATTTGTTGCCAGCCTTATTTGAACCGATTGTTGTTCCGCAAACAGTGATGTTAGAGCTTGATGCAGAGCGATTATTGCGACCGGATACCATCAATCCCCGCACTCTTGATTGGGTCGCCTCAGTAGAGGTCACATCATCTGAAATGAGCGCGCTCCCACCCAATCATCTTGGGGGCAGTGAACGATCTGGGTAGTGGTGAAATGGTAAGTGATGAATGTCGGAACAGTGTCCAGAACACAGGAGGGCGATGAGGTCATCGCATCAGGGCAACGCCCTGACAGGCGCGGCATCAGAGATGCCGTTGCGGCGACCACTCCTGACCGCCCCCTGGCAATGAGTCATCACTTACCATTTCACCACTACCAACGATCTGTCATCGCGTATGCGCATGCTCATACAGGCTGTATCGCGAGTCTTGACGACTTGCAAGCACGTCTCTTTGCAGAAGGTTTTGGATTGAAGGTGATAGGAACTATTGGGGTGTTAATCAAAGCGAAACAATTGCAAGTTATCCCTTCTATCCGCGAACAGTTACACAACCTTCAACACCAGGGTTTTCATCTGAGCACTGAAGTCCAAAATGAAGCCCTACGTTTAGCTGGAGAGGAGTAGCAAGGAATGTTGGCATATCCTTCTGATACCTGTGCAATCAGAAAGCATTTGTGATCTGTTAAACGTGTAATTTCTCCCACCCTTAGATAAAATCCCCATCAGGTCTGCGGTTTTGAGAGCTTCTCCGGTCACGCTGGTCATCACGGCGTCATTGCGGCAACCATATCAAATCACGGACAAGGACAGGGGAAAGATAGACTGATTCATACATTGAGGCAGCTTTCCCCAACAACGCCGCCTGGATTAAACGTCCTACGTGCAATTCGATATTAGCTATTCATATTTCCTTTTCGGTATTGTTTTCTTATTTCTTGAAAAATTGTTAATTGTCCTGGAGGCTTACCATTTTTTTTGATGTCTTGTTTTATCAATTTTTATGTCTCCTCACCTCTTCCGAAATGTTATGCAGTTTCAGGATAATTTATATGCATTCAGATATGGTGGTCTAAATTCTTATAAATAATGGATGCTCTCCCAATACTCAAGTTTTTGGTTGTTTCGGGAATAAGAAACGAAATTCCCGAAACAACTCTATTCTTTTGCTCTTTTAAGGCATGCTGACTTACGAACAGCCGCTGGTGCTGCCGCAGTTGAGGCATTTGTAGCAACTGCCGTTGCGTACCATCAGTTCGCCGCAGATATTGCAGGGGGGGGCGTCGGATTGGGCCTGAAACACCTGGCGTTCGTTTTTGGCGACCCAGAGCTTCAACTGGCGTTCATCTTCAGTTTCCTGGGATTGTTCGACCTGTCCGGTTTCTATCTGTCCATTACCATTTAACGCAGGATGCGGCAAGGGCAGCACGCTGGGGCGATCTTCGGGTTTCAGAAATTTTATGGCTAACCAGCGGAAAATATAATCCAGAATGGATTTGGCCATGGGAATGTCGCGGTTGCCGGTAAAACCGCCCGGTTCAAAGCGCGTATGGGCAAATTTGTTGACCAGTACTTCTAAGGGCACGCCATATTGCAAAGCCAGCGACACGGACGTTGCCAGCCCATCCATCAGGCCGGAGATGGTGGAGCCTTCTTTGGACATCACAATAAACAACTCTCCCGGTGTCCCATCTTCATAGAGTCCAACTGTGACGTAGCCTTCATGTCCGCCCACGCTGAATTTATGGGTAAGGGCCTGGCGTTCGTTCGGCAGACGCCTGCGCACCGGATGAAATTCTTCTTTGGGCTCTTTTTTCTCCGAGGTGGTTAAGGGCTGCATCTGTTTGGAGCCATCGCGATAGATCGCCACTGCCTTAATTCCCATTTTCCAGGCTTTCAGGTAAATGTCCATAATTTCATCAGGCGTAATCGAGTTCGGCACGTTCACAGTTTTGGAAATGCCGCCGCTGATAAAGGGCTGTACCGCGGCCATCATGTTCAGATGTCCCATGTAGTGAATGACACGTTGCCCGTTTCTGGGCGGGAAGGCGCAGTCAAACACCGCTAAATCAGAACTTTTCAGGTGCGGAGCCCGCTCAATGGTCTCGTGTGTGCGGAGATGCTCAAGAATGTGGGCTTGCTGTTCGTCCGTATATCCCAAATGGATCAAGGCTTCTGTGACCGTGTTGTTGATGATCTTGAGGTTACCGCCGCCGGCCAGGTGTTTGTACTTAATTAAGGCTAATTCCGGTTCAATGCCCGTCGTATCACAATCCATCATAAACGAAATCGTGCCGGTCGGCGCGAGTACTGTCACCTGCGTGTTGCGATATCCATAGGTCTCACCAAGTTCGAGGGTTTCCTGCCATAACGTTTGTGCTGTAGATACCATTTTTTCTGGGAGATCACGGCGATCAATCGTTTCAACGGCACAGGCGTGTTTTTGAATCACGCGCAACATGGCTTCACGGTTGATGCTATAACCATCAAACGCGCCGCGAACCTGCGCCAGCATTGCTGACGTTTTATAGGCCTGCGCAGACATCAAGGCGGTAATAACGGCGGCATAGGCCCGTCCGGCGTCGCTATCGTAAGGCAAACCCCGCGCCATGAGCAATGCGCCCAGGTTGGTATAACCCAGTCCTAAAGGACGAAATTTCCGGCTATTTTCCGTAATGGCGCTAGTGGGATAGCTGGCGCGGTCAATAATGATCTCCTGCGCGATAATCATAATGTTCACGGCATGTAAAAAACTGTCCACGTCAAACTCGCCGTCAGGCGTGCGAAATTGCATCAGATTCAATGAGGCCAGATTACAACTGGTTCCATTGAGAAACAAAAATTCCGCGCAAGGATTTGAGGCGTGAATACGATCCGAATGCGGGCAGGTGTGCCAATCGTTAATCGTCGTATCGTACTGTAAACCGGGATCGCCACATGCATGAGTAGCTCGAGCAATTTGACGCAGCAAGTCTCTGGCGCGGTAGGTCCCAAGCGTTTCTCCGGTCGTCACGGCAACGGTCTGCCATTGTTGGTCATCTACAACCGCCTGCATAAAGGCATCTGACACGCGCACGCTGTTGTTTGCATTCTGGAAGAAAATGGAATCATACGCTTCTTCAGGAGGATACCCTTGTTCAATTAACGCATGCGCCTTCTTTTCTTCGGTCATCTTGCAGTTGATAAATTCAACAATATCCGGATGATCAATGTTCAAAATGACCATTTTGGCTGCACGACGGGCCTTGCTGCCGCTTTTGATTACTCCCGCAAAAGCATCGTAGCCTCTCATAAATGAGACCGGTCCGCTGGCTTTCCCACTTCCTCGAATATATTCTTTTGAAGAGCGTAACGGTGAGAGATTGACCCCTGAACCAGAACCATACTTAAAAATAAATCCTTCAGTTTTTGCGAGATCGAGAATAGATTCCATCGTATCTTCCACTGCATTGATGAAACATGCTGAAGATTGCGGATGTTCTTCGATTCCGACGTTGAACCACACCGGACTGTTGAAAGAGGCTTGCTGATTCACAAGTAAATGTGTGAGTTCGGCATAGAAGTTTTCGCTGTCCTGATCGGCGGCAAAATAGTCATCCTCTTGGCCCCAGGTAGTAATGGTGCGGGTGACGCGTTCAATGAGTTGCTTCACGCTGGTTTCGCGCTGCGGGGTGCCGGGCGTCCCGTGAAAATATTTGTGTACAACAATATTGGTGGCTGTCTGCGACCAGAACGATGGCATTTCAACATCAGTCTGCTCGAAAATGACCATGCCTTTCATATCCGTGATACTGGCGGTTCGTCGTTCCCATTCGATTTTATCAAAGGGATGAATTCCCGGAACCGTGTAGTAGCGTTCAACCGTCATCCCTTTGAAGTTGGTTGAGGCGTCGTAAGTGCTTTTTTGTGTTTTCATGAAACCATGCCATGATTGAAGATTGAAAATTGGAGATTGAAGACTGCGAATTCTCAATTCCCAATTCTCAATTCTCAATTGTCGGGTGATGAGAATAAGGGGAGCGTGTCTTTCTCCTGAGACTCTTTGGTTTTCCGAAGATATTGGCCCTGCTTTGTGGTTCTCTTATTCTCTTGTTCTGATTTGAGTTTTCTCAGCTCCTCGATAAATTCTTCCGCATCTTTAAATTGGCGATACACGGAGGCAAACCTGACATAGGCCACGTCGTCAAGCTGTTTTAAGCCCTCCATGACCACTTCTCCTATTTTCCAGCTTGGAATCTCAGTCTGAAATTCAGACTGGATAGACATCTCAATTGCATGAACGAGTTGTTCAATCGCATCCATGGAGACCGGACGCTTTTTACAGGCCGTAATGATTCCGTCGAGTAATTTTTCGCGCTGGAACAGTTCGCGCCGATTGTCTTTTTTGATCACATACAACGGCGCGTGTTCGATTTCTTCGTAGGTGGTGAATTTATTGCCGCATTGCAAGCACTTTCGGCGGCGGCGGACAATACTCCCCCCTTGCGCGCTGCGTGAATCAACAACCTTATCAGAATCTTTGCCGCAAATAGGACAACGCATGTAGGACAACGCATGATTGCAAAAGATGATTAAAAATCAATATATTGTATATTCTGATACTATTCTACATACTATATATAGAATGTCAATCTGAATTTACACAGATATACTTTCGTGAGATACCGTACAAGTAAAATTGGGTAAAAAATCCGAGGATTTTGTTGCTTTTTGCGGTTTTTATCTATAAGTCAAAGTTACTGTAAAAATTTCAAAGAGTTAGCTGATGTATCCGGCGTAAAATAAATTTGAGAAATTTCTGTTTGCTCAAAAACCGCCATAATGAAATCTACCAGGGGCTTTTTTTGAGAAAATAACTCTTCTACCGGAATCCAGGATAAAGAATTTCCTCCCAGGTATGGGCAGAACCGCCCCTCAACCTGCATTCGTTTGAGCAGGGGGTAGGTTTCGTATCGGTTGATGGAAACGGCGTCTGAATAATGAACTTTTCCGGTGCCCAGATCGCCTTTGACGACATAACCGGAATCCGGGGAATAATAACGCAAATCCAGACGAGCAAGTCGCGAAGAGGCTGTCTGGTTCGGCACCCCATTTAATAAAAAGGAGATATGATGCCGTTGCGAGAGTCGTTCACAGACCGATTGCAGATGCGCCACAATTTCCAAACCAAAAGCGACAGCATCGTCTGACTCATGAAACTGAAGCCCCTTATGAATTTGCACCAGTTCGTTCAGGCCAACCAACCCAATCAAAAAATCAGCTTGTTCCAGTTGCAGGAAGCTTTTGCCATCCTGTTTCATCATCAAAATGCCAAGTGAGCCTTCGCGTCCGGCGGCCAGGAGTTTCTCGATAAACACTCGCTTTTGCATGTGGGCCTCCGCCACCAACTGCATCATTTCCGATAATGTGGTGAAGAGGTGCAAGTCGCTTCCGTGGGCAATATAGCCAAAACGCGGCAGATTAATCAGCACATTATTAATCACGACATGGCGAGTTTGCCAGGGTTCCTGGAGCGAAGGCAAGGTTTTCTCCGGCACGCTAAAGGAACGAAAAATTTTGCGTTGTTGTCCACGTTCAAACACCAGCAATACATGACCTTTGTGTAAAATCCATTCAGCCAGTTTTCCCAGAAAATCGGAAGCTCCGGGAGCGTCAAAAAATTCGCTCGAAATGTGAATGCGAGGCAGTGGTAGCGTAAAAATTTTGCCTTCGGCATCACCTTCAATCAAGATTTCCAACAAGGCCATAAGCACGCGTTGGGATTCTGTGAGGTATTCTCGGTAGGTTTTGGCTTTGCTACGTTTTTGACTGCTTGCGCCGATCGCATTGACCTGCGCTAAATCGGCTGGCGTATGCCAATACATATTGAGTATGGTCGAGACATTCAGGCTTGTTGATTGCCGGGAAAGTTCGAAGACGAGTTTTTGAGCGAGCTGTTTCAGCTCGGTGTTGCTTAACCCTTCAGTGTAAGGAGCAAATAGCGTATTGACCGCATCCCATTCCACCGAATAGAAAAAATGGCCGCGTAAAATCTCCGTGAATCCGACCATTTGTGAGATTAAGGCTCCCGGATGTTTTGCGGGTCTGGCCTTAATGCCATACTCCGAAAAGTTTAACCCGAATTTTTTCATATATTCCAGCGAAAGCCCGCTGCAATACAGGCGATCAACAAATTCTAAGCCTTCGAGATAAATATCGCCGCGCAGGTGAGCGTCTGTCACTTCTTGCGAAAACACGTTGATCAAGGCATATTCGCGCTTGATGCGACTTGCCAGCGCCAGATTTGTCAATTCCGGTCCCGGGGGAAAGCCGATGGTATGTTTGCTCTGGTGCAAAATAATTTGCTCCACGTCATACAAAGATACCCCTAATTTGGTGTGCATTTTGTGCGCGCGTTCCAGACCGAATTCAACTAATTTGGCCCCGACCAGTTCCCGAATCAAGGTACTGGTTAAAATACTGATATTCAGTCCGATCACCTGCTTTTCAACCTCATTGCTGATCACTTCAGCAGTTCGGCGATCAATATAGGTCTCGCGCATGAGCGCGCTGACAATGCGCTCTTTATTCCATTCTTCCAGGGATTCGCTGGAGGTTCGGATGTACAATGATTTGCTCATTATAAGAAAAGTTTGTAAGTGACTAAAGTGACTAAAGTGACTAAAGTTGAAGATCCTCCTCAAACTTTAGTCACTCGAAACTTTAGTCACTTATCAACTTCTGTAGCCATTCGTATTCCTGCCGCAGTCCTTCTTCAATATCCACTTGCGGCTCATAGCCCAGATCGAGTTTTGCCCGGCTGGTATCCGCGTAGGTATGGCGAACATCGCCTTTTTGGCCGCCTTCATAGGCTACTTTCGGCGTAATGCCTGTGATGGTTTCTAACAGCATCAATACATGATTCACCGTGACCCGCGATCCGCCACCGATATTGTAAACGCCGCCCAGTTGTCCGGCGGTCATGGCAGCAATATTGGCCTGTACCGCATCGGAATAGAAGGTAAAATCCCGGGTTTGTTCGCCATCGCCGTAGATACGAATAACGCCGCCAGCTAACAGGGCTTTGATAAATTTATTGAATGCCATATCAGGACGCTGACGAGGGCCATAGACCGTAAAATATCGCAGAGATACAGTAGGCACGCTAAAGTTTTTCCAGTACAAATAGCAGAGGTGCTCGGCAGCGAGTTTTGAAACGCCGTAGGGAGAAATGGGCTGAGGATACATGCTTTCCCGCATCGGAAATTCTTTGACATCGCCATACACCGATGATGACGAGGCATACACCAGGCGTTTGATGCTGTGAGATTTACAGGCTTCCAGCAAATATTGCGTGGCTTTGATATTATTTTCGGTATAAATCTCAAAATCTTTGCCCCAGCTTGCGCGAACCCCGGCCTGAGCGGCCTGATGGAAAATATACTCGACGCCATTGAGCAATTCGACCAGATTGACGCGCAAAAGACTTTCCTCAAGAAACGTAAATTTATCCTGGGTTCGAAGATATTCAAGATTTTTCTCTTTCAAGGCGCGAGGATAATAATCAATAAAACAATCAATCCCGATCACCTCAGCCCCCATACCAATCAGGCGTTCGGAAATATGTGATCCTAAAAATCCGGCCGCGCCGGTCACTAAACATTTCATGTTAGAAGAAGTTTCTAAGTGACTAAAGTTTCGAGTGACTAAAGTTGAAGATCCTTCCTCAAACTTTAGTCATTTGAAACTTTAGTCACTTTAGTCACTTATAAATACCGTTCTCGTTGAGTAAAGGTGGTGTGCAACAGTTTCTTGGATTCCGGGCCAGCCGGTTTTTTCAGAAAATGTTCATAAATAGCTTTAATGCAAGGATTTTCATGCGCCTTGCGTGTGGATTTTTCAGCATCTAACTCATATAAGGCGCGCGAACGGGCGTGAATCGTTTCCTGAGCACAAGGAAGTGGCTGCCCGCCGCCGCGCGCGCATCCATCGGGACAACCCTTGATCTCAATATAATGATATTGTTTTTGCCCTTGCGCCAACTTTTCCATCAAGGCTTTCACATTCCCCGTGCCATTTACAATAGCTATATTCAGCGTTTCCTCGCCAACTTTCAAAGCAATCTCTTTCCACCCTTCTGGTTTGCGCATCGCGGGAAATTCAGGCGACTTGAGCTTGCGTTCCGTAAACAACTCATAGAATGTGCGCATCACGCCTTCCAACATGCCGCCCGCGGCTCCAAAGAGCATTCCTGCCCCGGAAGCCTCATCAAATGGCGGATCATACGGCTGAGGAGGAATAGAAAGCAGTAAATCGCCTGTCATGCCCTGAAGCAAGCTGGCTGTTTCTTTCGTCGTTAAACAGGCGTCAATCGCAACACAGCCATTCACGATCATTTCCGACCGGGTTCGCTCAAATTTTTCTGCGCTACAGGGCGTGATTGATACTGTAAAAATCTGTTCAGGCTCAATCTGCTGCTGTTGCGCATAATAGGTTTTCACTAATGCAGCCAACGCCTGAACTGGGGATTTGCACGTTGACAGCAGCGACAGACGTTCCGGATAAAAATGTTCAATATATTTCACCCACGCCGGACTTGAGGAGGAGAACATGGGAAGCCGTTTTTGAGATTTGACTCTGGTAAGCAATTGATACGATTCCTCAAGTAACGCTATATCCACGCCCACACCAGCGTCGAAGACCCGGGCAAAGCCGATCTCCTTAAGGGCCGACGTCAGTTGCTGATGGAAAGACATGCCCACATCCAGGCCAAATTCTTCCCCAATAGAAACACCCGCCACAGGGGAGACAATCGCAACCACATGTTTCTCCGGATCCTGTAAAGCTGCCTGTACCACAGGCAGCTCCCGGGTTTCATAAAATGAATTGACTGGACAGACCTGGATGCACTGGCCGCAGGTAATACATTCCACATCACTCAGACTTTGCCCAAAAGCAGGTTCAATCCGGCGTTTGTCGCTTCTATAAGCAAAATCAATCACATCCACGGCTTGAATATTGCGACAGGCGCGAATACAGAGGCCACAAAGAATGCACATATTGGGGTCGTGCGTAATTGCCGGGCTTTTGTGATCAATGGGCAAAGAGGCATCGCGTCGGGTGAAACGCGCCTGTTGGATGCCGTAGTGCTGGGCCAGGTCTTGTAATTGACACTTTCCATTGCGATAACAGGTCAGGCATTGCATGGGATGTTGGGCAATAAGCATTTCCACACTCATCCGCCGGGCCTGGATAATCTGGGGAGTCTGAGTTTTTACGACCATTCCCGCTTTCACCTTGACGACGCAGGCCGGGAGCAGTTTGGCGTATCCCTCGACTTCAACAACACAGACGCGACACAACCCGAAGGATTCGATACCTGGAAAATGGCACAAAGTTGGGATCGCAATATCTGCTGTTTGCGCCGCTTCAAGCACGGTTGCATCCTCAGGTACCTGGACGGTGATTCCATCAATCGTTAATGAGATAAGTTCCATAATCAAGCTTGAGAATTGAGAATTGACAATTGTCAATTCTCAATTCTCAATTAAAAACAGACTCCTGCCTTGCAGCGTTTTTGCAAATGTTCTTCAAATTCTCGTTCGAAATGCTCCATAGCGGTCGCCAAACTCAAGGTTGCGGATTCACAATATACACATAAGCTTGTGTGTTGGACATATTCGGTCAATTCATGGAAAATATTCCGTAATTCCCGGATTGTAGTGTATCCCCCGGGAATCGATTCCCGCTGGCGCATGGCCTGTAAGATAGCAAAAATTTGATATATCCCTTCTCTGCCAGCCGTACATTGTCCGCACAATTCCTGTAAGGTCTGCTGAAAATGGCGATATACGCGATTCACGATACACTCTGATTGATCCAGTACCTCGATGGTTCCTGCGCCCATTCGTACCCCCAGGCGTTCTAAGGACTCGTGATCAAAAGAAGTGTCTAATTGTTCGGTGGGCAGATACCCTCCCAGAGG
Source organism: Candidatus Vecturithrix granuli (assembly GCA_000739535.1). GTDB lineage: Bacteria > Moduliflexota > Moduliflexia > Moduliflexales > Moduliflexaceae > Vecturithrix > Vecturithrix granuli. The sequence continues at coordinate 130,652 of DF820476.1, read as the reverse complement.
ACCGCCGATGTGCACGGCTTTGATAGTCTGCCCGGGCAGTTCTCCTCCGCCGATGCCATAAATAATTTCCCGTAATGAAATTCCTAAAGGGATTTCAATGATTCCAGGGCGCGCCACGGCTCCAGCCAATGTTAAACATTTGGTGCCAGGATTATCCGTCAAACCTGTCGCCGTAAACCAGCTATAATCGTGATACACGAGAAGGGAGATATTATAGAAGGTTTCGACGTTATGAATGAGCGTTGGCTGCCCCCATAATCCTGATTCTTCAGGGTAAGGCGGAACCGGTCGTGTGCCAATATCGCCTTCCAAAAAGGAGATAATCGATGTTTCTTCGCCTGCCAGATAGCCCACAGGAGCGCGACGAATTTCAATATCAAAAGAGAAATCCGTTCCCAGAATTTCTTTCCCTAAATAATGATGTTCACGCGCCAGAGCCAACGCGCGTTGCAGGCGATTGAGTGCCAACTGATACGCCGGATTGATATAAATCATCCCTTCTGTAACCTGAACAGCATACGCGGTAACAACCATGCCTTCAATTAAACCAAAGGGATCGCTTTCGACCAAATTCCGATCTTTGAGTGAAAGGTGATAACCTTCATGGGCGTTACAAATCAGATATCTCTTCTGTTCGCGCGCCTGGTCCTGAGGCGGTAGTACTTGTTGTTTACGCTTTTCGCCAGTCAACATGCGTTTCCACTTGGCTGCCACTAATTGGCTGGTTCCTCCTCGGCTTCGTAGCCCTGACACGCCGATCAGGTTGACCACTTCATCAGGAGTCATGCGATTCAATGCCTTTGAAAGCGCAAGAAAGCCTTCTTCCAGAAAAAATTCATCCAGGTTTTCTGGATCTATCACACCGCAACGTCGCGAGACCCGCAGGTTTTGTGAATGAAAGAAATCCAGATATTGAATAACTGGGACTGAATCTAACAACTTTTTGGTGTCGTCAGAAAATTGTCCCAACACCCATTCCTCGACAATCTGCTGCTGTTCAAGATGTTCGTTGATAATTCTGGGAATCATGTCCGGCGTGACGCGGGCATAAACAATGGTTGGAACTTCCGGAGACCAGACCGCTAAAAACGGGGCTTCGGCGATATTCCCCAATCCTCCGGTTACCGCAAGACTGACATGCGTTAATTCTTTCCGGCGTAACTCTGTCACAATAACATTCACTAGCGCGCCAATTTCACTTTCCGGAATATAACTGCCGGTGGTAAGTTTCAAGAGAATACCGTTGCCGTAACGAATATTATGAATAATGGCATCTCGCTTTTCGATGCACTTTTCATCGTCATGGCATTCTGCCAGCGGTCTTTTGGCTAAACATTCCGTAAATTTCGGACAGCGTTGAAAATCACTATCAATACATTTCGGACAACATTTATCAGTCAGTTTTGTCATGGATCATTGAGAATTGAACATTGAATATTGAGGATTGAATATTGACAATATTCAATATTCAATTGTCAATCCTCAATTGATAATAGCTTCTGAATTTACTGAGACGACATGTCGGAACACCCAATTGAGCCGCCGCATAACGCACAGCCTGGTTTTCTGTCAGAACATGCTTTGCATCAAGGAATTGCACCCAGGAACTTACAGAAGAACCTGAAAAATGATAAGAGATCGCATGCAACTGTGTCAACACATCCTGCTGCCGATCTTCCTGTATCTGCTCGGTTGGTTCCAGAGTTGAATGTTCACATCCGGCCTCAGAGCCATGCTCTTGATCCTCTGGTTCTGGCAGGTAAATCAGACCTGGAAAGAGCGTCAGAAGTTTGGCAATTTTGACCAGGGAAACTTGATACTGATTTGCAAGGTATCGCATCTGCTGACGTGTGATCTGTGTATGTTCTTCATGCAAAATCTGAAGCACCTGGTCCACTCGCGTCAACGTGCTACACAATTCTTGTAAGCGATTTTCAGCGAGCACCGCGTGGCCTTTGGCGTCTGATGGTATTCTGTCAGAAGCTTGGTGCAGCGTTTCCCTTTGTCGAGGCAGTTCGACCGGAAGATAATAACTGAGATAAGACGTTAAACGCGTCCGCGATATGTGCAGGGTATCAGCAAGATGTTTTCCGAAATAGGCGTCTGAAATCAGCATTTTCCTCAAAACTCCTTGCTGCTGTTCACGATCTTTATTCACGTGCATCGCATAGTGCAAAAGCCGCTCTAAACAGCGATCCAGTGAAGCGCCGATCTCTGCTTGCAAAAACGTATCGAAATCTTGCATCTCCTGGACATGTTCGTTCATGACTTCAGTCTCTCGATCCGTTCGCTGGTCAGATAATTTCTGTGAAAGCGAAAGATAAGTTTCATCGCCTGCTTTAAACGTCTGGGTTAGCGCCCTGCCCCACTCTGCCTGTTCCTGTTGGGTTTCTTTGGGAATAAAATCAGGATAATAGGAGGTAATTTTATGTACAAAGACTGAGGGGAGAGACATGGAACGTGGCAGTTTGTTTACAAGGGTTTGCTCCAAATATCCTTGCATCGCCAGAGTGCTCTCCAGCGTTCTGGTCAATGAACCAGGAGTAAATCGATATTGAAACGCGATTTTTTCCGCCGCTGTGATCGGAAGCAATGTTATCCGCATATAAGAAGAAAAAATTTTCTCAAGATTCGGAAGAAGCAAAATTTCATTCCCTTCTTCGGTTAAGACTCCGTGTAGCAGGTATTCAGGAAATCCAGCAATTGAAAGAGGAGGAAGAATGTGGGTTTCTGAAATGCGCTTGAAATGAGAAAGAGATTCTACCAGGAGGCCGATCATGCCTGACGAAATTTTCGTAATAATCATCGTGATTCCAGGAACCAGATCAAAGGGAGTTAATCCTAAACGCTTACGAAAATCAACGACCGTCACAAGATACTTACGATGTTCAGTTAATCCGACAACATAAGGCAAAGGTCTGGGAATCTTTCTTGCTCCCGAAAATCGCACAATTTCTAAAATGTGATCAGCATGGATGCCGAACTGAATTCCACCAAGCTGAAATTTGATGATTCCAATATCAGCCATGTAACTCGCTCCTGAGCCTTTCAATTAACTGTTGCATATCTTCCGGTAACACTGTTTCAAACGTCATACGTTGCTGACTGACAGGGTGCAGAAACGTGATAACGCGAGCGTGTAAGGCCTGCCGCGTCATATTCAGATTATTTTTTGAAGGCAAGCCATAAACCGGGTCGCCAACAACCGGATGGTGAAGATGTTTCAAATGTACCCGAATTTGATGAGTCCGTCCGGTTTTTAATTCCACTTCGACCAGGCTGTATTGCGTATATTGTTCGAGCACGCGATAAAAAGACACGGCCTCACGCCCTTTTTCCCGTGTAATCGCCATTTTTTTTCGATCTGTGCGATGCCGTCCGATCGGGGCGTCGATTTTCCCTGAAAGCGTTTTCATGACTCCGTGCACAACTGCCGTATAAATACGGGTCAATTCTCGAGATTTTAACTGCTGCGATAGATGTTGGTGCGCTTCCTCAGTTTTGGCGACAAGCATCACGCCGGAGGTATCTCGATCCAAACGATGGAGAATTCCCGGGCGCTGCACGCCGCCAATTCCTGAAAGTTTCTGACAATGGTGCAGTAAGGCGTGTACCAGCGTACCGGCGTGATGACCTGGAGCCGGATGGACCACCATGCCCGCAGCTTTATTCAGCACAAGCAGATGATCATCTTCAAACACAATATTCAAGGGAATTTGTTCTGCCATCAGTTCCATCGGACGCGGCTCAGGCAGTATACATACAATGAGATCCGCTTCTTTGATCCAGTACCCTGGCTTCGTTTGCTGCCCGTTCACCGTTACGCTGCCGTCGAGAATCAAGTTCCGTATTTGCGAACGCGACAGAGCAACAGGCACCTGAGCGAACAAAAATCGATCCAACCGCCATTTGCCCGGCTCATGTTCCCCCTCAGCACAGTGAGGATCTTCACGCCAAAGATCTTCATGCCGAATCGCGAACGTATAGACTTGCTGGGGCATACACCTGCCACTTTCCTTTCATCTTTCAGAACGAGAAGTGCGAAAACTGAGCTTTCGCTGTCAAAGCCAAGCTTTGACAATCCTGAGAACTACTAAAACGATACACTCGTCTGTTCAGATTGTGTATCTCACACGTTGTACTCTATAAGGAAGAAGCGATTCTGTCAATAGAAAATATAATTGAATATCGTTCTTAGAAAAAAAGATGAGCATAGAGCAAGGACTAGTTCGTGTTATTTCGGGAATACATGTTTGAAATTCCTGAAACAAGAGTATAACCAGACTTCGAGAAATCGCTGTGCCCATTCCTAAAGCAATCTCAAAAAAGAAAAATAATGGAAAGCTCTATTTTTTTATGAAAAGTTCTTGACATAGAACATAGAAAGATTTTTATGTGTACCATAATAGAGTTTAAATACAAACGAAAAAAGGAAATTTATCAGGTTGCTTCGATTTTCCCAACCACTATTATTTTCCGAGAACATACAATATTCTTCAATAAGAGAGTTCCTTTTTCGGTAGAATCTCATCACCGCAGGTAAGATTCCGTTGAGATCATACCGTATGTCCATTTGAAAATACCGGATGTTATTTGTGTTAGAGATCATTCATTCTTTTGAACAGTGTATTTGCACGCGTGTCAATGATATAACATCCTTTTTCAAGGAGGATTTCTCTCATCATGATTCAGGCAATGTCTGGAAGAATTTCAGAGAATAAAAAGCACAATCTGCTGTTTTCCCTATATGATCCATAAGCAACCCATTTTGCCATGTTCGTGGCCCCTGTCTGATTGAGTTTTCGGCTGAAGTTGGCGCTGCAAATCTGGCAAAATGAAGTTGGTGAAGTATTATGAGCATTCCATATTTGTTTGTCACACTGTTTTGTCATTTTTAAATGAGGAGAATTTGGTTATGGGTGAAGATAACAATAAAACTCAATTACAAACATCGTCTCAATATTTAAACATTGCAGAATTGCAACGTCGGAATATGAGCGAACTGGCCGGACTGGGAAAAGAGTTCGGCGTCATAGGCGTGAGCGGGCTTAGGAAGCAGGAATTGATTTTCAAACTGCTCCAGGCTCAAACCGAGCGGAATGGTTTAATTTTTTCGGAAGGGGTCTTGGAAACGCTTCCTGATGGATTTGGATTTCTGCGCGCTCCGAATTATAACTATCTTCCCAGCCCGGATGATATTTATATCTCGCCATCACAAATTCGAAAATTTAGCATTCAAACTGGCGACACCGTTTCCGGTCAGGTGCGTCCCCCAAAGGAAAATGAGCGATATTTCGCTCTACTCAAAGTTGAAGCCATCAATTTTGAAGATCCGGAGAAGGCAAAAGACAAAGTGCTTTTTGATAATTTAACGCCGCTCCACCCCAATGAGCGCCTGGTGCTCGAACATAATCCCAGCGATCTTTCCACCCGCGTCATGGATTTGATTACCCCGATCGGTAAAGGCCAGCGTGGCTTGATTGTGGCGCCGCCGCGCACCGGAAAAACCATGTTATTGCAGGCCATTGCCAACAGCATTACCACCAACCATCCAGAAGTCATGCTTATTGTTCTGTTGATTGATGAACGCCCTGAAGAAGTGACCGACATGCAGCGTTCAGTGCGAGGCGAAGTCATTAGTTCGACTTTCGATGAACCGCCGCAACGCCATGTGCAGGTTGCAGACATGGTTATCCAAAAAGCCAAGCGTTTAGTGGAACATAAACGCGATGTCGTCATTCTGCTCGATAGTATTACTCGGTTGGCTCGCGCATACAACACCGTGACGCCGCCAAGCGGAAAGGTGTTGACCGGCGGTCTTGACGCAAATGCATTGCAAAAACCAAAACGCTTTTTTGGAGCTGCCCGCAATATTGAAGAAGGCGGGAGTTTAACCATTATTGCTACCGCGCTCATCGACACCGGCAGCCGCATGGATGATGTCATCTTTGAAGAGTTTAAAGGTACAGGTAATATGGAACTACACCTGGATCGACGTTTGGTAGAAAAACGGGTCTATCCGGCGATTGACATTGACCGGTCTGGCACCAGAAAAGAAGAATTGCTGGTGGAGGTTGAAGAACTCAGCCGCACCTGGGTGCTGCGAAAAGTGCTGCACGCGCTCAATCCGGTTGAAGCCATGGAACTCTTGCTTGAAAAACTGAAACAGACCAAAACCAACAAAGAATTTTTATCATCCATGAATAATCGTCAAAATTAACTTGACAGTATTTCCAGACCATTTCTAAGGGATACTAAATAGAAAATTTAGGTCACCTCTCAAAGAAAAGTACGATCATTATCTCAGGAGAAGGAGTAAAATACGGCTATGAAAAAAGACATCCATCCGAACTATGCTGAAACCACAATTACGTGCGCCTGTGGGAGCGTGTTGCACGTTCGTTCGACGAAAAAAGATATCAAGGTGGAATTGTGTTCACAATGCCACCCGTTTTATACCGGGAAAAAACAAAAATTAATTGATGCGGCTGGTCGCGTTGAACGGTTCCAGAAAAAATATGGCTTAACTGAATCATGACGCCCAAAACAATAAATGTTGGGGGACAGGCCGTGATTGAAGGGGTGATGATGCGTTCGCCTGCTGCGCTGGCAATTGCAGTACGTATCCCCAGCGGCGAAATTACGGTTAAAACCCAGAAGCTGAAAGACCTCGCGTCGCGTCCTAAAATCTTGCAATTGCCGGTAATTCGCGGAGTTGTCACCTTGTTTCAGGCTCTGACGCTGGGTATCCAGGCTCTGAATTTTTCCGCAAATCAATCCTTAGAAGAGGAAGAGGGTGAATTAGGAGCCGGCGTGCTCACCTTGACGATTGGCTTTGCGTTTGTCTTAGGTATTGCGTTGTTTGTCTATCTGCCGCTATTCCTCACCAATCTGCTGAAAGATGTTCTCCCACTTGTCGCAACAAGCACGGTACTGTTCAATCTGATCGACGGATTGCTGCGCGTCATGATTTTTCTGGCCTATCTGATCGGAATCTCTCAAATCAAAGATCTGCGGCGCGTGTTTGAATATCACGGGGCTGAACATAAAACAATTTATACTTATGAAAACGGCGAAGATCTGACGGTCGAGCAAGCCCAAAGATACAGTACGCTTCATCCCCGCTGCGGAACGAATTTTCTGTTGATCGTGATGTTGATGAGTATCCTGGTGTTTTCGATTCTGCGCTCAGATGCGCCATTTTACATCAAATTTGCTTCGCGCCTGGTTTTTGTGCCCCTGATTGCAGGAATTTCCTATGAGATCATCCGCTTTGCCGGGAAACATCAAGACAAAACCTGGGTACGCTGGCTGACCAAACCAGGGCTTTCGCTTCAGAAAATCACAACCAAACCGCCCTCGGCGGATCAACTGGAAGTCGCGATTCGTGCGCTTCAGGAAGTCCTCCAGATGGAAAAAGATCGCCCTGATAGCACCCGCAATGCAATGGAAGTCGTGTTATAAAAGCGGATTCGTGAACCTTGTGCGTAGAAAAGTAAACTTCTGTGATCTGTTTTGCTCTCGAGGCTCCAACTTTTACCAGTCTGCGTTGCAAATATGCAGAGACACGAGCAAAAGTGGAGTCTCCTGCCTTATAGATATTCTCAGAGCTGAAAGAGGCGGATAACACTTTCAAAATGGAATCCACCTCCATACTGTTTGGAGGTATTCACTAATAAACCAGTCGCAAACAATTCATGCTTCTCACTCACAATAATCGTAAGCCTGCTCTTCACCTTGCAGCACTCGCAATGCCCCAAGAGCAAGGGATTCCAATTCATTCTCGCCCGGCAGAATTTCGACCGGAGCGATAAATTCAACGCGTTCCTTGACCCAGGTGGTGATCATCTCTGAACAGGCCACGCCACCGGTCAGGACAATACGATCTACCCGGCCTTTGACAACCGTTGCCAGTTCACCAATCCCTTTGGCAATTTGATAGGCCATGGCTTCGAAGATGAGACGGGCTTCCTCATTGCCCTGCGCGATCATCTTTTGCACATCAACCGCCTTATTCGTATTCAAATACGCAATCAATCCCCCTTTTCCGCGCAGATGTTTAATCATTTCCCGCTGGGTGAACTTGCCGGAATAACAGAGTTCAGCTAAGGCAATACAAGGCACACGGCCGGTACGTTCTGGCGAGAAGGGGCCTTCGTCATCAGAAACAATATCAATCATCTTACCACCCTGGTGTACGCTCATTGATATCCCTCCTCCCAGGTGCGCTACAATCAGGGTCATCTCTCGATAAGGTTTGTTGAGTTTCTGCGCGGTTTTGATAGCTGCCGCCCGCATATTGAGGGCATGAATCAAACTGCGGCGCGGCAGTTCCGGTGAGCCGCTGTAGCGGGCAATCGGCTGCAATTCATCTACAGACACGGAATCGTAAATATAGGCTGGAATTCCAAGCGGCGCGGCAAGATCATACGCAATCACCGCGCCTAAATTGGCGGCATGTTCTGCCACCGGATTGGTACACAGGCGGTCCACCATGGCTTCATTCACACAATAGGCCCCCGACCTCAAGGGCGGCAATAAGCCGCCGCGCCCCACCACTGCGGAAAGCCGGTGTTCATCAACCGCATGTTTATGCAAAAACGCCAGAACAGTCTCTTTGCGCATGGTGTGTTGGGCAATAATAGTAGGATAACGGGCAAGTTCAGCATTGGAATGTTCAAGTGATTCTCGAAATTTTTCCTGTTCATTTTCGTAAAGTGCGATTTTGGTCGAAGTTGACCCCGGATTAATGGCTAAAATGTAATATGTCGTTTCTGGCATAATATTAAGGCATCTTCTGACTCCATCCCTGTCCCTTTCCTTTGGGGAGGGGCAGGGGTGGAGTCAGAGGAAAGAAATCTATTCATAATAACTTACGAGCAATGTGTAACCCATGGTGCATGACGTACTATACCGCTGAAGCGGACAGGGCCAATGAAAAAAACTTCTCTTCGGCTGAAGACCCGCGCGATGTCAGGACAATCGGGATTTTTGCCCCGACAATCACCCCGGCCATCTTTGCACCGCCAGAAAACACCAACGCTTTCGCCATCAAATTTCCAGCAGTAATATTTGGCGCGAGCATAATATCAACCTCGCCTGTAACCGGGCTCTCAAAGCCTTTAATCTGCGCCGATTCTTTGCACATCGCTAAATCATAGGAAATCGGTCCTTCAACCACACAGTTTTTGAGTTCTCCATCTTGATAAAGGTGTTTGAGACGCAGCGCATCCACAGTTTCCTGCATTTTGGGGTTCACGGTTTCAACCGCGGCTAACACGGCCACGTTCGGTTGTTCATAGCCCATGTTGAGCATCAAACTGACTGCATTCTCAAGAATATATCTCTTCTCATCTAAATGCGGATACAACACCATGCCGCCATCAGTGACCGCCAGCAGCTTGTGATAGGTTGGAAGTTCCAGAAACGCCACATGCGACATGATCCGGCCTGTGCGCAATCCTTTTTTACGATCCACGACTGCTCGCAGTAAATCTGCGGTCTGGATTTTGCCTTTCATCAAGAAATCCGCCTGCTGGTCATGAATCATTGTCACCGCTCGCGCCGCCGCCTCAAGTGGGTCAGCGACATGCACAATAGCGTCTTGCGAAACAGATTCCCCAAGCTTTTCGATGTACCTGAGAATGGTTTGAGAATCGCCAATCAAAACAGGTTCGATAATATTTTGCCGACGGGCATGAAACACCGCCTCAAGCGTATGTTCCTCTTCTGCCGCTGCCACCGCGACCCGTTTGCGTTCCGCAAAATGCTGCACCCTGGTCTTCAACTGGTTAAAATTTTCATACACCATATTTCCCTCCCTCATGATAGAAACGTCTGCTGAAAAATGGCGATGCTGTCATGTTGACGGTAAGTGTAGCAGGAGATGAAAGTCTGTCAAGAGTTTCTTTCATGCGTTTATATCTGTCAGAATTCTTGCACGCACATAGCATCAATGCTATCTGTCTCGTCTCTTTCAATTATGATCGTCTGACATATCATTCCAATACAGGCGATCTGCAAGCTGACTAAACATACATCAGCCGTCCGCGTGGTTCTGGAATCGGACACCCCAATTCTTGTGCGGTTTCCAGCCATGCCTGAAGAATGGTTTCAGCATGTTTCAAGGCTTCGATATACGTTTCTCCATCAGCCATGCAACCCGGCAATTCAGGAACTTCGGCAATAAAAGCCTCATCTTCATCGCTCCAATACAAAATAATTTCATATTTATTCAGCATCATTCTCAGCAATGGGTCTCAGAATTGTGAGTCGTCAGAGAAGGCATCTCCAGGGGTAATTGAAAATTTCCGGCGACAATTCCCGGCACAGTGATGTCTTCATCCAATTCTTCCCAACGCACGGCATACCCGTCTAATCGCAGCGTTACCTCCTGCAATTGGGCATCAGTCGCCTGTTTTAAGATTCGAAAGCGGTCAGCAGGAAATTCAATGAGCCGCCCATCCGTGAGTTTGATAAAAATGGTGCGCCCTTCGGCCCACACTCGAATCGCCGTGGGTTCAAGCTCAAGGCGTTTTTCAACGATTGTGGTACTCATAATATTTCTTGCTCCAATTCTTGCTTAGATACCATTCCTGTCGTTCCCGTCAATCCGTGTCGTGCAGAATATCATCACAGAACGTGCGGTCTATGTCGTTGGTATTGAAAGGCGTTCACAAAATTCTATGCTACGACCAGTTCACGTCGTTGAGGTAATTTCCTGGTTTTGCGTTCAATTAGCCGAATCACACCTTGAATCGTCTCAATTTCGGTTTCTTCGAAATAGACTTCGCCGCATTGCGTACACACCCAGGCCGGTAATGCATCCCAGGTAAAATGATAGCCCTTGCGATCAACGCGAAACGGCGCAGTTCCGCGCTCCATGCGTCCTTGACAGTATAAACATTTCATAATTTTTCTCCTTGTGCGAAAATCTTCTTCCCATTGGTCTGCATGGGGAAGATACACCGTAATAATGGCTAAATAGTCCTCTTTTGGGGAACACACAACATGAACCGGACGCTTTTTGCTTCCATAGCCAAGCAACAGAGAGCTATGCCCGCGCACATCTTCAGGATACTCTTCGATCAGTTCCCACTGTTACGCCACACGCCGGACTTCCTCCATCGTGATCATGCGATCCGGCCGTAACATCTGTTTTGCCGCATGAGGCAGCACCAAAATTTTCTTCGCGGCGCTCCGCCGCACACATTCGACTATATCCATATAATCATCCTTTGCTTATGTGAAATCCTTGTAGTTCTCCTCAATTCCTGTCATTCAGAATATCATCACATATCTCGCGGTCTTCGTCGCTGAGGTTGAAATTCTGCTTCAGAGCCAGACTTTGGATGCTGTATCATCTTTTACCTCCGAAGCACAATTAATGTTTCATAGTAGTCATCAAGCGAGCGCGGACGAGCATTCCGGTTTGATTTCTGTAATTTGACATCAAGCAATGATTCAACTTCAAAACCGGCGCGCCGGGCTTCCTCTGCCAATAATTCAGCCGAGTGAACTACATACAAGGGCTTCCGGCTTGAAAATTCATAAAACGTGCTTTGTTTACCGCTCACCACAACCGCAATAGCCCCTGGCCGCAGGACGCGGAACATTTCCAGAAATGTCTGACGCATATCGAGAAAATACCGGGCAGTCGGCGTGGCCTTAATCGCCCGTAATTCATCCTGTTGCAGCCATGTCACAATTTGTTGTTCCTCATCTGTAAGTTCCTCAAGTCGAATTTTCCCATTGCTCATTGAACCAACAGATTCATCTATTAATGCGTCAACTTCCTGGTGTGTTCGCAATCCTGTCGCTATTAACGAGGGCGCACGCGCCATAGCGTAACTTTCACGTCCGCTTGCCGCTGGTAAATAGGGCGGAGAGGTCAGCAGTATGTCGAAAGTTCCTATGGCGTCTGGCAGTGATCGTGTATCAGCTTCCAAAACAGCCGTATCAGCAAAATTCAGATGAATGCTTTCTCTGAGAACCTGATAGGCGGCTAATACCTTGACATATTTCCGTACTGCTTGCATGAACAGACGAGGAATCGTCTCTCTGGCAAAGGTCAGGGAAAAACGGCCAACACCCGTGCCCAGAAAACGCATTCGGATTTTGCGGGCGATGGCATCTGACATAAAAATTTGAAAAATATCTCGTACAGTCGGATCACTCATGGCAACTGCCGTGCGTACCCGACCAATTTCTGCGCTGAGGATATTGGCTGTTTCCGATGTCATGCGACGATTTTTCATCAGCCAGTGCGGAAAAGCGATCTGTTCAGAAGATGGATGAGATTGAACAGAGGCAAAGAGGTCTAATTGTCTTGAGGTCTGATGATTGAGTGATTGAATAACTCGTTCGGCTTCTGCTGCAAACACATGATCAGGCAGTTGCCAAATAGCCATTTTGGCTCTGGCAATCGCGGTTGATAATGGATCAATATCAACTCCTATACTCGGCATCCCTAAGATTGCCGCTTCCAATAAGGTTGTGCCGCTTCCGGCAAAATTGTCTAAAACCCTGTGATCGCCGTTACCGACACGTTGGGCGCAGACGTTCAGGGTTGACCGCACCAGACGAGGGAAGAATTTCGCTTTATAGTAGTGCAGATCATGAGACAGGTGTGAGGTGGTAGATTGCGCGGAAAGCACATTGTGGGCGAATTTCAAGGCATTCTGATGGATTGGCCGCCCAGTCAGAGCCTTGAGGATGTCGCGGACATTTTGCACTGTCTCGACCGCATTTTCGGAACGACGGGCGATCACGTCAGACAACTCAATCAGCGTGTAATGAGGGATGGCGCAGATAACCAGATCATGCTCGCAGAGGTGAGAGACGATAACCGGGCCTGTCGCCTGTTTCAGTTCATGTAAGAATATGTGAGTCTGCTCTGTCGCTTGCGTGACGCCATAGATGACCTGAACAAAAGACAGCCGAAGAATAAGCTGGTGCAGTAGAGACATGGGTTCTTGATACGCAATATAAGCTTGAATCCCGTTTTTGCGAACATGACTCTCTATGGTGGTTAAGTCTGAAAAAAGCTGTAAGGCAGGCACCGTCGTGATAAGTTCTCTGATGTCGTGAACAGCGGAGACGCCTCCAGGCACAAACGCATCCAATTCCATCTTTGCCAGCGTGAGATCGCCTTCAAGTTGAATATTTTGACGCAATTTAAAAATAAAGATTGTCGGTTGCTGATTCATACGCAAAATGCGTCCATGAAATTTTCCAGGCTTGTAATGTCCTGAAGGTGTTGATCATTGTACAACGACCGGGTAAAACACAATAATGCGTCGTACAGGTAAAAGAGGTTGTGTTTGTGAAATGCTATCTTTTCTTTGTCGTTTTTCCCTCGTAATGTAATAGAGTACCGTTCTCTGGTCAAGAGGACGTCATGCATGTCTTTCAAATAATGGTCAAATTTACGATGGGGAAAGAAATTTGACGACAGAACTGCCCGGAGTCTACGAAGTGGGCATTGGTCTTTATAATATGCGCCAAATTTGAGTACCTGGTACAGACCTTTTTTGATGTCATCAGTACGATCCATGCCGGGCGCGTTCTTAGAATCATCAACCTTTCCTCCGCAGCCGCAGAGCAACCAACGGCGGTTATCTATGTGACGTTGGTTCTCAGTCTTTTCAGCCGTTCCGAGATACACCTCATACAGTTCCTTCCAGGCAGCAATGAACAGTGCAACGTGTTTGGAATTGCTGAGATAATTCGTTAAGGCATGATATGGCCAGTCTGTGGTGTTATACCCTCCTAATTTGATACGTTGGGCGCGATGGGGTAAATAAAATGCGATATTTGCTGTCATTATATCCGTTGTTGCTTGAGTATGATCACGTTTGGCAATCGAACCACCATTACGGACTTCTGTCATTGGACGTTCAAGCGCAATTGCCAAAGGATAAATCACGAGCGGAGACGATTTAATTTCACCCAATGCAAGAAGGTGCTGGTCATAAATGACAAAATCCACATCAGCCTGCCGATCTGAGTTTTTGCCAATTTTGACAGACGGATTGATCTGGTTAAGAACCACAGATAGAATTTGAAGCGTGGTATCGCTGGCAATATCGCCAATAATCGCTGATTGAGGTTTATTGGATTTAACCAACGGTTTGAGGCCACGCTGTACACTACAACGAGGACATGTATTAAGAAATGGAAAATACAATGCCGATTGTCCCGAAGTGTCTTCGCCAGCACAATAGACCCATCCACCATCGGATAACATTTTGGCGGCATATTTTGCTGAGACCACCAGATCGAACAAGGCTGGCAGGGCGAAAGAAGGGGCATAATGTGTACGTGTTCGTTTCGAAGAATGGCAGAGAAGTTCCCGGTATGATTGAAAAAAAGCGTGGATCAACTTATAAGAGGCATCTTGAGGAAGAGGAACAAGATGCTGCTGTAACCTGATAATCTCTTCTCGGATCGTACAGTTCTCGTGACAGAGGTTTCCACATGGAAAGTCGTGAAAATCAGGATGAATGGCTTCTTTTGACATAACGCATCTCCTCATTGGGTCAGGTATCTATCCCGCAAGACCAGTTTCCTTCCAACTATTCTCTCCCAGCTAATTCATCAAGAAAAGACAGAAATGCCTCAATTTCGCCTTGATACAGGCGTTCTAATTCCAGGGCTTTTTCAAGTACAAGACCAAGACGGACAGCATCAAAGCTTAAAACATAAGCGTTGCGAAAAACATGCCGAAAACGGCGTAATTCATCTAAGCATTGATACGCAGCGGCGCTAATCGCGCGAGGCCGAATATCTTGAATATCAAGAGTCATGCGGCGCAACAGTTGGGCATGCCATTGAGCTTTATTGTGAATCTGGTTCTCAAACATTGCGGCGATGCGTTCGAATAGATTTTCAAACAAACCGTACAGCACATTCAAATAATACCCGATCACAATATCTTGACTACGTTGCTCTTCATCCTTTAACACGGAATGTAAGGCCTGATACGCTTCTGCAATCGCTTGCAGGTCAGCCCGAATTTCTGCTTGTAGAATGCGGATGTCTTCTCTCATATAATAAAATCCCCCTGGTTTGCACCTGTTGCCCGAAATACGTGTCAGGGATGACATCGCGTACATCAATAAAAATTTCGGGAAAGGCCTCGTCCAATGCCCGCCACACCGCGAAATATTCTGCGGCGGATGCGCCTTCCACCCCTATATCCACGTCGGAATCAGCATGAAACGCTCCTGTCCTGGTAATCGAACCGAACAGATAGGCGCGTTGAATTGAAGGAAAATGGGCGATAATCGCAGGAGCAGCATTGAGTACGGTTTCCAAAACTTGTTGGCGGAGTTGTTCCCGTTGCTCCAATTGTTTGCGCAATCTGTTTTGCAATGTGCGGCGACAGGTTTCAATATTCACGGTTTTTTTATGATAAGCGCACGAATTCTTCCTGAAAGGCGCGCAAGGTTTCATTGTTCTGACGCAAAGTCGTGATGTAATCGTTCCATTTGTCGGGCGTATTGAGCATCTCAACGTAAATGCGCTTGATGGTTTTAGCATACGGAACGGCGGCATTATAATTCTCCCGTCCGCGGGCGGCAATCAGGCGTTCAATCTGCTTGCGATACTGTTCGAGATAAGCGGCCGCGAATTCCGGTAAAAGTTTTTTTTCATAGGTTGCCAGCAGTTTAATCGAATCTTTAATCGTTTCGAACAGCAGGGCGGTATTGTTTTCATGGGTATAGATTTCGGCGAAGGTTTCGACGGCTCCTTGTGAAGTGTATGGCATAAAAGCGATTCCTGAAAAAATGCCGCCCATCCCCCGATTTTGCGAACGCCTCTCTCCCTGAATTTGCTGCTGCAAGATTTCAATCAATTTAAGGTGAAAGGTTTGCCAGTCTTCGGCATGAAGCGTTTGTTCGGCCTGTTTGTACAGATTGAGATCGATGTCTTTGTTCTTCAAACACAAATCCAACAAGGTTTTTTGTCTCTGATAATCCTTTTTGGAAGCAAAATGTTTCCATAAAGATTGATACGTCTGATCCTGCCGGAGGTTCCGATAGCCGCCGATTTCTTTTTTGACAATTTTTTGCTGCAGAAGTTCGAAAATCTTGCTATAGTCCTGCTGCTCTTCATAATGCCGTTGAAGCGCGTCGTATAATTCGTCTTTGCGTCCTTCGCCGCGTTCGATCCCCTGTTGCACGATTTCCAGTGCTCTTTCATCATTTCCCTGCGCATACCAATATTCGGCCAGCCGCCAGTAATCCATGCCATATTTCAAATCTTTTTCTAAAGCTCTGCGTTCAGCCTCGGTATCACCGATGGCCGCATACAGACTGGCCAGCAGACCGCGATGGTAGGAAGAATCGTGCTTTTGCAGCGAAGCGATGAGGATCTCGTAATCCGATTTGTCGGAACACAGTTCCTCGGCCGACTCATACAGCCAATCCACCAGACCGCAATTCCCTTGATGATAATATTTCAGCAGTTGTTCGATAATGGCCTGCTTTTCCTCGCGCAGCCCTTCATCGGCCAGCAAAATCGGATTGAGCTTGTCCATCGCGTCAATCGCCACGCTTTCCAAAGATTCATCATCCATGCCGTAATCATTCAGTTCTTTGACGATGCGGTCAATGACCGCCCAATACACTTTGGTCTGCATCTCCGGCGAGCCGTTTTCGACAGATTTCAGAATCGTTTTCAATCGTAACTTCCGGCGACTTCAGCCTCGATGCTGCTGGTATTGGCATCGTATTGTAATTCGGAAACCATGCCGCTTTTGTAATAGTCGAACCCTCGCTTAAAAATGGTATCTCCTGCAAATTGCCGAATAGATGCCTCTGTCAATTCATGCAATTGCATAGGTTCTATGCCTCCTCAAAGTTGTTCAATTCATAATTCAAAGGCTATTTCACTACCATCGGTCCGGCTACTTTTTGGGCGTGTTCTGCGCCAAATAGGAGTTCAATCAATTTCAGTGCAAATTCAATCGCGGTGCCCGGGGCGCGACTTGTGACGCAATTGCCATCTACGACCACACGCTGCTCAACCGCATCTCGATCTTCAAGCTTATCTGCAAAGCTGGGATGACAGGTCGCTTTTTTTCCTTGCAGCAACCCATGGTGTTGCAGCACCACCACCGGCGAAGCGCAGATTGCCGCGTAAATTCGTCCTTCCTGATGTTGCTGCCTGAGCATGTGGATCAGTTCCTCTGAGTCTCGCAAGTGTTCTGCCCCTGGAATTCCGCCAGGCAGCGCAATAACATCGTAGGTCTCGTGGACGCATTCGCTGATGAGCTTATCGGCGACCAGTTTGACTCCGCGTGAGGCCGTGATTTCTAAGTGATCCATCACTGAAGCCACTGTCACCTGTACGCCTGAACGACGTAAGGTGTCAATTGTCGCCACAGCTTCGATTTCTTCCGTACCATCCGCAATCGGAACTAATACAGTTTTTGGCATAATTTTTTCCTCCTGTGCAAATGTAGCGCGAAACTCCAGTTTCGCGCACCTATGAGACTGCCGCGAAACTGGAGTTTCGCGTTACATCACTTATATTGAGACGACACAAAGTCCAAGTGCTCTAACTCGCCGGGCGTTAAACGGAAGCGCAATGCGCCGATATTGTCCTGAACATGGGCAATTTTGGTTGCCCCCGGAATGGCGACCACGGTGTCGCCGTGAAACATGATCAGCCAGTTCAGGGCGACTTGCGCTGGCGAACTCTGATATTTTTGCGCCAGATCTCTCAGGACTTCGATCAAAGGAAGACTCTTTCTCAAGCCTTTCTGCGAAAAGCGGCTTGAATATCTGCGAAAGCCCTGACGCTGCTGAATCAGATCGAGATTGTCGTGAAATTTGCCGGTTAACGCGCCCTGAGCTAAAGGAGAGTAGGCAATAATGGACACGCCGAGTTCTTTGGCGGTTTCCAGAATCCCGTTTGATTCGATTTTCCGGTTCAGCAAACTGTATTCGACCTGATTTGAAATCAGTTGCAAACCATGACTCTGTAAGGCCGCGTGTGCCTTGCGCATCTTTTGAGCTGAAAAATTGCTCACGCCCACATAGCGGACTTTCCCGATATTGACCAGATGCGCCATGGCTCGCATTTCAGCCCGAACAGAGGAAAAAGAAAAAGGCTGGTGAATCTGGTACAGATCAATGCGCGAGACGTGGAGATTCGTCAGCCGCTCATTGATCGTGTTGGTGATTGATGAGGCTGTTCTGAACAAGGGCCACCATTTTGTGGCGATAATGACTTTTTCCGGCGATTGCCCCAATTGTTCAAGAGCCTGCGTCAGGGCCTTTTCCGAGGCTCCCCAGCCATAGATTTCGGCGGTGTCGAACCAGTTGATTCCCCCTTCCAGACTGAGGCGCACAATGGCCTTGATGACCTCGTCCGGCAACTCCGGCCAGAATTTACCGACAAAGCCGCGCCGTTTGCTGAATTGCCAACATCCCAGGCCAATCGGCGACACCATCAAATCTGATTGCCCCAATGATCGTAATGGAAGTTTGGATGGCATATTTCACTCCCGTATAAATGAGGTGTTCATTTATATGCTTAAGAAATCGGATTTTTCGAAAAAAACTCGGTTTCTATGTTTGACTTTTTTCCCAGTTGAGAGAACGGGTCGTACGAAATTGCATAAACTGTTGCGTCAATGGGTCAAGAAAGTCAAGTTCTTTTGCCAGAAGTTGTAGCGGATGGTTGTAATCATCAGGCTGTTTGGGCTGTAAGACCGGATAATAGCGGTCGTAAAGGATCTGACAGCCTAACAGGGTGAGCTGCAAACGGAGTTGGTGCTGTTTGCCGGTAAAAGGTTCTAAACGAAAATAGGCGTGAGATTCAGTGCGATCTAAGAGCGTCACTCTGGTAATTGCATTCACAGTACCGTCCTCGTGCCGGACGCGAAACCAGGGATCGCCGCGTACAATGCGGCTTTTCAGCAGCCATTCCCGTCGGGTGAGATCCGTTGGCAGTATGGCGATGGCCTCATAGACTTTGTGCATCTGACCGGAACAAAATAGATCATGGTAGAGGCCACGCGTACTTTTGTCGAGCGAAAACATGACTAATCCGGCGGTTTCACGGTCAATGCGATGGATTGGAACAATATCGTCAACCCCAATTTTCTTTTTGAGGCGATAGAGCAGACATTCATTGACATAGGGGCCAGAGGGCGTTACCGGCAGAAAATGCGGTTTGCAGGCTACCAGCAGATGCTCATTGTGAAAGACAATCTCTTCCTGAAAGGGAATCTGGGGTTCCTGTGCAACTTCGCGATAATAACATAAACGTGTATGTGGAATGTACGGCGTGTCTAACGTAACAGCCTGACCATCGTTGTCAGAAATTTTGCCGGTTGCAAGCCTTAATCGCCATACCTCACGCCCCACTTTCGGAAAGCGAGCATCTAAAAAGTCTAATAAGGTCGGAAAAGGCGGTCCACAGTTTGTTAAGGTCACATACGACGGATGCGGCGCTGCGCTCTGGAAATTCGGCATGAACTTATTCATCAGGACTTACGCAATCCTCACCCCCGGCCCCTCGCCCTGTAGGAGAGGTACCGGGGGTGAGGATTGCGGCTGAATGTAGGGAGTTTTATCAACATACACATAGCCCTGTTGGATCAGGGTCGGATAATGACTTTCGCCATAGGGAATTTTTTTCATGAGCATTTTTCCAATTGGTCAGTTTCATGCCAATCTTGTGAGCGTCAGACTTTCTATGAAAAAAGTGGATAACGCCCGGCAAAGGATGTCAATAAAAATTGTCATGCGTGAACCTGAAAATTGCGCTTCTAAGTAACTACAAGGATAAGAGATAAGAAAAGGATGTCTGAATATTGCCTGAAAACGAATGTTTTGCCATAGTTAAAATTCAGAAAAATTATTTGTAATCACTTAAGTAACTCACTTTACGCAGTAGATAAAAAAGTTCTTTGACAAATATCTTGTGATCATGTTCAGATCCTCTGA
>DF820476.1:100958-109693 GCA_000739535.1 Candidatus Vecturithrix granuli | reverse complement strand
TTTCGGTAGTGGTATCCTGTACATGATGCACGTTCCCTGAGCGAAGTCGAAGGGAACGCCTGCGTGCTCGTCTCGACTCCGCTCGACGACCGGTCATCATGTACAAGGTAGCCACTACCTGCCATTCTTGTAGTTATTTATCCAACCATTGCGTGTTTTTCTTGTTTCTGGTATCGGCGCAGCACTTCGGATAATCGCCATTGATATTCTTCTTTCAGTGGACGCTGACCATTCAAAATTTTGCTGAGCAAACTCGGCGACAAACCTGCTTCTCTAGCAATTTCTGCCTGAGTCAGGTTGGGATAACGCTGTTTCAATAATTTCAATTGTTCTTGTAACATCTCCAAAGAAAGTTGGCCTGGCCGGACGACTTTTGGCCGAGCATAGCCGGGTTGGGTACTCGTTTTTTCAAAAGGGATCGCGGCTTGCTTTAACTCTGTCGTCATTGTCTCGTCTAATTCTACAAGATTTTTACCCTGAACCGAATATTGAAACTCACGTTCAGAAAAATCTTGACTTTTAGACTTGACGTGTTGTTCTTTTACAAGAGCGGCGACCGTGTGGATGTCGCTGCGTGTGCAGAGGGGAATGGAGACAAGTATCGGTGGTGCGTAATCCGTCGCTAAAATCGCTTCGCCCGGTCGTTGTAATTGTTTCACAAGCTGTTTGTCATGCGCATCTTCAAGCAGCAGATCGGCCTGTGAGGGTTTGGTTTTGTGAATCAGCATCGAATTCATGCAGCCGCGAATATCGGCGCGTCCCCGAAAATAGCGCGCGGTCCACTTGGGAGAACTCCCCAAAAACGTGATATTGGCTTTGCGGGTTTCTTCGGTGCAGCGTTCTAAAAAGGCAAGTAATTCCTCGAAACAGTCCATTTGGACTAAGCGAGCTAATTCATCAATGACGAGCAGAATAGGTGGTTCTCCTGATTCTTCTCCTGCCAGCCGCCGGTCCAAAATCCGGTGCAGGTTTTGGATAAGCGCTGG
The DNA here is from genome assembly GCA_000739535.1 of Candidatus Vecturithrix granuli. Classification (GTDB taxonomy): domain Bacteria; phylum Moduliflexota; class Moduliflexia; order Moduliflexales; family Moduliflexaceae; genus Vecturithrix; species Vecturithrix granuli. The sequence goes on along the minus strand of DF820476.1, from coordinate 108,707 downwards.
TGTGTGAAAAGGGTTGATAATCGAAACTAGACCGGAGGTTTCAAGGGGGGAGATCAGCGACGAAAGGCTCTCAGGATGGTGCTTGTGCGGATCGATAACATATACCCACGCGCCGTACGCAAGCACGCTCGCAGCGATGAGATAGGCGGTGGAAAGGGTTTTACCGCTGCCCTGCCACCCGGCAATGGCCATAGATTTCAAATCTTGCAAGGTCCGATATTGTGGTTGTCCCTGTGAATAGCCTATAAGCAGCGGTTTTCCTGGCGCAAGCATCCCTTCGTGTAACAACGCGGCGCAGGTTGGGGCGATGAGTGATAGCGACAATGGAGATTGCAGGCGATCCAATGTATCGCCTGCGAAAGCGTATTTCTCGTGTTTTCCTGAAATTGTGTGGGTATAATTGGTCATATCTTCAAGCATCTGACGCGAAATCTGATAGGCAGTCTCGTGCGAGGTGCTGAGCGAGGCTTCGATTTCCGCGAGGGAGAGATTGACCGCAATGGGATAAAATCGCTGTAAATCTTTATAGTGGATTGGAATGACACTGTGTTGGCCGATATGCGTTTGGCACACGGATGCGGCTTTGAGTTTGGCTCGTATATAGCCGCTCACAAGAATGAGCAGGCAGGTGTTGATTGTAATGAGCACCCCTACGCTTCCATAAAATTTTAGCAGACTGTTCCGTTTCAATGTTGCGCGTTTTTGCTCAAACTCTTCGATTTGATAACGAATTCTGGCGTATTGGAGAGCAGGATCCGTGGGTTGGGGACGTTTGAAAATCATAGCATAAAGAACTGTAACCAGAATGATGCTCACTAAAATCACGATACCCCGAAGTTGTTGTATCCGCATGATGATCTCCCTCCCGATTTTTTGCAGACAATGGCTATCGCGGTTGGATTTTTCCATTATAGAAAATTTATGCGGCGTCAAGAGTTCTGTCAAGATTTAAATATAATTATTTTAATTTTAGACGAATAAAAGGCAAAAATGATAAAATAAACCTGTAAAATTATGCAGGTTTGTATTGACATTCCAGAGGCAGTTGCAAAAATTGTTCAAGAATAATTTGCCAGGGCTGAGATCACATCGGAATAATCAATCCTTCGATTCTTTAAAAGGCGCGATATTTATGCACATTCCTTTTCATGCTCGAATAGCTTACCGTCAGGCAAGAAATACAATCCTGATTGCCGTTGTACTTGGCACGATACTTAGTATGATCCAAATAGGGTATGATCTGTTGAAGGAACGTAAACAAGTTGACGCTACTGTGACGGCGATTATGGCTATGCTACGCGAATCAGCCGCTCAAGCGGTGTATTATCTTGATCGCCCATTAGCGGAAAAGGTGATAAACGGTCTATTCGAATATGAGCCGATTTGCAGCGTCCATATATTTGATGAAAACGAAACTCTTCTGGCCTCCCAAAACCGTTTGGAGGAAAACAAAAGATTGCCATGGTTGGCCAGGGTGATTTTTGGCGCTGCACGTCATTATCAGATGGAACTGATGTATGAGCCGCTGGATAGATTAATTGGTCGCCTCGAAATCTCGATTGACAGCCAACTGATCGCCCAGAATTTCTTCAGTCGCGTCAAATTCGTCATTCTGAGTGATTTTATTCGTGATGTTGTGTTGGTAGGCGCCGTGACCATGATTTTTTATACCTTGATCACTAAGCCACTTCAGGAAATAGTCAAACGTATTGCGTTGATCAATATTGACAATCCTGCCGGGGAATTGTTAATCACTCCCCATGGGCATGAGCACGATGAATTGGGGTTGCTCATTCACACGACGAATGCGGTCTTAGAGAAATTAGGCGAGAGTTTGACTCAGTATCGAACCACTCAACAAGAGTTGGAACAACATCGCGATCATCTCGAACAGTTGGTTGATCAGCGCACAACAGAGCTTCGCCATCTCGTCGCAGAACTTGAACACGCGAAAAAAAGTGCTGAAACAGCGAATTTAGCCAAAAGCCGTTTTTTGGCGAATATGAGCCATGAATTGCGGACGCCACTCAACGCGATTCTTGGGTTTTCTCAATTGATGCAACGGGGGACTCCCCTTCCTGAGGATCAACGGGAAAATCTGGCGATTATCCGTCAGAGTGGTGAGCATTTGCTGACGCTTATCAATGATGTGTTGGATCTCTCGAAAATAGAAGCCGGCCGTATCATCCTGAACGAGCAAAATTTCAATCTCTACACCTTGCTTGATGACGTGCATGATATGTTTCGCCTACGGGCAGAAGAAAAACATCTGCAATTATTTTTTGAGCGTAATCCTGAGACGCCTCAATTTATCCGAACCGATGAAATTCGTTTGCGCCAGGTTCTGATCAACTTAATCAGCAATGCCATAAAATTTACGGAGGAAGGCGGCGTATCCGTGAGAATCCGGGGTAGGAAGGATGAAGAATGCGGTGAAATACACAACTCATCAAACCCTCCAGGCTTGACGGAGGGAGCCTTGACAGGGGTTACAACAAACTCGCCGCAAACGAAAACCCTTGATTCACGAGTTTCGCCTTATTTCCGACTCTATTTTGAGGTTGAAGATACCGGTTCTGGTATGGCAGAAGGAGAACTGGAAACCTTATTTGAAGCCTTTGTCCAAACCAAAGCAGGTCAAAAAGCCCATGAAGGCACTGGCTTAGGGTTGGCAATCAGCCGTAAATTTGTGGAGATGCTGGGCGGAACAATCCAGGTAAAAAGTCAGGTCGGACGAGGGACAATATTTACTTTTGATATTCGCGTACAGCTTGGACAATCCGGTGAGATCCACATCGAAAAACCTTCTCGTCGCATCCTTGCTTTGGAACCGGGGCAACCTCGTTTTCGTATTTTGATTGTGGACGACCGCTGGACGAATCGACAATTACTTGTCAAACTCCTGAATTCTCTCGGATTTGACTTGCGAGAAGCCTGCGATGGTCAGGAGGCTTTAAACCTGTGGGAAGAATGGACGCCGCATCTGATTTTGATGGATATGCGCATGCCAGTGATGGATGGATATGAGACAACCAGACGCATTAAAGCTACGACAAAAGGGCAGGCGACCGCCATTGTGGCTTTGACGGCCAGTGCCTTTGAAGATGACCGCGCGATTGTCCTTTCGGCTGGTTGTGATGATTATCTTCACAAACCCTTTCGCGAAGCAGATATTTTTGCTCTGTTGGAAAAACATTTGGGCGTTCGTTATGTGTATGAGCAGGATAACACGGCTGCCCAGGCAGATATTCATGAGCAAACGAGGCTGACAGCAGCGAACCTTGCCAGCTTGCCTTCGAAATGGCTGGCCGACTTCGAGCAGGCGGTTGTCCGAATTAATACGGATATGATTGATAATCTCCTGCATACCATCCAAACTCAAGATGCAATGCTGGCGACTGAATTGAAACATCTGGTTGATAACTTTGAATACCAGCCTATTTTAACTCTTATTCGAGAAGCGAAACATATATCATGAATACCACACGATTCAGTATTTTGATTGTTGATGATACGCCGGCAAATTTACGCTTGCTATCGGGGATCTTAGCTCAACGGGATTATATGGTCCGGCCTGTCACTGATGGAGCGTTAGCCCTCTCTGCGGCACAAGCGGATCCGCCGGATTTGATTATGTTGGATATTATGATGCCCAATATGTCCGGGTATGAGGTCTGCGAGCAATTAAAGGCCGATGAACGCACCCGGGATATTCCCGTGATATTTATCAGCGCAAAACAGGAGATTTTGGATAAAGTCAATGCCTTTTCTTTGGGAGCGGTTGATTATATTACCAAGCCGTTTCAGGCTGAAGAAGTGTTAGCGCGTGTGGAAACTCACCTCAGTTTATGTAACCTGCGCAAGAGTCTGGAGGAAAAAAATCAGCAATTATCCGAGACTTTGCAACGGTTGAAAGCGACGCAGGAACAACTGATTATCCGGGAAAAAATGGCTGCATTGGGGCATTTGATCGCAGGGATCGCCCACGAAATCAATACGCCGCTGGGCGCAATTCAAGCGTCTATCGGTAACATTTCCAATGCGCTGAACGTTTCGCTTCAACAATTACCCAAACTGTTTCAGCAACTCTCGGCCGAACAGCAAGTAACATTTTTCGCATTCCTCCAGAAGGCTCTGGACAATCCTGTGTCTCTTTCTTCTCGAGAAGCCCGTCAGGCCAGGCGTATGCTGAAAGAGGAATTAGATGCCTTTAAGATTCCCGATGCTGAAGCCATGGCGGCCAGTTTGGTCAATATGGGTATTTATCAGGATATTTCCCCGTTTCTCGGACTGTTACAAGACGAACACCATGCCCTCATTGTTCAAACGGCCTATTACCTTGTGATGCAGCAAAATAACAGCCGCAACATCATGAGCGCGGTTGAACGGGCCTCAAAAGTAGTGTTTGCTCTGAAGAAATATGCGCATTATGATGAATCCGGACAAAAGATCAAGGCTGACATTGTCGAAGGCATTGAAGCTGTCCTGACGCTCTACCATAATCAGTTAAAAAAGGGAATTACGTTAAACAAGGTATATACAGACATTCCTCAGATTTTATGCTACCCTGATGAATTGCAACAGGTTTGGATTAATGTGATTCATAATGCGATTCGAGCGATGGAGGGGCATGGTACATTAGAGATTGCTACAGGCATTGCTGAAATTGATCACCGGCCGGCTGTTATGGTGGCGATTACAGATTCAGGGCATGGAATTCCAGCCGCTATTCAATCGCGCATTTTTGAACCGTTTTTTACAACAAAGCCTGCCGGAGAAGGAAGCGGTTTAGGATTGGACATTGTGCGTCAAATCATTGAGCGTCATCAAGGAAAAATTGATGTTACCAGTTGTCCGGGAAAAACAACGTTTCGAATCTCTCTTCCAATAGAAGCAGAACCAGGCAAGATCGGATAAGTAAATTACCAGACAGAAAAACCGGGGTTCTTCAAGAAACCCGGTTTTTGAAGAACTCGAAAACTTTTGAGATAGGGACTTATAAGATATTATGGTCAAGAAAGCCATCTTATGCGTAGATGATGAAGAAATAATCTTAACCAGCCTGCGAGATCAACTTCAAAATCATTTTGGAGATCAGTACCAGTATGAATTCGCAGAGAGCGCTGACGAGGCTTTGGAAGTCATCGAAGAGTTAGATCAGAAAGGATTGGAAATCCTGATTATTGTCTCAGATTGGTTGATGCCAGGCATGAAAGGCGATGAGTTTCTTATGCGTATTCATCAGCAATATCCTCATATCGTGAAAGTCATGTTGACCGGACAGGCGAATGAGGAAGCGATTGAACGCACTCAACAAGGCGCAAATCTCTATCGCTGCCTGTATAAACCCTGGTCAGAAACAGAATTAATGGAGACGCTCGCCTCGGGATTATCGAGTACAGGCGACAAGGCTTGCACGAGGCACAGTGGTGGCAGTCAATTATCATTCGGAGATGTATCATGAAAAAGCCCGTAATTTTGTGTGTGGATGATGAAAAAGTGATCTTGACCAGTCTCATGGATCAATTAATGCATCATTTAGGTCATGAATATGTGATTGAAGTGGCCGAAAGCGGAGAAGAAGCTCTGGAAGTGCTAAATGAAATGTTAGCAGAAGAGATTGAAGTGCCTTTAATCATTTCTGACCAGATCATGCCAGGCATGAAAGGTGATGAACTACTGATCCAAATTCATGAACGCTATCCCCAGGCGCTCAAGATTTTTCTCACTGGCCAGGCCGATGCCAATGCTGTAGGGAATGCAGTCAATTGTGCGAACCTGTATCGCTATATTCCGAAACCCTGGGATGACGCAGACCTGAAATTGACGGTGATCGAAGCGTTATATACGTACACGCAGGAAAAACAGCTTATCCAGCAGCGGCAACTGTTAGAAAAACTGTATGACCAGGCACAGCAAGAAATTGCTGAACGAAAACGCGTGGAACACTTACTCGCAGAAGCCAACCAAACCTTAGAACGCAAGGTCAAAGACCGTACAGCAGAATTAGAACGAGTGAATGCCCAATTACAAGCAGATATTCTCAGGCGAAAACAGATTGAACAGGAACTACGTCAAGCCAAAGAGGCTGCCGAAGTGGCGAACCAGGCCAAAAGTACGTTTATTTCAAGTATGAGCCATGAACTGCGAACCCCTCTGAACGCCATCCTCGGATTCACGCAATTATTAACCCGCAGCGACGACTTAACTCCCGAACAACAGGAATACCTCAATATTATCCGTCAAAGCGGCGAATATCTGTTAGCCTCGATCAATCAAGTATTAGATCTTTCGAAAATCGAAGCTGGGAAGATGACCGTAAATGTCCAAAATTTTTGTCTGTTTCTGCTCTTACAAAGTATGTGGGACATGTTTTACCTCCGTGTAAAGGAAAAAAATTTGCAATTACTCTTTGACATTGCCCCGGATGTTCCTGAATGGATTCGAACCGATGAGAGCAAACTGCGGCAGGTCATTATCAATTTATTGAGTAACGCACTCAAATTCACGCAAAAAGGTTATATCACCTTGCACGTCAGATTAAGCAGCGCCTCAAGCCTTTATCTGGATGTTGAAGATACTGGGGCTGGAATTGCTCCTGAAGAAATAGATCATCTCTTCGAACCATTTGCTCAAACGGCAACAGGGCAGGCGCTACAGGAAGGAACGGGCCTGGGGCTGACTATTAGTCAAAGATTTGTCGAATTAATGGGAGGAACGATCAGAGTAAACAGTGAAGTGGGGCGAGGGACAACTTTCAGTTTTGAAATTCAGATTGAAATCCCCGAGAAAAAAGCCAGCGATTGTCAACATCATCGTCGCGTTCTTGCGTTGGCGCCTGAACAAACAATCCATCGAATTTTAGTGGTTGATCAGAAATATGAGCATCGTCTGGCGCTTGTGAAATTGTTGTCTCTGATTGGTTTTGATGTGCAGGAGGCCTCGAATGGTCAGGAAACGCTTGTCGTGTGGCAGAAGTGGAACCCTCACCTGATTTGTATGGATCTCCAGATCCCCATGCAGGATGGATTTGAAGTGACGAAACAGATCAAAGTTTCCCCGCAAGGCCACAAAACCGTAATGATTGCCATGACCGCCGATAATGACAAAGACATGCGTAAGATGGCGATTGCCGCAGGCTTCGATGATTTTCTCTACAAACCATATCAAGAAGAGGAGGTTTTGGATATGATACACAGGCATCTTGGGGTTCGTTATGTGTATGAGACGCTCACCTCCTCCTTTCCAGGAAGGCGTATCATCATACAAAATTCCGGATTAGCTCCACGCGATCTGTCCGCCTTACCCTCCTCGCTGCTCGATGCGCTGGAACGAGCGACGATTACCAGTGATATGACCCAGATTTCCAGACTGGCCGACCAGATTCGAACTCATGATGCCAGATTAGCTGAAATTCTCGCCAATATGGCCCATAATTTTGAATATGGTAGAATATTGACCTGTATTCAACAATCCAGGAGTCAATGATACAGCCTGAAGTCAGGAGTTAGTAATCAGGAGTCAGTAATCAAAAGTCAGGGATCAGTAGTACTTTGTAAAGTTAATTTTGATAGATAAGCTGGAGTGTCAAAGCTCTGTTTTGACAGCGAAAGCAGAGCTTTCGCACTCCTGTTCAACCTATCAAAATTCAGTTTACAGGGTAGGAGTCTGATTGATGACTGAACTCACATTACGCACTCATATAAAAAAGTCAGATATTATACATTGTTTTTAACTGTGTTAGCTCTT
>DF820476.1:81923-100004 GCA_000739535.1 Candidatus Vecturithrix granuli | reverse complement strand
GAGGATCTGAACATGATCACAAGATATTTGTCAAAGAACTTTTTTATCTACTGCGTAAAGTGAGTGACTGAATACTGATCACTGATCACTGACTCCTGATTACTGACCACTGAATAGAGGAATGGTATGAAAGAATCTGTAATCGTCTGTATTGATGATGAAGAAATAGTGCTCAGAAGTTTGAAACGCGAACTCAATGACGCCCTGGGGGGTAACTATCTGATTGAAACGGCGGCAGGTGGGGAAGAGGCGCTCGAACTTTTTGAGGAACTTGTCGCCGAAGGCTATGAAATCCCTCTGGTGATTTCTGATCATATTATGCCGGATATCAAAGGAGATGAGGTGCTGCACCGCATCCACACAACTTCTCCTCAGACGTTAACGATCATGCTTACCGGTCAGGCAAATATCGAAGCCGTGACCAATGCGGTCAATCATGCCAACCTGTATCGCTATATTGCAAAACCCTGGGAAAAAACCGATCTTGTGCTTACCGTCAAAGAAGCTCTTCACAAATATCAGCAGGAGAAAACCATTGAAGAACAGAACCGGATTTTGCACAATATGAATAGTATCCTCGAACAGCAAGTTCGTGAACGCACCGCAGAATTGGAAACCCAAAAAATTGAGTTGAAAGAAAAAAATGCGCAATTGCATGAATTAAATGCCGGTAAAGATAAATTTTTTTCGATTATCTCGCATGATCTCAGAAGTCCTTTCACGGCCTTGTTGGGACATACAGAGCTGATCGCGGAACAATTTGATCTCTATGCTCCTGAAGAACTCCAGGAGCACGTGATTCAGATCAGGGCTTCTGCGCAAAAACTCTACGCCTTACTGGAAAATTTGCTGACCTGGTCGCGTATCCAACGCGGATTGATGCCGTATCAACCGGAAACCTTCGATTTACATGAGGCGGCGATAGATAATATCGAATTGTTCATGACCAGAGCGCGCCAGAAAACGATTGTTCTGAGCAATTGCATTCAAAAAAATTCCCTGGTCTATGCTGATTATAGCATGGTCAGTACAATTATCCGGAATCTCACTTCCAATGCGCTGAAATTTACCCCTGCCAGGGGGAGCGTGACGCTTTCAGCAACCCAGAACGAATCCTATTGGGAAATTTCGATTGCCGATACGGGGATGGGGATTCCTGATGAGACTTTCCCTCAACTGCTTCAGATTGATCGACAATACTCTGGCGTCGGAACGGAGGGAGAAAAAGGGACAGGTTTAGGCCTCATCCTGTGTAAAGAATTGGTAGAACAACAACAGGGCCGGCTCTGGTTCAAAAGTACCCTGGGCGCAGGCACCACCTTTTTCTTTACCTTACCGGCGGCTCAAACCCCAACACATTCTTAAGAAAAGGAAACTTATGAATACATACCAGACACATTCCGATTCCCTGTCTGCGTCTGGCAGCTACCAACGTCGGGGACAGGACAATTCTCAGACTTGTGGGAATATTTTAGTTGTGGATGATACGATTGCAAACCTACGATATTTAACGGATGTTCTTTCAAAACATGGTTATACGGTTCGACCTGTGCCTGATGGAAGAATGGCCATCTCTTCCGCCCAAAGTGCTCCTCCGGATCTCATCTTACTCGATATTATGATGCCCGGTCTGTCAGGCTATGATGTGTGTGAAATCTTAAAAGCTGATGAACGCACGCGTGAAATTCCGATTATTTTTATTAGCGCATTAAACGAAACTTCTGATAAAATCAAAGCATTTGCGTCCGGTGGCGTTGATTATATTACCAAACCGTTTCAAGTGGAAGAAGTGTTAGCCCGCGTACGAACCCATTTTAATTTGCGAATATTACAAAAACAACTGCAAGAGAAGAATGCGCAACTGCAAAAAGAGATTCAGGAACGAAAACAGATCGAAGCCTCGTTGCGCGAGAGTAAAGAACGTTACCGCGGCTTAGTCGAACTGTCGCCTGATGCGATTGTTGTTCATCAGAAAGGAAAATTCGTCTATGTCAATCCTGCGGCAGTCAAACTTTTCAGGGCGCGTGATGAGAGTGATTTGATCGGCGTCGCGATTCAAAATTTTTCACACCCGGATTACGTTGATCTCTTTGAAGAACGCATACAAAAAGAGTATGAGCAGCGCAAACCTGTCGATCTGCTGGAAGAAAAAATTGTGTGTCGCGATGGCACAGAACTTGATGTCGAGGTCGCCGGAGTGCCGGTGACTTATCAGGGAGAAGCGGCTTCTCAATTGGTGATTCGCGATATTTCTGAACGTAAACGCGCCGAAGAGACCCTGCGCAAATTATCACGGGCGGTAGAACATAGCGCCAGTACAATTATGATTACGGATTTGGAGGGCACCATCGAATTTGTCAATCCGGCGTTTACCCGCGTCACAGGCTATACGCCCAAGGAAGTTCTCGGTAAAAACCCCCGTCTCTTACACTCTGGTGGGCATCCCCCGGAATTCTACCGAGAATTATGGGAGACGATCAGCAAAAGCGAGGTCTGGCAAGGCGAATTTATCAACAAAAAAAAGAACGGCGATCTGTTCTGGGAATTTGCCAGTATTTCTCCGGTCAAAAATCAACATGGGCACACGACCCATTATCTCGCAGTCAAAGAAGATATTACTCAGCGCAAACAATCGGAAAAGCTGTTATATCGCTTACAAAAAGCAGTAGAGACCACAGAAGTGGGCATCACCATTACCGATGAATTCGGACGGATTGTGTATAGCAACCCGGCTGATGCCAGCATGCATGGTTACCACGCTGAGGAATTAATCGGCCAGTATTCAAGTATTTTTGCCGCACCAAATACAGCAGACCGGGCAGCCTATCCACCAAATAATGATAAACAGTTCTCCAATTGGACGCGTGAACGGCTGAATGCTCGTAAAGATGGCTCAACCTTTCCTGTCAAATTGATCTCAAATCCGATTAGAAATAAGGAAGGAAAATTTTTAGGCCGAGTCATCATCTGTGAAGACATTACTGAACGAAGGCAGGCTGAAAAACTCCTCCAGGAAGGTGAAAAGCGGTATCGCAGTATTTTTGAAAACGCCACCATCGGAATATTTCAGGCCGCGCTTGATGGCACATTTCTTACAGCAAACCCGACTCTGGCGCAGATGTTAGGCTATGCTTCGGTTCAAGAACTGCTGGTATCCGTAACCAATATCGCCGAGCAGGTGTATGTTGAACCGCAGCATTGGCATGATATCACCGAAATGATCCAACTCATCAATGAAACGGCCAAAGTTGAGAGTCGAGCACGGTGTAAGGATGGCAGAGAAATCATCATCAATTTGAATCTCTGGTCAGTACACGATGATGAAGGTCAGGTCAGTTATTGTGAGGGCTTCATGGAAGACATTACCGAGCGCAAACGTATCGAAGAAGCCTTAATCAGGCGTGAATCGTATTTAGCGACATTATACGAAATTGGTCAATTGATTACCTCGGAACTTCAACTAGATACGGTGCTGAATACCCTGGCGAAAAGTACAGCAGAATTCCTGGGTACTGATACAGGCGTGATTCTGCTGCTTGATGAAGACACTCAGACGCTCAGAATTCAGGGATCGTATGGCCTGAGCGAACACATTGTCAAACATACTCAGGATCGCCTCGGCGAGAGCATTGCCGGACGAGTCGCGTTAACTGGTAAACCGATCATTGTGAATGACTTGCCCAATGATCCGATCTTCTACAATCCATCGGCCGCCGGTGAGGGACTCTTAGCCTGCGCCAGTGTGCCCTTAGTTGCGAAAGATAAAATTATCGGAACGCTTGATGTTCACAGCAAAACCCAACGATATGCCCTGGGAGAAGAGCAGGTGTATTTCCTGACCATGCTTGCCAGACAGGCCGCGATTGCGATTGAAAACGCCAGGCTCTATGATCAGGTGAAAACCGCCTATCAGGATGTCAAAATCTTGAATCAACAACTCCAGCACAGTAATATGCGCCTTGAACAGCAGCAGGCTGAAATCTTGCGCCAGGCGGAGCACCTGAAACACGCGAATGAGGAACTCGCCGTGACGTTAGAACATTTACAGACCACCCAGCAGGAGTTGATCCATTCTGAAAAAATGGCGGCTTTAGGCCAGCTTATTGCAGGAATTGCTCATGAAATCAATACCCCGCTCGGAGCAATTCGTTCAGCGGTTGGAAGTATTTCTCAAGCCCTGACTCATACTCTGCGGCAATTGCCAGAATTTTTCCGAACCCTTTCCCAGGAACGGACAGAAGCGTTTTTTACCCTGCTTTCCCAGGCATTGGAAAAGGATGTGACGATGACGGCCAGGGAACGACGCAAACTTAGACGAGATCTTGTCGAAATATTAGCGCAATATAGCATTGACGATGTGCGCAAAACCGCAGATTTATTAGTAGATACAGGCATTTATGACCAACTTGAGCCCTTCGTCCCGCTTTTGCAAGATCCCAATCATCTCCGTATTTTGACAATTGCTTATGAATTATCGGGTTTGCAGGAGAGCGCGCATATTATCAACACCGCCACAGAACGCGCTTCGAAAGTGGTCTTCGCCCTCAAAACCTACGCCCGACATGATAAATCTGGCCTGATGACGTTGGCAGACATTCTTGAAGGCATTGAGACGGTTCTAACATTGTATTACAATCAGTTCAAACAAGGAGTTGAAGTGATTCGAAAGTACGACTCCATCCAACCTGTCCTCTGTTACCCCGATGAATTGAATCAGGTCTGGACCAATCTGATTCATAACGCCTTGCAGGCGATGAATTATAAAGGTGTTCTGGAAATTTCGGTCTCTGAACAACAGCTTGCCAACAATTCTTTAGCCCTGCAAGACTATATTATGGTCACGATCACTGATAATGGATGCGGGATTCCGCCCGAAATCCAGAATCGGATTTTTGAGCCGTTTTTTACGACAAAACCAGCAGGAGAAGGCAGTGGGTTAGGGTTGGACATTAGTAAAAAAATTATTGATAAACATCATGGATATATTGAAGTTCAGAGCCAGCCAGGAAAAACCACATTTCGCGTGTGCCTTCCGGCCAGGCGTCAGGAATAAAAATCGAGTTTTTTGAAAAACTCGGTTTTTCTACGCGCAGATGAAAACGTCATGTAGATAGGAGGAAATGAAAAGATGAAATGGGGATTACGAACAAAACTCTTATTCTCGGTAGGATGTTTTATTTTTTTCACCTTGGCAGCAAGTACAGGCATTCATATCTATACGCTGAAGCGTGACTACCTGGAAGCCATTACCTGGCGATCTGAAGCCCTCGCGCAAAACATCATCATCAGTATCACCACCACATTGGAAAATATGCCCAATATCCAAGGGGTACTGGAAGCAAAATCTGTGCAGTGCATTACACTGTATGAATTGAACAAAGATAAAAACGTGACGCACTTTGCCATTATCAATGCTGAGGGCGTGATTGCTGCTCACAATGAGAAAACTTTATGGAATACCCCTGTAAAAAATCCGGCCATTTTAGCTGCTCTCCAACAACATAACACAACAACAATACTTGATGAAATGAGTTATCATACTCTGATCCCTATTTCTAAGGAGCAGGATGCCTTTATTGGCGTGGTTGATGTTGGTTTTCCGAAACAGGTGGTTGATCAAAAAATCCGGCAAATGCTCCTGAATGCCGCTGGCTTGTTAAGTTTTTTCTGGATTGTGACCTTTTTAACCATCTCAGGACTGCTTCACATTTTTATTAATAAACCTCTCGCAAAACTGATGCATGGGATGAAAAAGGTTGAAGAAGGCAAGTTGAATATTGAAGTCGCCTGGACGTCTCACGACGAAATCGGGAAACTGGCGGAACGCCTGAACCAAATGATTGCGCAATTACGCATGATCGTAGGACAGGTGCAGCGTTCCGGGTTTCAGGTGTCAGCATCAACTACTGAACTCTCTGCTACAGCCAAAGAACAGGAAGTCATTGTCACACACCAGATGGAATCCATGGGGGCAACGGTACAATCGGTCAAAGCGATTTCGGACGTTTCGATCCAGCTTTTAGAAACCATGCAGCAGGTGGCCTCAATGTCAGCCGACACCGCAAAATTTGCTAGCAGTGGGCAAACGGATTTGAGTCGGATGGAAGAAGCGATGCACCGGATGAAAGACGCTTCGCAGTCGATCTCTGGTCGCTTGAAAACCATTCATGAAAAAGCCGAGAATATTACGACCGTCGTGACCACCATTACCAAAATCGCTGAACAGACCAACCTCCTCTCCTTAAACGCCGCAATTGAGGCCGAAAAAGCCGGAGAATACGGGCTGGGATTTACGGTGGTCGCCCGTGAAATTCGACGCTTAGCAGACCAGACAGCAGTTGCTACCTTAGACATAGAACAGATGGTCAAAGAGATGCAATCCGCTGTATCAACGGGGGTCATGGAAATGGATAAATTTATCACTGAGGTCAAACAAAGCGTAAATGACGTTGGAAATATCAGTATGCAACTCTCGTTGATTACTGAACAGGTACAGGCATTATCCCCGAATTTTGAACAGGTCAATCTCGCAATGGGGCGGCAATCCGAAACAGCGCAAAGTATTCACCGCACGATGACGGAACTCAACGAAGAAATGCAAGAGACCAAGAACTCTTTGCAGGAAACCTATATGGCGATTGAACAACTGAATGAAGCCGCTAGTAACTTGCGTGATGAAGTGTCACAGTTTCAGGTGGAAGATTGAACATGTAATGTTACGGAAATTCAGCCTCCGCTATTGCACTCTCATACATGATGCTCGCTGATACTCAGTTCTGCGGAGAGCAAAAATTTTCGGTACCTGGCAATATTGAAATTGAGCTGCTGTGCCAGATGCAGACATTCCTGAAGGAACGTATATTCTTTAAAAAATCGGAAGAAAATCCGCTGACCGGGGGGTTCAGCATCTTTCACCATGCGTAAAGCGGCTTTGAAGGTCGAAAGATAATGAGGAATCGCCCGCTCAAGCATGTCATAGACAAGATTTTGGATTTCGGCTTTGTCTAACACCACTCCCAGTTCTTTTGCTTTCTCAAACAAATTGATGGTTTCTTGCAATAGCTGCAATGCCTGTTCTTGTACAGCGATATCTGCTTCATCAATGTCAGTTTCAGCGAACGATGAAATCCGCTGAGACAAATTGGTAAGATAAGAGGTTAATGCCTGACTCAGGTGATCCTGTAACACTCCAATCTCTAGTTCAAGCTGATGCTGCTTGCTAAGGTATAGAATCCGCTCCAATTCGACTCGTAACAACGCAGGGGAATATTGAGTAATATCCTTGACAGAGAGTTTTTCTATTTCAATCATCAGTTGATGGGATAATGAGAATTTCACAGAGGCACGGAGTTTCACAGGCACCTGAACGTTCATAGTGGTAAGATAATTCAATAATTCCAGATGATCTTCATAGATGCGGCGGATGTGACTTTCGGTGGACGTAATATGATCCTCAAGCATACGACAGAACAGGCGTTCGCGATCATCATAATAGACATCAGCCAGGCCATAACGCTGACACCCCAGAGATTCAAGAAACGGAACCAGTTCGGAGGAGGAAATTGTGAGCGTGTTGCTCTCGGACGATGTAAAACGAGCCATTTCTGTGAAAAACCTCTGCCAGGCAGTATTGGCCTCAATCCGTTTCAAATAAGAAACCGGCTGAATCGTATGTTCAATGAATGAGATAAAGAGCACCCTCCAGGTCTGTTGAGTTGTGTTTTCCTGCACGTGCAGCACACCCCCGTAAATTTCAGGAACTGCACGTGAAGGCTGCACAGTTGTCTCCGCAGCGTCCGGCAGTTGGATGCACTTTTCGCTCGGCTGAGATTGCCAGCGGACAGATTCACTAGCGTACAACGTATAAATGTGAATTTTCCGACGTTCGTTCCAGGCAATGGATTGCAGTGCCGGATTATTCGTCTCCGTCCGTTCCCGGAAATGGCGATGATTGATATAATTTTCCAGCAAGAAATGATTTGCTGCGCGTTCCGGGGTATAGACTTCCGGTTTGACAAATTTGAGATACAGATCCTTGCCTGTGCCATATTCCAGCAGATTACTTCTGGCCTTCTTGAACTCCGCGAGCATAGAGTCCTCAATCTGCTCGGCCGTGAGCAAATCCTCCTGGAATAGAGTCTGAGCATGTTGCTCGTGAAGTCCCTCAATTAATTGGAGGGCGCGGGCGGCATAGCGCATGTTTTGGATCGGCTCCAGACCGGAAATATCATCAAAAAACCAGGCGCAACTGGTATAACTAAATAATACATATTTTTGCGCTTCTAATAATTGCATTGCTGTTATGCGTTCTTCCTGGTTCAATGCCCGTCGCACATGTCGATCTAAAAAGGTGCTGAACGTCTGTTCTGAAGGGTCAAGCAGACATTCGATATAATCGTTTCTGGCCTCCCAGGGGTCTTGGAGCAATTCGCCGCCAATCTGTTCAAATTGGGCTGCCAGGGCATCGCGTAAAATGTCGAAACCTTTGCGCAGCGGCGTGCGCCATTCCTGATTCCAGGTTGGATTATGGCTAGCGCTGCACCCACAATTGCGATACCAGCGCCCGACGCCATGCGCACAGCTCCAGGCTGTGCCTTCGCCGTTTTCTCCTGGTTTTAATTCAACTTCCAGGGTCGGCGGATAGAGTTCCAGATAGCGGCCGTAGTTCGTCACTTCAACTTGTAAGACTGGCAATCTTGAGGTAAACGCCGCAGACAGACACATGTCGCCATAGGCTTCATGATGTCCGTAAATTTCGCCGTCGGTTGCCACGTGTACTAATACCTGCGTGGCCGACGATTTGGACGCTGATTCATAAAGTTTATGGGCAAAGCTATTCGCATCGCGCAATAAGTGTTGAAAACTGATCGCTGTTGATAGCCCACCGTCATAGAAAAACACATCAAGATATTTGAGTCTTGCCGGCTCTTCGTCCAGGTCAGGTTTACCATGTTCTTCGTGCAGAAATAACCGATAAGGTTGAGTCGTATCAATCCCGTTATTGCTAACATCTTTCCACTCTGTTTCCCCGATCTTCCTGACTCGTTGCGCCTGGGTTGGCGAGAGAATCACATATTTGATGTCCTGTGCGATTAAGCACCGTACAGTTTCCTGGTTAATGGCTGTTTCCGCCAGCCAGATCGATTCCGGTTCGCGCTTGAAACGAAAGGCAAATTCTCGCTTACCCCAGATAATTTGCGTGAGTTGATCGCGCGTATTGGCGAGTGGCATAATCACATGATTGTACACTTGTGCAATCGCATTGCCATGTCCGTGGTTCCGTTCCAGGCTTTTTCTATCAGCCTCCAGAATGCGCTGGTAGGTATCTGGGTAATATTTTTCCATCCAGGACATCAAGGTGGGACCGATATTGAAATTGAGGAAGGCAAAATTATTGAGGAGATCCAGAATACGCCCTTGTTCAT
This sequence comes from Candidatus Vecturithrix granuli, assembly GCA_000739535.1. Classification (GTDB taxonomy): domain Bacteria; phylum Moduliflexota; class Moduliflexia; order Moduliflexales; family Moduliflexaceae; genus Vecturithrix; species Vecturithrix granuli. The sequence goes on along the minus strand of DF820476.1, from coordinate 90,579 downwards.
CCAATGCCCGAGATCTGGTATTGGGTTTATAGCATTCCGCCGTAATCCGGTCGTTCCAATCATGATATGGTTTCGCGCTGTCCTGCGACGGAATAGCTTGTGTCCAGGGATTTTCGCGCGGCGGCTGATAAAAATGGCCGTGTAATACCAGGTAAATCTTTTTTTCACGGTGATCCTGCTGAATCGTTTGCATCATGTAACCTGTGATGTCCCTTCTCAGAACATTATTATCTTAACATATAGGACACTCGACGTTTATAGTTCTATAAAACCTCTATTATGTGGTGAATAGCTATCTAACGGATTAAAGATTTATGTGGTGAGAATCCGGCATATCATTTCTGTTGAACAAGCCCATCCCTCCTTGTATTGAGGCTGGATGATATGATGTCAAGGAAAAAATATGTAGAACATGTTATTAGACATTATCGGAAATAGCGTCAGGAGTACAAAAAGTCTGTTTTTGTATTCGGATTTTACTACAAAAACAGACTCTTTGCGCTCCGAATGCTTCTCAAGGCTTATTTCCGATAATGTCTATTATTGACCTCATGAAAATGGCAAAAAAATCGGGTTTTTAAAAAACCCGATTTTTAAATGCCCAGATAAAAATTTTATTTACATGGAAAAAGACTTTAGCCGCGTAGTTCTTTGATCCACTCTTTTACAACCTCAACGGAGGGCACACGCGCCACACTTTTCATGCGTTCGCGCACGGAAAGGACTGCGGGTGTGTTCGGGACCCCATATTCGGCGATCTCATGCTCATCCATCACACGAAGTAGTTCGACCGTACTGCCCAATTCTTTGGCGGCCTGATTGACATTAGCCCAGACCTGCTCCGCCTCTGCCCCGGATCCCAGCACGAGCAAGCGACCGTGCGCCTGCCGCAACCGCATGGCAAAGCGCTGGTTGATGCGCTCCTGAATCGCCTTGATCAATTCTTCCTTTGGAGGAATAACGCTCACAAAGCGAATTTCCCCATCAATGCAGATGGTCGGTACGTTTTTGACCATCAGTCCGAGCATAAATTCCACCGCTTCTTTTTCTTTAATCTTATGCTCGCGCCATAAAATCAGGTCTCCAAAGTAATCAGCCACGTCGCGCACGGCTTCCACCATGTATTGACAGGGCGCGCAGGCTTCGGAATCGAGGGTAATGACATCCACCACCACTTTCGCCGCCTGCCCGTAATCACGCAGATCGAGCCTGGCTTTGACCTCCTCCTGCTTTTCCAAGAGCTTGCGAGCCACATCGCGTTGATACGAATCATGCACTAATTCCGCAACAGCGCATAGATTGGCCGGCGGCACGCGATATGGCAGATCGCAGCCGGGAGCAAGAATATAGCCGCTATCGCCGCCGAGATCAAGAGTTTCCAGTGTATGCCGTCGGACGTCGTCTTCGCTTCCCATTAACAACACGACCGTCAATTGCAGATTTCCGCCAAACGATACGCCATGTTTCTGAGCCACGTCTTTCACAAAATCCAAGGGAATATTTTCATCCACACACACATTATCAGGCCCGGATTGGCACATGACTTCCAGATTCTTCTGGGCATGGCCGCACACGAAAAAGGACGAGAAGGCGTTACGCCGCCGGATATCCTCAAAGAGTTCGGTCGCGTAAGGCAGGACGAAATTTTTGAAGGCGCGCGGCGAAATCTGGCTGGTCATTGGGTCCACCGAGGCGATCACATCACACCCGGCGTCAATATACATCCTTGCCATATTTTTCGCCACCTTCATGCAAAACGCCAGCAGAGCTTGGACTTCTTCAGGGGAATCAAACATGTCTGTAAAAATCTTTGTCCCTTTGAGATGCAACGCCAGGGTAAACGGCCCGGTAACCAGTCCATATAAGGCGACATCATGCTGATCAGCCCTGAGCAGCCGGATCGCCTTCAGCATTTCGGGAATGCGCCCGGAGTTTTCATCCAGCAGCGATAATGTTGATAACGGCTGAGTTTCCAGGACATGCGACACGACCGCCGGAGGATTTTCTTGCGCCCATTGCAAACCGCACCCCAACGCCTCAGCCTCAATTTGCAGATCGAACATGACCGGAATGCCATCGGGACGATACTGCCGAATCGCCTCGCGCACGCCCTGAGCGATCAACTCGCCCGATCGCAAATACTCTTCCGCACTTTTGCCAATCAACGCGCCGCCATGGCACCCCACAAAAGGCAGCCAGGGCGCGCGCTCCGTTTGTTTACCGGTCAACGCATCAAAAATAAGTTGTTTTCCCATAAGTCTTCCCTCTATGTGATTTATTATTCATTGTTTGGCATCCTGAACGTGCCAAAGAGCCGTACAGGTGAACAGCCTTATTCAGCCTATATATGAAATGTGAGGTGTATTTGATTCATAACTGTTTCCGGGTCTAAGTCCGGCAGCCCCATATTATGCGCGATTGTTCGAAAATCAGGCGGATCCTGTTCAAGCGCCAGCATGAATTGATGTATATCTGCGCCAATTGAATCCGGCAATATGAGCGAATCTTCGTCTGTTAACAGGACAGCCAGCCGAATCACATCATTCTTATGTTTTTTTATGTCTCTTTCATCTATTTTCTCGCCTTGTTCTTTAGCGGCTGTCAAATTAAGAAAGGCTTTAGCTTTGAGACAAATTAATCCTTTGATAGTTACACGATGCAGGTTTCCGGCTACTTCACTATTGGCTATCGCAAAATGGTAATAATCAGCATACATCAAAATGGCCGATAAACTTGATATATCTTCAACGACTGGTATTGGCGTGAGATGGGCGTCATCAGGCAGATCAAGCAAATCGGGCTGTCGGGCAAATAACTCCACCTGTTCAGGATACGCCGCATTCAGCGGTTTCATAAAGCGATAATATTTTCTTTCCCGTTGGCTCTTTTGTTTTTCTCCATACCCACCAGCTTTGATGAATTCCCAAAAGCGGGCGATAAATTCTGCATGCAGCGTTTCAATAATGAGCATGATGTCCAAATCTTTGGTTGCTCTGAACGTCAAACCGGCTTCGCTTATATGTTCATCACATGCCGCGCCCCCGATCAAAACATAGTTCCCCGTATATTCTTTGAAAAAAGAACGAAAAATTTCTAAGCCTCTTACCATAAGTTTGCCACCATCCTCTCAAGCTCCATCTCTACTCGTTCATCTTTTATTTCCTGAAAAGTCAGATACAGAGAAAGCGGATCGACAATGTGGTTTTGAGCCAAAATACCGGGCGCATATTTCCAAATCTCTAAACCAACACCACCTTCAACGTTATGTATCACCTTGATTTGCTTCTGGCGCTTTAAATAAGAATAATCGGTTTTTGATATGGCATACCAGGGGAGCGAATCTTCAGTCAGATTCGTATAATACGACAAGGCCGAGCAGGCGGCCTTATACATCGGCGTCTGGCCGCTCACTTCTTCAAGATAGACTTTTTTGATTATCGGGTTTTGTAAATATGGCAGCGACTTATCCCAGAGATGTTCCTTTTTTTCATCGAAAATCACTCTTTTGTCTTTTATCCCCTCAAGGTGACAGAGTTTTTTCTCGGCAAGATCGTTGACAGCTCTGCTAATTGTCATAGGAGTATAATGTAGTTTTTCGGCGATCTTTTTAAGGCTCATTTTTTCAACTTCTTCTTTGAGTATATAAAATAACAGCAGACATTGGGCCGCTGGTTGGATTTTTTCTTTTTTCTTCTGAACAACAGATCGGAACTCCTTAAGATCAACCAAAAGCTGCGGAATAAACATCTGTTTACCCGGGATAATAAAGGCAAGTTGTTTTTGTATCAACCGTTTACGATTATACGCCTCTATGGATTCCAATAGCAGCACCGCCGGGCTGGAAAAAGCTTTCTCGATAACGTGAATATGTTTGCAGTATTGTTGAACGGTCAGGCGTTGATGGTCTCGCGGCTGGAGGAAAAGGATGTCCCGTTCGAACAATCGGGTTGTTTGAATGAGATAGGTTTCCCGCAAATATATCGGTAAATTTTTTAATTTTTGCGGATCAACGCCCTGCACGCTCACCCAGATTCCCAGGGTATCGAATATATATTGTTCCAGGTTGTTCATGGTATCTATCGCTATAATAACATTCTTTTTGCACATTAACATAGCGCATGATATTGTGCAGAAAAAATGTTATCATATTGAAAATATGGCAGTTGTCAATATGCAACGATATCCGATCCGCAACAACTTGTTTCAACAACGCTGTCACCCACGCCCGCACGCTGAGCAGGATTTTTCAACGATTTTTGCTTCCAACACACAACACTATCCTGTTTTGTATTTTCGTCAATGAATTTTTTCCGGCGTTACGTTTCTCTGGTAAATAGTTACACAAAAATTGTGCAAAAAAAAGTGGTCGTCATTCATACGTTTTTACATACTGTCTTGATTCTGTTATTTATAGATTTTTATGAGTCTTCAGATACTCTGCCGAAGAGTGAGAGGAATTGTTATGCGCATTTCATTAGGCTATGCTAAAGAAAAAATTCAGGTCAATATTCCTGAAAAAAATCTGCAAGGGGTTTTGGCCCCTAACACGCCGCAGGTCTCGCTTTCCGAGGAAGAGAGCGTACGTCAGGCGTTGCTTAACCCGATAGATTCGCCGCTGCTCAAGGAGACCATTACACCCGGCGAAAAGATCGTGATTGTTACCAGCGACATTACCCGCCCTATACCAACGGCTAAAATTCTGCCTTTTGTGGTCGAACAACTGAATCAGGCCGGTATTCCGGATCGAGATATTGCTGTCGTTTTCGGTCTTGGCGTGCATCGTCCGCATACGGCTGAAGAACAGGCCATGCTCGTGGGCCAGGCGATGTACGCGCGGCTGGCCTGTTTTGACAGTACGCCTGAAGATACGGTTCATCTTGGCGAAACCAGTCGTGGCACGCCGATTGACCTTTCACGGAGAGTGGTTGAGGCTGATCGCTGTATTTGTTTGGGAAATATCGAATATCATTACTTTGCCGGGGTCAGCGGCGGCATGAAAGCGATTATGCCCGGCGTCTCGACCCGCGCCGCAATTCAGGCCAATCACAGCCGTATGGTAGAAGCGCAGGCGATGGCCGGAAAAATCGAGGACAACCCGGTGCGCGAAGACATTGATGAAGTCGCACAATTTTTTAAGGTCGCTTTTATCGTCAATGTGGTGCTGGATGAGAAGAAAAAGATTATCAAGGCTTTTGCTGGTGATGTGTTGCAGGCCCATCGCGCCGGATGTGCGTATCTTGACTCGCTGTATAAAGTTGAAATCGAGACTCTGGCGGATATTGTGATTGTGACTCCCGGCGGCTTTCCCAAAGACATCAATCTATATCAGGCGCAAAAAGCCCTGGATAACGCCAAACACGCGGTCAAAAAAGGAGGCGTTATCATTTTGCTGGCGGCCTGTTCCGAAGGATTAGGCGAACACGTGTTCGAACGTTGGCTGCTGAATGCTCCGAACCCGCATTTCATGGTAACAGAAATTCAGCGCAATTTTGAACTTGGCGGACATAAAGCCGCTGCGATTGCGATGGTAATGGAAAATGCATCGATCTTTCTGGTTTCCGAATTTTCGCCGGAATTCACCCGAAAAATGTTCATGACCCCTTTTCCGGATTTTGAATCTGCTCTGCGACAGGCTTTACAGGAAAAGGGAGAGCACGCCAGTATTCTCGTCATGCCCTACGGCGGTTCGACCTTGCCGGTCATGCGTTCTCCAGGTAAGTAATTCAGCAACGCGAATGACGATAATGAATGGCGGCGTAATGAACCATCGCTTGAAAGGCCCATCATCAAACGTCAGTTGGGTCTGTTCGCTGCTATTGGCAGACATCGTATGGAATATTTGATGGAGTGTCACAAATAAGACTATTTTCTTGACACAATTTTTTAAGTTAGCGTCCGATGTTTATAAATTGTGAAGGAATCCCCATTATTAGCATTTGAGTGATAGATATAAATTAGGTCTATGATAGAAAAAGATTCTTCACACGCCGCACTCAAACATTATGCGTGATTACTACCGGACGAGATTATGAAAAAATCATTAATACTTGTTATTCAGATACTAACCGAGATTATCCTTCTATTTTCCAGCGCCATAATTATATATGTCCTGTTCACCGGGGATGGAGTTTTTACTATTGGTCCGATTGTCGTTAGCAGTCATGAATTTATTCGCCCTCTGGTTATTCTAATCGTGGCATGTGTATTGCGTAAGATGGTCACCGGTCATTTCCAGCATGGATTTTTCACCGTAATCCTGCTGCAATGGGGGTGGACACAGATTTGTCGTTTGACTGAACGCTGGGCCAGATCATCGCAATTTCGACGCCAGGTTTTGCTTGGATTAGTCGTATTCATACTGTTGGCGATTGGTATGCATTGGCTGCGAAGTGCTGTAACCATTGAGCGCGGTCTGGTAGGTCGCTATTATGCTAATCCTAACTTTGGGGGGAAACCGAAAGTCATTGCTCTGGATGCTGAACCACAGTTGTTCCGCGCTCGGACGTTATGGAAAGAGTTGTATAGCATTGAGTGGACCGGCGCTGTGTACATCACTACTCCGGGAAAATATGAGTTTCTGATCGGTTCAGACGATGGATCGGCATTGTATATTGGCGAACAATTGGTTGTTGATAATTGGGGGAGCCATGGTCTTAGAGAGCGTAGTGGTATCATCAAGCTACAGCGTGGTTTTGCACCACTGCGTATTCGTTATTATCAGAGAGCTAAAACCACCGCTTTACGTGTGTCCTGGAAAGTCCCTGGTCAGACAAGGCATCAAATTCTCCCTGGAACCGCGCTATTTCCTGAACAGCCGACTTTCAAGGCATTTTTCCTGGAACGGCTTGTTGCTGTTGGGTGGATCGGAATACAAGCTGTGGGAATATTGGGACTGGTAATTATTGTCTGCGCGGAAGTTATACGTAGAAAGAGGAGCAGGTCGGTAGAAACAGTATATGTCAGAAAAGCGTGGCGCTGGGTGAATCGTGTGTTTGGGGCAGTGTTTCTATCACGGATCTTTCGCCTGATGAATGGTGAGAATCGCTGGTTTGGTTGCAAACACAGCTCCTGGGTTTTGCACGGTATAATTCTTTTGCTATTTAGTCTCTTGATTATTTACAATAATCTGGGGGGGCGAAGTATGGAGGGGGCGGATGAAAAAATCCATACAAGAGTGGCAAATACGATTGTGAATACAGGCAATTGGTGGAATCTGGAATATCATGGGAAACCCTATGCCCAGAAACCGCCGCTGAAAATCTGGCTCAGCGCCGTGACTTTTCGCTATATCGGCAATACCGAATTCTGGGTGCGTTTTTGGGATGCCACGTTTGCACTGGGAACCATGTGTGCCGTGTATGTCTTTGGACGTAAATGGAGGAATCCACTGACCGGATTGTTAAGTGCTCTGATCTTATGTCTTTCGCTCAACTATATTGATAACCATACTGCGCGAGCCGGAGTACAGGATAGCGCGATGATTTTCTTTTTCACTCTGTCGTTAGTATTGTTCTGGTTTCGAGAGCGTGGAACGTGCTACTACTACCTGGCCGGGGTGGCAATGGCCTGTAGTTCCCTGACGAAGCTCTGGATGGGCGTTGGGGCGTTAATCATTATGGCTGGCTACCTGCTTCTGGCCGGTAAATTCAAGGAAGTCTGGCGGAAAGATTTTCTGATCATGGCGCTGATTTCGATGCTATTGCCGCTTGCCTGGCTCATTCCGAATGTTCTATCTGATCCCAGTTTCTTTCGGTCGGCAGTGGCTGAAAATATCGTCGGCCGCATCACGGGGACCCGCCATTCCGCTTTTGCCCAAAAAGCCCCCTGGTATTTCTATGTTGCAGTATTGTATCAACATTATCAACCCTGGGTGCTATTTCTGCCGTTTGGGTTGAGCTATGGTGTGTATCAAAGCTTTATGAAAAAAGCGCGGGGATCGCTTCTGTTAGTCGTATGGAGCATTGTCGTGTTTGGCGGATTTTCTATCGCCCAATTACGGCTATCATGGTACATTAATCCGGCATTTCCGGCATTTGCGTTACTGATCGGCAGTTTCTTTTATGCAATCTTACAGGGGGGATATCGAAAATTCAAGGCTCAGGCGCCATTTTTGATAACGTGCCTGTTTGTGGGACTGGGTTATCTTTTTGCAGATACCACAATTGCTATGTATCATATAGTTACCCAGAAGCGTGAAACCTACCCGATTCAAAACTTTGTGGTCTATCTGGAAAATAATATGCAAACAACACCCTACTATGTGGTGTTGTATCACACTGACATGAATACGGATGTCAAAGATCAGGAGCATTATTATCTGAATCGTATTCGAGAACGAGTCGTGCATTTCGACACTCCTGGCTCATTACAAGACTTTCTTGCCCAAACGGACACTCCAACCTTTGTGCTGGTCCAAAATAGCGACCTTAAAACCTCCACCTTTTTCAAAGAACATGAATTGACTCTGCCGCTTCCTATTTCTGATGGCCCTGATAAATGGATGGTTATTTATCATTATACACTTCCGGATGATTTTCCACTTACAGCCAAACAACAATAAGGTAGTGGTGAAATGGGAAGTGATGACTCATGGCCAGGGGGTGGTCAGGAGTGCGACGCGGTCGTCGCAACGGCATCTCTGATGCCGCGCCTGTCA
>DF820476.1:33963-81881 GCA_000739535.1 Candidatus Vecturithrix granuli | reverse complement strand
TCAGGGCGTTGCCCTGATGCGATGACCTCATCGCACTCCTGTGTCCTGGACACTGTTCCGACATTCATCACTTCCCATTTTACCACTACCCAACAATAAAACGTTGAGGCAGAGCGTCAATGATGAATATCTCTCAGAAGCTGTTTTAAAAGTTTCATTAAAACAGCTTCTGAGAGTCTAATGTTATGAACTATGAATTTATTGAGAAATCACTCTCAATCTCCGTGAAGACCACTTATGATCTGTCAAGTTATAGTTGATGAGTTTGCAGTTCTCACTTTAGCGAGTTCTTCCGCCTGAAGGCGGGACTACGAACCCGTTAGTTGAACCTTGAAAGACCACTATGTACGTTTGAACAGGACATCTCGTTCATAGTGTTTGATTTCATCCAGCCACAGATGCCCGGCCGGAACGTTTTGCGTGAGGCAATAATAGTCCCAGACTGCGCCCCAGGGCAGGGTTTTGAGTTCTTCGAGCATGGTCAGGCGGCTGGTATAGTCGCCGTCCAATTCGAATTTCCGTAATTGTGCCGTAGGTTCTAACAGCGCCAGCAGCAGGGCTTTGCTCATGTTGCGCGCGCCGATCACCCAGGCCGCAACCCGATTAATGCTGGCGTCAAAGAAGTCCAGACTGATATGCACGCGCTTCAAAAATTCGCCGCGCACAATTTCTTGCGCCAACGCCTGGAGTTCGTCGCTCAGAATCAGCACATGATCGCTATCCCAACGCACGCCGCGACTCACGTGCAGCAAGACCTGATCCACAAACATCAGCACTGCCGAGAGTTTATCGGAAATCACTTCGGTGGGGTGAAAATGCCCGGTATCGAAACAGAGCAGAAGGTTGCGGCTGACAGCGTATCCCATATAAAATTCATGGGACCCGGCGGTGTAGGATTCCAGTCCAAGTCCGAATAATTTGCTCTCGACCGCATCCAGGTTATATCGCGGATCAATTTTTTCGGCTAAAATAGTATCCAGTGCATTAACCAGCCGTTCACGCGGCGCTTTGCGGTCCACCGGAATATCTTTGTAGCCATCTGGAATCCAGATATTTGTGACACACGGGGTTCCCAACGCTTTGCCAAAAGCTTCGCCAATTTTGCGGCAAGCGATGCCATGCTCAATCCAGAATTGGCGAATCCCTTCATCAGTGCTGGTCAAGGTGAAACCGGCGTCTGCTTTTGGGTGCGAAAAATAGGAAGGGTTAAAATCAAGTCCTAATTTGCGTTCTTTGGCCCAATCGATCCAACGGCTAAAATGTTTTGGTTGGAAGTTATTGCGTTCGACTTTTTCGTCGGAATCAACATGAATGGCTTGCAGATTGACACGATGGGAGCCAGGAATCAGACTCAGGGCTTTATCGAGGTCCATCCGCATTTCAGCCGCCGTTCGAGCTTTGCCCGGATAATTGCCAATCGCCTGAATACCGCCGCCGGTTAACTGAGCGTCCGGCGATTCAAAGCCACACACATCATCGCCCTGCCAGGCGTGTAATGAAATTGGAATCACCGCTAAATTCTTGAGGACAGCATCGGTATCTACGCCCAGGGCAGCGTACCGTTCCTTTGCAAAGCTATAGCTGGTTTCAATCTGTTGTGACGTCATTGGTTGCACACTCCTTGTCAACGAAGAACGAAATGACGATTTCGTTCAAATTAGGGTGAATATACGGGATCTGAACTTTCAGGAAAAACCGAGTTTCTTGAAGAAATCCGGTTTTTAAAGGTTCAACAACTTTTGATCAGATTCTTAACATCATCAGAAGGAAGGCTATAAAAGTCAACGGATTTGTTTCTGTCCAAGGTTTTTAATACTTCACGCCGGTAAAAGAGACGCCTTCGATAATCTGAGTACGGAACAGAAGAAAAACCACCAGTACCGGGACAATCGTCGCCATGCAGGCTGCCATAATACCGCCGTAATCAACGCTGAAGGCGCGTTGAAAATACATCAGGCCGACTTCCATCGTAAACATGTCCTCGCTGTTTGCCACAATCAAATACCAGATGAACAGGCTCCAGGTGTAAATCCAGTTCACAATCGAAATCGCGGCCAGCGGAGAAATTGACAGGGGCAGGATGATTGTGCGGAAGATGTGAAACTCGGTTGCGCCGTCAATGCGGGCGGCGTCAATGAAATCGTTCGGGATGCTGCCGCGAATATGCTGGCGCAGAAAAAAAATCCCGGAACTCATGATAATCAGCGGAAAGATCATACCCTGATAGGTATTAATCCAGCCCATCCAATTCAGGAACAAATAGAGTGGAATCATGTAAGTCTGGATCGGAATGAGAATGGTGGCGATAATCAGAAAAAAGAAAAACGAGAGGGATCGAAATTTATACTTGGCAAAGATGTAGCCGGCCGCGGCGCTGCCGAACAGCACAAACACCGTTGATACTGACGACACCAGAATTCCATTGAGAAAGAACCGAAAAAACGGGGCTTTTTGCGGAAGTTTGGCGTAATGCTCAACGACCCAGGTATCTGGGAGAAATTTGGGAGTTTCCGTGACGATTTCCACATCCGGCTTAAACGACGTGAGAAACATCCAGATAAACGGGCTGACCATGAATAAACTGGTACACAACAGCACCAGATGCAGCACAATGCGCGAAAATCGCAGTTTTTTTCGATAACGGCTCATAACGTATTCTCAAGAAAATATATTCATTTTTGGAGCTATTGCGGGAATGAGGGAAAATTTCCGAAACAAACTTACTCGCGTGCTTCTCGAAACAGCATAAACTGCACGGCGACAAACAGCAATGAGACGACAAACAGCACAAAGGAAATGGCCGCCGCATAGCCCATTTTGAAATATAAGAATCCTTCCTGGTAAATTCGAGAGACGAGCACCTGAATTTCTGTTCCGGTCGAAATATCGGTGCCCTGGGTCATAATATAAACTTCGGTAAACGCGCTCCAGGCCCAGATCGTCGCCATAACGGTCGCAAACAGGATAATCGGTTTAAGCAAGGGCAAATCTACATGCCAGATATTTTGCCAGACGTTCGCGCCATCCACTGCCGCGGCATCGCGAAAGTCCTGGGGAATGTTTTTTAACCCGACCAGAAAAATGATCACAAAAAATCCGATATTTTTCCAGACATGGATCCAGATCGTGGCAAGCAAGGTAATTGCCGGCCGGCTCATCCAGCCAACCATTGGCAGTCCCATCTGATTCAGCAGATAATTCGCCAGACCAACGCTTCCCGGGCTGAAAAACCATTTCCACACAATCGCCGACGGCACCATCGGGAGGATGTAAGGGATAAAATAAAACGTTTCGTAGAGCGATTCAAACTTGACTTTACGACAGAGCAGAAGAGCAAAGAACAATCCCAACCCTAACTCAAGCGGGACGGCGACAATCACGTATTCAACGGAATTCCAAAAGGCAGCGATAAATTCCAGGTCTTTAAACAAGCGGGCAAAATTTTTAAAATAGACAAACTGAAAAATCGGCCGCCGGATCGTGTAATTGGTGAATGACATGAAGAGAATCACGACAATCGGAATCACACGAATCAGTAAAAAGGCCGAAATCGTCGGAATAAACACCGCATACAAAAAATTTAATTGTTCGCGGATCAGAGTGCCCGGTCTCCCGCGAACCCCATACCAGAACGACGTAAAGCCGCCGGGTTTCGTTTCCTGAACAGCAAGCTCGTTCATCACCAGTACCAACCCTCTCAGAAATATGGCTATTTGCTGGAGGCCATCGCTGCGACGGCCTCCAGGGTGAGTTTATTCTTCAGCTAACAGATCGTATTCAGCCAAAATTTCGTTGGTTTCTTCAGCCATTTCATGAATGAACTTTTTGAGTTGATCCGGATCATCATACAGTTCTTTCATTTTAAAGGAACGCATCAAGCGTTCGGCAAAGCGATTGTGGATTTCCGAGATTGGGGGGATATTTTCGTAGTCATACACGCGATGGCCTTCGGTGCTCAAGCCGTCAACAAAAGTTTGCAGCACCGGATGTTTTTTGATGATGTCGCTGTAATCCACATGCGCACGGAAAGGCTGCCAACCGGTTTCATCGATCATTTTGCGCGAATTATCATCGTTCATCATGTACATCGCAAAATCTAAGGCCTCTTTCTTATTTTTACTGGCCTTATTCACGCCTAAGGCCATCGTATTGCCGACCGTTCCCCAGTCGCCGCCAGGACCTTTGGGCATCAAGAACGCGCCATATTTGACATCCGGCGCATTTTGCGTCATATAGCCAACCACCCAGGATTCGCGCTGGAACATCGCCGATAGCCCCAAACCAAATCCTTCGGCATCGCTTTTCACATCAAAGCTCTCGACATTGTCGCGATAAACCGCATTCAAGTACATCTGGATCGCTTTCAAACCAGCTTCATTGTCATAACCGGCGCGCCATTTGTCGCCGACTTTCTCAATCACTTTCGCGCCATAGGGAATCATGGACTGGCACCAGAACTTCTGGGCCGTGCCAAAGCCGCCGCCGGAGAGTCTCAAATCTATACCGGCGCGCGTAACCTGATTATTCGCATCTCGTTTCACCAGTTTCTGCGCCATTTCCATCATTTCATCAATTGTGTCAGGCGTTTTCGTGATACCCGCTTCTTCAAAATAGGTCTTGTTATAAAACATGACTTTTAAACTGACAAACCAGGGGAAACAATAGATATTACCGTCTTCGGCTCTGACAGCTTCAACGCCATCGGCCGGAAATTTCTCTTTGAGCCAGGTCTCCATATCGCCGGTCAGGGGTTCCAGATACCCATCCACATAATAGGGATAGAGCATCATCTTATCTAATTCGATCAGATCGGCAGCCTGTCCTGTCGGCAGAGCGACAGCTACCTTTTCTTCCTGCGCACGCTGAGGATAGAGTGTGGCCTCGATTTCGATGTTTGGATTTTCCTTCATATACTGATTGGCGACCGCAACGATATATTCGTGTATTTCCGGAAACGCCGACCAAATTGTCACTTTCGTTTTGGCTTCAACTCCTTCGACTACGAGAAGTCCAAACAACACGACAAGAATGAGTATTGACAGGATACTGCGTTTGATCATATCTTTTACCTCCTCTTGTTAAGAAGTCTTTGATTATTATTATTTCACAATACGAAACGATATTTTAGAAAATGAAACAAAGAGCATTTTGTCAAGAAAAAATTTATGAGGAAGACCTGTTCGATTTGTGAGCGTTCATCTTACTTTCCTCCTATCATGTTCGTTCCAGTGACGGAAGGGACTGCTGAATTACCATTCATGGAGTCTACCTCATGTTTCGCTTGACAGATGTTCAGCAGCCCATGATTGAACGGATCATTGAGTAAGGTATACAATGGCATCTGCTTGGCCTGCGGCAGAATCTGTTCAATGGGCGCCGTCCCCGTTCCAGGCTGAATGGTGAAGACATACACCACGACAAACACCATGAGTTCCCGTTGCACACTGTGGACAGAGTGAAATCCCCACGTGATTTATACAACCGCTGAAAGGCTCGGAAGAACCGCTCAATCGCATTGGTGGTCAGGGGAAAGGCATTCTGTCGCAGAACAGGGATGAGATGACTCAGGCGAGCTTTGGTCTGAGTGATCCATGAATCGATATCCGCCTGTTGCGCCCCATCAAGCGTGACGATGTGCGTCAGTCGTCGGGCCACCGTCCGCGCATCGTGCGTCTGAACCACTCACTTCATCGCTCGGTTCAAGGACGAGACGACGGGGACCGAGAGTCCGGTGGCATGCTCCCGAAACCATCGGGCAATCTCTTGTTGATGGTGAAAGAGACAGCGGCTAATTCGCTGGTGGGCTGATAAAAGTTGAGGGTCTTCAATTGGTCAATCTCGCCCTGTTGGTAGCCTTTAAGATACTGACATAACGCCGCGCATAACGCGCCAAGAAAGGCAGGCGATACCGAAACCTGAAGAGACAGCAACCAATTTTCCCGCCTGCCTTTCTTGGTCGCTGTTCATGCTCATCGTTAGCCCCATACTCATATTTATACTTCGTCATTTACGTGTTATTCCATACGGGATGATTCAGGCATGTCACATTGACGTTATCCCATGTGTCGCGTCTTCTCTTCTATTGTCATTCATATGGAATCATCTCCGTTGCGATCAATGTTTGTGTGGCGTCAGTACGATATACGTTGACGGTGAGGACGTGCTCGTCAAGTTTCATTTCCTCAATCCGTGTCAAATATCCGTCTTGTAATTGAGCACTGTATGTATATGTCGCAGGAGGAACAACCCGTTTCCATGTGCGGTGCATCAGGTCGAGTTGAAACACGCCTCCATCCCCATAGATGCTTGATGTTGCCACATAGACATATTTTTTCGACGGCGACCAGGCAACATTGACAACATCTGTTGCCCATTCTGGGTCTTGCCAAAAACGATTGTTGGTCAGCCATGTCCAGGTTTTGGGTTCACCGAGTGGGATCGTTCCTGGCCCAGCCCCCGGTTCAGTTAAAATCACTCCAATATTCGTCCCTAACGCATCGTCACAAAAGACAAACATCGAAACGGTCCACCATCCGGTTGAGGATGTACACCATGTTGACACACATGCCCTGACAGGGGGAGAAGATAGGTTGATACTTGCCCATAGACTCGCGTACACATCAGGATATCCCAGATGAATAGCCACAGTATCATCCTGATTATTGCTTGATGTTGTATCTGTTTCATGATCTCTCCTCCTGACGTTATTATGTGGGGCTAACAGGTATTAGGCTGCCAAAACGCATCGCTAGATCTAGCGAAAAGTCGCTAGATCTAGCGATTTATCGCTAGATCTAGCGATCATCTCACTCGCTATATCTATCGATTTTCCTCATTCTTCAATTCGCTATATATAGCAACTTTCCCCATGCTTCGACTTGTTTCTATATAACGAAAAATCGCCATGATCTTTTCACGATGGCCCCCCCGGGTTTATGCTTGCTCGACAATCCATCAGCAGAATCTCCGAAGCCGACGCAATAGGCCACGCGCAATACCCAGGCGCTGCTGCCCGCCAGATAGTTCCTGCTGTTTTCTTTGAGCCGGTTTTTGACCTCCTCCCATAAGGCCGCACTTTTTAAGGCCCACAGGAATAGATGTGATAACCCTTCGAACAAACAGATCATAGACCCCTGACACCATCAGGGGCCTATGACGCTTGATTACCTGATTATTGTCCCTCTTCTATTTTCGCCCAATTCTCATTGGCCTTGCGGAGATTCTCCTCTTTGTTTTCCTCAAACTTGTGCTTAATCTCCAGGTTGTACTGCAACACGAGGCGACCATCAATGATCTCCCATGTCTCAATCTCGACCGGAAAGAATACGCCCAGAGAAACACCGAACGCACAGTAACCTCCATAGGCAGGCACGTATTTTTTCGCATCCTTAGCAAAGATGGCTTTATTGTCCTCAGAGGCAAAAAGATACTTGTAGCCGCCATATTCTGCCGCGATGTATGGGTTGCCTTTCACGGCCTTGCCAATACTGTGAAAAGCTACGGGATCGTAGCCCTGGAGGGCGATTTTGCCAAGAGGATCAGCGTTGATTATGTGTTTCATGTTAACCTCCTTTAGAATCAGGTTTGTTACAAAACTCCAGCCCCGCCGATAATCGTTGGAACTGCCGAGAGCTTTTAAGTCCATCAGTTCTTCCGGAAAACAGATTGGGGCTGAGATATTCCCCATTGTCAAGACAAAAAACAACAATTTTCAAGGTAATCTGTTGTGAACACCGTTTTTTCTTTGAAGTCCTGTTACACAGTCCTGTTTTTTAGCGCACAGCGGTTGAAGTATTGTAGGAAAGATACTCCGGTTTTCGAAGTTGCTTACCCCATAGGGGTTGAACATTGCTGTGTCTGCTGGCCCTGGGAAGAATCTATTCTTTTGCCATTGCGCTCTTTCAACGTAAGAAACCGCTTTTTATACTTAAAATCAACTACACAATCAACATCAACAAGCCCTGCTTTAATCATAAGAGCATTCAGGAAGGTTTTATTTTTTAAATAGACATACCCCAGTAAATTGTTATTCTGATCATACCTTTCCTGATCAAATCTCAAAAATACCCGTTGCCCTTTCGTTTTTTCTCGAATAAACTGAATTGCTAAACCATTCATCCCTTGTCTTGCCTTGACTCCGAGCAGGCGCACAACCAACCCATTATTCAATCTGAGTAATTCAGAACTGATGACCTCTTGTACGGAATAGTAAACTTCTCTTTGTTGACAGTGTTGATCAATCTTTGAGCCAAATTGACGTGTTTTTGGGTCGATCTTTTTGTCGAATTTATGGGAATCATGAAAAATATACGGGAGTTTTTCAATCTCCTCGTTGACATTCATGTTGATTGTATCATGCAGAAATTCATAGCGTGTACCCGCCATATCCATCTGATTTATTCCCAATCGCTGTTGTATCAGAGACATAAATTGTTCGTTGATTTCATACCCAACAGAATGACGTTGTAAGTTACGCGCAGCAAGAGAGGTTGTGCCACTCCCAAGAAACGGGTCTAGCACGGTGTCGCCGACAAACGCAAACATTTTGATTAATCGCGCCGGCAATTCTTCAGGAAACATCGCGACATGCCCAGCTTGTTTGACTCCGGCAAAATTCCAATGTCCTGAAAAATAGGTATTCCATTCTTCCCTGGAGAGCAGAGAAGATTCCTTTTGCTCCTGTGTCGGTTTCGGTGGATTGCCGGGTTTTTTAAAGATCAGAATAAATTCGTAGTCTATTTTGATGATGCCATTGCGAGGATAGGGGAAACTTCCCATAATTGCGGCTCCGCCTGTCGTATTGGTCGTCGTGATTTTTTGCCAGATAATGGCCCCCATATAATCACATCCAAGAATTTCACAAAATTTGATAATTTCCGTTCGAATCGGGATGACTTTATATCGCCCGTAATAGACAGAACGTGCAAACTGGTCGCCAATATTGATACACAACCGGCAGCCGGGATATAACACTCGATAGCATTCTTTCCACACCAGGTTCAAATTATTGATATAGCTTTCATAGCTTTCATGATACCCAATTTGCTCGCTCATGCCATAATCTTTGAGCTGCCAATACGGAGGCGAGGTAATCACCAAATGAATCGAGGTATCAGAGAGCATATTCATTTGTCTGCTATCGCCATGAATAATTTTATGGAGGGTTTTCACTGGATTTTGCTCCTCTCAAAAAAATTGAAGCGCGTAACAGCAAAAACTAGAATGGAGGTGATTCATTGACCTGTCAAGTTTATGTGAATCAGCTTCGGGAGAATCGACAAAGACTACAGGAAAGATATTTGAGAAGCAGAAAAGAAGTCAAGATTTAACTTGATTGAGAAATATCTTGCCAGTAAGACGAGATAAAAATTACCGTAATACCACTCCCAGACCTGAATCCTCTTGACAAATTTTCAGTTCCTCTCTTTCACAGATGGAGACATGAGAGATATTGTGCTGACCCCAGATCTTCGCGTCCAATTGACGCTGGCGCGGAAAACTGACATCGACGAGATCGAAGACATTGAACATCGGGCATATCCCTTTCCCTGGACGCGAAAAGTGCTGCTGGAGGAAATTGAGGGAGAATCTTTTTCTTATGTCTATGTCGCGCGCCTTGTCGCTAAACCAGGGCAGTCAGGGAAAATCATCGGGTATCACTTTTTTTGGCTGGTCTCTGATGAAATCCACATCCTCAATATCGCCGTTGATCCTGAATACCAGGGCTATGGCCTGGGAACGCGCCTGATGCAGTTTGCTATCAATTTCGGAAAAGAACGGGGCGCAACCTGCGCTCTCCTGGAAGTGCGGGTTTCCAATCTTCTCGCGCAACAACTTTATGCCAAACTCGGTTTTAAGCGCATTGGTCTGAGAAAACGCTACTATTCTGACAATAAAGAAGACGCTTATGTCATGAAATTACAGATAAGCGAGTGAAGAAAATTTTTCAGGGATTCTAAAAACCGGGTTTCTTCAAGAAACCCGGTTTTTTGCCTGAACTGGCGCAATTATTTGATTTGTTGAAGTAATCTGGAGAGTTCACGGTCATTCGCTTCAGAAATGCCTGTCTCACCGATTTTCAAACAGAGATCATCTATACAAACGATCAGTTTTTCCCCTAGTGCAAAGTATTTTCCCAGCGCAGGAAGCGTGTCGAGCACTTTGAAATATGCGTCGCTTCCATACAAAATATTCGTGACAGGCTGTCCATCAACGTACTCGCTATCAATCCAAACGCCTTCAATCTGGTAAAAGGTTTTTGTCTCCACATAGCGAATTTCCTGTGAAGCGGTTTCCGCGACCACGGTTTGCTGTTTCAGCTTGTTTACATCTTTGCTGACCCTGACCGCCACTTCTCCTTCTTTTGTCTCGGTAAATTCAGGAGCTAAAGCTGGCGCTGCGCCTTTGTCCATGCGGTATAATCCATCCGCCGCAGATTGCGACGCTGCCCTGCCGGTTGAAGCAGGCGCGGCTGAAAGATCGTAAAACAAGGGACGCCGGCGTTCCGGGGTACGTCTGGCTTCCAGTTCTTCATCTTCTGTCACCAGATACGATGTGTAAGGCGTCACAATGCCGAATTTTTTCGCCAGCGCAATCACTTCTTCCTTGAGTTCGGGCTCTTCTCCGTGCAGTCGAATCTGATCGAGTAAATATCCGATCTTCCGGCTGGCCCAGATGCGCGGGAGGAAATCGTGGCGAAGATCGGAGCGCGGCAATTCGATCTGATAGGTATGACGCTGTTCCTGCCCCTCAACCGTCCCGGAAAGCACGAGTGGGAACTCGCCGGATGTGCGATAACGGCCGAACAGCAGTAACTGCGAACCTTTAAACAAATCCGGAAGTTCTTTTGGAAAAATATCATAGATTCCTGCTCCGGAGATGCTGAAAGCCAATTGCGAAAGTACCGGCGCATCAATCTTATCGAAAAATGCGGAGACAATCACCTCTAAATCTTCAAAGGGTTCAATATACGCTGACGCTGCTTTACTTTGTTCTGCCAGACTATCGAGTAAATGGGTGTTGACGTCATAGCCGACGCCAAAGGTAAACAGGCGGTACGATTTTGAATCGTGCTTCTGAACCTGTTTGAGAATATCCGTATATTCGGTGAGGCCGACCGTCGGACGTCCATCGGTCAGAAAGACGACGAGTTGCGGACGGCTGGCATCGTCCCCGAAGAATGACAATGCAGTTTTTAAGGCTTCGTAAATATCTGTGCCGCCCCGCGCTCGCAAATCTTTGACAAACTGTAATGCCTGCTCAATCTGTTCACTCGAACCAGCGTGCAACACATCGTCAAAGCTGTGGACAGTCGTGCTGAATGTCACCAGGCCGAACCGGTCGTCAGGACGCAGCCCTTTTAAGCCATAGATTAAGGCTTCCTGCGCCTGCTGCAATTTGTTGTCCTGGCGCATGCTGCCCGAGGTATCCAGCACAAACACAATATCTTTCGGCATGATGTCACGCTGAGCGTTGTCATAGCCAGGGGAGAGCATGACCATCACATAACCATCCTGTTGGGTCTGTTTGTAAGTAAGCACGTTCATCCCTACTGCGTCTTCAGACATGGTGTAATACAGAATAAAATCTTTATCGGGAACGACCCGAGCATCTTCGTAACTGATAATGGCGTAATGAGCGTCTTTTCTGTCAATTGCAACATCATGCGAGGGAGAATAGATGGATTTCAAGCCAGCCTGAGCGCGAAGCGTGACCGCCACGCGCACGTCTTGCAATGGACGAGAAGAGAACCGTTCGGTATCCAGGGGATAATGGTAGCGTACCATCCCGGCGTCATTTTTGAGCACCTCAGAGTATTCCAATTGAATCCGTTTTTCCCCATGCGCCGGAATCGGATACACCCGGATTTTAAACAGATTGCGATCAAGATATTCCAATAAGGCCGGATCTCTCATCTGCCTCACAATATCCTCATAGATTTTTCTGGCTTTTTCCTTTTCCAGAAGTTCGCCGCTAATCCGTTCGCCATTCATATACATGGCAAACTCAGTAATATTCGCGTCTTTGGGCAGAGGGAAAATATAGGTGCCTTCGAGGTCGCGGTGAAATTCATTGATAAATACCTGATCAACCGTCGTGCGAGCGATCTGGTCAGTAATTTCAACGGAAGCGCGATGGTATTTGATGGCCAGAGGCGGCACACGCACCACATCTGGCGGTGGGATGGGAATAATAAAGCCATCGGCCCGCGCTGGCGAAGAAGCGAAGATGATAACCACGAATATAACAAAGAGCATTATCCATATTTTTTCCATAAATGTCTCCTGTGAAAACGTAGCGCGAAACTCCAGTTTCGCGCACCAGTGAGACTGCCGCGAAACTGGAGTTTCGCGGTACATCTCATTTTCATTGTGCCGGGTGATCCAGAGGCTCATGATACCTCTTTTGAAAATGTGGTAGTGGTATCCTGTACATGATGCACGTTCCCTGAGCGAAGTCGAAGGGAACGCCTGCGTGCTCGTCTCGACTCCGCTCGACGACCGGTCATCATGTACAAGGTAGCCACTACCGAAAATGTAGATCGAAATGGTGATTTTGCCCATTTATGAGAATCTCTTCTTAAATTGACTCCTGTGTTCATCAAAAAGTTCCTTGTACAAAAAAGTTTTATTTTCTGTAACGCTTTTCATTTGACAAAAGCTGTTGTTCTTTTGCTTATGTCGTTGAATGTTCGATGTGTAATTAATGTGCTGGTTGCAAAGAGTAATACCAAAAGAGTTTCAGGTGAAAAACAGAATGACAAAACGTGATTATTACGAAATCTTAGGGGTTCACAGAGACGCAACAAATGAAGAACTGAAAAAAGCCTATCGCAAGCTGGCCTTGCAATATCACCCGGATCGGAACCCTGGTAATAAAGATGCTGAGGAAAAATTTAAGGAGGCCGCCGAGGCGTACGAAGTGCTCTCAAATTCGGAAAAACGCAATTTGTACGATCAATTTGGACATGAAGGGCTGCGAAGTACAGGTTTTAGCGGATTTCGAGGCTTTGAAGATATTTTCAGCAGCTTTGGCGACATTTTTGGGGATGTGTTTGGCTTTGGCGATCTGTTCGGCGCGGGAACGGGACGGCGGCGTACAGGTCCGCAGGCAGGATCTGATCTGCGCTATAACCTGAGAATTACTTTTCAAGAAGCCGTGTTCGGCGTGGAGAAAGAGATTGAAATCGAAAAACTGGAAACCTGTGCAATCTGCCAGGGAGAAGGAGCAGAGCCGGGCACCCAGCGTACAACCTGCCCGACCTGCCAGGGCCGCGGTCAGGTGCATCGCACACAAGGTTTTTTCACCGTCAGTACCACCTGCAGCCGCTGTCGCGGACAGGGAACCATCATCGAACTGCCTTGCCGCGAATGCCATGGCGCAGGGAAAGTCCGGCGCAAGAAAAAACTCTCACTCAAAATTCCGGCCGGAGTTGATACCGGCGCGCGGCTGCGTTTGCAAGGCGAAGGCGAAGGCGGTTTGCGAGGCGGTCCGCCTGGCGATCTGTACGTGTTTATTGATGTTGAGCCAGACGCCACCTTCCAACGCGACGGCGATGATATTTATTGCGAGGAAGAAATTTCCTTTACCCAGGCGGCTCTGGGAGCGGAAATTGAAGTGCCGGGCTTGAAAGAATCTCAAAAATTGACGATCCCAAAGGGAACGCAAACCGGCAAAGTGTTTAAGCTTGATGGCGTTGGCATTCCCTCGTTGAGGGGATTTGGCCGCGGCGATGAATACGTGAAAGTTGTCGTACGCACGCCTACAGACCTGAGCGAAGAAGAAGAACAACTTCTGCGTCAATTCGCTGAATTACGCGGGGAAAACATAGCGGCAAAGAAAAAGGGCTTATTCAACTCCCTCTTTCATTAGGAGTCAGGCACAGAAACCGGGTTTTTCGAAAAAACCCGGTTTCTTACACATTGAACGAAGTCGAAACGAGCCGTTCACCGTTCCCTTCGACTTCGCTCAGGGAACGCATCACTTCCCATGTAACCACTACCTAATTGTTCAAGCAGATGGTGTCTCACTTGTCTGCACACTTCATCAAACTGCTGTTCGAGCAAGGCGTTGGTACCACGCAATCCGCGCACCACATGTTCAGCCCAATCAACATAGTCTATTCGGCGTTGTAACGACCAGTCTGTCGGAGGCGCATCGTGCAGATCGTTCACATTGCAGATTTTGTCGGCGAGTTTGATCTGACGCGCTTCCCACGACGCTTCGCCCGCTCGTTCAATTTGCAGTTGCTTGCGTACTTCTTTCGGCAGGCGTTTATCATCAGTGACTTCTTCAATAATGCGGCGAATCTTCGGCCCAAACGTGCTTTCAAGCTCTTCCGACGAGGTGTCTGTATCTTCAATCGTATCGTGCAGGATACCAGCAACAATGGTGTCAAGATCGCGCACATTCCCAATTTCCCACAGCAATTCGGCAACTTCGATCAAATGATTAATATATGGCGAAGCCGCCTGGTTTTTTCGGCGTTGATGTTGGTGTTTATCTGCGGCAAATTGAAGGGCTTTTAAAAGAAATGAAATTTCTTGCAACGGTTTTCCCCACCTCCCATCCCTCCCAGAAGTAGAAGAAAAGGTTTCATCTTCAGGTTTGACCAGCGCAGTCAGGATATGATCTTCCCATTTTCCGGCGATTTTCAGATAATTACGGGCATAGCCTTCAGGAATAAAGCCTAATTTTCGCAGCAGATTGCCGCTGCGTTCATTGCGCGGCATGTAATTCGCCATGACGCGGTGCAAACGCAAATGCTCAAACACAAATGCGATGGCATATTGTAACGCTTCGTACATGAGCCCCTGCCCCTGATAGCGATGATCAATGCTATAGCCCAGATAACACGCTTGAAACACGCCGCGGATCATGTTATTGAAATTCGCCACGCCCACAACGGGATCCGGGGCGGAAGATTTTAAAGAAAAGACTAAGCGCATACTCTTGCCGTTCAGAAATTCCTGGCGGGCTTCTTGCAACATGGTCTGCCAGAAGGAGAGCGTGTAAAATTCCTCAGAGCGCACAGGTTCCCACGGCGCTAAATACTCCTTATTTTCTGTATAGTAGCGGACGAGAAATTGTGCATCGTCAGGAGACGCGACTCGCAGCAGCAATCGCTCGGTTTCGAGCGGAAATCTGTTCAATAACTCGTGCATCTTGTTCAATCTTCGCGGTGAAGTTCCTGATAGAGATTGGCATGTTCAATCGCTATCGAGGCGTACATTGAAATTGAGGAGAGCAGATACATATTATCTTCGGTAAACGGATCGTCATCGCCATGATTAATTACCTGAATCACGCCGATGACTTCATTGCGAATTTTCAAGGGCACACAAATCATTGACCGGGTTTTGAACCCTGTACTTTCGTCAATGGAACGATCAAAACGAGGATCTGCATACACATCGGGAATCAATAACGGTTTCCCTGTTTTGGCGACCCACCCGACAATTCCCTTGCCAGAGCTTAATCGCTTATTTTTAATTGACGTTCCTGCCATGCCTAAAGCCACTTCAAAAATCAGGTCTTTGGTTTCTTTTTCCACTAAAAGCAAAGATATTGCTTCCACCCCCAGAATCCGCTGGATCTGGCTCATCAGAATATGCAGAACCTCGTTAAAATCCAGGGTGGACGTCAGCAAGCGTCCGACGTCGTTGAGCAGCGTCAGTTCACGGATACGCTCAGTCAAATACGTGACATCCTGAAAAATCAAGAGCGATCCAATATAGGTTGAGTTCTCAGACAGAATATTGGCAAAGCTGAAATCTAGCGTCATTTTGCCATACATTAAGGGAATTTCCATATTGATCTGCGAGGCCGCCGTCTTCAACTTCTGCAAAATTTCCTGAAATTGTCCATCATATCGCTTTCCTAACACATCAGCCACATGGTGACCGACAATATTCATTTCCTGTTTGCGAATGATTTCTTTTCCAGCAGGATTGATATACGTTACAATATTTTCGCTATCGATTTCCAGGATACCATCGCCAACATTGTGCATAATGGCTTCGTAATGACGACGTTCGGCCAATAATTCTTCGACAACGACACGCGGAGAACGCCCTTCAAAACCCATGGTGCGATCTTCAGAAGAGATTTTTCGCTGCTCATCCTGGAACAGACGCAGACTGCGCATGACATTATCGGCGACATCCATGATATACCCTTTTGCAATATAAAAATCCGCACTAGTGTCCATAATCGCCAGCGTTTCCTCTAACGTCAAGGGCGATAAGACAATCGTTTTGATCGTTTCAAATTGCGGTTCGGTTTTCAGATACCGATGTAAGCGAATGCCGTCAATCCCGGGCATAAACAGATCAAGCACCACAATCTCAGGGACATGCGACCGAATAATACTAAATCCTTCAAGCCCATTATAGGCTTTAATCACGGCATATCCTTCCTGGATCATGATATTCGCTAAAGCCTCAACAGATACTCGATCATTATCAATAATTGCAACTTTTCTCATGGACGCATTCTCCAAAACTATACTTGAGACCGCATAAATGTGTGAATTTGAGCACGGCGAGAAACCGGATTTTTTCCGAAAAACCCGGTTTCTTTGGTTTCACAAATTTACCCGGCCTCAAGTATATCTCAAAGTCATGTCAGCAACTTCGAGGTGAGTTTCTGGATCCCCTGATTTTCCTATCGTGTGAACATCGCTAGCGTCACGTCCCGTTCCCGAAGCACGTCGCGCCCGTGTTTCGGCCCAGGCCCCCAACGCTGAAATATGTTCGGCCATAGTCTGAGAAAGGGGCACGGTTTCTTGTAAACTGTTCAGAATATCAGCCGTTGCAAGAGGGCGATTGTGTTCAAACGCATCGTACAAAGCGGAAATAATCACCTGCTCAATTTCGGCCCCGCTGAATCCTTCAGAACGCCGGCAAAGCGACTCCAGATCAAACTGATGCGGCGCGCGATGGCGTTTTTTCAAGTGAATACGAAAAATTTCCTGACGTTCATACGGGCCTGGCAAGTCAACAAAAAAGATTTCATCAAACCGTCCTTTCCGGAGGAGTTCGGGAGGAAGGAGGCTAATATCATTCGCAGTCGCAATCACAAACACCGATTTGACTTTTTCTTGCATCCAGGTCAAAAACGTGCCAAATACCCTGGCGGCAGTGCCGGCATCACTCACATTCGAACTTGAAAACCCTGAAAACCCTTTTTCAATTTCATCAATCCATAAAATGCACGGGGCAATGGATTCCGCCAGCTTAATGGCTTTGCGGATATTCTCTTCGGAAGATCCGACCAGTCCGCTAAACACTTTGCCAATATCAAATCGTAAAAGGGGGAGTTTCCATTGCGATGCGACCGCCTTAGCTGTTAAGGATTTCCCACAGCCCTGTACCCCGACTAGTAATAAGCCCTTAGGCACAGGCAATCCGAATTTGCGGGCGTCTTCCGTAAACGCCTTATCTCGTTGGGAAAGCCAGCGTTTCAAAAGTGGGATCCCTCCAATTTCATCAAAGGTTTCTTCTGGCGAAAAATACTCTAAGACCCCTGACTTACGAATGATCTGCTTTTTTTCAGCCAA
Source organism: Candidatus Vecturithrix granuli (assembly GCA_000739535.1). GTDB lineage: Bacteria > Moduliflexota > Moduliflexia > Moduliflexales > Moduliflexaceae > Vecturithrix > Vecturithrix granuli. The sequence goes on along the minus strand of DF820476.1, from coordinate 64,321 downwards.
CATCATCGGAATCGTCATTTCACCGATTTTTTGATGCGCCACCACTGATTTACTCAGAGCGCTCCGCATCTCATCAATCGTCAAGCCCTGCGAGGCTTTCAATAAGCGTTCACGTTGCTCCTTTTTCAACCGTACTCCCTTTAAGCGTTGATCCTGCTTGGCTTGTTCGACGAATTCATCAAGCACCACTCCCAATTCATCAAGGGTCGGCAGATCAAAATCAAAAACCACGATTTCTTTTGAAAGTTCATCCGGCAGCACCAATTTGGGCGAAAGGAATAACACGGTTTTATTGCTGCTCTTCAACGCTTTGCTGACATCTCGAACTTTGCGAACCACCTGATGATTGGTCAAAAACGCATGAAAATCCAGTAACACATACAGGGCCCGTTCCTGAGCTTGTACGATATGGTGTAGAACTTGCAGCGGATCAGTCACTGTGTTATCAGTATCATCAAGCACAAGATTCTTTAATCCCTCGGTTTCTGTCCAGATATAAACTTTTTTGCGTTGATCCTCTTCAATCGCAATTTTCTCGATTTCATGGATCACCCGGTCTTCTTCCCAGGATACCAGATAGATCAATGGATAGCGAGTTTGAATGTGTAATTTCACCTCTTGCGTCATTTCAGATAACGATGATCTGGATATTCCCGCATTTTCCATAGGTACCGATTCTTACCTTATTATTTTATCAGTTTTCAGGAGTGTCAAAGGCAGACTTTCACACTCCTTGAATGTCGTATCCTGTCAAGGTGTAACTGATGGGTTCGTAGTTCCGCCTTCAGGCGGAAGAACTCGCTCAAGCGAGAACAACAAACCGATCACAGTAATCAGGTAGTTGTTATTTACTCTGCAAAAAGGAGAGCAAAAAGTCAACTTTTAATTTTGAATTTACGAGGTTTTCCTTAGACATTGTCGGAAATAAGTTTTGTAGTGAACGCTTTAGCGTTGTTTCAAGCGTTTTCAGAGACGCTGAAGCGTTTAATACGAGCTGATTTTGTTATTTCCGATAATGTCGCTTGAAAGAATTCAGGAGGAAGAATTTTTGTCTTGCTAATTCTGAGTATGTCAGCGATACAGTGTTGTGATGCCATGATCACTCTTATCAGGCCATCGAACAAATCGAGAAGGAGGGAAAGCCAATGACAACATCCGATGTGATGCAAGATGTATTAGGGGTCATCTTAGGAGGAGGGCAGGGAACCCGCCTGTATCCATTAACTCAAAAGCGATCCAAACCCGCGGTTCCGCTGGCAGGGAAATATCGTCTGATTGATATTCCGATTAGTAACTGTTTGAACGCCGGCATCGAAAAGATCGCTATTTTGACGCAATTTAATTCCGTATCGCTCCATCGTCATATTTATCGCACCTACCGGCGTGACATGTTTACCGAGGGCTGGGTCGAAATTTTAGCAGCTCAACAAACCTTGCAGGGAAATCTCTGGTATCAAGGGACAGCCGATGCTGTTCGACAACAACTAACGGAGATTCAACGATCTAACGCGAAATATGTGCTCATTCTGGCAGGCGATCACTTGTATCAGATGGATTACCGTGAATTTGTCCGGTATCATATCGAAACCGAGGCCGATATTACGCTGGCAGTGCAGCCGGTTGAAGCAAAACTGGCTGCAGGGCTGGGCATTGTCAAACGCAATTCAGATGGGCAGATTGTTGAATTCTGTGAGAAACCTGATCTCGATGCGTTAGATGAGTTAGAGAGCATGCCGGATTCCGACAAACCCTTTATGGCCTCGATGGGGATTTATGTGTTTAGCATGGAAATGTTAGCGGAACTGCTGGCCTCACCGGGCAATGATTTTGGAAAAGATATTATTACGGGCGTCTTATCCGAACGACGCGTGATGGGGTATGTGTTTGACGGCTATTGGGCTGACATCGGGACGATTCGTCGCTTTTATGAAGCCAATCTTGAGATGGTTTCACCGACGCGACCATTTGATCTGAACAACGCCCGGCGTCCGATCTATACGCATCCCCGGTTCCTTCCTCCGTGTGAAGTGTACGGTGCAAAACTCGATCAGGTGCTGCTGACTGATGGTTGCCGGATTTATGATGCCGAGATTACGAATGCAGTCATCGGACTGCGCAGTATCATCGGCTCAAAGGTGGTGATCAAAGATTCTGTGATCATGGGGGCCGATTATTACGAGTCAGAGGAGGATCGCACCAAAAACCGGCAATTAGGCCGTCCGGATGTGGGGATTGGCGAAGGTTCGGTCATAGCGGGCGCGTTAATTGATAAAAATGCCCGCATTGGCAAGCGGGTGCAGATTCGCAATCTGTCTGACCGCCCTGATGAAACCCATCAAAACTGGGCAGCAAGGGATGGATTGATCGTGGTTCCGAAAAGCGCAGCCATTCCTGATGAAACCGTGATTTAGGGAGAGAGAGCAGACATTGCTGCAAAAACCGGGTTTCTTCAAGAAACCCGGTTTTTTTGATTCTTCAATGTTCAAAAACTTTTGAACAGGCCTTTTACTGCCCTCTTGCGGCCTTGATTTTACGGATAAATTCTTTGGCGGTTTCCGTGATGCTGCCATAATCGCCGCTTTTGGCCCCGGCGGTAAGTTCTCCGCCAACTCCAACGGCAATGCAGCCATTTTTAATCCACTGATCAACATTCTCCAGACTGACGCCGCCGGTCGGCATAAGTGGGGCCTGCGGCAAGGGGCCTTTGATGGCTTTAATAAAAGAGGGACCAAACACGCTGCCCGGAAACACTTTAATGACATCCACTCCGGCTTCTAATGCTCTAATCATTTCGGTTGGAGTCATACACCCGGCCATGTACGGAATTTGGTAACGATTGCACAGCTTAGCAGTCTCCGAATCGAAACCCGCGCTCACGATATAATTTGATCCGGAGAGAATCGCCATGCGAGCGGTTTCAGAATCCAGGACGGTTCCGGCCCCGATCAATAATTCATCCTGACGAAATTTTTTACTCAAACCTTCGATCACCTGATGCGCGCCGGGGACGGTGAACGTAATTTCAATCGTATCGATCCCTCCGTCCATACAAGCCTTGGCAATTTTTTCCGCTTTTTCAGAAGTTTCGGCGCGCACCACCGCTACAATTCCTTTTTCGACTATCCGCTGCAAGGTTGCCATTTTCGGCAGCATTTTGAAAAATAATGTGCTCATAACCAGTTCATCCTCCTGTCAATCATGCTCAATATTCATAACATGCTCTCGCTTTTCATCATAACAATATCATTAAGAATAATAATATAAAACCCTCAAATATTCGCAAGAAAATAATACGCTTTTGCATAATTTCATGTTTTTCTTGACTGCCATCTACTGATCGGTCTCCTGAGTCACGCGTTCGGTCTAATTGAGAAGCATTCCCCGTCCGACATCCTATCTTGCTTATGTATTAAGTGAAAACCAATATTTTTGAAGAATTCGATTGACAAGTATGTGCCTTAGAGTTCATTCTATTCATAGTTCAGGTCGAGCATCAATTTCCTGAATAGCAAATTCTGCGATGACATCAAACAAACAAAAAGGGAGCAAGGTATGAATTGTCCAAAATGTCATAACATCATGCACGAAATCCACTTTGAAGGGGTGGTAGTTGATTTTTGCGATGCCTGTAAGGGCATCTGGTTTGACGAAGATGAACTGGCGTTCACGACAGAATTATCTACAGATATTCCCAATATCTCCGAGGTCGAAAAGGATGCCAGAACGACGGAATATGCTTGCCCGCGCTGCGGAAGCCAGCAGAAATTGCAAGAAATGAAATTTGTTCCGGTTGAGGCTCTATTAATTGACCGTTGTCCGCAATGCAAAGGCGTCTGGATTGATAAAGGTGAATTGCCTAAAATTGAGGTGATTGCCGCCAGGATTGGCGATAGCAAATCCAAAATTATGCTGACCTGCCGGCAATTGAGTACCAAAGGGTACGAAATTTTAGAGATGAAAGCATAGAACTGTCCAACGAAACTTCAGTTTTATCGGACAATAAGGAGAAATTACCATTGTTTATCCCGGTTGGAGATACCCCAAACCCTCGTAATTTCACCCCCTGGGTGAATTGGTTTCTGATTGCCGTGAATGTGGCGATCTATTTACTGATCAGCATGCCATTGGCTGCTCGCGGGGTGAGTTTTGACGATCCTTTACTCCAGGAATACGTGCGCTACGTGTATCCTTCCTTACCGTCAATATTGGCACTCAGGCAGGTTCTTGCCCAAATCAGCACGTATGATCTCTTTGTGTTTGTGCATGGTTATAAACCCGCTGCGCCTGAATTGAACGATCTTTTTTTCTCCATGTTTTTACATGGAAGTTTTTTACACCTGGCAGGTAACATGTTGTTTCTCTGGATTTACGGCGATAACGCGGAACATCGCCTGGGCCGACTCGGCTATTTGCTGACGTATCTGATGACAGGGGTTGCAGCGACCTTGTTTTTTGGCATGTTTGCCGGAAAGTCAATGACTCCTCTTGTCGGGGCTTCAGGAGCCATTTCAGGCGTGCTGGGACTCTATTTTCTCCTGTTTCCGCGCAATAAAGTCAAAGTATTTATCGCCTTATTTCCGTTCTTTTTCAATACCGTTCTGCTCCCGGCCCGTCTGGTGCTTGGCATCTATATTGTAGTAGATAATTTACTGCCTTTTTTAACAGGCGCGCAATCGAATGTGGCGTTCGGCGCGCATCTCGGTGGATTTTTTGCCGGATTAGCGGTAGCCTGGGTTGGCGAACATTTTGCCTGGCGCTGGCCCTGGACCGATTCCTTCTGGCGATTAGGGAGTGCAAAAGCCAAACAGCCCATAGCTGAAGAACCGGTTTCTCACTCTCCGCTTCTAGACATTCGTAATGCTCTCGCTCATAATGATCCCGATCAGGCGATCGAAGCCCTCGCCAGAATAGATCGGAGTGAAGTCGCCCAATTAGAGCCGAATGACTGTGTTGTCCTGGCGAACTGGCTCGAAGATACCGGACATCCGATTGCTGCAACTCGTCTGCTGCGCAGTTGTTTAGCCAATCACCAACATGCAGACAATCTGGCAGATGTGTATTTGATGTTAGGATTAATGCGCCTGCGCCAGGGGCAGCCGACCGCCGCGTATCAATATCTGTTGAATGTCTTCGATTATGATCCCAGTCCTGAAACCGCCGCTCGCGCTCGAGAAGCTCTGAACCAGATTGACATGTATCGGCATTAAGTTCAGGCAACATTGATTTCTCATAAGCAAGGATTTCATAGATTTTGTTTGATATGCGCTTTTAAAAATTTTGTTGCTGTAAATAATCCTGTGCTGGAGTGCAAACGTTCTCCTTTTGCGCGTGTCCGTGTGTCAGCACACTCACTTGCGAACGCAACATGTTCGTTGCGGTCAATCATGCTGTGCTCGCTCGCTAGACGCATGTTCTGCGTTCGCCTGTCAGCTTTCCGGCACCTACTCACGCGCGAAAGGAGAACGTTCGCACTCCGGGCACAGAATTATTTACAGGAAGAAAATTTTTGCTTATTCTTCATTTTTGTAGTTCTGTAAAAACGGCAGTGATTGAGCAAAAAGACTGTTTCTTGTTCATCCCGGTCGTTTTCTTGAATATGGAAATGTATCTGTCAATTGATGTTGGCACAACAGGGTTAAAGGTGGCGCTGATTGAGGGAGCCGGCAACATGATTGCCTCTGATTATACTGAATATCCGATGAGTTCCCCCCAACCCGGCTATTCGGAACAAGATCCCGAAGCCTGGTGGCAGGGATTTATTAAAGGCTGTCACAGCCTCAAAGCCCGTTGTCCGCAAGAATTTGCAGCAATTTTGGGGATCGGTATTTGCGGACAAATGCACACGCAGGTCTATCTTGACAAAAACGATCGTGTCCTCCGTCCGGCGATTACCTGGATGGACCAGCGCAGCAGTTCCATTGTTGAACGCATTCAACAAGACCCATCATCGAGAGATCTGGTCTTTCAGGAAACCAAAAATTTTACCACCACAACCTATACTGCGCCGCAGGTGAAATGGGTGCAGGAAAACCAGCCTGAAATCTGGTCGCAAGTCAGACATATTCTGGTCGCCAAAGATTACCTCAAGTATAAGTTGACCGGGAAGATGATGATGGATTATGCCGAAGCGAGCGGTACCCTGCTGTTTGATGTTGTGAAGGAAACCTGGTCTGATAAGATGTTTGAACTGTTTGGCATTCCGCGTGGATATTTTCCGGAACTCGCGCCTTCAGATGTCATCATGGGACATGTCAGTGCAGAGGCCGCTCAGCTCACAGGGATTACAGCAGGCACTCCGGTTGCCAATGGCAGTGCCGATTGTTTGTCCGCCGCGCTCGGGGCCGGCATGATTCATTCCGGTCAGGTGACGCTCATCATTGGCACGGCCGGCGTGATCGCCGTATGTTCCGATAAACCGCTCGTTGATCCCCAGTATCAAACTTTATGCTGGCACTATTGTTTGCGCAATAAGTGGGTCACGTTGGGCATTACCCAAACCGCCGGCCAGTCCTTACACTGGTTCAAAAATGCCTTTGATGCCGACAAGGAACAGCACAGTTCCGGCGATATTTTCAATGAATACAATCAGGCGATCCAAAACATTCCTGACGGTTCTGAGGGGCTGATTTTTCTGCCCTATCTGAACGGAGAACGGACGCCCTATTGGGACGCCTCAGCCCGCGGTGTCTTTTTCGGCATCAATTTGTTTACCACCAAAGGGCATTGTATTAAAGCGATCATGGAAGGCGTGTCTTTTGCATTGCGGAACTGTGTCGAAACCGTGGAATCCCTGGGAATCGCCATTGATGAAATTCGCGCGGTCGGCGGCGGCTTGAAGAGTCCGGTCTGGTTAAACACGGTGGGCAAGATTTTGCGGAAGCCGATTTATACGGTTGAAATGCCGGATACGGGCTTGATCGGGAATATGATTCTGTGTCAGCAAGCCCTTAAAGGCCCTGCTGAGACCGTGCCAACCCTGGCAAAACCCGCGCAAAAGATTCATTATCCTGAAGCCTCGGCGGTCTATGAAAAGCGATATACAACTTTTCTGACATTATATGAGAATTTAAAGCAGACATTCAAAAACTCGACTATGTAAACACATACAAATTTTTCATACAAGGTGAAGAATAGTATAATACTCAATGCTCAAAGTTTTTAAATAACCATCTACCTTGAACTCATAGCTATTCAAAAACTTTGAGCAGCGGGTTAAAGTAATGTTTTGCGAGTAATTAAATTTTCACGTCATGCAAAACGACGAATCAAGCTGTATCACATTCCAGAGACCATTATCATAGACATCATCCAGGAAAAAGAGTATCCTGTAGGTCATCACGAAATTGTAAACAGGGTACCTGGGTTTACGTTTCCGCTCAAAACAGTATTTGATGTTTACGATGATGTAATTATAGTGATCACGGCATATCCGTTAAAAAAAGGTGGAAATGATGAAAGTTTTTTATGATAATGAAGTAGATGCATTGTATATTCAACTTGGGCAAGAAGACCCTGAAGGAGTTTCAGAAATGTCTAATGGGCTCAATGTGGATTTGACACATGATGGAAAAGTTGTGGGGATAGAAATTCTTGAAGCCTCGAAAAAGCTTGACCTTCAGACCATTTTGGTATATAGTTTGGATATTGATCAGAAACAGTTATTCCGAAAGGTTGCTTGACAAGCTTATAAGCTTATAAGCACATAATAACATTTCAGGTATGGAGACAAAGCGTATGCAAGAAATCGCGAAAACAGAGTTTTATACAATTGCGGTTGATTTGCCTAAAAACAGGCTCTATCAGACGATTAAAGGATCATGGGTACGTCCTGTCAAAGGCGACCCCTATCTCCAGGATTTTGAAAAAGCGGCAAAACTCCTGAAAAAGGGATTTACCGGCTTGAGTGATGCCACTCAGATCAGTGTGATGTCGCAGGAATGGACAGAAGCCGCCCAAAAAACTCGTCAAATACTGATTGAGGCCGGCATCTCAAAAGCGGCCGAAGTCCTTTCTGAAAGCGTCATTTTAAAAATGCAGGTGCAGCGTATTTTTCGTCAAGCCGGGTTTACAATGAAATTTTTCTCCAATCTCCAAGAAGCTGAAGCCTGGTTAGATGGCAAGGAATAAGCGTTTAAAGAACCTCAAGGGGATTGGTTTCAATGATAACCTTGCAAAGGTGACGCGCATGGGCTGAAAATGGCGAAAAACCTTCGCAACTGCCTACCTCCACTTTCTGCTTATACCTTCTGAAGACATGGACGTAGGCGAACAGTATTTACAAAATTGAATCCATTCTTGCCGGCGTTTTTGATTTTATACATGGCTTCATCCGCCTGCTTGATTAACTGGTCTTTATCTTCGCCGTGGTCGGGAAAAAGCGCGATCCCGATACTTGCGCCCACGACTGCCTGTCGCCCATTGAAAATGATCGGCTGGGATACGATCTGGATAACCTTTGCGGCAATCTGCGCGGCATTCTCAGAAGTGTGAAGTCCGGTGGCAATGAGCAGAAACTCATCGCCACCGATCCGCGCGACCGTATCGGTTTCACGGACGCAGGCCAGCAGGCGTTGAGCCACGTGCTTGAGAACCTCATCTCCCGCGTCATGGCCCAGGGTATCGTTAACAGTCTTGAAGCCGTCCAGGTCAATAAACATCACGGCCGCCGTGGTGTTATACCGATGCGCATGGCTCATGGCCATGGCGAGCCGATCTCTGGCTAATCGGAGACTCGGGAGTCCTGTCAGCGCATCATGGTTCGCCAGGTGGCGAATCTGTTCCTCGGCCTGCTTACGCTCGGTGATGTCCTGGCGAGTGCCGCATACAACCAGGGGTCTCCCGTCAGCCGTCCAGATCGCTACCTTGCCTCTATCAAGCACCCAGATCCACCTGCCATCCTTGTGACGCACACGTACTTCGTGAGCAATGTACATTAATTCTTTATTGAAAATCTTTTCAAGCAGAACACTCGATGTCGCAAGATCATCCGGATGCAAATTTTTCATAAAGGTATCAATAGAAATCGACGTAAATTCTGCCAGCGTATAGCCGCTTATTTCCATCAAACGTTCATTGACTATAGCTTCGCCGGTCTGGACATTATACTCCCAGGTACCCACGTCGGTGCCCTCGAGTATGTAAGCCAGTCGCTGTCTTTCGGTGGCTAAGGCTTCCTCCATTTGTTTGCTTTTGCGAAGGGCGCATTCAAGCTCCCGGTTCTTTTTATCCAGCAGCTCTAACGCACTCACGAGGGCCAGATGGTCCTCCACCACATCCTTGAATGTAAACAGCAGACTTTCGTAGTGTTTGCCCCAGGAATTTTCTTTGGTATCAACGACACAAAGGGTCCCGAACACTTCACCGTCAGGCCAAAGAAGGGGATAGCCCAGGTAGGCGTAAATCCCGGCTTTCGCTGTCGGTGAATCAGCCCATTGAGGGTTCTTTCTGGCATCGTTGACCTGAAGCTTTTGACGTTTTTGAGCGGTCATTGCACAATATACCCCGGCCATTGGCATCCGCGTCCCTGAAGGAAAAGGGTTCTTGGGACTGATATTCGAACGAAATACTTCCAAATCAGGTGGTTCCAGCCGATTAATCATGACACTCGGTACAGAGAGTAAATCGGCAATGGCGTCCACGAGACGTTGCCATTGATTGATGATCTGATCTGGTATGGTTGTATTTCTAACTTCCCTGTCCATTGTTTTTTTCCCTTATGTATATTGTTTCATCTTTTAAGTGCTTGACCAGATACAGGGGATATCCTAAAACAAACTGATACCACTTCCTCCAGTTTGTCAACGAAAAAATGGGCAGGAGTCACAATGCGCAATGTTGCTCCAACATCGCCGCAGTTTGTTGCGATTTCTGCTTATTCATGGAAGATTGGAGAGTGTTGAATTGAAAGATGAATCCCGACTGCTCGAGCGAGTAGCCGGGATAAGTGCGGAATGATCTGTCTGGATTCTGTTTAATTGCGGAATTTATCGCCAATGTATTTCAGGCCATCAACTATGCCTGATCGCCAATATTGCCAGATATGGCTGCCATCGCGTACTCGATATTCGTGCGGAATCCCCAGTTGTTTCATTTTCACGTGCAGGAGAGCAACACCGATGGTAAAGAAATCATCATCGCCGCAATCAAGCCAGTAACGCACTTTCGATAATTCCTCAGCCGGAATCTTCTCTACCATCGTCAGAATATCATATTGCCGATAATAGTCGCTTAAACGAGCCTGTCCTTCCAGATCCATGCCGAAAGGTCCACCATAGCGTATATTATAGGCTTCACGATCAAGAGCTAAAATCTGTTCATCTGTCCGAATTCCTGCGCTCAGGGCCACACAGGTTGAATACAGATCCGGATATTTCATGGCATGGAGCAGTGCGCCGTAGCCTCCCATTGATAACCCGGCAATGGCGCGAAAGGTCTTTTCTGCTCTGATTCTGTACTCGGCTTCAATGAAGGGCATGAACTCGTTGTTAAACATGTCTTCCCAGCGGGCCTTGCCCTGATAATCGTTGATGTAATAGTATTTATTCTTCTCAGCGTCCGGCATCACAATAATCATCGGGGGAATTTCGCCATCTTCGATAGCTTTATCCACAATCCGGTGAATTTCGCCAAATTGAATCCATTCGGTATCATCACCGCCCATGCCGTGCAGCAGATAGACCACCGGATATTTTCTAACAGAAGTATCATAATCCTCTGGCAGATAAATGGCGTATTCGACATCCTTTGCTAAAATGTCACTTTTTAATGAAAGCCCTTCCATAATTTTCCCATCAGCAAGGGCAAGATTTCCCCATGACACCAGACAGAGCAGAATGATGAAAAACGTTGATACTTTTTTAGGCATATCACTAAACTCCTTTTTGTTATGTTTGTATGACTTTAAGATCAATGATTCAATGGGTTGTTCAGGTGAAACGATAGAGATTCTGTATGCGAATCAGAAAAAACCGGGTTTCTGGGAGAAACCCGGTTTTTTTAGAAACGACAACTTATTCAATCGCTTCGCCGCCGCTATCCACGTTTTCGGCGGTAAAGACGCGGGAACCGAGGGTGATTTCATGCGGTACCTGTTCGCCAGCGAGGATTTTCAGCGCGATGTCAATGGATTCCGCGCCGCCGGTCGGATACTGGAAGGTGGCATCCATAATGCCTTGTTTGACGTACATGATGCCTTCGTGTGGCAGGGCGTCAATGCCGACAAATTTCATTTCTTTTTCGCGTCCGGCCGCTTTCGCAGCTAAATACGCGCCGTGCGCACCGGGATCGTTATGGGCGTACACCAGATCAATTTTGTCGAAACGGGCCAGGGCCGATTCCATTTCCTTGCGGGCATCCGGTTCCAGCCATTTCATATCCGCTTCAAAAATCACTTCGATCTCTGATCCTTTGATCCCTTCGCGGAATCCGGAGTTACGATCCTGCCCAGGGGTTGAAGTCATCAAACCTTTCAGCTCAACCACTTTTCCTTTGCCTCCCAGGGTCTTGACAATCCACTCACCAGCAGCTTTGCCGATGATCTTATTATCGGCGCCGATGAAACAGGTGTATTTGTCGCCGACAACCCGCCGGTCTAACACGATGACTGGAATGCCTGCATCCATGGCTTTGGCGACAGGTTCAGTCAGCGGCTGCGCTTCTTTGGGGCTGATAATGAGTAAATCAACGCCGGCGCTGACGAACTCTTCGACATGCGCACGCTGTTTCAGCGTATCATTCTGTGCGTCTTTATACACGACTTCCAGGTTCGGATGTTGATCTGCGGCGGCTTTGACATCAGCGTTCATCTGCACACGCCAGGGTTCGCCCAGGTTACACTGACTCATGCCAATGATATATTTGTCTTTGGCCAGCGCCGTGAATGCAAACGTGCATACGAACAATATGACGATCATGACTGTCAAAAACTTCTTCATACGTGATACCCTCCATTAAAAACGATAATAATTGTTGTGAATATCTCGATCTACTACTTTGGAACAAAAGTTCTTACTATCAGGACTTGTCGAACATTGTCGGACAGGTCTGAGTTACACCCCATCCAGGTATTTTCACTGCATTTTTTAAACACTTGGTTTTTTTCTACCGAACTATCACCCCCTCAGAACTCGTCTGTTTTGCAGTTATTTCCGTCGTCTTCCTTGCGTGAGCACCGCCAGAATAATAATGACGCCCGTCGCTATCAGACGCCCGGCTTCGGGAACCGCATTAATACTCAGGATTTTTTCCAGGTACCCAATCGTAAGAATCCCTAACAACGTCAGGCCGATGCCGCCGCGCCCGCCGGCCAGATTCGTGCCGCCGATGACCACCATCGCAATCGCCGTCATCTCATAGGTGAAACCCGATTCAGGATCGCCTTGCTGCTCCTGAGCAGCCTGACAGATTCCCGCCACTGCGGAAAGCAAGCCTGAAGCAGAGTATGCCATAAGTTTCGCCCGATTCACAGGCACGCCGGATAAACGCGCCGCTTCCTCATTGCCGCCCAGCGCAAATAATTGGCGGCCCCAACGATGACGGGCAACGAACAGCCATACGATCGCAAGACAGATGAAAAAAATCACCGTCACGACCGCCAGATTACCCCCCAGAATGCGGGAATCGATCATGCGAAAAATACTGGGGAGATCGACATAGCGGTACGTGCCGTCAGGATTTTGCACCGCTGTCGCGATTTTCCTGCCGCCGCTCACATATTTTGCCATTCCTCGCGCAACCGACATAATGGCGAGTGTGGCGATGAAGGGCTGCACTTTAAACCAGGCCGTTAAGACGCCGGAAATTGATCCGCAGGCTGCGCCAATCAACAGACACAAGGGAATGGAAATCCAGGCCGACCAGGAAAAATGGATGCTCATCAACGAAAAACAGACCGCGATAAATCCCAATACGCTCCCGACGGAGAGATCGATGCCGCCAGTGAGAATTACTAATGTCATCCCGCAGGCCAGAATACCGTACACCGATGCCTGGCGCAGCGTATCCCGGTGGGTTCCGGTTTTCAAAAACGCGCCATCCGCATTAAAAACCATGCCTAATACAAGCACCAGAATAAGCGCGATAAAGGCTCGGCCCGCAGAACTAGCGAGCATCTGATTCAGACGAGTAGGTTTTTTCGTTTCAGCAGTTGTCTCTGGCTTCATACATTGCTCTCCTTTCCAAAATGATTTCCGTTCAGGTGATAGGTTTTTCCCATAGCAGCTTCCAGGATCGCTTCTGCTGACGCCTGTTCGCGGGTAAAGGCCGCCGTAATCTGTCCGCGATGCATCACGACAATCCGATCGCTCATTGCCAGTAATTCCGGCATTTCAGAGGTAATCAACACAATCGCAATCCCCTGCGCCGTCCATTCATTCATAAGTTGGTAAATTTCATATTTGGCCCCCACATCCACGCCGCGCGTCGGCTCATCCAATAAGAGCAATTGCGGATTGGTTTGAAGCCATTTGGCGAGCACGACTTTCTGTTGATTCCCGCCGGACAGTTCATTGACTTCCATCTCTAACGACGCGGCGCGAATATTGATCGCCTGCCCGAGTTCCTGCGTTACCTGCCGTTCATGTTCAGGTCGTCGCCATCCACTCGGCGACAGCCGATTCAGATCAGCCAACGTCACATTCGCAATGACCGACATGGAAGGTACCAATCCGGTTGCTTTGCGATCATTGGTTAACAAGGCGATCCCACGATCAATCGCCTGGCGCGGAGTATAGATTTGCAAGGCCTGTCCGTTCAATTTGACCGTTCCCTGAGCAGCATGACCATACGCGCCAAACAGGCCCATCAACAACTCACTCGCGCCCGATCCGCGCAGACCGCCAATTCCCAGAATTTCACCGGATCGGACAGAAAACGACACCTTATTGACCACCGGTTTACCTCGATGCTGATCCAGATCAAGGCTGAACTCTTCAACACGCAAGCGATCCTCTCCGATATGCGGCAGATGGCGAGGGAAATGCTGTTCCATTGCACGCCCGACCATCCACTGAATCAATTTTGGCATGGGGAGTTCTGAGGCAGGCGCAGAGCCAATATATTGCCCATCGCGCAGCACGGAAATACGATCGGCGATTTCTTCGATCTCTTCCATGCGGTGGGTAATATAAACAATGCCATAGCCTTTGGCTTTGAGTTCGGCAATCAAATGAAACAGCTTCTGCACTTCCGTGGCATTCAGGGCGCTGGTCGGCTCATCCATAATGATCACTTTAGCCTGAATACTCATCGCTTTTGCCACTTCCACCAGTTGTTGAATGGCAATCGGGTAGGTTTCTAAGGGCAGGTCAACATCAAGGTCTAATCCTAATAGACCTAAAACTCGTCTGGCTTCCGTTTTCTGCAAGGTATCCTGCACGAAACCATGACGGGTCATTGAGCGTCCCAGAAAGATATTATCCGCCACGGTCATTGAGGGCACAAGCGACAATTCCTGGTGGATCACGGCAATGCCTAAGGCAGTGGCTTCTTGCGGCGAACGCGGACAGACAGATTTCCCATCAATCTCTATGGTTCCCTCAAAATCCGGATAGGCGCCGGCTAAAATTTTAATCAGCGTACTTTTACCGGCGCCATTCTCGCCCGCCAGAATGTGTACTTCGCCCGGAAAGATTTCCAATTCAACATCCTTCAAGACCTGTACTCGTCCGAAACTTTTGCAAATATGCTTCATCCGTACAATCGGAACGGATTGCGTCGGCTTATTGTCGTGATTCATGCCCTTTCCTCAGCATCAAAACCTTCCGGTGCATTGTCAATGGAGGTTCTTCGTCCCGCTTTCAGGCGAAGAACTTGCGAATGCGAGAATGACAAACGTATCAATTAAGGACTGATTCAAAAGTTTTCGGGTATTTAAAAAGCAGGGTTCTTCGAAGAAACCTGGTTTTTGGCCCTGAAAATTTATGGTCACTTACTTACAGATTGATAGCAGTTCGCTGCCTATACTCTACAGCAATTCTTATGCCAGAATAGCACTAAAAGTTCTGAGCTGATACGTTGCCTGCTATGTCGGGCATTCAAGCATCAGTGTTGATGAAAGCCTGCTCTTTGGGCAGGGGGGAGGATAAGAATGTGTGCAACCATTTTCTCATCATGGAGTCAGGTGGGAAAAATTCTTCTCGCTTTTCAAATATGTTTTGGGAATCACGATTTGGTCCATTCGAATTGTTGCAGGGATGAAACGAAGTGGATTGTTTGAGGTATGAAAACGTTTCGGGAATGGCGTGTCTTCATTCCCGAAACACTGGGATCGAGTTATAATCCTTCTTCTCCTAAATACAGGCGACGGACCATTTCATTTTCTCTCAAGTTTTTGGCGGTATCGTGCAGAACAATTTCTCCGGCTTGCATGACGTAGCCGCGGTGCGCAATAGAAAGGGCGACCTGGGCGTTCTGTTCGACTAATAAAATCGTCATGCCTTGTTTGTTGATTTCTTCAATAATGTCGAAAATCGTATCAACCAGCAGCGGCGCCAGACCCATCGAGGGTTCATCCAATAAGAGAATGCGCGGTTTAGACATCAAAGCGCGTCCGATGGCGAGCATCTGCTGTTCGCCTCCAGACAGGGTTCCGGCAATCTGCCATTCGCGCTCGCGCAAACGGGGAAACAGGGCATACACATGCTCTATATCGCGTTTGATCGCCTCTGGGCCATCTGTACGGATAAACGCGCCCATTTCCAGATTTTCTTTGACTGTCAAGCGCGCAAAGATCTTGCGTCCTTCGGGAGCCTGAGAAATGCCTTTAGCGACGATCGTGTGCGCCGGAAGCTGATCAATACGTTCCCCTTCCAGCGATACTTCTCCCTGTCGCGGTTTGTATAAGCCGGAAATCGTGTTCAAGGTGGTGCTCTTGCCAGCTCCATTGCTGCCGATCAGCGTGACAATTTCTCCTTCATCGACCGAGAGCGACACGCCCTTCAGGGCTTCGATATTGCCGTAAAATGTATGAATGTTATTGACTTCTAATTTTGCCATAATATTCTCTCATCTATTCCGTTTTTTGCCCAGATAGGCTTCAATAACTCTTTCGTTGCTCTGCACTTCTTCGGGAGTGCCCTCTGCGATTTTTTTGCCGTAATCTAACACGATCACTTTATCTGAGATATTCATCACCACGCGCATATCATGTTCAATTAAGAGGATCGTGATCTCTAATTCTCGATTCAAACGTCCGATGAGTTTAATCAGTTCCAGAGTTTCATGCGGGTTCATGCCGGCCGAGGGTTCGTCTAAGAGCAGGAGTTTCGGTTCAGTTCCCAACGCTCTAGCAATTTCCAGCCGCCGCTGTTCACCATAGGGCAAATTTTTCGCAAGCACGTCTTCCTGCTTGTGTAAGTTGACTTGTTTCAGCAGATCATAAGCGCGTCGGTGCACGTGCTTTTCCTCGATCATGGTTTTTTTGTTACGGCTGAGCGCGCCCCACACCCCGGCGTTCATGCGGCAATGCTGGCCAACCATCACGTTTTCAAGGGCGGTCATATTGGCAAACAGGCGAATATTCTGAAATGTACGCGCAATGCCGAAACTGGTAATCTGCTCCGGTTTCACTCCCACCAGCTCGACTCCGTCAAACTGAATACTGCCGTTTGAGGGGGGATAAAACCCGGTGATCACATTAAAAAACGTGGTTTTTCCGGCTCCGTTCGGGCCGATTAAGCTGAAAATGCGGCCTCGTTCTACCGAGAAATTGAGTTGCTCCAGGGCAACCAGGCCGCCAAATTCCATGGTGATATCTTGCGCTTTCAGCAATTCCATGCGATTCTCAGTCTCCTCGTTCAAACTCCAATTTACGCCGCGCTGACGGAATAAATCCCTCAGGACGGAAACGCATCATGATAATAAGTAAAAACCCATAGGCCAACAAGCGGTACTGCTGCACTTCGCGCAACACTTCCGGCAAGCCCATCAGAATCACCGACCCGAGCACGATGCCCGGAATACTCCCCATCCCGCCGATCACAATCAAACAGAGCACGTTAATCGAAACAAGCAGCGTAAAATCGCTGGGGAAGATCGTCCCCTGCCGCGCTGCAAAAATCGCGCCGCCGGCGCCGGCAAACGACGCGCCGATAGCAAACGCCAGCAGTTTATATTTGTTGACATTAATGCCCATGGCCCGCGCCACATCTTCATCTTCACGCATAGCGATCCAGGCGCGTCCAAGCCGGGAATTATTCAGTCGGTCGGCCACGAAGATTGCGATGACGCAGCCCGCCAGAATGAGATAATAAAAATGGATCGGGTCTTTGAATTGAATCGAAAATAAGGCCGGAGCCTTGCCGCTCAAACCCTGCGGACCTTTCGTGATGTTATCCATGTTATTTAATACCAAGCGCACGATTTCGCCAAACCCCAGGGTCACAATTGCCAGATAATCGCCGCGGGTTCGCAAGACCGGAATTCCCAGCAAGGCCCCGACAATTAAGGCCACAAAGATGCACACCGGAATCAGAAACCAGAACACATGCGTATAGTTTTGGGCCGGATTGGGGACAAAGGCGCGCACCAGCAGCACGTACGCATAGGCGCTAATGCCGTAAAAAGCGGCGTAGCCAAGCACGAGCAAACCGGCAAACCCGACCGCAACGTTTAAGCCGATGCCCATCATGACGTATAAGCCAACGATAAAGAGCACCTGGGTCCAATAAGATCCGACCATCCAGGGCAGGGCTACCAGAAAGAGCAGGAGCCCAAAAACTTTAATGCGCCCGTCGAGCTTATGATACGCCTGAACAAGCGGAAAATCTGCAAACTTTTGCGTCAAATCAGTCATAATAGCAACGTTGTGGAGTGGCAAAGACGAGCTTTGCCACTCCTGAGTTTATCGTCAGATAGCAAAAAGGAACTTGCTACTTCTACAAGCTTTCCAGAGAGTGGACTACATTTTCTTGGTGGCCAGCACTTCTCCCATAATCCCGGTTGGCCTGAAGATCAATACGATCACAAGCAGCGTAAAACCAATCACATCTTTATATTCTGCCGGCATAAATTGCGCTCCCAGCGCTTCCGCCACCCCAAGAAAGTAGCCGCCGAACATGGCGCCCGGAATATTACCGATTCCGCCGAGCACTGCGGCGGTAAAGGCTTTCATGCCAGGCAGAAAGCCCATCATGTGGTTAATTTGCGTATCTCGCAGTCCCACCATCAACCCGCCGGCTCCAGCCATTGAGGAGCCAAGCAAAAAGGTGGTGATCACAATTTGGTTCACGTTGATCCCCATTAACGAGGCCGTCGCTTTATCTTCGGCTACCGCGCGAATCGCCTTCCCTATTTTCGTTTTTTGAATAATCGTATAGAGGCCGAGCATCATGAGAATAGAAATCACGATAATCGTGACCCCAATCTTTTGCACCGCGATCCCACCGACAAGGGGAATCGATCCTTTCACAAGTAATTGTTCAGGGTAATATTTAATGCGGCCCGAGGTGATCAACATCATGACATTTTGCAGAAAAATTGACGCGCCGATTGCACTGATAAGTAATGTGAGCCTGGGAGCCTGTCGCAGCGGACGATAGGCGGCGCGTTCAACAATGACCGCTAATAAAGCTGACGTTGCCATCGCGATGATAAAACCTGCTAATAACGCCAGAATCCAGGGAATCGGGAGCGATTTCGAGGAAAGCAGCGCCGAAAAGAGAAAGAACGCACCGTACGAGCCAAACATGAAAATTTCGCCGTGCGCGAAATTAATCATCATCAGAATCCCATAGACCAGCGTATAACCGACAGCGATCATGGCATAGACTCCGCCGAGTGTCACACCATTAATCAATTGCAGCACGATCTGACGCAACGCATTGTGGAGAGAGAACAGACGTTCTTGTTCGCTTGTTCGCAAGATCTGCTGTGCGCCGCTGCTAAACACAAACACAAACACCCCATTGTCACTCTGTTTCAATGTCGGTTGCAGTTCCTGTCCTTCAGGAGCCTCGATCATTTCATCTAATAGCACGCCAGGAATCAAGGCCGATTTTCCTTGAAAGGTTTGCAGGGTCGAAGTCCCCTGAGCGACCGTAAACGTAATGATACTGTCTGTTGAGATGACAACGTCCTGTGCTCCAAGCTGAGTCAGCGTGTTCTTTATTTCGTCTTCATCAAAAATAAATCGGAAGGTTTGCTTTGCTTGATAGAACAATTGCAGCCCTAATAAAATCGCAAAAATACATAGAACGGCAAGGACGATTTTAACTATTTTCACGCAATTTCTCTCCCATGTAGAATAAAAGTTTCATCCGTGCGGGTCAGAAATCAAAGCTTTGCCAAAAACTCGGTTTCTCTAACGGATTCTTCTCTGGTAGTTTTTTCCGACGCCGTCTCTAAAACTAGAATGCGCGTCCCTGGGGGCGCGCATTCTAGAGTTCAAACGGCGTGATTTCGCTCAAACTTATAAATCTTGCCCCGGAGCCAGCACAAATTGTTTCCCCTGAACTTGATAGACCACAACGCCGCTTTTGGAATCGCCGGTTTCGGTGAATCCGACTTTCCCGGTCACGCCTTCAAATTCGAGACCGCGGATCGCATCGGCCAGGGCTTTCTTGCCGATCACTAAACTGCCATCATCCTGGACTTTGCCAACTTGTTCAATCGCCATGAGCAGGGCGACTGTGGCATCATAGGTCTGGGGAGCAAAGGTAATCGGTTCGTGTTTAAAGCGTTCGGTAAAACGTTTTTCCCAGGCTGCATAATCTCCGCCTTTCGGTTGGGCAAAGGTTATGAATGCCTGATCAGAGGCATCGCCAGCACCCTCAATAAAGTCGGGCACGCTGTAGCAGCCATCATCGCTCATATAATATGCTTTATCAATCCCGACATCGCGCATCTGCCGTTGGACGAGCGCGCCTTCAGCCGCCATCCCGCCAAAATATACGATTTGGGGGTTCATGGGTTTAATTTTCGTCAAGACCGGACGAAAATCTTTATCGCCGCGGGTCAGTCCTTCAAACGTCAACACTTTCCCTCCCAGGGCTTCAAATGTATTCTTGAAGTTCTCGGCGATCGGTTGCCCATACGAGCTTTTATCGTGTAACGCAACGGCGGTTTTGACTTTCAACACATTAAACGCATATTCCGCGCCAACTTTGCCCTGCACTTCATCGCTGAAGCAGGTACGGAATACATTCTGCATGCCGCGTGCCGTATATTCCGCTGCGGTTGACGATGGCGAAATCATGCTGAAACCATGTTTTTCATACGTCTTAGATGCCGGGATACTGCTCGGACTGCACATGTGTCCAATCAGGCCGATAAATAAAGGATCTGACGAAAATTTCTCTGAAATGGCCATGGCCGGGGAACCTTCACACTGATCATCTTCGACTAACATCTCAATTTTAAACCCAAGAACTTCTCCACCCCTATCTTCGACGGCTAATGTTGCCCCATCCTGTTCATCCAGACCCAGGTTTGCATAATCACCGGTCAGAGCCGCTGCAAAACCGAGGTGCATCGGTTGTCCTTTTGGAATCGTAATGACTCCCCATTCATCATCGAGAGCGAAGGCAGATGATACCATCAACCCCAAAGCAAGCACTGCAACGATAGCAAGAGTTTTTTTCATAAATGATCTCCTCCTCAAGACCGTCTAACAGTTGAAAAATTTAGAAACTTTTACGACACTGAGTAATATCTACTCGCCCAAATACAACTATTTGAGCGAGTTCTACTAAAATGATGGGTGTAAAAATTGTCAAGACAATTTTCACAGTATGTTTCCAGACAAAAAAGATACCGCTTATGTTACCGTTATTATTTGACCATCAGTGATCTGTTTGAGTTCATCAGGAGTCAGTTTAAAGACTGCATGAGGCGTTCCGGCAGCAGCCCATATTTCCTGATATTGGAATAAATTTTCATCTATAAAGGTCACAAAAGTTTCTCGATGCCCGACAGGAGGCACACCTCCAATTGCAAATCCGGTTTTCTCGCGTACAAAATCAGCATCAGCTTTTTGGATCGGTTCGGCAACCAATGTACTGAGTGTTTTTTCATTCACCCGATTTGCTCCGCTTACCAGGGCTAAAATCGGTGTATTCGAGTTCTGCCCCCGGAACACCAGGGATTTCACAATTTGCCCGACCTGGCAGCCAATCGCGTGCGCCGCTTCTTTGGCGCTGCGAGTTGTCGCCGGCAGTTCAACCACCTGGCAAGCCATCCCCAGGGCGTGTAACGCATCTTGCACCTTTTGCGCGCTTGAACTTAATGTTTCAGCCATATCTGCTTCCCTTTCTCTACAAATCTGTTGGTAACGTATTTTTTTGACTCCTAGCAGTCTGAGGCTGACTCATGTCAAATAAAAATCGAGTTTTTTGAAAAAATTCGATTTTTTTCTATGTTCCTGCTATGAGGAGTAAATATTGCTTGACCAAAACAATGCGCAATTGAGAATTGAAAATTGAACATTGATTAGTGATTATTGAAAATTGATATGGGGGAAAGATTTATGGAAAAAGTTGATCTGGATTGGGGCAATATCGGCTATGGATACATCAGAACAGACTATAACTACATTTCTTATTGGAAAGACGGACAATGGGATGATGGCAAGCTGATCACCGAAAATACGGTCACGATCAGCATTGGCTCCACGGCCTTGCACTACGGACAGGAATGTTTTGAAGGGCTCAAGGCGCAGACAGCCAAAGATGGGCGCGTGCTCTTATTTCGGCCTGATCAAAATGCCAAACGGATGCAGGACAGTGCCAGAGGGATTTTGATGGCTGAAGTGCCGGAAGAAAAATTTGTCAAGGCCTGTATTCAACTGGTGAAGGCCAACCTGCGCTGGGTACCGCCCTACGGAACTGGAGCTTCGCTCTATATTCGACCATTCCTGTTCGGACATGGTGATAATTTAGGCGTCAAGGCGGCTTCCGAATATATTTTCTGCATCTTTTGCTCTCCAGTTGGGCCATACTTCAAAGGCGGATTAACGCCGGTCTTTTTTAATGTCTCTGAATACGACCGCGCCGCGCCGCGAGGCACCGGCGGTATTAAGGTGGGCGGCAATTACGCGGCCAGCTTGAAACCGAAAAAACTGGCAAATGCCGCCGGATATGCGGATTGCATCTATCTTGATCCGGCTACCCGCATCTATATTGAAGAAGTCGGGGCAGCGAACTTTTTCGGTATCACCAGAGACAACACCTTTGTCACCCCCAAATCTTCGTCAATTCTGCCCAGCATCACCCGTCGCTCGCTCATGGAAATCGCCGAGCAATATCTGGGGATGAAGGTGGAAGAACGTGCGGTGCGGATTGATGAACTTGATAACTTTGTTGAAGCCGGTGCCTGTGGGACAGCCGCGATCATTACTCCGATTGGTGGAATTTTTTATGACAATAAGCTGCATACCTTCTATGGCGAGGGCAAAGAAGTCGGCCCCGTTGTGAAGGGATTGCACGATACGCTGACAGCCATTCAGCGCGGCGAACACAAAGCCCCTAAAGGCTGGTTAGTAGAGGTGAAGTAGCATCAAGCAGAATTTTACATGAACTTTTTGTAAAAAGAACACTCGTACAAGATGAAAATCAGGTTCGTAGTAGCCCCGTTTGAAAGGCTTTATACAACGCTAAAGTGGCTATTACAAACGCGTGATTTACATGAAAGAAAGACCTATGACACGAAGAACATGGTATCGTTTGATTGCTTTAGCATTTGTTGTTGTTCTGGCTGTATTTCTCTTCTGGATTGGCAAAGGCCATACATTATTACTCGATAATAAAGAGATCAAGCGAGATGGACAGAAGCTCAAGGCCGAACGTCTGGTGCAGGTGATCATTAATGACCAGGAACCGGTCGAAGTGAAATCCGGAATACGAAAAGCAGCCAAAGATGTTGTTGCTGGCCCGTGGCACTCCATTAAAATCGAAGTACTCGACCGACAGAAAAACGTGGTTAAAACCGTGGAGAAGAAATTTTCTCTCGGTTTGAACGATATGTTTGTCCTGAGCATTCCGGCGCTCCTGGCTGAAAACGCCGATTGGATTGAGCCTTTTGAACCGCCAAAGAGGAGTTAACTATAGATTGTCGGAAATATCTTTGCAAAAACATCAGGTTATTCAAAAATTCAGCGATTTCGTTCCTGGGTTCAAGTCTATGAATGAAAATGTAAACGAGTGAACAAATGCCTTATACGATTCTCCTGGTTGATGACGAATTGGAAATGTGCCTCTCGCTGGCGGAATTATTGCGCGATGAGGGCTATGCCACGCTGTATGCCACGAATCCGCTCGATGTGTCTTCACTCCTGCGCCAGGAACAAATTGATCTGATCCTCATGGATGTCAAAATGCCGGAAATCGGGGGGATTGATCTGTTGAAGGCCGTGAAAAAGTCTGACGCTTCGATTGCAGTGATTATGATTACCGGCTATCCGACGGTCGAGAATGCAGTGCAGGCCATGAAATATGGGGCGTTGAATTTTTATACCAAACCCCTCAAATTACCGGAATTACTGCGCGAAATTCATGAACTCGCCGCCGCTCGATTGCAACATCGTTCAGCCGTTGCCGATCCTTCCTGCCAATTGATTACCCGCAACCCGGAGATGCAAAAAATCCTCAAAACCATTGAGAAAGCTGCGCCAACTGCGGCGCCTGTGCTCATTACCGGCGAAAGCGGCACAGGCAAAGAAGTCGCGGCGAATGCACTGCACCATCTCAGCCCGCGCGCGGACAGGCCATTCATTCGTGTGAATTGTGCGGCCTTACCGGACGATTTATTAGAGAGTGAACTGTTCGGGCATGAAAAAGGCGCATTTACCGGGGCGGTCAAAGAACGCAAAGGACGCTTTGAGTTAGCGAACACAGGCACAATTTTTCTGGATGAAATTGGGGACATGAGCCTGAAAACCCAATCCAAAATTCTGCGCGTTATTCAGGAGCAGGAGTTCGAACGGCTGGGGGGCACGAAAAGCATCCACACCAACATTCGCATTATTACGGCCACGAATAAAAACCTGAAAAAACTGCTGGCAGCAGAGAAATTTCGTGAAGATCTCTATTATCGCCTCTCGGTGATTACCATTCATTTGCCGCCGCTGCGCGAACGGAAAGATGATATTCTGCTGCTGGCGGACTATTTTATCGAGCACTTCAATCGAATCTATAAGAAACGGATTAGCGGACTGCGTGAAGACGTGCGCTGGTTTTTTCAACAGCATGAATGGCCTGGCAATGTGCGCGAACTCCGTAATTGCTTGGAACGCGCCGTCATTTTTTGCGAACAGGATGAGATTGGGGTGAATGAACTAGCCTCGCAATATGCCGAATTGATCGAACACCAGCCCGTTAACACGTATGAGGAAGCCTTTGAAAGCCTCAATCGCGAGATCATTCTCGACGCCCTCGATAAAAGTCATGGCGTCAAGAAAAAAGCGGCGGATATTCTCAATATCAGCCGCAGAACCCTCTACAATCGCATGAAAAAGCTTGGAATATAGATGTATTTGCAGGGAAAAACCGGGGTTTTCAACAATAGTTCGGACAGTTTTCGTGTGCCCCCCTTTATCCCCCCGTAAACGGAGGGAAATTGGACATACACCTCTCGTATGCACTTCCCCCCGCTTGCGGGTGGATTGAGGGGGGTAGAATCAAAACTATCCGAAGTATTGTTCAAAAACCCGATTTTTAAACTGTTCATGACCAATTCAGAACCGATTCCCATCCTTCAGATGCGCAACATTCATGTCAGCTACGATGCCTGCAAGGCATTACAAGGGGTGGACTTTGATGTGTTCCAGGGCGAAATTCACGGTCTGGTCGGGGAGCATCGCGCCGGCAAATCCACATTAGTCAAGTTGTTAAGCGGAGCGGTCGTCAAAGACAAAGGCGATATTCTGTTCAAAGGCAAACGAATAGACCATTTTACTCCGAAATCGGCCATGCAGCAGAAGATCGGCATGATGTATCAGAGCATCAATGTCATTCCGACGCTGAATGCCGTTGAAAATATCTTTGCTGGTCAGACGATGATCAACTGGTTCGGGGGAATCAGGTATAAGGCCATGCGCCAAAAAGCGGAAAAGATTTTTTCCGCCATGCAGGTGGATATTCCCCTGGATGTGCCGCTGGAATTCCTGTCGCAAGATAAACAGCAGATGGTCGAACTGGCGAAAGTGCTGTCCCTTGATCCTGAGATTATCATTTTCGATGAAATTTCAAGCAAACTCACGCCGGAAGAGATGGAATATGTGTATAAACTCCTGCCTGAATTCAAACGCCAGCAGAAAAGCGTGATTTATATTTCACACAATATGGATGAGATTTTTGAGGTGGCCGATCGGGTTACAATCTTGAAAAACGGCTACCGGCGAGGCACAGAGGAAGTGCGGGACCTCGATAAAATCAAACTCATCAAGCTGACCTACTCGTATGTCATGAGTCGTGAAGAATTGGAAAGCGACAATCGCGAACTCTATCTGCTGAAAAAATATAACGAAAATATTATCAAAAACCTGCCGGAAGGGGTGATCATCCTCGACCCCGATAATCGCGTGTATATTATCAATTATGCTGCGATCCGGATTCTTGAGATCGAAGATCTTGACCTGAGCAACCAACGCATTGACACGGTGTTTACCCCGCAAGCGCTTCACAATGCTGAGGACATTTTATTCAGAATCCGGAAGAGAGAAGAATGGTCATGGGATGAACTCGAATATCGGCAGGAAAAAATTCTGAAACTGCACATTTTCCCCTTCAAAGATGAAGATTATAAATTTCTCGGCACAATTCTCCTGATCGAAGATGTTTCCAAAGAACGTTATTTCCAGGAATATTTTTTACGTACCGAGAAAATCGCATCAGTGGCGGAACTGGCTGCCGGAGTCGCACATGAGATTAATAACCCTCTGGGGATTATTCAGAATTATGTCACGCTCTTGAAGCGCAGAAATCGTGATGAGGACAGCCTCGAAAAGTTGAGCAAAGTGGAAAACGAACTGCGCCGCATTGTGGAAATTATCGGCGGTTTACTTTCTTTTTCAAAGCTCAAAAAGCTGCCCTTGAAACGTCTCAATCTGGTCACGCTGCTCGATGAGGTGGTTCTGCTGCTCAGTCACAAAATCAAAGAAAAACACCTACACCTGACCTGGAACCATCAGGAACAGGAGACCTGGATTTTTGGCGATGAGAACAAACTGAAACAGGTATTCATCAATCTGATTGTCAATAGCATCGAAGCTGTTATGTACGATGGGGAGATCGAACTCGCGTTATCCCTTTCCTCGGATGAAAAATATATTGAAGTCACTGTGACCGATAACGGCTACGGCATCCCCGAAGACACCGTGAAGCATATCTTTGCTCCCTTTTTTACCACCAAAGTCGGGAAACACAACTCAGGATTAGGACTCTCGATTTGCCAGCATATTATTGAGTCGCACCAGGGAATTATCACCTGTGAAAGTCGTGAAAAAACTACCTTTCACGTTCGCTTGCCGGTGAGCGGGAATACGTGAGGATCACTGTCAAATTGTAGTTGACAGATTCGTATAGTTTTTCCCATATTAAATTACGCGCTAAAGCGCGAACTACGAACCCGTCAATCACTGCACCTTGACAAATCACCAGTCACAAATCACATTATCGTATAGAAGCATGTTTTCTTGTTTTTGAAAAAATTCTGATAGGAACAAACTGTATGGACGTTCAAGAATTAAATATCTATTACAATAAGCTCAAGTATGGGGAAGAGATTTTTCATACCCTGATGCAAAAGCGGATCAGAGAAATTCTGTTAGTTTCGACCTTTTACGACGCCTATATCTTTGAACAGGATGGCCGCTTATCCGAACGCATTTTCGGTGAATTTCACCAGTTAAATCTCACCTATCCGCCCCGAATTATCAGCGTGCCGACTGGCGAAGAAGCCTTACGCAAAATTGATGAAGGCAAGATCGAATTTGATCTGGTGATTACCATGATGCGCACCGGTGAAATGACGCCTTTTGAATTAAGCCGCAAAATCAAACAGAAACGCCCGAATTTACCGGTGCTCTTGCTGCTGACTGGTCAAGCTGACATTCCCCTGATTGAAAGAACCACGAAAGAACGGCGTTATGTTGATAATGTGTTTTTGTGGAACGGCGATCCGCAGGTGTTTCTGGCAATGGTGAAATATGTTGAAGATTTAATGAATGTCGAGCACGATACTGCGAAAGGGCTGGTGCGCGTGGTCTTGCTGGTCGAAGATTCTATCTATTATTATTCCCGTTTTCTGCCGATTTTGTATAAAGAAATCATGCTGCAAACCCAACGCCTCATTTCTGAAGAATTGACGGATATGCAGAAAAATTATCGCAGGCATACCAGACCCAAAGTGCTCATGGCTCATACGCTTGAAGATGCGATTCAAATCTGTGAAAAATATAAAGAATACCTGTTGAGTGTAATTTCGGATATTCGTTTTCTGAATCGGGGGCAGCTTGACCCGGAAGCTGGCATTC
The DNA here is from genome assembly GCA_000739535.1 of Candidatus Vecturithrix granuli. GTDB lineage: Bacteria > Moduliflexota > Moduliflexia > Moduliflexales > Moduliflexaceae > Vecturithrix > Vecturithrix granuli. Next base: position 36,858 of record DF820476.1, on the reverse strand, counting down.
AGCTCATTCATTATCTCAAATCACAAAATTACGATATTCCGATTCTGCTGCAATCCTCAGAAACCACTCTGAAGCAAAAGGCGCGCGAATTGAATGTCAGCTTTTTAGAGAAACATTCGAAATCTCTGTTAAACGATTTAAGCGAGTTCATTTACTCGAATTTAGGCTTTGGAGATTTTATCTTTCGTGATTATGCGGGCAATGAAATCGCCCGCGCTTCGACGATCGGAGAATTTGAACAGCGCTTGCAAGAAATTCCCGATGAAACCCTGTCGTACCACTCACGCCGGAACCATTTTTCCGCCTGGCTGATCGCGCGCGGCGAAATCGAGGTCGCCAGATACATCCGTCCCTTTCATGTCGAAGATTTCGGCGGGAGTTTCGATTTGGAACGCGAATTTCTCATCGGGATCTTCCGAGAAGTACGCGCGCGCAAATCCAGAGGCAATATTATCAGCTTTGACGCCGCAAATCCTGGCGGAGAAAATGAAATTGTACGCTTAAGTGAAGGGTCGCTTGGAGGCAAGGGGCGAGGAATCGCCTTTTTAAACGCGCTCTTCGTGACCATGGAGTTGGAAGAAAAATTCCAGCCGGTGAAAATCAAAATTCCGCGAACCGCATTTATCGGTACCGCTGAATTCGACACATTTCTCAAAGACAATAAACTGCAAGAAAAAATTGTTGAGGCCGACGACGAATTTATCAAACGTGCCTTTTTAGAAGCGTCGTTATCCGCTTCTCTCCTGGAGAAACTGTCCGTCTATTTAGAGCATGTCACCCATCCCCTTGCGATCAGATCTTCCGGACTGCTCGAAGGCTCTCAGGCGCAACCCTTTGCCGGCATTTATCAAACTTTTATGCTTCCCAACAACCATCCTAACCAGGATGTGCGCCAACAACATCTCGAAGACGCCGTCAAAATGGTGTATGCCTCAGCCTTTCTGCATGACGCCAGGAATTATATCGAACGTATTAAATACCGGATAGAAGAAGAAAAAATGACAGTGATTCTTCAAGAAATCGTGGGCAGCCGTCATGGCGACTATTTTTACCCGCATATTTCTGGGGTGGCGCAATCCTACAATTATTACCCGACCCCGTTCATGAGCCATAGCGACGGATTCGCGTCTATTGCGCTGGGCCTGGGACAATGGGTGGTAGATGGGCAGCCCACCTACCAATTCTGCCCTCAACACCCGCAATTGCGTGTGCTCTCCCCTGAAGAACTGGCGAAGAACAGTCAAACGGCGTTTTTTGCCTTGAATTTGCGTCAACAGAATATTGATTTGACCGAGGGAGCCAGCGCCACGCTTGCTACCTTAGATCTTGGAGCAGCCGAAGGAGATGGCGTATTGTGGCATGTCGCGTCAGTGTGGGATGAGGGCACGCAACGTCTGCGCGACGGTCTCTATTACGATGGGCCGCGCGTGCTCACCTTTGCGAATATCTTAAAATACAAACGCTTTCCGCTGGCAGAGATTCTCACAGAAATTCTGGATATTGGCGAAAAAGCTCTCGGCGCACCCGTTGAAATCGAATTCGCCGTGAATCTCCAAAAAAGCTTAGACGAAAAAATCCTGCCTACATTCTATATCCTGCAAATCCGCCCTTTGTTTATTCATTCGGAGGAACTCTTGTTCGATGAAAGCGAACTCACTCGCGAACATTTGCTGCTTTATACTGAGGAAGGCATGGGCAACGGCGTCATCTCGCATATTCGCGATCTGATCTACCTTGATCCACAAAAATTTGATCATGCCCAAACCCTGCAAATGAAATCTGAAATTCAGCAGATCAACGAACAAATGCTGATCGAGGATCGCGAATATATCCTGATCGGCCCCGGGCGTTGGGGTTCGCGCGACCACTCGTTAGGCGTGCCCGTGCGCTGGACTGATATTCATAAAGCGAAAGTTATTGTCGAAACCAGCCTGGACAATTTTGTGATCGAATCCTCGCAAGGCTCGCACTTTTTCCACAATCTGGTCTCCATGAACGCTGGCTACTTCACCGTGCCGTATAAAACCGATGCCAATTTTATTGATTGGAACTGGCTGAAATCCCTGCCTATTCACCATACCACGAACTACTTTGTTCACGTGCGCCGCGATATGCCCTTTATCGTCAAAATGTTCGGCCGCAAAGGCATCTCCGTCATTTACAAGTGATAAGAAATTAATGGAGGGAGATTTATCCATGTCTAAAATTGAACGTTGTTTTGGATGTACCAAGGAATTTACGAAAGAGAACCCATCAACTCTTGATCATCTCATCCCTCAAGCAATAGGGGGAAGCTTGAAGTGCCACTTTGTAAGGAGTGTCACTCGAAAAAAGTATACCCAATCGATGTTGCTATAACTAGACAGTTGCACCCAATTGCTACACTTCTTAACATTAACGTGATGACAAGAAAAAAAATAAACCTTTTCGAGCAAAACAAGTTGAAGGAAATAGAGATATTTCTGTTGGTACGCAAAGTTGCTAACTTGAACATCCTGAAGTGAACGAGTATATAGAAGGTAATTTATTCGTTTTAGACATAATAGCCCATTCAAGTAGTGAATTGAGAAAGATTTTCGAGAAAAAGAAGGAGAGTATAAAACAAAAGTATGGCATTCTAATTCAAGAATTGGAAATTCCCAATAGACAAGAACAGGAAGGTTTTGCTGAATATGAAAATACTATAGGCGGTCGTTTCTTTATGCGAGGGATTGCAAAGTCAGCATATCTATTTTTAGCATATAAAATTCCAAGTGAACAAGTTTTGGTAGTGGCTACCTGTATTGACATGTAAGGTTATGGACATTTTTCGGAGTGCCAAAGCTCTGCTTTGGCCGCGCAAGCAGAGCTTGCGCACTCCGGAGAGCGTGTCCATAACCTTCTGTGTCATTACAG
>DF820476.1:0-33624 GCA_000739535.1 Candidatus Vecturithrix granuli | reverse complement strand
GCGATGACCTCATCGCCCTCCTGTCTGTTGAGCAGTGTTCCGGGTCCCCATCACTTACAATTTAACCACTACCCAACTTGGATGTAAGTCTTTTGAAGATCGGTACAGGATCACTCTGAAAGATTTTAACGAGTATTATGGGAGAACGCTTCTGAATTACTATCAGGATTCTCCTGCAATCGCTGTTATATCATGTTTCCCTGAATATGAGTGGAAAGAATGGTTATTTGATAAAACTCCTCAAATTTGCTGGAAAAACCCAGATAGACATATTCAATACATGCAATGGTTAGGAAAACAACTTGGCTATAAAACCCTTGATGATTGGTACAATATTACACAAAAAGACTTTGAGTTACATAATGGAAGTGGATTTCTTACCCATTTTTACCGAAGCTCTCCTTCTGCCGCTGTAATGAAATGTTTTCCAGAAAATGATTGGAAAGAGTGGTTATTCGCGTCTGCTCCCAAAAATTTCTGGAAAAGCCCAGATAATCGGCTTAGATACATGCAATGGTTAGGAAAGCAACTTAATTTTAGAAAATATGAAGATTGGTATGAGATTACCCAAAAATTGTTTGAATCGCATAATGGAGGCGGGTTTCTTGACTATTTTCATGCTTCTCCTTCAGCCGCCGTAATAGCAACCTTCCCAGAGTATAAATGGCAACCTGAGCGATTTGCCTATGGGAAGAAACAACAGAAACAGCTATATCGCATCATTAAAAAAATCTTCTCAAAGTACGTCATAAAATGGGATTTTAAACATCCTGACATGCGGTTTATTGAAACAAATCAGAAGATGGAACTCGATATTTTTATTCCGTCACTCTATTTGGCTTTTGAATATCAAGGGGAACAACATGTCCTGCCCAAAACAATCTGGGGTGGAATTCCGGCACTGAAAGAGACTCAGCAGCGAGATGAAGAGAAAAAAAACGCCTGCCGACAACATGGAATTACCCTGATTGAAGTGCCGCATAGTTGGGATGGACACGAAGATACAGCCATAGAGATGCTTACCAAACTCGGCTTGAAAAGATTGGAACGCGAGGCGGAATCCCAGATTACACGAATTCCACAGATGAAAGCATAACAAGAAAAGAATCTGTGAAATTTGTGTAATCTGTGGTTGAAATTGTCTTATTTTTGATTTCATCATCGGATTTTTCACCAAATAACCTCAATTTCCGTTAGATTCATGATTTTCATATCCCGGCTTATCAGAGGCAGATTCAAGGTGAGAGCTGTGGCGGCAATCAAGCGGTCAGGCATATCAGGGACTACAACACGAGGAATATTCGTCAAATTTGTTACAATTTCGAGGTCTAATGGAGCAAGTTGGTAATTCTCACTTCCTGTTCCTAAAAGTGTGAACACTGTTTGCACTAATGTCTCAGCAATACGCTTCTTCTCTGCCAAATAGGTCATCTCAACCAGAACAATCGTTGGAATAACAGCAGTAGCCTGTCCATGATCAACTTGCAGGAATATCTGCCGTACTTTAGATGAAAGAGCTCTAGCATTCTGAAGATGCCAAATCAAGGCGTGACTATCGACAACATACAGAGCTTTCATAATTCACGTTCTCCCAGGTTTCCCCACATTTCGAGTCTGGCTTCTGCGATATCCTCGTCAGTAATTGTTGCAGTCCCTTCCCATAATCCACCTAATTTAATCACAGGCTTTTGTTGTGTAGCGGGTTTTGACCGTACTTGTAAAAAAGCCACAAAATCAAATAACAGTTGCAGGCTCTCTTCCGGAAGGCTGTCTAAGGCAGAGATAATATCGAATTTTAGTGTCTGGGTATGTTGCATAAGGAATATTCTCCTTCTCAGGATCGTCTTACAAATACATTCGTTCTATAATACTCCTAAAATAATAGCATACAGAGGAATTGTCAAGAACTGGCGTTCCTATTTCATCAACAAATCGGGCAGCGAAAGCGAGATGAAGGGCAAGTAGGTGATCAGCAGCAAAACCAGCAGCATGATGATCAGAAAAGGGAGCACAGAGCGCGCTACGTCGATCACGGAACGTTTGGTGATACCGCTCGCCACAAACAGGTTCAGGCCAAAGGGCGGCGACAGAAAGCCGATTTCGATATTGACGATCATGATGATGCCAAAGTGTACCAAATCAATCTCGAATTTTTGCAGCATCGGAAAAAAGATGGGGCACAAAATAATCATGGCCGAGACAATATCCATCAGCGTGCCCAGGAAGAGAAAGAGCAGGTTGACCAGCAGCAGGAACATCCAGCGCGAGGTGACGACCTCGCCGATATACAGCGCGACTTTATTCGGCACTTGCTGGCTGGCTAAAAACCAGGACAGGCACGAGGCGTTTGCCACAATAAACAATAGCACCGCCGAAAGCAGAGCGGCTTCACGCAGAATTTTAGGGAGTTGGGCAAAGGTTAAACCTCGATACAAAAACAGTTCACACCCTAACGCATACACCACCGAGACTGCAGCGGCTTCAGTCGGCGTAAAAATGCCGCCGTAAATTCCGCCTAACACGAGCACCGGCAGCAACAGTCCCCAGACCCCTCTTTTGATCGAGAGCAGAATTTCCCGTAAAGAGGCGGGTTCGGCTGACCCCCAATTATGCTTCCGAGCTTGCACATAGCTGTAAGCAATAAAAAGCAGACTGATAACAATTCCAGGCACAATGCCGGCCAGAAATTCTCTGGTGACGGAGACATTCATGATTAACGCATAGATGATCATGGGAATGCTTGGTGGAATCATAATTCCCAATGATCCGGCCGTGGTCAATAAGCCGGTGGAAAAATTCTTATGATACCCGCGATCCATCAGAGCCGGAATCATGATGCTACCAACCGCCACCACCGTCGCCGGGCTTGAGCCGGAAATGGCGGCAAAAAACGCGCAGGCCAGCACAGCCGCAATCGCCATGCCGCCGCGAATGGAACTAACCAGATTACTCGCCACTTTAATCAGCCGGTCGGAAATTTTGCCGGCCGTCATGATTTGCCCGGCCAGAACAAAGAGCGGTACCGCCATGAGAGCTGAAGAATCAACTGCGGTAAATAATTGCTGCGGAATCACTCGTAACGGTACATTTGTCAGGAAACTCATGGCCGCGATCGACGTGAGGCCGATCACGATGGCGATTGGCGTACTACTCAGCAGCAAGATCACAAAGATGAGAATAACGAGTGTTATCATGTGTCACCTTTTTGAAACATCGTTTTGATTGATAGAACCAGTCGGTAGGAAAAACGAAGCAGCATGGACAGAAATCCCAACGGGATAATGGCATACGGGATGTACATCGGGATCTGCATGGCTGGGGTTTGCTGTCCAAAGCCTTGAATGCGTAAGACCAGGTGCCAACTGAAATACACAATGAGAACTGAAAAGAGTATCCCCATCAAAGCTACAAACAGATCAATCACCTGTTTAAGCCGTTTTGACGGAATATATTCAATTACATTGACTGACATGTGCGCTCCGGATTTGATGGCGACGCTCGCCCCAAAAAAAGTGATAAACACCATCATGTAGCGCAAAAATTCCTCGACCCAGGCATTTGAGCGTCCAAACGCATAGCGCAAGACCACTTCAATAAAATACAGGATAGCCATCAATAACAATCCGAATCCGGCTGTATATTCTTCAGCATTGTCGAGCACATACAAAATTTTTTTCATGATTCTGCCCGTTCGTGAAAAGGTTATTTCGGGAATGAGCACAGCAATTTCCCGAAATAACTCAGTATGCTACACCAGACCGCGTTTTTCAAGTTCCTGACGCGCTTCTTCGAATTTGTCAAGAGATTCCGCAGTGGTTGACCATGCAATCAATTCCTGCATTCCCTGTTCAAATGTTACCTGCGGCTCGTACTCAAGCAGCATTTTTGCCTTACTGATGTCGGCCACACAATGGCGAATATCCCCTTTTCGGAATTTTCCCGTGATTTCCGGTGAAACTTTCTTTCCATACAAGGTTGTTAAGGTTTCCGCGATCCCGCGAATCGTCCGCGGCTGACCTGTGCCGATATTGAAATAGCCGGAGAGGGTTTCATCTTCCATCGCCAGAATATTGGCTTGCACAATATCATGGACCGAAACAAAATCCCGGGTTTGCAAGCCGTCCTCAAACACAACCGGCGACTGCCCGTGTTTGATACGACTCAAAAAAATTGCCGCCACGCCAGTATAGGGATTCGATAAGGATTGACGCGGGCCATAGACATTGAAGTATCGTAGCGCGACGGCCGGGATGCCGTACGTTGCGCCGACATTTAAGACCATCTCTTCCTGATTTTTTTTGGTGATGGCGTAGGTTGACTGACATTCCAGTTTTTTTTCCTCATTGGTCGGCATGGGAGTGACTTTTTCCAGACAGAGAGGACAGATAAGCTCCCAGACTTGCTCAGCCATCTGTTCTTCTGAGCGTAAGGCCGGCGTGACAGTGCCGCACTCCTCGCACTCATATTGTCCTTCGCCATAACTGCTCATAGAAGCCGCCACAATGATTTTGGAAACTTTTGTGCGTTCATTGGCGAGAATATCAAGGACATTGGCCGTGCCGCCGATATTAACATCAACATAGCGTTTGACCTGATATTGCGATTGTCCGACTCCGACCATGGCTGCCTGATGGAAGATAACGTCAATTCCTTCCATCGCGTTTTTCAAACGATCATAGTCGCGAATGTCAGCCTGAATGAATTCAGCCTCTGGATTCAAATATTGCGGAGTTTTGCCGCCCGGATGGACTTGCGGTTCTAAATTATCATATATTCTGACAGAATATCCACGTCGGATCAATTCATCAACCAGAAAGGATCCGATGAAGCCGGCCCCGCCGGTAACTAAACAGGTTTTCATGGTAGTGTCCTTTTTTCATGTTGTATCCGATACTGCCAATTTCATGGGCGATTTTGAGATTTGATATGTGTATGTTACACAAAAAAATAACGCTGCAACCGTGAATGGTTTGTTGCAGATTTGTCAAGAAGAATTATTGATAGTCTAAATAACGCATGACCCGGTTAACATAGCGATAATCCTGATTATAATGCCAGAGAGCTTTGCGTAAATCCGTCAATGCGCCTCGACTCAGGAGATAATTTGCCGCGGAATATGCGGCGTCTTCCACGTCAAAGGGATCTTTGCGACCATCTTGATTGGCGTCAATAGCATTACGCACCCAGGTTTCAGGAATAAATTGAAACGGCCCGATCGCACCTTTATGGGAACCCTGGATTTTTTCCGGGTCCCATTTCAGTTCTCGACAGATCTGGTAGAAAAAGGACTTTTGATCCCCTGGAAGAACAGACAGCACGGTCGTTGATCCTAAATTTCGCCCCAAATTCGTTTCTTCGGCATGAATTCCCCAAAATACCTGCCAGGGAAGGTCTGACCAGGCCGAGACGCGCTGATAGAGTTGATACAACTCCTCAAAATCATGGATATTGTATGAAGGCGATGAATATTCCGTCATGCGATGCCACAAATCGAGCAGAAGAAAAAAGATGGCCCTGAGTATTCGCCAAATCAAACGCAGCAGGCTGCGTAAGAAATATTTCGCCAATTCCATCAGTTTCACACTGAACGAACGATTGGAAAAGATAATGCGGGAGGTGATGCTATCCACAAACACAACATACAGCAGCAAGAGCAGCAATGTGATTACAACCAGTTTCTTCAGCATAAACGAAAAAACCAGGTTTGGAGAAAAACCTGGTTTTTGAACACGCAAACCGCTTAGCGCCGCCCACGAATGGCATAGATCATTACCGGACGATTATTATTGGGATTACGAATACGAACACGGGTCAAATCGGTCATGTTTTGGGGGAGATCGATGCTCTGAGATCCGGCGCGCCGCCCAATAAAATTCTCCATGCCGCGATTGTCACTGGCATAGATTTCGTACTCTCCTTCGGCTTCGATATGGAACTCTTCATTTTTCCATTCATTTTTAATCGGCGTATTCCATTTCACTTCGATTTCCCCCAACGGAGTCAGTTGATACCCCATTCCACTGCCGGTTAAGACGATGCGGGCGCGTTCCACTTCAGCGCAATCCAGACGTTCTACGCGTAAACCAATCAATTCTTCAGGGGCATAGGTAAAAGTTCCTTGCATTTCCCCGCGGGCAAACGAAACCCCTTCAACCGCTTCAATATAGGTTGCGCCGTTATTTTGGTTGATAATCAGCACTAGCTCAATCGCTTCGATTGTCGGGGGCAGATCGAACGACGAGGTGCCAACCGCATTGGATCCTAACTGCATCCAGGTGGAATCGCCGAAATTTGCGGCAAAGACATTGTAAGGGCCGTCAAATCCGCCTTTATCATGAGTATAAATCGTTAAATCCGGTTCATTGGGCACATTCAGGATGCGATGATCTTTGTAAAAATGATACACCACCTGCGCATTCAACCCTTCCAAGACGGCGACCCGGCCGTCTTTGCGGAGTCCGTCTTGTGGATCCGTGACGCGCCAGACGGATTTGGGTAAAAAAGCATCGGCAAACACTCGCTGGGTCTGCACAATCGGGGGACGAGGATATTCTGTAATCGCCCGTGTTTCCATCGCTGGCTGAGATGAAGGAATCGGGCGTTCCGGACGCTGCTCCGGCACCATCGGGACCTGGTCGCCCGTCTGAGTTTGTCCGAGTTCTGTTCCTGGTTGAATCCCCAGGCTATCCTCTGAAAGAAAAACAAGTCCGATCACACAACCCCATAAGAGCAGTATAGCAGAGATCAATTTTTGACATCTTTCTTGTCGCATAGTATTTTACCTCTTATCTCGAAACGCGATGGCTTTATGAATCACATCAATCACGCCATCGGTTGTATCGTAGTCTTCCAATTCATGGACTGAAACCCAGCGGGCGTTCATCACATCCGAACCCGCTTGCACAGATTTAGCCTGACAGTCGTCGTCAGATTGACAATATGCCAAATAGTCCAAAATAACATAATGATACAGAACTTTTCTCTGATCATCATACAATACTCTGTTTACGACTTCAACAATCTCCTGAACACAAATTTTCACCTGGCATTCTTCTTTAATCTCGCGCACAAGTGCTTCTTCAGGAGATTCACCCACTTCAATCACACCGCCGGGAAGCGTCCATTTTCCTTTGGACGGCGCTTGCCCGCGTTGAATCAGCAACACCTGGTCGCGGTGTAGCACAATCGCTCCTACGGCAGGAATGGGAAATTTGGGATATGTACGTGTATGTGACATGATGATATTAGGCACGATTCCTCTGTTTTTGTCAAGAAATTAGCAACAACATCCTTATCAGGACTTACGCACACCCCCCTTTCTCCCCCCGCAAGCGGGGGGAAGAGACGTGACGTTCTTCTACGAGCTTCCCCCCGTTTACGGGGGGACTGAGGGGGGTATTGCGTAAGTCCTGCTTATAACAAACTCACCGGATCGACGTCAACAAGAATCTGCACGTCCTTCAGCGCGACAGTTTTACGAAAAAGTTCAACCTGTTCTTTCGCAAAAGTTCGCATATAGAGCGATTGTTGACTTTTCAGCAAAATTTGATACCGGTATTTATTGCGCAGCCTGGTTAGCGCAGCAGGCGCGGGCCCCAATACGGTTAATTTGCGCGAATCTGCGCGGCGGAGATCCTCGCAGAGTCTTTGGGCAAGATCGCGGGTAAACAATTCATCTTCCCCTTGTAACACGATATTGATCATCCGGGAAAATGGCGGATAATTGAGTTGTTGTCGAAACACGATCTCACGTGCATAAAAAGTCAGATAATCATGCTGTTGAGCCGCTAAAATGGCATAATGCAACGGATTATAGGTTTGGATAATCACATGCCCTCCCAGGTGTCCGCGCCCGGTTCGCCCGGCAACCTGGGTCAGAATTTGAAAGGTACGCTCACTGGATCGAAAATCCGGCAGATTCAGGCCGATTTCCGCCGCAATCACGCCCACCAGCGTCACATTAGGAAAATCATGGCCTTTTGTGACCATTTGCGTGCCGATTAAAATATCAATCTCGCCCTGGTCAAATTGGCGTAAAATCGTGTAATGCGCATTTTTGCCCGACACGGTATCTCGATCCATTCTGGTCACGACGGCTTCAGGAAACAAGAGTTGCGCATCTTGCTCGATCCGCTCCGTCCCGATTCCGCGATATTGCACATTTGGGCTGCCGCACTGCTCACAGGCAACCGGAGGAAGTCTTGAGAAATCGCAATAATGGCACTGTAAGCGATGGGTACTCGCATGATAGGTCAGAGTGACATTACAGCGCGGACAGTCATAGACAAAACCGCATTCCTGGCACAGATAAAAATTTGCAAATCCCCGCAAATTGAGAAACAAAAGTACCTGTTCGCCGCGAGCTAATACGTCACGAATCGCTTGTTCCAGGGTATTGGAAAAGAGATGTTGGCTTCGGTCGCGACGTCGGTCAATAATCTCGACTGTCGGCAATGGCCGCGCATCCACCCGTTCCTTAATCGTCAGGAGTTGATATTTGTTGGTCTGGGAGTTGTAATAAGATTCCAGCGAGGGGGTCGCACTGCCTAAAAGAATTGGAATATTTTCCAGGCGCGCGCGCATCACAGCGGTATCCCGGCCATGATAGCGCGGTTCTGAATCCTGCTTGTACGACATTTCGTGTTCTTCATCAACCACAATCAATCCTAAGCGTTCCATTGGCGCAAAAATCGCTGATCTGGCCCCGATCACGACATCCACTTCGCCCCGTTTAATCCGCAGCCATTCATCATAACGCTCTCCGGTTGACAGCCCGCTGTGCAACACGGCCACGTTATTTTCAAAGCGCGACAGAAAACGGCTCACCAGGAGGGGGGTCAAAGAAATTTCGGGCACCAGGACAATCGCTCGACGTTTAAGGGTCAACAGATAGGCAATCGCCTGCATATAAATTTCCGTTTTCCCACTGCCAGTGACGCCGTGTAAAAGCATCGGCGCAAATTGATTGGAATTGATCGCGGCGTGGATTTGTTCGAATACCTGCCGCTGCTCAGGCGTCAACAACAGAGGAGGGGTTTTTTGATAGGCAAAATAGCCACCCGGGCGTCGCTGAATTTCTTTCGGATAGGTCTGAACATACCCTTTTTGCGTCAGTGCCTTCAGCGCGCTGCGCGGATCAAATTTCACCATCTCCTGGAGGTCCACAATCGGAAGGCCATCCGGGAAGCGTTCTCTGAGTATGTTTAGCACCGCCATCTGATTCGGTGCATGGTTTTCCAGGTTATCCAGATCTGACGGCAGAATTTCTGAAGCAAGGAGCACGGCATGTTGCAAGGTTTTGGCTTGCATCTTGCCCAACGCTACTACATCCTCAAGTTCAATGAGCCCCTGTCGTTCCAGTGCATGCAACGAAGCGTGCAAGCGTTTTTTCCCTACTTTTTTTTGCAAATCGGCAAGGGAGATTGTCGGCGATTGTCGCAGAATAGCCAGAATTTTTTTTTGCATTCCTCCACTGACACGAAGAGGAAGATCATCAAAAAAGTCCTGCATAGCGCGGTCAGATTCAGGAGGCATTCTGAGATGCACACGGATAGAGTGCAGTATATCAATTCCTGTCGGCAGCGCCGCTTTAATCGCGATGCCCCAGGAACAGCAATAATACTCAGCAATCCATTCTGTCAAGCGCAGAATATTGGGCGTGACAATCGGTTCAGCATCCAGGATATCGAGAATATCTTTGACGTGCTCGAGTTCTGGTGTCTCGGCCAGCCGGACGACATAGCCTGCCAGGTATTTTTTCCCAAACGCGACCAGTACCCGCTGTCCGGGTTGAATCTGTTCTTCGACATCCTCCGGTACTCGATACGTATAAAGGTGATTGACTGGAAGCGCAACCGCGACATCAATATACTGCATAATTTTCAGTACCCTAAAAAGCGTATTTGAAGGATTTCAGCGAATAAGCTCCAGGTTACAACAAATTCATCTCTTTCAAGCTGACAAAGGTTCCTCCTCCGATAATGAGATGATCAAGGATGGGAATTTCCATAAGCTTTCCCACTTCAACCAGGCGTCTGGTAATGGCAATATCTTCCTGGCTCGGCATGGGATCGCCACTGGGATGATTATGAAGAAGAATGAGCGACGCAGCAGAATTGACCACCGCAACGCGAAAAACGTCGCGTGGATGGACAATGCTGGCGTTCAAGGTGCCTTCTGAGACAATTTGATCCTTGATAATTCGATTCTTGGTATCGAGGGCTACGACGCGAAACACTTCTTTCGGAAGCAAACTCATCTGATCACGAAAATATTCGAATACATCGGTTGGCTGCCGAATAACCGGTTTAAGATTGCCGGAAAACATGGCAACGCGTTTGCCAAGTTCAAAGGCGGCCATGATCTGGCAGGCTTTAGCCGGGCCGATTCCCGCTACTTCGGTGAGCTGCACAAAATCAGCCTGGGCGACGCCTTTAAGGCTCTCAAAATGTCTGAGAAGCTGAGTCGCTAAGTCGATCGCCGTATATTTTTGCCCATCTTTTACTACTCCGGTCGAAAGCGTAATCGCTAGAAGTTCTTGATTTGACAGGGAGCCTGGTCCGGAGCGTTCCAATCGTTCTCGTGGGCGTGCATCCTCTGGCATTTCTTTGATGGTCAAGTATTCCATAAGCGTTCCACATCATTTTTGGAAAGAGGTTTTTATGAACATCATCATTTAGGATTTTTATGATTCGTTAACAAAACCTGTGAGTCTTGTCAATCAGTTTCATAAGAAATTTCAAGAAGAGACGAGAAAAGTACTTGACAGCAATTTCACACATCTGATATAAGTAATAATTTAAAAAGTATCAATAATTTCTTTGAGAACAGCAACCAGCGTTTTCAGAAAAAACCTGACTGCTTAAACTTGAATCGCTCATAAGAATTTATTGATATTCTCTTAGAAAGAACGAGTAATTAAAATAACACCATAAATGTATGTTTTGTGTATAATCTGAAATAGAATCAAAATATCGGAGGTGACAAAGCTGTGGAGAAAATAATCACGCAATGTTCGAGTTGTGAGGCAAAATTTAAATTAGATGCTGAGAAATTAGGGAAAAAGATTCGTTGTCCGAAGTGCAAAGAAGTGTTTGTGGTCCAGGACGTGGAAGCCACCGCCAAACCGGAACCCGTAAAAGCGGCTCCGATTAAGAAACCGGAACCACCGAAAGCGATTCCGATAAAAAAGCCGGAACCACCGAAAACGGCCCCAACGCCTCGACCTACAGCGAAAGCCCCATCAGCACCTCCTGTTGAACGGCAAGCTACTGCTCCAGTGAAACCTGCTGTTGTGCCATTGAAAGATCGTCCGCGTCCATTAAAAGTCAAAGATTTTTTTGAAACGCAGTTTATGCGTTTTCTTCCAGAAAAAGCGGAAGGAGTCAATGCGCATATTTCCTATGATATTACTGGCGAAGATGGCGGCCAATGGACCTTAATTGTCAAGAATGGCACCTGTGAAATTCGACCGGGCGCAGATCCGACGGCGAAAAGTCATGCCACGATGACCTCAAAAACGTACTTGAAATTAGCACAGGGTAAACTTGACGGACGCGTCGCATTTATGTTGGGCAAGATTAGAATTAAAGGCGATAAAACGTCCATTGCCACAGTCAGGGAATGTTTTGAAGTGCCGGAAGTTTAAAAATGCCAGCCCAGGAATCTCGGACAAAGAGCACGGAAAAAGAGGTGGAACATGGAAGATTTTTCGTGCTCTTTGCCTATGAAAAAGAACGCAGGCAGTCAATTTTTTATGCCTGCGTTCCCGATAGAATCCATGTTAGTTCAAGTCGCCGGATAGTTGACTTTTGCCATTGAGATGAGCGCACTTACGGCAGCGAGCCTCATAAATATCTGAATTGCCAATCAGAATATTCCCATTTTGAGGGCGTTCTTTGCGATAAGAAATATACGCCTCTTCACCGCAGACCATGCAGACCGCGCGTAATTTGGTGACTTCTTCTGCAATGCACATTAACGCACCCATTTGTCCAAAAGGTTCCCCGCTGGAATACATCTCGCATCCGGCCAGAATCACCCGTTTCCCTCTTTCTGCGAGTTGATTGACCACGTTGATGATCGATTCGTCAAAAAATTGCGCTTCATCAATGCCTATTACCGTCGCCTTGCCGATATTCGGAAGAATTTCATCCGCAGTGTTAATCGTCATACATGGCATCTTGGAGATGTCATGTGAAACAATATGATGATCGCTATAACGATTATCAATGGCCGGTTTAAAAACTACAACCTTTTGCTTGGCAATTTCCGCCCGCGTCAGCCTTCGAATTAATTCTTCGGTTTTGCCGGAAAACATGCTCCCGGCAATCACTTCTACTTTGCCCATGTCTCCTCCTTCTTGCGTCTATAACGCCGAATCGAAACAATGTTTTCATTCAGATGACTTTTTTCTGAAATAGTAGATGTGCTTTGTGAGGCGAATGTTGTCAACAGAATTTTCCCAAAAGAGATGTTGTGAAGATTTCTTTCTTGAACTAAAAAGAAAAGTTTTCGGGTATTCTAAAAACCTGGTTTCTTGAAAAACCCAGATCGAGTTTTCTGCTGTTTCGGGAATTTGCCCCTTATTCTCGAAACGGCGCAAAAATTGAGATTGTGACAATTTTACTTGACACCTTTTTTCAATAGACTGTAAAAATGGTGTACGCTTATAGAAGGTCATTCAGACTTCTGGAAAGCGTTGTTGCTTTTTCACCATTAAGACATTCTGTTTTATCATGGGAGATTTGAGACTCCTCATATCCCCTATGATCCTCAAGGAGGTCTTTATGTTCAAAAAATCTTTTCTACGATTCCTGGCGATCTTCATGTTGGTTGGGTTGTTCTGCTGTGCGCAAGTGATGGCGCAAGAAGCCTACACGAAAGCCGAACAAGCGCGCTATGCCGGAGAACCCGGAGAAGCGGAAACTGGTTATACCATTGCCCCGGAGGTTAAAAGTGTGATCGACCAGCTCCTGGCAAATCCAACCATTGCGCAGGGATTGGAATTTCTCAAGAGCGATCAAGGCAACCGCGTTGCCGAACAGATTGCTATCACAGAAATTCCTGCCTCTCCGTTTAATGAAGATGAACGTGCAAAAGATTATGCCCGGCGATTTACCGAATTAGGCCTGGAAAATGTTTCTGTTGATCAAGAAGGTAATGCCATTGGGTATTGGAAAGGTTCTGGTAATGGGCCTCTGTTGGTGGTGGCGGCACATCTGGATACAGTGTTTCCCTTAGGATACGATACGAAAGTCACTAAAGACGAGAAGGGGCTGCTGCATGCCCCGGGAATTTGTGATGATAGCTGTGGCTTAGCTGCATTGCTCAGTATTGTTCGCGCCTTCAAAGCAGCCGGTATCAAAACCGTGGGCGACATCATGTTTGTGGGTGATGTTGGTGAAGAGGGGCGCGGCGATCTGCGCGGCGTGAAGTATCTGTTCAGCGCAGTCGAAGGGATCGATGGATTTATTTCGATTGATGGCGGCGGCGCAGGGGATATTACGTATCTGGGGCTTGGCAGCAAACGTTTTGAGTTTGCTTTTAATGGCCCCGGCGGGCATAGCTTCAGCGCGTTTGGAGAGGTTCCCAGCCCGATTCATGCTATGGGACGCGCCATCAGCAAAATTGCCGACATGGAAGTGCCGGAGGATCCGAGAACGACCTTCACGGTATCGGTCGTGAACGGAGGAACTTCTGTCAACTCGATTGCCGCTAATGTTGTGATGCAGACGGATACCCGTTCGGTAAGCCCGGAACAACTGGATTTGACTGTTTCTGAGCTTGTTAATTATGCCAGAATGGGAGTAGTTGAAGAGAATCTGCGTTGGGCGATTCCCTGGGATAGTAAAAATAATATCACCTTAGATATTACCCTGGTTGGAGATCGTCCCTCCGGGTCTTTCCCGGCTGATGCCACGCATGTGCAGGTAGCGTATGCGGCAGCGCAAGCTCTTGGACAGACGCCAACGCTGGAAGAGGCGAGCAGTACCGATTCCAATCTGCCGATTAGTTTGGGAGTGCCTTCTTTGACGATTGGAGGCGGTGGCAAAGGCAGCAAGGCCCACGCCCCGGACGAATATTATGATCCGACGGATGCCTATCTTGGCGCGCAATATGGGTTTCTCACCACATTGAGCCTGGTGGGTGTGGATGGCGTGACACAACCATTACTCAAGGAGAATTCGGGATATACATACGAATTTTCCGGAGTACCGGTGCCTGACATGTATAAAAAGTAAGGAGAGCAATTGTTCGTGAAAAGACAGAGCTGTTGAATGGATGAAGGTGTTGTTAGAATGCGCGTTTTTCTGACAGCACCTTTCATCGTTAAGAAGGGGGGGCGGATTGGTATCTTACAGGGATTGCCGCTTATTTACGATAATTTTTCTTGACGTTAACATCTTCTTCAAGTAAAGATTCTTTTAGCTGATATAGTCGTGTGTTGTTCACATATTTGTGTAAGAGGCATTGTTTTTTAAGGAGGAGTGGTAATTATGGCACAGTCAGATATGGGAAAACAGATTATTTACAGAATACTCCTGGTGATCGCGTTGACCATCATTTTAGGAGTAGGAGCAGGAGTGCTTCAGGATGTTGGGCAATTAGGCAAAATTTTTGTGATGCTGGCCATTCCGTTTATCGGATTCTTGTTTATCCGAGGGTTAACGCTCTGGCAGCGCATTCTGATAGCCTTGATTGCCGGCTTGATTGTGGGGATGGTAGTCGGAGGATTTGCCACGTCAATTCGACCGGTCGGGACCTTATTCATTAATTTAATCAGCATGCTCATTGTTCCCCTGGTATTTTCGACATTGGTTGTCGGAGCTGCCAGTACCGGAGATTTGCAAAAATTAGGACGGATCGGAGGTAAAACGATCGCCCTGTATTTAATTACGACTGCGATCGCGATTACGATTGGGTTGATCCTGGGAACGTTTTTCCAACCAGGTGCGGGAGTGGCATTGCAAGCGGATTTGACGGCTGAAGCCAAAGAAGCGCCGAGCCTTGTGGAGACCTTGCTCAACATCATTCCGCGCAACCCGGTAAGCTCTTTAGCGAATGCTCAGATCCTGCCAATTATTGCCTTTGCCTTATTTGTCGGTATCAGTATTACGCTGGCCGGCGTCAAGGCCAAACCGGTCTTAACGTTCTTCGATGCGTTTGCGGAAACGATGTATAAAATGACCGGGTTTATCATGGATTACGCGCCTTACGGGGTGTTTGCGCTGATTGCCGGGGTCGCCGGACAATACGGGCTGGACGTGCTGCTCCCACTGGCAAAAGTGATTGTGCTGGTCTATGTGGGCTGCATCATTCACGCGCTCGTGGTGTACGGCACCATGGTCAAAGTCTGGGCGCATTTAAATCCATTTCGTTTTTTTAAAGGCGTCTCGGATGCAATGATTGTCGCATTTACCACCACCAGCAGTTCTGCCACGCTGCCAATCACAATGCGTTGCACGCAGGATAATCTGGGCGTCTCAAAAGACGTGGCGAGTTTCGTACTACCCTTAGGAGCGACGGTTAACATGGACGGCACCGCCTTATATCAAGGGGTGTGTGCGTTATTTGTGGCTCAGGTCTATGGCATCCCCTTAACCTTCGGGCAATACATCATGATTATTATCACGGCCACTCTGGCATCAATTGGAACCGCAGGCGTGCCTGGCGCGGGTCTGATCATGTTAACTTTGGTGTTGCAGCAAGTCGGCCTGCCTCTGGAAGGCGTGGCGTTGATTGCGGGTGTTGACCGAATTCTTGACATGGCTCGCACCTGCATCAATGTCACCGGCGATTCTTGTGTAGCTGTGGTTGTAGCTGAAAGCGAACACGAACTGCACCCGCCTGTGGATGTGGCGGTGTAAGAACAGTTGGGAAAAACCGGGTTTTTTGAAAAAACCCGGTTTTTTCTCATTCGGCGGCTAATTCTTGCAAATACTCTCGCAATAAGGGCCAAGTCTTTTGATAAATTTCAAAGCGGCGCTGATACGCCTCATGCTTTTTCATGTCCGGTTCAAACGCTTTATCCAATTGCACCATCGCCGCAACCCCCTCTTGCACTGACGCAAAAATCCCACAGCCTGCGCCGGCCATGATCGCCGCGCCCAATGCCCCTGCTTCCGTAATTTTGGGACGAATAAACGGTCGTCCCAGAATATCCGCGCTGATTTGGATCCATGTATCCGATTTACTCCCGCCGCCCACCGCTCGGAAATCTTGAATCTCAGTCCCCGTCGCCGGCAGCGCGTTGACGCACTCTTTGATGTAAAATGTGGCGCCCTCGATGATGCCTTTCAATATCTCGCCCCGCGAAGTTTCGAGTTTGAGTCCGGCCATCAATCCACAGGAATCTGTGAGAAACTGCGGCGGGCCGGTCACGGAAAAATGAGGAAGCACCATCACTTTGCTCTGACGCTCAGGCATTTCAGCAAACAGGTGATCATACACTTCGTATCCTTCCTGCTGAGCACGCTGCTTATCCAGACGAGCAAAGGTGTCGCGAAACCATTTGACCAGCGAACCGCCGTCATTGTAAATGAAACTGACATACGCACCGGGAGCGGCGTGATGTTCTGTATTTAAGCCGCGTTCCAGCATGAGTTGAGGGTCTTTGCGTTGATGAAATACCGGCACAATGCAGATAAACGTGCCCATGCCATACATGGCGAAGCCTTCTTTGATCACGCCACAGCCGACTGCATTTGAACACTGATCGTGCGCCCCGGCGACAATCGGAATGTTTGGGGGTAAGCCAAGCTGCCTGGCAATTTTGGAATCCACTGCGCCGATCACCGTTCCTGATGGCACTGTGACCGGAAGTTTGGTCAGATCAATGTCTGTTTGCTGCGCGATCGTTTCTGACCAGGTTTCGCGCTCAAGATCAAAGAGCAGCGAGCGATTCGCCAGTGAGAAATCAATCGAAGGCTCGCTGCCAAGCATAAAGGGGACAAAACTGCCCCAGTGCAGAAATTTATAGGTGCGGGCATACAGTTCCGGTTGATGATCCCGGATCCATAAGAGTTTAGGGAGGGTATAATTGTTCCCGATGGTATTGCCATTCACTTGATAAAATGTTTCCGCGTCAAACTTATGGCGTAATTCATTCACATAGTCTAAACCACGCACATCAAAATTAAGCAAGGAGGCCCCTAAAATCTGCCGATCCTCTGAAACCGGCACCACTGCCTCGCCGCAGGAAGACGCGCAGACCGCCTTAATCGGATCTGAGGTCGTTTGCGACGCCGCGGCGTGAATCGTCTGCTGAATGTTTTCCCAGACCTCGTTGCTGTCCAGTTCCGCCCAGCCCGGCTGCGCGGCCTGAAAATCATATTCTTGATAGGCCGAAGCCAGGATCGTACCTGTTTCTGAAAAGACGACCGATTTACACCCGCTCGTTCCGACATCAACACCTAATAGACTCATTTATATTCACCTCCGGATTAATTGTAAAGCCATTTCTCTTTTAAAAACCGGGTTTCTTCAAGAAACACGGTTTTTTTGAGGATTCTCTGCTGAACATGTAGCGAAACAAGATGACAGCGTCAAGAAATTTACAGTGTAAGTTTGTTCCAATGTCGGATTTTCAGAGAAAATATGCCTTCTGAAAAAATTATTTTGACTTTTTGCCGAGGGAAAATTTGTATAGGAGAAAAACTGGGTTTCTTCAAGAAACCCGGTTTTTATGCCTGAAAATTTACAAACCTGTATTTTTATCTTGAAAGAACGACTATACCATGAAATTCATGGTATAGCGACATCATACTATGCGTCCGATTATTGGAATGACCGGGACAACCGCCACCACTTTTGACCAGGGGATAACCCGTTTGTTACCCACTCAGGAAGTTGGGTATCGCACGTATGTTCATGCTGTAGTGACAAGCGGAGGCGCTCCCTTTTTTATCCCTTTGGTACGAGAACAGTCTGTCATTGAACGTCTCATAACAAAGCTTGATGGACTTTTATTGACCGGGGGAGCCGATATTAATCCGCTGTATTTTCACAGCGAACCCCATCCGAATCTCGGTCTGATTGATCAAGAGAAGGATGAACTTGAGTTACGCATCACGAAATTGGCTCTGGAAGCCGATATCCCGATTTTAGGCATCTGTCGGGGAATTCAGGTGCTCAATGTCGCCAATGGAGGCACCCTGTATCAAGATATTTTCTCAGAGATTCCGACCGCTCCGCTCCTCAAACACCGCCAGCAAGCACCAATGACAACATTGACTCACTCAATGAAGATCGAACCAGGAACGCACTTACACGAGATGTTGCAACAGACGGCAATCCTGGTCAACAGCCATCATCATCAGGCCGTCAAAGATGTTGCGCCAGACTTTCGCATCACAGCTCGCGCCACAGACGGCATTATTGAAGGGATTGAATTGCCATCAAGAAAATTTGTGGTCGGCGTTCAATGGCATCCGGAAGGATCTTTTCAAGAAGATACCTATGCGCAACGCCTGTTTCAGGCATTTATTCAGGCTGCAACAGCGTCATAACAAGAAAAACCGGGTTTTTTGAAAAAACCCGGTTTTTCATGCCATTAATACGTTTCAACAAAGACTTCAAAATAGGCTTGCGGATGATTGCACACGGGGCATTTCGGCGGCGCAACGGGTGATTCTGTGATGTATCCGCAACGGCGGCATTTCCAGAACACTTTGGTCTCTTTCTTAAAGACCGCGCCATTTTTCACGTTTTCATACAGTTTATTATAGCGAATTTCGTGTTTTTCTTCCACGCCGGCGATTCTGGTAAAGGTTTTGGCAATGGCGGGAAAACCTTCATCCTCAGCCACCTTAGCAAAACTCGGATACAGATCCGTCCATTCTTCATGTTCGCCTTCGGCCGCGGCCAGCAAATTTTCTGCTGTTCCGGCCAGAGCTACCGGATAGGCCGCGTTGATTTCCACAACATCTTTTTTCAGGTGTTCGACGAGATGCTGAAAATAGAGTTTGGCGTGCATTTCTTCATTATCAGCGGTTTCGCGAAAAATTTCGGCAATTTGCTCAAACCCCTCTTTTACAGCCACTTTGGCGTAAAAGGTGTAGCGGTTTTTGGCTTGAGATTCTCCGGCAAAGGCTTTCATTAAATTTTCTGCTGTTTTTGATCCTTTAAATGCTGTCATAATAATGCTCCTTTCACTTGCTCAGTTATCGCTTGAAGTGTTTCCTCATCCGGGATGTACTGCACTTTGACGCCTGGCAGCATCTTAAAATCGCAGGCTTTGAGTACATCCTCGATCAAGCCGACGCTTTGTCCGCCCCATCCGTACGAACCAAACGCCAGACCGATTCTATTTTTCGGGGCAAGCCCTTTAAAATACGTCAAAAATGCGCCCATGGTGGGCAGCATACCGTTATTCAATGTCGGAGAACCAACACAAATATATTTGGCAGTCATCGCTTCTGTCATAATATCGGAAATATGATTGTACTGAAGATTGAACATCCGTGTCTGGATGCCCTTATCTTCAAAGGCGCGCTGAATCGAGTAAGCGACTTTCTTGGTCGAATTCCACATGGTGTCATACACGATCAAGGCTTTCTCATTGGTCTGATTCGCTGACCATTTTTGATAGTGCGCCAGAATCGTTGGAATGTGGGAACGCCAGATAACGCCATGGCTTGGGGCGATCACATCTATCTCCAAACCCCCGACGGCTTGCAGGGCTTTTTGCACCTGGGTGCTGTACGGCAGCACGATGTTGGCATAGTATTTCTGAGCTTCTTCAATGATGATATTGAGTGGATATTCATCATCGAAACGTTCCGAACTCGCTAAATGCTGGCCAAAGGCATCGTTTGAGAGCAAGACATTGTCGTCTGGAATATACGTCACCATATTATCCGGCCAATGCACCATAGGTGTTAACACAAAATGCAGCGTGCGCTTGCCGATATTGAGGGTATCGCCGCTTTTAACCACCTGAAAATCCATGTCACGCTTGAAATGAGCTTTTAACCCGGTCTCTCCTTTTGGGGAAGTAATCACAGCCGCGTTTTTAGCAACCTCTTTGATCATCGGGATACTGCCTGAATGATCCATCTCGACATGATTCGAAATGATGTAATCAATTTTGGCCGGATCGATAAGATGCGAAATGCGCTCAAACATTTCATCACACAGATAATACTTCACCGAATCCACCAACGTAATCTTCTCATCCACAATCAGATATGCATTGTAGGTTGAGCCTCGTTGCGTCAAATATCCGTGAAAATTGCGCAGATCCCAGTCAATGCCTCCAACCCAGTAAATACCTTTTTTGATCTCAACGGGTTTCATATTTCCCTCCTCTATGAATCCAATTCTCAATTTTCAATTCCCTGGTTTACTCTTTGCACTGGTCACAATATCCTTCCAAATACACATTCGCCCTGAGCACCTGAAACCGTTCCTCAAGTTCCTGGGAAACTTCTAACTGGTTATAGGGTTCATAATTTACATCAAATATTTTTTTACATTTGAGACATTGGAAATGGTGATGCTTCGTGGTATCGCCATCGAAGCGTTTCGAGTTACCCGTTCCCCCAACAATCTCAGCCAATCCAAGCTCATGAAAGGTTAACAGCGTTCTGTTGACCGTATCAAAGGAAATTGTCGGAAAGATAGTTCTCACACGTTGATAGAGCATATCAGTTGAGGGATGCTCATCTGTGGTCATGAGTTCTTCATAAATCAGCAGGCGCTGCGGCGTCAATTTTATTTGATGGGATTTACACGTTTCCTTAAATTGCTCAAGTTTAAGAGCGGTAAGACGATTATCGCGTTGTTGCATATTCTTTCACCACCTTGATCATATTAAATGATCTAATCCTAAATAAGAACAAATATGGATTGTCAAGCTTTTTCTTGTTAAAAAACGAGAAATTCTCTTACCATTCATATTGGCTCATTGCATCCGGTTCCCAGAGATACTTCTGAAGATCGATCTTGCCCTGCAAATCGAAGTGAACGCCCTCTTGCTCCAAAAGCAGCCGTTGTAATTGAGGCTCATGCACGATGTCTGAAGCCCCTCTGGGACTAATTTTCCCTTGTGAATTGATCACTCGCTGCCACGGAATTCTGACTCCGGCCGGCGTAAGGTGCAAGGCATATCCTACCGCTCTGGCGGCTGAGGGTTTTCCAAGTAAAACAGCGATTTGCCCATACGTCATGACTCGTCCTGCGGGAATGCGCACCACAAGATCATAGACCTGCTCGTAAAAGTTTTTCATGATTATTTTCCTCTATTAATTTTCCGTGTCTGCGTCCAAAGAGATGATCACTCCATTCCACAAATACCCATCAATCAAGAAAAAAATGCAATGAACCTGGAAAAATGAGATCTTTAGGGGTAAAAATAGACTTTCCGGCGCAAAGATTGTCATATAGCAGAGTGCATTACTATCATATTTCTGGTGTTTTTTCTGGAATCTTCTTGCATTTTTCGTGTTCCTCTGGTAAAGTTTGCTCAATTTCGGAGTATGAGAAACAACGGCATACAAACGAACTGGCCGGTATGAACCATAAGAGCGTATGATTTCCAGTACAGAATATACCTCTATCTATAAAATTCACGAAAGCGCCAATAGCCTGATATATCGCGGAACACGTACAACCGATCAACATCCGGTGATATTGAAAACCCTGAATCGCGAATATCCATCTCCCCAGGAAATAAGCCGCTTTAAGCGCGAGTATGAAATTACACGTTCATTACAGAAGGTGGATGGTGTGATCCGTGTCTATGGGATCGAACTGTGGCAGAACAGTTTGATGATGGTGCTGGAAGATATTGGTGGGCAGCCGTTGAATGAGATCCTTCTGATTCGTAAATTCAATTTGGAAGAATTCTTGCAGCTTGCAATCCGCATGAGTACCATTGTTGGGGCGATTCACCAGCAGCATATCATGCACAAAGATCTGAACCCTTCAAATTTCTTATGGAACCCGGAAACTGATCGACTCAGACTGATTGATTTCGGCATTGCCGCGCCTTTTTCTTTCGAACAACCTGAGATCGTGAATCCAGCCGTCATTGAAGGCACGTTAGCCTACATTTCCCCCGAACAAACAGGGCGGATGAATCGAATCGTGGATTATCGCACTGATTTCTATGCGCTCGGGGTGACGTTTTATGAATTACTTCTGGGGTTTTTGCCCTTTCAAACCAATGACACGATGGAACTGATTCACGCCCATCTTGCCAAACATCCTCGCTCCCCCAATGAACTCAATCACCTGATTCCCAGAGCAGTCTCAGAAATTGTGATGAAACTGTTAGCCAAAACAGCAACAGAACGCTATCAACACGCCGACAGGCTGATCACGGATTTACAAAAGTGCCTTGAACAGCTTCAGCACACCGGCGCAATCCAATATGTAGCCATCGGGCAGGATGAGCGCTCCAGACCGTTTGAGATTCCCCAAAAGCTTTATGGACGAGCCAAAGAACTTGATACCTTGCTCACAGTGTTTCATCGAAGCCGGCAGGGACGCGGCGAACTCTTTTTGGCATCAGGCTATTCCGGAATCGGCAAAACCGCTCTGGTCTATGAGTTTCAAAAGACGATTATCGAACATCATGGATATTTCATCGCAGGAAAATTTGAACAGTTCAAACAGAACATGGCTTATTCAGCAGTGATTCAAGCCTTACAAAGTTTGCTGCGGCAATTGCTGACTGAAAATGAATCCCGACTGGCTTTGTGGAGAGAAAAACTTGCAGCAGCCGTGGGAAATAATACCCTGGTCTTATCTGAATTTTTGCCCGAAGTGGAGATGATTCTTGGAACAACGCGAACAGAGGAAGAGAACTCACCGGAGGAAGCGCAAAATCGCCTTCATTTTCTCCTTCAAGATCTGATCCAGGCATTGAGCGCCCCGGAACATCCACTGGTCATATTCCTGGATAATTTACAATGGGCTGATATGGCCAGCCTTCAACTCGTCCAACATCTTCTGATCCGTCAGCAAATAAAAGCCTTGCTCATCATCGGAGCATACCGCGATGATGATGCAGCTGCGATCTCCGGCTTGAATGATCTTGTAAATACGGTGCAAAAGACTCAGACGAAGGTCACACACATTGCGCTTGCTCCGTTAGCGTTTCAAGATGTCGCCCAACTGCTTGTTGACAGCCTACACCATGCTCCGGAAAAACTTGAGCCGTTCGCCAGGCTGATGCTGGAAAAGACGGCCGGAAATCCCTTTGCAATCAGGGAATTTTTGAAAACGGTTGATGCGGAAGGATTGTTAAGTTACGATTCCCGCTCAGGATGCTGGCAATGGAATCTTGAGCAAATTCAGGGACTGGCCATGCCTGAAAATATGGCCGCCTTCATGACCATGAAAATCCGAAAACTCCCGGCGCACATCCAACAGACCTTACAATGCGCGGCCTGTATCGGAAATCGGTTTGATCTTTCAACCTTAGCTGCTGTCATGAATCGTTCGGAACATGAAACCGTCAGCGATATTGACGTGGCTATTCAAGAAGGCGTTATTTTTCCGGCCGATGAATCCTACCGTTATATCATGTTTTTTCCGGCTTCCGAACTAAAAGATTTTGCGCCTTATGTGCTCTACGATTTTGTCCATCACCGCTTTCAGGAAGCTGCTCTTGATCTGATCTCATCGGAAACAGGAAGGAAATTCCATCTCAAAATCGGTCAATATCTGCTGCATCAGCCCAGTTCTCTGAAAACCCGGGAAGAACATCTGACCGCAATTGTCGATCATCTGAATCTCGGCGCGGAGTATCTTGAAACCGAGGAAGAACGGCGTGAATTGGTTCAACTGAATTTATCAGCCGGACGACAGGCAAAAGCCGCCCCAAATTATACGGTTGCACGGCAGTACTTCACAGAAGGCGTCGCTTTACTGGAAAAAGAATGCTGGCGCACCCAATACGAGCTGACTTTTGAACTTGTCAAAGAGCAGGCGGACATCGAAAATCTTATCGGAAATTTCACTCAGGCCGAACAACTTGTGCGTGCGTTGTTAGAACACGCGCAAACCATCAATGATCGTATCGCTGCCTATAAAATATTGATCCTGCATTATACGCGCCGGGGAAAATATGCCGAAGCCCTTCATGAAGGGGAAAATGCTCTGACTATTTTAGGCATGGAGTGGCCTGGTGAAAATATGGCGAACCGCGTTGAAGCAGAACTGTCTGAAGTACAACATCTTTTCAGCTTGAAAAGTCCTGCGGCATTGCTCCAAACGCCTCTTCTCACGGATTCACACCAGAACCTGATCATGCAGATTTTACATGTCCTGATTTTCCCGGCTTGCTTTTCGAATTTCTTGATGTATGCCATACTTATCGCCAGAATGATGAAGATTTCCTTGACCTTCGGACATACCCCTGAATCTGTGTCTGGCTATGCTCATTATGGTGTTCTGCTTGGAACATACTATGGGAAGTATCAAACCGGATATGACCTGGGCATATTTGCCATACAACTGAGTGAACAAATAAACAATCTGGCGCAGAGAAGCGAGGCGGCCCTGACCCTTGCTGGAGAGCTTACCTGTTGGGTGAAACACCTGAAATTCGCCCATATGTATGAACATGAAGCATATCATACCGCCATTGATGCCGGAGAAGTTCATATCGCGGGTCTGGCGCTCATGCACAGGCTGCTCAATCTCTTCTGCGAAGGCACAAACCTGGAACAGATTCGGCAAGATTTTCCCCAATTTTTGGAATTTGTCCAGCACTCCCATAATTTGGCAGCGATAGATGTCATGATGGGCTGTCAGTTGATTCTTGAGAACCTGACCGGATTCACGTCAGAAACGCTCTCTTTTGATACCGACGCTCTGAGTGAAGCCCAATTTCTGCAACAATGTCAGGAACATCAGAATCGAATGGCTCTCAGCGTGTATCAGATTATGAAGCTCCAACTCCTGTACCTCTACGGACATCCGCAAGAAGCCTTACATCAGGCAAGAGAGATAGAACCCTTGCTTGATCTCGTCCAAAGTTTTATCGTCAGAGCGGCGTATAATTTTTATGTTTCCCTGAGCGTGACG
Source organism: Candidatus Vecturithrix granuli (assembly GCA_000739535.1). Taxonomy (GTDB): domain Bacteria; phylum Moduliflexota; class Moduliflexia; order Moduliflexales; family Moduliflexaceae; genus Vecturithrix; species Vecturithrix granuli. The sequence goes on along the minus strand of DF820476.1, from coordinate 8,586 downwards.
GCGCTGTATCCGGCAGCATCAGCGGAACAACAACAACATTATTGGACAATTCTTACCCAAAACCAACGACAAATGCAAGAGTGGGCGGAGCATTGCCCGGAAAATTTTCAACACTGTTATCTGCTCGTGCAGGCCGAAATGGCCCGTTTGACCGGACAACGCTTTGAGGCCATACAATTGTATCACCAGGCGATTGAAGCGGTGCAAGTTCAGCAATTCCCCCACCATAAGGCACTCACCTGGGAAATTGCCGCCAGATTTTATCAAAAACAAGGGTTACCTGAATTTGCCGAACTGTATATCAAAGATGCCTATCACGCCTACACTCTGTGGGGCGCAAAACGGAAAATGACGGATTTACTGCAATCCTATCCCTATCTTTCGGCAAAATTTTCCGTAACACCCGCGGGAAAGGCGACACCTCTGAATTCGACCAGTATTTCGACTCAAATTGACCATGAGGGCTTGAGCCTCCTGGATTTGAATACGACCATGAAAGCATCTCAGGCGATTTCAGAAAATCTTGTGTTAACTGATTTGCTCAAACAGATGATGCGCATCGTCATTGAAAGCGCTGGCGCACAAAAAGGATGGTTGATTCGCAAAAAAGAGGATGAATGGTTGATTGACGCTGAAGGAAACGCTGAAAGCAAGGAAGTGAAAGTCCTGCATGGCATCCCGCTTGAATCGGTCGGATCCATGAAACCTTCTTTCCTGCCGACCTCAATTATTCACTATGTTATTCGTACAAAAGAGCCGGTTCTGCTTCAGGATGCCGCCCGCGAAGGCCATTTTACCCATGATCCTTATATCACGCAGCACCAGGTGAAATCTGTGCTCTGCACTCCGCTCATCAAACGCGGAAAAATCAGCGGAGTCATTTATCTGGAGAACGATCTTGCTACTGGCGTTTTTACGCCATCTCGGTTAAAAGTGCTCAACGTGCTCTCGGCTCAAATGGTGATCTCAATTGAAAACGCCGCGCTCTATAAGCAATTACGCGAATCGCTCAATCAGCAAATTGACTTATCGAAGAAACAAGTTGAGCTGACCAACGGCTATAGCCGCTTTATCCCCAAAGAATTCTTGAGTCTGCTCGGTAAAAAGAGCATTGTCGAGGTGCAGCTTGGTGACCAAATCGAAAAAGAAATCAGCGTGATGTTCTCTGATATTCGCGGGTTTACTCCAATTTCCGAACAAATGACGCCCCAGGAAAATTTTAATTTCATTAATTCGTATCTGAGCCGGATGAGTCCGATCATTCAGGAGCATCGCGGATTTATTGATAAATATATCGGCGACGGGATTATGGCCTTATTTCCGACCAATGCGGATGACGCTGTCCGCTGCTCGTTAGCTATGCTCAAGACACTCAAAGAGTATAATCAGGGGCGAAAACGGGCCGGGTATCTGCCGATTCAGATTGGGATCGGCTTGAATACCGGTTCATTAATGTTAGGCACGGTTGGCGATCAGCATCGCATGGATGGTACGGTGATTTCTGACGCTGTCAATTTAGCCGCCCGGATTGAAGACATGACCAAAACCTACGGCGCCTCACTCTTGATCGGGGAAACCACGTATTTCCAATTGAAAAATCCTTCGGAGTATTCGATTCGCATTATCGATCAAGTCCAGGCCAAAGGCAAATCAGAACCGGTGACCGTGTTTGAAGTGTTTGACGCGGATCCGCCGCAGATCATTGAATCAAAATTAAAAACGCTGGTGCTCTTTAAACAGGGCTTTAAACTCTATCACCGCACAAAATTTGCGGCTGCCCAAAAATTATTTACCGAGGTGTTAGATATCAGCCCTGAAGACCAGATCAAGCAAATTGCCGAGGCCAAAGAACTCTTCAACGAAATTTTGCATGTGAATCCGCACGATAAAGTCGCCCGGATTTACTATCAACGCTGCCAACAGATCGAAAAATACGGCGTTTCAGAAGAATGGTCTGGAGTGTGGGACTGGATTAATGCGTTGAAAAAAGGGAATGACATCCTGAAAAAATAAATGACAACCCCCGGGTTTTTGAAAAAACCCGGGGTTCAAACCATCTGTCATATCTGAAATCTGTAAAATCTGCGAAATCTGCGGTTACTTATTTCTCCGAATTTTCAATACAATCAATCCCAATGGAACAGCGAACAGGAATGCGCATACCAGATACACTTCTGAGAGTCCCGTATATAAGAGCAAGGTATAGGCGCAGGGCGGGCCGAGCGCGCTGCCCAGATCTCCCACTGTGTGCAGGATGCTGACTGCTTTGCCGCGATGAGCGTCTGCGACCAGATCGCCGGTCAACGTTATCGTCAGCGATTGGACGGAACTCGTAATCACCGCGCTGCACAAAAATCCAATGACGATCAGAAGGACGATGTGAGATGTCAAAAACAGCATCGCGGCGATGCCAATGATCAAGGCGAAACTCAAAACAGACCAGCGGCTTTTCAGCCGATCTGAAAGATACCCTGACAGCGGGGCAATCGCCATGCTCAGTACGGTACGTCCGGCGATCAACAAGCCTGTGATTGTTCCTGCCCCTAACACAAACTGCGGCGAAACCAGACGTTCTTTCACCAGCAAACCTAACGTAGCGGCCAGCATTCCGGGGATGCAGAAGCGGTTGATTCCCTGAAGGAAAACCGTGAGGCCAAAGTCATGCGTAAAAAATGTTTTCAAAGATTGCGAGGGTTGTTCTTTCCTTATCGCAGGCATTCGATCTGGAATCGAGGGCAAAAACATGGCGACCACAACAACACTACATGCCTGAATTGCGGTAATGATCCATAAGGTCGGATGATAACCCATCAGATCCGTCAGCATGCCTCCCAGAAAAGCCCCGCTGCCCGCTCCAAAAAAGAACCAGGTCTGATACCAGCCAGTCCAACGGCCTCGTTCAGCCGACTCAGCAAGATTCAGCAAAATCACGCCGCCACCGATCCAGATCAAAGACCAGGCCACGCCCCACAAGGTTCTGCCAACAAATAAGAGCCAGAACTGGTATGCCGCCGCACAGCAAGCGGTTGAAAACGCCCCTAACGCCAGACCGCCCAGAAATAATCCGCGCTGCGTGATCCGATCGTAACACCAGCCGGCCACGCCGTTAAACACCAGGCGCACCGCCCGGTTAACGCCCAATAAAATGCCGACCAGCGCCAGCGTGATGCCCGCTTCTGCCGTATGTGTAGGCAGCACCGTGTACATCGTCGCGTCTCCGAACAGCGAAAACGCCGTTCCCAGTCCCAACGCAAATAGAATTTTTTGAGAGGTATGTGGAAAAAAATATCTTGTTTTCAATTACTTCGATTTCTGTTGTTTCGAGAATTTATCCCTCATTCTCAAAACAATAGAATGAAATTCCCTACAAATTACTTGACAACTCAGAAAAGATTGTCTCTCCTTCACCAGAGAACACGGAAGAAACTTGAAAATTTGTCAAGAAGTATATCTCTTCAGCAACAGTTAAAGAAGGAGGGAACATGGAAAAAATCGGCTATGGAATTATCGGAGGCGGATTATGGGGCGAAACGCATGCCCGGATTATGGCGGCGCATCCCTTAGCGCAGCTTGTAGCGGTTTGTGATCTGGTCGAAGAACGAGCGCAACAGATTGCTGAAAAGTTCGGCGCGACAGCGTATTATACTGATTTTCACGAAATGTTGAAAAATCCGGGAGTCCAGGCCGTCGGCATCGTGACCCCGGATTTTGCACACTGCGAACCGTTCATTGCGGCCTGTCAGGCCGGAAAACACATTCTCCTTGAAAAACCGCTTGCGACCACGCATGAAGATCTCCAGGCCATGCGCACAGCCTATCAAGCCGCGAATGTGCGCGTGATGGTTGATTTTCATGCCCGTTGGAATCCGCCCTTCGTTGTAGCGCGTGATAATATCCGCGCCAATCAGATCGGTGACCTGATTTCAATGTATTATCGCCTGAATGACGCCATTTTTGTCCCCACCCAAATGCTCTCCTGGGCGGAAAAATCCTCAATCCTCTGGTTTTTGGGAAGCCATACGGTGGATACCTTGCGCTTTTTCGCTGAGAGTGAAGTCAAGCGTGTCTATTCGGTGTCACGCTCGGAAGTGCTGGTGAAAAAAGGCATCAATGTTCCTGATATTTACCAGAGCATTCTGGAATTTGAAAATGGGGTGATCGCTACCATCGAAAATTGCTGGATTATCCCGAACTCGAACCCTCATTGGAACGATATTAAGCTCAATATTTTAGGAAGCGCCGGCATGTTCAATATGGATTTGACCGGAAATCAGGCCATCGAACGCTATCTTGAGAATAAAAGCGATCATCCTGATATTCTGATTATGCCGACGATTCACGGCAAACCTACCGGTTTTGCTTACGAAAGCATCCGCGATTTCATCGAACGCCTGGTCAGCGGCGAAGAATTTATTGTCGGATTTGAAGACGGCTATCGCGTCAGCAAAGTGCTGCTGGCGATTATGGAATCTGCCCAAAACCGGCAGCCGGTAGAAGTCGTGTACGATTGAGCAGGCAAAGAAAATGTACCGCGAAACTCCAGTTTCGCGGTTGCCAACGATGCGCGAAACTGGAGTTTCGCGCTACATTTTCAAAGGAGGTGATGCCTGGGAGAACACGCGTAAATTGAATCGTGAAGTTTTTCGTGGATCTTTCAACTTTTTTCAAGGAGAGTGTGTACCATGAGAATAAAAATGACTCAAATCAGCATCGTCAGTCTTATTTTGTTGAGCCTGATGGCTCTGCCTGCCTTTGCACAGGATGACGCCTGGACAAACATGGTGAAAGAAAAATACGGCAATATGACGATTACTTGTGCTTTTGTACCGCATCCGACCACCGATGCGTTTCAGGCCATGGTGGACGAATTTACCCAACTCACCGGCATCAAAGTGCGCTGGGATATTATTGAAGAGGGGTATCTGCGCCAAAAACTCCTTTTGGAACATGAAGCCAAAACCGGGGTGTATGATGTGCTCCTGATCGACGCCTTCAACATGGCGGAATATTCGCCGAGCGGCGTGGCGCTTGACCTTGCGCCTCTGATCCAAAACGCCGAATTAACCCCGGAATGGTTTGATTATGAGGATATTCTGCCAGCCTATCGCGATGGCATCGGAAAATACAATGGCGTCATTTACGGCATTCCGGTGGCGGGTGAAACACGCTATGTCGGCTATAGAAAAGATTTATTCGAGAAATATGACAAAAAACCACCGGAAACTATGGCGGAAATGTTGGAACTCGCCAAATTCTTTAAAGGCAAAGAAGAAGGCTTGTATGGCATTGGGATGCGCGGACAAAAAGGGATTCACTTTGCATCGGGCTGGATGACGACCATGTATCAGAATGGCGGTCAATATCTGGATCAAAAAACCTGGGACGTACTGGTGAATTCTCCTGGAACCGTCTCATCACTCGAATATTACGTTGATCTGCTGAGCCAGGGACCGCCGGACATCGGCGTTTATACCCATGAAGAAGCGGTCTCGCTGTTCATGTCCGGCAAAAGCGCGATGTGGTTCGATTCAACGGCTCTGACCAGTTGGATTCTGGATGAAACCAAATCTATGGTGGTGGATAAAGTCGGTTTTGTTCCGCCGCCCGAAGGACCAGCAGGAGCGTATGGCGCATTGGCCGGGTGGAATGTCGGGATTTCCAGTGATGTTCCTGAAGATCGCCAGCAAGCGGCCTGGGCCTTTATTGTGTGGATGACGAGTAAGAAAAACGCCAAACAGTATGTGCAGCTTGGCGGCACCCCGGTGCGCGAATCGGTCTATAACGATCCTGAATTCGTTGCACAAAACTGGACCTTCCCGCTTCAATTGGCGGCTCTGGAACGCGCCGCAAATCTGGTCGAAGCCGGAATTACCTGGATTCCGCCGCATGTGAAAACCATGAAAGTACTGGAAGTGGTCGGCGATTACGGCTCAGACGTGCTTGCAGGGCAGATGACGGCGCAGGAAGCCATGGATAAAGCCCAGAAAGATGTAGAGGCTATTATGGCAGAATAACCAATTACTGCTTTGTCAAGGTGTAACTGAGGAGTTCGTACCACGGACATCCTTGTCCGCAATCCCCGAACAGGGGATGTCCGCAGGGCTGTAAAGTTCTCTGGATGTTTGTCATCTCGACTTCGCTCGATGACCGGAACACCGCACGTCGAGCGAAGTCGAGACGGGCATGTTTTACAAGAACTTAACAGCCCTGGGGGATGTCCGGGGTACAGGTCAACCCGTCAATGATAACTTGACAGAACACGACGTTCTTCAAATCAGGAGATGTCATCTTTTCCGCAAAAGTCGCATCTCTCTCATTTTTTCAGGAACCGTCAGTGAAGATAAAAGAACATTATATTTATATTCTCCCTTCGGTCATTGTCCTGGCTCTGATCGTCATCTTTCCCACGATATTCTTGTGGTACATCAGTTTTACCAACTATGATCTGACCATGGGCTGGGAAAGTAAAAAATTGGTTGGGATTGAAAACTTTCTCTATCTATTCAGACAGGATAAAGATTTCTGGAATTCTGTAAAATTAAGTTTGTCGTTTATGTTCATCACGGTCGCCGTCGAACTGGTGCTGGGCTTTCTGATCGCTCTGTTGTTTAACCGTCCGCTGAAATGGAAACGGGTGTGGATTGCCTGTTTGATTGTCCCGATGGTCATGACTCCGGCGATTGCCTCGTTGATGTGGAAATTGATGCTCAATACCGAATACGGGGTGTTAAATTACCTGCTCTCCTGGCTTGCAATTGGCAAGGTGAACTGGCTTGGCTATGAAAAGGCGTTTTTCTCGATTATGATGGTCGAAATCTGGCAGTGGACGCCTTTTATGACCCTGATTTTGTACGCCGGACTGCAATCCCTGCCGCATGAACCTTTTGATGCGGCCAGCGTTGACGGTGCATCCTTTACTCAGTCTTTATATTACATTACCTTGCCCTTACTCAAGCCGATTATCACCATTGCGCTCTTACTGCGTTCGATTGACGCGCTGAAAATTTTTGATATTATTTACGGACTGACTCAGGGCGGACCGGGCAACGCTACCGAGTTGATGAGTTTGCACATCTTCCGTCTGGGATTCCGGCATACCAATTGGATGGGCAGGGCCTCGGCCAACGCCATTATTTTGCTCTTATTGAGCGTTCCACTCATCACGATTCTGTTAAAAAGCTTAAAAGCTTCGCAAAAAGAGGAAGTGTAATATGATTTTCCGAACGATCTCCCAGAGAAAAAAAACCGTAAAGATCATCCTCAATCTCCTGACTGCTCTGGTAGTTATTGTCTGTCTGTTTCCCTTTATCTGGACCATTATGACCTCTTTAAAAATGAGAGTGCAAACGATTGATCCTTCGGTCTGGTTCTTTACACCCACCCTGGACAACTATCGCGCCGTGTTCCAGAAACGGGATTTGTTGTTTTACATCAAAAACAGCGCGATTATCGTGTTTTTCACCACCCTGATTTCGATTGTGCTGGGTACCATGGCCGCCTACGGATTCGCCCGTTTTCGCTTTAATCGCAAAGAAGACCTGGCCTTCTGGATTTTATCCCTGCGTATGCTGCCGCCGATGGCGGTGGTGATTCCGTTTTTTCTGATGGGAAGGTTCTTTTATTTGTTGGATAAACATATTTTTCTCATCATTGTCTATCTCAGTTTTAACATTCCCTTCACAATCTGGATGATGCGCGGGTTTATCGAAGATATTCCCCAGGAAATCGAAGAATCTGCCTGGGTGGACGGCTGCTCGCGTTTTCAGGGCTTGATGAAGATCGTTTTTCCGCTGACCATGCCAGGAATCGTCGCCACCGCGATCTTCTGCGTGATTCAGTCCTGGAACGAATTCGCTCTGGCGTTTTTCCTGAGCAGCTTCAATTCGCGCACCGTGCCGACCACCGTCACCTTTTTCCTGACCGTCTTAGGCGTGATTTGGGGCGAAATGGCTGCCGTGGGCGTGGTCGCCACCATTCCGATCCTGATTTTCGCCATCATAGTGCAAAAATACCTGATCCGCGGCCTGACCTTCGGCGCGATAAAATAGTACAGCGTTGAGGACAACAGCGGATAGGAGGAATCAGCGGATGGGAGGAGGCATGTCAGCCCCCATCTGCTGATTCCTCCTATCCGCTGTTGTCTGCTTGCGATGCAACGGCAGCGCTTCAGGATGAAGGGACGTCATGTCTCAATATTTCCGAAATCATGCACTACAAGAATTAAGAATAATCAAGAATTTTCGGACTTTTGCCGAATAGCAAGGTTTTTCATAAAATAAAAAATATTAATACTCAGAAATTTCCATTTCGCCATTGCGATGGCAGCAATTCTGAAAACTTGGGCTATAGCCCCACAATGGACTGTTATTAAGCTGCCTGTCAAGAAGAACACTCTTACCGCTTTGCTTTACTGTCGGTTGCGAAGGATCCAGCGCCGCATCAGTTCGACGTGGAGTTTTCCAATCATAACCCGGCGTTCGCGAAGATGAATTCCCAGACCTCTCTCTGCCAGGGGCCTCAAAAAAATTTTTCGCGCTGCGCGGCTATCGCACGCGCAGCGGCGGGCGGCTGTCGCCTCGCCCGCAG
>DF820477.1:135510-176984 GCA_000739535.1 Candidatus Vecturithrix granuli | reverse complement strand
TACGACTTTGTTAGATTCGAAAACATGGCATGTTGCCCTGAAAGGGCAACATCTGTCAGCATCGGGTGACGCCCGATGGCCTCATGGCGCACCGCGCTCACAGCCCTGAAAGGGCGGGATATTCGGGGATGCGGCATCCCGGCAGCATGCGGAGATGACGCCCTTACAGGGCTCAAGGCGAACGACGCCACGATCCCATCTTCACCCGATGCTGACAGATGACGCCCTTTCAGGGCTGTGAGATGGAGCGCCTTTCGAATTTAACAAAGTAGAATTAGAGTTGTTGCGAAATAGAAATTCACTCTGTCCCTTTATGAAGGGCAAAGACACGATATTGCATTCTCTTAAAAAGGACGTATCGTGAAGACGATTTTTGAAAAAGCCTCTCAATAAGGGAAAATCAAATTTTAGCATATCACACATATTTTCTGAATTTCCCCTTGAATAAGGCATCTTTATTACGCAACAACTCTATTACTAATATGAATTTTCGACAACTGCTTGCAGAATATTTGGAATTAAAAACGCGAGGTATCAAAGATAGCAATATGGAGCGAGAATTAGTCGCACGACATGATAAATATTTTATGCGGTTAGGCAAAATGCGGTCCGCCAGTTTGTTTGGGTATCATGGTTCAAAAAATGACCGACAGGAATTTAGAACGTGTATTAAGGGTTTAGCCTATGAAGCATTCATGAGTTTTGAGACAGAAGACATGATTTTGCCAAAATCCGGGAAATCTTTATTTCAACGCCTGATTGACGAAAGTTACACCAGTGCGCAAATCGAACGGATACTCTATTACGGCGGCTATAAAATGCGAGGAAGACGCTGTGAATGTGGGTGGCGTCATAAATCCGTTGATGCTATTGTTTTCGTCTTTTATTGAAATATTCACAAATATGCTTTAATACGAGGTTATGAAATATGCGTGATGCTCGTATTTTCCAGCATAGTGACTCTCAAAGAACGTCTTTAGCATATTTAAGGGTATTTTGAATATCTATCAACGGATTTAGGACACTACCATCGGTATATATCGATGTATGCTGTTATTCCTTGTAAAATTTGAGGTTATTACGAAAAATTAATGGAGTTTCTTCACATCACAATGTAATATGAACCCGGAAACTATACTGTTTCAGCACCCATTACGTTCCCCGGAGGCGACAAAAATACTGACCGCCGCTGCTTCGCAGCCGCAATTCGATTGTGCGCAGCAATTGTCGCCAACGCAATCCACGCTGACATGTTTGAGGCCAGCCGCTTCGAACCAGCGTGAAATGTCTTCCCGCTTGAATCCTAACCAGCGATCATATTGTTCGGTTCGCAAAAATTCAAAGTGGTGCTCATCTAAATCGGTAATCACCAGTTTTCCGCCCGGTTTGAGAATCCGCGTCATTTCCGCAATCGCCTCGGCCGGCGATTCAACATGGTGCAAATACATATTGGCAAACACATAATCCATCGACTGATCCTCAAGCGGCAGACGTTCTGCCGTGCCCTGACGATACTCAACGTGTTGCGTGTGCTGAAATTTCTGCTGCATGATGGTGAGCATGGCCTCGGATTGGTCAATCGCTGTCACATGCAACCCTTGTTGAATCAAGCCCTCAGTCATAAATCCAGAGCCTGCCCCAATGTCAGCCGCCTGCCTGCCTGCTTGCACCTCTGCGACCGCCAGCGCTTTCTCTCTGACATGTTCAGGGAAAAAGCCTTGACGCATTGTATCCCATTGATTGGCAACTTCATCAAAATATTGTTGACTATTCATAGAGAATCTCCGTTTTTGTTGTCTTCTATACCTGATACCGCATAAATTTGTGAAAACCTCAGTCCCTTCCCCCTTTTCCTAATTTAGGAGAAGGGACTGAGAGAGAGTGGTTAAAAACATCACAAATTTATACAGTCCACAGTATATGTGTTGCTGTAAAGAATTCTGGGCTCGCCGGCTGGACGAATGTTCTGCTTTCGCCTGTCAGCTTTTCAGCACCTACTCACACGCGAAAGTAGAACTTTCGCACTCCGGTACAGAATCATTTACAGCAACGTATATGTTCACTCAACCTGTCCCTGTGTTCCCTTACTTGGCTATTTTGAAACCGCCGTCAGTAAAAATTGTCTGTCCGGTGATGTAATTCGATAAATCGGAGAGAAGAAAAAGGATAGTATCGGCAATATCGGACGGTTCCGCAATTCTGCCGAGCGGGATAAGTTGTTCGGAACTTGCTTTTACCTCTGGCCGGCAAAATTCAGCGGCGGTCATGCCTGTGAACGTAAAACCGGGCCCCACAGAATTGACCTGAATATTAAACGGCGCAAGGTCTAACGCCATTGCAGAGGTCAAGGCGACAACCCCTCCTTTCGAAGCTGAATAGTCAGCCATTCCGGGTCTAAAAATTTGAGAACGAATGCAACTGATGTTGACAATTTTCCCCTGCCGCTGTGTGATCATGTGAGGAGTTACGAAGCGAGTGCAGAGAAAAGTGCCTGTCAGGTTGATGGAAATAACCTTGTTCCACTCTTCAACCGTCATTTCATAAAATGGTTTAGAGCATGAAAATATCCCTGCACAATTCACCAACCCGTCTATCTTATCGAAATGAGCGGCAACTTCATCCACGATAGCGCTGACCTGAGCGGCATCTCGCACATCAACAAGATAATGTTGATAATTCTTTTCGGTCAATTTGCCCGGACGCAGGTCAAAACCTATCACATGAGCGTTACAAGCCAGCAATTTTTTAGCACAGCCTTCACCAATCCCTGAACTTACCCCGGTAACAATAATCACTTTTTTCTCGAAATTCATCTTGTCCTCCATCGTTTTATGCGTGTACGCCGAATGGTAACACCCTGCCTACATCATGATGTTTTCCTGCTCAGATACAATCGCCTTGTATCTCAGGCGAGAATAGTGTGTTCTTTTTGATGAACTTAGACGTAATGTACGACTGCTCGCTGAAATGTCAAATCGTTTGTGCTGATGAAGGTGTTCACCAATTCTGATAACGGGGCACGGAATAAGCTGCTTCCCTCGCCGTTAAGCAGCAACGACGCAATCTCATCTCTTACTTCACCTGATCATTTTCCTCAAGCACCGCTGCTAAAATTGGCAGCGCATCGAGGGCCGCCGGGTATCCTGCATAGATTGCGGCCTGCAACAGCGCCTCGGTGATTTCCTCAACCGTTGCGCCATTTTTCAGCGCAATTCCGAAAACAATGCGCAACGCGCCGTGACGGCCCAGGGCCGCCAGGATACCGATGCTGCAAATCGCCCGTGTCTTTGGGTTAATCGCCTCTCTAGACCATGTCCGGCCAAACACCACGGAGATGGCCTCATGCTCGAATGCCGGGCTGAGGTGTTTGAAGCGCGCAATAATCGCCTCGGCCTGAGTTTCCCCGACAAGCTTAACAAGCGTTTCAACGCCTTTCGTGTAATCGTGTTGTTCTGTGTTCATACGCTTTCCTTGGCTAACGACCACAAATAACCAGCGAAAAAAAGCTGCGGCCACTGAGCCTGAAGAAATACAACCCACTTTTCCCTGTCGCCTTTTTAAGCTGGGTTCACCCTATCGTTAGAATTACTCTACTAAGATTTCCGAAAGAGTCATTTCATTACCTTTCAGGTGACTGGAGTGACGTAACCTGAGTTACTGACCAGCGCATTGGCTTTTTGACGTTTTTGTTCGCATCTCCTGCCTCTCGGCCCGCGTCCAGAGGGCATGATACGCTTATCTGCAACACCAGCGCGTTCAGGCCGGGTATTTCCCTTGAATATAATCTAAGAGCAACTTCTTTTCATATTCCGCATCTTTCAGCAGCACCTTGATCACGTCGCCAATCGAAATGAGACCGACCAACGTCCCTTTCTTGTCAATAATTGGCAGGTGACGAACGCGATTGTTCGTCATAATGTTCATGACATACTCGACCTCATCATCTTTATCGCCGATGATTAAGCGGGACGCGGGCGTCATAATGTCTTGCACGCGCGTATCTTGCGCTGACCGTTTCGCATCAGCGAACAGATGCAAAATATCCCGTTCTGAAATGATGCCCTGAATTTTCTGTTCCTCATCTAAGACCAGCAAAGCCCCAATATGTTTGGCATCAAGCATTTGTAACGCCTCTGTAACGAGACTGCGGGGATTGATGGTGTACACTTGCGAGGATTTTTGAGCTAAGATTTCGACAACTTTCATACAAGACCTCCGTAATTTTGTCATGGAATAGTTTAGTCATGCTTTTAGTTGTTTCTGGTGGACACATAATAAAAAATGTTCGAACTATTTGTCAACTCTTACATCAGAAACAAATCAAATTTTTTGGGTGAGGGGATTCTGGGTTAGCCTGGGGAATCTGATGTTTCAATACTCATAATAGCATCCACTCGGTATCATCATTACAATCAATCACGTCATTTATCATCACATAGTCTGATGTTTACGTTCGGAAGTTATTATCCAATTCTGGATAACATACCTTTTGCCATGTTATCCAGGTGACCATGTCATAAGTTGCCATTTTTGACGCATTTTCTTGACATCCACCGTTTCGCATGATCATTTCAAAGCCATGCCTTGTCAAGAACATTTACCACTTTTTTCCTAACAACGCCTGACAACAGCATTATACCGCTATGCACCTGAAGCCAGGTATTGGCGTCCGGGGCGATCTGTGGGGCAAAAGAGGGCTGGTGGTCACGCTAACCTGTTCCAACGCCGCCTGCTTCGCGCTGTTATAAAGCTCATAGTGTGACACACAACCTGATAATGAGGTGGGGTTTGTGGGAAGATTCTTTCTCTATTCGAATGCTCGTATCGGGCATCTGTGACATCCATATTACCACTGCAAATGCTCTGATACGGCATTGGTATGCTTTACAAGGATCTGTTTATGGGACTTAGTGATCTCTTGAAGATATGCCTTTTTCGGTATGTTCGCTCAGCTTTGGGGAGGGAAAATGCAGCCACCTTTGTGGCGGCTGCATCCATTTGAATATTTCTGGATAATGATGTCTTAGTTCAAACAGGAGCCATCTTGCAGTCTGTCGCGATCCTGATTTTGGTCTTTATCTTTGCTCTGATCCTGATCCCGATCTTGGTCTTGAGTCTGGAGGAGCAAACAGGAACCATCTTGCAATCTGTCGCGATCCTGGTCTTTGTCTTGATCCTGATCTTTGTCCTGATCCTGATCTTTGTCCTGATCCTGGTTCTTGTTTTGGTCTCGATCCTGGGATGCACTACTCTGACAAGAGCTATCTTTTGATCGCTTCTGGTCTCGATTCTGGTCCTTAGCAAGAGCAGAACTGACGCTCAACAAAACCACCAGCAAGAACACAACACCACATTTCAGCACCTTTGTCATGATATTACCTCCATTTGCGAATGGTTCATGAGTGTGACGATCAGAGCGTATTGAGAAACACAAGACTCACGTGATTCAGAACGCTCATCACAGGCAGAAGTATATGTCACCACCCATAAACACATCCTTGTTTCGATATACTTATATGGTTGCTTTTATCAAAGCGAAAAGGGATAAAAATAGAAACATGCCCGAAGCATTCAAGTTGCTCCTATTCGGTCACCTTCTCGTGTATAATAAAATACCTGTCATCTTAAAAATCAATGAGCATCATTGCCCATTGATGCATGGGTAATTCTGCCTATATGCCAGAGAGGTCAGGAGGAATTATGCTGGATGGGAGGAGGTATATCCTTCCTGGATGGCGTATTTTACCAGGTTGGCAGTGTGCTTCATATTCAGCTTTTTCATGATATTGGTACGATGATGTTCTACGGTTCGGACACTTATGCACAGGACATCTGCAATCTCTTTATTCGGTAGTCCTTCAGCAATGAGCTTGAGCACTTCTCGTTCACGTATCGTTAAAGAATCGGACTGCAATGCCGCATATCCCTTATGGTGCGCCTGGATGAACTCATAGGCCAACTCCCCGGACAACAGCGGTGAAATGTAATGCCCTCCTTGACGAATTGTGTCTATGGCGGCAAATAATTCTGTATCGGCATCCTCTTTGAGCAGGTAGCCCTCGGCGCCAGAGGCGATAGCATGGTACACGTACTCCTTATTTTTGTGCATGGTCAGGATCAAAACTTTCACATCCGGCAACATGATCTTAATTTCCCGAGTCGCTTCAATGCCCCTAAGATTCGGCATAGATATATCTAAAATCACCATATCGGTAGAAACGACTTTGAGACATTCAATGAGTTGAAGACCATCATCAACCTCTCCAACAACTTCCAGATCAGTTGTGTCTTCAAGAATGTGCTTGATACCCTGACGAAACATTACGTGATCATCCGCGAGCACAATCTGATATGATTTCATGGTTGCCTTCCTCCATTATTGAAAGGGATCGTGATCGTAATTCGGGTTCCTGTCTCTCGTTGACTCCATATATCCAGAGTCCCTCCCATCATCCGCGTGCGTTCATACATGGCCACCAATCCCAGTCCCTTTTTATTGGAATTGTTGTGGAGTATCTTTTTCACATCAAACCCTTTGCCATCATCTTCGATACAACATACCACCTGATCGTTTGACTTGCTGATCACGATGGACATACGGCTCGCCTGGGCATGTTTGACAATGTTTGTCAGGGATTCTTGAAATAGCCTATACATCATGATTTTACTGTCCTGCGAAAAGACCTGTTCAACATCTGCCATATCAAGGGAACTCTGAATATGACAATATTGTGTGGTAGTTTCAACAAGCCACCGAATCGCAGCAGAAAGTCCTAAGTCTTCAAGAATAGAAGGGCTTAAATCGTGGGAAAGCCGACGAACATTTTCAGTGACCTCATTGATATAACTGAGGATTTCATCGCAATCTTTTTGTAACTTCACCTGATCTGGCAACAATCCGGTTTGAATGGATCGCAATTTCAGCTTTAAGACCATGAGGGACTGTCCCAGTTCATCATGCAGTTCTCTGGAAAGTCGCCGGCGTTCCTCTTCCTGCGCCTTCAGCAATTGGGAAGAGAGGAAATGAAGCTCTCGCTCTGACTCTCGCAGCGCCTCCTCTGCCAGCTTACGCTCGGTAACATCTCTGGCGATTCCCACAACGCCGAGATTCATTCCATCCTTATTCTTTAGTACCGCTGCGGAAAACAACACAGGAATCAGTGTCCCTTTTTTGGTGATATAATCCATCTCATAATTGACAATCGAGCCTTCCGCAAGTAACCCCTGGAATCCTTCGTGCTGAAAGACCTGCTCTTCCTGGGATACTAAAAGATGTATATCTTTCCCAATAAGCTCATCTTCACAATACCCCAGAAGTTCGCATGTTGTCCGATTGGCACTTCGAATTTTCAGATCCGGCGCAATTACAAGCAGCGTATCATTCATACTTCCGATAATACTATCAACATAATCCTTTGAGATCGTCGTTCTCCGTAAGTCCTCAGTCATTGTGTTGAATGAGTCAGCCAGCGTCCCGATCTCGTCATTTCTTCTGATCATCAGGCGGGTATCGAGGTCGCCGTTCGCGACGTTCCCAATCGCCCTGGTGATTTGTTTAATCGGTGATGCGATAAACGTCGCTACAAGGTAGGATAATATGATGCCGATCATTGTGGTCACAAAACCAATAAACAAGATTTGTTGTCTGGCCTTTGCCACTTCCTGTTCGACAGCCATATACGAGTATCCTAATCGAACTGTTCCCAGTCGGACACCTGATACCTGAATGGGGACAAATAAATCATAGCAGTGTTCTCCTTGAGCGAAGATACAAGATGGGCTATAACCAGGGACTTCTGAATGTATGGCGGCAAGACTCAATTGATCCTGATACATCTGGCCAACCTCATCCAGGTTGCTGTGCATTATCACCTTACCCTGGGGATCGATGATCATCACATAGCGCAC
The DNA here is from genome assembly GCA_000739535.1 of Candidatus Vecturithrix granuli. GTDB lineage: Bacteria > Moduliflexota > Moduliflexia > Moduliflexales > Moduliflexaceae > Vecturithrix > Vecturithrix granuli. The sequence goes on along the minus strand of DF820477.1, from coordinate 169,076 downwards.
ATAATCCTGCTCCATGGAGTGATTAACAAAACGTCGAAGCGAGGGTAAATCGTTTAGCAGTAATGGTCGTATAGTAAATGTGGCTAAGTCCGCTGCAACTGCAAGTCCTCTTTTGCGAAGCTCATCTTCCAGGGTTTCTTTTTCGCGCATGGTAGTGATGATGCCTGTTACAAGGACAAGCAGCACAATTAACGTTTCAATTAAGACAGTTAATTTGGTCCTTAAACCCAATTGTATCCTCTGCAGCAAGCGTTTCATCGAATATCCTATTCTTCTTGTATGCTGCTTATCAGCGCCCGAATATCATCATAATCCGCATCAGAAGATGCCCGAAATCCGCCTATCTCAGCACTCTGTAAAATCTGGGCATGCGCAGGGTCATTGTTATCCAGCAGTAGTAAGGCGCGATTGACCTTGCTCAAAATGTCCGAATGTAATGCTTTACGAGCAGCAAAGACTCTCGTGGGAACGGCATTGGTTCGCGCGATAATCGTCAGTTGGCTGGCTTCAAATCCAAGTTCCTGCTGTTTATTGAGATGGGTCTCAAGAAAATGATCACACACCACTCCGGCATCAACAGTTTTCAGATAGACGTGAAATGCGATATCCTCACAACAACCTCCATTGGAATAGGTTCTCAGGTCGTGATCAATATTGATCTTATGCTCTTCAAACAACAATTTAGCTGCTAGCCATTTCGTCGTTGAGAGTTTTGGTCCAAACATCACATTCTTGCCGCGCAAATCCTCCATGCTGTGTATCCCGCTTTCTTTCCTGACAACAACCACACCTGCCTGGATGGTGGTTCCCTCTCGATTGAGCGCCTGAAGAAGAGCATTTTGGTCGTACAAGTCAGCCAATCTCACATAGGTATGAGGATCCTGGAAGGCAAAATCTATATCCCCATTGTTCATTGAGCGCTCAAACTCATCGAAATCTGCTGGGACAAGAAGTTGGATATTGAAACCAGTCTCCTGCTCGAGATAGGTGATGAGTGGATGGAATTTTTTAAAGGAGATGACAACATCGCTACAAGGAAGAATCGCTAAGCGAAGAAGGGCTTGCGCAGCAGCGACATTATTATCAAAAAGCGGCAATAACCATACATAAAAGATTGTCAGCATAATAATTCTTTGACTCAATTTATGGCTTCGCATATCCGGCTCCTGATAGAGTTTCTTCGGGCCCATACGCCCCTGATACGTTAACGTACTTTTTCATATCCTTATTTCTTGCTGATGAGTATTTTGCTCCATTCGGGCATCTCGTTACAGCATACGGTGAAACCCGATGAAGTCGATGTTAAGCTGTTCAGCAATTCAAAAAGTTTTCGTTCTAATTTCGGAAAAAGATCGACGACAATAATTGGTTCAAGACTCAAAATGGTTTCCTTTCTTTATGGGTATATCAATTATTAATGTGCACAGGCTAACGCCCTGCTTCACCGAGCGGAAAGGGCGGGCAGCAACCAAGCCCGACATACAGCAACCAAATTTTCTGCCCGCCCTTTGCGCTCCGGTGCAAGCAGATCGTTAGCGATTCAATACCAATCTCCTTATTTGTCATTTCCCAAAACGTCATCTCTGCCAAACAGTTCAATATCCTATCGCATAGCTCGAAAAGTCTCAGATTTTGCAGAGTTGTCAAGATTATTCAAATATCTTATTTTCTGTCTGTTTACAAATCTCTTTTCAAATAAATCATATCAACAAGTTGTATGTCTCCCTCGAACATTGGGTGGTCGTAATTCTCTGTAAAAAAGTTCTTGACCCGATATGATTTCTCAAATCCACAACGTTCATAAAATGACAAAATTGCCGGGGTGTCCCCTGTCCCGACAAGCATGGTTTTGTAGTCGTTTTTGTAGAAATCAACAATAAAGTGTATCAATGCTGTGCCGTATCCTTTGCCCTGATATTTTTCGTCTGTCGCGATGTTTTTCAACTCGCAGGTTTGGCCGTCTATTGGCACAACAACGCACACACTTTTCACATCATCGTCATATAAAGCGAACACGTCTCCGCGCGTCAAATACCTGTCAATCATATTTTCCTGTTCGTCTGCCAAGAGCAACAAATCAAGAAACTGTTTCTTATTTTCGCTTATTTTTTCTATTTTCATGGTGTCTCTGTCGTTGTTTTCTCATGTGTCACGATTTACATAACAGTCAACTGTATTTCTCATCGTGTCCGTTCGCACTGTCCGTGCATAACCGCTAACTAGTTATTATCCAGTTCTGGATATCATGCTTTTGTCATGTTATCCAGGTGAACGTGTCATAAGTCACCATTTTTTGATACATTTTCTTGACATCCACAATTTCGTATGGTCGTTTCAAAGTTATGCCTTGTCAAGAACATTTACCACTTTTTTCCTAACAACGCTAAACAACAGCATTGTACTGCAAGTATCTTGCTTGTGAAGGGCAAAAGAACGCATTTATGGAATTGTATCAATTACGCAGCTTTGTCGCTGTTGCGAAGGAAGGTCATCTCACGCGTGCAACCAGACGTTTGTTCATCAGCCAACCTGCGGTGAGCGCGCATATCAAATTACTTGAAGAAGAGTTGGGCGTCACGCTCTTTACCCGAACGCCGCAGGGGATGCAGTTGACAAAAGAAGGGCAGATCTTAAAGGCGCAGGCCGAAACCTCTTTGAACGCGATCAATGAACTGTTTCAGCAAGCCAAACGAATGCAGAACGAATTAGCCGGAGTCATCAAAATAGGATTAAACGCGGACCCGGAATTTCTCAAAATCGGCGATTTTTTTTCGGTGATGGCTGAACAGTATCCCCAACTGGAATTTCACCTGCTGCAACGCCCTTCATGGGCGGTCGTAGAGGAAATTCACACTGAGTTACTGGATATTGGCTATATGTTTGGAGAACACTCAACTCCTGATATCAAGGCGACCTTGTTGCGAACCTTTAATTTACTGGTGATCGGCCCCGCAAGTTGGAAAGATCACCTTGAACGCGCCACAGGTTGGCATGATCTTGCCGCGTTTCCCTGGGTCTGGAGTTGCGAGAACTGTCCTCAGTATAAAGTGCTCCGCGAGATCTTTCATGCCTTGCATTTGACCCCTTCCAAAGTTGCGGTGGCTGACGATGAAGCGACCTTAAAATCCCTTGTCGCTTCCGGGGCCGGACTGGCCATTCTGATCGAAGATGACGCCGTGAGTGCCGAGCAGCAAGGCAAGGTGACTATTTGGCGGCAAAACCCGTTACACCTTGATCTCTCCTGTATTTATCTACGTAAACGCGAGTATGATCCAGTAATTCAAGCTGCTCTGAACGGCATCTTCATTGTATGGAATGCGGAAAACTCGCTCAAGCGAGAATGACAAACTCATCTTGGCTTTGTTGAAGTTTTTGACCGATCTCGAATGCAATCACGTGATTTCCAATCGCTAACGGTGCGTAGATGCAAAGTTTTTCGGCCTGTGCATAATTTTGGACTTTTTCTGTCAAGTGCGAAATTAACCATATATCCTGAATATGAGGAAAATCCCTCTTATCTTCCCTCCTTTCGAGCGTCTAACTGCCATCCCTTTTCTTTCGATATAATAGTTCGGGAATGTCTTCTCTGCCAACCGACATCAACGACTTGATAGTGGTCGCGCTCCGTGTCAAAGACCAATTCCGCCTCAACCTCGTGTTCAGCCTTGATTGCTGAAGAAGCCGCCAGGTCGGCATTTTCCCTCAACAATTGTTACACATGGCGTCTGTACTCATCTATAGCAGCCATCTGACAATCACCTCCTCTTTCGGATCATACACCAGGAGTTTGAGTTGATTATCGCGAATCGCAGCCTGTCCGATGATCTCGACGGCAATTTGCTCTCCATTTTTCTCGGCGGCGATCATTTTTTCAGCGCCGAAATCCATAAGAAACGGCACGCCGCCGGAGCGAATAAATACGGGATCATGGGTAATCGTCCAGCCGTCTTTTTCCAGTGCCCGTCTGACTTCATGATGAAAAATATCTTTCGCTGGCATAGCATCCTCCTCACCGTCCAGACAAGTCCATCTCATCATATTTCTGTGGTTCGCTTTATAGCCGTCTCTATCATACAATGAGCATCGCAGGTAAATCTGTCAAGACGTTTTACATGGTCATCGTGTTTTTTTCGAGATGAAGCACAAGGGCAAGCCTCCTGCTCACACGGCATGATAGGCTGAAAAGAGTCATCGAATGGCACGAATGGCACGAATACTGTCTGTTCCTGAGACATCTTCACCGTTCCAGGGCCTTTTCAGCATCGTGAAGACATGCGCGCTCTTCGTGGTATTCGATGACTTCTTCTTCTGCGGTTCATTCATAACCGTCTCTCACATACAATGACAATCGCAGACGAACCTGCCAAGACTTTTGTCATGGGCAGAGTAGTTTTCCGGACGGAGGCATGGCTGTTCAGCACAGGCATGGCTTTGCGCCATGCTCAATTGGCAGGCAGCTATGCAAGATATATTCCGTTCGATGGTGGTTTAGAACATCTCCAGCAGTCGTTTTAATTCCTCAATGGGCACATCCTGAACAATGGCGGTTCCAATGGCCTTGAGCAGCACAAATTTGACAACTTCCTCATAGCGTTTTTTATCCTTGTGCAGGGCTTCTTTTAAGGCCTGGCGATTTGTTGTATCAATCGTGATCGGTAAATTATATAAGGTCAGCAGATTGGTTAATCTTTCGAAATCAGCCTGGGTAAGATAGCCGAATTGACGGGAAAGCTCGGCGGCAGCTACCATTCCGATGGCAACCGCTTCGCCGTGAGGAATTCCCAGCACGTTCTCAACGGTATGTCCCACCGTATGTCCAAAATTGAGTTTTCTGCGTTCCCCATGCTCTTTTTCATCCTGATTGACAATCGAGGATTTAATAATGATCGAATCACTCACAATCCGTTCAAGGCAGTCAGGGTCTAAATTTCGGATCGCAGCGGCGTGATCTTCCATGAACGCGAACAGTTGCGCATCCGCGATAGCGCCATGTTTGATGGCTTCGGCAAAACCGCAGCCTAAGGTTCTGGCAGGAAGGGTTTTGAGAACGCCAACATCAATCAACACGAACTCCGGTTGATTGAAAGTACCGATCAAGTTTTTATACCCATGAAAATTGACGCCGTTCTTGCCTCCCACGCTGGCATCAACCTGGGCGAGCAGCGTGGTGGGGACAAATCCGAAGGAAATGCCGCGCAAATAGGTGGACGCGGCAAATCCGGCAATATCACACACAATGCCTCCGCCGATAGCGACAATCAGAGCCGCGCGATCCAGACCATATTCCAAAAATTTCTGATAGAGGGCTTCAACCGTCTGGAGTGTTTTGAAAGCTTCGCCTGACTTGATCACGGCGATATTTTTTGACGGCATAAGGTCATGATACACGCTATAAACGGTTTCATCAGTCACAATTGCGGCGGTTCTCTTACCGATATATTGTTCAAGGTGATGAAACGGTTCGCCAAGCTGGATATGACTCGTTGCGCTTTGTCCGCGAATCATGTAACTCTTCATTGTAATTCCTCAAGGTAATATTTTCTCAGTTTCAAGACTTGCGCAGAAAGTTGGGCAAACAATTCAGGCCGTAAAGCCTGCTCTTTATCGCTCCTGGCCTCTTCGGGCTTATGGTGGACTTCGATAATCAGTCCATCGGCCCCAGCCACGACCGAGGCGAAACTCATCGGCGGAATCAGGCTGATTTTTCCTGTACCGTGGGTTGGGTCAACGATAATGGGCAAATGCGTCAATTCCTTAATCGCAGGCACCGCGCTCAGATCGAGCGTATTTCTGGTGTAGGTTTCAAAGGTGCGGATACCGCGCTCACACAGAATGACCTGTGGGTTGCCCTCATTCAAAATATACTCGGCGCAATTGAGCCATTCAGAGAGAGTTGAGTACATCCCGCGCTTGAGAACAACCGGTTTATTAGTTTTGCCAACTTCTTTCAACAGTGAAAAATTCTGCATGTTTCTGGCGCCAATCTGGAGCACGTCAACATATTCACACACCCAGGAGACATCGCGGGTATCCAGCACTTCTGTAACCACTGGCAGTTCCATTTCTTTGCCGACTTTTTCAAGAATTTTCAACCCTTTCAATCCTAATCCCTGAAACGCATACGGGGAAGTTCTGGGTTTAAACGCGCCGCCGCGTAACATATTGGCTCCGGCCTGTTTGACTGCCTGAGCGGTTTCAAACATCTGTTCCTCACTTTCAACGCTGCATGGCCCGGCGATCAGCAGAAAATCCTGTCCAATTTTCAGGTCGCCGATTTGAATGATTGTGCGCTCACTGGTTTCACGAGACGCCAATTTCAGATTCTTCATGATATGCTCCTTCCAACAACATCCTCTAAGCACATTCTTCCCGAGGGAAAGGCTTAAACAATTTTTGTGTTGGATGCCTGAATAGTAGATTGTCGAATGTTCTCGTGTCAAGTGAAATGAAGATCGTCACTATTCGCTGAAAAGCCTTCTTCACAATAAAAAAAGCCCACTCTCCTGTATAAAGAGAGTGGGCTTTAGCATGGGAAGCAAAGGGGCATTTTTATCCTCCTTGCCAGGAGCTTAAAGTCGTCCCACCCCCGGACCAATACCAAAAATAAAAATAATATCGTACCGGAATAATCATCATATCTTCAATATGAGGGACGAATACGTTCATCTTGCTTTCCATATAAAAATACGTATGTGACATTTCAACTCGACATCAAATTAATCAATACTGTTCATCAATTGAAGGACAAACATAATCTTGTCAATAAAAAAATATCATGTCCCCTTTTTTCCTTCACGTAGCACCGCAAACATCTCTCGAACCGGAGGCGTGATGCCAGTCCATAGTTTGAATGCTTCAGCCCCCTGATAGACCAACATGCCCAGTCCGTTAACAATACGGCAGCCGGTATGCTGGGCAGCCTGGAGTAAACGAGTCATCAAGGGATTATAGACAATATCGGCTACCGCAAGCTCTTGAAATAAGAGCGCTTCGTCAATCGGGATGCGATCTTCGTCCGGGTGCATTCCCACGCTGGTACTATTGACCAACACCTGACAGGTGCGTAACGCCGGAGTCATTTCAGCCGAGATTTGCGGAACGACCTCGGCGCAAGGGCGAATTTTTTCATTAATTTCAGCAGTAAGCTTCTCAGCTTTTGAGATCGTGCGGTTGCAAAGAAAGACTTTTCCGGCGTCGTGGAAGGCAAACGTCATGGCAATGGCTCTGGCGGCCCCGCCGCACCCAAGAATGAAAAAATTCTTGCCGGCGGTGGATATGTCAAGTTCGGCTTCCAATGCTTTCAGAAAGCCTTCCCCATCAGTGTTATAGCCGCGCGTGCGCCCTTCTTTGATGCAAATCGTATTGACGGCTCCAATGACAGAAGCCAATGGGTCGATCTCGTCAAGCAATGCAATGATGCGGACTTTGTGAGGGATGGTCACATTAAAACCTGCCACATTCATCCTGGTTAATCCGGCAAATACTGTGGGTAAATTTTCGGCCGAGACCTCAACCGGCCAGTAGCAATAGTCCATGTTCAGTTTTTCAAAGACATGATTGTGCATGAGCGCAGAGTAGCTATGTCCCAGAGGATTACCTAACAGGATCACCAGCTTTGTGTGAATTGAAGGATAGTACATGGGAATCTCCTTATAGTTCGGACATTTTTCCAAATAATTTCTTTGCACACCAGAAATCGGATTTTTTCGAAAAACCCGGTTTCTTTGAAAAACGTTTCCTCGACATTTCCTTGAAGTTTTCAAAATTCATTACTTTGATCAGAGTTTCAAAAAGACGGAAATATTTTATTAAATTCTATTGACTAAAACGCTATTCTAAATTTTACTCACCTCAAGACAACCCAAAAATGTCAAGGAGTAAATTATCGAAAAATCAAAGGAGTTGTCACGAGCGGGACGTTCACTCCTGCCTGTGGCAGACAGGCGGTATGATGAAAAACAGATGTAGCGCGAAATTCCTTTTTGTGGCCTGATGCGCGAAAAGGAATTTCGCGCTACATCTTCAGAGGAGACCACAGACATGGCTGCTGGCACAAACAATGACGGACTGCTTTTCGAAGATGAAACGCTTCGAGACGGGCTTCAGATGGAGTCGCGGATTTTCAGCCTTGAGGAAAAGCTGCACATTTTTCACCTGTTAAAAGATGCTGGTATCAAACGAATCCAAGTGGGGTCCTTTGTGCATCCGAAGATTGTGCCTCAGATGGCCGATACCGATGAATTCATTCAATCCATCGGCAAACAAGAGGATACGGTTGTCTCGGCGTTAATTTTAAACGATAAAGGGCTGGAACGCGCGATCAAGTGCGGCGTACCTCATGTGAGCATGTCGGTTTCGGTGAGCGATACGCATAGTCGCAAAAATGCAGGCCGCTCAACCGCCGAAGCCCTTGCAGCTATGGTACAACTCATCACGCAAGCCCTTCAATCTGGTCTGAAGGTGCGCGCCGGCCTGCAATCTGCATTCGGGTGTGTGTATGAAGGCTCGATTTCCGAAGACGCTGTGCTCGCGGCGGCCGAGAAAATGATTCAGGCAGGTGCGCGGGAGATTAATCTGGCTGACACGAGCGGCATGGCAAATCCCTACTCGATCCGACATTTACTACGCAGATGTCAGCAGGAATTTCCCGATGTTCGTATTTCGCTCCATCTGCACGATACGCGCGGCCTGGGACTGGCGAACATTTTTAGCGGTTATGAGGCCGGAGCGCGATCTTTCGATGTGTGCGCCGGCGGTCTGGGCGGTTGCCCTTTTGTCAAAGGGGCAGCGGGAAATGTTTCTACAGAAGATGCCGTGAATATGTTCGAGGAGATGGGGATTGCCACTGGCGTCAATTTGAAAGCTGTGTGTCAAGCCGTGACATATCTGGAAAAAGCATTAGAACACAATCTTCCGGGACACATGAAACGTGTACTTGAATACCAGGAACGAGCGGCATAAAAATTCAACTCCACTCCCAGCTCTTCCGCAAAAGAGAGCAGAGGGAGGTATCATTTTAGGGATAATCTCGAGCGCCCGGTCTCCTGGCGATCAATCGCCAGTCTCAAAGCGAAAGGACGCTGAAGCGTCCTGTGGAATTGACCAGGCGGGCTTCAACCTGCTTCAGCTTTGAGACCGGCCATTTATGGCTGGGCGAACTTTGGGGAGGGGCCGGGGGTGGAGCAGAATATTATGAATACTGAGTCGCCTTTACGAATCGCGGTAATTGGGGCTGGACTTATTGGGCGCCGGCACATTCAACATATTATGGCTGAACCGCGCTGCCAGCTTGCTGGTGTCGTTGAACCAAATCCAGCTGCAAAAACCTTTGCTGAACATGCTGGAACCGCATATTTCAGTGATATAGAGAGTTTTCTCAAAGAAGGGAACGCCGAGGCCGTGATTATTGCGACGCCGAACGTTACCCACGCACCTATCGGGATCAAATGCGCAGAGGCCGGTCTTCATTTATTTGTCGAAAAACCGATCGATTCGGATCTGAAGGCTGCGACCACGTTGGTCGAAGCCGCAAACAAAGCAGGTGTTAAGCTGCTGATCGGACACCATCGCCGCTTTAATGCGTATATTGAGGCAACAAAGCGTATCCTTGAGGAGGGCAGATTGGGAACGATCACAGCGGTCAATGTCCTTTGGACCGTTTTGAAGCCGCCCAGTTATTTTGAGGTCGCCTGGCGTCGGGAACCGGGAGGCGGCCCGGTTTTTATCAATCTCATTCATGATATTGATAATCTGAGATATCTGTTCGGCAACATCGAGCGCATCTATGCCGAGTCAAGCAACAGCATGAGAAGGTACCCGGTCGAGGAAACCGCCGTGATCACCATAAGATTTTGCAGCGGTGTGTTAGGCACAGTGCTCAGTTCGGATGTCGTAGCGTCGCCCTATAATTTCGAATCTGCAACCGGTGAGAATCCTCTGCTCTCCTCGGCATTTCAGGATTGTTACCGCATTTTCGGCACTAAAGCGACGTTAAGTTTTCCTGACATGACGCTTTGGTATTACAGCGGCGAAGGCGAGCCAGGTTGGGAAGTCCCAATTTCTTATGAACGCATCGAAGTTGAGCGGACCGTTCCGTTTGAAAATCAATTGCGACACTTCTGCGATGTGGTGTGCAAGGGAGTTGACCCTCGCTGTTCCGGCGAAGAAGGCTTGAAAACCCTTGAAACTACCCTGGCAGCAAGCAAAGCGATGTGCACAGGAATTCCTGTAATGTGTAGCTAACTGAAGCCGGCGTGTCAAAGCTCGACTTTGACAGTAGCATTATGCAGGGGAATTGAAATCGGAAACAGGAGTGCCAAAGCTCGACTTTGACAGCCAAAGATGAGCTTTGGCACTCCTATACAAGAGGGCAATGAGGAGTCATAATGATTAAAAAACCTCCCAAAGAGTCTGAAAAGCAAATCGAAAGCGTTGATAAAGCTCTGAGTATTCTCGAGTGTTTTTCGAACAACACTGCTAAACTTTCGCTCAAACAGCTCAGCGAAAAAACCGGCCTGTATAAAAGCCGTATTCTCAGATTATGCGGCACCCTGATGGCTCACGGCTTTCTGATTCGATCGGATGAGGCGATGTATAGCCTGGGACCGAAACTCATGATGCTGGGAAAAGTCTATGAGCGCACCAATTCGCTCGTTTCTCTGGCCCGACCGGTATTGCACGAACTAGCGATGCTTACAGGCGAATCCACAAAGCTTTTTGTGATCGAAGGCACGAAACGGTTGTGTCTCATCAGGGAAGAAGGGTTTCATCCGCTTCGATATGCTGTCAACGAGGGAGAAACGTTTGAATTGCACGCCGGAGCCAGTGGAAAGGTGCTGCTGGCGTTTTCTTCAGAAGAATTTTGTCATAAGATTCTGACCAAAACATTGGAAAAAATCACGCCAACCACCATTATTGATCGGACTCGTCTGGAGCAAGAATTTGAACTCATTCGCCAGCGCGGGTATGCATCCTCGATAGGCGAGGTTGTTCCGGAAGTCGCCGGCATTGCCGCTCCTGTGTTTGATCATGCGGATCACCTTGTCGGAGCCTTAACGATCGCCGGCCCGATTCAACGATTTGCAGGCGAACGGTTTCAGGAGATGTGTACCCATCTGCTGGAGTTTGCCCGAAAATTGTCAATGCTGTTGGGACATTTATAATATTACTCGGAGGGGGAGCACAATTCTCGCATAGTTTCCAGCACAGCCATTCGAGGGACGGCGTCCGTCACAAACACATCCCCAATATCGCGCAGTAACACAAAGCGTAAGCGCCCGCCTTTCTTTTTCTTATCAGCCTTCATCGCTTGCAGTAGTTGTTCAGGTCTCATCGTTCCGGGAATGCGAATCGGAAGCGCGGCAGCATGGAGCACTTCTTCAATGCGCGTCTGCAACCCAGGATCGCAATACCCCTGACGGGCTGACAAATTCGCCGCCGCGACAAGGCCCAGCGCAACCGCTTCCCCATGGCCGATCTCTCGCTCGCTGACAAGTTCGATGGCGTAAGCAAAGGTATGTCCCAGATTCAAAATTGTGCGACGTCCCTTTTCAAAAGGATCTTCTTGAATAATTTGAATCTTAACCTGAATGGCCTGCGCGACCAGAGCTTGAAGTTCGTCAAGCGGCGAGTGGAGCGAACCGTTTTCCCGTTGCCAGTTTCCCTGTTCAATTTTCTCAAGTAAATTGGTATCGGCAATCAGGCTGTGTTTAATGACTTCTGCCATACCATTGGCAAACGCACGCGGCGAAAGACTTTGCAACGTGGCGACATCAGCCACGACGGCTTTGGGCTGTTTAAACACACCGAGCAAATTTCGGCCATGGGTCAGATTAATGCCCGCTTTCCCACCGATACTGGTATCCACCATCGCAAGCAGACTGGTGGGGCATTGCACACAATCAACACCCCGCATATAAATCCCGGCGACAAATCCGGCCAGTCCGCTGACCACAGAGCCGCCAAGCGCAAGGATGGTGCCGCTGCGGTCAAAGCCTTTTTCAAATAATTCTTCGCAGATGGACTGCACGGTGGTCAATGTTTTGTGCTGTTGACCGGGGGCGACAGTGATCACGATATCTGTTGTTCCGCAGCTTTTGGCATACAGGGGGCCGACATTGCTGTCAGTGATCACGGCGATTGGCCCGGAGATTGCTGCTAATTGAGCGGTAAATGGCAAAATCCCGCCGCCGACGATGAATTCATAGCGATCATCGCGCGCCGTAATCGGTACACACAAATCCGGATTTGCCTGAAAAATACCGAACAAATGCCGGGTCACCTCATCCGGAGTCTTTTCAGAAGTCACCATTTGTGAAAAGTGATGGTAGCTTTCCTTCCGCTGCTGCAAGAGTTCGACAATACGCTGCATCGGATTCGGCGTTTCCAGCAGCGGCCGTTTCGCATGAGTATCATGAGAAACGCGTTTCAGGATTTCTTCCGGCGTCGCAACTAAGCAGAAGACTCGTCCCCGCTTGCTCAGCGCAGCGGCATTGGCGGCATCTAGCATCAAACGCCCGCCCGTAGAAATCACGACCTTTTCTTTATCAGCTAATTCTTGCACAATCGCCGCTTCCATCTCCCGAAAAGCGGTTTCGCCTTTTTGACGGAAAATTTCCGGAATCGTCATACCGCTGCGCGCTTCGATCAATTGGTCCGTATCAATAAATTCATAGCCGAGCTGCTCTGCAAGCAATTTGCCGACCGTCGTTTTCCCGGTCCCCATAAACCCGGTCAGGATGATGTTGGGTTTGGACGTCATGTTCCTACACTCAGATTGTCGCTGATTTTTTCTGTTAGTGTGTTGTTAAAAGAGATAGATGTTCTCTTCGGAAATGCTTCCTCAAACAAGGCAATGCCTTTTAGCAAAATATCTATAAGAAGTATTCAAAAAAAGGAGATTTACTTTTTGTCAAGGAAATAACAATTCCGCAACATCTGAAGTACAAACCTCCTCCAGGCAATTTATCAGGACGAGGAACCCAGTGAGAATCTGGATTCCTCCGTGTATATATATTACAATAGTTTGGACAGTTTTCGTATGACCCCCCTTTATCCCCCCGTAAACGGGGGGAAATTGGACATACCCCTCTCGTATGCGCTTCCCCCCGCTTGCGGGGGGATTGAGGGGGGGGAATCAAAACTGTCCGAAGTATTGTATATTGATAGCTACGAGAAAAACTAACGCCACGCTTTAGCTGCTTTTGAAGGGCGCTTGCGGCTGGCGAGACACTAAACGACGGCGGACACCCTTGCCCCAGCAGCACACCCGAACAACGCCCACCCTTCAAAAGTCAGCTACAAGCGATGGTTAGAAGCATCCCGTCTTCCTCGTCTTCTCTTATGTTATGTTATGCTATGTTATCTTCTCCTAATTAGAGTTTCAAAATACATTCGATTGTTTCTACTATCGGCAACGTTTTTGCCAATCTTGTTGAGATGCTTAAAAGATAAGGATACAATTCATCTTTCACAGTAAAGTCAAGTTTAGGCCACTCTTTTTGACCATCACCAAAAAACACTTCTAATCTTTTCTCCTCTTTCTTAAACTCAAAATAGACATACTTTTGTACTGATTCAGTCACCTTTTCATTATCTTCCACAATGGAATATGAGAGGAAAAATGGTTCCAAAGAACTATTCGATGCATAGACAAAAAGGGTTGCAATATCAAGGGCATCTTCAGTTTCCTCTTGTGTAGGACAAAGATATTCATGTTCAAGAAAATTTCGCTTCGACCTTACTTTGCGCAATATTCTTGGAACTATTACACCAAGCTTATTCAACAAGTCTATTTTCTGATGGATGCTGTATTTTTTAAACTCATACCCAAAACATGCCAAGAGCTTATCAATTTGACAATCAATTGCTCGCTTTGCATTTGTCAGACAATCGATCAATCCTTGCTTATTCCCGATTTCTAAACTACGTTCCGCAAATTGCAAAAATTCTATGGCATTTATTTCGAACGGATAATTAAGAGGTTCGCCATAATCCAGTTCTCCATAAATATGATCTATATCAATACCGAGTCGTCGGAATTCTTGCTGAAACAGGTTCATTCTCTATATTAGCAGTTTACAAGTATTTTTTGTTCGTAACCTAAAACTTGTAACACTATACGCATATTACCTGTATTGTGTCAATTTTTATCCCTTGTTTGAGAGAACAATTATAGGAGCTATGGCGTGACGTTAAAAACATATCTGCTTCATCCAGAAATTTCATTAGGCTTGTTTGCCTGTACTATAGGACTTACCCTTGACCGGAAGTACAAAATGTGACACACAACAGCTTAACAGCGGGCAACCCTCATAACTCGGCGCAGAGGGTTTCAAGTCCTTCTCAAAGCCGATTATTAGCGAAAACTGGACTTTTTTTAATCTTTAGCCAATCTACCTTCTTAATTAATACTCTTTCTCTATGGTGACTGTCCAAAATGCTGCAAAATTATAAAACAAAAGCAACCACATAGATCCAACTTTTCTATCCATTGCCCTATTATGTTTATATTCAAAAATGCCCTTCCAACCTTTTGAACCTTGTACTAATTGATTGACATAACTACCTACAAGTTCAAAATTTTCTTGAGTAGTTAAAAATAAAGTTGTTATTTCTGCCTCTAATGGTAAAGGTTCATTATACTCAAAATAATAAAGTCCTTTTACTATTTTGTTTACTACATTGTCAAATCGTGTCTCATCAGTTGAGACAAGTAGACGACGCCCAATAAAAATCCCTGCTGGTGTCACTAAATTGGCATATTTTAGCCCTTCAGCTATCTTTCGTTTAAGTCCAACATTCTTTTGAAACATCCGATGTACTTTCTCTGACCATAAGCGTTGTCCTGCCTTTGAAATTCCTGCGTGACTGAACATAAAAGTTGCAAGAAAAAACTCTTCATCTTTTCCAGCACTTTGATTACATCGTAAACAGGATGGTACAGTTATTAAGTCAGAAGGTCTTGGTTTGGGATAAAAACTCTTTGGAGGAACATGATCATCAGTTTCTTTTGGATTCTTTCCACAATATATACAAGTCTCTTGTATATTTTTCATAATATTTTCTATTTTTTTCTAATTGTTGCAATCATTTATACAGTATTCTTCTACATCCTAATCCAATGTTGCAAATGTGTTTCTCTATCCAATACGATAGAACGTAAGCTATCAACAACCTCTTGATTGACTAATTCAATGTGAGCTCCTGCATTGCGTCCATTCTCACGAAATTTCTTGATAATATCGGGAAGGATATTTTTAACATAATTAGCAGTTTTAATAGGTAAACTTTTAACATAATGTGCAAGTGCATTGTTCTCTATCAAACATATTGAGCGCAATAAATGTTCAATTTTTCCTAACTCTAATTCTCCTTTATTTAATTTACCTGTATTAACAAAGAAATTTCCCGCCTTTAAACTTTGACTATTAAGGGCATTTGAATCTATGTATTGAGCAAGATGACGGCAAAATTTCAATCGCAATTCGCTTTCAAGAGGCTTAGTAAAAGCAACAGCAGTTAGACCGAAATCAAGATCTTTGCCTTTAAACAATTGATAATTGTATTCTGCACTTACTAAAAATTTCTGAGTTTGTGATTCCAGTTTATTCCATAAGTTCTCGCCTAATTGGGATTTTAGCTCATCCGTGATGCGTTGAGTTTCAATACTTGGGACTGTAGCCTTTAATAATCTAGCAATATTCTCAGTTCCATCCTGATCAATTTCTCCTTGACTTACTTGATTTCGAATCGTTTGTATTTTAGAAAGTATTGTTAAATCAACATTAGGGCCAGGGGTTATATTTATTAGAGAGATTAACCAATTAACTGCTTCAGAAATAGTTACTCGACTTTTATCATAGTTATAAATATGAGGATAACTTAAAGAAAATTTCCGAATAAATTCGCTCCATATAATATCACTCGTTTTTTCATAAGAAATATCGCTTAATTCAGCAAAAATAGAATTTAAATGACGAATCAAGTCTTTCTGAAATGATTCCCAGTTTAAGCTAACTCTGCCTCCACGTTTGTAACAATAAAAAACTGCACTCACTTCAAGAAGTTGGTTTTTGAATGATTGTTTAAAAATTCTGTTCTTACTGAAGTCGACATGACAAATAGCATCTATATAAAATCCTGCTTCAAGAGTCCATTCTAAAGTCATCTTAAAGCTTTCTATACTCATAGTCTGAAAAATATAAACTAAAGGGGCATCCTGCTTTAAAACCCTAGCCATTTCTAAAAATGCCTTTCTTAAATCAGTAGTATAATTATCTCCCCCCTTTTTTTTAAAACGATCTACGATTATTTCTTTTTCTTTAGGTGTGGTAGATTGAGAAAAAGCTTTATATCTCTTTGATAGAATCAATTGTAACCATACGTAAAAAAAATCTGAAAGAAAGGAATAATTTATATTATCAAAGTATGGTGGATCGGTCACTACTGCATCAATAGAGTTATCAGGTAAGGGCAAATTTAATGCAGAAGAACATTCTAATAATACAGAGTCCTGAGTTAATTCTGAGAAATTTTGGATAAATTTTACATGAGGCCAACCAAAATCTCTGTCAGCTATTTGCGAACTAGAATCGTGTAAAAGTTGTTTTTTAGCGGGTCGAAGATATTGAAAATATTGATTTTTCCAACTCCCCCTATTATCTATCAAAAATGGATTAATTTCCGAGCTAATAGAAATTGGAGTAAGTGAATATCTTGCAAAGGTAGATTGATTACCAGTTTTCGAATTATATAAGCAAAACATAGAATTATAATCTAGTAAGCGAGAAAAAAGTATTAATGCTGTGTCTTGAAGTGCCTCTATTTCAATTCTGTCAATTGCTTTCAGTATTGTACTAAGTACGATAAGTTGACGTTTTGAAAATAAATCCATATAGCTATAGTAGCCCAGATTTTTTAAGTTAGCTGGGATAGGTTGGATTTGTACATCCGGTAAAAATGCAGTATTTTGATTTTTTGAAAATAGAATCTTTCCTTGTTCAATCAAATCAAGGTCTTCTTGATCAGGTTTCTTAAAAATCCGTCCACACTTTGAGCAGAGTAGTTCAATTAAAAGCATTTCTCGATGCAATTTCTGCGTATTTTCTTTAACTACGCTAGCAAGTTTAAAAGTATAATCACAATATAAACAGGTTACATTACTTCTATGATAGGTTGATGTAATTTTTTGCAAATCTGTTCCACATGTAGTACATATACAACTTTGCAATCCTGCTTCATGCAGTCTTCCGCACTTTGGACATATCAAAATATCTTCTTTTTTTCCAGAAGCAATCTGAATAGTGGGTAATACCCGAATATCTCTTTTGCATTCTGGACATTGGATCAGCCATCCCCATATATATGTCTTAGCTGGCAGTTTACTTAAACATTTCGGACAAATAGTTTGATATAGATACCCTATTTCATTTAAGCATTGGTCAAAAATTTCTTCAACGATTTCATCTAAAACTGTTAGATCAACCCTAAGTAAACGATTCTGCATAATCCACCAAGCAACGGGATTTAAATCTATACCAATGGGCTGACATCCTAATCTGAGAGCCTCAACAATTGTAGTTCCACTTCCTGCAAAAGGGTCTAAAATAACTTTACCTCTGAAACTTATAGCCCTAGATTCTAATTGGCTAATGTTTTCAACAGGACATGCTAAAGCTGATAGGAGCATTCCCCTCATCAATCTGTCATAGCGACGTGCCCACCACATATGAACATCCAAAGGAACTCGTTTATTACGATCGAATGTAATTACAATTTCTCTTAGGCTGTCACACTTACTATTCATGAGTCTCCTTTTTCTTCAAAATCTTCGTGGCTATTTCAAAACTTGTTGTGCATTCATACTCCCCTTAAATGCTATAGTAATCCTATTTATTTATAACCTGCTCTCTTATGACAAGATTATGTAGTCATTCCTTTATATAGAATATCTATAATATTTCACAGCCAATTCGATCTTCCTATTTTTAGCACCTGACAAATTTTTAATAAGCTGTCAGGTCATGCATATCAAGACTTAATTCTCATAGATTTGTACTTGCAGTTTTTTCGCGGGATTCCTTTTCAAGTTTTTTGAGCGCTTCATCTTTAGTCTCATATTGAACCATACAAAGAACATCACCATTATTTCCAGTAAGAATGAGTGCTATAGTCGTCGTGTCCGTTTCCCATACTGTCACAAAATCTACATGTCCCAAACTTACAGCCATTCCCCAGTTCTTGGAACCACGAGTTTTATAAAGATCATTTTCCCAAATGCCTTCAATGCCATTTTCTCTTGTTGGTTCACCATATTTTGATGTCAGTAATTCATGTAATGTGCTCTGTACTGTGAAATAGTCTTGGGGATTAGAATATCTATCTTCTAAAGCATATCTTCCCGCAATGAGGCGATCTTGTGCAAATTGATACACCAATGTCATTTTATACTCAAGGACTTCGGTAGCAGGGAAATAGAAGATCGTAAAAAGTTCTTTTTGATCAATTTCTCCTGGCTGGTTGCCTTCTGCCACAATTACATCTGATGGTGACATTCCCCATTGGGTTTGGCGGAAATCAAAATTTTTATTTTCCGATATATTCTCGTTGGTATTTCTTGGACTTGCCGGAATATTTTGTTTACTTGATTGAATTTGTTCTTGATTAGTGCTTAATTGAACTTGTTTTTGATCAGTATCCATCTCTTCTGTCAAATTTTCAAGTAATCCTAATTTTATCATATCTGTAGCATACCACTTATAGTGAAAATCTTGAAAGTCTTGCATTTGTTTTTCTACAACAGCAAATATTCCTCCAGTCCATTTTGAATAGGCACTAGAGCCATCAGGATTCATAAGATTCTCAGGAAAAGTTCTGATTGTGTACAAAGGGTTTTGTGATGTATATTCTTTCCCAAGTATTTGGAAATAGTTGCCATTTAATTTGAATTTTACTTTACCTCTGAAAGATAAGAGGATAGCATCAAATTTCTTCGATTTTAATCTATCAGCAAATTGTAAGAAAACCCTAAATACATCTGCCGTGCTATTTGTACCAGAAATCGATTTTAAGTTGTATGTAAGTATTGAGGGATTTATATAGTTTTTATAATGAACTGATACCCTAATTCCATTATTTCTCTGATCGCTTTCAAGAATGTCGTTCATTTGCCCCTGTAATTGAAGATAATTGACACTATAGATACCAATGATTACTAACAGGATAATTCCAACAATAATTGGGAGAAGTCTTTGTAATGTTGCTTTGTTAGAGTACTCAACTTGCCTAAAAAGCCTGAGATTTTTAACATTGTTTTTCACTTTAACAAAAATGTCCATGCTTTTTTGGGCTATAAATTCATTTGCACGGGTTGTCTCTTTTTGTCTTTGCTGTTCTAATTGCCTTTGTTGTTCTAATAATTCTTGGCGAGAGGTTTCTTCTTGTTGTTTTCTGAGTTTTTCCGCTTTTTTTCGTTGAACTAACAGATATTTCTCGACAACTATTCCACATCGCTTACAAATCTCTGACTTAGGTTGTTCATATTGACATTTTGGACAAATCATTGTGGTTGATGATTTGTCTTTTGCTTGGTCTTTAGATGAAAGTTCATTAGGAATTTGTTGTTCTTGCGGCTCTATAATACAAATAGCTCCGGCTTCGTGAAATGCTTTTTTATAGTTTAATGCCACTGAATGAGGAATATTCTCTTTAACAGTTATAAGATTGCCAGAAAATAACGCTTCTACTTTATTTATTGGTACTTTGTATAATGCAGCAACTTTTTGTTTAACTTGATTAATATCACTTCCAGGTTTTATTTCTCCTTTAAAGAGTACTTTATACAATGTATCCATGAGAGATCCCCCCCTTAATTTTACTATCAGAATCCTTTAGACTCTTTTTCTAAAATCACATAACATCTAACAAGGTTATTATCTGGGTGACCAGATACTCTTTTTGAGTATCTACTATTAGATACTTGTCTCTACTATTAGATACCATGTCTCTAATAGTAGATGCGTTTTTCTTCGTGACATGCATCTATATCTATATACATGCCGATTTCACTGAAAAGCATCTACTATTAGATATGGCATCTAATAGTAGATGCTTTTATTCTGTACGGAATGATCGGCGGTCTCTTTTGCTCGTCACTCATAGACTCACGAACAGATTCGATCTTGTCATCCTCATCTGTCAAGAAAAATGTGTCATGCGCGAATCATCGCTGCATCCGGACCGGAACAGATCAACCCACTTCGAGGCCAGGCGGTAAAACACCGGCGGCTGACCGAGGGGTGCATCTACGGTGTGCCAACCCTGCCCGTATTCTTGGTTATCCCATAAAAAGCCCCAACGGTCGTCTGGCAGATACGTAGTCCAGGTCTGTTGATCCGGTTTATATACCGGGGCGACCAGCAGATCGCGGCCTAAGAGGTATTGATATTGCAGCTTGTGCACTTGTGCATCCCCTTCATAGTGCAGATACGGATGCCGCATCAATGGCAGGCCTGTTTCCTGATATTCCTGCGCAGCATGGAGCAGATAGGGTTTCAAACGGACATGAATCTGACTCATGCGGGCAAAGTGCGCCAGGGTGTCGGCGTCAGAATCGAATTGCCAGTTGTCGTCGGGCCGGTTGCCTTCATGGGTGCGCATAACCGGCGTAAACGCCGTATGTTCGGTCCAGCGCATGAACAATTCTTTCGAACGTTTATAAGGGCCTAAGGTGGTAAATCCGCCGGTATCGGAATGGGTGTAACCGACGCCGCAGAATCCCAGCGATAATGAGGCCGGAATGACGGTCGCCAGGCCGTCGTCCAGACTCCAATCCACCAGTTGGTCGCCGTTCCACAGCAGGGTTGAATAACGCGATGCGCCGGTATAGCCGGAGCGGGTGAAAAACACGATTTCACCGGCTTTGTCGGCTTCCTGAATCGCTTCCAGATTGAGCCTGGCCCATTCTACCGGATAACGATTATGATAGAGTTCTGCGTTTTCGCCGGAGGCCAGCGACGCATCAGTCGGCAGATATTCGCAATAATCCGCCATCCAGCCGGAAAGTCCAATCTCAATCATATTTTTTTTGATGACCTCTTTCAGCCAGATTACAGCCTGCGGATTGCTGAAATCCACCAGCGCGGCCGGGAATGTGGTCGCGACGACATGATATTCTTCGCCGTTCTGCTGCTTGACCAGGTAGCCTTTTTGCGAGGCCTCGCGGTATAATTCCCCTTCAAGCGCCAAAAAGGAATTGATGTAACCCGTAAATTTGATCCCTTGTTGATTCAATTGCCGAATGAAATTTGGCAGGTCAGGATAGAGGATGTGATCGTATTTCCAATCCCAAAACAATTGTTTGCCAAAAGCGGTCACGCGCCGTCCTTCCCAATCCTGCACCCACACCGCGCATACCTTGACGCCGGCCTCCAGGCAAGATTGAATTTTGCGCTGCACATTCTGCTGTCCGCCCTGAATGCCAAGCCAGACGCCATCATACACCCACTCCGGCAAGACAGGCTGCCGTCCCAGGTAATCGCTCACACTTTTGAGTGTCGCCGGCGCGCTTTCGCAGGCATCGAAGATAATGGTTGGCGGGATTTCCCAGACGTGCAGCAGGTGCGTTTTCACCTCGGAAAAATCGAACACGGCATAAGCGCTGCTTTCCAGGTGATAAAAATAATTGACAGATGATACGAAGGTTGGCTGCGGATAATAGGTCGTGTACCATGCGCCCACATCTTCGGGGCCAATATCACCGGCCGCCAGAATCGGTTCCGCATCAGGCCCGCGCCCGACGCCTGGCTCTTCAACCCACAGAGGGACAACGCTGCCTTTCAGATCTAACACGGAAAATTGTTCGCCGCAGCCATACAGATGTTCATCCGCCTTGGCGCAAAACCTCAGCCAACAACGATTCAGCGTGTTATCAGAGGTTTGCAGCGACATTTCCAAACGCCCTGCTCGTTCCTCAAAATTTACGACAAGCTGCTGCGGATGCTGGCACGAGCTACAGCGCATCGCCAGGCGTTGATCAGTCTGTTCCTGAATATCAAAGCGATCCAGGGTAATTTTTTCATGCAAGTGTTCCTCAATCTGAAAATTGCCTCGTACCATCGTAAAATCGCCGCTTCCTCTTCCGACGCAGAGCCAGGGCTGATCTTGCGTATGTTTGACAACCGAAACCCCTTTGAAAGAGAGCACAAAACTATTGTTGAGTTGGCAAAATTGAATCATAGTGATAGTATTCAGGTAGAAGCTGAGGAGTGAAAGCAGATGGTATTCGCTCACGCTTACTCCCGGAATCTCTCAAAAAGTGACATTTCTAAATACATTTCAGTTTTAAAAACGATCAACGCTTGTCTTCTTTCATGTCAAGTAGAATCACCTATCTTCTCGAAAAAAAAGCAATAACAAGAAACATGATTTGCCCTTTCATAACATGCTGTTTTTGAACATTTTAGAACATTTTCCTCCATAGCACCTTGAGAAAATATCCTTTCTGCTGTTCTGCGCAACATATTTATTGACATGAAATCCAATTACTGTAGTGTGAATTGTGGGAATTTTTTTGTATGTTCTATATGTCCAAACAGTGTTGATTCCCTAATGAAATGTGTAAGGTGTTTATGATAACTCAGGGAGTAACAACATGCCAGTTGAAATTATCTCTGTAGGCAGCGAATATATTATCCAACGCTATCAGCACGCAGGAGTCGCGGTTATCGCCAATCTGCTGCTGGAAGCAGGTATTGAAATTGATTATGTGAGTTCCGTGATCGGGCAGGAATCGCGCCTGGAAGACGTTCTGCGACAGTCTATTGAACGCTCGACGCTGATTTTTGTGATTGGGAATGTCAGTTCCGGCGAATACGATGTCGCCAAAAAATTGCTCACCCGGGTCTTGAAAAAACGCCTGGTGTTGAATTATAAAGTGCTCGATGCACTCAAAAAACAGTTCGAAGCCCAGGGAGAAGTTCTGCCTCGGACCGAAGAAAAACGCGCCTTAGTGCCGACTCAGACCGAGATGCTCGAGAGTGAGCAGGGGATTGTTCCCGGATTTCTGTTTTCTGAGGAAAACAAACATGTGGTGCTGGTGCCAGGCGATGAAACTGACATTGAGTTTATGCTGAAAACGCACATCCTGCCCCGGCTGGACCCGAAGACCTTCCGCCTGGGTGCGGCCAGCGGATTAATTTTGAAAACCTGCGGTTTGCCCCTGATGCAAATCAAAGATCGCTTGAGAAGCCTTGAGCGCGAAGACCGGCAGCAATCGCTTACCTATGTGAGTGATGGCGAAGAAATTTCCATTATTGTGAGCGTGCGCGGTGATTTACAACAGGAAGTTGAAACCAGACTGACCAAACTTGAGGCGCAGATTCGCCAAAAACTCGGCAATGTGCTGTATGGGAAGGGTTCGCAGACTCTTGAGGAAGTTGTCGGCAAATTGTTAGGTGAGAAAAAACGTTCGCTCGCTTTAGCTGAATCTTGTACAGGGGGACTGATTGCCAATCTGTTGACCAATATTCCGGGCAGTTCAGATTATTTTGACCGGGGGGTGGTTTCGTATAGCAATGAGGCCAAAATTTCGCTGTTAGATGTATCTCCGAACATTATCGAACAACATGGTGCAGTTAGCGCAGAAACAGCGACAGCAATGGCAGAAGGGGTACGTTGGCTTGCGCAGACCTCTTATGGCCTCGCTGTCACCGGCATTGCCGGACCCTCAGGGGGAACGCCAATCAAACCAGTGGGGTTAGTATATCTTGCGCTGGCTTCCGATCAGACGGAAACTCAATGGAAATGCTGCCAGTTTTCCGGAGATCGCTTAATGATTAAGAAACGAACGGCGCAAACTGCGTTAGAGATGTTACGCCATCAATTACTGATTGACAAGTGAGAATTGACAATTGACAATTGAGAATTGACAATTGACAATTTGATTGTTTCATGGATACTATTCGATCATTTATTGCGATTAAGATTCCTGACACTATTCAGGAAAAACTTGCGGGAATTCAAGAGAAATTAAAACAAGCCGACGCGCATATTTCCTGGGTCAATTCGGAGAATATTCACCTGACGCTGAAATTTCTGGGAAATATTCAGGAGAAGCAGGTAGCTGACATTATTGCCGCGATCAAGGAAAGCGTTCAAAACATCGCTCCCTTTCAGCTTCAAATTGGATATGCCGGGGCTTTTCCGAATATCCGGTTTCCGAGAGTTATCTGGGTGGGAGTGACAGATGATGAGCAGAACAGCCTGAAAACCCTTCAAGAGGATCTGGAGTCGCGTTTAACGCGCCTGGGATTCGAAAGTGAACAGGGTCGTTTTCAACCGCATTTGACGCTCGGACGAGTCCGGTCACAGAAGAATAGGAGCAACCTGCTGCGCGCTATCGAGTCCATGACGAACGTCTGGGTCGGAGAAATTCCCGTGAAAGCGATTTATCTGGTGCAGAGTGAACTCAAACCTACCGGGTCAGAATATACGGATCTGGCCGAAGTGAAAATCTTATCAGTGAAGTAAGGGTAGGAAGTAAGGGGTCATCGAATGACACGAATAACGCGAATGTCATTCACGCACGAGATAAAAATCAAATTCGTTGTATTCGTGCCATTCGATGACTTCTTAAAAAAGGTATGCGAAATTTTCTGACAGAACTAGGGAAACGTCGTTTAGTGGCTGATGGGGCCATGGGAACGATGTTGTTTGCAAAGGGGCTGCCGCAAGGCTGGTGTCCTGAAGAATGGGTGGAATCGCAC
This sequence comes from Candidatus Vecturithrix granuli, assembly GCA_000739535.1. Taxonomy (GTDB): domain Bacteria; phylum Moduliflexota; class Moduliflexia; order Moduliflexales; family Moduliflexaceae; genus Vecturithrix; species Vecturithrix granuli. Next base: position 144,312 of record DF820477.1, on the reverse strand, counting down.
CCGGAAGAGGTCAAAGCGATTCACCAGGCGTATTTTGATGCGGGGAGCGATATTGTGCTCACCAATACTTTTGGGGGGTCTCCGATCAAATTAGCCAATTATGGTCACGCGGATAAAGCTGCGGCCTGGAATCAATGTGCGGCGGAATTAGCCCGGGAAGTGGCCGGGACTGACCGCTTTGTGGCCGGTTCAATCGGTCCGACCGGACATTTTCTGCCGCCGTTGGGGACGATGACAGAGGAAGAGGCCTACAATGGTTTTACAATCCAGGCCATGGCCATGGAAGCCGGCGGAGTGGATGTGATCTTTGTCGAAACCATGACGGCCATTGAAGAAATCGTGTTAGCTGTCAAAGCGGTGAAGGAGAATACGAAGTTGCCGGTGGTTGCCACCATGACATTTGAACAAAAGCGTAAAGGCTATCGCACGATGATGGGGGTCTCGCCGGAAATGGCGGTCGAAAAACTCCAGGAAGCCGGGGCCGATGTGGTCGGGACGAATTGCGGGACCGGACCGGAACTGACCGTTGGCGTGTTGCGAGCCATGCGCGCCGTGACCGATGGCTATCTGGCCGGACAGCCCAATGCGGGCTTGCCGGAAATACGGGATGGCAAACATATTTATCCGATGACGCCGGAAGAGATGGTCGAAAAAATGCGACCGCTGCTCGATCTGGATGTGCGCATTATCGGAGGCTGCTGCGGTACGAATCCTGAATTTATAAAACGGATTGCCGCAATGGTGAAAGGCGCATGAACCTGACATTTTTTCCTGAAGGGACAACCATAGAGATTTTGCCGGAACAAACCGTGTTAGAGGCCGCGCAGCAGGTTGGCGTGGATATTATTGCGACTTGCGGGGGGAAAGGTCGCTGCAAAAGCTGTCGCATCAAAATTTTAGAGGGGGAGTTTTCTCCCCCAACCGTTCAGGAATATAAGGAACTAGGGGAACACGGCATCCAGCGTCAATTTCGTCTGGCTTGCCAAACCACCGCCAGAAGCGATGGAGTTGTGCGGATTGTTCCGCCGGTTGTCGAACGCTTTCATCAAATCCTGTCGCACACTGAAAAACTCCAGTATCCCCTTGATCCCGAAATCTCAAAACAGGCGATTATTTTACCGGAGTTGACGCAGGAAGAACAAACCTCTGATTTCGAACAACTTCAGCAACAGATGACAAGTCCGGTTGACCGGATTGATGCGCGGGTGTTGCAGCATCTCCCCGCGCTGCTCTTGCAGAATTCGCGGCATGTCACGTGTGTATGTTGGAATCAGTGTGTGATCGCGCTTGAACCTGGCGATACCGTTGAGCACCTCTATGGCGTGGCTTTTGATATTGGGACGACAACCGTCGTGGGCTATCTTTTGAATTTGCACACCGGCGCGGAAATGGCGATTGCTTCAGAGTTGAATGCGCAGGCCCTCTACGGCGGCGATTTGATGTCCAGAATCTCGTTTACACGGCAAGATCCGCAAGGACTGCGCAAATTGCATCTCCGCATTCTTGAGACGCTCAATCGTTTAATTGATGCGTTATGCGAAGACGCTTACATCGCCCCGCAGCAGATTTATGAGCTGACCATTGTAGGCAATACCTGTATGCACCATCTGTTTTTGAATATTGATCCGGTGCATCTGGGCATGGCCCCGTATCTGGCTGCGATTCGCCAACGCTATGTTGTGACGGCCGCTGAAATGGGACTCAATATCATGCCCCAGGCGCGGATTGTCATGCTGCCATTGATCGCCGGATTTGTGGGGGCTGATACGGTAGGGGTCATTCTGGCGACCGGCATGCACAAAAGTCGAGACCTGAAATTAGCGATTGATATTGGCACGAATGGCGAAATTGTCTTAGGAACCAGTGAACGCCTGCTGGCCTGTTCAACCGCTGCGGGGACCGCGTTTGAAGGCGCGCAGATTACGCATGGTATGCGCGGAGCTTCCGGCGCGATTGATCAGGTCGTGATTGACGACGATGTGCACTGCCGCGTGATTGGCGATGTGCCAGCGCAGGGGATCTGCGGATCTGGGTTAGTGGATGCCATTGCTCAGATGTTGGACACCGGTCTCATCAACCCCATGGGACGTTTGCTCGCGCCGCAAGAAATCGTCCGGCAGGGGAAATCCTTGCCAGAGGCTTTGGAACGACGCTTTGCGAGTCAGGGGCGAAACAAGCACTTCATTTTACTGCATGGCGAAGAAACCGAAACTGGCGAACCGATTGTGATCACTCAGCGCGATATTCGTGAACTGCAACTTGCCAAAGGCGCGATTGCTGCCGGTATTGCGATGCTGATGCAAAATTTACACATTGAACCGGAGAATCTGCACGAGATTCTTTTGGCCGGGGCGTTTGGCAATTATATCGCCAAAGAGAGCGCGGTCAGGATCGGCTTGATTCCTGACATTTCCCTGGAACGCATTCGTTCAGTCGGCAACGCCGCCGGCCTCGGATCGCAACTCGCGTTACTTTCTCAAGAAGCTCGACGTGAAGCGGATCAGATCGCTCAAATGACAGAACATGTCGCTCTGGCCAATAATCCCGCGTTTCAACATACGTTTGCCAAAGCCATGGCCTTTCCTGATAAATGACATATCGGAGGATCGCCTGATCGCAGCGAATTTGAAAGGTTCATAGTTCCGTCTTCAGGCGGAAGACGCGCTCAAGCGCGAACTACGAACCTACATTTCAAAGAATGAGGAAAATAGTATGGCAACTGATGTTGTGATTCTGGACAAAGAGGCATTGACTGGCATTCTGAAAGACATTGCGTCTCAGCATTTGCCTCATTGGCTGCAAGAGTTCGGAAATGGCAAGACTTTTACGAGGTCAGCTTCAAAACAGAAGATGAGCTATGAAGCATTTTTGGAATGGGCGAATGAAGATACCCTGGCCGAATGGATTGACGGAGAGGTGTTTATGAGTAGCCCGGCGTCATTGCAGCATCAAGATATGACAGATTTTTTGACAAGTATTCTCCGTTTATTTGTTGAGCATTATTATTTGGGAATTGTGATTAGCGCGCCATTTCAGATGAAAATGAAACAAGGACGGCAGCCAGATATTTTATATATTTCCAAAGATCATGCGGATCGTCTGAAAAAAACCTACCTGGAAGGCCCTGCTGATTTGGTCGTGGAGATTGTTTCCCCGGAAAGCATCGAACGGGATCGCGGCGCCAAATTTATTGAATACGAAGCCGGAGGCGTTGCCGAGTACTGGCTGATTGACCCCATACGCCATCAGGTAGAGTGCTATCAATTGGATGAGCACGGGCAATATGCGATTGCCTTTTCCGGTTCAAACGGCATTTATCGCTCCAATGTGTTGCCAGGTTTCTGGCTACGAATTGAATGGCTCTGGCAAAGCCCCCTGCCGAATGTGGCTCGTACCGCCTGGCAGATTATCGGTTTGGACGGTTTGCGCCGTGTGCTTAAAGAATTAGAACAACTTGAGTAATTATGATCATCAGCGCCAGCCGTCGCACAGATATTCCCGCTTTTTACGCCGAGTGGTTCATGCGCCGCATTCGCGCCGGATATTGTGTGACGCCGAACCCTTTTAATCGCAAACAGGCGACATCCGTTTCACTGAAACCGGAAGACGTGGATGTGATCGTCTTCTGGACGCGTAACCCTAAACCGCTTCTGCCTTTTTTACCTGAACTGGATCGGCGCGGTTTTCGCTATTATGTTCAATATACTCTGCTCAATAATCCTCCTGAACTTGACCCTCATACACCGCGATTAGAATCGGCACTGCGGACGTTCCGGGAACTTGCCAGCCAGATTGGGCCGCAAAAAGTGATCTGGCGTTATGACCCCATCGTGTTCAGTCCAAAAACGGATGCGTCTTTTCATTGGCACTCCTACCGGGAGATCGCAGAAGCCTTGCAAGATTTTACATTTCGTTCAGTGATCAGTCTAGTTGATCCGTATCGCAAGACCCAAAAACGTCTTGAGGAGTTAGCCCGACAGGGTATAGAGATTCAGGTGTATGAAGGACAGCCGGTTTCCTGGTTTGTTGACCTGATGCGCAGCCTGGCGAGAATTGCGCAAGATAACGGCATGGAAATTGTCAGTTGCGCCGAGGAAATTGACTTGCAACCCTATGGCATTCGCCCCGGCAAGTGCATTGATGACGAATATATTGCGCGGGTATTCGGCTTTGAGGTCACGCACCAGAAAGACAAAAGCCAGCGCAAAGCCTGCGGCTGCGTGGAGAGCCGCGATATCGGCATGTACGACACCTGCATCTATGGCTGCCGCTACTGCTATGCTACCAGTAATTTTGAACGTGCCAGAAGCAACCTGCAGCAGCATGATCCCCTTTTCCCCTCATTGCTCAAACAATAAATTTGATAAGTTCATAGTCCTGTATTCAGTTTGTGAAATAGGGTTTGAAAAGAGAACAAAAAGAAGTTAACGCCCAGGTTGTATGAATTGCCGGGATTGAAAGCAAAGAAAGATAAAAATCTGTGAAACCCGGGCAATCTGTGGTGAAATTCAACTTGAAATATCTGGAATGTCAGGCAGAAACATCATGGATATTCATTGCGAGAAAGATAACGGACATGTTGCTTTTTTTCTTGACTCAGATGACCAGGCAACAGCAAGATGTTTCTCTGTGTTTTGCCTCGGTGCGTACGGGCTTTTCAGAGGCAATACAGGGCATAATGGTGATGTGAATGAATGATGATTTTGTAAATAACAGCGAAAATATATGAAGGAGGACGTACCTATGAACCAGATGATTCTTTATGATGAGGTGATTATTAATGAGGTCCAGGCGCGTGAGATTCTGGATTCTCGCGGGAACCCGACTGTGGAAGTGGAAGTGTCGTTAGATAACGGCATAATCGGCCGCGCCGCCGTTCCATCAGGCGCTTCGACCGGAACGCGTGAAGCGTTGGAAATGCGGGATGGCGATAAAGAACGCTACCTCGGCAAAGGCGTGTTAAAAGCGGTGCAGAATGTGAATGAAGAGATCGCCGAAGAAATTATCGGTATGGATGCGCGCAATCAGGTGGCTGTTGATACGGCCATGCTGGAACTGGATGGCACTGAAAACAAAGAAAAATTAGGGGCGAATGCCATTCTGGGGGTGTCGCTGGCAGTTGCCAAAGCGGCTGCGGCAAGCTGCGGCGTGCCGTTGTATCAATATATTGGCGGCGTGAATGCCAAGGTGCTGCCGGTGCCGATGTTGAACATTTTGAACGGCGGTGCTCATGCGGATAACAATGTTGATCCCCAGGAATTCATGATTATGCCGGTGGGCGCGTCAAGTTTCCGTGAAGCCCTGCGCTGGTCTGCCGAAGTTTTTCATAACCTCAAATCGGTTTTGAAGAAAAAAGGGTATAGCACCGCAGTTGGGGATGAAGGCGGCTTTGCTCCGAATTTAAAATCGAACGAAGAAGCGCTTGACGTGATCCTGGAAGGGATTCAACGCGCCGGCTATAAAGCGGGCGAACAGATTTTTATTGCCCTTGACCCGGCAGCGAGCGAATTCTACGATACAGACAAGAAAAGATACGTTTTCAAAAAATCCGACAAATCTGAGAAAACTCCTGAAGAAATGGTGGAATTCTGGGCCAACTGGGTGGAAAAATATCCAATTATCTCGATTGAAGACGGCATGGCCGAACAAGACTGGGACGGCTGGAAATTGATAACCGAGCGTCTTGGCTCAAAAATTCAAATTATGGGCGACGATATATTTGTCACCAACACAAAAATCCTGAAACAAGGCATTGAAAAAGGTATTTCGAATTCCATCCTGATTAAGTTGAATCAGATCGGCACTCTGACCGAAACCCTGGATGCGATTGAAATGGCCAAACGTGCTGGTTACACGGCCGTAGTGTCTCACCGTTCCGGTGAAACTGAAGATACGACCATTGCAGACCTTGTGGTTGGCGTGAACGCCGGACAGATTAAAACCGGCTCGACTTCTCGTACAGACCGTATCTGCAAATACAATCAATTGCTCCGCATTGAGGACGAACTCGGCAGCATCGCCCAATACGCCGGAATGTCCGCGTTTTATAACATCAAAAAGTAATTTCTTTGTTTGTTCTCAAAAACCGGGTTTTTTTGAAAAACCCGGTTTTTTTTATGTTTCCTCTTTCTTCCTTACCATCTGAATAAAATTCGTAAAGAAAATAGAAATTTTGAATTTTATGCAGTAAAAATTCTTGACAGGAGAATTTTATTCGATATTTCCTTAAAAAAGAATCAACGTAAGGGAAGTGTAGTTTGTGTTGGGAGAGTAGGTGAGATTGTGGATGATATTGATAAAAGAATTCTGAAAACCTTGCAGTTAAGCGGACGAAAGAAAAATGCGGATCTGGCGCGTGAACTTGGGGTAGCTCCATCAACGATGCTGGAACGGATTCGTCGTCTGGAAGAAGGCGGCGTGGTGCGAGGGTATCGAGCGGCGATTGATCCGAACATGCTGGGATTAGCGATTCAGGGCTTTATTTCAATTACACTGGATCATCATCGCATGGAAGATCTGCAGGATTTTGAAGATCGTATTCGTAAAATTCCCTATGTTCGCGCATGTTATAACCTGACCGGTCGTTTTGATTATTTGCTGCATGTGGCTGTACGCGATCTTGAACAACTGAGTATGCTGATTAAAACGCAGATTGCTTCCCTGCCGGGCGTCAGCCGTTCCGAATCGTTTCTGGTACTTTCGGAAGTCAAACCCGATGGCGGATGGCCGATTGAAGATGAATTGTTTGTCGAGTCTTTGGAAAACGGACAGACGCGAAATTAATTTGAACTGTTGAAAGGAGGGAGTTGTTGATGAAACTCGGATGGATTGGAACAGGTGTGATGGGCACATCAATGGCCGGCCACCTTCAAGCTGCCGGACATGAAGTCTATGTGTTCAATCGCACCAGACAGAAAGCAGAACGGCTTCTGGCTCAAGGGGCCGTATGGTGTGCAACACCGGCAAAGGTCGCCCAGAACGCGGAAGTGGTCTTCACTATTGTCGGATTTCCTGCTGATGTTGAAGAGGTCTATTTAGGAGCGCAAGGGATTTTGAGCGTAAAGGGCGCGTGCCGGATTGTGGTGGATATGACGACCAGTGAACCCGGGTTGGCGCGGAAGATTGCGCAGGCTGCCGCAGAAAAAGGGATTGCCAGTCTGGACGCCCCGGTTTCCGGCGGCGATGTCGGCGCGAAAAACGGCACGCTGGCGATCATGGTTGGCGGGGAAAAATCGGCTTTTGATGAAGTACGGCCGCTTTTTCAATGTATGGGCAAAAACATTGCCCTGATGGGCGAAGCCGGTTCCGGCCAACACACCAAAATGTGCAACCAGATTTTGATCGCCGGCAACATGATCGGCGTGTGTGAATCATTGCTGTATGCTGAAAAAGTCGGTCTTGATCAACAAGCGGTCATTGACATTATCGGTCAGGGTGCGGCGAGTTCATGGTCAATTAATAATCTGGGGCCTCGCGTTGTCAAAGGCAATTATGATCCCGGATTCTTTGTGGAACATTTCATTAAAGATATGGGTATTGCCCTCAAAGAGGCGGCGGCGGTGAAATTGTCGCTGCCGGGTTTAGCCCTGGTGCATCAATTATATATTGCGCTTCAGGCCCAGGGCCATGGCCGCTCCGGCACTCAAGCCCTGATGCTGGCGCTCAAAACTCTGAACGGGGAGAAATAACAGGAGTGTCAAAGCTCATAGGAGTGTCAAAGCTCTGCTTTGACAGCGAAAGCAGAGCTTTCGCACTCCGGCTTTGACAGCGAAAGCAGAGCTTTCGCACTCTGAAAAACTTTAACGACTAAGAGGAGGCTTATTATGGCGAAGAAAAAACTCATGATCCACGAATTGTACAAAATGAAAGCCGAAGGGCAAAAAATTACCTGGTTAACGGCGTATGATTATCCAACTGCGCAGTTTGCCGAGGCTGCGGGCATGGATATGCTGCTCGTTGGTGATTCGCTGGGAATGTGCGTCTATGGATATAGTGGAACGGTTCCGGTGACGATGGATCAGTGTATTGTGCATTCTGAAGCGGTGCGGCGCGGCGCTCCGAATACCTTTGTCATTGGCGACATGCCGTTTATGAGTTATCAGATTTCCGACAGCAGTGCGGTGTATAACGCCGGACGTTTCTTAAAAGAAGCCAGCGTGGATGCGATTAAACTCGAAGGCGGAGTACGCGTGACTTCCCGGATTAAAGCCATTGTCGAAGCTGGCATCGTGGTCTGCGGACATATCGGACTAACGCCGCAAAGTTCCGGGCAGCTTGGCGGACATAAAGCTCAGGGACGCACGGTTGAATCGGCAAAACTCGTGATTGAGGATGCGCTGGCTGTGCAGAACGCTGGAGCGCAAATGCTGCTCGTAGAAGCGGTTCCGCCGGAAGTGACCGGCTTTATTACCAGAAAGTTGCACATTCCCGTGTTGTCAATCGGCGCAGGCGCTGATTGCGACGGCCAATTGTTGATCGTGTCCGACATGATCGGCCAATTTACCGCCTTTACTCCGAAATTCGTCAAGAAATATGCCAATGTCGCTGAAGTGATCACCAATGCCATGAAAGAATACGTCGCGGATGTCAGAGAAGGCCGATTCCCCACCGATGAATATTGTTATCATATCATTCAGGGTGAGGAAGAAAAATTCCAGGAACTTTTCAAACAGTATGAATAAGGGATTGGGTGTTTGGATGTTTGGTGTTTAAGTGTTTAGGTATTTAACGTGAGCTCGGGATAAGCTTGTAAGCCCCAACGGGGCGGAATCTGGTAGCCCAGGGTGTCAGCCCTGGGACACT
>DF820477.1:118816-134942 GCA_000739535.1 Candidatus Vecturithrix granuli | reverse complement strand
TCGGGATAAGCTTGTAAGCCCCAACGGGGCGGAATCTGGTAGCCCAGGGTGTCAGCCCTGGGACACTAAACGGGTTCCCCCTCTCCCCTCCCCGTGTTCCGCCGCCTCGAGCGGCGGCGGAACACGGGGAGGGGAGGGCACACACGTCGGATTTTCAGCCCCAGGGCTGACACCCTGGGCTACCATATCCCGTCCCTTCGGGACTTTTACGGTGTTTTTCTTATCCCGAACTCACGTTATTTAAAAAACCATCAAACATTCAAACACTCAAACACCCAAACACTTTAAAAGTTATGACAGATCTGCGCGAACGTTTAAAAATATCGCAGGAACGCCTGGATGAGATCAATGCGTTTTTACTTGATCCGAACAATGAATTGATCAATAAACTGTTGGCAGTGGTGGAAAAATTCGGCGGTCCTGAAGAAATTAACCATAAAGCCAACGAAGCTCGCAAACTTGGGAACCTTTTGGCGCGGTTACGCGACCAACATTCTCCCTATCTTGCCGACCTGGAATGGCTGATGGTGCAACGCGATCAACGCGCGTTTATCAGTCTGGCCGATTATCGCCGCAAAATCCTGGGGAAACAAGCCGATAGCATGACCTTTAACGAAGAAACTGCTGTGACCCTGGAAATCTCCGCGTTACAATACTTCCCCTGGTTGATCGCTCAGGCCAAACAGGCGATTGCCCAACAGCAATTGATGCCCGGCCGCTTTATTCGCGTCCGCAAAATGAAAGAACAAGAAGCGGATCAGGGGGATATTCTGGCGGTTGCCGCTGCCATGCAGATTGTCGGCGCGAGTTATGTGGAAACCCTTGATACGAAGGGTACAGATGGCTCCAATGTCCACCTGGGCGGCCCGGAAACCATTACTGGCTATTTCGGCGGCGTGGGCCAGCCGAACGATTATCCCGTGAAATGGGCGGAAGAATATCTGTATTACTACACCAATTATGGCATCCGTCAGGTATTAAATATTAATCCGGGCACCGTGTTTGTCGGGTACATGCTGCACAAATTAGGGATTGATAATGAATTTAAAATTTCCGTTTTTATGGGAAATGATAATCCGTTTGCAATTTTCTGGACTTTGATGGCAGCCCGGCTGTTAGCCCGCGAAGATGGAACCACCAGTTTGATTGGGTTCAATTTCTCGAACTCTGTGAATAATGAGACGATTCGTGTCAGCGATGTCATTCGCAAGGCCATGGATTTTACGGAGGTCGTGCGTTTTGAACATCATATCACTGAAACCTATAAATCTATTGTGCGACAGCCCTATAACCGGCGCGATGAATTAATAGAAATTGCAAAAACCGTTCCGAATATTTCCGCCAAACATGAGGGTGCGGATCCCGAACTTGACGCCGCCCGCGAGCATCCTTCCGATATTTTGGACTATTTTATAGCAAAAGAAGATATTCTCGTGCAAGGACTGATGGAGAAGATGGAACGCAATTATCTGGATAAACATGCCGCGCTGAATAAGACTGCCGATGCTCTGACTCGCGCCGGAATCGGTGTAATTTGCGCCAAAAATCTGCATTGAGTATCAGGCTCGCAGCAGTCGCTTCAACTGCCTGAAAAAACGCTAATGTGTTTACTACGAATGCAGATTTTCAAAGGAGTTAACATGAGCTAAGCGCTCACCCGACGCAATGAACATACGATGTAGCGCGAAACTCCAGTTTCGCGGCGGTCAATGATGCGCGAAACTGGAGTTTCGCGCTACATTTTCAAAGGAGGGGGAAAACGTATGATCCCAAAAAAGATGCAAGCCTACCTTCGGGAACATTTGCCGGAAAGTACGATTGAAAATCGCTTGATATGCGATGGACCTCTGCGTTTTCTGGAATTTGGCTATAAGGACGTGCATTTACTTTCACGTTTGGGAATTACCAGAGATAAACTTGGACCTCGTCTGGTGGCCTGTGTATGGAATGACGCTTCGCCTCTGGAAATCGGGGGATTTGTAGTGGTGGATAATCTGGCGATGGGGCAGCCTTCGATGGGAGGGATTCGGATGCTGCCGGATATTACGCCGATTGATATTCACAACCTGGCGCGGGGGATGACGCTCAAAAATGCGGCGGCTAATTTGCCTTATGGTGGGGGAAAATCTGGGATTGTCGCTGAACTCGGGCTCTCACCTGAAGAGCATAGAGAAGTCGTGCGTGGATTTGCCCGCTTGATCAGACGGTATAAAGAAATCTACGTTCCCGGCCCCGACGTCGGCACGAACGATGCAGATATGAAAACGGTCGCGATTGAAAACGGCATGGATAGCGCGGTCTCAAAACCGGCGGACATGGGCGGAAATCGAATTGATGAACTCGGCGGCGCGGCCGGCGGAGTCGTTATCGCGTTGCAACGTCTGCTGGAAATCATGCCGCGTTTGCGAGTTCTCCCGCAGTTCGCGAACCTCCAAATTCCTGATGCTAACAACATCACCGTGTTAATTCAGGGGTTTGGCGCGGTTGGTGCACATGCTGGCCGTATTTTAGGCGAACGGTTGCCAGACGCCAGGGTGATCGGCGTGAGCGACCTCTTCGGTTATCTCTACGATGAATGCGGCTTACCCACAGAAAAATTGTTTGCATTATGGCAGGAACGGAAATTTGTAACTACACCCTATTATCAAGAGGTTATTGCAAAAGTTGGCGAGAAGAAATGTCCGACGAAATTTTCGACCGATGCGAATGATTTGCTGCGTGAATCTGCGTTCTGTTTCATTCCCGCAACGCCTGTGTTTAATTATCTGGGAGTCATGCCGTCCGAAGGTGCTTCGATGACCGTGGATCGCATGGGAACGTGGTCGCTGATTGTCGAAGGCGCCAATACCTATTCTCCTGATTTGAATCGTAAAGCCGCTCGCGCTCGCATGGAACAGGTGGTCTATCGGCAGAAAGGCGTCATGATTGCCACGGATTATCTGGTCAATTCCGGGGGGGTTATTTTCGCTGCCCAGGAACACCTTGTCAAAACCCCTGCCCATTTGCGGTTTCCCAAAGACATCTTGGGCAAGCGCGAGGCCGTTGATCGCTGGTTGGCTGAACATGCGGCCGAACTTGCGGAATTATCGGAAACCCGCCGTATTGCCGGGGAAGAATATCGGGAAAAAGTAATTGCTCACAATATGAATGAACTGGTGGAATTCCTGACGACCGACATCAATATGCTGCCCTGTCAGGCTGCAGAACGGATCAGCATCCGCCGTTTGACCGCCAAAGAGCATGAACGCACGGCCAAAGACATCATGCAGCCGATTCCGACGATTGAGGTCAGCAAGACGATTCAGGAGGCCGCAGCCCTGCTGGTTGAACAAAGCAGTACGATCCTGGCGGTTCTGAGTACGGAAGGCACATTGACAGGGATTGTCACGGATTGGGATCTTACTCGCGCCATTGCGCAAGGTTTTTCAGGAGATCTCAATCTGGAAAAAATCATGACGCGCGAAGTGGTTTTTGCGTCGCCCTTTTCCAGTATTCTCGATATTGTGCATGAACTGGAACAAAATGCCATTTCAGCCATGCCGGTTGTGGATGAAGGGCGGGTGTTAGGAATGGTTACGTCTGATCTGTTAGCCTATCGGTATTTGCTGCGCTTTTTGGAATCGGAAGTTGAATAGGCAGTAAAAACCGGGTTTTTTCAAAACCCCCGGTTTTTCTTTGAGTGAATACATAATGATGCAAAGAAAACAGCGACATATTGCCGCCTTAACCGGCGGGATTGCCAGCGGAAAGAGCACCGTGGCGCGAATATTCGTGGAATCAGGGGCCTATCTGATTGATGCTGATATTGCGGCGCGTAAGGTCGTTGAACCCGGACAACCAGCCTGGCAGGAGATTGTTGAATATTTTGGCAGAGAAATCCTGTTAGAAGATCGACAGCTTGATCGGAAAAAATTAGGGTCAATTATTTTTCATCATCCGCAGGAACGCAGCACATTAAATCGGATCATCCATCCACGCGTCATTGAAAAAATTGATCGGGAAATCCAGGATATGCAGGAAACGCAGACGCATCAGGTCATTGTCGTGGATGTTCCCCTCCTGATCGAAGCCGCTATGCACACGACATACTCAACAGTGATTGTAGTCTATGTGCCTGAAGAGGTGCAATTGTTGCGGCTGATGGAACGCGATCACCTGTCTTTATCAGAAGCTCAAACCCGAATTGATACGCAAATGCCGCTCTCAGAAAAGGTCAAATATGCGACACATGTGATTCACAATGATGAATCTCTTGACAAAACACGAGAGCAGGTCATAGCAGTCTATCAACACCTTTGCTGAATTGTTGAATGTCTAAAAACCGAGTTTTTTCAAAAAACTCGGTTTTTTTCCTGTACATAAAGCCTATGACCTACGAACAGACCTTAGATTTTTTATACAACCGCCATACTTCGACCTATCGTGGATTACAACGTATCCAGTACGTTCTGGAAAAACTTGGCAACCCTCAAGATATGTTCCCTTCTGTGTTAATTACCGGAACTAATGGAAAAGGGTCGACGGCGAAAATGTTGAACAGCGTTTTGATTGAGGCTGGTTATCGCGTTGGTTGTTTTACCTCGCCTCATTTGCTTGAATTTGGAGAACGGATCACGATTAACAGAGAATATATTCCCCAAGAGGATGTCATTGAGTTGACGGAATTGATCCGAACCGGTCCGTTAGTCCAATTGGAAGAGGATCGGGAGAATTTACATATAGAAGGTATGGTGTCTTTTTTTGAAATTGTCACTGCTATGGGGTTTCTTCATTTTGCCCGACGCCAGGTAGATATTGCCATTCTGGAAGTTGGCATTGGCGGACGCCTTGATGCGACGAATACGGCCAATCCTTTCGTATCGGTTATTACCAATGTTGATTTGGATCATCAACAATTTTTGGGTGATACGGTGACAGAAATTGCGCGGGAAAAATCAGCGATTATCCGGGAACACGGGCTGGTAGTAACAGGCTGCCAGAACCCCGAGGCTTTGGTGGTGCTTCAAGAAGCCTGCCAGCAAAAACAGGCGGCGCTCTACCGAACGGGTATTGTTTATGACGAAGGGCAGAGTCAGTTTTCACAATCCGTTATACCTCAAAAAGTTCTCTCTACCGGGTCGCTATTTGCTTATCATGGAATTCAATGCCGATTTGAGCAACTTTACCTGCCCCTGGTCGGAGAACATCAGCTTGCAAATGCGGCAGTTGCCCTGGCAGCCCTTGAACTTTTAGAACAAAAAGGTTTTTCTACGACAGAAAACATTATTCGATCCGGATTGGCGCATGTCAGCCATCCTGGTCGCCTGGAACTTCTTTCTAAAAAACCCCGGGTGGTGGTTGATATTGCTCATAATGGCATGGGGGCGTCCGCCATTGCCAAAACCTTGACCACCGTGTTTTCTTATCGCAAGTTGATCCTGGTGATTGGTGTATTGCATGATAAGGATGTGAAAGGAATTTTAGGTCCTTTACTCGAAGTTGCCGATGCTGTCATTTTTACCAGTCCGCACAATACGCAGCGGGCTGAAGCCGCTTCAGCCACGGCAAAGTTTGCTGAGGAATTGGTTCAAGCAGCGATCCGGCGCGCTTATGATCACTGGCAGATCTTTGAATACGTCGAAGATGCGATCAAACAGGCGTGTGAACTTGCCGGAGAGGAAGATGTGATTTGCGTGACCGGGTCGAATTATACAGTCTCTGAAGCAGAACTCTATTTTTGCAGGAAAAAATGATTGGTTGCAAGGGATTTGGAGGTCATCGCGAGCAATAGACTTCAAACTCGCAATGACCGAAACAAAAGCAGAAGAATGAGTTCTGCTTTTAGGAAATAGCATTGCTCATTTTTCCAGAAAGATATTGACAAACGCGAACACCGCTGTTGTTATGCCGATCAGCGTCATTTGTCTCGGTTCAGGAATCGGATTTCTCTGACCAGGAACAAAAATATACATAAGTGAACCTACCACAAAGTTTGCCAGGAAAAAGAGATTGAGGAAAAATGTGAAAAACTGTTTGACTCTTATGCTCAGCATACGGCGTTTCCTCCCTTCGTGCTCCTTGTTCATCTCCCTGTTTCATTTCTATTGATAATTATGTTCTTCCGTGATCGAGTCAAGCCTTGCGTCTTTCATAATAGCACATTTCATGCCACTTGCGTAAAATATTATTCAGAGATCGCGCATGATAGCGAAAACTTTATATTTCTATGTTGACGGGAGTTATCTGAGGAATTCCCATGTTTTTGCTGGTTGCCGTTTTATTAGTTCTTGACAAATTTTGTGCGTATGATTTCAAATTGTAACTACTCAGGCTCAGATTTTATTGCCCACGAAACACACGAAAAAACACGGAAAAAAATATAGCCTGTTGTGCTCCTCTGATAGGAGAAATGGAAGAAATGAGCAAGGATGACAAAATCAACAAGATTGAGAGCTTCATGGAAATCCTGCTGCTTCATCTTATCAAACAACATGCCGAAAAACGAACAACTTGTTCCTGGGAGGTTTCCATCCGCAACGCCGTTCGCAAAATTCTCTTTATCAATAAACGCAGAAAAGCTGGGGAAGACTATCTCTCTCAAGAAGAACTATGGGCCGTGATCCATGAAGCCTGGGATTCTGCGCTTCTCAGTGCCTCGCTTGAAGCCCTTGAGGGACGTTATGATGAAGTTGAACTTGCTCAGAAATTCGATATTGATCAGGTGAAACACAAGGACATGGAATTGATTCAACAGAAGAGAGGGTAATAAAAAAATTTGTCTATACAGGCCTATCGAAGTTTTGCCAGCCATTGCTGGGGATCTTCGGGTTTGCCGTTGGCGCGGACTTCGAAGTAGAGGTGAGCGCCTTTGACAGAGTCGGTATCGCCGACTTTTCCCAGGAGTTGACGGGTTTTCACCTGTTCGCCAGCTTTGACCATGATCACGTCAGCATGAGCGTACAGCGTATAGTAATTACCCCCGTGATCAAGAATGATCAGATTTCCGTAGCCTTTGAACCAGGCGGCATATTTGACCTTGCCTTGAAACACCGCATAAAACGGTGTGCCTTTTGGAGCTTGAATATCAACCCCTTTGTAATGCGTATAGGTTTTCGTTCCTGGAATGTTGATGTTGCCGAACGTGGTCAAAATCTTGCCTTGTACTGGCCACAAAAGTTTGGTCTTATTGGAACGAAAATACTTGCCGTAGGCTTCAATAATTTCTTCCGGATTCTCCGGCAGGGTGACTTCTTTTCCCGGTTTTGCTGGAATTGCTCTGGAAGAAGGTACCGATGGACGATCTTCTATATTCTTAATCAACTGTTCCAATTCTTCTCTGGTCGTTTCTAATTTCGCAATCATCTGGGTGTATTGCGTTTTATCTTTTTGAATGGCTTTCAGCAGCTTATCTTTTTGAATTTTTTGTTCCTCAATCTTGGCTTGTTCCTGCTGGATCTGTTTTTGCGTCTGAGCGATGTCTTGTTTTTGTTGTTCGAGGGCTTTTTTCTGAAAGAGTATATTTTGTCGATCCTGTTCGACATCTGCAAGAAGCTGTCGATCTTGTTCGGAAATCAATTGCAAGTATTTGACTTGCTGCTGCATGTTATCGTAAGAAGCAATGGCTAACAGAGGAGTAAGATAGCCCAGTTTTCCCATTTTATAGATCGCGCGAAGTCGTTTCACTAACAAAGTCTTCTTATGTTGTGAGGTGTTCTGGAGTTGCGCCAGATTTTTCTCAAGGATTTTGAGTTCTGAAGTCTTTTGTTTCAAGTTCTCCTGATGTTTTTGAAGTTGCTGCTGATAGGTCTGAAGTTGCTGATCAATCGTATTCAGTTCAGCGAGAAGATTTTTTTCACGTTGGGTGATTTGTTGAAATTCCGTTTGTTTTTCTTTGAGCTGTTGCTCAATAGTGTGCAGATTTTTTTCCGGTTGAGCGTTTTGCGCTCCGATGGTGAAAAGGCTGCTGACAAGTAATCCCCAGAAAAACACTTCGTTTGCCCTGGCGTGATATTGAGTCCTGCGATGTCTGCCTGTATCGCTCATGTTAATAAGTCCTCAAAAATTTATGAAGGGTAAATAGACTGCCGCACCAGCCCAAAAAACTTCCTAATATCAGCATCCCTATCATAACAGACCAGGAAAGAAAGGAAAGAGATAAAAACATGAAGAGGGAGGAAGATGAATAATGCAGCACCGTCAGAAAAAGTTGATAAATGAGGTAGATGATGACGAGCGAACCTGTTGCGCCTAAAAATCCTCGCATAATTCCTTCGGCGAGAAATGGCCCTTTAATGAAGGTTTCTGTGGCCCCGACAAATTTCATAATGTTCAATTCTTCTTCACGACTATACAAGGTCAGCTTGATGGTATTTGAGATAATAAAAATGATCGTCAGGAACAAAAATATTCCCAGAAAAACCCCGATAAATTTGAGGAGATTGATTACAATCGTCAAATTTTCCAACCAGGTTTGGCCATATTGAAAGTCTTCTAAATGCGGAATTTGCGCTAACATGTCAACTACGGTTTGAACGCTGGCAAAATTTTGATATTTCGTTTTGAGACGAATTTCAAAGGAGGCTGGTAATGGATTGGCGTCCGCTACCCCATCTAACAGTTCTTCATGGCCGACAAGGCGGGTTTTGAAATCTTCAAGGGCTTCTTCAGAGGATACAAATCTTACATTTTCAACTGCGCTAATCTCCCGTATGCGCGCATCGAGTTCAATCCTCTGATCTTCTGTGATCGATTCATCGAGATATGCGATCACTTGAACCGAGTCACTCCACCGCCTGGCAACTGCATTCAAATTGATATAAATCAGTAAAAAAATGCCAAAAATCGACAAAGAGACCGCAATCATTCCGATAGCGATGGCATTAGGAACTTTGCTTCGCGTCATATTCACAATGGCTTCGCGAATAAAATATGTAAAAAGGTGAAAACGCGCCATCACCTACTTCTCTACTCCAAATGATTAACACCCATCATTACAGTTATTTTTCTTACCATGATGACCACACTCATCCAGGAACAACCAAAAATTTTTTCATTACAAAAACCTTATGGGAATTCTCTGAATCTGTCAAGGGGAAAGTGTAATTTCACGGAATGAAAAAATTTTCTTGACTTTACCATGTTTTCCTGGTGAATTTTATTCAGATATTTTGCATATTCAAAAAATGGTTGAATACGTTTGTGAAAGTGAAATTGTGCATATCTCTGAGTCTCGATTTTAAGGGGTTTGTCATGATCGAGATATTTATTTGACTGGATAAAAATGAGGAGGAATGATGTACCGCGAAACGGAGTTTCGCGGGTATGGACAACAATTTCGCCTTATGTATAAGGAGGTAGAGATCATGGAGCAGGAAAAAGAAAAAGGTTTTAAAGTTACTGATAAACGATCAGTGTTTCAGGAGGAGCGCGCTGAAACCCCAGAACCAGAAAAGACATCGGCATCTGAAGCAAAGAGTGCAGAAGAGCCGAAACAACAGCATCTCCATCAGGAGAACGATTATAGTCCATTGTTTGAGGCGAATTTTCTGACTTTGATCTTTTCTTTATACACCCATGCCCAAATATCTCTTGGCCTGGTTCCTGATCCAATCTCTCAGCAAACAGTGAAAGAATTACCCCAGGCAAAATATAATATTGATCTCTTAAGCATATTACAGGAAAAAACCAAAGGAAATCTTACTCAGGAAGAAGAACATACATTAGAGCAGATCTTGTTTGAATTGCGCATGATGTATGTTGATGCAAGTAAAACACGTTAACTCATTGAGGAGAAGTCAATTTTGAAGCGAATAGTCTATATCGGTATATTAGTGATTCTACTTCAGGGATCCCGTGTAGTTATGGCTCAGACGCCTGCAATTGCCTCAGCCTCGATCCGGATCGATTTATCTGAAGTAAATGCGTTATGGTTTGAGATGCTCAACTATATCGAGAACCAGGACTGGATAGAAGCCAATTTGAAACTGCTGGATTTGAACCAAAAGAAAAACCAGATGGGGTTTTCGAATTTATCTGTCCACTCAACAATCTTGATCCAGAAAGCGCAGCAATTGAAGAAACAAGGCCAATCTGACCAGGCGATGAAATTATTAGAGGCGGCTCGTCTTCTCTCTCCCGATTTCCCCGATGTCTATTTTGCGACAGCGCGGTTCCTTTTTGCACAAAATTTTACTGATGTTTATAAGATTGGCAGGGAAATCTGGCGCGGCCTGCTTCTGAAATATTCTGATATATTTACTCTGCTCACCTATACAAACAATAGTCTTGCGATCTTTCTGTTTGCAGGAATGCTAACGAGTGTGATATTTGTGATCTTTTCATTCGTATATTACCGTCGCGCAATCTTTTATCAAATGAAAGCGGTGTTTCCCTTTGAACTGCCGGTCTTTATTGGTCATATTATTGGATGGGGTTTGCTCGCTCTCGTCACAATTGGTATGGGAATTTGGGGAGGTTTATTGTTCTTAATGCTTCTTCTTGTCTGGCATATTGATCTCGGCGCCAAACGGGTACTTCGTGTCATCTTATTTTTTGGAGGAATGCTTGCCGGGCTTCTGCTGCTGGTATGCACTACCTTTTATGCGTTCAATGGCGAGTATGTTCAGGCCTTACGCAACATTTCGCGCGGCGAATATACGTCACGGACAGTAACCGTGTTACAGAAATATTTACAAGACCATCCTGACGATCCATACTCACTGTTTGGATTAGCATACATTGCGCAAAAAACGGGAAACGTTCAAGTCGCTGTTGATGCGTATGAGAAGATTGCTTCTGATTATCCTGATCAGGCGGTTGTCCAGAATAACCTCGGAAATATTTATCAACAACAGTATCGCAGTACTAAGCAGCAAGCATGGTATCAAAAAGCTGGACAGGCTTACCAAAATGCCGTGTATTATGCGCCTAAAAAATTTGAAATCCGCTACAATTTTGGACAATTTCTCTTATTAGAATTCCAAAATAGTGAGAAAGCTCATCAAGAACTACAACTTGCTCGGGATATTGATCAATATCGGTTCACGATGTATTCCGACCATTTACGCGGCGGCGGGACGATAGACATCCCCTTTACCACGTTGACGTTGCTGAAAAAACTCTATACTCCAGATTTTTTTGCTGCAGCAACAGCGTTATCCGAGCAGGTTTGGGCGAGCGGTTCGCGTTTCAAAAATGCCTGGTATTTTTCCATTGCCTGTGGTGTACTCTTTGTATTGACCTTTGTGTTTGGAGCCAAAAAGGGCGCACCGAAACATGGAATTTTCTATTGCCAGATGTGTGGCGATCCGTATATTGTCAAACAGAAAAAATCACAAGACCCACAAACATTTTGTACGCAATGTACCTATATTTTTAAGAAGAAAACCGTTGTCAAACCTGAAAAACGAGAAGCAAAGGTCAAGCAAATTCAGCTTCGACAAAAAGGTCGAGGGCTGTTTGCAAAAGTCTCCTCGTTCTGTTTCCCCGGAACCGGCCAGATTTATTACGGTTATCCGACAAAAGGGACGTTGTTTGCGTTTCTTTTTTCTATAGCCGGTAGCGTCTTTTTGTTAAAGGGGTTTTGGCGAGTGCTTGTTGATGCAGAAAAGGGTCCCGAGCTTTCATGGACCACCATCGGAATTTTTCTACTTCTGTTGATGATCTGTTATGTTTTCAATATTTATGATGTTTTGAAACTCTCTCCGAAAAACCAATAACATCTTTCAAGGGAACGAGAAACATGGCTCTTGCTGGAAATATTAAAGAATTTGGACTGGCGGATATTTTTCAGATTATTTCTTTGCAGCAAAAAACTGGCGAACTGACAGTTGAAGGTCCAGATGGAAAAGTGAAAATTCTCGTTGAAGGAGGATTTATTGTTGGGGCCGATGCCACATTTCGGTCGATCGAAGAACGCCTCCAGCAATCTTTGACGAGGAGTCAAGCCATTAGCAAATTTCATCTGAAACGTGCAATCGAAACCCAGAAAAAAACTCTTCAACCTCTTTGGACAGTTCTGGCAGAGACTGGGGCGATAGATGTGAACACGCTGCGGACCCTGCTTTCGCAACAGATCCATGAGACCATCTATCATGTGTTGCGATGGAGCGAAGGGACTTACTCGTTTGAACCGAGAAAGAACATTGAATATGACTCGAAATTGATCAACCCGATTAATTCGGAATTCCTTGTCATGGAAGGATTTCGAATTACTGATGAATGGTCTGAGATTGAAAAGACCATTCCATCGTTGCAATTGCTTGTCCGACAAAAATCGGGAATCTCTGTGACGCCAGACGGACTGAGTGACTCTGAAACGAAATTGTTGACGCTCCTCTCAACTGAACGGACGGTTCAAGAGCTTGGTGACATGAGCCAGTTAGGGGAATTTGATACATGTCAAATTCTCTACGAATTGATTAAAAAGAACCTGGTCGAACCAGTCCCAGAAAAAAAAGGAAAAACGCCTAAAGTGCGAAAGATCAGCCTTGGATTCACAGATATTCTTGTGAAAGCAGCAACAATTCTTGTGGTTATTGCCTTGTTTGTTGGAGTAGGGCTTGGTCTGAAGTATTTACCTGAAAATTTTGCGTTGATCCATAAACCGAATCTGAAAGTGATTGGAAATTTGAGACGTTTTGCGACACAATCCTACTTAATGGTTTTTTCCGAACGTATTCCGCTCTATTATCTTCACCAGAAAACGCTTCCCAAATCGCTCGAAGAACTTCAGGGAGCAGAGTTTTTGTCCTCTCGCATGATAAAGGATTCCTGGGGCCAGCCCTATGTGATTCATGTTGAAAATCAACAAGTTCTTATCCAGAGTTCCGGAAAAGATAAAACCTTGCAAACTGATGATGATGTGCAAATTCTGATTCCTTTTTGAGTGTTATCCAACACGAGTCACAAGTCTATGCGAAATATCAGATTGGATCTTCAATACGACGGTACCCACTATCACGGATGGCAAATCCAATCAGGCTGTGAAACGGTGCAAGGGAACGTTCTTGAAGCGGTACAATCCATAATAAGCAACGCTCCGGTTAAGCTTGTTGGTGCCAGTCGAACCGACGCCGGAGTTCATGCGCTAGGACAGGTCGTAAATTTTTGGATTCCTGAACAGATTTCGATCAGCCATGAAGCATTCTTTCACGGTTTGAACAGCCTGACTCCTGATGATATTGTTATCACGAATGTCCAGGAAGTCTCTTCGAAATTTCATGCTCGTTTTGACGCGAAGGGCAAAACCTACTGTTATCAGGTATGGAACGCCAAATGTGCTTCGATCTACCATCGCAGATTTTCCTGGCATATTCGCGATCCTCTTGATCTTGATGGAATGCGGCGAGCAGCGCGTCATTTAGTAGGGTCTCATGATTTTCGCTCGTTTCAAGCCTCTTCGTGCAGCGCTGAAACCTCGATCAGGTCGGTCTTTGCTCTTCACATTCAACGCCGAAAACAGTGTGTCCGCATTTTCATTCATGCTAATGCATATTTACATCACATGGTGCGAAATATTGTCGGTACCCTTGTAGAAATGGGAATGGGAAGAAAGGATCCGAATATGATGCTCTCGATTTTAACCAGTAAGGATAGAACCCTGGCAGGAGTCACAGCTCCTGCGCAAGGGTTATTTCTTGTGAAAGTACATTATTAGTATCCCGGGGCGAGGCTGCCATCTCTTATGTTTTCAAGGGAATTCAGGAGTGGGTCTTTCTGGATGATAACTCCTGAAAAATTTTTAAACCTTTTAATTTTACAACCTGTCTATCTTTGATGATAAAGGGAATAAGTTCTTGAACTACAGCGATTTTGAGTTAATAGATCGAGTTTTAAGTGGAAATAGATTTTCGTTTGAAGAACTGGTTAACAGGTATAAAAAATCGGTTTACTTTTTGACATATCGAATGGTTCATGATCATGAAGACGCTGCCGATTTATCGCAAGAAACCTTCTTGAAAGCGTATCAGGGGCTCAGAAAATTTAAGCGGCAATCGAGTTTTCATACGTGGTTGTATAGGATTACGGTGAACTTGTGTATTAATCACCTGCGTAAAAAACGAAGTCGGCAATATGTTGAATTAGAAAATACGCATTCGGTGGAACACCCTGAAATTCTTGAAGACCTGGAATTAGAAGAATTACAGACAATGGTGAGCGATGCAGTAAATGAGTTACCTGAAAAACAGCGAGCAGCGGTCATTCTTCGGATTTATCATGGATTGTCGCATAAAGAAATTTCTGATATTTTAGGATGTTCTGTAGGGACTGTTAAAGCCAATTATTTTCACGCAATACGAAATCTTCGTAAATCTTTACAATTTCGTAAAGATGTTGAAGAGGATATTCAACATGAAATGTAAACGCATTCAACAATATTTGTTAGATTACTCTGAACAATTACTGGATCAGGAAAATCATCATCTTGTCGAAGAGCACTTACGTCATTGCCCGGAATGCGCCAAGGAGTTACAAGAAATAGAGCAAACCATTCGCCTTTTGCAAACTTTGCCTGTGCAGTCACCGCCAGAAACCTTTTGGCCTGATTTTACGTCGAATGTCATGCGCCAAATCCGAAAAATGGAACCTGTCCCGTCGCGGTTGCGAGACGTCTTCTTTTTCCCTCACGCCAAATTAGCAGTAGCGGTTTTCATCGCGTTGTTGGTGATTGGCGGAGGATGGACGTATTACTTCCGTCACGTTCAATCAACGCAGCACCTCCCTGAACTGGCGAGTCAACATTCTGAGAATCTGGACAAGAATCTGGCTATGCAGCAGGCGCCCGGGGAAACACCGGACATTCACGCTCGCCTGGGTAAAATTGCTTCTGATGAACTTATTTACGACATGCTTGATTCCGAATTTGGTTTCTTTGAACGCGGAAATCCAGGGATATTCGACGCAGATAATAGTCCTGAATGGCTTTATTTTCTTATTCGTAACCTTTCAGATGAGGAGAAAGATCGATTGTTACTTGAATTATATAAGTTGAAATAAAAAGCTCTCGACCATAATGTTCACAATGAGAGATAGGAGACAATGAAAGTTAAATATTTTATTATTGCAGTGCTGGGAGTGTTCAGTCTAGGCGTTCATGTAAGAGGCGAAGGTCAGTTACCGGATTCTACGCCTTTGCCAATACCGATTGAAGAACAACAACTCCTTTCTTCTCGGGATAAAGAAATTCATGAAATGATAGAAATGTTACGAGAGATTCATCTTTTCCAGGAGTTGCGATTATCTGAAGAAAAAGCCGCGGCAGTCATCCAAAAGATGCGTCTTATGCGAGAGTTGAAAAGAAATTATCTTGGTAAACGTTACTCTTTGGAAAATGATCTCGGTGAGCTACTGACTTATACTGTCGTGGATCAAGACAAAATTAGTACAATTTTACAGACTTTAGAAAGCGTCAAGCACGATTATTACCAACAAATACTGGAGACAGATAGAGAACTCCAGGATCTGTTGACGCCTGAAGAGCGGGCGAAATATGTTCTATTTCATCGAAATTTTAATCAAAAATTAAAAGAGATCATTCTAAGTATCCGCAAGGAAAATATCAACCCTCCCCAAAATCAGAATCAAATTTTAAGAAAACAACCCACAGAATCGGTGATCCGCCAGGCGCACTGATGATGCAAAAAATGTGTTTTCCTTACCAAATGAGACCTGCTCTTCTCTGAAAATTGCTGATATCTTTTTTTGAAAAAGAAGGATTTAAAAACAAGTTTGCTGACCCATAATTTAGAAATAGCTTAATACCCTATGTGAAAAGCGACACTGTATAAGGAATATACAAATTTAAATAAAAACTACTTGACAAAATATACACAGGGCATAATGAAGGAAAACTGTTTGAACGACTGAAGCAGTGTTTGAAAAGAATGAAAATTTTGAACATTAAAAAAGCTTGACAAGAATTTCATCACAGATGAAAGAAGTCCTTGTTCTTTTAAAATTTTTATCTGAGAAGAAAAAATAAAATAAAAATAATAAAAAAGCTTGACAAAAAATAATGCTTTTAATAAATCTGACGTTTGCTGATTTATAAAATAAAAATGACATGTAAGAATATAAAAATTGAGTTCTTTGAGAGTAGCGAACAAGCAGTGCGGGAAGAGCGGCCCGAGAGAGAGGCTCTTTTTCC
>DF820477.1:85540-115362 GCA_000739535.1 Candidatus Vecturithrix granuli | reverse complement strand
CCTTCAGCGTCGATGGTACTGCGCGGTCTCCGCGTGGGAGAGTAGATCATTGCTGGACTCTGTATTTTAGATAACCGAGCGTTGAAATATAAATGCTCGGTTTTTTTATGCTGTTTCATTAGAATGAACGAATTTCGCATGGCTTTGCTTTGTTGAACGTTAACTCTCTTTCTATGCCTGTAAAAATTTCTTGAAGATAGTGATAGAATTCTCCTCAGTGTTCTTTCTGAACAAATTTTCAACTTATTATTCCACCAATACCAAATATCCCTATAGAGAAGATGCCGTTGTCTCAGGAAAGAATCCCTCAAAGATAGGATAACCAGGATTTGATTATCGTATCGCCTATTCCTGACACAATCCTCTTGTTTTACGAAAGTTTAGACATATTTATAACTGTCAAAAGAATATTCGAAATTTTTCTTGCATGAAAAATAAAATGATGTTAACCTTTTAATATATGAAATAGAGGAAGATGCTTTGGAAGAATAGTCAACTAATTGCCCTGATATTAAATCTATGAGGAGATGGATATATGACAAGAGATGAAGAAATAATTCAAAAATTTGAAGAAAAAGCTGGCTCTCTTTTAGGAAAAGCGCAACAATATTTGACAGCAACATTACCCGGAGGTCCAGGAGTGTTTGCGTATGTTGTTGCATCCAGTTTAGTCGGAAAATTGTTTGGCCATACAAAAAATTATGTTCAAAATGCCATCAAAAGACCGGTTACTATATCGAGTTTTGTGTATGTGGAACCTTTAGATGAAGAATTAGAAGCATTTTTTGACAATGTACATTTTAAGTCGGTACGTGCTGAATTCCCAAAGAATTACGAGGATTTCAGCGATAGTGATTGGTCGAAAATGCGACGATATTATAAACCGCTATATTATTCATTTTATTTCAGAGATCCATTCATGACGGAAATGTTCGCTTATGAGATCAAAAGCAAAAATTATAAGCGCATTATCCAGGATTTTGAATTATTGCCGATGTATAAACAGGCACTAGATAGCATTCCCTCAGCATCTCGGCAAAATGCTCTCTGGAATGCGGTAACGAGCATCCTTAAGGATACAGTGAATGAAGTGTGGAGTAAAAACTATGCCAAACAGGTGTTTGAAGAAGCCAGATTACATCCTGAAGTGGCGGAATTAATCGAAAATATTAAAGCGAAGATTCAAGAGAAGGTGAATATCGACCAATTGAAAGAATGGCGTGATGATCTGAAATACCTTACTGGTCGCGGGATAACTGTTCATGGAGCTGGAATGGCATCAGAAACTTCAATGCAAGCTGTTGAATTTGTGACGAGAGTATTGCCAAATGGTGGTATCTCTGTTCCACCTGAATTTGTGAGAAAGCTGAGGCTTACTTCTGGAGCAACCGTAAGAGTCTTACTCCTGGAAAATCAATAAACGACAAACGCTCGAAAAAAAAATAGGGACACAGGAGAAATATCGATTAGAGAACGAGTATCTCTGTCTTAAAAAAACAGGACATGATTGAGACAGAGATACTTGTGTAACGATGGAAAGGAGACGAAACATGAAACAAAGAATATGGGGTATGATAGGACTGTTACTTATCGTTTTTTTCTTTGCCGGGTGTGTTGCGTCGCATTTAGATGAGGCAAAACAACAATATGAATTAGCGCTGCAGGCAGAGAGTCCCTTACCGTATTATAAGGCAGCGTTGGAAGAATTAGATGCGGTGATTGCGCGAGATAGTACACAATACCAGGCCTATGCCTTGAAAGGGCTGATTTATCGAAATCTTGAGGATTTTGAACGAGCAACTGAAAATCTTGAGATCGCCAAAAAAGGCAGTTTTGAAGGAACGCAGAGTTGGGTACCTTTGATGGTGAATCTAACTTACGGAGACATCTTTCATGCCCAGGCGACGAATGCTATTCGCTCAAATGACTGGCAATCAGCAAAAGGTTATCAGGAAGCCTCGATCGAATTTTTCAACAGTGTCATCAATACAGCATTTGAAAACATTGGAGTAGCCTCTGCGGGTGATAGTTTGGGGGTCACAATGCAAGAACTGTATCTCATCGCTCAAGGACGGTGGGCGGCCGCAAAATTTCAAATGGCCGTGATTGACGGCAAACTTGAGAATAAAGAACGACAAGATGAATTGTTGCGAGAAGTGACAACCCGCTTAAGTTCAATCATTGAAATGTATCCTGAGGCGACATTTCTCCGTTATTATCTCGCTGATGGCTATCGCAAGCAATCGCTCACCCTTCGAAGAACTGATCCTGAACAAAGTCAACGCTTGCAAGAACAAGCAATCACTCAATTGCGTGTGTGTGCAGAAATTGGTTTGCCATCTGAACTTCGTAATCCGGCGGTTCAGTTGTTTAATGCTCTTTCAAGCGGGGCTGAACCAGAAATTGAACAGAAAATTCTGGGAATGGCTCCGTCGCAATAATCGTCAACAAAAAATGTGAGTATCCTTTGAATTTGAAGTGTCTCAATAAATCTTATACCAGATATGAGATTTTCAGAGAAAAAATGTTGACAGAATTCTGCTTTTTTTGACCTATTGCAGATGAGTATTTTCCCTGTAATGGACTGATATTCTCTTGTAATGGAACAGTTGAAAGAGCAAACAGGCTTAGGGAACGATGAAGAGTTGCTTATGGAGGAGATGATATCGTTGATAGCTCAGTGCGAAGGCGAGTTGGGCTGACGATTGCCGTGTAGGGCGCTCTTGAAAAACTCAAGGTGGTAGTCTATTAATAATCACGACAAACTTATCTTTCATACTCAGAACCGTTAGGAACGATTAAAGGAACGGTATTAGTAAGTAAAGGAGATAAATATCTATGTTCACGGTGTCAATTATCCTTGTTCTCGCCTTGCTCGTGTTGATATTCATCGTAAATTTTGTCCTGACAAACCTGGCAATGTTTCAGACGCCTTTTGATATTGTCATAAGTCTCCCATTTATCAATTGGGCTCACACCTGGGAAGGTGTTGAATTTATGTATATCATTGCAGGGAGCATCCTGATAGGCGCGTTGGTGATCGCAATAAGTACCTGGGTTCTCGATACCAGGCGTAAACTGAAACTCCGCAATATGCGGAAAGAATTGAAACGTCTTGAACAAGCCTTACAAGAAGCCAAAGCCTCTTTACCACAAGAAGATGTTACTCAAGACATTTCGACTAGTGGAGAAGAACCTTCTGATTTTGTCACCCCAACTTCCCCTTCGCCGGAAGAAATCACCCGATCGTTTGAAGATGCTGTACAGGAAAAGGATTTTTTTCAAAAGTCTCGGAAAAATCTTGACGAGAAATTGACATCGGATAAGTCAGGAATAGAAGAAGTGGGCCCACCTGAGTCAGAACGTCAGCAACTTCTCCATGAAACTCCCATTGAAGCTGAATTGGTGGATGTTGAGGAAACAGAGAAAAAGACCAGATCGAGAAATGCAGAGGAAGGCAAGGAATAAGTGCTTTGCGGAGAATAGAGAGTGCCCCAGAAATCATCCTGCACAATGATGGGTGAGAGAGTGAAAGCACATGTTATTTCGGAAAAGACGTCGTATTATCCCGCAAGTCAATATCACATCGTTGATTGATGTTGTGTTGCTGCTGTTGATATTTTTCATGATTTCCACAACATTCGTGACGCAGCCAGGCATTCCGATCAACTTGCCAAAGGCGTCCGCAAAAGTCAATAATGTCACCCAGGAAAGTCATACGGTGGTGATTACTGCGGATAATAAGATTTTTATGAATCGACAGGAAATCCAAAATATTGAAGAACTACGTTCAATTCTCCTGAAATTGCATCAAGACCAACAGGGAGATTTGATCGTCGTCAAAGCCGACGAAAGCGTAGCCCATGGCGTTGTTGTCGGGGTTATGGATATTATCAAAACGTCGGGATT
Source organism: Candidatus Vecturithrix granuli (assembly GCA_000739535.1). Lineage (GTDB taxonomy): Bacteria > Moduliflexota > Moduliflexia > Moduliflexales > Moduliflexaceae > Vecturithrix > Vecturithrix granuli. Next base: position 111,453 of record DF820477.1, on the reverse strand, counting down.
TACTCGAATAGCAATTGCAACAAGATAGTTATGGTCTCTCATGTTCTGTGCTCCTTGCTCTGAATGAATAGATTCGTTGAGAGCTTTAGAGCCAAGAGGAGGAAACAGTCTCGTGAAAACTTACGAAACGCTTTTTATTATTCATCCTGATTTAGAAGAGAGTGAAGTCAGCAAAACGATTGATACCATTCAGGATCTGATTACGACAGGAGGAGGAGCCATTGTCAAACTTGAAAAATGGGGAAAGCGGCAATTGGCATATACCATCCAGAAAAAACGTGAGGGTTATTATGTATTGATCTATTTTGAAGCCCCGCCTACACTGCTTACCGAACTTCACCGTCGGTATAAACTGACGGATACCATTCTGCGGTATCTGGTGATTCAACTCACCAAAGCCCAAATAGAAGACATGTTGCAGAGACCTTCGGTAACCAATATAACCGACGACGTGCGTGTCAGCTTTGAAGACGAAGACGATGAAGGCGACCATGGAGATTTTGAACCTGATGAAGAATTAGTGGCTTCTACGGAGGAATAAGGATATGTTCATTAAAAGACGTAAACGCTTTCGACGCAAAAAAGTCTGTTCTTTCTGCCTTGATAATGTACGCTATATTGACTACAAAGATGCAAAAACGCTGCGCGGATTTATGACCGAGCGAGGGAAAATTATTCCCAGAAGAATCTCCGGAAATTGCGCCCGCCATCAACGACAACTCACGACAGCAATTAAGCGGGCCCGAAATGTCGCATTATTGCCATTTACGGCTGAATAAGGGAGATGGGGTTCTGGCATCCCTCATCAGACGGTTCCTAACCATGAGGGATGCGTTTTCATAACAGACAAGATGCACGGAGGAATCCAAATCGCAGCGAAAAGTAAAAATCATTCGCAGTTGCTGCAGCTGACCAATGTGGCTGTAACAGGGGTAGGGGTCGCGCTGGGGTTCGAGGCAGGGCAATATTATCAATTTATGGGCCTGTTTGTGTTCTTTGTTCCTGTTCCGATAGCGTTTATGACTCTCCATTATGCGTCGATGTGGACCGGGATAGGCACGATAGGAGTGTCTGCTCTGGTGATTAGCCTCATGTCAGGATATCGGATGGGGGCATTATTTCTTTTGCTCGCCGGAATCGCTGCCATGATGTTTGCGTTAGGCTTCCTCAAAAATGTATCGGCGACAGTTATCGTCGCCTGCGTGACGTTGTATTATGTTCTGCTGGGAGTAGCGTTCATTTCTCTTCAGCAGGGCGTGACGTTTGAAACGTATGCTCAGGCAGTGATGACAATTTTTAAGACGCAATTTGCCCATCTTTATGCGAATAAGGGGATTGAGTGGCGAGATTTGGAATCCCAATTTACGGCTCTTGCCAGAGTGCTGAGTATGATTTCTCCGCTGCTTTCAGCGTTAAGCTCTTCGGTGATCATGTATTTGTTGAGCAGAATTATGCTGAAGGTCTGGAAGACGCCGGTCGCTTCTTTAGGACGATTTCAGGATTGGGAAGCATCAGAGTATCTGGTGTGGATGTTTGTGCTTGGAGGAGTATTTTATCATATTGAAGTGACCAGAGTGATCGGAATTAATATCCTTCTGGGGCTGATCTTGCTGTATTATCTGCAAGGTTGCGCGATTATCACATTTTTCCTGAAACGCAAACATACGGCTAGGGTGATGCAGTTTTTCGCCTATGGGTTGTTATTTCTTCAAATCCCCTATATTTTTGCCAGTTTAGGATTGCTTTTGACTGGATATACTCAGGATGGAATCCTTTTGTCTTTACCGGCGATTATTTTGGTTGCCGGTATTGGATTAGCAAATGTGTGGATTGGTTTTCGTCAGCGTGTAGAACAACAAGGTGAAAAATAGAAAAAAGAAGGCAAATATGCCTTCATATCTTGGGAGAATGAAGGAGATATCTTCATGGACGTGATTTTAAAGAAATCGATTGAAAAGCTTGGAGAGCAAGGGGAACGAGTGACCGTTTCCAACGGCTATGCCAGAAATTACCTGATCCCCAAAGGATTCGCAATTCAGGCGACAAAACAAAATATTGCGGTTCTTGAACATGAGAAAAATCTGATTGAACAGCAGAAAAAGAAAGAAGTGAAAGCGGCTGAGAAAATTGCGAATAAAATCCGAAGTCTGTCCTGCGTGATGAAACGTCAGGCAAGCGATCAGGAAAAACTGTTTGGCTCGGTGACATCAATGGATATAGCGAGTTTCCTGAAAGATAATGGGGTCGAGATTGATCGCAAGAAAATTCAATTGGAAGAGCCAATCAAAGCGCTTGGCACCTATCGCGTTCCGATTGCCATACACTCGGACGTTACGGTAGAGTTAAAGGTCAAAATTCAGAAAGAAGACTAACAATAAACAACATATCCCTGTTAAAAGGAGGCAACTCCATGGGAGAAACTCAGGAACAACTCACGAAAATTTTGGTTGTCGATGATTATGCGGAAAATGTTGAACTCGTGCAAGAACTGTTGACGACAAATGGCTATCAGGTGACTACCGCATATAGTGGCGAGGAAGCTTTAGAAAAGATTCACCGTGAGATTCCAGATCTGATTTTGTTAGATATTATGATGCCCAAAATGGATGGGTATGAAGTCTGTGAGGAACTGAGGAAAGATGAGGAGACGAAAGATATCCCCATTATTTTTGTCACAGCCAAAACAGAGGTTAAAGACTGGACTCATGCGATCTTTAATATTGGCGTCAATAGTTATATCACCAAACCGATTAATCCTAAGAAACTCCTGGAAAAAGTGAAAAGCGTGCTGCGGATGAAACAATCCAGAGACGAATTACGGAAAACCAGAGAAAAACTTTCAAAAACCATTGGAGATTCGGCGGAAGAATAACTGGGAGTCCACCTGAGAAACGCGAGAAGGTATTGTCGTTCTACTCCGTTCATTGCCAGTAATATGGACGAGAGCGCAATATCCTTCTCAGTTTTTAACGAGGTTACGAGAGGTATTGCCCGCGTAACTGTCCGCACGCGGCTGAAATATCCGCTCCTTTACTTGCCCGGATAAATACCGAATATCCGTGCTCAATCAGGATATTTTGAAATGCCAGAATCCTTTCTTCACAAGCCGGACGAAACGACGTCGCAGTATTTGGATTCAGGGGGATCAAATTGATTTTACAGCGGATGCCTCGTAACAGAGCGGCAAGGGTGTGCGCCTGAAGCGGATCATCGTTCATTCGATCCAGCATGATATATTCGAACGTAAGCCGACGGCGTTCCGGCAGAGGATAGTTTCGGCAGGCGTGTAGGAGTTGAGCTAAGGGGTAGGTTTTGTTAATCGGCATGAGCTGTGATCGTAATTCCTCGGTTGGCGCACTCAATGAAACCGCCAGATTAATCGTAAACTCTTCCTGTCCGAGTTTGAGAATTCCCGGGACAACGCCTGCTGTTGAAAGTGTGATCTTTCGATTTGAAAAATTAAGCCCCTCTTCTGCCAACATCAAACGAATCGCTTTCACCGTATTGTCATAATTCAATAAGGGTTCGCCCATGCCCATCAGCACAATATTGGAAATTCGCAGATCCTCCGTGTGATCCCGTTGCACCGCCAGAATTTGCCCCACAATTTCACCAGCCGTTAAGTTCCGAGTAAATCCCTGTTGTCCGGTCAGGCAAAACGCGCAGCGCAAAGCGCATCCCACCTGGGTCGAGATGCACAAGGTGAAATGCTCCTTCATTGGAATACATACGCTCTCAATATATTGCCCATCGTGCAGTTCAAACAGGTATTTGCGCGTTTGATCAACGGATACTTGCACAGAATATGAACGAAAGGGACTAAGCGCTGTCATCTGCTGCAACTGCTCGCGCCAGGCTTTGGGCAGATTCGTCAGATCTTCAAACGTTGTTGCATGTTTGCGATACAGCCAGTCGAGTAACTGCTGCGCTCGATACACGGGTTGACCGGTAGCTTTCACAAATTCCTGCAATTCCGTCACATCTTTATCCAATAAAAGGTCTTTTGTCATCATTCAAATACAATCCGCTGTTTGAAGGTGAATGGGCAAAAATATTTTGCTCAAATGCTTCATGATCTATCACAGCCATGAAGACTTCGATTCGCGTCAAGAAAAAAAGAAAGGAAACACAAAAATGACTTGCGTATTTTGATTATATCCTTATGATAAGGATGCAGAAAAATCAACAGGCAGGACGGTATTTTTCAGGAAAGGACTTTCTCTATGAGTAAATCAAAAAAGCGTAGAAAAAATGGTCCAACGCTGCCTCCTATTGTGACCTTACGCCCTCGTTTAGATCAACTGTTCAGTGACGTGTCGTTCCTGGAACAGGAGATGTCAGCGGGAAAAACCCAGATCGATCATCTGCTCAAAGAGATTACACCACAAGATTTCTGGCCTGTATTACTTAAAGCCTATCAGGCCGCTTCTGAGCAGGTACAACAGAGTTTGGCCGCCATGCTGCCGCAATGGATCCGGGAACGAGGCGACCAGGACACCTTGATTGAATTGGTTGATTTGGGCCGTTTTGATGAAAAAGGGCAGCAAAATATCCTGCAATGGCTACAGGCCGCAGGAACAGATATTACAGATCTTCAACAGAAAGAAGAAACTGACCGGTTTTTTGAAGCCTACACCTTTTCCGATGATTCGCAAGGATTTATTTTGCTCTTCTGGTATGAGGATCGCAGACGACGCAAAGTGGAAGGCGTGAATTTTCTGTTGGACTATAATCCCCCCTGGGAAGGGGCTGTGAAAGATGCGATGTTTATTCCGGCAGGCCAGCCGGAACGCGTTGTCCAGACTCATTTGGGGTTTTGGCGGCAGCGGGGAGTGCCGCTAATATCGCTGAATGCCATCCAGGCCAAAGAACATATTCTGCAGCACCTCTTGAGCAACCGTCGCGCAAAGATTCGTTTACCCAGAGACCTCATTATTTCACGAAAAACATTTTTGGAGAATGTGCTCATTTTGCCGGATGGAGCGCGGACGCCCCGGTTTACAAAACAGGATTTTGATGAATTAAGCCAGACTGGCAAATCTCCTGAAGCCATCCGTCGCTATGAGCAAACCGTTGGACGCATGGTGCGTTTACCCGATGGCAAAGAAGCATTAATTGACGCCAATTTGGTTGAAAACGACCCTTTGTGACCCTATGCCGACCTTTCCAACGTATCGAGGAACTTTGCCGAAGAGTTTAGGTCTGTTTAAGCCGACTCATTACCTGCTTTTGGCCTATTGGGTTTATTTCCGTCCCTCTGCGCTCATCAGTTATTTGCACCAGGCTGTCCCTGAACTCTTTGATCCGAAGAATCCTATCCGATTTTTTCGGAAATGGAGTACTTCGGCGTTTCGCAACCTTTTTTTGATGATTCCGCTTGTGTGTACGCTGATCACGCTGTTGCTCGGAGGCGTGATGACCGGAGTAATCGCCTGGTGTTTACACGTACCCGTGAATTGGGGGCAGTGGCGCGATGGCGTTATGTTGGGCGTCGCGTTGGGCGTCACTATTGGCATGGCCCTAGGCATGGCCGGGCGGGTGATTGGCGGGATTCCGCTCAGTACAATTGTCGGCATCGCCTATGGCATGACTGTCGGGGTCGTAGGCGGCGTTTCGCTTAGCGTCGCGTTGGGAATTGATTTTCCGAATATCATGACAGGGGCGCTGGTGGTTGGAACGCTGTTCGGCATTGTTGCAGGAACCGCTTTCACGCTCGATATTGAGATCGGTATTGCCCTGAGTCTCGCGTTTGCGGTGATGGCCACCCTCTCTTTTGGAGCAGAATTTATCATGTCTAAAGTGGTTGGCATCCATCTGGGCGCATTACAGGTAAGAGGCGCGATGTCCGCGGCCTTTGTCATCGGAGCCTTTCGCTTGTTGTTCTATCCTGTACAATGGGGACTGGCGTTCGCCAGTTTCTGCCGCATGAGGTTTCATCCGGTGTATTGGGATGAATTGACTATCTTGCCCTTGCCGTGTACGAAACGCCTGTGCCTTCGGATGCTTCGACACAATGAACAAGAAGGCTTACATTTTCTCGCGCAGGTCGGGCGCAACCACTTTCGGAGAGCGATGCTGCAAGCGGTGCTTTACCAGTATCTTCACAAACATCCCACCCCGCTCCGTTTTCTGTATGACCTCCTGGCAAGTCCTGCAATGGACGAATACTTTTTGATTCCTGTGACATCTCGAGATTGGGAACAGCATGTCAGCGTACGCCGGGTATTTTTAGGCGAATTAGCCTTACACCCGGTAGAAGCCACGCAAGATCCTCGCTTTCATCGCAGCGCCTGGTGGCTCAATATGCGCAAACGGAAATCCACGCCTCTTACGCAATTCGCAGGCATGCTGCACGAGTTGCTCGATAAACGCAATATTGAAGAAGATAAGGTTGATTTGAAGGCGTATCAGGAAATTTATTCAAATCTCACTGAGCATTTACATGGCGAGGAGATTGCCCTGTCATATACCGCGATGGCAGCCTTCCTGTCGTACATAAGCCTTCCAGAACTACCTTCAGCAGTAGATGTCAGTTCCAATCTGAACGTGAATCTTTTTTTTCACGAAGCGATTCAGCCTGCGGTTCTGATGTCCCTCAGTCGGTTGGGGCAGATTGGAGGAATGATCGCCATCTATCAGCGAGAAACCACGCCGCAGGCGAAACTCACAGCCTTGGCGCGCGCCCTCGGCGACCTGAATGAACTCAACAAAGATGTGAGCATTGATGTACTGACGCCAGAGCAATACATTCTACGACGGATTATTCACCAGTGGGAACAATTGATCATCGTGGCAATGGGAGATTTAGGAAAATCAGAGCAAAGTTCTTCTGATCTAGTATAAGGAATTTGCCTGTCTGAAATCTGAAATACGACAGTTATAGAGATTAAGCTGAAGCCAGCAAAAATTGCTTGACAGGTCAGGGGCATTTCAGACACGCTTCCTTCTCATTCATCCCTCGAAAGAACGAGTTTTAAACAAACTATAGGCAGCGGCGATTGTGTGCGAGATTCAAGAAACGCTTCAACTCAGGAATTTTTATACATGAAAGAAACACGAGAACTTGTTTTACTCTCATTACTTGTGGCGTTGGCGGTGGTGTTGCGAGGTCTGGAAGGACTCATTCCTTCTCCCCTGCCCTGGGTACGAATCGGTCTTGCGAATATCATGACACTCCTGGCTATCCTTTTATTCGGGCTGAAAGCAGGTATGCTGCTGACAATCCTGCGCATTTTGATCGCCTCGTTACTTTTGGGTACGTTCCTCTCACCAACGTTTCTGATCAGTCTTATCGCCGGAATCTGTAGTACGTTGGTCATGGGAGCGGTTTATCTCATGTTCCGGTCGGTATTCAGCCCCATAGGCATCAGCGTGCTCGGTGGCTTTATCCATAATTTAGCGCAATTATTGACGGTCTATATCTTGGTTGTGAAACATCTCGAAATTTTTTATCTTTTTCCGATCTTATCAGTAATCGGGATTATTTCAGGGTTTTTTAACGGATGGGTGGTCGCGTTTCTTTATGAGCGACTGCACGAACAGATGGAGCGCCTATTACCGTCTCCTCAGAAAGCCCCTGTGTAAAACGAAACTGTGTTTTGTGGCTCGAAACGGAATGAAGAACTCGCTAAAGCGAGAACTACAGACCTGTCAAATTCACTGTGGTTATGTAGTCGTTACTTAAAGGAGATTATGTTATGGAATTTCAAAGAATGGCAGATGTTGTCAGCACATATAAGCGACAGTTTGGTGGCAATCCTGCTATGCTGGTGAGCGCGCCGGGAAGAGTAAATTTGATCGGTGAGCACACCGATTATAACGAAGGCTTTGTACTGCCAATGGCGATTGATAAACAGATCGCGATTGGCGGAACCTTACGGGAAGATACGCAGGTTCGCGTATATTCGTTGAATTTTGAAGAATTGGCAGAGTTTTCATTAAAGAGTCTCGTCAATGAGCATAGCTGGAGTGATTATCTGAAAGGCGTGATGCATGAACTCATCAAAGCAGGATACGCCCTTAAAGGCTTCGATGCCGTCATCGGTGGGAATGTGCCGCGTGGGGCCGGCCTGAGCAGTTCAGCGGCCATTGAAGTGGGAACCGCATTTTTTCTGGCGCAGTTGCACGATATTGACATGCCACCCGAACAGATGGCGAAACTCTGTCAGCGCGCAGAGAATCAGTTCGTCGGGGTCAACTGCGGCATTATGGATCAGTTTATTTCCCGCCTGGGCAAACAAGATCATGCCTTATTTTTGGACTGCCGCGATTTGCGTTACCAGCAGATCCCGTTTCAACTCGAAGGTTATACAGTTGTGATCTGTAATTCCAATGTGAAACGGAAACTCGTGGATTCTGCCTATAATGAACGCCGCGCGCAGTGTGAAGAAGGGGTACGCTTGCTAAAAATCCATTTCCCCAATATTATGGCGTTACGCGATGTGTCCTCGACTCAACTTGAGGAACACGCGGCCTTGCTGCCGCCTCTTGTCTATCAACGCTGCCGTCATGTCATCACTGAAAATGAACGAGTGATGGAAGCTGTCCACGTGTTACAAGCTGGTAATCTTGAACGATTCGGCGCATTACTCAATCAATCTCACGACAGTTTGCGCGATGATTATGAGGTGAGCTGTCGAGAACTTGACATTCTGGTCGAGATTGCGCGAGGAATTGAAGGTACCCTGGGGTCCAGAATGACCGGAGCAGGGTTTGGCGGCTGCACTGTGAGCCTGTTGAACACCGCCGCCCTTGACCATTTTCAGACCGCGCTTCTGGTAGAATACGCCAAACGTACAGGCATTCAAGCCGATATATACACCTCAACGGCTCAGGATGGAGCGCGAGTCGAAACCCGGTGACGTAATCCTGGAAATTTTATATTATGGCTTTGAACAAACACGAATTACTCAAATGTACTGAAGAGGCGGTCAGCGCAGAAACAAAGGATGAAAATCTGATCCTGAGCTATTTCAACGAGTGTTGCGATCAATTTGAACTGGAAATCCTCCCGCTTGATATTAACAAGAGTCAGGAAACCTGCGAATTTGAAGGCGACCGGCAACTGCGCCTCGGATTCTCGGCGATTGCACCAGGTGGTCAACAGTTTGTGGAAGATATTCTGGCTGAACGACAGAAACGTGGAGGATTTCGTTCATTTCAAGATTTTTGTGAGCGACTTGACCTTGATGCGTTTCCGGAGCATTTTCTGACGCGATGTATTGAAGCTGGTGTATTTGATGCTACCGGGGAATTGCGATCGCGCTTATTCAATGGGTATGAGCGCATTCTTCAGGGGGTTCGCAAGGCCAAAGCTGACCGGGCGTCGCAACAAATCAGTTTGTTTGCAATCCTGCCCTCTTCAACAAAAGATCAGAATATCCCCATAGAGCTTCCGAAAGTCGATGAATGGACTGAAGAAGAGCGAATTGACCACGAAAGGCACGGAGTAGGATTTTCGTTTAGCGCGTATTTGCAACAACGGGAAGAACGTGATCGAGATGCTGCTGAAGATGTGTCCGAGGAAACCGTATCCCTCACTCCTGATGAATTCAGCGATCCTGGTCAAAATAAGCGCATCGAACCATCTGATGAGATGCCCTCTGATATGCTTGCAGCAAACAATAACTTACCTCATTCACCAGCATTGACGATCCCTTCTGCGACTGCTGAAATTCCTTTAGAGCCTGCTATTCCCGTACCACAGTCGCCTCCTTCCGAAGAAATTCTCTTGCCTCCGGAAGATGACTTTAAAAAAGAGGAACATGAAGAGGAACGCCGGAGAACGCAAGAGGAAAATGAACAAGAATCGCCTGCACCCTCATCCGAGCCAGCAGAAGATCATGAAGATGAGAGCATAATGTCACCTTTGCCAAAGGCACTCATCATCCAACTGCCAACCCAGACAACCACAGAACAAACCTTACTTGAATTGCGCGATCTTCTGGAACAATCTTATGGCGATATGGATGTGCTGCTCGAATTTAGCGATCCCTCTCATAAAAAGACAATTGTGAAAACGGATGCACGTTATACCGTACATGTCTCGGATAGTTTGATGCAAGCAATCGAAATACTCTGTGGTCAGCGTGCTGCTCGAATAATGCAGGGTTGAGACTTCCGAAGTCTGACCAGACTTCGGAAGTCTGGTTTTTAGGGCGTAATCGTAAATTCTCTGAGCGCAAGCACTTCTTTTTCATTCTCTGTAGTCACAATAACTTTCCATTTTCCCACAGATTCCTCCGGTTTAAAGGTTTTTTCGCTCCAGGTCCGCATTGAGGCATATCTGAGCTTCAAAGTTACTCGTGCTACGATTTTTCCTTCCCGGTAATAGATATGTTTAACTGTTTTAGGAGGTTTCACTCCAGAAACTTGCATCCAGGTATAGATTTTGCCGACCTCGGAAAGTGAAAATTTGCTCGTCACATTTACCGGATTACGATCCGTGATCTTTGAACAGATCACAACTCGATCCAATCGGATTGCAGAAGAATTCACTACCGCCTCGGAAGAATTGGCCTGTTCATCGTCAGTTTGCGTTTCCTCCTGATCTTTGGATTGTTCGGATTCAGGTTCCTGTTCAGGCTCGATTTCTTCTTTTGGCGCCGTTTTCTGGGAGTTTTGCTCTGGCTCAGATTTAGCCTGCTTGCCAGATGAATTCTTTTCCGATGTCTCAGATGTCTCATTTGAGCCTTTAGGGGGTTTTAGGGAGCGATCAGCAGACGTATCCTCACGCTCAGCCTGAGCTTTTGCTGTCGGCGTCGGCGTCGGGGTTAGCGTTGGCGTCGGCGTCGGACGCGGCAAAGGGGTAGGGGGCAGTGCGCTTTTTGATAATTCTGTTTCAACATCCTTCTCGGATGACAGGGCTAATGATGATGTTGGCGTCGGAGAGATTAGCCCTTCCTCAGAAAGAAGAGTCGGAGAAAGCGAGGCTGCATCGTTGGGGGGATCTTCTTCAGGGAAAAGTTCAGATTCCGGAGTCGGCGTCGAAGTTGGCGTCACTGTAGCATCAATTCTGATAGGCAATGCGGCATCACTCCCAGGGCCGGAAAGGCGTTCTCCTATGCCGTCATCTCCCCCTCCGCAACCTGACAAATACCCTAAAAGCAGCAGGCACACGCAGAAGAGAAATCTCTTACACACTTTTATGGATAAAAATAGCTCTATCACGTTCATCCTCATTAGTGAAGTTATGTTAGCAATCTTCTATATACCTCTATACATTTATGCATAACTCAGTTTTAGATACATGAAACCGTATTTTCCTGTCAAGAAATAAATAGTGTTTGTAAACTTCCAAAAATAGAAAAAAAAACTAAAATACATTAAAACATAAAAGGTTATCACGTATTGTCAACCAATAAAAAAATATACATTACAACCTGGACGCCATGAAAAATCGATAGTTTTCCATTATTCTGTATTTTCTTGACAACCAGGGTCATCTCTGCTGTTATTTCGGGAATGAGTCTTCGAAATTCTCGACACGCGCGCTGTTTCGGGAAATCCGCTTCGTTCCATTTCCGAAACACTATAAGGAGGGTATGTGTATGAAAGTTTTAGGCGATGTGCTTCTCGCTCAGGAAGCTTCTTCAGAGATAGTCATGGGGAATACGGCTTTAGTCAGAGCTATGCTTGAAGCCGGAACACGGGTTATTACCTCATATCCGGGGTCGCCAACCCCTGAAATTGCTGAAGCGATTCAAAGCATTCCTCAGCAAAAACGTTTTTTTCATTTTGAATTTTCAACAAATGAAAAAGTCGCCACAGAAGTGGCTTACGGGGCCGCACTCAATGGACATCTCTCTACCGTATTTTTCAAAAGTGTTGGGCTGAACGTAGCGGCTGATACTTTTGTGCAATTAGCCTACATGCGCATTTTAGGCGGGATGATCATTGTACTTGGGGATGATCCGGGTATCAATTCGTCTCAAAACGAACAAGACAACCGCCATTACGCACTGATGAGTTATACGCCGGTTTTTGAACCGGCCAGCCCGACGGAAGTATATCATTTTTATAAAGAAGCGGTCAAACTGGCTCAGGACTGGCATATCCCGGTAATTGTCAGATTGACAACGCATGTATGTCATGCCAAAGAAAAAGTTGCGTTTGCCGCCTGGACGCCAATAGACTTTGATCCTACACCACGTTTTGATGTTAACAATGGCCCGTATATTCCGATCACGTCAAAGGTTTTTCCGATGAAACGACAGGCTTTAAAAAACCTTGCCGAAGTCCAGATCTATTCAGATCATTCTGCTCTTCATCATCTGGAGGATCATGGCAACCGCCAGCGTGGAATCATTACGATGGGCTTACCCTATCTGTCGCTGCTGGATGTGCTTGAAGAGGCTCAGGAGCAACCGGATATTCTTAAGCTGGCGATAGTACATCCGATTCCACGCCAGCGAATTCTCGATTTTTTGAAAACCCATGCTGAAGTCAAAATCCTGGAGGAATTGGATGATGTCCTGGAAAAAGAGATCAAGGCTCTCGCTTATGACGCAAGACTTGCAACTCGCATCCTGGGCAAGCTCGATCCAGAGGATTGGGTTGGAGAATATACGCCTGATAAAACGGAGGAAGTATTGCGACGGACCTGGCCGGACCTGTTGCCTTTCACGTCTGAAGTAACGACAGATCACCCCTATGTTCCTGAGCGTCCAGCGCAAATGTGCCCGGGCTGCGGACATCGCAGCGCTTTTTATGCAATCAAAAAAGCACTGCACGAGACCGACATCACTGTGGCCGACATCGGTTGTCATACGCTTGGATTTCTGCCGCCTTATGAAATTGGTCAGGCCCTGATGTGTATGGGGGCATCTAATGGGATCGGCTCCGGCTTGTCGCTATTTCAGCATTCGCGCAAGGTCGTGGCCTTTCTTGGAGATTCCACCTTTTTCCATGCCGGATTACCAGGGATTATCAACGCCTTGTTCAACAACCATCACATCACTTTGATTCTGATGGAGAATGGCACAACTGCCATGACCGGTCATCAAGATCACCCTGGTTCAGGTCGAAATGTGAATGACATCACGGAAAAAATTCCGGTTCGTCGGGTTTTAGAAGGGCTGGGCGTGAAGCACATTTATGAAGTTGATACCTATCAGCAAGCTAAATTGACAGAACTTGTCAAACAAGCTATTGCTGACGACGCTTTCAGCGTGGTGATTGCCAAACATCCCTGCATGTTGAAATTCACCCGCGAACAGCGCAAGAAGTCCGGCTACACGCCTCGCAGGGTCAGGATTGATCAGGATCTCTGTGAACAGGTGCATGAATGTGTCGAAAAATTTGCCTGTCCAACGTTTACACGTTTGCAGGACGGACGGATTGAAGTCAACCACGACCTCTGTATCGGCGACGGGTCCTGTGGGCAAACCTGTCCGGTCGGGGCAATTACTTCTCCTCAAAACGTGTGACCTGTTTGATGAAAACCATCGCGTAGATGGTTTCTATCTTTCTGGCACATGAGAGCATGATGAAAACCTACAATATTTACATTACCGGCGTTGGCGGTCAGGGAATCGGCTTGCTGAGCGAAGTTTTGCTGCGCGCCGCGGATTATGCCGGATTCCGGGCCAAAGGTGTTGACACTCACGGTTTGGCGCAGCGCGGCGGGATTGTCACCTCACACTTGCGAATTGGCGACCGGGTGCACTCTCCGCTCATTCGTGCAGGTCAGGCTGATGTTGTTGTCGCGCTTGAGCGACATGAAGCCTTACGCGGCATGAATATGTTTCTCAGAGATGGCGGGACGCTCATTTACTACAATACAGTCTGGCAGCCTTTGGAAGTAAGGCTCAATCAGGCGCAAGAAGTCAGCGAAGCGACGATCAGCGTAGAGTGCCAGCGACGCCATATCAGACAAATCAAAGTCTTTCAGGATGATTTGGAAGATGCACGGATGCAAAATATGGTACTATTAGCCTATATCAACAAACATCAGCTACTCCCCGGAGTTTCGGCTGAGCATTACACGCAAGCGTTGGACGATTTGCTGACAGGAACCATGCTTGAAAAAAACAGACAAATATTCGAGAAATTCTAATGGCCTTTTGTAGTTTTTCAGATATTAAATTACACTTGTCTCGACTCCGCTCGACATGCGGCGTCCACTGAGCGGAGTCGCCATGAACTTGTCGGTTCAAAATTCTCGCAGGGATTCCTGAATGCCTTTGTGCACCTCATACCAGAAGCTCAGGGCTGCTTCCTGTCGGTCTTTTTCAAAATAGGCGATCCATTGCAACAGTTCTGCATCAGTATTATTTTCCACCACCTGTTTACGTTTCAAGAAGGTATAAATGAAATCAATATTGCGTTCCGATTCCCAGAAGATCGAGGAATTGCGGCTGTTAATACGGCTGGCCGTGATAGCGTTATTTTCCAGATATTGTTCTTTCATACCATAGAGCGATTCCACAATTTCCGGGATCATTTCTTCTGCCCATTTGCGGTGAAAACGGCAGATTCCAATATTATCCAGCAACAATTCCTGGCGCAGGCGTTCGGCATTCTGGCGGCCTAATTCGCGCGGCGGATAAAAATCACTGCCGTAGTACATGTAGTATTTTCCCATAATCGCCATTGGCGAGAGTGCGCCCGGCGTCCAATACTGATTCGGCACCATCCAGCCTTTACGGGCATAACTCACATACACAAAGGGATCAAGCACGGCCTTGCCTTTTTCACGTGCAAGCTGGCGGGCGAATTTGCGTGCGCCTTGTTCCAGATTGAGAAGGCCGCGTTGTTCGATGATGGCATCCAGTAAGGCGACGCCAAGTTCAGCGTTATGGATGGAATCGGTTTCGACCGCAAAGCCGTCTGGTGCAAAAACCGGCGTGGCCGTCACCCCAAGTTCTTCGGGGGACAATAAATTTTCCGACAAACATTCCATGAGCCAGGCCAGCACCCCGCCGACGGAAATCGCATCAAACCCGTACATATCCGCGTGATGGTTGAGCCTTTCCGCTGCGCGTTGATCGAAAATGCCGGTCAGCGGGCCCATGGTCTGGTAAGGTTCATAGTCTTTTTTGAATTCGTTGTGCATCTTTTTACACACGGCCACGCACGGCTCACCGCAAGTACGCTGCTTTTTCGGTTTAATGGTTTCTTCATTAAATTGCCTGAGATAGTGTTTTACAATCAATTTATCATGAATTGCCAGGCGTTCGTCTTCTGGCATATACATGCTGCGATAGTTGAAGGCGATTATCTGTCCACCTAAGGTCGCGAAATTGACGCCAAACGTACCGCCGGTCTCAAAATTCGGTTCAAAGCGATATTTGGCGGTGGCCTCCATATCTTTGGCAGCCATTTTTTTATTGTAGCGTTGTTCAAACCATTGATCTGCCACATTGCGGTCGCGAAAATCTTCATCAACATATGTGCCGCCGTAAATGATCGCCGCAATACCGTGTATCTGAAGCAACTTTGAGCCAAAGCCGCCACGCCCGGCCCAGGTATCCACATTGCTCAGTTCCCCTTTTGAAATCGGCGCTGAACACAACGCGCCAAAATCTGTGGCCTGCGCCGCGGGACCAACCGCAAGGATACGCGGGTCGTTGCTGTAACGGTCTGCAAAACGGTCAAAAACATGATCCGTTAAGCCATACATTCCGCCTCGTCCCTGTTTCCAGACCTGATCCACATTGACCGGTACCATCTCAACTTGCACTTCTTCACCATGTACGCGGTTCAAATACAAAATGGAAGGGGAAGGTGCTTTGCCCAAAATGGAGACCATATTGATTCCCAGATTATCAAACACTAATCCCGCGCCTCCCATTGAGGAGATATAGAATCCTCCCCAACAGAGAGAAAATCCGGTAAAAATCAGGCGATTTGAACCCGGGAAAATTGACCCGGCCAGTAAGCCTGTACCGATGTTTAAGCTATTGTATTTTCCGGCGAGGTGCAATCCCAAATCCACGGGACCAAAAAAATCGCCCAGATTATAGCGTTGCATGCGGTAAAACCCTGTACTGGCGTCAACAAAAAGTACTTTTTGATGTGCTTGCATTGTGTTAGAATCTCCTCTAAAAATTAAAACAAAACTTCTTTTCGTTCTCTGATATTTAAACACCGGGTTTCTTCAAGAAACCCGGTGTTTTCTGCAACAACATTTCTGTCCGAAAACTTCTGTGAGTTATTGCATCAATGAGGCTATTGAGACAACTGCCGGGCTGAAAACTTTCCCGTTCTCATCCGAAACATTTGGTGCTACGTGATCATCCACTTGAAATTGATTCAGGAGGCCAACCACGGCTGCGGTTTTTTGTACGAGTTCATTGGAGAAGGCTACGCTTTCATGCGCGCGCGTCGAGCTTTCCTGCACTTGCAGGGTTACGTTATCAATAGCAGCTAACACATGACCGGTTCCTCTGGTTTGTTCAATGGTCGCCCGTTTGACTTGCTCCGATAAATTACGCATCTGTTCCACGGCTTCAGTCACTTGCGTAGAACCTTTCTGTTGTTCCGAAGTCGCACGAGCAATTTCGTTGACCATTGTCAACACGGTTTCCATATACTGCCGCACTTGTTCACTCAAAGCTGATTGTTCTTCAGCAATCCGGGCATTGTCAGCGATAAATTCTAACGTTTTACGAACGCTGCTTAAAATAGCTTCCAGGGCATCACCGCCTCGATTGGCGCGAATAACGCCGTTTTCAACTGCCTGTCGCCCTTCTTCAATCGACTGCACTGCTTTTTGCAGTTCGGTTTGTACGCCTTTGATCAATTGTTCGATTTCGTGGGCCGAGTTTAAAGAACGATTCGCTAATTCTTTGACTTCCTGGGCCACAACGGCAAATCCCCGTCCATGCTCTCCGGCCTGGGCTGCAATAATTGAAGCGTTTAAGGAGAGCAGTGACGTTTGATCTGCAATGTCGCTGATGACGTCTACAACCGAACCAATCTCACGAGAACGGCTTCCCAGCACATTGATTGTTTCGGCCGAGGTCGTCACAACTCTTTGAATGACCTTCATACCCTCAATAATATCTCTGACCGCTGCCTGTCCGGCGTTAGCAGAATCTAAAGTTTCTTGCGATGAATATTCCGCCTGATTTGCGGTTTTCACCAGTCGGTTAATGGTTTCTCCGATCGCTTGAACCACTCCAAAAGTTTCCTGAGCCGCCTCAGACAGCCCCTTCGTGTTTACCGCGATTTGTTTGATTGACATATTCATTTGTTCAATTGAACTCACAGTATTTTCAATTGAACGCGACAGGACAGACATGTTCCCAGAAACTTCTTCGACGCTTGCTTGCATCTGCATCATTGAGGAAGAGGTTTCTTCGGTTGACGATAACACCTCTTCGATCATTTTCATGTCCTGCTCAGCTCGTTGGGCTGTCGCCTGGCTTGTCTTGCCTATGGCCTGTACCTCCTGCTTAATTTGCTGAATCAGCAGCGCTAAACTGGTCGCCATTTTATGAAACGCTGATCCTAACAGATCCCCCGAGGATTTCAGGGGAATGCTTTGACGTAAATCGCCTTCCGCGATCTTGTGCGCCAGCGCGGCAATATGTTGTAAATACTGTCCCATCGCATAAAACGCCAGGCCCAGAGTGTCGCGTGAACTTTTGGGGTGTGCAATTTGTTGAATATTGCCATCTGCAATTTGATTCGCTGTTTGCGCCATTTCCTGCATATATGTAGTCATCGCTTGAAAAGCATGATTCAAACGACCAAGTTCGTCGTGGGCCTTGACATTGATTTGCTGTTGCAGGTCGCCTTGTGAAATTTGTTGAACAATTTGTGTAAAATGGAGAATGGGATCGGCCAGGATCTTGCCTAACACAAATGCAAATCCGGCAGAGACAGTAATAACGGCTACAATCAAGATCGGAAAAAACCTTTGACGGCCTTGAATGTACCCGGCATATTCATTGAAGGTAGTCGTATTTATCTCCTGAAATTTGGCGATAAATTCTTTTAATTCTTGTTGCTCAATTTCATTGGAGTGTTCTTTGGCGTACTCGATTAAATATAACACCATATCCTTGTTTTGTTGTTGCAATTGCCGAGTTTTTTGTTCTACCTGCATTCCTTGCCGTGAAGCAAAGTAGCTGACAAACACAAGGGGAACCACTGAGAAAAGCACAAAGGCAATCACCAGTTTCCCGCGCAAACCAGGTCGATGCATTTTCATATCGCTCCTTTTTTTATGCTTCCAGGATTAGCGGCCGATCCAGGATAAAATTTCCTGTTTGATTTCCGGATGTTTGTAAAACAGTGTGAAGCCATGAGCAGCGCTATTGTACACGACGACTTTTTTTGGTTCCTTCGTAAAATTCGACAGAGTTTCTGCGGCCAGCACCCCCATGCCATTGTAACTTTTGGTCGAAGCGCAAAACAGGATTGCTCGCGGCTCTTTTGACATCAGATCTCCTTCAAGCACGGTGGAATAGGTTGGAGAGATCACGACCGCCGCACGAATTTTTTTCTGTAACTGACCTGTTCCCAAAAACACGATATCTGCCCCAACCCCGACCCCGATTAAATTCACATTCTTCTTATCCGTGGTTTTTTGAGCGGAGACCCATTTCAGAGCGGCTTCGACATCTGGCACGCCAATAGCCATCAGATATTCAATTGGCGGGAGACCTCCGTCCTTACTTTGTCCATGTCCGCGTAAATCAAAGGCCAACACATTAAACCCGCGCTCAACCAGATCTGGGATAAAAATCCCCCATTCTCTGCGGTTGAAACCGTAGTCGTGCAGTAAGATTACTGTCGGTCGTTTCTGTGTCGATGGTTCTAGGGTCTGTGGAGTAATCCAGGACCCAAAGATTGTGAAATTATCACGGGTTTGAAAGGAAATTTCCTGCATAGAAAGCTGGAGTTCCTCAGCAAACCCTGCTTCTTCGGTGACGAAGAACATCAGGCTAAAGAGCATTTTTATCAGAAAGGTGCTGCAATGTATCTGTCTATTTATGATATTCATAGTGATCGTGAAACTCTCGGTTGCAAAATTTTTTACAAGTGGTTACGGGAATGATCGCTGCGATTTCTCGAAACCTGGATGAATCGTCTGTTTTGGGAATTTTAAAGTGTCATTCCCGAAACAACAGAATGAGATTTTCTTGAGTTATCGGAACTCTGTCAAGTAAATTTGTCGTACCTCAATGTTCCTGTTGAGTTTTTCTTGACGAATGTCGCCAGATGTTATACTTTACCTCTACGAAATAAACGAAAAACTTTTGAGAAAACCCTGGTATTTGTTAAATGTGACACGAAACCCGGAATTTCCGAATAGTTTGTTGCATCGTAACAAAAGCATCATATATTATGTCGAAATTTTCACATTCTTCTGCTAAGAGACAGGAAAACAATACTGCAAGAGAAGAGGTGGGGCTTGATCTACGTGAAGGCGAATCCTATACGCTCGCGAAAATTAATCGTCTCCCACTGGAAGTGAAACGGAAAATTTACGCCTGGCTGATTCCGCCGAAGATGTTAACCAAATTTCAGATTGCGCCGGAGAGTCTGTTTACGCAGGAAGGGGAAATGTTGTTTCGCTGCCATTGCCAACCTCGTACTTCGACAGTGCGGATCGAGTTGCGTCATCAAGCGGATTTTCCGGATCCGATTTTTTTGCTTGAAATGACAGATACCTCCTTTGGCGATCTTGAAATTTTATTCTTAAATATTAACAATCCCTTCTCTCCACGGTTTGATATTGATCGCGATGCTGAAGGCCATGACACGGTTTTTGCGACCGTTTCCAGAAATATTCCTGAGGAAATTCGGGCCATGCGTGCAGGTCTGGCTCCCGGACAAACACGGCGTGGATTGCGTATGTTCCGCAATTTTCGGATGCAGGCCAGCCTTTTTTGTCAGCGTCTGGGGATGAAGCAGGTCAAAGTCGAACCTCTGGCCTATCATAATGCGATTATGCACGAATTTTATGGGTTTCGCTATATTACCGGACGTGATGTGATGGAAAAAATTGATCGGGAATTCAGACCCGGAGGCATCTTGTTTCAACGTCTCGATGGATCAAGCCCTTTCCGTCAACCTGGATTTGAACGCTCGATTTGTGGCAGAAGTTGGGCGATTCATGACGGGATCCTGGATGAACCCTGGAAAAATCCGCGCATGTATTATACTTTTGATGAACCTACTGGCAGAGTGTATGATGAGTTTACCTGTCGTGAGTTAAGTCTTCATAACCCGCTTCTGCCATATTAGCTCCGGATTTCCTGAGCGAAATTGCTTGACACAAGCCACAAGCGAAAATATGGTCATCAAAAAGATGGAGGTACTTTCGTACTCCTGAGTTTTGGAGAGTAGCGTATATGAATAATGCTAGTATATTCTTAATTTGAAGATTGTTTCAGGAATCAGAAGGCATTCTTGAAACAATAAGACCAGGAGGTCGCTATGGGAAAATTTTTCAGGAATCTTATCCTACTCCTTATCGTGATAGCAATTTCTATTCTGGTTGGCATGATTGCTCCGGGAAAACAATTGTCAAACTTAAAAACGACGGTGAACAAGGCATATAATCAACACATCCGATTTCGTGGCGTACCAATTGCTAAAGATTTTTCGTTAAATCCTTTTGATTTGCGCATTGAACATCTTGTGAACACACAGGGCAGCCTTGAAGTATATTTTCTGAATCCTCAGAAAAGTGAAATTTTACCGATTTTTGAAATTGAGGGTACGACTCAGGTCGGGGATGTTGCTCATCGTTTTCGCGGAATAGGCGAAGAGGGACGGAATAAGCTGAAAGGTATTCTGGAAAGTGCCCGCGACGGCGGATCAAACGCTATTGAGAAAGCCTTACAACTGTTAGGCAAGTAATAATGATGACTCAGCGCGTCCAAAGAAGTGGGGAACAACGAGACGAACGACAATCCATTCCGTTCAGGCGTCGTATCAGTACGAAAGCAGGAGTGTTTTTGGGTGTATTGTTTGTATTCATCTGTTGCGGAATCTGGTATAGTTATTATCTTTGTAAACAAACTGTCTATGAGGAAATACAGCAGCGAGGGGTATGGATCGCTCGCAATGTAGGTGATAAGATCCGGGGCGCCTTACTAAATAAAGATTACACGAGGATTGAAACGATTATTAAGAGCTTTGATTTTAAGGAGGATATTCAATATATCAAAGTGTTTGATACCGTGAACACGCAGGTCTTCTCGCAATACAAGGATAGCAGGGCTTTTTCACGGTCTGACGTGTTTCAACCGCTTGCATGTGATCAGTTGGTGCCAGAAATTTCCAGGTTCTCTGTTGGAAATGAACGTTTTTTGCATATCGGGCTTCGGATCGCGCAACCATCTGATATTTTGCAAAAACAAGGTGTGGAAACGACAGTATTTTTGACTCAACAACCGGCTTCGTCTGCTAAATCCAGATGCCTCGGAATGCTTCATCTGGGATTTTCTTTACGTGCAGCGGATGAAACCTTAAGGCTTTTGAAAATCAGCAGCGCGCTATTGACAGGAGGAACGCTGCTTCTAAGCTGCATTGGATTGGTTCTCCTTGCGCAAATGGTCGTGAGGCCGCTTGGCAGGTTATCTGCTCTGGTTTCGCACATGGCGGCTGGCGAACTGCGTCAAACGCTCCCAATCACCTCTACAACCGAAATCCAACTGTTGGAAGTTGGTCTATCAAATTTATTGTCCGCTTTACAGAAATGTACGGCCAATTTGAAAAATGTGAAAGAGTATATCGCCTCGACCTCTGAAGATATTCTGGATATTACTGAAGAACAGGTGGGCGTTCATCAAAAGCAGATCATGCTGATGTATAGGATTTCGCAAAATTTTGACGATCTGACCACCTTATCCGTTCAGGCGGCAAACTCTATGACCAGTATGATGCAGGAGGGTGAATCTGGTCTGCATATAGCTAAAAATTCCGGAAAAACCATCCAGGATGCGATCTCTAGCATAGAAGAGATTCGTGAACAAGTCGCAAAAAATACTGAACGTGTGATGCTGTTAGGGGAAAAAATTGCTCAAATTGATCATGTGGTCAAAATTATTACAACGATTGCGGATCAAACCAAATTGATAGCCTTCAATGCGAGTATTGAAGCGGCTGGTGCAGGAGAAGCCGGCGGACGTTTTTCTGTTGTCGCCACAGAAGTGCGCCGTTTGGCGAACACCGTGGTCGAATCGGTCGAAGAGATGAAAAATTCAGTCTCTGCGATCCAAACCTCTGCCAGTGAACTCATCCTCTCTTCCGAAACCGGAATCCACAAGGTGAATCAGGGTACCAGCCTGATTGCTGAAATTGGACAAATCGTACAGCACAGGATAACGGCTCTGAATACCATCGCGCAAGCAGCCCAAAAAATTTCCGATACCCTGCAGCAACAGCAACTACAGACCTCCAGCATGGCGGAAAGTGTCAAAGAAATCGCCAGTAGTTCCGAACAGATCCTTGAGACCGCGAAACGCGCCAGCGAAATTGCCAGAGATCTGCACGATTATGCCGAAAAACTAACAACGGCAACTCAACAGTTTCTTACCTAAATAATATCTCCTAACATGTACTCAACTGCTGCTTCCGCATGAATTCTGGTTGTATCAAAGAGCGGAATCGGACAATCTGCCTGCTGTATGAGCAGCGGAATCTCAGTACACCCCAGGATGATGCCCTCAGCCTTCTGTTGCTGAAGCTGCTGAATGATGGCGAGAAATCGTTCTTTTGAGGATGGCTGAATCTTCCCTAAGCAGAGTTCTTCGTAAATGACCCGATGCACCTCTTCACGCTCGGCCTCGTTCGGAATCAACACTGATAAACCGTAACGTTCTGTGAGGCGGCCTTTGTAAAAGTCTTGTTCCATCGTAAATTTTGTTCCCAATAAGCCGACCGTGTGCAGTTCTTGTGTTTGAATCCGCTGCGCGGCGGCATCCGCAATGTGCAGCACAGGAATCTGAATCTGCGCCTGGATATCGTCCGCCATTTTGTGCATCGTGTTCGTACAGATCAGCAGGCATTCGGCCCCGGCGCGTTCGATGCTGTGAGCGGCGTTGCATAAATAGGCGGTCGCTTCATCCCATTTACCTTGATTTTGCAGGAGTTCGATCTCTGCAAAATCCACCGAATATAATACGCATTTAGCTGAGTGCAATCCGCCAAGTTTCGCTTTGACCGTTTCATTGATGATACGATAATATTCCAGCGACGATTCCCAGCTCATGCCGCCAAGTAATCCTAATGTTTTCATGAATATCACTAAAAACCAGGTTTCTTGAAGAAACCTGGTTTTTCCTTAATTATCGGTTAAAAACTGTTTGTCATATTCCACTTCAAAACGAACTTTATGTTTGGCCTCTTCTTCGGCCAGAGTCATAAATAAGGATTTCAGCGCAGCATCGTCGGCAACACCAGCCAGATCATGATACATTTTGAAGGCGGCCTTTTCTTTGTCTATGGCTAATTGTAAAGCTTGTTGGTATTCCAGAGCATTCTCCGATACGCTGTCAACCACAATTTCCCCTTTCCAGAGTTCTACAATTGTATCTTCGGCCGGGAGCAGCAATCTCTGTTCTTTGACCAATAAGAGTTTCTGCTTGTGTACCACTTCTTCCATCGCAAACTCTTCGAACACCTGTTGCATGACCGGCGTGCTCACGGTGCTTGCCAACTGTCGGTAAAATTCTGCGGCCGCCTCCTCTTCGGAAATCGCAAAATCTAAAATATCATCTACTGAGCGAAATTGTTTCATATCAGTTCCTCTTAAATACGTGCTTCGATCCACTGCTGAATGTCTTCCAGCACCGCATCCTTCTCAAATTCGTTCAGAATTTCATGATACAAGTCAGGATAGATTTTGAGTGCTTTGTCTTCGGATGAAATATGCTTATACAAATATCTGGCCGCCTCCGGCGTTACAATCTGGTCGCCGCCGCCGTGCAGAATCAGGCATGGATAGGTGTAGGTCTCCATCCGCTCCACCAGCCATTCAGCCCCGCGAATAAACACTTCTCCTAATAATTTGTAGGTGGTAGATTTCAAGACCAGCGGATCATCAATATAGTCCTGCACCACCTTTTGATCGCGGCAAATAAGGCTCGCTAAGGAATTTGGCATGGTTTCGCGCGGCAATCGATCAAAATCAATCGTTCTCAGACTTTCAAAAATCGGCAGGACGATCACGGCCGGACCTGAAAAAATCTGGCCAGCCAATTTGCCCGGATATTTGACGCCATAGCCGGCCGCAATGTAGCCGCCCATGCTATGCCCTAACATAAACAGCGGTAGATCCGGCTGATCTATTTTGGCCCATGCGACAGCTTTATCGGTATCATCAAGAAAATCGTGAAAATTGTCCAGATAGCCTTTCTCCCCGCCCGATTTGCCATGTCCGCGATGATCGAACCGATAGACCGAGTAGCCAAAACTATTGAGTTTTTCTACTACATATTCGTAACGCCCCAGATGTTCCGCCAGGCCATGAACAATCAACACCGCGGCTTGCGGCTGCTCCACCGGATTTTTCACCGTATATAACGACACCTCTTCCGTCATCTTCAATTGTCCCTCAATCGTGTTTGTTAATGACATGCTATTCCCTCCTTTGAATAATTACAAGGCTTTGGTATTATATTGGTGTACAAAGGATTGACAACCAGAGGAAAAACGAGCGTTCATCATCCTTGTATATCACCATCCTTATATATCATAAATCCTTAATGTCATACTGTTATTTCCATCTTCATTCTATACGTAACTCTTCTTGAACAAGTTGTTCTGTTTTCTCAACAAATTGCCGCGCTTTATCGTACCAGCTTGAAACGCCTTTCAAGTCAAACCGAAATAGATCTTGATAGTCCCCTTGTTGCCGGCTATCAAATAACCGATCATACAATTTGCCTGCTTTTCTATAATATAATAACGCCCTCGTTTTCAACATTGTGGTGAAATGGCATGGCTTTATAGAGATTTGAATCCCATTGATTTCTATGGCGTAACATGATGCTTAACACTGCGCCAGTTTCAAGCTCAATATCATAAATCCGGTCGCGGAAAATATCTTCTTGTTTCCAGGAAGCTTCCTGGTCTGTTAAGATCAAGAGATCATAATCTGAATCCGGAGCATGATCTCGCCTGGCCCGTGATCCATACAAAATGACCTCTGCTGTCGGGTCAACAGATTGTATTTCACGGCGGCAGTGGAGTAAAATATTCTGTTCTTCGTTGTCAAAAAACGTTTTTTCTCTCAAATGTTTCATCAGCATTTTCTCCGAAATTCTGTACCAACAATTCTGGCGATATATCTCTTATATAACAAGATTTCCCAGTTTTCAGGCGTCCAATTTCCATATTCCATACCCACTACAACCCCACATGGCGATCAATCGCCAGGCTCAAAGCGACAATACGCTCAAGCACACTACCTATCCTACTTTAGCTGGCTTCAGCCTGCTTTAGCTTTGAGCCTTGACATTGATGTCAAGGTTCTTCGGCGGTCATGCTGTTCACGAGTTCCTCGATCTGAATGCTCACGTCATCCACCACCGGAATGACGTCAGTCCATTTTGTCAGCAGCCAGGTTTGTCCCTGCTCAGCCACCATGACTTTACGACTGTCCGTCAGAATCCAGATCATTTTTTCAACGCCAGCCTTGAGCAAGTCTTCAGTTTTTTCAGTGAGATAGCTCAGAATGTCGCCATAATTTTTCAAATTCGCTTTTGTATCCACTTCAATTACTATTTTTGGCGCGGTTTTGACATATTTTGTTGAAAGCAGCTCTTTTTTTAACGCTTTTTTTTCGAAAATCGCAATATCCAGCAGTCTCCAGCTTTTCGGTCCGTAGATAAAGCCGGTCTCATTCGACATGACCGCATATTTACGGACATTTAATTTACTTAACTCACATTACGCACTCATATAAAAAAGTCAGATATTATACATTGTTTTTAACTGTGTTAGCT
>DF820477.1:65288-84866 GCA_000739535.1 Candidatus Vecturithrix granuli | reverse complement strand
TCTGAACATGATCACAAGATATTTGTCAAAGAACTTTTTTATCTACTGCGTAAAGTGAGTTACTTAACAAAAACCACACAATCCATGCGATCAGTTGCCCTTGTAACGCGCTGCTTCCCATAACTTCCTCCAGACTTTTTTCATTGGCGACCACTTTTTGGTAATCCCGGTAATAAATCGGCGTGCCATGCCTCATTTCATAGATCAGCTCTCTGGGAATCGTTTTACGTTTGGTTTTTGTTTTACTTCGTGGTTGTTTTGATATCATCGTTTCCATAAATCATCATAGAACACTAATGACAACAAATCAGGGCAAATCAGTCCAATCAGCGTCACCAGTATCCTATTCCGTTCTCATCAGTACAGCATTCAAGAATCTTCCGGCGTCGCTCAGTTGCAGTACTATTAGAAACCACTTTATATACACAAGAAATTTTTGGCAAGCAGAAAAGCGAGAGATACAGAGACATTCTCATGAGAATATCTGTCTTTCGAAAGTGAAAGGGAAGAACTTTTGAGTTGTTTCGGAAATGAAGCGCTTCATTCCCGAAACAACAGAGTACAATCTAAAGAGCGTCCCAGAGTTGTTTGATCGCCGCTAACGAAGCGTCAGAATCTTGCTGCGGAAAATACTCAAAGCCGACATAGCCGGTGTAGCCTTTTTCTTTGATCAGTCCTAACAATTCCGGCCAATCTGCTGAACCTGTGCCGGGTTCATGCCTGCCCGGAAAATCTGCGATATGGAAATACCCGATGCCCTGGATAAAATCTGAAATCACGTGTTGTAAATCGCTGCCCATTACGCCCAGATGATAGAGATCGCAGAGAATTTTTAAACGAGGATTGTTCACATCATGAATCAGCGCGGCCGCGGTTTCCATGTCTTTTAAGAAATAGCCCGGATGATCGATCAGGATGTTCAGAGGTTCCAGCACGAGATCGATGTCTTCAGGCACGGCCTCCAGAGCTTTTTTCAAGCCAAGAACGATATTGGTACATTTTTCGTCATCAGGAATTTGATCAAAGGCATCCGTCACGCTTCCGTCAGGATTCAAGGCATTGGTTAGCAGCATAAGCTTGTGGCAATCGAGTTGTTTAGCTGTTGCGACCGCATCGGCGAGATCTTGCAAGAACAGGTGATGGGTCTCTTTCGCTGCCGGACTTCCGACTCGATGTCCGCTGAAATTCACAACCTGTACCTGATGCCTGGAGCAGGCGTTCAGGAGAGACGGAATATCTTTATCACGCCAGTTCCAAAATTCAATATATTTAAAGCCAAAACTTGCAATTCTGGCAATTTTTTCCGTTGGCGAGAGATCAGGATAAAGTGGTTCAATACATATTACAGGTTTCATCATCCACCTCCATTAAAAACAGACTGACTGTTATTTTTGAAGCCTTCCGGCAATGACTTCGATCAACTCTTTCGGATCGGTCTCTTCTTTTTTGATGTTCGCATAATTTTTGCCATGCTGCAACACCACAAAGCGGTCGGACACATCATACACTTCGTAGGCATTATGCGAAATTAAAATAACTGCTAAACCGCTTTGTTTGGCTTCGTTGACCAGACGCAGCACCCATTCGGTTTCCGTGACCGATAATGCGGCGGTCGGTTCATCTAAAATCAGGAGCTTGGCCCCGAAATGATTAGCGCGGCCAATCGCAATCGCCTGGCGTTCGCCTCCAGAAAGAAAGTTCACGGTCTCGTGCATGGCTCGGATATTTCTTAATCCGACTTCCGCCAGAGAACGGGCGCTGATTTGATCCATTTTTTTCTTATCCAGGAATTTAAAGGGGCCGATTTTTTTGCACAATTCGCGCCCCATAAAAAAGTTGCGGGAAATCGTCATGAGGTCAACCAACGCCAGATCTTGATAAGCCGTTTCAATCCCGGCATTTCTGGCGTCGGCCGGCGAATTAAAATCTGCATGTTTTCCATCGAAATAGATGTCGCCGGAACTGACCTTGTGATAGCCGTTCAAGCATTTAATCAGGGTTGATTTCCCCGCGCCATTGTCGCCTAATAACCCGACAACTTCATTATGCCCGACTGAGAAGGCGACGTCATCAAGCGCAACCACTTTCCCGAAACGAACGCCAATGTTCTGCATGAACACGAGATTTTCCTGGATTAATTTTCGCTTGTCTTGATCGCTGACCAGAATCATCCGACCACCGCCTTTCGTATTTTGGTATTAATAATGACGGAGACCACCAGAATCACGCCGATAAAACCTTTATACCAATAGGATGGCGCTCCGGCCAGAATTAATCCGCTGCGAACCACTCCAATCAGGAACGCGCCCATAAACGCGCCGATAATACTGCCATAGCCTCCGGTCAGGAGCGCGCCGCCAATCACCGCTGATGCGATGGCTTCTAATTCCAATTCTAATCCGGCGGTGGGGTCAATGCTGTGAAAGCGGCCAAACATGGTAAACCCAGCCAATCCGGCAAAGACAGCGCAAATCATAAAATTGATGATTTTCACTTTATTGACATGAATGCCGACTGCTTTGGCTGTTCCTGGATTCCCTCCAACGGCAGAGACATGATTCCCGTATTTGGTTTCTGTTAAAATAATCGAGAGAATAAGTGTTCCAAAGATAAACCAGATACCCGAAGCGCGCATCCCAAAAAAGATTTTGCCGCCTAAGGCGTTGAGAAACGCCGTTTCCTCGCCTTTATACACAATCGGAAACCCTCCTGAAACCGCCAGCAGCAACCCGCGAAAAAACATCATCGAGCCCAATGTTGCAATAAACGAGGGAATTTTCGCTTTGATGACAATCATGCCATTCAGTAAGCCAATACAAGCCGCGACAACAAGCCCGATCAGAAATGCCAGAAACATCGGAATCTGTTGGTTCCCTAATAAAGCCCCGACCATCGGTGCAACAGCGAAAACCGAACCGACGGATAAATCAAATTCTCCGGCAATCATGAGAAAACAGATGCCAATGGCAATAATGCCAAGTTCAGAGGTGACGGTAAATATACCAATAAAGTTTTGCCAGGTCATGAATTTATCCGAAAGAAGCGAAAAGACCACCATGACCAGGATCAGCCCGGCGATTGCGCCGATTTCTTTGATACGCAACGTACTATCAATGACGCCTTTATATTTCGATTCCAAACTGCCCCCCTCCTTTCCGTCCAACAAACGAGAAAGAAAAGAGGAAACGCCGGAGTATCCAACGTTTCCTCTTGTTGATTGGTTCGCAGGATTATCTGTAATTCTTGGCAACCATGTCTTCGACAATGGCTACGTTGCTCTTATCCACAATGGCCGGGCCGGTGAGAATATCATCGTGCGGGATTAATCCGTATTTATTGTACAGAATCAGCAGGTTGATGGGCAGATAGCCCTGAAGGTACTGTTGTTGTTCGACCGTAAAGACCAGTTTATCTTCTTTGATCGCTTTGATCATGGTTTCGGATAAATCAACCCCACCTAATTTGACTTTGCCAATCAGGTCTTTTTCTTCCAACAGTTTAATAGTCGGATGCGTATCGAGTGGTCCCAGGCAGAATACAGCTTCTGTATCAGGATTTTGGGTTAAATAGGCGTCAATAGCCTGATAGGTCTCAGAAGCGTTCGGCGAGGTGGCGAGTTTTTCCACCGGAATGCCTGCTTCAGTGAACACTTCGGTAATGCCGCGTGCGCGGGCTTCCAGTCCGGCATGGCCGGGTTCATGAATGGAAACCACGCCGCGTTTCGGTTTTTCCGGCGCAAATTCCTGCAACATTCTGCGTGCAGCTTCGATACCGACTTTGTAATCATCTGCCCCAACATAAGCCAGATAAGGAATGCGTTCTGCAAATCCACGATAATCCGGCACATTGATCGCGACAACCGGGATTCCGCTGGCAATCGCGTCTTTCAGGGGTTGATCCAAAGCCTGGGCGTCAGTGATTGTCACTACCAGACCATTTGGTTTCGCAGCCACAGCCGTTTCGACCATATCAACCAGTTTCTGCACCGAATATTTCTCCGGGCCAAGATAGGTGACATCCACATTAAATTCTTTGCCAGCGTCTTCCGCGCCTTTCATCACAACGCCCCAGAACGGATCAGCAGGGCCGCCATGGGACACTACAAAAAATTTCATTTTATCCTGCGCCATTGCCAACGATGCCGCTGAAACCAGGAGTCCAACAATAATGAATAGTGCGAGAACCTTTTTCATGAAAACCTCCTTCGTTTGCAACCTGAATCCATCTGTTATATGAATTGAGGTTGAAATTAGACTTTTTACCATGAACCTGAATCCCATCTTTGTGAAAGCTTCCATTAATTAATGGAAGCTTTCAATTTTTATCATGGCAATTCCATGAATTTCATGTCAAGAAATAATGATAAAAATTAAAAAATTTCGTGATGTTTTTTCTGGTTTTCAGCTTTGGGAAGAGTGAATGTGCAGATTGTGCCCTCTCCTGCCTGACTTTGGAGCATGATGGTGCCTTGTTGTTTTTCGACTAGATCTCTACAGATGATGAGACCGAGTCCGCTACCGATTTCTCCGCCTGTACCAACCGTCAAAAATTTTTGATCGATCCTGAATAGTTTTTGCTGATTGGTTTCGGAAATACCAACACCTGTGTCACTAATTGTTACTACAACGGTATCTTCAAGAATTTGGGCCGAGATGGCGACCTTTCCTCCCTGCGGGGTAAATTTGATGCCATTGGAAATGAGATTTCGAAAGATCGTACTCGTCATGTTCTGGTCGACATAAACCAGAGTCGGGGTCTCAATATTATCATCAAGGCTAATCTGTTTTTGCCGCGCATGACCACGGAGTAAATTCCGTACTTCCAGCGAAATATCATGTAAATCAATGACTTTTGGCTGGAAATTGATTTTACCAAATCGAATATCTGCCCAGTAGAGGAGGTTTTCCAATAAATGGTGCGCCTGTTGGACATATCCGTCAATTTTTTTCGCTACCTCTGGCACGTTCTCACGATCAAACTGTTCATCGGAGAGCAGATTCGATAAACCAATAAGAGGAACCAGAGCATGACGCATGTCATGCGCGATAATCGAGAAAAAGGTATCCTTCATGCTGTTTAACTCAGCAAGCAGCATACGCTGGCGTCGTAGAGTGAGGTGCGCGTGAATACGGGCGAGTACCGCTTTTTGTTGAAAGGGTTTGGTAATATAATCAACGCCGCCCACTTCAAATCCCCGCACAATATCATCGACTCCTGACAGGGCAGTCATAAAAATTATTGGGATATCCTCGGTCTCTTTTTGCTCTTTCAGGCGCAGACACGTCTCGAGTCCGTTCATTTCAGGCATAAGCACATCGAGCAGGATAATATCTGGAAGATATTCTTTTGCCAGCCGTAATGCGTCATACCCATCCTCTCCGACCAGGACCTTGAACCCCAATTTATCTAAATACTCAAAGAGAAAAGATATATTCGCCGGATTATCATCAACAAGCAAGATAGAAGCCTGATGTTGTTCTCTACTCTGCATGTTCCACCCTCTATAAAGACCTTTCGGAGATTGAGGACATGATAAGTTTTTAACTCGACAATGTTAAATTTCCGAAATTTCAGGCAACTCCACCCCCACCACTCCCCGAAGGCAGGGCTGTTAAGTTCTCGCAAAATAGAGCGTCTCGACTTCGCTCGACGTGCGGTGTTCCGGTCATCGAGCGAAGTCGAGATGACAATGATTCGTAGAACTTAGCAGCCCTGCCCCGAAGGGGAAGAGGCTTTTCCCCCTTTCCATTGGAGAGGGGGCAGGGGTGAGATGAAATTTAACATTGTCGAGTTAAAAATACGCGGTTTTTTTCTGCACAAAAATTTCTGAGAATTTTTCACAAATTAAAAAAGAAAGGAAGGAGTTGTCAACAAAAATAAAAAGAAAGTTAATGGATCGGAATCACACACGCAGAAACATTTTTCCGGTCATTTGACGGATAAGATTCTTCATTTCGAGCATCATCAGAAGAGCAGAAACCTTACTGCTTGGCAATTGCGATCGGATAGTAATGTCATCAATATGGATGGGATGGGTTTCAATACATGTAAGAATTTGTTGTTCTTCTTCTGTAAGAGAAGGAGGAGGAGGCGTTGTTTCCTTAAAAGGGAGTTCCGGTTGGATTTGCCCCAGTTCCCTACTGATTTCAAGCGGAAGGGCGGTTAAGATATCTTCAGCATGTTCGACCAGGATCGCGCCCTGTTTGATAAGATGATTGGTCCCCTGACTACTTGCTGACGTGATGTTCCCGGGCACAGCAAAGACATCTCGCCCCTGTTCCAGGGCGGTATCTGCTGTAATCAACGCCCCGCTGCGGGCGCCAGCCTCTACAACCACGGTTCCCAGACTCATGCCGCTGATAATGCGATTACGGGCTGGAAAATTTCCGCGATCAGGTTTCGTATGTAAAGGATACTCAGAAATAATTGTCCCATGATCGAGAATCTCGTGATAAAGTTGGCTGTTTTCAGGAGGATAAATGACATTCACGCCACAGCCGAGCACGGCAATGGTTCGCCCGCCAGCTTGCAACGCACCGCGATGAGCCGCGCTATCAATGCCACGCGCCATACCGCTGACCACCGTGACCCCTTTGACCGTCAATTCTCGGCACAACTGTTCAGCAACGGTGCGGCCGTATGTAGATGCTCGCCGGGAACCAACCACAGCCACCAGAATTTCATGACGTTGCAACGGCGCGCCTTTAACATATAAGAGCGGAGGCGGATCGAAAATGGTGGTGAGAGCATAGGGATACTCTTCGTCATTGCACGTGACAACTTGCACCTGAAATTTTTCAAGATCCTCAATTGCTTGTTTGACCTGATCGGGGATCCCAAAATTCAATATTGCCCTGGCTATTTTTTCGGAAATGCCGGGAATCGCTATCAATCGTTGAAATGGTGCAGAAAATACCTGTTCAGGCGTTTGAAACACATTTAACAGTTTACGATAGGTAATCGCCCCGACCCCGGGCACCATATTGAGAGCAATCCAGTATTTTTTGCTTTCAAGCACGTGCATACAAAAAAAGACATAAGAACACGCGTCAGGAGTTCTTATGTCAGCAAGGCAGGCAAATTTTCTAATGAAGAAGGACGACTTTTTCTCCGATCTCAATTGGTTTGACGCTTTCCATGACCATCGCCGTCGATGTTTGTTCACGGGCGCTCAAGACGGTTACACGCCCAATGGCTTGTTTAGGAAACCCATCTTGTACTTCGCGGTAGATAATAAAATTATCAGCCGGTTGGACGCCCTGAGCCACTCCGACATCCAGAAAGACAATATCGCCATAGGCCAGACCCACGCGATCGTCTCGACCGGCAACAATATGTCCGATGAGCTGGTTGCCGACAGGCAATCCATAAGATCGGGAATTTCCAATAGATGGTTTCGCTAACGGGATTGAGAGTTCGGAAAGCGGCATGATCGGATTCCCGATTTCCATGTAATAATAGGATTTCACAATTTCCGCACAGGCCACACTGGCTTCAATTGCTTTGACTCGCAGCCGCCCCAAAATCTCAATCTGGGTACCTATCACTTCCGATGTGATCGGATGGGTAATTTCACGTAACGGACGAAAGGCGAGAAACATATCCCCTTCTTTGACTTTATCATCGAGTCCACGATTAAAATAAACCGTATCGCCATAAACCAATCCCGGCTGCCCATATTCTGAATGGATAATTTGTGCGTTGGCGACTCCCGTTCCAATTTGCGCGCCAGTAATTTGAGCAAATTGTTCAGATTGAAGTTGTTTCATGGTATAAGGCACAATGTACCCATTGGCTTCAATCATATCTCGACTTGGCACTATCAGACCCGGAATTTTCGGGCCTTTGATTGCTTCAGGCTGCGGAGCCGGAACACCATACCAGGGTCGAGCAAGAGCTTTATCGCTTAACCCTATCCTTTTCCCCCTCTCTTGACCTTGCTGGGGGAACAGAAAGATGCCAAGAACATCGCCCGGGTAGATCAAATTGGGATTGACAATCTGGGGATTGTTTTGATGAATGTCATGCCAACGATACGGGTTATTTAAATAGGTATCGGCAATATCCCACAACGTATCACCGTATTGGACGACATAATTCTGCACAGGAGCCTGTTGCGCATGAGAAACAAAACTGCTTTGGTTGATTTCTATAACGCACAACACAAGTATGACATAACACATGTAAACTGAACGTCTCATGATGTTACCAGATCATCGATTATAGCAAGAAAACCTTACCAGTCAAAAAGTTCTACCGTAGTCAAGGATACAGACATCATCTACGGTAGAACTTCCTAATCGGACAATCTGAAATGTAATGAATTAATAGTTACCGAGTTCGTTCAATTTTTTGACAGCCAGATTTCGGATACGAGCATTGTTGTTGAAACGTGAAACAACATCGTTGAGAATTGAACGTGCAATCCCGTACTGCCGCATTTCCGCATAGGCATATCCCATTTTTACCATGGCGTCCGGGAATTTATTGCCGCTCGGATAGGAATACATGACCGTCTGAAATGACTGAATCGCTGCCGGATAATTTTTCCCGGTATAATAAATTTCTCCGATCCAATAATACGCATTATCCGCCAGATCACTTTGGGGATACCAGGTTGCGACCTGCTGAAACATTGACAGCGCATAGCGATAATTCCCCGAAGTATATGCGTCTCTCGCCCGGTTATACATCTCATCCGCAGAACCATACTGCTGCGCATACGGCGGATAGCCGACATTCATGTCCGGGTATCCCATGCCTGGAGCGTATGGAGCATTCATGCCCGGGTATCCCATGCCTTGAGCGTATGGAGTATTCATCTCCGGGTATCCCATGCCTGGAGCGTATGGAGAATCCATACCCGTGTATCCCATCCCTGGCATAGAAGGGCCCCACGGACTTTGATATGGATCTTGATATGTTGAAGGGTACATTTCGCTTCCTTCAGCATAGGACGGATAAGGTGACATCATCATCATACCCGCCATCCCTTCAGCATTCTGAGGCATTGCAGGCGCGTATTGTGGATAATATGGCGCATTTGCTTCAGGCGAAGAGGAGAAATTCATGGGTGGATACGACGTTGTTCCTTCACCTTGCATTCCTGGAAGAAAACCAGGAGAAGAAGGCACCGAGGGTAAAGGACCAGACAGAGGGTTAACCGCTTCTGATGTCTGAGTACTCGGCTCTGTTCCAATGGCAGCATATCCGAATGAAGGGACAAGCAGACACATAATAACAATAGCAATGATAAGGGATTTTTTCACAGGTGTAAACACAATATTGTCCTCCAAATACAAAGCATGACGGACTTACAGGGGAGCTGCCAGAGGCCCTCTCAGCAAGTCCTGATTAGATTGAAAATAGTTAGTTTATCCCGAAAGTCGCCTTGACTATAGGACAAAGAAATGAAAGTGTCAAGCAAAAAATAGTAAAGGAGGAAAAATAGGCTGTTAAAAGGCTTATTCGACCCAGGGAAATTCCTGCCTAGCTTCATCTAACATCAGAGCATGATCCTGATAACGTCGGGAAAAATGGAAAAGAACAAGCTGTTTCACCTGAGCACCATGCGCGAGAATGCCAGCCTCTCTAGCGGTGAGATGATGAGTAAGACGGGCTTTTTCGCGTTCGTGTTCAATAAATGCAGCTTCACAAAACAGGAAATCGGAATACCGAGTGAACTCAATAATGCGAGCTATGTCGGCCTCATGCAAGAGAAAATCGGTTAAATACGTAATTTTCACGCCAGGTTTGCGGACAAGCAATTTTCGGGCAAGCTCATCAAGCGAATAGTTCATGCCATCAATCTGAATCACGGCGTCCTGATCTGCGGTGGGAAACGCTTGCGCTTTTAATTGCCCTGCCCACGGTCCAGGTTGCAGTCCTAATTCTTCCAGGGCTTCTTTACGGACATTGCAGCTTTCTGCTTCGAGAAAGGTATAACCAAAACACGGAGTCTTATGATCTAGTTCAAGGTATTTGACAGAAAATTCTCCGGTATCCAGGAGTAAATCCGTATGTGGCTGTTCTTCTGTCTGTTTGATCTCAAAGCCGCGCCAGCTTTCCAGGGATGTCACAACAATAGTTTCCGGCAGGATTTCGTGTACCACGATTATCAAACGTAAATTTTGGCAGATATTCCAGGTATAGCCCTGAAGTTTGCCGATCACGTTTCGACAAATACCCGGTGGGCCGTACACATGGATTATCTTTTCTTCCGTTAAATTGAGGCGTAAGAGCGCATCAAACCCGATAAAATGGTCAATATGGGTGTGTGAGATAAATACGTCTGTCACCTTGTGAAGAGCCGCAGGGCGAAAATTATTCAGCCCGCAATCAAATAAAATCGCCCGCTTGCGATCCACAATATCAATATACAACGACGGGTCGCCCGATTTTCCTCCGCCCAGACGCGGTTTAATCTTCATCTCGCTTTATAGACCTCTTCATATACAGGCTTACCATGACGGCAAAGAAGAACATACACAACAAACATCAGAGAGATATACGCGGATTATTGAAGCAAATTCATGAGGGGGAAAAAACATGCCGGAGGGGGGACTCGAACCCCCACGAGGAATCCCTCACAGGCACCTGAAGCCTGCGCGTCTACCAGTTCCACCACTTCGGCAATTCAATAATTTCTTGTAACGATAACCACTTAAAAAAGAGAGCAAAAATTTTGTCAAGAGTTTTTTCATGGAAAGTACATTATTTTTCCCTGTTCCGCGTAAAAACTGCTTTGCACTTCAGAAGTGTCACAACGTGATGTCGCGCCAACGTTGGCAGGCTTGTACTGTCAGGTCATCAATCGCCTGTTTCACCTGCTGCTGATAATAGGTGATTTCATCTTTGTCAATATCTTCTGGCACCACAATCGGTTTTCCATACCCTGTGATGTGGAAGGCAAAGGGAAATGGCACAATCGTCTGATCCCAATTGTGCAGGCGTGTCGCGTGATGAGTGTAGCCTGCAATCGGGATAATCGGCATACCGCTATGTTTGGCGAGGACGATGGCTCCGGCTTTACACTGCTTTACCGGGCCTTTTGGCCCGTCAGCGCCAATTATGACATCATGACCTGTTTTGAGCGCTCGTTCCAATTGTAACAAGCCTCGCAGCCCCCCTCTGGATGACGAACCTCGTACCGGGAAAAACCCCAGAAGCTGTCCAAGACTGCTGAGATAATCGCCATCTCGGCTCTGACTAATTAAAATGGCAATATTGCCATAACGCAGCCTCCAGGCGCAGTTGAGCACCTGTTCATGCCATCCGACATAAATGAACTGCGGATACTGCTTGCGTAAAGCCGCATGATGTTCATGTCCGAATTCAAAGGTTTTTGCCGTTTTTCCGACAACAGAGAGGTATGAATATCCGAGCGTCGGAACTATCGATTGTAACAGACGATGACGGAGGTTTTTCCAAATTTTTTTACTCATACAGCGGGATTCTTAAGACCTCTGAAGTTTTTCAAACATCGGAAGTCTGTCGAAAAACATGGGTAAGGTTCTCAACTCTCTTCTTATGAAAGATCTCTGCCGTATTTTTTTAATACGTCAAGAATCACCGCGGCAGCCCTTTCAGCCGCCCCCGTTTCTCCCAACTTTTGGCGCACAACCCGTAAGTCCTGGCGAATAATCTCTAATTGCTCTGGATGCTCTAAGAGTGTGAGGACCTCTTGCGCAATCGCCTCAGACGTGACCTGAGTTTGAATAAGTTCTTTAACGATTTGTTTGTTAGCAATCAGGTTTACCATGCCGATAAAAGGCACGTTGATAAACAATCTTCCCAGCCAATACGTGAGCGGCGACACAATATAAGTAATAATCATCGGCGTTTCCAGAATCGCCGTTTCCACTGTGACCGTGCCTGACGCTGTAACGACTAAATCCGCAGCATGGATCGCATCATAGGTCTGCTGGCGGACAAGTCGGACAAATGAGGGCAGCGCAGTTTGAAATAACGCCGACTGTTCTAATGAAGCCGCCAACGGCAGTACAAATTGCACCTCAGGCTTTTGGGCGTAAATTCGTTGAGCTGCCTCAAGCATCATCGGCAATAAACGCTCCACCTCACTTTCGCGGCTTCCGGGCAAAAGCCCGATAATCGGCTGCGTTGGGTTCAGTTCATGCTGCCGGCAAAATACATCTTTACTTTGCGAAGGTCTGACGCTCTCGACTAACGGATGCCCTACCCATTCGACATCAACGCCGTGCGATTTATAGAAGGCCTGTTCAAATGGGAAAATGACGATCATCTTGGTCACCAGGCGGCGAATCAGTTTGACACGATTCGACCTCCAGGCCCAGACCTGCGGACTGATATAATAAACTATCGGAAGCCCGAGTCGATGAGCCACTCGCGCCAGACGCAGGTTAAATTCAGGATAATCAATCAGGATGAGCACATCAGGCCGGTGCTCGTTGAGATAACGAGAAAGTTGTTTGTACACACGCCAGACCGTTTTCAACTTTTTGACGACTTCAAAGACGCCGACGACGGCTAATTCGTCGCTGCTGCCCAACAGGGTGACGCCTTCTGTTGTCAGATGGCTTCCACCGACTCCGCAAATCTCAAGCTGAGGGGACTGCTGCTTTAACGCCCGCACCAGGTGCGCGCCGTGCAAATCGCCGGAAGCTTCCCCCGCCACAATCAAAATATGCTCTCCTGTGTTCGCCATAACTCCTGTCATCTAAAAAATGCAGTGGAGTATCAAAGCTTAGCTTTGACAGCGAAAGCAGAGCTTTCGCACTCCCGGGGTTATTCGCCAAAAATCATATAACACACCAATAGTTATTCATGTCACTGACATCGTTCCTGACCACTTTGTCAAGATGTTTATCATGAAGCAAATTACAGATTTCTTGCGAATAACTGTTGACAAGAAATAGACCCTGCAAACAGAATAAATTCAAATGGATTGTCCGATTTTTAGTTTGTAAGTATGCTGTTATCCGAATGAATGAGGATGAGTGAGACTGGAAAATATGAAGATTGAAAACGTTCGAAATTTTTCAATTATTGCCCATATAGATCATGGAAAATCAACTCTGGCTGATCGTTTGCTTGAAGTGACAGGTACGATCACCGAACGCGAAAAGGTGGATCAGATTCTGGATGATATGGATCTGGAACGCGAACGCGGCATCACCATTAAATCCCATGCGGTTCGTCTGCTGTACACTGCCAAAGATGGTCAGGAATATCAGTTAAATCTGATAGATACTCCCGGGCACGTTGATTTTTCCTACGAAGTTTCGCGGAGTTTATCGGCGTGTGAAGGCGCATTGCTGCTGGTTGATGCCTCGCAGGGTGTCGAGGCCCAGACCTTAGCGAATGTTTATCTGGCGATGGATCATAATTTGACGATTATTCCGATTATTAATAAAATTGATCTTCCGAGTGCTGATGTTGAACGCACAAAAGAACAAATCGAAGAAATTTTAGCAATTGATGCCTCTGAAGCCCTTCCGGTGAGCGCGAAACAAGGGATCGGTATTGAAAATGTTTTAGAAGCGATTGTACGCCGTATTCCCGCACCAACAGGCGACAAAAATGCCCCCCTGAGAGCTTTAATTTTCGATTCCTGGTTCGACTCATACCAGGGGGCTGTGGTGTATCTGCGCGTCTTTGACGGCACCATTTCAAAAGGCATGACTGTGCGCATGATGTCATCTGGCAAGGAATTTGAAGTGGGTGAGGTCGGGATGCTTCGTCTAGGGTTGGTGCCTGTTCCGGAACTCCCGGCCGGATCAGTGGGATATTTTTTAGGAAGCATCAAACAGGTGAGCGATACGAAAATCGGCGATACTGTCACGAATGCCGATCATCCGGCAGATATGCCGTTACCGGGATTTAAAAATGTCAAACCGATGGTATTCAGCGGTCTGTTTCCTTCGACCGGGTCTCAATATGAACATTTACGCGAAAGTCTGGAAAAATTAGCTCTGAATGATTCGTCGTTAACCTTTGAACCGGAAATGTCAGAAGCCCTGGGTCCCGGATTTCGCTGTGGTTTTCTGGGGTTGCTGCACATGGAAATTGTGCAGGAACGCCTGGAACGTGAATTCGATATCGCGCTCTTGACTACGGCCCCGAGCGTGGTGTATAAAGTGATCAGACACGACGGCAGCGAAGAGTATATTTCCAACCCGGCACGGTTTCCTGATAGGAAAGACATTGAATGGGTGGAAGAACCGCTGATTTTGGCGTCAATTTTTGTGCCCAGCGATTTTGTCGGTGGCGTGTTGAAACTTGCTCAAGATCGACGCGGCGTGCAAAAAAGTCTGCAATATCTGAGTAGCACGAAAGTTATGCTCGCCTACGAGTTTCCTTTAAATGAAACAATCATGGATTTTTATGATAAGCTGAAATCTGCCACCCGAGGTTATGCCTCTTTTGACTACGAATATATCGGCTATCGCAAGTCAGATATCGTGAAATTAGATATTCTTTTGAATGGGGAGCCGATAGATGCGCTGTCAGCCCTGATACACAATGAAAAATCTTATTATCGCGGACGGGAATTAGCGAAAAAAATGCGTCAACTCATTCCGCGCCAGTTATTTGAAGTTGCGGTTCAAGCCGCTATCGGGACAAAGGTGATTGCCCGCGAAACGATTCCGCCCATGCGCAAAAATGTGACGGCAAAGTGTTATGGCGGCGATATTACCCGGAAACGAAAACTGCTGGAAAAACAGAAAGAAGGCAAGAAACGTATGCGCCAGGTCGGTAGAGTCGAAGTTCCGCAAGAAGCCTTTATGGCGGTATTACAGGTAGAATAGTATGGGCTGTCAGCGCTTGCAGCAATGGTAGCCCTACGACGATAGGGAGTCATCGAATGACACAAATGACACGAATGTGACAGATGCACAGGATGAAAATCAGATTCCTATTCGTCATTTTCGTCTGCCTGAGAAGACAGGCGGCGTTATAAAACTCTGGAGTGTTCACTACAAACTTAGATTTACAGAGGAGGAAAATATCATGGCAGAACATGCAGAAACTCAAACGAAATCAACGCAGGAACCGATTAGCTCGGAAGAGAAAAAGGCTCGCACGGAAACCGAAAATTTGTTCCATAAGATGTATCTTTTTGGATTGGGAATCCAGAAAGATATTGAAGAAACGGTCAATCATCTGATTGAGAAAGGCGAGGCCAAAGCCGAACAGCGCGAAAAGATCGTGGATGACTTTGTCAAACGAGCCAAAGAGGGCAGTACGGCAATTGAAAAGAAGATCGAGGAATTTGTGAATCAGAGCCTTGAGAGCATGAATCTGGTGACAAAGGAAAAATATGATGCCCTGAAAAAGCAATTCGATGCTCTGGAAGCAGGGAATGAAGCCCTGGAAAAACGGGTAAAAGAGCTTGAAGAGCAAATCAAAGAACTCCATCCCAAGAAAAAGTCATAAAAGATAAACAATGGAGTGGGGTTCTGAGCTATGATGAAGCAGGGGCTTCTCATCGCAGTCATTGTTGGGGCGATGCTGTCAGGAACTCTTGGGTCAGGGTGTAATTCGTCGCAGCGCGCTGCCAAAAAAGCGTACCAGCAAGGACTTGCGCTCAAAGAACAGGGGAAGGTTGAAGAAGCCGCCCAACAATTCTCACGGGCGATTGAACAGCAGCCGCATTATGCCAAGGCGTCGCTTGAATTGGGCATTGTGTTATGTGCCCTTCATGACTATCGCCAGGCGGCAAAACACTTGCTTCGTGCGGCTGAAGATGAAGAAACCTCTGCAAAAGCCTACGCCTTTCTGGGATATGCCTACGAACAGTTAGAGCGCGTAACGCTCGCCCAAAAAGCATATCAACAAGCGATTTTGAAAGCTCCTCACAGCGTTGATATTTATTTGCGATTGGCCGATCTTCTTGAAACGCAAGGGAAACGCCAGGAAACGTCTGCGCTTCTGGAACAAGTGCTTACGCTCAAACCGGATATTGAAAATGCAGCCTACCTCAAAGAGCGAGCCGCAGCGTTGCGGCAGCCGGAATCTTTTGCGGCATTGGCCGATGTGTATATTCGTCACGGCGAAATCGCACGCGGTCTGACTGAGTATCAACGTGTTTTTCCCTGGGACGATCATAATCCGGATACCCTTGTAAATT
Organism: Candidatus Vecturithrix granuli; assembly: GCA_000739535.1. GTDB lineage: Bacteria > Moduliflexota > Moduliflexia > Moduliflexales > Moduliflexaceae > Vecturithrix > Vecturithrix granuli. Next base: position 68,755 of record DF820477.1, on the reverse strand, counting down.
TTGGATTGTATTGCCTTGAACGCGACCAATTTGCGACTGCCGCCGATTATCTGCAACAGGCGAAAGATGTCGGAAGAAGGGAACAACTCGAGGTCAGGGCCGGATTAGGGGTCGCCTATGAAGCTCTCGAACAGCCGCAGAAGGCACTAGAAGAATATCGAGCCGCGTTGCAGCTTTCGCCAACATGGTATGTGGTCTATGTAAAATTAGCCCAACTCCTTGAACAGCTTGGACAAAGAACAGAGGCCGCTCAGGAACTGGAGACGCTTTTTTATGCGTCTGACTATGCCGCTGCCATCGCTTCGACCGAATGGTTTGCCAATGCAGATACGTTGTGGGCTGAAATCCTTCGTCTGCGAGGGGAAGAAACCAATAAAACCGTGGTGCAATTCACGCCTGCCGGGCAATATATGCTGGTCAACGCGTTACTCAATCAGCAGGTTCCAGCAAAACTGCACGTTGAACAGCGGGCCACGTACACCATCCTCTCATCCGAATTAGCTCAAGTACTGGGGATTGAGATTACGGCGCGTACAAGCGAAATGCGGTTTGAACTTGACGGGCAAACCTATGCGGCTCCGCTTGTCAATCTGCCATCGCTCAAAATCGGAGGGATGGAGGTTCGCAATATTCCCACGTTGATTTGGAATTTATCGGAATATCCTGGTATTGACGGTTTTTTAGGCATGACCTTTTTGAGACATTTTCAGGTTGAAATCAAAGAGCAGGAACGCTTAGTCGTCTTAACAAAAACGTACTCATAACCTGACTATTTACTGGAATTTTTCACGTGTTAGCAGAAATATATATTGAAAATTTTGCGATTATTGATAGCCTGCACGTACAATTTTCCGGGGGGCTGAATATTGTCACCGGAGAAACTGGGGCCGGAAAATCCATCATGGTCGATGCCCTGATGGTGGCGCTGGGGGGCCGCGCCTACGTAGAGTTTATTCGGGCTGGCGCGGAAAAGGCGATTGTCGAAGCCCTGTTCACCCTGGATCAAGCGGAAAACATCAAAGCAAAAGCGATTGAATATGGCGTCCTTGAGGATGGAGAGGATGAACAGGAACTCCTGATTCGACGCGAAATTTCCCGATCAGGCCGAAATCGACTGCTGATCAACGGCCATCCTGCCACGAACGCTATGGTTGCGGAATTAGGAAATTTGTTGGTTGATGTTCACGGACAGCACGAACATCAGTCCATTTTAAATCCTGACTATCATGTCGATCTCCTTGATTTTTACGGAAAACTCTTGCCGTTGCGCGAACAAATTGGCGTCTTGTTTCGTCAATTTAAAAAAGTCGAACGTGAACTTCAACAAATCCGCGACCAATCGCGCGAACGCATGCAGCGCCTTGATCTCCTGCGCTTTCAACAGCAAGAAATTAAAAAAGCCAAACTCAGACCAGGTGAGGATGATGAATTGTTGCATGAACGTAAAATCCTTGATGGAGCCGAACAATTAGCGTCGGGAGCCAATGCGATTCATGAGATGTTGTATAGCGAACATGGGGCGATTCTCGAACGCTTAGGCGAAGTGCTCCGCCGCATGGAAGAGTTGGTCAAAATTGACAATACGCTGGAACCCCATCTCAAATCCTGTGAAACTGCTCAATTTCAGTTGGAAGATATTGCGTTCACAATTCGTGATTACGCCCAGTCCATCGAATTTGATCCCTTTCGCCTGGAAGAAGTCGAAAAACGCCTGGATGAGTTGCACGCGCTCAAGCGCAAATATGGCAATTCGATTGAAGAAATTTTGAATTTATACACTCAAATCGAACAGGAAATCCAGGCCTTTGATCAGCGCGAAACCCATATTGAAACTTTAGAAAAAGAATATAAAACGCTTAGAGCGCAATTACAGCAACTTTCCCAAGAACTTTCTGATGAACGCAAGCAAGCAGCGCAGGGATTTGAACAACAGGTCATGCAGGAATTGTCGGCCCTGGGCATGGAAAAGACCCGATTTAACGTTGATTTTAAATTGGCCGGGACCGAAAAAAATCCCTTTACGGCAAAAGGGACTGATAAAATTGAATTTCTCATTGCTCCTAATCCGGGAGAGCCATTAAAGCCACTCAGTAAAATTGCCTCTGGCGGGGAAATTTCGCGCATTATGTTAGCATTGAAAACCTTATTAGGCATGGCAGATCGGGTTCCGACGATGGTTTTTGATGAAATTGACGCTGGTATTGGCGGCAAAGTCGCGGAAATCGTAGGGAAAAAACTGGAGCATATTTCTGACGCCCATCAAGTAGTGTGCATCACTCACCTGCCCCAGATTGCTAGCAAAGGCAGTACACATTTTCATGTTGAGAAACACGCCGAAGACGATCGCACGATTACGACGATTCACTTATTGCGTAATCAGGAACGCCTCGAAGAAATCGCCCGCATGTTAGGCGGCGAGACCATGACGCGCACCACCCTGCAACATGCCAGAGAAATGCTCGGCAAATCAGTGAGCAGTCATCAGTAGTCAGTGAGTAGTCATTAGTAATCAGTAGATGTTCTCGGCAATAGAACACTGATGGGACTGATGGGGCTGATGTTCACTGATATACAGACGAATTCAGGGCACGATTCATGGTCATGATGACGACATGGATCACCTGTCTGCCATAGCAGGCGCGTGACCCTGCCCGAAAAATCAGTGGAGATCAGTCCAATCAGTCCCATCAGTGTTCTATTTCGGTAATGTCTAGTGATTCAGTAATCAGTCAAAATACTGATGACTGATTACTGACTACTGCTCACTGGACATTGTCTTCATCGTCACTGGTATCATCTTCTTCTGTGGTACGAATCACTTCAATCTTAACTTTGACGAGTAAGGCGGCCATTGCCCCTAAAGCGGCCAATATTGGTGCAATAATCGTAACTGCGCCGCCGACAGCGACTCCGGCGGTCAATGGAATCTCTATCAACACTTCGCCGCTTGGTTTGCGGATAATCAAACGTCGAACATTTCCTTCTGCGATCAATTCTTTGACTCGATCCACCAGTTCACTTGCTGCAATTTCTAACTCTTCGGTCCAGCCCCGCTTAGGTGTATGATTCATAAAAAGCCTCCTTCAGGATGCTGAGAGATTGGTATTCACGCGCATATTGATTTGATCAAACACTCGTACATAATATACGTAGCACAAGAGCAGAAAGTCAAACAGGAAAAATAGTTTTTTAGGACGCTGAGAAATAATTAAAAGCACCCTGTCGATTTTTTTTACAGTTTTATAGAGGTGTTTGTGTCTTGCTGAGAGCATTGACAGGTCAACCTGTCGAACTCCATAAACTTATCGCAAATTGTTCAAACCGCGTCACGCCATATTGTGCGATTACATTAAGAAACGGTAGTGGTGAAATGGGAAGTGATGACTTATGGCCAGGGGGTGGTCAGGAGTGCGACGCGGTCGTCGCAACGGCATCTCTGATGCCGCGCCTGTCAGGGCGTTGCCCTG
>DF820477.1:0-65100 GCA_000739535.1 Candidatus Vecturithrix granuli | reverse complement strand
CTGATGCGATGACCTCATCGCACTCCTGTGTCCTGGACACTGTTCCGACATTCATCACTTCCCATTTCACCACTACCTAAGAAACATAGCCAAATGCACACCTTTGTGCACTCTTGTGGATCAATTTACAAGCTGCTGCCTGACCTGATTGAAGCCGGATTCGAGATTGTGAATCTGGTGCAGACCAACGTGAAAGATATGGAACCGGAACGCCTGAAATGGGAATTTGGAAAGGATGTGACCTTTTGGGGCGGCGGCGCAGATACGCGTACCGTACTGAATCGTGCTACGCCGCAGGAAGTGAAGGCACATGTGAAACGGCGCTTAGAGATTTTTCACCCGGCGGCGGTTTTGTATTTAATACGATCCATAATATTACCGGATGTACCCCCACAAAACGTGGTCGCCATGTTTGAGGCGATTAAGGAGTTTCATTGATTCCTGACAGGGTTTCACCCCCTGTCAAGAATGCTCTATTGTTCTTCGGGCTAATGCAGTTTATAACCGAGGCTGTCTCGCTAGTCGCTATAGTAACAGGGATTGAACATGTTCAAGAAAATTTTTCTCATTGACAAATGTCATCTCATACATACTGGTTAAACCGCGAGACTGTTCATCAGATAAACCTAAAACAAGCAACAAAAAAAAGGGTCTCTCGATCTGTAACCGATTGCGCAATTTTACATATTTTTCAATCATTGACCGAAATTCTCCTGATTTACATTCTATACAGAGTGGAATTTTTTCATTAATGAGGAAAAATACATCCAGTTCATGCCTGTCTTCATTTGGGAATATAATATCCAGACTTCGCAAACAGGAGAAGCGTACACGTTTTTCCTTGAAGACAGATAATAATTTCATAAACACAAACCATTCCAACCATTCGCCGTTAAAAAATTTGACGATAGCCGGGGCGGTCTGTAAGGTCAGATGCGCTCGTTTTTCTTTATTCTGATAAAAATATTTCGCAACAAATGAATATTCGTAGAGTTCTTGACAAAACGCCGTCAGAGCCTGAATCTCTTTTTGATTAGAGTTTGAGAAATTGAGTGTAACAGAAGTATATCCTTTCCGTTGTGTGCGTGCTATTCTGTCACTAACTTCTTTTAGGAGATCATACTGGTCTCCTAAGCTCAGTGCAACTTCGTCAAAAAATCCGGTCGTATCAACGGCGCTCTGATCAACCTCCAACTGGATCTGTTTCTGCTGAAACCACCGGACAATTGGCTCATATTGATGAGCATAAGTCATCGCTTTGGTGTTATGAATATCAAAATCCCTTTCTTCAGTAGATGCTTCAGGCTTGATAGAGGGCGCAAGAGGGCTTGATAATTGTTGTTGCAATTGATGCAGCTCTTTGTATACGCTCATATACCTTTCCAAAACTTTTTCGATGAATGCAACCGTATTATGAATTGGAGCAGGTTGCTTGCACTGAGGGCATCTCACAGTTGTTCCTATAAGCTCATTCGAGACTTCGCGCAAATGTCCGCATTTACTACACCGGAAAATAGCCATTTCCCAATCTCCTTTTCCTAATTTTCAATCAATCACATCGCCATATTTTCAAAACCAGCCATGATGTTCAACAAGCTTTCTTTACTGATGAACCTTTTATCCACGCTCAAGCTGTCTTGTCAAGTCGAAAGATCAAAAACCAGGTTTCCTGGAGAAACCTGGTTTTTCAACGTTTATATCTTCAAATACTTATCAAACCAGCGAACAATGTGGTTCAAACGGGCGATGCGGCGGTCGGTGCGGCCGGTGCGCGAGAGGCCGTGCGGTTCGTCGGGAAAACGCACAAATTCCGTCTCAACCCCCAGTACTTTCAAGGCGACATACACCTGTTCCCCCTGTTCCATATCACAGCGTAAATCGTTTTCATTATGAAGCACCAGAGTGGGGGTTTTGGCGTGTCTCAGATACTTCACGGGTGATTGCCGCCAGTAGTTCTGCAAGCTGTTGTCGTCTTCCCACGGCGGTTTTTTGTCGAATTCCATTTGAAAGTACCAATTAAAGTCGCTGGATCCCCACATACTGATCTGATTGCTGACGCTGCGCTGGGTTACGGCGGCTTTGAAACGGTCGGTATGGCCGATAATCCAATTGGTCATGAATCCGCCGTAACTCCCGCCTGTCACGCCCATGCGGTTCGGATCGATATAAGGCTGCTGGATCATGTAATCAGCCCAGGCCATCAGATCCTCATAATCCACAGTCCCCCAGTTATTGTCAATCGCTTTGGCGTGAGCCTCGCCATAGCCGTCGCCGCCGCGCGGATTACAAAAATAGACCACATATCCCTGGGCGGCCAGATAATAGAACTCGTGCATGAACATATTTCCATATTGCACCACCGGGCCGCCGTGAATTTCCAGGATGGAAGGATATTTTTGAGAAGCGTCGAATTCCGGCGGTTTGAGAATCCAGCCTTGCAGATCATTGCCGGCCGCGCCTTTAAACCAGACCTCCTCTACTGTTCCCAGATCAATATTGCGCAGCAGGGTTTCGTTAAAATGCGTGACTTTGTGCAGGGAACCGGTTTTGAGGTTTTTGACCCAGATTTGACCGAAATTGGTCATGTCCGCATGAAAGAAAGCCAGAGAAGTCTGCTCAGCATCAAGTCCATACTGTCCGACCACGCCTTCATCATCAACGAGGTCTGTCACGGCCGGTTCATCGGCATTAACGGTTACGGCTTTCAGCAGCGTGTTTCCATGCTGCGCGATCAAAAAAAAGATATGTGATCCATCATGCGCCCAGGTCACTGGGGTTGGTGGAATCTGGTTCAGATCGTTAATGGTCCAGCCAGCCACATTAAAGTCATACTTTGCCGTAAGATTTCTGGCCGGGGCGCTGCCATCGGCCGGAACGATCCAGACGCCTTTTTGCCGCCAGCTTTCACCGCGCCCTTCATAGCCGATATAGGCGATCCATTGACCATCAGGGGAAAAACTCGCGCCGAATTTTTCGCCCACCGGTACGTCAATCTTGCGCAATTCGCCGCCCTGGACAGGGATCAGATACAAATCAATGACTTCAGGGTCGAGATCAGGGTCTTTATTGCGATTTGAGAAAAACACAATCTCCTTACTATCCGGCGACCAGTGCGGTTCCCATTCGTCAAAGATTTCACTATCGGTTAATTGTGTGGCTTTCCCGGTTTTCACGTCAATCACCCATAAATGTTTGCGTTCCTTTGGCAGAAATCCGGTGCCGTCCAATTTATAAAATACACGGGTAATATGGCGCGCAACGATGCCTAATTTCTTTTTCTGTTCATCTGCTTCGCGTTCAAGCTCTTCCTGATCTTTTTTCGTGAATTCGCAGACAAGGGTGGATCCGTCGGGCGACCATGCAAAGCCGCCGAACTCCCCTTTCAAATCAGTCAGCGGCCTGGCTTCGCCGCCGTCAAAAGGAATCAGATAGAGTTGCGCCTGTTTTTCATCTTTACGGGTGGAAAGAAAAGCGATCTGCGATCCGTCGGGCGACCATTTCGGCGATGAATCAACCCAATCACCGTAAGTGAACTGTTTTGGGCGCCCGCCTTTCGCCGGAACGATCCAGATATTCGTATATTTTTTCTCGCTCTTTTTTTCGACGCGCTGCACAGTAAATGCGATCTGCTTGCCATCACGGCTCAATTCGCAGCCGTTGATAATTTCAAAATTGTATAAATCCTCTGCGCTGATTATGCGTTTTTTTCTGGGCATAAAAAACCTCACCGCCAAGACACAAAATTGTAAAGTGACAAATACAGTTCTGCGTCTTAGAAGTGACATGGAGCAATGAAGGATCGGGTTCAATCGGTAATCTGAACATCATAATCAACATCTCTGAGAATTCTCAAGTTTTAAACGCAAAAATTTATTATTTCTGAGAACACCGTTGAGTCGTTATTTTTCATGTTCTCTTTAATTCTACTTTGTCAAGTTCACTTCTTGAACTACAAGGAGAAGAGAGAAGAAAAGGATATTCTGGGAATATTGAGCATCACAACTTATCCTGTTCTTATCTTTTCTCCTTGTAGCGACAAAGTAAAATTCAGGAGATTTTGTTTTTTTCTTGACATGTCTTCAAGGATACGGAGTTATTTTCTTGAGTTTTCTTTGATACCAGTCTTTTCCATTATGAACAAGCTTTTGTTATTTCAGGAGGTAAAAAGAGATGAAAAAGTATTCCACATGGTGTCTGGTCGTATTGTTGATTGCTCTGATTTGTGGTCAGGCTTCGGCCAAAGTGGTTATTAAGGTTGCGAATGCCGGTCCGGCGAATCCGGATAACCGTACCGTAAAAGCTGTAGACATTTTTAAAGCGTTGGTTGAAAAAGGGACAAACGGCGAAATAGAAGTTCAGGCCTATCACGCTTCTTCACTCGGGAATGAACGTGAAGCTTTAGAAGGCGTGAAAATGGGAACCATTGAAATGGCAACACTATCTTCCGGCCCGGTGCCTGGCTTTTTTGCGCCAGTGATGGTGTTTGATATTCCTTACCTGTTTTCCAGTGCTCCTGCGGCCTGGAATGCTTTCAATGGGCAGTTCGGACAGGAGTTTAATGAGGCATTCTTAAAGGAAACAGGGGTGCGCATCCTCTCAATTACAGAAAATGGCTATCGGCACTTTACAAATAACGTTCGCCCGATCAAGACCCCTGCGGATATGAAGGCACTGAAGATTCGGACCATGGAAAATCCGGCGCACATGGAAATGACGAAATCCCTTGGCGCCAATCCGACTCCGATTGCCTTTGGGGAATTGTATATGGCCCTGCAACAGAAAGTCGTGGATGGCATGGAATGTCCGATTGTACTCATTCATGATATGAAGTTCTATGAGGTGCAGAAATATATGGTGCTGGATGGGCATCTTTATAATCCGTTATTTGTTTTTATGAACGAGAATTTCTATCAGAATAAACTGACTCCTGAACAGCAGAAAGTTGTAGCGGAAGCGGCGAATGTGCTGGCGGCAGTGCATAACGGATTTTCGCAAGAAGCCAATATTCAAGGCATCGAAAAGCTCAAGGCGCAGGGCATGGAAATCTATCAACCGACCAAAGAAGAACTGGCTCAATACCGTGAAATCGCACAACCGGCGGCGTTAGCTTTTATTAAAGAAAAGGCTGGCGAAGAGTGGGTGCAAAAAGCGCTCGAAGCTGCGAAGGCCGCTGAAGAGGCTATCGGCGATAAGGCCGATGCCATTATTCAGGAACATATTGACTTGGCAAATCAGAAGTATCAGGAGCTTGTGGCCCAATAATTTCTGCTGCTGCTCTCAACTGCGTTACAGTCAACCGGTGAAATGGGTATTTCACCGGTTTTTCCTATTCAATAGTTCGGACAGTTTTTAGTTGACCCCCCTCAATCTCCCCGCAAGCGGGGGGGGGAAGAACTCTTCGCCGTCTTGTTCGCTGCTTTCCCCCCGCTTGCGGGGGGATAAAGGAGGGTAACAAGAAAACTGTCTGAAGTATTGCTATTAGAAATTCTGGTTTATTCTTCATTTTTGTAGTTAATGCTATGAAAACGCTTTCGTATCTTATCAATCAACTGGCGAATGGAACAAATAAGCTCGCAACATGGGGACTCGTGATCATTGGGGTAGCCATGTCGCTTATCGTGTTTTTGCAGATTATTTTTCGCTTTGTGATTTATGTACCTTTCCCCTGGTCGGAAGAGAGCGCTCGCTACTTAATGATTTGGATGGGGATGTTGGGATCGGCCGTGGCGCTCAGACATGGACGTCACATTGGCGTGACGATCCTTGCCGAACGGATGCCCTCTGCCATCGCGCCCTATTTTACCGCAATGATTCAAATGGTTATGATCGGGTTTCTGGTTGTTATTGTTAAACAAGGCTTTGCGTTAGCGTTGTTCAATGCCACTCAACGTTCCCCGGCCCTGGAAATTCCCATGTTCTATCCCTATCTTGCGATTCCGGTCGGGGCCATATTTATGGTACTCGAACTGTGCGCTGATCTCTTGCACCAATTTTTCCCAACTTCCGCCGGAGCGCAAAAGACGCTTGTTTCACGAGTGCTTGATGGATCTGAGTCATAGTAACCCTTTTGAAAATGTAGTGCGAAATTCCAGTTTCGCGCATTGTTGACAGCCCCGAAACTGGAGTTTCACGGTACATCTCATGTTCATTATACCGGGGGAGCGTCAGCTCATGACCTCTCCTCTGAAAATGCCTGTTTGTAGTAAACGCTCTGCAGAACTACGAACTTTATAACTTCTGAGAGGTTATCCATGATTCCATTGATTGCTATCGTGTTTTTTCTGACGCTGGCTTTAGGTTTTCCGGTCGCCTTCTGTCTTGGTCTCACTGCTTTAGCCGGATTACTCTGGGCAGATGTTCCGTTGATGTTGATAGCACAGCGGATGTTTACCGGTATTGATTCCTTTCCGTTAATGGCTGTGCCATTTTTTGTGTTGGCCGGGGAATTGATGAATAAAGGAGGCACAACCGGACGCTTAATTGATTTTGCTAATGTCTTAGTGGGGCGGATTCGCGGAGGACTGGCCCATACGAATATTGTGGCGTCTATGTTTTTGGCTGGAATTTCTGGTTCGGCGGTAGCTGATGCTTCTGCAATGGGAACGATTCTGATTCCCGGCATGACGAGTAAAGGCTATGAAAAAGGATTTTCAGCGGCTGTGACCGCGGCCGCATCCACTATGGGCCCTATTATTCCTCCCTCAATTTTTATGGTCATTATGGGGGTCACTACAGGAGTTTCGATTGGGGCCCTCTTTGCCGCAGGGCTTATTCCGGGAGTGCTGTTAGGATTTTCGATGATGGGGTTATCGTATTATCTGGCGCTGAAACATGATTATCCGCGTGATGAAATTCCGTTCAGTTTTTCCAGACTGTGGAAATCCTTGAAATTCGCGGGGCCGGCCCTGCTTGCGCCAGTTATTATTTTAGGGGGGATTCTCGGCGGGGTGTTCACTCCGACGGAAGCTGCGGTTGTGGTCGTATTTTATGCATTTTTTATTGGAATGGTCGTCTATAAGGAGTTAACCTGGAACAAAGTGATTCACGTACTGATTAGCAGCGGCGTGACGACGGCGGTCTTACTGTTTATCATTGCAACGGCGAATATTTTTGCCTGGGTGCTCACTTCCCAGCAAATTCCTCAACGGATTGCCGCAGGAATGCTCTCTATCACTCAGAACCCCTATTTGATTTTATTGTTGATTAATATCTTCTTGTTGTTTGTCGGCATGGTCATGGAAGGCGGAGCCGCCATTATTATTTTAGCGCCCACCTTGATGGCCGTCGCTCAGGCAGTAGGGATTACCCCGATCCATTTTGGATTTGTCATGGTCTTGAATATTGTGGTGGGGCTTCTGACGCCTCCCTTAGGCGTCTGTCTGTTCGTCGTCTGCGGCATCACCGACCTTTCTTTGACAAAACTGACGCGTTCCGTTCTGCCCTTTTTAGTATTGGAAATTCTTGTTTTATTTTTAGTCACCTATTTTCCAGGGTTAATCATGTTTATTCCGAAATTACTCGGGTATGTGTAACGGATGAAAATCAGAGAATGCCCACCAAAGACACGAAAAGACACGAAAGAATACCATATCTTTTTTGTGTATTTGGTGTGTTTCCTATGCAAGATTTATAAAGGAGTTATTCATGTGTTGTGGCAAACACACCACGGCGAATGAAAATTTTCTGGTCAGGGGAGATGGGATGTACCGCGAAACTCCAGTTTCGCGGCTATCAACGAGGCGCGAAACTGGAGTTTCGCGCTACATTTTCAGGGGTGGCACATGCAAACAAAAATCGCAGATGTTGTTCGTCGTATTCGTCCTTCTGTTATCCGCGACATGGCCTTACGCGCCGAAAAGTTGGATCATGTGATTTCTTTAGGAATCGGAGAACCGGATTTTCACACCGCGCCGGAGATTTCGCGCCTGGCGTTGCAAGATGCTGAATCGGGCTATACACACTATACGCCGTCAAAAGGTTATGGAGATCTTGTCGAAGCCTTGTGCGAGTATTTGAATCGCTATTTCGGACATGGCGTATCGCCCGAACAGATCGCTGTGACGTCCGGCGGCATGGGGGCCTTGACTGCCTATTTCCGAGTCGTCTTGAATCCAGGGGATGAAGTGTTAGTGCCAGAGCCGTATTTCCCTTCCTATCGCCCCCAGATCGAATGGGCCGGCGGGCAGCTTGTCCCGGTTCCGACCTCCTTTGAGCAAGGATTTGTTTTGACGCCCGAAGCCGTGGAACGGGCGATTACGACGCGCACAAAAGTGCTGATGATCAATTCGCCCCATAATCCGACCGGCTTGATTACGCCTCCTGAAATCCTCGATGACCTTGCTCGCCTGGCCGAAGAGAAGGATTTATTAGTCCTGAGCGATGAAGTCTATGATCGTTTAGTGTTTGACGGTCGCCGGCACGATTCAATTTTCCATCGCCCCGGTATGAGGGAACGAACAACTGTGCTCGGTTCGTTCTCCAAATCCTTTGCCATGACTGGCTGGCGGCTCGGTTATGCGTTTGGCCCGGAGTGGTTGATCAAAGAAATGGTCAAGGTGCTGGCGCACTATACGTCCTGCCCGCCTTCTGTGTCGCAACGTGCCGGGCTTGCCGCTCTGCGCCAGGATGCTTCCCTGGTTGACGCTATGGCAGCAGAATTTCAGACCAGGCGAGACTTGCTGTATGAAAAATTGTGTCATTTCCCCGGCGTCAAAATTCATAAGCCTACCGGAGCATTTTACGCGTTTCCGAACCTTGAAGCCATTACCGATAATACCGAGCAGTTTGCGCTTGATTTGCTGTATGAAGAACAGGTGGTCGTGATTCCCGGTGGGGCCTTCGGCGCGTCCGGACAGAAGTGCGTGCGCATGGCGTTTACTGTGGATTGTGATCGCTTGACAGAAGCCCTGGATCGCTTTTCGCGCTTCATCACAAAACAGATGGAACGCAAGAAATTAAGACGAACCGGAGCGTAAAAAACGTCAAAAGTGACGCCTGATTCTGAAAAGACTGGATTAGGCGTCAAAAATGATGTGTTTGTCACTAAATTGTCGGGGTAGTGGTTAAATTGTAAGTGATGGGGACCCGGAACACTGCTCAGCACACAGGAGGGCGATGAGGTCATCGCATCAGGGCAACGCCCTGACAGGCGCGGCATCGCTGATGCCGTTGCGACGACCTCGTCGCACTCCTGACCGCATCGTGACGCATGCGTCATCACTTACTATTTAACCACTACCATTGTCGGATAACGGGGCGCGGGATAGAGTCAACTTCTCCACTTGTAAAACATGCGACCGCGGATCGCCTCCCTAACAAGCCGACTTTGAAGGGTGGGCATGAAAATTTGCTTGCTTTTCTTCATGCTTTGGTGGCCACGCCCCTTCAACGCCGCTGAACGCAGGCGATAGGCTAACTATGAAGAAATGACATCAATAAGAATTGGTTCAGGTATAAAGATGTCTGTTTTGAGGAAAGGTTTTTGAAAGTAATACAGATTTGTCAAAAGAAAAAAGTTGACAGTTCTTATTGTGGACAATATTAAAATAATGGATTCTGTTCAGTATGCAGAGCCAGAGATGAGTTCGTCATCTTTCACAGAAGATTGCTCTATTATCAAAAAAGGAGGTTCGTATGAACTGGCTGAGTTTTTTGATAGGGATGATCGTAGGCGGTGGTATCGTTTACTATTTCTGGCGAAGTAAGGCCCAAAAGACCGGGAAAACTGAACGGATGTTGCGACAACGACTCGCTGATGCCGAGAGTGAAACCCATGATCTCACCACACAACTGGATGGCCTGAATCGCCAGGAAGAAAAATTAGCAGCATGTCAGGCTGAGTTGCAGAAAAAAACGAAAGATCTCCAACAGGTCACTGAACAGTTATCTACCGCCGAAATCCAAATCCGCAGCCTGCGCGACCAGCTCACCGTCGCAGAAACCAACGTTGAGACCCAAACGAAGCATTTATCTACCGCCGAAATCCAAATCCGCAGCCTGCGCGACCAGCTCACCGTCGCAGAAACCAACGCTGAGACCCAAACGAAGCAGTTATCCACCGCTGAAGCCCAAATTCAAACCTTACGCGAACAACTTGTCGTTGCAAGAACCCAATCGGAGGCGGCATCGGAGGAACCTTTGCCCATCATGGAGAAAGAGGCGGGAACTGCTGTGCAACCCGATGATTTGACGAAAATTGAGGGGGTTGGCCCCAAGGTAGCTCAGGTATTAAACGAGAGTGGGATTCTCACCTTTGCTCAGCTCGCGCAAACTGATGTGAACAGATTACGAACAATTTTGCAAGACGCCGGTTCACGCTTCAGGATGATCGAGCCGGAAAGCTGGCCGGAACAGGCCGAGTTGGCTGCAAACGGTGATTGGAGTGCATTGACCAAACTCCAGGATGAACTTGATGGCGGGAAGTATCGTCGTTAGGTACATTTCTCATTATCACTCCAGGGGGTCGAGGTAGCGTATGCAAAAGGGATGGTGATGTGTTATGCCTGTGACGCAGTGAACAGATTGACGTCATGTTCACGCTGTGGGAATGTGACGAATTGGCGGGTAGTTTATGTGTAGCAAAATTTGACAATAACCAGAAAAAATAGGAGAATGTATTATGAGCCTTCTACCGTTGATTATTCAGTTAATAAGTGGCGCCGTGGGCGGTAATCTTGCCGGGTCATTGATGAAAAAATTCTCGATGGGCACGCTGTGGAATTCGGTCGCCGGAATTATTGGCGGCGGCCTCGGCGGTCAACTGTTAGGATTATTGGGGATTGCGACAAGCACCGGTGGGGTAGATTTGGCGAGTATTGTGGGCAGCATTGCCGGCGGCGGTGTTGGCGGCGGAGTGTTAATGGCGATTATTGGAGCCATCAAGAACGCCATGGGCCAAAAATAAACCTCGCAAACAGGATTGAATGTATATTGTACTTCATGAAGAACGTATCCATAACGAGACGTTAATAGGGTATTTATGGATACGTTCTCAAGAAAGAGTTGGTTTCACAGATGGAGGTAGAGAAATGAGTGTGCAGAAAAGCGGTGTTTCGTTTTTTGAGGAGTTCAAAAAGTTTGCGCTGAAAGGGAACGTTGTGGATTTGGCCGTTGCAGTTGTGATAGGCGGAGCGTTTGGCAAAATTGTTGATTCGCTGGTGAAAGACATTATTATGCCCCTCGTCAGCCTGGTTATGCCGGGGGAACAGGGCTATATTAATTGGAAGTGGGTGATCGGGCAAAAAGAGATTCCCTATGGCTTGTTCCTGGGCGAAGTGGTGAACTTCCTGATCGTGGCGCTCGCGGTTTTTATCGTAATTGTCAAAATGCTCGGCTGGCTCATGAAAAAGAAAGCCGCGCCAGAGGAGGAGAAACCGGCTGCCCCTGTGTTCACTAAAGATCAAGAGTTGTTGATTGAAATCCGAGATTTGTTAAAACAAAAAGGCGCGTAAAAAGCTCTGCCCGCAATCTTTCTCTTTTTCCATAAAGAGAGAAAGATTGCGGAGAAGATTCAATACTTTTTTGGTTATCTCATTTCAGAAATTTAGTTTTTGAAAGGTCAATTAAAAGGCTAATTGACACTGTTCACATTCTTCGATAAATTTCACGAGCAGTGCAATCGTAGCTTCCAGGTCGTCTTTGTGCAGCATTTCGTTGGGAGAATGCACATAGCGCGTTGGCACGGATAAAGTACAGACCGGCCCCTTGCCAAAACGTTGCATTCCCGCAGCATCGGTGCCGCCAAAAGGCAGAATTTCCAGTTGATACAGAATCTTGTGCTTTTTCGCCAGAGCTTTCAGAAATTCGACAATGCCATGATTGGAAATACTGGCTTGATCATTGATTTTGATCGCTACGCCCTTGCCAAGCTGCGTCACCTGCTGATGTTCCTTTACATCCGGCGTGTCGAATGCCGCAGTCACGTCAATTGCAATTCCGAAATCCGGGTTCACGTCTCTGGCCGCGCTCATGGCGCCGCGAATTCCGACTTCCTCCTGAGCCGTCCCGACCGCATAGACATCCACATCCGTTTGCTGCAAACGTTTCATGGTTTCAAGCACCACATAGCAGCCAACCCGATTATCAAAGGCTTTGGCGATACAGACTTGCCCCTGTTCTACAAATTCGCGATCTAACACGATTATATCGCCGATCTCAACGATCTTTTCCAATTCCTCCTTGTTCATGCCAGTATCAATGTAGAGATCTTTCAATTCCGGTGTCTTTTTGCGGTCTTCGGCTTCTTGCAGCATCGCCGGCGCGCCTTCGACAACACCGATGACTTCCTGCTTTCCGAAAATTTTGACTCGCTGCGACAACAGCACTTTTGGAGTATGACCGCCGCGTTGGGCAAAACGAATGTACCCATTTTTATCAACGTAACTCACCACAAATCCGATTTCATCCAGATGACCGGCGATCATCACTTTTTTTGCCGGGTCCTTCCGGCCCTTTTTGAAGCCGATCACGTTCCCCATCTGATCAACTGTGACGCTATCAGCCGTCTGGCTCAACTCCCGCGCCATAATATCAATAATCTTTTGCTCTCGCCCGGAAATACCCGGAGCTTCGCACAGTTCTTGCAACAGTTGCATATTCCCTCCTGAGTGCTCTGTTATTTAGAGAAAAACTCTTCGATTTTCGAATTTTGGCTTCTATAGCAATTCTAAATCATTTGTCATAGGTCACTTCGACTCCGCTCAGTAACCGGGCGGTTGTCGAGCGGAGTCGAGACACGAATCATGTAAGATTGCTATATCCAACACATGCAGAGTTCACAATCTCTGTCAATTCAAAATAATAGGCGATAAACTCAAAATCTTCCGGCGGATTATGAAAATAGTCCAGGTGATCTTGTTTGAACTCTTCTGCGCTAGCATTGGTTTCGCCGCGCCATAAGCGTTCCGGAATTGCATTCCAGCGACAGAGTTCCATTGCGGCAATCCGAATTGTGCATTTGTGGATGAATTGGCTGTCGTACACGGCATAATATTCCCCTACAACAAGAGCACTGTTGTATTCATCTTCATCATGCTCAACTTCGCCGACCTTGGCGACACTTGCCGTTTTTTTACCCTCAATAATTTGCTCGACCAGAGGATCTGAGACAAATTGGATACGTTTCATGAATTCCTCCCCTGAATAGACAAAAAATGTACATTGCGTCTCTTGTGTACCCAATCTCTGTCGTTTAACAAAAAAAACGCCGGTTCATGACTGAATCGGCGTTGGCAGCATTTTCACCATGAGTGAAATATCTAACGTTTTGAGACTTTCTTTTTACCCAGAGCCACAGCGCCGAAAAGACCTGTTCCAAGCAAAAGCATTGTGCCTGGTTCTGGAATAGCCGATGATCTGGAAATATTCAGCGTAAGGCTTGTGAACCCCTGGCCGCTGATATATTTATCAAAAGGATTATAGATAAAATTCTGTCCGAGAATACCGTGAAACTCAGCGCTGATGAGAATATCAAAATCATCGTAGGTTCCGAAAATCTGCATATTCACATTCAGTCCGTAAAGCTGTCCTTCAGGAGTAAAAACATATTGATTCACATCCTGAGCGTTGACGTTTAACGAAATTGCTTCTCCCCACAGACCAGGAGATTCGGCGAACATCACTGTTCCCCCCATATACGTCGCAGTTTGCGTGCCGTCAGGGTTAGGAAGCATGCTGACCATGAATAAATCGGAAATCTGCCATTGAGTCACATCCGATTGCGCTGAAAGAAGGGACGTCGTTTGTCCGGATGGCAGCGTAATCTGCTGTTCCAAAAACCATCCGTTTTCAAGCTCCCCATCAGCCAGGGTCCAACTCCCGACTTGCAGCGCACTTGTCGGATTGCTCAAGCTCAATAAAACAAACATCACACAAACGATACCTATCATTTTTTTCATAAAATCCTCCAGGTTTCATGTGGACCGACAACCCCCGCTATGACTTTCGAAGGATGTCGCATCTACAGACAATTTTTGTCAGTTCTTTTTTCTGAAAAGACATGAGATGATCAAGGTTATCAGCATATCGGGTTCTTCATACCTAACAAAATGCAATCTTTATTCCAAAGTCAAGTTTTTTTGAAGAGTTTTGACACTTGATGTGGATAGGCAGGGCAAAAATCATTTGAAAAAAGTTCAAGTCAATAGAACATTTTGATGAGTTGCATCATACACAAAACATCTTCTCCGTCTGGAAGTGACAAAAATTGTTTTCTGCCTTATGAGGTGATAAAAAAAATCTCATTATCATCATTCATTGACTTCATCATAATATGCGAAAAAATTAGAGAAAAAATCTTCACAAAAATTACAGCTTTTCACTACAAGGTATATGAAACCTCATCAGGTTGCGAATCAGGATTTGTTCATATATTTCCAGGCAAAAAAACCGGAGTTCTTGAAGAAACCGGGTTTTTAGAGGACCCTTATGAAAAAATTTTTACCTCCATACACCATATTATATCTGCTTAGCGTGTTTATTATCACGTTATTGTATTTTCAAGTGTGCCGTTCATTGATGCTTTTGAAATTTGCTGATATGGCGCGGGATATTCCGGAGATCACCCTGTTCAAAGCATTTTTTATTGGTTTACGGTTCGACGTAGCGATTGCGTGCTATGGGATCGCCTTCGCCTTCATTCTTATGCAAATTCCTCTGAAGATCATCAAAGCTTTAGGAAAATATAGCATGTTGATTACATTTTCGATAGTGTTTTTCTTGTTGATCTCTGAAATCGGATTTTTTGAAGAATATCGCACGCGTTTAGATTATACCTACTTTGAATATTTTGACAAGCCGGGAATTGTGCTGCCGATGCTGTGGCAAGGGTATCCGATGTTCAAATACCTGACATTCATCGCTCTGTTTTTATTCAGCTACCTGGGAATTTTGCATGTCATTGAAAAAAAGCTTCAGATATTTTCTTCTCAGAATCATACCGCCTGGTTTCAGCGTGTGGGCTATGCAGCGGTGTGCAGCGGCTTGCTTGTGATTGGGGCCAGAGGGAGTATCGGCATCGGCCAGTTAAATTGGGGCGATGCCTATTTTTCAAACTATACGTTTGCGAATCAATTGGCGTTGAACGGCATTTATACCCTTATTCGCTCAACAAAGTATGAATTGGAAAGCCAACGAGCAGAGCAATTTTTAGATTTTTATGACATCGATCAGGCGATTTCTACAGTGAGGCAGCAAGTGACAATGGATCATGAAACCTTCAGCACTATCCAGGCTCCTCTGGTCAGATTTCACCAGTTCCAGGAGCCGGCAACCCCTTATAACGTGGTAGTGATCCTCCTGGAAAGCTTTGCTGCGGAACATGTGGGGATCTTGAGAGCAGAAATGAATCTTACGCCCGAATTTGATGCCTTAGCCCGCGAGGGCGTGCTCTTTCAGAAATTCTTTTCAACCGGCGTCAGAACAAACCGGGCGCTGCCCAGTACATTCTGCGGATTTCCGAATTTACCGGGGGCCTCGATTATGAAACGCGCTGAGGGGCAGCAATATTTTCATTCTTTAGCGAATATGCTCAAACCTCACGGCTACACCTCGCTCTTTGTGTACGGCGGCGACCTGGAATTCGATAATATGGAAGGATTTTTACGCAATATCGGTTTTGAGCAATTTGTGGATGAAACCCAATACGATCAATCGCAATTTCTCACCAAATGGGGCGCAACCGATGAACAAGTTTTTACCAAAGCCAACGAGTTATTCCGGCAGCAAAAAGCCCCATTCTTAGGGGCAATCTTGACCTTGAGCAATCATTCGCCCTATCTTGTGCCCGAGTCTGCTGACTTTGAGCGAGTTGATGCATCGGTCAAAGATGCTAATATTCTCAATGCCTTCAAATATTCAGACTATGCCTTAGGACAATTTTTCAAACTCGCCCGCCAGGAAACCTATTTTAAGAATACGATCTTTATCGTGCTCGGCGATCATGGCGAAGCTTATAAAGGAGCAGAATATGCCCTGAATTTAGACCGTTTCAGAGTTCCCTTGCTCCTGTATGCGCCTGACATTCTTGAACCTGGGGTACAACGCGTGATCGGGTCTCAGGTAGATATTCTGCCAACGATTATGGGGTTGTTGAAGTTTGACTATGTTCACGCCTCTTTTGGACGCGATTTGCTCAAACTCGATGAGGACGAGGGGTTTGCGATCCTGGCAAGCGATCGGCAAATCGGGATCATCAATCGTTCCCATTACTTGATTGAAGATCTCGGGGTCAACACACTGCTGTATAACTATCGCGTTCCACACCGACGCACCATAAACCTGATAGGCACATCGGAAGAGGCGCAGCAGATTGCGGAAGAAATGCAAACCACCATGCGCAGCCACCTGCAAACCGCCCTGTATCTTTTAAAATCCAAAAAGTGCGGTGACAGTGCACAAAATTGACGGTACGAAAAGCTTGACAGCGTTGTTCATGCAGGATAAAAGTGTCCTCATAAAATTCCACTCCCGGCCACTCCCCAAAGGAGAGCAAGGCTGTTAAGTTCTCGCATAGCATCCGTCTCGACTTCGCTCGACGAACGAGTTCCCGGTCATCGAGCGAAGTCGAGATGACAATCATTCGTAGCACTTAACAGCCCTGCTCTCCTTTGGGGGCGGGGCCGGGGATAGGGTCATTTAAACGTATGCAAAAACTTCTGGTTGTTGATGATGATATGGCTCACCGCCTGATGCTGCGGGCAGTGTTAACTGATGAAGGCTATGCGGTCGCAGAAGCGGATGATGGCGTAACGGCGGTGAAGGCTGTACAAGATACATTGTTCGATCTGATCCTCATGGATGTGCGCATGACCGAAATGGACGGTATTGAGGCTCTGGAAGAAATAAAACGCCTTCATCCCGGAGTTCCGGTTTTGATGATGACCGCCTATCCTGAAGTCCCGGTCGCGGTCAAAGCTATGAAACTCGGGGCCTGGG
This sequence comes from Candidatus Vecturithrix granuli, assembly GCA_000739535.1. Lineage (GTDB taxonomy): Bacteria > Moduliflexota > Moduliflexia > Moduliflexales > Moduliflexaceae > Vecturithrix > Vecturithrix granuli. The sequence continues at coordinate 48,168 of DF820477.1, read as the reverse complement.
ATTATCTGACCAAACCGTTGGATACCGATGAACTCCGGCTGCGGATTGCGAAACTCTTAGGACATGTTCCGGCGAAAGAGGATCAACCGCCAGCCCTGCCGGTTGAAGCGGCAAACCTGATCGGGAAGAGCCAGAACATGAGGCGTTTGTTGGAAAGCATCGCGCTGGTTGCGCCGACCGATACAACCGTACTGATTCTTGGCGAAAGCGGAACAGGCAAGGAACTGGTGGCAGATGCGGTGCACGCCAACAGCGAACGGGCCAAAAAACCGTTTGTCAAGGTGAATTGCGCCGCCTTGCCGGAAAATTTATTGGAAAGCGAGCTATTCGGCCATGAGAAAGGCGCGTTTACCGGCGCGATCGCCAAACGCAAAGGACGGTTTGAAACCGCCGACAGCGGCGCGATTTTTTTGGATGAAATCGGCGACATTCCACTGTCTGTGCAGGTCAAACTCTTGCGCGTTCTGCAAGAACAGCAATTTGAGCCGGTCGGGAGTTCCAAAACCATGTCGGTGGATGTGCGCGTGATCGCCGCCACGAATCGCCGTCTCGAACAAGAAGTGGAACAAGGGCGTTTTCGCGAAGATCTTTTTTATCGTCTGAATGTGTTCCCGATCCACGTTCCCCCGCTGCGCGAACGCAAAGAAGATATTCAACTTCTGGCCGAGCACTTTCTCACAAAATTCAGCGAGAAACATAAACGCCCGATCAGGGGCTTTAGTCCACGTGCCCTTAACCTGTTCATGCGCTATGAATGGAAAGGCAACATTCGTGAACTGGAAAATACCGTTGAACGCAGCGTGATCCTTTGCCGGGAAGAGTTGATCGCCCCACAGCACCTTCCCGCGACAATTCAGTCGCTGGCCGCTGAAGGCGAGATAGATAAGCCTGGCATTGAATCCGGAATGACTCTTAAAGAAATGGAAAAACAGTTAATCCTTGCTACGCTCAAACAATTTGACGACAACCGCAGTAAAACCGCTGAAACCCTGGGGATCAGCCGCCGCAGTTTACAGATGAAATTGAAGGAATATGGCATTAATTAGCGCGAGATTTCAGGAGCGTCAAAGCTCGTCTTTGACAGCGAAAGCAGAGCTTTCGCACTCCTGAAGATGCGAGAAACCAAAGCTGGGCGTTGACTCTCCTGCACCTCATAAGCGAAATGTCAGAATTTTCTTGACAGATTCGTCTTTTTTACAATACACGGATTACTTACTTGTTGAGGAAAGCTGCATGTATTCATTCACAAATCAGTGAGTAACTACGGAGGTGTAAGTTATGTTGAAGAGAACAGGAGTCATTCTCGTGGTTTTCGCGGCGTTGGTGTTTGCTGCCGGAACAGCGCAGTCCCAGATCCCCAAAGATACCATAGTTCATGGGGCGAATACGGATATTTTTATCACCCTGGATCCTGGCATCTGTTTTGAAGTGCTGCCTAGTGCCATAGTCAAAAATATCTATGCCAAGTTAGTAGAGGTTAAGCTTGAAGACGGAAAATTTGTGGTGGTGCCGGATCTCGCGGAAAAATGGGAAATGGCCGACGATGGAAAAACCTGGACATTTTATCTGCGCGATGGACTTGTATTTGATAACGGCGATCCTGTGACTGCTCAGGACGTGGTCTTCTCATTAACGCGGGTAGTCAAGCTGCAAAAATCGCCGGCCTGGCTGTTCACAGATGTGCTCGGCTTAACGGAAGAGAGTGTGACAGCGATTGATGACAAGACGGTTCAGATTGTGACCAATGGCGCTCCGCCGAATATCGTGTTAACCAACCTCGGAGGGTCAAACGGCGGAATTCTCAACCAAAAAGTGGTCATGGCGAATGAAAAAGAAGGAGATATGGGGGAAGTCTGGTTAACGGATCACAGCGCCGGGGCCGGGCCGTATGTGCTGAAAGAGTGGAAACGCAACATGATGATTCTGCTGACAGCCAACCCGAATTACTGGGGCGGCGAACCAGCGTTGAAAACCGTGATCTTTCGTGACGTGCCAGAAGCTGCAGATCAGTTCCTCTTGCTCAAAAAAGGTGAGATTGACGTGGCTCACAATTTGACTGCTGAACAGGCGAATGAATTAAAAAGTGCGACGGATGTGCGCGTTGTGACCACTCCCGGTCAGTCTGACGAATATGTCGGTATGAACGCCGGATGGGGGCCGTTCCAGGATAATCGCGTGCGGCAGGCCGTGAAATATGCGATTGATTACGACGCCATTATCGAAAAAGTGCGCGCCGGATTCGCGATTAACAATCAGCAGTTCCTGCCGGTCGGATATTTCGCTTATGTTGAAGATAACCCCTTCACACAGGATCTTGAAAAAGCCAAAGCGTTGATGGCTGAGGCTGGCTATGCTGATGGATTTGAAGTCGAACTGGTGACGAATACCACTGAGATTCGTAAAAATGAAGCGATCATTGTGCAGGAGAATCTGGCGAAAATCGGCATCAAAGCCACAGTAAACATTATGCAGGCTTCTCAGATGTACGCCAAATTCAGACAACAAGGCATTAATTTGATCGTGGCTGGCTGGGGCGTTGATTATCCTGATGCCGCCGCCTTAGCCGACCCGTTCGCTAATCATCGCGTCAATCAATTAGCCTGGCGTCTGGCCTGGCTCGATGATCATGCCGCAGATTTGGCGGAAGCGGCCAATAAAGAGTTAGATGAAGAAAAACGTTTCCAACTCTACCGGGAACTGACGCAATACTGGCATGAAAACGGACCCTTTGCCATGATGTATCAACCAGTGCAATATTGGGGCGTCAGAAATGAACTCAAAGGTGCGGAAGAAGCCTTTGAGGGGTATTCTGTCCATTGCGACTTTACCAGACTTTCGAAGTAGCCTTGTGAATGCCTGGCTGGAAGTTTTCAGGCATCCTCAACACCGGGTTTTTCTCAAAAACCCGGTGTTTCCTGCCTGGAAATGTATGAACTTGTGCTTAACGTGTGATGGGAATAGATGGGGTTTCAGGGTTCGGGAAAATACGTGAATGTTCCAACCTGAAACCCTTTTTTTGTAACTACGAGGATTTCACATAAGAAAGGGATGATGTGAAATCCTCGTAGTTAAATATCAGGACTTACGCAATACCCTCTCAATCCCCCCGTAAACGGGGGGAAGTTCACAAAAGAGCGTCGCGTCTCTTCTCCCCGCTTGCGGGGAGATAAAGGGGGGTATGCGTAAGTCCTAAATATAATGAAACTGCTCTCATATATCCTCAAGCGTTTACTCTTCATGCTGCTGGTGATGGCGGGTGTCGCTACAATGGTCTTTTTTATCACGCGCGTAATTCCTGCCGATCCGGTCGGTGCGATTTTAGGCGGCAACGCACCCATCGAATTGGTGGATAAGATGCGGCACCAACTCGGTCTGGATAAGCCGATTCATCTTCAATTCGTGGATTATCTCAACGGCATCGTCCACGGCGATTTTGGCGTATCGCTGAAAACAAACCGGCCTGTGACTAACGATCTCAAAGAATTTTTCCCGGCAACCCTGGAATTGGCGATCGCCTCAATTCTGATTACGATTGTGTTTGGCATTGTGTTCGGCATCCTTTCGGCGGTTCACCGTAATAAATTGATCGATCACGTGATGCGGGTCTTTGCGATTATGGGGGTATCCATGCCGGTGTTCTGGATGGGGCTGTTGTTGCTGCTGCTCTTTTATTATGTGTTGGAATGGCTGCCTGGCAGCGGACGGCACAGCCTCTTTGTTTTTCCGCCGCATTATACGGGAATGGTAGTGGTTGATTGTCTGATCGCCGGCGATTGGGCGACGCTCTGGGATGCGCTGCGCCACCTGGTTTTACCGGCGTTTGTGCTGGGTTACGCCTCAACCGCTTCCGTGGCGCGAATTATGCGCGCCAGTATGCTGGATGTCTTGAGTCAGGATTTTATCCGCACCGCCAAGGCCAAAGGGCTGTCAAAACGCATCGTGATTTATCGCCATGCCCTGAAAAACGCCCTGATTCCGGTCGTGACAGTCATCGGCATTTCCTTTGGAAGTCTCCTGAGCGGCGCGGTGTTAACAGAAACCGTGTTTAGCTGGCCCGGGGTCGGACGCTATATTGTCCACGCGCTCCTTTTTCTGGATTACCCGGCGGTTGTGGGCGGCACCTTATTTTTTGCCTTTGTCTATTCGCTGGCCAATTTAGTGGTTGATATTCTGTATGTGGCTCTGGATCCACGTATGCACGTGTAAGAGCGATTGTTGAAATGGTTGTTTCAAAAAAGCCGAGTTTTTTGAAACAACTCGGTTTTTCAGCATGGAGGAAATTGATTATGGCGGAAGTTCAAGTCCAATCGCGCATCTCGCGCTTCACGCTGTTTCTTGAACATAGTAAGCCGATCCTTGAAGACCTGAAGCATACGCTCTATCTGTGGAAGCGGACGCCTTTAGCGTTGATCGGCACACTGATGATTGCCGGTTTTTTACTCATGGCGATCTTTGCGCCGCTTCTGGCAACCCACGATCCGCTGGCCCATGGGGAACACCTGCTGCCTCCCAGTTCAACGCATTTTTTTGGCACGGATCAATACGGCCGCGATATTTTCAGCCGCGTGATGTACGGCGCCAGAGTGGAAGTTTGGATTATTTTTATTGTTTCGGTCGTGAGCGTCGGTATCGGACTGCTGGTCGGCATTCCTTCCGGGTATTTCGGCGGCGCTGTGGATCAGGTGCTCATGCGAATTACTGATATGTTTCTGGCCTTTCCTCAGTTAGTGCTGGCGATGGCTTTCACCGCCGCCCTCGGACCGAACCTGACGAATACCATCCTGGCCATCGGCCTGGTGGATTGGACTGTTTTTGCCCGGCTGGCCCGCGCTGAAACGATTAAAATCAAAGGTCAGCCCTACATTGAGGCCATTCAATCGCTTGGAGCCGGTAAATTGCGGATTATGCTGTTACACGTGCTGCCCATGGCAATTTCGCCGGTCATTGTGCAACTGACTTTGCGCATGGGCACAATTATCCTGACCGCCGCCGGACTCGGATTCCTCGGTCTCGGCGCGCAGCCGCCAACCCCTGAATGGGGGGCGATTGTGAGCGACGGTCGCAGTTATTTCATCCAACACTGGTGGATTACCACATTTCCGGGAATGGCTATTGGCGTGGTCGTACTGGGTTTTAATCTGCTTGGCGACGGCATCAGAGATATTTTAGATCCCAGGATCAGGAGGTAGCGCACAGATGAAAGTGATGCGAGGAAATTTGTTAGACGTGAGCGATCTACGGGTGGTGTTCTATACCTATCGCGGCCTGATTCAAGCCCTGAATGGAGTCGAACTCTGGTTAAACAGCGGCGAAAAACTGGGCATTGTGGGCGAAAGCGGCTGCGGCAAATCCGTGACCTCGCTGGCTATGATGCGCCTGATTGAGCAACCCGGCGAAATTCTGTCCGGCTCGATTCGCTTTGATGGGCAAGATTTAGCCAAACTCGACGAAGACGCCCTGAATAAGATTCGCGGCCGGGATATGGCCATGATTTTTCAAGAACCGAAATCCGCGTTGAATCCGGTCATGAAAGTCGGGTTTCAGATTGCAGAGAGTATCTGGCGCAGCGACAACGCGAAGAGCAAACGTCGGGTCTATCAAGAAGTGCGAAAAATGCTCGAACTGGTCGGTTTAGATTCAGACCGCACCATTAATCTGTATCCTCATGAACTCAGCGGCGGCATGGCGCAGCGCATCATGATTGCCATCGCGCTCTCGTCGCGTCCGAAATTACTGATTGCCGATGAACCGACCTCGGCCCTGGACGTGACGATTCAGATTCAGATTCTGGAACTGCTCCAGGAACTTGTCAAAAAGTTACAGTATGCGGCAATTCTCATTACCCATGATATGGGAGTGGCGGCTGAATTTTGCGATAAAATCACGGTGATGTACGCCGGTAACACGGTCGAACATTCTGAAACCATGAATATCTTTGAAAAACCGTATCATCCCTATACACAAGGTTTATTTAAAGCTGTGCCCGACATTGGCAGAACTGATGAACTGGCGACGATCCCGGGCGTTGTGCCGGATCTGGTCGCCCCGCCTTCAGGCTGCCGTTTCCATCCGCGCTGCCCGCATTGCATGGAGCAATGTCAACAGACGTTTCCGCCATTAATCGAGATTGAACCCGGGCATCACGTGGCCTGCTATCTGTATCTTAAGGAGGGCGACACCCATGCAAACTGAACACGCAGCCGGCAGCGCCTTTATTCGGATTGAGCACTTGAAGCAATATTTTCCGATTAAACGCGGATTTTTCGCTTCGAATCTGTATGTCAAGGCGATTGATGACGTCTCGCTGGATATTCCCCGCAATAGCACCTTTGGCGTGGTAGGCGAATCCGGTTCCGGGAAAACCACTCTGGCGCGAACCTTGCTGCGCCTGATTGAGCCGACCGCCGGAAGAATTCATTATCAAGACACAGACTTAACCGCACTGGACAGCAAACAACTCCTGGTATTCCGGCGCAAAATGCAGATTGTGCAGCAAGACCCTTATAACTCTCTGCATCCGCGCAAGTTGATTAAAAATATCATTGGCGAAGGCTTAAAAATCCATTTTCACGACGCCTCTGACGTGGTTTACAGCAAAGTCAAAGCTATTCTGGAAGAAGTTGGGCTACGGGAAGAACACATGTTTCGTTATCCGCATGAGTTCAGCGGCGGACAACGCCAGCGCATCGCTGTAGCGCGGGCCCTGGTGCTGCGCCCGGAATTCCTGATTCTGGATGAACCGACCTCAGCTCTGGACGTCTCTGTGCAGGCTGTGATTCTGAAGATGCTCAAGGATTTAAAACGGGAATTTTCACTAACTTATATGTTCATTACGCACGATCTGGCGATCATTGATTACATGGCCGATCATGTGGCGGTCATGTACCTGGGAGAATTGGTGGAAGTCGGCGCGAAAAAAGACCTGTTTGGCAATCCGGCGCATCCTTATACCTATTTGTTGCTCGACTCGATTCCGCACCCGGATCCGCGCAAACGCAAAGAACGCATCCTGTCACGCGGCGAAATTCCCAGCCCGGTGAACCCGCCGAAAGGCTGCCGCTTTCATACGCGCTGCCCTTACGTGCAAGCGCGCTGTAAAACCGATCCGCCGGACATGCGAGAAATCCGAGCAGGGCATTTCATGCGCTGCCATTTTCCTTTGATTAAAGGGTAAGAATAATGTTTCGAAAATAAGAAATGAATTCCCGAAACACCATGCTTTAGATGAGATTGACACGGAGGAAATCGTGATGAGTTGGAATTATCGCATTGTGCGTCAAAAGCACACCTGGTTTGATGAACGCAGCCATGTCGAGCGTGCCAGTTATAAGTATGGTATTTATGAAGCTTTTTATGACAGCGAAGGGCATGTCGGCGCAATTACCTGCGATCCGGTGGGGCCTTCCGGCGACACGGTGCAGGAATTGCGCCATGCCTGGGTCATGATGGCCGAAGCCTTTGGTCAGCCGATTCTTGATGATGAGATGATTCCTGAACCCGGCTGCAAACAAGACGAATTCAACGCCGTGGAGGATCATGAGCATGAGCCTATTGCTTCGGATCTATACGAGGACATCTGGGAGGAAGAGAACGAAGAATGGGCTGAAGATAACAACACCGTGGACGAAAACGTGCGTCTGGCTTGGGAACAAGATCGCCTTGCACAGGAGCAAATCCACCAACAGGAGTTTGTCGGCGTTCCGACCCTTAACGCGCTGATTGAAAAAATTTCAGCAGAGTATCTGGCGCAGCATGAACAGGAGCCTTGATGCTTGATGTTTTCGGACGCGAATAAACTGGAAATTGACAATTTTTTCTCTATTGATGGGGCATGGCTGTTAAAATCTCTCCCTGAAGTTCACTTCGACTTCGCTCAGTGAACGGAAATCCGCTTCAAACGAAATTGAGAGAACGATGGTTCCTGAGAACTTAACAGCCCTGTTATGTGACAGGGAGACAATATGAAACAAAAGTGTCTGGTGGGAATGTTGGCTGTATTGTTAATCGGATTGCTGGGAACAGCAATTCAAGCGCAGGAAACAGCGATTGAGGATGACGGTGATTTCTTGCTGATTTTTGAAGACGTGGAGGATGAGAATGGGCAGGCGGTTCGACAGTTTTTATTGGAAGAGGGACGTTTTGATGAGTTGCTGGCGATCTTGAATGAAATTGTCCTGCCAACCGATATTACTATTCATTTTCGCTCCGGAGAGCCGGGAGAAGCCTATTACAATCCTGCTGAGCATGAGGTTGTGCTGAGTTATGAATTCGCAGCCCTGATTTTCGAAGTATTTGCGGATGCGCCCTATGACATCTATCTTGATTCGCCAGAGAATGTCGCCGCCGCGACGATTGATACGCTGGAGTATGTTTTGTTTCATGAAGTCGGACATGCGCTGGTGCATGTGCTGGACATTCCGATTACCGGTCGTGAAGAAGATGCGGTTGATGCGCTTTCGGCCGTTATGTTAGTGGAAGTTCTTGAAGAACCTGACATTTTGACCTCGGCCGCCGATTTCTATGATCTGATTTCGATGAGCAAGCAAGAAATCAGTGATGAAGAACTCTGGAATGAACATGCTCTGGATGAACAACGCTATTATAACCTGGTGTGCTGGTGTTACGGCAACGACCCTGAGGAGTTCGAACAGGTGCTGGTAGATTCGGGGATGGGCAAAGATCGAGCTGAACGCTGTGAAGAGGAATACGCCCAAATCATGAAAAGCTGGAGCACCTTGCTTGCTCCGTATATTAAGGAGTAGGGAGACGAAAATCATAAAAACCGGAAAAATTTTCTTGCGTAAATGTGAGTCTTTTCATATTGATATTTTCATGATGTGCTTCCCTGAGACAGAAGTTTTTAGTCCTTTGGAAAGCCCTGGCTGTGGCGGTTTTGTCGGACAACTCAGACTTGTTCGCCAGAGTCCGACAAGTTCTTTTAGAAGCTGTTTTTAAAGTCTATATAAAGGGTTACTAGTTAGCGGCTCCGGGGGATAATATTTCCCCCTGCCATCAAGAAGTAATTGTATCAATTACTGAGGAGCTCATCTTTTCGCCGTAGGCGATAGAGTATTGTAGCAAGAAAGGAATCCCTCTCCCCTTTTTTTTTCGCCGTAGGCGATCTCGCGGTAGGATAATAAGGGGGGGGGGATGCTGTTTTTTTCTACAATACTTGAAGCACTACGTGCTAAATAGTTACGATAGGTGAATGGTATGAATTGAGAAGAGTATGGTTCTTCTTCTCGAAACAAGCACCATGAATGATAAGGAGGTGGCCTATGACTGCTCTCATTACCACTGATGCACATTGTCTTTTGTTGCAAAACATACTTACAGTGGTAGTCGTGTAGCATAATGCCAGCTTATTGTGCTCCGATTCCTCTGTAAGTTTCACAATGACTTTTTATTTCTCACAGAGGAAATGCACAATGAATTTAGCACAATTCGGGTGGAATCCGTTTTTTGAAGCTCATTTTTCAGAATATAGCGCAGCCGGATTCATGCCGGCGCGAATTTGCAGCGAACACAAACAGCAATATCAGGTCTATACGGAGTCAGGCGAGTATCCGGCGGAAGTGTCAGGTAAAATGCTTTATTTGGCCGATTCGCGCAGCGATTTTCCGGCGGTGGGCGATTGGGTGGCCGTGAATTCTCCAGAAAATGGAGGATTAGCCATTATTCACGCCATCTTGCCCCGCAAAAGTTGTTTTTCCCGCAAAATGGCAAGCGGCAGAGACCGGCGTTCAGGCGGACGCCCTGAAGAACAGGTGCTTGCGGCGAATGTGGATACCGTGTTTTTAGTGAGTGGCCTGGACCGGGAATTCAATTTGCGACGGATCGAACGCTATCTCACGCTTGTATATAACAGCGGCGCGACGCCCGTGATCGTCCTGAACAAAGCGGATGTGTGCGACGATTGGGAATATTGCGTGGCTGAAGTCAAAGCGATCGCGTTTGACGCGCCGATTCATCCCATCAGCGCCAAAACGCAGAATGGCCTGGATGCTTTACGTAATTATCTTCAACCCGGGAAAACCGCAGCTTTACTCGGTTCTTCAGGAGTGGGGAAATCTACGATCATGAACGCCTTGCTGGGCTATGAACGTCAGCGGGTGCAGGTCGTCAGCGCACAGGTCGGAAAAGGCCAGCATACGACCACAGAGCGTGAGTTGATCCCAGTGCCCACCGGAGGGTTGCTGATTGATACTCCCGGTATGCGCGAGCTCCAATTATGGAGCAGTGAAGAGAATCTGAAAGGGAGTTTTGAGGATATTGAAACTCTGGCGGTTCGATGCCGGTTTGCCGATTGTCAGCACGAATCGGAGCCGGGATGCGCCGTGCGCGCAGCCGTCGAAACTGGTGAGCTTGACGCCAGCCGTTTGCAAAGTTATCGTAAATTAACGCAGGAAGTGGCCTATCTGGAACAGCGTCAGGATTCCAGCGCCGATTATCTGGAACGCAAAAAGTGGAAACAGATTGCGAAATGGCAGCGGGAATATTCTCGGATTTCGTTGAAACGTTGAATGACTCAGAAAGCAAAGCCAGGTTCATAGAACCTGGCTTTTTATGTCTGGTGATTTGAAGGAGATGAATTATGAAACGAAGTTGCACAGTACTTTTGATCGCGTTGCTGACGTTCATTACCGCTCAACCCGATGTTCATGCCCTGCAACTGCGCGTGATTACGGAAGACTGGCCGCCGTTAAGTTACCTCGATAATGGGGAACCCAGGGGCATGGCGGTCGAAATTGTCGAAGAATTGTTGAATCGCGTCCGGATTCCGGCGCAGGTGCATGTGATTCCCTGGAATCTTGGATGGGAACTGGCAAGCTCCGAGCCGAACGTGTTGCTTTTTAGTATGGTGTACACCGAAGAACGGGCAAAACAATTCAAAATGATTGGCGCGATTGCGGTGGGTGCGACCAAATTTTATGCCCGCAAAGGTTCCGGAATCACGCTTGCTTCGATTGAAGAGGCAAAGCAGGGACACAGGATTAGTACCTATCACAAAACTTACGAGGAACAATTCTTAAAAAAACAAAGGTTTACGAATTTCGTATCTGTTGAAAACCCGATCGAGGCTGCCCAAAAGCTTATGGAGGGTGAAGTTGATCTCTGGATCAATGTTGAACCGGGCACTGGGCCAATTTTACGAGAAGCCGGTTATGCCCCAAACGATGTTGAAGCAGTACTGACCGTCAGCGAAGAATTATTTTATATTGCATTTTCTGAGGCAACCCCTGATGGCACGGTCGCAGTCTGGCAGGAAAAATTAAACGCGATGAAGCAGGATGGGACGTTTGAAGAAATTTATCACAAGTGGTTTCCGGGAAAAACGCTTCCGCCGGAAGTGTTGAAACTGAATTGAGATCACGGAAAAACTCATTATCAGAAGGAGAAAGTATATGGCTCATGTCGAGTATTCAATAAGCCCTTCCGGAGAAAAATTTCCTCTTCCCAAACCGGAAGAATATGCGCTTGAGTTTGAGCGCGTGAAACAGTTGGCGGAACAAGCTCGTCAGGCAGGTAAAGAGGTTGTGGTGGTGATGGGCGTCGGATTTGTCGGCGCGGTGATGGCGGCTATTGTCGCTAACACCAAAAATGATAAGGGGGAGTACAGTAAATTTGTGATCGGGTGTCAGCGTCCGAGTACGCGCAGTTATTGGAAAATTCCTTTATTGAATCGTGGAGTTTCGCCGGTCAAAGCGGAAGACCCTGAAGTGGATGTGTTAATTCAACGCTGCGTGAATGAGCAGAAAACCTTGACGGCCACGTATAACAGCGATTGTTTAGGATTAGCTGACTGTGTGGTGGTTGATGTACAGTGTGATTACTCCAAAACGGAGCTTGGCAACATGCGCAGCGGAGAGGCAGATATGGCGGCGCTTGAGGCCACAATGCGCACAATTGGCCTGAATATTCTGCCGGAATGTCTGGTGTTGATTGAAACGACCGTTGCGCCAGGAACGACCGAATTTGTGGCCTGGCCCATACTCAAAAAAGCTTTTGCCAAACGCGGCATTGCCTCAGAACCGATTCTGGCGCATAGTTTTGAGCGCGTCATGCCAGGGCGGCATTATGTGGCCAGTATTCGCGATTTCTGGCGCGTATGCGCCGGATGCGATCAGCAAGCCCGCGAGCGGGTTATCAAATTTCTGACGGAAGTGTTGAATACCAAAGACTTCCCTTTGACTGTGATGGATCGCCCGATTGAATCCGAAACCACCAAAATTGTCGAAAATTCCTATCGTGCGACCATTCTGGCGTTTTTGAATGAATGGAGTCTGTTTGCCGAGCGCAACGGCGTGGATTTGATGAAAGTAATCAATGCCATTAAGATGCGGCCGACTCACAGTAATATCATTTTTCCAGGCCCCGGCATCGGCGGCTATTGCCTGCCGAAAGACGGCGGATTGGGCTACTGGGCCTATCGTCATATCCTAGGATTTGAAGACGGCGACAGCGTTTTTAAAATCACGCCGACCGCAATTGATATTAATGATACGCGTGGGTTGCATGTGGCGCAATTGACGCGCGACGCGCTGCACAACATGGGACGCTATATTGCCGGCTCCGACGTTGTGCTCTGCGGCGCAAGTTACCGCCAGGATGTCGGCGATACCCGCTACAGCGGCAGCGAGATGGTCGTGCGTAAGCTGGTTGAGATGGGCGCGGAAATTCGCGTGCATGATCCGTATGTGCCGCACTGGTATGAACTGGAAAATCAGGATGAATACCCTGCGCCAGGGCATTCCTGGAAACGGTTTTTCCGCAATCAGGAAGAATTGCAGCACATCCGGGTCGAGCAGGATTTAGAAACGGTGCTCAAAGACGCAGAAGTCATGATTCTTGCAGTGCCGCACGAACCGTATCTTAAACTCGATCCTGACGATGTGGTCGCCTGGGCCGGCCAGCCTCTGGCTGTGATCGACTGTTTCGGCATTCTTACCGACGATAAGATTCGCCGCTACTTTGAACTCGGCTGCGAAGTCAAGGCCCTGGGACGCGGCCATATCGAGCGCATCAAAAAAGAAGTGCGCGGCCATTGAGTGCGAGAACTTTTAAGGAGGGGGTTTGGATGGAGGCCGCTTTCAACGCGGCCCCCATCTTTTTTGGGCTTGATGCGGCGTTATCAAAACATCAAGAGGAGCAACCGGACATGAAACAACCAACATGGCTGGCATATCATGATCTTGCCTGGACCGAATCAATTATTACATCTCCTGCAGAGTATGCGGAAGACACTGAATATTTCGGAAAGATCATCAATGACAATTCCCGAATTGAAGCAAAAACCCTATTGCACCTGGGTTGCGGGGCAGGGGGTAATGATGGCACCTTCAAGAAACATTTCAAGGTGACAGGGGTAGATATCAGTGAAGGTATGCTCGCAATCGCTCGTAGGCTCAATCCGGAAGTTCGCTATATTGGCGGTGATATGCGAAACATACAACTAAAGGAAACCTTTGACGCTGTCGCGATTCCTGATAGCATCGGATATATGATCACGCAAGAAGACCTCCGACAGGCGATCATGACAGCATACAAGCACCTCAAACCAGGGGGAATCCTCTTAATTGTCGCCCTTATCAGTGAAGATTTCAGAAGCAACAACTTTGTCTATACCGGTTCCAGGGGAGATATAGAAGTCACTATTTTTGAGAATAATTACTTCTGCGAATTTCAACCCACAATGTATGAAGCAACCTTTGCCTATCTGATCCGTCGCAAAGGCAACCTGGAAGTGTTTTTCGACCGCCATACACTAGGTCTTTTTCCACTGACAACCTGGGTTTCTCTTTTGACTGATGTGGGATTTGAATTAGAACAAGATAAGATGGAACATTCTTATGACCGTTTCATGCCTGGCGAAGGCGAATACCATCTACGAGTATTTGCGTGTCGCAAGCCATAAGGACAAATAGATAACGCGACATACTTGTCAGCAACCTGATGGTGAATTATGAATGATATTCCCCAAAAATGTAGGGAAACCCTTGCAGAATATTATGGAGAGCGATTGCAAGGAGTAATTTTATACGGTTCTACAGCAAGAAAAGAAGCTACTGCTGCAAGCGATCTTGATCTTCTGGTATTATTGCGTCCCCCGTTTGATTTTTTCCAGGAATTATGGCAGATTACAGATTTGCTTTGCTATACCCTGTGTAACTTGAATCTTTCCAGCTTATAGCCGCTTTACCAGCAGGTGTTGATGAATTCGAACGCTTCATAAAGTATATGAAGGCGTTTATTGGAATGGATGTGTTACTTGGGTTTGATCATAAAGAAGGATTCTTTTGTTTGATAAGTGCTTATTATCAAGATAACTCTGAGCCAGGGTTTGTTTCTTTTTATTTTGTTAAATTCGGTTCACAATATATGTTAAGTCAGTTGACTTTGGATGAAGCAATCACGGCTAATATTACGTTATTCCTCCAGATAGGCAAGCCAGTTTCTGCTCTTCTTGCTCCTAAACATGGCTTAAGAGTTGAAAAAATCGGTACAGGCAACGGCGCTGTCACAGGCAGCGGAATTGACTGCGGTGAGGAGTACCTCCGTCTGGCTGAAAGCGGATAGCGACGAATATTCCACCTTCGAAGGCTGGCTGGTAGATGGGCAGTCGCTCAGCGACCGGCTGGTGATCAAGGAGGATACGACCGTGACAGCCGTATTCGAGGAAATCCCACCGAAGTAATACACGTTGACCATAGCAATGGTCGGCACCGGAACCGGCGCAGTGACCGATAGCGATGCTGCCTGCGAAGCCGGAGATGCAAGCTGCCTGGAACTCTTCAGCTTCTATGCCGGAGCCGAAGAGTTGCCGGTGGCATTGGTCGGACTTGATTGCGGCAGCGCGACCTACACCGAAGGTACCACTGTCTATCTCCATGTCGTCGCAGCCGAAGGACCAGAATTCAAAGGCTGGGTGCTGTTGGAAGATGGTACGGCGATAGAAAGCCCGCTGGAAATCAGCAAAGATACCACGCTGACCGCCGTATTTAGCCTGATTGCGGCTTCTGAAGAAGAGAAAACGCCAGAAGAACCCTCCGAACCCCAGCCGGAACAAACCCAGCCATAAAACCTTATGTCGGGCATCATCTACACAGATGACGCCCCACTTACGGCATCGCCGTAAAACCGAATTTTTTGATGCGTAAGTATGTTCTCAAATATGTTACTTTCGTCCCATGTTTTTGGCTTTTTCCAGGATGGCGGGGCGGGCGGCTTCCATCATGTCGCGCCAATCTTCGTAGCGCACGGTGCGTTTTTCAAAGCTGCGTTTTTTTAACAAGTTCAGAAAGCGGCGTTCGAATTCCTCGAAATACGAGCCATACAGATGATAACTATCCACAATATGGCAATAGCGCCCGAATTTCACCGCTTTGCCTGACAATTCAGCGATGCGCCCTGCTATTCGTTTTTGGAGTTGCACCAGCGCGAAAATGTTCATAAACGCGGCTTTATAAGCGTCGTTCGAGCGAAAGCGTACGTTCATACTGAGCACCTGCTGCCCCTCTTCTTCCGTGATGCGCCCCCAGATGCTTTGCATACAGGCCGGGTCATAACAGGTGTTATCTTCCCACACTTTCCAGGTGATGGCCTGGGCCCGTCGCGTGTAGGGCGTTTCTGCCAACTTTTGACAGAGCATCTCAATCTGGTCAAAAGGCTGAAAGGTCGGCACAGTATATGCAAACAGACGTTGGTGATAAGTGTATTCCCAGCGCGTGTCTTCAGGGTCGTTCGGATCGCGCACTAAATGATCTTTAATCCCCTCGCAGACTTCCATCACATATTCTTGCAGATCCTCAGGTCCTCCGGGAAAATCCCGATGAATCATCGGTTCTTTGAGCGGATCGAGAATCGTCATGATCATGGTAGCATCTTTGCTGGACGGATCGCCCGGTTTGTCATATTGAGTTTTAATGTCACATCCTTTCTCATATAATGCTATCAGCGAATTCTCCCAGGCTCGGGCAATGCAATCGCCTTCGACATGCAGAATAGGTATTCCGTTCATACTTTCTCCTCTTTGTGAAATATAATTTGTGTATAGCTATTTACCAGGCTTTTTCGCCATAGGTGATACAGTATTGTAGAAATGATGAGCAATCCCCCGTTCTGCATTCCAGGGCTGTTAAGTTCTACCCCCTTAGTCTCACGCAAGCGGGGGAAGTCATTCCGTTTCCCCCCGCTTGCGGGGGAAATAAAGGGGGGGCACAGGTTATTCCTGCGAGAACTTAACAGCCCTGCCATTCTGCATTCGCCGTAGGCGATCCACTGTCCGCAACTGCTACGCGGTAGTGGGAACGGGGCGGCGTTGCCCATTTCTACAATACTTGAAACCCTACGGGCTAATCAGACATCCTTTTCTTATCTCTTTTCCCTGTAGTTAAACACAGAATTATTGACAAGAACTATTTTACGAGATCCAGAATATTGAGCGGTTTTCCGCGCAGTTCGTCAGGAGTTGGCATCTTGTTCAATCGCATTAGTTCGTGAATAGCGGCCATTTCCTGATCCCGTTTGGCCCCGGCGACGGCATAGACTTTGCCGTGTTTGATGTAGAAGGCCAGAAACTTTTTGGATGCCAGATCGCCGTCAAGAATAACTTCTTCCCAATCTTTGGCGTACCCCACATAGCGAATATTAAAATCGGTCTGTTTCGACCAGAAGAAGGGCACGCTCTGATTTGCGACCTGTTTGCCTGCCATATTATGTGCAGCGTCGCGTCCTTGCTGTTCGGCCGTGCGCCAGTGTTCAATACGAATACCGTCACGGGACTTGTCCTGAGCCTTGTCGAAGGAACGCCAATCAGGGAAACGGGCAATATCGCCGGCGGCATACACATCGGCTGCGGCCTGAAAATATTCATCAACCTGGATGCTGCCGTCTGGCTGTACGTCAATTCCTTGCAAATAACCGGTATTTGGGATGACGCCGACGCCTAACAAAAACAAATCCGCTTCAATCTGATCGCCATCCCTGAACACAATTGCCCGGGCATAGTTTTGCCCTTCAAAAGCGAAAATTTCCTTTCCAAGTTGAAATTGAATCCCCTGTTCAACATAAGACTGTTGAATCATCGTTCCAATTTCTTCTCCGAAAATCGAAGCAAAGGGGACTTTTTCAGGGGCAGCAACAGTCACATCAAGTCCGCGTTTTTTAAGACTGAAGGCCGATTCCAGGCCGATGAAACTTGCGCCAATCACGACGATGCGCGAAGCATGTTCGCAATCGTGGATCAACGCATCCGCATCATCCAAACTACGCAGGGTGACAACATTGGGCAAATCTGCGCCGGGCACATCTAAGCGTCTGGGAATGCCGCCAGTTGCGAGTAACACTTTATCGTATTGCAAGGTTTCCTGATCCTGGAAGGTGATCGTTTTGGTCGTCACATCAACCTTGATCACGGTTTTTGATAACATCAATTCAATATCGCGATTTTGATAGAATTTTTCGGATCGCAAGGGTAGCCATTCTTTGGGGGCTTCTCCCTGAAGATAGGCTTTATCCAGATTCGGGCGATCGTAAGGCAGATACGGCTCATGCGAAATCATGATAATCCGTCCTTGAAATCCGTCTTCCCGTAAGGTCTGCGCTGCGGCGTTACCGGCCGCCCCCGCACCGACAATCACGAAGGTGCGAATGTCGTTTTGCGGATTGTAGGAAGCCATATCAGGAATTCGGCTTTTTTTCAATTTTTCCGGGAGTTTGACCACAATATCATCTCCCTGAATGGTCACGTCATAACTCGGCAGCGCATTCAAGGCCGGCGGCTCCTTGAGGTCGCCGCTTTTGGCGCAAAAACAGGCTTGATGCCAGGGGCACACAATGGTGTCGCCGACTAAGGTCCCCTTGGCTAATTCCGCACCGTAATGGGTACAATGCGCTCCCAGGGCCGAAACCTGCCCATCTATGTTCACGAGCAAAATTTCTCCGCCCTCAACCGCGATCTGTTTCATATCGCCCGGTTGAATCTCACTGACTTTTGCAACCACAACATCTTTGTATTCCATAATTACACCTCATAAAGTAAAAATTTGGTAACTATTTACCATATCTTTTCGCCGTAGGCGATACGGTATTGTAGATAAAGATAAGCATTACTTCCATCCTGCATTCACCGTAGGCGATCCACAACACAACCGCTACGCGGTAGGGAGGAGAAGGGATGGTGGCGTTACTCATTGCTACAATACTCTATCGCCTGCGGCGAAAACGGTAGTGGTTAAATAGGAAGTGATGCCCGCTCGTTGAGCGAAGTCGAAACGAGCCGTTCACCGTTCCCTTCGACTCCGCTCAGGGAACGCATCACTTACTATGAAACCACTACGGCGAAAACCTGGTACAAGGAAAAATAATTCTTGCTTATTCCTCATTCATGTAGCTTTCCGCAGCTTTCACAAAAAAGCTATTTATTGGAAAGGTTTCCGACAGTTTTTGTTTTTTGCTGTAAAAATATATTGCACGTCCTTCCCTGTTTTTATACATGACACTATTGGGTATGTAAAGCGAAAAGAGTCTTTCGCTCGTTACTATTTCATCATTGACATCAAGAACACAATGAACTCGACCCTCACCATGCTTAATCAGAGGCGTTGAGTTTTATTGTGTATTTTATTATAGAGACGTTTTGTATGAAAATCAAATGCTATGAGTGTAAAAAAGTGTTTGATGCACGAAAAGGGTTTTATGTGGAACGACGCATCCTCAATCCGAAAACCATTCCTGCCGCGACATTTCCCACTGGATATGGCTACTGTTCGCAGGAATGCGCATCGCGGCACCATATCCTTGAAAACGATATTGACTTGCAGGATTTCGGCAATTACGAAGAAGCCGGCGATACTGTTATGATTACATCGCATGACGGAGGAGTTCGCGGAGAAATCCTCCGACTCCGTCCGCAATCTGCAAAATCCTCCTGAATCACATAACTCACGTTACTCACCCCACCCCTGGCCTCTCTCTGGCCCTCCCCGAGGGGAGGGAATCTCCTTTCTCCTTTGGAGAAGGGTTGGGGGGAGGTTCTGGAAAAGTGCAACAAGTATATTATAATTATTTAATTCCATGAAAATATCCCCATTTGAAAAAATCGTGCCGTGTAACAAACTAGCATCGCTCGTCAAAGAGTTAAAAAAGCAGGGCAAGACAATTGTCACCACGAACGGCAGTTTCGATCTGCTGCACATCGGCCACGTGATCATGCTGGAGGAAGCGAAATCCCTGGGAGATGTGCTGATCGTTGGGTTGAACAGCGACAATAGCATCAAACGTTATAAAGGCAAATATCGTCCAATCTGCCCGCAGCAGCACCGTGCCGGGATGCTGGCGGCCTTAGCGTGTACGGATTATATCACGATTTTTGACGAACTGACGCCTATAGGATTATTAGAAATCATTCGACCGCACATTCATGTGAACTCACCGGAACATGGTAAAGAGTGCGTTGAACGCGAGACGGTGGAACGCCATGGTGGGCGTATTCATCTGGCGCGATTAGTAGAAGACATGTCCACCACGCAGCTTATTCAGCGTATTATAGATGCGACATCTCATCCACCTGGCCGCGGGATTTTTCTCAATGCCTCAGACCTTATTGAAGATTTGAGCAGTTCTTCAAGCAGCTCGCAGGTTTCCGAATCCGCAATTTCTTCACTTCATCGCTTGATTTCTCAGGGATTTCAACTCTTTATTTTTACTGAGGAAAAAGAGGAAAAAAATATCGGTTTCATAGAACTCCCGCCACAAATAATTATATATCCCTTGCGTCAACCGAAACGCGACATCATTTTCCGGGCGGCGGAGGTATTCGATTTGGTTCTGGCGAAAAGCATCATTATGAGCAGTCAGGTGGAGGATATTCAATTAGGACGAGAACTGAATTGTAAGACCCTTTGGCTGCGATCTCGCTGGGCAGAGCCAATACGCTGGTCTCGTTCAGCAGGGCCTCATGCGATTATTGACCATATTCAGCAGATTGAAGCCTATCTTTCATAAGAAGTCAAACGTTGTAGAAACCGGGTTTTTGAAAAACCCGGTTTCTTGTGCTTTACATTGGGAAAATAACTATGGAAAAACACAGTTTGCACATCAATGGAAAAACGCTGCCTGTGATCTCGGTGACAACACTGATTGTGGGATCAGGGGCTGCATCACTTAATTGCGCCGACCGTTTACACCAATACGGACAGCGCGATCTGGCGATTGTGACGGAAGACCTCAAAGGTGGAACGTCCTATAACACCGGGTCTGATAAACAAACCTATTACAAGCTCGCAGTGGCCGGGCCGGAACCGGATTCACCCTACGAAATGGCGAAAGCGTTGTTCAATGGTGGTTCAATGCACGGCGATCTGGCGTTGATTGAAGCGCTCGGCTCGCTTGAAGGCTTTTATCACCTTGCTTCAATTGGCGTGCCTTTTCCACATAATTATCTAGGCGCGTATGTGGGCTACAAAACCGATCACGATCCCTTGCAGCGAGCGACCTCGGTGGGTCCCTGGACCTCAAAACAGATGGTGGAATGCCTTCTGTGCGAAGTCAAACGCCGGGAGATTCCGATTTTTGACCTACATGATGTCATCGCTCTGATTGTTGAGTGCGATAGAATTTTCGGCGTAATCGCTATAGACAAAACGCAACTCTCGACTGAGCATTACGGTCTGGTCATTTTTCAGGCGGAAAATGTGGTGTTTGGCGTTGGCGGGCCAGGCGGATTATACCAGACTTCGGTGTATCCTGCATGTCATCTGGGCGCGATTGGTCTGGCCTTAGAGGCCGGAGCGAAAGCGGTCAATTTAACAGAATCGCAATACGGACTGGCTTCGACCAAATTCCGCTGGAACGTTTCCGGTACCTATCAACAGGTAATTCCGCGCTATATCAGTACAAACCAGGCCGGCGAGGATGAGCAGGAATTCTTAAACGAATACTTTCCTTCAACGGGGAAATTAGGAACCGCGATTTTTCTGAAAGGTTATCAGTGGCCTTTTGATCCGCGCAAAATTCCGAATTACGGGTCTTCGCTTATAGACGTGCTCGTTTATATTGAAACTGTTCAAAAAGGTCGGCGCGTGTTTATGGATTTTCGTGAAAATCTCAGAGGCGATGGCCTGACGCCGTTCTGTTTCAAAGAGTTAGAACCAGAAGCTTACGCTTATCTCCAACGCTCCGAAGCGCTCTTTGGGACGCCGATTGAGCGGCTTGCGAAAATGAATCCGCTGGCGATTGACCTTTACAGGCAGCATGGTATTGATTTATGCTCAGAGCCGTTGGAAATCGCCGTTTGCGCTCAGCATAACAACGGCGGCCTGTCAGGTGACTTGTGGTGGGAATCGAATATCGCCCATTTATTTCCAATCGGTGAGGTGAGCGGTTCGCATGGCGTGTATCGTCCCGGAGGCAGCGCGTTGAATTCCGGACAGGTTGGAGCGCTCCGCACTGCGCAGAAAATCGCCCATTGTTATCAGGAGCGTCATACTTCGTTTGAAAGCTTTACGCCCCTAGCTGAACGCAAGGTTCAGGATATGTTGACGTTGATCGAGGAACTGTTGCGCAATTCAGCGCAAAATGTCAGCATCTCAGATTTTCGCCAGGAATTTCAGGAGCGGATGACGAATACTGCTGCTCATATTCGCAAGCTTGATAAGGTCAAAGAAGCTCTGGAAGCCGCGTATCAGCAAATACAACGCGCTTCGCAGCAATCGTTGTCCAGTCGAGAGGAACTCTCGACAGCCCTGGCGAACCGGCAGCTCGCAATTGCCCATGCCGCGTATCTGCAAGCAATTAAAACCTATCTGGAAGCCGGGGGCGGCAGTCGTGGATCGTATTTGGTGCTTAGTGAACAAGGGCAGGAAATTTTGACCCAAACAGGAACACTCTGGAAATATGCCCCGGAAGTCCCGAAATTTCGGGAACAGGTGTTAGAAACCGTGATAGGCGCTGACGGAAGGTATCAGAGTGAATTCAAGCCGCGCCGCCCAATTCCGCAGGAAGAGTTCTGGTTTGAAACCGTGTGGCAAACTTATCGGGAAGGAACGGTTTTTCAGTCTTAGGTCCCCAATTGTTGTATTTTCTTATTGACTTATTTCCCACAAAGCAAACATGGCACAGAAAAGTGTAAGCAGAAGTTTTGAATAATAAACTCTATGAGAAAAAGGAATTCAGAGCTGACTTCAACTGATATGACGTGTGTCTGTGATGAATCGCTCTTGAAAAAGAATCTATGCAATCCCTGTCAGTAAAGCAAAAAATGTTCAGAGTCATCGGCCATCGCGGGGCCGCAGGCCATGCTCCTGAAAACACGCTGGCTTCGTTTCAAAAAGGCTTAGAATTCGGGGCTGATATGTTAGAACTCGATATTCACATGTCCAAAGATGGCGAATTAATCGTCATGCACGATCCCAGATTGGAACGCACCACGAATGGCAGCGGCTATATTAAAGATTATACGGTCAAAGAACTCAAGCAATTTGACGCAGCAAAGAAATTTGAGGTGTATCGCGGCGAACGCATCCCCACGCTGCAAGAAGTGTTTGATTTTGCCAAAGAACGGGCGACCTTTGCCATAGAAATCAAAAACTGTCCGATCCTCTATCCTGACATCGAGAAAAAACTTGTCCGGCTGATTGAAAAAAACGATCTGGTGGACAATGTCATTGTCATTGCCTTTTATCATCCTTCCCTGAAAAAAATCAAAGAATATAATCCTGAGATTACAACCGGGATTTTATACGCCGCAGGACTTGTGGAGCCCTGGTCCGTGGCCGAAACTGTAGGCGCAGATGCACTGCATCCCGAATATGATTATACCCTGGCGGATATAATTGAGGCAGCGCATCAACGCGGGTATCCGGTGCATCCCTGGACCATTAATTCCGCTGAAGATATGCAGCGGTGGATTGATTATGGCGTTGATGGGATCGCTTCGGATTTTCCGGACGTCCTGGCCGGGATTGTGAAAAACCGTTCCGGAAATTAGCAAAAAAGAGAATAAAAAACCAGGTTTTTGAGAAAAACCTGGTTTTTGTCTGAAATTGCTCCGGATCGGAATCGCCTTCATTCCCATCATAAGAAAAACGTGAAATACCGCTATCAGATTTCAGATGTTGCATAAAAAATGCTTGACGATTTTATTGTCTAACCTGAAAATTGAAAAATCTTCGAGATATTTTTACTGTTGTTAACGGATTCGCTTGACCGGGAGATTCTGGCATACGAGGGGAAATCATGCAAAACATCAACACGAGTTCTGAATTATACCAGCAGAATTTACAAAAAGCTATCCGAATCCTCAAGCAGAGCGGATGTACTGACATTTTTGTGTTTGGCTCCCTGGCAGCCAATAAGGTGAATCAACATTCAGATATTGATTTGGCCATTCGGGGATGTCCGAAAGGGAAATTTTTTCAGGTATTAGGCAAGTTGTTAATCGAACTTGATGTCCCGGTAGATTTAGTCAATTTGGAAAGCCGTGACCCTTTTGCCCACTATTTAACACAAGAAGGAGATCTGGTACAAATTGCGTAACAAGGCGATTTCACAAATAAGATTCGAAATACAGCAGATTGAGCAGCTTTTCGAAACGTACTCCGGGTTGCTCGAACGGGTTCGACGAGAAACTCCCGGTATGATAGAAATTACGGCGATTGCCTCAGTCATGCATTCGTTTTATAATGGGTTAGAAAACATCTTTCGTTCGATTGCCAGAGAAATTGATGCTGACATTCCGACCGGAGATCGCTGGCATCGTGACATACTGACCAAAATGACGGAAAGCACAGATTTTCGGGACCCGATACTCTCGCATGAAACCTTCCTTCGATTAACTGAATACCTGGCATTTCGGCATTTCTACCGCCATTCCTATTCGTTTATTTTGGAATGGGACGAATTGGAAAAACTGGTGATCCCGTTGCCGGAAGTTTGGGAACAGGTCAAACATGAGCTGCATGCATTTCTCGATACGCTGATTATCGGAACACCTTGACGCATTAATCTGCTATAGAAGAGAACAGGCACACGGAACTTTGCATGAATAGATATTTTAGTGAAATATCTATTCATGCAAGCGTCAGTGAAATGCGAATCTTGTAAGAAGGGATGATGAAGTATGCCCAAAGTGTTTATTAGCTATAGCCATGACTCTTCTGAACACGCTGCGCGTGTGCTTGCATTGGCCGATCGTCTCATTCAGGATGGTCTCGATTGTATTCTTGACCAATATGAAGGTGACCCGTCGGAAGGGTGGCCGCTATGGATGGATCGCCAAATCGAGCAAGCGGATTACGTGCTGATGATCTACACGGAAACCTATCATAATCGCGTCATGGGCAAAGAACAGGCCGGAATCGGGCGCGGGGTCAAATGGGAAAGTGTGTTAACCTATAACCATATCTATACCAATGATTCCTTGAACACCAAATTTATTCCCGTGCTCTTTGCTCCCGGAGATTTTTGCCATATTCCCCGCCCTTTACAAGGTAGCACCTATTACTGCCTTAATTCAGAAGAAGGTTATGATCAACTTTATTGGAGGTTGACCGACCAACACAAAACTACGAAACCCATAGCTGGTCAGCTACGAAAGCGCTCGCAAACTGCAAGAAATGTTGTTCTCTCGCCTGAGAAAATTTTTCTCGCAAAGTTGCCGACGACCGGAAGTGAGCTTTTTGGCAGAGAAGAAGAGTTAGAATTGTTGGACAACGCCTGGACTGATCCGCATACGCATATTGTCAGTATTGTCGCCTGGGGCGGAGTGGGGAAAACGGCATTGGTGAATGAATGGCTGAATCGTATGGGGCGAGACAATTATCGCGGCGCAGAGCGCGTGTACGGTTGGTCGTTTTACAGCCAGGGAACTCGCGAAGATCGTCAAATTTCAGCAGATGAGTTCATCTTTCATGCGCTTTCCTGGTTTGGCGATTCCGATCCGACACAAGGTTCATCCTGGGACAGGGGTGTGCGGCTTGCCGGATTGATTCGCCAGCATCGAACCTTGCTGATTTTGGATGGAGTGGAACCGTTGCAATATCCACCGGGAGAAATGCAGGGACGCCTGAGAGATCAGGGATTACAGGCATTGTTGAAAGAACTAGCTCGTTTTCAATCCGGTTTGTGTATCCTGACAACTCGTCTAGCGGTTAAAGACCTTGAACATGCGACGAAATCTTCGGTTAAACGTGTTTTTCTGGAACATCTTTCTTCTGAAGCGGGCGCAAAACTGTTAGAGACATTGGGAGTTAAAGGAGCTACTGCCGAACTTCATCAGACCGCAAACGAATTTAAAGGCCATGCTTTAGCCTTAAATCTTTTGGGGCGATATTTGGCAGTTGCGCATGACGGTGATATTCGCAAGCGAGATTTGATTCCTAATTTAACCGAAGAGGAAGAGCAAGGTGGTCATGCCCGCCGAGTTATGGAATCCTATGAATGTTGGCTATCTGGGACTTCGGAACTAAATATTCTCTATATGATGGGACTGTTTGATCGTCCCGCCACAAATGGAGCTATCGAAGCCCTGAAGATTGAGCCACCAATAAAGGGATTGACATCTGAGTTACACCAACTCATCCCTGCTAAATGGTTGTATGCGGTGAAGCATTTGAGGGATTTGCGTCTACTGTCAGAAAAAAATGAAAATAGTCCTGACACCTTAGACTGTCATCCGTTAATACGCGAGCATTTTAGTGAGAAACTCCGAAATAGTAATCCTGATGCCTGGAAAGAAGCACACAGTCGCCTGTATGAATATTACAAGAATCTTCCAGAGAAACGCTTTCCAGATACGTTAGAAGAGATGGAACCACTTTTTACTGCGGTGACACATGGCTGTCAGGCTGGAAGATATCAAGAGACATTTGATACTGTTTATTGGCAAAGAATTTTAAGAGAAGGAGAAGGTAAAGGACATTATAGCACGAAAAAACTAGGGGCTTTTGGTATAGACTTGCAAGCCCTTTCCAATTTTTTTGAAAACAGTATTCTCCGATGGTCTTATCCAATATCTGACCTAAAAGAGAAAGACAAAGGTAAGATTCTGGGATTGGCAGGTTTCCGTCTTCGAGCATTAGGTCGGTTACGAGAAGCTCGACAGGCGATGGAATTAGCAATAGACGTTCGCATCAAACAGGAAAATTGGAAAGGAGCAGCAGTAACTACTGGTAATCTCAGCGAACTTTGTTTGACAATGGGAAATGTGAACATAGCTCTAAAATATGCGCAGCAAAGTGTAAATTTCGCTGATCTTAGCGGAGATGGTTTTGAACGAGATAGTAAACGCACAGTTTTAGCCAATATACTTCATAATGCAGGAAAATATAAAGAAGCAGAAAATCTATTTATAGAAGCGGAATCCATGCAAAAGGAGAGACTACCTGGCTATCCTTATCTCTATTCTGTTCAAGGTTTTAGATTCTGCGATTTACTCCTAAGTCTGGGACGATATCAGGAAGTACAAAACCGGGCTTTCCAATCATTGAATAAAAAATCGGAACCAGATGGCCGTCTTTTAGATATTGCTCTTGATAAACTCTCCCTGGGAAAATCTTCTATGCTCCAATTACAGGAAGAGGAAAGTGATAATTTCTTTCAAGTAGAGGAATATTTAAAACAAGCGGTAGAGGACTTTAGAAATGCTGGTACACAACATCACCTACCACAAGGATTATTGGCAAGGGCAACTTTACATCGACTACAGCATAAATTCGTTAAAGCAAGGGAAGATCTTGAAGAAGTGCAAGAAATTGCAGAGCGGGGCAGTATGAGACTTTATATAGCTGATTATCATCTGGAAGCCTGCCGACTTTGTTTAGCTGAAAGGAAACTCGATGACGCCCAACAACATCTCAGTACTGCTAAAACCATGATAGATGAAATGGGTTATCACCGACGAGATAAGGAGGTTGAAGAATTGACTGAAGCTTTGAAAAACAAAGAAGCAGACAGCATTTAGCCGTGTCTACTTCTTTGTATCAATCAAAGGTTGATATTCAGGCGTTTATTCCACCATGAGCAACTTACAGGGAGTCGGATCAATTGCTACAAGCAGAGGTCGAGTTAAACTTGGCGTGGTGACAATCGCCTGACCGGCCGCAAGATTAGGCAGGCGTCTCCACAAACTGTCATCAATTCCACCGATAGAGCGTTTTAAGCGGCTAATCACGTCTGCGTCGTTTATTTTGTGTAACACATAACTGTTGATCAATCCCAATACTTCATTTGGAAGATGCTGCGGAAGTTGGGTCACAAATGTCAATCCAAGCCACCGTTTCCTTCCCCGACGGGCGATACGGGCGACCTGTTGCCATAAGACGGGCATTTGTTTAATTCTCTCTGAGGAGAGAAATTCATGAGCTTCTTCGATGATCACCATGACTTTATTTGGTTGCTCGTTATTCGTTTGCATCTGTTTATAATTTTCATTCTGTTGGTCCATCATTCCACGCAACAATTCAGCAATCACAAGATTGTTGATCTGAGGTGAATCAGTATCACTCAGATCTATTATTGATATTCGACCAGATGTTGTGAGTTCTTGATAGTTAAGTGGCTGTACCGCTGAATGATCAAAAATTTTGAGCCGAAGCAATTGACTTAAGCGTCCCTGTACTTTACGCCAACTCCAAACATGATGGGGTAAATCAGCAGTCTCTATAAGATTCAGAAATTTCTCTTTTTCTTGAAACAAGAATTTGGTTCTAATATAAAAATTCGGCTCATTGTTCTCGTTTCTTAATTCTTTTGCCTCTCTCATTGCACATGCTCGGACAACATCGTACATTAGCTCAAGAGAAAGACGAGGAAACCCTCTTTCCATTTCATCAAGTTCCATTAATTCCTCTTGTTCTTGCTCTGTGGATGGATAAATCTTGAGCTTCATCAGAAGCTGCTTGGCTAAATCATACGCTTTAAGGTAACGCTGTTGTTGAGCTTCATTGAGTCCCAGGATTTCCATGACGGCATAGGGCGATAATCGTTCGAATTCAAGGGAAAATGGGATAAGATTGGGATGATCGGGATTGTTTGTCTCTCGTCCGATAAGATGATAGACATACGTATTATTCACGCCTTTGGGTCCCTTGCCTCGTCGTTTAAGGGCTGTTATCATATTTGGATCTTCTGTTTTTTGATCCAGGGCAGTGTATTCTCCCTCAGTGTCTATGAGAATGGTACTGACTCCGGCTTGTTGATATTGGTTAATAAGTCCTGATACGGTTGTCGATTTCCCGCCTCCGGTTGTCCCTAGAATGCCAAAATGACGTGCGAAAACCATTTTTTTATCAGAGGGGATTTGTACCTCAATGTCATCATGTCCAATTGCCAAACCCAACGTGATGTTTCCACCGATCCCCAGAGCCTCTGCTGTTTGGGAAGCATCAAGCACAAATACTGGACTGTTTGGAAGTGGTCGGAAACGTGGTGGAACGATAGTTCCATCAATGATTTCTCCGATCACTTCTATAGAAAGTTTGCCATGAAATCTCGGCATGAACATCGTTCCTCTGACCGAAGTTGTGACAATGATAGGCGCATCAGCGCGGAGCCCGTCAGGCTCATAGAATGGTCCTTCTACGACTACACCACGATACACCCGGCCATCACCACCATTATCTCGACTTCGACTTCTGATCTCAACAATAGATTGGGAGGGGATGTTCCGAACATCCTTGAACGGAACCAGAACTGACAACACATTATCTTTGCTGTTCGGCACATCAAACATTGTGATGCCAACGGATCCTTCAAATGCCGGATCTTCTTGATATTCCCCTCCGGCAGACTCAATCTCACGGGCTAATGATTCTTTGAAAATATCATCCGGAAGTTCAGCAGCTATATCATCATCACGTTTATATGCCAGTCTTATAGTTCCATTTTGTGTTTCCATAGTGTTACCTCATTCATTGTATCATTTCACTGAATCAATCGTTTGTGGTGATTACCTCTAAACGAGTATTATTGACGGAGAATATTAACGGCGTGTTTCTCGCTCTGGTAGATACCGGAAGGGTTGTCCCGCATCGGCATACGCTTCTTGTACTGAGGAAATAAAACCGTCTGCACCAAACGTACTCCGGCAAAGATGATCTGCAATATCAATTAACATTGGGAAACCTCGGTGTTCTTGCAGGCAACTATCCGCCATCGCAATGAGAGCAGCCGTTTTTGCATGATCTTTATGTGCATAAAACAGATAGGCAGGAGAAAATTTTGAGGCCCGATACAGTCCAATCACTATTTGAGAACCGACTTCTCTTGCAAATGTAAACATGTCATCACGGATCATATTTCGTTTCCGAGCGCCTCCACTTTCAATCATTCTCTCCAAATCTTTTTCAAGAGTAAATAGAATCAAGTACTCAAGAGGTCTCAGGGCGTTTCCGAGCGTTAAAAGCTCCCGCTGTCGCGGAGCGCTTGGGATAAAAACAAAACGCTGATGTTCGAGAACCATACGACGCATAATGTCAAGCGCTGCCTTGGTCATTTCTGGACGACTCGCCCAAAATCCTGTCAGCAATTCATACGGAGCCGGATTTCCATGTCCCATACGCCATCGTGCCTGAGACCTTTGAAGAAGAATTGCGCGTTCTGCATACGCCATAACCCCACGTCTTGCTAAACTACTTAACGGATCAGCGTCATCATTACTATTATAAGCTTCCCGTTTACTTCGTCTCTCAAGCATGTCCAGGGCTTCTTTCACAGGGTCCTCGCCACGCACTCTGAAATCACGACGATATAAGCGATGCACGTAACTCCCTTGCTGCCCATGATATGAGGTCAGGCAAACTCCAACTTGTGTAATTGTGAGAGGAAGTGTATCATGTATCACCACAGTCCCATCACATGCTTCAACACCACCATTGAATAATAAGCCTTTATGGGCTTGTTCAATCATTTCGGTATCAAATTTGTGTAATCCTGAATTTTCGACACTCCGTCTTCCTTTCGCTATTCTTGGAAACACATTTTCACGAATTTGCTTAATAACGTTCTCTTCATCTGCAACAGCGTCTCGAACTTCTCGTTCTAACCGCGCATATTGTTCGAGCAGATTTTCACCGTATGACCAGGTATCGAGATCAAGCGTCTCAATAATAGCGTTTTCAAACTCTTCCTGGACATCAACGCTTTTGCTACTCTCATTGTTGACTATTGTATATGCTGGTTGTTCCATTGTATTATGCGATCCTTCTTTTAATGGTTTGTGTGTGTTTGAGTTTTTATTTCCTCTTTTATAAACCTATTCCAATGCACTCGCAAAAGTTCGACACATTTTTTGATTTTTTATTCAAGTCCTAATGATGACAGAACAGAAGGTCCGCCAGTAAGTGCTTGAGCAAGCTGGCGAGCATAGGTTTTAGCGACATTCCCCGGAAGGCCAAATTTTTGAGTCAGTATATCTGCTGCTACATGGCAACACTCAAAATATGACATGCTGTCGAAAGTAGCTTTTAAGTCACTAAGAACGATTTCAGCAGGAGCCACCAATTCAAGAGCAAGTTCGTCGGCGCGATCTTCCGCCTGCCAGATGGAGGATCGGGCAGATGCTCCGGTACCCCCATGTTCTAAAAGGTGAACATGGGGTTTAATATTTATTGCGCTCATGATACTCTCTATACGCTCCTCTACAGATGGCGGGCGTAGTCCATCTAACACCTCGATAATCTCCTCGCCCAATAATTCACAGGCCTTTAATCTTGGCTGTACATATTCTACGATAAAATGGCTGACTTCATGAGCTAGCGTAAACAACCGTTCTTCTTTGGAATCAGAGCCATCAATGAACACAAATCCAACACCTCGATACACAAGTAAACATCCATGTAATCGTGTTCGTTTGCCAGGAAATTGGTAATAGGTGTGCCGCTGATGGAACCACTCTTCTATTCTTTTGATCGTAAGGTCGGAAAGGAGAACAATATCAAGCGGCAACACCAGAGCAATGGCTCGCTCAAGATCGCAGGGCCAACAGGTTACACCACCTGCTTTTTTCCAGAAAGATTCAGCAATATCAGAAATATGCGCTGTTAATGGAAGGAAATTCACGACTCCTCGTGCTCAGGCTCGTTGTTTGTATCTTTTTCGTTTTCAGCTTTTTGCCGCGCAGCTAAGAGAAAACTTTCTTCATAAGACTTTTCTTCAGCTTGTTGTATAACTTCTAAACCTGAAACTCGCTTGAGTATCTGGGCAAGTTTCATGACAGGAATTGTTGTAAAATCTGCAATTTTTTGAATTTTTTCAGCAAATGTGTCAGCCTGTATGTCAGAAACACGGCAAAGAGCAAGGCGAAAGAAATTCTCATCAGAACACTCAAGGAAGGACTTTATCTGATCGTCATCCAACTGTTCATGCTGTTGATATTGTACAATAAAGAACGCAAAATAGTCTCTTCGCGACGATACTTTCTTTATTAAAAATTTCTGATGTGTTATTTTGTTGCCCATAGTTGTAATCCTACAACTTGTTCCAATTTGTCCGTTTAAGTTTTACTTTGATTCGATCTTTTGCCCGTTTCACCTGAATTCTTTGTTCATGTTCCGGGAGGTGAGTAATGCCAAGAATCTCTACATAATGGCTTGTCTCTCGTACGCCTGACAAAATTGCATCTGCAAGCCCCTGATCGGATTTTTCTGGAAAAATTCTTTGGAGTTGTTCCTGTATTTCTTTGGTGACGATCTGTTGTTCAGGAGTACTTTCTCCTTTCATGATTCCTTTCCGAGAAATTAATGAAAGCTCGACAGGTTTTTTTTCAAAATGTTCTTGCCGTCGCTTTTCTTTGTCTAGGGCATTTTTCAGATCGCCTTCGGCAGACATTTTAAGATAGCCTTCTAAACTTCTGCGTTGCGGATCGTATTGGGAGGGATTGTCAATATAATTCAAGAGGGCATCGGTAACGGCATCGCATATTAGAGTTTCATCCCGCAAGGCAACATCCCAGAATATCCTTTTGAAACGCTGTATCAGGGGTTCCAGAAAATGGCAACACAATTCAGCCGATGCGGTTTCCTCTTTCTGCAACAGTCGTTCGTGCAATTGTCGTTCGTAATCCGTTGCTGATGCCATAGTTCCTGTATTAGATAATGCCTCCTTTTACCTATGGTTTCATAAAAGTCAGTACAGACTCCGTTCTCATACGCTTTCTGAGAGCAGATCCCTTCTGTTGTGTTGGGGGCGGCAAGTATCTGCGATTCGGAGGAAGTTCACGTTTTTGCTCTTCGAGCAGTTCTAATCCAAGAAGTTGAGCCGCATTTTTTACTGCCTGCGTGTTTTTTATGAACACGTCAGACAGGCATGAATTCCCAACAACGAATATCGCTTTTCCCTGTGACTTCAATACGCGACCTGTCTCTTTCAGCATGTGAAACAGGTCTAATACATACCTGGCAATCATCTTCCTGTGGTTCTGTTTAAGACATCCCAATTCTCCCATTGAAACGGTCAGTTTTTCAGCTAATGTAAGATTGGCGTCAGATTCATAGGAACGCTCTGCTCCAATATTATTCGCCCGAATACATCGTAGTTCAGGGATGTTATAACCAAACCAAACCAGCGAGAATTTATGAGCGCGGACATAATCTATTGCATTTAAGTATGGTGGTGAGGTAATCATCACATCAATATAGGATGCCGGTATATCCTCTAAACAACGAGCATCTCCAAGTTTTACATTTACATGCCCTTTTGGCTGTTGAGATTGTAAACGTGTCGCTAAAAAATCTACTGACTTTTGAAATTCCTCCAGTACATTGAAATCATTTTCTTGCCGAACTCGATGTGGGCGGCCGTGTGACACATCCCAGGCTAATGATGCACCATGTTTCTTAGTAATAATAAGCCTACTCATAGCTACTCGTAATGCATCACCTATAGGATCACGCAATGGATAAATAATGTTAGCGAGCTTTCGGAGATCACCTTGCTGCTCCTGGGCAAACCAAAAGTCGATAAATTTTCCGGTTTCTTCATCATTATCAATCCAGGGAAGAAAACAATTGTCTGCTTGCATCTCCTTTGCTTGAGTTATTATCTCTCTTGCCGTCTCCTGAAAAATTTTTCCATCTATTGGTGCTGTCCATACCCTTGTCAGCAACACCGCTAACGGATCTGTGTCGAAACCAATTCCTGTATGCTGACATTCGGATGCCATACGTAAAACCGTCCCTGATCCCATCATAGGATCAAGAACAATTGACCCCGCAGGTAAATCAGATAAAGCAGCTAACGCAATTTCCGGAGCCATTCGCGCTGGAAAAGGATGAATAGATTTAATTAAATGCATCGGAATTATATTCTCCTTGTACGTAGTAATTATAACTATAAATATGGCAGAGTTCAAAGTCTTTGTCAACTTTGTTTTGAGAAAAAATGTATGTTTGGAGAGATAGTGAAGTTATCCAGCGAAAAGCGTAGGATAGACACACGAAACATAAGAAATTTAGGAAACTGTTTTACTGCTCAAGGGTTTCAATCAATTCCCGCAGGCGTTTGATACAGTCTCCACCAGTCGTTCTTTTAAGAAGCTCATCACACCAGCACCAGATTGTTCCGGCACATAATTAGTCAAATAACGAAGAAAGAGATTCGTATCAATAAAGGCGAATCTGTGTACTAATCACTTGCTGGCGGATGGCATCAAAATCCTGGGGACCTGTGACCGGAATGCTTCCTCGTAGATCTCGCAATGTTTTCGGAGGATGAGATGGCGTCCTCTCTGTATTCATCGTGGTTAGCGGGATTTCATTGAGGTAGAGTTGAAGCACCCTGGAAAATATAGTTTCTAATTGCTGCTGCGAGATCCTTTTCCTCTGAATCTGTTTGCTGAGTGTCTCTGGTAATTCAATGGTCAAGGTTGACATGGTTTCCTCCTGGGGTAAAGCGTGGAATTTCAATCTGAATGGCTTGCATTCTGCTTGCTCCTTCCGGTATGGATTCATACGTTGTTCAGTCTTGCATCATGTTACTGCTATCATTGATTCTTGCGGCATAATCCATCAAGAAAAAACTTCTGCTTTCCACGCATAATTACGAAACTCTTCGAATCCGTTCAGAGCGCATCCACAAAATTCACGAAAATTTTGTCCTTATGCCTACTCTTCGGATGCTAACACAAGGACAGCGTGGTACAAAGAGTCCTTCATATAAAATCCGGCAATTTGCCTCAGGGCATCAAGCTGAGTACGAACATGTTCGATGAAACCGCGTGACTTGGCCTCTAACAGCACACCAATTACGCCGACCACCTTCAACCCTAAGCGTTGTGCAGCGTGCCGCCCTTCTTTTTCATCCACCAGTATCATGTCTGCCCCAAGTTCTAAGGCTAACGCGATGCTTTCGGATTCTCCTGCATCCAGGTCACGTCGAAGCACATCGACCAGTGAACGATTGCGAACGGCATGGGTTTCAATCCAATCAGCAGTCGAGACTTCAGCTCTTCCCGGCCATCGTTTGCCTTCACTGTTCAATTCGTCCCAGACCGCGTCAGAAATATGAATCTGATCATACAATCGATGCAGCAATTCGAATTGATGAATTGCTGCCAGATTGGTTAAGGGCGAGGTATTGCTGACAACAATCATATTCGTCCTAACTCCTTCAACGTGGCGACATCTTCTTGCAGATCGGTTTCGTCGTAATGGGGAGAAATATGCCGAAAGGCCAATAACTGCCGGAATGTCCACAGTGACATCTCAGCCAATTCACGCGCTTTGCCAATCCCAAGGCGTCCTTGCGCATACAAACTGACCGCCAATTCGACTTTGAGATCATGCAGGGTCAACCGTGCCGAATCAAGTACATCTTGTGAAATCTCCAACGTATTATAGGCACTATGTACGGCTTGCATCATGGTGACATCTCCTTCTCTGTTTTATAATGTTCATCATGTCACTGTGAATCTTGATTCTTGCGGCATAATCCGTCAAGAAAAAACTTCTGCTTTCCACGAACATTTCACCCCTTTGATAGGCTTAGAATACCACGCAGGATAACGACATTCTTTTCAAACCTTGACAGATTTCGTGTTGTCGTGTTGTGTGGAAGCATACCAGTTGAAATTTGCGTAAACATCAGAAACAGGGAAAGGAGACATGTTATGACTCAGGTTCACCTCTATCCGGATGCAGGGACAGAGCAGAAACTCCGGACATTTTATTCAGAAGGGCGCGATCACCCGTTGTTACGCAAAGGATTTATTTTTGATGTGGATGGCGTGTTGTGTTGGGACGAAGACATTGTTCCAGGTTCGCCTGAAGCGATTGCCCGTCTGCGTCAGGGCGGCAAAAGCGTGATATTTATTTCCAATAACTCCACCAAATCCCGGGTAGATTACATCAGTAAATTCGAACGGCTGGGTATTCCGATAACAGAGCAGGATTTGGTGCTATCTACGTATGCCACCGCCCGGTATGTCGCGCAGGAACACCCCGGAGCCAGGGTGTATATGTTAGGTGCGGCGGGGTTGCGTAAAGAATTAGAACTGGCCGGTTTGAATCTGATTGATGATCCGTTTCAAGCGCAATATGTGGTGGTCGGCACGGTATTTGATGGAAACGGGAAAATTTCCGAAGAAAACAGCCGACGTATTACCGACGCGTTACAAGCATTATACTACGCCAAAGCAAAATTTATCGCGGCGAATCCGGATCGCATGCTCCCGACCAAAGGAGGCGTTATTCCTGACACCGGCGCGGTTATCGGGGCCCTGAGTTATATGCTGGAACGTCAGCCAGATGCGATCATCGGCAAACCAACCCCTCACATCGTGCAAATGGCGTTGGATCGAACGGGATTGAAACCGGAAGACTGTGTCATTGTCGGAGATATGGATACTGATATGCTTGCCGGACAGCACACGGGTATCGCGACGGTCTTTGTGCGTTCCGGGGCGATGACCGAAGAGATGTTACGACAACAGCTTGGCATTTCTCCGGATTTTACGTATGATAAGGTGATTGATATTTTACAACTTTAGCAAAGAAGCCACGCTCTTGGGTAACTACAAGAATAATATATAAGCAAGAATTTCCGAACTTCTGCTTGATACTATCGGGTTTTGCCAAACAAAAGTCAAAGAGATTTATTTGCGATTACAACGAGAACATAAAAAACCAGGTTTTTGAGAAAAACCTGGTTTTTTACGGTGTATCTGTTTAGCTGCTTAACGCGCTCATCAGGTGCGAGACGAAAATCTCTTCCGGCACAGCCCCTTCAAATTCGATTTCGTCGTTAATCACGGTTTTGGGAACGCCCATCACGCCATATTTCGCGGCTAAATGCGGAAATTCAATCGCTTCGACCATGTCGCCCTGAATCGCATCGCTTGCTAACGCTAATTTGTGCGCCAAACTGACGGCACCCGGGCAATACGGTCAGGTGGGGGTCACAAAGACCTGGATATGAATGGGCGTGTTAATCTTTGCGATCAGGGACTTCGTTTTCTCGGAAAGTCCGGATTCCCCTGTAGAAACCTCGATCATGCTTCCTAACAGGGTTGAAAATTCATAGCCCGAGGGCACGCCAAAAAAACGGATGCCATGATCCTTTTTTCCTTCAATAACTGTGGCAGGAATTTTATCAATGCGATACTGCAAGGCTTTGTCCTTATCTTTCACAAAGTCATAGACTTCCAGGCTGAGCTTGTCGGAAAGTTCAGCCACTTCTTGCAGCAATTCACGGGTTTGCTCGCAAAATTGACATTCCATCTCCTGCGTGAAATAGACGATCTTCACGGGTTCCACAAGCTTTTCAAATTCTTTTGCAACGGCTTTTTGATCGCGTTTTTTTAAAATTGCCATAACATGACCCTCCTGTTATTCGCTTGCACGAATTTCGTAAGCATACATAATCTCGACTGCGTCTTTCAACATCGCCCAGACCGGGCAATATTTGGTGCGCGCCAGTTCAATGGCTCGCTCCACATCTTTTTCTTTCAGGTTACGCCCTGTGAACAGAAAGTTCAAGTGAATTTTTGTAAATATTTTCGGATAGTCTTCACTTTTTTGATCTATAATTTCTCACAATGTCTGATATTATGGAATTTTTTAATGAACAGTATCTCTTAGATTTGCTGGACACCCTGGGAATACCAGCTCACGACAGCCGTGAAGACCATTTGTCGCCCGCTGCTTTTAACCAAAAATGAAGGATGTCATGTTTTTCAAAAATTTTCAGAAAATATTTGAAAATACAAAAATATCTTGACAAATATTTGAAATATTTCCATGAAAACAAGATGTTGGTGTAGGCATGATTTTTCAATATTCAATCTTAATTTTTTACATGGAGGTAGCAGGATGAAAATGGTGAAAGGGTTATTGGGAATGCTGCTTGTGCTGAGTTTATTAGCGACTCCGGTTCTGGCAGCGGATAAACCAGTTGTTGGCCTGGTGATGAAATCGCTGGCAAATGAATTCTTCAAGACGATGGAAGAAGGCGCCAGAAAATTTGCCGCAGAAGACGGCACGTTTGAACTGATTCCGGTTGGCATGAACTCGGAAACGGACATTGATACGCAGATCAGCGCGATCGAAAATTTCATTACGCAGCAGGTAGATATTATTTGTCTGGCTCCGGCTGATTCTGTTGGGTTGGTGCCCTTTGTGAAAAAAGCGGTGGATGCGGGCATCGTGGTCGTGAATTTTGATGTGACCCTGGACAAGAAAGCCCTTGTTGACAATGGATTGCCGGAAGATTTTCTGTTTGTCGGCCCGGATAATGCGGCTGGCGCGGAAATGGTCGGCGACCATTTAGGCGAGACCCTGGGCAAAGGCGCGAAAGTGATCATCCTTGAAGGCAATCCGGGTGCAGATAACGCCAAACAGCGCAAAGAAGGATTTATGCGTTCCGTAGCAAAATACGAACTGAACCTGTTAGATTCCAGAACCGCGCACTGGGAAACCGAAGAAGCCAATACGGTCATGACGAACCTGCTGACTAGTTTCCCGGATGTGCAGGGCGTGATGTGCGCCAATGATTCCATGGCCCTGGGCGTGGAAAAAGCGATTGCCGCGGCTGGCAAAACCGGCGCAATCCAGATTGTTGGTTTCGATAACATCGGCGCAGTTCAGGGCTTGATCAAAGAAGGGAAAATCCTGGCAACGATCGATCAGTTTGGCCCTAAAATGGCAGCCAACGCCATTAAAGTCGGATTCCGAATTCTGAATGGCGAAGCTCTCACCGGCTGGCAAACCACCCCGATTAAGCTCATCACCAAAGCAGATTTGTAAAATTGGACGGGGACCACA
Organism: Candidatus Vecturithrix granuli; assembly: GCA_000739535.1. Taxonomy (GTDB): domain Bacteria; phylum Moduliflexota; class Moduliflexia; order Moduliflexales; family Moduliflexaceae; genus Vecturithrix; species Vecturithrix granuli. Next base: position 9,916 of record DF820477.1, on the reverse strand, counting down.
TTCAACAGGCAGTAGATCCCCGATCTACTGCCTGTTTTGTTTCAAGCTCAGAACCGCAGATGAGAACAGAGTCATGAATGCGATCAACCATATCCTTGAATTACGACAGATTACCAAAACCTTTCCGGGCGTTGTGGCTCTGAAAGACATCAATTTAGACATTCAGCAGGGCGAAGTGCACGTGCTCGTCGGAGAGAATGGGGCTGGAAAATCCACGTTGATTAAGCTGCTGTGTGGCATTTATAAACCTGATGAAGGCGAGATGCTTTACTCCGGCAATAGTTATGTCCCTCATTCCCCGCTTGACGCCATCAAAGCTGGCATTCGCGTGGTGTATCAGGAATTTAACCTCCTGTCCTATTTATCGGTGGCAGAGAATATCTTTTTTGAACGCCTGCCGCGTAAATTCGGGTTTGTGGATTTTCGGAAACTGTATAGCGAGACTGAAACACTGTTAGACGCCGTTGGCTTAACCATTTCTCCGAAAACGCCGATAGAACTCTTAGGAGTCGCGCAGCTCCAATTGATTGAAATCGCTAAAGCCCTTTCCAGCGCAAGCAAAGTGCTGATTCTAGATGAGCCGACGGCAACGCTGACCTCAAAAGAAATTGACACCTTATTTGCGATTATCCGCAATCTCAAGCAGCAAGGGGTTACGGTGATTTATATTTCTCACCGCTTACAAGAAATTTTCGAGATCGGCGACCGAATTACGGTCTTGCGAAATGGCGCGAAAGTCGGCACAAAGACGACAACGGAGGTGACGATTCCGGACATTGTGCGCATGATGGTCGGCCGCTCGATGGAAGAAGAATACCCGTTTCACAGCGAGATTGAGCCGCGGGAAACTATTTTGGAAGTCAAAGAATTACGCTATAAAGGCAATCCGCACGGCCTGTCGTTTATTGCGAAAAAAGGGGAATTGCTGGGAATTTCCGGTCTGGTCGGATCAGGAAGAACGGAAACTATGCGGGCGATTTTTGGCGCAGACGCCAAAGATGGCGGCGCGGTGTTCGTCAACGGTCAGGAAGTCAACATTGCCAGTCCGCGCGACGCTGTACAGTGCGGGATTTGTCTTCTGACCGAGGATCGGAAAAGCCAGGGTTTGATTCTGGACATGCCCACGTTTGTGAATATCACCCTGACGGATTTGGCCCGGGTGTCAAAATCCGGGTTATTGCAACGCGCTGAAGAGAAACGGGTTTCAGAAAAGTTAGTAGAAGATTTAGCCGTGAAAACGCCTTCGGTGAATCAATGGGTCAGAAATCTGTCTGGAGGGAATCAGCAAAAAGTGGTCGTCGCGAAATGGCTGTTTCGCAATACGGACATTCTGATTTTTGACGAACCCACGCGCGGGATTGATGTGGGAGCAAAGTATGAGATTTATTTATTACTCTGGAAACTGGCGGCTATAGGGAAGTCCATTATTATTGTATCCTCCGATTTACCTGAATTATTGGGGATTTGTCATCGCATTATTGTGTTTTCGAATGGGAAAATTGCCGGGGAGGTTCCTCGCAATGAGTTTAACCAGGAACGCATTTTATCACTCGCGTACAAAGAATATATTCAATCGAATGGGGAAAAGAGGAGAATGAACGTATGAACGCCAAAAGAATTTTGTATGCCCTGGTGCGAGAAGCCGGGATTGGGGTCGCTCTGGTGCTGATTTGTATCTTTTTTATGATTGCCGCGCCGAAATTTGCGTCCCCGCTCAATTTCACCAATATTCTGACACAGATCAGTATTAACACGGTGATTTCCGTCGGCATGACCTTTGTGATTTTGTTAGGCGGGATTGATCTCTCGGTCGGTTCGGTGCTGGCGCTGGCGACCATTGTCGCCGGGAAAACGATTGCTTCCGAGACCCTGCCTGTATGGCTGGCGATTGTGCTCGCTATCTTGTTCAGTATTGTTGTCAGTGCATTGTGCGGCCTATTTAACGGGTTTGTGGCGGAAACCTGGAAAATTCATTCTTTTATCGTAACGTTGGGCATGCTCAATATTGCGCGGGGCGCGGCCTTGCAAATCAGCGAGTCGCGTACGATTTTTATGTTTCCGGCCGCCTTTAATCGTTTTGGCACCAAGACGGTATTGGGCATCCCGGTTATTTTTCTTATGGCCCTCGCGCTCGTTCTTATCGGAAGTTTTATTCTGAGTCGCTCGGTGTTTGGCCGCATGATTTATGCGATTGGCAACAACGAAGAAGCGGTGCGCTTATCAGGCCATAATACCGCGCTCTATAAAGTAATCGCCTTTGTGCTCTGCGGCGCAACCGTCGGAATTGCGGCGATTATGTATATGCTGCGTCTCAATATTGCCAGTCCGATCCTGGGAGTTGGATTTGAACTCAACGCGATCGCGGCCGTTGTGATCGGCGGCACGAGCATGAGCGGCGGAAAAGGGTCGTTAATCGGCACATTTCTGGGTGCCTGTATCATGGGTGTGCTCAATAATGGACTGCTCCTGATCGGCATGGGGGATTTTGCCCGCCAGATGGTGACCGGGTTTATCATTGTTGCGGCGGTGGTGCTTGATACCTATCGCGCGAAACTATCAATTAAATTTCAATATTCGTAACATTGCAGCGTGAAATCGAAATTTTGCGCATCTCTGAGTTGTTTTATGGATCCGCTTAAATCGCCAACTATTCATGATGTTGCTCAACGCGCAGGCGTGTCTCTTTCCACTGTTTCACGCGTGCTCAATGATTATGCCTCGGTCAGTCCGCATACACGCGAACGCGTTGAAACTGCTGTCAGGGAATTGCACTATGAACGTCCGAAATCTGTTGATGACGACAAACTCATCGAAGCACCTCATTCTGTCGGCCTGATCGTTCCTGATATTCTCAATCCCTTTTTCCCGCTTTTAATTAAAGGGGTTGAACAGGTTTCACGAATTCATGGGTATCATCTGATTCTGTGCGATTCGGAAAATGACCTGGAGCTTGAAACCCAACATATCAACAACCTTTATCAACGCGGTGTCAATGGCATTATCTTGATCCCTTCCAGGTCAGAAAGCCCGATCCGAGAGTTAATTCTCAGCGACTTTCCGCTGGTGTTATTAGATCGGATGGTTGAATCTGAAGCGGCGAGTTACGTGATTTCGGATAATGAGGATGGCGCGTATCAGGCGGTTCGGTATTTATTAAAATTAGGACACCAGTGGATTGTGAATCTGGCTGGTCCGCAGGATTTGAACACGGAGAAAGCTCGGTTAAAAGGGTTTCAACGCGCCCTGGCTGAAGAGGGAATTCCTGGGCAGCCTGAATTGATGCTTTGCGGCAATTATCGCCTTGAAGAGGCGTATCGAGAGGTCATGACGTTACTCCGGCGCGGCGTAGAATTTACAGCCGTATTTGCCACCAATGACATGATGGCCTTCGGAGCGAAGCTGGCCTTGGAAGAACAAGGAAAACGGATTCCCGAGGACGTGTCGCTGGTGGGGTATGATGACATTCAATTTTCTTCTATTATTTCACTGACGACTGTCTCGCAGCCCGCACTCGAAATGGGACGAAACGCCATGCTGCTTTTACTTGACCTGGTGAAGGAACGCATTAAAATCCCCCAGCATATTGTGCTGCGCCCGAGTATGGTGATTCGAGGCTCCTGTCAGCGGCGCTAAAAAAAATGAATGTGCGATATGCCATGAAAGATGTCCTGGCAAGAAGCTGACAAGGGTAGGTATGTTCGCTGCGAAGCAGCACACCCCCTTCCTGGGAGGCAGGGCTGTTAGGTTCTCGATGATCCGGAGTGCCAAAGCTCTGCTTTGGCCGTGAAAGCAGAGCTTTCACGCTCCGAATTTTTCCGAAATTAACAGCCCTGCCCTCCTGGGAGGGGCAATACTGTTGACTTAAGGCGAGAGAATGTCTTCTCTACCCCTTTCAGGGGAACAGATCGAACGTCCACCGAATACCATTCCCTGAAAGGGATACAGACGCTTCAGTCAACAACATTGCCTGGGAGGGGTAGGGGTGGGTTTTCGACGGGAGCATGTCGCCAACGTCGGCAACCCACCCCTCACCCCTCCCAGGAGTGGAATCCGGAGGCTGTTCTGCCCAATACCTACCTTTGTCAGCTGACTAGAAGAGGAGATGCCCTATGCTGAAACATGCGAAGAGCCGCAGAAATATGTTGGAAAACTCCGGAATACTTGCGGCGATATTACTCGCACCGGCAGGGATTATTGTGCTCGGTATCCTGGTTTTTCCGATGCTCTCTGCGCTTGTGTTAAGTTTTACGGATCTGGTTTTAACAAAACCGGAAAGCGGGGTCTTTATCGGACTGGCAAATTATTGGGATGCCCTGCGAACCTCCTCTTTTTGGGCAGCTTTCGGACGGACAGTCTATTTTGCTGTGATCACGGTTGTTTTCGAAGTCAGCCTGGGGCTGGCAATCGCATTGCTTTTACATCAGCAATTTATCGGTCGCGGTTTTGTCCGAGGCTTGATCATTTTACCGTGGGCGCTCCCGTATGTTGTCAATGGGATGATGTGGAAATGGATTTTCGACGCAAATTATGGCGCCATGAACGCCTTACTCGTTCAGACTCACCTGATTGATTCATACCGGATTTGGCTTGGAGAACCCCTGACCGCCATGCACCTGGTGATCGTCGCCAATATCTGGAAAGAAACTCCGGTCGCAGTTATTCTTTTTCTGGCGGCCTTACAATCAATTCCCAAACCATTGTACGAGGCGGCCCGGGTAGATGGGGCCAACAGATGGCAAAGCTTCCTCAACATTACCTTACCCATGCTGAAGCCTGTGTTTACAGCAACTGTGGTGATCAAAACGATCTGGGCCCTCAAAGAATTCGATCTCATTTACATCATCACCAAAGGCGGGCCGGCAGATGCAACCAAAATGCTGACCTATCATATTTATCAGAATACCTTTAAGTTTCTCAAATTCGGGTATGGGTCGGCCTTAGCCTATTTGCTGACGTTGACAGCATGTCTTTTAGCCATGTTATATATGAAAAACTTACGGTCAGGCTTAGATGTCGAAGCGTGAGCATAGAGAAAGCTTATGAAAAAGAGAGCAAACGTGATCGAGAAAGTGTGCATTTATTCAGCGGTGATTGTCTTATGCGTGGGTATCCTGGCTCCCTATACCTGGCTGATCATCAGCAGTATCTCCCAGCGGATCGATCTCACGACAGTCCCATTACGCTGGTTGCCCAGGCAGATCAATCTCCAAAATTATCGGGAAATCTTCGGAGGGGATTCTGCCAGCAGTGCAAATCGGAACTTGAAATATGGCGTCTATAACAGCTTGATCGTCGCGGGAACATCAACGATTGTGTGTCTCATTGCAGGTTCTCTCGCAGCTTATACCTTTTCCCGCATGAGATTTCGCGGAAAAAACGTTTTCTTTTCGATGATCCTGTCCACGCAATTCCTCCCCATCGTCGCCTTAATGATTCCATTATACATGATCATGCGTTGGTTGAGTCTTTTGAATACCCGTTTAGCCTTAATTATTTCCAATTGTTCCTTTATTTTACCCTTAGTGATTTGGCTGATGCGCGGATATTTTGAAAGCGTGCCCAAAGACCTGGAAGAGGTGGCCCGTATAGACGGGTGTTCGCGGCTTGGCGTGATCGTTCGAATTGTGCTGCCTCTTTCAACCCCAGGACTTGCGGCAAGCGGGATTTTTGCCTTTATCATCGCCTGGAATGAATTTTTTACGGCACTGATACTGACATCAACCTTACGCTCGAAAACCATCAGTGTCTTAATTTCAGAGTATTCCAGCAAGGTTGGGGTAGATTATGTGGCTATGGCGGCTGCCGGAGTCATTGCCAGCCTTCCGCCGGTGATTTTAGCGTTGTTTTTTCAGAAGTATATTGTTCAGGGCCTTACCGCGGGTGCGGTGAAGGGGTAACATTCAAGAGATCGGAGGTGATGCGTATGCCTGGCTAAGCAGGCAGGAGACCAGTTGAGAAATGCGAAACAGGTTCATGCACGATACGATTTAACAAGAGAGTTGTTATGAGCAGGCGTTTACCCAACATAATGAAACTACAGGGATTTCACATAACCAGGGATAAAAATCCTTGCTTATGAGAAATCCTTGTAGTTTGCTTCAAAGGAGGATTGACCTATGAAAACGTTGAAACATGTAAAAGTAGCGACGATATTCTTTCTGGCCTTGAGTTTCATTTTTCCGGTAACACTGATCGCACAAGAATCTATCATGGTGATCATGCCCCGGCATGAGATGGATTTGAAGGGCATCTGGGAAAAACAGACTGCTGAATTCGAACAACAGACGGGCATTCAGGTGGAACTGATTCAGATGTCCTGGGATGAAGTCGCCGACAAGGTGCTTACCGATCTGGCTGCCGGGGGAGGATCCTATGATGTGATCGAGTTCGACAATGGCTGGGTGGCGAAATTCGTGGCGGCTGATTGGGTGGAACCGTTGAACAGTTTTGCCAGTCAGGACTATATCAACAGCTTATTGCCAGGATTGGTGAGTACATTTTCCCGAGGCGACGACGTTCTGGGCATTCCGTGGAATAACGATACGCGCTTCTTCTTTTACAATACCGCCCATCTCGAAAAAGCAGGAATTGACGCACCGCCGAAGACCTGGGCTGAGATGATAGAACAAGCAAAGGTTTTGAAAGAACGAGGAGTTTGTGAATATCCTACGGCCCAATACTGGGAACAGGGCTGGGCTTTGGCAAATTCTATTGCCTTTTATCTCTACAGTTTCGGAGGGGATTATTTCAATGCTGAGGGGAAAATCACGATCAATCAATCCCCTGCCATAGATGCCTTGCAGTTTATGGTGGATATGTTGACCACAAACGCCCTGGCTCATCCTTCCAGTATTACCTTATCGCAGGAAGCGGTGGGGGATCTGTTTTATCGAGGTTCAACCACATTTTTCATCCAGGGCCCTCCGGGAACCTTTAACTATGCAAATGATGCGACAAAGTCAAACATCGTGGGACAGGTAGGCGTGGCTTCGTGGCTGCCGGCTCAATCCCCCGAATTTCAGGCAACGCTGACGCTCCCGGAAGCGTTTGCCATTCCCAAAACGAGTAAAAATAAAGAGGCGGCCTGGAAATTTATCGAGTTCATGATTTCAAAGGAAAAGGATAAGGAACGTGCGTTAGAAATTGGGAGTTTACCCCTGTTCACAGATCTTTATACTGATGAGGAACTCCTGAAATTATATCCCTATTGGAAACAATTCGGCGCACAATCGGCGGTGGCCAGGGCGCTTCCTCAAGTGGAATGGTACGATGAACTGGTGCAGCAGGCGATTGTCTCCGTGCAGGGGGCATTATTAGGATCGAAATCGGTTCAAGAAGCGGCTGATGAAATCGCTGATTTTCTGGAAGGCAAACCCGTGGATGGAAAAACACTCGTGCGGTAAATTGAGCGTAGCACAGGGGATTCAATCATGTTTGAATCCCCTGCAAAAGGAGGATAGTCGTGATTAGACCTGAAATTGCGTTTATTGTGTATGGGGTGCATAAGGATGGCCTGCGAGATCCGATGGGAACGCCGTTTATTGATGAACAGGTGCTGAATTCGTCAAAACAAGCGTTAGTGGATGCCGGCCTCCAACTCGTTGAACATGAGCTGATTATTGCGTCCAAACAGGAAGCCAAAGCATGTTTTGCAAAATTCAAAAAAATGGATGATCTCGATGGGATCGTGCTTTTTTCCGGAACCTGGGTGTGGGCTTCACACATCATAGCGGCCCTTCGCGATTTTTCATTGACTGGGAAGGGAATTGTCGTCTGGACTCATCCCGGTTCACAAGGCTGGCGTCCGGTTGGCGGCTTAGTGCTGCATGGCGCGCTCAAAGAGGTCAACATTCCCCACCGTTTTGTGTATGGAAGTGCTGAGGATTCTCAGGCGATCGAAAGAATTGTTTCCTATTGCCGCGCCAGCCATATAAAAAATAGTTTGAATATGAGCACGCTTGGAGTCTTTGGCGGCAGAGGGATGGGACAGACCTGCGGCGTGGCGGATCCATCGCAATGGATGAAAATGTTCGGCATTGATATTGACTCGCGGGATACAACGGCGTTGTTAGAAACCGCCAGAACCGTTACCAGGGAAGAACTGCTGAAGGCGAGAGAACAGATTCAACCGTATTTCAGTGAACCGATTCCTGAGGGCGAAACAGCGGACCGATCGATCAGATTGTATCTGGCTATCAAAAAAATACTTGCACAAGAAGCATGGGATTTTTATACGATCCAGTCCTTTCCGGGCTTAGCTGATGACTACAGCGCCACATGTTTTGCCCAGAGCATGATTTTGAATGACGGCATAGCGACCTCGACCCTCAGCGATTTCAACACGTGTCTGACCGTCAAGCTGCTCACCGATTTGAGTTCTGAACGGGTATATTACGGCGATCTCCAGCACATTGATAAAAGCACACAAGAAATCAAGATTATCGGAGATGGCGCATGTCCACCCTCTCTTGCCGGCGATCTTGTTCCGGCTAGATTTGCCGAACATGGCATTCCCACCGAGGGAGAAGCCGGAGGATTATCGGTGGAACTGGTGTGTAAACCCGGTGAGGGCATCTTAGCGCGCTTAGGACGCACTAATGGAGAATTCGAAATGGTTCTGGCGCGTTGTTCGGTATTTGAACCGACCGCAGAGCAGTTAGAAGCCCGCAGAAACGAGTGTGGTATTCCATTTTGGCCGCATGCCTTTGTCACGGTACATGCTGATATTGAACGTTTGCTCGAAGTTTGGAATAATGAATATGCAGTGCTCGGCTATGGCGCTCACCTGTATGAAGACATCAAAGCCTTTTGCGAGCTAATGAATATTCGCGTAATTGCCCTGTGATGAGAGAAACATCCAGGATGAGTCAGGATCGTGATGGAACCCGTTCCCGAAGCGGGATCCATCTTTTCTTTGTATTGAATGATCCCTTAGTTCTATTTTGTCAGGTTCACTTCTTGCACCATGGTGAACTCCCGGCGTGATTTGCGCAAAACCGCCCGAATTCGTGGTGATAGTGTTGGGCTGTCAACCTGACCTGCTGATGCTTCTGTTTCTGGCTCGTCATGGGCATGCCCAATAAGGCGCGTTAGCCAACTATAAATGTGCTATACCCCCCTTTCTTGAACACATAAATCGCCCACCCCAGCGTTTCTCGTCCCCACCTCAGATACGCTGTCTTACTCTCACGCACTCGCTTCAGCACGGTCTTCACATCTGGATCATCCCGATGATCACTCGCCCAGGTTTCCGCAGCATACCACTGTAACCCTTCATATCTATCCCAGTCATCCTGGCTGCTTACGAGTGTGTAGACCGCCTCCAATCCCTGCTCCCGCCCGACCTCTGCATTTTGATAATGTGTTCCGAAGTCGTTCTGTGTCACTCCGATAGCTTCTAAATACTCTCTTTCCGGTTCGTGCCGCCAGTACGGCTCTCCCACGACGATCCAACTTTCTGGGGCTGCCATCTTGTATAACGCGTTCAACGTCCCTCGATGCCCGCCATAAATCCAACTCGCACCGATGCAGGCTATCAGATCGAAGCTCTCCGGGGTCTCCGGGACATACTTGGCCCCGTCCATCTCCAGGAAATGGAGTTGGGCATCCGGAATACGTGCTTGATGCTTTTTGCGGACATCAGCAATAAAGTAGGGGGAGAGATCAATCCCCGTTCCTGTTATTTGTGGGTATCGCTCCGCAAGCCCGATAAGAAACTCGCCTTTTCCAGTGGCGATATCAAGCACGCGCGCCTCAGGTTTCAGAGACAGAAGTGTGATGAGCTGTTCAAGTTTCTCAAGACTCATCGGATTGCAGAGAATGTGCTCCCGATGCGTGATGTCGTAGAACTTCCACATGTCCATGCGTATACCTCCTTTATCAATGCAGGCAGAACATAACGGTCACCGGCGTGGCG
>DF820478.1:86836-166138 GCA_000739535.1 Candidatus Vecturithrix granuli | reverse complement strand
GCTCGTTGAGCGAAGTCGAAACGAGCCGTTCACTGTTCCCTTCGACTTCGCTCAGGGAACGCATCACGTACCATTTAACTACTATCTACTTTTTAATCTCCATCAGTCTCGAACTGCACAATTCTTTACTATTTCTGCTACAGCGTCATCAACACTCCTGACATCGGCGCGGAGTTGAGGAAACTTTTGCTGGAGCAGCGCTAAGGTGCGTTGCAAAGGTGGTAAAGCTAATCCGCTTTGTTCCAACCGTTCCGGTGCACAAATCGCCTGCTGCACCGGGCCATGAAACGCGATCTGTCCCTGGCGCAGCACAAGGAGATCATCAACATAGTGCATGAACAGGTCAAGTTCGTGTGACACCAGGATCAAACCGATTTGCTGTTCCTGGTGCAAGGAATGTAAGAGATCGAGCAAATACATGGCGTTACGGCGATCCATGCCGGCGGTCGGTTCGTCCAATACGATCAGGTCGGGTTGTAAGGTCAGCATTATTGCAATGCCGAGTTTGCGCTGTTCACCCCGACTCAACGCAAACGGCGAACGGTCACGTAAACGTGCGATGTCAAAGCATAACATCTGCGTGGCTGTCAAAATTCGGCGTTCAATTTCTTCAGCAGAAATGCGATGTTGTTCCAGCGTATAGGCTAATTCTTCCCAAACTGTTCTGCCGAAGAGCTGCCGTTCCGGAAATTGAAAGGTCATCCCAATGCGCTGACGGGCGCGTCGGAGCGTGACTTTTGACTGGTGCAGATTTTCGCCGTCTATACAAACCTGCCCTGTGGTTGGTTTCAGAATTCCATTCAAATGACGGATCAACGTTGATTTGCCTGATCCGGTCGCACCGCAAATTCCAAGAATTCGAGCGGTATCAATTGTCAAATCAACATTCTTTAAAGCGACCTCTTTGTCCTTTGTTCCGGCATGATAGCTGAATGTGACCTGGTTGAAACGAATCTGCATGGCGATCATTCCATGAAATACGCTGAACCGGTCAATAATTGCCATAACCCGGCGGGGTATAAAGGCGGATTGCCGCTTTTCAGATCCTCCAGGGATTTCCAGACCGTTTTGATCGGGCTGCCGTCAATTTCAAAGGCTTGCGGCGTGCAATCATACAAATGGGAGTCAACAAACTCTGCGCAATAGACCTGTATGATTTCATGTCCGGGATTGCCGTTATACACAAAAATATTTTCCAGGCACCCAAGATATTGGAGGTTGCAGATTTCGGCATTCAACTCTTCTTTCATCTCGCGCACAGCGGTTTGCATACTCTGTTCGCCAAATTCAATGCCGCCGCCGAGCGGACGGTAGAAGGTCTCTTGCTTTACAGGATCATAGCCTTCGTGCACTAAAATCTGCTGATCTTTTTGAAAAATACACAATGCTAACGGACGTATACGGGGCATACTCATCTTATCAACATGTTTAGAAATAACAGGGAAAAAACCGAGTTTTTTCAAAAAACTCGGTTTTTACGTGAGTTTCGACTTTTTTTGTCAAAGAGAAAATATTATGACGCCGGACTGATGCCGACCTGATAGGCCTGCCCATTGACGTTAACAATAAATTCGCGCGGACCGCTAATCGGACTCGGAACGGCTACCTGGGCTGGCTTCGCAGGTTCTGGCTTTTTCTCTTCTTTCTTCTCTTCTTCTTTGTAATAGACGTTGACCTTTGCTTCGCCTTTCAAGAATGTGACACCCTTGTCGCCGCAAGTGGCTACAATGAAAATATTCTCATCCGTGAGTGGGAGCGCATTGTCTTCCAACACTTTCTTTGCTTTGGGAATTCCGTCTTCGAGCACATCAAGCGGATCTCCTATAAAAGGCTCTTTGCCAAGTTGTTCTGCGGCAATTTTGACAATTTCAGGATCCGGCGTTCTGGGGGTGTGACCAAAATACCCGAGCACCATATTGCCGTAGCCGTCAACAATTTTCTTCCATTTCCCCTGCACGACATTCATGAAGGCTTGTTGGAAATAGAATTGCGACACCGGGGTCACGCTGGTGCCGAACCCGCCGCGAGCCACCACTTCCGACATTTCGTGGATCACTTGAGGATACAAGTGCAATGTGTTCGTATCGCGCATCATCATGGTGTTTGAGGTCAATGCTCCGCCCGGCATCGGCGACAGCACAATATTAGGAGACACCTGTTTGGCTTCTGGCGGCATCATGTATTTGCTCATGCAATCTTCAAAAATCCGTTCCGCTTTCAGCACTTTTTCGTAGTCAATGTCAATCGTATATTCCGTATGCTTCAGCGCGTGCCAAAGCCCAAGAATATCCGGCTGGCAGGTGCCGCCGCTCACCGGCGATTTCGCAAGGTCCGTACCATCGGCGCTGGCTTCAATGGCCGCCATAATGCACGAAAGCCCTAACCCGGCGGTATCATGCGTATGAAACCACAAAATTGTATCAGGTCCAACAATATCTCTGGCTTTTTTAAGGGTTTCATACACTGTTCTGGGCGGGCAGGTGCCGCTCGCATCTTTAAATACAATCGAATCATACGGAATATCCGATTCCACGATCGCTTTGACTTTTTCCAGATAAAATTCTGGCGAGTGCGCCCCTTCAGATGGCGTATCCGGCGGCAGCCCCATCAGCGAAATCGCAATCTGGTGTTTCAGACCGGCGGCATGAATACATTTTCCGGAATAATCGAGGTTACGAACATCATTCAGCGCGTCAAAGTTGCGGATTGTGGTAACGCCATGTTTTTTAAATAACTCTGCGTGCATTTTTATGATGTCTTTGGGCTGTTGCGATAAGCCGACGACATTAATTCCTCGCGCCAGAGTTTGCAGATTGACATCCGGACCAGCGGCGGCCCGCACTTTGTCCATCATATCGAACGCACTTTCATTGCAATAGAAAAACAAGCTCTGAAACCGGGCGCCTCCGCCTGATTCGTAGTGCGTAATACCGGCTTCAACCGAGGCAGTTAACGCGGGTAAGAAGTCTTCCGTGATGACTCTGGCGCCATACACCGACTGAAACCCATCACGAAATGAGGTGTCCATAAAGGCGATTTTCTTTAATGACATTGATATGACCTCCCTTAAAACTATAACTCACCATCGCAAAACACTTTTTCCTGCAACGGTGAAAAGCCCGAAAATTCTCAGGTATTCTTTATGCGTCGTCTAATTTTTTATTATGAACCGAATAGGGAAATGTCAAGGGAAAAAGCGTTTTGAAAAAATCATGGGAAAGTTAGAGAGTAAATGCGGCTTCGATGGCATCGGCAAGCGAGGCCGCGCCAATCGCCTGAATGGAAAACGTGGACGATAGGTGTTTTTGGGCGTGGAGCGGCAGAATACACTGGGTAAACCCGAGCTTTTCCGCTTCTCTCAGCCGTTGTTCAATGTAGGGCACGGTTCGGATTTCGCCCGCTAACCCGACTTCGCCAAACATGATGGTTTGCGAAGGCAGCGGAATGTTTTTAAAGCTGGAAGCCATTGCCAGGGCTAAACCGAGATCAACCGCCGGTTCATCAATTTTGACGCCGCCAACGACATTAATAAACACATCCTGGGCTTGCAGGAACAGACCGACAATTTTTTCGAGCACAGCAATCAGGAGGGCAATCCGGTTCGCATCAATCCCTTTGGTCATACGGCGTGAAGTACCAAGATTGGTGGGCGTGACAAGGGCTTGTAGTTCAATTAAAATAGGACGAGTGCCTTCCATACAACAGGTCACGGCGGAACCGGCAACCTGCTCGGTCGGGCGTTCCGCTAAAAACATGGCCGAGGGATTGTTTACCTCTTCCAGGCCAGAGGTTTTCATTTCAAAGACGCCAATCTCGTTGGTCGATCCAAATCGGTTTTTCACTGACCGGACAATGCGATAAATATGCTGGCGTTCGCCTTCAAAATACAAGACGGTGTCAACAATATGTTCCAGCACTTTTGGCCCGGCAATAGACCCGGCTTTGGTGACATGACCCACAATAAAGGTTGAAATATTGGTCTGCTTTGAAAACAGCATGAGCTGCGCCGCCACTTCTCGTACCTGGCTGACGCTGCCCTGCGAAGAATTGAGTGCGGACGTGTACATCGTTTGAATGGAGTCGATCACGAGTACATCCGGTTTTAACGCTTCAACTTGCGCCAGAATATCCTCCAAACAAATTTCTGTGAGCACATACACATTCGGGTGCAAGCTCCCCAGCCGATCGCCGCGTAAGCGAATCTGACGCGACGATTCTTCGCCCGAAACATAGAGAGTCCGCAACCCGGCGCGGCTTAATCCGCCGGTCATTTGGAGTAAAATTGTTGACTTGCCGATACCCGGATCGCCACCAATCAAAACGACGGAGCCGGGAACGATTCCTCCTCCTAACACGCGATCCAATTCTCGAATCGACGACGAAAACCGGAAATCTTTGGCAGAAACGATTTCAGTGATCGGAAGAGGAGCAGCCTGCGAACGCGCCTTTACTTTTTCCAGCGTGGTCGTGGAAGCGCTGCTGACATCTTGCTCCTCCACCATCGAGTTCCATTCTCCACAATCGGGACAGCGCCCCATCCACTTTGGCGATTGGGCCCCGCAGGTCTGGCACACATAAATCGTTCGGCTTTTAGCCATCGTTGACACCTCAGATTACTTGCACTCAGGACAATGCCCTTTATTCAAATTCATCCCAAATGCCTTCAGGAAAATACGTTTGACCGTGTTCTTGTTGTTTTACTGTACAAGATGTCAACGCTAGCGCTCCAAGAATTGTCAATAAAATCATACAGATGACAAAGAATTTTTTCAACATGATTGTCGCAATGGGGATTCCATGGTGATCCCATCGCTGTTTTATGAGGCGTAAATGCCTGCTATCACGCACTGGCATGCCTTTTTCTGAGAAACATATTTTTTAGACGGGCAGGTTGACAAAAGGAGTAATCAAAAATGAAAAAAAACACATGAGGTGTGTTTCATTGACAATTTTTAGGAACGTGCAATAAAGGTTTAGAGAATAAAATACACAATACTCTGGTGTAAGCTGAAACGTTACAGATTGGTATGGCGGAGAAATTTCGAGAAACTCTGTTCTGGCATTAAACTTTTCGGGGTCTCGCTGTTCTCATGTAAATAGAACAACTGAGCGAAGACCTGAAATAACTCGTCATTTCTCATCTCCAAAATCCACAGAATGGGTGAATGGGCGTTAAAAGCGTATGAATACTCACCAAATTGAGATTTTTCACAGGCTGATTGCGATTGTTAGCCAAAATCAGACCCTGGCGAATATTCTAAAGGAACAATGCTTGTTGTATGGCTTTCAACATGTGCAGACCATGTCCGATTGGCCTGGCATAGTCCAAACTCTTTCGCACCAACTCCCAGACATTATTGTTTCAGACCAACTTCCGGTGTTTGATGATCATCAATTGCAAAAAATTTTAGATGCCCAGAAGAAGTGTTACGCCGTTCTTCCGGTTGTGTTGTATTCCCTTCCGCATGAGGCTTCGCAGGTGAAAATTCCGGATGGTATCAGGATCGTTGCCACGCTTTATGGCAGAGATGAACAGCAGCGTTTGCTAGAAGTAATTCATAACGAACTCGATAAGATGTCGCTTGAACCTCGCCGTCTGCTCAAAAACAGTCATCTTAAAATCCTCATAGCTTCTAGCGATAAGGAGCTTAGCGCAAAAATCGAACACCATTTGACGCAGGAACATCATTGTATTCGGGTGTTAGCAGAAGCCGCTGCGATCATGGCGTGTATTCAAGAGAATACTCCGCAGCTTGTGTTTCTTGATGATACGATTGCTCAGATTGAGAGTCTTTCGCTCGTGTATTGGATCAAAGATGTGTCGCCGAATTCTCTGGTGATTCTGATGGGAAAAGGGGTGAATGCAGACCTCCTTGCTGAACTGAGAAAAAGTGGAGTTTATAATTACTTACAGAAACCGTTTGATGTTAGTATTCTTCCGTTTTTATGCCGGCGAGTCCAGCAAAAATTTTTTGCCTCTCAGATAACTGATGAAAGAAAAGTTTCACGTGATACAGGAGGCGCCAGATCTCAAGAAATTCAGGAACTGCAGCTATTAAAAGAATCGGAAGAAAATTTCAGAACCCTGATAGATGCATCAGGTGATATTATTTTTCGAATTACCCCCCAGGGAGTGCTGAATTTTGCCAGCCCTGCTGTTGAAGAGCAATTAGGCTACACGCGTGAGGATCTGGAAGAGCAGCGGATTAATGTCGGCAAATTTGTGCATCCGCAAGATTTGATTCGCGTGATGGCCGGCATTCGCAAAGTGATCGGCGGAACGCCGATTAAGGGGCTGGAATGCCGTTTGATGCACCAGGATAAAATCCGCTTCCGCTGGTATTCTATTAACTGCTATCCCATGTATAACAGTCGCCAGCAATTTGTCGGCGTCGGCGGAATTGCCAGAGATATTGGGTCGATTAAAGAGTTTGAGAAAAGAATCCGCAGACAGAATGAACATCTTTCAGCCCTGAATACAATTGGCAGAATTGTCAGCCAATCTCTGAATTTGGATGATATTTTGCACCAGGTGATTGACAGCGTCCTGGAAATTATGCACCTCGAAGCCGGCGGTGTGTATGTGCTCGAAACTGAAACCAATCAGTTTTTTCTGAAAAGCTGCCGCACTGCTGAGTCAAAAAATGAGTCCATCGAACACAACATCCTTGATCTGCTCGATATTCTTGAAGAGCTTGGGAAACACCACATATTTGACATTACAGCGCCGCTGATCCTTGAAAATATTGCCGAACATCCGCAATATGGTCAGACTGCTCTGGTCGAATTAGAATTTCGCACTTTGTGGAGTATTCCTTTGAAAGCAAAAGAAATCGTGCTTGGCGTGATGGTCTTGCTCAGCAAATCGCCGCGTCAGATCAGCGAGGATGACCTGCAATTACTGCTGTCTCTTGGGAATCAGATTGGCATGACGATTGAGAATATCGCTCTGTATGAACAGGAACTCAAGGCGCGGAAACGCCTGGAAGAATTGAATAAACTCAAAGACGATTTTGTGGCGATTGTGTCGCACGACTTGCGTTCTCCGCTTTCCGCAATTCTCGGAGCCACCGAAATTCTGCTGAATGACGAGTACCTGGATACCCCCTTAACCGAGGAACAGCTTGAGTTGGTCACAGATATTCAGAATATGGGGGCGCAGCAGCTTCAACTCGTCAACGATTTGCTGGATGTCGCCAAGATTGAATCCGGGAAACTCGAGCTGAAACCAACGCTGGCGGACATGCAGGCGGTTATTCGACAATGTTACCAGACCTTGAGAGTGTTAGCGAACAATAAAAACATCGAACTCTCTATGAGTATGGCTGCTCACCTACCCCGTCTCAGAATAGATGTGCCTAAAATCAGTCAGGTGATCAATAACCTGGTTGGTAACGCGATTAAATTCACCAATCCGGGCGGGAAAGTGACCATTCGGCTTGAAAAAGCCGAGGAGAATGCGATCCAGGTTTCAGTAGCGGATACCGGAGAAGGTATTCAGCCTGAACACTTGTCCTTATTATTCAACAAATATCAACAAATCAAAACCTATGGCACCAAAGGGGAACGCGGCAGCGGACTTGGCCTGGCGATCTGCAAAAACCTGATTGAATTGCATAACGGGATTATTTGGGCGGAAAGCCGGGTTGGTGTTGGTAGTACCTTTACTTTTACCTTGCCAGTGACCGAAACTATTATTGTGATTATTGACGATTCGCTTTTTGTGGTGAAATCCCTGGAAAATATTCTGACCAAACACCTGACGCAAGTGACTGTCAGATATGCGCTGAATGGCGATGATGGAGTCAAACTGGTGGAAGAGGTGAATCCGGTTGTGATTATTCTCGATTATATGATGCCCGATGTGGATGGCATTGCTGTGTTCCGGGAATTGCGTAAACGTTTAGGCAATAAAGTGCCTCCCACAATTTTTCTGACTGCCTCGCAAGATCTGGAGGTGCGCCGCCAGATCTTTGAACTCGGCGCTGCTGATTACCTGCAAAAACCCGTTAATGTGAATGACTTACTCCCCCGCATCAGTCGATTTCTGTAACACCAACTGGGCATGATACGCTGCAAAATTAATTTGATCGGTCAACCGGAGTGTCAAAGCTCTGCTTTGACAGCGCAAGCAGAGCTTTCAACTGACGGAGTGTCAAAGCTCTGCTTTGACAGTGCAAGCAGAGCTTTCGCACTCCTGTCAGTCAAAAAACCGGGTTTTTTGAAAAAACCCGGTTTTTCACTTTGAAAACACCCTAATTGCCGATAAGCTGTTTCAGGGCGTAAATCGGTCGCCAGCCTTCGCTTTGCGGTTCTTTCAGGAATGGTTCCATCTCTTTAGCATCGCGGTGCGTCACCATGTCGGCCGGCGGCAGTTTGCCTGACGGGAAAGCTTCCAGAATTTCATCATGAATCAAGGTCAAATATTTCAAAATCGCGGCAATCGGACGCTTGGCTTTTTCAGCAGTCCCGGCAGTGGCATCGCCGACCACGCCTTCCGGCGTGCCATACAGTTCGATAGCAAAATGTCCCTGTCCTTCCGACCATTTATGCGGCCGGCGATACGGATCAACCGATGTATCAAAATGGCCGCCTGGCAGATAGGAGACACCTTTCCCCACCGTTGAAACCGCTTTTGACATATCAACCATGCCTTTTGGGAAGGTCAACAGAGCCACAGCAGTTTCCGATTCATCAGCATGAACGAAATTCGTAGAAAACTTCCCGCCGCGATCTTCGGTGGCAAAAAATTCACGCACGCCACGATGCCAATCTAAAATGCGATAAATTCCTGGTAACTGATATTTTTTCTGAAATTCCTGGATAGCCGATTCCAACACCCAGAGTTGTCCGTGGTTGTTGATCCAGATTTGTTTGCGGAAGCCGTCATTCCACAAGCCCAACATCACCTGCATCATGATTTTGCGCGTCACATCTTCCTCAAGCATCACCGTGCCGGGCATCCCTAAGTGGTGATACGGGTGAGAGCCATAAGTGAGCGGGGGAAATGCTAACGAACACGGTTTTCCGCGTTTCGCGGTATAGCGGCGCACGCCTTCCACGATCTGAGTTACCATGAAGGTATCAAGCCCGGAAACCGTGTGCATGCCATGATTTTCAGTACAGCCGACTGGCACAAACACAATATCGTTTTTACGGCGGTTCTCGATCACCTGGGCGCGAACGGTATTCTGAAGGTAACACCCGGGTTTGCCAAGCTCAGATTCCGAGGGAATCCCATATTCTGCGAGAATAGCGTCAATTTCTTCATCTGAGGCGTCAAACAGGGCTTTTTTCATGCGGCCGACTTGTGTATCTTCAAACACCACCCCCGGATAGTCGGTGGTTAACCAATTGCGGATTCCATCTTTTCCTGCCATAATCTTTGCGCTCCTTTTTACAAATATGTTGATGTTTGTCATTATTCACAATTATTTTTAATGTAAATAATGTTAAAATAATGGTGATATAATTTTGTCAAGTTTAATTCTTGTGAAAAATCAAAATTTTACGATCGCGCCAGAATGATTTGATAAGTAAAATAGAGAGCGGCCAGCGTTGCAGTTTTATCCGCTTCACGAATATCGTAATGGTGGATAGCCTTTGCGAGATAACCATAACGCTCTTTTTCAACATGTCGAGGGAGATTTTCGCAACACCATTGCCAGATTTTCGGATATTTCCCCTGCTGATAATATTCCAGCAGCAGAGCTTCATGCTCAAAAAACGGAGTCAATTGTTTTGCATCTTCGAGTAATTGTTCCAACCCTGCGCCAGGTCTGAGGTTTTCTTCCTGGTACAAATCTGAAAGAGGGGGGGTAAAATCGAATATCCTCGAGGTTAACGCCAGCACCGATTGTTCAAAAATTTCGCCTTTCTGATGATCCGCGCTCTGAAAGAGTCGTTCAAGGTGTTCTCCTGCTCGATCCATCAGGCAGAGCGCGATTTGATAATTCAAGCGATCCGAAACGTCCAACGTGTCGTCTTGAGCTTGTTGACGCACGAAGGATAAGGCGCTGGTATTTCCTATCCGGGCCAGCGATTTGGCGGCACTTGAGCGGACATCTGAGGATGGGTGTTCGAGTAATCGTAACAGAAAGGTTTCGACTTCAGGCACTGGATAAGCCCCCAGCGCAAAAATAGCGGTCAGGCGGTAATAGGAATATTCCCTGGCGGCTTCTTCCAAAATATCAGGCAACAGGGCTGGTTTGGGATACGCAAATAAGGATTTGAGCACATCCTCTTTTTCTGTCGAAAGCGGATTCTTGAGAATTCTGCGAATTTCATGCGCCGCCACCATAGTGTCGCTTTTACCGATCGAGAGCAGGGTTGTCCTGCGTTTAATTGGATCTTCCGTCATATTGAATTGATACACATCTAAAAAGGCTCTAAGATTCCGATTGGAGAAAAGGATGTTGGTGGTTTCTTTGACCGATAAACTGCCAGTATCTTGTAAAAATAGGCTGAGCACGCCGTTTTGAGCCGACAGGACTGCGCCCAGCAAGAAGGTGAAGCCATAGGGATTGAGTATGGGAAGAGCGGCGCTTTCACCAACATCCGCCAGCATCCCGGCCAACAGGCCAACGATCAATGAGATCACGGCCGAGAAAAAGTTCATCATGGAAACATAGCCGATTTTATGGTTTTTCGGAATAGATTTTAATTCCAGACGCGAGCTTAATAAGAGCAGAAGCCCTTGACAAAAAGTCGTAAAAAAACCTAACACAA
The DNA here is from genome assembly GCA_000739535.1 of Candidatus Vecturithrix granuli. GTDB lineage: Bacteria > Moduliflexota > Moduliflexia > Moduliflexales > Moduliflexaceae > Vecturithrix > Vecturithrix granuli. Next base: position 155,410 of record DF820478.1, on the reverse strand, counting down.
AAAACACCGACCAGTGGAACGTAATCGGCGTAACGCTCCAGAGGATGGAGAGGAACACCAGGATGAAAGAGGTGAGAATCAAAACCGGCCGGCTACCGATCCGGTCGGTAAATGGACGTAACATGTAACTGGCCGACACTGTTGCCAGGGTACCGACAAGGGTATATAAAAAAATCACATTTGAGGGTAAATGGACAAATTTCCGCAAAAATGGCACCATAAAGGTAAAAATAATGACGATGCTCAAGGTGTGCCATTTCACAAATAATGTCAAAGCCCGTTCCCGATTTTTCAAACTTTGAAAAAAAATCACGAAGATATTCTGGCCGCGCCGATATTCTACCACTTCGCGGCAGGGAATATGCTTTAAAGAGAAGGCGGACAGGGTATTCACGATAACGCCGATGCCGACTAGGATTAGGTACCCCAGAATCCCGGAAATTTCTTTCACCGATAAAATCAGAAAACTCAAAAATTGAGAGATAAAACGTGTGGTTTGAAACCGGTTCGATGTACGAACGACGATTTCGCCGGTAGTTGCGGCAGTGCTTATGGTTTGTTGGATTGGCGATGAAACTGCGACACCAAAGGTTCTGGCGATGCAAAAAAGTGTATGAATATCGAGAATCAGGCTGATGGCGATCTCGCCTTGCAGAAAAAAGAGTAAGCCGTAAAACAGACAAATGACGCCGCGAATAATCCAGGCGTAAAAATGAATCGTCACCAGATTGACTCCGGCTAAGAGACGCGGGACAATTAAGAGCACCAGGCCGCTCATATAGGCCATGGCGGAAAGATACCCGAGTTGGGTGTTACTGGCGCCAAAATGAATCGCCATGAGATACACGGTTGTGTCTCCGAGAAAACTGAAGCCAAATCCGTTTAAGGAGGCCCAGTTCAGATAGTGGCGGACGCCCTTCTGACGTTCTTCTTTGGAAAGATAGCTGGTTTTCATTATGGATAAAACATGATGAGGCTATGAATAAAAATAACTCAACTTGCGACTTCTTCGTGGATGTTCGTAAGCACAGAGAGACAAAAACAGAGCTTTTGCAGCGAAAGGGTTCCTTCCACACTCCTGTCATCGATTGCAAGTTGACTTAAAAATACATGTCGCTATAATCTTACCAGAGGAAGAGAGGTTGTCATGGAGTCAATAAAAATTTCATTGAAAAACCCGATGCCATTATTTCTGCTGCGAAGGCCCCAGAGGGTGAAGGTCATTGTCGCGCAGCCCCACGAGTACACTTTCGCCTGAATTATTTACCCGAAGTTCGCCGTAACGAGCATTAGCGTAATAGTCGGCATGTCCTTCTTGAAAAAAGAAAGCTTTAGAACCTAGCTGAACACTACCTTCGCGCCGACGATAACGGAGGAGGTGTTCTCCCGGGCCAGGCGGAGCCTCAGGCCTGTGTAGGCGCAATATTGTCGCCACCTGCTGTTCATCAAGACGTACGACCACATGTCCGTCTCGCGGCAGCGAGTGCTCCCGTAAAAATTCAGGCAAATCGTAACGCAAAGCCATGTAATCACCCTGAATTAACGAACGCGGATCCACAGGGGCCAGACGCAGCAACATCGTGATACCCTGCTGTAGCAGGCGTTCTTTTTGGACAATCTGTACATTCACAACCGCTAACACGAGGAGGGCTGTAATCCATAAGAGCGCATTACGCATGATGACTCTCAGGCTGTTGAACGAATTGCTTGAACAAGAAGCGCAACCCGATCAGCCCAATTCCGCTTATGATCAATATCATTGATTTTGCCAATAAGGTCAAATCCAGGTAATAATAAAACGCCACCAGAAAAATGGCCAGAAACGTGAACGCCAATCCCATGAGGAGTCGGTTTCCTCGCTGAAAACCTATCAACAGGACCAATAGTGCCGCGATGACGCCCGGAGCGGAGTAAAACGGAATGGAAACAATGACAGTTCCAATGAAAAGGATCATTCCAATGGGTTGTGTGATGGGAATCTGATGAAATACGAGCAGATGAAATTCCAGGACCAGGAGGAAGACGAGCAATCCGATAGTTGAAGTCCACCAGGAGGAAACCGGAAGATCTGGCAAAATTGATGGGATCAACAGAAAAAATAACACAGTCGTCAATCCATATCCTATTGGCGCAAAGAACTCAGCATATTTTCCGGTCAGAAAGGTCGCTTCTCGTTCCCACCCGAAAAGCACACCGCCTGCGGCAAGTAGAATGAGCAGGTGAATCGCATTGGCGATATCCAGGTCATACAACAGCGCAACTATGGCGGCGAAACTGAAAATTATCGAAAAAAACCGATGGATTGGATCGGGATACCCTATGAGCAGCAGACATTCAAGAATGATCGCGGCGATTGCGGCAAGACTGAGATTCTCAGTCTTGGCTCCGACTCCTCCAATCAACAAAAATTGACCTGCAAGGTTCAGAGCAAAGGCTAATTGGTTCAGGAATAAATGATCCGTGTATCGCCGAACAGAAAATGTGATGAGAATGAAAATGAAGCCAATAATTATCGCTGACGTTGGCGAATCAAAGATATGAAATCCAGACAAGGACGCCAGAAACAAGATGGCGGCAACCCAGGCGCTGAAACCAACCAGAATACGGATGTACCAGGGCGAGGAACCGGCCAGGGATTCGGACGAAAGAGTGCGCTGAATATCAGAGATCGCTTCGGATGTGATGAGGCCCTCGTGCTTAAGGCATTCAAGCAGTTCGCGCAATGTACATGGTGCAAATCTCATGCGGTGTCCCTCCAGGTTTTTTCAACTTTCCGCAGCCAGAAAACGACCGCCGCAGTTTGTACAATAATTAAAAAACTATAGAACATCAAAAAGATAAACCCCTCTCCCAGCATCTCCATAAAAAATGCGGTGATGATGATTATAAGACTAAACAGACAGACCGCCAGCACAAACAAGTCGTGAATAACGCGCTGATAGATCCATAAACAGGCAGCGATGAAGCTAAAATACAAGATGGGGGCCAGGAGTAAAAAAGGCTCAGAGGCATAATCAAAAATACATGAGATGGTTGGGATCGTTAAAAATGCGGTTGAGGCGCAGAGCAGAAGACGAGGAATCCATCGTCCGGAAAGCCAGGGGATTTTAGGAGCGGCCAGCCATTCCCAGACGAGTATGGCGCTGGCATTCAACAAAAATCCGGCCTCACACATGCCGGCAAAGGTCCAACGCTCCATATCCAGAATTTGCGTCCAATATAAGATCAGGCTGATATTCAGGAGCAGCAGCCAGCAAACCCACAGCGAAGCAAATCGGCTGATTACAACCCATCCGACAATCAAAACCGCCCATCCCAGAAAAAGCTCATACGGATCAGCTCCCGTTTGATATGTTTGACCATACACCGCCAGTAAAGGCCCGACTAACACGGCTGCCATTAATAAGCTTAACTTGCCGGAGAGATGTTCTAACCCTTTATACCAGGATATCCCTACTGTTGCGGCTATTGCCGCTTGTAACAGGCCGAATTTCAAAAAACGTCCCATTTGCGCCCAATTATAGGCAAAAAAGAAAATGACCCCGGCGAGGATGAATGTGACGCCAAGCATGAGGAGCAATCCACGCAGAAATGTTTGCCAACGATGTTTGGGAGGAATGATTTCAGCAAAGATCAACGCACGCTCTAAGGCTGTATCGCTTAGGTGACCTTCGCTCGCCAGCGTGTGCAAACGCGTACCTGTAACAGGAGTATCTAATGGGTTGAGTGGCATAAGTGTGTATTTTATTTCGTTGCGTTACGTAATATACTTATTTGATCCAGGAGCTTATTGATCCTTTTCGGATTTTGTTCTTGTTCCAGCAGTTTTATAAGCGTAGAGAGTGTGAGTTCTCCCTGACCCAGGCTGAGCAATTTTGCCAGAGCCACATCTTTTTCCAACTCGCTGGTTTGTTGATTCAACAGAATTTGAGTATAATGTTCCACAGGATTTTTCGCTCCTTCAGAAATTCCCGTAATTTTCCCGCTGATGACATTCAATGCAAAAGTCTCTTGCCAGGATAAGTCATATTCAGAGGGAACTCGTCCCGACTTCTTGTCCATTTCCGTGAGTAATACATCACTTTTGACATAAAGCTGCCCATCTTTCCATTCTTGAATTTCAAGCGATCCTGGATAAGGATCGATAGTTTGGAGGACCTGATAGCTTTTTATTTGGAGCAATTGAGGCAGATTCACCACTTCAAGGATCGGATGTCCTTCTCCAACAGAGACCACAGCCAAATATTGTCCATCCGGTGAAGCTTTGATGCTGGTAATCAGCGCCAGGCTCGCAGAAATTGAGCCGAGTTGCTCATTCACGCCGATACTATCCGTGTTGAGCAAAAACCATTGGGGACCCTCATTCTGGGTATTAATGACGCACAAGGTCGCGCCCTCCGCAAGACGCTGATTGCCTCGGCTCACATTTTGAAGCGGTTCAAAGAGGATACCTCGAATATTCACCAGCAATTCCTGATTGATTTGCGCTGACGAGGAAGATGCGCTCAGGAGCATGAAAACCGCACTCATCAAAATACTTCGTTTCCACATAAGATGTTGGTAATCAATTAGCAAGTGCAGCAACACCGGCTAACGATTAAATCCGCACCATAGGCATTGCAGAGTAATAATGCAATTTTCCTGTAGTTTATGATCAGATGAACTTATCTTGCCTGCCAGGCCGGAAATTCCTTATAACAGGCATTCTTCCAGAACTGTAACGAATATATAATACATTCTACAGCAGAGACATTGATGAGTCAATGAAAAATTAGAGATCTTCCGGGATATGTGTGGAAAAGCTACAAATCGTTTTTTACAAACTTCCCAGAAGAGCCAAAAGTAGAAACGGAAATATCTGATCTTTCATGTTCAGTCCCGACAGAACAAATTCCCTTTTCTACACCTTTCCCACGGCGGCCAAATAGATAGCAAACTCATCCTCGCCGTCAACTCGCAGCAATTGATCAATCTTTTGCTGGTCATACGCCGCAATGGCACAGGTTCCGGCGCCAATCGCTTCACATGCCAGATATAAATTCTGGCACACGTGTCCAGCATCCAGAGCAATCACTTTATGGGCAGCGATGTCATAACGCCATTCCATGCGGTACGGAATGGTTGTCCAGACAAATGTCGCCGCCGCCTCGCCGGTAAATCGCTGGCCGAGAGTAGCTGCTGTAATTTTTTCAGCTAATTGTTCTTCCTGAAATTCCAACACAAGCCGATGTTCTACCGGAAGATAGCGATAAATCCCCTGTTCCAGTTCTTCGACGTTAAGCACACACAAATAGGTTTCCAGGGCATGACGACATCCGGCTGAAGGGACCGTGCGAAATGCAAAGCCTCTGTTTCTGGATGCACGAATCCCCTGGGTGGTCCAAAGTAAAAATGACAGTTCCTCCAGGGTAAGTGAGGCATGTCGAAATCTGCGATGGCTTTTCCGGCGTTGAATAGCAGAGAACAGATCAACAGCAGGAATTGTGGTCCAATTTTCCGGGGCAACCAACTCAAATCTGGTTGCTTCAGGATCATAGGGCTTTTCAAGAGGCGGCGGAGGGACTCCCAGACTTTGATCGGTTTGTGAAAAATCAACCTGCTGACGCACATTATCTTTTAAAAAATCACGATAGGCTTGTATTTTTGATGTTAACATCCTGTCGTACCTCGCCAATTTAATTTTGAGATTCTTCCCGTAGCGTTTGGGGCAAACTACAAAGATACCTCATACGAAAAGGATTTCTTATTCTCTACGACTTACGTACCCTCGCCCCGGCCCCTCTCTTAAAGGGCGAAGAGAGCTATTTCTATCGATCAATCGCCAGTCTCAAAACTGAAGGACGCTGAATCGCCCTGCGGAATTGATGAGCGAACTTCAGTCGGTTCCATCTCTGTCAAGATTTACGAAATTTCCCCATGTCCTGTCATACATTCCTGTTGAGTTTATGCAACCATTTTTTTAGTTGTGGTTCAATCCTTAAAAAGTGGTATTGCATTTTCAATACATACGCATATATCATAAGAGGAATACGCAAAGAAAGTTTTGACAAGAGACCGTTGTGCTTTTACAGAGGAAATGTGCATGAAAAAAGACAGCCTTACTCGCCATATTCAGATGAAATTACAGACATTACAGCAGCGTCAGAAAGAATTGGAACAAACCCGCATACTGCTCTGCCAGCAGTGGAACGTCTCGAACGACAGAGAAATCTGGCATAAAATCCACGAATTGTCGATAAAACTCTGGGAATGCAGGGGAATGCAGAAAGTCTATGACGAATTGCAAGATTATCTGAAGCAAAAAACCCCAACGCCTTCCTCGGAATCCCATCTTACTATTGAACATGTTTCCGAGCAACCAGAATCCGAGCTTTCCCAGGCAAAAACAATGAGTTGCCCTACCTGTTCAACTGTCCTCACTGTCACGACATGTCTCGATCCTGCCCCTCAACCTGGATATATTACGATTTCTACTCAGTATGACTGTCAGCATTGCGGGTACCATGAGAACGATCGCGTGGATTTACCCAAAGAAATCGCTCTGCAACGCTATAATTTAGAACAGTTGTTAAAAGGCGTCTAAACATCGCCGTTTTTCAAGCTTTGACCTTATTTATACGAGTACAAAAGCGAAGCTTTTGCAGTGAAAGCAGAGCTTTCACACTCCAAACGGCTTAGCTTGTCTCTGCGTATTGCTGTCGGAGTTCCTCGACCGTTTCAAAGATCGCCGTGATTTTTTCATCGCTGACCTGATGATCCATATTGATACAGCACACGCCGGTGAGCCAGGGATTTCCGGACGCATTCACCAGCTTGCGAATAGTTGCGCGGATTTCGTTAGAACTCTGGTGAAGTATCTCGACCGGACTTAACCGGATATTGAAAAACGTATATGGCAGGTGCTGCCGCAGCAATTGAATGTCGCCGCCCCAACCCACATCCAGGAAATCCAGGTGCGGGATCGCGGCAAACGCTTCAGCGTAACGGTGTGGGTCTGCGCCGCAATAATGAATGCCGTAAGGGCGATATTTCTGACTCCAGGCGAGATCGTAGGGAAGCAGGAATTGTTCGTAATTTTTGACTGAAATCATGGTGTGCGAACATTCTGAGTGTAAATAGATCGGGGCCGGAATATTGCGCACATTACGATTCACAGAAATAGAACTTGAGCCGGTTTCACTGATAATACCATTGACAAAACGTTCGATCACCAGGGCAATATCGCTGAAAAATTGACGCATCCTGTCCGGTTGATCAAATAAATCCATAAAAACCTGCTGTCCGCGTAAGTCCAGCGCGATATTGAGAATGCCGCTCCAATTGACATCTCCTTTCACATAGCCGTAACGAGTTTTCAGCGTATCAGCCAGGGTCTCAAATCGCTTGAAGGCCGGGCTGGAAAACGCTGTTTCAGGGCGAATGACTGGCGTTTCGATCTGCGCTTCGAGCACTTGCGGCGCAGCATTTTCCTGATATTCGACCCGGCAGCCGAGCATCTCGGAAATCAGAAAACCTGCGGCCAAGTGGACGGCTCCAAGCTGCGGGATATCTTTGTTGTGATCCTGACCGAATCCGTATTGCCCCCAACGGTCATATAACACCCGCTCCATCTTTTGTTCAGACTCGACGCGTTTTTGGGGATGGTAATAAAAATCTTCATCAAAGATGATGCCTTCGTGCTGAAACCACCAGGAAGGGTGCAGGACAATATCAACCGGCAGCATTTGATTATGAAGTAAAGGGTTCTTGAGAAAATCCGGCATAATGTTTCTCCGTTTCTCCTGTTTCATGGGGATAGAAAGCGTTTTTACATTAAGTCTATTGAAAATTCTGTGATAACAACCGAAATTTCAATGATACTTGTTGGTTAGTTTCTCTGGGTTGTTTCAGGAATGAGGAACCCATTCCCGAAACAACCTTGCTGACTTTAATTCGTCATCCCAACCAGGATTAATTCTGTCGCAAAATGACAGGCGACGTAGTGATCAGGTTTGTGCTCAACTAAGGGCGGATCTTGCTCGGCGCATACTCGTTGAGCGTAACGGCAACGCGGATGAAATTTGCAGCCTGACGGCGGATTGGCCGGACTGGGCACATCGCCTTCAAGCAAAATCCGATTCGGTACATGATCCGGATCGGTGCGGGGAACGGCGGAAAGCAGGGCTTCAGTATAAGGATGCAGCGGGCTTTCATACAGAGCCTTTGAATGCGCAGTTTCAACAATGTTGCCCAGATACATGACAGCCACCCGATCGCTAATATGTTCGACTACCGAGAGATCGTGGGCGATGAAAATGTAAGTTAGCCCAAACTCCTGTTGCAGGTCTTCGAGCAGATTGATGACCTGCGCCTGTACCGACACATCCAGCGCAGAAACCGGTTCGTCCGCGACAATTAATTTGGGGCGTAGGGCCAAGGCTCGGGCGATGCCGATGCGCTGTCGTTGCCCGCCGCTAAAGGCATAGGGATAACGATTCATGTGCTGCACACGCAATCCGACCCGTTCCAGCAATTCTCGTACCTGATCGCGCAAATCTGCGCCTTTCGCCAGGCCATGCAAGCGTAATGGTTCACCAACAATATCCAGCACTGTCATACGCGGGTTGAGCGAGGAAAAGGGATCTTGAAAAATGATCTGCATGTCGCGCCGAATTGCTTTCATCTCTTTTTGTGAAAGCGTCGCCAGATCAATCAGGTCGCCGTTGCGCCGAAAGCGAATTTGCCCGGATGTCGGCTGATAAGCTCGCAAAATCAACCGGCCGGTCGTGGTTTTGCCGCAGCCGGATTCACCGACCAATCCGAGGGTTTCCCCCTCGCGCACGAAGAAACTGACGCCATCCACCGCACGCACATGTCCCACCACTTTGCGAAGAAATCCGCGCCGGATCGGGAAGTGCATTTTCAGATTGGTCACATCAAGTAAAATGTTCTGTTTTTCCACAAAAGAATACGCCTGCCAGGAGTGCCAAAGCTTATCTTTGGGGCTATGCTCCAAAACAGCGAAAGACAACCTTTCACATCCTGGAGTTGGTAACTTGTTGCCAGGCTTTTTCGCCGTAGGCGATACAGTATTGTAGAAACAATGATTCTCCCAATTTCCGAATTCGCCGTAGGCGATGCACACCATGCAACCGCTACGCGCTAAAGAGAAGGGCGATGTTGTATTGCTACAATACTTAAAGCCTATGGGCTATTTTAGGATTGCATCACGAAACTCTATCCTCCACCCTGTAGTTCCTACGCATACAAACAACAGCGCACATAATGTCCTGGTTCAACTTCGAGCATCGGGGCTTCCGCTTGACAATGGGCGGCAATCGCGGGGCAGCGCGTGCGAAATGCGCACCCGGCGGGGATCGAAAAAGGGTCAGGCACACTGCCGGGGATCGGAGCTAACCGATTTTTGATCTGCGCCCCCATTTTCGGAATAGATTGTAACAAGCCGACGGTATAGGGATGTAAGGGTTGATGAAAAATCGTGCGTACGTCACCGCTTTCCACCACACGTCCCATATACATCACCGCCACCCGATCGGCCATTTCAGCCACCACTCCCAGGTTGTGCGTAATGATCCAGATCGCCATGTTGAAGCGTTCTTTAAGTGAATTCATCAAATCCAGAATTTGCGCCTGCACTGTGACATCCAGCGCAGTGGTTGGTTCATCCGCGATCAGCAAACTCGGACGACACGAGAGCGCCATGGCGATCATCGCCCGCTGACGCTGCCCGCCAGAGAGTCGGTGCGGATATTCATCTACGAGTTGATCCGCCATGCCCAATCCGACGGCCTGAAGCATGTCAATCGCTTTTTGACGGGCTTCTTGCGCTGAAGAGCCCTGATGCAGTCGGATCGCTTCGATAATCTGGTGTCCTACTGTAAAAACCGGCGACAGCGAGGTCATCGGCTCCTGAAAAATCATCGCAATTTCATTGCCGCGAATACTGCGGATCAGATCGCCGTGCGGATCAACATTCGCCAGATCAATTTCTGCGCTCGTATCCCGTCGCCGAAAGCGGATTTGCCCCTGCACGATTTTACTCGTCTTTGGGGGCAAGAGCCGCAGCACGGAATGAGCGGTCACACTTTTCCCACTGCCGGATTCCCCGACGAGTCCGAGCGTTTCCCCAGGTTTGATCGCCAATGAGACTCCATCCACTGCCCGCACCACGCCATCCAGAGTGTAGAAGTACGTTTTTAACTCATCAATCTGTAGAAGTTTCTGATTATTTTTCTCCATAGGTACAACCAGTAATTCTCCAGCCCGCGAAACACGCCAAACACGCGAAAAAAGAAAAAAAGTCATTTTTGAATAACTATTCACCAGGCTTTTTCGCTGTAGGCGATATAGTATTGTAGTATAAGCCCCCCCGTCCTGAGTTCGCCGTAGGCGATATACTGCGCAACTGCGCAACCGCTATGCGGTAGGGAAGAGTGACATTGCTTATGGCTGCAATACTTGAAAGTCCTACGGACTATAAAAATTTTCGCGTGTTTCGTGTGTTTCGTGGGCAATTTCCTCCAATTCTTACACCGTATATGGATCAGCGGCGTCGCGCAAACCGTCTCCTAAAAAATTAAAAGCTAAAATTGACACGGCAACAAACAAGCCAGGCAGCAACAGCCAGGGGTACAACACCAGGGTCTGGATATTCTGCGCCTCTTTCAGCAGCACGCCCCAACTGGTCAGTGGTGGCCGCAGCCCTAACCCAAGAAAACTCAGGGCGGATTCCGCTAAAATCATGGCCGGCATCGAGAGCGTGGCAATTACAATAATATGGCTGAATGTGGCCGGAATCAAATGTTTCCAGATTACCCAGGCATCGCTGGCTCCGAGCAAGCGAGCGCACAATACGAAATCTTCTTCACGTAGAGCGAGCACCTTGCCGCGTAATTGCCGTGCCAGCCAGGTCCAGCCAATTAATGACAGGATCACCGTAATTGTGAAGTAAGTGCGCACAGGTGGCCAGTGAGCAGGAAGCGCGGCAGTTAAGGCCATCCATAAGGGAATCGCCGGAAACGCTCGCACTACTTCAATCGCCCGTTGAATCAAATCGTCAATCCACCCGCCGTAATAGCCTGATGCAACGCCTAAGACCGCCCCCAAAATCAAACTTAAAAAGACACCGAGCAGACCAACCGAGAGAGAGATTTGGCTGCCAATCAAGATACGCGACAGCATATCGCGTCCCTGACCATCTGTGCCCAGGAGGCACACCGGCCCCTCTTTCACGCCGAACAAGTGGGTCTTCATCGGAAACAGCCCCAGAAGTTTATAGGGTTTCCCTGTGACAAAAAAAGAGATCGGAATAATTTTTGTGTCATCAATCGTAAAGGTTTTCTGCAATGTGACCGGATCACGCCCACTTTTGACGCCATGCACAAAGAAGCGAAATTCCCGGTTCTTGAAAAAGTGTATCCGCTGAGGACGCATATAGGAGTATTGCGTGAGGCGTTCCTCCAATGTGTAGGGCGACAGAAAATCGGCAAAGAGCGCTGCCAGATAAAAGAGCGCGATCACCGTTCCGCCGATTATCGCCGCGCGATTGCGTTTGAATTTGCGCCAGATTAATTTCCATTGCGAGGCCGCATAGACAGATTCATCGGTTTCCGGCTCTTGCGCGAGTTCAACTTCTTCGATCTCAACAGCCTTCCCCTGCTGATACAGGGCATATAAGGCTTCCGATTGTTCTTTGAGATGTGTTTTCATTCGTATCGAATCCTCGGATCTACCCAGGCCAGCGCAATATCTGCCAAAAGATTGCCAACCAGGAGAAGCAGGCTCATAAACAGCAAGATTGATCCTGCCAGATACATATCCTGAGTGACTAACGCCCGTAAAAACATAGGGCCAATCGTGGGAATAGACAGAACAACGCCAATGATAATCGAACTGGAAATCATTTTCGGGATTTGCATGCCCAATACGCTAATCAATGGGTTGATTGCCACGCGTAAGGCGTATTTGTGGATCACGATCCGCTCTTTTAAGCCTTTGGCGCGGGCGGTGGTGATGTATTGTTGTCCCAGAACGTCGAGCATATTGCCGCGCATGATTCGGATCAGTTCGGCCGTGCCGACCATGCCCAGAATGATCACCGGTACCCAGAGATGATTGAGCAAATCCCAAAATTTCGCCAGACTCCAGGGCGCATCTTGCATCCCCGGGCTGTACAGGCCCATGGCCGACATGTTAAACACCAATGTCGCGACAACCATATAAATCAAGGCAACCAGAAAATCAGGCGTGGACAGGCCGAGAAAACCAAGAAAGGTGAAGATGTTATCCCCGAGGGAATACTGGTGCGTGGCCGAATAGATGCCAATCGGAATCGAGACGACCCACATGAAAATCAGAGACAGTCCGCCGAGCAGCAGCGTGAACGCCAGTCGGTCTTTCATCAAATCCCAGACCGGTGCGTTCCATTCCAGCGAATAGCCGAAATCCCCGCGCGGAAACCCGGCGATCCAGGTGAAATACTGCTTATAGAACGGTTGATCTAAACCGTAGCGTTGGCGTAAGGCATCTAAAGTTGCGGCATCCTGCCCGCCGCCGGTCGCTGCGACTTCGGCCTGAAGCGAAGTCATAAAATCCCCGGGCGGAAGTTGAATGATAATAAACACCAGAATGGATACGATAAACATCGTGGGAATCATGCCCACGATCCGCCGTAAAATATAGGCCAGCAAGGCGACACCCCCCTTATCTACCCCAGGACTATCAAGTTCTGCGGATTATTGTCATCTCGACTTCGCTCGATGACCGGGAACTCGTTCGTCGAGCGAAGTCGAGACGGGTATGTTTTGCGAGAATTTAACAGCCTCTGCTTATCTACCCTGGCAGGGGTAACATATAAGAAACCGGGTTTTTCGAAAAAACCCGGTTTCTCTGGCTGTTCTTACTGTTCAAAATAGAAATGGCACGGATCGAGTGTTCCGGGCGCCATGTAAATCCAGTCGGTTGTGAAATCCTGCGGCACGTTCTTGAAGTTGTTCTTCACAACCACAACATTCGGCTGCAAACCCACCGTTCCAATCACATGCACATTTTCCGCATGCCATTTGATCAATTCTTTGGCAATGGCGACCTGTTCTTCAGGTTTGACGGTTGTTTTAAATTGGTCATACAGAGCCATGGCCTTTTTGAACTCCTCGGTCGGTTCGATCCCCTTCTCACCGCTGGTTTTATACCAGGTGCCAAAGGCCGGGGCCATCCAGGAACGTTCGTCAAATGGGAATACCCAGATCGGGTCAACCATCGGATCAATCGCCCGGCTTTCGGTCCAGGTTGTGACCTGCGCTTCATTGGCGCACGCTCTGGGCCAATAAATATCGCGATTCATGGATTGAAAGATCGTCTTCACACCGACCGCATTCCAGTAAGAGACCACCAGTTGAATTTCATCCGTCGTAGCCTTATCCCATTCCATGCCTTCAACCGTGACTTCCAGGGGCGAGCCGTCGGGTTTGGTGCGCCAGCCATCCGCGCCTTTTTTCAACCCGATTTCATCGAGCAATTGATTGGCCAAATCCGGATTATAGTCAGTGTACAGATTCTCCAACTCGGGCTGATAGTACGGCGAAGCCGGAACAACCGTAAACGCGCGAATTGCACCTAAACCGAGATAGGACACTTCCTGAATCTCTTCACGATTGATTGCCAGCGACATGGCCTGGCGGAATTTGGGATTCTGGAAGATTGCCCGCAGCGATTCATCAGGATACGATTGATTGAAGAAATAGCACATTTTGGACGGCACGGCGTCGGGCCAGGTCAGAATCCGGTAGCCATATTTCTCTTCATTTTGTTTGAACACCGGATAATTGGAAAGGCTGATGCGCCGAAATTGAAAATCAATATTACCATTGATCGCATAGAGATTCAGGGCTTCCGCATCTTCAAACAGTTTCAAGTTGATTTCATCAATGTATGGTAGTTGGTGGCCTTCAGGATCGATTTTCCAGTAATAGGGATTGCGTTTGGCGACTAATTCTGTGGCTCCGGGTCCCCATTCCTTAATCTGCCAGGCGGTCATGACCGGGCGTTCGGTGTTGTAATCAAAGGCTTTTTCTTCAAACAAGGTATAATCTTTCAACTCCTTGTTATAGGTTGGATGAAATTGTTCCAGATAATGACGCGGTGCGAAAAAGCCGAAACGTTCAAACCCCAGGGGCCATTGATTGCCGTGGAATGCCAGCCCAACCCGTTCAGCCAACCCGTTCGGTGCGGCGAATTTGAGTTTGATGGTATAATCGTCAATCACTTCCGGTTCCATCGGTTTGCCGTTTACGATCCATTCCGCATGAGGCGCGGGCGTAATATCTTTATTCAGTTCGATGTCGTACCACCAGAAAGTAATATCCGCCGTCGTAAACGGAACGCCGTCCGACCATTTCAAGCCTTTCCTCAGATAGAGCGTGAGGGCGGTGCCATCTTCCGACCATTCCCATTTATACGCCAAACCTGGTTGAATCGGATCTTTTGGGTCCCGCGGCCAGCGCAGCATGGGTTCATATACCTGGCGTCCAAAGGCATGAAAATCTTTAATGCCGGTAAAGGCGCGATGCCAGACGCCACCATATTGTCCGATCCCTTCAATCGGCTCGACGACCAGCGGATCTTCCGGCAAGCGTTCTGCCACCGGCGGCAACTCGCCTTTTTGCACCATTTCCGCCAGCAGCGGCGATTCTTTATATTCGACCGCTCCGGCAATTGCGCCAAAAAGCAGCAGTGAAAACACAACACCTGTCGCTACTAACCAATGCATCCTTTGCATAATAATGATCCTCCTCGAATACATGCTTATATGATTGTTGTCGCTGGGTAGTATTTACTAAGCTTCCCGAACAATTTCTTCCTGCCAGCCTCAGAAAGAGCATTCAGGGTTTATGCGTATAAAAAAGCATCACCCCCTTTTCTGATAGTTGTTTTTATTGCTTGAGGAAGGATTGGAGAAGGGTTTTAAAAATGCAAGAAAATTCATTCAGAATTTATTCAGTCATACAGGTTTTTGAAAATAGATCAATCGTGGATATTCAGAATTTGTCCGATATGTCGTAAAATTCTCTGGGCGCTTTCGAAGTCATAATTATTGATCTGCTCCTCAAGCGGCATCAACCATCTTTCTAAATCAGAATCCTTTACAGATTCCTTGAAAACGATCAATTGTTCCACTGCTTCAGCGTAGCCGCCATCAAGAAGTTCGGCTAATTTTCTGAACAAGGGGGTAACTTTTGTGACGTTTAGCTGAAGGGTTTGGGGAATATCATGTTCAAAGAACGTTAAGGGGGTATCCTTTTTGCCAAGGCTCTCCCAGAGAGAAACTCCAGGGCGCTTTTCCTGGGGCTGCCAGCCGCATGTAAGCGTAAAATAGAAGCGACTCCCCTGTCCTGGCTCGCTTTCAACCCAGATATATTTCGACCAGACGTTTACAGATTGCTAATCTCAGTCCGGTTCCCGGGTGCCTGCGCGTGCTCGACCGTCTTCCTGGGTAAAGACCTCAAACAATTCTGAAATTTTGGCGGAAGAAATGCCAATCCCTGTATCCCGCACACAAAACTGGAGTACCACTGGCATTGGTTCGCCTTCGGAAATCCTTGCATCCTCTGGCGTCTCGCTTTCATTCCAAACACCCACTTGCACGACAATCTCCCCGGTTTCGGTAAATTTGATGGCATTATCTGTCAGATGTGTCAACACTTCGAGGATATGAGTTGGTAAGCCAATGAGCACCAGGGGAGTCGCTTCTCCAATCTCGATCCGGAACGTTAAGCCTTTTTTGCTGGCTTTGAGGGAAACCTGAGTAAACAGGTGTTCTAACAGCGTATCCAACGAGTTTTTAGCAGGATTGGTATAGTTGAGCGCAGCAAATTCAAATTCAAAAAAATTCCTGCGCCAATCTAAGATAATTTCCCGGCGTCTTGTCGGAATTATCGAATTATTCCCGTCGAACGGCTCACCACCCTGAGTCAGTGAAGTCAGGACAACAGGCGGTTTATACAGGTTGCGGACAAGTTGCTAAGGCATTCACTCCCCCGCCTTTTGTGCCAATCCAGAGCATTCCTGAAGCTGTTTGATAGATTGCCGCAATGGCGTCTGAGAAGATACTCTCCACTGCTGTCGGATTAGTCAGGTAATGGGTAAACCTTTCGGTGCGTTTGTCAAATTTGTTTAATCCGCCCCCAAAATTTCCGCCGCACCAGATGACGTCGGCCTTTCTGCTGTGGAAGAGCGTCTGGATATAGGTGTTGCTCGGTCCTTTCTGCGGCGCATTGGGGTCAGGTGGATAAAAAGTAAAGATCTCGCTGCGTTTATCAAATTTCGCTAATCCGGCCATGTGAGTCCCTAACCAGAGAATATCGGGATTGTGGGGATCTTCAAGGATTTTGGTAAAACTTTCAGTCTCAGTTGGATAACGCGCAATGACTTTCCCGGCAGCGCGATCAAATTTTGTCAGTGGGCCGACATACAAGGAGACCCGGAAGTCCTCGGCAGAATCTTCGTATGTTCCGAGCACATAATCTACATCCAGGCTATTCGAATTGTCAGGATCATGGAGATAGCGGGTGAATGTGTTGATCTCTCGATAGAATACATTCAAACCGCGCTGGGTGCCAATCCACATCACGCCGCTGCGATCTTCGTAAATAGATGTGACTGCGCTGTCGCTCAGACTGGCCGGAATATCAGCCACGCTTTGATACGTCGTAAAATTTTGCGCGGCCGGATCAATTTTGTCAACTTTGTCGGAATAGGCTGTAATCCAGAAAATACCAGCCCGATCTTCATACACATTGACCACCAGATCATTGCCTAGACTCTTCGGATCCGCGGGGTGATGTTTGTAGTTCGTAAAGGTTTCTGTCTGCTTATGAAATAGCGTCAGGCCAGTATTCATCACATAGCCGCCAAGCCACAATGTCCCTTTGCCATCATCATAAATCAGAGCGACTTCGCCATTGGTCAACGTTTCCGGATAGTTCGAGAAGATTTCAGTCCGTTTATCGAACTTATCGAGGCCATCTTCTGGAGTTCCGATCCAGAGAATGTTCGGGTCGTCTTTATCTTGAATCAAGGCATCCACATTGTTTCCCCGGGCGCTAAAGCTTGTCGGGACATTGGGGTCATGAGAATAATGAATAAAGGTTGCGGTTATTTTGTCAAACTTATCCAAACCGCCGCCATAGGTTCCGATCCAGAGGATGTTGGGATCTTGCCTGCCTTCAATCAGCCGCCACACATCAGGGAAAGTAATACTGTCAGGATTATCCGGTTCAGGTTCATAGCGCGTGACCATTTCGATGGCTTCATGGAATTTATTTAGCCCTCCGCCGGCCGTGCCTAATCAGAGAACGTTTGCATCCGCGCTATCCTGGACAAGATTTTGAATCGTATTATTTCCTATGCTTTGGGGGTTACCCGGATCATGCTGATATACCGTAAATGTATTGGTCGCTTTGTCAAACCGGTTCAGTCCGCCGGATGTGCCGATCCAAAATATATCACGATTTTCCCGATCTTCCAAAATTCTCCAGACATTGCCATTGGACAACAGTCTGGGGCCAACGCCGTAATTTTTGAGTTCATAGCCGTCATACCTGAACATCCCACCGCCATCCGAACCAATCCAGAGAAAGCCGTCATTATCTTGCACAAAGGTTTGTCCGCCAGGCACGCCAAGATCAAACACATGATCAAACCTGATGGGGTTTTCAGCGTAAACCATTCCCTGTCCAATGAGCAATAGCAGACATGCAACAGAGAGAATCACACGTCTCAAGGCTGTCGTATTCATCGAGTGCTTCGTTGATAGGTGGCTTTTAATAAAGTCGAAATCTGCGGCGAGAAGGGCGAGATTTTTCGATAATGCGCATCAGGTCCGTCACACGCCGATTTTCAGTCTGAAAGGGGTTATCGCACATAATGCGCACGTCTAACAAATTCCCAACCCGGATGTAGCTCCAATCCAAATTATAATGGATTTTTTTCTCTTTGGCGAGTTTGATAAATTCTCCTCGAATTTTCGCGCGCGTATCTGATGGCGGGTCAACCATGGCTTCTTGAATTTGTTGTTCTGTCAGAATTCGGTCAACCAGATCATTTCGCTCTAACATGTAATAAAAGCCTTTGTCATAACGAAGGTCATGGTATTGTAGATCGAGCATCAACACGTTGTCGTTGATAGTATTCCACGACAGATCGTGCTTTTTCATATAATCTTCAATCAATTTGTGCTTAATCACCCAGTCCACTTCTCGATCCAATTTGAATGGATCTTTTTCCAGGGTATTCAAGACGTAGCCCCATTTTTGGAGAATATCAATCTCCATTGGACTGAGTTGGCGGGTGTGCATGTATTTCAGCGCGAGATCAAAGTATTCTTTCTGAATATCCAACGCGCTCATTTTTCTACCGTTATCTAATTTGATTTTGCGGGTGCAGGTCAGATCATCGGAAATATCTTTGACAGCTTTGACTGGATTGCGTAAGGCAAAATCTTTGTTGACAAAATCGTCTTCAATCATCCGCAGCACCAGAGCGGCCGTGCCGGTCTTGAGGTAGTTTGAAAATTCCGACATATTGGAATCGCCGACAATCACGTGCAAACGGCGGTAATTTTCCTCATCGGCGTGCGGTTCGTCGCGAGTATTGATAATGCTGCGATCGTTGGTGGTGGTGCCGGAAATTTTCTGGCACACATAATTGGCGCGTTGCGAGATCGTATAATGCGCCCCGCCATAGCGTTTATCCTGCACAATCTTGCCTGCGCCGGAAAAAATCTGGCGCGTCACCAGAAATGGGATAAGTTGTTCGGCCAGATAATAAAAATTGGCGTTGCGATCAACTAAATAGTTTTCGTGGCAGCCATAGGAATTGCCGATGAAATCCGTATTATTTTTATAAATATTTAAGGAACCGGCAATGCCTTCGCGCTGTAAACGTTCTTCGGCGTGTTGCCGAAGCTGCTCCAAAATCCGATCTCCGGCCTTTTCGTAGCGCAGGAGGTCAATGGGATTAGTACACTCGGGGGTAGCGTATTCGGGGTGATAACCGGTATCCTGATAAAACCGGGCACCATTCTCAAGGAAGACATTTAAAAACCCTTCGGTCGTAACAAGCTGCTCAAACAGATAGCGCACGATCTTTTCAACCGGCAAGGTTTTACGTCCCTGAGAGGTAAAAATAATACCATATTCGATTTCAACCCCGAAGATACGTTTTTCCATAAAATTTTGCTACATAAAATGCTATGGAAAACCGGGTTTTTCCAAAAAACCCGGTTTTTAGACGTTCACGTCATAGCAACGATGCGACCTCAATCAGACGGTCCTTGATTTCAGGGCAGAATATCCGCCGAAATTTTCGCCCGTCAAGATTCCGGTCTAAAATAGCGACTTCCAGATGTTCTTCCCGGATCGTTTTATTCTCCGTCGTTTTTTCCAGGGCTTTTCGACAGAGCGCAAGGGCTTGATTTAAAGCAAGATTTTCCTGGTAAGATTCCCGCAAAAATCCATTCACGATGTCGGCATGACCTCCAATCACGGCATAGTTATGGTAATCGCTGATACTGCCGTCAAACAGAATGTGATACATCGAATTTTTGTCGCTGGTGACGCCCACTTCAACCACCAGAATTTCCACCTCTAAGGGTTTAATTTCTTTGGTGAAAATATTGCCGATCACCTGTGAATACGCATTGGCAAGGGATTTCCCGGTGACATCCGCTCGACTGTAGGTATAGCCTTTAATATCGGCGTAGCGAATGCCGGATTTGCGTAAATTTTCAAATTCACTATACTTACCGACACCGGCAAAGGAAAGGCAATCATAGATTTCCGAAATTTTGCTGAGTGAGGAACTCGGATTTTCAGCCGCCAAAATAATGCCATCGGCATATTCTAAGGCGACCAGGGATTTGCCCTTCGCAATGCCCTTGCGGGCATATTCCGCTTTATCCTGCATCATTTGTTCTGGCGAGACATAATATGGCATTGGCATGATGATTTACTCCTTTTCTTGCGGGGGGACGTAGAGTTCTGATTGGCGTTTTCGTTCGAGAAATGACTTGTAAGCGGACTCAATCGCCTCATCGGGAAGATCCTGAACGCCCTGACGGGTCACAGTTTTTAAGGTCGGAAAGACGCCGTGTAGTAAATCAGGGCCGCCAGTCGCCGCATCTTCTTCGGCTGCATCAGATAACGCTTCAATCGCCAGGTTCAGAGCAAACTCTTCGTCACCAGCTCTGCGATAGAGTTTTTTGATCGTATTGCGGGCATCCTTGCCGCCCGACCCGGTCGCAGAATACGCCTCTTCTTCATACATGCCCCCGATCACATCGTATTTAAAAATGCGGCCACGCTGCTGGTGGATGTCATACCCGACAAAAATCGGTACCACGACCAGCCCTCGCATCGCTGCAGGAAAATTGTGACGGATCATGTGGGCAAGTTTATTGGCTTTTCCTTCAAACATCAACTGTTCCCCTTCAATTTTCTCGTAATGCTCTAATTCCGTGCGAAAAAGTTTTGCCATGTCAATGCACAACCCTGCTACTCCTGCAACGGCCATGGCGGAATACTGGTCGGTTTTATACACTTTTTCAATGCGCTGTGACGCGATGCGATGTCCTTCGACCGCGCGCCGGTCTCCGCCAATCAAGACGCCATCAGCATAGCAAATCGCAAGAATGGTGGTAGCCATGGGAAGAGATGCCTCGACAGACTCCTTACACATATCAGCGCGATCAAACGGCATCAGCTTTTCCTGATACTCTGTGTGCAATAGTTCAATAAAACTCGAGCCCTGATACCTGCTGTTGAAAATCAACTTATTCCCCTCCTCTTTGGACATAACTCTTGATGAATTCTTCAGCATTTTCCTCAAGCACATCATCAATTTCATCCATAATTTTATCTAAATCCTTCTTAATTTTTTCCCCTTGTTCGCTGACTTTACTCTTGCGGTGCGGACTGGTTGCTTGCTGAGGTGTAGAAGGTTTTGATTTTTCCACCTGTTTTTCGTTCACATCCTGTCCTGATGCAGTTTGGACCATAGAGTGATAAGGACGATATGTGTTCTGCATATAACTCCTTCAAAAATTGAAATTGAGCATTAGAAGAACCTTGATTTTTCCGTCTGGAAATCTACGAACATTCACTTACTTCTTTAACCAGGTTCTTATTTCTTAATGTAAAATATTTGTCAATAATTCTTCTGCGGTTTGTGAATTTTCTAAGAGTTCCTGCACATGCTGACGGGTGCCCTTCCCGGGTTCCGGCATGAGAATTCGTTTCACCGTTCCCTGCCGTGTATTGAAGGAAATAGCTCCCCAACTGACGCCATACACATCCGCGCGATAGCGTTGTAAACATTCTCCGCGAAAATAGGCTCTGGTATCCTCGGGCGGATGAGCAACGGCATGCGCAATCTCCTCATCAGCAAGAATTCGCTCCACCCGCTGCTGACGTTGTAAAATGTAATACAAACCTTTCTCAGGGCGTATGTCGTGATATTGCAAATCAATCATCGCCACCCTGGGATCATCCCAATCACACCGGTGCTTGCTGCGATAGTTCCTCAACAAATCATACTTGATCACCCAGTCGAGCTCTCGATTCAGGGATTCAGGGGCTTGCGCCAATTTGCGCAACACGGTTTCCCATTTGGCTAAAATATCATCTGTCATTGTTCCGCAAGGATTTGCCGCCGCATATTGTCGCGCCTTCTCTAACAAGGCCTGTTGAATTTCTAACGCCGTCGCCTGTGCGCCATTCGCTAAGCGTAATGGTTTGGTACAGGTCAGATCGCGCGAAACCTGCTGCATGGCTGCCACCGGATTATCAAGTTTTAAGGTGTTATCAAGGGCGTTGTCCTCGATCATATTCAAGATGATTGCTGTCGCGCCCAATTTCAGGTAGGTGGCATATTCTGACATATTCACATCGCCTGTGATCACGTGTAAGCGACGATATTTCGCGCGATCGGCGTGAGGCTCATCTCTGGTATTAATAATCGGACGTTTCAGCATGGTATCCAATCCCACGTCAGTTTCAAAAAAATCAGCACGTTGAGAAATTTGAAAGGGAATGGTTTTGGTATTATTCTCTGCTCCCACCTTGCCCGATCCGGTAAAGATTTGGCGCGTCACCAAAAACGTTGGCAAGTGTTCGCAAATCGCTTCAAACGGCAAGGCCCGATCAACCAGATAGTTTTCATGATACCCGTAACTATTGCCTTTCTGGTCGCTGTTATTTTTATACACAATCATCTGCTGGGTTTCAGGGAGCGCTGTGTTGGCGTTCAACAAACTCTGGTACAAAATCTGCTCTCCGGCTCTCTCATAGATCACAACGTCTCGCGGATTGGAACACTCAGGCGTAGAAAATTCGGGATGAGCGTGATCAACATATAATCGCGCGCCATTATCGAGAATTTTATTCATCGCCGTATTCTCGCTCCCCCTTGGAGCGTCAACTTTACGGTCAACTTTAAATCCGCGTGCGTCAATAAAAGGGTTTTCTTCCTCGTAATCCCAGATCGTTTGCACCCTTTGTCCGCCCTGATAACTGTTGACGATGAGGACAGAATTTGCGATCGGATCAAAAGTCGCGCTGTTTTTAACCGTAATCCCATACTCTGTTTCTGTGCCAAGAATTTTAGGAATCGCCATAACTTAAATACTTTTAAAAACCGAGTTTTTGAAAAAAACTCGGTTTTTGCTCGCACACCTTATAAATATTGTCCGGCTACAATGGTTTCAATCCGTTTTTCAGCATCCTCCGCGCCAGAGTTTTTGAGCACGCGCACATTGATGATTTTCTCGCCTTTTCTTCCGGCGATTTTTGCCCAATCATCAGGGTTGGTCGTATTCGGAAGTTCTTCATTTTCTTTAAACTCATCCTTGACCGCTGTCAGCAGATCTTCGAGTCGCAGCCCCCAGAGATTGGTTGCGAGAAAACGTTTTAACGCATATTTCTTGGCCCGGCGCACAATATGCTCAATCATGGCTCCGCTGGCAAAATCTTTGAAATAATAGATTTCCTTGCTGCCCTGGGTGTAGGTGACTTCCAAAAATTTATGCTCCTCTGTGGTTTGAAACATAAATTCTATGGTTTCATCAATGAATGCCTGAATTGTTGCGCCAATATCATTCTGATGGGCCTTGAAAGCCTCCGCATCAATCGGAATTTCAGGGATCAAATATTTCGAAAAAATATGTTTCGCTGCGTCTTTATCAGGGCGGTCAATTTTGATTTTTACATCTAAACGACCTGGACGCAGTACCGCAGGGTCAATGAGATCCTGACGATTACTGGCGCCAATGATAATGACGTTGCGCAACGACTCAACGCCGTCAATTTCTGAAAGAAACTGGGCGACCACCGTCGCTTCCATATCCGAGGAAATGCCTGAGCCTCTGAGACGAAACAGGGCATCCATTTCATCAAAGAAAATCACAACCGGGGTGTCATCCGAGGCCTTTTCTTTGGCGCGTCTAAAGACCTGACGCAGTTTATGTTCTGTTTCACCGACGTATTTGTTTAACAGTTCCGGTCCTTTGACATTTAGAAAATAACTTTTGGTTGGCGTTCCACTTTTCTCTTCCATTTTTTGGGCTAAATTGTGCGCTATCGCCTTGGCAATCATCGTCTTCCCGCATCCCGGAGGTCCATAGAGCAAAACGCCCTTCGGAGGGGTCAATTTATAGGCTTTAAACTCATTCGGATACAGATAGGGCAGTTCAATCGCATCTCGGATTTGTTCGATCTGTGCATCTAACCCGCCGATATCCTGATAAGTGACATCAGGAATTTCTTCGAGCATCAATTCTTCCACATGGGTTTTGGGAAGTTTTTCCACAGCATACTGTGAACGCGGATTCAACAACACATTATCGCCAATAGATAAGGGAACGTGGTGTAACTCTTCCGCCAAACCCACCACTTTTTCTTCATCTGCCCGTCCGGTGACAATGGCGCGATTCTGTTCAAGCAACTCTTTAATTTGCACCACTTCTCCCTTAATTTCCTGTTCTGCGGCTGCGATCACATTGAAGGAATCGTTCAACAAAAGCTGCTGTCCCACCGTAAACTGACTGACCTCCACGCCCGGGCGCACATTGACGCGCAAACGTCGTCCGTCGCTATCCACATCAACAGTGCCATCAGGATTACAGGCGATGAACGTGGCATACGTATTCGGCGGGGCGCACAAATTATCAATCTCTTCCTGTTTTTCCTGAATCAGCGTTTTGAGTTCCTGAAGTTTCGACGCCAGTCGCTCATTTTTGCGACGCGATTCGTTTTGCTGTTCTTTCACCCGATAGTATTTGCGGCGCAAGATTTCAAACTCGTGTAAATTCCGTTCAAGTTTCTGGATCAATTCATCCGATTCACCTTCCAAAAACTTCACCTGGCTGTATAATTCTTTTACTTCCTGCTCAAATTGGAGTAAACGATGCTGCATAGCTATGTCGGATTTCGGCAAATGTGATGACAACTTTTTCATTGTATTGTGCACAAACCCTTTTTTATCATCGTTTCTATAGAACTCCTCCATCAGCGGTCACCTCATGATTAAATGTTTATACCAAAAAAGACAGGAATACGTTGACGTTCAGGCATGTATCTCCTCTTTATTTCGACACTTTTATCCTCTGGCGTATGTTATGATAATACCTTTGCCCTTGTCTGTCAAGCGAAAGGATAGAGAAAAAGGAAGTTTGCATCATCTCCACCAAAAGTATCCCGTAGGACATCGCACCTCTTATGAAAAACCTCTTGACAATATCGCCTGAAGAATACACAATACAACATGGCTTCATGAAGTCATTCCTCCGTTCACACTATGAATTCTGTGTTTCTGAATATCTTGAAAAACCGGATTTTTTCAAGAAACCCGGTTTTTGAGAAATCTATGACTTGATTTTCATGAAAACATACAACATTTTGTCCTGGCGTCCGTTTGAGTGGATTCTGGGAGGGTTATTTCTCCTGGGATTCTACTTCCTCAGTCAATTCTCTTATCTTCTGTTTCATTCTCTGGTTGAGATTTGCAGCATCCTTGTCGCCGGCGGTATATTCATGGTCGCCTGGAATTCGCGGCATATTGCGAAAAACCCGTACATCGAATTTCTGGGAATTAGTTATCTGTTCATTGCTATTTTAGATATCTTACATACATTCACCTATACAGGCATGGGGATTTTCCCTCAATCTGATTCAAACCTGCCGACTCAATTTTGGATTGCCGCACGTTACATGGAGAGTTGTTCCCTGCTGCTTGCGTTTGTATTTCTGCGACGCACCTTCAATCCCATATCTGTGATATTCGGGTATGTCAGTGGTACGATGGTTATCATCTTTGCCGGATTTTGGAGCTTGTTTCCGGATTGCTTTCTTGAAGGTATCGGCCTCACAAACTTCAAACGATTCAGTGAATACCTGATCTGCACTCTGTTCCTGAGTGTCATGTTTCTGTTGATCAAAAAACGACAGACCTTTGAAAATTCTGTATGGCGTTTGATGCTTTTTTCCATGGCGTTAAAGGTAATGTCAGAACTGGCGTTTACACTCTATACAGATGTCTATGGATTTTCAAATCTGCTCGGACATTTTTTGAAACTGCTCTCGTTTTACCTTTTATATTGGGCGATTATTGCGACAAGTTTGAAACGACCTTATGACGTCTTGTTCCAAAATTTGAAACAGAGCGAACAACAATTACGAGCAGAATATGATCGGGCGCAAATGTATCTGGATATTGTCGGGGTGATGCTCGTTGCCTTGAATCGAGAGGGAAATATTACCTTAATCAATAAGAAAGGAGCGGAACTCCTGGGTTATGAGGAAAAAGAACTTTTAGGAAAACACTGGTTTACACTGGCGATTCCTGCGCATGAACGCGCCAGAATAGAGCAGACCTTTCAACACATTCTGGTTGGAGATGTTCAATCCGCCGAATATGTCGAGAACCTGGTGTTAACCAAACAGGGAGAAGAGCGGCTCATTGGCTGGCACAATGCGTTTATTCGTGATCAGCACCAGCAGATTATTGGTACATTGAGTTCAGGTGAAGATCTCACCGAGCGCAAACAGATTGAACATAGCCTGCGATTGGCAATGCAAGAACAGGAACAACGAGCCTTTGAATTCGAACTGCTGAATTACATGAATAATACGCTCCAGACATGCCGTACCGAGCAGGAAACCTACCCGGTTCTTGTAGAGGTGTGTCAAAAAATTCTGCCAGGAAGTACAGGAACGGTATGCTTACTCAGAGAATCCCAACTTTCAATTGTTGCTCATTGGGGCAGTGTCGCGCCCTCACAAACAGCATTTGATGTCAAAGAATGTGCGGCTCTGCAACAATATTCATCTGCCAATCCATCCATTTTTCCCTGTCAGGCCCAAACCTGTACTCGTGTGCCCTTCTTGAGGAATTCAGATCAGCGGTGTCTGGCGTTAAAGTCGCCGCAAGGCATTCTTGGGATTCTCCATTTTTCCTGTCCTTCTTCTCAGCATAATGACGGGCATGAAAAAAAAGAGGCGATCATAAGCCAACTTGCTGAACAATATGCCCTGTCGCTTGCCAATTTGCGTTTACGGGAACAATTGAAGATCGAAGCCATTCGCGATCCGCTAACCGGTCTGTATAATCGCCGCTACATGGAAATTTCATTAAAACGAGAATGGGCGCGGGCTGAACGCCATAATCATGCTGTTACGATTATTATGCTTGATATCGATCATTTCAAAATCTTTAACGACACCTATGGACATGAGGTTGGAGACATTGTGTTAAGGGAATTGGGAGCATTGCTCCAACGACATGTCAGGACAGAAGATATTGCCTGCCGCTATGGCGGCGAAGAATTTCTGCTCATCCTGCCGGAAGTGATTCTCGAAGTGGCGAAATATCGGGCTGAAGAATTACGAGTATTAGTGCATGAATTGGGAATCACCTATCAGGGAAACGTTCTGCCTGTCAGCGTGTCAATAGGAGTCGCCGTATTTCCACAACATGGGCATGATCTTAAACAGGTGATCTATGCGGCAGATCTCGCCCTTTATCGAGCCAAAAAAGAAGGACGTGACCGAGTGGCGGCGGCGTCTTATCCCCCCGGCCCCCCTGAATTTTACGACCGTCCTGCCTCTAATCTGCCTTTGTTTCAGGAATGAGACACGAAATTCTCAAAACAACTCGATAGACATCAAGAGAGTGCTATATTTATAATTTTTGTACAGGTATTTAATTCTGTAACTTTCTTACACATCCTGACGACATCAGAAGAAAAGCGTATCTATGATCACATTGAACAACTTTCAGGAGGCATTTTTGCATGATCAAGAAAAATTTGATCGGTATCGTCATCGTCCTGCTTTTTTTCGCAGGTTTTTATGGTGCATATTCTTTAGGGAAAAATTCGGCTTCATCGAGTGTTGACCAGAGAGCCGCAGGTCAACAATTGCAACAAGGCGTTCAAACCAAAAACCAGCCAAAGTTGAAAGAAAATCGTCAACCATCGCAACCTTCCACAGGGCAGCAGAGCGACGTTCAGCCCCAACAGAAACAACCTGAAACCCCGACAGAAATCCTTCCTGCTGGAGCGGAAACCAATCACTCCACCTTTGTGCAGAGTGATAATGCGGCATCAAACATCCAACTCGCGATCATCGAGGAAGTCGCCCCCGCAGTTCAACAAGGTTCTGGGGAAACACAAACGTTTTACGGCACTGTCGTTCCCTTTGCCGAAGCAAACGTCCAGAGCGAACAGGGGGGAAAAATTACATTGCTCAAAGGGAAAGAAGGAGATGCAGTCAAAAAAGGGGATGTGATTGTCCGCTTTGACGATAGTAACACCCAATTGGAATTGCAACAGGCGATTTCCTCAAAAAACAGCGCACTGCAAAAAGTGCAAGAGGCCGAGTCGAATTTTACCACGGTACAAGCCAATATGCAGCGTTATCAAAAATTGTTCGAAGACGGGTTTATTGCCAAACAACAACTCGATGAGATCAGTAATGAATTGGAATCCGCGCGTTCAACGCTGAATAGCGCCCGAGAGAGCGTGACTCAGGCAGAAGCGGAGATCAATTTGATTAAAAACACCCTGAGTGATTTCCAGGTTCGCGCGCCGATTAGCGGCTTTATTAATACGAAGAATTACAATTTGCAAGAAGTCTATAAAGCCAGCGATGTCATTTATCATCTCGTGAATATCGATCAGGTTTATATTGAAATCAACATTCCTGAAACCTATATTGCGCGAATTCGTGAAAAGATGGGTGTCAGTGTCGCATTTGGCGCGCTTGAAGGCCGGTTCTTCTCAGCGATTATTGAAACCATTTTGCCGTCAGGAACTTCAGATAACCGGACCTTTACAGTCAAAGCCCTGGTGAATAATTCTGATCATGCGATTAAACCCGGTATGTTTGCCCGCGTCAATGTCGTGTTCGACCGCACTCAGCCTGAATTTGCAGTTTCCAATGGGACCATCGCGTATAAAAAACCGTGATGTCTGCCGAATGCCAGGCAGGGCTGCTAAGTTCTGCACATGCTCCTTATTTCGACTTTACTCGATGAGCGGAAACCCGGGCGTCGAGCGAAGTCGAGACGCCATTTCTGATGAGAACTTAACAGCCCTGCGAGTGCCAGGGGAGGACGCAACACGGATACTGTTGTGTTTCCCCTGGAGCAACAGATTGGTAACCCTGTTAGGCCCCCAAAATTTCCCCATACAACCCCTTTTCCGAAAAAACTCTTGAATTCTGCTTGACAAGACTTTTGGAATGGATACACATAACTTTGTTAGGTATTCCTTATCCCTATTAATTTCATTTTTAAAAGGAGGATTTTTTATGAAAAAGCTCGTTATGTTTTCAATGTTGAGCATTTTCTGCCTGATGTTTGTGTTGGTGAGCGGGCAGGGAGTTGTTGGGGCCGAAGATATGGTGATCACGTTCTGGACGCATGAAGATCCAAACCGCATGGAACTTGAAACCCGCTACATCCAAGAATTTGAAGCGGCGAATCCCGGCATCAAGATTGAACGGGTGCTGAATTCATCGGCAAAGATGCCGGAACTGCTGCTCACGGCCTTTGCCGCAAATCAAGGTCCACACATCTTCAATACACAGATTGAAGATGCGTATGCCTATATCGTCTATGGCCGAGTGGCTCCGGTCGATTTAGAGGCTGCCGGATACGCATCTTACGATGCATTACGCGACGCCTACATGCAAAAGGTGCTTGACTCAGTCACGATTGATGGCAAAGTCTATGGGCTGCCATTGGAATTGACGAATTGGTGCGTGTTTGTGAACAAAAACGTGTTCCGCAGCGCCGGACTTGACCCGGACAAGGATTATCCTAAAACCTGGGAAGAGATGATGTCTGTCTCTGAAAAACTCGTGATTCGAGATGGCGATATTTTAATTCGTCGGGGTTTCGACTTCCGCTATCCTTATTATCTGGTTTCGATTATGCCGATGGTCGAACAACTTGGCGGAAAACTGATCAGCGATGATGGGACGACCGCGATTGTCAATGACGATGCCTGGCTCAAATTTTTAAGCTATATGGCCGAATGGGGACCGAATGGCAAAAATCTGGGGTCGCCAACCTATACGAATGCCAGAAAGCTGTTTAATGCCAATAACAATGACATCGCCATGTGCATGACCGGGTTGTATCAGGAAGAACGTATCCGAGCGGACAACGAAGAGTTCTACAATAGCGGCGAGTGGATGGTGGTTCCGTATCCGCAATTTGAAAATGCCGTGCAGGAAGTCGCCTCCTGTTACTATGGACACTATTACATGGTCAACAGCCAGAAACCTGCTGAAGAACAGGCCGCAGCCTGGAAATTCATCGCTTTTATGTTAAGCCATCCAGAAGAATATCTGCAAAAAGTCGGGCTGATTCAACCGACTAAAGCCTTGATGGCGTCAGAGACATTTAAAAACACGCCCTATGGCGAGGTGTTCGCCGCTGATATGGAAAAAGGGCATATTGTCTATTATGCGGAGAATAGCGCCAAAATGCAGGAACTGTTGAAAGAGGCGATTGAATCAGTGATGTTGGGAGGCATCGAGCCGGCAGAAGCGCTCGAAACCCTCAAAACCAAAGCTCAAGAAGTTCTTGATATGGAATGAGGTATCCACTGCTCACAAACCTATCTCTGCTCCTGCCAGGGTCAGAACCCTGGCAGGGTTGCTTTGAGGTCATGCCATGCATATAACCTATCGTGGAATCGAACAACAGAAAGCCCGTTGGGGCATGATCTTTGTACTTCCGTCGCTGCTCTATTTTGTGGTGTTTAGCTTTTATCCGATTTTCAATGCGGCCTATACCAGCTTCTTTAACAAAAAACTTTTATCCCTGCAATCACCCAAATTTCTCGGACTCAAGAATTACACCTATCTCCTGCAATCGAAAGATTTCTGGAACTCGATTCGAGCGACCTTCACCTTTACGATCGGGACATTTGTCCCATTAGTGATTGTGAGCCTTTTGTTAGCGGTCTTGATTTTGAACCTGCGTCAAGGGCGAAAGTTTCTTGAGATGGCTTACTATTCCCCGGCGGTGCTGTCGTCTGTCGTGGCGGCGGTGATCTGGTTAGCCATTTTTGATCCGCGCGGATTAGCGAATCAATGGATCAATTGGCTCATGCAGACGCCCGGCGTGGATTATAAATGGCTGGCGCATCCGGTGATGGTGCAATTATCCACGATCATGGTCTATTTCTGGAAATATATCGGGTATTTTGTGATTATTTTTATCGCCGGATTGTCCGCTATCCCGATCAGCATGTATGAAGCGGCTCGGATTGATGGCGCCTCATCCTGGCAGAATTTCTGGTATATTACTCTACCCTTATTGAAACCAACGGTCGTGCTGGTCTCGGTGATCGCCATGCTCCAATGTCTGCGTACCTTCAGCACCCAGTATCTCTTTGTCCAATCAGGCGCGCCGCAGGCTCCGATTAATGTGATCACGTTGAATATCTACAACACCGGTATTCGCGATCATTTAATTGGCCGCGCCAGCGCCATGAGTATTCTGCTTTTCAGCATCATGCTGTTTTTCACCTGGCTGCAATTCAAAGTCAGCAAAGCCGACGAGGTAAGTTATTAAGGAGGGATGATGACGCGCATACAAACCGGTAATCCATCAAGAATCGCAACCGTTGTGATTTGGGTTCTTTTAGGCGTGATGCTGATCTTCACGCTTGCCCCTTTATTGTATATGTTGACGGCTTCAGCTATGCCGCGCAATGATATTCTGAAAATGCCCTATCGCTGGATTCCGAAAGGGTTTCACTGGCAGAATTTCTGGAAGGCAATCAAAGGCAATGATGAAAGCTTTATTTTCCCAAGAAATGTGCTCAATTCTCTGATTGTTGCGGCGCTCGTGACGATCTCTACTGTGATTCTGTCAGCCCTGACCGGCTATGGACTGGCAAAGTTCAGTTTTCCGGGCAGAAATATCGCCTTTATGATGATCATGTCCACCATGATGATTCCTTTTGAAGCTATTATGATCCCACTCTATCTTGTCGCAACCACTCTGAACATTCAAAATTCCTATACCGGGCTTGTGCTGCCATTCCTGACCAATGCGTTTGGTATTTTCATGATGCGGCAATATCTGCTTACTTTTCCGGAAGAATTTCTGGATGCAGCCCGAATTGACGGCGCAAGCGAATTGAGAATTTTCTGGTCTGTCGTGGCTCCGAACAGCGTGCCAGCCATCGCAACATTAGCGATTCTCACCTTTCGCTCTCAGTGGGATAATCTGCTCTGGCCGTTATTAATTGCTCAAAGTGAAAAAATGAAAACAATCCCTCTGTATATTACGAAATTTGCGACTGAAAAATATACGGATGAAGGCGCGATGATGGCGGTTGCGGTGTTGGCAAGTATTCCGATGTTTATCTTGTTTTTCTCCTTATCGAAATATTTTGTCAAGGGTGCATCGTTATATTCATCGCGGCATGGCTGATGAAAACCTGCTGCATTGTTGATATGGGAGGCGTCATGGTCACAAACCATGATGTGACGCCGGCTGTCGCGGCTCACCTGGGATTGTCTGCCGCCCAGGTCAGGGATTATAGCAATGAATATGTTATCGCTCTGATGGAAGGGAAAATCACGACCGCAATGTTTTGGGAGCTTTTCACCGAACGCTGCGGTATTGTGGTGCAGGAGGAGTTATTGGGGAAATTTTTTCACCCGATCCGCAATGAAGCGATGTATAAATTCATACAAAAATTGAAACAGACGCATCGAGTGGTGTGCGGCACAAACAGCATCGAGGAACACTATGCTTTTCACCTGGCCCGCGGCGATTATGATGTCTTTGACATAATCTATCCCTCCCATAAAATCGGCGTTGCCAAACCGCAAGCTGCGTTTTATGCGTATATTTTGGAACAGGAACACTGCATTCCTTCGCAGGCTCTCTTCATTGATGACCTCCTGGAAAACGTGGAGGCGGCCCGGCGTCTCGGTATCCGTGCCTTTCATTTTACCAACGATAAAACCCTCAAAGCTCAGATGTTCTCAGAAGGAGAAATGAGTTTCTGAAAAAAAATTATTTGACGTTCACGATGATATAAACTTATGGGATGATAGTTTCTGTTGGATGCTCACCACTAGTGCTGTATGACGTTGGAATAAGAGACGAGACTATGGAAATCATTGCAATTGAGTATCGTTTTACTTTAGCGGATGGCTCGCAGGAAGTGTTTTTATTGGAATTGGATGCGCACACGCTGGAATTGCTCGTCGAACGGCCTGAAAAATTACCGGGCTGGACAAATTTGACGTTTCACCAATGTCCCCATTGTCGCGTCACGCAGGCGCAGCATCCCTATTGCCCGCTGGCCGCGAATATTGCGGATATTGTTATGCGCTTTGATCATCTCATTTCGTATGACCGGGTGCATCTCGATGTGATTACGCAGGAGCGCGTGACTTCGCAGGATACAACCGCGCAGCAAGGCGTGAGTTCTTTGCTAGGGTTGGTCATCGCCAATAGCGGATGCCCGTACACCGCATTTTTTAAGCCGATGGCCCGCTTTCATCTGCCCTTAGCGACGGTTCAAGAAACGATTTTTCGGGCGGTCTCCATCTATTTGATTTCTCAATATTTTTTAAAACAAGAAGGGCAGCCAGCGGATTTTGAACTCCAGGGACTTAAAGAAATCTATGAGAATATTCATCTGGTCAATCGGGCGATGGCAAATCGCTTACGCTCGATCTGTCATTCGGATTTACCCGCAAATGCCGTGATTTTATTAGATGTTTATACCAAAGCGTTTCCATTCACCATTGAAAAAATCCTGAAAAATCTTCGTTGCTTGTTTGCCCCTTTTTTGCAGGATATTAGATATCTTGCTCTGGTTGAATAGTATGCTCTAACGATAAAGAACATGTAACGTATGAAAAGAGAAACTTATGAAACAAGAACATCATCCTCATTCCAAAACTGGCTTAATTCTTGGGAAATTTATGCCCCCTCATCTTGGTCATCAGTATTTGATCGATTTTGCCAGGGGGTTTGTGGAATATCTGACCATTTTGGTCTGGTCCACACCGTCAGATCAAATTTCAGGGGATTTACGCTATGCGTGGATGCTTGACATGTGTGCGGATGCAAATGTCATTCATATTACAGACGAAAATCCTAAAGAACCTCAGCAGGATCCGGAATTTTTCTCTCGTTGGCACACGACGATTCGCCGGGTACTGCCCACGGGGCCAGATTATTTTCTGGCGCACGAAGAGTATGGCGATCGCTTTGCCCAGATGTTAGGGGCCTCTTATATTCCGGTTGACCGCCATATCCCGGTGTCCGGTTCGCTTATTCGTGAAAATCCGATGGCAACCTGGCCTTATATTCCTGCCTGTGTGCGCCCATATTTTGTGCGTCGTATCTGCATTTTGGGACCGGAATCGACCGGACGTTCAACGCTGGCGCAGCGTCTGGCCGCCCATTACGGCACAGTCAGCGTGAATGAGTATGCCCGGCTTATTTTAGAAACCAAAGGCGGGCATTATCATCTGGATGATATTTCTCTGATCGCCAGGGGCCAAATTGCTTCGGAAGATGCGCTGGCCCGCCAGGCTAATTGGTTATTGTTTTGCGATACCGATGTCCTCACAACAATGATCTGGAGCGAGATTTTATATGACGACTGTCCGGATTGGATCCGGGAAGCCGCTGGGCAACGCCAATATGATTTGTATCTGTTGACAGATATTGATGATCCCTGGGCCGAAGAACATCAACGGGTTCGCTCTTCTGATCGGCAACTCTTTTTCGAACGATGCCTCCAAGAATTGGAATGCCGTAAAAAATTTTATATCAAAATCAGTGGTTCCTGGAAACAGCGGTTTGAACAAGCCTGCCAGGCTGTTGATCAGTTATTATCAGCACCCCATTTCTCTCAACCATAACTCCTCTTTCATCCTGCCAGGAAATTCTTGAATTTCTCAACATAGGAAAATATTCAGTTGACAGAGTAGAAATGATTTTGATAGTGTCTAAATATGATGACTTTTGCCGAAAACATGGATATATAGGAAGAAAAGAGGGGTGGAGAAACGCTCATGATTAATATTCAAGAGTTATTAAAACAGATGATGGAACGCGGCGCTTCCGATTTACATTTAAAAGTCGGAAATCCCCCTGTGATGCGGATTAATGGATTACTGCACATTTTACGCGATTTACCGCGTCTCCAGCGGGAAGATACTCTGGCAGTTGCGTCTCAGATTTTGAATAAAAAACAAAAAGTGGACTTTAATGAAAATTTTGAGATTGATTTTGCCTATAGCGTCGCCGGGTTAGGACGTTTTCGCTGTAACGCCTTTTTACAGCGCGGAAGTGTGGGCATTGTGTTTCGAGCCATTTCAATGAAAATTCTGA
Source organism: Candidatus Vecturithrix granuli (assembly GCA_000739535.1). Lineage (GTDB taxonomy): Bacteria > Moduliflexota > Moduliflexia > Moduliflexales > Moduliflexaceae > Vecturithrix > Vecturithrix granuli. Next base: position 120,475 of record DF820478.1, on the reverse strand, counting down.
CAGTTGAAGAGCTTCACCTTCCTGTGGTATTAAACAAAATTGCGTTAGAGCCGCGCGGACTGGTTTTGGTGACCGGGATCACAGGCAGTGGGAAATCGACAACCCTTGCAGCCATGATTCAGCATGTGAATAATAATCGTGATGTTCATATTATCACGATTGAAGACCCAATTGAATATATGCACCGTGATAATCGTGCTCTGATTAATCAGCGCGAGGTTGGGGGCGATACCAAAGGTTTTGCCACAGCGTTACGCAGTGCTCTGCGTCAGGATCCAGACGTGATTCTGGTTGGAGAAATGCGCGACAAAGAAACCATTGAAACGGCAATTACCGCCGCTGAAACAGGGCATTTGGTGATGAGCACGCTCCATACCTCCGACGCCGTGGGAACAATTAACCGGATTATTTCCATGTTCCCAGCGTTTCAACAAGGGCAGGTTCGTCTGGAGTTAGCGGAAGTTTTGCGAGCCGTGCTTTCTATGCGATTAGTGCGCAAAAAAGATGGGAAAGGGCGTGTTCCTGCTGTGGAAGTTTTAATTGCCACAGATACGATCAGGCAATGTATTATTGAATCTGATAAGACTTTAAAGATTCCGGAATTTATTGAAGCCGGAAAATCACAATATGGGATGCAATCCTTTGATCAAGCCTTGCTTGATCTGTTCCAGGAGGGGGCGATTGCCTATGAAGAAGCCCTGCTACACTGTACCCGACCGGCAGATTTTGCTCTAAAAGTCAAAGGCATCCAATCGACAGGCGATGCTGTCAAAAGCCGTGAGCATGAAAAACAGGCAGAAGAAAAATTATTTAAGGAAGACAAGCCTAATCGCCCTGAATCAACAGCATTTACCAAATATTAAATCTTGCGCTGTGGGAGAGTAAATGTGAAGAGGCCGAATTTTATGGCCTTTCCAGACTTCCAGACCTTGTGATGATGCTGAGCGTTTTGCAGCATGAATCATGAGGGTTTGGGTGTATGTTTTCTGCACAGTGCGCAACCATACCTGATGAATAGCGATATGATGACAGGACATGAATTACGCGAACAATTTTTACAATATTTTGAAAAATATGAACATGTGAGAGTTCCCAGTTCCTCCCTTGTTCCCCAAAACGACCCAACATTACTGTTTACCAACGCCGGAATGGTGCAATTTAAAGATGTGTTTCTTGGAGCCGATAAGCGCAATTATGCACGGGCGACGACGGCACAGCGCTGCGTAAGAGCCGGAGGAAAACACAATGACCTGGAGAATGTCGGCCGTACTGCTCGTCATCATACATTTTTTGAAATGATGGGGAATTTCTCCTTTGGCGATTATTTTAAAAGAGACGCCGTGCGGTTTGGGTGGGAATTTCTGACTGAGGTCTTAGGGCTGCCGTCGGAGAAACTCTGGGTCACCATTTACCAGGATGATGATGAGGCTTTTGATCTGTGGAAAAATATGATCGGTGTGCCCGCCGATCGCATTGTGCGGATGGGCGAAAAAGATAATTTCTGGGCTATGGGCGATACCGGCCCCTGCGGCCCTTGTTCTGAGATCATTATTGACCAGGGCGAGGAGATGCGTTGTGGGACAAATTGCGGGATCGGTCTGTGCGATTGCGACCGTTATTTGGAACTTTGGAATCTGGTGTTTATGCAGTTTGAACGCGACCAGACCGGAAAATTAACGCCCCTGCCAAAACCGAGTATTGATACGGGCATGGGCCTGGAACGCGTCGCAGCAGTCTTACAAAAGGTTCACAGCAATTTTGATACGGATCTGTTCGCGCCCTTGCTTTGTTTTGCTGAAGAAATTTCAGGAAAACGCTATGGCCAGGATGAACGCTGTGATACCTCAATGCGCGTGATCGCTGATCATTTGCGCGCCACCACGTTTTTAGTGAGCGATGGCGTGTTGCCATCGAATGAAGGCCGGGGATACGTGCTGCGGCGAATCATGCGGCGAGCAGCCCGTCATGGCAAAATGCTCGGAGTCTCTGAACCATTTTTGTATAAAGGGATTGAGGTAGTGGTCGAATCTATGAAACAGGTGTACCGGGAGATTGCAGATCATGCTGGCTATGTGGCGCAAGTCGCGTTAAACGAAGAACGGCGCTTTGGACATACGCTCAATCAGGGTATGGAAATCCTGAACAAAATGATTGAAGAAACCAAACGTCAGAACAGTACGATTTTGGATGGCAAAGAAGTGTTTCGTTTATACGACACCTTTGGATTTCCGCTTGATCTGACTGAAGATATTGCCAGAGATTATCAATTGACGCTGGATATGCAAGGCTTTGAACATGAGATGACTGCCCAACGTATTCGCGCCCGAGAAGCCTGGAAAGGGTCTGGGGAAGTCGCAATTGCGGAAATTTATAAAAAACTGGCGTATGAGATTCCAGCCACTCGTTTTATTGGCTATGAATACCTTGAAGAAACTGACGCCACCGTGCTGGCAATCTTAAAAAACGGCCAATCGGTTGACCAGGCTTCGGCCGGTGAGAAAATCGAAGTGATCGTTGACGTGACCCCATTTTATGGAGAAAGCGGTGGTCAGGTTGGCGATATCGGAATATTACAGGTCAAAAATGACGATGGAACAGTGGCGGAAGCGTTGATTACGAATACAACAAAACCCGTGCCGCAACTCTTTGTTCATCATGTGACTCTTGAGCAAGGACAGTTACGCCGAGGACAACGCGTTTCTCTTGCCGTGAATGAAGAACGGCGCAAACACATCCGCCGTAACCACACCACAACGCACCTTTTGCAAGCCGCATTGCACGAAGTGTTAGGAGATCATATCAAACAATCTGGCTCATTAGTCACTCCTGAGCGTTTCCGCTTCGATTTTACCCATTTTTCCTCGATCGAAACTGCGGACATGCAGCGGATTGAACAGCTCGTGAATCAGAGCATTCGCACGAATACTCGCGTCAATACGCTTGAAGCCAGCTTGGATGAAGCCCTGGATATGGGCGCGCTTGCTTTTTTTGAAGAGAAATACGGCGATCGGGTGCGCGTTGTCCAGATTCCAGGCATCAGCATGGAACTCTGCGGTGGTACCCATGCTGAAGCGACCGGAGAAATCGGAGTGTGTAAATTACTGGGCGAAAACAGTATTGCTGCCGGAATTCGTCGGATTGAAGCGGTGACAGGGGAAGCTGCCCTGCACTATATTCAACAGGAAGAAGCCCGTTTACGGCAAACGACCTCGCTGCTCAAATCCTCGCCGGCAGAGGTCGTTCCTAAAATTGAAAAACTTCTTGTCACCGTGAAAGAGCATGAGCGGGAAATTGAACGGTTAAAAATGAAATTGGCGTCGCTCCAAACTGAGGCATTAATTCGAAATGCTCGCGAGATTCAGGGCATCAAAGTGATCGCTGCTCGCGTTGATGAACTTGATGCCAAAGGACTTCGGAATTTTGCTGATGTCTTGAAAAATAAACTACAGTCTGGGATTGTTGTTTTAGGAACGGTTTCGGATGGGAGGGTTGCCTTGATTTCTGCGGTCACAAAGGATCTTGTACCAGCCTATCATGCAGGAAATATTGTCAAAGCCATTGCCAAATTTGTTGATGGAAGTGGTGGAGGGCGTGCAGATATGGCGCAAGCCGGAGGGAAAGAGCCTGCCAAACTTTCTGAAGCGTTAGAGAACGTGTTTCAGGTTGTTGCTTCGTGTTCCGCGTAACTACGCAATTGTCCTGGAAGAAGCATGGCTTGCGGCCTGCGGCTGCTCAGTTTCTTTTGGCCGATCAACGGCCATGTCAGGCTTCCAGAGTGCGTCGCAGCATAAAAGGATAGACTATGTCAGACACTATAGCAGATATGGAAGAAGTTGTTGAAACCGTGAAACCGAGCAGTGCTGAACTTCAAATCAGTCAGAAAATCAAAAAACTGAAAGATGTTCTCGAAGCCCATCGAGGTGAAACTCATATCATCGCGATTCAAGATTTTCCGGATCCCGACGCCATTGCGTCAGCCTTTGCGCACCAATTGATTTGTTTGAATTATGATATTGAAACCGATATCATGTATTGCGGGCGAATCAGTCATCAGCAAAATATCGCTCTGGTGAAACTGTTAAATATCGGCCTGATCAGATATTTGGAGCCCTTTGATTTTTCCCGATATCAGGGAAGCGTCTTCATAGATAATCAGGGGGCGACGACCATGCTCACTAAAAAGTTAGAAAACGAGCATATCAAGCCAATTATTGTAGTTGATCACCATGAACGCGCCGGATTCCTGACCCCTGAATTTGCGGATATTCGCAAAATCGGAGCGACGGCGACGATTTATACGAGCTATTTTCGTCACGGCATCATTGAGCTGGAAAAAACCGACTCTGTCCATAGCCGCTGTGCCACGGCGTTAATGCACGGCATCCGCAGCGACACCAATGATTTCATTCGCGCAAAGGAATATGATCTCCTTGCGGCCTCGTATCTAAGTAATTACTATAATCCCAATTTATTAAGCGAGATCGTGAATCAATCCCGATCAAAAAAAGTCATGGATATTATCGAGAAAGCCCTGGCAAACCGGGTGATCAAAGATAATTACAGCGTGTCAGGCATAGGATACTTGCGCCAGGAAGATCGCGATGCAATTTCTCAAGCTGCGGATTTCCTGTTAACCGAAGAAAACGTACACACCGTCATTGTCTATGGCATTGTGCTTAACGATAATCAAGAGGAGTTGCTCAGCGGGTCCTTTCGCACATCAAAACTCACGATCGATGCGGATACGTTCATCAAAGAAACCTTTGGGAAAAGTGAAAATGGCGATTATTTTGGCGGGGGAAAACAGGAAGCCGCTGGTTTCGCAGTTCCAGTTGGCTTCCTGGCAGGGACCTATGGGAATGAATACGAGGAGTTAAAGTGGAAGATGTTTGATTTACAAGTCAAACAAAAAATCTTCACCAAAATTGGCGTCTCGACAGTATCTTCTTCGGAGTGATTGACACAGTAGTCAGTAGTCAGTCATCAGTCAGCATACGGATGACTGATGACTGACTACTGACGCTGTCATTCGACTGCAATTTTCTTCAGCAAATCAGTGTCTGTCAGTAATTTACCCACTCCTAAAGCCACTGTTGTCAGAGGATCGTCTGCCAGAGCCACCGGGAGTCCGGTTTCTTCCTTAATTTTATAATCCAGGTTTTTCAATAACGAACTTCCGCCTGTCAGAATAATTCCCCGATCGATAATATCCGCCGATAATTCCGGCGGCGTTTTTTCCAACGTCACACGAATCGCATCGACGATTGCAAATACCGTTTCTGCCAGAGCGTCGCGAATTTCCTCGCTGGACACTTTCATGACGCTGGGAACTCCTCCGGCGAGATCGCGTCCTCGCACTTCAACAATTTTTTCAGATTCCAGCGGGTACGCAGAACCAATCGTCTTTTTGATAATCTCTGCGGTTTTCAAACCGATTAAGAGATTATATTTCCGTTTGACGTATTGGATAATCGCTTCGTCCATTTCATCGCCTGCGATACGGATCGACCGACTATAGACAATGCCGGCAAGCGAAATGACCGCAACTTCCGTCGTTCCTCCGCCAATATCCACAATCATATTGCCTGAAGGCTCTGACACAGGCAGGCCAGCCCCGATCGCCGCGGCCATCGGTTCTAATACCAACGTCACTTCACAGGCTCCAACAGAGAGGGAGGAATCTTTCACGGCCTTTTTCTCAACTTCGGTGATTCCGAAAGGAACGGCAATGATAATTCTCGGACGCACTAAAAAGTTACGATTACACGCTTTTCTGATGAAATACCGCAATAAATGTTCGGTAATACGAAAATCGGCGATCACGCCATCTTTTAATGGCCGCACCGCCGTAATTTGATCCGGCGTCATGCCAAGCATGGCTTTGGCTTCATGACCATAAGCAACAGGTTTCCCTGTATGGGTGTCAATGGCGACGACCGAGGGTTCATTCAACACAATGCCTTTGCCCCTGGCATAAACAAGCGTGTTGGCCGTCCCAAGATCAATCGCAATATCTTTTGAAAACCACTTAAAAAAGCTAAACATAATCTTCACTCTATCTGGAAATCGTGTACTTGTAAACGATAGTTTATCATACCAAAATCTGTTCTAGAAAACATCTCTTCTTGAGACGCTTATGCAAGAAAAAGGCTTACCCATCAACCGGTAATACTTATAGCATTACCTTTGAAAACAATTTTGACGAATAGGCATCATGCGTGCGAAAGCTCTACTTTTGCTACCAAAGCAGAGCCTTGACAATCCAATTCGGTAGTGGTTAAATAGTAAGTGATGCGTTCCCTGAGCGAAGTCGAAGGGAACAGTGAACGGCTCGTTTCGACTTCGCTCAACGAGCAGGCATCACTTACTATTTAACCACTACCTCCAATTCAACTCTTTACATCTAAAAACCGAATTTTTTGAAAAAACTCGATTTTTCCTGGCCTATAAATTTTTGACGATTTGTCAACACTATAGATGCCTTTTTTCCAATCATATTTACTGAAATATACACTGGATTTGACTGTTTGTCAACTATTAATTCAGTAACCTCGGTTTTTTTGGCAATCAAAAATATACCTCGCGTTGTATCTGGTAACCGGGGATATTTTCTTCCCTCAAGAGCCTCAGCATATTCCGTTGAGACGTTCTTGCAGCACCGGTAAAAGCCTTGATATGGGGATTCGGATTTGTTCCATTGAATCGCGATCCCGTAGTGTGACCGACTGATCTTCAAAGGTTTGCTGGTCAACAGTAATACAGTATGGCGTCCCGATTTCATCCTGGCGTCGGTAGCGTTTTCCAATAGACCCGGCTTCATCGTAATCGGTATGGAAATGAGGTCGCAGCATCCGTTCAATTTCTCTGGCTTTTTCAGGATGCCCATCTTTCCGCATCAAAGGGAACACTGCGACTTTGATCGGGGCCAGGTAAGGATGGAAGCGCAACACCACGCGCTCTTCTTCTTCGTCATAGGCATCTACTAAAAACGCCAGCGTCGAGCGGTCTGCTCCGGCAGATGGCTCGATCACATACGGAATATAGCGACTTTTTTCTTGTTCATCAAAATAGCTGAGATTTTTCTTGCTAAATTTTGCATGTTGTGACAGATCGAAATCTGTCCGGTTGGCAATCCCTTCTAATTCCGACCAGCCAAAGGGAAACTCATATTCCACATCATAACAATTTTTGGCATAATGAGCGAGTTCATCGGCCGCATGTTGCCGTAAGCGCAGTTTTTCCTGTTTGATGCCATATTTCACATACCAATGAAAGCGTTCTTCTTTCCAATAATCCAGCCATTTATCGTCTGTGCCGGGCTTGACAAAAAATTCAATTTCCATCTGCTCAAATTCGCGTGTTCGGAACGTAAAATTTCCCGGAGTAATTTCATTACGAAAGGCTTTACCAATCTGGGCGATGCCAAATGGAATTTTTGAGCGCATGGTCGTGGCGACATTCAGAAAGTTCACAAAAATGCCCTGCGCGGTTTCCGGTCGCAAAAACACGATTGAGGCTGAATCTTCAACAGGACCAAGGAACGTTTTGAACATTAAATTAAATTGCCGGGCTTCGGTCAGTTCTCCTCCACAATCCGGGCATTTGGTTGAATCTTCTAGATGATCTTGACGAAACCGATGTTTACATTTTTTACAATCCACCAGCGGATCTGAAAATCCTTCGACATGACCTGAGGCATGCCAGACCTGCGGGTGCATCAAAATACTCGCATCCTGCCCGTACATATCATCACGTTCATAAACCACCGATTGCCACCAGGCATTTTTGACATTGCGTTTTAATTCGACGCCAAGCGGACCATAATCCCAACAGCTATTTAATCCGCCATAAATTTCACTACTTTGAAAAATAAACCCACGTCGTTTACATAATGAGACGATCTTCTCCATCAATTCGGGGTTTGCCATGGTTCATCTCCTTCATCGTTTTATCTCAACAGGCCATATTTGTGTCCTGCTTTACACTTACATAATGACTAAAAGAATAAGTTGGATTCTGTAAAATAGAAGCAGCGTTCTTGTCAATAAAATCTTGTTCTTTCCTGCAATTTCCTGCCCTGTTTGCCGCCCAGTTTTTTGCACTTTTTATGCAATGAGATCTTTTAAGGCTTGTACCGAGGGGGTCACATGTGTCAGTTTAGGAGCCATATAAAGATAGATTGTGCCAGCCTCTGGCATAAGAGCGACATGTTTCAACAGTTTTGGAGCCGGAAAGGTCTGCATCCAGGCCGATAATTTTTCAATGCCAGCTTTATCTGAGGAAAACACATAAAATGTTTTACCTTGCACCACAATTTCATGCCGGTTCAACGTTCCTTCATTTTCCAATTTGCGCAAGCGGATCGTATAATACCATTTTTCAAGCACATGGGCTTCGCGTCTAGATTTTTCAAACGGATGAAAGACCACAAATAAGCGATCGTTGCCAAAGAAGAACTTTGACACCGGATAAAACAACAGACTTTGCCGGGCGAGCATCGTCACCGTGGCCTCCACTTTTCGCAACGGTTTTTCGGTGATATATTCCGCCGTGAAGCCAACCGCCCCTCCTAACCAGGTATAGGTCTGGTCAGTTGGAGAAAGCGCGGCTTCCAATTCTTTGCCCACAGCCTGAATGAACAAAATATTATATTTACGATTGCGATAAAACACCAGCATCAAGATACCAATGAAAACAATAAAGAAGAAAAACAAGAGTTGGGTACTAAATGAAAATCCCCATATTTCAATCATAATGTCGCTCCTAGTTCGATAACACGTCGACCGTCTCCACCCCTGGCAATTGCCCAACCACCTGTTCGATTTTTTTGATGATTTTCCCTTGAATATACCAGGCCAGGGTCACACAGGCTTTACAATCGGGATTTTTGCGTTGAAATCCCATATCAACAACTATCCGTTTCCCTTCTTCTTCAATCTGGACGTCATTAACCAGGAAAAGTTCGACAATATTCATCTCAGTCTCCGGATCTTTGACAGTCCGTAATGCTTCTACAACTTGTTCTTGAGTAACCATAAGAGAAAAAAATAGGAGTGCAAAAGCTCTGCTTTCGCTGTCAAAGCAGAGCTTTGACACTCCTGTGTTTACAAAAGGTTCATAAAAAATTCTGCCGCTTCCGGGCAAAATTGCCGCAATTTTTCCAGCCCGCGCGGTTCTTCTTGCTGCCAGGTAGCCTGAAGAAGGGTTTGCTGAGGAAATGCTTGCGACGCTCTGGCAATAATTGCCTCTTGCTGCTGCATTTTCCGCATAAACTCCGGCGGCGTCTGCTCAAAGCGGAGTACTTTATTGACAATCAAGAGTTTCAATGGAATCTGAAATTTTTTCAGGGCTTCTGCAGCTCGCTCCGTTTCTAACAGCGGCATTTCCTCTGCATTTAACACCGCCGCAACACTTGTCAAATTCGGATTCGTCAAAGTTTTGCGTATGCGTTCAATTTCCGTATGATACTGACGCAGTTCGCGCATCGTCGCGTCATCATCTTCAGACGTTGCAAGCTTTTCCTGTATGCCCTCAACCGTTAAATATTTTTCGCCGTGAATGTGTGCAATCGAGGAGCGTAAGTCAAGAATTTTCTTCCTCAGTCCTGTCAATTTTTGAGTCCAGAGCATCGAGAGCGAAGGCAAAGCGAGCACACGCAGCGTTAATCCGGTCGGAGCAGTGTCAAACACGATAACATCATAATGAAAGGCTTCCTGAAAAATAATATTTTTAAGCGCTTCAAGCGTCGCTTGCTCCTCGATGCCTGGCGAATACTGGATCATTTCAAAAAATTTTTCAAGATTAATCACAGTCAAATAGCGGTACGTATGGCGCATCATCTCAGAAGTCTGCTTCAAATACCGTTGAATAAGCGTTTCCAGATCGATTTCCAGCGCATCCAGCGTCGGAGTGACTGAAGTTTTCTGGTCATTTAACGAACAATCCAGAGCGTCGCCGGCATTATGCGCCGGATCAAGCGACGCCAGCAGTACCTTGAAGCCTTTATCCGCCAGGTGCACAGCAGTCGTGACGGAACAGGTGGTTTTGCCGACCCCACCCTTGCCAATAAATAACAAAATCTGTGCATGTTTCATGGTTCTAAATATCCATCATGCCGGCGACTTCCCCGAAGACATCGTCCAGGTCGCGCACTCGGTTTTTCATGACCAGCATTTCACGTAGCATGTACGGAAGCAAGCGTAAACTCACGCCGCTTGGCGGGCTGGGAATGCCGATAAATGAACCTAAGACCAGTAAACCAAAAATATTTTCCAATTCTCGTAATTCGAACTCCAGCCGATCAGTCGAAGTTTGCCGTAAAGCCCCCATCATGCCTTGAAAAAACTCTTTGAGGAATTTTTCAATCCCTTCATGCCAACTCATAACAACACCACACATGAAAAAACTCCCGAAGTTTCTGTAACTCCGGGAGTTTCAGATGACAACATGGCAAGAAGTCGCAGTTTCTGAAAAACTTCGACTTCTGACTTATGCAGATTCTTTGACTCCTCCGGGAAGTGGAGCATTTTTCACGGCAAAATAATCCATCAGCAACATGACGTTCAACACAAGCATCACGACCGTCATGGCTCCGACAATCCACATAGCCGCGCCTTTAAACGTTGGAACAGCAAAGATCAGATACCATACCAGCGCCAACGACACTGTGATCCAGAGGAACAACGCCGGAATGGTCACAGCCATCTGATAGGCCTTAGAACTGCGTAAATACCGTGAGACCCAGACCGCTGCAGTGATCATCGCAATCGAGGCCAACATCTGGTTTGCGCCGCTAAAAGCTGGCCACAGCAAGGTCCATTGCCCAGTCCAGGCCAACCACATCCCGACAAAAGCCGGAATCACAGAAGCCACCCAGCGGTTTGACAGAAAGCTGTAGGCCGCGGGCGACGTCTCTTTTAACGGTTCCGCTAATTCCGCAACTGTATAACGGGCTAAACGGTTCGTTGTATCCAGCGTTGTAAGGGCAAAAGAGGACACCCACATTCCGGCTAACAAGGTCATGGCGGTGACAGGCAATCCGAGAATGGCATTCACGCCCACTCCATAAGCTTTGGAGAACATGCCGGCCGGGCCGCCCACTTTGCCAAGAGCCGCAACATAACCTGAACCAAAGGCTGCGGCACTTTCTCGCAATGGTGCCGCCACTTCTTCCCCTAATACGGCAAAGCCAAAGCCGCCAATCGCACACACCACAACCGTGGAAAGAAAACCTTCGGTAAACATTGCGCCATAGCCCACCAGAAGCCCGCTTGTTTCGTTATCAAGCTGTTTTGAGCTTGTTCCAGACGCCACGAGCGCGTGGAAACCCGACAGAGACCCGCAGGCAATAATGAGCGGCACCAGGGGCCAGAAGGGCGATGGTTTGCCTGAAATCACCGGCGCGCTCCACATGGTGTAGCCCGGCATTTCAATCGGCGTGAATCCGATCAAAAACGCCACACCGCCAATCACTAACCCGGCCACTAAGAGGAAAGAATTGATATAATCTCGCGGCTGCAACAGAATCCAGACCGGAATAGAGGACGCAATAACAATGTACACCCCCATCACAATCAGCCACAGTTTGTAATTCGTGTCAGGATCTGCACTTAAGGTGATCGGAATCTTGGCCCCAAGCCACAAAGCGACAATCAACATCACCGCGCCGATCAGACTGGACACATTGAAAGAGAGTTTGGTTTTATACAGCAATTGCCCCATAATAATCGCCGCAATAATCAGAAAGATAAATGCCGAAGGCAGGCGCGCGTCGCTTTTAAACATATTGCCGACAATGGAGCCAAAAGCCGCAACAACTAAAATCAACACAAATAAGACAAACCATTCAAACACGGTGCCGGTGCGTTTTTTCATGATCTTCCCGGCGATCCACTGCACCGATTTCCCATCATGGCGGACAGAGGCCATTAAGGAGAGGTAATCATGCACTGCTCCAATAAACACATTCCCGATCCATATCCAAATTAACGAAGGAATCCAGCCCCAGGCCATAGCAATTGCTGGCCCGACAATCGGCCCTGCTCCAGCAATTGACGCGAAATGGTGACCAAACAACACCCACTTATTCGCAGGCACGTAATCCACTCCGTCTCCCAATCGTTTTGAGGGCGGCGCCGCATCTTTATCCACCCTGATAATTTTGTTTTGCAAATTGCGGCCGTATGTCACATACATCACGATATAGATGACCAACCCCAGCACAACTAATACGGTAGTACTCATAGAACATCCTCCTCATGTTTCACAAATCAGGTTAACTTTACATTATCCATTCATGCTCATGTATAGAACGAAACATGAATCTACAGAATTTACACAAGAATATAGATAAAAAGCTCGCAACAATGTCAAGAAGAAAAATCGGTAACACTTCACAAAAAGAATATCGTTGGTCAATAGTTCCTCTATAGCATAATAACCAGTATCTCCTGAAATTCTGATTTTTTGAAGAATTGTCTTCTCAGATGATTTCATCTTGACAGAACAGAGTCAATTTCTTTCAATGCAAACAGAAACCAGAGAGGTCGAAATTTTTCTTGACGATATTTCCGCTCTTTGCTATATGCCCTGCCTTAATTCAATCAAACCATTTTGGCGTAAAAGGAGAGAGACATCTATGAAGATCTATAATGCTGAACAGATACGAAATATTGGAATCATTGGACATGGAAGTGTTGGAAAAACCTCGCTCACCGAAGCCGTATTATTTAATGCAAAAGTGACCACTCGCTTGGGAAAAGTTGACGATGGTACAACCGTCACAGATTACGATGACGACGAAAAGAAGCGAAAAATTAGTATTAGTGCTGCGGTAGCATGCTGTGAATGGAATAAACATAAAATAAATATTCTCGATACTCCCGGATTTGCCGATTTTATCGTTGATGGACAAATCGCGCTTTCGGCGGCTGATACCGCACTTGTGTTAGTGTGCGGCGTCTCAGGCGTCGAAGTGATGACAGAACGCGCATGGGGGTTTGCAGAAGAATATAAACTCCCCAGAATTATATTTATTAATAAATTGGATCGTGAACGTGCGAGTTTTGACCGGGCCATGGATTCGATCAAACAATCCTTCGGAGACGGGGCGATTCCTGTCCAACTTCCAATTGGTCAGGAAGCCTCATTCAAGGGGGTTGTGGATTTGATCGCTCGCAAAGCGTATCTCTATGCTGATGCGTCTGGGAATTTTAACGAAGTTGAAGTTCCATCGGAGTTAACCGCTGCGGTTGAGGAATTCCGCGAAAGCCTTATGGAAAAAGCGGCGGAAGGTAAAGATGAACTGGTTGAAAAATATCTTGAAGAAGGTCAATTAACCGATGAAGAAATCGTTCAGGGCTTACGAGCAGGGATGCTGGCCGGAACGATCTTTCCAGTGCTTTGTGGTTCAGCGCTCAATAATATCGGCGTCAAACAAATGATGGAAGCCTTGCTGTCCTGGGCACCCAATCCGTTAGAACGCCCTGCTCCGGTAGGGAAGATGGTTGATTCAGCAGAAGAAGTTGAGTGTCTCCCTGATCCGGAAGCCAACACACTGCTCCAGGTCTTTAAAACGTTTATTGACCCCTTTGCCGGTCGCGTCAACCTGTTTCGCGTGTACGCCGGCAAACTGAAACCGGATACGCAATTTTATAATCTGAGTAAACAACAAAAGGAACGGATTGGACAAATTGTGTGCCTGCTTGGCAAGAAACAAATTCCGGTTGAAGAACTCAACGTGGGGGATATCGGTGCCGTTGTGAAGTTGAATGAAACCGGCACGGGTGATACCTTAAGCCAGGACAAGCAGGGGATTATCCTGCCAAAGTTCAAAATTCCGAAACCGATTATCTCTTTTGCCATTACCACAAAGGAACGCGGCGATGAAGATAAAATGGGGCTGGGGCTGCACCGCTTGATGCAGGAAGACCCGACCATTCAATTTGGACGTGACGAGCGCACCAAAGAATTTTTGATTTCCGGGATGGGGCAACTTCATGTCGAAGTCATCGTGGATAAGCTGAAGCATCAATTTGGCGTTGATGTGGTCTTGAATCCTCCCAAAGTTCCCTATCTGGAAACGATTAAAGGCAAAACCGAAGTACGCGGGCGCTATAAAAAACAATCTGGCGGACGTGGACAGTTTGGCGATACCTGGATTCGCATTGAACCGCTTCCCCGCGGCAGCGGATTTGAATTTGTCAATGAAATTGTCGGCGGCGTGATCCCCAAACAATATATCCCCGCCGTCGAAAAAGGCATTTACGAGGCCATGCAGGGTGGAATTTTAGCCGGGTATCCTGCCGTTGATATTAGAATCAGCTTGTATGATGGGTCATACCATGCGGTGGATTCTTCGGAAATGGCCTTTAAAGTCGCCGGGTCTTTGGGCTTTAAAGAGGGCGCGCCGAAATGCCAGCCTACTCTGCTTGAACCGATTATGAAGATGGAAGTCACGGTTCCGGAAGAAAATATGGGCGATGCAATGGGAGATATTAGCAGCCGTCGCGGCCGTGTATTGGGAAGTGAAAGCGACCGCGGCAAGCAAATTATTCGCGCCATGGTGCCCATGGCTGAAGTCTTAAAATATGCTCCGACGCTGACTTCCATGACCGGTGGACGGGGAACCTATACCATGGAATTTGACCACTACGAAGAGGTTCCTGCCCATTTACAAGAAAAGATTATCGAAGAAGCGAAAAAAGCCCACGAACAAGAATAAGCTCGTACATAACGCGATGGTTATTCAAAGCAGGAAAGCGAGAAGCTCTTCTTCTGCGGAAGAGCTTCTTTTTGATTTTTTCCTGCTTTTTTTGTTGCGTTTTCATAAACTTTGATCGAAAAAAGATATTATGATTTATCCTGAAGACTTGCCGCAAACTCATCTTCCAGCCATGCCAACAACGCCGACGTTGAAAGAAACGCTTTGGATGTACGTGTTTTCCAGTATCCTGCTTGTCACGTTAGGAAGCCTTGTCCAGCACCTCCACCTCCTGAGCGGCCTGGTCATTAGTGAATTGGGGTTTGTGATTGCGCCAGTGTTACTCTTTACTTGCAGCAGACAGTATCATGTGAAACGTACTTTTTACCTGACGGCAATCCGGGTGAAAACCGCTCTCCTGGCAATGCTCGTGAGCAGCGCGGCTTTTATTCTGGTAGGAATTATAGCCGCATTGCAGGAAATGATCTTTCCCAGATCGCAGGATTATCAAGAAATCTGGGATGCCATTTTAACCCAATTTCACCAAATCCCCCTGGCGGCTACGCTTTTGTTGATATCTCTCCTGCCCGGGGTTTGTGAAGAACTCCTCTTCCGAGGTTTTCTTTTGCACGGTCTCCGCAAAAAACTCTCAAACGCCTCAGCCATTATCATTGTCGGTATTTTGTTTGGCGCGTTTCATCTCGATCCTTACCGCTTTCTCCCGGTGACGCTCCTGGGTGTCTTGTTTGGTTATATGGTGGTCAGAACAGGGAGCATTCTGACAGGAATGGTGGCCCATAGCACAAATAACGCGATTGCTATGCTCATTTCTTACGCCGTATTCAGAGTCCAAAGCCAGGGTATCTCCATTCCTGATCCTCCAACTTCTGCTGAGCAACTGTATGCCCCGGAAGCCCTACTCGCATTGCTCCCGATTATTGGAATTGCACTGCTTGTCTTTGTTCTCGGCCTTCGAGCACTTCCTCATCTACAGCCTGTTCTCGAAGAGCCAGGACAAGATCAGAATCAGGACATACCCTCCCTTTCCTTTGAGATTGACGAGATAATGGAAACAGAAGAAGAGAATTCCGATGAATCCACGGAATCTCTATAAAAGATCTGATTTTGAAATATTTTTCTTGACTTTCGCTTTATATTTGCCAAATTAATGATTAAGTTGTTTCAGAAACTTTCAGCAAAAACGCATTTGACATTCTCTTCGGCAAGTACTATACAGAATGCCCATCAAATAAATGGTTGTCTTCATCACGATGAGTATTGTGCATAGCCACTCGCGATCCTCTCATGGCAGATACAAATGATTTTGAAAAACGACAAAAAATGTTAGACCTTGCACTTTCTCAGATTACGAAACAATTCGGGAAAGGGGCGATCATGAAACTAGGAGCGGAAGGTGTGATTATTGATATTCCGTCTATTTCAACCGGGTGTCTTTCCCTGGATTTAGCAACTGGCGTAGGCGGGATGCCTCGTGGGCGCATTGTCGAAATCTTCGGCACCGAATCTTCAGGGAAAACCACGCTGGCCCTGCACGTCGCGGCCGAGGCTCAGAAAAAAAATGGCATTGTCGCCTACATTGACGCCGAACACGCGTTGGATGCCAAATATGCCCGACGTCTCGGGGTAAATACGGATGAATTATTGATTTCTCAGCCTGATACCGGCGAGCAAGCCCTGGAAATTGCAGAAACGCTGGTGCGCAGCGGCGCGGTGGATGTCATCGTGATAGATTCCGTGGCGGCTCTGGTGCCCAAAGCGGAAATCGAAGGCGATATGGGAGACGCCCCGATGGGGCAGCAGGCCAGATTAATGTCGCAAGCCATGCGCAAACTCGCAGGGGTGGTCAGCAAAACGCGCACTACCCTGGTTTTCATTAACCAGTTACGCGAAAAACTGGGCGTGATGTTTGGAAATCCGGAAACCACGACTGGCGGACGGGCGTTGAAATTTTATTCCTCCATGCGCCTGGATATTCGCAGAATTTCTTCAATTAAACAGGGGCAGGATGTAATTGGCAATCGTACGCGCGTCAAAGTCGTGAAAAATAAAGTCGCGCCGCCTTTTAAAGAAACCGAATTCGATATTATCTACGGCGAAGGAATTTCCACCGAGGGCGATCTCCTGGATTTAGGCGTGGAGCACAATATTATTCGCAAAAGCGGCGCATGGTACTCTTACAATGACGAGCGTATCGGTCAAGGGCGTGAAAACGCCAAACAATACCTCAAAGAACACCCGGAAATGATGGCTGTGGTGCGCGCACAAATTGAAGAGGTAGCAGGTGTGAAAGAGTATAAACCCGAAGCATTGCCGAGCGAAGCCATCCTGGATAATAACGAGGATGAATATGTACCCATTGACGATGGACAGCCAGAAGAGTAATGCGTGTTGTAATTTTTGTCAACGGAGAATTTCATGAGCCGCAGCGCGTCAGGGACGTTCTGCAGCCGGAGGATTATATTATTGCGGTGAACGGCGGAACACGCCACGCGCTCAGCATTGGCGTGCTTCCGCAGGCGATCATTGGCGATCTCGATTCCTTTACTCCCAAAGAACAGGCGCGCATCCATCCTGACAAAACGATGATCCTGCGATTCCCTGCTCGTAAAGATAAAACCGACTTAGAACTGGCTTTGCGTCACGCGCTTGACAAAAACGCCACGACGATTCTGCTGCTGGCTGCTCTGGGCGGTCGCCTGGATCAGAGCATGGGGAACGTTTTCTTGCTCACTTTGCCTGAACTGCATGGGATCGATGTCAAAATTCTGGAAGGCCGCCACACAGCGTTTCTTATTCGCGACCATGCTGAAATTACAGGGCAGCCTGGAGATACGGTCTCAATTTTGCCGATTGGCGGCGATGCGGTTGGCGTCGCCAACCACGGCCTGGAATGGCCGTTGCACGACGCCACCCTTCCGCTTGGCTCAACACGGGGCATCAGTAACGTTATGCTTGAAGGGCGCGCTTCAATCAGTGTACAAACAGGAATGTTGTTATGCGTGGTGACGCACCTATAACCAAATAGAAAAACCGGGTTTCTTCAAGAGACCCGGTTTTTATGCTTGGTAGAAAAAAAGAACTTTTAATACAGCAATAGCGGCACATACGTCACCAACATCAATACCAGGATCAGCAAGAGCAGCATCGGCCAAACGCGATGACTAATGGTTTCAATGCTTTTTCCGGTAATGGAACTGGCGACATATAGGTTGATTGCTACAGGCGGCGTCACCATCCCGATTGCCAACCCTACCACAACAATAATGCCAAAATGAATGAGATTAATGCCCAGTTGTGAAACAATTGGCAGGAACACCGGCGTCAAAATAATCAACGCTGACGCCGTTTCCATAAATACTCCGGCAATCAGAATCACGATATTGATCAAGAGCATAATGACTAACGGACTGTCAGTCAAACTCAGCAATGAGGTCGCAATTTTCGAGGGAATTGACCAGTTCGCCAGAATCCAGCTAAAAATTTGTGAAGTCGAGATCAGAAACATGATCAACGACATCGTGATGCCAGCGTTCACCACCAGGTTATACAGGTGTTTGAGGCGAATATCCTTATAAATGAATAATGCCACAATAATGGCGTAATCCACCGCAATCACCGCGGCTTCGGAGGGTGTAAAATAGCCAGAAAAGATGCCGCCAAGAATAATGACAGGCGTCAGAATTCCAAAAAAGGCCATTTTAAATTTCGCTCTGATATTTTGCAGACGAAGAGGACTGCCAATAGGATATTGCTTTTTGCGGGCCACATACAAAGCATAGCCCATCAAGGCTAATCCCATGAGAATTCCAGGCAGAAATCCATTTAAGAAGAGACGCGCCACCGATTGATCCGCAATAATCGCATACAGAATCATCGGGACGCTTGGTGGAATAATCACGCCAATCGTGCCGGAAGCCGCAATTAACGCCGCAGAGAATGAGACTTCATAGCCTTTCGCCTCCATCTCCGGGATCAACGGCGTGCCGATGGCGGCTGTCGTCGCAGCCCCGGAACCTGAAATCGCCGCAAAAAACATAGACCCCAACACCGCCACCAACGATAAACCCCCGCGAATAAAGCCCACGCAGGCATCGGCAAAATCAACCAGCCGTTTTGAGACATTGCCTTTGGCTAATAAATCCCCGGCCAGAATAAAAAACGGCACAGCGACCAGGGGAAACGAATCGGCCCCCACAAACATGCGCTGCGGGATCAACACCAGATTAATATTGTGCGTCGCCAGCACAAAAAATGAGGATAGTCCGATGGCCACAGCAATCGGCATCCCCATAAAAATCAAAATAAGCAATGCAAGAAAAAGCATCCAACCCATAATATCTCTTTGTTATTATTGAATGTCTGAAGAAGATTTTTTTGCTGATGACCATTGTTCAAGAAATTCATGCAGCAAATGGATGAACATCACAATAAAACTGACAGGAATAATGGTATAGACATAGCGCATTTTAATACCCATCGCCGGCGAAATTTGGAAGACCTGGAGTTTCATCAGGAGAAATCCATACCAGACGGCGACAAGGAAAAAAACCGCCATCAGAACCGTTGAAAGAACATACAAGGCTTGACGAGTTTTTAACGGCAACATATCCATCACAAAGGACACAGAAATATGCGCGCCCTTTTTAAAGGCCACCGAGGCCCCGATAAAAGTGCTCCAGACAAGCAGGTAACGCGATAATTCTTCGGTCCAACTCAGGGCCGTAAAAAAAACGCGAAAAATAATTTGCAGGGTAATAAAAAGAGTCATGACGACGATAGCCATAAACAACAAAAACCGGGCAATCCGGTCGAGATGGTTACTCAGTGTTTTGACAAATGCACACATTATGATTAACCTAGAAAGGATTAAAAACCGGGTTTTTCAAAAAAACCCGGTTTTTTGTTAACTACTGATTTAACGCTTCCTGAATGGCTTTCAGGTATGTTCCAAATTTTTCGCCATATTTTTCATAGACCGGCTGAACCGCCTCTTTAAAGGGTTTCAGATCCGGTTCTGCAACCTGCATCCCATTTTCTTTGAGCGCCGCCAATTGCTGCGCTTCCTGTTCCATATCCCATTGCCGTTCATGTTCCGCAGCTGCTTGCGCGCTTTCTTTGAACAATTTCTGCGTGTCCGCATCAAGGGAGTTGAACAGATTCAGGCTCATCACAAACAACGCCGGCGCATAAGTATGGCGCGTATAAGACATATAGCCCTGGGTTTCATATAATTTGAACGCATACAGTACGTTCACCGGATTCTCCTGTCCGTCAATCGTGCCCTGCTGCATGGCGGTTAACGCTTCAGTCCAGGCCATTGGCGTGGCATTGGCCCCTAAGGCTTTAAAGGTATCAATATACACCGGATTTTCCATCACACGGATTTTTAGACCCTTCATGTCTTCCGGCGTCTGAACCGGCCGCACGGAATTGGTCAGGTTCCGGAAACCCCGTTCAGCATACGCTAAGCCTTTCAACCCGACTTTACTGAGATTCTCCAGCAATTCCTGGCCAATAGGGCCATCCAGAATTTTGTACACTTGTTCGTTGGAACTGAACAAAAACGGCAGTTCCAACACCGCGATTTCGGGATAAAAATTGCTGACCGGGCCATTAGTAATCACACCCATATCAATCGTTCCGATTTGCATTCCTTCCAGTAGGGTCCGTTCATCCCCTAAATCAGCGTTGGGATGGAGTTCAATCGTGATCTCAGACTGCGCTTCGACCAGTTCTTTAAATTTCATGGCTGCCACGTGAAACCCATCTTTTTCATTCACCACATGGGCTAATTTGATCACCTGCGGAGCTGCAAAACTATTCCATGCGACACCAAATACGCACAACAGCGTAATAACAAGAAGCAAACATTTTCTCATACACAACCCTCCTGTTTGTGTAAACGGGTTAAGAATCATAGAATTTCGATGAAACACAAAGAATCTACTTTGAAAATCCCTGTTGAATTGTCAACAAAAAACCGAAAGAAGTTCACTCTTTCGTGTGAGCGGCCGTTTACTCTTCAAGAATCTCTTTGAGCTTTCGTAAAAATTTGGCAGCCATGGCGGCATCAATCACGCGGTGGTCGGCAATCAATTTGAGCGTAAAAAACGGAAGATTAATAATGCGATTACCGGTCATGATCAGGCGATATGAAATGGCCCCGGCCGCCAATGTCGCCAACTGCGGCGGATTAATAATCGCACTGAATTCCGCAATGCCAAACATGCCGAGATTAAAGACGGTAAAAGTTGCGCCTTCGGTATCATGCGGACTGAGTTCCCCGTTCTGAGCTTTGTGGGTCAGGCGTTTAAGCTCTTGATCAATGTGCAGAATTGTTTGTCCGGTCACATCGAGCACGACCGGCAGTTGGAGTCCGGCCGGCGTGTCAATCGCCACCGCCAGGTGGACGTGAGGATGAAGTTTAATGCTATCCTCTGCAACAAAGGTGGCGTTAAAGATCGGGAACGCTTCCAGCGTCTTGCCCACGCCTTGTAGCAGAAATGTCGTAAAGGAGGGACGTGTTTCTTCAGCCCATTGGTTGATTTTTGCCAATATCGCTGAGGCATTCATCTCCATGGAGACGTGAAATTGCGGAATCCGCGTCACACTATAGATCAGCTGTTCCCCGACCCGCTGCTGCTCCGGACTTAACACCAGGATGTCGCCTGGATGGGCTGACAGCAACGGATTCGTAATCTCATCTAAATTGACTGCAAATTCTTCGATATCTGCCATAGGAATCTCGTAGTTGCAGCACAATCACAATTTAGAGCATGGGAAACACTTCTCACGCTCTAAATATGTCGGCCAGATAAGTTATCAGATGACCAGGGCTTAGAAAAGTTCAAGAAAAGACATTTCTAAAAATCTATAATTGGGGAAAATTTAGACTGTCAAGAAATAAAGCACGCTTTTTTCTTTTTGGATCAGGCAGGTTTATTTACAGGAGGAAATTACTTGACAGTGCAAAATGCCTCCTGTTAGCGTTGAGTATTTTCAATAAATTTAAGCAAAAAAATTTCACCCTACAATTGTCATCAAATGACACGAATACAACGAATGTGACATACGCATAGATAGAAATCAAGCTTTGCCTGCGAAATACCCACAAAAGAAAGAGGTTTCTTTTGTGTCTTTCCGTGTGTTTCGTGGGTAAAATTTACATGGGAGGACTCATGAAGAAAAAACAGATACGTACAGGACTGATTGGCTCCGGATTTGCGGCGGCCTTTCATTTTGAATCATTACAAAAAGTGTATGGCACGGATGTCGAAGTTGTGGGGGTCTTTTCCGCCACGCCTGCGCATCGAGAAGAGTTTGCCCGTAAACGCGAAATTCAGGCGTTTGAGAACCTTGAGCAAGTTTTTGATGCCTGTGATGTGGTGCACGTCTGCACCCCGGCTTATACTCATGTGGATATTGCCATTGAGGCTTTGCAGCGCGACAAATTCGCGATTGTCGAAAAACCGTTGACTGGCTATTTCGGCGACGGCTCTGAAGGTTTTCACGGCGACCGATTTCCCAAAACTCAGGCGTGCGAAGCGGCTTATCAGAATATCACTCATTTGATGGAAGTCGAGCAGACCAGCAAAGCTCGTGTGTGTTACGCCGAAAATTGGGTGTATGCCCCCTCCATCCAAAAAGAACGCGAGATTATTGAAAAAACCGGGGCGCAAATCCTCTGGATTCACGGTGAAGAAGCGCATTCAGGCTCGCACTCTCCGTATTATGGCTATTGGAAATACTCCGGTGGCGGCGTGATGCTTGGCAAAGGCTGTCATCCGCTGACTGCTGCGCTGTATCTCAAGTGCGTCGAAGGGCGTGCCCAGAGAGGCAAACCGATTAGACCGGCTTCGGTCTCAGCCCGTACTCATGCCATTACGCGCATGGAGAATTTCAGAAACAGCGGCAGGCATATCCGTCAAGATTACTATGATATTGACGACTTTTCCCTGATGCATGTGCAGTTTGAGGATGGCACGATTGCCGACATCTTTGCCTCGGATATTATTTTAGGCGGCATTCATAATTGGTTAGAGGTGGCGGCCAACAATCATCGCACGGTGTGTAATATCAACCCGAATACGGCCATGCAGACCTATAATCCGGTTGACGCCTATTTTCAGGATATTTATGTGGTCGAGAAAATCGGTACCAAACAAGGCTGGTCCAACCCTTCGCCGGACGAAGATTGGTTTACCGGTTATCCCGAAGAAATGGAGGCCTTTTATCGCACGATTGCCTACGGAGATCCCTTAGAAAGCGATACATCCCTGGCGGCTGATGCGATCTCCACCATTTACAGCGCGTACGTATCCGCCGAACAGAAAGGGGCCGAAACAGCGATCAAAATCTTTTAAACTGAAATTGGTAGTGGTTACATGGTAAGTGATGCGTTCCCTGAGCGAAGTCGAAGGGAACAATGAGCGGCTCGTTTCGACTTCGCTCAACGAGCAGGCATCACTTATCATGTAACCACTACCCTGAAATTTACTCCACCCTCGTCTCCTCTTCCTTTGGTGAGAGGACGGGTGCATACGCATCAAGCTCACGGTTTTCGTCTTGGAAGGGCGGTTGAGAATAGCCCACCGTTTCAACGGTGGGAGAAACATGACAGGGCATTGATGAGTCCCATAGGGACGGCTGACGGCGAAACTCAATCGTCCCTCCGGGACAAAGAACGTGAACTTGATGCGCATGGAGACGGGAGGGGGTGAAACAAGGATTGAATGTACAAAGGGTTAGGGTGCGACGAATTCCGGAACTTAAAATCCTTTGTACACCAAATCCTTGTAGTTAACATCCTATGCAAGCTTTTCTGCGATGGGTTACACCAATCTATAGAATTCTCGACGCACTGAGAAATATCCTGATTGTGCTGATCTTTGGTTTCATTATTGCGTCGGGCGCGATCGCGATCTTTCTGCGCTATACGCCTAATCTGCGCGGGCTTTCGTGGACAGATGAAGTGTTGCGCTATCTCAATATCTGGGTGGTGTTCCTGGGCGCGAGCGTCGCTATAAAAAATGGCAATCATCTGAGCGTTGATTTTTTTATCAAAAAATTCTTCTCTGCCAGAACAGTGAACATCATCAGAAAATTGACGCTGATCATTATTCTGATCTGCCTGAGTGTATTGATCGGCGCAAGCACCAAAAAGTTTTTGAGTTCCCTGAATGTGGTCATCCAGGCCGCACCGATTTCGATTGCCCTGTTTTATCTGGCTATTCCGGTCGGCTGTCTCTTGATGTTTCTGGATTATCTGCTGATCCTGGTATTCGGTGAACATCCGTTCAAAACCCCTGATCCTGAAGAAGATGGGAGGTAACCCATGGGATATGTCGCCCTCTTATTTGGTCTGTTGATCGCGCTGATTTTTTTCGGATTTCCGATTTATCTGTCAATCTGTATTTCCTCACTCGTGCTGGTC
This sequence comes from Candidatus Vecturithrix granuli, assembly GCA_000739535.1. Lineage (GTDB taxonomy): Bacteria > Moduliflexota > Moduliflexia > Moduliflexales > Moduliflexaceae > Vecturithrix > Vecturithrix granuli. Next base: position 96,320 of record DF820478.1, on the reverse strand, counting down.
TGGCTTTTGGATTATCCTCTATCCCTGGTCATTATCAAGATTTTCGGCGGGATTGATTCTTTCAGCCTAATGGCAATTCCGTTTTTTATTCTGGCCGGAAATATCATGATGGAGTCCAAAATTACCGACCGGATTGTTGATTTTTCTGACGCCCTTGTGGGCCGATTTAAAGGCGGCCTGGGACATGTTAATATTCTCAGTTCTATGTTCTTTGCCGGAATTCAGGGATCGGGCGTCGCCGATGCCTCGGCTATTGGTATGGTCATGATTCCGCCCATGGTCAAACAAGGCTATGACAGGGACTATGCCGTCGCCGTCACAGCCTCGTCCTCAACCATTGGGCCGATTATTCCCCCCAGTATCGCCATGATCATGTTTGCCTACTATACCGAACTTTCCGTTGGCAAACTGTTTTTAGGCGGATTGATCCCAGGGATTCTGATCGGCGTGGGATTGATGCTTGTAAACGCCGTGATGTTTCGCTGGCGCGGCTATCAGTTTCAAAGTCGAAAACATACGGTCAAAGAAATATTTATCACCGGTTTCCGCTCGATCGGCGCGCTCATGATGCCGTTCATTATCATTTTTGGCATCATTTCGGGAGTCTTCACTCCAACTGAATCAGGAATTGCCGCGACAGTATATGGCTTAGTGTATGGCCTGCTGATCTCGCGCCAACTCAAATTGCGACGTCTGCCAAAAGTCATCATTGACGCCGCCAATACTACCGCCGTGGTGATGATCATCCTGGCCATGGCCGGCATTTTTTCCAACATCCTCACCCGTCTCCGTTTTCAACAACTTCTGATTCAACATGTGATCCTGGCTATCCCGGATAAATATCTGGCAACGCTCACGATTATGGGGTTATTGATTCTGTTGGGCTTATTTATAGACCCGGCCGTGCTGATTGTCATGTTCGCCTCAACGATTTATGCGGCCGGCAATGTGCTTGGGTTTGATCCGATTCATTTCGGGGTGTTGATGGTGATTACAATGCTCATGGGCGCTGTGACGCCGCCGGTCGGTTCCATGCTCTTTATTTCCTGCTCGATTGCCAACATTCAGTTGGAAGAAAGCGTGAAAATTTTGCTGCCTTTTATTCTGGTGTTGCTCGTGGTCGCCGTCGCAATTTTGTTCATTCCTGGTTTGGTATTGTGGGTTAATAACCTGGTTTTTTAAAGAACTCATGCGAACCGACGCTTACCCGACGCCATGAAACTACAAGGATTTCATGTAGGAAGGATTCTCAGAGACATAGTTCGGTGTCACGCCGACCAATGCGTCGTCAGGAATCCTCCCTACAGAAAATCCTTGTAGTTTCAAAGGACTTATCATGAGCGGACGTTCACCCAACGCTATGAAACTACAGGAGGTGATGCTGCGGAGAAAAATGACTGGTTTTCGTCGTAACCTACAATTTACATACAATCTCAAAAAAGGAGAAACGCTTATGTCAGGCAAAAAAATCCTCAGTATGTTCTGTATCGTCATGCTATTCGCAGCTTTTGCAGGCTTAGAGGCTTTTGCCCAAAAAACCTATGAGATGCGCTTAGCCACGCCTTTATCGAAAAATGGATCCGTAGGCAAGGGCCTGGATAAATTTGCTGAACTGGTGGAAGAGAAAAGTGCGGGAAGCATAAAAACAGCAGTAAGTTATGCCGGAGAATTGGGCACCCAACGCGAACAGGTCGAAATGCTGCATGACGGCGCGCTGGAAGTTGTCACGACTCTGGCTTCCGGCACTGCCCGTTATGTTCCCCAATTAGGACTTTTTGAGTTTCCGTATATTTACAAAGATGAAGCCCATCTGGTGCGGGTATTGGATGCGCTGGAAGACGAAGTGTCGCGTTTGCTAGCGCCGCATAATTTCATCGCCATTGGCGGCCAGAATATGGGCTTCCGCTATATGCTCAACAAACAAAAGCCGATTTACGTGGTTGCTGATCTGAAAGGACTCAAAATGCGCGGCCCAAATCCCGTGTATGTCGGTATGTTTGAGGCTCTCGGCGCAACCGGCACCACAACGGATTGGAGTGAAATCTATAACGCCTTGCAAACCGGCGTAATTGACGGCATGGAAGCTTCGCCGGACATGATTTACTCTATGAAATTTCATGAAGTGGCGAAATACCTGAGCAAAACCAATCATATTGCCGCCTGCGTGTATTATATGATCCGCAAAGACTGGTTTGAAGGACTGCCGCCAGAACTTCAGGAAATTGTGGTATCCAGCGCGCGCGAAGCGGCCGCTTATCAAAACGCACTTGATATCGAAGTGCAGGAACAATCCCTGCAAAAAATGGTTGACGAAGGGCTTCAGGTGAATGAGGTCAAGGATCTCAATGAGTTCATGACCACCCTGGAAGGCTTCAAGACCAGCTACGTCAAAGAAAAAGGCCCGGAATGGGAAGATCTGTTCAGCAAAATTACCGCCGTGGAGTAATTCGCCGGATTTATCCAGCCCTGACAGGGCTAAAACACCCTGTCAGGGCTCTCTTTTTCAGCCTTGAGCGTTACTTGAGCGTTAGCGGATAGCGTAATATTTTTCCGGCACTTCTAACTCGGTGGTGCCCAGATAGCCCTTGCCGAACACGTAAATATCCTGATACAGAAGATAATGATTCTCGGCCGGCACTGCTGTATTGGAATCCGTATATTGCGTGCCATTCCATTTGCAGCCGGGGGTGAATTTCCCAAAAGCGTCCAGCAGCGCGTCAAAATCCTTTATATCGGCTTCCCCATCTAACACACGCCGCGCAAATTCCCCTAAACCCGCTGTCGTGGAAACGCCCATCGAATAGGCCCAGGTGCCGAAACGACCTTTCCCGCCCTTTGCAATCACGATCTCTTCCAGCTTTTTGACGATCAGGCTGAAATCCTTCTGCGTATCAGACAGGTCAGCGCCTAACGCGCCCGGATAGCCTCGCAGCGGCGAATCCGAATCCGGGTACATCGCGCCATAGGCCAGTACCTGTTTAATCAATGGTTCGGCCTGAGCGTCATTGGTGGTGAAAAAGGCCGTGTCTTTGCCATATTTTTCAATCCAGGCCGGAACTTTTTCTAAAATAAACTGCTGCGCTCCGGCAATGCCGACGTCACTGGTAGGATCAGGAGCGGATTCAAACACAAAGGTCACGCCGAGGTCTTTACAGGCTTCCTCCATGATCAAGCGTCTTCTCAGCAGAAGTTCATAACTCATGTGACGCGGAAAAGACACGTGGACAAAGGTCTTCGCCCCGATCTGTTTCGCAGCCCAGATAATCAGATAGCCGCGCGACACAAAATCGGAATTCACCGCCAGGTCTGCGGCGGACTCGATCAACAGAGGATCTTCGCCGGGTTCTCCGGCCAGCAGGAGAATATCCGCTCGCCGTTCCCTTACTCGTCTAAACGCCTCGGTCGTGCCAGGCACCGCCTGATTCACCACAATCGCTTTCATCAGCGGATCGTCAGACAGCGCGACAATCTGGGAAATGGTGGTTTCCATCTCATTCATAAAATTATCCGGGTAGGTGACATGCTGAATAAGGCCGCCATCCGCTACTGCGCCGTATTCTTCCATCAAGCGTTCGGCCCCGCGCAAGTCATCCTCAGCTTGCGACACCGTGCCCGTGACCACGCCGATATGGTAATTTCGTGTCTGAGCCTGAGCGAACCCTGTCAAACCTGCCGTCATCACAAAAACCATTAACAGCGCAAATATCCATTGTTTACATTTCATCATCGTTGTCCTCCTTGAAATAAAGTCATTATATGCCATCTCCGTGTTTTCAACTCCATCGGTGTTACCATGCTCAGTTCTTATGTTTTGTCAATGAATTAATCTTCCAAAAACCAGCGCAAATTTCCTCCATAAAGTTTTTCGGAAATTTTCGCAGGAAATATTTGACATGTTGGGACAAAGGACATTCTCTTCTTTAAAGAGAAAGGTAGTGATTAAATAGTAAGTGATGCCCGCTCGTTGAGCGAAGTCGAAACGAGCCGCTCGCTGTTCCCTTCGACTTCGCTCAGGGAACGCATCATTTACCATTTAACCACTACCAAGAGAAAAAAGATTGGGCGTTTCTTACACCCTGAAATTTTTATCAAACAGAAGGAGGGTTCGCGCATGAAGCATCATATCTGGCGACGAAACATTCTTTATGGATTGGGCCTGCTGAGTTTGTTACTTTACGGGTCTATGACAATAGCGGCGCAGTGGTATGAGTATTATCTCGAAGCTCAGCATGCCGCTGCTGTCGGCGAGTGGGACAAAGCGATTGAGCTATTCGAAAAAGCGATTGACCAGGAGCCAACGCCGGAAAAAGGCAAACGAACTTATGGCACACAGCGTATTGATTATTATCCCTATCTTGAATTAGGCCAGGCTTATCTGAATGCTGGCGATTTGGTCAATGCCTGTCGGGTTTGTGAAAAATCTTGGGAGTATGGAATTGCCCCGGAAGACGAAATAGCTGCATGCCTGCAAAAAGCCTGTGCTCCGATGATGGAGGAAAGACCGGGGTCAAGGCCGATGCCAGAGCCGCAATTGCCGATGATTCCTTTGCCGGTTGCTCCGTCAGAGGCAACGCCCACGCCGCAGGTGTTCTATTCGGTTGTTGAGGAAGTCGAAATTACGCGCTATCCCACAATGGAGACGCAAGAGCAGGTAGTTCCCGGGCAGGAATTTACGGTGCAGGTGTCGCTGACCGAGGAGCAAATCACCCCGGATGTGACCATCGCCCAGGGCAAAACCACTGAAGCGGGAGAACTCGCGCTCTCGCTGCCGGCTCTGGATCAATGGGAGATTGAGATTGCCCTGTTTGGCGAAGGATTTCAGTTCCGGAACAATCAGAATACGGGCAAGATCACGCTGCCACAGGAAGGTGATTCCACGCCCGCCCTGTTTTATCTGACCGCGCAGCCCATCAGCGAAGCCCAACGCGTTCGCAAGCTCTACGCGACCTTATGGTATCAGGGTAAGTATTTAGCGAAAATTCAGCGCGAGATTCTCGTGGTACAATCCCCTGCGGCGATGGAAACCGAAACGCAAACTCCTGCGTCAGCCTCGCTAACGACAACCCAGGGACAAGCAGCGACCGTGGTGCCTTATGACATGTTTTTGCCGCCGGATTTGACCGTGTATATCGTTACTGCGCCGGACCCTGCCGCGTCGCAGACCTCCTGGATTACGATCAGTTCACCGTTCTTGCAGCTCACACTGGATACGTTCTCGACTCCGGCCGGCATGGAGGACTGGCTGTCTATGCATTACACGAAAATCAGCCAGGCCGGGCGTGGACTAACACTTCTCGGTACATCTGCCATCAGGGAAACCCAGCCTACACCTGCACCGATCGAGAAAGAGCGCAGACTGGCTTTGTTAAAAGGACTTGGCAGAGAATTGTATCAGAAATTCGCTCCGCCAGCGTTCAAAAATGCCTTCTGGACATTGAAAGATAAGCTTGGAGATGAGTTCGACTCGATTCAGATTTTCACCAATGATCCCACCCTGCCCTGGGAATTGATGCGACCTGTGCGTCCCAATGACTCTGATGAACAGGATTTTTTGGGTATCACGTTTTGCATTGCCCGTTGGCACGTGAGTCAGGGTGTGATGCCCCTGGAAAGTCCGCCGCCGCAAATCCCCCTGGAAACCTTATTCGTGATTTCGCCGGAATATACGGGAGATATGGCATTGCCGGGTGTGACAGTGGAATTAGAGGCCTTACAGCAGATGGAAGGATTTCAGCATGTGAACGGTCGCTTTGAGGCGCTCCAATCGCTCTTTGCCGGTGCGAAACTTAAACCCGGCATCATCCATTATGCCGGCCATGGCATGGTGGAAGAGAACATTCCAGACGTCAAAGACTATGCAATGTATTTGGAAGACGGATCCCTGGATGTGATGACCTGGCGCGGATTAGTCTCAGGCAGAAAACTGAGCGATGATCAGGCATATCCGCTTTTTTTCTTCAACGCCTGCGATCTGGGACAGGCCTCGTATATCGCCAATTTTGTGGACGGCTGGGCGCCTGCGGTGTTGGAAAGCGGGGCCAGCGGCTATATCGGCGGACTCTGGCCTTTGAGCGATCAGGGAGCGGCCGCTTTTGCTGTGCGGTTTTATGAACTACTAACGGAGAATTTAGCCTGGGGATCGGTCAATGTGGCCGACATCTTACGTCAGACCCGCGCCCAGGTTTATGAATACGGCGATCCCACGTTCCTGGCTTACGTGTATTACGGCTATCCGAATTTTCTGCTCCTTGCTCCAGATGAAGGCCTGGATCTTTCCTCATCAGTTGAGCTTTTTTAGAAGGCATCCGGCGGCAGCTTGCCGAACGCGCCCACACTTGAAACTGGATGTTGATCGGAAAGAATTTTTTTTGCACGCAAAGGCACAAAGACGCCAAGTTTTTTGCTCAAAATGTCCATTCCCTTTGCGAGCTTTGCGCCTTGGCGAGAAAAATGTTATTTCCAATAAGGTCTATTCTTGTCTTGTTTCTTCTTCATTCTCGTAGTTACTCGTATTTTTGAAAATCGGGATAGGCCACAAATCACACGTCAAGATAATTTTTATTTGACACAATGAATTTACATGAATAGGGTGGATACCAGTAACGCTCACCCTGACCATTAATCTTGTCATGCTGAAAAACACGATCAATGACGACATTGCCGCAGATACGTAAGCAGATTTCACTCTGGAACTGGAGATTTTGGGGACAATGGACCCTTGCCAACGTTGTCGCTTGGGTCGTGGCATTCTGGACGATCAATAAAATTTATAATACTATCTGGAATGCGATTGTCAATATTTCCGCTGTGATTGGCAGACCTGCGACTATGTCGGTGTTTGGCGCGCTCTTCGGATTTATTCTCGGCCTGGCGCAGTGGATTGTGCTGCGGCGTCAGGTGCGTAAATCCGGCGGATGGATCGTCGCCACTGCGGTCGCCTGCTCGATGATCTGGACGATTCCCTGGTCCCTGAGCCGTCCCCTGGAAAAAATTGTCAGCGGTTTGCTGCTTGGATTTCTGCAATGGCTGGTACTGCGCCGACACTATCAGGGCGTATATTGGTGGATCATTGTCAGCGGCTTGAGTTGGGCGGCCGGAGAACTGGCCTCACAATGGATAGTGCAGAGTTCATTTGCAGGAATATTCTTCTCATATCGGGAACTCGCAGGGGTTATTATTTATGGTCTGGTTTATGGCGGACTTTCAGGGAGCGCGCTCGCCTATTTTTTTCAGGTCTTGCGCAGAATCTTGCGACTGCGAAAAATTTCCGCGCCGTCGAGAACCGTTTTTCTGGCCTCGTGGGTCGCAATGAATGCTGTGGGATGGAGCATCGGGTTCGGTTCTTTCGGACAGACGCTGCGCGAGATGTTCATAACCTGGACCGGTTTCCCTTCCTCGCTGATTTTCGAGAAAACCTTCCTGCACGGATTAGCAGCCCTGTTTACCTGGCTTGTCTTGTGGCGGCAATGGTTTCGAGGTTCGTTCTGGTGGGTGATCTGGACCTGCGTTGGGGCCGCAGCAGGTATTCTGGCCTGGACACGTCTCGATTTTGAAAATGCGACCGGCATTCTGCTTTACGGACTGATTGTCGGATTTTTCCAATGGCTTGTGCTGAGTCAGAAAATTTCAGGATTCTGGAGTTGGATGTTTGTTCATACTGTCGGATGGGCGGTTGCGCTCGTGATCGTGGCGCAGGCCGGGCAGCGTTTGGGCGTGAATATCGGCTGGGGGGCCGGCGGATTGGTGTATGGGTTGAGTAGCGGAGCCTTGATATTCTGGCGTTTACGCGGCCCAATTGCGGCATTGCAGCGCTCGCAGATCAAAACAGGACAACAAGATTATCCGACTCTGCAAACTGAGACGGCATCGGGAGTGCAAGCTGCGCGAGTTTTTCTGGGGTTCATCCTGTTGAGCGCGTTGGGCGTCGGTTCTGGTTTCGCCTTTGATATCCAGAGCTATCATGTGAAACACGCCACGCAGGACAGGGAGAGTTTTATCAGAAGCTTTCCTTATTATACTTATTTACAGCAGGTCAAATTTACCGATTTCAAGCAACTTCAGCGCGATCGACAATTTGTCTGGAAGCAGTTCGGCGACGGCGACGATTTTTTGTATCACCTGGGAGAACATTTTGTGCAATACTATCCGGTGCAATTAGCGCATCTTGAAGACACAATCGCCATCGGAGAAGCGTATATTGCTGATAAGCAGAAACTTGGCTTGAATCCGCCGACCAATCAAATTTATCAAATTATTGGGTATTATCTTCTGGGAAAAGTCGCCCAAACTCTCAAAGACGAGATCCGGAGCGGACGTTTTAATCCTGAAGACCCAGGCAACGCTCAAATTCTGCAACGCCTCGAACAAAACAGAATCTACGTCACTATCGAGCGTAATTCGCTTCAGAATCTCATTTCAAATTTCAAACAGGGCAAGTGGGATTACATTCTGAATCGTATGTGGCTGGAATCAAAGGAAGTAGAACAAAAAGTCAATGGACGTTATGCTGCGTTGCTGGGGCCGGATTTCTTTGAAGATGTTTATCCCATGCCAACGGCGATGAACATTCCGGTCACGGAAACCAGACTGCAATTGTCAGCATACCGGCAATATTATCCGCTTCAACAGGGCAAGGAGCATGCGGTCAGTATTTTTGCGATTCAGGATAAGAGCAAAATGAACAATATCGGCCATGCAGTCTGGTTAAGACGGCCGGATACCAGGTCGAATTACTTTGCCTACGGCAATGTTACGCCTAAATTCCGCCAATGGGCAACCCGCAGCAATAAAACCGTGATTTTGGCGACAACCGGCGGTTTCACCAATATTCACAACAAACCGGAGGGATTGACGGTTGATGCAGGCACGATTGTGAATGCGGTGCTGATGCCAGATCGGGATGGACTGGTGATCGTGCACGACAGCGGCGGCATCAGCGTCATCAACCTGAAACGCGATACCATCAAGCTGTCTCTTAACCCTCAAGAGGTGTTGACCATTGAAAATCCGCTGCACAGTTTGATCGCCTATTCAAAGCTGTTGGACTGGTGCCGGCAGCGTAAAGCCACTCTGTTTCAAACGCAACTGCTGGCGTTTAGCGACCAACTCCTGATTGATGCGAGTAAAGCCAAAGGACAATTGCGTGAACGTCGGCTGCTGGCCTTAATCCGAGATCACAAGACGGCTGACTTACACCATGTGATTATCGATCTTCCCACGCCGCACAATCTGGCTGTTATTACCAAAGATATTTTCGACTTACTGCAAAGTCGTGGGAAAAAAGTCGAAGCTCTGCTCAATTTGGATGTTGGTTCGTATAATATCTTAGAGGTGTACGATCATCGCGGCAATGCACTCTCATCTCCCAAAGGGCCGGTGCCCCTGAATAATGCGACCAATCTGATTGTCTATACACGCTAACTGTAATGACACAGAAGGTTATGGACACGCTCTCCGGAGTGCGCAAGCTCTGCTTGCGCGGCCA
>DF820478.1:82463-84863 GCA_000739535.1 Candidatus Vecturithrix granuli | reverse complement strand
ACGAAAACAACGAGGGGGATACTCATAATCAATTGTTTTTGTTTAACTTATAACCGGACACTAATGATTACAACCACATTCTTAGATTATGAAACCATACACTGTCTTTTTTAGTTTTAACAGTGAAGATCGTGAGGCCGTAGAATACCTCGCCCGCTATCTGGCGGATCAGGCCAACTTACGCCCCTGGTTTGATCAATGGGAACTGATTCCCGGCGAACCCTGGGTGCGCAACCTGGAACGCGGCTTAGCGGCTTCAGCCACCTGCGCAGTATTTGTGGGCAAAAGCGGCGAGGGTCCCTGGCAAAAACGGGAAGTTGAAACCGCACTACGGCAGCAGGTCGAGCATCAGGATTTCCGCGTGATTCCGGTTTTGCTGCCGGATGCGCCTCATCAACCGACCTTACCCATGTTCCTGTCCGGCAATATGTGGGTTGATTTTCGCGGCAAGCGCCTTGATGATGACGATACGCTCTGGCGTCTGGAATGCGGTATTCGCGGGGTTGCTCCGGGACGCGGGCGAAATCAGACTTCCTCAGCCTTGCCGTTCACAGCCTTGCCTCCCGGTAAAGCTCAACGCCTGCGCCAACAGCTTGAAGGATTGCAAAGTCAATGGAATCTGCTGCACGAGAAACTCACACGCCTGGAACAGCAATATAGCCTGGAAACCCGGCCTGAGGAGCAATTTCGTTTGGAACATCTGATCACAGAAAACAAAGTTCAACAGCAAAAATTAGAGACAGAGATGGAGCAGATTGAAGCGCAGTTATCGCCGTAGGCGACCAATTCCCCTCCTGGGCGATGTCCTGAGTTTGTCGAAGGGAGTGACCAGGGGTGGGTTCCGCAAGAGGGGCAACATTCGTCTCCTGCGCCGAATCCCTTTGGCGAACGCGGACGCATTCACGATCCCGTCCGTTTTTTTGACCGTGAAGACCTGCTGTACCGGATTTTTGAGGAACTCAACAAGGGCGTCAATATTTCCCTGGTCGGGGAATCGGCGGTCGGGAAATCTTCAGTGCTATCCATGATCTGTGCGTAGGGGAGATCAGCGAAAACCGCTCAAACCTTCGGAAACCTGAGCGGGTGGCAATGGATCTATTTTCGTCCTTCCGGACTCAAACACTATCTGCATCACGCCGATCCTGAACTCTATCGCACTGCAAAAGAACTGCGTATTTTCCGCACCTTGCTAGTTCCTGCTTATAGAAATCTTTATTTAATGGAGATGATCGCTACTAACAAGCGGGTGAAACGCACATCGCTTGGCGACCGATACGGAACATCATACATGGACGATCTGGCCATCCCTAATAACTGCGCCTGACGTCTCAAACTGATGCTTGGCTGTCCGCGCTCAAGCACCCCCGTCGGTCAGCCACTGCACCTGGCAGCTTTTTTTTCACCCAGTCTAACTCGACCTTCAGTTGCCCGATTTGCTTATATCATTCATCAAGCATCGCATCTTTCTGAGTTCCGCCTGGGGATAAAAGGTCTGAAGAATTTCTTGGATGGCTGCCTGGTATGCTTCCTCGCTCGTGGCACCCCATTTTTCGCACTCTTCAAGGAACACCGCCATCTCATCCAATGCAATTGTTCCGTATTCCGGAGAATTCCAATTATACCATGTCAATTGTAACTCATTTTGTGGAGCTTCTGCTTTTCGTTCAAAAAGAGCGGACACGACCGTATCTCCCTCGATCGTGATGACGCCTGCATGTGGTTGCCCATCAACTTTCCATTTCACAAAACGGGCGTTCGGAAAGGGAATGGCTTTTAAATGCACCACTGTACCTTTCTCAAACGATTTCGTACAACTGGAGCTGCAGCCGATCTCTTCTCCACGCACAAACCCCTCACCAATCACCAATATCTGTACCTCTGCCTCATCCGCCAGGGCGGTTTCTGCGGACCATATTCCAAAGAGCAGTGGAACCGGGGCTTGATGAGACAGAAAGTGTAAAACCGATTCATCTTGTTCCTCGTGAGGCTAAAGATCTCTGCCAGGGCGGCATACGAGGGCAATGCTGTAGTTCAACATAGCTTTTTTTACGCGGGTAAGCATTATTCATGTTGAGATGTAGTGAGAAAATATATCTCACTCTGTATGTCCCAAATGGAGAGCTGACAAGGGTAGTTATTTGGTGCTGATGCCTCGTCCGTCCAGCCATGAATGGCCGGTCTCAAAGCTGAAGTAGGCTCAAGCCCGCTGACTAATTCTGCAGGGCGCTTCAGCGTCCTTCCGCTTTGAGCCTGGCGAGTGATCGCCAGGCTTGTCATCTCGACTCCGTTCGACGTCCGACGTTCCGGTCGTCGAACGGAGTCGAGATGATATGTCCGATGAGAACTTAACAGCCCTGCTCTGTCAAGGGAGGGACAGGGGTGGGTTATTGGAGTATATCG
>DF820478.1:0-82210 GCA_000739535.1 Candidatus Vecturithrix granuli | reverse complement strand
CCGATGAGAACTTAACAGCCCTGCTCTGTCAAGGGAGGGACAGGGGTGGGTTATTGGAGTATATCGCCCCAAATACCCGAAGACATTCAATCAGTTCAGGAGTTTTCCAAACTTACTGCCGGTAAATGATTGTGCCGACATGTTCGCCGTTCAGGGCTTTGGTCAGGTTGCCGCGTTCCAGGCCGTTGATAATCTGAATCCTGTCAATCACTTCGCTGTTCTGGATAATTTCCAGACAGGGGCGTTCAATGGCTAAATCATCCAAATCCCGCTCCATCAAATCTTTTGCGCCGATTTCAGGAATGAATTCGGCGTCCGAATTCTTCTTCGGGTCTTCAGTATATAAGCCCTTTTCATCTTTAATGAAAACGATCGTTTTTGTTCCCAATAAATCCGCCAGCAGAATCGTGCCCACATCAGTGCGATGAATTGGAATCCGGCCCTTCGCCGGACGGATGGCATAATAATCATAAGGCGGCATACCGTGCATCACCGGAATAATGTCTTCGGTAAAATAGGTGGGAAGTTTCGCCAGATCATGGTGCGAAATCTGAATCCCGCCCCACTGATTCAGCAGAATCGCGATCATCAATGCATTTTGCTCGGAAATCGCACTGCCAAATTTCGCAATCACCCCGGTTGGCATACCTAATTCTAAACCAATTGTGTAAATATGACGACTGCGAGTGCCTCCGCCGGCGGTAATCAACATTTTGTGTTGTTTACGATTTTCAATAATTTCTTCAATAAGGCCGGGTAAGGCTTTTGCACCGCGGTCACAAATTGATTGTCCTCCGATCTTCATCAAACACACATCAGGAAACAAGCGTTGCTGCGGAGCGATATGCAGGCTTTCAATAAACTGTTTACTGACCAGACTTTCCCCCATTAATTGACTTTTGACATGCAGCCGTTTCCCGTCTTTTTCACGCACTAATGCCATATTAACTTCTCCTTTTGCACAAAAACCAGGTTTCTTGAGGAAACCTGGTTTTCAAGATGCTCTCCAGATTTCGCCCCTTACAAAAAACCAGGTTTCTTGAAGAAACCTGGTTTTTCGGATGCTCACACGTTTCCCCATCACGTCGTCGCATGTTTGGGGCCGCGTTCAAGTTCAACCAGATCTGCGCCCACTTCACGAGCCAGATGTTCAAGCTCACTTTTACGCAGATGCTCAGCAAATACTTTCAGATCGACCCCAGAGACCGCAACAATTCTGTATCTTGGAGTTTTAGCTCCATCTTGCAATTTTCTTCGCTCCCGATAAAACACTTTCCCTGCCATACTATCACCTCGTATTTGTGATCGCGTAATCGTCAATTTTACGCAATCATGTATAACTTAAAATATCTCATAACAACGTTAACATACCCATAAAACCAAATACTAACTTTTAAGATATATACGTTTCTGTAAATTGTCAAGGGCAAAAAGAAAATTATCAGGAGATAAACTATCGAATCGTTATTCTTGTAATTTCACTTGAATAGAGTACTTATTATTGCAGGTGGGAATTTGAGGAAAGATATTTTTATTTTTTTCTCAAACTCCTCCGCTCTCTTTCCGATTTTTTGTTGACAAAATTTCCTGAGACGAGTCACTGCTTGATTTGCTGTTTTCTTTCCCATAACACCCAAAGAATCTTATACGTCGAGAGCGGAGTGTCTCTCACATCAAGAAAATAATGATAGACGCGCTCCAGCTTTGACAGGATAACTACAATGGCAGTGACCATTCAAGCGATTGAAGAAGCCGCAGAGCGGTTAAAATTTGTCGTCAAACATACCCCTTTAGAACTTTCAAAGCGTTTATCAGAAAAATATCAGGCCAATATTTTTTTCAAACGCGAAGATTTGCAAGAAGTACGATCCTTTAAAATTCGGGGGGCTTACAACAAAATTGCGTCATTGAATGAAGATGAAAGAGCCAGGGGAATTGTGTGCGCCAGCGCCGGTAATCATGCCCAGGGCGTGGCGTATAGCTGTGCCGCGCTCCAGATTCAGGGCACCATTTTTATGCCGCGTATTACTCCGCGGCAAAAGGTTGAAAAAGTCAAAAAGTTCGGAGCGAACTATGTTCAGGTCGTGCTTCACGGCGAAACCTTTGATGATTCCTATCTGGAAGCGGAAAAATTTCGCGAGGCCCAGCAGGCTGTCTTTGTCCATCCCTTTAATGACGACCTTGTAATTGCCGGGCAGGGGACGGTTGCGAAAGAAATTCATGAACAGCTTGAAGGCAAGCTTGACTTCATGTTTTCCGCGGTTGGCGGCGGAGGATTGGCGTCTGGGTGCATGATTTATCTCAAAGAGAAAAACCCGCCGCTGCATTATATTGGCGTGGAACCGCTCGGCGCTCCGGCCATGTATGAATCCTTAAAAACCAATCGGCTGGTGACCCTACACCATATTGATACTTTTGTGGATGGAGCCGCCGTTCGTCAAATCGGCGACAAAACCTTCGAGGTGTTCAGAAACTATGCGGCCGAAGTCATGACTGTGCCTGAAGGCAAAGTCTGCACTACAATGATCGAATTGTATCAGAATGAAGGGATCATTGCTGAACCCGCCGGGGCTTTGTCAGTGGCGGCGTTGGATTTTGCGGCCTATCGCATTCGCGGCAAAACGGTGGTCTGTGTGATCAGCGGCGGGAATAACGACATTCTGCGCTATCCTGAAATTATGGAGAAAAGCCTGCGCTATGAAGGTTTGAAACATTATTTCATTATCAATTTCGCTCAAAAACCGGGACAATTGCGAACATTCCTGGAAGAAGCCCTTGGCCCGAATGATGACATCGTACGCTTTGAATATATCAAAAAGACCAATGCGGAAAAAGGTCCGGCTTTAGTCGGAATTGAATTGGCAAACAGAGATGATTATGCGATCTTGATTAAAAAACTGGATACCATCGGCTTTGATTACCGCGTGGTTTCGGATGACGACATGTATTACAAGCACCTGGTGTAGCGCATTGACCTGCCTCTAAAGTGACTCAGTAATTTTGAAAAATGCGATTGTCTCGGAGAGTTCTTTGGCCTGATTCGACAATTCTGTCGCAGTACCCGCGACATCTATAGCCGTCGAAGTATTTTGCTGAATCACCTGATTTAATAAGTGAATGGCCTTATTGATGTGTTCAGTGCCTATCTGCTGCTCATTGCTTGCCAGGCTGATTTCCTGAATCAAGAGCGTTGTTTGTTCAATCGCCTGCACAAGTTTTGCCAGATGTTCTTTGGCTTTCTCAGCGATGGCGATATTCGAATTTGCTAACTGATTAATCTCTTCAGAAGCATTTTGACTCCATTCAGCGAGGGCGCGCACTTCTGACGCAACGACGTTAAAACCCTGGCCATACTCTTGCGCCCGCGCCGCTTCAATCTTCGCATTTAGCGATAATAACTTGGTCTGGCGGGCAATATCATTCACGATCGAGATTTTCTGTGAAATCGCCTGGATTGCCGTAACCGTTTGGGCGACGATCTGACTGCTTTCCTGCGCATCCCTGGCGGCCTGGACCGCAATTTTTTCCGTCTGATGGGCGTTTTTCGCATTTTGCAGAAAGTTGGCGGCCATCTGTTCCATGGATGACGAGACTTCTTCCGCTGAGGCTGCCTGTTCGGTTGCTCCCTCTGCCATCTGCTGTGAGCGGGCATTCAGTCGTTCAGTTCCGGCAACGACATTACTGGCAACTGATCTGACCCTTTCAATGATATGGCCCATTTGAGCGAGCATGATATTGAACGCTGCGGCTAACTGCCCGATTTCATCCCGAGAAGTCACCAGTGCTTTTTGGCGCAAATCGCCCGCGGTAAATTGCTGCGTCAATAAGGCAAGTTGCTTCAGCGGGGTCACCATTTTGATCGCAATCCGCCATGAAAGCAAGAGGAAAATGAGAATTGATGCCCCTCCGATGCCAATAATCCAGGTCTGCACATTTTTGCGCATGGCCATGCTTGTGGAACGGATCGTGTTCTGAGCCTGAATAATTCGACTTTCAGGCAGCCCAACGCAGAACATCCCGATTTTAGTTTGACTAAACGATTGCAAGGTAGAACAGGAAGTCAGATAACGATTTCCGGCAAATGTGAGCATTTGATTGACTTTATCGGAAGCCTGGTAAACAGCCGCCTGGATTTCAGGGGAGATTTGCAGCAGAGAGAGATCGTGCTCTTCTCCGAGGATCTCGTCAAAACCTGCCTGAGCAATGGCGGTTGTATCGAGATAGATGACGCTGGCATACCCTCCGATCGTGTGGACATTTTGGAGATGCTGCTTATGCCGATTTAAGACATGTCCGACGATTCCAATGCCCAGGAGTTCATCAAAGTCATTTTTGATAAACCCGGCGGCAACAATACTGAGCGTCCCTTTTTCTGGCGTGTCCTGGTCATTGATGCGCAGTGCATTGAGGATCGAAGGGCTAAGAAATGTCAACGTATAAAGCACATCGGAGGGAGTCTGAGAATCCATATTTAACAGCCCCAGGACGTACTTTGCGAATTCCCAATCGCTGAGATATTGTTCCACGACAAGATCGTCAATCGGAGACGGAAACGAGGTGAGAATCCGGCCGTCAAGATTTATTAACACGGCATAGTCTAAACCTAATGCTGTGGCAATGTGGTGTAGTTCAGATCCTAACGCCTTAATTCGACCGGATTCAACATGATTCATCACGATCGAACTCATACAGAGTTCACGCGCGTCGCGCTGAATCTCCTCACGAAGCATAACTTCAAAAGTCTGGTGAGGCAGGTTCAGGCTGGCGTTCATCTGGGCAGTCATCTCGGCTGTCAGATGGGTTGTCTGACGAGAAATATTCTCTGTAATTCGAGCAAATACCACAACTCCAACCAGGAGAATACTGGCGAATGCGGTTAATCCAAAACTCACAAGCATTTTATGAGTAATGCTTTTCATACGCCTTTCTTCCTATGAAAATGTAGTGCGAAACTCCAGTTTCGCGCATTGTTGACAGCCGCGAAACTGGAGTTTCGCACTACATCATATTTTCATTGCGTCGGGTGAGCGGCCGCTCATGACAACTCTGAGATTCATGAATGTCCTTCCGCTTGTTGAGCATGTTGAGGCGCAAGCACGGGATTTACCCTTTGGGTCTCAGATGTCAGCTTAAACCGATCAACTGAATGGGATAAAAGATCGGCCTGTGCTGATAACTCTTTCGTAACCTGTACAACTTGCTGCGAGCTTTCCAAATTATGATCCATCAGCATGACAACATCCTGCGCTGCGTCAAGTACGTGCCGGACTCCGGCTAATTGCTCTGCCGAAGCTTGCTTCACCTGGAACGACATATCATTGATATACGTGATCGCTTGTTGAATCTGGATGGTTCCGTTTTGATGTTCATCAATGGTGGTCGTCATGTCAGTGGTCATTGTATTGACGTGTTCCATTGCCGCGAACACCTGTTGGATAATGAGCGTGAGACCATGCAGAGCCTCTGCAATTTCGGCGACAATAGAGGATGATCGTTCCGCGCTGGTCGTGATTTTTTCCAGGGTTGTTTGCGCATGGACGGTATGCTCCATCCCGAGTTTCACATCTGTCGCGCCCTCATGAACCGCCTGCACGATCCGGCTAGTATTCTGTTGCAGATTTTGAAGGATTCTGGCGATATCTTTTGTTGAGGCGGCTACTCCTGTGGAGAGATGTTTAATTTCTCCGGCAACCACCGCAAACCCCCGTCCATGTTCGCCGGCCTGAGCCGCGATAATTGAGGCGTTTAACGCTAAGAGCGACGTTTGATCAGTAATGTCTCGAATCACCTCAAGAATGGTGTCAATCTCCTGGGAACTTTGCGCAAAATGAGTGATCACTTCCACTGCCATAGTAATCGTCTGCTGAATAGCCTGCATACTGGCCATCACCTGTTTCACCACTTGCTGGCCTTCAAGAGCATCCTGAATCGTTCCCTGGGAGAGCTGTTGCGAGGTATTCGTGCTTTTCATAATGGTTTCAAGGGAACAGATCGCTTGTTTGATGAATTCCATTGTTTTCTGACTCTGATGAGTCAAATCCTGAGTATTTGAAGCAATATGTTCCATAGAAGCTGCCATCTGGGAGGCCGAAAGCGAGGTTTCTTCAACTGATGCATTCAGAGTATCCATATTTTCCGACACCGAGGCGACGCTGCTTTGCATTTCGATCATTGTCGCTGTCATTTGTGCGATGGCGGTATGGACTTTTTTGACAATCTCAATATTGAGGGTTGTCAATGATGCGATGTCGTCTTCAGTCGAGGTTAACTGTTCCGCACTGGTTTTGATCTGCTCAATCAACGATCGCAAACCTGTAGTCATTGCCTGGAACGATTGTCCCAGCATATCACCGTTTGAACGCAGATGAACGACGTGCGTCAAATCACCCCGGGCCACAGATTCGGCCATAGACGCCATTTCGCTGAGGTAGGTTACCATATATTGTAACGAACGGCCTAACACATCTTCTGCTGAGCGCGGGACCACATGCTGTTGCAAATGTCCAAGCGCAATCGTTTCGGAAGTTTTGGAAATCTCCCGGAATGAGTGCATCACCTCATTCAAGCTCTGACTCAATTCTCCGATTTCATCTCTGGACGTCACGCGCAGGTTTTCCTGAAAATCTCCGAGTGCAAGTTTTTTCGTCCGGGCGGTAAGTTGTCTAAGTGGTTTGACAATATTGGCGGCGATCAGGAACGAGGCGAGCGCAAAAAAACCTAAGGAAACCACGCCAATTTTCACAATCCACGCTTGTACTTCTTGTTTTGCGGCAATTCCGGATGAGAGAATGGTCTGCTGAACCTCTGTAATCTGCGATTCAGGCAGTCCGATACACAGGATGCCGATCTGTGCATCGGTAAAAGACTTGAGAGGTGAGCAGGCGGAAAGATAGGATACTCCAGCAAAGGTTAAAGTGTGATGGATTCTTTTTTCGGAACTATGCAAGATACGCTCCTGAATTTCGGAAGGAATTTGGAGTGTTGCAAGATCGTGCGCTGAATCCTCAGGAGCGATAAATCCGGCATGAGCAATCGGGATCGTGTCGAGATAAATAACGCTGGCGTAGCCGGCGATCTTATGCAGTTGTTCCAGCGGTTGCACATACTCATTCAGCAATTTTCCCACAAGGCAGATGCCCAGGGGTTCGTCAAAATCATTCTTGACTATGCTTGCAGCCACGATGCTGAGCGCGCCCTCAGCAGGGAAAATCCGCGTGTCTACTCTGAGAACATGTAATGCCTGGGTATCCTGCCGGGTAAAGGTGTCCCACACTGGCGCATCCTCTCCGGACTGTTCTGCGACCATTCGGTGCAGATACTCTCCGACCTCCCAGGTGTGAAGGTAGTCTTCAATCTCGAAATCATCCAGATCAGAAGGAAATGAAGCCAGTAATTGGGCTTTTAAATTTAAAAAAAGGGCGAAATCCAATTCATTCTTTTTTGCTGCGGATTCGAGTTCAGCTTTTAAAGCACTGAGGCGACCTGCTTCAGCATTGGCAATAAATACGGGGTTCTCATATAATTCCCTGACGCTGCGGCGGATTTCTTCCCGCATCAAGAGTTCAAAAGTCTGGTGAGGCAAATTGAGCGTTTCATAGATTTGATTCGTCATATTTGCACTCAGTTGTTCGGCTTGTGCCGTCATGCTATTACTGATTTTGTTTGAAATCACAATCGCTAACGCCGTAATACTGATCGCCGCAATGGTGCAAAAACTGATAAGTATTTTGTATTTGATGCTTTTCATGCCGTCTCATCCTTTTCTCTGAAAATTTAGAGCGAAATGGTGAAGTATCAGGTTCTTTCAAGGTGAGTTGATGGGTTCGTAGTTCCGACTTCAGGCGGAAGAACTCACTCAAGCGAGAACTACAAACCCGGCAATTATAACTTGACAGGGCACTAGAATGGAATTCCTCCTGCCTCTTTGATCACTTCATCGGCAGCCTCAGAAGTGACAAACTCGACAAACTTTTTAATGTTGCCGGTATAATTGGCCGCTTTGTAAATCAGACCCGCAGGGCCGACATAGGGATAGTCTGCTTCTGTCGGGCTTTTGCCGTCAATGGTCAAGATGTTGACATCAAGAAGCTTGACATTGGAATAGGGGCCATAGGCAATCACCTGGGGCGTGTTGACAACAGCTTCTTCGGTCTCAGGGTCGCTAAATGTCGTTTTGGCTTTGGGTGTAATCGTGATATCTTTGAATCCCGGAAACGAATCCAGTAAAATTGTCTGCGAACTATCGCCTTCTTCGCGCGTAATCACGCGCACATTCAAATCGTCGCCGCCAACCTCTTTCCAGTTTGTAATTTTGCCGCTGTAAATGTCTAAAATCTGCTGCGCTGAAAGATCTTTGAGCGTCACGCTTTTATTGACGTAAAATACGATCGGAATTTTGGCATACGGCAGGTATGTCAGACCGTAAGGTTTTTCTTTCTCTTGAATATCTCGCGCGACCCGGCCAAGAAGATACTCATCTCTGCCAACCGCTTTAATTCCGCCGCCTGAACCGATGCTTTCAGGGAGAATAATCGTGACGTCCGGATTCTCACGGCTGAATGCGTCCGCAATCGCCTGCAAAATGGCGGTGCCGCTGCCAGTACCAACAATCGTAATTTCTTCGGCTGCTGCCAATCCGCTGGCGCAGATGACGACTAAAAGCACTAAGACCATATTCCATCGCACATTTTTCATAACTATATCCTCCTATTGATGATGTTCTCCTACTTCACAGATGATGAAATACATGACTCTGCAAACCTGAAATTGTTTGATAAAAATGATCTATACTATCAACTGACTCAAAGTCAATGTTTCTTATGCAGAAAATTTAGATGTGGGGCAAAAATCTCGATGCTCGCGCACAGGAGACAGAAACTTTCATGCGTTGTCCATGATTGTAGCTCTCACAGAATTTACAGAACTGAACTCGAATTTTATACACACGTGAGCAGCATAGAATCTTCCAGTTCAACACTTTCGATTCCTACCTCACAAACATATTCTTCTTGCCAGTTTATGTGCATTCCTTGTTATGACAAAGGGCGCAAAAATCATTCTGACACATGGATTTATCAGGAAAACTCAGAAAATGCCGAGAGGTGTCTGTGCCCCATTTGCCGATGTCATTTTCTCCTTTTCCTCATTTTTTTCTTTACAAGATGGTTTCCGAATGCCAAAAAAGTTCATAGAATTCCTATCAACTACCAAGAATATAGAGGTGAACAGGAGTGTCAAAGCTCTGCTTTGACAGCGAAAGCAGAGCTTTCGCACTCCTCACCTGCAAACTTTTAAACCAGCTTCTTAAAACTTTCTGGTCAGAATAGAGAAAAACATTGACAATGGAACGTGAAGATATCAGTGTTAAAGATCTGAAGAAATCACAACAAAGAGAGGAAAAGATAGCAACAATGAGTCACAATGTCTTCTGGGAGAGAGAACTCTTACTGTATTATGTTATCCTAAAACAACATGGAAGAGTTCCTTTATAAAAAGAATATCATGAAAACTCTTCGTGAAATCAAACTTCTTTTAGCGAAACATAAGCCAACGCTTGTCAAAAAATATCACATCAACCGCTTAGGAATATTTGGTTCCTATGTTCGAGAAGAGCAACATGCTACGAGCGATCTTGATGTTTTGATAGATTATGACGATGCTCCAACCCTTCTGACGTTAATCGAGTTGGAATACTATTTGAGTGATGTGATAGGCATGAAAGTTGACCTGGTCACGACGAAAGGCATAAAACAGCAGCTCAAGGAAAGGATTCTCAACGAAGTGGATTACGTATGACGCAGAGAGCAGTGATGCATATTTTTGATGATATTCTGAAGGCGACTGAAGCCATTGAACGGTTTGTCTCTCACATGAATTATAACCATTTTACCCATGATGAAAAAACCATTCGCGCCGTTGAAAGAGAGTTTGAGATTATCGGAGAAGCTGTCAAAAAAATTCCTGAGTCCGTGACGAAAACATATCCGGAAGTACCCTGGCGTTTGATGGCAGGAATGAGAGATCGGTTAATACATCATTATTGGGAGACAGAATCAGAAATTCTCTAGAAAACTATTCAAGAATCCATCCCGCAATTACACACAATGATCAAGATGATCATCCAAAATGAGACGGTGATTGCTAACGCGAGCAGACCCTCTGAGGAGCAATAGCATTTATCTTCCGGAGAAAATCGGAAAGAGCCTGAATATGAGTTGGAAAAGTTTATGATCAGGCTGAACACCGTACGTGTCGCCGCTGGCTACTCGGAGGACCTGACCAAAATACAAACGGCCTGTGCAGCTAAGAGGGACTTCGACCCTTCACTCTTGATGGTCATTCTGGGAATCAGTGAAAATCCACCTGGTTCGTATAATTGGCAAAGCGGAAGATATGGGCGCGGGCGAGCTCAGAGGCGCGTTCTGCATTATGATCAGCAATCGCCTGGACAATCTCACATAAATTGTGATATTCCTCCTGCCTGTTTGCTGCGGATTTGGGGAGAAACAGGTCGTAATAACGATGAATATTTGTATGGATCGTGTGCAGAATCAAGCGATAGAGCGGATTTCCGGTGATGCGCGCCAATTCCAGATGCACCTGACGGTCAATCTGGATAAAAGCTTCCCAGTCCGGTTCCTCGGCGCTCAGATGCGTCGAAGCCTCGTGAAGTAAGGCGTTGAGCGTTTTAATATCCTGATCTGTGGCTCTTTGCGCGGCCAGCGCAGCCACCATGCCTTCCAGATCTTTGCGAAATTCGACCAGATGCGCAATGGATACCTTTTGACTGCGAATCAATAACGCCAGGCTTTCGCTCATTTCATCTGACGAAATCTTTTTAACAATGGCTCCGCCGCTCACACCGCGTTTTATCTCGATTAACCCGCGCTGTTCCAGGACACGCAGAGCCTCACGCAAGGTGCCGCGGCTGGTATGAAACATGGCTTGCAGTTCGCGTTCCGCCGGCAGCTTTTCCCCTACCTGGAGTTTTCCCTCAAGAATCGCTTCCTGGATCTGGTCAACGACATCTTCAAACACTCGATTTGATCTGGCATGACGAAACATAGCGTGATAATCCTCTCATCCTCCCAGGCATCTATTTCTTGAATTGTTCCTTTACACTGCTTTTCATCTGCGCTAATCCTTTTCTGAACCATTTCATTTTACTCAAAATGGTGAGCAGCGTGACCAGAAAGATCGCCACGCAGATCGGTCGGGTAAAAAATGGGATAAGGCTGCCATCAGAGAGAATCAATGCCCGGCGCAGGTTTTTATCCAGAATGTCGCCCAGGATAATGCCCAGCACCATGGGGGCGACCGGATAATCCATTTCGCGCATAAAGTACCCGATCAGACCAAACACAATCATCACCTTAATCTGGAAAATCCGCGAATCAATGGCATAGGAGCCAATGGCACACAACACGAAAACGACGGGCATGAGCTTCTGACGGGGAATTTGTAAGACTTTCACCAGAGTTTTGACCAATGAAAGCCCCAGAATAAACATCGCGAAAGTTGCCAAAAAGACCATGGCGACGACCTGATAAATGAAGGTCGGAAATTCGATCATAATGAGCGGCCCCGGCCTGACGCCATGAATAAACATCGCTGCCAGCAGTACTGCCGCAGGAGCAGAACCCGGGATGGCTAGTGCAAGCACAGGAATCATGGCGCCGGCCACGCACGCATTGTTTCCGGTTTCCGCTGCCATGAGTCCTTCAATGCTGCCTTTACCGTATTTCTCCGGCTCTTTGCTGGCATTTTTGGCAAAATCATACGAGACCCAGGCCGCAATATCCTCACCCACCCCGGGAATGGCGCCGATAAAAGTGCCGATAATCCCGGAACGGAGAATGGTTTTCCAATATTTTTTAATGTCCTCAAAATTAGGCAGGACGCGCTCGATCTTCGCATCGACTACTTCTAAGGCAACATATTTCATGACCATGATAATTTCTGCAAAACCGAAGGCTCCCACCATTGCAGGAATCAACGAAACACCGCCCGCAAGCTCTACGCTGCCAAAGGCAAAACGAACATGCGCATGAATGCCTTCCATGCCGATCATGGCAACGAAT
Source organism: Candidatus Vecturithrix granuli (assembly GCA_000739535.1). Lineage (GTDB taxonomy): Bacteria > Moduliflexota > Moduliflexia > Moduliflexales > Moduliflexaceae > Vecturithrix > Vecturithrix granuli. Next base: position 70,130 of record DF820478.1, on the reverse strand, counting down.
AAGCCTAAAAATCCTGATATCCAGCCTTTGAGAGGATCTTTCGGCGCGGTCAGGTTGCCGCAGATCACAATCCCAAAAATAGAGAGCCAGAAAAATTCATAAGACTGAAATTTGAGGGCAAAATTGCCAATCAGCGGGGTAAACAGCGCTAACATGATCATCCCAATGATTGAGCCGAGAAACGAGCCTGTAGTAGCAATCCCAATTGCTCTGCCAGCCTGACCTTGAAGGGCTAGAGGATATCCGTCAACAGCAGTAGCCGCATTGGCTGGCGTTCCGGGGATATTGAGCAGAATTGCACTGCGGCTGCCGCCATAGATCGCGCCAATATACATGCAGATCAAGATAATGACCGCATTGTCCGCTGCCATTTTGAACGTCAGCGTTGTCATTAAGGCCACGCCCATCGTGGCGGTTAAACCCGGAAGCATCCCCACAATGATGCCAAGCTGCGTGCTCCATAAGACATCAAAAATAATTTTCGGATGCAGAAAACCGACGAGCGCATCCAGAAACATCTGTAATCCTTCAAGCATAGAAAAATCCGGCGCAAGGCGAAGGATGGAGGGTAAAGGGCGAACTTACCTTTCGCCTTGCGCCTTGCACCTTCCCAGAGCACTATGGTAAATTCACTAAGAACAGATAACGAAATACAGCGGCAACACTTGCTGTGACGAGTATGGCCTGAATCATGGCAAACATCACGGTCTTTTTCTGAGTGTGAATTGGCTGTTCACACCGGTATTCAAAGAGCATGATAAACCCCGCGACATACACAAAGGTGGCAAGAATGTAAGAAATATTTCCTAAAAATCCCACGCCATAAATGATGCTGATGAAAAGCGTTAAAAGTACCCTGATTGTTGCCTGATCCTGGAAAAAGACACGGATCGTTTTTTTGTGCAAATCAATCGTATATCCGTTTTTAAGAACCGATTTCATGCAAAGCGCGAGGCTTAACATGAAAATAATAACACCTAAAAATCCGGGCACAATTCCCGGCGCAGAATAGGGATTGGCCCCTAATTCCTGCATACGCGGCATTCGAATCGAAATGATCACAATGGAAAGACTGAAAATCATCAGGAGAATGGAAGTAATAAAATCCGCCTTCGGCATAAGCTGCTCTTTCATGACAGAAACTCCTTTGGGTACTCTGGGCGTATAAGAAACCGGGTTTTTGTCAAAAACCCGGTTTCTCAGAAGTTTTTCGGTGATTATTCCGGGCGCGGAATTCCAACTTCTTCCGGTGAAATTTTGGCCTGTCCGGCATCATATTTGAGCCAGGCGTCAAGCTGAATCATCGGAAAGGCTTTTTCCTGAGCTTCTTCGCCCCAGGCCGGATCTGCGACAACAGCGTTTTCGAGCGCAAATTTTTTCAGTTCAGGCGATGGTTTCACCACATCCTCCCAAATTTTCCCCAGACTTGAAATCACATCATCCGGCACGCCTTTAGGAATGAAAATCCCAAAATAGATCGGGGCGGTTTTAAAATCCGGCAGCCACTGCGTGATCGGCGGAATCGTACCATAACCTTCAATTTCTAAAGGCTCGCTCGTCAAGACCGCTAAAGCTCGAAGTTTGCCGGCGCGTAACATATCTACTTCTTCCACCGAAAGCTGCGGCACAACTTCGGCTTCGCCTGAAACGACGGCGATCACAGCCGGGTTGCCGCCATCGTATGTGACATGTTTGTATTCAATACCCGCGTACTTTTTAATCTGTTCAATCGCCGTATGTCCGGCCGAGTTAATCCCGGCGGTTGCTACTGCAATTTGTCCCGGTTTTTCTTTGAAAGCCGCTAATAACTCATCAAACGTCTGATAAGGAGCATCCGCATTGACAGAGACCACCTGCGGCATCGCCACATTCAGGAACAGGTGCCAGTCCTGGATAACCGTATCCAATAAGCCCTGAATCTTGTAGTTTCCCAAATCTTTAGCGGCCCCGGCCGTCCAGGTGTAACCGTCCCTTTCAGCGTCAAGGCAGCTTTTAGTGCCCACTGAACCTGACGCTCCGGGTTGATTCACAATTACGATCTTCTGCCCAAGAGCCTCTTCGATAATACTGGCGTTGATGCGCGCGGAGCGATCGGTTGACCCTCCTGCGCCCCAGGGAACGATCAGGTTAATCGGTTTTTCAGGTTTCCATTGAGCAGCGGCTTCCTGTAACAATGCACCAGCAAGCACCACAAGACTCAACACGATCATAACAGTTATAAGGCGTACATGCTTCATATAGAAATCCTCCTTGTAAGAGTAAAATGAACATAACTTCTTGCAAGAGAAAATTTTCCCCTGACCGATGAATAAGACAACAGGTATTCATGGCAGGGGTCTCTCTGCATGTCAAGTGAAAAAAAATTTTCTCTTTGTAAGGCGAACAATTTCACCCTGCGTTGTGAGGTTTCGTAGAAATTTGAGAGGGGAAAAGAACATAAAAAACGCCCGTGGTCTCCTGGTATTCGACAATCAGAATCAATCTTTTGATGCCCTTTGTTTGACTTGTTGAATCCACGTCAAGAGCGTCATATACTCAAAATTTTGCGCCAACTGCTCCAGGGCGTTAGCTAAGGCGATATCGTAAAGGCGAATAGGCTCAATAAGCGTGGAAAGCATAGCTATATCGTTTGTAAGCGTCGCGTGTTCAAGGCGTTCAAGCAACTCAGGCGTTAAAACTGATAAGGCGGCAGGGGACAGCGCATCGATATCTGGTTGACCGGGAACATCGGACTCAACATTTCTTTCATACACAAAACGAATCCCCAGATGCTTGTGCAGGAGATCAAAAATCTCATGTTCCAGGAAGGGTTTGCGCAGAAATCCGTTGCAGCCTTTGGCAAGAGCAACATCGTGTTCATCTTCTAAGCTGCTCGCACTCAGGGCGATGATGACCGTTCGGATGAGGGGACTCTGCTTTTCCAATTCCCGAATCCGCTGCGTCGCCTCATAGCCTCCCATAATCGGCATCCGCAAATCCATCCAAATGAGATGCGGACGCCAGGTTTCCCAGATTTCCACCGCTTCCTGTCCATTGTGGGCTTCTTGCAACTCAAAACCAAAGGGCGTCAGCAATCTCACCAGCAATTTCCGGTTATCCGCGTTATCATCCACCACCAACAGCCGATAACGTGGTTGGTTCGGCGCTAACGTCATGACGCGGCGGACAGGCGACAGAACAGGCAAATGAGCTGTCTCAGCCACGCCAACTTGAATCGTCACCGTAAAGATTGAACCACGTCCGACTTCGCTCGCAACGGTAATGTCGCCGCCCATGAGTTGCGCAAATTTACGGCTGATGGTTAAGCCCAGCCCTGTGCCTTCCTGCGCCTGCCGGCCGGTTTCGGTCTGCGTAAATGCCTCAAACAAACTGTCCATTTCATGTGGTGCAATGCCAGGGCCCGTGTCGGAAATTGAAAAGTACAGGTGTGTCGTAAGGGTTTCAGCCCTTTCAGAAGCATTAAAGTGCTCACGATAAACCCGCATGGTCACGCCCCCGGCCTCCGTAAATTTAATGGCGTTGTTTAACAAATTGATCAGCACCTGACGCAGTTTGACTTCGTCGGCGCGGATCGCGCGCGGGAGTTGATTTGCTCGTTCAACCACCAGAGAGAGACCTTTGTGCTCTGCTCTGAGAGAGAACATATCTTCCACATCGTCCAGCAAACGAAACAGATCGAAATCTTTTGCCTCCAATGTGATCTTGCCGGCTTCGATTTTGGAAAGATCGAGGACCTGATTGATCAGGGTCAGCAAATGCTCGCCGCTGCGCTGAATAATGTCAAAGTATTCGCTCTCTTTCTGTGTTTGGGATTTTTGCGCTAACAGTTGCGTGAAACCGATAATCGCATTCAAGGGTGTACGGAGTTCGTGGCTCATATTGGCCAGAAACGTACTTTTGGCCTGATTGGCTGCTTCAGCGGCTTCTTTGGCAATCTGCAACGCTTCTTCAGTCCGCTTGCGCTCGGCGATTTCCAACGATAACTGTTGATTGGCGCTGGTCAGTTTGGCCGTGCGTTCCTGCACCCGCGTTTCCAGGGTGGCGTATAAGCGCGCGTTTTCAAGGGAAATTGCCATTTGCGAGGAGAGCAGCGTCAGCATGTCCACGCGCTCCGGTGTAAATGCGTTCGTGGTCTGGTTATTTTCCAGATATAAGACTCCGATGCACGAGCCGTGGTGCAGGATCGGCAGACACAAAATAGATCGGGACTGGTGCGCCAGAATGTACGGATCTTGCACGAACAACCCTTCGACGCTGGCATGGTGCAACACGATCGGTTCTTGCGTTCGGTTCACGTAGCGGACAATGGCGGTGGATATGACCTCGTAGTCGTCAATGGGGACTGGCTCAGGCAGTACGGCACATTCGGCCCCCGCGCCATGTAGGGCTTCGACCATCAGTCCATCAGCGGTTTCTGCAATCAGAACGGCGTGGTCAGCGCCCGCAATTTCAATCACAATATGCAGGAGGGTCTGCAATAATTCCGGCAGTTTGATCTTGCTGGAAATCGCTTGCGACGTTTTGATGATGGCCGCGATATCCAGGGCGACTGCGGCTGTGCTCGTCGAAGATGGCGTATCGGTTGTCCCTGTGCCCGGAGGCCGGGATCGATCTGTCAGCAGCGCGGCATACTGCTGCTCAAGGGCCTGGACTTTTACAACCGTGCCCCAGCGCTGGTACGCGTAACGCGCTTCTTGCAGATAGACTGTCGCGATCTTCGTCTGGCCCCGGTCCAGATAAAATCTGGCGGCTAGCTCATTTGCCAGAGCGTCTTCCTGGGTATATTCATGCTGCCGCGCCAACTCAATCGCCTGGTCGTAATATTCGCGGGCCTCCCCAAACTGCCCGAGCACACGGGCGTGTTCCGCCTCGACCAAATAAAATCTATGCAGATGGTTCATGGGGGCGTGCTGCGCCCAATTTTTCAACTTTTCCTGATTTGCGGACACCTTTGCCAGATTGCGCTCTCGTTCGAATGCTGGCAAGTTCGGCAATGCCGCCAGGCGAGTCAGGGCGTCATAAAAATAGAAAACCGGCAGATGAAACAGCGCCCCGCCTCCGCCTATATATTGTTCTGCCGCGGTTGTGTCGAGTAACGCCTGGGGGTAAGCCGCAAACAGATACGCCAATATCATTTGATGGAAATAATGGAAAAATAATCCGGTCAGGTTATTCGTCTGCTGATGCTGTGCCAACATGACTACATCATCATACACCGCGCCGCGCAACCGCCAGGGTTGCTCCGCCGCCTGTCCCAACAAATTCAACACCGACTGCCAGAAGGGTTCTAAAAGCTGGAATGTTATGGTTTGATTCAGATAACGGCTTAACGCACTGCATGCAGCGATCTCGCGCTCCAATTCCGACAATTCCTTGCCGCTGAAATACCCATAAATACAGTAGGAATGCAACGCTTGCAGTCCCCAAAACACGTCGCCCGTCTCCATGCCAAGGTGGTAGGCTTCAAGAAAGGAGGGCAAGATCGAACGGATTGGTTCTTTCCAATGCCTGATAAATAGGGCTGTCAAATGCAAGACTCTGGCGTGGAAGGACCTGGCTTGCAATTGGTCAACTAACTTCAGCGCAATTTGCCCCAGATGATACCCCACATCAAGCTCACCGACATTACCGCACAACATCCCGCCAAACAGCGCATAGGCATAGCTCGACACGGGTGTGTTGCCATAGCGTACCGATAGCATCACCTGTTGCATGACGAGCAGAGCAAATAGCTCGGGATTGGTATTGTACGTGGAGACGATAATGACCGATAATATCCGCACCACTGCCAGGGTGTTCGGATCAGTCATCCGAGGCAAATCTAACAACGCCTCTATCGGTTGTCCGGCGAGGAGCGTCCGGGTGTCTTGCAGAACCTTCATCACATCCGCCTGCCCCGGATGTTCAGGCAACGCAACGCCCAATAACGCCAATATCTCGAAGGCAAGCCGGATGGCTTCCTGTGGTTTGGAGTGCGCAGACAACCCGAGAATTCGGACTTCATATACGTCAATTGTGTCGAGCAGTGTCCGCGCATGAGTGATGACCTGGGCGCTCAATGCGAACATCTGGTCAAACGCGCCATTCAGATGCGCGGTTTCGGTCGCGGCATTGTACAGGGCTAATGTCAGCGCGTAGTTCGTGTTCCAACAATTTTCGGGGAGGATGTCTATCCCGATTTGGAAATAGGTGAAGGCTGGCAGATAAGCTGCCGCGGCTTTGGCTTTATGACCGGCCTGCAAATTGAGCCGTGCGGCTTCGAGCCGTTCTGCCGGGGCATCTATCAGGTCACATCCGGCGTTGAGATGGTTGGCAATATCAAAAAGCTGATTCTCTCTTTCAGTTGATGAGAGATTGCGAAGCAGCAGTCGGCCGATGGTGAGATGCAGCGCAGGCCGTTCAGATTCGGGAATCAGGGCGTACGTCGCTTGCTGTACGCGGTCGTGGATGAACCGGTACGTGCCCTCATCCTCCGGCGCGATCAGTCCCTCAATGATGGCCTGTTCCAACGAATCGGCAACGGCCTCTGCTTGACAGTGCGTGATAGCCGCCAGAATCGAAAGGTCGAATTGGCTGCCAATGTACGCCGCGAAGATCAGGAGGGTTTGCGTCTGCTGCGCGAGATGCTGAATTTTGCCGGAGAGCAAATCCAGCACATTGTCCGTCATCTCCAGGCGGCTGATGGCGTCCAGGTTCCATCGCCAGCGCGGGAATTCGAAGGTCACAAGCTGTTCGTCACAGAGATGCGTGAGTAAGCGCACGGTAAAAAAGGCGTTGCCATGGGTTTTGGCAAAGATCAGAGCCGCCAGTTCCCGGACACTTTCCTGGCTCTGGATCGCCTGTGGGGTAGAAAGGGTGTCCGCCGTGAGCACGGCCACATGCTCATACGCCAAATCGCTCAGACACAAGGTCCGGATTACGGTCTGTTCCCGTTGGAGTTCTGCAATGGCGAGTTGTAACGGATGCGCCGTATCTACTTCCGTATCCCGATAGGCCCCGATGACAAAGAGGTATTTCAGGCTCGGATCCGTCATGATCACCCGTAAAGCATTGAGGGAGGCGCTATCGATCCATTGCAGATCATCCAAAAACAGCACGAAGGGATGTTCGGGCCGGGCAATGGTTTCCATGAAGCGTTGGAACACGTAATTGAACCGGTTTTGCGCTTCGATGCCGCCCAATTCCGGGACCTCCGGCTGGATACCGATGATCAGTTCCAGTTTCGGGATCACATCAATCAAAACCTTGCCCACCGTGCCCACGGCCATTTGAATCTGTTCACGCCATGCGGCCAGAACAGATTCAGGGTGGGTGAGGAGGAATTGCATAAAGGTTTCAAAGGCCTGGCTCAACGCTGAGTAGGGAATGTTGCGCTGATATTGGTCGAATTTGCCGGCAATGAACATGCCCCGGTCTATCATGAGAGGCTGTTGCAATTCATGCACCAAGACAGTTTTGCCGGTTCCAGCCGCGCCCGTCACGAGCAGCAGGGCCTTTTCGCCAGTACACACCCGGCGATACACGGCCAAGAGCTGTTCCCGTTCCTGGTCCCGACCATACAGCTTTTGCGGCAACTGAAAGACGCCAGAGACATCGTGTTGGCCGATTTCGAAGTCGGCAGCATCTAGGTTTTTGTCAACAACCTGGCTGTTTGTCAACTCTAAGCACTGTTCCAAATCATATATCAACCCAATCGCAGATTGATACCGGTGGTCGGCGTCTTTCGCCAGCAGCTTGAGGATCACTGCTGACAGAAACGGCGGAATATCCGGGCGGAGTTCATGCGGCGGCGTTGGCTGTTGAGCGAGATGGGCATGCACGAATTCCAGGGCGTCCCGACCGGCAAAGGGGAGGCGGCCGGTCAGCAGTTCATAGAACGTAACGCCCAGGGCGTAAAAATCCGTGCGATAATCTACGGGACGGTTCATGCGTCCGGTCTGTTCCGGCGACATGTACGCCAACGTTCCCTCGAACACATTCGGATGTTTCGCGGCCGACGCAGCATGGGCGAATATCGAGGCGAACCCGAAATCAATGACTTGAAGGCGGCCAGTCGCCGGATGATAGATCATATTGGACGGATTGAGGTCTTTGTGAAGAATGCGCGCGGTATGGATTTGTTTGACAGCCTCGACGATTTTCACCATTAACACGACGATCTCGGGGAGCGTGAAATCGTTGGAGGGCAGAAATGTTTTTAAGGATTCGCCGCCAATATCTTCGAAAACAATCATCAGTCCATGCTTGTATGGTTCCAGTCCGTACGGCCGGATGACGCCCGGCGTTTTGAGGCGACGCGTGAGCTCATATTCCTGCCGGTACCGCGCTAATTCAGCCGGCGTCGGATAGTCGATTTTCAAGACTTTCAGGATCACCGGACAATCATCCGATTCCCGCCGCGCCCGGTAAATCAGGGTCCGCGCACTTTCATAGACGTGTTGAACAATGGAATATCCTGCAATCTCAGTTATCATCTATCCTCCGAGGCGTCATGCCGGGGTCGGTGTCATCAAATTTCATCGCTTCTTTTGAAAACCTGTGATAGTGTTTTGTCAAGGCTTAGCTGACAGGGCAAGCGCGCGCAGACTTCCGAAGTCTCAAAGACTTCAGAAGTCTTTCACCCGTCAACGAAATATTGACAAAATACTTAGGTGATCTTTTGCAAGGCTTCCAGGATATGGCTGTATTTAAAATCTTCGGCCAGATGCTCCAGCGTTTGTCCGAGTGTGGCATCATAGGCAAAAATTTCCTGGATCATTTCCGTAATTCCGGAAACGTCAGCTATTAATACGCTATGTTCGAGTCGCTGTCGTAATTCCGTCGGTATCGTAGTCAGGGCAGCCACATCAATCGTCGAGAATAAAGGCTTCTCTTCCCCAACGTCTTCGCCGGGCTGCATGTCCTTATAGAGATACTGTACGCCTAAATGTTTCTGCATCAAGTCAAAAATTTCAGTTTCTTTAAACGGTTTTCGCAGAAAATCGTCGCAGCCGGCCGAGAGCACCACGGCTTTCTCTTCTTCAAAGGCGCTCGCTGTGAGGGCAATAATCGCCGTGGCCTGACCTTGCATCGTGGCCTTGATCTGTTCCGTGGCTTTGTAGCCATCTAACACGGGCATACGCATATCCATCCAGATCAGATTCGGCTGCCATTCTTGCCAGATGGTAATGGCTTCCTGGCCATTATTGGCCTCGCGTACATCAAAACCCAATGGCGTCAATAAGCGCATTAACAAATAGCGGTTATCCTGTTTATCATCAACCACCAGAATCCGATAATGCGGTTGGCCAGACACCAGTCCGATGACCCGGCGCGTGGGAGATTTTGCTGCAAGGTCAGAAGCATGCACCCGCTGCACCGGAATCGTCAAGCTAAAAAGACTTCCGCGTCCGACTTCGCTTTGGACATGTAACTCCCCTCCTAATAATTCGACAAAATTACGGCTGATTGCTAATCCTAACCCTGTTCCTTCCTGAGTCTTCCGTCCGGCTTCTGTCTGGGTGAATGCCTGAAAAACGTATTCTAACTCTTGCGGAGTGATGCCAGGTCCCGTATCTTCAATTTCAAGATGGAGTAAGGAATCGGAGTGCAAAAGCTCTGCTTTTGCTGCAAAAGCAGAGCTTTTGCACTCCAGATCTGTATCTGTGACTTCTTTACTTCTTATTCTCACGGCCACGCCCCCTTCTTTCGTAAATTTGATGGCGTTATTGAGCAAATTGAACAGGATTTGACGGAGTTTGACCACATCGGTACAGATATATCGGGGCAGATCCGGAGTCCTTTCAAACACAAGATGGATCTGTTTTTCTCTGGCTAGCAATCGAAACATGTTTTCGGTTTCATCTAACAGCGTATACATATCAAAGTTCGTTGTATTCACGGTCATGCGGCCGGCTTCAATTTTCGAGATATCCAGCAGTTGATTGATCAAGGTCAGCAGGTGGTCGCCATTGCGGACAATGATCTTGAGATCGTTTCGATGTTCTGAAGATAACGCCGGATCATGCTGCATGAGTTGTGAAAACCCCAGAATGGCATTGAGCGGCGTGCGCAGTTCATGACTCATGTTTGCCAGAAAGGTACTCTTGGCCTTGTTTGCGACTTCTGCTTGTTCTTTGGCTTTTTGAAGTTCCGTATTTGAATGCGCTAATTCATCGGTTCGCTCTGACAGGGCTTTTGTACGTTCAGCAACTTGCGCGGCTAAGAGTCGCTTCTGCTTTTCAATGGTTTTGATACGCAGCCAAAAGCCGCCAAACACCAATCCCACTATGCTGAAGCCCAATAGACTGCGAAACCACCAGGTGGCCCAAAAGGGAGGAATAATGGTAATCTGCACAGAGGTACCCTGTTCATTCCAGACGCCATTGTTATTGGCCGCTTTAAGCTTGAGGGTATATGTACCTGGCGCAAGATTGGTATAACGTCCGAAGCGTTTTTGACCGGAATAGAACCACTCCTGATCCACCCCCTCCAACATATAGGCATACTGGTTGTTTTGGGGACGAGTATAGTTAAGCGCGACAAACTCAAATTCAAAAAAATTGTGCCGCCAGTCCAGGGAGATCGCTGGGGTGGACTCGCAGGCCACAGGGCAGATGTGCTCTCCTGCCTGGGCCAGCGAAGTGAGAACTACAGGGGGAACATGCGGATTTTCTACTAGGTGCTTCGGATGAAACCGGTTCACGCCATTCATTCCGCCAAACCACAATTCTCCGGTAGATGTCTTGCAAGTGCTGTCTCGAAAGAACATATCGCCCTGCAAACCATCGCTTTGGCGATAATGCTTTTCGACTGTTTCTGTGCTCGGGTTGAATTTCACAATCCCCAGATCCGTACTTAACCAGAGATTCGCCTCCTCATCTTCCAGGATCCCATTGATATTTGTTGGTATTTTCTGATTTGAAGCATAACACGTAAAGGTTTCGCTCTCTTTATGAAAGGTACACAATCCTCCTCCCAGGGTTCCGATCCAGAGCCTACCCTGCCTATCCTGATACAATGCGGCAATGGAATTGGCCGTAAGGCTCGTTGGTTTCTGAGGATCAGCGATATATGTGGTAAATGTCTGTGTCTGTTTCTCAAATTTGCGCAATCCTCCCCCTTCCCAGCCGCCAAGCCAGATCACCTCATCATCTCGATCATGGAGAATTTTGTAAATGGGTCCATAAGTCACGCCATCTTGGGAATCTTGTGGCGAAGGATCGTACACTGTAAAGGTTTCTGTTGGTTTATGAAAACGGGCTAACCCTTGCGGACGCATCCCGATCCAAAGATTTTCAGGATCATGAGGATCATCAATTATACTGGTAAACACTTCGGCATTAGTATAGCGACGAATGACCTTCTCTGTCTGTCTGTCAAATTCTACAAGGGAACCAGGAAAAAAAGAGACCCAAAAATGCCCAGAGTGATCTTCGAAAATAGTTTGAATGCGATTGTTATCAAGTGAATCCGGAGTTTCCGGGGTTTTCGTATAACGCGTAAAGGTGTCGGTATTAGGATCAAACCGATTCAACCCGGAGAGTGTTCCCACCCACACGGTTCCCTGTCGATCTTCATACAACGCCGTGATCGTGTTATGACTCAAACTAGACGGATTTTGCTGATCATAGGCATAGGTCGTAAAATTCTGATTCCAGGGATCATATTTATCAACTTTGCCTGAGGCCATCGTAATCCAGAAGATTCCGGAGCGATCCTCGTACACATCAACCACTAAATTATCGCTGAGGCTATGGGGATTGTGGGGATCATGGCGATAATTGGTGCCGGTATGCGTCTGCTTGTCAAAAATCGTTAAGCCATTATCATCCTCCCAGCCTCCTAACCAGAGGCGTCCATAGCCATCATCATAAATTAACGCCACAAGTCCTTCCGGCAGACTCTTTGGATTGTGCGGATCATGCCGATAATGCGTAAAAGTTTCGGAGCGCGTGTCAAATTGGTCAAGTCCTTCATGCCAGCCAATCCAGAGGATGTCAGGATCATCCTTATCCTGAGCAAGAGCGTCAATAATCTCATTCGACGCCCCAAGGCTTGTCTCATCTTCAGGATTATGACGATAGTGGATAAAGCGTTCCGTGCGTGTATCAAATTTGTTCAACCCGCCGCCCCAGGTTCCTAACCAGAGAATATCAGGATTTTTACGATCCTGAAGAATTCTCCAGACCGCATTATGACTAAGGCTCTGGTCATTTTGTGGGTCATGATGGTAAGAGATAAAAATTTCTGTCCGGGTATCAAATTTGTTCAACCCTCCCTCGGTTCCAATCCAGAGAATGTGTGGATCACGGCTATCCTGCACTATATCATTAATCGCATTATGACTCAAGCTTGCCGGATTGCCAGGTTGATGTTTATAATACGTAAATATGCCTGTTTTGCGATCAAACCAGTTCAATCCTTCTTTGGTGCCGATCCATAGCACGAAAGGTTCTTGGGCATCTTCAACAAGACCATACACAAATCCATTCGAAAGCAAATCCTGCCCGCTGCCATAGCGTTTCAACTCATACGCATCATAGCGAAAGACTCCCCCGCCTGCGGAGCCAAACCACAGAAACCCTTCTCGATCTTGAAGCATTACCTGGGTGTGGCGCGACCCCAAATTCAACACATGATCGAATTTCATCTCGGGTTCCCCGGCTTGAATCGCTGAGGGAAAGAGCAAAAGCATGACGATAATAGAAGCCATTCTATGCGTAAGAATAATGGGATATCTTTTCATAAATTTATATGCTGCCAGTATTGACCCCAATAAATTTGATATGTTCATAGTCCCACTTTCAGGCTGTTGGCAATCTGACGTTTGCACTCTGGCGTCAGTCAGACAACACTTGAAAAAACATTACGTCCAGTGATTATCTGCGTCAAGAGAAATTCCGATCTGCTCTTATACTTGAGACGGTTTGGAGATTGGCAATATCACACGAAAACAGGTTTTGCCGGGCATCGCTGATGCGACCTCAATGCGCCCATGGTGCTGTTCAATAATCTGTTGACAAATCGTTAAACCCATACCGATATTCTTATCCTGGCGGCTTTTTGTCGTAAAATACGGATTAAATATGTGCGGAAGAATGTCTGGCGGAATACCAGGGCCGCTATCTTCGATCTCCGCGACAATATTGCGTTTTTCAAGGCATTTCAGACGGATAACCAGGTTCCCCTGTCCATTCATAGCCTGAATCGCATTCAGCAGGAGTTGGGCCCAGACCTGATTCAATTGCGCGGCATAGCAAGTCAAAAGCGGAAGGTCTTCATACTCTTTGTGGACCGTGATATCGTGCAAGCGATTCCGCAGAATCAACAACGTGTGTTCCAGATCGTCTTGTAACTGAGTTTCGCTGAGTTCACTCTGTTCGACTCTGGAAAATTGTTTGAGTGTCTGGACTAATTGCACGATTTGTTGGATCGAAGATTTGATATTGTTAATGTGAATCTGACTCATCCCACGTAACACAAGCGATTGCTGCACATCATCACGTTCCGCCCCGATAAACAGAGGGAGAAACCTGAGAAGATCTGCTGCAGAAAAGCCCGCCATAATGAGTTGGGAACAGAAATTGTGAGACGCCTCTACCCCATGCTCTGCCAGGATTTGCTGCATATCCCTGACGAACGTCCGTCGTTCGATGGTTGATAGACTCTGCGGCTGGAGCGTGAGCGCATATTGATAGGCCTGAATATATTCCGTCCGCAGATCTTCGGAAAGCTGTAACAATGTGTGCTGTAATTGCTGCGGAAGTTTGGAAGACAAACGATCAATTTCTTGAATCGCGCTCATAATGGCTGCTGCCGGGGTGTTGAGATCATGCGCAATGCCTGACACCAGTTGTCCTAAGACCGCCATGCGTTCCGATTGTAAGAGTTGAGTTTGCGTGGTCTGTAAATATTCTAACGTGGCTTGCAGTTCATGGTGCGCGTCTAAGAGTTCGGCTTCTGCTCGTGTGCGCTCGGCAATTTCTTGCTGCGCCAAGCTATAAAGCCGGGCATGTTCAATCGCATTGGCGGCGGCGGTGGCAATCGGTTCAACAAAGCGTAAATCTTTTTCGGTAAAACGGTCGGTTGCCGTATCTACCAGGCACAGCACACCCATCACCGTGCCTGTTGTACGAAAGGGAAAATTGAGAATCGAGCGAATTTCGATGCCGGTCTTCTGGTCCACCTCTTTATAGTGCTGAGGAGCCACACGGGTATCTGCGACGATCGTTGTGATGCCGGTCTGCGCGGTTTGTCCGACAATGCCTTGTCCCATCGCTAATTGCCAGCCAATCAATGTATCATTCCCCAGACCGATCGCTTGTTGACAGACGAGCTTGTCGGTTTCAGGAAGATACAACCAAAAAGATGTGGCCGTGATATTCAGTAACTGCCGCATTTCCGTCAAGACCGTTTTTAACACCTGGTTCCAATCCAATGTGGAATTGAAGAGCTGGCTCATACGATGCAGTAAGGCTAATTCCTGATTCCGCTGCTGCAAAATACTCATCGTCTGTTCATGAGCGAGAATGCCCTCCTGCAAGCGTCTATTTTGCGTTTCAAGCTGCTGTTGCAATCTGCGGTTCGTCAGGTGGGTTTTGACTCTGGCGATCACTTCTTCGACATGCAGTGGTTTAGTAATGTAATCAATGCCGCCGAGTTCAAAGGCTTTAACTTTATCAAACACTTCATTCAGGGCGCTAATAAAAATCACCGGAATATCGCGGGTACGTGCATCGGCTTTTAACTTCCGGCACACGGCATAACCGTCCAATTCCGGCATCATGATATCCAGCAGGATCAGTTCTGGCGGATCGGCATAAGCTGACATTAAGGCGGTATACCCGTCCCGCGCGGGCCGGGTATGGTACCCTTCTCGCTGTAGGATGCTTGATAACAGGCGTAAATTCTCAGCCTGATCATCAACGACAAGAATTCCGGCGATATCTTGATATTCTCGATGTTCTGACATGATCAATGTCCATATTCCGTTGAAACAAAAGATTTCTATTGTGTTGAACGCACTTTTTTTAGAATGACAGGAATGAGAACGATTGTCCAGAGAAATTTTATCAACTGATATGATATTTTTGCAGTTTTGTGTAAAACGCTCGGCAAGTAATTTTGAGCATACGAGACTGGTGGAAAACACAGGAAATTCGCTTATATAAAAAGTATAACCAGGGATTCCTGATTGTCAAGACAAAACACGAGAAATCGCTATGATCCGCTAAGTTTTTCACTTGACATCCTGCCCCGGAAATAGCTATGGTGGTTGAACAATTTCAAATGAACTCTTTGACCGGAAAATATGCGCTATGTCCCAGAATAATCCTAATAACCAACATTTGATCCGCATTTTTCTCAGCTATACCCGTGCGGACCAGGTGCAGGTGCAGCAGCTTTACAAACGCTTACAGGCCGAGGGCTTTGAACCATGGATGGATACCGAAGACCTGCTGCCGGGGCAGAAATTCGAATATCACATCGCCAAGGCCATTCGCAGTTCCGACTTCTTTTTTGCGTGTTTATCGCACAATTCGGTCAACCGACGTGGGGTGATTCAGAAGGAAATCAGCGAGGCACTGGACGTGTTGCAAGAGAAACTGGACGAGGATATTTACCTGATCCCGGTGCGATTGGAAGCGTGCGAGGTGCCGGAACGCCTACGGCCGTTCCACTGGGCGGATCTGCACGACGCTAATGGCTTTGCTAAACTCCTGCGCGCGCTGCGCAACGAGATCGAAAAACAGCACATTGAGCCGCCTCATGCCGCCGAAGGCCAGGTGAAATCCATTGACGCGGACAATAGCCTCAAAGAGTGGATTGAGCCGATTACCGGCATGGAATTTGTCTGGATTCCACCGGGACGCTTTATGATGGACGCAACGGAGGCCGATCAAATGTTTATAGGATTCAAGCAAGGTCGGGAACTGCCGCGCCGTGAGGTGCAGATTCATGCCGGGTTCTGGCTGGGGAAGTATGTGGTTACGCAGGCCCAGTGGCTGCAAATCATGGGCAATAATCCGTCATACTTCAATGAAAAAGTGGTAGGTACGAAGTGGGGTCAATATCCGGTGGAACAAGTGTCGTGGAACGATTGCCAGGAGTTTTTATCTCGACTTCGCTCGATAACCGAGGCATCTTCCTCGCGGTCATCGAGCGGAGTCGAGATGACCTTCCGCCTACCCTCGGAAGCGGAAGGGGAATACGCCTGCCGCTCCGGGTCTGAAGGTTTGTTTTACTTTGGCGATGAAGCCGAACGTTTACACGAGTATGCTTGGTACGATAAAAATTCAGGCAGGAAAACCCATCCGGTTGGGCAGTTGCAGCCGAACGCCTGGGGCCTGTATGGCATGCATGGCAATGTATGGGAATGGTGTGCGGACGACTGGCATGATAATTATGAGCAGGCACCAGAAGATGGAAGCCCATGGAAAGATAAAGACGAAGAAAATACAAAAATATTGCGAGGCGGCTCGTGGCTCAGCCCGTCCAGGTGGCTCCGCAGCGCCGACCGCATCGGGAGCGGACGAAACTACAGATACGACGGTGGAGGGTTCCGCATGATGTGTGGTGTTGCATGGATTCTTTCGTAATCCTTATGAACAAAAATACATTCACCTTACAAGAAATATTGGCTTGCTATCGCGCCTGGAATGAGGCCGAACGCCATGAACAAATCCGCAACGCCGGAAAAAAGCCGTTGGAGCAGAAATGGCAAGAATATCTGGAACTGATGGCGTTTGGCCTGGCGCTGAAACCGACGCCCAGCCAACACGAACAGCGCCAGAAAGTCGAATCGCTGAATCGCTATTACGAGCAGATTCAGCGATTCGAAGTGCGGAGAGCATCGCATAGAAAATAATCTGTTCGAGGCTCTGAAACGCGCAGCAACTCAAACGATGACGATTGCAGATTTACAGGTGTTGTATGAAGATAATCATCTGCTGGTGGTGTTGAAACCGGCGGGCGTGCTGGCGCAGGGGGATGTGACCGGCGATGTGTCGCTCCTGGAAATCGGCAAACAGTGGCTGGCGCAGAAATACCAGAAACCGGGCAATGTGTTTTTGGGACTGGTGCACCGCTTAGACCGACCGGTCAGCGGAATCGTGGTGTTTGCGAAAACCTCGAAAGCTGCGAATCGCTTGTGCGTCCAGTTCCGCGAGCGCACCATCCAAAAAACTTATCTGGCGGTGGTTGAAGAGCGTCTGGCGTCTCCGTCAGGCACGCTGATTCATTATATCCAAAAGCGTACCGGCAACCGGCGCGTGCATATTTTTCATGAGCCGCACGACAAGAGCGACCGGGCCGAATTGAGCTATCAGGTGCTTGAAGAAACAGCGGATAAAAGTTTAGTGCAGGTGCAAATCCACACTGGCCGTCATCACCAGATCCGCGCCCAATTAGCGGCGATCGGCCATCCTATCCTGGGCGATCATAAATATCGTTCCTTGGTCCAACTGGCAAACCGGGCGATTGCCTTGTGTGCCTTTCAACTCGGCTTCAGCCACCCGACACAGCCCAGAGAACTCTTTTTTCAGGCATTTCCCCCTCACGAATGGCCCTGGACGCTTTTCAGTAAGTATAAAGTTGACAAACTTTAAACTATCGTGGTCAGAATGATGTCAAGCACTACAACGAATTGAAGAATACGACGAATTTCTTTCTCAAATCCATTCCATTTTTTAATCCGTTTCATTCCTCAATCCGCTGTAACCTTGGATTTGTTGTAGTCTTCAATCCGTTCCATTCCTTAATTCGTTGTAGTGTTGTGAAAGTAAATCTTAATAGAGAGGGAGATTGTGTATGAAAATTACAGCTATCGGCGTAAATGCAGCGTTTGCAACAGGTGTGTATGACGATGTTATTACGGTTGAAAAGGCTCATCATCTGTTTCAAAGGTTGCTGGACGCCTCAACAGCGCAACAGATCACGACTGAAACACTCGCTGCTGAATTGGCGCAGCTCAGTGAACATCTGTATCGTCCCAAATGGCAATCGAATTTTTTAATCGAGTTTGACATGCCGAGTAAACGCAACGGGACATCGCCCTATCGTTTACTGCTCGACGCGGGTGGCGATGTCAGGCATGCGTTGAAAAATATCGGGCTAAGCTCAACTGATATTGATGGGATTTACATTTCGCACCCGCATACCGATCATATCGGCGGCATAGAGTATATGGGCTTGACGACCCTGTTTAACCCTGCATACACCCTGGCTAAAACGCATTGGCTTGGCGACCAATTTATTGCAGACAAGATGTTTCTGAAGCCGATCTGGTGGTCTGGCCCTCCTGCTGAAGCCAAACCCGACATCTTTGTGCATCGCAAAGTGCTGGAACCCTTGAAACGCTCGGTTGGCCCGGGGCTGGATACGGTGCAAGGCATTCCGAATGTGAGTCTTGAAACCTACTTTGATATTCACATTATTGGCAAACAAGAAAATGGAGACACGAAAACCTGGACGTTCCAGGATGGGGACGGGCAATGGACGATTACCCCGATCTTTGCCATGCATGTAATTTCAAGTGCGGAAGAAATGGCTAGCTATGGGCTGAGTTTAGAATATTCCGATGAACATGGGCGACATTATAACATTCTCATGCCGACCGATACCCAGCACATGCTGCCGCCGCAACTCGAATTACACTATAAACGCGCCGATCGGATTTACATGGATTGTGAAACCAGCAAGCAACCTTCCGGAGTTCACCCGCATATTTCAGAATTGATCCACCAGATGGCCCCGGAATTACAGCAAAAATGCTTGCTCTATCATTACGACGCATATCCTGACGTACCGGAGGGCATGTTTTATGGCATCTTGAAAACCGGTGATTTTCATATCTATCCTCCGGAAAACATCCTGGCATAGCGCCCTCAGGTCGCTTCCCAGGTACGTTGCTCTTGCATTTCTTGCCAGACCTGATCGATGTGACGCTGCGCCGCGCGATAGGCCTGCTCCGGATCATGGCGACTAATGGCTTCGACGATCTGCCAATGCGACGACATGCTTGTTTTTTGAGCCTCACGATCATGGCGATCGCTTTGACGCGCGGTCAACAACGCCTGTCGCATGGTATGCCCGATTTGCGCAATCAGTTCATTGCCCGAGGCTTCTAAGATCGCCGAATGCAAGCGCAAATCATCGAACATCAGACGCTCATCCGCATCCGGCGACTGGTTATTGAGCATGGCCGCCATCTGGTCATACAGAGAACGAATATGGGCAATCTCCTCCATATTTGCTCTTTCTGCCGCGAGTTTCGACGCTTCAGCCTCAATAATCCGGCGGACTTCCATTACATTTTTCAAAAATTCGCGCTTATCCCCGGCCTGATATTTCCAAATCAGCACATCCGGGTCGAACAGATTCCAGAAATGGCGCGGAAGAATAAGAGTCCCGATTTTCGGTTTGGACTCAATCATGCCTTTTTGAATCAGCACCTTCATCGCTTCGCGCAAAACGCCCCGACTCACCTCAAGCTCTTTACACAAACTGTCTTCATTCGGCAGAGTATCACCGGAAACATAGTCGCCTCGAATGATGCGTAACCCCAACTCTTGAACCACATATTCGTATAAATTTCGACGAATATTTTTCATCATCAAGTTGCTCCATCTATTTGAAGTGAATAGAAATAATTTTTTAGAGGTAAAATTTACTTGACAGGAAAATATGTCAATAATTTTATCATTATATGATTAAATAATACGATTATTTGATAAAAACTATTCCTCAACACCTTTAGGGAGGGCGACCATGCCAGTCAATTTACGCAACAGACATTTTTTAAAGTTGTTGGATTTTACTCCACAGGAAATTCAATTTTTGCTCGATCTTTCTGCCAATTTAAAACAAGCCAAATATGCCGGAACTGAACAACCCAGATTAACGGGCAAGAGTATTGCCCTAATTTTTGAAAAAACCTCGACCCGTACCCGCTGTTCGTTTGAAGTGGCGGCCTTTGATCAGGGCGCGCACGTGACCTATCTCGGTCCGACTGGTACCCAGATTGGGCATAAAGAAACCATGAAAGATACCGCCAGAGTGCTGGGCAGATTGTATGATGGCATTGAATACCGCGGTTTCGGACAGGCCATCGTGGAAGAATTGGCGCAGTATGCGGGCGTTCCTGTGTGGAACGGCCTGACCGACGAATTTCACCCAACTCAGATCTTGGCTGATTTTCTGACCATGCAGGAACACAGTAATGTTCCGTTGAAACAGATTAGTTACGCCTATATGGGCGACGGCCGCAACAATGTGGCGAATTCGCTCCTAGTCGGTGGGGCCAAAATGGGCATGGATTGCCGTATTGTGGCTCCGAAAAGTCTGCACACCGACCCGAAACTGTTCGCAACTGTCAAGGAAGTTGCCAAAGAAACTGGTGCGAAACTGACGGTCACGGATAATGTGGATGAGGGCGTCAAAGGCTGCGATTTCTTATATACTGATGTGTGGGTATCCATGGGTGAACCGGAAAGCGTATGGGAAGAGCGTATCAAGTTACTGCAACCGTATCAGATCAATGCCGCAGCCATGGAAAAAACCGGTAAACCCCACGTGAAATTTTTACACTGCCTGCCGGCCTTCCATAATCGCGACACGAAAGTCGGGGAAAAGATCTATCAGCAATTTGGCTTAGAAGCTATGGAAGTGACAGAAGAGGTGTTTGAATCGCCGGCATCAATCGTCTTCGATCAGGCCGAAAATCGACTGCACACGATTAAAGCAATTATGGTGGCGACATTAGGAATGTAAAGCTATAAAAGGTTATACATAACCACAGATTTGACAGATTTCTCAGATTATCAGGACTTCTTCCGATCCAATCTGTGAAATCTGTCAAATCTGTGGTTGAAAAAACAGATGATAGAAAAAGTTATTATTATGGGCGCGGCGGGGCGCGATTTCCACAACTTTAACGTATATTTCCGAGACAACGAACGCTACAATGTGATCGGATTTACCGCCACCCAAATCCCGGATATTGACGGTCGTCAATATCCCGCTGAATTAGCCGGAAAACTCTATCCGCACGGCGTGCCGATTTACTCTGACGCCAACCTTTTTGATTTAATCAAAGATAACAAGGTGGACCTGGTGGTATTTTCATATAGCGACGTACCGCACGTCGAAGTGATGCACAAAGCGTCGACTGCCACGGCCGCCGGAGCCGATTTCATGATTATCGGCGCGCCCTATACGATGCTGAAATCCAGTAAGAAGGTGATTTCGGTCTGCGCTGTGCGCACGGGCTGCGGCAAATCGCAAACCAGCCGCAAGGTCATTGAAATTCTGCGCGCTATGGGCAAAAAAGTTGTCGCCGTGCGTCACCCGATGCCCTATGGCGACCTGACCAAACAGGTGGTGCAGCGTTTCGCAAGCTATGAAGATTTTGACAAACATCACTGCACCATCGAAGAGCGCGAAGAATATGAACCGCATATCCGCATGGGCGCGGTGATTTATGCAGGTGTGGATTATGAAAAAATCCTCCGGCAGGCCGAAAAAGAAGCGGATGTGATTATCTGGGATGGCGGCAACAATGACACGTCATTTTATCAGCCCGATCTGCACATTGTGGTATTTGATCCGCATCGTCCCGGGCATGAAACCAGCTATCACCCTGGTGAAACCAATCTCATTTTGGCGGATGTGGCGATTATCAACAAAGTGGATAGCGCAGTGCCGGAAAATGTCGAAAAAGTCCGGAAAGCTATTGAGAAGAATAACCCCAGAGCGCAGATCATTCTGGCCGATTCCGAACTCACGGGCGAGAATACCGATCAGATCAAAGGCAAACGCGTACTGGCTGTAGAAGATGGCCCGACCCTGACTCATGGCGAAATGAGCTACGGCGCAGGCGTCATTGCGGCCCGTCGCTTCGGAGCCTCGCAAATCGTTGATCCGCGCCCATATCTCGTGGGTACGCTCAAAGAGACTTTTCACAAATATCCTGGCATTGGGTCATTGCTACCAGCTATGGGATACAGTCCGCAACAGATTCATGATCTGGAAGAGACCATCAATGCTACCGACTGCGATCTGGTCATTTCAGCTACGCCAATCGATCTGACCCGCTTGATCAAGATCAACAAACCGTGTGTTCAAATCAACTATGAATACAAGGATAACAGCGAACCGACCCTGGAATCCATCATCAGGGAAAAGTTCGGCGCATAGAGCATCACTAATTTGTTTGTAGTTCTCGCTTTAGCCAGTTTTCGCCTGAAGGCGGAATAACGAACTTGTCAAAATTCAGTTGGTGAGGGAAGAGAATTCCTTCAGAAAATCGGTTTTCACCGGAAGCAGTGAAAACCGATTTTCTTTGATAAACAAAATTATCTATAACAAATTAAACAAACGCATATCCCTTGTGTCGAACGAACGACGTAAACAAATAGCACAAAGACATTATCCGAGATTTGCAGTTCTGATAATGTTTACTCACAAACATGCTGAAAAATGACGTTCGGCAAATTTGACCTGATCTTTTGCTGCCGTCATCTCGCATAGAGGAGATATGCACTATGAAAAAGTCGTTACTGATACTTCTTGTTATTTTCCTGGCGACCCCGGTCTGGGCGCAAACGCGCGCGCCCCTGCGTCGCTATAATAATCCTACCCCTCCGTCACAAGCAGTTCAACCTGTAATCGGAACTCCGGCGACGACGGATTACGCCCAGCGCAATGCCTGGAATGATGAAGGCGAACTGACCAATCCACGGATTTATCATGGTTTTCTGGCAGCGCCGGTCGTAAAGTTTACGACTGTGAACGACCAGTTCGGAATTTTCGGGGGCGGACGCCTTGGCTGGATTCTCAATCATGACTATACCATCGGGGTTGGCGGATATGGTCTGCTGAACGATATCGAAGGCAATGAACTCGATTCCGGAGTGACGCCAGATCTTTCCGTGAAATACGGCGGGGTTGAATTCGAATATGCGTTTGAGCCTGCGGAACTCATTCATTTCTCCGTCTATACCCTGGTAGGAATGGGCAATATCGAATTTGATTACGCCAATGTTGATGGCGATGATAATTTTTTTGTGGTGGAGCCGGCAGTCAATGTGCTGCTGAATGTGACGGAATTTTTCAAAGTTGGGCTGGGGGTCGGCTATCGTCTGGCAGCAGGCGTCGATTTAGAAGGACTGGAAGATGGAGATCTAAGCGGAATCGTGGCAACACTCACATTCAAATTCGGAGTATTCTAAATAATCCCTGTTTTTTCTGTGCAGAAAAAAACCGAGTTTTCCCAAAAAACTCGGTTTTTTTATTTTCAGTCCCAGTTTTCAACCCAGGAACACCCACCCCACGTTTTCTTCAAAAAATATTGTCAGAGAGCCAGAAGTGCCAAGGCTCATCTTTCGCTGTCAAAGCCGAGCTTTGACACTACAAATTATGACATTGACTTTGTTCATGAACTTATAATCTCTTCTTGTTTACATTTTTTTCGCAGGAAGTGTTTGACAGATTTAGTGTTTTGAGGTGAATGGTCAACAATCAACGATCTGCCGGAATCTATCATCAAGATAGCATCTGGCTGTTTCACGGAGGATGATTATGCACATCAGATTAGAACCATTTACCTCAGCGGATATTGACACCCTGCTTTCCTGGATTCCCTCCGCCGCTTTTTTGCTTCAGTGGGCCGGATCAACTTATACATATCCTCTCGATGCGTCCCAGGTTTTGCGCTATCTTCACACAGCGCAAGGTGAACAACCTCCGAACCTGATGTTTAAAGCGGTTGAGCAAGAACATGGGCGAGCTGTAGGGCATTGTGAACTCATACGTATTGACTGGCGTAATCAGTCAGCTCGTATAGGCCGTATTTTAGTCGGCCCCCAGGAATTGCGAGGGCAAGGGTTGGGAGAACAAATCGTACGCGCCTTGCTTCAGGTTGCGTTTGACAAACTCCATCTTCATCGCGTTGATCTCGGCGTGTTTGATTTTAATCGTCCAGCGATTGCCTGTTATGAGAAAGTCGGTTTTCAGATGGAAGGGACTTTTCGTGAAAGCCATCGGCATGAAAACGAATATTGGAATTTGTGTACTATGTCGATGCTAGAACACGAATGGTATGAAAGGAGGGAAAAGACCTATGCAGATTGAGCATGTGGCAATCTGGACCAGAGATATTGAACGGTTAAAAATGTTTTACGTCACTTATTTCGGAGCAACAGCCGGTAAGAAGTATGTCAATTCCGAAAAAGAATTCGAATCCTATTTTCTCACCTTCGATTCAGGCGCCCGCCTTGAAATCATGCAAATGCCTGGAATTCTCGATGTTCACGGAGCAGGAGGGGATGCTCAATTTTACGGATATACTCATCTGGCGTTTTCCGTCGGCTCTCCGAAAAAGGTTGATGAACTGACAACGCAGTTCCAGAAAGACGGCTGCTATATCATAAGCGGACCGCGACACACCGGCGACGGATATTACGAAAGCTGTGTGCTTGATCCTGACGGCAATCGAATTGAAATTACGACGTAAGGAGCTTAACAACGATGAAATTAGGGATTGACACATTGCTTGAAAATCGGGAAATGCGGCGGCAGCTTGCAGGACGTCGAGTGGCTTTGTTAGGGCATCCGGCCTCTGTCACGAAAAATTGCTGCCATTCTCTTGACGCCTTAATGGAATGTCCTGAAATTCGCGTGGCTTCAGCTTTTGGCCCCCAGCACGGAATGCGCGGGGATAAACAGGATAATATGATCGAATCAGAGGATTACATGGATCCGCGCCATCATATTCCGGTGTTTAGTCTCTACGGGGAGGTGAGATACCCGACCGATACGATGATGGCGACCTTTGATGTACTGTTAATCGATCTTCAAGATATTGGCACGCGCATTTATACCTATGTCACAACCCTTGCTTACATGCTTGAAGCCTGCGCCCGCCATCAAAAAAGCCTCTGGGTTCTTGACCGTCCGAATCCAGCAGGGCGACCGATTGAAGGCACGATTTTAGAAGAGGGGTGGGAAAGTTTCATCGGGGTCGGCCCGTTAATTATGCGGCACGGCATGACGCTTGGGGAATTGGCGCGCTGGTTCGTCGCGGTAAAACACCTGGACCTCGATGTCCAGATTATTCCGATGACCGATTACCAGCCAGATGCCGCTCCGGGATATGGCTGGCCTCTGCACGAACTGCCCTGGGTGAACCCGAGTCCGAATGCCTCGAGCCTTAATATGGCTCGTTGCTTTTCCGGCACAGTGCTTTTTGAGGGTACCACGCTCTCGGAAGGTCGCGGTACCACTACGTCGCTGGAAGTGATCGGCGCGCCGGATCTTGATTTTGATGTCGTCCTCAAGCGCATGGAAACTTTGCAGCCGCAGTGGCTAAAAGGCTGCTTCATCCGTCGCTGTGCGTTTGAACCGACCTTTCAGAAACATGCGGGAAAATTGTGTGCAGGCATTCAGATTCACACCGATCATCACGCCTACCGTCACGAGCAATTCCAGCCATATCGCCTGGCTGCTATGCTCTTGAAGTCAATCCGCCTGGAATATCCTGAGTACCCAATCTGGCATACCCTTCCCTACGAATATGAAACCGAAAAATTGGCAATTGATCTTTTAAGCGGCGGAACATTTCTGCGAGAATGGGTTGATGACGCGGCCTCAGAACCGGCAGATTTCGACGTCCGTCTGCGTAGAGATGAACAGGCCTGGGCGCAACTTCGCCAGCCCTATGTATTGTACTAACTCAATCAGAATTTCCAGGCAGAATAAAATATTCACATTTATTCGCTGTAAGCGATAAAGTATTGTAGCACCAGAAAATGCCCCACGTCTCTTTCTTCTTCGCCGTAGACAATCCACAGCCCCTATGCGGCATGATAACGGGACAGGTGAGGTCATCTTTCCTACAATACTTGAAGCACTACGTGCTAACACGTTAAAAAATGGAAAAGATTCTTGACAAGAAGGGAGTTTCTTCTTAAACCTTATTAGGAAATCAAGGGAGAAGAAAACCAGAGTTCCGACGTTTGGCAGACGTCGGAACTCTTACATGGAAAATGCCAGACTTCCGAAATTTTAGATATACAAATTATGTTAGCAACAGATTTTGCCTGTGCCTTCGGAACATATATTGAATCCGGCGCTGTGGTTTTAGGGCGGGATACGCGGCGGGCCGGGGAACGCCTGAGATCGTCAGTGATAGCAGGAATCTTAGCCACAGGGGTGGACCTGTATGATATTGGAATTACACCGACCCCGGTGTTGCAATACGCGCTCACTCAACTCAACAGTAAGGGAGGCATTAGTATTTCCGGGTCGAGTACCGGTTCTGAATGGAAGGCCTTACGGTTTTTTAGCGCCGATGGCGCGCCGCTCAATACGTATCAAAGTGAAGAGCTTTTAGATATCTTCCACAACGGGTCTTTCAGTTATGCACCCTGGAACCAGGTTGGACAATTGTCGTATTGTCAGACGGCACTTCAGAAATATACGGAACATCTTCTCGCCTTTTTAGATGTAGATACGATTCGCGCCCGACAATTTAAAATTGTGCTGGATTGCGGCAATGGGACGGCGTCTCAATTTGTCGAATCCTTATTTAACGCTTTTGGATGCGAAGTCATTGCCATTAATAATCAACCCTCCCCGGATGCTATCTATACCCCTCTTCCAAACGAAAAACATACACAAGCCATTCGGCAGTTGATTCAGCCGCTTGGGGCAGACGCAGGATTCTTTTTTAATCTGGATGCATCGAGTATTGTGATCGTTTCGGATCGAGGACAATCTCTGGGGGAAGAATACACCTTCGCGTTGCTCACGGACTACATGCTCTCGCAACATCCGGGAAAACCGGTTGTGACTAATGTTTCTACCTCGAGTTTAATTGATATGATTGCGCAGAAATACGGTTCGCCGGTCTCGCGCTGCCGGATAGGGCAGCAATATATTATTGAGCGTATGCGTTCTATTTCTGCGATTATCGGCGGAGAAGGCAGCGGCAGCGCTGCATTTCCGGATTTTTTGTATGGTTTTGACGGCATTGTTTCCATGGGCCTGATTCTGCAAATGCTGGCGCAGCGTCAAACAACGTTAAACGAAGTGGTGCAAACCTTTCCCCGTTATACCATTTATAAAGATGTTGTGCGGTGTCCGGTCTTTCTGTTTCATACGGTGCTGCGTCGAATTTCTGAAATTTTTTCCGGATATCGGTTGGATTTCACGGACGGTGTGAAAATCTTTTTTGATACCGGCTGGCTGCATATCCGTCCTTCGCGCAATGATCCTTTGATGCGGGTGATTGCCGAAAGTCCTGAGCCGGAAGAAGCTGACCGTTTGCATCAATTAGGAAAAACGGAAGTCAGAAAGGCCATTGTGGCGTAATATTCATTGTACAACGAAATTGTATTTCGTTGTGCTGGTCGAAATACAATTTCGACCTACATTCTTATGGCACGAGTACATGCACTCAAAATTAGTATTAGCGGCGTTCGCGGCGTTGTGGGCGATTTTTTGACGCCGCAATTGATTGAAAGCTTTGCCAAAGCGTTTGGCACGTTCACAGGCGAAGGCCGGATTACGGTCGGGCGTGATACCCGCACCTCTGGCGAAATGTTGTTCCATGCGGTCTGTTCCGGCTTGCTTTCGACCGGCTGCATCCCCATAGACCTCGGGATTTGTCCAACCCCCTCGGTGCAAATTCGCACCAAAGAAACCGAAGCCATCGGAGGTATTATTATTACGGCCAGTCATAACCCGGCGCAGTGGAACGCGCTCAAATTTGTCGGCAAGGATGGCCGTTTTTTAGACGAATATGAATCCCGTTCGATCGTGGAAATTTACCATGACCAGACCTTTCGACGCTGCCCGGACGAAGAGATCAATAAAGTACGTTCTGATCCGCAGGCCATCGAATCGCATCTGAAAAAAGTGTTAGCGTATCTTGATGTGGAACTAATTCGACAAAAACACTTTAAAGTGGCATTCGATTGCTGCAATGGGGCCGGCTCGCTGATGACGCCGCGTTTGCTCCAGGAACTCGGCTGCCAACTCATCCCGATTAATACCGAACCAAACGGGCTTTTTCCGCGCGAACCGGAACCGACCCCTCAGCATTTAACCCAACTCTGCTCCACCACAAAGCTTTCCGGAGCCGATGTCGGATTTGCCCAGGACGCGGACGCTGATCGCTTAGCCATCGTCAACGAACACGGAGAAGCCATTGGCGAAGATTATACTTTGGCACTGGCCGTGCAATTTGTGCTCTCCAAAACTCCGGGGCCGGTTGTCATCAACCTCTCAACATCCAGGGTGATTGAAGATATTGCCGCCCAATATCACTGCCCGGTGTATCGCACGAAAATTGGGGAAAGTAATGTAATTGACAAAATCCTGGAATGTCATGCGATTGTCGGCGGCGAAGGCAATGGCGGCGTCATGATTCCGGCGATCCATCCCTGCCGTGACAGTTTTATCGGAATGGGACTTGTTTTGCAGTGCATGGCGGAAACCGGGAAAACCATCTCGGAGTTAGTCGAAGCGATTCCCCGGTATTTCATGGTGAAACGCAAAGTGCCCCTGCCCTCTGATCACATTTTCGGAATTGTGGATACGCTCACGCAAAAATATGCGAATGCCCATATAGATACCACCGATGGCTTAAAAATTCTCCTGGACGACCAAAAAGCCTGGATTCACGTGCGCCCGTCAAACACAGAACCAATTTTGCGGGTAGTCAGTGAAGCGACGAGTCAGGAAGCAGCGAAGAAACTGAACGATATGATTCTGAAAGAAGCCGGCCTCCACCGCAACCTTTTATGAACATAAGCGATTATCAATAATTTTTTTTAGTTTCTCGCAAAGTCCGCAAAGCTCGCAAAGAATTCATCTTCAAGGGCTTTGCGAGAGAAATCAAGCAAAACTATTGATCATCACAGCAAATATGCAGAAAAAAACGATTTTGGAAGATCTGATTGAACTCATGGCAACCTTACGCAGCGAACAGGGCTGCCCCTGGGATCGAAAGCAGACTAAAGATACGATTAAACCCTATATTATTGAAGAAGCTTATGAGGTTGTTGAAGCGGTTGATGAACGCAACCCTGAAAAAATCCGTGAGGAATTAGGAGATTTGCTGTTTGAAATCGTTTTCTACGCCCAGTTGCTCAAAGAAGAAGACGGCATTGATATTTATGATATTATCGAAACCGTCCATACCAAAATGATTCGTCGGCATCCGCACGTATTTGGCGAAGTCAAAGTCAGCAATGCTGAAGAAGTGCTGGTCAACTGGGAACAGATTAAAAAAGAAGAAAAAAAAGCGGAACGGAAATCTGTGTTAGACGGCGTTCCCAAACATTTGCCCTCCTTGTTACGCGCCCACCGGATTCAGTCGAAAGCCTCGCATGTCGGGTTTGAATGGGAGAATTTTCATCAGGTGTTAGAAAAATTGGATGAAGAATTCTCTGAACTGCGTCAGGCGTATAAACATGAAAATTTAGAGGAAATCGAAGATGAATTCGGCGATTTGCTCTTTGTGCTGGTCAGTATTGCCCGGTTTCTGCACGTCAACCCCGATGATGCGTTACGCAAGGCGATTACAAAATTTATTGAGAGATTTACGCAGATAGAACGCGCCATGCAGACCATGAATAAAGACTGGAAAGATTTGAGCGGCGAAGAGATGGATGCTTTATGGCAGCAGGCCAAAGAACCAGGCATTCAATAGGGCTATTATGCTGAAACTGAGACAATATCTCAAAAACCTTGCGAAAGCTGTATTTTTCCCCAAGAAAACGCTTCATTCGAATCTGAGTTCCCATCAGACTGAGCCTGTTGATGTGAAACAGTTATTCCAGCAATATTCGGTAGAAGAACTTTGTGAGCGCGCAGAAGCCTATTACCAAAGCCTTGAACATTGGAACTATCATCTGGCGATCCCATTTTCCTCGTCCGATACGGTCGCCGAAACCTTGAACGCCTTCGTGCATCTGCTCACAGCACTGGAGATTGCGCCAGATATGACCGTGCTCGATTTTGCCGCAGGCTCCTGCTGGGCTTCGCATTGGCTGAATCAGATGGGATGTGAGGTTATTTCTTTGGATGCCGCCCCAACTGCGCTGAAAATTGGGCAGGAACTCACGCGCCAGCATCCGGTGTTTGGTGCTCAACCGTCGCACTCATTTTTAACCTTTCACGGTCGGACGATTGATTTGCCAGATAAGCGAGTGGATCGGATTATTTGCATGGATGCGTTTCATCATATTCCTAACCAACAGGAGGTATTGACGGAAATGTATCGCGTGCTCAAAGAGGATGGCATTGCCGGATTCAGCGAACCGGGCCCCACGCACTCCCGGTCTGCCCAGGCGCAATATGAGATGAAGCACCATCATGTGATTGAGAATGATATTGTGCTCGAAGACATTTTCGCCCTGGCCCGTCAGGTTGGATTTGCGCAATGTCAGGCGGCAATCTATCATCCGTTTCCCCTGCTGGTCTCTTTGCCAGAATTCACGAGTTTTCTTCACAATCGAGGTTTTATCAGCGCTAGCGATCCCTCGCTTGAATATCTGAAACATACGGTCGCCTATATGTGTAACCGGCGAACCTTCGTGCTCTGTAAAAATGCAGCAACCTTGCGTGACAGCCGGAAACGTGAAGGATTGACGGCAGATTTGCACGCGGTTATCAAGAAAACTGAGTATCATGCGCACGAACCCATTGAACTTGAAGCGGTTGTCGCCAATACGTCAGACAAGCTTTGGCTGCCGGCAACCGCAAGAATCGGGGCTGTCTATCTGGGATGCCACTTACTCAATGCTGATGGAACAATGCGAGAATTCAGCTATTATAAAGCCAGATTAACCGCCGATGATCACCCTGTGCAGCCAGGCGAAACCCTTCGGCTTGAGCTTCGGATTCCTGCGCCTGCGCCGGGACGTTACCTGCTCGAGTGCGATTTGGTCAGCGAAGGCGTGACCTGGTTTAGTCTGAATGATTCCTTTTCTACCCGACTTGCAGTGAATGTCAGGTAAAAT
This sequence comes from Candidatus Vecturithrix granuli, assembly GCA_000739535.1. Taxonomy (GTDB): domain Bacteria; phylum Moduliflexota; class Moduliflexia; order Moduliflexales; family Moduliflexaceae; genus Vecturithrix; species Vecturithrix granuli. The sequence continues at coordinate 39,123 of DF820478.1, read as the reverse complement.
AACAGAGGAGTGCAAAAGCCATGCTTCATGGCAAAAGCAGAGCTTTTGCACTCCCGAACGCTGAGGTGAATATGAACCATCCTTTTGAACATCTTGGAGAACGTCCATTTGACGTGCTTCACATGGGACGCTCATGTATTGATTTGTATAGTAACGATATTGGAGCGCCCTTTGAGAAAATCACCAGTTTTGCGGCCTATGTCGGAGGATCTCCGACCAATATGAGCGTCGGAGGAGCGCGGTTAGGCTTAAAAAATCTGTTATTAACGGCTGTAGGTGCAGACCCTGTTGGGGATTTTGTGCTGCACTTTCTTAAACAAGAAGGGGTGGATGTGCGTTATACCCCACGTAAACCAGGGCATCGCACCAGTTGCGTCATTTTGGGCATTCAACCGCCTGATAAATTTCCGCTGGTCTATTATCGCGATAATTGTGCGGATAATGAACTGACGATTGATGATGTCCTGGCTACACCGGTAAAAGAGTGTAAAGTATTCGAATTTGCCGGAAATAACCTGAGCCGGGAACCCAGCCGCAGCGCGACGATTTTTGCTGCTGAACTTGCCAAACAAAACGATCTGAAGGTGGTACTGGATATAGATTTCCGGCCCGATCAGTGGAAAGACGCTCGCTATTTCGGCGTTGCCATTCGTTCTGTCTTACATGCCGTTGATATTGTCATCGGCACCCAGGATGAAATCAATGCCGCCATGCTGACCAATCCTGATCAAGTGAACCTGACGCACTCTCAGGTGTCGGATGCCAGAGTGTCAGGTGATACGGAAGCACACATTGCCACACTGTTAACCATGGGGCCGAGTGTGATTATTGAAAAATGTGGGAGCAAAGGTTGCCGCGTACATCAGAACGATAGATCTATTACAGAGGTTCCGGGATTTCCGGTGGAAATCAAGAATATTTTGGGAGCTGGCGATGCCTTTGGCGGCGGATTTTTATATGGCTTTGTCAAAGGCTGGGATCTCTATAAAGCCGCCCGGCTTGGGAATGCATGCGGAGCTATCGTGGTCACCAGGCACGCCTGTTCTGCTTCTATGCCTACTTATCAGGAAGCTATGGACTTTGTGGAGGCGCGCGGCGGGTTATAATCCCTAAGAAGCAGACTCAAACCAGGTCGAGATGATTGAGCGTATGAGACTTTCAGCCCGGACATTGATGTCTGGGCTAAAGTCAATAATCTTGCCAGAGTAATCGCGGTGCTTCTGAATCATGCAGTCTTTTTGCCTTACAATTCCCTCTCTCTTTGTTTGATACAACCACATCGCTATATTTTTCTTTAAAAAGTTTATACCATTTTCCGGGTGAAGCGTGTCTTTTCATTACAGAATTTGATCTGTGCAAAATTCTGCAAAATAGACGTTGTAATCCTGAAAAATTTAATGTCGTGACACGGTTAGAGCATACAGCCAAACAAGGGGGGAAAAGAGAGAATCGTATGAACACCAATTCAATTCACATTCGCCGTGCGATCGTTGAAGATGCTGAAACGCTTGCCAAATTAGGAGGTGAAACCTGGATTAATACCTATATTGCCGATCGCTATACTCCGGGTATGCATTCCTATGTCAACAACATTTTTCATACCCAACTTTTGAAAAAGCAGATTGCGGAATCTGCCAGATCGTTTTTTCTGATAGCGGAAATGAACCAGATTGCGGTTGGATTTGCCCAGATGCACGATGCCTCCATGCTAAAGCGTATTTCCGGGCCAGCACCTATCGAACTGGAACGATTCTATATCCAGGATGAATGGCTTGGCAAAGGCGTGGCATTGCATCTCATGCTCGCCTGTTTAACCTATGCGCGAGACTATGGATTTAAAACAATGTGTGTTGCCGATTGGAAATATACAAAACATGCCAGGGCATTTTATCATCACTGGCCGCGTTCCGAATCTGGAATGTACTATATCATGATAGATACCCATGGGCTTCAGCAAGCAAATCAGGAAATTCTCCGTTCAATGACGACGTAAAGAACAGAGAAAACACTGTGATTTCCTATTGACAAATTCCTTCCTTTCTGTTTCAACTACACGACACGAGACATCGAATTCCCTCACGCGAGCTAAAAATCGTTGGAGTGTCAACCTCAGTTTATAAAAAGCCCATCAATCAGGCAACCTGAAGTTTGCACTCCTGATTGACATCGGAGAAGTTATGTCATTGACATCATTTATTCAGGCTATGCCCAAAGTGGAATTGCACGTGCACTTAGAAGGAGCAACGCGACCGGAAACCTTGTTGACCTTGGCCAGGAGAAATCACGTGAAGCTTCCATCTGACACAGTTGAAGGCATTCGTCAATGGTATGCGTTTACAGATTTTTCCCATTTTATCGAGGTCTATCTCGCCTTATGCCAGTGTATCTGTACTCCGGAGGATATTGAAGTACTCACCCGTGAATTTTTACAGGGCCAGGCAGCCCAGCATATCCTCTATTCTGAAGTGACCTATACGGCATTTACGCACTTTCGACAACATCAGCTTCCGTTTGAAGAACAATTGCAGGCGATCAATCGCGCCCGACATTGGGCAGAGCAAGAACTTGGGGTTTCGATGGGCATCGTCCTTGATATTTCTCGGGATGTTAGCCCTGACGAAGGCATGATCATCGCAGATTGGGCTATTCGCGGAATGGGCAACGGGATCGTGGCGTTTGGATTAGGCGGACCTGAAATCGGTCATCCTCCGGAAAAATTCCAAGCGGCTTTTGATCGTGTCCGCGCCGCCGGACTTCCCAGCGTCCCCCATGCCGGTGAAATCGCAGGCCCGGAAAGTATGTGGGGCGCGTTGCGAGCCTTACACGCCGACCGAATCGGGCATGGCGTTCGTTGTCTGGAAGACCCGGAGTTAGTCGCCGAATTACGCGCGCGCCAAATTCCTCTGGAAGTCTGCCCGACAAGCAATGTCTGTTTAAAGGTCGCGCCAGACATTGCCAGCCATCCTTTACCCCACTTATTAGACGAAGGACTGTATGTCACGATCAATTCTGACGATCCTCCAATGTTCAATACGACGTTAACAGAAGAATATTGCACCATTGCCGAAACATTTTCCTTTGATATCGAACACCTCCAACAATTTGTCCTGAACGCGGTGAACGTATCTTTTCTACCAGAAGACCAGCGAATCTCGCTGGAGTGCACTGTGAAGCAAGAATTTATCCGCCTCAAAGAAGAACATCACATACATTCAACGCTTACTCAAACAGATTCTTGAACAAGAAAACAGAAAAACGCAAATTCCGCTTGTATTCAATGATCCGTTGAGCTAATTAGTGCTCATGGACTGTAAAGCACTTCTATTGTACGAGGACAGAAATTCGGGGAAGAGATGAAAAACACAGGTATCATTGCTGAAAAATTGCTGAATGTTTTCTTAGGGATGCTCATTCTTGTAGGGCTGTATCTGAGCAGTCTCTATAATTATCTCTTATTCCACACGCTTGCGGAACTGTTCAGCATCGTTGTGATCTATGCGATGTTCATGATCGCCTGGAATTCCAGAAAATACATCCAAAATCATTACCTGATGTTTATTGCCATCGCCTATTTGTTTATCGCCAGTCTAGATTTGCTCCATACAATTTCGTACAAGGGGATGGCAATTTTTACGGATTATGATTTTTACGCCAACCAACTCTGGATTGCGGCGCGCTATCTTGAAAGCCTGTCCTTGTTAATCGCATTTGTGTTCTTTCATGTCCGAAAACCCTTGAATATCCAACTGCAATTTCTCGTCTATACCCTGCTCACGACCGTACTGGTCATGACGATCTTTACCTGGAAAGTGTTTCCGATCTGTTTTATTGCAGATGTTGGGCAGACGTCCTTTAAAATCGTGAGCGAATACATTATTTGCAGCATTCTGCTGGTTGATGTGTGGATTTTATCCAAACACCGCGAACGCTTTGAAACGGATGTTTATACAGCTTTAATCTGGTCGTTGATCTTTACCATAATCTCAGAGTTTTCCTTTACGCTGTATATTAGTAACTATGGCTTTGCAAACCTTGCCGGGCACTATTTTAAAATCTTTTCGTTCTATTTAATTTATAAAGCCATTATTCAAACCGGCATCATCCGGCCCTATGATCTTATTTTCCGGGAACTGACGTTGAAAGAGAAGAATTTGCAAGATGCGAAAGAAGCGGCTGATGGAGCCAATAAGGCCAAAAGCGAGTTTCTTGCGAATATGAGCCATGAACTCCGTACCCCTCTCAATGGCATTTTAGGTTATGCTCAGATTCTTCGCTACGATCACAATCTAACAGAGCGACAACAGCACGGCATTGACGTGATCTATCGTAGCGGCCAGCATTTGTTAGATATGATCAATGACATTCTGGATCTTTCGAAAATCGAAGCCGGAAAGATCGAATTCAATTCGTCGAAAGTCTCCTTAGCCTACTTACTCAATACGGTGCTTGACATAACACGCATTCGCGCTGAACAGAAAGGGATCAGTCTGGTTTATGAAAAAAGCCCTGATACACCTCGCTATGTCTATGTCGACGAAAAACGCTTACGACAGGTTCTCCTGAATTTATTGAGTAATGCCATCAAATTTACTGAACAGGGCAGTGTCACGCTTCGCGTTACGGCAAAAGGCGAAAGACAAAAGGCGACAGGAGAAGCGAAAGGGGAAGACGCCTTTCGCGACCTTCGCCATATTCGATTCGAAGTCACAGACACGGGGATCGGAATTGCTTCCGAGCATCTGCAACAGATTTTTCAACCCTTTCAACAAGTGAGTGACGCACGCTTTCAACACGAAGGCACTGGCCTGGGGCTGGCAATCAGCTATCATCTTATCCGTTTGATGGGTAGCGATATTCACGTTGAAAGTACTCCAGGCAAGGGCAGTACCTTCTGGTTTGACCTTGATTTTCACGATATAGATGAGTCTTTAGAAATTGAACCCTATCAATCACGTGAGATTATCGGCTATAAAGGAGTCGAAAAAACCATTCTGATTGTTGATGATAAGGCGGATAATCGACTTATTCTGCGTGATATGCTGGTTCCTCTGGGGTTTCAAATTGCTGAGTCCGGCAGTGGGCAAGAGGCTTATGATAAAGCGCTGGCTTTCTCCCCGGACGTTATTCTGCTCGATGTCATGATGTCTCAGATAGACAGCTTTGAACTGGCCCGCCGACTTCGTCAGCATCAGAAATTGCAACATACTATTCTGATTGCGATTTCAACCAGCGCATACGAACACACAAAAGGACAAAGTCTTGAAGTCGGATGTCAGGCATTTCTGGCAAAGCCGATTGATAGAAAACAATTACTCGACCTGCTCCAAACCTGTTTACAAATCGAATGGACGTATAAAATATCAGAGGAAGAACCTGCCAATCCTGATGAAAAAGAAAGTACCAACGCGTTCATCGCTGCGCCCGATGGTGAAGACGTGGCGCAGTTGTACCAACTCGCGTTGATTGGCGACGTGATGAGCATTCGTGCGCGGCTTCAGGAACTTCATCAAAAGGCGCCGCAATGTGACGCCTTTATTACGCGAGTCCAACGTTTTGCCCAAAAGCTCCAGATTCTTGAAATGCAGCAATTTTTACAACACTTTTTATAGGAGCTATCATAGGTCTCCGGCTCACCCGTCATCATGAAAATGAGATGTACCGCGAAACTGAAGTTTCGCGGCCGTATCAATGGTGTGCGAAACTGAAGTTTCGCGCTACATTCGGTAGTGTGCGAACATCTTCATTATGATCATCAAAGAAATAGCCGCTATATGGAAATCCATGGTTTCCCGATTTTCGATGAGAACGGAAATGTGGCGCGAATGATTGAATATGCTCTGGATATTATCGGTATTCAGCAATTTTTACAACCTTATTTGTTGAAGGGAGAACACATCTCATGAATAAAGCCACAATCTTAATTGTAGATGATAATACAACGAATTTGAATGTGCTTCTGGATTACCTCCATGATGTCGGATACAAAGTGTTGATCGCTCCTAATGGCGAACAGGCTCTGCAACAAATGCAACATGTCAGCCCCGATCTGATTCTGTTAGATGTGATGATGCCGGGCATTGATGGTTTCGAGACCTGTCAACGTCTGAAAGACAAGGAGAAGACGAAAGACATTCCTGTGATCTTTATGACAGCCCTTACAGATACGGTCGATAAAATTCGAGGATTTGCTGTTGGCGGCGTTGATTACATCACCAAACCCTTTCAACATGAAGAAGTGCTAGCCCGTGTGAATGCCCACCTGACGATTCGCAATTTACAACAAGAACTTCAAAAGAAAAATGAAGATTTAGAAAAATACGCGGATTTATTAGCCGGTCGCAATGCACAATTGCATGAGAAAAATCTGGAACTTGACGAAAAGAATGCACAACTGAAAATCCTGAATGCCGATAAAGACAAATTTTTCTCGATTATTGCGCACGATTTACGTAATCCGCTTGGAGCCCTGCGCGAGTTGCCGCAAATCATTATAGAGAATATTGAAACCTATACTCGTGATGAATTGATCCGCATGATTCTTTTGCAGCGAGATGCTGCGAAAAACCTGTTCGCCTTACTCGAAAATCTGCTCACCTGGTCGCGTATCCAGCGCGGCATGATCGAATATCAACCGCAGCAACTCAATCTGGAACATGTCATCGCCAGAAATATTAGCCTGATGAAACCTCAGGCCGAACAAAAACAAATCAGACTCACAAGCCTGGTACAGGAACATATTCCCATCCTGGCAGATTACAATATGATCGATACAGTGATTCGGAATCTGATTTCCAATGCCTTGAAATTCACTAAAGAAGGCGGCAGCATTGAGGTGTCAATTGCACACAATGATGAATTTGCCGAAATCGCTGTCGCTGATACAGGAATTGGTATAAAAGAACAATATATTGCAAAACTGTTTCGGATTGATGAGCAATATCGGCGGATTGGAACTGCCAATGAAAAAGGCACAGGATTAGGCCTGATTTTGTGTAAAGAATTTGTGGAAAAGCATGGCGGTCGCATCTGGGTAGAAAGCGAGGTAGGTAAAGGATCGATCTTCAGATTTACCTTATCCAAAAAACTTCAGTTATAATACGAATTAGGGAGTAGGGAATAAGGAGTAGGAACAGGAAATCTGAAGTGGGGAAACAGGTGATGATACTCTGTTCAAAACACCCCCGATTCCGTTGAAAATATCGAGAATTCACACCTCATTTCTGAAACAGTTTAAAGAAAACTTGACAAACTCAGGAAAGTAAAGAATTTTTCTTGTTTTTGTGGTAAAATCGTGTCGAATAGGAGATGATGAATAACAATTTTTACAGCATTGTGCAGTTGAGTTGATTCCAGAGAGCAGGAGTGTCACAGCTCGGCTTTGATAGCCAAAGACGAGCTGTGGCATTCCTATGAGCAAGTCAATCCTCACGAATAGTGCTGTATATGAGAAAGAGGCGATCGGTAAAATGCATAAGGGGAGCAGACCTTACCCTTAGCTTTTTGCCCTGAGTCTATGATCCCTATGGCTGAAAAAATTCGTATCGGAGTAATCGGAGCAGGCAGAATTGGGAAACTCCATGCCAGAAATCTGGCATTTCACATTCCGGAGGCAGAGCTTGTGGCAGTTTCTGATATCTATCTTGAAGCGGCTCAACAATGTGCAACTGAGTGCCAGATTCCGAAAGCCGTGCAAGATCATCGCGCAATTCTGGAAGACCCGGAGGTGGATGCGATTTTTGTGTGTTCATCTACAAACACGCATTCACAAATGATTATAGAAGGCGCGCAAGCCGGAAAACATATCTTTTGTGAAAAACCGATTGATTTTGATCTGAAACGGATTGATCAGGCGTTGAAAGCCGCCGATGACGCTGGCGTGAAACTCCAAATCGGTTTTAACCGCCGGTTTGATCCCGGGTTCAAACATGCGAAAGACACTGTAGCTGCTGGAAAAATCGGCATTCCGCACCTTGTGCGCATTACCAGCCGTGATCCACAGGCTCCGCCGATTGCCTATGTCAAAGTCTCCGGAGGATTATTTCTGGACATGACCATTCATGATTTTGATATGTGCCGCTACTTGCTCGGCGAAGAAGTGACGGAAGTCTATGCCGTTGGGACCTCGCTGGTTGATCCGAAAATCGGGGAAGCCGGCGATATTGACACGGCCATTGTCATGCTGACGTATCAAAGCGGCGCGTTCTGCACCATTGATAACAGCCGTCAGGCGGTCTATGGTTACGATCAGCGCGTTGAAGTATTTGGCTCCGAAGGCTGCGTGATGATTGGCAACCGCCGACCTTATGAAGAAACCCTGGCTGGACGCGACAGTATTCGAAGCCCATTACCCTTATTCTTCTTCCTCGAACGCTACCAGGATGCCTATCTGGCCGAAACCCGAGCGTTCATTTCATCTGTATTGGAAGATACCACACCACCGGTCGTTGGAATCGACGGGAAAATTCCGGTTATTATGGGATTGGCAGCCCAACAATCGCTGAAAGAACACCGTCCGGTGAAAGTCGAACTGTAATCTGTATGGAGAAATTTTCAGATAAGAACAGCCGGGTTTCTTCAAGAAACCTGGCTGTGAGAATAGCTCTATATCCCTGCATAAAATGGCGGTGAAAGGCAGGCGACACCTCAACTCTAAAGGATACCATCCAATTTTCCTACATCACCCTGTGAAAGTGGATGAGGAGTGAGAGGAGGGGGAAAGATAGTCTTGCGCCCTTGACATACATGCCCGGGGCTGTTAAGTTCCACGAGTCTTGTCATCTCGACTTCGCTCGATGACCGGAAAATCGGGCGTCGAGCGAAGTCGAGACGCAATTTTTGACGAGAATTTAACAGCCCTGGCATACTCGCCAGTGTTAGTCATCAAAATGACATCGAAAGTTGCACACGAAGTGATAGGTACATTAAGGAAAAATCCCTGGTGTATTCTTTTGGTTCTCCAGACAGATAAAAAACTTGACAAGCACAGAAATGTTCAGTTGAACAGCATTGGATTGATTTGAGGAACTGTGTTCAGAATTTTGTGTCATTCGTAATCTTAACCCAATATAAGGAGGAACTATTATGAAACGTTTCATGTTCTCAGTGGTGTTGCTTCTGAGTTGTGCGTTGATTTTACCTGCGAGTATCTTTGCTCAGGAGACGATTAAAATCGGATTTTTTGCACCGTTGACCGGATTTGCGGCGGCCGATGGCACAAGCGCCAAACAGGCCGTTGACCTTGCTGTGAAAGCGGTCAATGCCAGCGGGGGCGTGCTCGGCAAACAAATCGAGCTGGTGAGCTATGACGACCGGCACGATTCCAAAGAGGCGGTCGCAGTTGCCAATAAACTGATTGAAAAAGATCAGGTGGTCGCAGTTGCCAGTGGATCGTACAGTATGCCGACTCGCGTGACCGCTCCGATTTTCCAGCGCGCAGGTATTCCGATGGTGGCCGGGTATGCAGTGCACCCGGATGTCACCAAAGCCGGCGATTTTATTTTTCGGGTCGGATATCTGGCTGAGGTAGAAGGCGGAGCGGCCGCAGATGTAGCCGTAAAACTGTTGAACGCTAAAAAACTGGCCGTGCTCACGATGGATAACGATTTCGGGCGCAGCCTGGCGGTAGCATTTAAAAAACGCGCGGAACAACTGGGCGCGGAAATCGTCTCTGATAACATTTACGCCCTGGGCGAAAAAGATTTTACGCCGCTCCTGACCAAAGTCAAAGACGCCAATCCCGAACTGCTCTATACTTCCGGCTACTATAACGAAGCCGCTCTGATCTCAAAACAGGCCAAAGACCTGGGATTAGAGGCGCAGATTTTAGGCGAAGAAGGCTTTGATTCGCCCAAATTTATTGAATTGGCCGGCGATGCCGCTAATGGCGTTGTTTTTACGACCAATTTAAACCGTGAAGACCCGCGTCCCTTTGTGCAGGAATTCCTGAAACAATACCGCGAAGCCTACGGCATTGAGCCGGATATGGTGGGGGCTTCCAGTTATGACGCCTTTATGGTGGTTGTCGAAGGGATTAAACAGGCTGGCAGTACGGATGCTCAGGCGATCCGCACTGCGATTGCGAATCTGAAAGATTACGATGGTGTGACCGGCAAAGTCAGTTCCTTCAACGCCATAGGCGAGGTCATGAAACCGGTGCAGGTACAGATCGTCAAAGACGGCGAATTCAAACACTTTGGCGAGATTGACGATCCGGAAGTCATCACGCCGCCGGCGGAGTAAGAAAACCCCTCCCCAACTCTCGCCGAAGGGCAGGGCTGTTAAGTTCTGTGGATGTTTGTCATCTCGACTCCGCTCGATGACCGGAATATCGAACGTCGAGCGAAGTCGAGACGCTCTATTTTGCGAGAACTTAACAGCCCTGCTCCCCGAAGGGGAGGGAGTTCTCCCCTCTCCTTTGGAGAGGGGCCGGGGGTGAGGTTTCTCTCGTAAATATATAATAACATCAAAAAAGCACACATTCATTTATGTTCTGGCAACAACTGACAAACGGTATTACGATTGGCAGTATTTACGCGCTGATCGCCCTCGGTCTTACGATGGTCTATGGCGTGCTACGGATTTTGCACATCGCCCATGCCGGCATCTATGCGTTCGGAGCGTATAGCGGTCTGGTGGCGTTTCGATTGGTTGGTAATTTCTGGCTCTCCTTTGTGATCGCCATGATCCTGAGCGCGGGGGCCGGGTATCTGGTGCAGCATTTTCTGTACGCGCCTTTGCTCTCCCGGTCGCGGATTGTGCCGCTGATCGCCAGTATTGGATTGTTTATCTCGCTGGAAGAAGTGTTTCGCATTCTCGGCGGACCTTATGTGCTGCCCTATCCGGCTAAAACCGGATTTTCCACCATCACGCTCGGCTCGATTCGCATCACGGAATATCAAATCTTAATTTTTGCGATCACTTTTCCGCTGCTCGCGCTCTTGTGGTATATTATGAACAAAACCAAAATCGGCCTGGCGATGCGCGCCACGTCGCAAGATATGGAAATTGTCGCGGCAATGGGCATTCACGCTGATCGCATGGTGGCGGTTAATTTTCTTATTGGTTCAGCCCTGGCCGGCGCGGCCGGCGTGTTAGTTGGCGTCTATTTTAACTCAGTCTATCCGACTATGGGCAGTGTTCCGGCTTACAAAGCTCTGGCAATTATCGTGCTCGGCGGATTGGGCAGCGTGCCCGGTGCTGTGATTGCCGCGTTGTTTATCGGATTGTCGGAAACCTTATTGATGGGTCTGTTGACCATTCCTCTGCCGCGCGACGCGCTGGCGTTTATCATTATGATTGCCGTGCTGATGTTTCGGCCCCATGGCTTATTGGGAAAGGAATAGCTATGTTAAGCGGATATGTCGCAACCGTGGTTATCACCATCGGAATTTACGTGCTGCTGTCAATCAGCCTGAATATCATCACCGGCTACGCCGGACAAATTTCCCTGGGTCATGCGGCCTTTTTCGGCATCGGAGCATACACAACGGCCTTAATCACCACCAAAGGCAATCTGGCGTATTGGCCGGCGATGATATTGGCGATCCTGATCACTGCTGCCATCGGCGCTATTCTGGCGATTCCGTGCCTGCGCGTCCAGGAGGACTTTCTGGCGATTACCACGATGGGAATTAACTTTGTGGTGCAGGCGATCTTCCAATATGTCGAATTCTTCGGCGGAGCCATGGGTATCGGCGGAATTCCGACTTTTTCCAAAGATACCTTTCTGGTGATGATCGCCGTCAGTATCAGCCTGGTGATTTTCCTCGATCAATGGCTGATTCGCTCCTGGTTAGGATTAGCGTTGGAAAGCGTGCGCGAAGATGAACTGGCTGCGTCCGTGATGGGCGTGAATATCCCCCGGTTCAAAGTGATTGCTTTTACAATTGGCACTGGCATCGCCGGACTGGCCGGAGCGATTTACGCCTCGTTTATGTCCTTTATCAGCGCCGGAGATTTTGGATTTTCGGGATCAATCGTGATTCTGAGCATGGTGGTGCTCGGCGGCATCGGCACGCTGCGCGGCGCAATTATCGGCGCAATCATTCTGGGCGCGGCCCCGGAGCTCTTTCGCCCGATTATGGAATACCGAACCTTGATTTACGGGTTGCTGCTGGTCTTCATGATGCGCTTCCAACCATCAGGTCTGTTAGGTAAAGAAAGCTTTCTGTGGAGAAGACTCACGCAAAGAAAGTAAGAACTACAAGGTTTGAGTTTACAAAGGATGAGATTAAAAAGAAGTCGAGTTTGAGTTGTTTTCAGGAATGAGGTACGAGTTTCTGAAACAGCAGAATCACTACAACGGATTTGAGAATTAAACGGATAACGAACTGTATAATCCGTTCCATTCTCAAATTCGTTGTAAGTAAGTATGAATAATTCATGTTTGATTTCTCTCGCAAAGTCCGCAAAGACGCAAAGCCTTTGAATATCCATTCTTTGCGAGCTTTGCGGGCTTTGCGAGAAACTGAAAAAAATTATTTATAATCACTTAGTGTTGAAAGAATAAAAAACACTATAAGAAAACTTTGCGCCTTTGCGTCTTTGCGCGAGACAAAATCTTATCATGCACCTGTTAGAGACGAAGAATTTGACAAAGGAATTTAGCGGACTGGTCGCCTTACAGAATATTTCCATTCAGTTGCAGGAAGGTGAGATTTTAGGAATAATCGGGCCGAACGGGGCCGGGAAAACAACCTTATTCAATCTGCTGAGCGGCATTTTTCCGCCAACATCAGGGGAAATTTATTTTCAAGATGTTCGTCTTGATGATCTGAAACCCTACCAAATCGCTCTGGCAGGTATTGGCCGCACTTTTCAGATCGTGCGCTCCTTTGGGGACCTGGATGTGCTGCGCAATTTACTGGTGGCGCACGGTCATCGTTTTTATCCCGGACTTTCGTTGTTTTCGCGTTTTGCGCAGCGACGGCATATCGCCAAAGTCGAAGAGATTCTGGACTGGGTGGGCTTGCTGGATCGCAAACATGAGCTTGCCAAAAATCTGCCCTTAGGCTTGAAAAAACGCCTGGAAATCGCACGAGCTCTGGCGCTTGAACCGAAAGTGATTTTGTTAGATGAATCCTCGGCCGGCCTTGTCCACGAAGAAGCCGAGGAGCTTATGCAATTGATCCGAGCCATTCGGGATCGCGGCATTACGCCGATCCTGATAGAGCATAACATGCATGTGGTTATGAATCTGTGCGACCGGCTGGTGGTGCTGGATCACGGCGAAGAAATCGCTCGCGGCCTGCCCGGTGAAATCCGGGCGGATCCGGCCGTGATTGAAGCCTATCTCGGCAAAGAAACGTAAGATTTGCCCACGAAACACACGGAAAGACACGGAAATTTTTGAGATTCGTATCACAACAACGAATGAAAGAATAGAACGGATTCGGTCGTGATACGTAGAAAATCTCATCCGTTCCTTTCTCAAATTCGTTGTAGTGTTTATCTTTTTCGTGTCTTTCTGCGTGTTTCGTGGACAATATTCTTGATTTTTGGATGTTTTGTGTGGGCACATACTATGATTGAAGTCAAAGATTTACATGTATCCTATGGAGAATTTCTGGCCGTCAAAGGCGTTTCGTTTACGGTGAATGAGGGGGAACTGGTGACGATTATCGGCGCGAACGGCGCGGGGAAATCAACAATCCTGATGGCGCTGATGGGTCTGCGCTCCTGCCGTAAAGGCCAGATTCTCTTTGATCAGACGGATATTACGACGCTGCCGGCGCATCTGCGCGCCCGCCAGGGTATGGCGATTGTGCCGGAAGGGCGAAGGCTATTGCCTGATTTAACAGTCGAAGAGAATCTGCGGATTGGCGGCTATATTCACACGGATCAAGCCATTGTCACCGAAGAATTAGAACGCAATTTTACGCTCTTCCCGCGCCTCAAAGAACGCGCCCGCCAGATCAGCAAAACCCTGAGCGGCGGCGAACAACAGATGCTCGCCATTGCTCGCGCCCTGATGTCCAAACCGAAATTACTGCTGATGGATGAAGTCTCGCTGGGACTCATGCCGAAATTTGTGGATGAAACCTTTCGCATCATCGCGGAACTCCATCAAAAAGGCGTGACAATTTTACTGGTCGAACAGAACGCTAAAAAAGCACTGGCCGTTGCCGACCGGGGTTACGTGCTCGAAACCGGTCATATCATCCATTCCGCCACCGCCCGCGAACTGCTCAATAACTCGGAAGTCAAAAAAGCCTACTTAGGAGGAGTGTAAAACAACTGTAAAAATATTGACAAACCCCTGAAATGCTTTTATTGTATTATTGGATTTTGAAAAATTTTCTGACACAATTTAACCAGAGAATCGTGTAATGACTGCTCAGACGTTGAAATTAGATGACATTAAATATCGATCAATTGAGGAACTCCTTCAATTCGTCTCCATAAACAAACAAATTCTCAATATCCAGTTACCCTGGGGAGAAGAAGTGATGATTCAACCTAAAACTCGATTACTCCCTCTCCCGATCTTAGATGGATATATTCCTCAGGGATGGAAAGACGCTATCTACGATGAGTCTGTCTAAACATACACTCTTTGATGCAGGAATGTTTATTGGAGCTTTATTACGCGGAGACGCTCGACATCTTGAAGCTCGCCCTTTAGTCGAAGCCACAAGAAAAGGTGATTTACTTGCTTGTACAACTGTTGGCATTTTAAGTGAAGTCTATGCAGCATTAACCTGGACAGGCGCTAAACCTCCCCATTCTCCTGAAGAAGCTGCCAATGCAGTTCGTTTGCTTGTTGAGCCGCCTTCCCATCTCCGCATTTTATCAGATGGTTTTGACGCTTGCATAAAAATGCTTGAATTTGCAAAGAAATATCATTTAACCGCTCGTCGAGTTCATGATGCAAGACATGCTGCAATTGCCATTGTATCAGGCATCCAGCATGTTTACACGTATGATGTTAATGACTGGAACATTTTCAGCACAGAAGGACTCACGATTAGCGGTCCTGCATCAGTTCTCTAAGTTTTTTTCGTGTATTTTGTGTATTTCGTGGGCCAACTCACTGAATTCGAATAAATTCCACGCGTCGGTTGTGGGCGCGGCCCTCATCCGTTTCATTATCTGCAATTGGCTTGCTTTCGCCATAGGATTTGACGAGCAGTCGGTTTCCGGCAATCTCAAATTCTTTCACCAAAAAATGTTTAATCGCCTCCGCGCGCTTTTGCGAGAGCGTCAGATTATACTCATCGGAGCCGATACTATCCGTGTGCCCGCCAATCAACATGACCGCATCTTGCAATTCCCCTTGCAGCACATTGCCGTATAACTCTAACAGGGGCAGGGATTCGGCTTTAATCTCTGCTGAATCATAGTCGAATAAAATCAAGGCCATGGCTTTGGGTGCTTGGGCCAGAGTTTGTTCATCCTCCACAATCGCTCCTAACCCGCGCGTTCTTCCGCCTCCACCAAACAGAGATTGATCGTTGCCGCTCGACGGGAGTGCTCCAAGACCTTTGACAGGAAACTCCGCCGGCATTTTGCCTAAGGCGTCAAGAATCTCCTCCTTCGTTTGCGGAAATTTCAATTGGTCTTCTGCTTTGCCTGATTCCTGCGACCAGGCCGGATGAGGAACCTGTACAAGAAACCATAACGCACATAGACTTAACATAAGATAACATCTAACTTTTTGCATAATTCCTCCCTCTTTGTCGTTCTTACCGGTACCAATAGCAATTCAGCCCGCGAAACACACGAAATACGCGAAAAAGGCATAAACACTACAACGAATTTGGGAAAGGAACGGATGAAATTTTCCATGTATCACGACCTGATCCGTTCTATTCTTTCATCCGCTGTTGTGTTTCTAACTTTTCCGACTTTTCCGACTTTTCCATCTTTTCCGTGTCTTTCCGTGTGTTTCGTGGGCAATAACATCTTAGTTACCGGTGCTCAAATCTGATGACATACACACAGCCGTCGCACATATTGTCCAATTGCTGCTGTAACACGGAAAATGCCTGGCCTGCTTCCTGCCAGGTTGTTACGGCATCTTTGGTTCTGGCAATGATTCTTGCTTTGCCTTTGACCTCCATCGCGTAATTCAACAGTTGGTCAAGCTGCTCAAGCTGCTCCTGCAATGAGTCGCCTTGCGGTTGAGGCTGCTGAAGAGTCTGCCAATACTGCTGATATTGCTCTTCCAATGCCACATCTCGCTGGCGCGAGGCCAGAAAATAGATCGTTTCCGTCCCGGTTTGTTCATCTAACATAAAGGATTTGCTTTCCGCCGGAAGATAGTAGGTTGCGCCTGCCTGCACCGGATTAAAATTGTTCACCACCACCTCGCCAAAACGCTCCATTGGAAAGAGTTGATAGATTTTCTGCGCGCTGTCAATCTGAAAAATGTAGATGTAACAATCTTCCGTCGGCGTGAAGATGAACTTATAATGATCGCCGGAATGTAAAACGCTGCCCTCGCGCAAAGGCCCAAAATTCCCCTGTCCTCCGGCGCGATACACGTAACTGATGCTGAACCACAAATACTCACGCTGTTCTGCTGCCGCAGGCAGAGAAACTGTTTGCGCTTCGCCTTCTCCAGGAGTGGGCGTCGCTGCTTCTGAAAAGACCGCTTGAATGAGCAGCATTTCCGTGATACACACGATTAAAAGCGTTTTTACCAGAAAGTGAAAAAAACGTAATTGTTTCGCTGCTTTGCCTATCTGTCCTGGTGTACAGACCATAATGTAATAATCCCTGCCCTTTTCAGGTCGTTCGCCCGCTAATTGCACACATCCCTCTCAAACCTGTCCATAGGCTGAAAATTTACGCATGATTCTTTTTCCGATATAAATTGACAATTAACAATTATCAATTGTCAATTGTTAACTATACCTACATCACGCTCTATCCTGGTTACACACCAGTTTCGATAAACACGGGTTTGACGGTGACGCCAGCGGCATCTACATAGTTCTGCTCATACTTATTGCGATTGTCCTCGTCAATCGACTCGATAAACAAGGCGAGAGTAATCTCTGTGATCCCTAAATCTTGCCCATAGGAAGTGGCCTGAGTCAGGGCTTTGCGATATTCATTCAAGTCCGAAAAGGATTTGACTTCAAGACCATACAGACGTTGCTGATAGCGAATCAGAATATCAAGTTTGCCATTGCCGGTCGGAAATTCAGGCCAGACCCGCGCGCCTTTGCTATGCAGGAATTTGTGCAGATACATATACAGATTAAAATGATACACCGCCTCATGAATGCGTAAATCTACTCGTCGCGGCGCTTGTTTAAAGAGCCAGTGACTATTTTTGCGTAAATAGGCTTGATAGCGCACCAGAAGCGCGGGTAGGTGCAGTTCTTTCTCGCTCATGACATCCTGAAGTGGGTCAAAAGGATCGACCAGACTGCCCATCTCTCGAAACAGTTCCCCCGAAAAATAATCAAAGATCCCTTTCTGGATATAGGGACAGGCGAACTTGATATAGTATCTGTTTTCCTCCGTCTTTTCAGGCGCAATCACGCCGTGCATATACAAAAAATTGATCGTGGGGTCGTAATATCTGAACTCCAATTTCTCACTGGCTTCGAAGATGTTCAACACCATATCTTTGTAGGGCGCTTGTTTAGCTTTGCTGAGAATGTTTAATAAGGTATTATTCGGCAAAATATGAGTTGCCGCTGCATAGACACGCTCAAAATCCTGTACGGTGAGAAGTCGGGTACGATCGACCTGCACCTCTTCATACCCCTCTGTCAGCAATTCGCCAAACCAGCAAACCAATCCGGGGTGTCCGCTGGTTTCAGCATATAAGCGTTCGACTACTCCTGCTTCGACAGGCTGCCCACTTTCGCGGGCATACCAGTTAAACATCCCTTGCACTTCCTCAAAGGTCAAATTGGGAATATGTACGCTGCGTTGCACGTTAAAAGGCGAACCGGTCACATTCTCGATCCCTAACACGCTGCGTACCCCAATCAAAGCTAGGCTATGAAGTAAATATTGTTTTTCATGCGTCGGCTTTTGAGTCTCATTCAGACGAACTGTGTATATTTTCCGAAATTCATTGGCAAAACTATTAATAAATTCCTCATCAAGAGCGTCAAACTCATCAAGAATGAGTATCAGCGGTTTGTTCAAATAAGTTGAGGTAAATATCTCAGGCAAAGCATTATAAGCCGTAATAGGTGGAAATTCTACATCAAGCTGGTTTTGCAATTCTTTGAGAAATAATTCAAGGATACCTTCTGTCGAGTGCACACTTTTCCCAGACTGCATTGAAATCAGCGCCACATCGAATTCGTCATGTTGCCGCAGCTTTTTGGTCACTTCCAGCATCATCGTAGATTTCCCGGTCTGCCGCGGGGCCCAGACCGTAATATAATGCCCCCCTTTTTCCGGATACTCCCCCACTAATTGCGTACAAGCTCTTTCGATTAACGCGGTTCGCGGCGCATAATAATGCAACTCTGTATCAATCTGTCCATACGATGAAAACTTCCGCATATCCATTTCCTTGAGTTTTCGAAAATTTTTTATTGATATGGATTTTGCCTGAGTTTGGGCTTGAATATCATCATGCTGATGTGACGACAGTCTGTCAAGAGAAACATTGCTTGAGAAACGAGTATTGGAGGAGAGTCGATGAATATTCCCTATGTCACACGTTTGGCCTGGGTTGTGACCGGGCTTGTGTTTGTTCAACCTGCGCTGACGGCGATCCACTATGAGAATCTGACGATGATTGCCACCGCCCTTCTGATTGGCAGCGGGTTTAACTTGTCGATGATGTCTCGCATGTGGTTGCACGCCAAGGGCGTCAGCACCTTATCGTACTTTTTTTCTGATGCGAAACTTGATGTGACCGATGCTCAGACTCGGTATGTGAAATATGCTCTGAAGGTGTACAACGTGGTGTGCGGGTATTTTCTTGTGGATGGCACGTTCAATCATCACACACGACTGTGTACATGGATTCATGGGGTCTGCGTCCTGTTTGATCATGTGTTGAAGACGAACCTGCAAGCGATCTGTATCGTGGTGCTCTATTATAGCGATGGCATCCTCATCAAATTTCCGATGTGTTTCCGGATTTATTACCAGGAAGAGGGCAAGCGGATGCCCTGGCAACGACACAAGACGTGGGAGTATAAGAAGAAATATCTGTTAGCGGCTGACATGCTGGAATGGGCGTTAGACTTGGGATTTCCAGGCTGTCTGGTGGTAGCGGATTCGTGGTATGGCATTGGCCCGTTTGTCAAAGAACTGAAGCGGCTCAAGCTGAGCTATGTGCTGGAGATCCGGGCGAGTTACACCGTCAAGACGCCGTGTATCACGCCCAAATTGATGCCGACAGGTCGCCTGGCGAAACACCAGATTGATGAAATCGCCTTGTCTCCGTATTTCACCCGTATTGCCAGGGTCATCCGGTGTGGCTTTGGTCGATATCTTGAAACCGGCAAGGCGGCTCACGTGCTCTATGACCTCAAAATGGCGACGGTTCGGTTGAAAGCCATTCCAGGAAAACACCGGTTAGTGGAAAGCCTCGATCCCACCACTCAGTCCAGCAAATATCTCCTCACCAATGAACTCACGTGGAAAGCCACAAAAATCGTCTCCGCGTATAGTGGTCGATGGGTGATTGAGGAATTTTTCAGGAATGCGAAGCAATTGACCGATATGGAGGGGGCCATGCTCAGGAGTGAACAAGGGGTAACTCTATCGTTATGCCTGGTGTTCTGGCTTGACTTCCTCCTTCACCGGGAAAATCATGCTCACTGCACTGCTGGAACATTATCACAGGAGTCTCTCACGATTCCCTCAATCGTTCGGCAAGCTCAATATGCGAAGGTGAAGGTGTTTGTGGAGAAGGTGCAGCAGTATGAGGCATTTGTGACACGGTGGTTGGACGTTGAAAAGCAATATCTCAACAAGACTCGGAAAGTCAGAAAGGAACTCATTGCCCTTGAGATTGCAGATGGGGATCAACTCAGGTTGTTTGCCTAATCAAGATTTATGCCAACAAGGGCATTTTAGACGGAACTTTTTTTCGAAAAGTCAAGTATTCATACAACAAGCGAAATCCAAGTCTAATTTTGTAACTATAGCATCATAAAAACGCATCCCCATTTCATGATTTTTTGTTCTTTGACAATTCAGGGAAACTCTCTCTCCAACTTTTGTAAAACATCAACTGTCCTCTGGTATATTCAGAAAACTATCCGGTACCGAATTGTTCCGGAATTCTTAATGGCAGTTATTGCTTATACATCAGCATCAAAAGAATTTTTACACTAAACAAGTTTTTCCGTTTTTCCGCTCACCTGCCGAGGGCAGCGATTGAGTCGCTGCTGCCCTTTGTCGCGCAACGGGCTGATTCTGTTCAGGAGAAACGACGCTGAAATTATGCTGTAATTCCTGCGCATGATGTTGAAAGACTTCAACTGCAATGTCTGCCTTCTGCTCAGGGGAAACGCCTACTACCCGAAACAGCAAGTCCCCCGCGGCAAAATGTAACGCGGCATCAATGGCCTCTTTGGTGAAGCGGGGATGCGTGCCAGGCAATTGCTCGAAGGTTTCCCCGACCGCCAAAAGGCAATTTCTCAGTTGCTCCGGATGATACATCCGTAAAAATGGAAGAAGAAGGGAAATAACATGTTGGGATGTTGTCGGGTTCACTTTTAGTCGAATAACGCCAGAATGTTCATGGAACGGCAGAATCGCCCAATCACCAAAATGCTTATCAAGCGTCACAAGAATTCGGTTTTCTGCAATGGCTTTTTGTAAAATTTCCTGATCATCAGCCCAGTCTTGTCCGATTTCGGAGGCTCGTATGACATCGTGACTGTCCTCACGTAATGCTTGAGCAATATCCCGTTTGAACATTTGATCCAGGTATAAACGAGAAATGGCTCAGGCATACGCGACTCCCCTCACTTCAGTATGATCAAGCGAAGATTTTGCATATCGCAGAGCAGCCTGAATGTCTTCGCGTCTCAATTCCGGGTATCCGGTAAGAACTTCTTCCCAGGATTCTCCTTCTGCCAATTGTTCCAAAATGACCGACACAGGAATGCGAGTGCCTGTGATGACAGGTATGCCATTACACACACGTGGATGAAGTTCGATTCGCTCTGAATAGATCATTTTACTCCTCCTGAAAGATTTATGAAATATAGAACGGATTCAAAGAGGGATCCGTTGCTGCCTTTCATCCGTTGTCGTCTTCCAGATGGGTTTGAACCGCCTTCTGAGGCGGATTCCATCTTCACTCATTCTTCTTGTTGTTTGACCTTGAGTTCTTCCCAGTGCTTGAAGGCGCGGCGTAAGTGCGGGATCGTAATCGAACCGCCGACAATCAGGCCGATGGTCATGGTTTCTTCAAACTCTTCATCTGTCACGCCTTCTTCGCAGCAGCGGATCGTATGGTACAGAATGCAATCGTCGCAGCGCAGCACCAGTGACCCCACCAGACCGAGCAATTCTTTGGTTTTGGCTGGCAGTGCGCCATCTTTGTACACACTGGAATCCAGATTGAAAAAACGTTTAATATCTTTTTGCCCGTATTTCAGCACAATTTCATTCAGTCGTTCGCGTTCTTCACGAAAGGCAGTAATGGCATCCATATCTTCTCTCATATAAATTTCGGTTCGTAGTGAACGCTCTAGCGTTTCATTACGCCGCTGAAGCGGCGACTACGAGCCTGGTTTTCATTCCGTGCGAGTGTCACATTCGTGTTATTCGTTTTATTCGATGACTCCTTCAGTTTATAGCCGATTCTCAACATCCAGGGTAAACGTCTCACGTACTCCATTCACATCCACAATATATGTTCCGGCTGGCAGACCATAGACTTCAAGCGCAACAGTTTCTTCAAACCAGGTAATCAGTTTTGCACAAACTTCATCTACCGGGCGTTTCGTGATGACATCCACTTGAAAGAGATTCTCGACCCGGGTTTGACTGATATGGTCGAATGTCGTGCAGCTATCGGGCAGATAGCCCGTGATGCGCACATGCACCTGCACCGGAAAGGATTCAAGTATCAAGAGTTCAATCCGGTCAATAGGTGCGAGTTCAAGATCAACCCCTCCTCTATCAGACAGAAGCGCATGATGATGACATGCTGAGAGTATGAAAAACAGGCTGAACACCCAGAGAAAAAGTATGCTCGTTTTCATATCTTTCACTCTCCTTTTGCCGTAAACGCTTTCTCGGGTTGCAAGAAACCGGGTTTTTGACAAAAACCCGGCTTCTGTTCGTTATCTTCGCGCTCCGGCCGAAAGGATCGCGTTCAAAAGAATCCCCACGATTGCCGATAACCCTAACCCACTCAGGGTAATCGGGCCTAACACAAATTCAGCGCCACCGAGACCGAGCACTAACATGGCTGCGGTAATAATCAAGATTTTAGGATCGTGCAGATTGACCTGATTATCCACCATTGTTTTAATCCCAATTGAGGAGATCATCCCAAAAAGTAAGATCGAGATCCCTCCGATAACCGGTGCTGGAATGGTCGAAATCACGGCCCCAAATTTCGGCACAACGGATAAGATAATCGCAAAGATCGCGGCAATTTCCATGACGATTGGGTTAAAATTGCCGGTTAACGCGACGGCCCCGGTATTTTCAGAATAGGTTGTATTCGCCGGGCCGCCCATAAACGCTGAAAGCGAGGTTGCTAACCCATCGCCAATCAGGGTGCGATGGATGCCGGGATCGCGGATAAAATCTTTTTCAACGACGTTGCCAATCGCCAGCACATCGCCAAAGTGCTCAACCATGGTCACAATCGCCACCGGTACCGCGATTGAAATTGCACGTATGTCGAAGATCGGCAGAGAAAAAGCCGGTAACCCAAGCCAACCAGCATTGGAGATTGACCCAAAACTCACAATACCCACCAAAATCGAGGCGATATACCCGATAATCAAGGCGCATAACACGGGAAGGGTCGAAAGAAACTTAAATCCCCAGCGTTCCAGAAAGATTTTGACAAACACTCCGGCCGCAAAGGTAATGAGCGCAATTCCCCAACAGCCGGCTTTGCCAATGACCTCTGCGATTGCCGGTGAATTCGTGCCGTTCGCACTCTGAATCGCGACCGGCGCCAGAATTAAGCCGATCAAAATAATCATCGGACCGGTCACATGCGGCGGAAGAATGGAATGAATCGTCTCAAATTCGATAAATTGGAAAATAATCGCGACAACCACATACAGAAAACCTGCCACCAATATCCCTCCGCAAGCTTTTTGCAAGGACCCGCCTTCGGCGGTTGATACTGCCATGATAACCGGAATAAAGGCAAAACTCGATCCAAGGTAGACTGGCACTTTAAATTTGGTCACAACATGGAAGAGCAGGGTGCCGACGCCGGATGCAAACAATGCGACGCTAATATCCAATCCGGTAATAATCGGCACGAGCACGGTGGCCCCGAACATGACGAACATGTGTTGAAACCCCATCACAATATTTTGCGGCGATAAATTATTTTTTGATTGCTGCTGCATTGCCATACACTCACCTCTTGAGGCGATAGATTTTCAGAGGTGCTCTCGCTCCCAGCGAAAACATCTCTCTTATATTTACGTTTACGTGATTACTACAAATACCTGAACGTTCATCGTCAGTAATTATAAATAATTTCGTTGCCCATCAGAAACCGGGTTTTTTCGAAAAACCCGGTTTCTCGGGCAGTCAAAACTGACAAAAATTTATTCATAATTACTTATCATCTGCCTGTTTTCCCACCACTCCAGGAAATCCTTGCTTATGAGAAATCCGTGTAGTGACTTACTCAACTTCAGTCTTTCCATTTTGCAACGCAAGACCAACTTTTTCTGCCGTAATTGGCATAGATTTCACTCGAATTCCGACGGCATCTTCAAGCGCGTTTGCAACGATCTGAGCGGCCGGAATCATGGGATGTTCGCCAATCCCTCTGGCCCCAAACGGGCCATCAGGCTGCGGGGTTTCGACAATGATCGGAATAACTTCATCAGGGATATCCAGCGCGGTCGGAATCTTATAATCGGTAAAATTCGGGTTCAGCAGTTTCCCGTGCTCGTCGTAGCGCATATCTTCATACATCACGGTTGCCAAACCCTGGAGCAAGCCGCCGATCATCTGATCTTTGACCGACATGGGGTTAATCGCTTTGCCGGCGTCAATCGCTTCGACCGCTTTCAACACTTTCATGCGGCCGGTTTGCTTATCCACTTCAAGCGTCAAGGCCGCCGCGCCAACCGTATAATGCACGTTCGGATGTCCACCCTGACTGGTTTCCGGATCTCCTAGTGCCGATGTGAATTTCGGCATAAAGGTACCGCGCCCGATAATCGGGCCGCCGCGGTACGTCCCATCTTCCTTCATAATCCCGTTAATCACGATCTCTTTCAGCGGTACCGCAAAATCCGCTTGTGTCTTACACTTCACCTCTCCATTGTCCAGATACAGCGAATCGGTTTCCAGGAAATAGGCTTCTTTGATCGCCGCAAAAATCTGTTCCCGCGCATCAATCGCCGCGTTTTTCACGGCGTTTCCGGTTGACCAGGTAATATGCGACGCCACGGTCTGCCATTCATAAGGATTCCGATCGGTATCCGGCATCTCAACCCGGATATTTTCCGGGGGGATCGTCAGGATTTCCGCCGCAATCTGCGCCATTGCGGTTAAAAAGCCCTGACCGATTTCCATAGCCGACACCAGGATGTTGACACTGGCGTCTTCATTAAACTTCAAAAATGCCGCTGATGAAGCATTGGCTGGCATGGCCGGCGCTTTCCAGAAGATCGAAAATCCTTTGCCAATGGCTTTGTGCGGATCGGTTGATTCCTCTTTTTGGCCCCATGCAATTGCTTCAGCGACTTTATCAATACACTCATGTAAGCCGTTGGGATTCATCGCGCAGCCATAGGGCAGGCTATCGCCTTCCTGAATCGCATTTTTGCGCTTAAATTCGACCGGATCCATGTTCAGAAGTTTCGCCATGCGCGTGGTATGCGATTCAATGCCAAACAACAGTTCAGAGTAGCCAAAGCCGCGATAGGGCCCGCCTGGCGGCAGGTTTGTGTACATGCAGAGGGCGTCAATCTTCACATTCGGAATCCGGTACGGCCCGGTGGCCGACAAGCCCGAGGCGTTGACGACGTTTGCTCCATATTCGACATACGCCCCGGCGTCCCAGTAAAGCGTATAATCAAAGGCCGTGATGCTCCCGTCCTTTTTGACCCCCATTTTCAGGGTTGCCACCACCCCTAAGCGCTGATACGTATTATAGAATTCCTGCGCCCGGGTCCAATGGATTTTGACCGGATGGCCTTTCACCACGGTCGGCAGAGCCGCGGCCAGAATTTCCATGGTCACGCCGGCTTTGCCGCCAAAACCACCGCCGACATACGGCGTCACCACGCGCACATCCTTATGGTTGACCCCGAGCGGGGCCAACACCTCCGCAAAAATATGGCGTTGGGTATGCGGCGATTGCGAGGCTGTCCAGACCGTAATACGTCCGGCCTGATCGCACAAACCCACCGCCGCATGCACTTCAATACAGCAATGTGCATAGCGCGGCACGCGGTAGGTATCTTCAAACACCAAATCCGCTTCGGCAAATCCTTGCTCCAGATTCCCTTTGCGTACTTTCCGCCAGTGCGCCACATTTGTGCCGCCCTTCGGAAAAAACCAGGGGACGTGTGAATAATTACCCAGATCCGGGTGCACTAAAGTCGCTCCCTCTTTGAACGCCTCGACCGGATCGAAAATGGCTGGCAGCGGTTCATATTGGACTCTCACCAAATCCGCCGCTTTTTGGGCGGTTTTCACATCCCGGGCGATGACCGCCGCTACCTGCTCGCCCACAAAGCGGACTTTATCCTGGGCAAAGATATAGCGATCCTGCATATACAGACCAAAGTGATACGGGAAATCTTTGCCGGTTACGACCTTCACCACGCCCGGAATTTTTTCCGCCTCCGAGGTATCAATGCTGATGATTTTCGCATGAGCGTAGGGGCTTTCGACTACCTGGGCATGCAGCAGATTCGGCCCGAATTCCAGGTCGTCAACATATTGCGCCGCGCCCAGGACTTTCTCGCGTTCATCAATACGTGTCACAGGTTGTCCAACATATTTCAATTCCTGCATAAGCCTCCCTCCTTAGCGTGTTGACGCCTCAAGAATAGCCTCGATAATCGGCTCATAGCCGGTACATCGGCAGAGGTTGCCTGCAATGGCTTCTTGAATTTCTTGTGCGGTCGGATGCGGATTTTTCGCTAACAATTCGGTCGTCGTCAGAATAATACCGGGCGCGCAAAATCCACACTGGAACGAACTCCGGTCAATAAAGGCCTGCTGAAGGGGAGTAGGGCCATGCTGGGACAGCCCTTCAAGGGTGATCACTTCCTGCCCTTCGACTTCAATTGCAAAAATGAGACAACTCCTGACGCTGGCCCCGTTCAACAGGATAGTACAAGTGCCGCAATCGCCCCGATCGCATCCGCATTTCGGACTTTTTACGCCCAGTTTGTCGCGTAAGACCTCAAGGAGCGTATCCGTAGAGGCTACATCCACGCTTCTATCTTCACCATTAAGGGTAAAATGTATCGTCTTTTTCATACGTGTGCTCCTAAAATGTAGCGCGAAACTCCAATTTCGCGCACCCGCCTCTGCCTGAATAGACAGGTGTGTCGAAACTGGAGTTTCGACATACATTTTACACCCAGATTGCGCCGTGTTCGCTGCGCCCGCCGCGCAGCGCCGACACAGCCGCCTGTAATCCGCGTTCTAACATCACCTTGATCATCATTGTCCGGTATTCCTTGGAGGAACGAATGTCGGAAATTGGTGCGATTTCTTCAGGAACCAGGGCTTTAGCCTCTTTGAGAACAGGCTCGCTCAGTTTATTTCCCTGGAGCAGGGCTTCAATCTTCCTGGCCCGTGTCGGAACCGGTCCGACCGCGCAAAATGCGATTCGATACTCATGGCCTTCCAACGCTAAGACTCCGACGCCGGCCTGCGCCAGGTCTTCCCCGGCGTATCGGCCGAGTTTCACATAACACGCCCCGGCTTTTTTGGGCGGAGTTGGCACTGAAATGGCGGTTAAGATTTCATCAGGCTGCAACGCTGAACGCTTTGGTCCCACAAACCAATCCAACAGCGGCACCCTGCGTTCACCTTGCCGGCTTTTGACGTGCGCGACCGCTTCATGCACCAACAGCGCCGGGCCACTGTCCAGTGAAGGCACTGCGGAACAGATGTTTCCGCCCATCGTGGCGCGATTACGAATACCGACCGATCCCACGGTCGCTGAGGCGTCGCGCAACAGCGGGAAACGTTCCTGCACAAGCGGCGATTCGATCAGGCGCGTAAATGGCACAGCCGCGCCAATGCGCAGTTGGTTTTCGGCATAGTCCAGCGCAGTTAATTCTTGCAGGCCCTTAATGTCTATGAGCATTTCAGGCGTTTCAGAGGCTTCCTTAATTTTCAAGCACAGATCCGTCCCCCCGGCCAGAATCCGCGCCCGAGCCCCATACTCCGCTAATAACGCTAAGGCGTTATCCAGCGTCGCAGGTTTCACATATTCAAATTCCCGTGGTACTGGCATAATATTCAGTAGGGAGTAGGGAGTAAGGAGTATGAAGTAAGGAGGAGGAAGAGAACTTCTTTACCGAAAACCAATTACTACTTACTATAGACATCCTCAGTCATTCATGTCTCGACTTCGCTCGACAACCATCCGGTCACTGCTCGACAACTACCCGGTCACTGCTCGACAACCACCCGGTCACTGCTCGACAACCACCCGGTCACTGCTCGACAACCACCCGGTCACTGAGCGAAGTCGAAGTGACAGGACACCAATGATTTAGGATCACTATATTCGTTTCTTCCTTCTTACTCCTCACTTCTTATTCCTTACTTCTTACTCCTCACTTCCCATCCGGAGGCGCTAACGCAATAATTCGGCACATTGAAGACTCTAACTCGATGCCGCGTAACGGAAAACAGCCGATCCATACGCGCTGATTGCTGAGTTTTTCAATATCACCGCCGACATTTTCAGCATGAATCAATCCTTTTGGGAACAGTTTCAGGTGCATAATCTGATAATATTCCTCTGTGGGGAACATCTCTTCCCAATCTTTTACGCCATATTTTTCGATCAGTTTCTGTTCCGCTTGTTTGAAGAGTTTCGGATGCCACTGGGCAATAATCGTATTCATCGGGTGATCCGCGCTGCCGCAATCCACGCCGATCCATTTAATTTTCATATCTAAAGCCCATTCATCAAACTTTGGCCCCGGGCCCGGATGTTTGACAAAATAGCGAATTTCATCGGCTTCTTGTTGATCCCAGGCATATCTATGGTAGCCCGTATTGATAATCAGAATGTCCCCTTCCTTGATCTCCACGTTTTTCATCAGCATCTCAGGCGTATATAAATCGTAATCGCCAACATCCTGAGAAATATCAACCACTACACCCGGGCCGACCCAGAAATCCAGCGGAGTATCTCCAATGGTTCGGCCGTTGGGATAGAAGTGAATTTCCCCATCCATGTGAGTACCAACATGATTGCTGGTCTTGATGATCTGTCCGTTTGCGCCCTGTCCCATGTGCGCTCCGGCAATACGTTTGAAATATTGAATTTGCAACGGCATGTAGCTTGGCCAGGGAGGCGTGTGAATACTTAAACGCTGGGTGAGATCGTACATTTTCACGTCGCCCATAAATTTGAGGAATTCTTCGATGTGCATGAGTTGAACCTCCATTGAAAACGGAGTGCGAAAGCTTTGCTTTCGCAGCGAAAGCAAAGCTTTCGCACTCCATACATAAAAAGAAAATTGCTGTTACTATTTTCAGGGAAGAGAATCTTGTCAAGTTATTTACATCGGTCAAGAAAGGGTATCATCCATCTTCATAACTGTTGAGACAACGGGCAGCATAACTCTGATATTGCGTGATGGCATATTTCTGTAACCCTTGAGAAAAATGGCAATGAGATAAAAAGTCTGAGAGTACACGTTTTCCTAATTCCCAACTTTCCGCCTCAAACTCTATTTTCTCTTCCCCGGTCGCCATATTGACACATTCCCAGAAATGGCTCTCCTTGCCTTGTGTACAAGAAGTCTGAAATTGACGATAATGGCCGATTTCATGGAACAAGAGAAACAGCACCGGCCAATAATCATCGCAGGGAACCGGATAAAAGAGCACAATCGTGTGCATATTGGCTGAAGGCGGCGTGTAAAAAGCCACTGGCTGTTCTAACGGAATGAGTTTGATGGTGAGATCCGGAAAGGTATCCCAACAGAGATAGGCCTTTGCCTGATCGAGCACCTGTTTTGTCACCATGTTTTTTATACTCAATGTTCAAGGTTGTAAATTGTTTCAGAAATGAGGCCTGAAATTCCCGAAACGCTCTCTGTTTCGTGAAATCCGCTTCGTTCCATTCCCAAAACAACTTAATTTTGTCTTTCTTCATCTTTTTGCTTGACACATCCTGGAAAACACAAGAGAAATTTCTACAAAAATTTAGAGTATTTCAGAAAGAGCACTGCATACAAAAAAACCGAATTTTTTGAAAAAACTCGGTTTTTTCCTGCACATAAATTTCTGAAAATCTATATATAAAATTTACTCGCATCACAGGATTGTTTGCGGAGGCAAAAAATATTATGGCAGTGGATATTCAGGATTTTTTGCGCAAAATTGAGCAAGATCCGACACTCAGACAGGGATTGACAACGCTGTTGGAAGCAGCAGCGCCGGACAAGCCGCAATTAGACAACGCGTCTGAAGATTTCCTGGAATGGACTGATGAAGACACGCTTTCCGAATGGGTGAATGAAAAGATGGTCAGGCGTTTACCGGCTTCTCGTACCCATCAAGATTTAGCAGGGTTTTTGGCATCGATCTTGAGAATCTATACCGAAACTCATGCGTTAGGGACGATCTATTTTGCCCCCTTTCAAATGAAACTGAAACATTCCAGACGAAAGCCGGACCTGCTCTTTGTGAGCCATGAACATCTGGATCGCCTTAAAACTACCTATTTGGACGGGCCAGCAGATTTAATTATTGAGATCGTGTCGCTGGATAGCGTTGAACAGGATCGCGGCAAGAAATTCGTGGAATATGAAGCAGCGTATGTTCCGGAATATTGGTTAATCGATCCGCTACGACAATGGGCAGAATGTTACCAATTGGGCGAGGAAGATCGCTATATTACGGCGTTTGCCGGCAATAAAGGCGCGTATCACGCCGCCGTGCTTCTCGACTTCTGGCTGAAAATCGAATGGCTCTGGCAGACGCCGCTTCCGCCAGTTTTAGATGTTATCTGCGAGTTGGGATTACTGGAAGCGCGAACACAAACACTGAAACATCAACATACTAACACATTAACACACTGAAAAGATGGAGCAGCAATGGAACAGCAGTATAATTTCACAGAAATTGAAAAGAAATGGCAGCAGCGCTGGGAGGAGCGCAAGCAGTATAAAGTTGAGGTTGACCACAGCAAGAAGAAACTCTATATTCTGGAAATGTTTCCCTATCCATCCGGCAGAATTCACATGGGACACGTGCGCAATTATTCGATCGGCGATGTCATTGCACGTTTTAAAGTGATGCAAGGCTATAACGTGCTGCACCCGATGGGCTGGGATGCTTTTGGTTTGCCCGCAGAAAATGCGGCCATTAAAAACAAAAGCCATCCGGCGCGATGGACGCGCAGTAACATTGAGAATATGCGCGAACGCTTGCAGCGCCTCGGATTCAGCTATGATTGGGATCGGGAACTGGCAACCTGCGATCAACTCTACTACAAATGGGAACAATGGTTGTTCCTGAAAATGTATGAAAAAGGGCTGGTGTATAAAAAGAAGTCAATTGTCAACTGGTGCGATGAGTGTAATACCTCTCTGGCTAATGAGCAGATTGAAGGGGATAAGTGCTGGCGCGGACACACGTCTATCGGACAGCGGGAACTGGAACAATGGCACTTTCGCGTGACTGACTATGCGGAAGAATTGTTAGAGTTCTGTGATAAACTGCCAGGTTGGCCGGAACGGGTGTTGACCATGCAAAAGAACTGGATCGGAAAGAGTTATGGCACCTCGGTGCTTTTCCCGTTAGCCGACGGCAGCGAGAACATTGAGATTTTTACGACTCGCCCGGATACCTTATATGGCGCAACGTTTATGGTGCTCGCTCCTGAACATCCGATGGCGCGGAGTTTATCGGCCGGGACGCCGCAGGAAAAAGCGGTGCTGGACTTTGTGAATCGCATCGGATTGCAGGAAAAAGCGGTTCGAACCGACGAGGCCACAGAAAAAGAGGGTGTGTTTACCGGCAAATACGCGATCAATCCGTTGACACAGGAACAGATTCCGATCTGGGTCGCCAATTTTGTGCTTATGGAATATGGCACTGGCGCGATTATGGCAGTGCCCACGCATGATCAGCGGGACTTTGAATTTGCGCAGAAATATCAGCTCCCGCTGCGCGTGGTGATTCAGCCGCCGGATACGAAACTTTCCGTTGATACTATGACGCAAGCATACATTGAGGACGGTGTGCTGGTCAATTCCGGACGTTTTGACGGGATGAAGAATCGTGAAGCCATCCAGAAAATCACCGAATATCTGGCTGACCAGGGTATCGGAAAAGCAACGATCAATTATCGCTTGCGCGATTGGGGCATTTCTCGCCAGCGCTACTGGGGCAACCCGATTCCGATCATTCATTGCGATGACTGCGGCAGCGTTCCCGTGCCTTACGAGGATTTACCGGTGATTCTGCCTGAAGATATCGAATTTTCAGCAGTAGGCGGCAATCCCTTGTCGCACATTCCCGAATTTGTGAATGTCAGGTGCCCCAGGTGCGGCAAAGCTGCCAGACGCGAAACCGACACAATGGACACCTTTGTGGATTCTTCCTGGTATTACATGCGTTATGCCTGCCCGCATTATGATGAAGGGCCTCTGGAGAAGGAAGCCGTCCAATACTGGATGACCGTCAATCAATATATCGGCGGCATTGAACATGCGATTTTACACCTGCTCTACTCCCGATTTTTCACAAAAGTACTGCGCGATTTGGGAATCGTGGACTTTGATGAACCCTTTGATAATCTGTTGACGCAGGGCATGGTGATCAAAGATGGGCGCAAGATGTCAAAATCTTTTGGGAATGTCGTTGACCCGGATTCTCAGATGGAAAAATTCGGGGCCGATGCCACCCGTTTGTTTATCCTGTTTGCGGCTCCGCCGGAAAAAGACCTGGATTGGAGCGATCAAGCCGCTGAAGGAAGTTTTCGATTTTTGAATCGTCTGTGGCGTCTGGTATATAACGTGCTCCCGGATATTCAAGGCCAGAAAACAGGAACAGTTGAACAGCCTACTTTACCGACCGCCGTCAAAAATCTGCGCCGCATGACGCATAGTACGATTCAAAAAGTCACAGAAGATTTGGATGGCCGTTTCCATTTCAATACTGCAATTAGTACGATCATGGAATTGGTCAATGCCATGTATGCGTTTGAATTACCACATGAAGGTTCGGAAGATCGGGAAGTGGCAGTGCGGGCCTTGCGCGAAGCGATTGAATCCACGATTGTGCTCTTAGCGCCATTCGTGCCCCATATTACTGAAGAATTGTGGGAAACGTTAGGGCATACATCCAGCGTGTTTAATGAACCCTGGTTACAGTATGATCAAGAAGCCGCAAAGGCTGAAGAAATTCTGATTGTGGTGCAGGTGAATGGCAAGGTACGCAGTCGCATAACGATTTCAGCAGACGCCTCTGATGATGTGATCAAGCAGCAAGCCCTGGCTGACGAACGTATCAAAGCCTATATCGAAGGCAAGCCTCTGCGCAAAGTTGTTGTGGTGCCGAAAAAATTGGTGAATATCGTTGTGTAAACGCCAGACTTTCGAAGTCTGCCAGATTTCGGAAGTCTCAAACCTATTCGATTGAAAAGGTGCAATAGCAAGACATGTTCCAGAAAAATATTTTGCTGTTGCATTCTTCATTTTACCCAATGACAGTAAAAAACCTGATGATTTTTAGCGTGATCCTCTTGCTCATTTCAGGCTGTGGATATGGATTGGTTGGACAGGGAAATTTACCAGACCATATTAAAACCATTGCGATCCCCATATTTGTGAATAAGACACCGGAAGAGGGTGTGGAAGAAGTCATCACGCAACAGGTGATCGAACAATTTGTCAAAGGCGGCAAAGTGCGTCTGGTCTCCGAAGGAAATGCCGATGCCGTCTTAAAAGGCACGATCAAGGGTTATAGCGCCAATACTGTGGCTTCCTATGATGAAAACAATGAAGTCGCAAGTTATAAATTATATGTCACGGTTGACATTGAATTAACAGATATGGTCAATGGCGAAATCCTCTGGCAAACTCAGGGGCTGGTTGAAGATCAGGATTTTGACGGCGGCCCCTTAGTGAATATTACCCAGGAAACAGAAAACGAAGAAAGAGCTTTGCGTGAATTAGCTGAGGAACTGGCGCAAAGAATTCGAACCTTATCAACCGAGGGATTCTAAGGCGAAGGGCGAGAGGCGAAAGGGAAAAGGCAAAGGTTGAAAGGCAAAAGGCGAAAGGTTTTTCGTCCTTTGTTTCTCGCTCTTTGCCCATTGCCTTTTGCCTTGCGCTCCTTGCCTTCTACCCTTGGCCTTTGCCAATATCATGGCAGCACGCAAAGAATACATTACGTATGCCGAATTGTTAAAACATCTTGACCAGGGCATGATCAAACCCGTGTACCTTTTTCAGGGGCAGGAAACCTTTTTGATTGAAGAATGTGTCGAACGCCTCAAACAAACCTTAATTCCGCCAGAATCAGCCGATTTTAATGTTGATAAATTTGCCGGGAAAGATATGGTCGCCGCCGACGTGTTAGATCTGGCGCAAACGATCCCGTTTCTGAGTAAATGGCGATTGATTATTGTGACCGATATTGACGATCTTTCCGCAGAAGCGCAAAAACAGATGCTCCCTTATCTTTCCCATCCGAATCCTTCAACCTGTCTGGTGTTCACAGGGTCAAAATTGGATAGTCGCACAAAATTTGCGCAAGTATTGAAAAAAGCCGGAGAAATTGTCCAATTCTGGAAATTATTCGATCGAGATTTGCCGCAATGGATTAGTGCACGCGCCAAACTCTATGGCTGTAGAATCTCACTGCAAACAGCGGCTTATCTGTCAGAGGTCGTGGGTAACGAATTACGACAATTAGATAATGAACTGAAAAAAGTCGTGGCCTATGCCAGTGACAAAGAGTTAACGCCCGCAGTAGTTGAACGTGTGGTTGGCAATGTGCGCGAACGAGATATTTTTGAAATGATCGATGCCGTGAGTACCGGGAATCTGGTCGATGCCTTGCGAATATTACGTCAATTGCTGACTGAAGGAGAAGAGCCATTAAAAATTTTGGCGCTTTTATCCCGACAGTTTCGACTCTTGTGGAAGACAAAAGTTCACCTGGTAGAGCAAAAGTCCCTGTCAGTCACACAGATTGCGAACAAAATCGGGGTTTCTCCAAAGCTGGCAGAAAATTTGCAGAAACAGGTACAACGGTTTTCGCAGATCAAATTAAAACAGGGCTTGAAACGTTTATATGAGGTCGATTTGGCCTTGAAGTCAAGCACAAATTCGCCCAATATTCTGTTAGAGGATTTGTTGATTGATCTGTGTACATAAGTTGTAATTGTTGAGACTTCCGAAGTCGAGTAGACCTGGGAAGTCAGCCGTCAACATTCACAAACTGCTCCGGTTTTACGTATGCAACAGCTTGTATGTTATCTTTGTGGGCGAGAAAATCGACTGCCGGCGGCGCTCTCACAAAATACGATCATTCGCTGTGGGGTCTGTGGAGCCTTGTTGATCGATCTGATCACTTGCTCGTCTTGCGGAACTAAAAATCGCGTCAAGATCCATTTTGCAGAGCATCAGCGCGTTTTGTGCGGAAAGTGCCAAAATCCATTAACGAATTGTGAATTTGAGCGGATATTGAGTAAACGGGTGTCTTCCAAACATGTCTTGTATAACGCCCTGACAATTGAAGGGAAAATGCAGCAATGGAAAGGGGAATGGGAGGCGGCCATTCAATTATTTCAGCAAGCCCGGAAGTATAGCCATGATACCCTGGTCAACAAAACACAGTCTGCGGTCAGTATCGGGTTATGTCATGCCTACCTGGGAAATTATGAAAAAGCGATGAAACATCTTACACAGCTTGATGAGGCAGGATTACAAGAATATAGCACCGTTCACGAACTGGCGCGCGCCTATGCTCTTACCGGAGATCTGGAACGTGCGATTGCCTGTTTTGAAAAAGCACGCGAGCTGCTGGCGGAAAACGCATCTGGACGGTATTTAGATGAAATTCTGAACGCGCTCTATGAAATTCGTGAAGCCGACGCGGCCGGACCGATTTCACTTCAAACCTGTATTTTGCTTTACGATGCCATGCGGGATTACGAGACTAATAATGTCCAGGCCGGCATTAAGAAATTACAACGCGCCCTTGAATTAAATCCGATGGACTCAAAAATTCATCATCAATTGGGCATTGGGTTGTTGCGCCAGGGTCAGTATGAAAAAGCGGTCAAAATGCTTGAACGCAGTTTGGAATTTGATCCGCTGCACGAACAGGCGCAATTCGCCCTGGGGGATGCGTATTTTCATCTGGGATTATATGAATGTGCCTTAAACGCTTACAAACAAACTTTGCACATTAATCCGCGCAATATTGACGCGTATCATCATCTTGGGCTGGTCTATGAACAACAAGGAGACGTTGAAACAGCTAGAGGATATTGGGAAGATGTACTCAAAGTGAAACCCACCCACCAGGAGGCATTACAAAGCTTGCAACGCTATGCTCAGCATACGCAGAACTAAGAACCAAAAAAATCAACGTCGGTTTACGCTTCTAAGAAGTGTAAACCGACGTTGGCACTATCAATGAATGGACGGGACGGGGATCGAACCCGCGGCCTTCGGAGTGCGATTCCGATGCTCTCCCAAGCTGAGCTACCCGCCCAACGAATGAAAAGAGTCTTATAAAAACCTGGGAAATTTTGTCAAGTTATTTTTTCCCAAAAATCGCAGCCCAGAATTGGTAAATGGCGACAGAAAACGCAATTGACACATTGAGTGAATTCTTTGTTCCGAATGTAGGAATATGAATTAAATGATCGGCCATGCCGAGCAGTGATTCGTCCACGCCAAACTCTTCATTCCCGACGACTAAGGCAAGTGGAGTCTCCTGAGATGGCAATACCAGGGCTAAATCGAATACCGAGGTTGACGGCACAATAGTTTCAAGCGCGTACATCTGAAAGCCTTGTGCTTGCAACCTTTTGAGAGCAGCCACGCCATCCTGTTCATATTCAACCTGTATAAGTGCTTCGCAGCCCATGGCCGAACGTTTCACCTGTTTACTATCTAATCGAGGCGTATAACCCAAACTTATGACCCGGCGCAGGCCGACGCACTCCATGGTTCTGAGAATCGCGCCAACATTGTAGGGACTGCGCAAATGATCTAAAACCACAAGCACCTCTGCGGGCCAGATAAGCGGTTCAGGCCGGGGAACATCTCGTTCTAAAATAATCAGCGACCCTTCTTTCAGCGGCTGTTGAATTTTAGCGGCCAGCAGGTGCCGTAATTTCAAAAGCTGTTGTGCCATATCGCGCCGATCTTCCGGGGAAAATGGTTGGCGTAACACCTGTTTGAATTGCTTGAGCCGTTCAATTTCCTCTTCCGAGAATTGAAAACTGCGGGCTTCAGGATTGAGCGTGATCAAGTATTCAAGATAGAGAGGAATGATGTCAAGATCGCCCGGGGTTTGAAATGTGGGGATGACATCCTCTAAGAGATGAAAGATTTTTTTAATGCGCGCCCGCGCGCCAATCAGATGAAATTTCTTTTGCGTAAAGATCACTATACAGAGCAAGAAACCGGGTTTTTGAGAAAAACCCGGTTTCTACTTTAGGCGTTAATTACTTCACCAGTTTTAACGCCTGTTCCACCACATTGGCAACGCTGAAACCATATTTTTCCATCAGAATTTTATCAGGAGCCGAAGCGCCAAAAGTTTCAACGCCGATGATCCCGCCTTTGTCGCCCACATATTTATGCCAACCGAAGGGCGACGCGGCTTCAATCGCCAAACGCGCCGTAATTGCTGGAGGCAATACCTCATCTTTGTATGCCTGCGGCTGTTGATCAAATAATTCCCAGCAGGGCATACTGACCACACGGGTTGCCGCGCCTTTGGCTTCCAACTCTTTTTGCGCCTTTACAGCCAGACTAACTTCAGAACCGGTCGCCAGCACAATCAGATCCGGCTGCGCCTTGCTGGCTTCAGCAAGAATATACGCGCCTTTGGCCGTCAGATCAGCAGAGGGGCCTTGCTTCCGATCAATGATCGGCAAATTCTGTCGGCTCAGAGCCAGAGCCGTCGGGCCATCTTTGCGTTCCAGTGCAACTTTCCAGGCAATTGTAGTTTCAGTGGCGTCAGCCGGACGGAACACCCATAAGTTCGGAATTACGCGCAATGAAGCCAGGTGTTCGACAGGTTGGTGCGTGGGGCCATCTTCACCAAGACCAATGCTGTCATGAGTGAACACATAGATCACCCGCTGTTCCATCAGGGCTGAAAGCCGCACCGCCGGACGCACATAATCGGAAAACACCAGAAATGTTCCGCCGTAAGGAATAATCCCACCGTGCAATGCCATGCCGTTCATCAACGCTCCCATCGCATGTTCACGCACACCGTAATGGACGTTACGACCATCATATTGTTGACTGCTCAGGCTCGGATAGGCGTTAAGCTTTGTATTATTCGAGGGGCCTAAATCCGCAGATCCTCCGAGTAAAGCCGGAATTTTCTCTGCAATCGCATTGACAATCTTGCCTGAAGCAACACGGGTCGCTATAGGTTTATCTACCGGAAATTCGGGCAACGCCTCTTCCCAGCCTTCAGGCAAGTCTCCTGACATTCTCTGTTCCCATTCTTGCGCTAATTCCGGATAAGCCTCGTGATAGGCTTCAAAACGTTGCTGCCATTCCTGTTCCCATTTCTGCCCTTGTTCAACGCTCTTTCTAAACTGCTCCAACGCTTCTTTAGGTACGAAAAAAGGCTCTGATGAAGACCACCCCAGGGCTTGTTTGGTTAATTTAATTTCTTCCTCGCCTAAGGGAGCGCCATGCGCGCTCGCCGAATCTTGCTTATTAGGGCTGCCGTGCGCAATATGCGTTTTAATACAAATTAACGAGGGCCGGTCAGTTACCTTTTGAGCGGCTTCAATAGCCGAAGCGATAATCTGCGGATCGTCGCCGTGCTCAATTCGCCGAACATGCCATCCATACGCTTCAAAACGTTTCGCAACATCCTCGGTAAAGGCCAGATCAGTTTTCCCTTCAATGGTAATCGAATTGTCATCATAGCAGCAAATCAATTTCCCTAATTTCAGGTGTCCGGCCAGCGAAGCGGCCTCAGAAGCCACTCCTTCCATTAAATCTCCGTCGCCGGCAATCACATAGGTATAATGATCAACAATAGTATGATCCGGACGATTGAAATACTGCGCCAGAAATCGCTCCGCAATCGCCATGCCAACGGCCATTGAGAATCCCTGTCCAAGCGGTCCTGTGGTGGTTTCCACGCCGGGCGTGACCCCATATTCCGGATGTCCGGGAGTTTTGCTGCCCCATTGACGAAAATTTTTCAAATCCTCAAGCGACAGATCGTAACCAGTCAAATGAAGTAAGCTATAAATCAACATCGAGGCATGACCGGCCGACAGAACAAAACGGTCACGGTCTGCCCATTGCGGATTGTGCGGGTTATGTTTCAGAAAACGCGTCCACAACGTATATGCCATTGGGGCCATTCCCATTGGTGCGCCAGGATGACCGGAATTCGCTTTTTGCACCCCATCCATGGCGAGCGTCCGGATCGTATTGATACAGAGTGTATCGATGTATTTGTGATCAAGCATACCTATCTTCCTCCTTTGAACATGTCGAGCGAAATGGTGATTTGGTAGTGGTTAAATTGTAA
Organism: Candidatus Vecturithrix granuli; assembly: GCA_000739535.1. Taxonomy (GTDB): domain Bacteria; phylum Moduliflexota; class Moduliflexia; order Moduliflexales; family Moduliflexaceae; genus Vecturithrix; species Vecturithrix granuli. Next base: position 48 of record DF820478.1, on the reverse strand, counting down.
GTGATGGGTACCCGGAACACTGCTCAACAGACAGGAGGGCGATGAGGT
>DF820479.1:143635-160968 GCA_000739535.1 Candidatus Vecturithrix granuli | reverse complement strand
TTAAATAGTAAGTGATGCCCGCTCGTTGAGCGAAGTCGAAACGAGCCGCTCGCTGTTCCCTTCGACTTCGCTCAGGGAACGCATCACTTACCATTTACCCACTACCAAGTTTTTGTATGGAAATTCGTGAACAAATCTTAACAAAAGCCACAGCCTATCGCGATTACACCGCGCAGACTCTGTCTGAAATGGTGAAAATCCCATCTTACAGCAGCCAGGAAGAAGCGGTATGCAAGATGATCGCCAAAGCCTGTGAAGATGCGGGATTTGACGAGGTACGTATTGACGGCCTGGGCAGCGTGGTTGCGCGCATCGGCAAGGGACCGAAAAAAATCGCCTTTGACGCCCATATTGATACGGTGGAAGTTGGCGATCCGAGTCAGTGGAAATTCGATCCTTTTTGCGGCTTGATTCAGGATGGTCTGGTACACGGACGCGGTGCATCGGATCAAAAAGGCGGAGCAGCCTCGATGATCACGGCCGGCCGCATTTTGAAAGATCTGGGCTATGACGGCGCTTATACAGTCTATTTCACCTTTACGGTCATGGAAGAAGATTGCGACGGAATGTGCTGGAAATATCTGATCGAAGAAGAGCATCTGAAACCGGATTTCGTGGTTTCAACGGAACCGACAAGCTGCCGGCTCTATCGCGGACATCGCGGCCGCATGGAAATCGTCGCTAAATTAAAAGGCGTGTCTGCGCATGGTTCAGCCCCGGAACGCGGCGTCAGTGCGGCGTATAAAGCGTCGCGGGCCGCGTTGGCCATGGAGAAATTAAACGAGGCGTTGCAGCCGGATGACGATCACTTCCTCGGCAAAGGCACGATTGTGGTGTCGCAGATGGATGTGAAAGGCCCTTCCCAATGCGCGGTGCCGGATCAGGCTATGCTCTATCTGGATCGCCGCTTGACCTGGGGCGAGAATGCGGAATTAGCGATCAGTCAGGTGAAAAAATACATGGCCGAAGCCACGGGCGACAACGAAGAGCAGATCGAGGTCTATATGCCGCAATACACCAAACGCGGTTACAAAAATGCGGATTATGGTCAGGAACTCTATTTCCCGACCTGGAAGATTGATGAGAGCCATCCGCTGGTCCAGGCTGGCGTCAGCGCGTACAAAGATTTATATGGCAAGCAGCCGGTTGTGGATAAATGGACTTTCTCGACCAACTGCGTGGCCACGACCGGACGGCATAAAATCCCGGCCATCGGTTTTGGCCCTGGCGATGAAAATCAGGCACACGCCCCGAACGAAATCACCCGGATTGACGATCTGGAAATCTGCGCCGCTTTTTACGCTATGCTCGTTTATGCGTTGGATGGGAAGAAGTAATCACTCGTAGTGCTTGCTTGAGCGAGTTCTTCGGAATTACTACATAATTTCGGAAATACGTATTCACTGGTAGCCCCGCCCTACGCGGCGGGAATCATGCCTCATTTTCCGCCGCGTAGGGCGGGGCTACCAGGCGTGTTCCATTGTGTACGTATTTCCGAAATGCTGTACTACAAACCAGGTTTTCTTATCATGAAATATTTTTACGTATGTAGTGGATGTGACAAACACTTTGACATCACTCCTGATCTGATGGTCTGCCCGCAGTGCTCGCAGGCGCAGCGCGAGGATGAACCCTTACGCGGCATTCTGGAAGTCGCTTTTGAAGGAGAACTCCCCCGGGATTTTGATCCGCTCGATTTTCTGCCGGTTGAACGTCAGTATTTTCCGCCGATTCCGGTTGGCAATACGCCGCTCTGGGCCCCGCAGCGTTTGCGCGCAAAATACGGGTTCCCCAATCTCTTTCTGAAAGATGATACCGCCAACCCGACCGGCTCGCTCAAAGATCGCGCCTCGTATCTCGTGGCGGCTTTTGCCCGCAAACATCAGATTCGTGATATTGTGCTGGCTTCGACCGGCAACGCCGGCTCATCAATGGCCGGGGTCGGCGCGGCCGCCGGGTTGCATATCACGTTGTTTCTCCCGAAATCTGCGCCTCCGGCTAAAATGGTGCAGGCCTTGCAATACGGCGCAAAATTGATTCGCGTAGATGGCAATTATGATCTGGCCTACGATCAATCTATGGCCTATTCCCACGAAAAAGGCGGACTCAGCCGCAATACGGCTTATAATCCGCTGACCATCGAAGGCAAGAAAACGGTTGCGCTGGAAATCTTCAAGCAATTGCAGCAGGTGCGGCAGACGCCGGACTATGTGTTTGTGTCCGTTGGCGACGGCGTGATTCTGGGGGGCGTATATAAAGGTTTTCGCGATGTAGTCAAGGCCGGACTGCTCGAAAAAGTTCCCACGATCTACGCGGTTCAGGCTGAAGGCAGCAGCGCGATTTTCAGAGCGATTCATAACAAGGGGCAATTCGGGATGCCGGTTTCTTCAACAACGATTGCTGATTCGATTTCCGTTGACATTCCCCGCAACGGCTACTATGCTTGTAAACAGATTTTAGAGCATCAGGGCAGAAGTATTCTGGTTTCCGACGAGCAGATTATTCAAGCCCAGAAAGAGTTGGCGACCGAAAGTGGCCTATTTGCAGAACCGGCCGGCGCAACTGCCTTTGCCGGATTTCTGAAGGCCAGAACCGAACTGCCTGCTGATGCAAACGTCGTGTTAATCATTACCGGCAGCGGCTTAAAAGACATTGCCAATGCGATGAAAGGCATCGCAGTGCCGGAGTAACATGTAGCGCGAAACTCCAGTTTCGCGTCTGTCAACGATGCGCGAAACTGGAGTTTCGCGCTACATGTTCAAGGGAGGGAAATTTTATGAATAAACTTGGCATTGCAGAAATGATTCGAAAATTAGCCGCATTAAAAGCGGACAAGCTGTATCTGAACGACTTTTTATTAACCTGGGATAAATCGGATGATGAAATCAACGCGACCTATTTAGTGGCTGATATTCTGCGAGGGCTGCGCGTCAATAATATTTCGTCCAAAATCTTTGAGAGCGGACTGGGAATCTCGATTTTCCGCGATAATTCGACCCGCACCCGTTTCAGTTTTGCCAGCGCGTGTAATTTGTTAGGGCTGGAAATGCAGGATTTGGACGAAGGCAAATCCCAGATTGCGCACGGCGAAACGGTGCGCGAAACCGCGAATATGATTTCCTTCATGGCTGAAATTATCGGGATTCGGGATGACATGTTCATCGGTAAAGGACATACGTACATGCTGGAAGTGTCTGAAGCAGTGAAACAGGGTCATTTAGCCGGAGTGCTCGAACAACGCCCCACTTTGGTCAATCTTCAGTGCGATATTGATCACCCGACCCAGACCATGGCCGACTCGCTGCACCTGATCAACGAATTCGGAGGGATTGACAAACTGCGCGGCAAAAAAATCGCCATGACCTGGGCCTATTCGCCGTCTTACGGCAAACCGCTCTCAGTGCCGCAGGGCGTGGTGGGTCTGATGACCCGTTTTGGCATGGATGTAGTGCTGGCGCATCCCAAAGGTTACGAAATTATGCCGGAAGTGGAAGAGGTTGCGCTGAAAAACGTGGCGCATACCGGCGGATCCTTCACGAAAACCAATAACATGGCCGAAGCCTTCAAAGAGGCTGACATCGTGTATCCCAAGAGCTGGGCCTCCTTTGCGGCCATGGAAAAACGCACCAAATTGTATGAACAGAATGACCGCGACGGTATCGCGGCCCTGGAAAAGGAACTGCTGCAACAGAATGCGGAACATAAAGACTGGGAATGTACAGAACAACTCATGGCAAGCACGAAAGAAGGCAAAGCGTTGTATCTGCACTGCTTACCGGCCGACATCACGGGCGTGAGCTGCAAACAAGGGGAAGTCGCCGCGTCTGTGTTCGACCGTTACCGGGATCCGCTCTATAAAGAAGCCAGCTATAAGCCCTACATCATCGCTGCGATGATGTTCCTGAGCCGCATCAAACATCCGGCCGATACGCTCATGGAATTGCTGGAAAAAAGGACAAAACGAGTCATCGAATAACAAAATGTGGCGTACATTCGCCCGACGTCATGAAACTACAGGAATGAAGAATAAGCAAGAATAGATTTCAGACACGACAGAAATCTATTTTTGCTTATTCTTCATTCCTGTAGTTTCCCAGGAGAACACCTCATGATTCATACGATTGATACAGTTGTCGATCACAGCGTGCTTGCAAAGGCCGTGCAGCGCTATAAGGAAAAAGGGATTATTCTGCCCACCTTCGCGCAGATGAAGAACCCGGAACTGATTCCGGGGGCGATTAAAGCCAAATTGAAAAATATCGGCTTGTGGGACTTGAACCCGCTCAATTTATTTCGAATTACCTGGAAAAATGAGCCGAAAGAAACCGGCGGCTTATTCGGGAATGTTAACTATATCGAGTTGCCCAAAGCGATCACCGGGATTGACGCCCGCATTGTGACCTTAATTGGCAAATGGTTTCCGACCGGCGCGCATAAAGTCGGGGCCGCGTATGGCTGTTTGGCTCCGCGCATTACGACCGGCCAGTTTGATCCCACCTACCACAAAGCGGTCTGGCCTTCTACCGGCAATTATTGCCGCGGCGGCGCCTTTGACTCCTATTTAATGGATTGCACGTCTATTGCGATTCTGCCGGAAGAGATGAGCAAAGAACGCTTTGATTGGCTCAGGGAAATCGGGGCAGAAGTTATTGCTACACCCGGATGTGAATCGAATGTGAAAGAGATCTACGATAAGTGTTGGGAACTGCGCCGAACTCGTGAAGATGTCGTGATTTTCAATCAGTTCGATGAATTCGGCAACGCGGTCTGGCATTACAACGTGACCGGTTCAGCGATTGAGGAAGTCTATAACGCCGTGAAAACGCCAAAAAGCCAGTTAGCGGCCTTTATCTCAGCCACCGGCTCGGCCGGCACTATCGCGGCCGGCGATTATCTGCGCACGATTGCGCCGCAGGTCAAAGTCGTGGCCTCGGAAGCCTTGCAATGCCCGACCCTGCTGATGAACGGCTTCGGCGGCCATCGCATCGAAGGCATCGGCGACAAACACGTACCCTGGATTCATAATGTCAAAAACACCAATGTCGTTGTCGCGATTGACGACGAAGATTGTATGCGCTTACTGCGGCTCTTTAACGATCCCAAAGGGCATGAATATTTACAAAAGAGCGGCGTATCGAGCGAATTGGTCAAACAGCTTCCGTTGTTAGGAATTTCGAGCATCTCCAATATCCTGTCATCCATTAAAACGGCAAAATATTATGAAATGACCTCAGAAGATGTGATCTTTACGATTGCGACCGATTCGGCCGTGATGTATCAATCGCGCCTTGAAGAATTACGCCAGGAACGCGGCGAATATACGGAACTCCAGGCCGCTAAAGATCTGGATCGCTGTCTGTACGGCGCAACTACAGATTATCTGAAAGAATTGACCTATCAGGATCAGAGAATAATCCATAACCTGAAATACTACACCTGGATCGAACAGCAGCAGAAAGAGCTTGAAGATCTGAATCAACTCTGGTACGACCGCGACTTGTGGCCGAACATTTTCAGTCAGGCTGCGCGTTGGGATGAACTGATCGACCAGTTCAACGACATGACCGGCCTGCTCAAAATGTTATAATCGGGTCTTTGTCTGAATAGCCCGCGAAACACGCGGAACACGCGAAAGAAGAAAAAATTGGGTTTTTTCGCGTGTTTGGCGTGTTTCGCGGGTTATCTTCCGGTTTCTACGAATAGAGGCATCACCCGGACGCCGGTTTTTTGATCAACATACTCCACTTCATACTTCTGGCGCGTGGCGTCATCGACATATTCCACAAAGGCGATCAGCCAGATTTCAGGCAGGCGCATCTGCTTGCCATATTTGGCGGCCTGCTCTAAGGCTTCATCATATTCACTTTCGGTGGTATAGCTTTTCAATTCGAGGCCGTAAGTGGCGTCGTAATAGGTGATGATCAGGTCAATCTTGCCGTTGCCGGTCGGGAATTCGGGATACACCTTCGCGTGTTTCGTACCTAAAAAATCGTAGAGGTAGCGATAAAAGCAGAAATGATACACCGCTTCATAGATGCGCAGGTCCTTGCGTTTAGGCGCATCTTTCAGCAGCCAGTCGCGATTCTGCTGCAAATAGGTTTCAAAGCGTTTCATGAGAGCGGGGATGTGCAAACGGCTGCCGCTGATCACATCGGCGGCCGGGTCAGTGATGTCGCGCACTTTGCCGATATACTGAAAAATCTCAATGGAAAAATAATTGAACAGTCGTTTCTGTACAAAGGGCGAGGCAAATTTGACATGCAGCTCGCTCCCATCGCGCTCAACCCCAACGACTCCGTTCATGTACAGGTAATTCAGCAGCGCTTCATCATAGCGAAACTCCAGTTTCCGTTCGGTTCTGAAGAGTTGTAGCACCACGTCTTTATAGGGTTCCTGCTTTGCTTTGCTGATAATATTGAGAATCGTGTTGTTGGGCAACCCTTTTGCAGCCCACAAAAAAACATGTTCGAAATCCTCCATCGAAATAGGGCGGCTTGTGGGCGGCTGGTAATCCTCGCAGCCCTCGGTCAGCAATTCTCCGAACCAGCAGGTCAGCCCAGGATGCCCGCCAGTTTCGTAATACAGCCGGTCAATCACGTCCTGCTCGACCGGATGGCTGCTTTCCCTGGCGTGCCAGCGAAACAATCCTTCGACTTCCTGGCATGAGAGATTGGGGATATGCACGCTGCGCTGGACGTTAAAGGGCAACCCGCTCACATTTTCAATGCCGAGCACCGTTCTGACCCCAATCAACGCCAATCCGTGTAAGAGGCAGCTTTTTTCGCCATCCGGCTTGTCGCGTTCATTTAACCGTTCTGTGTACATACTGCGAAACTCATTGGCAAAGGCATTGATGAACTCTTCGCCCATGGCGTCAAACTCATCCAGGATCAAGATCAGCGGTTTGGTGAAATAGGGGGCGGCAAACAAGGAAGATAAGCTTTTCCAGGTTCTTATTTCCGGGAAGTCTCGCTGAAACCATTTTTTTAAGTTTGTGACCAGAACCTCCAACACACCCTCGGGCGTGGTTTCTGTTTTGGCCGATTGCATAGTCAGAATCGCCGCTTCGAACCGTTCATCGGCTCGAAGTTTACGAACAATTTGCTGCATAACCCAGGTTTTACCGGTCTGGCGCGGGGCCCAGACCGTGATGTAATGCCCGCCCTTGTCAGGATCATCGCCGACTAACTCAGTGTAGGTTTTCGCAATCAGTTCTTCTCTGGGAGCGTAGTAATGCAGATCCGTATCGAGCGGCCCATACGATGAAAATCTTCGCATAATTGACTCCTCAGCGATTCAAAATCTTTTACCGGGACGAAGCTCAAAAAAGCCTTGTGTATCGTAAAAATGTACATCAAATTCCCCAAAAAAATTCACATGCCCCAAAATTAAAGGAATATCGTTTTTTTGCGTCCAGGCAAACACAAGTGGTACCAGTGGAAAAGGCTTGATCTGGCCATAGAGACGGATACCAACCACTGGCGCGCCTCGTAAAATATCGACAGGAGTGAGCTTTCGGGTTTGAGCCTCCCAGGACAAACCCAATTCTAAACCGACATGATAGGGAAGCACATTGTTTGTTGCCCCTGAGTCAACAAGCGCCTCTTTCTCTATCGATATTTCTTCATAAAACAGCGTCATCGGAATAAAAGGCAGGTATCTTTGGGGGTTGTATGTAAACCGTTGCACATTCATGTTGTCAGCATCTCCTGAAGTTGTGACGCTATTTGCGGCTCGTTGATCGGCCCAAAACGACCAACTTCCTGCCCTGGTGTAAAATACGGCGATAATTCCGATTCTGCTTTCTCTTCCTCTTGCAACATCTTCGTGATGTCTGCGATCAGTTGGAGTTTTTCCGCTCTGGTCAACGGTTTTATAACGTCTTGTGCAATTTCAGCTAATAACATGCGTTCTCCTCCATTTCAGGATTTCAAAAATTCTTGCTTAAAAATTCTTGCTTATATATCAATTCGTGTAGTTCCTCAAACCATACAAATACGATAACGCAAGAGTCAAGAGATTTTTGGCTCTTCCGCTTTTTTTTCGCGTGTTTGGCGGGGTATTGTGGCCCGCGAAACACGCGGAACACGCGAGAAAAAGGAGTGTCAAAGCTCTGCTTTCGCTGTCAAAGCAGAGCTTTGACACTCCAGCGTTTTTTTCGCGTGTTTGGCGGGCTACACAAGCGGGAACCCGCCATGTTCTGCAATTACGGCGTCAATCCGGCGCATCAGGCGCAGGGTTTCGCGCAGGGCGATGACGATTTTGTGATAATGGGCGATGTCGTCGTCCGTGAGGGTGCGGCCCGGGGCTTTGCCGACAGCGCGGCGGTCGTACAGCCATTTGTAGCAGACCTGGTACCCGCCGATCTGAAAGTGCCAGACATCCTCCGGCACGCCCGCGAAATAGGAGCTTTGGCCTTTGAGGGACGTATCTAAAAACACCCGGCCACCTTTGTAGCAACTGCTTTTGCTGAACGCGCCCATCGTTTTGCCGTTGACGCCTTCCACGAAGCTTGTCAGCGGAGCGTGCAAGGGCGAAGCCTGCCCGGCCTGGGTCCAGGAGGCGTAAGCGTAGTCATCTTGCAGCAGGTGCAGGGCCGCTAAATCCGCGCCCAGGGCTGCAAGCTGTTGGAACAAACCGTAATCCGCAGTAAAGGGAATGCGCGGGAAGTCTATTTTCAGAAATTCCGCGTAACGACGGCGGTATTCCGGTGAATGCAGGATGGCATAGATGTAATGAAAGATATCTTCGGGATTTGGATGTGCATTATATTTTTCAGTCAGTACTTTAAAAATATTGGGGTTAATGTTTATCTCTTTTTTCTTTGGCTCTTCTAAGGCACTAAACAAATCTTTTTTTGCTCTTTTTGGATAAAGGTAAAGAGGATAAACGAATCCAGCCCCTCGATTACTGATGAAAAGTCGTCGGTCAGAAATGTTATTTACACATAAAACATAGTTGTAATCTTTAACAGACTCATAGAGATATTGTCTCATTACCGCTAAACCAAGATTCTCTTTAAAAAAATGACACATTATATCATAGCGATCCCTATCTATCAATTCTGGAACATAACAAATATACCTATCATCAAACGGTCTGTAAAGGTATGGAACTATGAATTTTTCCCAATTGGTCTGTTTTAATTTCTTTCTCGCAAATTCAATTTTAAAATCACTGGTTTCCTTCAAATCTAATTTGATAGATAGAGTTTCGTCAGTTAAATCACTAACAAAGAGTTTAATTCTTTGTTTAATTTCCTCTTCTGTATAGCCTACAACAAAGTGATCTCGATGTGTTGTTACACCACTAGAATCTTGTTTAAAGATTTCGGAAATTGACCAAAACTCATTGTAACTTTCCTGTTGAGAGAAATTCTTTTCAACAAAGAAATAATAAGGGGAAGATACCTCTAATTCTTCCCATTGTGTGCTTACTACCGTATTTTGGTTTAAATACTCATACTTTCGATCACTTAAACCAAACCTATCCTGATAAAAAACCTTCCCCATGCCTTTTTTATTCACCACAAACAGAGCGATAGACACCCCTTGCATAATATCAAATACATTTTCGTCCTTAGTTCCATCCAAAGCTTTTTCACCGATTCGGCTGTTTCCATGCAGGTTCAAAATATAGATTTTATCGAAACTTTCTAACAATTTCTTTCGCATCCCGCGATGAATCAAGCCGGAAAGATAGGAGTTATTCGTAATCATGCCAATAATTCCTCTTCCAGTCTTTTCAATTTTCCAGTGCGCAAGCCGGATAAACTTCACGTAATCATCGGATAGGGGTTGAATGTTGCGTTCGCTCTTCACATCTTCTTTGTAAGTTCCCATCAGGCCGTCAATAAATTCGCTTTTATTCGCAGAACTCACGGAATAGGGCGGATTTCCGATAATCACCGAGATCGGTTTGTGCAGTTTGACCTTTGCCGCTTCATTCGATTCTTTGGAGAGCACGCCGCGCAAGGCCAGCATATCGTGTTTTTCAACCGCCTGTTCCAGGGCGTTGCACAGGAACACCCGCAGGCGTTCATCGCTGCCGAAACTGTAGCCGGTCTGCTGCAATTTCAGGCCGAGTTTGGTGTGCGCCACGGCGTAGGGGGCCATCATCAGTTCGAACCCGTTCAAACGCGGCAGCAAGTGGCGCGAAACATACTCATCCCAATCTATGCGCCCGGCACTTTCCGAAGTGCCGGGCACATTTTTCGCTTTGGCTTTGACGGTAGCTTCGATCCGGTCAATCACATGCGCTAAAAAGGTGCCCGTGCCAGTCGCAGGATCGAGAATCTGCACCAGCGGCTCGCCGGTGTCCGGGTCGCAGCTCGTGTCCGCTAATCCGTCTTGTAGTCCGAATTCGTGTTTCAACAGTTCATCCACCGAACGCACGATAAAAGAGACCACCGGATCCGGCGTGTAAAACACGCCGCGCTGCACTTTCTGCGCTTTATCGTATTCGCTCAGGAAAAGCTCGTAAAAATGAATCACCGGGTCTTCGCGTCCGCTGCCGGTCTGGCGTCCGAAATCGCGCAGAATCGCCTCCACATTGGTTTGTTGCAGCATGGTCACAAGCTCGCCGATGCCGATCTCGTCCAGGTCTATAGCCCGCGAAACACGCGGAACACGCGAAAACTCTTGATCTTCATGGACATCTATGGCACGCGAATCAAGTGAATCACGCGAAAACTCGTTTTCTTCATTTAAATCTATAGCCCGCGAAACACGCGGAACACGCGAAAGATGGATCAGAGCCTGTTCTTCTTTTCGCGTGTTTGGCGTGTTTCGCGGGCTATCTTCCGGGCTGATGATGGCGGCTAAGAGGTTTTTCAGGAAGGGGTTGGTTTGGGGGATGTGCGCGACCATGCTGTCGAGCGTGAGGGCCTGGCTGTCCTGGGCCGCAGCCGATAGCAGGCCGTACGCCACAGTCTGAGCGAGCATGTCGGCAAAGGCTGCGGGGGTCAGGTCGTGCAGCAGAATGTCTTTGAAATTGTCGTACAACTGGTGCAGCGCGCCCTCTTTGCTTTCCAGGGCATAGACTTCGTCAATCAGGGCGCGCACGGTCAGCGCGTGTTTCGCCATCTCTTTTGCCAGGTTTTGGGAGCTGCTGATGCTGTAGCGGTGCGGCGTGTTGAACGCGCGGCTCCATTGCCCGCGCCAGGCCGCAGCGTCGCTTTCATCGTCCGGCCATTTCAGGGCGGCCAGATTCAAGCGTTTCAGGTAATAAAAATGGGTTTCGCGCTGGTCCCAGGAAAAGGTGCGCAGTTCCGGCAGGCCGTCGTCTTTCTGGTGAAAATGGGCAAAGGAGATGCCGCGGGCTTCGGTCTCGCCCAGGGCGGAAATAAACATCAGATCCGCCAGGCGCCAGACCGGGCGTTCGGGATCAACCGCGCGCCGCGCCGCGACAAAGGCGCGCAGAATCCGGCGCAAGACCACTACCGGCAGACGCTTGCGCTCGAATTCCAGATAAAACACGCCCCAGGGCTGCTGATCCACCAACGGCCGAAGCTGCTTGATGGAAAGAATGTTGACCGCATACTGCTTATCAATCCCCAACTCCTCGGGTTCATACTCAAACACCAGGTCTTCAGCGTCATGCGCTTCAATCGGCCAGTCCAACTCATCGCGCAGATATGCAATCAGCGCGTGAAAATCCGTCAACGACCGCAGCTTGGCAATTTCTTCAGAGTGCATAATTTTGGGCCCACGAAACACGCGGAACACGCGAAAAGAAGAACAGGCTCTGATCCATCTTTCGCGTGTTCCGCGTGTTTCGCGGGCTATAGATTTAAATGAAGAAAACGAGTTTTCGCGTGATTCGCGTGTTTCGCGGGCCATCTTCCGGGCTATCTTATCTCTGTCTTTTCGTTTCAAAGATAAACCGTTCATATTCGACTTTCGGATAATGCCCGAAGTTTACTAACAGCCCTAACTTACATTCCGTGCCATTTAAATAATTTTGGAGTTGGGCGCGATGTTCATTGGTAAGATTCGAAACAGCTTTAATTTCAACGATGATCTTGTCATAACACAGAAAATCAGCGACAAAGGTTTTCTTCAAAGGGCGTTCACGATAGGTCAGGCGTAATTCTTTTTGGGCTTCGAATGGGATTTTCTGGAACTCGAATTCGATTTCCAGGCATTCCTGATAAACAGATTCTAAAAATCCGCAGCCCATTTCTTTATATACCTGAAAACACGCTCCCATAATTGCGTAACTTTCGTCTTTATAAATAAGTTGAGTCATTTTTTTAAGCCCGCGAAACACGCGAAAAATTTTTCAGTCTTTCAGTCTTTCAGTTTTGAATAGAAAACGCTTCGACGCTCAAACACTCAAACACTCAAATACCCAAATACTTTTCGCGTATTTCGCGTGTTTCGCGGGCCAATCCCCCTCATGGTTTTTGAGCCCGCGAAACACGCCAAACACGCGAAAAATGTTGGTTTTTTCGGTTTTACTGTGAAACTACAAGGATTGAGTGTACAAAGGATTTGGGCTCACGATAAAACGGGGTTTTCAATCCCTTGTACACTCAATCCTTGTAGTTCATCACAGCTTCACAAAAGAACCTTCTTTTTTTCGCGTATTTCGCGTGTTTCGCGGGCAATCCTCCTTAAACCAGTTCCATCCAGGCCAGGAGCGTGGCTTTGATGCCGACGGGGGCCTGGACTTTGCGGAGATAGTCTTTGTTGATTTTTTTCTCAATCTGTTTGCGAATCTCGCGTAAGGTCGTTTGCGCTATTGCATTGAGGCGCGGCGTTTCCGGCTTGCTGCGGATGATGGGAAAAATCGCGCTGGCGTCGTCGCTGATCGTTTCGGTCGCCAGGTCGTACAGGTACCAGCGCGTAAAGCTGGCGTTGTCGTCCCATTCGCCAGTTGCGGCGTCTTTGGCCGGCAGACTGTAGCAGAAAAACACGGCCTGCACGTCCGGCGCGACATGCGCTTTGCCGCTGAACACGCGCAAGGGCATCCGCCGGATTTGATTTTCCAGGTCAGGGTGATCGCGCAAAAGCTGCTGGTAAGCTAACTGCATTTCTTCCAGCGAAGTCGTTTGCCCCTCGTATGCTTTGTTGAACTCTTTCAAGGCGTCGTATTCATCTTCAGGCGTCAGGAGTTTGCGGCCTTCGATGCCGAAAATTTTAGAAATGCGCAGGGTCTTGTGCGCGACCCGTTCATACAGCCCTAAAATGCGATCCAGTTCGGCCGGCGGCAGAAAATTCCATAAGCACACGGTCCCGCGCACGCCCTCCTGTTCAGGATGATCGCGCAGGATACGGGCTTCCAGGTCGGGATTGAGGCGGCGATCCACGCGGCCGATGCGCTGCATTAAGCGCACCGGATTCCAATGAACGTCGTAGTTCATCAGGCAGGCCGCGTCTTGCAGGTTCAAGCCTTCAGAGAGCACGTCCGTGGAAATCAGCACCCGGATTTCTTCGATCCCCTGCGCTTGCAGTTCGGGGCTGCTGCTGTCGTTGTAATACGGGGAAAAATTGCGAATAATCGCACTGCGCGTGTTGGATGAGGTGAGGCTGTCCACTTCAGCCAGCGGGCCGATGCCGGCCGCCTGAAGCTGCTGGCGCAGATAGCGGGCGGTATCCACGTATTCGGTAAAAACCAGCACTTTCTGACCTTGCAGATTCTCATCCTGGCGAAAGAGCGCGATCAGAGTCTGCAATTTATCGTCGCGACTTGGGTCAAAATCTTGCAATTCCTGCAAAAAGCGCACAAGCTCTTCCATGTCCAGCAGGGTTTCATTCAAAATGGCATGCACGTCATATTCTTGTTCGTCTAAATGCTCGATGCGCTTTTTGAAATCTTCAGGGATAATGTCTTCGTCGCGCTCTTCTTCATTCTGGTATGCCAGACCACGTTCGTGCAAGTGCTGCTGGATCTTCTCCAACAAAGCCGCATGTTGTTTTTCCCAGCGCAGAGCCAGGCGTTCCTGGTTCAAACGCACAAATTGCAGCAATTTCAGCAGTAAATCCTCGCAGCTTGCTTCAAAGGCTTTGGCGGAGCTTTCGAAGCGTTTGAGCAGCAGCGTGCGAATCAGTCCCACGACCTGACGCTGCCGGTTTTCCAGCATAGGATCAATCTCCGCATTCTGGCCGCGATAATAGGCTAAAGGGTAATACATGGGCAAAGAGAGCAGGGGGATTTCTTTATTGAACGAGACTTCGATCATGTCCAACAGTTTGCCGTAAGTTTTTTGCAGCGAATAGTTCGCCACAACCGGGTCTCTGCGAATCGGGAAGGCCACGCGCTGGCCCCCGTGCTGCTGGATGCTGCGTTTGACGTAAGCCCGGCTGCGCTGCACCACTAATTCGCGGAACAGATCGTCTTTCGACAGCATCTCTTCGGCTGAAATCGCGTCCATTTCGACCTGTTCTTCCCCCACCAGCGTCCGCAGCGCGGTTTCTAAGGCGCGAAAATGCCCGCGCAGGGAGTGAATGCCCAGGGGCGCGGCGCGGAAATAATCGGGCTGGCGGCGCGAAAACAGTTCGATCAGGTGCATCAAATCGTAGAGGCTGTTGTTAATCGGCGTGGCGGTCAGCAAAAAGACCTGTTTCTTGTCAATGATCTCAAACATCTTCCTGGTGCGGTCAGATGAAGCGTTGCGAAAATGATGGGCTTCGTCAATCAGAATCACGTCCACTTTTTCAGCGATTTCCTGCATCCATTCCGGGAAATCGCCGCCGCGCAGCAGGTCGGTATGGTTGTAAATCGCCAGGTTGCTGAATTTTCCGCGCACCTCGGGCAGATATTTTTTCAGATTGTTTTCCCACACATCTTTGCGAGCCGCTTTGGGGACAAACAAGGCCACCCGTTTGCGCTCGAACAGAAAACGTTCGATCAGCATCAGGCCGATAAAGGTTTTGCCCAATCCGACGCCATCGCAGAGCAGCGCGCCGTTATAGCGCCGGCCGATCTCTATGACGCGGTGATAGCCTTCTTGCTGGTAATAATCGAGGATCGGGTAGATCTGCGAGTGCTGTTTTTCCCATTCGCTGACCGAGGGTTCATGGGCTTCAAAATAAGCGGACAGGGCGCGGGCATAGACTTCAAAAGGGCTATATTCGCGGGTGTGGCGTTCGATGGTCTTCAGCAGGTCCGGCGTCACGTCTTCGGCCTCGTTCCAATAGGTTTCAAACCACTCTTGCAAAATCGCCACTTCGCTGTCGCTTTTGAGGCGAATGTTCAGCTCGATGTTTTCGGTTAAGCCGGGACAGGTGAAATTGCTTGAGCCGACTAAAGCGGCTGAGCCGATCACTTCCATCTTGCCATGTGTGATATAGGTTTTAGCGTGAAATTTTTTGCGGCGATACACCCGCGCCTGAATGACGCTGCTGCGCAGAGCTTCGACAATGGCCGGCACTCCGCGTAAAAAATCATTCTCTTCCTTTTCGGCTTCCAGACTGTCATCCAATTTGCGCACGATCTCGCGCAAGCCCTGCTCGAACGCCTGTTTGGTGCGTTTTGAGACTTCATCCCCCATCAGAATGCGGATGCGCTCCAGCCCCTGCCATTTGTCATCCAGCAATAAGATCGCCCCGATTTCGAAGTAGGCCGTGGCGATGTCAAAGGCCCGCGCCAGATCGCACCAATCGTGCAGATAGCGCTGCACTTTCCATTCCGTATCCGCATTATCAACAATAAATATATTTCCAGGCATAAAGCTCTCCTGTTGAACTACAGGAATAAAGAATAAGCAGGAACGTGATGCGCAACTTCAGATGACTAACTCCAGGCTTTAGCCCGGGGATGGGCGAAGCCGCTCCCTGCCCTCCTTCCTCCCGCCGTCCTGCGGACGGCGGGAGGAAGGAACGTGGGAACAGTGTTAGCCCTTTCCTCCGGCATAAATGCCGGAGTTAGTCAACCGAAGTTGCACATCGCGTGCAGGCATATTTTCAGGAGTGGCAAAGACGAGCTTTGCCACTCCTGGACAACATATTCTTCATTCCTGAAGTTTCATTGCGTGAATTCGAAATAAGCAAGACAAAACGCAGGAAATTTGTCAATAGAAGCCTATGGAAAACTACCGGAAAAGAGAGGTCGGCCCGCGAAACCCGCGAAAATACTCACTACAGCGTTGTCAATAAGACATCACTTCCCATTTCACCTCTAGCAGGGCAGGACTGTTAAGTTCTGTGGATGTTTTTGTCATCTCGACTCCGCTCGATGACCGGAACATCGCACGTCGAGCGAAGTCGAGACGCTATATTTTGCGAGAACTTAACCGCCCTGTCCTGCCAAGGTGAGGAATTACCTTATTCCGGGGCGATGATGTGAAAGGCGGTGCTCACTTCTACATTATTCTTCAGCATGGCCCAGACCGGGCAGACCGATTCTTCGGAAAGATCAATCGCTTTTTGCACATCCTTCTCAGTGGCGTCTTTTGAATGGATGCTGAACTCAAGCAGGATCTTTTCAAATTTGATCGGAGGCTGGTCGCGCTTGATCCCCTGAGCTTTCACGCTAAAGCCGGAGATGGTTTTTTTCATCCTGCGCAGTAAACACACGATGGCCGTGCTACTGCACCCGGCAAAACTCATCAGCAATAATTCCAACCCCGCATAACCCTGGCCGTCTCCAATCGGAGGAATATAGTCCATGATAATCGGCTGGTCGGGATTGGTCTTTGATACGCCGCGAAATTGGACTTTCTCATTGATTAACTCTACTATGACTTCTAAAGGTTCGCTCATATTATGTTTTTTGCACTCCTTATATCAACGTGTTCGCATTGCATTAGATT
Source organism: Candidatus Vecturithrix granuli (assembly GCA_000739535.1). GTDB lineage: Bacteria > Moduliflexota > Moduliflexia > Moduliflexales > Moduliflexaceae > Vecturithrix > Vecturithrix granuli. The sequence continues at coordinate 144,212 of DF820479.1, read as the reverse complement.
TGTCTAAATGCTGCATAATGGCTGGTTTGTGGCGGCTGACATAGCGACAACTCGGATCCTGGCCGCAATTGCGACAAACCAGATCATACGCTGAATTCAACGTCTGGCATTGCGGACAGGTATATTCCGCATACATTTCCTGAAACCATTGGGCGTAGCCGACTTCTTTGATGCGGGCCTGCGCGTTCCAGAGTTCCTTGCGATGAGGCGCTGCGGCCTGAAAGCTTTTCAATTCTTCGCAAGGATACTCATCGCATTCCCCGCAAAAATCGAGACCTTTCTCGGTCGCGCAGACGATCATTTTACAGGTCTGACAATACGGCCCACGTTTCTCGGCGCGGCAGCCATCGCAGCGCATCTCTTCTTCAGAAAGCTGAAATCGCTCCGCCAGGCGTTTGAGCCGCTGCGGATCTTCCTGTGTGGCAATATACAGGGTACAGGCCGGACAAAACAGGCCGCAAACCGCTGCCAGGCGTTTGTCAGGGGTATGATCTTGCGCATGTAACGTACTCACTCACTTTACGCAGTAGATAAAAAAGTTCTTTGACAAATATCTTGTGATCATGTTCAGATCCTC
>DF820479.1:108451-142186 GCA_000739535.1 Candidatus Vecturithrix granuli | reverse complement strand
AGTCGAAACGAGCCTGGACGTGTTCCCTTCGACTCCGCTCAGGGAACGGTATCACTTACCATTTAACACTACCCTTATTTTGATAAAATCAATCAGCCTGCGAAACATGTTCCGCGGGCGATTTTCACAAGGAAGGAATAGATGGGATTTTTTGTGATGTTTCTTGGAATTTTCCTCAGCGTCTTGTTTGGCCTGCACTATTATGTGCTCAGACGGTTGAGTCGGATTTTTGAATTTGCCTGCCCCTGGAAAATGGTTCTGCTGGTCTTTTTCCTGGGGACGGCCAATTTCATTGGGACCATGGTTGCGGCGCGGCAAGTCTGGAATGAGGCCGTGCGGCTGTGGTGGATCGCGACAGTCAGTTATCTCGGTGTGCTCTGGATCGCGTTCTGGTTGCTACTGGTCTATGCTCTGGTGCAATCTGCCGCCAATTTCGTACGCCCGATTCCGGCCAGAGCGTCGCAATATCTTGTGGTCATCGGCCTGTTGGCCTTAGTTTCGTATAGCGTATATCACGCCCGGCAGATCCAGGTTAAGACGGTTGAGATCTTCTCCGATAAAGTGGATGAACCGGTCACGATTGTGCAGTTAACGGATTTACATTTAGGGGCCATCAATCGAGAGAACTTTGTGGAACGGGTGGTGGCGCAAACCAATGCATTAGAGCCGGATTTGGTCGTGATTACCGGAGATCTGCTTGATATGGGCGCATCCGCCGAGATGCTGCAGGGCTTCAATCGTCTGAATACACCGGCGTTTTTTGTGTGGGGCAATCATGATCAGTTTTTGAAATCCGGGCGCGCCGAAGAGATTCTGGCAGCCACGCCGATCAGGATTCTCAAAAATGAGACTGTGCTCTACAATGACACATTGCAAATTATCGGGCTGGATTATCTGGAACGACAGCCGGATGTTGAAGTGAAGCCAATTCTAACCAGCCTATCGCCAAGCCATGAGGCTTTTACGCTGCTGCTGTCGCACGCGCCGATTGATTTCCCTGACATTGGCGCACATCCGATTGATTTGCAGTTAGCCGGGCATACGCATTCAGGGCAGATTTTCCCCTTCGGACTGATTGTGCGATCCCGCTATCCGCGCTATCGCGGCTTATATACGGACGGAGATCGCGCGCTCTACGTTTCAACCGGCACAGGCACCTGGGGCCCGCCCATGCGATTGGGCACGGACAGCGAAATCATCGTTGTTCGATTGCTGCCGCTGCCGGATAAACCTGAAGAACGTTATCTGGTGCGCCAGGCCGAGCAAACCCCCAGTGATATTCAGAATGATTGACGTAACTACAGGAATGAAGAATAAACAAGAATTTTCGAGACGGTTTTCTCCTGGAAGGACGGTTGACACTAGCCCACCGTTTCAACGGTGAGGAAGGCATGACAGCATTAATGAGTCCCGGAGGGACGACTGACGGCAAAACTCAGTCGTCCCTCCAGGACTCTCTATCGATTGCTCTCCCTTCCCCACCGTTGAAACGGTGGACTATTCTCGCCGATATCCAGAGCATAATATAATCAGAAATGTTCTTCCTGTCAAGATACTTTTGTTAACTTATTTTCAGTGTAACTATTTAGCACGTGGTGCTTTAAAGTAGGAATGACATGTCCGACAATGTCCGACAAGTCCTGTTAGTAAGAACTTCTGTGCCAATGCATTACCCTCCGGCGATGAAGCGGACCAGTTCGATCTCATCCTGGTCCTGAATCTGCCAGGTAGGGTATTTTGTCCAGTGCACAAAGACGCCGTTGACATGCACGCCGATGCCGCGGGGATTGACGGCTAATTCCTGAAATAATTCCGCGATGGTTGTGCTTTGTATGTCTTTTTTTTCGCCATTGACGCAAATGTTCATTGTTCGGCCCCTAAAGCAGAGCTTTTGCACTCCTATATCTTATCGCCGGGCTTCCAGAGCAGCCAGTACACGTTCGGGTCTGAAGGGCCAGTCGCGCAGCCAGATGCCGGTGGCCTGATTCACGGCCAGGGCAATGCAGACGGATGCCCCGTTACAGGCGATTTCTGAAATTGATTTACCCACATAAGGCGTAATCGGATCGACGATCTCGACCAGATCCACCTCAAACTCTTGCGGCAAATCCGCGATATTCGGGATCGGATAGCCGGTATAATTGGCGTTCAGGGCCTGGCCGTGTTGATCAAATTCCAGGCTCTCGTACAAGGAATGGCCGATAGTTTTCATAATCGCGCCATAGACCTGTCCTTCGGCCAGATCAGGATTAATCGGAATGCCGCAGTCATGCGCCGCATAATATTTATCCACCTTGATCATGCCGGTGCGGGTATTGAGCGAGACCTGCGCACAATGCACGGCGTAAGGAATCGGGGAATGATCGGTCGTAAAGGCCGCGCTGGCAATCAATTGGCCGCGTCCGGTGCCGGATTGGGTTTTATAGGCAATTTCTTTGAACGTCAACTGCTTTGCGTTTGTACCGGCTTTGCTGCCCGGAAAAACTTGCACGTCCGCCGGATCAACACGCAAAAGCTGCGCGGCCGCCTCGATAATCAGCTTTTTCATATTACGTGCGGCTTTATAGGCCACATTGCCAGTAAAAAATGTGCCACTGGAGGCATAAGAGCCTTTGTAAAAAGGCGTAATGTCCGTATCAGCCGCAATCACAGTCACATTCTCCTGTTTGACGCCCAATTCTTCGGCAGTGACCTTCGCTGCGACGGTGTCTTCGCCGGTGCCTAAATCCGTGCCGCCGATATGCAGGATAAACGTGCCATCGCCTACCATTTTCAACACCGCATTCGAGGCGTCAATGCCGGGAATACCCGAACCTTGCATCATGACCGCAAAGCCTTTACCCTGCACCCAATCGTCATCCGCTGAAGCAGGTGTATTTTCCCAGGCGTTATAGCGTTGCAGTGCCTTTTCGAAGCATTCGGGAAATCCGCAGCTCGAAATCTTCTGAGCTAATCCTTCTTTGCCTTCGCCCAATTGCTTGAGGATGTCCAATTGAAATCCGGTATAGACCAGATTTTTTTTGAGGAATTCAATAAATTCAATCCCTAGTTTCTGAGCGACTTCCGCCAACGCCAGATGCACGGCAAAATTGCCCTGGGGCACGCCGTAGCCCTGATACGCGCCGGGAACAATGTTGTTGGTATAGTAAGCCGTGACATTGTAGGCCATGTTTTTACAGGTGAACATGGGCAGGGTTTTGCTGCACACATTCATCGGCACGGTTAAGCAATGCGGCCCATAACCGCCGGAATCAGCTTTGACATCCAACGCGATGGCGGTTAAATTGCCTTCGTGATCAGCGCCGATTTTGGCGGTAATTGTCATTGGCCGCCGGGTGCGGGAAAACAGAAATTCCTCGCGCCGGGAATTGCGCAGATAGATTGGCTTGCCGGACTGATACGCCACAGTGGCGACCAGATCTTCCACACTGCAATCCTGTTTTGCGCCGAATCCGCCGCCGACGCGCTCTTTAATCACACGAATTTTATTCTCATCTAATCCGAGAATGTTTGAGACAATGCGCCGGACATGGTGCGGCGTTTGCACGGAGGTGTGCAGAATCAAACGGCCATTTTTCATGTAAGCGTAGGCCGTGTGCGGTTCCATGGGTGTATGTTGAATATGCGGCGTATGAATCGTGTGTTCCGCTATCACAGCGGCTTGTTTGAACCCCTGTTCCACATCGCCCAGACCGCCGGAATTACGAGCCACAATGTTGCGCTGCGGGTCCCCGCCGATGTCAATCGGATCACGGCTAAGGTCGCGGTCGTGAATGACGGGCGCGCCTTCTTTGGCTGCTTCTTCGATGGAAAACACGGCCGGCAGCAGCTTATATTCCACTCGAATCTTTTCGGCCGCTTTGCGGGCCAGTTCTAACGAAGTCGCCGCCACGGCCGCCACGCGGTCACCGATAAAGCGCATTTTGTTGCTGATCACCTGATAATCGTAAGGTGAAGGTTCGGGAAAACTTTGTCCGGCCTGAGTGTACCAGGTTTTCGGGCAATTTTCGTGCGTCAAAATATATTCCACTCCCGGCATCTTTTGCGCTTCGCTGGTATCAATCGAGACAATTTCAGCGTGAGGATGGGGGCTGCGTAAAATATAGAGGTGTAACGCATTCGGAGCCACATAATCCTCGACAAAGGCATCTTCGGCGCGAACAAGCTGCTCGGCGTCCACTTTGGGCGTGAGCTTGCCGACCACGCGATAGTCGTGTTTGAACTCAGGGGTGAAATCGTGCGCAGTTTTGCCGCTCGTCAGAATCTCAACCACATTATAAAGCTGCTTATAGCCTGTACAACGGCAAAGTACGCCGCCGAGCGCGTCTTCAATCTGTTCCTTTGTGGGGCATTTTTCTTGATCAAGCAAGGCTTTGACCGCCAGAATCTGCGCCGGGGTACAATAGCCGCACTGTACCACGCCAGCTTCGATAAAGGCTTTCTGGATCGGATGCAAGTCGCGGCCTTTGGATAGTCCTTCAACAGTCGTAATGTGTTTGCCGTCAATCTGCGGTACGATCAACATACAGGAATTGACCAGTTTGCCATCCAGCAAAATCGCGCAATTCCCACACTTCCCTTCCTCGTCGCAGCCTTTGCGCACGGAATTGATATGCAGGTCTTTTAGAATCTCCAGCACCTTTTTGCCAGGGCTGACTTCAAGGGCTTGTGGTTTTCCATTGAGTTGAAATTGTATTTTCATCATGCACCCTCCTTTTGCAGTTCAGCCAGGATCGCCTTGAGATGGCTTTCGATCACCCGGCGTTTGACACGCGGCGTGGCTTTGACATTCCCGGTCGGTTCCACCTCTTGCTGCACGGCGGCGTTAAGCTCCTCAAATGTCACTTCTGACGGCGATTTCCCTGACAACACAGCCGCGCCGGATTCAGATACGATCAGTTTTCCAATCGCTCCGCTAATCGCAATCACCGGTTCAGATATCTTCCCGTCGTTCAATTCAACGCCCAGGGCGGTCACGATGAGGGGGAAATCCATCTGCGCGATCTTTTCTTGCCGGAAGAACACGGTTCTGTGTGTATGCTTGATGAGGATCGCGCAAATCAGTCCCGACTTGTGTCTGAGCCAGGTTACAAGCGGCATGACGGCTTTACGTCCATCCTGAAAATATTCGATGTCCACCTGAAATGCGGCCAGCACCGGCAGCACGTCTGACACGAAAAAATTCCCCGTCGCCGTTCCACCAATCGTCGCCATATTTCGAATGTTCTTACTTGTGAACAATTTGGCTGAATTTCTGAGCGCCTGCGGCAATGCAGGACAATCAGCAAGATATTGAATCGTCGCCATTGCCCCGATCCGAATTTCCGTACTTATACCTGTGATTTTTTCCAGTTGCAGGTGTTTCAAGTCAATCAAGCCTTTCACACGGGGCGAGCCTTTCCAGTTTAAAATCGTTCCTCCCGCCAGATAATGATAGCCCTTTGCAGATTGCTTGAGTTGTTCCGCTTCCGCTAATGTTGTCGGCGCAACATAGTTGAGGTCTTTTCCTTCAAACAGTTCCGCCCGGGGTTCAATCCCCAACTCCGTCCATACAATGCTGTATTCATCGCTCATAGGATCCCCTCCTTTTCTTTATGCTGTGTAGAAAAAAACCAAGTTTTTTAAAAAAACTCGGTTTTTCGAATTATTCTATCAAAAACCATCATGACTTTGAAAATGTTCTGACGACCTGTTCGGATTCCAGGCGATCCTTGACCTGTCGAAAATACATTTTGACCCCATCATACACGCGACCCTTCGCCAGAGAGACAATCACCCCTTTAAGCTTTCCGCGTAATTGATCAAAACGGGAGCGGTTCAAGTACATCAAAAAGGAACCTGGCTCACCTTTGCCGCCTGTCTCTTCCACAAAGGCCGTAAATCCCAACGAAGTTTCAAAGTAATGGCTGGCATAAATTTGTTTTGAGGTGATAAACACATCCGTCTTCCCAAGCCTTTCGCGGGTATAGATCGTCACATGGAACAGATTGATCACGGGTTTCAGACCGAAGATCTCTTTGGACCAGTAAATAAAATTCTCCACATTCGCCAGTTTGCCGTGCGGAAATTCTTGAAGATACGCATAGAGTTCGGGTACATAGTGAACAAGATACGATGAGTTTTCTAATAACCCCTGGAAAGCTTCGGCTTGTCTGATCGGAGTGGTTTGATCATGATATTCTCCCAGGGCTGCATCACCGCGGGTTAAATAGGCGTTCACGTAATCCACCAGGAGTTGCTGCATCAAACGCGTGGCCTGTTCCTGATAATCAGGTGCTTTCCAATCAATCTCATGCTGAAAACGTTCCATCATCGTTGTATCCATTTTGAGTTTACAACTCCCGGGCCGGCATCTTTTGATATCCTCGATTTCAGACGATTCAAAAACGAGTTCCTGAATATCCTGCAAATTCGGCGATGCGCTGAATTTACCGATTTGCTGCACCGCATCGCTTTCTGTAAACGAAACAATATCGCGGAACTGTTCGACAAAAAATTGCTTCGGAATATTGAGACGCACGACGCCAAAAGCCCCAACTTCATTTTCACTCCCTCCCATATCGAACACTTTGACGACCACCTCTCCCTGTTCCATTGACTCAAGTTCTCTTTGAGAAAAGTTCAAGTAGTTTTGTAAGTATGTATGCGGCTCATGTAAATTGCTGAACAGATCGACAGAATAATCATGGTTATAGGAAGATACCTGAACGCATGCTGACAGCGCAGCGCCGGTCAAAACAAGCACAAGAACACACCATATTTTTTGCATCATCACCTTTTTTCATCATAAGGGTTCATATTTCCAACACGGATGTAACAACAAGAAACAGGCTTCTCCATCATTCCCGCAACAATTCCACCCTACAAGCGAACAATTTTTGGTAGTGGTTAAATGGTAACTGATGCGTTCCCTGAGCGAAGTCGAAGGGAACAATAAGTGGCTCGTTTCGACTTCGCTCAACGAGCGGACATCACTTACCATTTAACCACTACCCAATTGTTCAGAAGTTAGAGTCACACAAATGGGCATAGTGTATTTCTCCTTAGAAAAGCTTGTCAAGATGAAATTGAGAGAAAAAAGCCAAAAGGTGTATAATATGCGGCGCACAATATTCAGGGCTGACAAATTAGTCTTGTGATTGCGTGAATGTCTGGTGCTGCTTGCGGCGTTCATTCATGTCGCGCACCACGTCAAAATGCTCGCCGGTCAGCGGATCAATTCCGGTGTAATAGATGACTGAGGAGAGCGTCATCGGCAGCGGAATAAACGCCTGCACTTGTTCGGGCACAAAGCCAAACAAGGTCCGAATCGTCTGCTGCATCGCTCGCATATTTTTCTGGTTGCTTCCAGGATGGCAGGACATCAGATAGGGGAGCAGATAACGCTTTTTTCTCTGTTGACGGGCGATCTGGTGGAAGAGATCAAGAAATTCCGGCAACTCGACAAGAGGGATTTTCCGCATCGCCCGTAAAACCTGCGGATCTGTATGTTCCGGCGCGATTTTTAATTGGCCGCTGATGTGGTGGACAAGCAAAGTTTCAAGTAGTTTTCTGGCCTCAGGATCGCGCAGCAGAAGATCATAGCGCAGGCCGGAACCGACCGTCACCAGAGACACGCCCTGAATACGTGCGGCTTGTTGCAGCAGGTTCACCCAGCGTAACGTATTCAAGTGTAAATTCGGACATAACGCAGGAAACAAGCAGCTTTCCCGTGTACAATGCCACTCGCGCTGGCATTCAAGACCATACATGTTGGCTGAAGGGCCGCCAATATCGGTAATATGTCCCTTAAAATCCGGTTCTTGCGCGATCGTGCGGACTTCCCGGAGTACGGATTGCGGGCTGCGGCTGACAATGCGTTTCCCCTGGTGTAAGGCTAAAGAACAAAAAGAGCACCCGGAAACACAGCCTCGATGGGCAGTCACGGAATGACGAATCATCTCAAAGGCCGGAATCGCTTCGGTATAACTTGGATGCGGCTTACGCAGAAAAGGCAGAGCATAAATAGCGTCAAGGGCCTCCGTCGAAATGTTCGCAGGTGGATAGTGCAACAGATAGCGTTTGCCGGTGGGCTGCGCCAATACCTGATGCTGATGACGATAGAATTCCCGGTAAAATTCGACAAAGGTCTCTTTGGAACTCAGTACCTCTTCTTCTGCCGGCAGGCGATAGGCTTCCGGCGGACAATATCTGGCCAACAGCACGGTTCCGGGAATATCTTTAAGATCAGCAGCGGGGCTCTCGCCTTGCAGCGCTGGCGTCGTTCGCCGCTGCTGTAAACGTTCGGCAATGGCAACAATTGCCTGTTCGCCCATGCCATAGACCAGAATATCGGCGCGAGAATCTTCAATGATCGAGCGGCGCACTTTATTGCTCCAAAAATCGTAGTGCGCCGCCCGGCGCATCGAAGCTTCCACGCCGCCGATCACAAGCAGGACATCTTTGTAGGCCGCTTTAATCAGGTTACAATACACCAACACCGCCCGTTCCGGTTTGCGGCCGGCCTTGCCGCCAGGCACGTAAGGATCGTCGCTGCGATAGCGTTTAAACGCTGTATAGCGGGCTAACATCGAATCCACATTACCCGAGGTCACACCGAAAAATAAGCGGGGTTTACCGAAAACGGCTATAGAAGCCGGATCTTTCCAATCTGGCATGGCAATAATCCCCACGCGATACCCCTGGTTTTCCAGCGCTCTGCCGATCACTGCCAGACCAAAGGCGGGGTGATCGACATAGGCATCGCCGCTGATCAACACAATATCAACGGCGTCCCATCCGCGTTGGGTCATTTCTGCCTTGCTTATCGGTAAAAACAGATTTTTCTCATCCATAAGACATTATCGGAAATAGAACACTGATGGGATTGATTGGACTGATCTCCACTGATTGTTCGGGCAGCGTCACACGCCTGCCTGGGGCAAACAGGTGATCCCTGCCGGCATCATGACCATGAATCGAGCCCTGAATTCGTCTGTATCTCAGTGAACATCAGCCCCATCAATCCGATCAGTGTTCTATTTCCGATAACCTTTATACTGATGTCGTACTGGCTCTGTTAACATGCGCAGACCGTGCAGAATCTGCTGAATCCTTTGTCGGGGCAGTGTCCCGATTTTTTCGACGAGTTCACGCTTATCAACAGTCAGAATTTGGGAAACAACCACCAGACTTTGTTTTGAAAGATTGGCTTCCCCTTTCCTGAGCAACACATTTTCCGGTGCTTTGGCACGCCGCAAATTGGTGGTCAACGCGCACACAATCACCGTATCAATCGGACTATGATTAAAAAAATTATTTTGAACCACCACGCACGGCCGACGATATCCGGGCGCTGAACCATAGGGAACATCTTCATCAATCCAATACACATCGCCCTGTTGAATGTCCATTGTTCCTCCTTGCTGATGACCTACGATTCATCTATGCGTATCGCACTTTGCGCTAAGCTATCCCTGTTTACTCACCTGTGGAGTGTAAAATAGTCAATAAAAAAGCGACCTGCTCTCAGGCAATTTTTTCACTGAATTTTCTTGACAGGTTTACGTTTTTCAAAATAGGGATTTTGAACGAAAATATTAGACAGTGTGAACCAAAAATCTTTAGGGGCAGGGTGTAATTCCCGACCGGCGGTCAGAGTCCGCGAGCTGCAATGCAGTTGATTCGGTGAAATTCCGGAACCGACAGTCAAAGTCTGGAGGGGATAAAGATTTTTTGGTGTGAGGCTTTTAATCATGGATGCCCCGTATTCCCCTATACGGGGCATTTTTTTTGTAGATCGAAATTGCATTTCGACGCACATAGGGACCGAATCTGCCTTGTGTGTGTGAATGAAAAAATTCGTTCTACACGGATAGTAGAGGAGAAAAAAGGATATGTTCAAGAATAAAGCGAACCTGGGTGTGTTTCTGGTCTGTCTGGCAGCGGCAATGTGGGGATTTGACGGCGTGGTGCTGACTCCGCGCCTCTGGAACCTGGATGTGGGGTATGTGGTCTTTATGCTGCATGCCTTGCCATTTTTCGGCATGAATTTCATTCTGTTTCGTGAATATAAGACGGTAAAGACCTTGAACGCAAGCGACATGATCTATTTCGTACTGATCGCCCTCTTCGGCGGCGCATTGGGAACATTGGCGATTGTCAAAGCTCTCTTTATCGTCGAATTTAAGCATTTAACTGTGGTAGCGCTGCTGCAAAAGCTGCAACCTGTTTTCGCGATCCTGCTCGCACGCTTATTGCTTAAAGAACGGATTGGCAGAAATTTCACCTTTTGGGCCGGGATTGCGCTTATCGGCGGCTATTTTCTAACCTTTGAGTTTCATTTACCCTCCCTGGTGAATAGCGGCAAAATGCTGCCAGCGGCAGGTTATGCGTTACTCGCTGCGTTTTCCTTTGGCAGTGCAACCGTTTTTGGCAAACGCGTGTTGAATAAGGTCTCCTTTAAGACGGCCTTATTTTATCGTTATGGCCTGACAGCAATCATCATGCTGTTCTTCGTCCTCTTTACCGGCAAATTCGATCAGCTTGCCAAAACTACTCCGGTGAACTGGACATTTTTTGTGATTATCGGCCTGACAACCGGCAGCGGGGCGATTTTGATTTATTACTATGGCTTACGCTACATCAAAGCCAATGTCTCGACCATGGCCGAATTGTGTTTTCCGGTTTCGGCCGTACTCTTCGATTATCTGATCAATCGCAGCGTGCTCAGCCCTGTGCAATGGGTCAGCGCCCTGGCCATGGTCTTCGCAATTTACAAAATCAGCAATCTCCAGGTTGAAGAAACGGAACCGGTATATAAACCATCGGAACTGTGTCAGGTGTAAACATTCCAGAGTGCAAAAGCCTTGCTTTCAATGCAAAAGCAGGGTTTTTGCACTCTTCTGCTTTTCTACTCTCGGATAAAACGAAGAGTTCACAAAAAATAACTTGCCAATTTTTTTTCCTCATTTTAGCCGGTAAAGGGATATGTTCTTGTTTCCATCGTTCTCACCAATGTTACTATAAACACATGCACCTGGAGATCCGCAAGCGTCATGCTGCCGATCTCTGATTGCTATTGCAACGAAAGAGGGGTTTATGCGTAAAATCATCGTGATCGCGTTGTGTGCGTTGTTATGTGGAACGTCGGCGTTTGCTCTTAGTAAAGACCAATTGACGGTTGGCATCTCGCAGGAATTTGATTATTTTCATCCTCATATTCTGAACATGGTTGCCGGCCGCTATATTCAAGAAATGTGTATCCGGGCGCTGATGACGCTTGATACCAAAGGCAAATGGCAGACGATGATGATTAAAGAAATTCCATCAATCGAGAATGGATTGGCGGAATTTGTCGAGGAGGATGGCGTCAAGAAGATTAAGGCGCAGTATGAATTGAAAGATAACCTCAAATGGGGAGATGGACAACCGATTACCAATGAGGATGTGAAATTCTCCTGGGAAGTCGGGATGCACGCGAATGTTCCAGTGCCTGAGCGCGACATCTGGAATCGGATCGAGCGCATTGAGATCGATCCGGCCAATCCGCTCAAATTCACCTGCTATTCGCCGATGCGTTGGGATTTCAATCAATTATCCCGTTTTTATGTGATTGCCAAACATTTGGAAGAACCCGTGTTTAAGCAGCACATCGAAACCGCAGGGTCCTATGAGAAAAATTCGCTCTATATCACGGATTTGACAAATCCTGGTTTGTATCAAGGGCCTTACCGGATTTCGGAGGCGGTACCGGGCAGCCATGTGACCTTAGTGCCGAATGAATATTTTTGGGGTGATGCGCCCTATTTTCAAAGAATTATTTTCAAAATTATTCCTGATACCGGCACCCTGGAAGCCAACCTCTTATCCGGCACAATTGATATGATCTGCCGCTTAGGGTTGACCCTTGATCAGGCTCTCGCCATCGAAAAACGCTTTAAAGAACAGAATCAAGCTTATACTGTCTTGTTCCAACCGGGCATCATTTACGAACACATTGACTTGCAGCTCAGCAACCCGATCCTGCAAGATAAACGCGTGCGCAAAGCGTTAGTGTATGCGATTGACCGCGACGCCCTGACACAAGCGATGTTTGAAGGCAAACAACCAAAATCCATTCACCTGTTCGCGCCAATTGATCCGTGGTATACGGAGGATCCGAATAAAATCGTTCTGTATGAATATTCGCCTCGTAAAGCCCGACAGTTGTTAGATGAGGCCGGATGGACGACGGGCAATGACGGCTACCGGTATAAAGATGGTGAAAAACTCAGTCTGCAATTAATGACCACTGCCGGCAATAAAACCCGTGAAATGGTTGAAGCCTGGCTGCAAGAGGAATGGAAGAAGGTCGGGATTGAGATTACGATTAAAAATGAACCAGCGCGTGTGTATTTCAGCGAAACGGTCAGAAAATCGCAGTTCCCGGCCATGGCGATGTATGCCTGGACCTCTGCGCCAGAAACCAATCCGCGCTCATTACTGCACAGTTCCAGTATTCCGACCGAAGCCAATAATTACGCCGGTAACAATCCTCCACGCTGGGTTAATCCTGAAGTAGATAAGCTGATTGATGAAGTTGATATGACCTTTGAACATGCCAAACGGGTAGAATTGACTTCAAAGATCCTCTACTACTATACCGAAGAAGTCCCGGTGATCCCATTGTATTCCCGGGCTGATTCTGCCGTGATTCCGAACAATCTGGTGGGCTATGAAATTTCGCCTCATCAGTGCAATGAAACCAACTGGGTTGAGTATTGGCGCTTGCAAGAATAACTCGTTTTCCAGCGATGGAAATAGAATATATCGGAATAGTAAGCAATTCTTGCCACTGGTAAACACCGGGTTTTTTTCAAAAACCCGGTGTTTTTAGGGTTATGTATGCTATTTTATCTCTTGGATCGTCAAAACCGCAATGGATGTGAAAGAACAGGAGTATCAAATCCTGGCCTTGGCATTCCTGTTCTTATTAAGATGAACTAGCAATAACTTCAACAATTGCTGGTTAACGCGTCCACAGCAGATAGGCAGGATTCCCTACCACTTTGAAGGTATAGGGATGTTCATCCGGGTCATTATTCTCAATCGTCACAGTGACAAGCCGCGGAACCCCATCTCCCGGATTGTTGAACCTGAGCGTGAAGGTCGTGTTTCCTCCCGGAGCGACCGCTGTCGCTGTGTTCTGTGTGCCAGAAACGAAGAATGCGGTATCGCCGCTGAGTTTCACGACCGGCGTACCCGTCAGGTTCATGGTCGCGTTGCCGGTATTTTCAATTGTGAACGTGACAGGGGCGCTGGTAGTACATGAGTCCGCGCAATGCAGGGCGGTTCCCCCTCCGTTTGGAATGTTCTCGGCGTCTCGTTTCACATTGATATCTGGAGCGAGGGTCGTAAATGAAGCCTGATCGCTATAGCCTGTACCCGCGGCATTCGTAGCAAAGGCTTTAAAATAGATGGTCGCGCCAGACGGCAAACTCCCCACATTTATCGTAAACGCTCCGGTTGTTCCCCAATTACCGGTTACCGAGACCTTGGCGCCCTGCCCTGGCGGTGTAAAGCCACTGGTTGTACTCCAATAAACGCCGCGTTCGGTCACATTCGCGTCACCGGTATGGGCCACAGTTCCGCCGAGCGTGGCGGTCGTCGTCGTGATATTGGCACTGGTAGGAGCGTTCACGGTCGGCGCAGCGATTCCGACGCCAGTCAACGAGAAGCTATACGGATTCTCATCGCTGTCATCGTTGGTAATCGAGACGGCCGCAGTTCGCGTGCCAGATGCGCCCGGAGCAAATCGAATGGTGAACGTCGTTGATGAACCTACCCCGATCGATGTCGCTGGCTGCGCCTCGACAACAAATTCGTTCTTGTGCGCTCCGCTGATCTTCACGATCGGACTACCGCTCAAATTTAACACGCCATTCCCGGAATTCTCAATAGTAAACTCACGCGTCACACTTGGAGAGCCTACCTCTCCGAAACTATAAGTATCGCCGCGTTCAATAGTGATAGTGCCCTGTTTCACAGAGATTTCAGGAACAGATGAATCACTCATCGTAATGCTGCTGATCGCAGGATTACTTGCGTGTCCGTCTTCATCCGTCACCGTCACAGTCACTGTACGCGTATCAAGACGTGGATTGGCAAGCGCATTGTTGAACTGCGCCAATTTGATCGCAGCAACATAGTTAGCTATCGTGTCCGCGCCTGTCAAGATCAGCTTGTGATCGGTTGACGCGCCGTCCAAAGTAATCTCGGTTGGCAGCGCGCCGCTGAACGACAGGCTGTCGCCAGTCTGCGGATTGGTCAGTGTAATGACTGCCCCATTCATAGTCGTACTGTCGCCGCCTGTAATCGTTGCGCCATTGGCCGCGATGTTAATTGCGCCGCCTTCAGCCGTAAAGTTGGCAGTAAAATCCGTTCCGGTGGCGCCGCCGTTCAGATCAACTATCGGATTGTTAATCGGCGTATCATCCGTTGTCACGATCACTGCCAGAATTTCCGCGGTTGTGGTTTTGCCATAAACATACGTATCAATGTACCTCTCATTCCCAAAGCCGCTACTGGTGAAATCGCCCCAGGTATGATGACCGGCGGACGTACTGCACAGTTCGCCGTCCGGCAGGGTTGTCGTGCCTGTGAGATAGGTTTGATCGTCCCAGAACACCAGGGTATCATCGGCGATTGCGCCGCCCGGATAGGCCTGGCAGACAGTTAACCCATCAGTAGCAGGCCCCCCGCTGGTCTCAGCGTCATTCGCGATAAAGTGATATTCGCCCAGCCGTACCACAAGCTGCGCCCTATAAGTTCCAACTGAAACCACGGTTCCGGCCGCATTTTTGCCATCCCAGGCGATCTGATTCTGTCCGGCAGCCGCATTCCCTAACAGCAATTTATCTCCCCCGCCATAAACGCCATCCTGATTGGTATCAATCGTAATGGCGTAGGTGCCGGCCACGTTGGAAGTAAATTCAAAATAGCCCGTATCTTGTGTTCCTGGTGTATCTCCAGGGGAAATAGTGTTGTCTGTACTGGCGTCGTCAATAAATCGGATATTGCTCAATTGCGCCGGACTGGCCGGCGGCGGGTCGGCAATGGCCGGATAGCTTAAATAGATCGGATATTTTTTGCTGACCCTGCCATTGGCGCTTGCAATACTATACCCGGAATACGGAGAATCGACGCCGAGATCGTTAGCTACCAATTCGTAATAGTTGCCTGAAAACTTATTCAGATCTAACTGCCAGACAAAATTGGTGCCTGCATACCCGCCCGGCACAAGGATATACAGGTCAGCATCGCTCGAAGCCGATTCTTCAAACGAATTTGTATAAAAGGCCCAACGTTCCGAATAGATACGACCTGCTGCGATTCTGGGGTCAGGGTTCTCGACGGCGCTAGCTGTCACCGAAATATCAAACCGTTTGAGAACATTATAATAATAGTTAGCAGGATTTTGTGTATCATTGAAAACTTCTACCTTCCATACTCCGGCCGCATCTGTCGTAAATCGGTAAGGGGTTGTCAGGGTGCCATCAAACGGCGCATCAATTGCGACTTTCCCATTACCAGTACTCAAAATCTGAGTGGCTCGCAGCGCCTCAGAAGGATCATAAATCTTGACCGATACCTGATCCGAATTATCGTAGCCGGCCAGCGAGATATTAATCACTTCCCCGACCGTCAGGATGTCCACATAGATTTCGCTCACATTATACCCCTGTGCATTCAAATCCGGTCCGGTTTCATATAATGGCTGATTCAATCCCATCTGCACCGAGCCTTCAGCAAAGGCTGTCGTGGGCGAGCCGGTCATTATTCCAAGACACCCCATAATAACCAACAGAAACAAAAAATACTTTTTCCTCATAATGTGTTTACTCCTGTTCTTATTCTCCCATTGCCTGCAGCCCACGCAGGTCATGGAATGAAGATAATTGTTTGTAAGAACGTATGATTTTGTGATGAGAATCAGCAGAATTCTACTCTTGTCGCCAAAGCAAAGTGAGGATTTGAGTTTTCGTATTTCCCAGAATTAATAAAAATTTGTCAAGAAATTCTTCAGACATTAACGAATAAATTTTATACCAACCCATACAAAACAACCCAATATGGGCAATATGAGAAAAATGAAGAGGCATAACAGAAAACCAGCAAGATAATTTGATGCAGCAGACTGTGACAGGATGTTCCTGAAAAGCGCCAAAATGTTCCGGGAAAAAAACATTGTTCTAATTTTACTTTGTCAAATTTATTGAACTACAAGGACAAAAGATAAGAAAAGGAGGGAGTTTCATGGTCGCTGCCCCAAAAAAATCCTTTTCTTATCTCTTGTCCTTGTAGTTCATCATGAGACAAGAAGAGAACTTGACCAGGTAGAACTCACTCTTGATCAAAAAAACCTTTGACGAAAATCTGTATGTCGTGTAGAAAGCATAATCAGGAGGATAGCACTCATGGACGGAAAAAGCTTGAATATCACGATAGAAAAGCTGAAAGATTTGAAACAATTGTTCCCGGACGTGTTTTCGGAAGACAAAATTGATTGGGAACGCCTGCGTCAGACCTTTGGCGAAGAAGTGTTCGTGAGCAATGAACATTATGAGTTGAGTTGGGCCGGGAAAATGGAAGCCCGCCGCGAAATCCAGAAACAGACCACCGCCACGCTCACGCCGGATCCGGAACGCAGCGTCAACTTCGAGTCATCTGACAATATCTTCATCGCCGGGGAAAATTTGGAAGTGCTGTGCGTGCTGCAAAAATCCTATTTCGACAAGATCAAAATGATCTACATTGATCCGCCCTACAACACTGGCAGCGACAGCTTTGTGTATCCCGATGACTACGCCGAACACCGCGCCGACTACGAACGACGGGCAGGCATTATCGACGAACATGGCCTGTTGAACAAACACGACCTGTGGAAGAAAAACAGCAGAGAAAACGGCCAGTTCCACAGCGTATGGCTCAGCATGATGTATCCGCGCCTGTATTTAGCCCGCAACTTGCTGCGCGAAGACGGCGTGATGTTCGTCTCGATTGACGACAACGAATCTGCGACTCTCAAGTTATTGATGGATGAAATTTTTGGAGAGGAAAATTTTGTAGAACAAATCGTATGGAAAAGTAAATTTGGAGCTGGAGCAAAACCACGCGATTATATCACTTGTCATGAATATATCCTTGTGTATGCCAAAAATTTCGATGCCATTAGAAGCATTTCTATTCCGATGACCAATAAAGCTAAAAAGATGTACAGTAAAAAAGATGAAAAATTTGCTGAAAGAGGATATTATGGTACCTGGCCGCTTGAGACAACGAGTATGGATGACAGACCTAATTTAAAATTTCCCATTCTATGGAACGGGCAAGAGCTATGGCCGAAAAAACAATGGCTTTGGTCAAAAGATCGCGTAGAGAAAGCCCTTGCAAATAATGAAATCGTCATAACAGAACATAATGGTCGTTTTAGTGTCAGGTATAAACAATATGAGAAAGATGAATATGACAATTATAAAAAGAGTACCCCTATTTCAGTGATTGATAAGATTTATACGCAAGATGGCACGAAAGAGTTATCACAACTTGAATTAAGCAGTCTATTCGGTTTCCCTAAACCGGCTAAACTCCTGAAAGAACTGTTCAAAATTCAGATCAATGATACGGAGGATCATTCTGGGATTATCCTTGACTTCTTCGCGGGCAGCGGTAGCACTGCACAAGCCGTGTTAGAACTCAACCAGGAAGACGGCGGCAATCGTCGTTTTATCCTCGTGCAACTGCCTGAAGCCTTAGACGAAAACAGCGAAGCCTATAAAGCCGGCTACAAAACCATTGCCGATATTTGCACCGCGCGCATCAAAAAAGTCATCGCCAAATTAGCGGCAGAACAGCAAACCGAATTAGATTTCGGCGGCCAGAAGCCGGATTTGGGCTTCAAAGCCTATACCCTCGATTACAGCAACTTCAAAATCTGGCGCAGAGATGTGGAAGGCAAAGACGCGCTCTTAGCCCAGATGGCCCTGTTGCGCGAACCGCTCTCTGAATATCGCGGCAGCGACGCAGCTTTGTTGACGGAACTGTGCCTGAAAGCCGGATTTCCGCTTTCGGTTGACGTGCAGGAACGGCTGTTTGAAGGCTGCAAAATTTACGATATTGCTGACGGCGCGATGTGGATCGCCTTAGAGCGTATCAATCTGCCCCTGTTTCAGCACGTCGCCGCCGCCAAACCCATGCGCTTCGTGACCCTCAGCAGCCTCTTTACCGGCGACAACCCGGACGAAACCATGAGCAGCGCCAAACTCCAACTCCACGAAGCCGGCGTGGAATTGAAAATTATTTAAGCCACAGCTTTCTCAGATTTCGCAGATTATTTTTCATCTGTGGAATCTGAGAAAGCTGTGGTTTTAGACATGATTACCTATCTGAAAATCAATGGATTCAAATCCTTTCACAACTTTGAAATGGTATTCACTCCACTAACTGTGATCGCTGGAGCGAACGCCTCCGGAAAAAGCAACGTGTTCGATGCTTTGCAACTCCTGGCGCGCCTGGCTGAGACGGATTTAAAAACCGCATTTAACGAACAGCGTGGGAGCGCAAACGAACTGTTTACGCAATACGGCGAAGAATGGTATGCAGATGAAATGTCATTTGTGGTTGACATGCTGGTTAATCGGACAGTCAAAGATAATTGGGGCGGCGAAGCCGAACTCAAATATCCCCGTTTGCGGTATGAGTTAATCATCCAACGTCGCCGGAATGAGAAAGGTTTCGATGATTTATTTATCGCATACGAATATTTGGCGAAAATTAGAAATACTGATGATGCCTGGTGTCAAAATATCATCCCGAAAAGTTTGCGTACACTATGGCACGCGCCAACTGGCGGGGGATCTCCGAAACCTTTTATTTATACGGACACGCAAAATGAGATTCCGACAATTAAAATCCGGCAAGATGGCAGACAGGGAGGAAAAGCGACTCCTGCAAACGCTATCAGTCAAACCGTTCTTGGAGGAATCAACTCCATAGATTTTCCTCATGCCTTCGCAGCAAAGGAAGAAATGCGGAGGTGGAAGTTTTTGCAGTTGAACCCTGCGGATTTGCGCGAGCCAACTCGTCAGGACATCGGGATGCATGATACCATTACCCAAAGCGGGAAAAATTTGGCAGCGGCGTTATACCGCCTCAAATTAGATGACGAATATGCTCTCACAGCAATCTCACGCACACTGAACCAGTTTCTCCCTAATTTTACGGATGTTCTGGTGTATGATGATCAAGCGAACAAACAATTTATTATCAAATTACGCGGGGAAGATGGGCGCGAGTTTTCCTCCCGGGTGCTTTCTGAAGGCACGTTGCGTCTGCTGGCGCTCTGTATTTTTCAGTATGATCCGCAGCACATCGGTCTGCTGTGCTTCGAAGAGCCTGAAAATGGCATTCATCCTTTCCGCATCGAAACAATGGCGCATCTGCTCAAAGACCTTTCAGTAGATTTTACAAATCCATCAATGCCTTTGCGTCAAGTGATTGTGAATACGCATTCGCCGGTTTTGGTGAAACAGATCAGTCTCTGGAAAACGGACCCGAACGTAAGCCTCTGGTTCTCGCAAATCTCGACGCTCATCACTCAGGTCGAAGATTTGATCGAAAACAAGGCGAAAAACGATCAACGAGTTTGCCCGGGAACACGGAAAAAAATCAAATTGCGAGTGAGTAAAATCTTACCGGTTATCAAAGAACACGCCTCGCAACTGGTGTTACAGTTTACTGAACAGGAACGGAAATTGACCCTTGCCGAAGTCATTCAATACCTGCAAACCGCCGATGCCGAGAAAGCCATTGAGGAACTGCGATGATTCCACAAATTATGATTGGATTTGCCACAGAAGGGACAACCGATGTTCGTTTCTTAGAAAGCATCATTCAACGGACTTTTGAAGAAGTGGCGTTTGAATGTGAGAGTTCTATCGAAGTTTTACCGGTTCAGTCGTTAAAAAAAATCACGGGAAAAGATTTTGTTGACCTGGTGCTGGAATATGCCAAAACTTCGTTTGAACACGGTATTATGGTCTTGTGCGTTCATGCCGATGCGGATGAGGCAAATGATAGCAACGCATTGACGTATAAAATTATCCCCGCGTTTGAAGCCGTTCAACAAATGCGAGCAGAGGTCTGTAAAAATTTGGCGGCGATTGTGCCAGTCCAAATGACTGAAGCCTGGATGCTTGCCGACATAGATTTGCTGAGGCGTGAAATTGGCACATCCAAAAGTGCGCATGAGCTAGGAATTGCCAAAAAACCGGAAAGTTACGCCAGACCCAAAGAGGCGATTGAAGAAGCAATTCGTCTTGGACGAGCGGATATCCCTGCCAGAAGGCGACATCAATTAAATATCGCAGAATTATATCAACCCCTGGGTCAAAAAATCCAGTTGGAAAAACTTGAACAGCTTGCGGCGTATCAAAAGTTCAAAGAAGCCGTCCGGCAGGCATACCGCAAGCTCAACTATTTACACTAAAAACATGAAACTGCAATTTGACGGTTCTCAGGACTACCAGCTTGCGGCGATTCAGGCGATTGTGGACATTTTCGAAGGGCAGCCCTTGCACGGAGGGGATTTTGAAATCTCTTTCGGGATGGAGGGCGCGAGCCTGTCCCTGTCGGAAAAAGGGGTTGCCAACCGGCTGAGCCTCACGGAAAGCCAATTGCTGCGCAACGTCCGCGCTGTGCAGGAGCACAATCATCTTCATCTCTCGCAGCAGTTAGAGCCATGCGATTATGCCGACGCGGAAACCGGGGAAAAACAATCAATTCCGCTCAATTTTACGATTGAAATGGAAACCGGCACCGGCAAAACCTACGTCTATCTGCGTACAATTTACAAACTGCACAAGGTCTATGGCTTCAAAAAATTCGTGATCGTCGCGCCCAGTGTGGCGATCCGCGAAGGCGCGGTCAAAAATCTGGAAATTACCCATGACCATTTTCAAGCCCTTTACGGCTGCCCGGCGATCAATTTTCTGATGTACGACAGCCGGAAATTAGCGGCTTTGCGCAACTTTGCAACGTCGAACGCCATTCAAGTGCTGGTCATCAATATTGACAGTTTCACCCGAGACGCCAACATTATCAACACTGTGCGGGAAACCGGCGTCAAGCCGATTGAATACCTGCAAGCCACGCACCCGATCGTGATTGTGGATGAACCGCAGAACATGGAAACCGATATTCGCAAGGCCGCGATCCATCATCTGAACCCGCTCTGCACGCTGCGCTATTCCGCCACGCATCGCAACTTATATAACCTGGTGTATAGTCTGAATCCAGTGCAAGCGTATGATTTGGGACTGGTCAAGCAGATCGAGGTTGACGGGATTACGGCCGATGGCAATTACAACGCCGCCTTTATCCGTTTCAAAGGCGTGCAGCGCGGAAAAACGACCTTAAAAGCCAGATTGGAAATCTATGTCAATGACAAACAGAGCGTCAAACCCAAAACCGTCACAGTTGACGCTGGCGCGGATTTGTTTCGGCTGTCTGGCGGACGCGAAATCTATAAAGATGGCTTTATCCTGAATAGCATCAACGCGGCCGAAGAGATGATCGAGTTTGCCAATGGAATGGTGTTGCGAACCGGGCAAACCCGGGGCGGTTTGACCGATGAGGTCATGAAATACCAGATTGAACGCACCGTTAAGTGGCACTTTGAGAAAGTCAAGAAATTCAAGCCCTCGGGCGTCAAAGTCTTGTCCCTGTTCTTTCTCGATAAAGTCGCTCATTACCGCCTTTATACCGCCGACGGTCATGCGCAAAAGGGCAAATTTGCGCTCTGGTTCGAAGAGGCTTTCAAGCGCTGCGCCAATCTGCCGGAATACCGCGATCTCCTGCCCTTTCCCGTTGAGCAAGTACACAACGGCTATTTTTCGCAGGATAAAAAAGGGGCGTTCAAAGATACGACCGGCAGCACCAAAGCGGACGACGAGACCTATAGCCTGATTATGAGAGACAAAGAACGCTTGCTGAGCCTTGACGAGCCGCTGCAATTCATCTTTTCCCACAGCGCATTGCGGGAAGGCTGGGATAATCCGAATGTGTTTCAAATCTGCACTCTGAACGAAAGTCAGAGCGAATTGAAAAAACGCCAGGAAATCGGACGCGGGCTGCGTCTGTCGGTTGACCAGAGCGGCGTGCGGGTTCAGGATAAACGTCTCAACCTGCTCACTGTGATTGCCAATGAAACCTATCAGGATTTTTCCGCCGCCTTGCAGCGCGAAATTCAGGAAGAGACCAGTGTTGATTTTGGCGGCCGAATCAAAAATGCCCGCGCAAGGGCCAAAATTCGCCTCAGCAAAGAACTGACGCCTGAAAATTGCCCGTTGTTTTTCGAAATCTGGGATCGCATCAAACACCGCACCCGCTACCACGTGCAATTCAGCACCGCGGAACTGATCACCCGCACCGTGGCTGAACTGCGCGATTTCAACAAAGTTCCGCTGACCACGCGCCCGATGTTAGAATCGCGCACCGCCCGCTTGAACTACACTGAAGCAGGGATTGAGGGCGCGTTGACCGATTTGAGCGTCAAACAGAGTCAGGCCGTCCGCTATCAGATTCCTGATATTTATGCCTATATTCAAAGCAAGGTGGATATTACCCGCAGCACGATTTTCGAAATTTTGAAACAGTCGGAGCGTTATGAAGAATTGGAAATCAACCCGCAGTTGTTTTTGGATAACGTGGTCAGCGCGATTCAACGCACACTGTACAGTCTGATGGTCGAAGGGCTGAAATATGAGCAGATCAACGGGCAGGTCTATGAAATGACGCTGTTTCGCTATGAAGAAATTGAAACCTATCTCAGCAGTCTGTTTGCCGTCTCAAAAACGGAAAAAACGCTCTTCAATTACATTGCGGTGGAGAGCGCGATTGAAAGCGATTTTGCCCGTGATTGCGAAGCTGATGAGCGCATCAAATTTTTCTTTAAACTGCCGCGCGGCTTCAAGATTCCGACGCCCCTCGGGAACTACACCCCGGATTGGGCGGTAATTTTCGAACACGACCGGCGCGTGTATTTTGTGGCTGAAACCAAAGGCAGCCTGAACCGCCAATTACTTCGAGAGGTTGAACGCCTCAAAATCGAATGCGGCGCAAAGCACTTTGCCCTGTTTCAGCCTCTGGACGTCAAATATACGATCGCCGTGACCACAAAAGACTTATATACAGCGACGTAAGTACGGAGTGTCAAAGCTCGTCTTTGACAACGCAAAAAGAGCTTTCGCACTCTATTTCGCTCATGTTTCCAGATAGCTGCCTGCGCCGAGTTTGACTAACTTCGATAGATTTGCGCGCAGGCGTTCTGCACAACGACGCTGCAAGGGTGTTGGTTTTCCCGGGAGATATTGATCGGGAAATCGCCTGTGAAGGCGTAAATGACGGGCAGTACTGAAGGCTTTATAGGCTTCCCTGCCTTCCCCTGCCTGAAGGGCTAACAGAAACGCCGCCCGCACATTGTCAGGCCAGTCAGAGAGCGGAATTTTCCGATGCAGCAGATTCACGCATTCCTGAAGAACTGTCTGTTCTTGCACAAGAAATTGTTCTATCTGCTGACGATTATATGTCGTGATCATTGTTCTGACTCCATGTTTCATGTAAGAGTTTCAGCATATATAAACTTATCTGACTTCTTCCCCAAACAGCCGGTCAAAGCCGATAGAAACGACAAGATAGGTTTTCAGTTTCAGTTGGCCACCCAGGCGATCCTGTAAAACCCGAATATAACGCATGAGCTGTGTTCTCGCCTCTTTGAAAGCGTTTTTGACCGGCGTTTTTTGCAATAATTCGTGTTCTGCCATGTTTCTGACCTGTTCGCCGCTCATGCTCAGGACGTCCGGGGCGACATATTTGAACTCAAAGAGCAGGTCAAACAGCTTGTAGGGCCGGGCGTCGGGTCTGAGGAGCAGACACAAATCCGCATAACCGCGCGAGAATTCCGGTTCCGAGAAGATAGCATAGTTTATATCATTAAATAAGAGCGTGGTAAACGCCATTTTCACGGTAAATTCATTCATCCAGCGGTAATCGCGGTTACTGAAAATCGGGAAAAGTTTCTGTTCTACAAACGCCAGTAATGGCGGTAATTGTTGTTCAACGATCAATTTGTCAACCGCAGCCGCAGCTTCATTTCTTTCTGTTCCCAGAGGCAATAGAAATTTGAGGATTTGCTCCGCATACAGCTTTTTCATTACCAGATTGGGCGGGACCAGATGCACCCGTCGCTGGGCGTCGGTACCGGCAATGGTGAGCATGCCAAAATAATAAAGATATGACGCCAAAAACGTCGTATCCTGGGATAACCTTGCTAGCATCGCAGATAGCGTAAACCGTTCGGACAGGGCGTCAATCACTAACGGTTCATCGGTCTGTAAGGCATCAATGACCGCCTGCCTGCCTGTCACAATCTGGCCGAGATATTCGAGTTTGCCTTCATCAGCGGCGAGGTTACTATCCAGCATTTGGCGGGGATATTGACAGGTGCGGATAAAATAATTAAGAAAATAGAAAACGAGAGTGGGATTATACAGCCGCTCCATCCCCCTTTCCGAAAACAGAAACCCATTGTACCAGGTTGCCATCATCTGCACCACGTCATCCGTTGCTGATGGCTCCAATTTACAGGTCTGAACCGCAGCCTCTGCCATCCTGCGCACTTCCTGTTCTGTGAACCCGCATAAGGCATTGAATCCGGCGTCCAGATAGATATTCGTGAAGATATTGGCTCCGCTGGTAATATCGCTCATCACGACCGGTGACACGCCTGTGATAAACAGCCGGTCGAGCACGCTGGTTTCTGTGAACTCTTTCAACCCTTTATACAAAGTTTTGAGCGGACCTTCTTTCTGCACCAGTCCCTTATATGTTCTTTCATCGCTTGCCATGACTTCATTGGCAAAATTGTCGTATTCATCAATCAACAGATAGAGTTTGTACGGAGTTTTCGCAACAGCGATCAGGATATGTTCTAATGAATTAATTGCCTGAGGTTGAATGGTAACCCTGTCGGACAGGTATTTCTGGTAATAGTTTGAAAACGTTTTAATGACGCTATTGAGTGTTTCGTTTATTCGGTTGGCGATGTCATCCACCGTGCCGCGCGGATCAATGCGAGAAAAATTCCAGGTCATCACGAAATAACGATTGTGCAGCGGCGTGGGATTTCGTCCAATCTCCAAATCCCCGAAGAGTTCATCAAACCGGTCAGCTAAAGCCACATCGTAATAACGGTTCAACACATTGAGCCACAAGGATTTCCCGAAGCGACGCGGCCGGACAAACAGCAAATTTCTCCCGCTCAGTTCTTCGATCTGACGAATATAGGCCGTCCGGTCAACATAGAGATAATTTTCCTCACGGATCGTTAAAAAATTGGCAATGGCATACGGAAGCTTTGGCATCATGATTCCTCCTTCTCATATTTGAGGCGCGACAGGTGCAATTTCATCTCTAAAAAACTCTATCATGCATCCGACGTTTTGTCCAGTCGCTTTCTGATAATTTTTACTGAGTCTTGCACTTCTAAACGGTTGCTGAACTTCAGACCATGCCGCTTGTTGAAAAATGCGTGGAGCGCAGTTTTTGTACAAAGGTATCGGTTTTTAAGGCAATACCCAGATGATATTGCAGATACCCGGTAAGCAGGGGTTTAATTTCCTGATGAATTTGCGGCGTCAGAGGAACATGTTCAATATACAACATTGCGGTCTCGAGCAGTTGCTGCATCGCATTGAGCACAGAGGGGCTGACATCGAAGGTCCCTTTTTTGATCGCTTTGCAGCGAGGGCACAGCACACCGCCAGTTGCAAAATTGAATCCCAACAACTGCTGTATTGAGTTCGATTCGGCGAGGGTCTGTGTGCGAGGGCGTTGGCAGACGGTACACTCATCAAATACCGGCGCATACCCTAAATGAGCTAGAAGTTTCAATTCAAAGGCCGGCAGAATATTCTGAATCCGGTCGAGGGTCGCTAAGGCTTTTAATGTATGGCAGACCAGGATATAGACCGCTTTATGGGAATCGTCATAGTCTTCAAACAGCCGGTTCAGCAATTCCGCAATGTATGACGCGCCGATCATGCGGTGAAAATCGGTCTGAAATTGCGGCAGCGCTTCCACCAGATCGACTTGTGTGATCCCCAGTAACGGATGTTTTTCAGGAAACCCTCCGCTTTGCATCGGCTCGGTCTTTTGAAAGAAAATCACCTCCACTCGGTTAAAAAGTTCTAATTTCCCGCTGTACTTTGTCCGAATTTTGCGCACACCTCTGGCAACTCCTTGAATTTTCCCATATTCACGTGAAAAGAAGGTGATAATTTTATCAGCTTCGCGTAAATTGATCGCCTTAATCACAACCGCTTCTGTTTTTCTGAACGCCATTATTTTAGCTTGAATTTAAAGGTAAAATTTGTTTCAAATTCCCCTTTTTCATCGCGTCTGGCTGTAATTGACATATTGTCAGAGAGTTCATATTCTACTTCGACAATCTGGGTTTTTTCAGATCCGCCGACGGTAGTGGTAAACGTGAGCATCAGGTCTCGAAACAACTGTTTTGCCATTGTCACTGTGGGGGTTGTCTCTGAAGTTCCGGATCTTGAGAGCAAGGGATCAACGTTCACTGTTAGTCGATCCAGTCTGACCGCCTTTTCAATGCGGCCTTCCACGAGCGTTTGCAGCGGTTTTGTCACAATGTTATAGCCATTGGAGCCGCCGGAACCAGAAGTGAGCAACCGCGCAATTTCAGCGTCAGTGAGCGGCGGATCCGCGGTCATGTTCAGGGAGAATTTTTCCAAATTCCCCTGAACCCCTAATTTGATGTCATATTGCTGCACCACAGTTTCGGCCTGAAGATTGATCTCTGGATTAATTTTAAGCGGATCGAGAAAATCGAAAACGCCAGAGAGGATCGTATATTTCACATCGCCAAAAATGACTTTGCCCTCTAAAACCTCCACTCGACCTTCAAGTTGTGGTTTCGCAGTAGTGCCCTGAATACGCAGATTCGCCCGCAAATCTAAATCCGCCAGTTTATTTTTAACTTTGATGTTTTGAGGAGCTTTAATAGAGAGGTCTAACGTCAATTGTCCACTTTCAGTTTCTCCGTCAGCGGGAGCAAGAACAATACTGCGGCTTTTTTCAAACAGCATTGCCTGAAAATCGAGGTCCTGAGTGTACAATACGTCGTGAACCAGTACTTCGCCAATCAGTTTTTGCCGGGTGAGATCGCCGGTTATTCTCACATGCGGCGATACGGTCACTTTTAATTCAGGGAAAAGATTTTGGACAATAAGTTCTTTCCCTTCGACTTCAATCATCAATTCTTCGGGCGTGAAACCTGAATACGTGATCTTGCCATACGTTGTAAATGTTCCCCGGCTGACTTTGCCTGTCACACCAACAATCTCAATTGCTTCTTTCGTAAATGCTAATTTTCCCTGAATATCCGTGACCGGATCCGGATACGCGGCGAGTTCCACTCGTCCCTGGTGGATTTCCGCGATCCCTTCTATCGCGGGATTTTCGAATGTTCCCCGCACATTACAAATGAGCTGCACCCGCCCTGAAAGCGAGGTAATGCCGATATCTTTGGGTAAAAAGGCGATAATAGGACGCAAATCGAGAATTCCATCCAAATCAAGATCATATTTTCCCTGAAAATCCAGAAAACCTTTGGCAAATAACCCTAATTCTTCACCTTTAAGTTCCAGGGAGTTCACCGTTAATTCTTGCTGCGTGACCGTTAAATCAACCGGAGTCGTATTTCTGAGCTTTTGGCCGAAAACGTTGAGATCTAATTCACTGAGCTTGATCGAAGCTGAAAGCGCACTCGAGTTCTTCAGGCTTCCGGCGGAGGTGATTTTCCCCGTAATCGTGCCGCGGATCCCTTCAAGCTCGGCAACTATTGCGAGAATCTGTTCAATGGCCGCACCGTCCATCGTGAGTTCCGCCTGATAGTCTAAATCCGGCGTCAACGCCAGGTTCAACGCCGCAGTAAATTTTTGGCGGAAGGTTGTAAGTTGGGCATGCAGGCGTTGATTTTGCATGGAAATATCACAGGTCACATTTTCGATTGGATTCTGGTTGTAGCTCAAGTCTTTCAACACGACGCCAGCGCTGCCGTGCGGATCTTGCAACGTGCCTTCAACCTGCGCGGTCAGATCCACTTTGCCTTCATATTGAATTGCCATAGTTTTCAGCGCATCAATATCGTGCAAATCCAGATTCGAGCCGGAAAGCTGCGCCTGGAAGGACATATCGAAATCAAAGAATCCGTTCGCCGTGATCGTTCCGCCATTCTTCTTGAGTTTCACGGAGGAAAGGCTAATCCGGTTTTCTGCAAGCTGAACATCGCCGGTCAAAGCATCAAAACTCTGCTCCCAGGCTGCGCCTTTTGTAACTTGAAGTGCAAGGGCGACTTTGAGATCGCTGGCAGACCCGTTTACAATTGTCTCAATGCGTTGTAATTGTCCACTAATAGGAAGATCCTGTTTAACCATTGCCAGATAATCTGCTACTTTTCCGGCTTGCAGCGCGACCGGCAGGTGAAACTGTGGGTCGGACGGATTTGCCAAGTCAATCGTTCCGCTGGCGCTGATTTCCGTCGTGTTATAAGCAGCTTGCAAGTGCGAGATCGTGAGCATCGTTCCCTGGTAATTGACCTCAGTACTCAAAGTATCAGCTTTGATCCAGACCAAATCTGCCTTTTTCAGTTGCGCTTTCGCCTGAATCGTTAAGTTGTTCAGAGGGCCATAAAGTGTACCTTTAAGTTCTTCGATTTTCCCGCGGAACTTCGCCAGAGGGGAAGTGTCATCCAAACCGGGGATAAAGAGCATCACCTGCTTCAACAAGGTTTCGACATTTTCTGATGCGATCTGATAAGTCAGATCAAATTCCGGCTCGATCAGTTTGAGTGCGCCACTGGTCGTTAGTTGCAGCGCCGCAGAATCAACCATCAGTGTGGTCAGGGTAAGCGTTCCCTCTTTGAGTGTACTTTGTAAGTCCAGGCGAAATGGAATAGCTGTATTTTGCGGGTTCGTTGCGATCAGAATGTCGCCAGTGCCTTTGAGTGCAGCCTCAGCGCGAAGATCATTGAGCTGAAAGGAATTCCCGGAGCCTTGCACCTTCCCGGAAATACTGCCGCGCAGATCAACACCTGAATCGGTCTTCTGAACGGCAAATTGCTGCATCACCTTCTGAGCGGAAATTTCTTGCAAAGCAAGTTTTGTCTCAAAGACAGGCGTTGTGCTCCCGGCCAGCACTAGTGTTCCAGAGCCGGAAATATTGCCCCCGAATAATTGGGCAGATAGCGACTCAATGGAGAGCATCTGGTTTTGAATACGAGCTTTAGTACTCAGGGATGGAGATTGAATATCGTAGGCGTCCAGGTTAGTAAGCGCGAGATCGGCGTTGAGGGCCAGATGCGGCAGATCAAAGTGCGAGCCTTGCGCTGCAACGGTTCCGCTGACCTGTCCGGCCACATCGGGCGGCTCAGGAATCAGAGCCATGATCGGCGTTAACTCGACTTTCTCCAAATCAAGTTTCGCCTGATAGAGAAAATCTGAAAAAAGTTCGAGCGTACCTCCGCCCCTGACGGTTCCTTGAAAAATTTTGGCATCGAGATCCTTGATAGATAGAGTTTTTCGTTGGATATCTACCTGGGCGTTGAGATGAGGAACACTGACGCCATAAGCCTCAAGCTCGTTCAATTCAACGGTACTTTGGAGCACCAAATCTTCAAAACCCCAACTATCGGAACGGACATCTACATCACCGCTCAAGACGCCAGCTAGGTCTAATTCCTCTGTCAGCAAGGTATTCACGTAGTGAATATTGACACCGTTGAGCGTAGCTTTAGCCATATATTGCGGCGGACCCGCAAAAGACAGTGTCGTGTTGCCAGTCACGCGGCCATCCCATAAAGCGACCGCTAGGTTAGCGATGTCAATCTGCCTTTCCTGATAACGCAAATCGGCGTTGAGATCGTTAAACGCGAGTTTCCAGGCCGTGCCTTGTTCGCACCTGAGATGCCCGTTGGCACGAATATCGGAAATCACGCCAGTCACCGCGCCCTGGAAAGCTGCCCTGCCGCTCAGATTTTGATCGATCTGCGCAAAACGATCGATTTCATCCAGGGAAAGGTCAGCCAACACAGCCAGATTCAGGTCTGGCTGGCTGAGATTTGCGATTGTGCCATCAAGAGTCAATTCCGAACTTCCGGCTTTCAAACGGAAAGATGAGAGCGAAAGGGTATTCTCATAAAAATCCAGATTTCCTGAAAAAGCCGTTGTGATTTTCTCTCGATCCTGATACTCGATTTCCCCGCCTTCCAGCGCAATGCTGCCCTGTACGCGCAATCCCTCCAGGGCAAACGAAACAGTGGTATTCAGGCGTTCAACAGAGACCGTCAGTGGAATTTGGCGGTGAGCAAAATAGATTTGGGCATCAATTAGTTGAATGTGCGGAAACGATAAACGATTCACCAGCCGTTCAGGACGAAAACGAGACTCAGGTTCTTCTTCCTTTTCTTCCCCCTTAAAAGATGGTAAATTCGAGTGTCCCTGTTCGTCAAATTCAACCCAGATTAAAGGGGAATCCAGAATAATATTGTCAATCAGAAGATATTTTGAGATGAGACTGCGGAGTAAGACTCTCGCTTGCAGCGATTTTGCTGCTAAAAGCAAACCTTCAGATAATTGCTGTTCTCGGGCAATCGCAATATCGGAAATCACGATCTTCGGGTTAGGAAAGCTGAGATGTACGCTTCCGATTGAGACTTCGCGCTGTAATTGCTGCGCAAGCACGCTCTGAATTTTCTGCGTCAGATACAGATCGACTTTTTGAGCAAAAAAGCTGCGATATACGAGCGTGGCAGCAATCAGCAGCACAACGAGCGCGAGCACGGTGAACAGCAAAAATTTTTTGAACACATTCAGCATAATATGATTCTGATCCCCGATTAGCGGTATCGTAAAAAATTTTTTGAAAATACTACTGTATTCGTTTAGAGAAACAGGTCTCTTTTTGGGAAATGTAGAACGAATTTGGTATTTTGTTACATGTCAATGTCACATTTTCATCTGCTAAGCTCTGAATAAAAGGTTTTCTGCCCAAGTAGGAAATGTCAAGTTTTACCTTGAGATTATCAGAAGAAAACTCGCAGAAACTCTGGCATACCAGAGTACATATCCGATAATACAGGAAATTTTACAAAAATCAGCAAGGTCTGTGATTTTTTTATTGACATGAACACCAGTTTTTTTTATGGTGTGTTCCGTCGTAAGACAAGCCGAAGTGGTGGAACTGGTAGACACGCTATCTTGAGGGGGTAGTGGGTTTCGCCCGTGGGGGTTCGAGTCCCCCCTTCGGCATTTTTTATGCCTGCTGACTGAAAATTTTCGCCTGAGAGAGGTCGGGGCGAACAGGACTAGGATAAGACCCAGCCCACAAGCAACGGCGTTCCAAAGGCGATAATTGCCACGCCGAACAATTTCATCAACAAACCGGCTATGAGCATCGTCGAAAGCGAAATCCCCTTCATTTCCCCAAACGCCAAGCCGTTAACGCCTGTCGCAATCGGCGTCATAAAGGCATTGGTGCAGGATAAGGTAATGATCAGAAACGCGTGAAATGCAATCAGGCCTGAATCGCCAAGCAGCCGGGCGACAACGGTAAACATCGCCACTTGTACGACCGTATTGCTGAAAAGTTCCGTGGAAAACGACGTTAACAGCGCAATAAGCGGAAAGAGCAAGGAAGCGGGGATATTCACGCGCACCATCCGCTCAAAAAACCGCATAATCACCTCTTCCAGATTCAGGAGCGCGCCGAGGCCGAGAATTACCAGGATAACGCCCACAAACACCAGACCGCGCCAGGGAAGATTGCTATAACAATCACGAATTGTCAACAAACGCCCCGACGTTCCGCCATGGTTACCTCTCAACGGAATCAGAAATAAAACAACGATCAACAAAAGCGTCAAAAATACAGAGATGAACAACACGCCAAGTTTCGCTTCAGACGTTTTCATCAGTACCGAGAGCAGAACAAACAACAGAAAAGACAGGGTAGTCAGCCGGATGGCAGTGCGTTGTAACGGATGAAACGCCTGGGTTTCCGAGAATGTGACCTGGACCAGTTCATTCTGATACGTCCACAACCGAAACGCCGCACTCAACACAAACCAGGCTGCCAGAATAAACACAAGCACCAGCGGAACGCCCCATAGTAACCAGTATTGAAAATTCAAATATTCCAGGCCTGGCAGTTTGTAAAATGTCGCGTACAGTACCATAATGCCATTGGCCGGTGTACCGGTAATTGAACCCATTCCTCCGATATTCGCGCCATAGATGATGGATAGCGGAAAGATTGTTTCCAGCGCTTTGTAACGATGCGGCAGGGATTCCTCAAACATACGGCGCAAAATTTTAATCATCGGCAGCAGAGTCAAAACCGTGATCACATTGGGAATAAAAAACGAGAGAAGGGCCGAGGCAAAAATCACGTAAAAAATAATCGTGCTGATCGGCAGATGTTTTTTACCGATTAAATATAGCACCAGCCGTTCCGGAATTTTGGCGACGATCAACACCCGGGAAATCAGAAAACTGCTGATGAAAATACACACTAATTGCAGCTTATCAATATTTGTCCAAAAAACGCTCATGTTGTTTCACTTGTTTCTGAACCGATTTTCTGTCAAATAGATTTTTTCCAAAATCCTTTCTTGCAGAGTTTCTATTGACAGATCCGGAGGGGGTGTTACAAAAGGTAAACCAATGCCATAATGAACTATGGTATGATTTTTCACTTCAATCTTTTGCTTTCGAGAATATCACTGAGAAGAATTATGATGCCGGAAGTATTTGAATATGTGTTACCGGGCGACTGGATTGTGTTGGCCGGGAAAACTGATGCGGACAATGACCGTTTGAGCTTGAAAATCGCTAAATCGGACGACTGGTGGTTTCACGTGCGCGGGATGCCGGGCAGCCATGTGATTTTACGGGCAAAAAAGGGTGTAGAACCGGATCGGGAAACCTTGAAACGGGCGGCGGCCATCGCGGCTTATCACAGCAAAGCTCGTAATGGCGGTGTCGTGGCAGTTTCCTGCACTCAGGCACGGTATGTCAGTAAACCGCCCGGCGCAAAACCGGGTACAGTCTCTATCCGTAAAGAAATCGTACTGAAAGTACATCCGGGCATAGAAGAACGATAACGGTGTAATTTTCCGAATCAGCAAGATTTTCCTTGACCTGCTTCGCAAAATCCTCAATCATACAATTTGTCTTCACGCTGAGAATGTGTTCACTGTCGAGAAGCGCATCACAAAAATGACGCCTGATAAGGAGTTATGTGGCATTAATAGATTCCCGAAAGGCAAAAACTTATGAGTTTAAAAATCATCTTTTGTCCAGAAGGCCTTAACTATGAAGACTTTTCTCAAGTAGATAATGAATGTTTTCCAGATGAACCTGTAGATAACAAGGAATTTCTGGGTTTAATACATAAAGGATGTTTTGCTGCCTTTGACGATAATCTTTTTATTGGGTATTGCAGTATTAATCAAAAGCCAGACGTATTATGGATTCGTAGGATCGGAGTAGCGAAAAATTACAGACAAAAAGGGGTAGTGGTTGAATGGTAAGTGATGCGTTCCCTGAGCGAAGTCGAAGGGAACAATGAGCGGCTCGT
>DF820479.1:53018-107608 GCA_000739535.1 Candidatus Vecturithrix granuli | reverse complement strand
AGCTCTGCTTTGACAGCGAAAGCAGAGCTTTCGCACTCCTCACCTGCAAACTTTTAAAACAGCTTCTGAGAAGCAGGAAGAAAAAAAGACAAGTACGAGAGAATATCGTGACAATATAAACGCTGTTGGCTCTAACAATGTGTTACACCAGTGACTAACGCTGTTTTCCCTTGTCTCGCTGGAATTGATGAAAAAATTGCCGGTCAGCGGGACTATCATTGACAAAAAACAGGAAACCGTAAAATAATGGTTCCGTATTATGGAGTAACACAATAACCGGATGCTCCGACAGGGCCACTCGGATTGCCACGTTGGCTGGTATTCCCGCGGTTGCCTGCTACCTTCAATTCCATAACTATGGGCAGAAGGACGGGCAGGACAATTGGGTTGCTGTTCATTAAACCTGGTTGCGCCCGTTCTTCCTGGTGCGTTATACACAGTCGGGATGTTCGTCTCGATCATCTCTGCCATTGGGCGTTTCGATCTGAAAAAACGCGACGATGTTTTGAAGATGATGCGCCTGTTCTGTAAGATTTTCAGCCGTTGCTGCAAGCACTTGGGCCATGGAGACATTTTGTTGTGTGACCTGATCGAGTTGCTGCATCCCTTGATTGACCTGGGTCATTCCGCTCCGCTGCTCATCGCTCGCCGCTCTGATTTCCCGCACTAAGTTTGTGGTTTGTTGAATAAGCGGCACCAGGCGCGCTGACATTTCTCCGGCCCGCTCTGACACACTCAAACTTGACCTGGCCAGCCTCGTAATCTCTTCTGCTGATTTCTGGGTGGTGTCTGATAACCGACGCACTTCCTGAGCGACAACCGCAAAAGCTTTGCCATGCTCCTGGGCGCGGCTGGCTTCAATTGTCGCATTTAAGGATAACAGGCGCGTTTGTCCGACAATTCGTTCGATAATCCGGATTTTTTGGGCAACTTCCGCCATGGCTTTGACAGTTTCATCAACAATCTGTTGACTCTCTCTGGCATTTTGACTGGTTTCCTGCGCAATTTTTTCAGTGTAAGAGGCGTTCTCAGCATTCTGTTTACTGGCAGCGCCAATCTCTTGCAGCGATGATGACATTTGCTCAACGGCTGCGGCTTGTTGCGATGCGCCCTTTGACATATTTGCAGCACTTACACGCAACTCGACACTACCCGTCGAAACATCCTGGGCGACCTCTTTGACCTGCGCGACCACTTCCCGGATCCGAACTTGCATATTCATCATGGCTGTAGCGAGCGTCCCGATTTCATCTTTCCGTTCAGCGTCTTTTCCAGAGAATGAACGGGAAAAATCGCCCTTTGCCATGTTTTTGATAAACAAGGCCACCTGTTGGACCGGGGTGACAATATATCCGGCGACAATAACAGAAACGAACACGATGAAGAGACAGGTGACAACGCTGATCCCTATCATCAGATTGGTAAGCGTTCTTACCGAAGCAAATGCCTCCGAGGTTTCAATTTCTGCGATCAAGGCCCAGGAGGTATCCCAGACGTTAAGAGGGGTATAGGCCGATAACACTTCTTTGCCCGCATAGTCACTAATGATCATCTTTCCTGTTTCACCGGCAAGAGCCTTTTCAACCGCAACCGTGCGAATTTGATCGCTTTGGGAGTCAGTAGGCAAAACTGCAACCTGGCCACGATTAGAATTGGCCATTGAATCAGATAGCAACTGTCGATCTTGCCCAACCAGATAGGTTTCACCGGTGTCCCCCATGCCGGACCGTTCTTGCATAACCCCGTTAATGACATCCGTCGGAATTTGAACAGCTACCACCAAATCCACTTTATTCTTATCAGACATGACGGGCACTGCCATAAAAGCAGCAAGAGCATTATCAGAAGGAGGATATGGTCGAAAGTCGGCAAAATGAAAAGATTTTGAGTTGAGCACCTGACGGAAAACGAGTCCCAGTCCTGTATCGGCATATAGGCCGGTATTCAGATTGGTACGATAATCGGCTTTGTGTTTCACAGAATAGGAGAGCATTCCTGTCGGGTGAATCAGAAACAAATCGCTATACCCATATTGCGAGGTAAATCGGGTAAAATAATCGTCTGTCTCACCCTCCATTTTCGGAGCGATCGCTTCTTCTACCGCAATAGTTGTCATTATTCCCCATTGCAATCCGGGGATTTCCAGAGGATCGTAGCGCACAATCTCAAGCGTGTCAGTCTGATCCATATCCAATAATACACCTGATTCCCGGGATAAAGCCTTTTTTGCGGCGATTTCTACGACAAGATCACCAATAACACCTGTTTTCACCGCCTGGTCGCTGCGATACCTGATCTCGTCGTTACGTTTGCCAACCAGGTATGTTTCTCCGGTGCTGCCCATGCCTTTTCGTCGCTGCACAATCCTGTTCAACGGCTCTTTCGTGAATTTCACTGCCACGACTCCGAGAAACATTTTCCCCTTCAGAATCGGAGCGGCAAAAAATCCTCGCAGGTCATTCTCATCCGGAGCGTATGGTTCCAGGTCTTGCACTGTGACGCTTTCAAGCGCGCTGTAAAAACATCGGCTTAATGGATGCTCTCTGTTCTTTTCCGCCGCCAGATCTTGCCCCAAATCTGCGTGCCGGTTTACGGTATATACCACAACGCCCTCTTTGCTGATGAGCAGCAGATCGTCATAGCCACCACTCTCTTTAAACTGAGCTAAATTATTTTGATATTTGACTTTTTCGGTGAACTCATACAGCGTCTCATCAACCTTGCCCTCTTTGTCAACGACCATCGCAAAATCTCCCACAGCTTTTGCCAGACTCGTATTATTCGCCAATGTGGTAATATCGTTGATTCCTTGCTGAAAATATTCTTCTACCTGGGCTTTTTTCATTTCCTGCACAATCGTCATTTTATCAATTGCCGCGTTTTTCAGAGAAACCACGCTATCAATGAGCATATCCATATTTCCACGCCATTCAGAGAAAAACTGATCAAGGAGCGTCTTTTTGATTTCCCGGATACTTTCTAATTGTGCAAAGGCTTGTTCAGATAACGCCGTACTGGAATGATCGACAGTTATCCAGGCGATGAGCGCTAAGGGAAGCAAGCTCATCGCCAGAAAGGCCACTAAGAGTTTTGCCTTCAAATTCATAGGTCATGTTCCTTATTTAGACTCCCCAACAATTGCTCGTAGTTTATCCATCCATTCCTTGCCTACGACCTCATCCATCTTTCCCCAACACGTTCTGGCGCGGGTCTTTGCAACATCCAATTTTTCAGGGGTATCCACTAGATCAACCACTGTCAGGCCATAGTCCTTCAATTTTTGTAAGTATTCTTCATCTTCCAGGCGGGCATCATCCATTCGTCTAAGCACTTCTTCGTTTACGACCTCCTGGATGATCTTTTGATCTTCCGGATCAATCGCGTTCCATTTTTCCAGGTTAAACGTGTAGGCCCAGATCTCGACAATATCACGGTAAAAAACAAAATATTTGTTCAGATCCCGGCAGCACGAATAGGTCTGAAACGGGCCTCCGCCAGCCTGACCATCTACAACCCCCATTTGGATCGCCTGCGGTACTTCGCTAAACGGAATCGCCATCGGGATAAATCCCAGCGCTTCCCAATAGCATTCGATCACTTCCATCGGAGGCACGCGCACTTTTAACCCTTCCGCCTCTTCCGGAGTCGTTGCGGGTCGCGTACTGAGAGAAATCCCTGTAAATCCTTGAATCCACGCCCCTAACCAGACGACCTGGTTTTCTTCAGCCCAGGTTTTATACATCTCTTCCACCAACACACTTCCAGGTCCAAACACCTTCCTGGCCTCTTCATACGTAGCGACAATATAAGGGCAGAAATTAATGTTCCAACGCGGATCATCGGTTGAAATCGGATTCAAGGCCATATCAATACCGCCGATTTTCACTAACTCATTAATCTGGGTCCAATCGCCTAATTCCGGGCCAAACACTTTGAAAGTAATCCGTCCGTCTGTGCGTTTCGCCACGGCTTCAGCAATCCGGT
Source organism: Candidatus Vecturithrix granuli (assembly GCA_000739535.1). GTDB lineage: Bacteria > Moduliflexota > Moduliflexia > Moduliflexales > Moduliflexaceae > Vecturithrix > Vecturithrix granuli. The sequence continues at coordinate 103,624 of DF820479.1, read as the reverse complement.
TCACCGAATCGGTATGGGCACTGGGCGCTTCATAAACGGCCTGCGCCAATTTTAATATCTGCGCGTCTGAGGCTGCCGCGCTGATTTCGGTGCTGCCTGTCCAGATCACTCCAACCAGAACGCAGGTGATGACAACCATTCTCAAGATTCGCATATTGCTCCCCTCCTTCGGTGATCACGTGTTCGTTCACGTCTGTACCGAGAACCCCATGATCACGCATGATTCACAGATGATATTTAGATCGTGAATGCTCCTGATGAACGTCGACCAGATTCATCGTACGCAAAATTCTAATAATTCCTTCAGCATTGTCAAAGGAAAAATGATAGAAATTACTCTCCTCCTCAGAATCTCTTATTCCGTATTCCTCCGGTTACTAATAATCTTTTCCTTGTCCTAACAGAGCTAATAACGCTGCAAACACAGCAAACAGCCAGGCAATAATGACAAAGACCGCACGCAACCCAGGGGCACATCGCGTAATGATTGACAACCTTGCGATGCCAGGCAACAACCGCCTGTCCTTCAAAAGGCGGAGGAATCAGAGGAATTCGGATGGTGATAAGAGTTCCGGGTTCAAGATATTTGTCTGCTTCAAAACAGACCCCTCTGATGCTGACATCGTGCAAGAGAGAGTTTTCATACGTTTCCTGTGTAAGCTAACTTTAGCAAGAAATTTCTTGTGTTTGTTTTCATTTCATCTGCATCTGCACCACGAGGTTTTAAAAATAAGCATTGACTTTCTTTTATGCTCGTTATAAAAATGGTTTTTTAGATTTGAGACAAAAGAAGGTAGCACCTGACCACAGTGATTCTGATTGGTTTGTAATTCTCGTTTCAGTGTTTTTTCCGCTTTCTTATTCGGAAGATGTCAAAGAGAGGATATATTCGTAAATTAATTTTTCATAACAGAGGAACTTCTCATGCCTGAAACAGTAACAATTTATCTCATTGACGGCACGGCGCAGATCTATAAAGCTTTTTACGCCATTCAATCGTTATCCACGTCGAAAGGCTTTCCGACGAATGCCATTTTTGGATTTATCAGAATGTTGATCAAATTGATCCAAGACGAAGCGCCGCAATACATCGGCGTGAGTTTTGACCTGGCGGCCCCTACCTTTCGCCATGAATTATTTGAAGCCTATAAAGCCCATCGTCCGGAAACGCCGGATGACCTGATTCAGCAAGTTCCGAAAATCAAAGAATTCCTCAAAGCCATGAATATCCCAATCTATGAAATGGAAGGCTATGAAGCCGATGACGTACTGGCGACATTAGCGAAAAAAGCTGAGCAGCAAGGGATGAAGGCTGTTATTGTTAGTTCGGACAAAGATCTATTGCAGCTTGTGTCGGAAAACATCGTGACACTCAGCGAACGCATGGGACATAAAGTGATCTATACCCCGGAAAAAGTCAAAGAAAAGTATGGTGTCACCCCGGCGCAGATTCAGGATTTTCTGGGGCTGGTCGGCGATAGCAGCGATAATATCCCCGGTATTCAGGGCATTGGCCCCAAAACCGCCAGTAAACTGCTCGAAGAATTTGGTTCGGTCGAAAACTTGCTCGATCATCTGGATGCCGTCAAAAGTCCGAAACTACAGGAAAGCCTGGAACAGGGTAAAGAGGTTGCGCTGCAAAGCAAATTTCTGGCGACTGTGAAAACTGATGTGCCCATTGAGTTGAATTTAGAAGAACTCCGGCATGGTACGCCGAATTATCAGGAGTTGAAAGCCTATTTTCATGATCTGGAATTTTATTCCTTTATTCGTGAACTCATCCCCGCGGAAGAATTCGGGTATCCTCCGCTGACCATAGAGGAAGAGCAGCCCCGAGAAACTGCTAAAAAATACCAGACTGTTCTGACAGAAGAGCAGCTCGCGCAGGTCATCGAAGAACTGCAACAATCCGGCGGATTTGCCGTGGATACAGAAACTACCAGCGAACAGCCAATGAAAGCGGAATTAGTTGGTATCTCAGTCGCAACGGTTCCGCATCAAGGCTATTACATTCCGGTCGGACATCGCTACATTGGCGCGCCCAAACAATTGCCCCTCGATCTGGTCATCCAACAACTCAAACTGCTTCTGGAAAACGCCTCGCTTCCGAAATATGGACAGAATATCAAATATGACATCATTGTGCTAGCGCACTACGGCATTCACCTGCAAGGCGTAGAGTTCGATTCGATGCTCGCTTCGTACGTGCTCGATCCCTCCAAGCGCAGCCATGGCATGGATTATCTGGCACAGGAATATCTCCAATACCAGACGATTACCTACCACGATGTTGTCGGGAAAGGAGTCAAACAAACAACGATTGACATGATCCCGGTTGAGCGGGTGACCGAATATGCAGCTGAAGATGCGGACATTACTTTACAATTGACCAATGTGCTCAGACCGAAAATCCAGGAACAACAGCTTGAGCAACTCTATCGGGAGGTTGAACTGCCTTTGATTGACGTCCTGGCGGCCATGGAACGGCATGGCGTAAAAGTGGATACCGTACTGTTAGAGCGTATCTCCGGCGAACTCTCAGAAAAAATGAAGGACATGGAACAGCGCATTTATCAGATTGCTGGCGTGGAATTTAATATCAATTCTCCCAAACAGTTAGGACCGATTCTGTTTGAAAAACTTCAGATGCCGCACGGCAAGAAGACCAAAACCGGCTATTCTACTGATGTTGACGTGCTCACGGATTTAGCGCGGGCCGGTTACGAATTGCCGGAAAAAATTCTGGAATACCGGCAGCTTTCCAAATTAAAATCCACCTACAGCGACGCTCTGCCCAAACAGATTGACGCCAAAACCGGGCGCATTCACACTTCGTATAATCAGACTGTAACCGCCACCGGGCGATTGAGCAGCAGCGATCCGAATCTGCAAAATATCCCGGTGCGTACCGAAGAGGGTCGCCGCATCCGTCAGGCGTTTATCCCGGAACACGGCTGTTTGCTGCTCTCCGCAGATTATTCGCAGATTGAGCTGCGGATTCTGGCGCATGTGACCGGCGATGCGGAGTTAGTTAAAGCGTATCAGGAAAATCAGGATATTCACACCAAAACCGCCATGCAGTTGTTCGGCTTGTCTGCGGCTGAGATCACGCCCAATATGCGCCGCGAGGCCAAGACGGTCAATTTCTCGGTAATTTACGGCATCAGCGCGTTCAGTTTGGCGAAAGACCTCAATATCCCGCGCCATGAAGCCCAACGTTATATTGATGAGTATTTTCGCTTGTATAAAGGAGTGAACCAGTTTATCAACGACACAATTGAACTCACGCGCAAACAGGGGTATGTCACTACGCTGTTGAACCGGATTCGCTACATTCCCGAAATTCGCAGCAAAAATAACAATGTACGCCAATTTGGAGAACGCACGGCGGTCAATACACCGATTCAGGGCACGGCAGCGGATATGATCAAACTCGCGATGATTTCAATTCATCAACACTTAACCCGAGATTTTCCTGAGACGAAAATGATTATGCAAGTGCATGACGAACTTGTGTTTGAAGTCCCGGAAACGCAGTCTGACGAGGTTCGTAAACTGGTCGTGCATGAAATGGAATCCGTGTTAAATCTCCGTGTACCAATCAAAGTTGACGCGCATTACGGCAGAAACTGGGACGAAGCGCATTAAGAAACCGGGTTTTTCGAAAAAACCCGGTTTCTATCCGATTCTGGTGATGGCGGTTATGCCTTTGTATCCTCTTCTGATGAAGATTTTTCGCCGATCTTGTCCTGGTCTTTCATGGCTTTTTTAAAATTCGTGATGCCTTTTCCCAACCCGCTCCCGATTTCCGGCAGCTTTTTGGCCCCAAAAATGACCAGAATGATCAAAAAAATAATAATCAATTCCGTTGATCCTATTCCGAACATACGCTTTTTCTCCTAAGACAGGAACGCAAAAGCTCAACTATACTTCATTCGGTCGCTTTTGCCCTCCGATGATTTTCATCTTGCTCATAGATATTCCTAAAGAACTCATACGCAGAGAGTTTTATGAGATTCTTCAAAATTCGTCAAGCTTTTTCAATTCGGAGCATTTTTGTTGACAAAAAAACCTTTGTTCTTCACTTGTTAACACGCCGAGAGTTATAGAAAAAAATTAACATTGTTCCATGCAATAGGGAGGTATGCTATGCTTGCAAAACATAAATCTTTTCTGCTCATTCTTGCGATCCTTATGATGTTCAGCCCCTTGCAATCCGCTGAGGCGAAAACGATAGGGATCGATGTGAATTGTACCATGAAGGCCGGCGGAGCCGAGGAAGAAGCGATTAACTATTTCAAAAAGTTGGTGGAAGAACGCAGCCAGGGAGAAATGCAGGTCAACATGTTTTTGGGCGGTCAATTAGGCAATGAGAAAGATGTGCTGGAACTCCTGAAAATCGGGCAGACTCAGATGGCGTTGACCGGCGGTTTGTATCGGAGTGACTATGCGCCGGAGTATGATCCGATTACTATCCCGTTTATATTTCCGACCTGGGAAGCGGTTGAGGCATTTTACGCCGGACCTTTTGGCGATAAAATTAAAGCAGGCGCTGCAGAAAAAGGCGGTTTGGTTGATTTTGGGCCCCAGAAACGCGCGCCGCGTCACACGACGGCAAACCGGAAGATTGTCGTTCCGGAAGATATGCAAGGCATGAAAATGCGTTTGCCGGAAGTGCCGATCTGGGTAAGCGTGTGGAAAGAACTTGGGGTAAATCCGGTCGTGGTGCCAGCACCGGAAATTTATCTGGCGATGAAAACCGGTCTGGTGGAAGCGCATGAAAACACTCTGGTCAGCCCGTATTCTCGCCGCCTTGATGAAGTGCAAAAATATATCATTCTCACCAGCCATATCTACTTTCCCTGGGAATGGGTGGCAAGTAAAGTATGGTTTGATCAACTCAGCCCGGAACATCAACAGATCATTAGAGATGCCGTCGAAGAAGCGCGAAAATATGGGGCGAAAATTGAGGATGAGAAAGATGATTTCTATCTGTCTGAACTCAAAAAGCGTGGCATGGAAGTGATTGAACCGGACTTAAAAGCTTTCCGAGAAAAGGCAAAACCGGCGATTGAAGAAGCTGTGAAAGCCTTAGCGCCTGGCGTCTATGAAGAAGTGCTGAGATTATCCGAAGAATAATCCGCCAAAACAAGAGCGACGCCCTCGCTTCAAGCGAGGGCGTCGCTCTATAGTACATGATTTCGTTGACAGGTATTCTGTACCCCGGACATCCCTGTCCGGTCTTCGTGCTATGAATGCCGGACAGAGATGTCCGGGGTACACATCCGTTAGCGAAACCTTGAAAGAACACGAGTCAATGATGAAAACATTTAAACACTACCTTGATTACATAATCGAAGGTGGGGCGGTTCTCGCGTTTATCGGCATGTGTCTTGCGATTCTGATTCAGGTGTTCGCCCGTTATCTCTTTCAATATCCGACGCCCTGGGCCGAGGAACTCTCACGATTTTTGAATGTCTGGGCTGTATTCCTGGCCGCTGCCTGGGCCGCGAAAAAAGGTTCGCATATCACGATTCGAGCGATATTAGATCGTCTGCCAGCGTCCTGGCAGCGCCCGCTGATTTTGGTCATCGACACTGTCGTCAGCATCCTGCTTCTCGCAATATTTTGGGGAAGCATCACGATGATGCGAAGCAGCTATACGATGTCTTCAACCGCGCTCCATATTCGCATGACCTATTTTTATCTTGCACTTGCAATTGGGTCGTTTGCTATGTTATGTTACTATCTTGAAGGGATTATCTCGACCCTCAAGCAGAAACGGTAAAGGATGGAACCTCATGTTGACGCTTATCATCTTTATTGGTCTTTTGATTGTCTTATTCGCCCTGGGCATCCCGGTCGCGTTTGCAATTGGTTTGACATCGGTTGTTGTGCTGCTTGTGACAGGTGGGTTCGCTGATTTTCCGTTTGGTCTGTTAGCGTTACGCATGATGCACGGGGTCAATAGTTTTTCGATCCTGGCTGTGCCACTCTTTATGCTGGCGGCCAACATTATGAATGCTTCCGGTGTGACAGATCGTATCTTCCGTTTCGCGAATTGTCTGGTCGGACACTTGCGCGGAGGGTTGGGCCATGTGAATGTGCTCGCCAGTATGGTATTCGCCGGCATGTCGGGCACAGCGGTTGCAGATGCGGCCGGGCTTGGCGCTCTGGAAATCAAAGCCATGAAAGAGGCTGGCTATGATTTAGGTTTTTCCACAGGCATCACGGGAGTATCATCTGTGATTGGCCCCATTATTCCCCCAAGCGTCGGCATGATCATTTATGGCTGGTTATCTGATGTCTCCATCGGAGGTTTGTTTATTGGCGCGATTGTGCCGGGAATCCTCATGGGGGTGGCTTTGATGATTCAGATTTATTTTTATGCTCTACGCAGCACTGGGAAAATTCCTCCGCCAGCTCCGCGCGTGACTCTGCAAGAATTTATCCAGGGCAGTAAAGATGGGGTTTTTGCGCTACTCACGCCGATTATCATCGTGGGCGGGATCTGGGGCGGAGCGTTTACCCCGACCGAAGCCGGTGCCGTCGCCTCCTTGTATGCCGTTCTTCTCGGCATGTTGATCTATAAAACGCTTCATCTCAAGCAACTCCTTCAGGTCATTCGGGAAACCACAGAATTCACCGGGGTCATTCTGCTGATTATTTCTTTTGCGATGGTGTATGGCTGGCTGCTCACGCGCTTGCAAATTCCCGCCAAATTGGCCATGCTGACTATCAGCATTAGTTCTAATCCGACCTTGATCCTGTTTATTTTGCTAGGGTTCCTCACCATTGTGGGATGCTTTATGTCTGTTCTGAGCGCGATCACCGTGTTTACGCCAATCATGGTGCCGATGATCAAACAACTGGGGATTGATCCGCTGTTTTTTGGCATCTTTATGACAATTACCCTATCCGTAGGAGTGGTCACACCGCCCTTCGGCAACGTGATTTACGTGCTGGTACGCATCAGCGGCCTGCCCTTTGAAAAAGTGGTCAAATCCTTTTTGCCGTTTTTTGTGGCGATCTACCTGGTCATCATTCTACTGATTTTCTTTCCGGGTCTAACCACGTTTTTGCCTGCACTCTGGCTGAAATGATGGGGCGATTATGTTTTTACCCACCCATTACCCCTCCCAGGAGGGGAATACGGTGTCCTTGCCGATGAACAAATTCCCCTCCTGGGAGGGGTAAGGGGTGGGTAAAAGCTTACAATATGGAGAATTCCAGTGGAGTCCACCTTGAAAGTGGCCTCCACGTTTTTGACCACTCTATTCAACTACCTCAAATTCTTTTTCCAACTGCCGGTATTCATTCAAGCCGATGAATTGATTGAATTCTTCAAAGGTAATCATATCTTTGATCTTGCCGACCGGTGTCCCCTTTTCACGCAGTTCGACCATATAATCTCTAACTGCTTTCGCCGCAGCGTACAGCGGACCAACGCAGTAAATCGTAATTCCGAATCCAAGTTCTTGCAAGCGTGCCACCGTGGGAATCGGTGTACGTCCGCCTTCGAGCATATTGGCTAAGGTCGGTTTTGTAAAAGCTGCATTGATCTGCTGCATTTCTTCTTCGCTTTCAGGCGATTCGATAAAAATCACATCCGCGCCAGCATCCTCATACATCTTGCCGCGTCGCAGCGCTTCTTCCAATCCGAGATTGGTACGAGCGTCAGTACGGGCGACAATGGTGAAATTGTCATCTTGTCGGGCTTTGATCGCGGCGCGAATTTTCTGCACCATCTCCTCGGCCGGGATCACTTTCCGGCCTAACATGTGGCCACACTTTTTCGGAAACACCTGATCTTCCAATTGAATGCCATTCACACCGGCGGCTTCATATTCACGTACCGTGCGCATCACATTTAAGGGATTGCCGTAGCCCGTATCGCCGTCAGCAATCACCGGCACATCCACCGCTGCGGCAATATTGCGCGCTCTGGCGACCATTTCGGTCATGGTGAGCAAACCAACATCCGGCTGACCAAGCAAACTGGCCGATGTGCCATAGCCGGTCATATACACCGCTTGAAAGCCGGTGGCTTGAATGATTTTAGCTGTCAGCACATCGAATGCACCCGGAGCGACTAAAATTTCTTTAGCATCGAGTAATGCGCGTAAACGTGCGTTTTTTTCTTGAACTGTCATACATTCTCCTGAGTAGATTGTAGTGAGAGATGACATCGTTTTAAGCAGTGGAATCTCTCCTGATGTTCATTTTGTGAGTGCGAGTCGTAGAAAACGATACAGCCATGAGGGGAGAATTCGTCAAGGTTTTTCCTGACAATTCCGAAGGACTCATCTTGTCCATACTTTAAGATGTTAGGTCGCATGTCATGGTTTTTTCGCGTTCACTACAAAATGTTCGACAATTTCATGCTCTTCAAGGGTTGGTTTGAAAGCGTTGCTCTCATACTGTTCGGAAAACATGATTTCCATTAAGCCAGCACATTCCAGTAATTGTTTCAGGATATGAGGCGGATAATATTTTCGTCTCGTGTGTATGTGCGTTTCTTTCCCGTTCTCCCGGTAGATTTGAATCCGTTCTTCCATGTCGCCGGAAACGGTACGCTTATCCTGGACGGTGATCACTCTGCCATGATAGGTCAACTGCCGTGTCGTCCACACATCGTTTACATTCGGGTTAGTGAATGTCCTGGGATAAAAGACATCCATGGCAAGCATTGCCTGGCTGTCCATTGAGGCAACAAGATTTTTCAGAAAATTTTCCGGGGTCTCAAGAATGTAGTTGAATGTAAACCAGGTGACCAATACCCTGTCATAGACCTCTGGCAGAGGATGCTCAAAAAAATTATGATGCAGAATCACGAGATTTCCGGAATGGCAAAATGACGCCAATTTTTGCTTTGCCACCGCAAGCATTTCGTCAGAAATATCAACCCCTGTGATCTGAAATCCATCGTTTAAAAAACGTTGTAAGACCCTTCCTGTTCCGCATCCGACCTCTAAAATCTTCTCATCCGGACGACACAAGGAGGTATAAAAGGCTAAATCCTTGTCAAATGCGCCGGCATAGGCATCATAGTAATCAGCAAATTTTTGATAGGTTTCGTTGACATTCATCATATCGCGATTGGAAGGTTATTTTGAATATTTTCTTAAAATCGGCATTTTACCCTCCTAACCTCTCCCAGGAGGCAGGGCTGTTAAGTTCTCGTCAGAAATGGCGTCTCGACTTCGCTCGACGTGCGGTGTTTCGGTCATCGAGCGGAGTCGAGATGACAAAATGTGTAGAACTTAACAGTCCTGCTCCCAGGAGGGGAATCCGGCGGCTTAAAGCCAGAAGTTTATGGCGAAGGAATAGATAAATTGCGATTCGCCCAGATCATCATCGAAGCCGTGCGCATATCCCAATCTGAACGTAACGGGAACCGCATTTTTGATTACGACGTTCAGACGAGCTTCAGCGCCGACGCCGTGTTTGAATTCATCCCACTCAAGATCTTTCTCCCAGGCGTTACCGACATCATAAAAGACGGCAGCGGTCAAACTATCAAAAAAACTCCAGATTTGGCGTATTCCGCGCTGCGGATACCAGATTGGGAAACGATATTCCGCTGAACCGAGCGCAAAGCGGTTGCCGGAGAGCGCATTGGCGTCATAGCCGCGCAAGAAATAGCGTTGTTGATCCAGTTCGGCGATTGCGCCGCTAATACTAAACCCGCCTAATTGAAACACGCCCTGATTCAGGGTATCCCCGTCGCTTGCTCCGCCGACAGCCCGCAGCGCCAACACATGATGCTTCAGTTTTGGCAGGCTCAGATAGGCTCTGGTATCGCCGATGACCGTATGCAGGTTAAAATCGCTGCCGAACACTTCATCATCGCGCCGGTAGGTTACAGACGCCAGAAACCCTTTTTCCGGCGAGAATGCGTACAGTGAGGATTTCAAATGGCCGAACGTCAGGCCGGCTGAGACGCCGCTTAACACGCCTTCATCCGGCAAGGGCAGCAAGATATCATCATCGTTCAGAATCTCAAGATTTTTGTAGCGATAACCTGCTGAAAGATAGATGCCGGTATCCTGCCTTTGATACAAGGGAATACTCAGGTTGACGCCAGCGACCTGTTCGCGCTGCCAATAATCCTTGTCATCGCCAGTGTCATCTTGAAAAATATCAGTGAACAGGTTCGCAGAATCAGAACCAAACAGCGTGATTTCCGGAAAGAATTGACGGTTGGTGTACATGCCGAATCCGCTCATGCGCTGACTTTCCAAACCATAGAGCGCAGAAAGCGTGTACTGATGCTGCGACAGCACATCCTGTCCGGCAATACTCGCCCCCAATTGCCAGCCATCTTCATCTTCGCCCCAGGCTGGCAGCCAGTATTTCGGCAAGAGCGATGAGAATGGGCTATAATTCCGTTCAGCGAGAGGTTCATGCTGTTCAGCGACAACGAGAGGTAGTTCTGCTTGCTGTTCATGGCTGTATGCCACTGATTGCCAGGCATCCTGATTCAAATCTGTCAAATGAATATCTATGCCGCTGCCGGAATAGTGCTCAAATACAAGTTGACCCTGATCTGGCAAGATAACCGGATGAAACACTCCGGTCAGGACATTTGTGACCTGATATAAGGTCTGATCTTTCAGAGAATACGCAAAGATATTCGGCACAAAGGTTCGATCCGAACCGAAGAATACGTATTGATCATCCATCCCCCAAATCGGAGCTTCGTCTGTGGCTTGATCGAAGGTCAGGGCTTGCAGATTGCTGCCATCGCTATTCATGACATAAATGTCTTGAAAACCGCCTTCTTTCCACATTTGCAGGGCAATTCGTGAACCGTCGGAAGAAAATGCCGGATAGCGTATCTGCGTATGATCCGCGGTTTCCAAAATGGGCATAATCGTCTTTGTCTCAAGATCCATGCGCATCAGGCTCATGCTCCCGGCATCGGTTGTGGTAAACACCAGGGTTCTGCCGTCAGGCGCAATTGCCGGATCAAAGGCGCGCTGGCCGCTGGTCAGACGCTGCACGCCATGCGTTGTGAGATCGAACACATAGAGATCGCTATAATAGGAAAAGATACGATAGACGTCGCTCTTTGAGAAATAGAGTTTCTGCCCGTCAGGAGAAATACTGAAATTTCCGGAAAAGTACTCTTCAATCAGCCTGTTTTTACTCCCATCACTCAGGTTATATTGGATCAAGGCCGGCAGTTCATGTGCTCCGAGCTCAATATAATAAATATACTGGCCGTCAGGCGACACAACTGGTGAATTGGTATAATATCCGCTTGTACTGATGGCGCGGGTTTCCGTCACTGGCAGGGAACGGATGTCAGCCAATTGTTCGTCATAATGCTGCTGCATGGCAGCGCGCCATTCTTTCCACAGTGTTGATTCGTTTTTGTCATATACTTTCTTAAAAATATTGCCGCCCAGGATCGGAGATTTCGAAGCGTTTTTATGGTGTAGTTGAATCATGCGGTCTTCGCCGTAAGTATCTGCGAGATACTGCGAAAAAAAGTAACCATACACATAACAGATCGTGCCCATCGGCCAGGTACGCAGCGTGAGCGCTTCCATCTGATCCAGTTTTTTAAAATCCTGTTCTAAAATCTCGGTACGCATCATCATGTCATAATACGGATGATAGCCGCGGCCATCTTCAAATTTGGTTTCGGCATAAACCGCTAAGCCTTCGATCATCCAATAAGGTAATCCGACGTTCGGCAGCATGGCTTTGCCGAAAATTTTCCCAAGCGCGGCATACCATTTTTTCTTCATATTCGTATGTACGATATGTGTATATTCATGCGTGAACACAAGTGACAGCCAGTCCTTTGAACGCACACCGAAGGAAGGCGCCATGCCTGCTCCGGGTTCGCGCAAATAGAGCACGATTTTGTTATCTGGAATGAAGTTAGCATAGCCATTGATAACATCCAGATGATCTGCCAGAATGACATACGTTTTCGAGGACAGCGTGTAGTCCAGGAGATCAGTCACTCGCTGATGAATCGGTTCGGCAATGACAGCGACCTGTTGGGCAATTTCACGATTCTGTTCATCGTAAAGAATGAGAAAGTGCTCGGTTTCGATCTGTTTCCAGGTCAATCCGGGAGGAAATTCCCGAAAATCCTGCGCTAATGCGAATGGAATGAGACTGCACAAAATCAATATCATGGCTGCCAAATTTCCTGATATGAAAATAAATTTCTTCATAAATGTCACCTGAAAAATGTAAGTTTTTAATGTGTGTAATTCAACGCCGTTCATTACACGATGTAGAGCTACTTTTGATATTATATGGCAAATAGTTGCACACGTAAAAACCGAGTTTTTCAAAAAAACTCGGTTTTTTTGCCAATAAATTTCTGGAAATTTATAACAAGCCCTGAGCCAGCCTGTCAACTTAAATCTTCAAGCGTGTGATCAGAGTTTCCAGATAGCGAGATTTCATCTGCTTACTCGCCATGGCTTGCTTGATCGGCGGCAATTTCAGAATCACGCCTAAAATCGCAGCCATCGCGCGATGACTTAAAAGAGCCTGATTGTCGAAAATCAAATTTTGTAACATGCCGCGTTCAATCGCCATCACCACCGCGCGGTGCGTGGTATTGAGCGGAGTCAATACGCGCTGCGGGCGTGATTCAAGCCGAATGCTGTTTGTTGGACAGGGTTTCACGCATACTCCGCATCCAAGGCACAAATCTTCATTGACTTTAGCAATTTTTTTGTTCGGGTGGTGCGGATCGTTGGCAGAAATGAGGGTCATGGCTTCAGCCGGACAAATCACAACACACTTACCGCAGCCAGTACAGGTTTTTCGTTTTACTTGCGGAAGAAAATTGGTTGTGTGCACAGGATGCAGCATCCCGAAACGCCGGGCCGCGATCATTGCTTCGCAGCAACAGCCGCAGCAATTACAGATAAAACTGACTTCTTTACGCACATTTTCCCCAAATTGGACTAAATTGTAGTCATACGCGGTGTGCAGTAAATCTAAGCCCTCAGCGACGTCAACCTGTCGCGCAACATCATGCCTGATCAAAGAGGATGCGACAGTTCCAAAAGTCATGCAAATTTCCATGGGTGCCTGGCAGGCACGTCCCAAATGTTGCATTTTATGCCGGCAATAGCAGACACCGACCGCGATATGCGAGGCGGTTTTGATGACTTCTGTGGCGCGTTCGTAATCGAGCACGTGCAGCGCCTGGTCGTTTGTGAGTACGGCTTCTTGCACAAACACGCGTCCTAATTGCGTTTCGCCATCAGTGAACAGAGCTTTGATAAAATCTTCTTCCACATTGAGATATTGATAAAAAAGTTCACTCAACAGTTGTTGATCAATATCCTGGCGAACCCGCATCAGGGAGAATTCAAAAAACCCGGCCATCGGCGGCGGAAGAGTATATATTGTTTGTCCTTGCTGTTCCGTGTCGAGTAGAATCGCCCGGCTGGCCAGCTCATCCAGCATTTTTTGCGTCGTCGCAAGATCGTGTTTCCAGCGTTTGCTTGCGGTCTCGGCTGTAAAGCTTTTAATCGGCAACGCCGCGACCAATTCAGCCTCTTGCTCACTGAACAGCATGGCGAGAATTTTATACAAAAGATCTGAAGGCGTCGCTCCCTGGGGAAACTGGTTTAAGCGCGCAACTAACTTCGCATAACTTGATTTGATGGTATGGTGCGCCATTCTGAATAGCAGCAGGCAAGGCATAAGCCATGAGATAACCCTATGACCTCATCCACCACGCCTCGCCTTTCCTGGTGTGTATTCATAAAATCTCACCGTTGAAGCGACGCATTAAACGAAATTGCTGAATTCTTTTCTGGCCAGCATTGGCAGAGGCTTGTAAAATTTTATGCTGCACTTCGTCATCTTCGGTGTAGGCGTACAGATGAAAGAAGGCACGTTGATTGGGTTCGCACGTGATGGTTTTTTCCACGGTTTTTTTATACCATTTGCGCTCAAAGGTGAAGGTCAGTTGATGTCGTCCTGGTTCGACTTCCCAGAGCACATAACTGTTTTTCTCGATCGGGCTGGATTTTCCATCAAGCGCGACTGCGGTTGTCCCCAACAGGTATTTTTTTGTATAGTAGAAATAGACCAACGATTTTCCCTCTGGAATCTGGTGCTGAATTTCAGTCTGTTGCTGCGAAGGCGGAATGTTCGAGGCGGTTCCGCAGCCAAAAACCATTCCTCCTAGACAAACGAGCAGGGCGAAAAGCCCCAAAGCCATACCCTCGGTTCTTGTGCGCTGAGAAAGCGTAGTCTTGTGCATAGAAATCCTCCCTAAGAAGCTGTTTTAAAAGTTTGCAGGTGAGGAGTGCTCTGCTTTCGCTGTCAAAGCAGAGCTTTGACACTCCTGTTCACCTCTCTCGAAATGCCCGTTGCATGGACTTTTAAAACAGCTTCTAAATGGTTAGAAGTTCAATTTATAATGAGTTATCAAGAATATTATCTGATCGTTTGTGGGTCAAATCTTTACATACTCTGGTAGAAAAGTCATAGAGGGGATGTCAACAAGAAAATGCCATCAAAAATACGCACGAGTTATTTTGGGAGTTTCTTTTTTAAATTTCAAAAAATCATTTGTCTATCTCTAAAGGAAAAAGTTCCATAAATATTTCAAAATTTTAGAAAATTATGAACTTTTTTTCTTTACAAAATTTCAAGGATCACATTTATGAGACATTGTTGAACGTCTTAATTTATTAAACAACTGAAAACGTAGGAGTAACTTTGGAGCAAGGAGGAAAGAAAAGTATGAAAGTGTTACGTTATGCAATGATCGCACTGTGTGCGATGCTGTTACTGGCCCAGGGTGTATGGGCTGAAATGACCACGACCATGAGTATTTCCGGTGATGTCGAAACCAACACTACTGCCGAATTTCTGTCGGAAGAGGGCACTGATGGCGATACGGATACCTCGAACATGACTAATGACGGCCGGGTGAAAGTTACATTTAAAGGTCGTACGGAAGGGGAGAATGGCTGGTATGGTGCTGCTGTAGCCCAGCCTTTGGTCAGTACTGATGGTGCGACGAATGTTGATGATGCGTATGTCGAATTCGGTACCTCAACTTTTGCCATTCGAGTTGGCCGTTATGAAGGTGAAGGCGGCTTTTCAAAGGGCGAAGATGTGTATATCGCTGCCGCGCCGGGCGCGCCGGGACGGTATGAAGCCAATTACGCCCGCGGTCGTTTCGGTACCGGGTATGGCCATGTTGGATTCCATTTTTCGCCGAGCGACACTCTGAAACTCTATGTGGATACGACGATCGGACACACAACGCAAGATGATGTGGCAGTGAATGCGTTTGGCGTTCGTCCGGTTGTGAAATTCAGCAACGACACCTTTACCGTAAAAGTGACCGGCGATATGATGAAATTCGTGCCGCAAGACAGCGATAGCGACTATGACCAGACCAAATGGGGTTTTGGGGTAGATGCCAGCACGAAGGTTGGGGGCGTGACCATTGGAGCAGCCGTTGCCAGAGGAACGGTAAGCGGAACCGACGTTGACAATGTTGATTGGGACGATGAATACACCTTAAGCACCTTCGGTTATGCGACTATACCTGTAATGGAAAATGATGCCATCGGAGCCGCCATTGGCTATACGATGCTTTCTTATGATAAGAGCGATGACGAAGCCAAAAACCTGGAAGGCTATCTCGTCTATATTCACCAATTGCCAGTGGAAGGGCTGAAAATCAAATTTGCCGGATCCTTCTCAACCGCAGCTATCGAACCTGAAGTTGGTTCCGATGCTGATAACACTGCCTTTGGGTTCCGTATGCGTTTGAACTATGATTTCTAATTCTGAAGAGTAGTCGTAGGGATATGACAAAGGGGAGCACAGTCGTGCCCCCTTTTTTTGTGGAAAATCATATAGATTGAGTTGACAATAACGTTCCGGGAGACATTTTTACTTGACAAGATTCTGTTTTTTTAAATGGATTTTTTGAAACTATAAGAATGGTATATAGGCATCCTAACTCATTGGTGTCATGTCACTTCGATCCTTCGACACCGCTCAGAACACCGCTTCGCTCAGTGACCGGGCGGTTGTCGAGCGAAGTCGAGACATAATTGACTTAGGATGTCTTATATAAGCAAGAATGAAGAAATTCCTGTACCCACGTAATCGAAGAACCAAAAAATTATTTTATCGAATGGATATATATTTATGAAAAAACGAGTTATTCAATCTATTTTTGGCCTCCTAAGCCTGGTATTATTTAGTGGAAGCGTTGTTTTGGCAGAAAATGCGCTGATCGCCTCTGCAACGCAACTGGCGACAAAACTGCACCGTTATTTTCCGAATGTAAAAGGCACGGTCGTGTCTGTGCAAGCAGATAATGTGTTTATTGATCTTGGAATTGAGCACGATATTGTGACTGGCGCACAATTAGCGATCCTTCAAGAAGGCGTCGAAATTGTACACCCGACAACCGGGAAAGTGTTAGGATCCTATGAAAAGCTGCTGGGAATATTACAAGTGACAGAAGCGCGGGACAAATTTTCTGTGGCGCAGGTGATTTGGACCGACGCCGGAACAGAGGTGGCGCCCGGCATGATGGTGGGCGGTATTCCGGGCAGAGTCAAAGTAGGGATGCTGCCGGTCAAACCTGCGGAAGATGCTGAAATTGATAGTCTGACGGTGCAGCGCGCCGTTGTGCAGGCGTTACAGGCCGATGAGCGTTTTACCGTGTTTGATGAAGCGGATCTGCGGGCCGCAGCCATGAAAGCCGGGATCGCCGCGGATCAGTTGATCGAGAAGTCGTCGCTGCTTGAAATCAATACGATTCTGCAAGCGCACAATTTTCTGCAAGTGAACGTGCAGCCTGAGACCGGCAGCGACAAGATTTTGGCGCAAGTCGCCTTATTATCGCCGCAGGACGAGGAGATTGGCAGCGTGCAGGAAATGGTTGACAGGGGGCAAGCACCGCTCGCCTTGAATAAACCGCCGGCGCCGCCCACGCCTGCTGTTGCTGAAAAGACTCCAGTTTCCTCTGCAACAGTAGAAACACCCCCGCCTGCCGTCTTGCCGCCGTCTCAACCGGCCGTCTCGCCGCAGCGGACTCAGGAAAAATTCTGGAAGAGCGATATACTGCGCATGAAGGCTCATAAGCTGGCAGTCGGCGATTTGACTGGCGACGGCCAAAACGAAGTTGTGATTACCTCGCAATCGGAGATTGAAATCTATACCCATGGGGTATTGGGAGAAAAAGATTCCTTTCGTTTAATAGGAAAGCTTGAGGGGTTTACTAGCGATTCTATCCTGAATGTGGATGTTGCTGATATCAATCAGAATGGACAGGCGGAAATTTTTTTGACCACCTTGCAAACCATCAGTTCCGATGTACAGGTGTTTGAATATCACGATGGCAGATTTCGAGAAATATGGTCAACCAAAGGCGTGGTGATGCGAGTGCTTCACCGTCCAGGCGCGGAGCCTCTGTTAATAGGACAGAATACGACTTCTTCATTAGCCTTTGAGTTTCTTTCCGGAAAAGTCGCGGCTTATGGCTGGGACGGCAAAAATTATACCCGCCAGGAGGCCTTAAATATTCCGGGTCGCATGAATATTTTCGGATTGGCCCTGGCGGATGTCAACGCCGATGGGGTCGAAGAATCCTTATGGTACGACCACGATGACCGCATTCAATTGTTCCGCAACAAAGCCCTGGTGTGGCGAAGCCGCAGTTATGAACCCTATAGGATGAATGTGATTCGCAAAGGAGAAGAAGATGACGATGATGCCGTTGACAGAAAAGCTCGGGGCAGAATTGAATTGACGAAGATCAAAGCAGATAATGCGATGCGCTTAGTGCTGATCAATAACCTGCGATCCTTCAGGGTGCTGCAAGGCCTACCCATGTATAACGGTTCGAGATTCTTAATTTTTCGCTGGAATGGCGAAAAATTTTCTGAAGAATTCACCTCTGAGGAATTTGACGGCTATATTACGGATTATGTTGTCACTGACATTGATCAGGACGAACAGCAGGAAATTGTGCTGGCTATGGTCTTGAAAGGCGATAATTTTTTCAAGACACCTCAAAGTCAGATTGTGGTGTATGAATTAGAATAAAAGACTTCTCCTATTTACGGACTTGTCAGACCCTGAATGTCTGACAAGTCCATTCAAAAAATAATATTAGACAAATCCTCACATCAAAAGTTCCCTCCGCACAAAAAAAAATGAAAATTTTTAAAAATTTTTCTTTACAAATATTCCGGCCTTTATATATGTAGTTATCTTGAAACGAATGGTTATAATTAACCTGTATTCAGGGAGGTGGTGCTGGGTAGAAAAATGTCCAGGAAATAATCAGAACGTTTTTTATGCAAGGCAATGTCTATCATAGCACGTGAGTTCATCTGGTAAAGAGCAACATATTTGCCGGTGAACAACTTGGTAACAAAAACATCACATAATAAGGAAGAGAGAGGTTACAATGAACAAAAAAGTATTAGTACTGGTGGTGGGATTGCTGCTGTTAGCAACTCCGGTATTTGCTGCGTTTGTGGATGACAATGATACCTGGAAGTTTAATATGGAACGGGTGCGGTATCGTTTTCAGTATTTCATTCAATCAGCTAGCGGCGACGGTGATACCTATGAATTTCTTGATGACGATTTCGATACGACATGGGCTTTCAGCAAAGGCGAATTGAAAGTCTGGTTTGAACTAGAACCTGCTGATAGCAACATGGGCGATGATACCCACCCGAATACGGATTGGGATTCCGTGTTGGGTAATTACGGCGCGAAATGGACACCGGAATCATTGGCTGACAGTTCCTTCGTGTTTCAGGTTGGCGATTTCGGCACGGGATTTGGCAAAGCGATTAATACAGATGAATCTCCGCGTGGTTCAGTGGGCGTATCCTGGAAAATGGGCGATGTAGCGGTGGTTCTGGAATATGGCCGCAAGTATGAAGGTAAAACCGATGATGATGTCGAAGGCGATGAACATCTGATTAGAGGCCAGGTTCACATGCCGCTCGGCGAAAGCGGATTTAATCTGGGCGCTTATGCTGTATTGTATACAGGCTCTGATATAATTTTTTCAGAAGACGTCAAAGGCGACAGAAATGTTTTCTTAGGGGCCGGTGAATTCTCAGGAAAAGTCAGCAACCTCGATCTGTATTCAGAATTTGGCTTTGCAAGCGGGAAAACTGATGAAACCGGTGAAGAAGTAGATCTGTCCGGGTTCTACATCATGGGCGGTACAAGCGTAGCTGTAGGCCAGGTAACGCTCGGTATTGAAGGCGGTTTTGCCACTGGCGATAAAAACGGATGGGAAGATGGCAAAGATGAAGGTTTCACCGCTGTGAGCAGTGACTTCTGGCTTGGACAGGTATTGCATGATGAATCGCTTATCCTGAGAAGCAATGGCAAAGACGGCGGTTTGTCCAATATCGTCTATGGACAGGTAACGGCTGGGATTAGCCCGACAGATAAATTGAGCCTGGATGCTGGAGTGATCTATCTGAAGCCGGCTGAAGAAATTGTATCTCCTTATACAGGAGTGCAAGCTGATACGTATGGAACGGAAGTTTTTGGATCAGTGAATTACAAACTCGCTGACAGCCTGAAATACATCTTGTATTGGGGTTATGCCATTGTTAATGAAGATTTCATCGAAGACAATCAGTACCAACTCCACAACAGATTAGAGTTCAATTTCTAAGCAACTCTGATTGTCAGTTTCTCAGCCCTCCGGGAACCTTTCCCGGAGGGTTTTTTTGTTACAGCACTATTCATGAGTATTGACCTTCTTTCTTTGTACCCCGGACATCCCTGTCCGGGCTGCAAAGAGCCCGGACAGGGATGTCCGGGGTACAGGTCTATTCAAAGGCGCGTCAATTCAACTGAATAATGCTGTAGAACTACAGGAATGAGGAACTACAGGAATTAAGAATAAGCAAGAATAAGTAACTCCACAATGTTAAATTTCCCATTTCAGGTTGTTTCGAGAATGGAGTGCAACGGAATTCCTAAAACAACAGTAATTTAACATTGTCGAGGTAAATATCAATAGACATTATCGGAAATAGAACACTGATGGGACTGATTGGACTGATCTGTCCTGATTTAGGAAAAGTTTCGATGCTTTCGCGGATCGATCCTCCTGAATCGTCGAATTGTCTTTAAAATCAGGGAAAATCAGTCCCATCAGTCCCATCAGTGTTCTATTATTCGTGATAATGTCTAATAATTTTCTTTAACAAGGAAAAACGATTCTTGCTTATTCCTCATTCCTGTAGTTTTCCATAAACCTGCCGGAAGAACCAAAATAACTTGACATCTCTCCTTAGTGTCTGTTCAGGTGTCAATGATAATATACGAATGAAGAGCATCAACGAAAGGAGAGCAAAAACCGATGGAAAAAGAACAGAACCACACCGCTGGTATTCAGGAACAAGAGCAAAACCCGGGGACTGAAAAGCCAGAAATAACCACGGAAAATATCGGGCAATTGATTGCTGAAGAATTGGAAAAAGTTGTTGGACTTGATGAGACCGTATTAGCCCAATATGCAGCATTTCTGGAAAACATGAAGGCCCAGGAAACCGAAACCCTGCTGGCAACCTTGAAGAAAGATCTCGATGAAAAATTGTTGCCCTTCCTGGAACTTATGGTTCAGCAAGGCAGTTCGAAAATTGCAGAAGCCGGCATAGGGGTCATGGGGAAAATTCAATCGTTTAAAGCAGCCCAATTTCTGGCAGAGATAAATGAATCTCATCCTGATAAAACCTTGCGCAAAGCCGCCCGGAAGAGTCTGTATAAATTGAAATCTGCAGGCATTGAAGTCGAGATGACACATAAACCGTTGTTAGGGGAAATCAAGCACCAACGCTATAAAAGCTTGATCAGTCCGATCGATGGCACCGGAACGCAGCTTATTATGCTCACACAGGAAATGCTGGCCGGCGATTTGCACCTGTTACAGGTGGTTGCCAGCGATGAACAGGGAATTGTCGAGTGCTCCTCGCGGCGCGGCTTGACCAAAAAAATGTTCGCGAAACTGCCGGAAACCTTTGCCCGTCAGACCGGGGCCAAAAGCGCGATGTTTGTCGAAGCGGATTATGACTATGCCATGACGCTCATCTCTGAGGCCGAAGCGATTACTGAGGTCATTCCTGAAGAATATACGGACAATAAAGAACTGTTTGAACTGGAGCAGGCCCAATCGGTTGAAAACCCTGTTTTCAAGATGCTGGATGTCGAGAATTTAAAGGACCAACCCTATTTTCTGAGAACCTCAGCCGACCTCTTTCAAAATGATGTGTTTCTCAGTTGGCATCTGCCTGTCAATGAAACGGCTGAATATGCGCAGGAACTTCTTGATCAACAAGATTCAGTGTTGGAATTAAGCCCTCAGTTTCAACAGCAGCGTAAAGAAGATGTCTATCTGAAAGTCATCGAGTCCTCTATTACTGAAGAATTTCTCAAACGCTTGCAGCGGCGCCTGCAAATCATGGCCTATATTTTTATGACCAATGAAAATGAGGAGAATGCGAAAAAAGCTCTGGCCGCTGCTGTGACTTTACCCGAGACGCCGTCTGAACGCTTAAAAGATCACGCCTTTCTCAGACAACTACTTCTGATCAGTCTGGAAGCCACTCAATATGTGCTCGAAGAAGGTTATGATCCTGGGGAACTGAAACGTGAAGATTATATCGTCACAAGAGGTGAAGAGGGCAAGATCATTGTAGAATTTGTTCAGGAATAATCAGGAATCATGCTGTTCATAGTTCTGCCTTCAGGCAGCTTGCTAAAGTAGGAACTACAAACACCTCCACATAAGGAAACGTATAATTTATGGAAAAAGTCACCATTGGAGTACTTGGATTTGGAACTGTTGGGACAGGGGTTGTGAAAACCTTACGCGACCATCAAGCCGGGCTTCGCGCCAAAACAGGTATGGCGTTTGACCTGAAAAAAATCGCCGATCTGGATATTACGACAAAACGCATTGTCAATGTTGAACCAAACCTCCTTACGACCGACGCCTATCAGATTCTCAATGATCCGGAGATTCAGATTGTGGTGGAACTGATTGGAGGATATGAACCTGCCAGAACATTCATTCTCGAAGCCTTGCAGCGAGGAAAACATGTGGTCACGGCGAATAAAGCCTTACTGGCTGTGCATGGGCAGGAACTGTTTGAAGCGGCGCACCAGCATCAAGTGGATATTGGCTTTGAAGCGAGCGTTGGCGGCGGAATTCCGATTATCCGTTCGCTGCGGGAAGGCCTGGTTGCCAATAATTTTACGGAGATTTACGGCATACTGAATGGTACCACCAATTACATCCTGACCGAAATGACTGAAAAAGGCGGCGCCTTTGAAGACGTCTTGCGCCGGGCCCAGGAACTTGGTCTGGCCGAGGCGGATCCAACCTTTGATATAGAAGGTATTGACGCGACCCATAAACTTGTATTGCTTATCTATTTGGCGTATGGTCAACATGCCGAGATGAAACAAGTTCTGACCCAGGGGATTAGCAATCTCCAGCCGATTGATATTCACTTTGCGAAAGAATTCGGGTATAAGGTAAAATTGTTAGCCATCGCCAGACAGGCTGATGGCATGGTTGAAGCGCGCGTCCACCCCACAATGATTTCGGCTGATCACTTATTAGCGAAAGTTGACGGGTCCTTTAATGCGATTTATGTGGTGGGCGATGTCGTTGATTCTACGATGTTTTATGGACATGGCGCCGGGATGATGCCAACGGCAAGCGCAGTTGTGAGCGATATTGTTGATATTGCCCGTAACCTTCAAAAAGGGGTCACCAATCGTCTTCCCTTGTTGCCGAGCACAGGCGAATCTGCGCGTTTTACGCTTCAGGCCCCCGATCAATTTCACTCGAAATACTATCTCCGTTTCACCGCCGTTGATCGGCATGGCGTGCTCTCGAAAATTTCAGGTATTCTGGCGCAATACAAAATCAGTCTGTCCTCGGTGATTCAAAAAGCCGGCTATCCTCCGGATAAAGTGCCGATCGTGATGCTCACCTATGACGCGCCTGAACATGCCATGCAGCAAGCTCTGTCCAGGATCGATCAACTCGATATCGTCACCGATAAAACCGTTCTGATTCGAGTGTTATAGTTGAAATATCTTCGCAGAAAAAAACCGAGTTTTTCAAAAAAACTCGGTTTTTCGATGCAGCAAATTCTGATATAAGGTTTCAATATTGCTGACAAGCGTGGAGATGTGATAACGTGGGTACACGCTGGTTCGTCCGGCTTCCCCCATTATTTGTCGTTGCTGTGGAGTCAGTGCAAATGCCCGGCATATACCGTCAGCCAGAGCGCGGCTGTCTTTCGGAGAGACTAAGATTCCGGTTTTCTCAGGCACAACTAAATCTTCTACACCGCCAACCTGGGCGGCAACCACAGGCGTTGCCGCCGCCATGGCCTCGATTAAGGTCACTGGCAATCCTTCATTCAAGGAGGAAAGCGCAACGACATCCAGATCAGCGTAAATTTTCGGCAGATCCCGGCGAAATCCGAGAAAATACACCTGCTTGCTGATGCCTGTGATCTCGGCATTGTGCTCAAGTTCTGCACGTAATTCGCCATCGCCGACCACGATAAAACGAGCTGAAGGAAAAGTTGCGAGCACATATTTTGCGGCTTCGAGAAAATAATTATGCCCTTTGACCGGCACTAAACGGGCCACAATGCCGATTAACGGTGTGTCTTGAGGGATGCCAAGCTCCTGGCGTAACTGACCGCGCAACGCAGCGCA
This sequence comes from Candidatus Vecturithrix granuli, assembly GCA_000739535.1. Taxonomy (GTDB): domain Bacteria; phylum Moduliflexota; class Moduliflexia; order Moduliflexales; family Moduliflexaceae; genus Vecturithrix; species Vecturithrix granuli. The sequence goes on along the minus strand of DF820479.1, from coordinate 79,867 downwards.
CGCCACAAATGAGTCTAACGGCAGCCCTAAACCAATGGCATGGACGTTTTCAGGGCAGCCAATGCCGTAGCCTAAAATTTCTGCCCGTTGGGTCGGGCTGAGAGTAATAATGGCATCCGACATTCTGGCAAGCATCCGTTCAATCCAGAGAAAGGCCTGAGTTTTGGAACGGCTGAAATAGCTGTGGAACACGTGGCCGTGAAAGGTGTGCACAATCACCGGGACGCCCGCCAATTTCGCGGCCAATCGTCCTAACATTCCGGCTTTGGCCGTATGCGTGTGTACAATGGTCGGACGAAGCCTGCGCATCAGACGAAAAATTTTCCAGAACGCCGTCAGATCGCTTTTCCACTGGATTTCACGCCCCAATTCCGAGATCATCAACGGTTTAACCCCATGTTCCTGTGCCAGATACGACATATCGCCTTCTGTCGGTGCAATCTGACCGGCGACAAGAGTTGAATCAAATCTTTCCGGTGCCAGCAGTTTGGTAAGCAGGATGGTATGAATTGCGGGGCCGCCAACGTTTAAGCGGGCAATCAGGCGCAGAACGCGAATTTTTTCAGCACGCTCTTTCATAAAGATTCCACGGAGTCCGCAAGTTGTCTCAGATACGCAATGAAATTCTGGTGTTCTGCCGGGAATAACGCTCTCACCCGGGGAATGCGGGCATTCACGAGCCGCATCTTGTCCGGATCGAGTTCATATTGATACATATAGCGAAAGACGTGACGAAAACCGCGCAATTCATCAAGTTCTCGAAACAAGTCTTTTGAAATGATCGCCGGACGAATAGACTCAATATGCAACGTCATCCGCAGTAGAAAGGAACGATGCCATTCTGCTTTATCCAGGTAATTTTTGAAAAATTTGGCAATGCGCAGGAAATAATTTTCAAAGGCCGTATAGAGATTATGAATGGGATATCCTAAGCCTGCCCAATCAAATTCATCCGGTTCAATTAGCTCGATTTTTTGCGTCATCAGCATATTTTTTTGAAATAAATCCGCAATCGTCTCATAATCGGCTTCGAGTTCGGCGATCAGTTGCAGTACCTCTTCTTTACTTCTCATACAAAATAATTCCTTCCTCTAAAATCCGTTGCTTCAATAACCCTTTCGTCGTTTCAAGATCGAGCAAATCAACCTCAAATTCCGGGACATCCAACATAAGCGATACGAGCGAATAATATTTCTCCGGTGAACAACGCACGGCAAGATCGATGTCGAAATTGAGTCTAAGGCGTTGATCGTTTCTGGCAAGGGACCCGAATAAGATAATTTTTGAAATACCGGGATCGCGTTGGAGCAAGCTCTGAACAAGCGTAGGAAGCACCTGCCAGGCCCTTTGTTTCCGTGCTTCAATGGCTTGTTTTTCGCGACGATTCTGCTCGCGAATCCAGGCCAGATTTTTTTCGGGATCGATTATTCTTGCCTCTATTTGAAGTGGACTTTCCCGTTGTTGCCGCTCGTTTCCCTGAGTTTTTCTAAATCTTGTTTCAGCGCGTGGTGCAGCACCTGAATTTCTTTGCCTTTGAGCATCAGCAAGGTAATCAGGCTAAAAATTAAGCCTTCTTGAATCACAACGATCACGCTTTCAAATAAATTGAGATCAGGAATCAAGATCGCACTGATACCGACACACAGGGTGACGAGATAAATAAAGACGACGGCCTGACGCGTGGACATCCCTAATTTGACGAGTCGATGCGAGAAATGACTATTGTCGCCGACAAATAAGGGTCGCTTTTCGCGCCAGCGAATCAACATCACGGAAAAGGTATCAAATAACGGCACTCCTAAGACTAACACTGGGACCACAACCGGCAATTGAGATGCGCTTTTGGGCGTGATATACGAGGTTGACACGGTCATAACCGCCAAAGTAAAACCGATAAATAAACTGCCCGCGTCCCCCATAAAAATTTTTGAAGGATGAAAATTATAGCACAAAAATCCCAATACTCCTCCCGCCAGGGCGAGTAAGATCAGGGTTGAAAAATATTGCCCTTGTTGAATCGTTAATACTCCAAGGATCATGGCGATAATTCCGGCGACCCCGCTGCTCAATCCATCCATGTTATCCAACAGATTAAAGGAGTTTGTGATTCCGACGATCCACAGGATGGTAACAAAAATATTCAGCGCAGGGTGCAATAAAAAATCCAATCGAGTTCCACTAATCACAACAAGTCCTGCTGCGAATATCTGCACCGCAAATTTAAGCTTATACGAGAACCCAACTCCGCGGATGTCGTCAAACAGCCCCAGCACAAACATCAAGGTTGCCCCAAGCAATAAACCTGCTAAGCGTGGAAGGGCTGCCAGTGCCACCGGCCATTGATTCATCAAGGCTTTTTGAAAAGAGGGAAATTGAGAAAACCCTCCCCCGGCTGCCAGTATAAGAACGATGAAGCCAGCCAACATGACAAGCATGAATGTTGCAAAAATCGCACCGCCTCCTAACAATGGGTGAACCCTGGTATGGGTTTTATGATAACCGGGACGATCAAGGACATCAAACCGAAACGCCAATTGGATCATGACTGGAACAAGTAAAACTGCAAGAAGGAATGACCCCAAAAAAATTCCCCAAAATGAAAACCATTCCATAATACCTAAAAAATCCTCTTATTCTCTTGTTTCGGGAATCTTCCTGGGCATATCCGTACATCCATACCTGCCTGCATTCAACGCCCAGGCAGGCACAGACAGGTGAGTCTTCGAAATTCCCGAAATAACTCTTTTGGTTATGATTGATAAAATTTCCGGATCGTCTCTATGACGTAATCTTGCTGTTCTTGCGAAAGTTCAGGATATACTGGAAGCGCGATAGTTTCTTGCGCGGCTTTTTCCGATTCCGGGAAATCTCCCACAGCATACCCTAAATGAGTATAACATTCTTGCAAATGCAGTGGAATGGGGTAATAAATCGCATTCCCTATGTGATGTTCATTCAAATAGGTTTGTAAGGCATCGCGTTGTGGTAGGCGCAAGATATATTGATTGTAAATATGAACATTTCCAGGTTCAGTATAGGGAATTTGAACGATTTCGAGCAAACGAAAAGCCTCATTATAATACTGCGCATGAACGCGCCGCGCCTGACTCCACGCATCAAGATGGCGGAGTTTCACGCGCAAGATGGCCGCTTGAAGCGCATCAAGCCGACCATTCATGCCAATCAAATAATTGCGGTACTTATCTTTCCCTCCATGGGTCCGCAAATCTTTGATGCGTTTGGCAAACGCTTCATCATTGGTTGTCACCATGCCGCCATCGCCAAAACCTCCTAAATTTTTTGAGGGGAAAAAACTGAAACAACCGCATGTCCCCATGTTTCCAGCTCGATAGGATTTTCCGTCTGGTATCCCACCGTATTCTGCGCCAATGGCCTGGGCTGCATCTTCAATCACGATAAGATGATATTTTTCGGCAAGTTCCAGAATTGGCGTCATCTCGGCACACTGTCCGTACAGATGTACCGGAATAATTGCTCTGGTTTTTGCCGTAATTTTTTCTTCGATCAAGGCTGGATTGATATTATACGTTTTGGGATCAATGTCCACAAACACCGGCGCGGCCCCAATGCGAGAGATGGAACCAGCAGTGGCAAAAAACGTGTACGGCGTGGTAATCACTTCGTCGTCATTGCCAATTTTGGCGGCCATCAGGGCAATCAATAAGGCATCTGTCCCGGAAGACACGCCTATTGCATAGTTTGTCCCGCAATAGTGCGCAACTTCTCGCTCAAAAGCTTCAACTTCCGGCCCAAGAATAAATCGCTGACTTTCTAAGACCTGATCAACTACAGGTCGAATTTCGTCGCGGATCGTCGCATATTGCGCTTGTAAATCGAGTAATGGTACTTCCATAACGTTATTCCTTTAATAGGTGTATTCACTTTTCCTGCAAAGTGAATGATATATCAAGCAAGAGTTCGAAAATTTTCTGAATACGCTGGGTTGTTTCGGGAATTTCAAACACTCATTCCCAAAACAACCGGAAAAATGACCGAACGATTAATCAAGGAAATACGTTAATATAAGACAGGTCTTGTCAAGAAATTATATAAATTTTTGTGAGCAAATCTGAAAAACCAGGTTTCTCTGAAAAATCTGGTTTTTTTAGATTGTTACTCTATTGGATAATTTGATATAACACAAAGGACAAACTTTTTCGGTAGTGGTTAAATAGTAAGTGATGCGTTCCCTGAGCGAAGTCGAAGGGAACAGTGAGCGGCTCGTTTCGACTTCGCTCAACGAGCGGGCATCACTTACTATTTAACCACTACCACTTTTTCTTGATAATTCTTCATGCGCCGCTTTTGACGACCCCGCTCTCAAAGCTGGGCTCCAAGCGTGGATGCCCTGAAAAGCAAGGGTTCTCTCGTATACATCTACGTTCGTAGTAAACGCTTTAGCGTTTCATCACGGCGCTGAAGCGGCTACTATGAACCTGATTTTCATCTATGCAGGTAAAAATCCGGGTTTTTCGGAAAATCCGGTTTTTACCACTGACTTCCATATACATTGTAATTCTTAAAGATATTGGATGGGATAATACACTTTGATTGCCCGGGCGTGCGGGCTTTTTAGTTCGTAGGTCTGTAATGCAGCCGGCAAAATTGCCGATTGGCCGCATTTGACCCTGGCTAACGTATTTTTCTGCGAGCGAATGTCAAGTTCACCTTCATAGACTATCAAGCCATGAAAGCCTGAGGAACAATCTCCCGACAATGTTTGTCCATTTTGCAGAACGAGCTGTCTTACTCCAAAATCTTCTGTTTCCATGCACAACGTTTCCACGCTCTCCCCATATTGTTGTACGATCTGCCGTTCCGGCTGGATATGGCGGATAAATGCTTCACCACGAGGCGCATCAAAATCAATAACTCGCAGGGAATCTTCAATGTGCAGTTCCCGAGGTTTACCTTCAGAATTTAAATTTCCGCGCTTATCGTACAGGCGATTCCAATCCCAGATTCGATAGGTTCTGCCGCTCTTTTTGGGAGCAATTTTTTGCGGTTCAATTAAGGTCACACCTGCTCCGATAGCATGAATTGTCCCGGCGGCAATCACGAAGAAATCGCCAGGTTTCACTTCCACAAAATTCAAATATTGTGACACATCTTTCCGGTGTTCGATGGCCTGGCGTAACTCAGCTTCTGAAACCCCTTCCTTGAGACCGAAAAACAAACCACATCCGGGATCAGCTTCCAAAATATACCAACTTTCCGGTTTGCCGGATTCATCTGGGCCTAAGCCCTTATAGCTGTCGGAAGGATGAACCTGCACTGAAAGGTGATCTGCGGCATCCAACAGTTTTACCAGAATTGGGTTTTGCCCTTCAAATTGTGCGGCAACCTTTTCCCCTAAAATCGCTTCCGGGAAAAGATCAAGAAGTTGAATCAAATCCACCAGAATGGTTTCTGTTTCCAGAACAAAATAAAACTGGCACGGGGCTGCCGGATCAGCCGAGATTTCCCAGGATTCTCCAACAATCGGATAATGTTTCTCGGCACGGATTGATAGACCTTGTTTATATTTTCCCAGAATTTTTGTTCCTCCCCAGGGCGTACGCGTGGGAGCGGTAAAATTATCGGGTAATGGCATCAGTGGGAACCTGATTTGCTCTTCTAAGGCATGAAGCAGTTGATGTGCTGAGAGATATATTCGGATCTCTTCACTCGTTTTTCCAATAAACGATTGCATATTTCTGGACAAATCCTCCGGATAAAATATCAAGAATGGATATTGATATTTCATCTAAGTGATGTTATTTCGGGAATGAGTCTTCGAAATTCCCGAAACAGAAAGGACATCAAGGTTTCGAGAATTTCGAAGACTCATTCCCGAAATAACTCAACGCTCGGTTGTTTGATGAACATATTTTTGAAATATGCCAGTTGTTTTTGTCAATATTTTAAGCACCTGACCAACATTTTTCGGATATTCTCAAAACCAGGCTTCTTCAAAAAACCCGGTTTTTCTGTAAAGACATAATCTTCAATGGAAAACATCCAAAACCAGAAAAAGATAGGGAAGAACCTATGATATTTTACTTTCTTCTTGACAAAATTTTGCTTCTCTTTTCCTGCTTTCTATTTGTAAACTTTTTGAAATATGGGTGATTGATTATGATTTTACAGATTGACCAGCTTCACGCCCTGACGAAATTGAGCGTCGATTTTGACGCACAACAGTGTGATTTGCCTCGAGAGATTGGAATGCTCGTGACCCCGATTCATCTTGACGCGCAGGTGCGAAAAGTTAGGGAAGAGGTTGTGATCGAAGGCCAGGTTTTAGCGTGGATTCAAATGAGCTGTGCTCGATGTTTAAAGCCTCATCAGGTCCATCTTGATGACTCGTTTGAGGTGAAGTACCTTCCGTATCCTAAAGAATTGGATAGCGTAGAAGAGATCGAATTGAATGAAACCGACATGAGTATCATTTATTATACTGGAGAGGACATCAATCTGACTGAACTTGTCCGCGAACAAGTCTTGCTGCTCCTCCCGGTCAAGCCGTTATGTAAAACTGATTGCGCCGGATTGTGTCCTTCCTGTGGAAAAGATTTAAATGAAGGCCCTTGTTTCTGTGCAAAAAAGCCAGTCGATCATCGTTTTGCTGTGTTAAAAGACTTATTGTCCTCAGAGTTATCTGAGAAATTTTCTGAATGATGGTCAGCGTCATTCAGTCACAGTAGCCAGGTGTAGTCATATTGTACAAGACAAAGTGTAAGTAGAGAATTCAGAACGCTCAAGGGGTGAGTTTTCTGCGTTCAGCTTACGATAACAAAAGGAGAATAACTATGGCCCTCCCAAAGAGGAGAACTTCCAAATCGAGACGTAATATGCGGCGTTCACATCATGCACTCACGATTCCTAATTTATCGCCATGTCCTGAATGCGGAGAAATGAAACGATCGCATGTTGTCTGCCCCCATTGCGGCATGTATAAGGGACGACAGGTGATCGAAATTAAGGAAAAGTAAGATGGATGGGGTTGTTTCAGCCCCATTCCGTTTTTTCTGAAAGATTCCTATGAAAATTGCGGTCGACGCCATGGGAGGAGATTTTGCTCCTGAAGCGATTGTTGAAGGGGCTGTGCAGGCTGCCGAGGAGTATGGATTCCCCCTTGTTTTAGTGGGGCAAGAAGATCGCGTTTGGCAGGAGTTGACTAAATATAATGCACAGCATCTTCAGATCGAAGTCAAGCACGCCTCCGATGTTGTTGATATGCATGATCTTCCCTCTGTTGCGTTGCGACGGAAGAAGGAATCTTCGCTGCACGTTGCGCTCAACTTAGTGAAGCAAGGTGAAGTTGATGCGTTCATCAGCGCCGGAAATACCGGAGCTGTTATGGCCATCAGCAAATTGATTTGCCGTATGCTTCCGGGTATTGATCGACCTGCTCTTGCGACAGTACTTCCCAATATCAACGGTGTCACCGTGATGATTGATGTGGGCGCAAACGTTGATTGCAAACCTCTGCATTTACTTCAATTCGCGGTGATGGGTCATGTGTATGCCAAACATGTGTTTGGCATAGAGAACCCGCGCATCGGCCTGCTCAGTATTGGGGAAGAAGCCTCAAAAGGGAATATTCTGACCAAAGAAGTGTTTGAACCGCTCAGTAAGAGTACGCTGAATTTTATTGGTAATGCGGAAGGCCGTGATGTTTTTAACGGACGAGTGGATGTCGTGGTGTGCGACGGGTTTATTGGCAATGTGGTGCTCAAAGTTTCTGAAAGTCTGGCAAAAACCTATGGCCTGTTCCTCAAAGAAGGCTTCTCAAAAAATTGGCTGACGAAGCTGGGGTACCTGCTCGTCAAACCCGGCATGAATGCCATCCGCAAACGGGTTGATTATACAGAATATGGCGGTGCTCCGCTGTTAGGATTAAACGGGGTGGTCATCATTTCGCACGGCAGTTCAAAAGCCAAAGCGATCAAAAATGCTATTCGCGTGACCGCGGAATCCGTGAATCATCGCCTCAATGAACAGATTCTTGAAACCCTGACTCAATGTGAATTTGACGTTAAATCACGCGCCAAAGCCACGTCCTTGTGGCGGCAATTGAAAGATTCGATCCGCCATGAGGAGAAGAAAAAAGGCAGCGAGGTCAAAGAAGAGAAACCACCGGCTGAATCGCAGGAGAAACCCGAAAAAGCGGAAGACCAGGAGATGAAGAAATCCTGGTGGCCCTTGAAATCACGAACAGAGTCTGAAAAAATTTCGGAGAACGCTGATTTTCCGCAGGAAGTTGGACAGAAAGCTGAGCAAGAACAGGTTCCGGAACAGCCGGTTTTGCGAGTAGAAGGGCAACAAACGGCTGTTCAAGAAGACGCCGAAGAGAAAAAGAAATCGTGGTGGTTTTTGAAACGCACTGACGAAAAAGATCGCAGCGCAGGAGATGCAGCGATCCTTTCTCCGGAACCCCAATTAAGAGAACTTGAAGGTGAGCAAGAAAGTATCCTGTCTGAACAGACAGCCACGATAGAAGTGCAAGAGCGGCCAATTTCTATGAATTCCTCTGAAATCACTGCCAATCACCATGAAGAGGAAGAACCTCAAAAAGAGGAAAAGAAAAAGGAGCCTAAAAAGAAAAAATTGTGATCCTAACCTGCAAAACTCTCAACGAATGGAATATTTTAAGTTTTGCTACAGTGACACATAACAAAACAACATTAGATGTTCGGAGAAATATAGAGTTACACTTTTTTATTCAACCATGACAACAGAATATATTCTTATATTTATTACGACTGGTTCCGTTCAAGAAGCAGAAATGATCGCCAGGACTCTTGTTGAGAAAAAGTTAGCCGCCTGCGGAAACATCGTTCCGGCGATCCGTTCGGTTTTTTGGTGGCAGGGCAATTTGGAAAACGAACAAGAAGCTCTTCTGATCTTGAAAAGCAGATCAGTCTTATTATCAGACATTATCACAGTCGTCAAAGCTTTGCACAGTTATGATGAACCAGAAATCATTGCGATGCCTATTTTTGCTGGTTCAGAATCATATTTGGCCTGGATTGAGAAAGAGACGCAACAATCTTCGTAAATTTTTCTTGCTTTTGATGATGAAACCTGAAACAATAGATATTATGAACATGAAACAGCGATTTTACAAAACAGTGTGCATAGGGTTATTAGGACTTGTTGTTTTCTCGTGTATTGGTGTTTCAGAGTTGAGCAGTACTCCGGAAACGGAAAATGCCCTGCAACGATTAAGAAAAAAAATTGACGACATTCTGGCAACATCATCCTTAAAAGGAGCATCGGTCGGAATTCAAATTATCTCATTGGATTCGCAAGAAACCGTGTATGAGCGCAATCCGGAACTGTCGCTTAATCCTGCATCAAATACGAAGTTAGTGACTTCCGCGGCTGCCCTGGTACGCCTGACCCCGCAGTATCAATTTCAAACCTCTGTCTATACTGACGCCAGACTCAAAGATGGTGTGTTAGAAGGGCATCTTTACCTCAAAGGGGGCGGAGATCCGGGACTGACCTACCAGGATTTACTGGCGTTAGCGCAAGATGTGTACTACTCAGGAATTCGTACAATCACCGGGGATATTGTGGGTGATGATACTTTCTTTGATGATGAACGCGAATTCTCAGGTTGGCATGATTTTGATCGCGCCTATTCCGGCAAAATGAGTGCGTTGTCTTTGGGAGAAAATTCCGTCCACCTGATTATCAAACCCTCCTATCGTTCTGGCGTCGCTCCGGAGATTGTGCTGAACCCGCCCACGTCTTACATACAAATCGTCAATAAGGCCGTAACGCTTTCTTCAAATGGCATTTATGCGTCCTTTGCAAAGAATCAACCGGCTTCTGACGATGAATCTGCCCAGGAAACTCTTATTGTGCAGGGTAAAATCTCACAAAAATCTCAACATGGACTTTCGGCCTATGTGAACGTGAATAATCCATCTTTATTGACGACGACTGCCTTTAAAGATGCGTTACAGCAGGTCGGGATTACCGTGAAAGGCAAGGCTGCCACGGGCACGCTCCCGAAAAAATCTCGCCAGTTGGCGCTGTTCGCTTCAGAACCTTTATCCAGTATCATTTATGAATCCAACAAATCGAGCAGTAATTTTGTGGCAGAACAGATTCTGAAAACCCTCGGAGCAGAAATGTTTGGTTCTCCCGGAACCACGCAGAAAGGGATTCAGGCCGTTCAGGAATTTCTTGTTGAACTGGGTATTCAGCCGGATGCCTATATTCTTGAAAATGGGTCAGGACTCTCTCGCAAAAATCGCTTCAGCGCCGAACAAATTGTCACTCTGCTCCAGTATATGCACACCGATTTTTCGGTCAAAGCCGAATATTTAGCCTCCTTAGCGATCGCCGGAGTTGACGGTACCCTTCGCCGCCGGCTGCAAGATACGCAGGCCGAACGGCGTCTGCGCGCTAAAACCGGCTACGTCCGCAACGTCTCGTGTTTGTCAGGGTATGCCGCCTCTCAGGAAAACGAAACCTTTGCTTTTGCGATTCTCCTGAATGATTATAAGACTGGCACCTATGACATGAGGAAAATTCAGAATCAAATCGGTTTGTCGCTCACAGAATTTTATCGCCAGACGTATAATGCGAGCGTCGCGGAGAAATCACGCAAATAGGCCTGTCTCCAATCAGATGCAAACACACGCGCTTGTAGCCGCTGACGCCCACTTGGATGGCATGAATCAGGAACTCGACATTTTTCTGGCGTTTCTGACTTTCGTACGGGAAAACTCTATCAAGACATTGTATCTTTTAGGGGATCTCTTTACGATCTGGCTAGGGACGCCGAAATTCACCCTCCCGCATCACTCAGCCGTTATTCAGGCGCTGTCTGCATTAAAAGAGGCTGGAACACAGGTAAACTATGTTGAAGGCAATCGCGATTATTTTCTTGCGCCGCGTTATCTGAACAAGCCTTTTTACCAGATAGGTTCCGAGTCTCTCCAGGAGACGATTGGCGAGAAACGCTTTTATTTTGCGCACGGCGATTTAGTAAATGTGTACGACAGGCCCTATCGGCTCTGGCGAGGGTTGTCCAGAAATCCCTGGCTGTTTTCGCTTTTTCGCGCCATTCCACGTCCCGTGGCTATTTCTCTAGCGCAGTATTTGGAACAACAATTTCAAGCCACCAATCAGCAGCATAAAGCTTCTTTTCCTGAAACTGTGTGCCGGATGTATGCGGAAGAGCGCTGGAAAGCCGGGATTGATATGATCATCCTGGGACATTTTCACGAAGCCCAGGCTTTCAGCGCGCCGGTCAACGGAAAATCGCATACCCTGCAAGTCCTCCCGGCCTGGAAAGATACGCATGAGTATCTCGTAATAGATGAAGAGGGGAATTTTGCCTTGCGCGGATTCTCGCAGATACGCAGACAAAATGTGTGAGATCTCATAAACCAAGCAGAGGTTGACGCCATGCAACAGCCCGGATTTCGTTTTTACTCGATGGTGCTCATTTTGCTTATCCTGTCAGTATTGCTTGTCGTTTTGCTGAAAACCTGTCATCGCAAAAGCAGAGAACGTCAGGAATCAACCGGAATGGTTTCGCATCCCACCGCAATCCCGACCACGCTTGAACTTACGCCAGCTCCTCAATCAACAGCTTTTCCTGCATCCACGCCCACAATCACTTCGGATCCACCGCCAAGAACAACTCCTATCCCAATGTTCAGTTCCACGCCAACTTCGCGATCAACTCCCATTATCAGGACAGGGCTGACAACCAGCCCGCCCCTGTTCCCAACTCCGATACCCACATCAGCGTCGAGAACAGCGATCTACACCTGCACGGTCAGAAAAACGTGCGCTGAGATGAGTTCCTGCGAAGAAGCGTATTATCATCTGAATATATGCGGCAATAAGCGTCTCGACCGCGACAATGACGGCGTGCCGTGTGAAAATATTTGTCCGGGCGGGTGAAATGCTGTTGTGCTCAAAAAAACCGAGTTTTTTAATTCTACTTTGTCAAGTTTGTGGAACTACAAGGAGAAAAGATAAGAACAGGATATTGGGGGGTGAGCAATTTTCCCAGAATATCCTGTTCTTATCTCTTCTCCCCTGAAAATGTAGCGCGAAATTCCAGTTTCGCGCATCGTTGATAGCCGCGAAACTGGAATTTCGCGCTACATCCATCTTCCCCTGACCATAAAATTTTTATTCGCCGTGGTGCGTTTGCCAAAACGAATGAATAACTCCTTGTAGTTATCCATGGTGCAAGAAGTGAACTTGACAAAGTAGAATTAGAAAAACTCGGTTTTCAGTTCTACACGTACATTATCGGGGCTGCCATACTCTGGCGGGACCTTGCAGCACAGAGCGATTTTGCTGAGCATTGTATGCAATGACTAAGGCTCCTCCTGAAGTCTGCACATGAATGTTCATGCTCTGAACTTTGCCGAGCAGATAACATAACACGGCGCTGCTGGTCGAACCGGTACCGCAGGCTTGCGTTATGCGGTTAACCCCTCGTTCGTACGTCTGCACCGCAATAGTAGTTGGATCCAGCACGCTAATCTGATTGATATTTATGCCCAGAGGAAAGAAATCACGGCGTTCGTTGTTTACATACGCGCCGAACGCAGTGAATTCTTCTGAGCTTAAGGAATCAAACAATACCAGGTGCGGTTCGCTGGTTTCGGTAAAGTAACACAACAGGTCTTTGTTCTGAAATCGTACAGGCAGCACCTGTTCGTAATGAGCGCGCGATTCGAACACACTTCGCGCAGACTCGCTGACAAACTGACTGAGGGCAGGGTTTGTTTTTGTGGCGAGCATATCCACGCCATAGAGACCATGATCCAGGAAGAATAACTCATGATTGCCGTCATGAGCAGCAAGAAAAAATTGGGGAAAAGGGCGAACATATTTTTGTTCGAGGTAGGCCGCCACTACTCTGGCGCCATTGCCGCAAAAAGCAGCAATCGATCGATCCGGTTCCAAAACGATCATCTTGAGCCGAAACTGCTGAGAGGAAACCTGCTCAGGCAGAAGAATCAAGGCATCGTCTCTGCGCTCAGCCATCAAAATCTGATGGGCCTGATTCAGAAATGTTTCCGAAAATGTTTCCGGTTCATCCAGCAGATCAAAAATCACAAAATCGTTGCGGCAGCCTTCACCGAGCCAATACGTCTTCATCCTATTGTGTTCCATCGTTGCAATGGAGTGTCAAAGCTCTGCTTTGACAGCGAAAGCAGAGCTTTCGCACTCCGATGATTTTCTCGATCCTAAAAATTTCACGGACAGTGTTCTAAATTTCTATAAGTTGATACTTCATAGACCCCATGCCGATCTTTTCAGCATGTTGCAGTTGAATCAACGCATTCAGATGGGGGGCTGAAATCTCGGCAAGCGATTGTCCATTCGCCCGCGTTGTCAAATCAAGCGTAGCCATATCAATTGCCACCGGATCACACGAGGCCAGAATGCCAATATCAGGAATACATTTTTCTTGTTTGGTGCTGTAACAATCACAGCCTTTGGTCATGTCAATCAGTACATTAAAATAAAAGCATTTGCCCGGTTTATCTTTCACCACGCCATACGCATGTTCGGCCATACTTTTTTGTAAAAATGCCGATTCACTGGCAAAATCAAAACTGACCGCACCAAAACGGCAGACCGCGATACACTCTCCGCAGCCGATACATTTTTCCTGCACAATGAAGGCTTTGCTTTCGCGTTCTATAATCGCATCCTCCGGACACCATCGCATACACTTCCGGCAAAACGTACATTTGTCCGGTTTGACCTCCGGTTTCATCGCTGAGTGCTGCCGCATTTTCCCCATGCGGCTCGCTAAGCCCATGCCAAGATTTTTGATGCAGGCTCCCAGGCCTGACCCCGGATGACCGGTCGGGTGCGAGACAGCGATCAGGGCATCTGCCACTAAAATTTCACGAGCCACATTCACCCGTTCATGCAATTCAGCATCTATTTGCACTTCATGTTCGGTATTTCCGGCCAGCCCATCAGCCATAATAAAGGGCGCGCCCAGAGTTTCGATGGAAAAGCCGTGTTGATAGGCGTGTAAAAGATGTTTGATCGCGTTTTCGCGTTGACCGCGATAAAGGGTTGAGGTTTCCGTCAAAAAGGGCTGCCCGCCCTTCCCTTTGACTTTGTTCACGATTTCTTTGATCAACTCAGAGCGAACGTGTGTCGTATTGTGTTGTTCGCCCACATGGACTTTAATCGCCACCATGTCTTCTTTTTGAATGATGTCCGCAGCCTGTGACGCTTTATACAACTTTTTCATGGCTGCCGCCTGTCGCCCGACATCCGCTCCATCAGGCACGGCGAGAAAATATACCGCAGATTCATTTTGGTTCATTTGCCTTACTCACTATTGACTAAATTTTTCAGATTTTTCCCGGGCTTAAAAAACGGCACATGTTTATCAGGCACATCAACCCGATCCCCGGTCTTCGGGTTTCTGCCAACTCTGGATTCGCGTTTACGCGTTCGGAAACTGCCGAATCCTCGTAATTCCACTTTATCCCCTTCCGCCAATGCATCAATAATACACCGAAAAACGGCATTCACGACGACTTCACTATCTTTTTTCGATAATGCCACATTATCGGCGATTTGTTCCACTAAATCGGCTTTAGTCATCGAATTGTTTCCTCCATACCAAATAAGAGATTGACAAAAGCGAGACTCTCCATACAATATGTTCCATAATATGCCATACCTATAAAAAGCTGTCAACTATAAACCGAAAGAGAAAACATTATGATTGATTGTATTTTCTGTCAAATTGCGAATCACGAAATTGATGCAACCATTGTGTATGAAGATGAAGAGATCATCGCTTTTGAAGACATTGATCCACAAGCCCCGGTGCATGTCCTGGTTGTTCCGAAAAAGCATATTCATACACTGATAGACCTCAAGGAAAATGAAGGGGAAATCCTTGAGCAGCTTGTTGGGGTCGCGAAAACGGTTGCGGTCATGAAACATGTTGACCATCGGGGATTCAGGTTTGTCTTGAATTGCAATCCTGAAGGAGGACAAACGGTCTATCATCTTCATGCGCATGTTTTAGGAGGAAGAAAGATGAACTGGCCTCCGGGTTGAAGCAAAGGTAGCGCGAAATGACAATTTCGCGCTACAGGTTCATACGTGCGCGAAATTGTCATTTCGCGCTATCTTTCATGTTTCACTCGTATTCATGAATTGCTGAATTTTCCGCACCGCCGCATTGGTCACTTTACGATACGAGACATTTTGGGGAACAATTGCCATCAACATCAGATGACTATCATTGACCTGGAAGGGACGGCTGACGATACAAAATTTATTCGTGGTTCTGATCAATGTTTCATTGATGCTCGTCCCGGTTTCAAAATCCGCCAACAATTCCACAGACTGATGGAAGAGCACCGAAAGCGCCGTCATCGTATCTTTGCTATAGTGCATGAAGTCGCCGATTTCCGCCATCGGAATCCCTTCCTCATTGAATAAGATCAGGGCTTCAATCTGTCCCTGGTTTCTGAGCCGCAGAAACTCTTCTTCAATCAAATCCTGCGTTGATTTCATGAGTGCATACTTCCTATCTGCGTTCGCCTACATTTACGAAGCTTACGACTATGCTCAACTGACTATTACGGAAGGAAAGAATCTGTGAAAAACCCGCGCTGCTGTTTAAGAACTTATAATTTTTTTCTGACGTTTGCGACAACAAGGTTAATCACGGCTTTGAGGGTTTCAAAGACGCCGTTCCCCTGCGTTGAAACCGCTTCAAAATAGGGAACATTAAACTTATTGAGCTTGAGTTGCAGGTATTGAATTGGAGCCACGTTCGGCAAATCCCGTTTATTATATTGGATCACCCAGGGAAATTCATTCAATTTATGTCCATCCTGTCGCAAGTTATTTTCCAGGTCGTTTAAGGTTTCCAGATTCGCTTCAAGCCGATCGAACTGCGAGTCCGCTACAAAGACAACGCCATCTACTCCGTTGAGAATCACTTTGCGGCTATAGGCGTAATAGACCTGCCCAGGCACTGTATAGAGGTTAAATTTCGGTTTTTTGCCTTTGATTTTGCCAACTTCGAGTTGTAGAAAATCGAAGAAGATCGTCCGATCTTCCTGTGTTTGAAGGGATACCAGTTCACCTTTTAATTCAGGCGCAACCTTAGAATGAATATAGAGGAGGTTTGTCGTTTTACCGCTGACGCCAGGGCCGTAATAAACGATTTTCAAATTGATCTGTTGTAATGCCCAGTTTATATACATAACTCACACTCTTTATCTGTGGTTCATCTCGTCACGAACTAGTCTCGAAACGCCCCATCCAATTCTTCTGCCAACAATCGTCCGAAATCATCGTCAATCATGTCCTCGGCAGCGGTGCCAACATTCTTTTCAGCCTCGGCAATAATTCCCAGGATCGATTCGACGGCCTTTTTCGTATAGACGCGCACCATCCCTAACGCAACAGTCGCATCAAAAATAATGATCAAAAAGAACTGGTTACCGACATTGGTCAGGTAAATGTTCTTGGTCTCACCCTCGTGAAAGTGCAATTTAAATCGATCACCTTCCCCAACTAATTTGGCAATTTCAGCCGTCGCTGCAAAGTCGCCCGCTGCCAGTGCAGAAAGGACGGTGGTATTCATCTCTGCGGTATCGCCGCGTTCACAAATGATTTGCCCTGCCATATCAGCAAACAATACGACTTTTGCGCGGGTCTTGGAATACAATTCCCCCAGATACTTTTTTACGCCTTCATACTGAGCAGGATCAAATATAATGCTTTTACTTCCGTCTATTTTCGTTTGCGCCATAATAGCTACTCTCCCACACTAACCCCAATCATTTATTCTGAGATACAATGCTCTTTGATCACGGTCACGTTCTCAATCCGTTGGATTCTTCTTCCTGGCACCCTCTATTTTCTTCGTTTTAATCGCTCAATGGCGTCTTTCAAATTCACCCTCATGCGCTCAAGCGTATCTTCTAGCACGCCTATTTCATCCTGCGTTTTCACGTCAACCACTGTTTCCAGATCACCAAAGCTCATGCGTTCAGTGGCCTGGCTGATAGCGACAATTCGGCGCACCACAAAAAACCAGAATGCCAGAGTCAATATCACAGTGACAAACACCACGAGTAACACGGAGATAATCATAAGCGGAGTAAACACACCTTTCACATGCGAAGATGTCAGTGTTTCCCAGACAGATGAATCAGGGTTTTGGTCAATCACGCCGACCCGAACGGCTCCGCGAGTTTCCTCTGTCAATGCCAAAAAGGCCGCGCAATCATAATATTTTTTTCCGCCCTGAGCGGAAAATGAGACACACGGAGTATCTTGAGCTAATGGGTTAATTTTCAGCAATTGTTGGACCGTATTAGCGTTTTTAATCGTATCAAAAATGATTTCGCCAGAATCACGGTGAACCAAAATGTAACTCAACCCATAAGCACTGTAAGCGGATTTATATCGATTCGTGATTTGCTCAACCTCCATTGAATCAATATTCTCTTTGACAATCGGTTTCAGTTCATCCGCAAGTAATTCGGCGATAAATTCTCCTTTCGTACTCGCAGCGCCATATAATAGGGCAAATTCCCGATTCAGATACCCTCGCAGAGTGATTAACAGGATACCAACCACCATGAGCAATACGAAAAAAATGATCAAACCAAATTTCCACCGTAAGCCTAAATTCTTAATCTTTTCTAACATCCTGCACCCTTACTTTCTCCAATCAGAGCCCGGTTAATAATACGCGTGAGCGACTCACCTTCTCGAATCATGCTTCTTCCGAAGATTTCTTACGTTTAAATAACCTCGAAAGGCGACCACCTTTGGATTCTTTTTCTTCACCTTCTTTTGGGGCTGACTCGGCCACGACCCGATCTCCAAAGACCGATGGCATTTTCATATCAAGCTTTAAACGATCGATCAGTTGCATCCGGTCTTCTTTCAGAGGTTGGATCCCAGAGCAGATGGCATCGAGCAACGTCTCATCTTTTTGTTTAAAATGTTCAACCGTCTGAGAGATCACATCGCACACCCCTATCGTAAAATCTTCCAGCGTGGTGTCTTCTCCTTCAAATGAGAGGGTTTTCTCCTTATACACAAATTCTCCGGCGAACGGGTCAAGGAAGAGATATTTATTAGCATTGATGGCTAACCTTCGTTTAAATTCATCCGCAAATTTACCTGTCCCCAATTTGGCGTCAACCGATTCTTCAAGGACGTTCAACGTATTCTGAAATAATTGAATCACTTCATCAGAGACAGAGCTATCGACCACGATCGAGGAAAGATCTGATTCAAAGACGTTAAAGACTGCGCCGACTTCTGTGCTTAATCCCAAAATCTTTTTAAACCCACTCGGGCCAGAAATCATTTCTCCATCAACTGCCCGAAACACACTTTCCATCGCCCGTCCATCTTGAAAATAAATACAGCCATCGCCATTATCGCCATTCAATAACACTTCCACATACCCGGAGTGCTCTTCTTTCTTCAACTTGGAAATTAATTTTTCCAGGCTGGTGAGTTCTGTTGTTAAATCACGATATTTAACTTTACTATTCAGGACGCTCGCCAATGTCGCCACCATTTCATCTTGTAATTGAAACACGCTGACAGTGCCATCCTTCTGCTTGGCTTTTGCCAGAATACTTCGAATTGCGCGATCGCCTATCGTATGGGCGCTGCCAGCTTCTTCAAAGGCGTTGATAATGCGTCCTCGATCAAGAAATAATGTACCTCGATACTCCCAGAAATTCACCTGACAATATCCCGTAAAACTGTTTTGACGCAAGTCTCTCAGCAGTTCATCAATGTCAGTATATGAGGTGCTTAAATCCTCATGAATAACCTTCCCCTTTGGAATAACCATGGAAATCCTCCTTGCCCCCTAAGCAATCGGAACAACCTTCACTCCAACTCATCTGCACTCTCTATTGGCAATATTCTCCCATCTCTTCGTCAATAGTAAACATAAAATAAGTAATAAATCTTCGCACACTTGTCAAGATAAAAATACTTTTCCCTGTGGCTTACCTTATTTTTTCATCATTCTGAATAGATCAGCACGAGAAATTTTTACAGTAAGTGCGCAACACGATTCTTATTTTTCGCATGAAGAATTTTCCTGTAATCCAAACAGGCCGGCTGAATCTGCACGGTTTCACACATCTCATACAAGCGCGAACGCAGCCGATACCCAATCCGCTTATCCAGAGTCTCTTCCTGCTTATCCAGCCAACCTGATGTGTCCTTCATTTCCTCATCCATCCAATTTGACGTGATAATCGTACTCAACTTTTCATTATACCGATAGTTGAGAATATGCGCTAAGGTATCTTGCACCCAGGAACTGATTTTACTTGCTCCTAATTCATCCAATAACAACACTTCAACCGTTAAGACCGGCTGCAACACATCAAGCTCTGAAATGTCTGCTTCTTTGGCATAAGAATTTTGAAGAGTTTTTAATAAATCCCGAAAATCATAAAACACACATCCTACTTCTTTTTGGTCAATCAGTGATTTAATTGCAGCAACCGCCAGATGCGTTTTGCCTGTGCCCGGAGGTCCCATGAGTAAAATCCCAGATTCCACGGCCGGATAGGCATGCACAAAATATTCAACCTGCCGTTTCGCCTTTTGAATGGACTCATCTGGCCAATGCTCCAATTTGAAATTGTCAAAAGAACATTCCGCATAGCGTTTCGGAATGCGAGCTTGCTGCATAAGATCACATTTTCTTTGCGTTTGTACACACTGACAGCGTTCGGCAAACTCAATGCCATTGCGCACAGTGACATTCCATCCGGTTCCGCGACACACAGGGCATTTCTCTTCCATTACGATTCACTTCCTCACGTTATCAGCCTTCCCCTCGTACGATATCTTCTGCAATACTCTCCAAAGGCGAGCAAAAAAGCTTTTCACTGAGTGTCAAGAAAAAAAACACGTGAGAACATATTCCGTCTGACGGAAATGCCTACAACATTAAGCATTAAAGTATACAATCATTTTTTACCCGAAAGTTAGAACAATGTCAATGACTTTTTTTATGTTTTAATCTCATTTCTTGTTCCAGGCAAAAAAAACCGGGTTTCCTGAAGAAACCCGGTTTTTTTATTTGAACGTTTATCAACGTACACTTATATCCAATCACTCTGGCAAAAGCTTGATTTCAAGAGGGTATTCCCGACTGGCATAAGGCAATCCTTTATCCGAAACCCCATGAATTTGCCCGACTATTGTCACCGTTCCTGCAAATCCGACCGAACTCTGCGCTGTATAGGTCAGAATTTTTTTGCCCCCTGCCGGAAAATCCCCAATATTCCAACGCAGCATCTGCCCTTCAAGCGTAGGTTCAGCAAGAGGAATACCATTGATCTGACTGCTGCCGGGCATGTAGCGGATTTCATTTGTCAGGGTTACAGTCATCGTTGCACTTATCACCGCATCAACGCCCACATTTTCAACCTCAATAAGCACCGTAAATGGCTCGCCGGAATGAATCACCTTGTGTGTTTTCATGTCCGGAATCTGCGGCGCAATATTCAAAAAGATATTGCGTTCCACCTTGACATCCAGTTCAAATTCATTCGTTTCAAACGCAAAACCCGAACGATCCATGGCATAAACCTTAACCTGTGTGGCGTACAGTCCCTCTTCCAATTGCGGTTCAAGATGCACTTTATACGTGAAACGCACAGATTTTCCCGGCTCAAGATTTTCCAGCACCCACACTAAGGGCTGGGTATCATCAAGTTCCAACCCGACCGTATCGCTGCTGCGCGCCGAGTTTTTGACATAGATAAACCCGGCGGGGAGCACGTCTTGCACAGTCACGGTATAGGCGGTGACTTCACTCAGGTTCGTGACCACAATTTCAAACTCTGCATCCTTCCCCGGTTCAGCAATAATTGACGTGAACGCTTTTTCAACGCCCAGGTGCGGCAGGCGAATCGGATCCTCCACGCACTCGGCGCGGCTCTGTCGCGTCGGTTTCCCCGGAATCTGACAGGAGAACCAGGCGCAGTTATTCACGCGCCAGGTTCGCGCTCCGGAGATTAAGTCAGTATATTCAAACCCAAGCGATGCAAGGGAATTCACCACGACTTCCACCCGAATCGTATACACTCCATTTTCATCCGCGCTCAAATCTGCCACGCGCCAGCGAATAACGCGATCGTCTATGGATTCCGGCAGCGGAACGCTCCTGACAAAAGTCACGCCTTCGGGCAGAATATCTTCAATGAACGCATCGGTCAGATCGCAGTTCAAGGCGTCTTCGGTAACGTGAATCATATAAATTAATGTACTGCCCGGCTGCGGCACATTGACGTCAATCGCGCTGCCCAGTGGCTGAATTGTGAGATCCGATGCCAGCACAGGCGCAAGTGTTTTGGGCTGCTGCGTTAATTCCACCAGATATTGTTGTTCTGAAAGCTGCAAGCCGACCCGTTCAATCACATATTCAAAAAACTTCGCAAAGTGCTGGTTCATCTGCGGCAGCAGTTCCGCCCGATCTGCGGCGATCAACTCTCTGAACGCGCCAACCGCCATGCCGGTATTGAGCGGCGTGTATTGATGCTGGCTGCCGCCAATCGCTGTCCGATAGACCTGCAAGCGTTCATCCCAGAACGTGGTATCCAGGAAAGCAAAGATTCGTTTTGCTTGTTGGAGATACTCGGCTTCTCTTGTCAATTGATACGCGATTAACAAACTGCGAATTGCCGCCGTATGAGCTAACAGCGATTTCAGGCCGCTAAAGGGTTTGACGTCATCTGCCAGACGCGCGCCATTATAAACCGCGCCATCTTCTCTGACTAAATAACGTTGCAAGAAATCAATTTGCTGCAATAACAAAGTTTTCGCGCTGAACTGCATCTGCGGGTCTGCGGCAAAATTGTGATACACGCTTTCCAGAGCAATTGCCGCCAGCGCGATATTATGCGTTGAAATCACGCGGCTGTCGTCATGTTGATCTGACGATGATGCTGTCTGGCGCAGCAGGTTCACATCATAGAAGGTGTTATAGGCCGCGTTCCAGTGCAGCATGTGAAGATTTTCCAGAATGCGCTGTGCCAGAGTTTTGGCGATCTCGTGAAATTCCCCGGACAGCACCTTGTCTTCGCCAAAAATATGATTCTCGGCGGTCGGCGCGCTCAAACGGATAAACTCGCTGATCCCCCACAGCAAGGACACCTGATCAAACAGATAACTCGCCGGGTCTTCCACCGTAAACGACCTGGGTTTGCTGCCGTCCCATTGCACTTCAAGCCGGTGCGGGAAATAAGAACCTGACGGCGTGACGGCCAGGTTGGAATCCAGAGGAACTTGCATGGTATCGCGCAGGAAGAGCAGCTTATTGGCAACCGCTTGCGCCATGAGCAAACCTAAGAATCCCTCTTCCGCATTGCGTCCGAGATACGGTCCGCGTGCATTCGGGCGATTCTGTTCATCATGCCGCGCAGCCAACACCTCTTGCAACCAGAGCGACTGGCGTACCAGGCTTTGTCCCAGAGCCGAAGGCAACAGCGATGTATTCATATTCGGTGCAAGCCAGCGTTCCGTCTCTTTCCCATATTCCATTTCCGGCACACCGCCCTCGAATTCCGCAAAAATTGGACGGATGATTTCGGGGACATGTTCAAGTCCGGCCAGATTCGCATACTGCTGCAACAGAGTTTGAAGGTATTCTTCTGGCTGCACGCCGGACTTTTGCGCCATTTGAAGTAGATACGGCCCGTATTCTAACGCAAGCCCCAGAGACGATTTGGTCTGAATGTGCAATAAATTCAATGCGGAAAAATCCTGAGCTTTGGCGTAGAGCCGATCCAGTCCGGTTAAATAGAACAATTCAGGATTGCGATTGCGTTCACGCCGGGTCGCTTCATCGCCGCTCATCGCCGCTTTCAGCCCGACAGTCTGCGGCGCAAGCGCCAATTCTGCTGCGGCATACATGCCAATATCCGTCAGATAATACGCGCTCCTGAACGCGTTTCTGGCCTGTTCACAGCTATCAGTCGGGCGTTCGGCGTGCAGCGCGGCAATCGCGTCGCGTTTCAAGGCAATTTGAGAGCCTAAGACCGGAGCAAGTCCAAACGGGCTGTCAAGCACCCGGGCGGTTCGAATGGCACTGAGAGAATCTACCGGAATCAAGAATTCCTGATCCTGGCGTGTAATGACCTCGCTTAACTGTAAACCGGCATATTTCGTGATCTGTTTGACAAAGGCTTTCATGCGCTGGATCATTTCAAGGCGCTGCTGCGGGTCTGTAGAATGATAGATTAATTCGCGTAAAGCTCCGATTGTTGCGCCGATATCCAGCGGCGTATAGGTGTACATGCCGCGCGTTTCCCGATCTTTATAAATCTCAAGATCCGCGTTCCAGAGCGCGCGTTCCGCAAATTGATAGAGTTTAAAGGCGGCGCTGCGATAACGCTCATCGCCGCTGACGCGATAAGCAGCCAGTAATCCGCGAATACCCGTCATTTGCGCCGTCAGCGATTTCACCCCTCCGGCGGCCGGACGCCAGGTGTGAGCTTCAGAATCAAAAATCAGCGCGTCAAAAACGCCTCCATCCTCGCGGTCATACGCGTTGTTCAGCAGGAATCCGGCCGCGAGCTCTCGCAATTGCGCAATCTGTTCCCGGGCGGCGCGATCATGCTGCAGCGCCTGATCATAGCGTCCAAGCGCCGCCAGGGTTAATCCAACAAACACCGTCGAGGCAATTTGCTGTTCTTCTGATCTCTGATCCGCAGTCAAAGAGACCACGTCAAGCAAGGCGCCGGCCTTGAAGTCCGCATGATGGTCGAACAGGGTGTTGAACGCGATGCGCGCCAGATAAGCCGACAAGTCGTGCACGGAGTCGGCTGATAATTGAAAACCTGTCCATTCGGCCCTTCGCGCCAGTTTTCCAAAATCCACGTTCGGCGCAAGCAAGTTCGGATCAAAGACCTGCCGATACGCTCCCTGAGTTGCCGGATCGGTCAGAATCACCAACTCACTCAAAGCCCACAACAAGGAAAGCTGATCAAATAACCGGCTGCGATCATCCTCGACATGCAGATCAGGCGTCTCCTCATTGAGACTTTCGGGTGCAACTTCGATCTGATACGGAAAATATGAGACCACTGTTCCATCCTGCCGCTCAACATCCTGTAACAGCGTGTTCGCCATCACCCAGAGTTTATTCACAATCGCTTCAGCGGCCAGAATGCCGATAAAGCCTCTAGCGTCGTCAATTCCAAGATATTCTCCGCTAAAATCCTGCGTTCCGTCAGCGCGGTGATTGGCTGCCAGAAATTCTTGCAAGAGCAAGACCTGTCGCAGCAGACTTTGTCCGTAAGCGCTGGGAATCAGGAACTTTACGAAACTTTGCTCATCCCACAATAATGACTGCCAATTGTTGATGTTAACCGAACGCAGGTAACGCGGATCCCCCTCAGCATATTCGAGAAAGACCGGATACATATTCTGCGGAAGAGTCGTGAGTCTTGAGCGCGCTGCAAACTCGCGGAGGCGCTCAGCCAGATAGGTTTCCGCAGAAAGCTGTGCCGCTTTTGCTCCCGCGGTAATCACAGGAGCATAGCGGAAGTGCAGGCCGATACCTGCATTCGAGAGGACAGTATTCACATTATCAACCGAGAACTTTGAAATTTCGGCCCCGAATTCTTTCACGCCCGTAGGTGCGAGGGAAGATTGATTCAACGCCAGCCCCTTTTCTTCTGACCACCGGATAAACGGATGACCGGTCTGCTGCATTTCGGAAGCCGCATACATGGCAATATCCGTGATAAACCAGGGTTTTTCGATTTCGGCCGGCACTACCACGCAGGGTTTGATCTCCAGGATTTGCTCGCGTCGTTTGCCAAATTGGACATCCTCCCGATCTCTCGGAGTAGGCGTGACAGTTGGCCCGGGCGTCGCGGTCATTGTCGGCGTCGGCGTTATCGTCGGCAGCAGCGTCGGCGTGATGGTTGGCCCAGGGGTAGCTGTCATCGTAGGCGTCGGTGTTGGCGTCGGACAGAACACGGTTACGCACGGCGCGGTTGCGGTAGAAGCTACTAGCGACACGCCGCAACTGGTTTTAGCTGTCAGCAATGCTTGATTGCAGAACGCCTCCATACCGCAAGTAGTTTCATCCGGCGACACAAGGACAATAATTTGCAAGGTCTGGCCTGCATCGACGGCTTGCCCATCAAACGACCAGACCAGTTTCCCGACAGCTCCGGCGGCCGGGCCGTGGTACGATCCCCCGCTGCCGCCAGTGACTGTTGAAGAAACTAAACGCCAACCGGATGGCAATTCATCAGTAACAATAACATCGTAGAGGAATGAGCCAGGGGATCCGGTATTATCCACCGTGATGGTATATTCCACTTGCTCTCCGGCCAGAACAGTGATTGGACCATTCAGAGTTTTTGTCAGATGCGCGACCGGACAAACGACCGTTGCCGGTGGAACGGTCAGAATACTGTCCTCGGTCGGTTCTTTTGGCAGGCCGCACTGATCAGCCCCGGCCGATGCCTCCACAGCCGGCGTGTAGGTACTGGCACAGGCGTTCTCATCAAAATACCCGGTCACCTGAATCGTGATCGCCTCGCCCGGAGCAAGCAACACCGGTTCAGGCAGGGTCTGAGCAAAGAACCATTCTAAATCCACCGGCCCAGCCAGAGGTACGCTTGCCGGGTCTGTTCCGAAATAATGCGTATTATGGACTAAAGCTGTCCCATTGCGATCCACCTGGATGTTCAGGACCTGAAAATGTTCCGGGACCTCATCGCCAATGCGGATATCATAGAGCTGCGAAGTTGCTCCACCGGTATTTTCAATGCGAATAGTGTAGGTCACGTCTTCACAGGATTCCAAATCTCCCTCCGGTTCTGCGGTGGTAGTGACCTTCAACGCCGGGCAATCCACGGCGACTTCATCCGCTATCGGATCGCTGGTTGCATCAAGCGCCAGTCTGATATCACAGAGGTCGGAAGCTTCGACATTGACCGCATTCGCAAAGCGGTACGCCACATCGCAGGCATCCGGAGCAATCGTCGTATTCATCGCAATCGCGACGGTGATCGTCACCACATCTCCAGGCGCAGTGATCAGCGCGGTCGCGGGATCGAATGTCCATTCCAGCGTTCCGGCATCACCATACGCTGGCTGCGTGAGCACAATCCCGGCCGGCTCAACCGAACTGCTTACAACATACCACCCCGGATCAAGCTCATCGGTGATCCGATCTAACCGAATCGTGGACTGCGCATCGCCGCTATTGCTGATCTCAATCGTATAGGTCAGCGGCTCGGTCACGTCAGGAGTCAACGGATTGTTTGTTTCCTGACAGGGCTGAATATTCACAGTATTGCCGCTTTTGACCACGTGTAATGTTGGACAAATCATCTCTATTGGATCAGATCGATCGGTTGCAGAATAGGTCGTGCCGCAAGAATCCTGAGCAGACACAGCGGCTTCATTCTCGAAGGGCGGCGCAGCGCAAATATCTAAACTGGCGTCTGTCGTGACCGGTCGCACAATATACCTCAACACCAGCGTCTGCCCTGGCGCTATGATAATCGCCCCGGCGCTGGCCTTCACCTGCCATGTTAAGGCGGCCGGGCCGCCGGTGAAGGCAGCCGGGACATCAAAACTCGCCATGAGATCGACGCTGTCCAGGGTGAACATCGTTGTTTCAACGAACTCCCAATGGGCCGGAATCGAATCGGCCACTATCACTTCGCCCGGATTCAAATACAACTCGTCCGTTCCCGGATTGGTCACGGTCACGGTATAAATCACCTCGTCGCACGGCTCAATCGTATGATCCGGAATGTTATGAGTCTTCT
>DF820479.1:0-52959 GCA_000739535.1 Candidatus Vecturithrix granuli | reverse complement strand
TCCCCTGGCTGCAAGACCAACGGGTTTACTCCGGTATAGGTCCAGGTCAGAGGCACCGCGCCATCGGTCGGTTCGGCCGGCCGCGTGAGATTCACCAGTTCGACCGGATTCCCAGCCGCAGTCGCGTCCACCGTGCGTACGAACTCCCAGTTGACCGGAATCGCATCGCTGACCACAACTTCGTCCGGATTGATGTACAAGGGCCCGGTTGCGCTTCCCGGATTCGTCAGCGTTACCGTGTAAGTCACGTCTTCGCACGGCTCCACTGTGTCATCATCAATGTCGTCGGTCTTTGTGACAACCATCGCCGGACATAACACCGTCAATTTATCGGCCTGATCAGTTCCAGCGTACACCGTGCCGCACAGATCCTGCGCCTGCATGGTCACGCTGTTTTGGAAAGCGGCGGCGCACACTTCCTGGTTTAGATCAGTGGTCACTGCGCGTACCACATACATCACCTCGACCGTCTCATCAGGGGCGACAACCAATGGATCCGCTCCATCCCTGATGGTCCAGTTCAAGACGTCTGGTCCGGCGGTCGATTCAGCAGGCACGTCAAAACTCCCAAGGTGATCGTCTCCGGCGACGGTCACACTGACAGTGCGCACAAACTCCCAGTTCTCCGGAATGCCGTCCGTCATCACCACAGCTCCGGGATACAGATACAAATCTTCCGCGCCGGTGTTTCTCAATGTCGCGGTGTAGGTCACCTCTTCGCACGGCTCCACCGTATAATCCGGAATGTTATCGGTCTTTGTGACGAGCACGGACGGACATAGCACCGTAATCAAGTCCGCCCGAGTTGTATTAGTGTACGGCGTTCCGCAGAGATCACGCGCTCGGACCGTCGCCGTATTCTGAAACTTGATGCCGCACACCTCCTGATTGTCATCCGTGGTGATCGCCTGAATCACATAGCGCAAGATGAAACTCTCCCCTGGCTGCAAGACCAACGGGTTTACTCCGGTATAGGTCCAGGTCAGAGGCACCGCGCCATCGGCCGGTTCGGCCGGCCGCGTGAAATTCACCAGTTCGACCGGATTCCCAGCCGCAGTCGCGTCCACCGTGCGCACGAACTCCCAGTTGACCGGAATCGCATCGCTGACCACAACTTCGTCCGGATTGATATATAATGGGCCGGTCGCACTCGCCGGATTCGTCAGCGTCACCGTATAAGTGATCTCCTCACACGGTTCCACCGTATTATCATCAATGTCGTCGGTTTTCGTCGCGATTAACCCCGGACAGATGATCGCTGCACTTGAAACTTCCAAAATGCTATCCTCGGTCGGTTTTTTTGACAGGCCGCACTGATCGGCTCCGGCCGAGGCTTCCACAGCCATTGTATAGTCAGTGTCACAGGCGTTCGAATCAAAATAGCCGGTCACCTGAATCGTGATCAGTTCGCCCGGAGCAAGCAGCACCGGATCGGGTAGGGCTTGATCAAAAAACCATTCCAGAGTTAGCGGGCCGGCCAAAGGTGCATCCGCCGGGTTTGTTCCGGAATAATGCGTACCATGATCTAAAGCTGTCCCATTGCGATTCACCTGGATGTCCATGACCTGAAAATGTTCCGGGACCTCATCGCCAATACGAATATCGTAGAGCTGCGACGTCGCTCCGCCGCTATTTTCAACGCGAATGGTGTAAGTCACTTCTTCACACGGCTCCAAATCTCGCTCCGGTTCTGCGGTAGTGGTGATCTTCAAGGCCGGGCAATCCACAGCAACTTCATCCGCGACCGGGTTGCTTTCCGGATCAAGTTCAAGACTGATGCCACACAGGTCAGAAGCTTCAACATTGACCTCATTGGCAAAGCGGTACGCCGCATCGCAGGCATCCGGAGCAATCGTCGTATCCATCGCAATGGCGAGAGTGATCGTTACCACATCTCCAGGCGCAGTGATGAGCGCGGTTGCGGGATCGAATGTCCACTCCAAAGTTCCAGTATCGCCATCCGCTGGCTGCGTGAGCACAATCCCGGCCGGCTCAACCGAACTGCTTACAACATACCACCCTGAATCAAGCTCATCAGTGATCCGATCTAACCGGATCGTGGATTGCGGATCGCCGCTATTGCTGATCTCAATCGTATAAGTCAGCGGTTCGGTAATGTCAGGGGTCAGCGGATTATCGGTTATCTCACACGGTTGAATATTGACGGTATTGCCAGTTTTAACCACATGTAAGGTCGGACAAATCACCTCTATTGGGTCAGATCGATCGGTTGCAGAGTAGGTCGTACCGCAGGAATCCTGAGCAGACACGGTGGCTTCGTTCTCAAAGGGATCCGCGTCGCAGATATCTAAACTGTCATCTGTCGTAATTGGCCTCACGATATAGATCAACTCAAGCACCTGATCTGGTTGCAACATTAGTTGGACTGAACTGTCATTCAATCGCCAGATCAGCGGTAAAGGTTCGTTCGTTGGTACCGTTGGCTCTGCTGGGGATTCAAAGTTGGGACTTCGATCCTCGCCTGCGACAGCCAGCGAAACAGTTCGAACAAATTCCCAGTTTACAGGAATCGAATCTTCCACTATCACCTCGCCCGGATTCAAATACAAATTACCCGGTCCCGAATTGATGACGGTCACGGTATAAATCACCTCGTCGCACGGCTCAATCGTATGATCCGGAATGTTATGAGTCTTCTCCACGTTCAACCCCGGGCATAACACCCTGAGTTCATCCGCCCGGGCGCTTGACTGATATTCCGATCCGCAGCTATCTTCGCCGCGCACATTAATCTCATTCTGGAAGGTTGTGGCGCATACCTCTGTATTCCCTTCTGTCGTAACGGCGCTCACGACATAAGTCAATACGAGTTCCTCAGTTGGTTGCAGCACAAGCTGGGCTGCACCGGCATTGAGCTGCCAGGTCAAAGCTGATGGACCAACTGTTGGTTCTGTCGGGCGAGCAAAATTAGCAAGCTGATTCACTCCTGCGACAGTCAGGGAATCGGTACGGACAAATTCCCAGTTCACCGGAATACTATCAGTGGCTACGACTTCTCCCGGATTGAAGTATAAAGGCCCTGTTCCAGAATTTTGTAACCGGACAGTGTATGTGACCTCTTCACAGGGTTCGACCTCGTCATCTGGAATGTCATAGGTTTTTGTGAGCGTGATGGCCGGACATTGAACAGTTACGGCGTTCGCAGCGGCAGCGGTGACGGTAACTTCATCGCCGCAATGCTGCCAGGCGTGGACTATGGCGCTATTGGTGAACGAGTCCCCGCAAACCGGCGTGGTAGCATGGATGGTATATCGAATGGTAAAGGATTGCTGGCCGTTCAGCGTAATCGCATTTGCAGCCCGCCATTGAATCAATCCGGTCGCAGCAGCGGCAGGGCTGGTCACATCGCCGATAGCAATCGCGCCGCTCACACTGTCGGTCGAATCAAACACCCAGCCGGCCGAAAGCGTTTCCTCAAAAATCACGGCATTCGCGGCCCAATTCAAGGTCGTGCCCGCCGCGCCGGTATTGCGAATAACGACTTCGTACTGAACCGGCTCGCACGGTTCTACTGTCACCGGTGTTAGCAGGGTTTTATAAGTTTCCAGCGTCGGACAGGGAATTGTCACCGTGCCTGATGTGCTGTTATTGGTTTCAAGACATTCACAAATATCACCGTCAGCATCAACAGTGACGGTAAATGTCCGATCCCCACACTGTTGCAGCGTTGTGACCGGAATATTGATGGTCGCCGAAGCTCCGGCTGCCAGCGATGTCGTGATTTCTCCGGTGAGATCGCCAGTGACCCGAGCCACAAAATCAGTGGCGTTACTGCCGCCATTCGCGCCGCGCGGATTACTGATGGTCACGGTGACGGTTCCGCTGCCGCATTCGTCAAGAACCACCGCAGAAGCGCTGCTGATCTGCAAATCAGGGATGTCATTCGAATTTGTCGCGCTGCGGCTGTTATACAAGCTGCATCCAGTACCATCATTCGTACAGGCATTGGCGTCAAAGGGCCAACTGACAAGATCTGGCGGGCAGCCATATTGGGTCGCAACCGTTAACATTCGGTCGCCATTATCACAATCCGGGATAGCAGGCGGAGTATAACGAACAGTCAGAACAGTTTGCCAGGTTCCGCCTGAAGGCAGGTCTTTGACTTCCCAGTAGATATTGCCATTGGAAAATCCTTCGACGCAATTCGCCCCTGCACAAACAGGCGCGCCATTCGGATCACACCCCGGTCCGGAAAGATGATCTGGTGGTAATACCGGATTCGTGACAGGAGCAGTTGAAGATTGGTAAACCAGCCATTCGGGCAGATTCGTCCTGATCCGCCCATAACTGGCAGTGACAGGACCGGCATTCCTCACGGTAATCGTATAATTTATGTCTTCGCCGCACTTCACATCGCGGGTATTCGGATCCTTGACAATCGTAATTTGTAAATCAGGATACTGAGGCGTAACAGTTGTTGATGTCGCCGTAGGGGTATAATGATTGGTACAACAGTCGTCATACGCCAGTTGGACGCTGATATCGCCACCGCCAAAACAGGATGAGGAGGCATTAAAGGTGATACGAATTGTTGTGCCGGGAAGCACTGAGTCAGCAAGATGACCACCCAGAACAGGATAGGTATTGTTGAATGAGAAAGATGTAACGCCTTCTCCCGGCATCGGTCCTGTCGCAAGGCCGGTCGCGCCTGTGGATGGGATTGCCTCGATGTTAAATGCGCCGCCATCATGGAATTGTAATCTGCCTGCTGGTATAGTATTCAGAGTAATGGTCGCATCGAGATTATAGACCGTATTGGAAGTTTCAGGGACGGTTATATCAACCGTCACAACCGTATCGAGCGCACAGTAGGCGATTTGAGTCGGAGTAATGATGGCGCTCACATTCACGATTGGCGTAACGTTGACATCT
Organism: Candidatus Vecturithrix granuli; assembly: GCA_000739535.1. Lineage (GTDB taxonomy): Bacteria > Moduliflexota > Moduliflexia > Moduliflexales > Moduliflexaceae > Vecturithrix > Vecturithrix granuli. The sequence continues at coordinate 48,066 of DF820479.1, read as the reverse complement.
TCGGTCACAGTCTCTGTGCCTCCAAGACAATCGGCTTCATTTCCTTGCGGGTCTTCATCAGCCGTATCGGTCGTAGAACAATGCCAGGTGGCAACCACTTCATTCTCTCTATTTACCCCTGAACAGTCTACCCCGCTGCCCAGCTCAGTGAGCAGCGTATATGTGCGCTGCCCTCCGGCCGCTAAACTGCCGATTTCCCAGATAATCGTTCTATTTGTACTATCCCACAAAATCAGCGTGTCTGATGGGTTCGTTTCATAAAAATTGGGTGTTGTCGCCGAGGTGACTGCGGTAGCGGAGCCGCCAACAAAAATAAGACCGGCGCCATACGTATCCGTCAAGCGAATCATTTCCGCTACAACCGGGCCGTCATTATACACTGTAATTGTCCACGCAACTTCGTCGCCACAGTCAAATGGGCCGCCAGTATTGGTTTTTACCACACGCAAATCCGGATATTCCCAGGTGGTATCCAGGCGGCTCTCTCCTTGCACCGGATCGTCATCGCAGCAGTCATAAAACTGCGGCGTGGCGTAGAAATAACCGCTGGCGTCACACTCAATATCCACGTTGAAAGTGATTGTCACACTATTACCGGGAGACAGATCCGGCAGGTTTGTGGTAGTATAATCGTTGTTGTAAAAGACGACATGATCATAACCATCGCCATCAGTATAGAACGTCAAGACGCTATCCAACGCCGGATTACTATCTACGGCAGCGCTGTTAGGCACATAGCTGACATTCTCCGGCAATTGAATATCGAGATCGAGATCTTTGATCAGCGCGAGGATACTGGTGTTTTCCAACTCGATTTGAATCGGCACATCTTCCGTGCAAGCTTGCAGGGGGTCGATTATGAGATCAATGCTCAACTCCGGTATTTCATTTATAGCATTTGCCTCCGTGGGCGGTGGACATGGGTCAGTGCCACTTTCACAAACCAGACAGCCCGGATCCGTTGTCCCAGGATCATTATCTGGAATAATACCCGGCAGTAGACAGCGCACTTCTGAGGTGACAAGGTTTTCGAACGTTCCGTCGCAGTCATTGAACGTCGCGCGTAGGCGAAAACGCCGCGTTTCATCGGGTTGCAGATCGAACATCTCCCAGGTGATGGCATTAGTGCCCGATAACGTTGGGTATGACTCCCATGCGCTCCCATTCCAGAAATCGAATCCGACAAAGGTGTACGCGCCGCCCCAGGCATCGGTAATGCGGAGATAGCGTGCAGGAACCGGCAAGCCCGCGGTGCCGGTCGCGCTATTGGTTACTTCGATGATCCATTCCACCGGCGAACCGCAGCTAATCGTCTGTTCCGCGGGCGTTTTCGTGATGGCAATCCGCGGTTTATTCGGCGTCACCCGGAAAATGCTTTCCGAAGAGGAAGCAATTGTGGACGCCCCACATTTATCAAACGCGGCATAGAAACGCAAATCGCCTTGCGGAAACTCGCAATTCACATACACCTGAAAGGCGATGTAAATTGTTTCGCCCGGATTCAAGGTGGTGAAGGCGTTTTCTAATTCAGGTTCAGACGCGGTGTCAGCATTCCAATAATACGAGCTGCTGCCAGCCGGAGGATCGGCTTTGGGCGGTACAAGGACTGCGCCATAGCCTGCCGGAATCGGGCTTCCCGGTTCCGTGCTTCCGACACCCTTCCAGGTTGAAGCGGTCGGTGGTTCAGGTAAGGCCGGCGGCGCGCCGGTTGTTGCTGTTTCAACCCAATAGCTGGTTTGACCGGCCTGATAAATTAATCCGGCCGGCAACACTTGGTTCAGCCGCACGTCATAGATGGGCGTCAAACCGGCATTGCGGGCGGTAATCACCACATTGGCCACATCACAGGTATCAATGGGGTTTGAAAATTTGGTCGTTACAACCAAATCGGTCGGCGGAAATTTCACGACTGAACTTCCCTTTTTAAAATCGCACCATTCGTCTTCAGGATTGCTGATATTCGGATCCATTGCCATATCGAGGCAGCGCACCCGCACGAGCACCTTATTTGTGGTATCCTGACAGCCGTTCACGGTCGCTTGAAAAACGAGTTTGCGAGATTCTCCCGGCTTCAGTTCCTTGATCACATACGACGCGCCATTAATTTCGGTCGTGTTATCAGGCAGCCTATTCGGATACGTCTGAATATCCGTATAGGCTTTATCCCAGAATGAACCAAGATACGCCAGATCGTTTCCCAGGGTTTCCACCACTTCCACGTTGAACGCAGAGCCGGTGCCGGTATTCACAACCGTGATCGTCCATTGCGCGGGTTTGTAGGTGTTTGTCGTCGAATCCCATTGCGCGTAAACTTGTTCCGGGAATTTTGTCGCCAACACCTTCGATTCCAGGCTCTTGCCCACCACGCGATCTTCGGCAGTCTGGCAGCGTCGCGTCATATAATCAAGACTGGCCGGGTCGGGTTCTTCATCGGTGCAGCCGTCGTTATAGCCCAGATGCACGGCTAAATCAGGATCGCCGGTGAAGCAGCGCCCCTGCACGTGCACGTTGATCGTGGCTTGCCGCACCCCTTCCTCAAGAATATCGCCAAAGTGAAAGGCATAGCCGCCAGCAACGTGCGTGGCGGCGTCAGGCAGAACGCCGACGCCGCAATTCGGTTGATTTGTGGGCGTAAAATCGCCGGAACAGCCGGTCACAGTTAGAGTATCGTAATTCGCGTTTTCTAAGAACAAAACGGCATCATAGGCTGGTTCTGTTGAGGTTTTCGTGATAGTGATCACCGCATCGTATTCGCCGCAAGGCCCGACAATGCCGTTCGGCGGGGTGGGGTTCCACTCGATGTCCACGGTCATGGCCGACCCGTTCAGTGTCACCAGCACCGCATCATCCACGCGGATGCTGTCGGCAATCGTTCCGGGACAGTAATTCGAACCGGTCGGAATCGCCAATCCGCTCACTTCCAGGCTGGCGTAATCATAAAACGACTCTTGCGCCGCGCATTGCGGTTCGGAATTCAGCGAGGCTCGCAAATCATAGCGTACGTCCAAAGTTGTGCCATTGCCGATGGCGCCGGTTCCCGTGCAAGAGGTGACATCATTGATGACCAGCGTGCCTCCGGTGGGTGTATTATCCGTATAGGCAGTAGCCGGGAGCGAACACCAGTTTGCGCCTTGATCCAGGCTGATTTGCGGATCGCCTTCCAATACCATCTGATTGTCATTGCGTTCGGTAAATACGACCGTACCCGCAGCCCAATCAACAGCGTTCCAGTCTGCTCCGCTGAAGGTGTAGCGCGTGGTCAAGGTGATGGCCTCTTTACAGATTTCTGTCACCGCAGGGGTAACGCGTTCGGATAATAATCCTAATCCGACCGGATTTTCGCATTCGACGTTCGTAGTTACAACGGCCGGCGTCACGCTTAACGGACAGTCACAACAATCGGCGCCGCTAACGCTGACCGTGTTCTGCCACTCTTCGCCGCAGCTCAAGCACACATCATCCTGCCCCATCGGCGGAATGGTAAATTCTTGCAGATAGCTGAAGGTGTCGCCATTGTCAATTTCGCTGCCAGGAATTGTCCAGGTCAGTATACTGCCAGTATCGGTATATGGCGGCGGTGTTGCATTCACAAAGCCCTCAAAAGTCCAGCTATCCGGATAATCGTCATCCACCCTGAGGTCAGACGCGGCACCCGCGCCGCAGTCGGTTGGGCCGGCATACGTCACATCAATTCGACAGCGCACGGTTTGCGCCGTATCGGTGACGGAAATCAGCGGGGCGATATTTTCGCCGCTGGGGTACAGCCAGCACGATTTCGAGACCGTGACACTCGGTTTCGGCTGCGCCGCGACGGTCACGGAATACGCGCTGCTTTCGACCGGTGGTGTAAACGGATTGCCGCATTGATCTTGATACGTCGGTTGCCAAAATAAGGTCCCGGATTGATTGTTGCCAGTTTCGCCGCACCAATCAATGGAACCGGCGCGAGGATACGACACAGTGTAGTTGATGGTCACAGTATCGCCCGGAGAACCATTGGCTTCGACTTGGATCGGAATAGTAAATCCCGCGCCATCATAAGTCACATTGGCCGGCTGCGCTGGATCGGTGTTAATGCTTGAAGACGTCACCGTGACATCGAAGGGAATCACCACGGCAATTTGCGCGCCGGCGGCCGCAAATCCCGTGCCGCTGTTCTGAACAGTCAGCGTATACTCCGCGGTTTGTGGATCCGTTACGCAGTATGGGACAGTCAGGTTCATATCTTGCGGCTCATATTCCAGATACGGAAAGCGCGTCAGAAAATCCACGCTGGACTGGGCAGTCACAGCAGGAACACAAGGGGTTGCATCACAGCCCCATTCGGCCGAGACATTATTCCGCAAATCTTGACATAAATTCACGGTGGTTTCGACGAAAATATCCTCACACCAAGCCACTCCAGTACAGGAGTTGCCCGGAGGTTCGGTAGTTGCACTCGGGCGCGGCGCAAGATCGGTTTTCGTGAGCGTGAAGGTTTGACTTGTTCCCGGCGTGCCATCGGTAAAGGACAGGCCCGGATCAAGCGTTTCGGTGACGACCGCATTGGTGACGTGACCATAGCCAGTGCTGGCGACGCGAATGCGCCAAGTGATCACATCGTCGATCCCAGCTGGCGGCTCGGATGTTTCAGCAATTTCTGCGCCGGTAATCGGATCATGAATGGGGTCTCCATTCACCGCGATAGCCATTTTGGTCAGCGTAATCGCACCCGGCGCAACAGTAAAGGATTGATTCGGAATCGGCGGCGAATACACCTGTCCATCAAACGTGTCCGTATAGGTAATTGTCGTGACATTGTCGCCGGAGACCACGGAACAATCGGCGGTATAGGTGAAATCATGAGAGAGAGATGTATTGGAATCAAGTTGATCAATCGTCCACGTCTGGGGGGATGGCGTAAAGCCGGATGGCATGCTGTTTGACACAGTCATGTTGGTTGCTGCGTGTGCTCCTGTATTAGTGATTGTTACAGTAAATGTGACGCTGCCGCACAAACTGATCGGCAACGGCTGACCAGCCGCAGTACACACCGGCAACGGATTATTGTTCCCCAGGCATTTTCCCGGATCTGTCTGTTCGACTGTGACATTCAGCACTACCGGGTCATAGATTGTCACACCGACGATGCCGGGTTCGCCCAGATCGCAGTCGCCGTTGTTGTTAAGATCCAGGCAGACCACGCCTTCTACGACGGTTTCTTCGTAAATCCAGGCTTTGAGGATGATAAAGTCCGCGACAGCGGTCGCAGCCGTACCGCCAGGATAGATCACGATTTTGATGATCGGCTGGTCGTCAAGCGGGCGATACGGTTCCGGCAGCGTTTGGGGATCGATCCAGACCACGTGCGCGCCGGGTTCCATATTGTCGAAACGATAGTACCCGTTTTCATCAGTGACAGTGGTTTTGATGTCGCTGCGAATATTGACAGTCACGTCCGGAATCGGGATGTCAAGGCCCTCGTCGTAGCGGCCGTTGGCGTTGGCATCGTAATAAATGCGGCCTTCGGCCGCGCCGAATTCAACTGGAGTCGGCGTCGGCGTTGACGGCTCGAATTGACAGGACTGATATTGCTCTAATAACAACGTGGTTGGAATTTTCAAGGAGTCGCCGATCCGGATGGCGTCAGAACTCAAGGCATTGAACACCATAATTTTCTGATAGTTGCCGGCTTTGCCGGTGAACTGCGCGGCAATGCGCGAAAGCGTGTCCCCGGATTTGACGGTATAGACGCAGAAATCTTCTGCTATTTCAGGGGTTGGGGCAGTAGTCGGCGTTGGAGTCGGAGTAATAGGCGGACTGGTCGGACTGGCAGTCGGACTGATAGTCGGACTCGGAACGATGGCTGTCGGCGTTTCGGTTGGGGTCGGAGTCATTTCCGGAACTGTCCGTACGGCAAGACCCCAATTGATGATGTATTCCTGACCTGGTTCGACCAGCACGCTCTGCACCGGATTTACAGTCAGATACGAATTGAGCGGTAACGCATGCGTGGGCAGTTGCAGCGTATAAATTCCGGGATCAAGCGTTTCAAAGGCATATTGCCCCACATCGTTCGTCAGGGTCTCGCGCCGGCTGCCATCCGTCAAGCTCAGTGTAATAGTGGGTTCGCCCTGCTCATTCGAATCCACACGGCCATTTTCGTTCAGATCGCGGAAAACTGCGCCGCGGATCGTTCCGGGTTTGTGCGCGGCAGCAAAATAGACGGTTTGCGATTCTCTGGCAGCCAGGGTGACAGGAACAGACACACTTGTCGTTAAAACAAATTGCGGCGGCAGAGTTTGCACATCACAAATCAAGGAAAATGAACTTGGTGGGAGGGCTTGTGCAATCGCTTTGCCCTCGCTATTCGTGGTCATGCTGAACAGGTCGTCAAGACGCAGCACGTCATCCACGCGCAGTTGCACGCCTTCGATGCCCGGTTCGCCGTCGTCATAGAGGCTGTTGCGATTCAGGTCATGATAGACCACGGCCGTGAGTTCAGCGCGATCGGACTGTACGCCGAATTCAACATATTCAATTGCGCCTTCATTGGCGGTGAGCATGACCGTTGATTCAGTGGTCAGACGATAGCCTTCAGGCAGACTGGTTTCATATAAACCAATCGCCTGGGGCCCGGGGTCCACATCGCGGAAGAAGAACTCGCCGTCTTCATCTGTGGCCTGAGTTTCCCGTCCTCTAATCCAGAGCACATCAACTTGCGGAATTCCTGGTTCGCCGGCGTCATGAGAGCCGTCGCCATTTTGGTCTTCGAACACCAGGCCGTGAATTTCGGCCGGAAAAGTGTGTATTCCCTTTTCAATACGAATACTCACGCTGGCGGGGCCGGTCGAGAGGGTTCGTCCGCTGCTGTCTTGCGCTCGCGCCAGGGCCTTATTTTTGTAGGTGCCGGATTTCGCGCCTGTCATCACGGTTGCCTGGTAACGCAGAATTATGTCATCGCCGGGGCGAAGGTCTCCGAGATTCCAGACATACTGACTCTCAGTCCGGGTTTCCGGATTCTCCGTACGCATCGCATTGAGCACCGCTGAACCAACAACATAGCGCAAAACAGAGGGCAGCGAGTCAAGCACTGTAACCTCGCGGGCAGTGCCGTTGCCGGTGTTGCTGATGGTGATGGTATAGAGCAGAATATCGCCGGTGGACACTTCCGTCTTATTGACCGATTTTTGAATCAGCAATTTGGGGACTTCGATGGAGGATCGCGCCTGAGCGGTTACTGGCTGCGGGAGGCCATCAGCGCTCAATACGGCCGTATTCACAATTGATCCTCGCAGATCAACGTCCTCAGCAACCCGCGCGGTGATACTGACGGTTCCGCCTTGATTCTGCAACAGCAGCGGTTCTAAAAGGATGCGTACCCTGTTTTCATTTGTCATCTGAATCGGCAGCGAACTTTCAACAAAGTGCAGTTGGGCCGGCAGCGCATCTTCGAGCGCGAGATTTTGCAGAGGCACGTTGCCAATATTGCGATAACGTAAGGTATATTTGACCTGTTCCCCGGGAGCAAGCACCTGTTTATCCGCGGTTTTGGTCAATTCAAGCGCCGGGGCCGGAGGGGCAAGTGATGTGATTACGGTATCGGAATCGACGACGGACGCATCGGAGGTCGAAACTGCGGTCAGGGTCAGGCCTATAGAGGGGAATGTCCCTGTCAGTGGTAATGTCAGTGAGGTGGTTATAGCGGTTGTCGCACCAGGGGCCAGGCGGATTTGCGAAGGGATACGCCCGGTTGACAGATTGTATTCGGCCTCTAAGGTCAGACGAAACGTATCTTCTACATTGCCCTGATTGATTACCTGAAAGGTATAACTAAGCGTTGCGCCCCAGGCTCCTGGCTGCGGCTGTGGAGCGATCACATCTACCAGTCGCGCTTCGGGTACAGGCGTCGGCGTAGCGGTTGGGGTGATCCCGGGGGCAGGCGTCGGCGTAGCGGTTGGGGTGATCCCGGGTGCAGGTGTCGGCGTAGCGGTTGGGGTGATCCCGGGTGCAGGTGTCGGCGTAGCGGTTGGGGTGATCCCGGGGGCAGGTGTCGGCGTAGCGGTTGGGGTGATCCCGGGTGCAGGCGTCGGCGTAGCAGTTGGGGTGATCCCGGGCGCAGGCGTCGGCGTAGCGGTTGGGGTGATCCCGGGTGCAGGTGTCGGCGTAGCGGTTGGCGTTTCTGCGGGTTCAGGCGTGGGCGTGGGTGTGGAGGGCTGACAGGGGCCTAAATAGTCGCCCAGCCGGGCATTATTACGCAAATGTGCTTCAACCGCCTGGGGCGCCACGCAGATTTCAACGCCCGGAGGATTATTGTTCGGGTTATGACAAATCGTGACTTTCCCCTGAGACTCGCAATCCGGAACGACGGCCAGCAGCATGACGGTCGGCTTTGCAACGGATTCAGACGCCAGAATTCCGGATCTTTGAGAAAGCAGGCTCACAACGGCCAGATACATCAGAGCTGCCGCCGTAACGGCAATAATGGTGCGCAAAGAATAGGTGTTCTTGTTCATGATGGACCTCCTCTCAGGTCTTTTTATGATCAGGTTTTTTTATGTAAGGCAACCGCATGATTGTTCGGATTTCGCAGATGAGTCTGAGATATCTCGGGAATCTGCGTTTATGTATATATCTCTCTCTATGCTCCAATCTCTGTCAAGTGTTGATATAGTGAAAAATACACGTGACATCCCTGTGCATCCGCTCTTATCAGTGGCTTCCGGTTCTTGCCTGGAGTTAGTGCATGATTTCAGAAATAACTCTACCCGATAAACCAGGTTTTTAGGAAAAATCCTGGTTTCTTCGTCGCGTTTCATGTGTACTTATTTCCGAAATCATGTAATTCTACTTTGTCAAGTTCACTTCTTGCACCATGGATAACTACACGGAGAAGAGATAAGAACAGGATACTGGGGGGTGAGCAATTTTCCCAGAACATCCTTTTCTTATCTCTTCTCCGTGTAGTTTCACAAACTTGACAAAGTAAAATTAGCCACAAATTTGACAAATTTCTCGAATGAGCATACTCACGTTACTCCAAATCTGGGAAATCTGAGACCTTTGTAGTTCTATTCATCTTTCTCAATTTTCCCGGCAAAGGTGACGTAACTTTTGCCGCCTTCAGGGACAGTAACGACCACCGTAGATTCCGAGATTAACACGACTTCGGGAGGCAGCGTGGTCTCATACAACCCCACCGCGCGGGGGCCAGGTTCGACGTTTTTAAAGACATATTTTCCGTTTTCATTGGTGACGCCGATGGTTCCAATCAAGGGCGGCTGGTCAACGCGGCCTTTGACTAAAATCAGCTTGACTCCGGCCACCCCGGGTTCGCCCTCGTCAAATCTGCGATTGCCGTTTGCGTCTTCAAAGACGAAGGCTTCAATTTCAGCCAGAAATTTTTTGTCTTTGGGCGGCGGCGTCAGGGTTGGAATGGGAATCACCATCGGTTCGGGCGCCGGGGCCGGCTCATCCGCTACAGTGATTTTCGGCAGCGGCGTAGGAACGGGCGTCGCTTCAGGTTGACAACGATGCTTGGGCAACAGCAGATCAAAAGGAATATGTAAGACCTGTCCTGGGGCAATCCGGTCTGAGGTCAACGCGTTGAATGCGATAATCAGAGGGTAATTCCGGGAACTGCCGGTCAGAGCGGCGGCGATTTTGATGAGGGTATCTCCTTTTACGACCGTATAGGGACAGGACTCTGCCAGAACGGGAGCAGGGGCAGCGGCCCGGGTCGCCGTGGGTTCTGCGACGAACAGCAGAAAGCCTACACTCACAATGCTGAACAATGCCGTAATATTTTTCATACGGAAAAAAGTTGGGAGTGAGCGCAAGGGACTAAAGGGACGAAAGGGACAAAATTTGAGGAGAACTGTTCAACTTTAGTTCACTATAGTTCACTTTCGCTCACTTATAACTTCCCAATCAGTTTAAGATACACTGAGTTAGCGGTATAATCGTTCTCCGGCTCGTCATTGTCCTGAAACCGGGAATGCTGATAGCCGCCGGCAAAGGTGATAAAACGTCCTAATTTACAGCCGATTTCCGCAAGAATATCCTCGCGGGTATTGTCGGCCGAGAGTTCGACCATCTCGCGTTTATACTGGGCCAGGATGTCCCAGCGATCGGTCAACTGCCGCGCGGCATTTGCCAGATAGGTTGTCGTACGGGTTTTGGTTTTCGGGGTCGGCGGCGCTTCGAGTAAATCGCGTTCGATTTTGATAATGCCTGTTAATCTGGTTTTGCGCTTATCAAAGGCATAATTGAATCGAAATTCCGTTTCATCTTCGCGGGTTTTATTGGCAGCCTCGAGACGATCTTCTTCATAATCATATTCGTATTTGATTCGAAAGGTCAGATCTTTTTTCGGAGTATAAGCCAGGCGCGCTTCCGTATTCAGCGAACGGGAAGAACTTTCTTCCCGCTCGGCCGCGGCTGAAGCAAACACGGTTTCGTCGCGCAGTTCTAATTTGCCGGAGGTTGTCACGACATCGAAGGGCTGATATTTGGCCCCCAGAATCACGGTATGTCGTTCCGATTCCTGTTCGTCGTGCAATAAATCGTGGACTGCGCGATATTGGTATTTGGATTGGGCCGAAAAACGCTGCCAGCGATTCAGTTCGAGGCCAAATTCGGAAATATCCTGTCGTTCGGTATTCTCCTTGAGATCTTTATCGTGAATCAAGCGTTCCCGCTGCTCGGCATACGCAATAATTTCACGCGCTGGTTCTGTTGTGGCTCGCAGGCCAAACAGATGGGTCAAGGTATCGGCTTCCTGATCGGTCTTGTCTTCAAAATCATTGACCTGGTATTCTCCGCGTACGCTCAATTTTTTCAGGACCGGCACAGTTGAAAACTCCTGAATCCCACCGAACAGCAGGCTATGGGTCTGGTCGTCTGTTTCTTCCGGATGCCAGTCGTCGGTTTTCTGGATATACTCATATTTGGAAAAGAGTTGGGTCCGCTCGCGTACACGGGCATCCCAGGCTATATAAGGGCGATGAGTGGTCGTGGTCGGTTCTTCCGATTCCTGGGGCAGATTATCCTGTAAAAAGCTATATCCGATTTTCACGGAGTGATCGGGGCGATAAGCATAGATTCCGACCAACTCAAGTTCTTGTTCGTTCGTATCAATATCGGGATTCGCAAAAGTAAGAAACTCGCGTTCCACACGTTGATACTTACCATGAATATCCACCTGTTCACCCACCTTGCCATCCAGTTTTGCCAGGACGGATTGGGACGGATCCGGGGAGTCGCCATTAACGGTTTGCTGCTGACTAAAAGCGTATTCGGTCGTCAATCGCCACATATCGCCGATCTTCAATGCGGTGTCAATCCCATAGATTTCCTGACGCCGCTCGAACCCATCAGAAAGCGATGGCTCGCGCTCAAATTCAGAGACGTAGGTTACGCCAAGAGTTCCCCAATCTGTGGGAGACACGGTCAGGCGCGAGCCAAGAATCGCGGTCTTAAAAGAGGAAGACTCTTCTTCATCCCTGTAAATCACGACAATCACAACCCGATCTCCGCCAAAGGTCTCCGAGTCAATCGGTTGGCTAAAGGTGATTTCACCGGTATCATAGTCAATGGTATAATCAACATTGCGAGTCTGCGGGCGCATTTCGAGAACCTGGTTGGAATCATTTTGATTGCGGATTTCGATGGTGACAATGTCGCTTCCAGGCACTACAGGAATTTTCGACAGACGATACGGCCCAGACGTGCCATCGGGCGTAATTTCTTCTTTTGAGACAGCCCCTCTGGTAATGGCTCCAAACGTCGTCACGCCAATATGATCGGTTTCTACATGCAGAGTGAGTCCGCGAAATGGCAGGGTATAACGCGTGAAATAGGGTTCTTCAAAAATATTGGGTTGGTCGCCAAACATGAGATAACTTTCATCCCGGGCCAGTTTGGCAAAAAAGTTCCAGTCCGGGTCATCATCCTGATTATAATGCACTTCGCCATCAAGCGTGTAGTCCCGAAACAAAATTCCGGAGGCGGTGAGCGAGAGAAATTCGCGATGATCGAAACCTTCACGAAAACCATCGTCGCTGTCTTCATAGAGTGCGTCATCGCCATCCACCCAGGCATAATTCAAGCGCATGATCCCACCGATACCAAAAATTGAGAGCGAGGTACCGCGTTCTTCATCCTGGAACAAATAGGCAAAGGAGAGGGAAGGGCAAAACAGGAGGATTAGCGCAAACACTAAAATTCGCCACGAGCGCTTTCTGTTTACACTCTGTTCAGCAATATGAGTGTAATTTAGCATGGTGATTATACGTATCAATTCTTGCACGTGGTTTAAGCCTCGAAGCAAGTTTTACAACGAAATTTACAACGAAATACTAATGTTTTTTGTTAACAATTTTTCTTTGTTCGTTAACATTCATGATGCAAAAATAGCTGTGAAATCAACCCTTCCTGGATAATATGAAGAAGATAATCGTTACATGCAAACGCCAATTTCAAGACGACGTTTGCGTGAGCGTTGATTACAAACCTTATTTCCGATAATTGCTATTATAAAGCATCTGGTGAGGAAAATTACTATGGATTCAAGAATACTATCACTTGTGAACAAACATTTTTTTGTTAAATATCGACAGCGAAATAGATTGTCAAGGGGATTTTTTACAAAAATTATACTTTTACCAAAAACTTTCAAATTTTGGTAGTGGCTACCTTGTACATGATGACCGGTCGTCGAGCGGAGTCGAGACGAACACGCAGGCGTTCCCTTCGACTTCGCTCAGGGAACGTGCATCATGTACAGGATACCACTACCCAAATTTTGTCTGTGATTCAGACAAGAAAATGTCAAAATATTATTGACAACCAGCCCTTTGCTATTCAAGAAGATTTTCAATAAGGTGAATAAAAATGAGAGGTGTTTTTATGCGTATTGCACACACTGCATACCTTCTGATATTCATGAGTTTTCTTGCCAACTGTACCCGGATTGACTCAACAGCGCAATCAGAGGTAAACAGGAAAGCACAAGAAGAATCGATTGCTTCCTGCCCCAAAGTTCCGTTACGTTCGACTCCGCTGACCCTGACTTCCAGTCAGATTGAGAACATGGTTAAGAAGTATGGATTTTACGAACGGGTTTTACATCCTCGTGGTGAGCGGAGTTATCTTTACTATGAAATGCGCCTTGACGGCGATCTGATCGTTGTTGATTGTACCCATGATTTAGTCTGGACCGCAGGGCTGGATATGTACGCCTCGCATGAAAAAGCGAACGAAGTGGTCGCCACCGCTCGCTATGCCGGATTGCGCGACTGGCGTGTGCCGACAATCGAAGAACTGGCGTCGTTACTCACACCATCGCAATCTGGTTTATATTTGAATCCAGCTTTCGAGAATTTTCGTGGGAAGAGTGTGTGGAGCGCTGACCGCGTTAACGATCAGGCGCAGAATGCTGGCTGGATCGTGCGTTTTGACGAAGGGCGCATTGAGCAGGCGTCCGTGTATGAATTCCACCAGATGCTGTTAGTCAGAGATCTTGGGAAATTACCGATTGATTCGAAAACTGGCGCCAGCTTGCGCGGTTTACCTAAAGATTGGTAGAATATGAAAGTTGGGGCGCGAAAAACCATTTCGTGCTACATTGATATGGGAGACACAATATGGCATTTATGCAATGGGACGATCAATACAGCGTTGGAATCAAGGTGATTGATGACCAACACAAACGCTTATTCGCTATGATTCAGGATTTTTACGATCAGATGCGACAGAAACACACCCGGGAAGGCATATCTACGCTCCTGAAAGGCCTGGCTGATTACTCGCTGTATCATTTCAACTCGGAAGAAGCGCTCATGACGCGGCACCAGTATCCCGGCTATCTCCAGCACAAAAATGAACATACGAAGTTCATTCAGAAGGTGGAAGAGTTTCGTTTGCGTTTTGACAGCGGACAATTGCTGATTCCGATTGAAATCGCCGAATTTCTGAAAACCTGGCTTTCGAATCATATTCTGAAAACAGATCAGCAATTCGCGCCGTTTTTACGGGAAATCGGGGTGAAATAATTCTCTCTCATGAGTCATCTCGCTCATCAATGGCCGGCCTCAAAGCCATAGCGGGCTGAAGCCTACTACACGATTTCGGAAATAACTATACACCGTTTGTCCTGAGCTTGTCGAAGGACATCAGCATGTGTCCTTCGACAAGCTCAGGACGAACGGAGATCATGTATAATTATTTCCGAAACGCCGTACTACTCATGAATTCTGGAGGGCACTTCAGCGCCCTTTCACTTTGAGACTGGCGATTGATCGCCAGGAGACTTTTCACGCGCCTTGCACATATAATTCCTGTGTCACGGTCTCAATGGCCTCACGCAGAAGTGTGATCAGCGTATCTACCTGTTCTCTGGTGATAATAAAAGGGGGACAAATGAGCGTATGATCTCCCTGAATGCCGTCCGCGCCTCCGGATCCAGGATAAGTGATTAATCCGCGTTGGAAGGCGGCCTGAAACACTTTGGCATTGACTTTCAGTTTCGGATCAAAAGGTGTTTTTGTGGTTTGATCGCGTACAAACTCCACGCCGCAGAACATGCCGATGCCACGGGTATCGCCGACAATCTCCAAATTCCGCAGAGTGTGTAACTGTTCAAGCAAATATTGCCCCATTTCACGAGCTTTCCTGACAAGATCATGTTCTTTCACGTACTTCAAAACGGCGGCACCAACCGCCATGGCAAGCGGATTCATACTATACGTGTGTCCGTGGACAAAAGCTCCGGATCCGCGCCGGATCGTCTCCCAGATTTTTTCTTTCACCACCACCGCGCCCAACGGAATATAGCCGGAACTTAACCCTTTAGCCATCACAACCATATCAGCGACCACATTCCAGTTATCAAGAGCAGTATTTTGTCCGCAGCGACCAACCCCGGCCATGACTTCATCTGAAATAATTAAGACATCGTACTGATCGCAGATTGCCCGAATACGCTGCCAGTAGCCATCCTTTGGCACAAGTGCTCCGGCAGTTGCGCCGACGACCGGTTCCGCGATAAAAGCAGACACTGAATCTGGCCCTTCGTACTTCAGCATGCGTTCCAATGCATCGGCGCACTCCAGATTGCAGGTTTCCGGGGTTTTTTCAAAGGAGCAGCGATAACAATATGCCGGCTCAATGTGAGGGGTATGAAGAATCAGCGGTTGATAATGTCGCCTTCTGGCAGTATGACCACCTAATGCTAAGGCTCCGGCTGTATTGCCATGATAACTCGTCCAGCGGGAAATGGTTTTGAACTTGTCTGGTTTGCCGGCTTCGCGCCAGTACTGCCGGGCCAATTTGACGGCGGTTTCGATCGCAGTCGAACCTTCGGACAGAAAATAACATTTATTCAATTCAGGCGATGGCATCAGGGAAACCACTTGTTCCGAGCATTCAATCGCGGCTTCGCTAGTAAAATGGGAGCCATGCGCAAAAGAAATCCGATCAGCCTGCTTCAGCATGGCCTCACGGATTTCTTTGACGCCATGTCCAATGGAGACGACACACGCGCCGCCTGACCCGTCAATATATCTGTTGCCATCGGTATCCCAGATATACACACCTTCTCCTCGATCGACAGTCGGATAATATTTCCGCAGATTCCGATAAAAATTGCCATCAAGATTCGGGATTTGTTGTTCTGCCATGATCGTCACTCCTTTTAATAATTTTTGCAGGTTTTCTTGCACAATATGATAATAATCAAGATTTATTGCAGAAAAAAGCAAAGGCTTTGTCAAGTTTTTTCCAACACAGGGTAGTGTAAAAATCCGAGATGGTATGAACAATCCTGAATCGAGGCAATTTATTCTGTAGGAGAAGGGAAACTTTCAGGCTCGGGAAATTCCCTTAAGGTGAGGTGGATGGTCATTTGTTCGCCATCACGGTTGACTATCAGCGTACCACTTGACCCTGGTTCACATTCAGCAGCAATTTTAGGCAGGTCAATGGAGTGCTGAATGTCGATCCCATTGAAGCTTAATACCACATCCCCGCGGATGACCCCGGCTTCTTCAGCAGGCCCGCCGGGAATGATATTAGAGACCAATGCACCTCGGGCATCCGGCAGGTTTAAAGAATCGGCAATCTCCGGGGTAACTTCCTGAATTACGATGCCAACCCAGCCTCGCCGGACTTTTCCATACAACTGCAAATCATGAACAATACGCAGAACGAGATTGCTGGGAATGGCAAATCCAATACCCTGAGCCATATAATTCCCCTGGACATTCGTGAAAATGGCGGTATTAATCCCGACAATTTCACCTTTGATGTTAATCAAAGGGCCGCCGCTGTTACCTGGATTAATAGAGGCATCGGTCTGCAGAAACTCGTCATAGGGACCTCCGATAACGCGGCCTTTCGCGCTGATAATTCCGGCCGTGACCGTATGAGTTAAGCCATACGGATTGCCGACGGCGATTACCCAATCGCCGACCCGCATACTATCAGAATCGCCAAGATTGGCGACAGGGAGTTCTTGTTGTTCTATCGGAATTTTGATCAACGCAATATCAGTTTTTACATCTCTCCCGATTAGTTCTGCCTCAAATTCTTCTTCATTCGAAAGTTTCACTTTAATTTGATCAGCATGTTCGATCACATGGTTATTCGTGATGATATAACCGTGCTGGTCCAGGATAACGCCTGATCCCAGACTCCGACGCTGAAACCGATGTGTTGGAGCATTCTCCCCGGAAAACCGTTCGAAAAACTCATCGCCCTGAAAATCTTGACCAGGCTTAATAATCGGGGTAATAATTTGAGCGGTGCTGATGTTCACCACACAGGGTTGAACCTTTTCGGCGATATCAGCAAAAGAATAGGGAATATACTGCGGAACCTGGGCAACGACATTGACCCCCGGCGAAAGAAGGGATCCCAACACCACAGCAGCCAATATCGTGCCTGTCCAAAGACGTTCGAGTCGTAATTTCACAAGTAGCATGATGTCGTGACCAGACCGGAATCTCTGCATTACTGGGCAAAAGATGACGCTATTTTGAGCAACTCAGTATCCGCGATTTCTCCGACTAACGTGAGATGGAGATCTGTGTTCAATTGCCAATCCAGAATCTTCAACAATCCCTGATCGTGAAATGTGCCTTTGATAGAAGGATTAATCACAATTTTTTGGCTGGTTCCATGCGATGTTTCCGAAGAAATCTCATGTGTTTCTTCAAAAATCGAGATCGAACTTAAACCATCCACATAAGCTAATTGAACTTTTTCACGCTGGTCATTCTGGGAGTAAACAACAGCAGCGAGTACAAATCCTTCTGGCATATACCCTGGTTGTGAAATCGGGAAATCGAGTTCTTGTTCCGCTTCTTCAATCGTATGAAAATGTTTTTCAACTGATGTTCGCATCGTCGTACCTTTCGGAACTTTGATCACAAAGGAACTTTTTGAAATTTCTGGTTGAAATGTCAATTCGGAAAATGCTGATAACAGCGTCAGGTCCCCGTTCACATCATAGATTTCCGTTCGCACGACCAGGCCGTGCTCACTGTCAATCCAAATTTTCCAGGCCGGACGATCCTTCATTTTCGGCTGAAATGTGACCAGCACGTCACCCGTCACTGAAGGAATCTGAGAAACTGATGCAATTGTTGAGGTCGCTGAAAGCGTTTCAATTTGGATTTGATAATTCTGCTGAATCAGTTCATTTTGTTGATGGATTCTCTGAGAGATCTCCCCTAAAGAGACACGTCGTTTTTTCTTCACCACCGAGGCTTGTGATGGGATATAGTGCCAGAGAAACTTTCCATCGTCAAGAATAATCTGCGCTTCTCCACGCTGGAGGGGGGACACCTCCTTTTTTTCGAGGCCGGATGCCCCATACGTTACCCGCACCAATGTTGTTGACCGACGAGAAGGGGTGTAATCAATGACAAATTTTGTTCCCAGGTAATTAATTTTTTTATCCGAAGGATCTAACATTCGGATAATATCATCAAATTGTAAGCTCTGCTCCTGCGCTGCAATGTCAGGAACAACTATCAACCCAACAAATAGCACAATTCCGAACCACAGCCACACGCATTTGATGACATCTTTTGACCACGTTTTCATTATCCACCTCCTGTTGTGTTGAAGATGTCGCTGCATCATTTAGTGCATATTATTGCGTGAACACACCATGAACATACCCCACGAAAACGGCATCATCCACAAGATGCGTCTGATAGACTTCGACCACGTGCGAATAGACATAATCTTCGACTGACGGAGCATGATGGCTGGCGACACGAATAAATGGCGATTCATCTTCTTCGACGATCAATCCATTGGTCTCTACAAATTCTATCGTCTTTTCTTGAAGCGAAGAAGAGAAGTCAGACATCTTTTCTTGCTTATTCGCCGTATTCCTGGTTTCCGGGGTTACTTCAGCCACCTGAAACATTTTCTGCCCCTCAAAAACCACATTCTCAGCCGAAGGAGCATTTTGAAGCCCGACAGACTCTCGATGAGCGGTTGGCAACACAGAGGGCGCAGGGATGGGTGATGGTGGCTCAATTCCTATATTGGCCATCCTGGCCTGTTCTTGCCAGGAAACTTGTTGAACCACTTTGAAACTCACGAGGCCGACCACAAGCACGAGCATGCAAGAAACTATGGTTGCCCAGGCAAATGGCCGCGTTTTCAAACTATTTACCCAACTATCAACAAAACCAAAGACGAAATGACGATAGGTTTGTTTGATTCGTGCTGCAAGAGGGGGTTGTTCTGGCGTAAGCGTCTCCTGAAGTTTTATAACAACCTTTTTCGCGAAATCCGAAGGTGCTTCCAGATGATCCTGAAAGAGTGCATAGTGTTTTAACGCATTTTTCAGGGCTTCCTGGCGTTGCAGATAGCTGACGCATGACTCACACGCTTGTAAGTGAACTTTGAGCAACCGGGCTTCCTGCTCCGAAAGTTCCCCATCAAGATAACCACTGATCAAAATACGAGAGGCTTCGCAGTTCATCATCAATTCAGCATATAAACTTGCCTTGACAAGCTTACATGCCCTTTGACTGTTGGATCATACATATTGATGTAAATATTCCTGTAAAGTCGCTCTGGCCCTGGCGAGACGCGACCGCACTGTCCCGACTGGACATTGCAAAATTTCAGCAATTTCCTGATAGGAAAACCCCTGAAACTCGCAAAGGGTGATCACAATTCGTTGTTCTGCCGGAAGCGTCTCCATCGCCTCTTCCATCTGCACCACAAATTCTTTGGCTAAGAGCATGCTTTGAGGATTCTTCTCATAATCATCAGATGATTCTGCTGTTTCCTGCTCTGCTCGATAAAGTTTTTCAATATCCTGAGTTCTATTTGTTGAAGTCAAATAATTTTTACAATGGTTAATCGCAATCCGATACAACCAGGTAAAAAATGACGACCTGGCCTGAAAATCTTTGATCGCCCTGAAGGCTGCCACAAACACATCCTGTCCAATATCTTCTACGATATCAACATTATGCGTCATCTGATAAATCAGATTGAATATTTGCCGTTGATATTTGTTTATCAGGGCTTCAAACGCTTCCATATCACCATTTTGAGAGGCTTCTACCAATTTCTCATCAGGAATCTGGGTCTGCGTTGCTTCTTTCTGAACCGCTTTCTTAACGTTACCCGACTCATTAGACAACACAAGCTCACTAAAGTTCCCGTGGCTAAATAATTTCCAATGCTCTTTAAGGTTATCAGCAATTGTCATTGTTCTTTTATATTATGGTTAACAGACAAGATTTTCTAAAACCATACAAAACACATAAATCATGTCAACATAATTTTACGCCAAAGTCACTACAAGGATTTCTCATAAGCAAAGCTTTCAAGGATTTTGCTTGATATTATGGGGTTTTCGCCAAACAAAGGTCCCTCAAAATTATTCATGATCACCCAGAAAGATCAAAAAAATATTTTCTTCACATATTTTCTGATCTTTTTTCAGATATAACGTCATTTTCACCAAGAAAACCGGCGTTTACTCGTTCACAACACATCATTCACTGACTATAGCAGACGATGATGTTTTTTCAAATAATTCCGCGGCAGAGCTCTTTAATGAACGTAATCGCTGCTTCATAAAAGGAGATGAGGATATATCAGGACAACGATCAAGAAAAACCTGATGTTTCAGGATTCTCTTGACGGTTTTTTCCGTTGTAATCGGATCATTATCAATATCCATATTCCCCGCGGGACGCCGATACATCACAGCCATGTGCACACGATCGTTTTCGCTAAACAATCCAGCATACATACCAGCCTTCACCATGATCGAGGGCAGCAATGAGGTATGTCGATAACCAAAGCTGTGTCCTAGTTCATGGGCGACAACCGCTTCGCGGGTCACTCCGCTGAAAGAAAAAAAAGCTTCCTGGTTCAACACAAAAATCCAGGCTTTTTGCAGCGCATAACTACCGAGCGAGGTTAAATTGGGTTCGGTAAAGGCGATTCCCACGGCATCTTGCAAAAAAAGCGTATCATCAAAAGAGATCACGATTGAGTTGTCAGGAATAGTTTCAAACGCATATTCCGAGAAGGAACGCGCGTAAATTGCCGCTTCGGCATACACATTACCGCTAAAAACCGGGACAACCTCAGTAATCACCTGAGTAATGCGATCAATCGTTTCCGAGGTAATCACCCCATCATAAGCAGCGCGGGCATTTGTATCAATATAAAACGTTGGCGGCATTGCGCCTGTCCAGCGATGAATCGGCAACAGATCATTTTCTCCCGGATGATTGCCGCGCGCTAATTCACGGTAAAATTCCAGATGGAACGCGCTCTGCCGCTCAATCGCATCCGCTTGAATAACACGCCCATTTGCCAGGTTCACGATGATTCTGCGCGGATACACCTGATCGCTTGAAATATTGAGAATACATTGTTCATTTCCAACGCCGTCCAGACGAAAATTTCCGTAGTTATCCGTTGTTGTTCGGAGAGACCCTATTTTCAAACTTACCCCGGTAAGCGGTTGGTTCGCAATGGTTCCAACCACTGTACCCGCCAGATTGCCCTGCCCTGGATCAGTGACCATCTCAGACGATGCGAGTGGTTTATCCTGTTCCGAAGACGATGGGGATTTGTGTTCATCACAACTATTCAGACTTAGCAGTAAGAAGAGATACCAACAGAGGACTACACCGCACAGCCATGTTCGTCGGCACTTCATCATACCCACGCCCTTTCACAGTTAAAATGTGTATAAAAATGCCAGAGTATAAATTTCGGTTTGCGAAATACCAATTAACCAAGCAAACTCAATTTTGAACTCCTGGTTTATATGGAAGAATGTAAAATGGAAAGGAATTCCTGTCAAGCATTCGACAAGAGGAACTATGATTTTTTCACCTTCTCCTATGAAAATGTAGCGCGAAACTCCAGTTTCGCGCACCAGTGAGACTGCCGCGAAAAGGAATTTCGCGGTACATCTCATTTTCATTGTGCCGGGTGAGCGTCAGATCATGACATCTTCCATGTAAATCAACATTCGTAGTAAACGCTTTAGCGTTTTCTCAAGCCGCTGAAACGGCTACTACGAACCTGAATTTCACCCGCGTGTCTCATCGCCGGTCATGACAATTCCTTTACAAGGCGTGACCAGATATTGGTTTCATCAAGGTTTTCAAGGGCAGCTACCACATTTTTGCTGAAAGCTTTTATGCGAAAGATCGTGTTGAGTTGCTGAATACTCTGCTTGTACTGACGCCGAATATTGTCATTGGCATAAGGGCACGGCGCATCAAGAACCGGCAAACCGATATGCTGATGAATCCGTTGAACGGTCGCTTCCCCCAAATAAATCATCGGGCGAATAAGGATCATCGGATTATTGGCATACTCGACCTTTGGCGAAAAACTGCCAAGTTTGCGATTCTGGATCAGGTTCATCAAAAACGTTTCGGCGACATCGTCCGCATGATGACCATACGCAACTTTCTGAATCTCATGCTGCCTGAGTACATTCGATATTGCCCCTCGTTTCAGCCGGGAACACAGATAACATCGGATTTTTTCAGGCGCACGCTGTTCCAACAGCAGCCGATCTTCCAGATATTCTATCTCAAAGCTTTCACAGATTGCTCTGAGTACACCAGTCTCATACTCGCCAATTTTAATGTGAACAGCAGACAGATCAAAATCAAGATAGGAAAACTGCTTGAGATATTGTAAAATAAAGAGGAGCGTCATACTATCCTTCCCGCCAGATAAAGCCACACAAACCTTTTCCCCTTGCTCAATCAGCCCATACCGCTTTATTGCTCGCAACACATCTTTGCCGAACCATTTCTGATAATTTTTCTGAAACTCCTGCCGCATATTCACAATCAATCAACTCCGCTGTTAAATTTCCAGATAAAATTTCATTGACTTCAAATAAATATGTAATGTTCTGTCAAATTTTGACGCGAAAGCGAAAACGACGAATGTATCAACTAAACCTTGACAGAGCAATCGTATCATTCATTATAAGCCTGTCAATTTTGACAGGCTTATAATTCTGCTTTAGCAACTGTTTCTACCTGAAAACTGGGCTATAAACCCATCAGACAAACCATGACAACGTATCGGGAGAATGAAAAATAAACAAGAATTTTTTGACTTTTGTTGAATATCGGCCTGCCTGGACAGATAGGCAGCTTTCGCTAAGCAACAGTCAAGAAAATGATTGATAATGGGTAGTGGTTAAATAGTAAGTGATGCCCGCTCGTTGAGCGAAGTCGAAACGAGCCGTTCACTGTTCCCTTCGACTTCGCTCAGGGAACGCATCATTTACCATTTAACCACTACCTGATAATGAATTATGAAAAAAATATCTATCCTTTTCGTTATTTTGGGAATACAGCTTTTCGCAGGGCAGGATGTTTTAGCGGCGAACGGAAGTCGTTTCGAAAACGTCCATCGCTTCGGGGGCGGAATTCACTATTGGAAAAGCCTGGAAGACATCATTATTGAAGGCGTCGATGAAGAGGGGCTGGCTTTGCTGTTATCATACCAATACCAGATGGTGAAATTTTTTACGGTTGAAGCTATGCTTGAATTTCTAGGAGATGGCTACGCCGGATCCGACGATGCGGTGTTTGCTCCGCAGGTGTATGTGCTTGTTGGTCGAGGGATTTATGCTGGCGCAGGAATCGGATGGCACTTTGCTGACGGCAAAGCAGCAGACAGCCCATTTTTCGGGCTGCGCGCCGGGCTGGATGTTGAGATTGTTCCCACGATCTTTCTGGATATTAACGTGAACTATCGCTCCGAAACATGGGGATTCGGCAAAATTCACGAAGACATTCAACTCAACACCATGACTCTCGGAGCTATCCTCCGTTTTGAATTTTGACAATAACCATCAATTCAAAGGTGTTCAACGGCGGCGTACCCTGTTCCCAGGGACGATGGTAGAGCAGTTTCAAGAAGCTCTGACCGGCGGAAATTGCCTGAAAACGAAAGGTAAATTTTCCGCCGGAACCGATAGCATCGCTCTCAGGGGTAAATTCCGCTTCTCCGATTTGTTGCACAATCGTCGCATCAAGGGTGTCAAGTTCCCAGGTATAACCAGTTGTGGGATTGCCTTCCAGAACAATGACGAATACGTCGCCAGCAGTCATTTCAACTATACTGCCGCTTTTGGCTTCATCTAAAGTCAAAGAAGATAGCCTGGAAGGGTCTAAAGAGCTACAGGCGATGACACTTGTAAACAAGCAGCCCAATAAAAATATCCGCACAAAACATGCTTTCATAACCTTTGGCTCCTTATGTGTCAGCTCGGCATCCTGTCAGAAGAGCAATTTCACACCATAGTGCACCCACTGCGCCGGAAATTGGCAGAACTCACTGGCCCGAGCTGAAACTCACAGAAAGCGTCCAACCCATGCATATAAGCAACCGGATTTTTATCAAAACCGGTTGCTTGCCCGCTTGTTTGCCCGCCTCATTTACCTTCTATTTCCGTAGCCCCTGAGCCACTTCAACCATGCACTTCAAGGCAAAGGGACTCATCGAGCCGGGGATGCTGCACCCGTTCGCCAGAAAAAAGCGCATTGTCCCGCCCATTTCCATGCCTTCGCGCACCATGTTCATCAGATAAGCGGGGGTATGGCGCGTCACAATTGTATTATCAATGCCGCCCATTACGCAGCCCGGAAAACGATCTTTCATTTCTTGCAGCGAGGGATTGTCAGGCACACGATCTTCCCAACTAATGATATTGACCGGAAAATCCAGCACATTGTCGGTATCAATATGATGCCCGTGCACATGTAACGTGTTCATGGGGCCGTCGTCTTTCACAGCCTCGAAAAGGCGCATGGCAAAGGGTTTTTCAAAGCGTAAAAAATCATCTCGCGTCATCTGCTCTTTGCTTCCCAGAATAGAGACAAAAATCCCGGCGGCCCCGGCAGCTAAAGATTTTTTGGCATAGACGATCAGATTTTCGGTCACAATATCCAAAGCGTCCAAAACGGCCTGTGGCTGCTCTTCGATTAAAACCGGAAGGTGCTGCCCTACCGGACTTCGCTGGAGTGCCTGATAGGGATCAAATACGGTATCGACAAAATAAGCGCGACCTGTCAGGTGTTGTTGAATCAGGCGCAAAGCTTTTAATTGTTCGTTCAGAGGCGACTGTTCAATCGCAAAAGGCGTTAACTTTTTCAGATCGGCCGCCGATTTTAACTCTGTCATTCCTTCTGGCATAGGGTAAAAATAATCATTCATCACTTTGAGCCAGTCAAAATCATAATAGTCAAAAAAAGCGCAGGCCAACTCAGCAAATTTCTCGCCAGGCAAAAATTGATGTCCGAAGTGATACCAGCAGCTCATTGGCGCGCGATCCGGAGTTCCACCCTGTAAAACAGTATTAACACGTTCAAGTTTGTTCATAGTTCTTCCTCATTCTTAATTCCTGTAATTCCCCCCTGCCCTGTTCACGCCTCAATGCGAAATTTGCCATGCAGCATTGCATCTTGTCCGACAATCAGGTCAACCAGGATAGGCGAATCGTGCAAATCAATGGTGGCATACCTGGTCTCATAGTAGGCCAGATCTTTGAGCGCGTCCCACAGTTCCGGCTCGAAATGATCCAGATCATAATCAATAGCCTCACACAACTTTTCGACCGCCAGACAGATTTCCTCGCCATCATGACAGATGATGGGGGAAAGGATTTTGTTGGAAAACTCTCCTGTTTCCGTTTCATAAGATTGTAAATATCCGACGAGATAACTCATGGTATTTCTCCCATGTAAAATGAATCGCGGGGATAACCCCCATACGCTTCAAACTCAGGTTTTTGTCCTGAAGGAACACTGACACGTATTCCGGCTTTCACGTTGTTTCGGGAATGAGTCTTCAAAATTCCCGAAACAAACCGTCATTGAGGTATTTTCAAAAAACTGTTCGAAGTATTATTACTCACCGGAGATTATATAATTCTAAGAATGCAGCCCATCCACTCGGCATTTGAGCAGGCGAACAGCGGAGATGGGTTCCATATTTTACCGCCATCTCCAAAAAATACCGGGCATGGAAAAACGCTTCAATGATCGGACGGGTGACTGTTGGCCATCTCTGATTATCCTCGTTCACGAAGGTTTTTCCCGTTCCTTCAGTGACAATCTGCATAAACCAGGCATTGAGAGGGAATTCCGGGCGTAAGGCTTGCAAGGCTGCCACGATCTGCATTGTCTGTGTTTGCAGCGCATACACCTTGAAACTTTGATGATAAAACCGGTAGATCGGATCTTCATATCCCCAATGCCCGCAGCATTGTTCGAGCAGCCGGGTCAATTCAGGCACGTGCACCTTCAACCGATTAAAAAGCTGCTGCACTTCTGGACGGTCATCCGTCCCCTCTGGTTGGTTGAAACGTTCATTGTATTTTGGTTTCATTTCGAATCCTGATTCTCCGGATTTGGGCATTCAAGCGCGGCTCGGATGGCTGTGCCCGGAAAGTTCTTGAAAATAGGATTTCCCGGGCATAAAATGCTCTTTGTTATTCTTCAAAGGCATCGCGTGGTACAAAAGCCTGAAACGCTTCTTCGCCCATAATTTCCTGAAGTGCGGTTTCACAGATTGAGTGAATATCGCCCAGCGCGCGCCAGGGCTTGACATCTTCTGTGTCGGCTTTGGCGCAAATCGTAAAAATGTCTTTTAAGGCTTGTATTGCTTGTTGTTCCTGTGTCATATATCATCTCCTTGTTCTTGAGTTTTATTGTACTATAGCTGGCTTAAGCCTGCTTCAGCGTTGAACCTGAGGATTGATCCTCAGGCTATAAGGTTATTTGCTGTTGACGCCATATTCGCATCTGTTCTAAATAGATGTGCCGTATGGTCAGCAATTCCTGATCATAACGTCCGTCACGAAAATCAGGAAATGTCCAATCAAACGCTTGATAACGTCCGCCTTTATATCTTCCGACAAAATCAGCATAGATGCCCTTGTCAAGGTAAATCTTCTGTCCCGCGCCTTTTGCTGAAGCCAGCACCACTTTATTATGATCGAGATAGCCCGCATCCAGATTGACAATACGCTTGCCATTCCGGGCTAAGGCATCTTCAATCTGGTTGCAGCGCAGCTTCATATCAACCAACACCGTCGGGAGCATCAAGTCTTCAAATGCCACTATCCGCCGATAAAGCGGATCTCCCATTTCCGGCTCATAATACGTGGTGACATCGAAATGGTGATCCTCACCTTCAAAATCCAGCGCGCCCCAAACCTCTATGATCGCCTGTTTTCCGACCTCAAAAGCCTCTGGCGTGTGAAAGAGGATCGCCGTAAAATATTTCATAGGTTCAGGAGAATACGTGTGCGCCATATTCCACCACTGAAAAGGCTTTCACGAACACCTCGCGATGAATGCCGAAGGTTCTCGTGATTACCGCATATTGTTCATCGGCCGTGAGAATCTGCCTTGTTGTACGCTGCTGGTCGCGAATGCGCAGTTGATTGCCTTGCAAATAATAGTGTCTGCCGCTGCTGTAGCGGGTCAGCACCGGATAGGTCATCATTTCCCAGGCAAACGACCGTTCCCAGGCGTGTCCGAAGGTTGGCCCATCAACCGGGCTGACTTTATAAATCAGGCGCGAGCGTCTGCTGTTCTTGACGACCGTGACTAATTCAATTTTTTGCCCTGCCTCTTGAGGCAGCAGTTCGATAGTATTAAATTCTGTTGCGATAATTAGCGGCTCAGTCGTTGGCAGCCGGGTTGGCTGATAAATCAGAAACCCGGGATCGAGCAATAAAATCTCCTGTTCTCGGAAAAATACCAGTGCGCAATGAGTATCTACGCCATAGTGCCGGTCTGCCAGAATCGGGTGCGCCTCAAAGCCCAGAGCGGATAAAATGGCAATAAATGCGGCGGTCAGCGAAAAACAGGTACCACCAGTGCCAATGTGCAAATAATCTCTGAGCACTTCATCCGGCAAGCGTTTCGCGCTGCCAGCGCTGATCACGGCATCCGATTTGATGATTTTCGTCAAGTTTTCATAAGGAATCTGTGAAAACACCGCACAGAGCTTTACCAATACCAGCTCCTCAGTATCCTGCTGTGGATCAATCCGAGCCAGGCGCAGAAACTGCATCAGGATCGACTGATCCGTGATCACAAAGTGCGGATCTGTATGCAGAGCTTTTTTGATCATATAGAGTTTGAATGTTGCGGGAATTTCAAAGATTCATTCCCGCAACAACAGTGGCCGAGTTTTTTCGTTCTGTGCACATGATGAGGAGAGCCATTTATTTAGCGATCCATTTTTTTTGCAATTGTTCAAACTCGCCTTTTTCCTGCATCTGGTGTACCCACAGATTGAGCCAGTTCAGAAACGCGAAATCATCGCGCGGCAGCATGTAACCAAAATCATCATGAGTAAAGGTATTCTGCGGATCAACAGCATAAAGCACAGGATTTTCACCAGCGACTAACATGGCTTCCACATTATCGGTAATCATCACATCCACTTCGCCGGCCGCAATTTTGTCCGGAATATCCAGATTTTTCTCAATCACCAGAATGTCCGCTTGCTTGATGTTGGCCTGCACAAATTTCTCATTGGTTCCACCGGGATTCACCCCGATTTTGACGCCAGGCTGATCAATATCTTCGAGCGTTTTGAACCGTTCCTGGTCGGCCTTGCGAATCAGTGGGGATTTTCCGACTTTGATATACGGGTTTGTCAATCCCACCTGTTTTTGACGGGTGAGGTTACGGGTAATGCCGCACATGGCGACATCGTATTGGCCTTGCAGAATTCCATCCACCAAAGTTTTCCAGGTGGTTTGCACGAATTGGACTTCAACCCCCAGGGCTTCTCCCAGTTTCATGGCGGCGTCAATATCGTGCCCTTCAAATTGATTCGTTTCCGGGTTCAGATAGCTAAAAGGTTTATAATCGCCAGTTGTTCCAATCAGAATTGAGCCGCGTTCCAGAATCAGATCTAATCGTGATTGTTCTGCGACCACAGCGATGGACGTCAGACAAAGCAAAAAAATTGCTAACAAGACAATCCTATACGATTTGAGATTTCTCATCACAACACCTCCGGAGTTAGTAAAAGTGTTTTGATTTTTGGCTCTTCCGAAAACCTGATTTGTTTGTCGTCATATTCTCATTTCAAAATACATCGACTCATGTCAATCAAATTTTCAGTAGAAATGTAAGAATACTCTCTGAAGAAACTGTAAATGACGCGAGTTTTGGTGAAAATCGTTATTCTTCTGCTAAAGTTTTCGTACATAAAACCTGTAAACCTGTTGACAGAAATGAGAAGCGATATTACACAGAAAACAGAAATATGGTTGAGAATTGCTAACTCGGATATCATTCAAGAAATAAACCGTACAGGTGATGATTCGGATGGAAAAAGACCTCCGTAATATGTGTATTTTTGGGCTGGCTGCTGCAAGTATGGCTTTACTCCAATACAGTGTCTCCGGGAATGCGCGGATGAATATTCCGCGTGAGGTGTTCGCATTGTTGGGGATACTCTGGGTAAGCCGCGGGCGTTATGCCGTTGGAATCGCTGCATTAGCATCCCTAGGCGGACCTTATGGCGACCAGGGCAGAGTATTCCTTCTCAACCTGGGAGTCCATGGAATTCTGCTTCCGATGGCGTGGGCAGGATATCATTTCGCGCTAAAAAAGGTTGTTCAGCAGTGGAAATTTGCGAGTCTATGGCTTCTGATGATACTCGGATACTATGCTGTGGGATGTACTGTATTGGGAGATGTTTCCCATAATTTCACCCATTATTTGGAACAGTTTTTTAGCTTGAGCCTCATGACTTTGTTTGGAACGTTCTATTTCAGAATCGCCCAAAGTACCATAGGCAAACAGGCGCAAGAGAAACAACAACTGATGGAACCTTATTGCTCGGAAGCGCAATTAAAAGGTAAAGACGCCAGATTGCATGCAATTGTTGAAGCTGCTGCAGACGCCATTATTACGATTGATGAGCAAGGCCGTATCGAAACCTTCAATCCGGCTGCAGAACGCATGTTTGGCTATGAGCGGGCTGAAGCTATCGGACGGCTAATCAATCTTCTCATGCCCGAGCCCCACCGTAGCCGTCATCAGAGCTATATTGAACGTTATCTGCACATGGGTGAATCTCATGTGTTTAACCAGGAACGAGAAGCGATCGCGCAGCGCAAAAATGGCAGCATATTTCCAATTGCCTTGATGATCAGCGAGTTTTGGATTGGTCCCACACGGATGTTTACCGGCATCATTCGTGATATTAGCGAACGTAAACAGGCAGAAGAACAACTCCAAAAACTTTCACGCGCTGTGGAACAGAGCGAAAGCACCATTGTGATTACCGATCTTGCAGGGAACATTGAATTTGTGAATCCGGCGTTTTCAAAAAAAACCGGGTATTCCCAGGAAGAAGCAATCGGAGCAAACCCGCGCATCCTGAAATCCGGTGTCCATCCCCCTGAGTTTTATCAAAATCTCTGGGAAACGATCAGTCATGGTGAGGTATGGCAAGGCGAGTTTATCAATCGGAAGAAAAATGGCGATCTCTATTGGGAATCAGCAATTATCTCGCCGGTCAAAGATCGTCATAACAAGATTACTCACTATTTGGCAATCAAGGACGACGTCACGCAACATAAATTGGCGGAAGAGACTCTGGCCAAAGAACGCAATTTACTGCGCACACTGATTAATCATTTGCCTGATTATATTTACATTAAAGATACCCAGAGCCGCTTTATCCTAGCGAACGAAGCCAGCATCCGGTCGCTGAATTTCACTTGTTTAGAGGAATTGATCGGGAAAACCGATTTTGATCTCTTTCCCCAAACCCTTGCTGAACGTTTTTATGCTGATGAGCAGGCAGTTCTCCAGTCCGGAACGCCACTCATTAATCAGGAAGAGCAAACGATCAAACTCTCGACAGGCGAGCCGCTCTGGTTTTTAACCACCAAAGTCGCGTTTCGCGACAGTCGCGGGGAAATTGCCGGAATTGTCGGGTTGAGTCGGGATATTACCAGGCAAAAACAACAAGAAGAAGAGCTGAAACAGGCCAAAGACCAGGCAGATGCCGCCAATCGCGCCAAAAGCGAATTTCTGGCACGGATGAGCCATGAAATCCGAACGCCGATGAATGCCATTATCGGGTTGACTCATCTGGCCTTACAGACCGAGTTATCGCCCAAACAGCAGGATTATTTGACCAAGATTCATATTTCCTCGCATTCCTTGCTTGGCATTATTGATGATATTCTTGATTTTTCAAAAATAGAAGCCGGCAAACTCTCGCTTGAAGCCGTGAATTTTGATCTGGAAGAGGTTCTGCACGATGTGGCGGATGTGCTGGGGATCAAGGCCGAAGAAAAAGGACTTGATCTACGTTTTTCAATTGCGGATGATGTCCCGCCTGTTCTGGTCGGTGATCCACTGCGTCTCAAACAAATCTTAATGAATTTGACGAGTAACGCCCTGAAATTTACAGAGCACGGGAGTATTACCATACACGTCGAACTTGTCAGCAAAAGGGCGGCAAAAGTGGTGCTCCGCTTTGTCGTGCGCGATACCGGCATTGGCATCAGCCCGCAACAGCGTCAAGAGCTTTTTCAACCCTTTACACAGGCCGATGGTTCAATTACGCGCAGATACGGCGGCACGGGTTTAGGACTATCTATCAGTAAAGGTCTGGTGGAGATGATGGAAGGAACAATCAAGGTCGAAAGCCAGCCCGGGCAGGGAAGTCTCTTCAGCTTTACGGCGACATTCAGCCATTATCCGGAACAACAAACTCTTTTCCGCTTGACGCCGGAACACGATGAACCTGAAAGGCTCAACATGCTCAGCGGACTTCGAGTGCTTGTCGTCGAAGATAATGAAATTAACCAGCAAGTCGCCAAAGAGTTGCTGGAAACCCGTGGAATGATAGTGACTATTGCGAATACTGGTCAGGAGGCGGTTCAGTGGGTCAGAGACGCTGAGTTCGATTTCATCCTGATGGATATAGAAATGCCCGATATGGATGGCTACGAGGCGACGCAGCGAATCCGCGAACTTGCCGCCTCGCTGCCCGCGAAGACACTGCAACAGATTCCGATTATCGCAATGACGGCTCACGCCCTTACCGGAGATCGAAAAAAAAGTCTGGAAGCCGGCATGAATGATCACCTTATCAAACCCATGGACCCGGAACAACTGTATGCAATGCTTTTCAAATGGATCGAGCCAGCGCAGCGCGCGCGTTCTGAGCTTACATCAGTTCAGCCGCGGACGATATCTGTGCAGAATTCCGAAAAATTTCCTCGGCTTCCGGGCCTTGATCCGGCATCAGGGTTAGCGCGAGTCGGGCAAAATCAGAACCTCTATTGTGATCTCCTTGACAAATTTCAGACAACATATACACATAAAAGTAAAGAAATTCAAGCGTTGTTAGAACAGGGTGATCTTGAAAAGGCTGCTCAGATGATTCATGGGCTGAAAGGTGTGGCCGGTAACCTTGGCGCACACGACGTGTTTCGCATCGCTCAACAGCTGGAAACCTCGATCAAACAGGGGGGCCGGGAACAATATATAAGGCTCGCAGAAAACCTTACTCAGGCGATAGCGATACTCCTCTCTTCGATTGTTCGCTTGAAACAGGAGAATCCGCCTGCTGCTAAAACTGAGAGCCGTTCGGACAGATCATTCGATCTGACCGAACGTGCTCAACTCTCGCAGTGCTTGAATGAACTGGCTCACTTTCTGCAAGAGGATGATACACAAGCCATACGCTATTTTGCATCGTTTCGCAAACAGTGCCATCTTCCCAATGCCCGGAAGGATCTGCGCCAGCTTGAGACAGCGATTGGTCGCTATGACTTCGAACATGCCCTGGAAGTGTTACAACATCTTGCCCAAACCCTGGATATTGTGTTAGAAAGGAGATGCTCATGAGGAATACAACGACTCCGAAACAAACGATTCTGGTAGTGGATGACTTTCCTGAAAATCTCGAGTTTCTTGATGAGGTATTACGCCCACACTATAAAGTCAAAGTGGCGTTGAATGGGGAAAAGGCTATCAAGATCGCGATGCAATCTGACGCTCCGGATTTGATCCTCCTGGATATTATGATGCCAGACATGGATGGGTATGAAGTTTGTCAACGCTTGAAAGCCCAGAGTTGCACGCGTAATATTCCCATAATTTTTGTGACCGCCCTGGGAGAATTTGAAAATGAAGCCAGAGGCTTCGAACTGGGTGCAGTTGATTATATTACCAAACCGATTAATCCGGTAGTTGTGCGGGCGCGCGTACGCACGCACCTGGCCTTGTACGATCAGAATCGGGAACTTGAACAAAAAGTACAGGAACGCACCAGCGAATTACAGGCGACGCGCCTTGAGATTATTCGACGTCTCGGACGAGCCGCTGAATATAAAGATAATGAAACCGGATTACACGTGATTCGCATGAGTCACTATAGTCGTCTGATTGCTCAAGCCGCGGGTATGAATAAAGACGATGTGGAACTCCTCTTTAATGCCGCGCCTATGCACGACGTTGGTAAAATCGGTATTCCTGACCATATTTTGCGTAAGCCTGGCAAATTAACCCCTGAGGAGTGGGAGTTGATGAAACGACATGTAAAAATCGGTGCCCGCATTATTGGCAAACATTCTTCCAAATTATTGGAAACAGCACGGATTGTCGCATTGACGCATCATGAAAAATGGAATGGAACAGGTTATCCCCACAACCTGAGCGGTGAACACATCCCCATAACCGGACGCATTGTGGCAATTGCGGATGTCTTTGATGCGCTGACAAGCGTGCGACCATACAAAGAAGCCTGGCCGGTTGAAGATGCCCTGGCTTATATCAAGGGGGAACGTGGGCAGCATTTCGATCCGGATTTAGTGGGTTGTTTCCTGAACGTGGTATCGGAGATTTTGAAGGTAAAAGAAAAATATGCAGAATAATGACCAGAGGTTAAAACAGACAGTACTCATCGTAGATGACATGCCCGAAAACCTGGCCCTGCTCGATGAAGCTCTGGGCAAAGACTACCGCATC
Organism: Candidatus Vecturithrix granuli; assembly: GCA_000739535.1. Taxonomy (GTDB): domain Bacteria; phylum Moduliflexota; class Moduliflexia; order Moduliflexales; family Moduliflexaceae; genus Vecturithrix; species Vecturithrix granuli. Next base: position 14,524 of record DF820479.1, on the reverse strand, counting down.
AAAGTCGCGCTGCACGGCGAAAAAGCGATCAAAATCGCCCTGTCTGAGGATCCGCCGGATTTAATTCTCCTGGATATTATCATGCCGGAGATTGATGGGTATGATGTGTGCCGACGCCTGAAGGCAGATGACCGCGCCAGAGATATTCCGATCATGTTTGTGACCGGGAAACGCGAGGTTGAAGATGAGATCATGGGATTCCGCTTAGGAGCCGTGGATTATATTATGAAACCCATCAGTCCACCAATCGTGAGAGCACGAGTCAAAAACCATCTGGAATTAATACGGGCGCGTCGGCAGCTCGAAGCCCAGAACAAAATGTTGCTTGAAACGGCCCAACTGCGTGAAGATGTTGAGCAGATGACCCGTCATGATCTCAAAAATCCGTTAAATGCGATCCTGAGCTATCCGCAGTTAATTGAGATGGTCGGAGAATTGAACGATCAGCAGCAGCAATTTCTACGAGCCATTGAGATTGCGGGTTTCAGGATGTTGAATATGATTAATCGTTCCCTGGACATGATCAAAATGGAACGCGGGATTTATACCTTCCAATCTGCGCCTATGAATCTCATCCAACTCTTCCAGACGATTATCAAAGAAACTCAGGAATTTGCCCATCAACGAAACCTTTGGGTCGAAATGTTTGTGAATAATCTTCCTGTCCATGCAGTTGATGGATTTATCATCTACGGCGAGGAATTACTGTGCTACTCGATGTTTGCCAATCTCCTCAGGAATGCGCTGGAAGCGTCGCCGCCGGAACATCCGATTGTCATCAATCTGACCCAGGAACAGGGAATGGCTGCCATCCGCATTCAGAACACAGGAACCGTGCCAGAATCCATTCGTGACCGCTTTTTTGAAAAATATGTCACTTTTGGAAAGCATAACGGCACAGGCTTAGGCACGTATTCGGCCAGGCTCATCGCCGGAGCCCACGGCGGCAGCGTGCAGCTTGACGCCTCGGAACCTGGCAGCACCACCGTGATCGTTCGCCTCCCAATACATACTCCCTCAACATGATGTGTTCGTAAATTTTCCTATAAAAAACCGGATTTCTTCAAGAAATCCGGTTTTTTATAGAAAGTCATACGTTGGTAGGGTTGAACCAGAACGTCAGGTTTCGGTTTTACGTTTACGAAAAATCAGTGTCGTTATTTCAACGCGTGTTACGAGAAAATTTTTAAACATTCATCTTTCATTATTTGACAAACATTCTGAGTGACTATTATTAAGATAGTACCAGCAATACGCATCATTATTCTTTTCCTTAAAGGAGCAGTTAACATGGAACAATATGTCGTACAACAAGTTCATTGGAAAAATAGTCTAAAAGTTCGCATGGGATTCAGCCTGTTTATTATCATCACTTGTATTTTGGCTCTTTTTGGAATTTATCAATATGTCAAAATTCAGTCGAACTCCATGCAGGAGTTAAATGAATTAGCGGATATAACTATTGATCGGCTGGCAGAAAATCTGGTCTCTCCGATTTGGCAAATGGATACGCTCCAAATTGTCAATATTCTCAATTCCGAGATGCGTGAAAAACGTATTGCGGCCATCGTAGTGAAAGAAAACATTACCAATGTTTTACTGGAAGGACGTACACGGGACGCCGATTGGAAGATTATTCCGGTTCATACTGAAGATGATCTGGATGCAAATGCGATGATGAAGACCAAAGAGATTACCAGGAGTGAGGAAACGATCGGTCAGGTAGATATTTATATTACTCAAAAATTTATGCATGCTCAACTGAAACGGACTATTTGGGAGACGATTCTTTCGATGGTGCTTGTCGATCTCGCGGCATTAGGCTTCACTATTGTTATTACATTCCGACTGACCCATGCTCTTGAAAAAATGGTAACGATTGCCAATGCGATCGCTGCCGGGGACTTTGACCAGCCGATTGAGATTCAACGCAAGGATGAAATCGGACAATTAGCCGAGGTTTTTCGAAATATGCAAAACACCATTGGTCATGTGATTCAGGAAACCGATGGCCTGCTTCAAGCGATTCAAGCCGGCCAATTAGAGATGCGTGGGAAGACTGAGGGGTTTATGGGAGGATGGCAGGAACTGCTGACTGGGGTCAATCGCGTGGTGGAAGCATTTGTCGCGCCGGTCAATATGGCGACTGAGGTGTTGAGTCGGATTGCCCGTGGCGATATTCCGGAAAGAATTACAAATGAATATCAGGGCGATTTTAATAAAATTACCCATCATCTCAATGCTCTGATCGATTCGACCAATGAAACGATTCGCATTGCCGAAGAAATTGCTGATGGAAACCTGACCGTTGAAGCCAGAGAGCGATCAGAACATGATCGTTTAATGAAAGCCTTGAATGGCATGATTAAAGGGCTAAATATAATTTTGCAAGAAATGGATACCCTGGTACATACTGTGCAAAAGGGGAAGCTGGATACGCGCGGTAACGCTGAAGTATTCAAGGGCGGATGGCGGGAACTTGTGGTTGGGGTGAATTCTCTGATTGATGCGTTTGTGACCCCAATTATGATGACGGCAATGTACATCGATCGCGTAACCAAAGGTGATATTCCCGCAAAAATTACAGAAGACTATCAGGGCGATTTTAATGAAATCAAACGGAATCTGAATACGCTGATTGACACTATGCGGAATTTGTTGGATGAAACTCGTGAACTGATTCTGGCTGTACAGGCTGGCAAACTGTCTCATCGGGCGCAAACGTCATATTTTATCGGAGACTGGCGCGAGCTTGTGGTGGGCATGAATAACGTACTTGACGCTTTTGTGACCCCTATCTCAATGACAGCTGACGCGTTGGATCGCATTTCAAAAGGTGACATTCCTGCCCCCATTGCGGAACAGTATCAGGGTGACTTTAATGAGATCAAACATAATTTGAACATGCTCATTGACGCGATGAATGCGATTACGCAGCTTGCCGAACAGATGGCGGCTGGAAATCTCACCATGTCTGTGACAGAACGTTCGGAACACGATACATTGATGCGAGCCTTAAATGCGATGATTAGGAAATTGCACGAAATTGTGATCAATGTGAAAATTGCGGCGGATAATCTGGCGGGTTTCAGCCTGGAGATGACCTCCAGCGCCGAAAAAACGTCTCAGGGCGCCACGCAGCAAGCAGCCGCCGCAGAAGAAGCATCCTCCTCTATGCAGCAAATGGCGGCCAATATCCGCCAGAACGCGGATAATGCGCTGCAAACCGAAAAAATCGCGGTGAAATCTGCCGAAGGTGCTCGAGCAGGGGGCAAAGCCGTGTCGCAAACCGTGGCAGCCATGCGTCAGATTGCCAAGAAAATCTCTATTATTGAAGATATTGCCGGACAGACCCGGCTTTTATCCCTGAACGCCACCATCGAAGCGGCCCGCGCCCAGGAACATGGCAAAGGCTTTGCCGTTGTGGCCTCTGAAGTCCGCAATTTGGCAGATCAAAGCCGCCTGGCGGCTGAAGAAATTAACGAACTGGCCAATTCCAGCGTAAGCATTGCCGAAGAAGCTGGCGAGAGCTTGAGCCGCCTGATTCCGGACATTGAAAAAACCTCAGACCTGGTCCAGGAAATCAGCGCGGCCAGTAATGAACAAAGCTCCGGAGCCGAACAAATTAATCGTGCGATCCAGCAACTTGACCAGGTGATTCAGCAAAACGCGGCCTCGTCTGAAGAAATGGTCTCAACCGCCGAAAGTCTGGCCAGCCAGGCAGAGCAACTGCAATCTCTCATCAGTTTTTTTCGTATTACCGATGCGATGGAACCAGCAGTTGTCGGAAAGGCTGGTACCGCTCAGGATAAACCGACATCGGCTATATCTGCTCTTTCCTCGAAAGGAATTCGAAGAAAAACGACGCAAGATTCTCGGATAACACCGAAAAAAAATTCGCCGACTCCTGTAATAGAGGAGACACTAATAGAGATGCAGCCTGACAGGGTAAACAACGATGATCAGGATGATGAATTTGAACGTTTTTGATTTTTTCATTGACAAAGTTCAGACTTTTAAGGCAATTATCCTACTTTCAGTCGTTGTTTGCCAAAAATCAACCGTATGTTGAGACAAACCTCAACTTATGCTGAATTGTAGGAGGTCTTTATGAAAAAATACGTGCTCTTTTTGTTCGTAGTGTTCCTTGTTTCTGGAATGCTCATGGGAAGTGTATGGGCGGAACGTTCGGGGGGATCCTGTACGGTGGCGGCTCCTTACGGAGGCGATTTTTTTAGCCTGGATCCGCATGTCACGACACGCACTCAGGATTATCTCGTCACGATAAATATGCATCACGGTCTCTATAAATGGGATCCGGATCAAAACAAACCAGTGCTGGACCTGCCGCAAAAGGTTGAAATTTCGGACGATGGGTTAGTCTATACCTATACCCTTCGCGATAACATCAAATTTCATAATGGACGTCAACTCGTCGCCGATGATGTGATTTGGAGTTTCGAGCGAATTATGAATCCAAAAACGGCTTCGCCTTGCTCGCGGAGAATTCGCGTGATTAAAGGCGCGAAAGAGTTTGAAGACGGCCAGGCCGCCAACATTGCCGGGTTACGAAAAATTGATGATTTGACGATAGAAATGACCCTGGATGGAGCGATTGATCCTGGTTATCCGTTGTATGAACCCTGCGCCGCGATTCTCCCGCGTGAAGAAGTTGAAAAAGATGCGGCGGCCTTTGGACTTTCTCCGGTGGGATGTGGTCCATTCAAATTTGTCAATTGGGTAAAAGGCAGCGAATTGGTCATAGAAAAATTTCCGGACTATTATGAAGACGGCAAGCCATATCTGAATAAACTGGTATATAGTGTGATGCCTGAAGCGGCAGCCCGCGACGTGGCGTTTCGCGCCAAAGAATTGGATGTGACCATTGTTGATTCGGCTCAATATGAAGCCTATCAGGCCGATCCGGAGATTTCGAAAAACATGGTGGAAGTCGCCGAGATGTACACCCGTAGTATAGGTTTTAATCTGGAATTTGCCCCATTTTCAGACAAACGTGTCCGACAGGCCATTAATTACGCTATCGACTCCGAGTTAATCATTACAAAATTCTTGAAAAATAAAGCGTATCCGGCTATCGGCTTTTTGCCGACCACCTCTGAGGCGTTTAACCCAAATGCCAAAGGATATAATTATGATCCGGAAAAAGCCAAAGCTCTCCTGAAAGACGCTGGCTATGAAAATGGGTTTGAATTTACCTGTATTGCCACAAGTAATAAAGCCTGGGGTGCGGAATTATTGGAAACTTTGATTCCGTTTTTGAAAAATGTGAATGTGACCCTGAAAATTCAACAATTAGACGAGGCTGCTTTAGCTCAGTCTGTATTGAATGAACAAGGTTGGGATGCCTATATCTGGTCGTTGGATTCAGGGCCGGATCCGTTACAGGCCTTGGGTCGTTTTCATTCGAATAACCCACAAAGTGGTGGTAACTTTGTGCGTTATCATAACCCGGAATTCGACAAATTGCTTGATGCTGCTTCTCAGGAGCGCGATGAAGCCAAAAAGATCGCACTGCTCCAACAGGCAGACGCCCTCTTTACGGAAGAAGCGCCGTTGTGGTTCTTTAACTATAATAAAGCGATTATTGCCACTCAACCCTGGGTGCATGGCATCAAACCTGTGGCGGTTGAACACATGTATCAGAACTTCGCGGATGTCTGGATTGAGGAAAGCTCTCCGCGGGCGAATGAGAAATAACCACGCTGTTTGACAGACAGATTCTTGTTTGTGTCATCCTCACGACCCGGATGGTTTTCCCTTCCGGGTCATTCTGTATCTTCAACACTCACATTTTTTTGAGGGCTTTCAGGAAAAAATCTTATGTTTGCTTATGCCATACGCCGACTCCTGCACTTTATTCCCACGGTGCTAGCCGTATCGCTGATCATGTTTCTTCTACTTAATGTGCTGCCGGGTAATGCCGCGCTCATGGCTGGAGATAAACAACAATTGCGGCCGGAACTGATGGAAAAATTAAAAAAAGACTGGGGCTTGGATCAACCGTTACATGTGCGTTATCTGAAGTATTTGAAAGATCTGGCGCACGGCGATCTCGGTTTGTCGTTTTTGCGCCGGGAAAGCGTCAGCGCACTGGTTGCCGTGCGTTTCTGGCCCACGCTCAAACTGGCAACAGTTTCACTGCTGATTGCGATGGTGTTCGGAATCCCCATCGGATTTTTCTCTGCATTGCGCCAGGGCACATGGCTCGATACCTTTTCAATGGTGTGGGCAGTTTCAGGGGTATCTATTCCACAATTTTGGTTGGGATTGTTGTTCATGCTCGCTTTTTCGGTCAAACTCAGGCTGCTGCCAACTTATGGTTATGGCGATGGTGCGATGAAACATTTGATTCTGCCGGCTCTGACCTTAGGCATCGGGTATATGGCCCTGCTTGCCCGCACCACGCGCGCGGCGGTTGTGGAAGTGCTGACAACAGATTATATCACAACCGCCCGCTCAAAAGGCATCTCAGAACTGCTGATTAACGGAAAACATGTCTTTCGCAATACGCTGATTCTGGTCTTAACCACCGCCGGACTGCAATTTGGCTCATTAATGGGGCAGACCGTGGTCGTGGAAAAACTCTTTTCCTGGCCTGGTCTGGGATCCCTGCTGGTAGATTCGATTTTTCAACGCGATATTCCTGTCACTCAGGGTTGTACCCTGGTCATTATTCTCGTGTTTCTCATCGTGAATTTACTGGTGGATCTGTTGTATTCACTGATTGATCCACGTATACGCTACTCATGAAACGAACGCTCAAAAAAATTCTGGCACGCAAAAGTTTAGTCATTGGGGGGCTTATTGTCCTGATTGTGATCGGGATGGCGGTGTTTGCTCCTTGGCTTGCTCCGTATCACCCGATTGATGACGCCAATTTATTATACGCCGAAGAACCACCAGGGACTCAATTTTGGCTTGGTACAGACAGTCAGGGGCGCGACGTGCTCTCACGCATCATTTACGGAGCCAGGATTTCTCTGGCCGTCGGCTTGATTAGTCAGACGCTCAACTCAATTATCGGGGTCTGTTTGGGATTGACCGCAGGATTTTTTGGAAAATGGTGGGATGACTTGATCATGGGACTGACAAATGTGATGCTGGCGATCCCTTCGATTATTTTTGCGCTTGCCATCATGGCATTGCTTGGACCCGGTCTGATCAATGTATTTTTAGCCCTGGGATTTACCAACTGGTCTTATACCTGTCGTATCACCCGTTCCCAGGTATTATTCACGCGTTCCCTGGATTATGTGAAAGCCGCTAAAGCCCTCGGCTACAACCGGGTTCGGATCATGGCGACCCAAATTTTGCCGAATATCATGGGTCCGATTCTGATTATTGCGACTCTGGGAGTTGCTCAGGCTATCCTGATTGAAGCGGCGCTCTCATTTTTAGGGTTAGGAACACAACCGCCAATCCCAAGTTGGGGCGGAATGCTAGCGACTGCCCGCGATCAATTTTTTACGGCCTCCTGGATTTCGATTTTTCCAGGGCTGGCAATTTTTATCACGGTTTTAGGCTTGAATCTCTTTGGCGATGGGTTGCGAGATTTTCTCGACCCCCATACCATTTATCAAGAAGGGTAATGAAAGGAGTTGTACATGGATCTGACGATTTTATCTGCTCGTATCTTTACCGGTGAACCTGCCTGTCCCTGGGCTGAAGCGTTGTGTATTCAAGATCAGCACGTTGTCACAATCGGAACAAACACCGAAGTGAGGCAAGCTACCCGCAGCCAGGCGGAAATTCTGGAGCTTCCGGGACGGCTCATCACGCCCGGGTTTGTTGACGCCCATACTCATTTTCTAACTTATGGCTTGAACTTGCAATGGGTTGATCTGCGCAATGAAACCTCACTGGCTGCCTGTCGCCGCAAAATACGCGACACCGTTGCATCCTATCGCCCTGGCGAGTGGATTATCGGGCGGAGTTGGAATCATCATCTCTGGGAAGAAGGACGTGAACCCACCCGCCACGATTTGGATGATCTGGCTCCTGAAAATCCAATGCTCATGATCCGGATTTGTGGCCATAGCATCTGGGTGAATTCGCTGGCGTTGAAGATTGCAGGAATTACACGTGATACGCCGCAACCCCCGGGAGGAAAAATTGACAAAGATGTTTCGGGAGAACCGACCGGTTTGATACGTGAAGCCAGAGAGTTGATTGAAGCGCACATTCCTCCCGCATCCCTGGAACAACGCAAAAAAGCTGCTTTAGCTGCACAACAGGAAGTTTTGCGAGCCGGCGTCACCAGTGTGCGTTCCATGGAACATCTGGAGCAATGGGAGGCGTTGCAAGAACTTGATCAGGAAGAACAGCTCAAATTGCGGATTTATCATTTACTCGCGCCTGAAGAATTAGCAGAAGCGGCTACGCGCGGAATTGTTCCAGGCTATGGCAGCGACCGGTTGTGGTTTGGTCAGGCCAAACTCTTTGCCGATGGCTCGCTGGGTTCAGATACCGCGCTGCTGCATGAACCCTATCTGCATAAACCTGGGGATTATGGGCTGGCCTATTTGAGCGTCGAAGAATTGCGCGAGAAGGTTGAATTGGCCTATAGTTACGGCTGTGATGTGGCAATTCATACAATTGGCGACAAAGCTGTAAGCAATGCGCTAGACGCGATTGGCGCCGCTCGCAAAGTATATCCAGGCCCCCGACGCGACAGCCTTGAACATGTCCAACTCTTCCGGCCTCAAGATCTCGACCGTTTTCTGGAATTACAGATCACAGCCTCGCCGCAGCCGCCTTTTATTGTGTCTGATTGGGAGATGGCCGATAAAAAGTGGGGACCTGAACGCTGCCGCTATGCGTATGCGCTCAAAAGCTTTTTCCAACATGGCATTCCGACCCAGTTCAGTTCGGATATGCCGGTTGAATTATGTAACCCTCTGGCAGGAATTCAGGCCGCTGTCACTCGCCAGACGCCTGAAGGAGAACCATCAGGAGGCTGGCATCCTGAACAACGTTTGACTTTAGAAGAGGCGATCACAGGCTACACGCACCAGTACGCCTGGGTGTTTCACCGGGAGCAGCAATTAGGGTCCCTTGCACCCGGAAAATGGGCAGACGTGACCATTCTGAACCAGGATCTTTTTCAGATTGATCCACACGAATGGTCTGCTGTCACCGTAGAAATGACGATCATTGACGGAGAAATCGCGTATCACAACTCAGGGAGTTCATCGTGAATCACTCGCAGCACCTGCTTGAAGTTCAGGAGTTAAAAACTCAATTTCATACGTTTGACGGGCTTGCGCTGGCGGTGAATGACGTGTCGTTCACCCTGGATCGCAAAGAAACGCTCGGCATTGTCGGCGAGTCGGGCTGCGGCAAAAGCGTCACAGCCCAATCAATTATGCGTCTGGTCAAAGAACCTCCTGGAAAGATCGCGCACGGACAGATTTTCTTTGATGGGATCGATCTGCTGAAAATCTCAGAAAAACGGATGAAAGCCATTCGCGGGAAGCGCATTTCCATGATTTTTCAGGAACCGATGACCTCGCTAAACCCGGTTTATACTATCGGAAATCAAATTGCGGAAATGTATATGACTCATGAGCATCTCAGCAAGCAAACCAGTTGGGAGCGAGTCGTGGATATTCTGAGAAAAGTGCAGATTCCGGCTCCGGAAAAACGGGCGCGTGAGTATCCGCACCAGTTGTCTGGCGGGATGCGGCAACGCGCCATGATCGCCATGGCCCTGGCCTGTCATCCCGAAATCTTGATTGCTGACGAGCCAACAACTGCCCTGGATGTGACTATTCAGGCCCAGATTCTGGATTTGATTTTTCAACTCAAAGAGGATTTCGGCGCATCTGTTATGATGATTACGCACGATCTCGGCGTGATTGCCGAAATTTCGCAACGGGTGATCGTCATGTATGCCGGTAGAGTGGTGGAAGAAGGTGGAACCGAAGCGATTTTTGACGATCCGAAACATCCTTATACGCAAGGATTGCTGCGCTCTATCCCAAAGATCGGCGAACGCACCCAACAAGGGCGGCGACGGCTTCAGGAAATCTCCGGTAACGTTCCTAATTCCTATCAACTGCCGCCAGGGTGCAGCTTTCATCCACGTTGTCCGAATGTGATGAACATCTGCCGCGAAAAAATTCCTGAATTATCCCGGCCAGCACCGCAGCACAGCGTCCGGTGCTGGCTGTATGCAGAATAACTTGAGGAGTGCGAAAGCTCTGCTTTCGCTGTTAGAACAGCTTGAGGAGTGCGAAAGCTCTGCTTTCGCTGTTAGAATAGCTTGAGGAGTGCGAAAGCTCTGCTTTCGCTGTCAAAGCAGAGCTTTGACACTCCTGATATATGGGAGCGACTGTGGAAGAACTGTTGAATGTTCAAAATTTAGAGGTACATTTTCCGATCAAAAAAGGTATTCTGGCTCGCACGGCGAGTTATGTGCATGCGGTTGATGGAGTATCCTTTACCCTTCACAAAGGGGAAATCATAGGCATTGTGGGCGAAAGCGGCTGTGGAAAGACGACGACAGGATTTGCCATTTTACGCCTGGTTGAGCCGACCGGGGGTAGGGTGCTTTTTCAGGGACAGAATCTGGCCGGCATGACGGATGCGCAAATGAAGCCCCTGCGCCAAAAACTGCAAATCATTTTTCAAGATCCTTATTCTTCGTTGAATCCGCGCATGACCTTATACCAAACGCTCGCTGAACCCATGAATATTCACGGTCGTTATCAGGGAGCCGAACAGAAAGAACGCATTGCACACCTGCTTGAAATTGTGGGCTTAAAACCGGAACACCAGACGCGTTATCCGCACCAGTTCAGCGGCGGACAGCGTCAGCGCATTGGGATCGCCCGGGCCTTATGTCTGGATCCGGAAGTGATTATCGGGGATGAACCTGTGTCAGCCCTGGATGTCTCCATTCAGGCGCAGATCATTAATCTGCTGCTCGATCTTCAGGCGCAATTCCATCTCTCGTATATTATTATCAGCCATGATCTTTCGATTGTAGAACATCTGTGCGACCGTATTCTTGTGATGTATCTGGGAAAATTGGTTGAAATTGCCTCCTATCATGACCTGTATAGCAATCCGAAACATCCATATACACAAGCATTACTTTCCGCCATTCCATCGCCGAATCCCAGAGCGGACAAAAAACGTATGATTCTCAAGGGAGAAATTCCCAGTCCCATGAATCCGCCCACAGGATGCCGGTTCCATCCTCGCTGCCCGCACCGCATGGATTCGTGCGATCAAGTAGAACCACGGCTTCACGAGCATGGGCAGCAGCATTTTGTCGCCTGCCATCTGTATGAATAGCGAGTTTGAGGGGCCGACCCATCTATGCGTCGTTTCATGATTTTCTGGGAAAAAACCGCTCGTCTTCCGTTCTGGCAGCGATTGCTCTTAAAAATCGGCTTATTTGGAGGCGTTCTGTTTCTGGTATTATACCCTCGTCCCGGTTTGTTTGTCAAACAACTTGAAAACTATTTTCAGATGGATGCGCTGATTCAGGCAGATTTTCCTGGACTAGAGGCCATCAATCGAGAAATTGATCTGCTGTTGGAACAGAAAGAGCATACTCCGCGCCAGGAATTTCTCACGGTGCAATCCTATGTGTATCGTCACATTAAATACGCGTATGATTGGGAGACCTGGGGCAATATTGATTTCTGGCCAACGGCGCAGCAGGTATGGGAACTTCAACAGGAAGATTGCGACGGACGTGCGATTCTGGCGGCAAGTATTTTACGTGCGCGGGGATTCGAATCTGCCCGGCTGGCTGGGAATGTGCGTCATATCTGGGTTGAAGTAGAGGACTATGAACTGATGGGGCCGGATACGGAAAAAACGATCAGGCGCGAAGGAGATAAATTAGTCGTGACATTGCCGTCACTGCAACTGCTTTTGGGCAGCACTGCGATTTATATTGCCGATTTTCCGGCCATCCGTCATCTGATTCTGTTCTTTACGGCGATCATCCTGTTGTATCATCCTGCGAAAAATCTCACACACTTTTTAGGGATGACAATCACGGGGCTGGTCGGATTTTTGCTCTTGAAAGATTGGGCGCATCAGGCCATGGAGAGTGAGGCTATATCCCTGAACGGAAATTTTTGGGCAGGAAACGGCTTGATGTTATTCGCAATTGGATTTGCGCTCTGGTCTTCGAGAATCCATGCGAAAGCCATGAGTGAGATTTACCCCAGTACCAGATAAGTTCGTAGTTCGCGCTCTATCGCGTTTTCCGATATGAACGCCCAGATCGAAATTGAAGGCTTACGCGGCCTGTTGACCGTCAGTCTGCCTTCAATCGCGATGGGGTCTCTTGGCATCTGGCGCGGCCTGAAAAAATCGTAGCCTTCCTGGGAATTTATCCCTAGGAAAAGCTCCAGCCATCAATGGCCGGTCTCAAAGCGCAAGCAGGCTGAAACCCGCTTCAAGTCTGTGGAGGACGCTTGAGCGTCCTTGAGCTTTGAGACTGGCGATTGATCGCCAGAACTTAATTGAACCTTTCAGGGGTATAAAAGTTCGAGTTGAAACGCCCTGGAACCTATGGAAACAACATCACCGTCTGAAAAGTGCTCCCGGGTTTCATCAAGGTGTTGATCCTGGTTTAAATCAATCCAGATGCCGCTTTCGCGATAGAGTCCATTATGCTCAAACTGTTCAAACGCAATCATATCATAGAGACGGTTATCTATGAAGAGTTTTGCAGCATAGTGACACCGGGCATAAAATCTGGCGCTCTGCTGGTCTGCCACAACCCACATCCAGAGATCATAAGGCTGTGTGAGTTTGCCGGAGGATGTGAGGATTTCTATCATCACGCTGCTACTGACAGCAAATATCCCTGTGCCTTCATTATGATATGGGCCGCCGTCATCTGTCAGGTCTTCGTTATTATTACGATCCACATAGGCTATCCAATTTGGGCGGTCAAGTTCATCCAGGACAAAACTAATCTGCTGATCAGGCCCATTGCCCAGCGGCAAATAGCCATAGAGAACCTGACGCGAACGATAATTCGGCTCACGGAGGAGGCGTTCATACGGCAGGGCACTCAAACCGCCTGCCGAGGTTTGTCCTACAGATAAACCCATCGGCCAGCCTTCGGGCACATAACTGAAATCCCGATAAAGATCAAGCCGAATTTTATCGGTAGATGGACGAACGACTTTTGGCAGAGGAGCACTGTAGGGCGTTGGCGTGGCAACCGGCAGAGGAGTACTTGTCGCCTGTGGCGTTGGGGTTGCCTCGGGAGTTGGGCTAAACAGCGGCCTTGCAGGTTGTGCGATGACAGTTGGCATTGATTGAGTAACTATCGGCTTTGGCGTGGAGGGTTGCGTGACAGGCATCTCAGGCTGCGCCGGGGTTTTCGAAACCATTGGAATTGGCGGTGTCATCGAAGGCTTTGGCGTAGATAACTGCGTGACAGGCATTTCCGATTGAACAGGGGATTTTGAAACGGATAGAAACCGGTAACTCCCAATCCCAAGAGCCAAAAAGAGGACAAAAGACAGCAGAGCTGCCGTCCATTTCATTGAAAAGGATGGTTTTGAACTGGCGGCCGTCGCCGTGCGTAATCCGCCCAGGAGACCTTCCAAATCCCGTCGTAACTCAGAAGCGTGTTGATAACGATGATGCCAGTCTGGTTCGACCATACGATCGAGAATGGCGGCAAACCCTGGCGAGATATTGACGTGGGGACGAAAATCAATGCGTAAATTCTGCCTGTCCATAGATGCAGGACTTTGATGCGAAAGCACTGTGATCAGGGTCATGCCGAGAGAGTAGATGTCAGAAGCCGGAACTGCCCGACCCTCGGCCTGTTCGATGGGCATATATTCGAATGTGCCTACGATTGTAGGCATTCCTCTGGAGGAGTAAATGTCATCGAGCATAGTATCGCGTACAGAACCAAAATCAATTAAAAATGCCCGTTTGAAGTCCGAAACCAGGATATTGCCCGGTTTAATATCTCGATGAATAAGCGGAGGAGAAAAACTGTGAAGATATTCCAGGACACGCGCAATCCCGCTTGCGATCTTGAGTACTTCGCGTTCCGTAAAATGTCGGCCTTCCTGAATCAATTGCGCCAGGCTTTTGCCCTGGACATATTCCTGAACCAGATAAAATTCAGTATCGTGCTCGGTTTCATACGTAAAAAAATCAAGGTATCTGGGGATCTGGGGATGATCCAGATTCCTGAGCACTTTAGCCTCCCGTTCAAACAGTTCCAGGGTCTTCCAATCCTCGATTTTTCTGAACGACAGGCATTTTATGGCGCACTCTCGTTGAGATTCCCGATCAAACGCGCGATAGGTCGTCGTAAATCCCCCATGCCCCAGAGTCTCTTTGATTTCGTAGCGTTGGTTAAGAAGATGACTATTATTCATACGGCAGAGGTTTCTCCTTATCCTTCACGAGCATCAGAAGCTCTCTGGGTAGTGGTGAATGTCGGAACAGTGTCCAGGACACAGGAGTGCGATGAGGTCATCGCATCAGGGCAACGCCCTGA
>DF820480.1:12947-106265 GCA_000739535.1 Candidatus Vecturithrix granuli | reverse complement strand
TCAGAGGATCTGAACATGATCACAAGATATTTGTCAAAGAACTTTTTTATCTACTGCGTAAAGTGAGTTACTTAATTTAACAATAGACAATACTTCGGACAGTTTTTCAGTTGTTTCGGGAATGAGTCTTCGAAATTCCCAAAACAGACGGCATATTCAGGTTTCGGGACATCGCGCGGCTCATTCCCGGAACAACCAGCTATATGGGCGTCTTCACAAAACTGTCCGAAGTATTGTATGATAAGTATGGGAAAAATTACAGATGACGGTCAATTTTACGAATGAGAACGGCCGGTCGCCGCGACCTCTTAGTGTTCAATCGACAGGGGAAGGAGTATGAGGCTATTGAGCGTGTCCTGTGGTTGGTCCAAATTGCCCCGGTCTTTTTTTTGAGAGGGTCTGACCGCCGCTGCCAGGTTTATGGTTCAACAAAATCAAATCGCGCAAGAGTAGCGCCGCAAACTCACAGAGACCTGTCGCCGCCCTTGCGCCTGTTCTGCTTTTCGATAATGGTTCTGCTCTCTGAGAAAACATGGCAAAAAATAGAGGCGTTCTTCCAAAAAGCTGAAATCTTTTATCATAAAACTTGACACGTTTTTGCTTCTTAGAAATAGAAGATCAGACATTTTTACATACATTGAAGATGGTTGATCAACATTGAGAGTGGGCATTGGGTTCACTTCGTCAGGGAGGATTGGTTACAATGAGTAGAAAAGATTTTTTGTTTACCTCAGAATCTGTCACAGAAGGTCACCCGGATAAAATTGCAGATCAAATCTCCGATGCAGTTTTGGATGCCATTATGGCTGAAGATCCGCAAGGAAGAGTCGCTTGCGAAACGTTAGTCACCACAGGCGTGGCTTTTGTGGCCGGAGAAATTACGACAACCTGTTATGTCAATATTCCGAAAGTTGCCAGAGAAACGATCAGAGAGATCGGATATACGCGGGCGCGCTATGGCTTCGATTATCAGACCTGCGCAGTGATTACGGCAATTGATGAACAATCCCCGGATATTGCCATGGGCGTGAATCCCGGCGGAGCCGGAGATCAGGGCTTAATGTTCGGCTATGCTTCTAATGAGACGGAAGAATATATGCCACTCCCGATCATGCTGGCGCATAAATTAACAATGCAGCTTACCAAAGTGCGCCGTGAGGAAATCCTGCCCTACCTTCGCCCCGATGGGAAATCGCAGGTGACAATAGAATATGCTGATAGAAAGCCGAAGCGGATCGATACGGTGGTGATTTCAGCTCAACATAGCGCAGATATCAGTTTAAAAGATTTACGTGAAGGGATTATTGAACAGGTGATTTTGCCGGTATTGCCCAGGAATCTTTTTGATCCGGAGGACATTACTTATCACATCAATCCGACCGGACGGTTTGTGGTGGGCGGACCTCAGGGAGATTGCGGGCTGACCGGGAGAAAAATTATCGTTGATACCTATGGCGGCGTTGGAAGCCATGGCGGTGGCTGTTTTTCAGGCAAAGATCCGACAAAAGTCGATCGTTCCGCCTCTTATTGCGCGCGCTATATTGCCAAAAACCTGGCGGCGGCTGGTGTCGCCGAACGCTGTGAAGTGCAGTTAGCGTATGCGATTGGCGTGGTAGATCCGGTCTCGATCATGGTTGATACGTTCCATACTGGCACCGTGGAAAACGCCAATATTATCAAAGCTGTCCGCGAAATCTTCGATTTGACCCCCCAGGGCATTATCAAGGCGCTTGATCTGAGACGACCCATCTTTAAGAAAACGGCCGCCTATGGACATTTCGGACGCAACGATCCGGATTTTACCTGGGAAAAACTTGATAAAGTTGACGCTATTCGCAGTGCATTAGGGTTATAAGAAACACTTGATCAGATCGTCATAACGGGGCAGGGGCGCAGAGATGATGAAAAAAATCTTTCTGTGCCTTTGCGTCTTTGTGACCCTTTTTTGATGAAATACGATATTAAAGATCTTTCACTGGCTGACAAAGGCAAACTTCGAATTGAATGGGTGGATCAAAATATGCCGGTACTCCAACTGATCCGCCAGCGTTTTGAAAAAGAACGACCATTACAAGGCGTGCGTATTTCGGCCTGTTTGCACGTGACTACCGAAACCGCCAATTTAATGCGCACACTGAAAGCCGGCGGGGCAGATGCCGTGTTGTGCGCGTCGAATCCGTTGAGTACCCAGGATGATGTTGCGGCCTCGCTGGTGAAACACTATGAAATTCCTGTATTTGCCATCAAAGGCGAGGATAATGACACATATTACAGACACATTCATGCCGCTCTTGAGCATCAACCAATGATCACAATGGATGATGGGGCTGATGTGGTCTCTACCTTACATGCCGAACGTAAAGATTTGCTTGTTCACGTCATCGGCGGCACCGAAGAAACCACCACCGGAGTCATTCGCCTGAGAAGTATGGCGCAAAATAATGTATTGGGGTATCCGATTATTGCTGTCAATGACGCCCAGACCAAACATTTCTTCGACAACCGCTATGGCACGGGCCAGAGTACAATGGACGGCATTATCAGAGCCACCAATACGCTGATCGCCGGGAAATATGTGGTGATTTGCGGCTATGGGTGGTGCGGCCGCGGCGTTGCCATGCGCGCCAAAGGCATGGGCGCGAAAGTGGTTGTGACCGAAGTTGAACCGATTAAAGCGATTGAAGCGGCCATGGATGGGTTTCAAGTCATGCCGATTGCTGAGGCTGCGCTGATCGGCGATATTTTTGTGACGGTCACGGGTGATATTCACGTCATTCGCAAAGAACATTTTAACGTGATGAAAAATGGCGCCATCGTGTGCAACTCCGGTCACTTTAATGTTGAGCTTGATCTGGATGGGCTGGAAACTATTACGACCGCCAAACGGATGATCCGGGATTTCGTCGAAGAACACAGGCTCACAAACGGCAAGTGCATTTATGTACTCGGAGAAGGACGGTTGATCAATCTGGCAGCGGCTGAAGGGCATCCGGCGGATGTGATGGACATGAGTTTTGCCAATCAGGCACTCTCGGTAGAATTTATGCTGAAAAACGCCAAAACCTTAGAAAAAACAGTCTATGCCGTGCCTGAAGATATTGACCGCGAAATCGCCCGGCTCAAATTAGAAGCCATGGGCGTCACAATTGATGTGCTGACCGAAGAACAAAAAGCCTATCTGGTTTCCTGGGAAATGGGCACCTGATGAGACTCAAAAACCGGGTTTCTTGAAGAAACCCGGTTTTTTTCATTTACAACAACGGAAACCGCCTCGGTCGCTTTTGATATAAGGCGCATCAATCCAGAGTTTCAGGGCGCATTCGGCGCAGCTTAAACTGCTCCACGCGCCGCCGCGCACCATCACGCCCTCTTCTAAGGTGGTGCCGACCCATTCCCAGACATTGCCATTTAAATCATAGACCCCATAGCCGCTCACGCAGGTTTTCGGCGCGTCGCCAATCCGCATAGGCGCATCTACCCGGCTTTCCGAATTACACTTTGTACCGTCATAGACCGGCCCATAAGGAAAACGCAATCCCTGCGGCCCCCGGCAGGCCATCACCCATTCTGCATCCGTGCACAAGCGTTTTCCAACCGATTCGCACAAGGCTTTGGCTTCGTGCCAGGTGACGTTTGTCACCGGATATTCCCCGATTTTATTTGGAAATTCGTATGTATCCATATAAAAATTTCCGATTTTGACCATGTTTTCAAAAGATCCTGGATCGGCTGGTACGCCGCTGCTCCCGACAATTACAACCAAAAGCAGACTCAGAGCAATTCTGACAAATTTTTTCATAACCCTCACAATCTCATTCTCCTCATGGAAATGTCGAGCGAAATTTTTATGCCGCTCATTAATGTAAAAAAAATAGACATTATCGGAAATACGGTTTGTAGCCAACGCTTTAGCGTTGTTTCAGACGTTTTCAGGAACGCTGAAGCGTTCACTACAAGCCAAATTCGTTATTTTTCCGATTCAGACAAAAAAGCCTTACCTGGCGTTTGCCAGGTAAGGCTTTCATACTATGGGAAACCGATTCGCTATGTCTTAATACGTCAGGATGCGATTATCAGCCACCACTTTCAGAAACTGTCCGCGTCGGTTCAGAGCACGTCCGGCGTCGGTTTCGTTTGAGGCAATCGGTACCGATTCACCATAGGATTTACCGGCAATAATACCTCGGTCTAACAGATCCGGGGTGACAATCCGGTTGAAATCAATACCTTCATCATATACAAGGTAATATACCACCGCACGTGCGCGTCTGTTGCCAAGACCATAGTTGTAATTCTCGGTTCCGATCCAGTCGGTATGACCTTGCACTTCCAGCACCATTTGATCACACAGTCGCATAATTTTGCCGATCCGTTTCAAGGTTTCGATGGCTTCCGGCGTCAACGTGGATTTGTCGAATTCAAAATGCACCATCGCCAGTTCCTGACTGCAATCGAATTGTGAGCCTCCATAGATAGGCTCTTCAGGCTTAAACTCGCCTTCCGGAGGAACTAACCCTGCGCCCGGCTGTTCAGCAGGCACATCCGGCAATGTTACTTCAAGCACGACTTCTTGCGGTCTGTTGTAGGTTAACCCGGCAAAGGCTTTCCAGATGGGTGATTCATACATCGGTTCTTCTGCAAACAATTTGCCGCCCCAACCGCCTAACACCGAAATACCATTCGAAAATCCGATTTTCAACCCCACATTAGCCATCCCGCCATCCTGCACAACATCCAACGCCTTCCCATCTTCAAACATGGGAATGTAATCTTCATCCTCAAAGGAATGATAGAACAGAAGTTCACTGAAGAGTTCGGCTTCATAATCGGAATCTGCTCCCATGAACGGAATCGCTAAGCCCGCACCGTAAAACAGGGTGTTGCCATATTCATGGAACAACGGGTTGGTACCGAACCGTTCAAAACGGGGTTGTAATTCCGGGTGCGTATAGGGCTTGGTTTCCGTAAAATCGCGGCGATCCTGATCGTAATCCGTCGCAAATTGATACGCCACCTGACCATACAGTCTGGTATTGTGTAACCCTGATAACACTGTTCCGGTTGACACACCAACATGAATTCGGGTGTTGTCTGCTCCGGTTCCTTTTTCGGGATCCGAAGCGGTCGGTAAAAATGCCTGCACATAAGGAGTTAAACCGAAGTTTTCGCCCTGAATCAGGTTAAACCGCAACCCCACGCTCACATTGCCAAACCCGCTTTCGCTGACCTCATCCAGAGCACTATCTGCAGAAACTCGATTCTCTGCGGATGCGCTAGGAATTTTCAAGCTTCTAAACGGAGCAGCAACCGCCACTTCCAATCGGTCCGTAATCCCATAGTACCCGCTTAATGTAAACTCCTGTACTTCAGGATACCGTGGATCTCCCGGTAAACAAAAACGGGTCATATCCCAGAAGAATCCAAGACCAAACTTCCCTTGTTGGCTTGTATCCGGGCTAAATAAGGTGTAAAGCCCTTTAAAGCCATATTTTGTCGGGGTATCCGCTAAACTTGCATCTTGAAATGTATATGTCACCGTTTCTGCACTCACCACGGATAGCCCTATGACAAACACCATCAGTGTTAATAAGATTCCAGAAAATTTTCGCATTCTGGGTACCTCCTTCTCCCAATACGTTATCGCTTAGTTTCAAACAATACAATGCGTAAAAGTATGTTTATGTCGTTACAAATTTAAGAATAAAAAACAACGCTTTTGTTGTCAAGTCTTTTTTATCAGAATAATACTGAAGAAGAAAATAGAAAAATCTTGACTTTATTACGCCTGCAAAAAACATGTTTCTATCATAAAATTATGTGAACAGTGAAGTGTCTGGTGCGCAATAATTTCCTTGACTTTCCAGAGTGTCTGATTGAAAATATAAAATGACGCTAAGGTTCAAGACGTAAGAGGAGTAGCAGAAAGTTGGGTAGTGGCTACCTTGTACATGATGACCGGTCGTCGAGCGGAGTCGAGACGAGCACGCAGGCGTTCCCTTCGACTTCGCTCAGGGAACGTGCATCATGTACAGGATACCACTACCGAAAGTTGAAACTTCCGAAGTATTTTTGTTGCCGTATTGCGCACAGAATGAGATAACCCCTTCATTAGATATAAGTAAGCGCACATTGAAATTTCCGGTATTCAGTGATCGGTATTCAGTGACCAGTATGCTGACTGATTGATCACTGAATACTGATGATCGGAAATTGGTAGTGGTTAAGTTGTAAGTGATGGGGGCGGAACCCTTTAACCACTACCCGGAAATTTTATCATGCGCTCAGTATATTTTGCATGGCTCTCCTTTAAACGTATAATATGAATTTTACATTCTAAATTCGATGAGAGTGAGAATCGTTATCGGTGAATTTTGTGCGCTTTGTGGATCATGTCGAAATGGCAGATAAAAACATGGCATCACATCTATTATAACGTTCGCAGACACGTTGGAGGATGATATATGTTTAAACCTGATCCCAAATCATCAAAATATCTTGCGGCCTTTGAACCCCAACAAGAAGAAATGAGATCCCGTTCAATCAGCGCACTGAAAACGTTACATGAAAAAGCTTCTGGCCGCGTGAAGATTCGTTGGAACTTGCGCACGGGCGCAGTGCATTCAGTGAGGGGGTTGTTGACAGAATCTCAAAAAGGCACGGCTCAAGATATTGCTGACCGATTTCTCTCAGAAAATCATGAGCTTTTTGGTATATCCGCAGATGTCTCTGAACTCCATTTTACCTCAGTGGAAGAACGGCGAGGCGTGAAACATGTCAAATATCAGCAGCATTATCGGGGACTTGAGGTGATTGGCGCGGAAATGACCGTTCATATCGATCAATCGAATCGGGTGCAGATGGTGAATGGAAATTATTTTCCTGGCATTCAAGTCGACCTAAGTACATCTTCGGTTTCAGAAAACACGGCGATTGAAGCCACTTTGCAAGCGATTCAAACGGATGAGCAGCCTGCGGCTCAAACAGACCTGGTGATTTTTCCACAAGGAGACCAATACGTTCGAGCCTATAAAGTAACCATGAAGACCAAAAACCCTTTAGGCGATTGGGTCTTTTTCGTTGAAGCGTCAACGGGAACCTTGCTTGATGGGTATAATGCTATTCGTTTTGTCACGGGCACCGGCAACCTGTATAATAGTAATCCCGAACGTGATGATAAAATTGTGACAGCTAAACTGTCAAACCTGGATGAATCCGGCAGTTTGTCAGGCACCTATTTTTGCGTTCAAAATGCTGAGGACGGAGTTGGAAATGCTACTCCTACAGGCCCCGGTTCTTATGATTTTTTGTATGCCGACCCGGCGAACACCCATTTCGATGAGGTCATGGCCTATTATCATTTGAGTAAAGTCGCAGAGTTTTTCAGAAATCTGGGGCATACAGAACATGTAACGCCAATGCCGGCTCATGTACACGTTCCCGACCCCTATACCGGGAATGCGAAATACGATAATGCGTATTATAGTGCCTTTGAGAATGCGATCTATTTTGGACATGGGGAAACTCTGAACGATCTGGCAAAAGAAGCTGCCGTCATTTATCATGAATATACCCATTCTGTGATTCATGCGATCCAACCCTTTATGGCGACCCAGGAAGCCGGAGCATTGCACGAAGGCTATGCCGATTATTTTGCCTGTTCCCTCACCAGCGATCCCAAAATCGGAGAATTTGTCGTGGGACAACTTGGAAAAGAATTCTTACGAGATCTGAGAAATGAGAAAACCTATGAGGACTATACAGGAAACAGCGTCCATGATGACGGAGAAATATGGGGAGCGACCTGCTGGGAAATTCAGGAAGCCCTGGGACGCCACGTGGCGGATTTATTAATTTATCAAAGCCTGTGGTATCTTCCGCAGAATGCGACCTTTGCTGACGCGTATGACGCTATTGTCCAGGCAGATACGATTCTGTTCGATTCTGACCACCTGGAGGAATTAGAACAGATTTTTGAAGAAAAGAAAATTATTGCTACAACCTGTAAGATTGTAGCAAGCGCCTCGACCGGCGGGAATATTGTCCCGTCAGGAACGGTCAGCGTCAACCAGGGAGTTGATCAAACTTTTACGATCACTCCGAATACAGGCTATGTCATTCAGGATGTGCTGGTTGATGAAAGTTCTGTCGGCGCGGTTACGATATATACATTTACAAATGTGGCAGCATCGCACACCATCAAGGCGATGTTTGCCCTGCAAAATCAGGGTACATACACAGTGGCTGTTCCCGGCAATACGCAATGGATGGATAGCGGCATCACGATCAATGTGGGCGATGTGATCAGTTTTGCGGCACAGGGAACGGTGGTGTATGATAGCAAAGGAAATTCCTGCGGCCCGGCAGGAGCATCCTGGACGGATACTCGCGATAAGAAAGACCCCTTATGGCAGAAACCACATGCCGGATTGATCGGCAAAATTCAGGGGATTGGATCGTCATTTTTTATTGGTTCTGCTTACAAAGTAAAAGCGGCGAGTAGCGGAAAATTACTGTTAGGCATTAATGATTATTGGTATCAGGGGAATTCCGGAAAATTTACAGTCACAATTCGAGTAGAAAAAGTATGAACGCCGTGTTCGAACATGATGGTGTTCAGTGAATGGAGGTGAGACTATGGCCAAACGATGTGAAGTTTGCGGGAAAGGTCCGCAATTTGGGCATGCAATCAGTCATGCGCATAATTTGACAAAACGGCGTTGGAATCCAAATCTTCAAAATGTACGAGTGTTGGTTAACGGCGCAGTCAAACGAATGAAAGTCTGTACACGCTGCTTGCGCTCTGGCAGAGTCCAAAAAGCGGTCCGATAAATGTCGGAAAAACGAGGGGGGTCGTCATTGTGTCTGACTCCCCAATCTTTTCATTATATATAATGGAAGTCTCTCATCAAAACTTCCTCTCTTTTTTTATGACAACGTCATAAGAGAGAAACGAGAAATCAGTGACAACCCAGTAATATTCTGTCTTGCATTATGGCATGGTTACTCAACATAATTTTGAGAAAACTCATTGAGAAGCAAACAGGAAGATTTGCAGGAGATTATTGAGTGGTTATTGATTGTTTACAAGGAACACGGTGCATAACTCATGAGAAAACTCAACGTGTTTCGTCTTTTTTTGTTTGGGCTATTTTTTTGCCTGTGCCTCACGTGTTTGCCTGCCGAGAGTACGACAAAACGAGTCTATAAAATTCTGATTGATGGCACGATTGATCGCGGCCTGGCCCCTTATGTCAGAAGAATATTGGAAGAAGCCCAAAATGCTGATGCGGTGATTTTGGAAGTGAATACCCTCGGGGGACTGGTTGATGCGGCAATTCAAATTCGAGATGCTCTCCTGAATACGGAAACGCCGACCATTGCTTTTATTAATAAACGGGCAATTTCTGCCGGAGCGTTGATTTCGCTTGCCACAAGGCATATCGTCATGGCGCCGGGCGCAACCATTGGGGCCGCGACCCCTGTGCAGCTTGATATGAGCGGCGAAGCCAATCCGGTCAATGAAAAATATGTCTCCTATTTTCGATCTGAAATGCGGGCGACCGCGGAAGAGACCGGCCGACGCGGCGATATTGCGGAAGCAATGGTGGATGCAGATTACGAAATTGAAGGAATTTCGCCCAAAGGGAAGTTACTCACGCTGACCACGCAGGATGCGCTCAAATACGAGATCGCGGAATACGAAGCGTCAACCTTCGAAGACGTGCTGGAGAAATATGATCTCGTGGGAGCTGAGGTGATTGAATCTCCGATCAATTGGGCTGAACGATTGGTGCGAGTCTTAACCAATCCGCTGGTGAGCTCGCTGCTCATGATGATCGGTTTTCTGGGCTTGTTTATCGAATTTAAAACTCCCGGATTCGGGCTGGGCGGAACAGTCGGCCTGATTTGCCTGGGACTTTTTTTCTGGGGCCATTTCCTGGTGCGTTTGGCCGGATGGGAGGAACTGATTTTGTTCATCGCCGGGGTGGTGCTGTTGCTAATAGAAGTCCTGATCATCCCTGGTTTCGGCATTGTCGGCATTCTGGGAATTTTAGCGATTCTGGCGAGCCTGGCGTTATCTCTGGTCGGACGCTTTGAATTGCTGACATTTCAGGATGTGCAGTCCGCACTTTCCAAAGTGACCGCCGCGCTCATCGGCAGCATCATCATGACAATTGTCTTGTTTAAATTTTTCCCACGTACTTCGTTAGGTAAACAAGTGATTCTGAGAGAGACCCAGGAGCGTGGGCAAGGATATGTTGCGCAGAGCATTGACCAGCATCATCTGGTTGGTTTGA
The DNA here is from genome assembly GCA_000739535.1 of Candidatus Vecturithrix granuli. Taxonomy (GTDB): domain Bacteria; phylum Moduliflexota; class Moduliflexia; order Moduliflexales; family Moduliflexaceae; genus Vecturithrix; species Vecturithrix granuli. Next base: position 95,967 of record DF820480.1, on the reverse strand, counting down.
TTGGCATAACCTTAACCCCCCTTCATCCGTCAGGCACGATGTTGTTAGAGGATAAGCGGTATGATGTCGTCAGTGAAGGGGAATTTGTCGATAAACAGACACGTGTAAAAATTCTGGAAGTTGAAGGGGCGCGGATCGTTGTGCGTAAAGTCGAAGAGCACGACCATCCATGAACATGAGGTGAGTCAGATGGAATTCGGAGCCATAATCGTTCTATTTCTTGTTGTTGCCGGAATCGCGATTTTATTTTCCTTTATTCCTGTTCGGCTATGGTTAGCCGCCAGATTTTCCGGGGTAGCGATCGGTATCTTTAGTTTAATCGGGATGCGTATTCGCCGCGTTCCGCCAAAATTGATCGTACAAGCCCAGATTAGTGCGACAAAAGCCGGGTTGCATATTTCGACCAATGAATGGGAAACCCATTATCTGGCTGGAGGAAATGTGTTGCAAGTGGTAAATGCCTTGATTTCGGCTGATAAAGCGGGGATTTCATTGCAATTTAAAACTGCGACCGCCATTGACCTGGCTGGACGAGACGTGCTCGAAGCCGTGCAGATGAGCGTGAAACCCAAAGTGATCACCACGCCGAAAATTACTGCTGTCGCTAAAGATGGGATTCAGTTAACAGCCATCTCGCGCGTCACGGTCCGGGCGAAAATTGAGCGACTGGTTGGCGGTGCGGGCGAAGAGACGATTATCGCCAGGGTTGGCGAAGGTATTGTGACCACGATTGGCTCGGCCAATACGCATAAAGAAGTCCTGGAAAATCCGGACCGCATTTCCAAGACCGTCCTGGACAAGGGTTTGGATCAGGGAACCGCCTTTGAAATTTTATCCATTGATATTGCCGATGTGGATGTCGGCAGTAATATCGGCGCGAAACTGCAAACAGATCAGGCTATTGCCGACAAAAACATTGCGCAGGCCAAAGCTGAAAGCCGCCGCGCAATGGCAGTGGCGCATGAACAAGAGATGAAAGCTCGCGCTCAGGAAATGCGGGCCAAACTGATCGAAGCCGAATCCCAGGTACCGCTCGCCATGGCGCAGGCCTTACGCGAAGGCAAACTTGGCGTCATGGATTATTATAATCTGAAAAATGTAGTCGCTGATACGGAAATGCGCCAATCAATTTCTGAAGTCGGACGTGTTGAGGCTCAACAAAGCGAACGTAAAAAGGATTTGAGTCAATAAACCTTAGTGAAGATGGATGCCGTCTGACAGGCGGTATCCATCAATCTATTGCATGGATAACTATGGACGCCCTGATTAATCTCTTGATTCTCTACATTATTTTTACGCTCTTTAGTTCCCTGTTCAGAAAAACTACGTCATCAAAACAGGCCCCCAAACAGCAGAAACCCTCAACGCAGCCTCAAATTCTGGTCGAGAATATTCAGACCAGGGTCGGACAATATACTCGAAAAATAGAGCAATACCTGACGCAGGCAGCACCGTCCGAACAGCCGCCGCCTTTTGCTGTGACCCAGGAATCAGTACCAGTATCTGATAGGATTGAACCGGCTACGGAGTTGATTCTGTCATCAACAGATCAGGAATTAGAGCAATTGTTAAGTTTGCCTCCTGAAGACATTACTCAGAATATCCTTCCCCTTTCTCAACAGCAAACCCGGATAAGTATGGCGAAAAAAACGGGGCAAGCCGAATCGTTGCTCAATTTATTTACAAATCGGCAAAGTGTTTTGCAAGGAATCATTCTTTCTGAAATTTTGGGACCACCTCTGAGTAAGCGATCTCAAAGGTAACAACGCGATATATGAGCACGAAATTGTTTGAAGGTATTGTCATTTTTGAATATTTCAAAATGATACATGTTGGCAATCTGGATCGGGGGAATTGTCGGAAATTTGGCAGTATGCTTTTACAAAGTCTTCACCAGGCGAATATCAGGTGAGCCTAATTGTTGTACTATCTTCCCTTATTTCTGTTGTTACCGTTTGCCATTCCTCTCAGTCCTTTTAAGAATGTAGAGTTGGGTTATCTCTAGTAATTATCAACAATTTTATTCGACTTCTGTTGTTTCGGGAATAAGTCTTCGAAGTTCCTGAAACAGTTAGACATCGGAAGAGTTTATTCATACGTAGCTATAGAGGAAACATGAAAAATATTGAGCAACTTTGTCAAGACTTTCAATATGATTTAGAAAACACAGAAAAGAATATGTTGAGACGAAGAAAGCTCGTTATTAAATCGATCATAGTAGGAATTTTGTCCGGTTTAATCGCCGTTGCTTTTCGATTTTCCCTGGAACAAGCTGAAATCCTCAGAAATCTGGCGTTGAATTTTTTTCAACAGACGTATTGGTTTTTGGCTCCCCTGGTGTTTGTGGGTCTTATTTTGCTGACAGTACAAGGCGTCTTGAAGTTTGCTCCTGAGGCTGGCGGGAGTGGAATTCCTCACTTAAAAGGAGTCCTAAAAGGGGCATTTCATTTTCGGGCTTTGCGGATCCTGATAGTCAAATTTGTGGGAGGAATTGTGGGAATTGGTTCCGGGCTGGCCCTGGGGCGTGAAGGCCCGACCGTTCAGATGGGCGGCGCGATTGGGTTTCTCTGTTCCCATGTGCTTTCATCCAACACGACTGAGAGAAAAATTTTAACCTGCGCCGGGGCCGGGGCTGGTTTAGCTGCGGCGTTTAACGCCCCTTTTGCCGGATTACTTTTTGTGCTGGAGGAACTTCGCCAGGACTTTGACCGCTACCGCCTTTTTGATCGTTATAGTATCGTTGCGACATTTACGGCTACCATTTCTTCAAACATTGTGTGTCGAATTTTGCTCGGGCAGTCGCCGGTTTTTCAATTAAAATTGGTGAGCTATTCAGAAATAACCCTTGTCTTCTGGTGTATCCTTCTGGGACTTTTCCTTGGGGTCTGGGGGTTATTTTTTAATGTGACCTTGATGAAAAGTCTGTCCGTATTGTCAAAATTTAAAAAGCTCATTGGTATTGCTTTGGGAATTCTCTTTGGGATCATCGGATTATATTTCCCTGATTTACTCGGGACCGGAAGCAGTTTAACAAATAGAGTCGCCATGAATGAGTTTTCCCTCCAGCCATTAGTCTTGCTTTTCCTGATGAGATTTATTTTATCTATTTTAAGCTATAATTCAGGAACGCCGGGAGGGATTTTTGCCCCCTTATTATTACTTGGTGCAATGTTAGGTACGATATTTTGGAAAATTACGACTGCATATCAACATTTTGATGTCACCATTTTTTTCGTCTTAGGTATGGGAGGTTTGTTTTCCGCGATTGTGCGAAGCCCGTTAACCGGTATTGTGTTAATTCTTGAAATGACGAATGAATTTTACCTCTTATTACCGTTAATGATTGTCGCCATGACCGCCTATGGCATTCCTGAATTCTTTTTAAACAAGCCTATTTATGAAGATCTCTTACTTCTTGAAATTCAAAGGAAATCCAATATGGTTTTGAAGCAGTCCGAGAGTCATGTGTAAGCATATAGGTTCTTTGTGGGGTGAGAGTGCTCGTAATGTTACAGCATTATGTACGGTTATTGGCCTCATAAAATGCCTCAAAAACCGGGTTTTTTCAAAAAACCCGGTTTTGAGCTGCAAACATCTTACCATTGTTCGTAACGTACAAGTTCCTTCAAATCTTTGCGTCGTTTTTCACGGGGTTGATCGGCCGGATAGCCTAGCGGTGTAAAGGCGATGGGTTCGACATCCTCCGGCAGGTTCAGCACTCTGCGAGCCTCAGCCGAATTAAACGCCCCAATCCAACAAGTGCCTAAACCTTCATTGGCAGCCGCCAGAATGAGATGATCCATGGCAATGGTCACATCCACATCATTGTAATTTTTTCCATCGCTGCGTACCCAGTTACTCTTAGGAAGCCCACAAGCGCAAATCACGAGAGGAGCCTGAACAAACCAATCTTTCGGATAGACTTTTTTTAACTGTGCTTCCTTGCCTTGCGTATGAATGACGATTAACTGAAAACTCTGACGATTGGCTGCGGTTGGAGCTAACCTGGCGGCTTCAAGAATTCGCTGCAATTTCTCATCCTCAATCGGATCAGATATATAGGCGCGTACACTGTATCGTCGTTGAATCACATCAAAAAATTCCATCTTGTTTTTTCCTCCTGGTTTGAATAATATCTCTTGTCAAAATAACTCATCATGAGAGAAAGTAGCATCTTATCTTGTCGGGTCAAGGGAAATATTCAAAACTTTTGTTGCGATTTCTGAAAGGAATTACATAATGTGAGTTCGGGATAAGAAAAACGTCGTAAAAGTCCCGAAGGGACGGGATATGGTAGCCCAGGGTGTCAGCCCTGGGGGTGAAAATCCGACATGTGTGCCCTCTCCTCTCCGCATTCCGCCGCCGCTCGCGGCGGCGGAATGCGGAGAGGAGAGGGGTAACCCGCTTCTTGTCCCAGGGCTGACACCCTGGGCTACCAGATTCCGCCCCGTTGGGGCTTAAAAGCTTATTCCCGAACTCACGTTAATTTAACCTTGACAAAGCATTACAGGAATGAAGAATAAGCAAGAATTTCAAGACTTGAGATGAATAACAGTAGTTCTCATCTGGCGTGGAGGAAAAACCTATGCAAAAACGAGATGTCATCCAGATGGTTCTGGACGGGCACAGACCGCCTTATGTTCCCTGGTCGTTTTCATTCACGAAAGAGGCGTATGATCTGTTATGCGATCACTTCGGAACGCCTGATCTTGAATCGCTGCTCGACAATCATTTATTGCGGTTAGGGGATGACATTGGTTTTTTTGAGGAGGTGGGCAATGACTGTTTTCGCGATGTCTTTGGGGTTATTTGGGATCGACGGGTTGATAAAGATATTGGCATCGTTGCCAATTGTATGCTTTCGGAACCGACCCTGGCCGGCTATGAATTTCCCGACCCGACCAATCCGCGTTACTTTGCGGATATTCCCCAGAAGATCGAGCGGTTTCCGGATCGCTTTCGGGTGTTTCAATTAGGATTTTCAGTCTTTGAACGCGCCTGGACTCTGCGCGGGATGCCCAATCTGCTGATGGACTTTATTGACCATCCGCGCTTTGTGCATGAGCTGTTGAATGCCATTGTTGACTATAACATTGCACACATTCAGGAAGCCTTGAAATATGATATTGACGCCGTACTGTTTGGCGACGATTGGGGACAACAGCGCGGCTTAATCATGGGCAATCGCTACTGGCAGGAATTTCTGCGGCCGGCGTTGCAGCGCATGTATCGTGTGGCGCGTGACGCCGGGAAATATGTATTCATCCATTCCTGCGGCGACGTGGATGAATTGTTTGATGACCTCATTGCGATTGGAGTGAACTGTTTCAATCCATTCCAACCTGAAGTGATGGATGTAGAAGCCCTATTAACGCAGTATCGCGGACGATTGGCATTTTTCGGCGGGTTATCAATTCAGCGCACGCTCCCCTACGGAACCGTTGAAGATGTGCGGGCTGAGAGTCGCTGGCTGCTGGAATTGGGCAGAGACGGCGGCTATATTTTTTCACCCTCCCATGCGGTTGAAGGGGATACCCCCTTACAAAATATGCTCGCCTTTATCGAAATTGCCCACTCCCAGACCGCTTAAAGCGTTCCCATTCCTACGCTCTTGAATGAGAACGTGACCAGGGACAATGCTTGCCACGGCTTGCGGAACTACCTACGCCCCGCGCCAGCGCACCAGTTACTTCGTCCAGAGCAGGTAGGATGGGGGCGTCACAAACTTCATCACGCTCGCTTTGTAGTCGTTGGCCCAATCCGAATATGCCAGATATGGCGTGTTCGCGCTGTCCAGGGCCAGACTGGTCGAATATGCTTCTCCTGCGGTAAACCCTGCGCTGCCCACCTGTACCCAGGCACTCCCGTCAAACCGCATCACGCTCGCTTTGTCGCTGTGGGTCTTATCTCGATACGCCAGATATGGCGTATCCGCGCTGTCCAGGGCCAGACTGAGATCATGTGCGTCCCCTGCGGAAAATCCCGCGCTGCCCACCTGTACCCAGGCACTCCCGTCAAACCGCATCACGCTCGCTTTGTAGCTGTTGCTATAATCCGAATACGCCACATACGGCCTGTCCGCGCTGTCCAGGGCCAGACTGAGCTCATATGCGTCCCCTATGGTAAAACCTGCGTTGCCCACCTGCACCCAATCGCTCGTATCCCACCGCATCACGCTCGCTTTGAGGTCCTTGCTATAATCCGAATACGCCACATAGGGCATGTTCGCGCTGTCCAGGGCCAGGCGGGGAGAACCTGCCATCTCTGCGGTAAACCCCGCGCTGCCGACCTGCACCCAGTTGATCCCGTCAAACCGCATCACACTCGCTTTGTAGTCGTTGGCCTCATCCATATACGCTACATGCGGTCTGTTCCAAGTGTCCAGGGCCAGGCGGGGATACCATGCCTGCCCTGCGGAAAACCCCGCGCTGCCCACCTGCACCCAGTAGCTCCCGTTAAACCGCATCACGCTCGCTTTGTAGTCGTTGGCCCTATCCTGATACGCCACATAGGGCGTGTTCCAAGTGTCCAGGGCCAAACTGGGATCCCATGCCTGCCCTGCGGAAAACCCCGCGTTGCCCACCTGCACCCAACTGCTCTCGCTAAACCGCATCACGCTCGTTTTGTCGCCGTTGGCCTGATCCGAATATGCCAGATATGGCGTGTTTCCGTTGTCCAGGGCCAGGCTGGTAAGAAATACTCCCCCTGCGGAAAACCCTGCGTTTCCAACCTGCTGCCAGTCGGCTGCGGCCGGGGCGGCCGCCAGGCCGCCAAACCCCAAGCCCACGAAGAGACTCATCCCAATCCACCACCCCACACCCATCCGTTGCATCCTCATAAACCGACTCATCGCCATGCCTCCTGGAAAAATCAGGCGTGCCCATTGCAGTGGGCCTTCCGAACAAGCACACTCACGGTTGCACGCCCCCAACCATCACATGCACAAAAGCAACCAGCCGAGCTGGGTTGCCTGGAAACAGACACCCCGACGATCTTGTTTAAAGACCCGTAGCTTTCCACTCCCTGCTTCACAGCAGGTTGGGCTTTTGCAGTATATCTAACACGTTAGTGTATCCTGAGACAAAAGAAGTCAAGAAGTTTTTTGACAAAATACTTACGTGTGAATTATCCGGTCTCTTGCTGTGACGCTTCCTTTTGAGCCAATGCGGCATCGTTACGTTATCTCCTGCCGCCTTACCTGGTCCAGAGCAGGTAGGAGGAGGCTGTCTGCCATAATTTTACATCTTCAATAAAGACACTTCCCTGGAAGTTTCCGAGCATGATGCTGAAACGCACTTGTGCGGGCGATGGATTGCCCGTGACGGTGAAGTCAAGCGGGATCGTCTGCCAGGCGGTGGCCAGATTGACGGGCTGCCAGAGTCCCCAATTGTCCCAGGGAGACGCTTCGCGGCTCAAGGCCGCATAGGCTGTTCCGGCCCGGTTGCCTCGCAATGCAACCGAGCCCTGATAGCGAATTCCGTTCTGAAGATGAAACCCCACCTTTTTTGCCTGCACACTATAATCCTCTCCCACTTGACGATTGGTCACGACAAGGCAGCGCGTGCCATTGACCCCCTGTACGTTACTCAGCCAGATCGCCTTTGAAATCATTTAATGTTAAATTCCATTGCGCCATTGCCTGGAACTCGGCGTCTAATTCACTCTCGGCGCGATTATAGCGCCAGGTCAGGGCGACCGGATCGTAATCGCATCCTTGTAGGCCCATTGATGGAGTTCGATGCAGAACAATGGGTAAACGCTCACGATAAGAAGAAAAGATATGAGCATACATATCCCGCCAACAATCGGGATACTGGAGTAAAAACGTCTTAGTAAACAGTGAAATTGATACATGCTCATGATGGATTATCTCCTATGAAACTACAGGAACGAAGATAAGCAAGAACCGTATCTCAGGCACATTCTTGCTTATCTCCCTTCTTGTAGTTTCATTGTGTCGGGTGAGCGGCACGCTCATGATAACTCCTTTGAAACTCCAAGGATCCCTCATAAGCAAGGATTTTTTATCCCTGGTTATGTGAAATCCCTGTAGTTTCATCATGCCGGGTGAGCGACTGGCTCATAATAGCTCCTATGAAACTATATGTACCCCGGACATCCCTGTCCGGCTTATTTGCAGCCCGGACAGGGATGTCCGGGGTACAGGTCTGTTCCAAGGCGCGTCAATTCAACTGAATAATGCTATCGTACTCGTTGGAAGTCTGTCAAAGCACCATCTTTCAACAGGCGGACAAAACGGGCGATAAGCTCTCAACAGAACATGACCACTACCGGAATGCACATTGTTTCAGATTGTCTGGCGAATATCCTGACGAGCGTCATAAATTACGCTTTTCTTTAACCCACCCCTCACCCCTCCCAGGAGGGGAATGTGTGTCCGTAATGATACTCAAATTCCCCTCCTGGGAGGGGTGAGGGGTGGGTTTAAAAACTCAGAGCCAGACGGTTATTTTGTCCACAGAATATATGAGCTCTCAACCCCAGTTGTATATACCCCAAAATTATCGAGGTCAGCTTCCATAATCCCATATCCGGTGATACGGATTGACGCGGTATACACATCCGCCATTGTTGCGCTGAAACCGGGGGAATAACTCTCCTGAACCCAACCGGCTGCCAACGCCTGGCTATCTGTCCAGGTCGGATCAAACGAGACCGTATACGTTTTCCAGATATTGAGGGGAAACGATGTCGTGAGCGGATATTGCCATCCGTTGTACGATGCATCTTTATACCTGAAACGCAGCCAGGCCGTGCTAAAATTGCCGCTGAGGAAACGCAGATCAACCGAGATGCGTTTGATAGCAGCCGCTGCATAGTTCCCGGAATATTTCTGAGTACCATAAGTTGCGGCTCCAACGGCATAGCTATCAGTCTGACACGTTGCATGGACATAGCCGTTAGGGTTACCGCCTGACGTTCGGATCGACACGGAAGACCAGGCAGTGACGCCAGTCCAGCCTTCCAGACTGCCGTTATCCCATCCCTCAACTCCCGGTATGGGGTTGGAACTCCGGGTGAACGTCGCTGTGACGCTTTTTGCGCTGATCATTGTCACTGCACACGTACCGGTTCCGCTGCACGCGCCCGACCACCCGGTAAACGTGGATCCAGTGGAGGGCGTCGCCGTCAGCGTGACCGCCGTACCAGACGTGTATGAGGCCGTACAGGTGGAGCCACAGGAAATTCCTGCCGGGTTACTTGTGACCGTGCCGCTGCCGGTACCATTTTTCGTCACTGTCAAGGGATAACTTGTTGTTGCAGCTCTGGTGATTGTCACATCTAAACGATATGTTCCGACATTGCCGCTCGCGTAAGGCGCGATTTTGAAATAGATCGTTCCACCGTTAGACACGGTAAACTGAGAGGTCTGCGTGGTGTATGGACCAGCCCAGGTCGAACCATGTTTGTATGAGTACTTGATATCGCCAGTATAGAGTTGTCCGTCTGTGCTGGCATAGCTGTCATGCACTTTCGCAGAAACGGTATAATTATACCCGGACGCTAAATGAATGGCATAATAGTCCTCATCCGAGTTGGGGGGGCTGTGCAATGTTGCGTTGCTCGTCGTCACGTACGCGACATTGTTCGGAAAGCTCGCTGTTAATGTACGCGCCGTGCTTTCAGTATTATTGGATTCATACTGGTCGGCCGGAATGCTGCCGTTGGCTCTAAAATTCATAAAGGCGTTCAATGGATACCCGTAGGAATCTTTTATCCAGGTAATGCCTTCGGCGACCGGCGTGAAATTATAGTTCGCGCTCCAATCGGAAGAGGCTGTGGCAGGGACGTGAAACCGAAATGTAAACCGAGCGACTTCGCCGGGCGACACGCTTGACTGCACCATTGTGGCTGCGCGAGTTGTGCCGGGCCAGGTGCCATGGTAAATATCGCTATACACCATATCAGGATTCGAAGAGGTTCCGGTTCCCAACCTGACTGCCGAAGTCCCTGTTTTGTACCAGGTTTGTGTGCCCGTATTCTGGAATTCAATCCACCATTGCGCATCCTGACCCGGAGCAACGTTTTCAGGATAGGGGGCCTGTGTCACATATTCCGCAGCATAGGGTCTGTCCGACGTGGCCGCAAGCAGATTGGCCATCCCAAAGTTGAGATTCTGCGCATGTCCGGAATAGGCCATCCAGAACGTTCCGTCGTTATTGGGGCCGCCTGTTGCTCCCCAACTATTTTTCAACAGCCAGGCCCCTTTGCTATCATTCCACCCGATTAACAAAACAGCGTGTCCCCCGCGTTCAAAACCACTTGTTTGTCTATACACAGAACCGGAAGAGGCGCTATGCCACCAACCGCTGCCATTATACGAGAAATCTGACCAGACATCATAACGAAAAGCTGCTGGTCCATGGGTATATAAAGACATCTTCATGTCGGCGATGCTTGTGGTATTGACGGTATAATAGCCTGCTGAACGATAATGTATTTCGGAGCAGCCCCCTAAATCGCTGCATGTTTTATTACTCCCGCAAGCCGTTCTTGACGCATCGGCATAGCCTGTGCAATTTTCTAACTGAGGCCCTTTATTTTCCCAGAACCTCAGGGAGCTCATATAGCCGCCGCAACAACCCAAACCTGATGAATCGCATGAAACTAATTGCTGCTCGGATAAGTCATGCAATGCGCCCCCCTTTGACATGGCTATTTTCGATTCCATCACGCCGACGGACGCGAAGGCCCAACAACTGCCGCAGAGTCCTTGATTTTTGGCGACTGAAACCACGCCGCGCGATCGCCAGTCAAAACTTGAGGGAAGATTCCTGGTGCGGGTTAAAAAATCTGGCATGACTCTCTCAAAATCTCGAATCGTCACATCATAGTCCGCAGGCTTGCCCAAATCGCCAAACGCACATTCTTGTGCCAATACCGATTGGGTTCCCACTCCCAGACAACACACAGAGATTACCACGAGGGCGATCCCCTTGAAAACCCATCCTGATGTCAAACATTTCCCCATTCCAATATGCTGTAGATGTTTTATCATATTACTGCCCTTTCTTATACTGCCCCTTTAAGTAAGTATAAATAATTTCTGTGCATTTTTGAGGTACCCGGCACTTTTGAAGTGCCGGGTACCTTGCTGCTGGAAACTCAACAAAAATTATTTATACTTACTTAGCATTGTTGATTTACTTACTCATGCTATACAGAGGCTTTGTACCGCGTAGCGGTTACAGTATTGTAGCATCTGTGGCGTCCCCAGAATCTCCTACTGCGTAGCGGTTGCAGAAACAGTGATGTTCAACCCCTCCGGGGTACGACGACTCCGGCAGCCGTGATCTCTACAATACTCCAACCGCTACGCGGTAAAAAAAGAGGATTGCGTAACATGAGTTACTTAAAGACAAACGTTGACATTCCTATCCTTTTTCAATGAAGAACGGAACGGTTCTTGCTTGGACAGTGACATAGCCCGCGAAACACGCGAAATACGCGAACATGAGGCGATGAAACGTTCGTTGTTTCTCAAAAAACGCTACAGCAGAGCCAAGAGATTTTTCGCGTGTTTTGCGTGTTTCGCGGGCATACATGCTTTTCTTGCAAGAATCATTCCGTTCTTTATTGATCCTTTTTAGAAAGAAAGACGGTTTTTCCGCATTATTTTCCGAAAAAAATAGCAATACACAAAAAAATTCTTCCTGTAAATATTCCTGTGTTGCTATTGGAGTGCGAAAGTTCTACTTTCGCGTGTGACACGCGCGAAAGTAGAACTTTCGCACTCCGGCACGGAATTATTTACAGCAACAAAAAATTTGTCTTGGCCCTTCAAACATGAGCCAATAGTATTCACGAGAATACCGTATGCCTATTTCGATGCGATGACAAAATTGTCGGAGGATAGAGGACATTATCGAGAGGTTTACAGGAGAATCGCGATGTATCGCATACAGGCAACCCGGCCGTCTTTCTTCAAGACCCGTAGCTTTCCGTCCCTGCTTCACAGCAGGTTTAGCTTTTTCAGTATATACTTAATGTGAATGTAGCCTGTGGCAAAAAAGTCAAGGATTTTTTTGATAAAATAGCGGTCGGAACAAATTAAAGCGTAAAGATCGTTGAACCGCCTGACGTGAGCGGGGGGGGGGTTCGAGACTTTTTGGAAAATTTCGCTTGACATGAGAGAAAGATTTACCATTACATAAGAAGATGGGCTTCTGAAAAAGAAGGAGAGGCTTTTCTAAAAACAGTATATGATGATTTGCTGTCTTGCCTCAGCAAGCATTGCACGAACAGCATGAGCACCACGGTCATCATCCGGTATGATTTCACGTGGCGGAAGCTCAGCGGTCGGAGAGATTTGTGCTATGAAAAACTATAGCAGTATGTTACAGAAATGCGTTAACGTGTTCAGTATAGTGATAATATTTCTGATCAGTGTCTTGAATGCCACAATGGTCATGGCGGCACCGCCTGACAACGATAATCTGGCTGATGCCATTACCATGACAGCCAATGAATCCGTCTTGCAAAGTACGGCCGAGGCAACTCAGGAAGCCTCTGAGGGGTTGGGTACTTGCGGTTACAACGCGACCGCCAGCGTCTGGTATAAGTTTACGCCGACGATTACCGATAATCTGAGCATTAATACCGTCGGCTCAGGTTTTGATACGGTACTGTCGGTGTGGACCGGCACCGGGACACATCCATTAACTCAGGTGGCGTGCAATGATGACATCTTACCAGGGACGATCTATCAGTCGCAGGTGAGTATTCCTGCAACAAGCGGAACTACCTATTATATCCGCATTGCAGGGCATAATGGAACAACCGGCGATTTGGAGCTATATTTATCCATGCAGCGGTTGGTTACTCTCAATTTGTCTGGCAGTCCGATGGCGGAAGAAGGCGAGACTGCTACCGTCACTGCGACCTTATCGGGAACGTCGTCACAGGATGTGACCGTGACATTAGGGTTTACTGGGACCGCAATATACGGAAGCGATTACACAAGTACTGGCACACAAATTATCATTTCAGCCGGAAATTTGTCTGGGAGCGTCACCCTTACCGGACTGACTGACAATATTTATGAAGTGAATGAGACCATTATCGTGGATATTATTGATGTCAAAAACGGCGTGGAAGATGGCGTCCAGCAGCAGACCGCTACGCTTACCAGCGAAGATCTGAAACCCACGGTGATTCTGGGACTCACCGGCAGCCCGATGAACGAAGGCGGCAGCGCCACGGTGACGGCCACATTGTCAAATCCCTCGTACCTGGCAATTACAGTAAATCTGGGCTTCACGGGCAGCGCGACCAACGGTACGGATTACAACACCCCTCCTACAAGCATTGAGATTGCGGCCGAGACGCTGAGCAATTCGATTACGCTCACGAGCGTGAATGATGATCTCTATGAAGGGGTCGTCGCCGAGACGATTATCGTGGACATCACTGGCGTGACCAATGCCACCGAAAGCGGAACGCAGAAAGTGACGGCGGAGATCACCGAAAATGATCCGAAGCCTACGGTGACGTTAGCCCTGGACAAAAGCTCAATAAACGAAATTGGCGAAGTCGCCACGGTGACGGCCGCATTGTCGAACCCCTCGATTTACCTTGTGACCGTGAATCTGGCCTTCACCGGCACGGCGACCAGCGGCGGAACTGATTACACTGCTTCCGGCACGAGCATTCCCATCGCGGCCGGCACGCTGAGCAATGCGATCACGCTCACGAGTGTGCATGATGAGCTTTATGAAGGGGAAAACGAGACGATTATCGTGACCATCAACGCCGTGACGAACGGCAGCGCAGGCGATCCTAATACCGTGACCGCCATGATCACTGACGATGATACGCAGCCCACCGTGACCTTAACCTTGACCAACAGCCCATTAGCCGAAGCCGGCGGAGTTGCGACCGTGACCGCCACGCTGTCGAATCCATCAGTGGACACTGTAACTGTGGCTCTGGGCTTTAGCGGCAGGGCGGTTGGCAGCGGGACCGATTACACGGCTTCCGGGAACAATATTCTGATTCCTGCTGGTGCGCTGAACAATACGATCACGCTCACAGGAGTAGATGACGCTTTATATGAAGTTGATGATACGCTTGGGCATGAAACCATTATCGTGGACATTGTCGGCGTGACGAATGCCACGGAAAAGGATGGCTTGCAGCAGGTCACCGCAACAATTACCGATGATGATGCGCGACCCACGGTGACCTTAGGCTTGACCGGCAGCCCATTTGCCGAAGATGGCGGGGATGCCACTGTGACCGCAACGCTGTCGGCCGAGGCTGGCATCCCGGTAACTGTGAATTTGGGCTTCACCGGCACAGCCATCAGCGGCACGGATTATAATGCCCCTCCTACGAGCATTGAGATTGCGGTCGGAACGCTGAGCGAGTCGTTTACGCTCACAGGGAAGCCTGATGAGCTTTATGAAGTTGATGACACGCTGGGGGATGAAATCATTATCGTGGAGATCGACACCGTGACGAACGCGACCGAAGATGGAGAGCAGCGGGTCACGGCGAGAATTACCGATGACGATGACCGGCCAACAGTGACCTTAGCAGTAGACCCAGCCACCTTCAACGAAACTGGCGGGACCACGACGGTAACTGCGACGCTGTCGGCCGTGGCCGGCATCCCGGTCACCGTGAATTTCGGCTTCAGCGGCACAGCCACCAGCGGCACAGATTACACGGCTGGGACAAGTATCGTCATTCCGGCCGGAGAGCCGAGTGCGACGCTTACCATCACGAGCGAGCACGATACGCAGTATGAACCGGATGAGACTATTGTCGTGGACATCGCCAGCGTGACGAACGCGGACGAAGATGGAGAGCAGCGGGTCACCGCAACAATTACCGATGACGATAACCAACCCACCGTCACGCTTTCTGTGACCGGGAGTCCGATGGCTGAAGATGGTGGGGTTGCCACTGTGACTGCGACGCTCTCGAACCTGTCGGTCGAGGATGTGACCGTGACATTGAGTTTTAGCGGCGGCGCCATCGGGTTCGGAGTTGATTATACGCACTCTGGCTCAGCCATTCTTATCACGGCCGGGAATCCGACCGGAAGCATCACCATAACCGGCAAGAATGATGTCTTCTATGAAGGACCTGAAGATATCCTCGTGGACATCATCGGCGTGACAAATGGTACCGAAAATGGGGACCAACAGGTGATCGCGATTATCACAGACGCTGAAACCCCGCCCAAAGTGGTGTTGACTTTGACCGGCAGTCCATTGGCTGAAAATGGCGGCGTCGCGACGGTGACAGCGTTCTTAACGAACCTTTCGGTGCAGGATGTTACAGTGACATTGGGGTTCTCTGGCACAGCGACCGGCGGCGGTACGGATTACACCGCCTCCGGAACAAGCCTTATCATCGCAGCCATGAACGTCACCAACAGCATTACGCTCACTGGCGTCAATGATGCTCTCATAGAGGACGACGAGACGATTGTGGTGGATATTACCGGTGTGACCAACGGGACGGAAAGCGGGATGCAGCAGGTGACGGCGACGATCACCGATAATGATCCGGAGATCGACAGCAATTCCTATCTGTTGTGGACGAAATAAGCTGCGCAATTTAAGATTTCTGGCGGCCCGACAAGAGAGGTAACACCGCTTGCCGGGTTTTTGTCACATAGTGAGTTCAAATTCCTTGAAATCAAGAATGTCAATAAAAATAACCTGGCAGCGATTACGATCTTCTCCATCCCTGCTGAGAGTCTGCGGCCAACACTCTCAGCAGGGAAACAACCTGCTCGATGTATTCAATCTACTTCGTCCAGAGCAGGTAGGAATGCTTTTCCATCGGCCAACACGCCTCCCACAGCGTGCCATCGAGGTCATAATTAGCCCGTGCAAACGACAGGTGCATGCTGTTGGCTTGCGGACAAAAGGCATTGACGGCGAGTTCATACTCAACCCCAAAGACGGCCTTATTTTGATTAATAAATGGCTGGAGCAGACTGCATTCATCGTACTGAAAGCACTGCTCATTCACGGCAAAATCGAAGTCATTGACCAGCGCGACGATCTGGTCAAGATCGTTTTTCAGTCCAATCGCCAGGTTACGGGCATGCGCTTCGACGGCTAAAAATTGGTTATACGCAAGCTGGTCGGCAGCCGTGAGGGGAAAGCCGGAATTATTGGTATAGCCATCCACATTGTCAGGTTCCACCCCATCGCACCCTTTGCTCATCGCCAGGTCCAGACGATTTTGCATAATGGAGCGCACGTCAGCCGACCGAATATCAAGCCACCGTTCGTCCGGCCACCCCTCAAGTGGATTCCCTTTCACCGCTTCCGGAAAATCATCGGCATCCGGTCGCCATGCCTCCCAACTCCCGGCGCTAAAGTAACAGACCACCTTTTTGCTCTGCCCGTGGAGGGTATTTATAGTCGTCTCTTCGACCTCAAACAGGTCAATGTCATATACCTGCACCGGCTGTGAGAGATCTAAAGTTCCGGTAAGCTGCCAGTACCAGGTCGTGCCGGCGGAGGGTTGCCAGCGTGAGGAGGATTGACCAACTGCAGTTATATGTCCCAAACCTGTCAAGACAACCAGGCAAATTCCTGAAATACGGCGGGATGTCAAAGCCATCCGATGTCGTGCAATAAATCGTATCGGTTTCATAGCGTATTGATTCCTCCGGTTATGATAGGGTAGAGTTGGCGTGTGAAATTGTCAAGCAGAAGAACAAAAATTTATCGGTGAACAATTTTCGCATGAATTCTTGTTGACACGCCTGGGCAGAATGACAGGTTGATTCCTTTAAGACTATTCATGAGCATGCGCTCATGAAACGACATGGATTTCACATAACCAGGGATAAAGCATCGGTAGTGGTTACATAGTAAGTGATGCCCGCTCGTTGAGCGAAGTCGAAACGAGCCGATCACTGTTCCCTTCGACTTCGCTCAGGGAACGCATCACTTCCCATGTAACCACTACCAAAACATCCTTGCTTATGAGGAATCCTTGTCGTTTCAAAGGAGTTTCCATGAGCTTACGCTCGTTCGACGCAATGAAACTACACGGATTTCACATAAGCAGGGATAAAAAATCCTTACTTATGAGTCATCCTTGTAGTTTCATAGGAGTGAACACACTATGAAAATCGGAATGATCGCCGCCATGGCGGAAGAATTGGAAACGTTGAAACGCTGGCTGGAAGCAGAGGATATGACCGCCTACGGCCCGCTTCACTATTCCATTGGTCGTTTGTGCGGGCACGAGGTCGCCTTGCTGCTGTGCGGGATCGACAAGGTAAATGCGGCCGTAGGTGCCACATTACTCATTGATAAATTTCACCCGGACGCGGTGATCAATACCAGCGTGGCCGGCGGATTTCCGCCGGAAGTGCTGCGCGTCGGAGATATTGTGGTCTCAAAGGAAGTCCGGCATCACGATGCGGACGCCACCATCTTTCAGTATGAATATGGTCAGATTCCGCGGATGCCGGCCGCCTATTTCCCGGATAAAGCCTTAGTCGCGCTGGCGTGCGATTCATTACCTGAGCAGGCGCAGATCAACATTCATCAGGGGCAGATTATCTCCGGCGATTCCTTCATCCATCAGCATAAGCAGATTACGGCGCTTCGTGAGAAATTCCCGGAAGTTATGGCCGTAGAAATGGAAGGCGCGGCGATTGCCCAGACCTGTTATCTCTTTCAGACACCTTTTGTGATTATCCGCTCGATCTCCGATCTGGTGACGGCTGAAGCCAGCCCTGCCATGTATCAAGCCTGCATGACCACCGCCGCCCAAAATTCAGCGACTCTGGTGCTCAATATGTTGACCAGATTACCTGCTTAAGTGATAGGTTTTCAGATTCTGAACTTGCGCCGGTCTCGACTCCACTCGACCTGCGGCGGGAATCAAAGGGTACAAGTCATTTTTCTGAAAACGTAACTATTTAGCACGTAGTGCTTCAAGTATTGTAGAAAAGACGACCTCACCAGTCCTCCTTCTCCTACCGCGTAGCGGTTGTAGATCGCCTACGGCGAAGAAGAAAGAGGAGAGGAATGCCTCTTTTCTGTTGCTACAATACTCTATCGCCTACGGCGAAAAGATGAGCTAAATAGTAACCTGAAAACGATACTTTGGGAAATCCTGCTGCTCATGGAAGTTTTTGCAGAACACCCGCTGACGCGAAACTGCCTCCGCCCCGCGCCAGCGAATTTGTTACTTCGTCCAAAGCAGGTAGGTGACATTAGGAGGCGGATTGATAAACCCAACGGTAACACTATGCAGCGTTAAAGTACCCCAGAATTGCTCGGTATTATCATCTGCACCATTCACAGCATGAATCAAACCAGCCGTAAAAAGGTCTCCAAAGGTGGTTTCCCCTGATACGATATGATGATTCGCACTATGCGTTGTCGGGCCTGTAGGGTTATTTATCAGATCCCCAAATATTATGCCGCTGCTTCCTAATTGGATATCGACACTGATCGATCCATGCCTTGGATTAAAAATTTGATATGAGAAATCAAAAGTTGCCTTTACCTGGAGATTTTTCACCTGATCAAAGGAGAAACCACTATAATCCCAGGAATCATGGAGAGGCTCTCCCCCCACAGATGGAATTAACGACAAAGAACCACGGGGTTTATCCTCTTCATCCCCGATTCCATCCCAGAATTCTAAGGTTATGGCAGCGGTATTGGGTTCATCAAATGTGATCACTCCTTTTGAAACTTCCGAGTTGAATAATTCCATGTCCGTGAACATGATAGCTTGTCCAAGAAGTGGCTTTGCTCCTGCTGCACCTTTATAACAGCATATCATCAGGACTGATGCAATGACACATACTTCAATTTGTTTTGCTCTCATATTTCACCCTCCTCTCCATCAATGTGAAATCGGTAAATCTTGATGGCCTCTTCAACCGAAATTTCATATAATTTTCACATACATTTTATCCATCCTTCCAAAATAAAAAAGCCGGGTTCCTCGTTTGAGGTAACCCGGCTGTCTTTGCGTACAAAGATCCGCGGCTTTCTGTCCCTATCTCACGATAGGTTTGGTTTTCTCAGTACATACTTATGTGAGTGGATCGTGCAAAAAAAGAAGTCAAGGATTTTCTAATGAATTTTATGCGGGGGTGGTTCCTGTTCGGATGTTTCTTTACATGTCTCGACTATTGCGACGAATTATTCGGATACAATTGATCGATCTCCCATTGTTAAGGATTGTTCTGGAGGCATGCTCATCACTCTGAGTGTATCTGGCCGTTCAATGGCAATATGTCACCCCAGTTCAGGTGGTCAAAAATCGGTTCGCACACTTCTTGTAACTGCGCTTCGAAATCGGTTATCTCGTGAGTATCCCAAAATTGCGCCATGTCCTGAAGCGTATCAAATGTAGGAATGTTCTCATTCATTTCATAAGCTGAATATGCGTACGTAGCCGCTGTAACGATTTGTCATTATTTATGGTCCACATCCCGTCGTGATAATCTTTGGATTCGGTAATAGCTCGTAACTCTTGGAGATATTGTGCTTGTTCACCCCCTTTGTTTCCAGTCTCATGTAAGTCACACACCTTGTCAAGCAGATTGTGTCACATTACGCCTATTCATCACGAGCGTTGGCCGCCAGCGCCGCGATCTCGTCGTCGGTCAGACCGGTATATTTGACAATGAGCGTCACGTCTAGTCTATCGGCCAGCATCCTGCTGGCGGTTTCCAGGCGTCCTTTGCGTTCCCCTTTCTGTTCTCCTGTTTTCAGGGCGTATAGCACCGCCCAGCGTTCGTCTTGCTCCTTGATGCCCCAATAGTCGTAGATCTCTAATTCTTCTTTAGTCCAACTGAACTGGTTGGCGATGTTATATGCGGCACGTGTGGATTGACAAATTTCATGATATGTACCTCCGTCCGTCAGTTCTTGAATTTTTGGTAGTGGTTAAATGGGAAGTGATGCCCGCTCGTTGAGCGAAGTCGAAACGAGCCGCTCACTGTTCCCTTCGACTTCGCTCAGGGAACGCATCACTTCCCATTTAACCACTACCGAATTTTTCTGGTCATGGTCCGGATGTCACCTATAGCGAATTCCCGATCTGAAGCATCCGTTTCAACCTCGAAGGAGTCATTGAGTTGGGCGACCATATTCGTACGGCGAAACGTCTCAAAATCCATCTGGTATTTCTTTCCGAACAGGCGATCGGCGTGTTGATAACGAACCAATTTCCGGCGATACTCGTGTTGGATAATTCGCTCGAGTTTCAGATTGAGAGGATACTCACCCTGTTCTAAAAATTCAATCTGTTCGGCAATACGTTCGGGAATTGTGACCATACCCATTTCCCCTCTGATAGCATGGCGGCGAATCATATACGCGCACCCACATATAGATGTGACCAAATCATGATTATCCTTTAATTGTCCGTATTTGTCAATGTGTCAAGCGAAAAAAGATAATTTTGCAACATGGAACAGCATGTCCTCACCCTTGCTTTTTGTTCGCCGTAGGCGTTCTATCCACCGTTACGAGGTAGGCAGGGAGATAATGGGAACGGTTATCGTTTCTTTTTGAACATCCATTGCCGGATGGGCAAGAGAACCCACCCCTCACCCCTCCCAGGAGGGGAATTGATCCACAGAGGAGCACACATTCCCCTCCTGGGAGGGGAATCCGAATGAGTTTCTGCTGCATACTCCATCTATTTTCGCAGCCAGAAGTCATCCCATCCTGTTCCCCTTGCAGGTCTTTGAGTCGGCGTCACATCCACATAGAGAATGCACTCTGCGTCAACTCCATAGGGGCCTTGCAGGATTTCTTCTCCGAGAGCGTTGATGCCAAGCGAACAGCCGATACATTTTCTGCCTTGCCAGGGGCCAGCGTTGATATATCCGACATTACTTACGCCGAAAATCGCCAGGGAAAACTCTTTTGCCACAGGCATGTATGAATTGCGCCAGAGATCGCCGTAAGGCTCGGCATGATTATCATGGTTGGCATCCACAGCCCAGGCGCAAGGCGACAAGATCACATCAGCCCCCATATAGCCAAGAGAACGGGTGAGCACAAGGTTTTTGGCAAATCCGTCGGCGCAAATCATCAGGCCGAAGGTCCCGAATTCTGTGTGGGCAACATTCAAGCGATCGCCCTGCGCATAATAGGGATGGCCAATATCAAGCTCATGCAACTTACGATGTTTACAAAGGACTCGGCCCTGTTTATCTATGAGAATGGCAGAATTATACACATCCTTACCAGATTTCTCCGTCAGACCAGCGCACACGTACAGCGCGTGCATTTTGGCTGATTCAATCAGTTCCTGACATGGCGCGCCATCTGGAATTTCTTCTGCCATGCTGCGGCTCGATGGGTGCGTCCAACCTAAATCCATGCACTCAGGCAGGAGAACAACATCAGCCTTATTTGAGGCCGCTTCGGCGATCAATTCAACGGCATGGCGCACATTCCACGCTTTTTCGCCGCCTTTCACTTCCATTTGGATCATCGCCAGCTTGAAGGGCTTTGCGTTCATATTGAATCGGCAGAGGTCATGGTGCAAGGATTTTGTTACGTCAGCAGCACCGTGACTCCGGCAGCTTCAAGAAAGGTTTTATCGTCGGCGGGAATACCTTCATCGGTAATCACATAATCCACATCCTGCGGGCCAAAATAGGTGGTCAGTTGGGTTTTGCCAAATTTGCTCGAATCGGTGACGACGATCACTTGCGGACTTTTGGCGGCGATATAGGCGATGATTTCGGCGCGCATCATATCTTTTCCGGTAAATCCGGCCGTTTGCGAAAATCCATCAACGCCGATAAAGGCTTTATGAAAATTGAGATGATCGATGCACAGTTTGGTTATTTTGCCCACCAGACTTTCGCTTTGATGCTGATATAATCCCCCTAAGAGCACGACCGGGGTATCCAGGTATTCTCTGAGTTCGCGGGCGATAAAGACATTCGGTGTGATAATCGTGATCCCTTTTTTTTCAATCAAGGCTCTGGCGACCAGGGCATTGGTGGAACCGGCTTCGATCAGTACAGTTTCGCCATCTTCGACGAGAGTGGCTGCTTTCTGGGCGATTTTGAGCTTTTGTTTGTAATTAAAGACCATGCGGGTCGAAATATCATCAGTTTCGTTTAACACCGCTCCGCCGTGAACCCGCTTGATAAAGCCTTGTTCTTCAAGATAATTCAAATCCTGGCGGATCGTGACCCCGGAGACGCCTAATCGCTCTGAGAGCAGCGTGACCGAAACTTCTTTCTGCTCAAGAATAAGATTAAGAATAGCTTTTTGTCGTTCATGCATGATGTTCTAAGAGTAAGGCTGCAGCTCCAATCAGGCCGGCGTCATCCCCAAGGGCCGAAACTGCAAGCTTTATATCATCGTAGATCATATCTTTAGCAAGCTCCCTGAAAGTGGCCTCGATTTTTTGAAAAAAACGATCCCCTAATTTCATTAATCCACCGCCCAATACGATCAGAGGTGGGTTAAAAATTTGAAATAGATTATAGACTCCGATGCCGATAGCATGAGCATAATCTGCCATCACCTGTTCACATAAGGGATCATGCTGGTTCAGACCGATTTTGAGCAGATGTCCGTTAAAGGCTGACGGATCGGAAATTCCCAGTGTACTTTGCATTCCTTGTTGGCGATAATATTGAAACACCTGGGGCAGGGAAAGTCCGCTGGCGCAGCCCATCAAACAGCCATAATTGCCGCAACCGCAACGGATCGGGCTGTGTGGGTCAATAATGATATGACCGAATTCTCCGGCCGTGCCGGTCATACCGCGATACAATCTTCTGTCGATCACGATACCGCCGCCAATGCCGGTGCTGATCGTCATAAATAACATACTGTCGTGGCCTTTACCGGCCCCGTACAGGAATTCCGCATAGGTCTGCGCGTTGGCATCGTTATCGAGCATCACACGCACCTGAAAATGGTCTTGAATGGCCTGGCGCAGCGGAAAATTCTTGAATCCCGGCAGATTGGACGTAGTGATCGTCACGCCTTCCCGAAAACGCAGATGCCCGGGGAAACAAATGCCGATGCCTTCCAGTTCGGTTTCATCCAGGGCGTTTGCAGCAAGCCTCTCTTTGATGAGTTGTACGATATAGCAGGCAATTTCGCGATCCGTTCTGCTCACATGATCATAAACCACGTGTTTATCATGAATCTTCCCCTCGCGGTCAGTCAGGACAACTGCCAGCTTGGTTCCCCCAAAATCCACGCCGCATAATTGTTGTTTCATTTTTTGCTCGTAGTAAACGCTTTAGCGTTCGCTCGTAGTAAACGCTTTAGCGTTTCATGACGCCGCTAAAGCGGCTACTACAAACCTCTTATTCTTCGCTGGCGTAGCCGACCGTTAAGCCTGCGATGAAATAATTTGATAAAAAGATGAACACCGCCAGCGGAATTAAGGCGGTAATGACGGCCCCGGCCATTTGGATATGCCATTGCGCAATTTGCGAGCCTTTGAGTTCTGCCAGAATTGGCATGACCGGCTTGACCTGCGGGCCCCGGGTGACGACAATGCCTAACAGAAATTCATTGTAAACTTGCACAAACACCAGAATCGCGGCGGAAATCAAGCCCGGAATCGAAAGCGGAATCAGAATTCGATGGTAAAAAGCAATCGGTTTGCAGCCGTCAATAATCGCCGCTTCCAGAATACTTTTGGGCATCTTCATGAAAAAAGTCGCAGTAATCAGCGTGCCCATCGGTAAATTCAGAATCACGTAAATCAGAATCAAGCCCGAATACGAATTGAGCAGATTGAACATGCTCAGGAAACGGGTAATAGGAATAACGACGATCTGGTAAGGCAGAAAGGAGGCCACCACAATTCCGAAAAAGATGAGCTGCGACGGTTTAAAATCGAACATGGTGAGAAAATAGCCGCCCAGAGAACCAAAAAAAATACACAAGAAGGTCGCTGGAATTGTGATAATAATACTGTTCAGTAAGCCCTGTTTCAAAGCTTTGAAAGCCACGACATAGTTGCTCCAATTGAGCGTTTCCGGGAGTTGTAAATATTGCTGACCGGCGACTTCGGCCTGGGTTTTGACAGAAGTCGTTAACATAGCATAAACCGGAAGTAACCAGGGGATGGACAACAGGAGCAAAAGCACCACGGTGATACGTGTAAAACGGCGTTCTTTCATGTGTTTACCCACCTTTTCATGGCCCAGAGTGAATAGGGAATGACCAGAAAACTGGCTAAGATTAAAATGACGATACTGGTTGCCGCGCCCATGCCGAGATTACGCTGACTGAAACTCAGGCGATACATCAGGTACGGGAGCACTTCGGTCTTGATTCCAGGTCCGCCGCCGGTCATAATCCAGACAAGATCAAAGACTTTGACGGTAGTAATGCCTAACATGGTCGTGCAAATCAGTGTGCCATGCCCCACATTGGGGAAAATGATTTGAAAGAGAATGCGGAAACGGCCGGCCCCGTCAATTTTGGCCGCTTCAATCATTGAAGTGGAAAGTCCGCGGATGGCGCCGATGTAGATGACCATCGCAAAGCCGACATACTGCCAGAATCCGGTAAAGATCATGCAATAGATCGACAGTTTCGGGTCCGCCAGCCAGCCCAGATGGGCGGTGTTCATGCCAAAACTTTTTAAGATCGTATTAATCAGACCCGAACCCGGATCATACATCCAGGACCAAAGCACGCCGGTGATGATAAACGACAGGGCCATTGGAAATAAAAAGACCTGCCTGAGCAGATATTCAGCGCGTCCGATATTGGAAAACAGATAGGCCAGCACAAAACCCACCAGCGTTGTGGGGCCGATAAAAAGGAGTAACCATAAAAAATTATTCCAGATATTCACCCAGAACCGCCGCAGGGAGAACAAATCCAGAAAATATTTCAGACCGATAAAGTTCCAGGTTGATTTCAGTCCCTGCCATTCGGTAAACGCGGCGATGACGTTCCAGATGATCATCAAATACAGAATGCCAACCCCGATGAGAACCGGCGTTAAAAAAAGAAATCCGTAAATTTTATAATGTTTCATGGTATTGCCCGCGAAACACGCGAAATACGCGAAAATCTGACCCTTTAGCAACTTTTGCGCTGCTGGAGTGTCTTTGCCGACGCAGCTAGTGGACGGCAAAGACAAGCTTTGCCACTCCAGCAGTACGGGAATTCACAGAGAATCAAAAACTTTTGATCCTTTGAAAAATTTTCGCGTATTTCGCGTGTTTCGCGGGCTAAGTTTATCTATCTCTCCAAACCTCTTATTGCCAGAACCAACTGCACTTTTCTTTGATCTCGTTCCGTTCGGCTGAGGCGGCAATTTCTGCAATCGCGGAATCAACATCGCCGTCTGTCAGGAATTGCGTCAGGATGTCTTGCAGATCATCCCCAAAGGCCGGGGTCATAATGCCGCCATGATAGCCGTCAATCGCGGCCCGTAAGGAGGCCAGATCTTTCGCGCTGCGTTGGCGGTATGGATCAGGATACACATCCGGCGGCACATCATTGACGATGGTCACAGAGCCTTTTTTGAGGTTGAAGTTTTTCTGGCCTTCATTCGACATGCAGATTTCAAGCCAGCTTAACGCCAGATCTTTATGCGGTGCGCCGTTGGCTAAGGGGAAGGTATCGGCATGACCAAACCACAGGTCTTTGGGAATTGCGGTAGCGCTGAAATCTTTCTCAGGCTCCATCCCAATTGCCAGATAGTAACCCAGCACCCAGTCGCCCATCCAATACATCGCCGCTTGCCCGTCTTTCAGTAACGCGCCGGCTTCATCCCAACTTTTGGTGGCATGGAAAGGATAGAAATAGGGAATCAAGGCTTTATATTTTTCCATGGCGTCGCGGAAGGTCGGATCTGTTTTGAAATCGATCATCCCGGTATTTGCCTTTTCATAAAAATCAGGGCCGCCAGCGGCAACCAAGCACATATCATAAATATACGTGGCCCAGACTTTCTCACGCGTGCCTAAAGAGAGCGGAGCGATATCCGGTTTGGCTTCTTTGATCTTTTTGCAGGTTTCAAGCAGGGCATCGTAGGTTTCCGGTGGGGTCAAACCGAGTTCTTCAAACAACGGTTTATTGTACCACAACCAGTTTGTCCGGTGCGCATTGATCGGCACGGAATACACCTTGCCGTCAAATTTCAAGCTTTTGACCCAGGCCGGGTTGATGCGGCTTTCAAAATTGGTTTTTTCCCAGACCGCATTGATCTCTTCCAGATAGCCGGCGTCAATATAGCTCTTCTGCTGATTGCCCTGATGATCCTGGAAAATATCGGGCGGATTGCCGGATTCAAGATTGCCCATCAGCACGGCGAGCATATTGGCTCCGCCGCCGCCTGCCACAGGATTTTCAAGGATATTCACATCGGGATGTTTTTCTTTGAACAATTTAAAGAGTTCATCAATCGCTTCCTTCTCGCCGCCCGCCGTCCAATAATGGAAGATGATGAATTCATCAGCCGCATACACTTGCGCGACCCCGACACACATCATGACCAGAATAAGTCCGAGAATACTGAGCTTTTTCATTGCACTCCCTCCTGTTGTGCAGGTTTCTATGCTTGTCTGAACAACATATACACCTGCTTGTTCATTAATGTAAACATTAGATTTACACTGACTCTCTTCAAATAAAGAGACACCTTATTCTTGACCAGGTCATTTCACGCTTGTCAAGAAAATTTTCATTTAAAAAATTCTTCATTTTCACTTGAAGCTCTTGTTTTTCAAAATGACCGATCTAAAAATTGAGTTGTTTCAATACTACTGTTTTGTCAAAGTTTGACCGACGGGTTCGTAGTAGCCGCTTAAGCGGCGTTTAAACGCTAAAGCGTTTACTACAAACCAGTCACTCAAATGTTGACAAAGTACTACTTTCTTAAATTTCAACGGTCCTGGATGTTGCCCTGAAAGGGCAAAGCCGAATCTAACAAAGTAGAATCAAAAAGCTCAGTTTTTCGTTTTATCTCGTAAAAAAGGTAAAATCTCCGGCTGCTCCAATCTGTTCCTGTCCTCGTTTGCGCTGGATTTCAGCCTTGACCGCGCTCACGGTATCCTGGCCTTCGAAAAGTTCAATCCAGTGCGAGAAAGTCACGTCCGCTCCGGCCTGAATTTGGGCGACTCGTCCGCCTTCGCGTTCTATTCTGCGGGGATTCGGCAAATCCGAACAGGGATTGAAGCCGGCCACGTAGCCATCGCGCATTCCTGAACAGCGTTTCCAGAGAATCGTATAAGGCAGCGTCGCAATCTGATAACTGACCTTTGCCGCTAAATTCTGAGCAGCGTTGACAAGCAGTTGATGCGCAAATCCCTGCTCATCCGGGCAGCCTTGCAGCAGAAAGACCTGCTCGATAAAGCCGGGCGTGGGGCCGGGAAATACGGCGAGATCGTCCATTCCGGCGGCCGCAAATTGATCGCGTGGCACCAATTTATCGTAGGTTCCCAGAAATTGCGAACCCGCTTCTAAAAACGGAGGGCCAAAATTGGTGTGATACAACATTTCGTATTCTCCGGCCCCGTCCCCGAGATTCGAGAGCGTATCTTCAATCCGAATCCGCGTGCGCCCTTTTTCCAGGATCAGTTGTGTGCGCAGCATATAATTCACACCGAATACGATCTGTTCAGGAACGTCGCCCTCAAGGATGAGCGTCTCATCCTGGCAGCGCAGCGCAACCCGGCAGGCCGGGGTCCAGCCGACTTTACCGTGCAGAGGTAAAAAAATGCGATCGGTGTTCCCCATGTTATTGATAATTTCATCATCGCCCATAGCCCCTGACCATTCGATGCCGCAGCGATTGAGAAATTCGTTAAATCCGTAATGACAGCCTCTCCCGCCCATTTCCAGCAGATGAATATACTGCGGATGCACAATTTCCCGCACCGGCGACTGCCAGCCAAGCGGATGCGGACCGAAATGCCCGTCAATAATCCCCATACCGCGGGTAGGGCATACGCGCAGAGTCAGGAGACCGTTGGAAATCTCAATAATCTCAACCCCGGTCTGCCGCCCGCCGCTCAGGGTCATTTTGCGACAATAAGCCGCGTCGTTAAAGCCGAGTTCACGGCCCGGAATGCAGAAATCGGAAGCTGAGAAAGAGGCGTTTGTGTCTGTGATGATCCAAATTTTTTCCATGATGAATACCCTAAAAACCGGGTTTCTTGAAGAAACCCGGTTTTTTTATTTTAACGAATATACCCAAGATAGTCTTGCTGATATTCAAGAATCGCGTCTAAGGCGGCTTCGGCGGCGGCCACGTTATCAACCACCGGATCGACTAACAAGGCTTGCAACGCCAGTTCACGGGAACCGGTCAGCACCGCTTCAACGGTCAAATCGTTCACTGCGACCTGATTATTGAGCAGACCGGCAAAGCCTCTGGGCAGTTTTCCGAGTTTAACGCCATGCACGCCGTCTTTATCCACAGTCGCCGGCACTTCAACGACCATATCGGGTGATAGATTCTCGATCAAACCGTTATTCGGAATATTCACTGCCAGTTCTTCCTGGTGGGAATCCGTGAGAATGCCTTCGATAATCGGGATTTCGCGCCAGTATTCGATTTCCAGGGTACCCTTAATTCTCGATTCCGGCACTTGCTCCAAACACCATTTTTTGTAAAAATTATAGAAATCTAAGATGCCTTTGTGATCAACTACCGAATGCGCCCATTGGATGTATTCGCCGACATGGCTGTCGGTAGTAATCGGCAGTAGCCCGAATTTTTCCAGAATCACCTTGAATAGTTCGCGTTCGGCCCAGACATGCTGCCGACTGGGAAGACGCTCGCCGCTGCCGCGCGCCGCATCTAACATCTCTTTCATAGCCCCCAGATTTTCATAAGATTGTTCCGGCAGGCGTTCGAAGTAGGCCGGAGCTTTAGTGCGGATTTCAGGATACGCGTCTTTACCCGTGTCTTTATAGATCGCTTCGAGCAGCACGCTGAAATGGTTCAAGCCTCCGGCTTTGATCTGGAGATTCGACCAGGGCGTATTGAGAATTTTCGGGAGGTGTTCCATTAAGGAGACAACTTCATGACATAATCCGATGACTTTGAGTTCAGGAAATTTGCGCGTAATCGCCAGACAAATGCGGGTCATGGGGTTGCTGAGATTGAACAGATATGCATTGGGACAGAGCTTTTGAATGTCGCTGCAAATCTCAAGAATTGGCGGAATAATCCGTAAAGAATGGAATAAGCCACCAGGGCCGCCGTTTTCGCCGTACACCTGATGAATGCCGTATTGCAGCGGAATTTTCCAATCCTGCTCCCACAATTCGTAGCGATTGCCGATTTCAATGGCAAGAATGCAAAAATTCGCTCCCCGCAGCGCCTCTTGCCGCGAAGTCGTCGCAACCAGGGTATAAGGAAGTTGGTGCTCTTCCATATACCCCCGGGCAATTCTCTCAACTTTGCTCAGAGCTTGCGGATTAATATCGTGCAGTACGACCGTACTGCCTTGCAACGCTTTGTTTTTGAAAATATTACCTACAGAACCAAGACCAAACATTGCACTTCCCGCCCCAATTAGAACAATTTTACTGCTCATAGTTTTTTCCCTCCTTATTTTTTTAATCCTTAGCTATCATTTTATCGGCCAGGCTGGAGTGCGAAAGTTCTACTTTCGCGCGTAACGCGGGCGAAAGTAGAACTTTCGCACTCCAGATGTTTACAGGAAGAATTTTTTTTACTCATTGTGCTTGACTTCTTTGGTATCCTCCTTTAACTCCCTTCTGACTCAATATACAATCTACTCTAAGTTGACAAGTAAAATGACGAGGGAAAATACATGTATTCAATGACAAGTGATTATGTGAAGAGTATAGACTCTCCTCAGCCATACCTGAGGAAGATCGCTGATGCAGGTTTTACCCATATCCATTGGTGCCACCATTGGGATACGGATTTTTTATACGGTGATTCTGAAATCGTTCAAATTAAAAAGTGGCTTGATGAGTATGGTCTGAAGCTTAACGATCTGCACGCCACAGCAGGGAAGGAAAAATACTGGGTTTCAAGCCTGGAGTATGAGCGTCAGGCTGGGGTGGATCTGGTAAAAAACCGCATTGAAATGGCCGCAAGGCTTGAGACAGATGTGATTATCATGCATCCTTCAAACACGCCGGATGAATCTGACTCCAGGGAAAAGCACGGAGACAGACTATTGCGCTCCCTTGATGAGCTGCAGCCTTTTGCGAAAAGCCATGGTGTCAGGTTCGCCCTGGAAAACGTGATGAATACGCCTTTCCTGGTCAATCTTGGACTTGACAACTATAGTCCTGATTATATTGGAATCTGCTATGATTCAGGTCACGGCAACTTTCTGAAAGGCAGCGGGCTTGACTGGCTTGAACCAAGAAAAGAGCGGCTTATTTCTCTCCATCTGCATGATAATGACGGCACCTCTGATCAGCATAAAATTCCCTTTACCGGAAGAGTAGATTGGGACAGGCTTACAAGAATAATTGCTGAGTCGCCATACAACAAAGCGGTGAATCTGGAATGTGCTATTCATAAAACCGGATTCACTATAGAAATGGAGTTCCTGGTTCAAGCGTTGGAGGCTGCTAAAAAAATAGAGGCCATGATCGAAACGGTAAAATCAGGGACCGCTGCTTAACCCCAGGCCTGTTCAATTCTCGCCTAAAGTCGTCTCGACTTCGCTCGACGTCCACTCCGCTCGACGTCGGGTCTTCCGGTCATCGAGCGAAGTCGAGATGAGGAGTATGGCAGAACTTAACAGCTCTGCCTGCTTAGAGCTACCGGAAAAAACTCCTGACCCCACCCCATCCCTCCCCTAAATTACGGGAGGGAGCGCCTGACCCCATCCCTCCCCTAATTCAGCGGAGAGGGGAGGGTACACACGTCGGATTTTCACTGACACCCTGGGCTACCATATTCCGTCCCTTCGGGACTTTTACGGCGTTTTTCTTATCTCTTAACCTGACGTTGTCGCCATCAAATCCAGTGTGCTGGAAAAGTGGCAGGCCGAAAAATGGTCTGGGCCATACTCCTTCCACTCCGGCCTTTCCTTTCTACAGATTTCCTGGGCATACCTGCAGCGCGGATGCAGGTGGCAGCCTGAGGGAGGATTGGTGGGACTGGGAATTTCCCCTTGAAGTATGGCAGGTTTCATGGGGGCATCAGGATCCGGGGCCGGGATAGCTGACATCAGCGCCTCGGTATATGGATGGAGAGGTCTTGAAAATAGCTCCACTGTCGGCGCCATTTCAACAATGCGGCCAAGATACATGACCCCTATCCGGTCGCAGATATACTCAATGACGCTTAAATCGTGAGCGACAAAGAGATAGGTCAAGCTCAGCGTATTTTGAAGATCTATAAGCAGATTCAGTATCTCTGCCTGTACCGAGACATCCAGGGCGGAAACCGGTTCATCACAGACAATGAGCCTGGGATTCAATGCCAGAGCGCGGGCTATCCCGATCCGCTGCCGTTGTCCTCCGCTGAAGGCATGGGGGAAGCGGCGCAGATGTTCAACGTTTAACCGGCATTGATTCGCTATTTCACGGACACGTTCCTCAAGTTGAGATCCA
This sequence comes from Candidatus Vecturithrix granuli, assembly GCA_000739535.1. Lineage (GTDB taxonomy): Bacteria > Moduliflexota > Moduliflexia > Moduliflexales > Moduliflexaceae > Vecturithrix > Vecturithrix granuli. The sequence continues at coordinate 64,426 of DF820480.1, read as the reverse complement.
TTGTAGATTTTATTGATTATAAGGGGTTCGGCAATAATATCTCTGACAGTCATTCTTGGATTGAGAGAGGAATAGGGATCCTGAAAGATCAGTTGCATCTGCTTCCGGAACGCCTTGAGATGTTTCCTGTCAAGCGCCAGGATATCAGTCGCTTCTTCCGGCGTCAGCCGGATCATCACCTTGCCGCTGTCAGGCTCAATCGCCCGCAGAATCGTCCGTCCTACAGTTGTCTTGCCTGATCCGCTCTCTCCGACTAAACCGAAGGTTTCTCCCTGGTTAATGTAAAAACTGACGCCATCTACAGCCTTAACTGTTTCAATATCCTTTAAACCCAGGCGTCCTTTCCTTAAAGGAAAGTGTTTTTTGAGATCCTCAACTTCCAGCAATTTCCATGTTTCCTTCGACATCTGGTTGCTCCTTCACACAACTTCCGGACGGTCAAACTGAATCTGAGTAGAGAAAGCAATCAACCGTATGGTTTTCAGTTATCTTGACTGTTTCAGGGATATACACATTACAGCGTCCAGGGATCATCTGTTCGCAGCGAGTATGAAAGCGGCAGCCCGGCGGCCGCTCCAGTGGGCTGGGAATCATGCCCGAAATCGGCACAAGGCGCTGATTCCGCGCCCTGCCCAAACGCGGAATCGCCCGTAACAGATTCACGGTGTAGGGGTGTTTGGGATCAAAAAAGATGTCGCGGCATAGGCCGCGTTCGACGATGCCTCCGAGGTACATCACCGCAATCTCGTCAGCCATTTGAGCAATGACCCCCAGGTTATGGGTAATAAAAATCGTTGACATGTTTAAATCACTCTGCAGTTCCTTCATCAATTCCAGCACTTGAGCCTGAATGGTCACATCCAGAGCTGTCGTCGGTTCGTCGGCAATTAACAGGGAAGGATGCGTGCATAACGCTATGGCAATCATTGCGCGCTGCCGCATACCGCCAGACAGTTCAAAGGGATATTCGTTAAAGCGCCGGGCAGGATTAGGAATGCCTACGCGGTCAAGCATATTCACCGCAATTTCTCTGGCCTCCTGCTTACTTAAGCGACGATGCAGCATGATTGCTTCTGAAATCTGGTTGCCGATTGTATAGACCGGCGAAAAGGAGCTCATGGGTTCCTGGAAAACGATAGAAACATCGCCGCCGCGGATATCTTCAATCATCTGTCCTGAAGAGTTGAGCTTCGTAATATCAATAACATTTCCATCCTTCCGTTTCAGCAGAATGGAAGAGTTTTCATGGATCACAGCGCTCTTCGGCAAAAGCTTCATAATCGCCCAGGTACTGACGCTCTTTCCTGAACCGCTCTCGCCTACCAGCCCAAGGGTTCTGCCCCGTCCTACTGAAAAATCAACGCCATCTACAGCGCGGATAAGGCCCTCATCCGTTTTAAAAGAAATCTCAAGCCCCTTTACCTGAATAATATTGTCTTCACCGGCATCCATTGTCCCCGTTTGTCCTGAAGCGGGTTTTGCTGTGCAGCTCATAAACCTGTCACTCCTCTTTCGTAAACTGAAACTCTTATGTGAGAAATTAGGTAGTGGTATCCTGTACATGATGCACGTTCCCTGAGCGAAGTCGAAGGGAACGCCTGCGTGCTCGTCTCGACTCCGCTCGACGACCGGTCATCATGTACAAGGTAGCCACTACCAAAAATTATTGCTCTTAGACAGAAGTTTTACTACCTCGGAAATCCTTGACTGAGGTGGCCTTGTCGAATAACTCAGACTTGTCCGACAGGGTCCGACAAATCCTGATAGTAAGAACTTCTGTCCCAAAGCACTATAAGTGTTATCAGGAACTGCTCACCATGTAAGGATCAGCAGCATCCCGTACTCCGTCGCCCAGGATTGTGAACGCCAGCACGGCCACAATCACGAAGCCGGCCGGGATAAACAGCCACGGAGCTTGTTGAATTGTCCTGACATTCTGGGCATTTCGCAGCAGAACTCCCCAACTGATCGAGGGAGGCCGCAGCCCAAGTCCGACAAAGCTTAACGCTGTTTCAGACAGGATCATGTAGGGGAATGAGATGACCAGATCGACGATGATGTAGCTGGTGAAAGAGGGCAGCATGTGGCGCGCGATGATCCGGGCCGGTCCGGCGCCGGCCAGGCGTGCGGCAACAACATAATCTTCATCTCTCAATGATAACAGTTGGCCCCTGATGCGCCTTGCCAATGTCGGCCATCCAACCAGTCCGAGAATAAGCGTCATGGCAAAGTAGATCTGCTGTGTTGACCATTCCTTGGGAAACGCAGCCGCAAGCCCCATGTATAGCGGTATAACCGGCACGACGCGTACGATTTCCGTAAACCGCTGAATTCCATAGTCAATCCAGCCGCTGTAATACCCTGCGATGCCCCCTATAATCAGGGCAAGCACAAAGGCAATAAGCACCCCGATAATCCCGATGGTGAGAGAGGTCCAGGTACCATACAGCAGCCGAGAAAAAAGATCCCGCCCCATGTCATCTGTTCCGAACAGATGGATCATATCTATCTGCACATTCTGAGGAATTTCCTCTGCCTGAAAATACGGGGACAGGTCCTTGTGCAGACCAAAAAGATGGATATTGGTTTTAAAAAGTCCGAGAAATGTGTATGTTTCTGCCCGGACAAAAAAGTAGATTGGCTTGCGAACGTTTCTATCTACAACCGGGACTGCCCGTAGAGTCACAGGGTCACGCGCGGTCTTGACTCCATAAATAAAAGGGCGGAAAGAAAGCCCGTCTTCGTCCCAGAAATGGGGAATTTGGGGAGGCCCCATCACATACTGTCTGTTGCGCGTCGTCCCTCCATAAGGCGCGAGGAAACCAGCAAACGCCCCAATAAACAGCATAAAAAGGAGGACGCAGCCTCCTGCCAGAGCCGTCCGGTGTTTCTTGAAGCGCCTCCAAATAAGCTGCCACTGGGTCGCAGAATAGTATTTCAGGGCCTGCGGGGATAATTGGGCGGCGTCTCCTGCCGGAATATCTTTGGTACCAGTAACACTCATCATTCCACTCTCTCCAGTGTAAGAAACCGGGTTTTTCGAAAAACCCGGTTTCTATGCTTGACTCCCTTCTTTTAGTTTCCCAGAAGTTTAATCCGCGGATCCAAAAATGCCAGTAGGATGTCGGAAAAGAAATTCATCACAACCACCACGAACGTTAGCAGCAGCAAGATGGTGCCGGCAACATACATATCCAGATCAATATAGGACTTGATGAGGAGTTCCCCCAGATCCGAGAGTCCAAGTACAAGCGCCACGATGGGTAGATCTGAAAAGATGCGGTTCACATCAAAACCGATGCTCCCGGCGACAGGATTTATCGCAAGACGGGCTGGATATTTGACCATGACTTTCCATTCAGGATTCCCACGGGCCCGGGCAGCGGTGACAGAAAGTTTGTTGATCTCATCAGACATAGTTGCTCGCACGGTCTGCAACTGTAATGCTGTCGCTGACCAGGCCAGCATAATTGCCGGGATAACAAGATGACTTAACAGATCAAGCACTTTTGCCATGCTCCAGGGCGCATCTATATACTGCGGCGAAAAAAGCCCCCCGACCGTACCGCCAAAATAGGTGCTGATAAAGTAGAGCAGCACTAATGCGAGCAGAAACCCTGGTATCGCAAGTCCCAGATAACTGACGACAGTTAAGGTATAGTCAGTAAGCGAATGCCGGTGCATGGCGGCATAGATGCCTATGGGAATAGCTGTCCCATAGGTTAAGATAATTGCTGCGACAAGCAGAGCCAGCGTTAAAATCCAACGCTGACCAATAACATGGTTCACTGACGTTTCTGTGGTAAACGCCCGGCCGAAATCAAAACGGGTTACGATACCCCATACCCAGTCAAGATACAGCCGCCAGCCAGGCTTATTCAGCCCAAACCTGACCTTGAGCGCCTGGATATCAGACTCAGTGATAATGGTGCCGGATCCGGCGAATTTCCGGAAAGCATGTCTTTCAGCATAATCTCCCGGGGGCAGCCGCATGATAAAAAAAACAAGGATTGAAACACATACCATTGTTACCAGCATTCCGGCAAAGCGCCGCACTATAAACCCAATCATGATTACACGCCTCTTTTGTAAATATTGCGACAGAGTCACCAGAGCTGCTCTGCTGCAAAGGAATCATTTCGAGTGGACGGCTCACCTGGCATTATCAAACTACAAGGATTTTCTGTAGGAAGGATTCCTGAGGGAGAATTGGTCGGTGTGACATCGAACCATGCCTTTGAGAATCCTTCCTACACGAAATCCTTGTAGTTTCACAGGAAAAGAACAGCATAGAGGGTACTGTGATACCCCCTATGCTGACCCATGCCAGTGTTATTCTTTAAAATACCATTGAGTCGGGCGGTACGCATACGCCCAGTAGGCCGGAGACCACACCTGAAAAGGACTGAAATTGCCGATTTTGTTGCTGACTATGATTGGAAGCGGGATGCTGCCTACCGTACCGATCTTCCACAGATTTCTCAGGTGGATATCTATAATTTCACGGCCAATGCGGTTACTCTCCGGAGTATCAAGAGGATATTTCACAAACTCATCGCTCAATTCATACAGCCGCTTGATATCCGCAGGAGGTTCAACCCCCTCTTTGCCGCCGCTCTGCATCCATGAAGCCCAGCCATACCCTGTTCCCGTCGTAAAGTAACCACCAAAAGGTGGAGTAAAAACCAGGGCGTTTGTCAGGATCAGCCATGGATTGGTATCAGAGCCGCCCCAGGTGGCGAGTTCGCCATCATTGTTGTTCGTCCGGGCGCGGTACTCGTCTGAGCTGACTTCCTTCAGCATCACTCTTACCCCGACAGCAGCCCAGTAATCGCGTACCAGCTCGTGCATCCGCGGCGATTGTTCCTGATTTGAGTGGAATAAATCAATAGCCAGTCTGCTTCCGTCCAGGCGCTCCCTGAAACCATCGCCATCCGTATCCTTTAATCCCATGTCATCCAGCAGTTTCCTGGCCTGGGCCGGATCGTACTTGGCATAGTACTCAAGATCCTCCTGGGTAGGCAGATTGGTTGTTGTCGGATCTATTGGGACAAATTGCTGCGGCACGCCCTGGCCCAGGTAAATAAGTTCATTGATCTCATCCCGGTTAATTGCCAGCGACAAGGCCTGACGGAAACGAACATCGCTGAAAATCTTGTTTAGTTCCGGATCTTTCACAGTTGTATTGGGGGAATACCACTGATTATTTCCTGGAGCAGGCGCCAGATACACCGTATAGTTCCCGGCTTGTTCGTTCTCCTTAAAGAGCGGATAATCCTCAAGCAGCATGGCCTGGGTCTTATAATCAATCTGCCCTTTGGTGATTCTCAGCTTCCATATTTCAAGGTCAGGGACATAAGTTTCTTCAATCTCGCTGATATAGGGCAACTGATTCCCTGCGGTGTCGATCTGATGGAAATAGGGATTCGGCACATGAAACCGGCCGTTAGGGGTATCTTTGACAACGATAAAGGCTTCCAGGGTTGGCTCATCAAAGTCGAAGAATCCCTTCAGCATGGGCGACGGGACATCCTTCCAGTCGCTATTGCCATAGAACACATTCACAAGTTCAGCCCAGTCTTTAAATCCCTTTTCCTTTGCCAATTTATCAGCGTCAGGATTGTATGTGATGTGGTATTGTTCATAGAAGTGTTTCGGCTGAAAGGGCTGGACATAGGCTGTCGCATAGAACAAAAGAAACCCCGGATAGGGCGCTGCAAAAGTAAACTTCACCTGTGTTTCGTTGAGAGCCTCCACCTTGTAAGGTTGACCAGCATGGGTTGCATAAGATGGAGGATTCGCATAAATCTGCGGATTGAGAACCAGATCGTTGTACCAGAACTCAATATCCGCTGCGGTAAAGGGCTGACCATCAGACCACTTGTGCCCTTTTCGAAGCGTAAAGATAATTTCGGTATAATCGTCGTTCCATTCCCAGTCTTTGGCAATGTCCGGCTTGATGCTCTTATAGTCCTCAGAAATACGCACTAGGTTCACATGCCGCAATGATAATATATCTGACGTACCAGCCTCAGTCGCCCCTGAATGTCCTTGAAGACGCCCGCCATAGCGGCCGATTTCAAAGTATGGCTGAAGCACCAAGGCCTCCTCTGGAATACGGTCTTTTACTGGAGGGAGAGGCGGATTCCCGACGATCATCGCATTATACTTTGCAATGTCGGGGTTTTCCTTAAATGTCAGCGTCACATTTGCCAGTTTCTCAAACTCTTGAAGGTCCCACTGGCCCGGGAACTTTCCTGCCGGCACCCCCATGGGATTTTGAACGGTAGAGCCTTCTCCAAATGTGATTCCGGACCAAAATAATGTCAAACATACAAAAAGCACTAAGCATCTTCTCATAAGTTCCTCCTTCTTATTTTGTTAATGAATTATCCTATATGCACCTGCATGTATGAAGGGTTTGATTAAAATACAACTCCACCTCAACACAAGAAAACCAGAGAGAATGTTTTCACCTCCTTACTAAATTAGGTTTTGCCTTTCATGGTAAAATGAAGAGGGTATTGTCAAATATGAATTTGAACCTGTCAACTTTTTTTTCGAAATATTGTAACCGTTTTCAAATGCAAACTTAAGTTCATTTCGGTCAGGGGCAGTTTTTTTCAATTCGTTGGAGAAAGCGATATGATCAATTCTCCGCCGAGGTAAGGATCAAACAATGACCGGATGAATTCTAATTGCATGTATTGCTGTAATTTGTCCCAGGTATCCTGATTTTTCATGCCGCTGAAGGTGGTCTGATACGCGACCCACCCCATCGCTGACCAGGAGATGCCGCGCAGATAGACAAAGGGGTCGCGCAGCCGGACGCGCTCGTCTAAGGTGTCGCGCAGATGAGAGTCTTTGATATGGGCTTTATACGCGTTCAGGAACGCACGCTTCTGAGCATCGGTCATACGGAATGTGGTTTTCCAGAGCGTGGTCAACGGAGCGCAAAAATGCGATAAATCCTGCGACGGATCGCCCCAGCGCGGCATTTCCCAATCTACTAAATGAATCGTCTGGAGATCGCGATTCACAATGAAATTCCCGGAATTAACTTCGGTATTCACAATGCATGGCCAGGGATCGGCCTGGTAATAGCGCTCCTCACCTCGATGAGCATCCATCCAGGCGAGTACCTCCTGTAAATAGGCTCGAATCTCAGGATCGGCGAGTTCGGAGGTGAAATAGACGTCGAGCAGGCGGGCGCATTCGCCGTAAATCAACGAAAGCGGCGCATCCTCCCGAATCAGATGGTTCTGTTCTACCGGAACATCAACCTGATGAATCGCGGCAAACACGCGCGCCGCATCGTCGGTATCACGCCTATAATCCAGAGGTTCTCCGGGGAGATACTCCATCAGTAAAATCCCCTGTGGAAAAAATTCCCGCGAATCATCCACCATATATGGCACAGGTGTGACGCCGCTGCCTGCAAGCAGTTTGAGCGCGCGATATTCATAGAGAATTTGATCGGCGCGATTAATTTGTGTTCCAATATTGACGCGGAACACACACTGTCGGTCGTCAGTCTGCGAGGTCAGCAGATAATTCAGATTATATTCGCCGCGCGCAAGCAGCGTCACATGAAACTCGCGCCCGCCGATCTCCGGAATCCGGAGGGCCTCAGGAGTGCGGAGATATTTTTCTATCTGCGTTTGCATGGCGTGCGAATCAATCATGGGCGTCGAACTTCCTTCCAGGTCGCAAAGATTTCACGCCAGAAACGGTCCCTATCCAGGATGCGTTCCGGCACGTTCACCCGGTTAAGGTGGGATTGCTGGTCGAGGCGCAGCCAACCGCTTTGCAAATCGGCGACGCTTGACGTCACGCTGATGTCCCGGCGATCAAACAATTCCGGGTTCGTCAGGTACACCGCGGCCGTCACATCCCATGCGTGAAAGCCCGGCGCGCCATATTGCCGGCTGATGAAATCGTACCACAATTGCAGCGGCTCGCGCATATACGCAAACGCCGGAATCTCCTGATGTTCCAGTACCTCAGCCATCTTCGACGCATCGAAAAAGGCGTTCAGGCATATCTGAGCGCTTATGATCGTTTTGGGAACCGGGCAATTGATCAGATAATGCATGGCCTCGGGATCCGAGGAGAAATTCAGTTCCGCCATCGGCTTGCCACCGATGATGAGCGGCTCTGTGACGCCACCCATGAAGACCATTTCGTCAATGTGCGCGAGAATGCGCTCATTCTCAAGGCAGGCGGCGTAGATGTTGGTGGGTGAACCGGTAATCAGCAGGGTCGCCGGTTCAGTCTCCTGCATCAGCGCAGACGCTAAAAACCTGGAAGCCTCACTCTCACGCTCCTGCGGCGAGGCCGCGCCTTTTCGCAGCGGAATCTGCTCAAGGCCCAGTTCCCGAAACATGCGTTCCGTGTTGGCATGCACTTGCGCAATCGTGCTGTTGCCGAAACTTGTCGTGACCGCGCGCAGGCGAATTCGCTCGTGTCCCAACAGATACAGCAGCGCCATGCCGTCGTCCATGTCGCAGCCTGGCAGGCCCATGGTATTGTCGCAATCAAAATAGACGTTCATGTTGAAGAACCTCCTGTAAAAATGCGGATTTTTTCTGGCGGAAAGCGCAGACATACGGGCTGTCCAATGGAAAATCCGGGGGAATTGCTTAATACACACCAGGATTGCCCTTGAATCTCGACGCGCAGCCGGGTTGCGCTTCCTTCAAAACTGACGCCCTGCACAATGGCTTCGATTCCTTGTCCGCGTTGTTCGGCAATCACAATATCCTCAGGCCGGATTGTTGCCGTGAGCGCGTGACCGTTCACGCCGGGAAGCTGCGTCAATTCAAACGCGCCGATGTCGGAATGAAACCGGCCATTTTCGAAGCGTCCGCTGAAAAAGTTACAGCCGCCGAAAAATCGTGCGACCTCCGTATCAACCGGTTCGTAAAAGACCTGCTGTGGCGCGCCGATTTGACGCAAACGCCCATCCAACAGCACGCTTACTCGATGCGAAAGCGTCAGGGCCTCGGTCTGGTCGTGGGTGACAAACAGCATAGTCATGCGAATCTGCGCCTGAATGGATTTGATGAGTTCGCGCATCTGCTGCCGGAGCGCGGCGTCTAAATTGCTCAACGGCTCATCGAGCAGCAGCACGGCGGGTTGCAGCACAAGGGCGCGAGCCAGGCTGACCCGCTGCTGTTGTCCGCCCGAGAGTTCATGGACTTTACGGCGATTCAGCCCGGTCAGTTAGACAAGTTCCAGCATGTCATTGACGCGCTGCCACTCCTGCCGCCCGAGGCGTCCACGCATCCGCAGGCCGAACACCACGTTTTGTTCGACGTTCAAAAACGGGAACAGCTGAAATCTGGTGGAGCCGGATAGGCGAATTTCCCCGGATACTGACGAATCCAATCGAATAATTCACCCATCGTTTTGGGCGGCGCAGACAGCCGGGCTGTATCGTAGGCGAAAACAACCTGGGCGCGGCCATACGGCGATTCCATTCCTTCTACCGGCTCGCCAAAATCGTTTTTCACGGATGCCCGTTCCCAATTCACCAATGTTTGATTTGGCAGCAAATCGGCAAAGGGGCCGAAGAGCAGTCCATTTTGCGATGACCTCATCACACTCCTAAAAATTTGTGCATGACACCGAGTGCTTCGCGTGATCCTTTTGCACTCCTGACGTTGATTCTCATCCCGTGCGTATGTGAACAAGGCTGTTCACATATACGACTCCTGTGAAACTACTGGAATTGATATAGACGCAAGAATCATGCTCTTTTCTCAATTATTGGCCATTCAACGACCAGTCGTACTTCAGGTATTTGACCTTGATCCGATCTTTGGCGTCCTCTAAACGTTGTTTAAAATCCCCCTCTGCATACGTCAAGACAAAACTCAAGGGATCTTTGTTAAAATCTTCGCCAAACCACTTGAAAATGCTCGACACCCACAGGGTATCGCCGTCCAGATAGGTTTTGGCGGGGTTGTTGAGAAACGCCCGCGTGTTGGCGTCTAATTGCTGATCCAGCATCGCCCCCTGATAGGGAACTGAGATCAGCGGCGGGCAGTCTTTAGCCGCGCAATTAATGGCAAAATGCACCCGCGCATCCTGAAAGCGCGGACGGAGGATATTATGTTCAATATCGTCCAGCGTCAGGGTTTCCCCGCCCACCTTGCAGAATTTGATCTTCCAGGGACTTTTGAACAGGCCGCCGATATCCTTGATGGATTTCACCGGATAATGCTCAACAATCAGTTTGAGGGTATAGGCATTGTAGGCGTTCATATAGAAGGCAAACTGCTCGTTCCGCGCCAATGCGTCAGGATCGGTTTGATCCAGAAGGGCGAGATACTGATCCAGGCGCGTCTCTTCGGTTTTCAAGCCCTCATAATTGACGACCCCATCCTGCAAATATTTTTCAAGCAACTCCGCATAAATTGCGTTGTCCACAATCGTTTCCGCCTGACTGCTTGAACTGCTCACAAGCAGGAACACGCCAAACACGAATATGGCGCATGTTGTCACGAATCGTAAAACTCGCATAGTGTTCTCCTTCTCGTTGTAGATTAGTAATCTTCTGCAAAACTCCCAACGGATACAAGAACAATCTCCATTGGGTTCTTGTGTCCGTTAGGAATTTTAACAGGACTTACGCAATATCCCCCTCATTCCCCCCGTAAACGGGCAGGGCTGTTACGTTCTCAAGAATTTTTCACCATGAAAAGCATCCAGGTCGTCGCAGCGGCATTTCTGATACGACGACCGCGTCGCACTCCTGAGAGAACCTAACAGATTTACCCTGTTATGGGCGATACGTTCCTGGCAAATAGCGAATGGTTTCACCCTGGCCGGCCTGTTCCAGCAATTCAAAGGCGGCCATCAGCGTTTCGCGCTGCCGCGTCCGGCGCCAATTCTCCAACCAGTCCTTCCTGTTGGATTTCTCGCAGGCGTTCAAGCGGAAGCGCCACATTCGGGTCGCGCTGCGCGCCGCGGATATCGTAGCCGCCGTGCCTCACGCGCAGCCGGTCGTTCGGAGTTGTCGCGGGAATCACCGAAAGCGTGGGATTCTGCTTCAAAAACTCTCCGATGCGCGCCATGGCTTCGTCTTGCGACATATTGGGTACCCCAAATGGCTGCGGATCGTCGCCTTCGACAAAATGACCGCTGGACGTCAACAATGCCAGCCGCGCTTTCTTCAGTGGCTTGCCCAACGGCGTAAACGGGCCGTCGTCATAGTTCCACGTACTTTCGCCGGCATAACCGCGTACTTGCCAGGCGTACATCAGATCCAGCAGCCGGCCAAACGCGCCGTCATCGGCCGCATCGCCTAATTTCCATAACAGTTCTTGAAAAAATTGTCCGGCCTCTTCGTCTGGCAGGCCGGCCCAAAATTTAAAATTCAGGTCGCTGCGCGAGCCATAAGAAAATGATTTTTTGAATGCCTGAAAGGATTCGACCGAGTCTTGAGGATTTCTCCCTGAGGAATTAGCATGAAACATCTCCTTTCTATTGTTGAGAATTCTTCTCGTTGATGCCCTGATCCCGTTTGCGGCGGATGCGCAGCCACTTCACGACAACGGGAATCAGCGTGACGCCGCCGAGGGCTAACACGGCGACGGTCATGCGCGTCATGTCCGTCGAGCCGAATTCTTCGCCAAAATGCGCCAGCAAAAAGCTGACGGGAATGACACCCAGCAGCGTCACCAGCGCAAAGCGCCAAAAACGCAGGGGCGTCAGGCCGGCGGCATAGCTGAGAATGTCGAACGAGATAAAGGGGAGCAGCCGTCCGAGCAGCACGATTAACATCAAACTCCATTGCGAACCGAGTAATCCCATAGACAATCGCTCGCCAAACCATCGGTGTAAGATGTCATACCCAACCATCCGGCCAATCGAAAATGCCGTGATCGCGCCGATTTCGGCTCCGATGACGATGTAGAGCGTACCCCAGATATGTCCGTAGGCCAGACCGGACGCAATAGCAATCGGCGCGCTCGGAATGGGGCTGACCACAATGGCGGCCGCCATCAGCCCGATAATAGCCAGCGGACCAAACACGCCAAGATGGACAATGTGAGCGTGCAGCGTCTGACAGTCACAGATTTCGTCTAATGTCCCGGTCGCTTTGAGTATCCAATACGCGGCAATCAGTCCGATAACGATCGCCGCCCCTAATGCAAGGCGCGCGCGGGTGCTTTGCAACTCTGCGCCTATTCGCTTCAGGACGCGGTTAATCCTCAGAGTATTTTTCGTCATTTCGTAGTTATACTTTTCTCTGCACGTAAAAAGGGCTGTACGAACAGCCAGACAAGGTGCAGATATTTGGGGTCGCGAAATTCCTTCAGTCCAATCGTCATGTCCGCATGTCCTTGTTGGGGCTGGGCGCGATAGGTGCCGAACAGATAATCCCACCAGGGCACGCTAAACCCGAAATTGCTGTCGGATTCCTTGTGAATGACCGAGTGATGAACGCGGTGCATGTCCGGCGTGACCAGAAACCAGCGCAACATACGGTCAACATGCAGGGGCAGCATGATATTGCTGTGGTTGAACATGGCCGTCAGGTTCAGGATGATTTCGAAGAGCACTACCGCGACAGCCGGAGGGCCAAGCACGGCCACCACGCCGATTTTGATCCCCATTGACAGCATAATCTCAACGGGATGAAACCGCAAACCGGTGGTCAGGTCATAATCCAGATCCGTATGGTGCATCCGGTGCAGACGCCACAGCAGCGGCACGGCGTGAAACATGACGTGCTGCAAATAAATCGCGCAATCCAACACAAGCAATGATGCGATGATGCGCACGGCTGTTGGCGCCGCAATATTATTGAACAGTCCCCACTGGCGTTCCTGCGCCAGGCTGGCAAATCCGACCGCCAGGATCGGAAAACTCCAGCGCAGCGTCAGACTGTTGACAAATACCAAACCAAGATTGCTATACCAGCGCACCGCTTTCGACGCGGTTAACGGACGGCGCGGGGTCAGAAGCTCCCCGACGGTCAACAAGCCGAGCATCACCGCAAACGCCCCCAGGCGTAAGATCGCTTCATGGTGGATGATCCAGGTCGTCATACCGGTTCCTCCGTGTGGTGATGCGCGCCGACGCGCCAGACGCGATAATAGCGGGACAGTGTTCGCGGCGACACGCCCGCGCAAAACAATGATGCTAGGATCCAGGAGCGCAACACGCAATACAGGACGCCTTCCTGCTCCCAACGCCGCGCCGAGGTGGTGACGGCGTCCGGCAGAATGCAGATCCGGTCGCCGCGCCTTTTGGTGCGCCGCATCAGGTCGAGGTCTTCCATCAACGGAATCTCGGCAAACCCGCCAATTTTCCAGAAGTAAGCCCTCGTCATAAAAATCGCCTGATCGCCGTAAGGCAGTCGGGTGAAACGATACCTCCACGACGCGGCCAGTTCAATCAGTCTGAACGCCATGCGCGGACTGTCGAAGCGCAGCGTAAAAGCCCCCGCGACAAAATCCGGCTTGGCCAACGTCTCTTGAACCAATACCAGGGCGTTGGCAGGCAGCACGGTATCGGCGTGGAGAAAAATCAGGCGTTCGCCGCGCGCCTGCCGCGCGCCGGCGTTCATCTGCGCGCCGCGTCCGCGCAGCGCGCAAAACGTGACGACGTTAGGATACGTAATCTGCCGGATCGTACTCCCCTCAGCATCGCCATCTACCACAATCACTTCGCATATATCCGGCGTGACATGGCGGAACAAACGCTCCAAACAGGCATTGATGCCTTCGGCTTCGTGCAGAGCCGGAATAATGCAAGAAAATGGATACACCGCGAACATTCGGAACACTCAGGAGTGCGACGCGGTCGTCGCTGCTAGTCGCTGCTGTGCAGCGATGCGACGACCGCGTCGCACTCCTGAGTCCTTGGCGACGACCGCGTCGCACTCCTAAAAGTCGTCGTCTAAGGCTTCTGTGATACGTAAAGTTTTATACTCGGAATATGTCCTGAATTGTTCGGCTAAACCGTCTCGCCCAAACGCCTTAAAGGCTTCGTGAAAATTGGATGTGACATAGTTCCGTAGATCGCTCACATAGCCGTGTTTGACGGGATTATACAAGAGAAATGTCTTCGCTGCCATCAAGCGACGTTTCTGATAAATCGCAGCAGTGATGAAATAGGGCGTATCATCCAAAAACAAATGTTTCGGCGTGTGTGGGTGTTGCTTCATCATAGTCTTGATTTCTTTCTCAGGAGTGCGACGACCGCGTCGCACTCCTGTTCAGGCGTCTTCTGCGCCGCAGGCGCGGCCGCGCAGGTTGAAAAAGAATTTCAAGCCTTTTTTGACTTTGTCTGAATAGACTTTGCCGGCAAAGAGATTGCCGATCACGCGCTTATTGATCTCTCCCAGGGTCGGATAGGGGTGCACGGCAGAGGCCATGGTAGAAAGCTTGGCCTTGCCGTTCATGATCGCCACCCATTCACTAACCAGTTCCCCGGCGTGGGGGCCGAGAATCTGCACGCCCAACGGACGCTCTTTTTCGTCTAATACCAGCTTGATCAGTCCTACTTCTTCCCCTTCGGCCAGACTGCGGTCATTGCTCCGAAACGGCTCGGTCCAGACGGAGTATGTTATGCCTGCCGCTTGCGCCCCTTTTTCATTCATGCCAATACTCGCCAGTTCCGGGTCGGTATAGGTACACCAGGGCAGATTGGTATAATCCACTTTGGACGGTAAATGAAAAATAGCGTTGCGAATCACGATGCCGCCTTCGTAGCCCGCGGCGTGCGTGAACAGATATTGCCCGGTCACATCGCCGGCGCCGTAAATATGCGGCTGCGTGACGCTGCGCAGGCGCGCGTCTAATTTCAGGCCGCGCCGGTCAAACTCGACGTCAATGGATTCTAACCCTAACTCTGCGAGGTTGAGGTTGCGTCCGGCGGCTGCCAGCAGCATCTCACTCTGAAGGGCGAATTCCTGGCCGCCGGTTTTGATCACGACTTCGCGGCTGTTCCCGAGGTCCTGCGTTCGCAGAATCTCGGCGTTCAAATGGACCGTCACGCCTTCGCGCTGCAAGGCTTGCAGCACGAGATCCGCCATGTCCTTGTCTTCTTTGCTCAAAATTTGACCGCCATGCTGAATCACCGTTACGCGGCTGCCCAGGCGGGCAAAGGCTTGCGCCATTTCAATCCCGATCGGACCGCCGCCGATGACGATCAACGACTCCGGCAGATGATCGAGGGAAAAGATGTCGCGGTTCGTCAGATGCGGCGTGTTCGCCAATCCCTCGATGTTCGGCATGGCCGGCGACGAGCCGGTGGCGATGACCCAATTCTTCGCGGAAAATGTCTGCCCATCCATCCGGACGACATGCGGGTCAACAAAGCGAGCCGCGCCGAATTCAACCCGTGCGCCGAGTTTGCAAAAGCGTTCCGCGGAATCGTGTTTTTGGATGACGGCAATCACCGATTGAATCCGTTTAGCGACCTCTTTGTAGTCAACCGGCGTGAGCTGCACGGCCGGCAAGCCGAATTTTTGCGCCTGTTTCATCAGATGATAGACATGCGCGGTTTTAATCAAGGTTTTGCTCGGTACACAGCCATAGTGCAGACAATCTCCGCCCAGGTGCGCTTCTTTTTCAATCAACAAAGTTTTCGCGCCTAACATAGCTGACCCGGCCGCAATAGTCAACCCTGCGGAGCCGCCGCCCAGAATTCCAATATCAAAGTCATACGTTGCCATGAGAACCTCCCTTGTGTGTTTAATCGGCGTGAGATGCGCTCAAGCCACGCCATATTTCAGTATAAACGGGATAGTTTCAGCCTGTGGAATCATCGAAATTATGTCTATGTTGTTCAGGCCGTTTATACAGGGACAATAATTTTTTTACGATCAGCGGAAACAGGCCCAAAATGACGAATGAAATAATCAAGGTCGGGTTGAGAATGCCTTTCAGTGAGTCGATCCGGGCTAATTCCGTGCCGGCGTTCACATATACGAACGTGCCGGGCAGCATCCCGATTTGCGAGACCCAATAGAAGCTCCACAACGGCATTTTGGTCAGCCCCATCGCCAGATTGATCAGCCAGAAAGGAAAGGCCGGAATCAATCGCATCGTAAACAGGTAGAACGCGCCTTCTCTTTCAACCCCCTCATTGATTGGCTGTAAACGTTTGCCAACCTTGCTTTGCACCCAGTCGCGCAAGAGGAAACGGGATACCAGGTAGGCCAGGGTCGCCCCGATTGTACTGGCAAACGACACCGCGACCGTGCCAATCAGACGACCAAAAAGCGCGCCGCCGAGCAACGTCATAACCGCAGCGCCCGGCAGCGACAACGCGGCCATGAGAATATAAATGCCCATATAGGTCGCAATGACCAGCGCGGGCTGAGCTTGATAGGCCAGGGCAAAGCGCGCTTGCGACGCCTTGACGTACTCAAGGGAAAAATATTGCCCAAGATCAAACGCATAAAACAGGATCACCAGCAGCAGAATTGCGCCAATCACCAATATTTTCTGCACCAACGGCCTTTTTTTAACGGACAGTTCTTTCAATGTATAATTCTCCTCTGTCATGTTCCTCCCATGTAAATTATCTGATAGTCAGAAGCAGGTTCACCCCTGCGGAGAATGGCTTCGCTTCGCTCGCAGCCAAAGTCGAGCTTTGGTACTCCTTTTGATTTTCATCCGTGCGTTTGTCACATTCGTTATATTCGTGTCATTCGATGACTCCCGAATTTCCTCGGCCAGGTGATGAGTCATGTCATACACGAGGCCCTCGACCGAATTGGTTTCCAGAGCATGATCTGCCGCTTTTTCAGCCGGATCAATCTGGCCGGCAGGTTTCAGGCCGGCATAGGGTTCCCCTTCGCTGGCGCGGTGAATTCTGAGGCGACTGTGATAAGTGGGCCGTCCAGTGTATCACAATGAGCGCTCGCGCGGCGTGGAACCAACAATTGAATGCACAAAATACTCAAGAGAACGACGCTGAAACTGATCATCAATGGACTCATCGTTGTCTCCTCCTTACTTTTTACGACGCTGTGAGAGCGGCAGGTTGTTCCTCAATGTCGTAAAATAGGCGCAGGTGCGCGGCGCGCGACGTTTGTCGCAGCCCAGTTGATACCATTGTTGCAGATCGCGCCAATTGTCAACATCATCCCAGGAAAATAACGGAAACAATCGTGTTTCGCGTTGACGATATTTGGCGAGCGTGACCTGATAGACGGTCGGTTGACTCCAGGCGATGTTCTGAAAAATTTCTGGAAAAAAGGTCTCGCGCCGAAATCCGATGAGGTAATACCCGCCATCGTTGGACGGCCCGATGACGCTGTCATACTGATGCAGGCGGGTAAAGGCTTCGTTCACGTATTCAGGCGGCAACGCCGGGAGATCGCTGCCGACCAGACACGCGGATTCGAAGCCACGCTGGAATGCCTGTTGAAACGAACGCTGCATTCGCTCCCCCAAATCATCCCCAGATTGAGGCAGATAGTAATAGGCCGGACCTAACCAGCGGCGAAAGTTGAACTCGGACTCTGCCGGGGCATAGCAGATACAGATCGGCTGCGGATTGTGCGCCAACGCCGCCAGCATATCCAGAATAAAGCAGCGATAGAACCCGGCGGCATGTTCGTCGCCAATATCCGCCGCCAACCGGGTTTTCACTTTCCCCGGTTCCGGCCATTTTACGTAGAACAACACACATTCCCGGAACGCCATAGATTGGCCCGCATGTTCTTGCGTCATAAGGTATGCTCAGTTCGGGCGATAATATCATCCTGGGTATCCGGCGCTAAGGTTGTGAAAAATGCGGAATAGCCGGCGACCCGCACGATCAGATCGCGGTATTGCTCAGGATGTTTTTTCGCATCGAGCAGCGTGACGCGATCCACAATATTATACTGCACGTGCCAACCTTTTAAATCGGTGAAAAACGTGTGCAGCATCGCAATCAGCTTTTTCTTATCCCGCTCCTGTTTAATGGCGGCCGGCGACAATTTCTGATTCAAGAGCACGCCGCCCAAAATCTTGTTGGTGGGGAGTTTGGCAATTGACTTAAAGACCGCTGTAGGACCGAGTTCATCAGTGCCTGAAGAGGGCGAACTTCCTTCAGCCAGGGGTTGAAAGGCTTTTCTGCCGTCTGGCGTAGCCGGCACCACCGCTCCGGATGGCACGTTGGCGGAAATACTCGATGTTCCGGCGTAATACTGGCATCCAATCGGGCCGCGTCCGTAGCGCGTGGTGTGATATTTTTTCAGTTCATTGATAAAATCCATATAGGCTTCGCGCAGCAGAATATCCACATAATTGTCATCATTGCCGAATTTCGGCGCGTAATTCAGCAGAATTTGCCGCACCTTTTCCCCCTCGAGGCCTTCAAAATTGGTTTCCAGATGACGCAGAAGTTCTGCTTTGGAAATTTTCTGTTCCTCAAACACCAGCTTTTTGATGGCCGCCAGCGAATTGCCGAGGTTCGCAATTCCGACTTGCAAACCAGAGATGAAATCGTACTTTGAGCCGCCTTCTTTAATGGTTTTTCCCTGTTTCAAGCAGTCATCCACAAAGGCCGAGCAGAGAACGTCGGGCACTTCTTCCTCTAAGATCGTATCCACGGCCGTATCAATCGCCACGCCGGCCCGGGCGTAATATTTGACCTGTTGTTGCCAGGCTCGTAACACATCGTCAAAGGACTCAAAGTCGGTTAATTTGCCAATTCCTTTCTTAAAGGTTTTGCCGGACATGGTATCTTTGCCGTCATTCAGGGCTGCAAGCAACACACGCATAAAGTTCAGAAAGTGCATTCCGGTGCAGCGATAGCCCCATTTGCCGGGCACAGCCACTTCAATACAGCCGATTGCGGAATAATTATACGCGTCTTCTTTGTCAACTCCAAGCTTGAGAAAAGACGGGATCACAATTTCATCATTGTTAAAGGCTGGCATTCCAAAGCCTTTTTCAATCACTTGCATACATTCCAGCATAAACTCGTCGTCGATATGTTTATGATAGCGAATTGAGAGGTTCGGCTGTGTTAATTTCGTTTCGCCTACTGAGCGCAGAATAAGATAACTGAGTTCATTTACCGCGTCTTCGCCATCAACGGTTTGACCGCCGATGGTGACATTTTGATACAAGGGACTCCCTGCCGAAAAGCGGGTGTGCGACCAGGAGCGAATCTTCAAAAAGGAGAGAAGTTTGATCCAGGTATTCTCTAATAACTCCATGACAAAATCGTCCGTGATTTTCTCTTCCTGCTTATCCTGTTTGTAGAAAGGATAGAGATACTGATCCATTCGTCCCAGGGACACTGAATGTCCGTTGCTTTCAATTTGCAACACAAGCTGGATAAAATAGGTCAACTGCAAGGCCTGATAAAAATCCTGCGGCGGATACTGGGCGATCTGGCGGCAGTTTTCATGAATTCTGATCAATTCAGCTTTGCGTACTGAATCGTTCTCCTGTTCGCTCATAGCGAGGGCGAGCGCGGCGTAACGATTGATAAAATCGCGCAGAGCGCGTAAGCTGATTTCCACGGCCTGATAAAATTGCGATTTTTTGAGATCCGCCCAATCCGTCAGGTCAAGCTGCTTGCGTTTAAATTCCACTTTGTCCAGATAGCCTTGTATGCCGAGTTTCAGGATTTTTTCAAAATTGACCGCAATATGCCCGTCGCCTGAGGTTAAATTTCCTTCGGCGCGAATGATGCCGGCCGCATGGATCTCGCGCAGCGTGTCCGTCATCAGTTCGCGTCCCTTTTCCAACGTGGTTTTTCCGTGCCAATAGGCGCAAATCTCCTTTAATTCCTCTTTGGTTTCCTCTGAAAGATAAAAGGCGTCCCCGGGACGTTTGTCAAATTCATCCAGTTCTTTGAGAATCCATTCGACCGCATATTCTGGAAAGATCGGCGCGGCTCTCAATTTTGACGATTGATTGCCCACGATCAGTTCGCCGTCATCAATAAAAACGGTCATCTCTTGCAAGGTTTTTTCCAGCGCGAACGCGCGTCTCAGAATAACCGGTTTCGCCGCATGTTGCTGGTAAGCCTCAGTATAACATTTCGCGCGTTCGAGGCAGACCGTGGGTCTGGCGTTTAACACTTGTTCGCGTAAGGCATGGATGCGTGTTGATAAACCTGGTTTCGCGTCAATTTGTAACATAAGTAAGTGCAAATACCTTTCTTGAACTCTTGTTTGAAAAAAAGCGCGCGTATCAAGCAAAAGTCAAGAAATCCTTGCTTATAAAAAATCCTTGTAGTTATCTAAAATTATCCTCCGATACTGGCAAGAAGCCCTTTGTGCTCTGCGTATTCAATGTATGGTTGTATTTCATCTTCTGACACTGATGCGGCCGGAAGTTCGTAGGTTCGACCTAACAGTGAGTATTTATGGCGTCCCAGAGCATGATAGGGGATCAAGTGAACCTCATGGATGTTTGTCAATGAGGCGGCAAAATCAATAATAGAGTACATTTCAGCCTCGCTATGGTTAAATCCCGGGATGATCGGAATGCGAGCGACAACCGGAATCTGCGCTGTTTCCAACTGTTTGAAATTCGAGATGATCAGGTCTAATCTCCCTCCGGTGGCAGCCTGAAATTTTTCAGGATCAGTATGTTTCAAATCCGCCAAAAAGAGAGCGATGTATTGAAGGTGCGCTTCGATCTGTTTCCAGGGCACATGCAGGCAGGTTTCCACCGCCACATGAATTCCTGACTGTTTGAGCTGCGGCAGTAATTCCGATAATATCTCCGGTTGGGCAAACGGTTCACCCCCGGAAAGCGTCACTCCGCCGCTGCTTTTGCTGTAAAACGGAAGGTCTTTGCTGATTTCTGCCAGGATGTCCGCCACGCTCTTCTCTTCGCCGATTACCGTGATCGCTTTCGCCGGACACACATCTTTAAAGGCAAAAGGCTGTTTGAGGCGTTCGCGTTGAAGCCTGACCTGACCATTATCTGCTGTAAATTCCTGGAATTGGGCATGATGGACGCATTCGAGACAGCCAATACATTTGCGCAGCTCAAACATGAGGTCATAGTCAAAAGATTGGCTTTCCGGATTACTGCACCAGGAACAGCGCAGAGGACACCCCTTGAAAAAGATCACCGTGCGAATGCCTGCGCCGTCATGCGTGGAAAATCGTTGAATATTAAAAATCATCTAATGGCTCACTCCTAAATAAATTTGATTATTTTCATTTGAAAATGAAAACATTTCATTTAAAAGTCAAGTGATTTTTGATAAAATTTTAAATAACTACAAGAAATGAAGAATGAGCAAGAATTTTCTTTGACTTTTGTTTAACGAAAACCGCAGTGTTGTATAATATCCACAACATCCCTGAAATTCCTGCGTATGAGAAATCCTTGTAGTTACTTAGAAGAAATATGTTGACACTTGTACGCAAATATTTATGATTGTGTTAGACGGCCATAAGCTGTTAGCATGTCGTATTTTGGGTCGGATTGAAATCAATATATACATTCTAAAGACAGGGAGGATAGGACACATGAGAGAATTACTTATTCTGTTCGGAGTCTTGATCGGATGGGTGCTTGGCTATGTTTTTCGACTCTATATGCCCAAAAAAAGGAAGGAAGAAGAACTGGCTTTCCAAAGGGAATTGAGCGAAGCCAAAGATACGATTCGCCGCCTTGAAACCCAACTCAGCCAATATCAACACCTGCAGGAACAACTCAATGCTTGTGAAGCCCAACTACAACAGAAAACTGAAGAACTGGAAGACTACAACGCCAAATTTACTTCAGCAGAAACGCGGATTGAAACATTGCAGCAACACATAACATCCCTGGAGCAGAAAATTCAAGCGGCAACAGGAACTCCTGCGGCAGAGATTCCGTCGGAAACAGGCATAGAAATACCGATGGCGAAAACCTCGCCGGAAGTAGAAGAGGAAAGTTCCCTGATAATTCAACCGCTAATATCGCCAATAGAAGCCCCAACAGCAATTGAAGAGGAAATTCCTCAGGTAGTTGAACCTGAAACGCCGCCAGAAGAAGCAGTAGAAGAGGAAATTCCCCGAGAAATTGAGCCGGTAATATCGCCAATAGAAGCCCCACCAGCCGTTGAAGAGGAAATTCCTCAGGTAGTTGAGCCTGAAACACCGCCAGAAGAAGCCCCGCCAGTAACAGCGACAGAAATAGAACCGGAAGTTGAAGCCGAAACGCCAACGGAAAAAGTGATGCCAGTGGCAGAGACAGAACTGCAACCGGAAGCAGTTCGTTTGACCCCGGAAAAAATAGATAACCTGCGTAAGATTGAAGGTATTGGACCGAAAGTCGAGCAACTTCTCAACGAAGCAGGCATTTTAACCTTCGAGCAACTCGCCCGGACCGAGGTTGAACGTTTACGGGCCATTTTGGAAGGAGCCGGAGGCATTTTCAAAGCTATGGATCCGGCAAGCTGGCCCGAACAAGCGGGTTTGGCCGCCAGAGGAGATTGGGAGGCTCTGAAAACCTTGCAAGATCAACTCGACGGCGGACGTTACAAATCGTGATCTGTCAGATGGAGGCCGCCGCAATGGTGGTCTCCAGTGTTTCTGCTTTGAACTATAGCGATCCTAAATCATTTGTAATCATACACTTCAACTCCGCTCAGTGTCCGCACCAGTTGTCGAGCGGAGTCGAGACAACAACTAATTTAGGATCGCTATATATCATGAAAGAATCTACCAGACATATCCGCTCGGAAGCAGGGCTGTTAAGTTCTTCTATCTCGTTGGAAACACAGAGGTTCTTCGCGCCGTAGGAGCGAAGAATTCTCATATTCTCATAAGATAAGAGAACTTAACAGCCCTGCCGCTCAGAAGAGACATATATTTGAGATGATAGACCGTGGTCAGATTCCCGGCAACCCTTGAGTTTTAATCCCTTCCAGGGTTTTATTAGGGTTTTCACTGAAGTCCTTATGATTTGCCTGGAATATTATGACGATGTTTTAATCCCTTCCAGGGTTTTATTAGGGTTTTCACGTTAAAAAGTAAGTTATGAAAGCGGGGGCGTCAGCGTGTTTTAATCCCTTCCAGGGTTTTATTAGGGTTTTCACGTTCATCGGCTGGAGTTCCCGCAATCCCCTCGCCGGGGGTTTTAATCCCTTCCAGGGTTTTATTAGGGTTTTCACCTTAGCAAGCCGCTTGGGTGGGTTCTTCTTCTTTCCGTTTTAATCCCTTCCAGGGTTTTATTAGGGTTTTCACTCAGAAGAATCGTGTAACTCAAGTACTTTAACCCACCGAGTTTTAATCCCTTCCAGGGTTTTATTAGGGTTTTCACAGCTCAAAAAGTTCTCCATCTCCAATATCCAAAAAGTTTTAATCCCTTCCAGGGTTTTATTAGGGTTTTCACCCGGCAATCTTCAAAAAGGAGAAATCCCATAGTCTGGGAGTTTTAATCCCTTCCAGGGTTTTATTAGGGTTTTCACGATCTGTTTGCGCGCTGGTATCTGCCCTTCTGGATTGTTTTAATCCCTTCCAGGGTTTTATTAGGGTTTTCACTTTTTTTTCATGACGCGTGATCAGATGCTAAAGCGGTTTTAATCCCTTCCAGGGTTTTATTAGGGTTTTCACTTTTCCTATAAATAGGAAATGGCTTTTCTTTAACTAATAGGTTTTAATCCCTTCCAGGGTTTTATTAGGGTTTTCACGTGAACGGCGAGCAACTCAAACAGGCGAACGCCGGACTGGAGTTTTAATCCCTTCCAGGGTTTTATTAGGGTTTTCACTTAAATGGCCACAGACAATGGGAGTAAGGGAAACTCCGTGTTTTAATCCCTTCCAGGGTTTTATTAGGGTTTTCACCCAAATGCTGCCATTCGGCGTCTAACGCTTGAATTTGTTGTTTTAATCCCTTCCAGGGTTTTATTAGGGTTTTCACCCTAGTTGGAAATAAATGCGACCATACGTTATCATGTGTTTTAATCCCTTCCAGGGTTTTATTAGGGTTTTCACATTCAATCGATTTCACCGCGACATGACACTCCGGGCGTTTTAATCCCTTCCAGGGTTTTATTAGGGTTTTCACAGGTAGATGAGCTGTTGACGTCAATGTTCTCCTTGGGTTTTAATCCCTTCCAGGGTTTTATTAGGGTTTTCACACCCCGGATCATACAACGCCACTCTTGACATATTTCAAGTTTTAATCCCTTCCAGGGTTTTATTAGGGTTTTCACAAGTCAGTCTCTTGAGGCGAAGGTAGATGAGCTGTTGTTTTAATCCCTTCCAGGGTTTTATTAGGGTTTTCACAGAGAGAAGGGCCTAAAGCCCTCCCCTCTCAACATCGTTTTAATCCCTTCCAGGGTTTTATTAGGGTTTTCACACGGGACTAGCTCGTCATACGGCAATTCAATCGATTTGTTTTAATCCCTTCCAGGGTTTTATTAGGGTTTTCACGTAATATCCGCAGGAGAAACCGGGGTTGACGTGCCCGTTTTAATCCCTTCCAGGGTTTTATTAGGGTTTTCACTTTTCACAGAAAAGGAAAGCCTGATGATGTCCTTCTGTTTTAATCCCTTCCAGGGTTTTATTAGGGTTTTCACCGGAGCGGCTGCGAAGTCAGTCTCTTGAGGAGAAGGTTGTTTTAATCCCTTCCAGGGTTTTATTAGGGTTTTCACCGATACCGCTTCCGTCTCCGGCGATGTCATTCTGGTGTTTTAATCCCTTCCAGGGTTTTATTAGGGTTTTCACTTGCCTTGTTCGTGGGCGAGGCGGGCATCGGCAAAAGTTTTAATCCCTTCCAGGGTTTTATTAGGGTTTTCACTCAAAGGTATTCAGGTCTTCGAACATTACCAAAAGTTTTAATCCCTTCCAGGGTTTTATTAGGGTTTTCACTGGAAGTCATTGAGCAACATCCGGTTTTCAGGAAAGCCTGGTTTTAATCCCTTCCAGGGTTTTATTAGGGTTTTCACCTCAGGCTGCCTTGCACATTGAGATTTTGAATCGTGTTTTAATCCCTTCCAGGGTTTTATTAGGGTTTTCACCCACAACAGGCGATCATTCAAAAGAGAAATCCTGAAGTTTTAATCCCTTCCAGGGTTTTATTAGGGTTTTCACCAGCCGCATGGCGAATGAATGCTGGACGAGAGTATCCAGAGTTTTAATCCCTTCCAGGGTTTTATTAGGGTTTTCACTTACAATCACGTCATTCTGAACGCCCCAGCTATACAGTTTTAATCCCTTCCAGGGTTTTATTAGGGTTTTCACGAGCGAGATCATTGGTGTTGAGGGGGGAGGGCTTTAGTTTTAATCCCTTCCAGGGTTTTATTAGGGTTTTCACCCGGAAGGAACGGGCGGACGCTCCGCGTCTTACGGAGTTTTAATCCCTTCCAGGGTTTTATTAGGGTTTTCACCTTCCGTCTGCTGTTCTGGCGACGGTTGCGCGTGTGGTGTTTTAATCCCTTCCAGGGTTTTATTAGGGTTTTCACAAGTTTGATGAAACTTCTCGGAAGATGCAACATCACATTGTTTTAATCCCTTCCAGGGTTTTATTAGGGTTTTCACCAGACTCATGGGCGTTACGATCCTCGCCCGAAAGCAGTGTTTTAATCCCTTCCAGGGTTTTATTAGGGTTTTCACTGAATACTGGGAAAATGACATGATTCATCTCATTTCAGTTTTAATCCCTTCCAGGGTTTTATTAGGGTTTTCACATGAAAGGGATTCTCCCTGAAACGCTCGATGACAATGTTTTAATCCCTTCCAGGGTTTTATTAGGGTTTTCACTTCCATCTTATGCGGATTGACTTGATCAAGAACCTTATGGTTTTAATCCCTTCCAGGGTTTTATTAGGGTTTTCACCGGATCGGGGTTGCGGCGATCAACAAACATTTCCGGTTTGTTTTAATCCCTTCCAGGGTTTTATTAGGGTTTTCACAGTTTCTGATCAGATGATCGTGATGATCAGTTTCGAAAGTTTTAATCCCTTCCAGGGTTTTATTAGGGTTTTCACTCAGTATGACCTTACATCGAGATAAAATGAATTCCTGCTGTTTTAATCCCTTCCAGGGTTTTATTAGGGTTTTCACTTCCAAATATGCGAGACATCACGATACTCAATGCTGTTTTAATCCCTTCCAGGGTTTTATTAGGGTTTTCACGCGGTTTTCGCGTCTGCTAACTGAATTGCCGTTGGTGTGTTTTAATCCCTTCCAGGGTTTTATTAGGGTTTTCACAAACCCCACCCTTAGCCCGATCTGCAATAAAATTACCGTTTTAATCCCTTCCAGGGTTTTATTAGGGTTTTCACAATGATTGACTCCATTTTCACGGCCAGCCACGATTTTGTTTTAATCCCTTCCAGGGTTTTATTAGGGTTTTCACCATGAAGAGCCAACCGCCCCGACACAAGCCCAACGCGTTTTAATCCCTTCCAGGGTTTTATTAGGGTTTTCACAAAATGAGGGGTTGGAACGATATTGAATTTGTTGCTGTTTTAATCCCTTCCAGGGTTTTATTAGGGTTTTCACTCACGCAAACGCAAGCCTATACAGCGGACGATTACAAGTTTTAATCCCTTCCAGGGTTTTATTAGGGTTTTCACCGGCATAATCTGAATCATGATTATGTCCCAAAGCCGAAGTTTTAATCCCTTCCAGGGTTTTATTAGGGTTTTCACCAAACAGGCAATATTCGCCATACGTCATTTTTTTGTGTTTTAATCCCTTCCAGGGTTTTATTAGGGTTTTCACACAAGAATAAGAAATGGCACTTCCTAAAACGCTAATACACGTTTTAATCCCTTCCAGGGTTTTATTAGGGTTTTCACCATATTGTTCCGCCCAGGAGGACGGAACAATATCGTTAGTTTTAATCCCTTCCAGGGTTTTATTAGGGTTTTCACGGCATCTTTTCTTTCCACGCACCTCTAGACATACAGTTTTAATCCCTTCCAGGGTTTTATTAGGGTTTTCACCACCACCGGATATTCTTCAGAAGGAAAATCTGATGTGTTTTAATCCCTTCCAGGGTTTTATTAGGGTTTTCACTAATATAACCGGCAAAGCTCACCGGCCATATTGTAGTTTTAATCCCTTCCAGGGTTTTATTAGGGTTTTCACCAATGCTGAAGTATTTTTTGTCGATTATCCTGAAGTGTTTTAATCCCTTCCAGGGTTTTATTAGGGTTTTCACACAATCTAACTATAGGAGATTCCGTCAGGCTTGTGATAGGTTTTAATCCCTTCCAGGGTTTTATTAGGGTTTTCACCAAACGACAGCTATCTTTCAATGGGTTGATGATTATGGTGTTTTAATCCCTTCCAGGGTTTTATTAGGGTTTTCACTTTAGATGAATTGATTGACTTCCTTTACTCTGGTCTGTTTTAATCCCTTCCAGGGTTTTATTAGGGTTTTCACTTCAGGTCGTCGAAACCGAACGCCAGGAAGCTCTGAGTTTTAATCCCTTCCAGGGTTTTATTAGGGTTTTCACCTTATTCTTTGGGGCTGTACGCCCTATGTATATGCGGTTTTAATCCCTTCCAGGGTTTTATTAGGGTTTTCACTTTAGCCGAGTGCGCGGTGGCAATGGTAATTTCATGTTTTAATCCCTTCCAGGGTTTTATTAGGGTTTTCACATCTCGCAACCCATAGAAGAATCTGCGATGTGCCACATGTTTTAATCCCTTCCAGGGTTTTATTAGGGTTTTCACTTGATAATTATAACCCTTTCTGTAATGGATAAAAAATATGGTTTTAATCCCTTCCAGGGTTTTATTAGGGTTTTCACCCGGAGCACAGAGGGTCGCGCATGTGCGCCGGAGCGGTTTTAATCCCTTCCAGGGTTTTATTAGGGTTTTCACCGAGAATAACTACCCGATTTTATGGAATGTTTCAGATGGGTTTTAATCCCTTCCAGGGTTTTATTAGGGTTTTCACCACGCAATGTATCCGAATTTAACATGAATGGTTCGTTTTAATCCCTTCCAGGGTTTTATTAGGGTTTTCACTAAAAGAAAGGGAAAGAAGAAACGCGAAAAGTATTTCTGTTTTAATCCCTTCCAGGGTTTTATTAGGGTTTTCACTCTCAAGAATTATTGTCCACGCTGTTAAATCATACCATGTTTTAATCCCTTCCAGGGTTTTATTAGGGTTTTCACCGACTCAAAAGTTCAGTGCGCACTCGACTCAAAAGTTGTTTTAATCCCTTCCAGGGTTTTATTAGGGTTTTCACAATGCCAATCTGCCGGTCAAGGTTTGGGCGCAAAAAGTTTTAATCCCTTCCAGGGTTTTATTAGGGTTTTCACAATGGCTGCCTTGACCCCCTCAAAGTCTGGAAAGAAACCGTTTTAATCCCTTCCAGGGTTTTATTAGGGTTTTCACTTGGAACGAGTTGGGAGAATTCCATCCACCTTATACCGTTTTAATCCCTTCCAGGGTTTTATTAGGGTTTTCACAATATCAAAGAAAATAAAAGAAATAATTAAAAATAGCGTTTTAATCCCTTCCAGGGTTTTATTAGGGTTTTCACTTCGCGCCCCGCTATTTATAAAATTTAGCGAGTTAAGTTTTAATCCCTTCCAGGGTTTTATTAGGGTTTTCACCTCGCTTCCCTCAAAATTTACCAATTCAGAAAATAATGTTTTAATCCCTTCCAGGGTTTTATTAGGGTTTTCACGTTGAGGGGATGCAAGCTGCTGGCATTCCAGTTAAGTTTTAATCCCTTCCAGGGTTTTATTAGGGTTTTCACTCTGTGAAAATGCCCTTCTTTTATTCTCTTGTGAGGATGTTTTAATCCCTTCCAGGGTTTTATTAGGGTTTTCACTATGCCTCCGGTTATGATGAAGACGGAGGGTTTACGTTTTAATCCCTTCCAGGGTTTTATTAGGGTTTTCACTGCGAAGCCAAACCTCAGAAATATCACGCTTCAAGGCAGTTTTAATCCCTTCCAGGGTTTTATTAGGGTTTTCACGCCACATCAGAAAGACTCAACGCCGTTGAACTCGCAGTTTTAATCCCTTCCAGGGTTTTATTAGGGTTTTCACTCTTTTAGGCCGTCTGCACGGCCTTGCTGAAAGAGTTTTAATCCCTTCCAGGGTTTTATTAGGGTTTTCACCCCCAGGAAAAGGCAAACTATAACCAAACGGAAGAATCGTTTTAATCCCTTCCAGGGTTTTATTAGGGTTTTCACGACGCGTTGCCTGCATTACGTGTTGGTCGTATGCTGTTTTAATCCCTTCCAGGGTTTTATTAGGGTTTTCACCAGATGATAGGATTCCGCCTTTTAGAGGAGCACCGATCAAGTTTTAATCCCTTCCAGGGTTTTATTAGGGTTTTCACGTATGGATAGTCAATGATGGGAAATTTGATAAAAGTGAGTTTTAATCCCTTCCAGGGTTTTATTAGGGTTTTCACAAAAATATTATATCGGCTGTGATTTAGGCAATTATGTTTTAATCCCTTCCAGGGTTTTATTAGGGTTTTCACTTACATGGTTATTCAGATGAAACTTTTGAAATCGTAGAGTTTTAATCCCTTCCAGGGTTTTATTAGGGTTTTCACTATGTTCAATTTTTTTAAAGGAGTTCCACTATGAAGTTTTAATCCCTTCCAGGGTTTTATTAGGGTTTTCACCAAAAACCCGTATCAGTCTTTCAATGGCTTATTAATGCGTTTTAATCCCTTCCAGGGTTTTATTAGGGTTTTCACAAAAGTCTGCTTTCCTTCTCTGCTCTTTTATCGATCGTTTTAATCCCTTCCAGGGTTTTATTAGGGTTTTCACTATTCTGCTCTCCCTTTTGCTGGAGCAGCAGATTAGTTTTAATCCCTTCCAGGGTTTTATTAGGGTTTTCACGAAATTCGTCGGGAAAGTGGAACGCATGTATGAAGGTTTTAATCCCTTCCAGGGTTTTATTAGGGTTTTCACAAGAGTCACCAACGAACCGAGAAAAGAACTAGTAGAATCGTTTTAATCCCTTCCAGGGTTTTATTAGGGTTTTCACATTGAAACCAGCGATCGCACATCACGACGCAAATCAATCGTTTTAATCCCTTCCAGGGTTTTATTAGGGTTTTCACGATATTGCGAAAGATCAGCTAACAAGTGGCGAAAAGTTGTTTTAATCCCTTCCAGGGTTTTATTAGGGTTTTCACATAAGGCACTTCAGAAACCAGATTCACAACAGAAACACGTTTTAATCCCTTCCAGGGTTTTATTAGGGTTTTCACACATGCTCAAACCCCGTGTCGTTATATAACGCAAAGTTTTAATCCCTTCCAGGGTTTTATTAGGGTTTTCACAATATAACTCGACAATCTTCTTATCTCTCTCCTCTTTTTGTTTTAATCCCTTCCAGGGTTTTATTAGGGTTTTCACACTGGAACGGGCATCGTAACACCGCACCATCTTCAGGTTTTAATCCCTTCCAGGGTTTTATTAGGGTTTTCACATAACGCCCTCAATCCTTTACCCCTCCGCAGACAACGGTTTTAATCCCTTCCAGGGTTTTATTAGGGTTTTCACTAAAACACCATGTGACGCTTTCCCCACGTGAAATCGTTTTAATCCCTTCCAGGGTTTTATTAGGGTTTTCACTGAGTCAACGCAGCATAATCGGCATCATGATCATGTTTTAATCCCTTCCAGGGTTTTATTAGGGTTTTCACCATTTGGCGTGGCTGTAGTACGTAAACAGAGCGTGCGTTTTAATCCCTTCCAGGGTTTTATTAGGGTTTTCACCATTAGCGCAAGATCTGCGGTTGAGTCTGAAAAAAGATGTGTTTTAATCCCTTCCAGGGTTTTATTAGGGTTTTCACAGAATCATGCCAACCACACCCCCTGAAAGAAAGACGTTTTAATCCCTTCCAGGGTTTTATTAGGGTTTTCACATGTGCGTAGAGCTTCGGATTAACTCTGTGTTTTTCTGTTTTAATCCCTTCCAGGGTTTTATTAGGGTTTTCACATATCACCGGATAACAACCCCTCAAAGAGAAAATGGTTTTAATCCCTTCCAGGGTTTTATTAGGGTTTTCACGCAGCGATACACCCGCACCCGATAAGAAATTGAATCAACGTTTTAATCCCTTCCAGGGTTTTATTAGGGTTTTCACCTGCAAACGGCCATTGCGCCTTATCTCGATACAGCATTGTTTTAATCCCTTCCAGGGTTTTATTAGGGTTTTCACTTTTGAATGTCGTCAAGCAGGCCATCTCTGGTTTCTCGTTTTAATCCCTTCCAGGGTTTTATTAGGGTTTTCACGTCAACAAATTGGAGATCATCCCTAAAAAATCGTCAAGTTTTAATCCCTTCCAGGGTTTTATTAGGGTTTTCACATGAAACATCGGGAATTGGCGAGTTTAAGATCAGATTTGTTTTAATCCCTTCCAGGGTTTTATTAGGGTTTTCACTATATGGAAACTTGGGCATACACTCAGCTTCAACGTTTTAATCCCTTCCAGGGTTTTATTAGGGTTTTCACCCTGAGTGGATGATTGGGGTATCGTTTGTAGTGAATACGTTTTAATCCCTTCCAGGGTTTTATTAGGGTTTTCACTCGTATTGCTTCTACGATGGGGATGGCAGTCCTCAGTTTTAATCCCTTCCAGGGTTTTATTAGGGTTTTCACAAACACGGTCAAGTTCTGTTTATCAATGGTTGTTACTGTTTTAATCCCTTCCAGGGTTTTATTAGGGTTTTCACTCCTTCCAAGGATGTTTTTGGCAAGCCTTTTGATCAGTTTTAATCCCTTCCAGGGTTTTATTAGGGTTTTCACACAAAAGAGAACACGATTAAAGCCACTCCGAAAATGTACGTTTTAATCCCTTCCAGGGTTTTATTAGGGTTTTCACGGAACGACCGCAACGAGCTTCACTAATGTCGGATCAGTGTTTTAATCCCTTCCAGGGTTTTATTAGGGTTTTCACTCAGTCACGGCCGGAAACAATGACATTTCTAATTTAGATGTTTTAATCCCTTCCAGGGTTTTATTAGGGTTTTCACTTATGCCCTTAATGTATGCTTCTAATCCTATATGTTCAGTTTTAATCCCTTCCAGGGTTTTATTAGGGTTTTCACTGGAGTTTTGAAGAGTGCGCCGGGCATGTCGCAACAGTTTTAATCCCTTCCAGGGTTTTATTAGGGTTTTCACCCCGTTAAGGCGATCTCCAATGGAGATTCCTTCAAAAAGTTTTAATCCCTTCCAGGGTTTTATTAGGGTTTTCACCGAAAAAAAGGAGAAAGGAACATGAGAAACACAGGATGTTTTAATCCCTTCCAGGGTTTTATTAGGGTTTTCACTAGATGCGATATCGAAGAGTTATTGGTTTTTTGATGGTGTTTTAATCCCTTCCAGGGTTTTATTAGGGTTTTCACTCTGAATGGGAATCAGCCGTGATCCCGTTAGAAGGGTTTTAATCCCTTCCAGGGTTTTATTAGGGTTTTCACAATATGAGTGTGAGCATGTTTGTGAGTGTGAATCAGCATGTTTTAATCCCTTCCAGGGTTTTATTAGGGTTTTCACCTAAAATAGGAGAAAGTCAAACTTTTTACAAGCAGTTTTAATCCCTTCCAGGGTTTTATTAGGGTTTTCACACGGCGAACGCTGGTCAATTTGCGGAACAAATAGCGTTTTAATCCCTTCCAGGGTTTTATTAGGGTTTTCACTCGTCCCATCTTGTCGCATCCATTCTTTCACCTTTTGGGTTTTAATCCCTTCCAGGGTTTTATTAGGGTTTTCACTGCTACCTTGCCTGTACTCCATCCTAACTTTTTCGCCATGTTTTAATCCCTTCCAGGGTTTTATTAGGGTTTTCACCTTTCTCGACAATTTTGTCTATGATACGCGCCTTGACTTGTTTTAATCCCTTCCAGGGTTTTATTAGGGTTTTCACTGAAAAGTGGGCAATTCTTGATATACCCAAATTAAGTTTTAATCCCTTCCAGGGTTTTATTAGGGTTTTCACCCAAAAATAAATTTTGAGCAAGTTATGAATTATGAGTTTTAATCCCTTCCAGGGTTTTATTAGGGTTTTCACTCATTTGGTTCTGCCAGGTAGAAGCATACGTCAAATAAGTTTTAATCCCTTCCAGGGTTTTATTAGGGTTTTCACATAAGTGTCTGCACCGTTTCGTATTCCTTCTCAAAAGTTTTAATCCCTTCCAGGGTTTTATTAGGGTTTTCACTTTCGGCGTCCAGTACATATCCAATTCAACGCCACATTTTGTTTTAATCCCTTCCAGGGTTTTATTAGGGTTTTCACTTATTTGCCAGAATCGAAGTCAAATGATGGGGAAGAAAAGTTTTAATCCCTTCCAGGGTTTTATTAGGGTTTTCACCAGAAAGACACCTTGACAGTAGCCCCTTTGTCAAAAGGGTTTTAATCCCTTCCAGGGTTTTATTAGGGTTTTCACCAGGGTTGTTCCGTTCATGGTGAAACCCGCATATCGTTTTAATCCCTTCCAGGGTTTTATTAGGGTTTTCACCATCTTGAACAGCGGACACACGTCCGAAGGCAAAAAGTTTTAATCCCTTCCAGGGTTTTATTAGGGTTTTCACTTATATATGATTTTCAGGTAAGTGTGTGTGATTTTGTGGTGTTTTAATCCCTTCCAGGGTTTTATTAGGGTTTTCACTCAGAATGAAGCATGTTTACCCGTCCTAAAAGATAAGTTTTAATCCCTTCCAGGGTTTTATTAGGGTTTTCACGTTTTATTCATACTCTACCTCTCAAATAAGTAAGCGTTTTAATCCCTTCCAGGGTTTTATTAGGGTTTTCACACGTCCACATCATGTCAAGCTGGTTCAAATCCACAATGCGTTTTAATCCCTTCCAGGGTTTTATTAGGGTTTTCACCACTTGATTTTTTGCCATACAAGAACCCTCTTTCAAAAGTTTTAATCCCTTCCAGGGTTTTATTAGGGTTTTCACTAGAAATCGACTTCCCAGCCTTAGAAGTGAAGCTTTCGTTTTAATCCCTTCCAGGGTTTTATTAGGGTTTTCACGTTGACAGTACAAGTCGCAGTTCCCGTCCATGAAATGTTTTAATCCCTTCCAGGGTTTTATTAGGGTTTTCACTTCTCCCTCTTTGATTGGCGTCGCGTCGGTTGCGTATCTGGTTTTAATCCCTTCCAGGGTTTTATTAGGGTTTTCACGCTGATTCACATAAAGTGAGTAAAGTGAGTTAAGAAATGTTTTAATCCCTTCCAGGGTTTTATTAGGGTTTTCACAGGGATTGCCGGTTGACTTGGCAAGTCAGTATTTGACTTGGTTTTAATCCCTTCCAGGGTTTTATTAGGGTTTTCACTGGACAATTTGCGGGACAAATGCCGATGTCAAGAAAGGTTTTAATCCCTTCCAGGGTTTTATTAGGGTTTTCACATGTCTTCTCTTTCAATTTTAATGAGATTTCCAGAGGCGTTTTAATCCCTTCCAGGGTTTTATTAGGGTTTTCACCGCTTCCCTCAAAATTTACCAATTCAAGAAATAGTCTCTGTTTTAATCCCTTCCAGGGTTTTATTAGGGTTTTCACCCCAGCTTGCAAAAGTGTTAAGGTTTCCTCTTCTGTAGTTTTAATCCCTTCCAGGGTTTTATTAGGGTTTTCACACACATTGCCTTGTCGTTGCACTATCAAAAACGAGCGGAGTTTTAATCCCTTCCAGGGTTTTATTAGGGTTTTCACTTATGAATATAGAATGGTTTTCTGAACCAAAATGGTTTTAATCCCTTCCAGGGTTTTATTAGGGTTTTCACCGCGCCTAATCGCTGAAGTGTGCGTTCAAATAACGGTTTTAATCCCTTCCAGGGTTTTATTAGGGTTTTCACATGATTGAAGACGAAAACGGGACAATTCCTGATAAGTGGCGTTTTAATCCCTTCCAGGGTTTTATTAGGGTTTTCACCTCAGACACATGTTTCAGCTAAGTGGGGGTTTTATGTTTTAATCCCTTCCAGGGTTTTATTAGGGTTTTCACGGAACGATATTAAACATGTCATGTTACTAACGATAAGTTTTAATCCCTTCCAGGGTTTTATTAGGGTTTTCACACATCAATGAAGTTGGGGAGTTACTGGAAAGCCCTATACGTTTTAATCCCTTCCAGGGTTTTATTAGGGTTTTCACCTTCCATTAAAACCGCGTTAGAGACGCTGACTGGAAAGTTTTAATCCCTTCCAGGGTTTTATTAGGGTTTTCACTCAATTTCGTCTTGCGTGTATTCATGGCGATCTGTGAGTTTTAATCCCTTCCAGGGTTTTATTAGGGTTTTCACTCAAAGTTGTTGGCTCCCCAGATTATCGCGTGTTTCGAGTTTTAATCCCTTCCAGGGTTTTATTAGGGTTTTCACTTCGTATCGGGTTTTATATTCTGGAAAGAATGATTGTTTTAATCCCTTCCAGGGTTTTATTAGGGTTTTCACCAATTTCATCGTGGAGGAGTGGATATGGAAAAAATTGTTTTAATCCCTTCCAGGGTTTTATTAGGGTTTTCACTCCATCCACACATTGAAAAATGGGTGATAGAGTATCATGGTTTTAATCCCTTCCAGGGTTTTATTAGGGTTTTCACATAAAAAATATTATGTCGGCTGTGATTTAGGCAATTATGTTTTAATCCCTTCCAGGGTTTTATTAGGGTTTTCACTATACGCATCTCCATATCCAAACTGGAACGGGCATCGTGTTTTAATCCCTTCCAGGGTTTTATTAGGGTTTTCACTGGAACGGGATATGCATTGCGTCGGTTCTGTTCGTATGAGTTTTAATCCCTTCCAGGGTTTTATTAGGGTTTTCACCTCAACTGGTTCGGTAAGTGTGAAAAACATATTTACGTTTTAATCCCTTCCAGGGTTTTATTAGGGTTTTCACTGGAAAAGAATCAATTGCCCGTGCGTTATTTGAACGGTTTTAATCCCTTCCAGGGTTTTATTAGGGTTTTCACGAGAACGAACGATTAACTCTGCGTATCGGCCAACTTGAGTTTTAATCCCTTCCAGGGTTTTATTAGGGTTTTCACGAACAATATTGTAAAGTTTTGCCAAATGGAGCCAAGTTTTAATCCCTTCCAGGGTTTTATTAGGGTTTTCACTCCTCACCAGCAATAATACCGAACGTAGTCATCCCGTTTTAATCCCTTCCAGGGTTTTATTAGGGTTTTCACCTTTCGGAGGTACGACAGGCACAACAACTTGAATACCGGTTTTAATCCCTTCCAGGGTTTTATTAGGGTTTTCACGCTCGGTAATCACTTTTATCATTTTGAATGCCATAGTCGTTTTAATCCCTTCCAGGGTTTTATTAGGGTTTTCACGGAAAAAGGAAAAAACGCGCTACAACAGGCGATAATTTGTTTTAATCCCTTCCAGGGTTTTATTAGGGTTTTCACTCTGCTGCCCGGTTGGGATTGTCTGAAGCGCAGTTCGCCGGTTTTAATCCCTTCCAGGGTTTTATTAGGGTTTTCACACTGAAGCAATATCAGCGGTTTATGGTTGAAGTGCAGGTTTTAATCCCTTCCAGGGTTTTATTAGGGTTTTCACTAAACGAAATCTCTCATACTTTACTCCTTTTTTTTATTGTTTTAATCCCTTCCAGGGTTTTATTAGGGTTTTCACCACACCCCCCCCTCAACGAGAAACTATCGACGAGTATAGTTTTAATCCCTTCCAGGGTTTTATTAGGGTTTTCACGGATTTACCAATCAGAAGGCGTCCATGTGATATTCGCCGTTTTAATCCCTTCCAGGGTTTTATTAGGGTTTTCACACGTCTCGTGATAGGCCAGGCGCAGCCTGCACGCCCCCTGTTTTAATCCCTTCCAGGGTTTTATTAGGGTTTTCACTCGGAAAATGTCGCTATTCGGAATAGCGACATAATAGCGTTTTAATCCCTTCCAGGGTTTTATTAGGGTTTTCACCCAACGCAAAAAACTCAAGAAACAGGTTCTCCGCGGTTTTAATCCCTTCCAGGGTTTTATTAGGGTTTTCACAACAAGAAATGCCATTTCCTATATTGAATCAATAAACGT
Organism: Candidatus Vecturithrix granuli; assembly: GCA_000739535.1. Taxonomy (GTDB): domain Bacteria; phylum Moduliflexota; class Moduliflexia; order Moduliflexales; family Moduliflexaceae; genus Vecturithrix; species Vecturithrix granuli. Next base: position 27,511 of record DF820480.1, on the reverse strand, counting down.
TTTAATCCCTTCCAGGGTTTTATTAGGGTTTTCACTATTGTGTTACAGCCCAACGCCGACACCGTCTGCTAGTTTTAATCCCTTCCAGGGTTTTATTAGGGTTTTCACTGGAATCAGGCCGCGCAGTCCCTCCTTTTCAAAAATGCGGTTTTAATCCCTTCCAGGGTTTTATTAGGGTTTTCACTTCGGAATAGCGACATAATAGCGACACGAATAGCGAGTTTTAATCCCTTCCAGGGTTTTATTAGGGTTTTCACCATCGGGTGGCCGCCACTGGTGAAGTTTATCGGAGAAACGTTTTAATCCCTTCCAGGGTTTTATTAGGGTTTTCACCACGGTTGGCTTGTTGGCTCCTCTTACTAATGGCCCTAGTTTTAATCCCTTCCAGGGTTTTATTAGGGTTTTCACCTCAACGGCTGGCAATGCCTTTGCCACCGCTATTGAGTTTTAATCCCTTCCAGGGTTTTATTAGGGTTTTCACCTTGGAGACATCCTCCGTTTGATAGGCAATCGCCGTCGTTTTAATCCCTTCCAGGGTTTTATTAGGGTTTTCACACCAGGCGATGTAGGTCATCGGGTCTGTCCAGTCAGTTGTTTTAATCCCTTCCAGGGTTTTATTAGGGTTTTCACTGGAGGAAATGGGGAGAAGATAGGAAAAAGGAAAAGTTTTAATCCCTTCCAGGGTTTTATTAGGGTTTTCACCCCAGTGCTAAAACGCCGTAATAGCAAAAGCAAAAGTTTTAATCCCTTCCAGGGTTTTATTAGGGTTTTCACAGTGGGCCAAGCTTTTTGAGGAAGTGCGGAACTATCGGGTTTTAATCCCTTCCAGGGTTTTATTAGGGTTTTCACAACTGCGCTTCAGATAACCCCAATTTGGCAGCAGAAAGGTTTTAATCCCTTCCAGGGTTTTATTAGGGTTTTCACAAAACGACTGAACTCCGCAACGTGCCGAAGTTCAGCGGTTTTAATCCCTTCCAGGGTTTTATTAGGGTTTTCACCCAATCTCTGACAGCTTTCCACAATCATAGCCAAAGGTTTTAATCCCTTCCAGGGTTTTATTAGGGTTTTCACGATGCGCCGCGCACGAACGCCGAGGCCGCGAAAGTATATGTTTTAATCCCTTCCAGGGTTTTATTAGGGTTTTCACAAACTGACACGAGCTTTTTCCACCAGCGCGATCCTGTAAGTTTTAATCCCTTCCAGGGTTTTATTAGGGTTTTCACTTGATCCATCTCCAATTCCGAAAGTTTCCCCCAGTACCGGTTTTAATCCCTTCCAGGGTTTTATTAGGGTTTTCACGCTGACGCTGACGGGGATTTATTAGGAGTGCAATCGGCGGTTTTAATCCCTTCCAGGGTTTTATTAGGGTTTTCACGGAACAATGATTGAAGATGTAGCCGGCCTGATCCCTGTTTTAATCCCTTCCAGGGTTTTATTAGGGTTTTCACCTCAGCGTCAAAAAACTTCCACTTTCGACAGCCTTCACGTTTTAATCCCTTCCAGGGTTTTATTAGGGTTTTCACAAAGAACTACCCTCTAGTATATGCAAACACCATGCGTTTTAATCCCTTCCAGGGTTTTATTAGGGTTTTCACTTACGATTCCGGCTATTAAAGAAAGCCTGCTGGAGAGAGTTTTAATCCCTTCCAGGGTTTTATTAGGGTTTTCACCCGACAGCCACGCGCCAGACGATACCACAACCTCACGTTTTAATCCCTTCCAGGGTTTTATTAGGGTTTTCACGCAGCATAACCATGATTTGGATTATGCTGCGTTGCGTTTTAATCCCTTCCAGGGTTTTATTAGGGTTTTCACGGCGTCCTCTGTCGTCCAGCGAAGCACTGTTCTCTTGTTTTAATCCCTTCCAGGGTTTTATTAGGGTTTTCACCTTCTACCCTCAATCGTTTGCCGTCTCTCTCCATAGTTTTAATCCCTTCCAGGGTTTTATTAGGGTTTTCACATGGCTCAAACCCATGTATCTGCGAAGTGGGGTATGTTTGTTTTAATCCCTTCCAGGGTTTTATTAGGGTTTTCACACGGCGAAAGGAGCGATTGTCACCGCAACCGCAGCAAAGTTTTAATCCCTTCCAGGGTTTTATTAGGGTTTTCACTAAAGGTATCATAATAACTTCCAGCATGAAGTTGTCCGTTTTAATCCCTTCCAGGGTTTTATTAGGGTTTTCACTTTCAAGCGTATATGTCAGGTCAAAAGCCCCAGCAAAGGTTTTAATCCCTTCCAGGGTTTTATTAGGGTTTTCACATGAAATCCTTAGAAATTTATTGAAAATTGCAACAAATGTTTTAATCCCTTCCAGGGTTTTATTAGGGTTTTCACCTTCCTCTGCTTTCGCTAAGATCAGGCCACGAAAGTTTTAATCCCTTCCAGGGTTTTATTAGGGTTTTCACAAGGGATGCAATCAGGGGTTGCGTCCCGGCACGTATAGTTTTAATCCCTTCCAGGGTTTTATTAGGGTTTTCACCAAAATATTCCGGGAAGGCGTGACGCCTGCCACTCCGGGTTTTAATCCCTTCCAGGGTTTTATTAGGGTTTTCACTATGTCACTGATGCCAGTGAGAATATCTTAGAATAGTTTTAATCCCTTCCAGGGTTTTATTAGGGTTTTCACTTTGCCATAACTAACTTTTTCATTTCCTCGCCAGTTCTAGTTTTAATCCCTTCCAGGGTTTTATTAGGGTTTTCACAAGATTATGTTCAAAATGCACTCTAAAATCATATTCGTGTTTTAATCCCTTCCAGGGTTTTATTAGGGTTTTCACGCGTTTGAATATACCCTTGTTCAAGTTGCGGATTACTGTTTTAATCCCTTCCAGGGTTTTATTAGGGTTTTCACATGTAAAAGAGCTGCCATTAAATATGGCAGCGGTGAATAGTTTTAATCCCTTCCAGGGTTTTATTAGGGTTTTCACTTGTTGCGGGGGTAAGGAAATCGTGAGAGCAGGGGGGTTTTAATCCCTTCCAGGGTTTTATTAGGGTTTTCACGCACAATCATGATAGCGTTTATGCGGCGTTGTCGCACGTTTTAATCCCTTCCAGGGTTTTATTAGGGTTTTCACATTAAGAAAGGTGTCGGCATCCATGCGGTTGTTTTAAAGTTTTAATCCCTTCCAGGGTTTTATTAGGGTTTTCACGAGGCAGAACAACTCCGGTATGATGCGCAGAAAACGCGAGGTTTTAATCCCTTCCAGGGTTTTATTAGGGTTTTCACCAACGGAAATATAGTCATTCGTCCCATCCAAACTAGTTTTAATCCCTTCCAGGGTTTTATTAGGGTTTTCACGGGGGAGTCATTTCAGAAGCAAATGGAATATGTCCCATTGTTTTAATCCCTTCCAGGGTTTTATTAGGGTTTTCACTGAAAATTCGGGCTGGACGCCCGGATCATACAACGCGTTTTAATCCCTTCCAGGGTTTTATTAGGGTTTTCACGATAATTCAACCTCGATTAATGTTAAAATAGATCCGTTTTAATCCCTTCCAGGGTTTTATTAGGGTTTTCACTCGAGATGTGCCGCAAGACATTGCAGAGGCAATACAGTTTTAATCCCTTCCAGGGTTTTATTAGGGTTTTCACGATTTTATATCTTGGAAAAAGTTATAAACCGATGGATAGTTTTAATCCCTTCCAGGGTTTTATTAGGGTTTTCACTAAAAATTCTGCCGGTAAATACACACTGAAATATTGGTTTTAATCCCTTCCAGGGTTTTATTAGGGTTTTCACTGGCAATGAAAGCGAAAGGCCGAGCTGCTTTTTTATCGCGTTTTAATCCCTTCCAGGGTTTTATTAGGGTTTTCACCTTTATATGTTGCTGATTTCTTGCATTGTTGGAATGGTTTTAATCCCTTCCAGGGTTTTATTAGGGTTTTCACTCCACTTTGACCGGCAATCGCAGATGAGAAAAGATCGTTTTAATCCCTTCCAGGGTTTTATTAGGGTTTTCACGCTACGATGCGTGATGGCACGCGAGAAGCAACTCGCTTAGTTTTAATCCCTTCCAGGGTTTTATTAGGGTTTTCACCCCTGATCTGCTGTAAACGTTAAGGTTGCAATAGCACCTTGTTTTAATCCCTTCCAGGGTTTTATTAGGGTTTTCACACTCTTGTATTAGCCGATAGAATGCCAGAGGTTAAAGTTTTAATCCCTTCCAGGGTTTTATTAGGGTTTTCACAACTCACAAATTGCGCTTTGGCCAGGGAAAAAATTAGTTTTAATCCCTTCCAGGGTTTTATTAGGGTTTTCACAAAAACAAATTGAGATAATAGCTAATTCATTATAAAATGTTTTAATCCCTTCCAGGGTTTTATTAGGGTTTTCACGTGTTGTTGAGCGAGCTGAAATCAAAGAGGGGAAAGCAGTTTTAATCCCTTCCAGGGTTTTATTAGGGTTTTCACTTCCGGCTACAATTGCAGCAATCAAAGGGGCTCTGGAGTTTTAATCCCTTCCAGGGTTTTATTAGGGTTTTCACCCCCCCGCAGGGGAAAGCCCGGAGGATTTAATTCTAAAATTGGTTTTAATCCCTTCCAGGGTTTTATTAGGGTTTTCACTTGTGGATTGCTTACTGTTCCATCAATAAATTTTACTGTGTTTTAATCCCTTCCAGGGTTTTATTAGGGTTTTCACAGAATGCTGGTGAAGGTGAATTGATTCGCCGCGCCTTGCGGTTTTAATCCCTTCCAGGGTTTTATTAGGGTTTTCACCCCTTTGCGACTCCTGCGAAAATCGCCCGGAGTTCGTTTTAATCCCTTCCAGGGTTTTATTAGGGTTTTCACAAATTCAAATTCAAGTTCTTTACCAATAAGCAGCGAACGTTTTAATCCCTTCCAGGGTTTTATTAGGGTTTTCACACTGGAATGTCAGAGTGCTCGCCAATCCGTGCATGAAGGTTTTAATCCCTTCCAGGGTTTTATTAGGGTTTTCACCGTCAATGAAGCGCATAAAATGGTCAAGCGTGAAGAACGTTTTAATCCCTTCCAGGGTTTTATTAGGGTTTTCACCGATAGAGCTTGAAGATGCAATGTCTGGCGTGAAACGGTTTTAATCCCTTCCAGGGTTTTATTAGGGTTTTCACACAAGGTTCTCAAAAACAAACAATTACTCGAAAGAGTTTTAATCCCTTCCAGGGTTTTATTAGGGTTTTCACTTGGATTATCGTTAGATTGGTATCAACAAACAGCGACGTTTTAATCCCTTCCAGGGTTTTATTAGGGTTTTCACTGTGTCAACATGGTATTAATTGATTCTATCATGTCGTTTTAATCCCTTCCAGGGTTTTATTAGGGTTTTCACAATGGCGAAATTGGAGTTGTTACCAAAGCAGTGAATACGTTTTAATCCCTTCCAGGGTTTTATTAGGGTTTTCACTTCTTTTGCCATTGCAAAAGAAAGAACATCTTTTTGCCAGTTTTAATCCCTTCCAGGGTTTTATTAGGGTTTTCACCGATATGACCGATTACGAGAAACCAGGCACGTGTGGTTTTAATCCCTTCCAGGGTTTTATTAGGGTTTTCACCCAAAGTTTGATGGCCTCCTCAATATCGTGCCCGTTACGTTTTAATCCCTTCCAGGGTTTTATTAGGGTTTTCACGCCACTGTTGACCAGGGAACCGCGGCATTTGCATAATGTTTTAATCCCTTCCAGGGTTTTATTAGGGTTTTCACAGCACTTAAAGCATAAGCTGGCGTCGTTCTCGTTGCGTTTTAATCCCTTCCAGGGTTTTATTAGGGTTTTCACCAAGGCCTGCCAAGAGTTGGGAATTGAACCTAAATATAAGTTTTAATCCCTTCCAGGGTTTTATTAGGGTTTTCACGTTTTTGGATAAAAAGCATCTTGTCAAGTTTTTTGATGTTTTAATCCCTTCCAGGGTTTTATTAGGGTTTTCACAAATCTGCATTAGAAGGAATTGCTCCAATAGCAGGGTTTTAATCCCTTCCAGGGTTTTATTAGGGTTTTCACCAATGTCAGGGGCAGAAGTCCCTGATGCCATTGCTGTTTTAATCCCTTCCAGGGTTTTATTAGGGTTTTCACATACTCCAGTATGATTATGACTGAGAGCAGCATACGTTTTAATCCCTTCCAGGGTTTTATTAGGGTTTTCACCATATAAATTTTTAGCTATAGCATATATTTTTCTTGTTTTAATCCCTTCCAGGGTTTTATTAGGGTTTTCACTCATCTAACACATTAAAAATAATTTCATACCCTTCGTTTTAATCCCTTCCAGGGTTTTATTAGGGTTTTCACACAATGCGGCATAAGACGACCGGGAAATCGCCTGGCCTTGTTTTAATCCCTTCCAGGGTTTTATTAGGGTTTTCACGCCCCAGCAGCATCACAATGCCTAAGATAATCAAAAGGTTTTAATCCCTTCCAGGGTTTTATTAGGGTTTTCACTACCAGCGCATGGTGCTTGAGAAGCAAGAGAGTCTGTTTTAATCCCTTCCAGGGTTTTATTAGGGTTTTCACCGCGGGCAGCTTGTGGATCACCGTTTCCAATGCGATTTTGTTTTAATCCCTTCCAGGGTTTTATTAGGGTTTTCACACCCCGATCAATCTGCTGACCCCCTGGCTCGAAAAAGTTTTAATCCCTTCCAGGGTTTTATTAGGGTTTTCACCCCCTACGGCCGAGCCGGGAAGCCCAAAAAATTGATGTTTTAATCCCTTCCAGGGTTTTATTAGGGTTTTCACATAAAGACAAAAAGGTGTGGGTGCGCTATGACCCGGCTGTTTTAATCCCTTCCAGGGTTTTATTAGGGTTTTCACTGCGCCGCACCATCGCCACCACGCTCTCTTGCAGCAGTTCGTTTTAATCCCTTCCAGGGTTTTATTAGGGTTTTCACCCCTTTGTTGTGGTGCTTTGGGATCAGTCCGCGCAGTTTTAATCCCTTCCAGGGTTTTATTAGGGTTTTCACGCGCGAAGAAAACGGCTTTCAGGTCCTGTATAAAGTTTTAATCCCTTCCAGGGTTTTATTAGGGTTTTCACCGTGCGCGGCGCATCGCGCTTAATCTGCCGCTGACAAGTTTTAATCCCTTCCAGGGTTTTATTAGGGTTTTCACACAGAAGCCCGGCGTAATACATAGATTTCATTTGGATCAGTTTTAATCCCTTCCAGGGTTTTATTAGGGTTTTCACTCAATCATTTGCAAACACTGATCTAAAGCATCCTGGTTTTAATCCCTTCCAGGGTTTTATTAGGGTTTTCACAATCTTATTGTCAGGGATTTGCAGGAATAATTCAAGCTCGTTTTAATCCCTTCCAGGGTTTTATTAGGGTTTTCACGAAAGAAGTTTTGACGCCGTATGATGATTTATGTACTCGTGTTTTAATCCCTTCCAGGGTTTTATTAGGGTTTTCACAAGCACGATGACGGGCCGGACGCCCTGAAATATGCCTTTGTTTTAATCCCTTCCAGGGTTTTATTAGGGTTTTCACAATATGATTATTCGGTCATATTGGATGTATTTCACGGTTTTAATCCCTTCCAGGGTTTTATTAGGGTTTTCACTCTGCCCATCGGAACTACGACATTGTCCGCCAGCCAGGTTTTAATCCCTTCCAGGGTTTTATTAGGGTTTTCACGAAGAGCAGCCGCAGGAACAACCAGCAGGGCTGTTTCGAGTTTTAATCCCTTCCAGGGTTTTATTAGGGTTTTCACCAGTACGCGATCAACGCGCATAACAGCAAAATCAAATGGGTTTTAATCCCTTCCAGGGTTTTATTAGGGTTTTCACGAATCTGCCGCCGCGGGGCATCCGGGTACAATTTCATGTTTTAATCCCTTCCAGGGTTTTATTAGGGTTTTCACGTGTTGACCTGGCCTGGATTGACGACATCGAAGACGCCCGTTTTAATCCCTTCCAGGGTTTTATTAGGGTTTTCACTCAAGCAGCCCGTCAGAAAGTACCTGGTCGAAGCCTTTGTTTTAATCCCTTCCAGGGTTTTATTAGGGTTTTCACATCAGGCGCACACGATGAGAGCGAATTGTCTGCTGGATAGTTTTAATCCCTTCCAGGGTTTTATTAGGGTTTTCACCATGGCGCGCATCAAAAAACGTGCGCTGGCGAAATTGTTTTAATCCCTTCCAGGGTTTTATTAGGGTTTTCACTTGAATATACTGCAAAATACCAGGATGTTCAAACCCGGTTTTAATCCCTTCCAGGGTTTTATTAGGGTTTTCACCTGAGATAGACGCCCGGCCTGTGCCGTAGGCCAGTTGTTTTAATCCCTTCCAGGGTTTTATTAGGGTTTTCACACATTCACGATAAACGGAATGCTGCTATCAAAACTGTTTTAATCCCTTCCAGGGTTTTATTAGGGTTTTCACGCCGTGCGAATTGACCACCCTAATTCTGTTTCTACCGTTTTAATCCCTTCCAGGGTTTTATTAGGGTTTTCACGGCCGAGGTTGACCATCAGAAACAAATTTTATCGTTGATGTTTTAATCCCTTCCAGGGTTTTATTAGGGTTTTCACCCACGATTTCGGAGAAAGACCTGGAGCGCATGACCGTTTTAATCCCTTCCAGGGTTTTATTAGGGTTTTCACAAAGCGCAGCCTGGCCTGGGGACTGAGTTCGTGCACGTGGTTTTAATCCCTTCCAGGGTTTTATTAGGGTTTTCACTTGACGGCCGAACGTCAACGCGCCTTAGCCCCGAAAGTCGTTTTAATCCCTTCCAGGGTTTTATTAGGGTTTTCACCCGAGGATGACGATTGGCATGATCACGAATGGACCGTGACGTTTTAATCCCTTCCAGGGTTTTATTAGGGTTTTCACAAGCGCGACGGCTTCTCCGGCGCGACTTTCTGGCCGTCCAAGTTTTAATCCCTTCCAGGGTTTTATTAGGGTTTTCACTCAGATTGAAGCCCTTGACCCGGCTGACCCGAACCTGTTTTAATCCCTTCCAGGGTTTTATTAGGGTTTTCACGCCGCTCAACCTGGAATCTGTAAAAAAAACGGTGAAGCTGTTTTAATCCCTTCCAGGGTTTTATTAGGGTTTTCACGGGGCGGAAAAAGGGCTGAAACCGTTTAAACAGGAGTAGAGTTTTAATCCCTTCCAGGGTTTTATTAGGGTTTTCACCTGTCAAGCTTTTTGCGCCGGTCAATTTCGCCAGCGGTTTTAATCCCTTCCAGGGTTTTATTAGGGTTTTCACGGCTGCCGTACTGTCTAACGCCCTTGTAAAGCGTGTAACAGTTTTAATCCCTTCCAGGGTTTTATTAGGGTTTTCACCCGATTTGTCGAAGGCATAGACCGGGATATTCCCCTGATGTTTTAATCCCTTCCAGGGTTTTATTAGGGTTTTCACCTGGCCTCTGAACCCGGCCTCAATTCAGCGGTCAAGTTTTAATCCCTTCCAGGGTTTTATTAGGGTTTTCACTGCCGCAGATGTCAAAATAGCTGCCGCCGTCCACTTCTTGTTTTAATCCCTTCCAGGGTTTTATTAGGGTTTTCACTCAGCAGCAGCAAGAATTCGGCTGTCAGCACGTGATTGAGTTTTAATCCCTTCCAGGGTTTTATTAGGGTTTTCACATTGCAGAGCTACGAAGGGGAGTTTGAGATGGAGGAGTTTTAATCCCTTCCAGGGTTTTATTAGGGTTTTCACCGCCAGCAACCCCAAAGTGCGCCCGCCTGAACCTGTGGCGTTTTAATCCCTTCCAGGGTTTTATTAGGGTTTTCACCACTCGCAGCGGTGCAGGCTCTGGATATGGCGGTCAGTGGTTTTAATCCCTTCCAGGGTTTTATTAGGGTTTTCACCCCGCCGCGTCGGGCGTTCATCCCATCGCCACAGCCAGGTTTTAATCCCTTCCAGGGTTTTATTAGGGTTTTCACCATGACCGCCACGGTGATTTCCTGCGCTATCTCTCCGGTTTTAATCCCTTCCAGGGTTTTATTAGGGTTTTCACGGAAATATAGCGGCCGTCTTTTGTGTTGGATTTCAACTGTTTTAATCCCTTCCAGGGTTTTATTAGGGTTTTCACAATAATATGGGGAGCATTGCTGCTGTGTGTCTTCCTGTTTTAATCCCTTCCAGGGTTTTATTAGGGTTTTCACTTGCTGGAACTCTGACATATATCTCAGGCACCTGTGCAGTTTTAATCCCTTCCAGGGTTTTATTAGGGTTTTCACATTGCGGCAACAATCGTTTCAGCCGTTACGGTCGGAAGGTTTTAATCCCTTCCAGGGTTTTATTAGGGTTTTCACGCTAAGATTGCTGATATTGGAGCTACTACACTCTCGATGTTTTAATCCCTTCCAGGGTTTTATTAGGGTTTTCACATCGGTCGCTGCGATCCGAGTGGTACGATCGGTGGAGTTTTAATCCCTTCCAGGGTTTTATTAGGGTTTTCACTGAGGCTGGCCGGTTGCTTCAGAGATGGGGACAGAAAGGTTTTAATCCCTTCCAGGGTTTTATTAGGGTTTTCACGCAATCTCAATAAAAATTGCTGAGGTAAAATTATTGTTTTAATCCCTTCCAGGGTTTTATTAGGGTTTTCACAAAGCGTGGCCTGGTCCATCATCACCGACAAACCGAGGTTTTAATCCCTTCCAGGGTTTTATTAGGGTTTTCACGGTGACGGCAAAAGCGATTATGGCATTTTCTCGGACTGGAGTTTTAATCCCTTCCAGGGTTTTATTAGGGTTTTCACCTTCCCGAAATAAATCTTGTGCAATGTATCGATAATCGTGTTTTAATCCCTTCCAGGGTTTTATTAGGGTTTTCACAAGGCGGACGCCATTGATCGGATTATTAAAACCTTTGTTTTAATCCCTTCCAGGGTTTTATTAGGGTTTTCACAAAGGACGAAGAAGGACAGGAAGGACATGCCTTCTTCGGTTTTAATCCCTTCCAGGGTTTTATTAGGGTTTTCACCTGTGCCTCCTGGAAAGTTTATCCTATATTCTTTTGATGTTTTAATCCCTTCCAGGGTTTTATTAGGGTTTTCACAAAGCGCAATGCCGGCAGCGCCAGGCATTCGGCCGAAGTTTTAATCCCTTCCAGGGTTTTATTAGGGTTTTCACTTACAGCGAAATCTACACAGCAGCTTTTATGGATGTTCAGTTTTAATCCCTTCCAGGGTTTTATTAGGGTTTTCACGGAGCGGCGAGCGATACAGGTATTCCAGAAATACGGCGTGTTTTAATCCCTTCCAGGGTTTTATTAGGGTTTTCACGTCTGATGAGCAAACGCGATTTTGAACAATTGGTTGTTTTAATCCCTTCCAGGGTTTTATTAGGGTTTTCACCAATAAGAAGCAAAATTTTCTCAATAAAATACGGGAGAGTTTTAATCCCTTCCAGGGTTTTATTAGGGTTTTCACATCGGCTTGCACCGCCGTATTGAGCGCGGTCAGATCGGCGTTTTAATCCCTTCCAGGGTTTTATTAGGGTTTTCACGGGACAGAAAGGACATTCAGGACATCACGAGTATCAATTGTTTTAATCCCTTCCAGGGTTTTATTAGGGTTTTCACTCGGAATGCACCACAATTTGCCTTCATCCTCATCCCGAGTTTTAATCCCTTCCAGGGTTTTATTAGGGTTTTCACGAAACGGACGGCGAACACGATGGGGAAAATAGATTTGTTTTAATCCCTTCCAGGGTTTTATTAGGGTTTTCACTCGAAGCCGCATTGTTTGATTTCCTTAATAGTGTCGTTTTAATCCCTTCCAGGGTTTTATTAGGGTTTTCACTCGAAAACGCAACCCGACAAAGCATCGCCGTTTTTGAAGTTTTAATCCCTTCCAGGGTTTTATTAGGGTTTTCACTGGGCTGGGGCCTATGATGATTTAATGCTGCTCAAACAGTTTTAATCCCTTCCAGGGTTTTATTAGGGTTTTCACCATTGTCCGCCAGCCAGCACCTTGATTTGTGTGTCTGAGGTTTTAATCCCTTCCAGGGTTTTATTAGGGTTTTCACCCCTGAAGGACGTGCCCTTGAATAGGGGCACACAGGCACGCGTTTTAATCCCTTCCAGGGTTTTATTAGGGTTTTCACCGGCCTTACGTTTGTCGAGGGTGCTGAGAAAATACTCAACGTTTTAATCCCTTCCAGGGTTTTATTAGGGTTTTCACACGCTGCTAAAATTTGCGGAGGCCGACGCAGATGACTTTCCGTTTTAATCCCTTCCAGGGTTTTATTAGGGTTTTCACAGCCACATGTCAAGCCGAACTCATTCAAGCCGCGCAAAGTTTTAATCCCTTCCAGGGTTTTATTAGGGTTTTCACCTGGTTGTAGGTGTCGAACGAATCGCCGCCTTTTTTCTCGTTTTAATCCCTTCCAGGGTTTTATTAGGGTTTTCACACGCCCCCCTCTATCGCCACCGCGTGGCATATTAGTTGTTTTAATCCCTTCCAGGGTTTTATTAGGGTTTTCACTTCGATCTTCAACTCGGGAAGATGCGGGCTTATACCTGGTTTTAATCCCTTCCAGGGTTTTATTAGGGTTTTCACGTTTTCGCGTCTGCTAACTGAATTGCCGTTGGTGTGTTTTAATCCCTTCCAGGGTTTTATTAGGGTTTTCACTATTGTAACGATTCAATTTGCAGATTCAGAGACAATAGTTTTAATCCCTTCCAGGGTTTTATTAGGGTTTTCACTATGAAGCGTATTATGCGCTGAAAGGCAAGGTTAATGTTTTAATCCCTTCCAGGGTTTTATTAGGGTTTTCACCGGTCAGCCTCTGACAGATGCGTATGGAACTTCTCAAGTTTTAATCCCTTCCAGGGTTTTATTAGGGTTTTCACATGTGAGGTCATCCGCATAGCGCCTTGCCCGGGGTGCGTTTTAATCCCTTCCAGGGTTTTATTAGGGTTTTCACTATTATGTCCATCACTCAAATATCCTCCCTCAGCATTCCGTTTTAATCCCTTCCAGGGTTTTATTAGGGTTTTCACCCGCAGGAAGACGCTTTTCGACACAAACTTTCTCAAAGTTTTAATCCCTTCCAGGGTTTTATTAGGGTTTTCACTCAGCATCTTCCAACAATCCAGAAACCAACATCCCGTTTTAATCCCTTCCAGGGTTTTATTAGGGTTTTCACCAAAGTCCGCCCGTAATTTCGGAATAACTCTATCAGGTTTTAATCCCTTCCAGGGTTTTATTAGGGTTTTCACGCCCAGGAATTCTTGAAAATCCATAACAAGCCAATGTCGTTTTAATCCCTTCCAGGGTTTTATTAGGGTTTTCACACACCGTGAACGCATTCGGCATCTGAGCCGAAGGAAAAGTTTTAATCCCTTCCAGGGTTTTATTAGGGTTTTCACTCTGCAATCTCCCTCATTCCCGACGCCTCCGGAATACGGTTTTAATCCCTTCCAGGGTTTTATTAGGGTTTTCACTTGACGAATCGCCAGGAATAGTATTTCAATCTTGATAGTTTTAATCCCTTCCAGGGTTTTATTAGGGTTTTCACGAGAGCCTGGCTTTGCCAGCCCCGGCAACCGTGTCGTATGTTTTAATCCCTTCCAGGGTTTTATTAGGGTTTTCACCAGGCCAATGCGCATATTGACCGCATGGCGCGCATCAAAAGTTTTAATCCCTTCCAGGGTTTTATTAGGGTTTTCACACCAGCACGCTGACCGTCGCGGAACAGCAGGAATATGTGTTTTAATCCCTTCCAGGGTTTTATTAGGGTTTTCACGGAACAGGCCAGGACGCTGCGGTGCTGCGCGTGGCAGAGTTTTAATCCCTTCCAGGGTTTTATTAGGGTTTTCACTTTCACAAGGCGTTTTTCTATGCGGTTGCGGGTTTCAAGTTTTAATCCCTTCCAGGGTTTTATTAGGGTTTTCACCGGGGGCTTCCTGGACATGCTCGCAAGCGCGGGACTGTAGTTTTAATCCCTTCCAGGGTTTTATTAGGGTTTTCACGTGCCCAAATATCAGGTCATTCCGGTCACGTTCGAAGATGTTTTAATCCCTTCCAGGGTTTTATTAGGGTTTTCACGGATTGAACGGCGCAGACAAAGTGCAGCAAGCCTTTGTTTTAATCCCTTCCAGGGTTTTATTAGGGTTTTCACTCACATAATTTCATGGGTTCCCTCCATTAAGCATATGTTTTAATCCCTTCCAGGGTTTTATTAGGGTTTTCACTTGGTGGCATTACAAGCAGCGTTGCCCGCTATGTTTTGCGTTTTAATCCCTTCCAGGGTTTTATTAGGGTTTTCACCGCCAGCAGCTTGAGGAAGCCTGGCAGCGCAGCCAACGTTTTAATCCCTTCCAGGGTTTTATTAGGGTTTTCACGCGCATTTTTCCAGGCGCAGAACCGCGCTATTTTGGGTTTTAATCCCTTCCAGGGTTTTATTAGGGTTTTCACCGAATTTGCAGCTTTTCCAGGCTTGCTCGTTAATATCCCGTTTTAATCCCTTCCAGGGTTTTATTAGGGTTTTCACGGGCTTGCAACTGACCGTCTACGGCGATCAGGCGTATGAGTTTTAATCCCTTCCAGGGTTTTATTAGGGTTTTCACTCGCACGGCCATTTTAGCCCTGGGCGACGCCGAGCAAATCGTTTTAATCCCTTCCAGGGTTTTATTAGGGTTTTCACTGGAGG
>DF820480.1:0-12333 GCA_000739535.1 Candidatus Vecturithrix granuli | reverse complement strand
TTATTAGGGTTTTCACGCACGTGAGCGAGGAACTTTTGAGAAATTTATAACCACAGGTTTTAATCCCTTCCAGGGTTTTATTAGGGTTTTCACCTGGGCAACCAGCAAGTCCCGGAAATCTTCACGCAGAATGTTTTAATCCCTTCCAGGGTTTTATTAGGGTTTTCACAATATTTGCCGCTCTCGCTGGTGATCTCGACCAGAATGTTTTAATCCCTTCCAGGGTTTTATTAGGGTTTTCACTGCCTGCCTCTAACCTATTGTTTTTCCAGTGGTTTTAGCGTTTTCCCCGACCACCCCCACTCTTTGAAAGTATCTTTTCATATTTTCCCGTTCTTTGTCAAGCATTTCTTTACTCAAAATCCTCATTTTCTTAAGGTTTTGGGTCTCCGACCACCTCAAAACCCTTGTTGTCTTCTAACCACTTATAAATCAATGGGTTATTGACATTGTGAAAAATAGCGTGGATGACACCCTCCCCCGGTCGGAAATCTTTTCGAAGCATTAAGCCAATGCCCAGAGTATATTGCCCACGAAATCCATGAGGAATATGTTTGCCCACGAAACACACGGAATACACGGAAACCTCTGAAAAAGAAGTATTTTTCTTTTTTCGGCCTCCGACAATATCCAAAGAAGGCCTCGTGATCAGGACGAAAATTCAAGATATTTCTTTCTTTGTTCCGTGTCTTTCCGTGTATTCTGTGGGCAAAAAACAAAAATTTTATTACAGAAAAATCGAACCGTTTTCTAACGGCGTAATGCCGCCAACGCGCTCGATTTTACGCTTGCACTCCTCACACAAAAAATAATAACGCACACTGTCTTCATCGTCAGGACAAATCAATTGTTCCAGGCGATGTTTCAGGCGCAGATAGTCCTTTTTCTCAATATCGCATTCGAACACGCTGAATTGAATCCAGGAACCGTAGCTTTTCAAAGCTTTGTGAATCTTTGTGCGACGCCGGTCGCTCTTAATGTCATAGGAAATCACCAGATACATTGTTTTTGTATCCACGCAACACACGAGGAATATTGGCCCACGAAACACACGGAAAGACACGAAAAAAAGAACACTGCACTTTTTTATCAATCCGTTGGTTTCTCATCTCCGTGGTCATTCCAAAATTTTCCGTGTCTTTCGGTGTGTTCTGTGGGCAAACCCTTCTTCGTGTGTTGCGTGGGCATATTCTTCATTTGATTAAAAATGGCGGATACTGTTCAAGCTCGCCCTGAAGGGTTTTGGCCAGGAAACGGGCTTGCTGTTCGAAACAGTGGCGATATGTCATCTTCTGCTGCAATACCGGATGTTTAAACTCTGTGGTTTTGCGCTCCTCATACAATCGCAAGAATTTAAGGCGGCCTTCAGGGGTTAAGCGAAACACGCCGCCTAATTCTTCTTCAAAATCCCGGCGCGTCACATCGCCTTTGTTGATGGCCGTCACCACGACCGAATCCACAATGACCGGCCGAAATTCTTCCATCAAATCCAACGGCAGCGAGGGGCGGCCATAGCGGTCGGCGTGCAGATAACCGACGTAAGGATCGAACCCCACGATTTTCACCGCTGACGCAATATCATTCATCAGCAAGGTGTATCCAAAACTGAGTAGGCTGTTGATCGGGTCGGTTGGCGGACGGCGCACGCGCTTTTCAAAACTAAATTCCTCAGATTTGAGCAGTTCGTTGAATACCGCAAAATAGGCCGCCGAACCTTCGCCTTCATGACCGCGCACCTGATCCAACGTGTTGGCGCTCTCAAGCGCATCGCTGGCTAACTTGATACGGTTGGCCGCGTTTTCAAGGGCGGCCGAGGGCGCGTCCAATTTGCGATTGAGGCGCATGAGCCAGGTGCGCATATTGCGCAGTTTGCCATCCACAAAAGCTTTGGCAAATTGCAAACAACGGGTTTTATCAGAAGCCGCCTGGTGCTGCGCACGTCGCAACAGCGCGTTTTTGGAAAAATCCGGTTCCAGACGCCCTAAAAACTTACCGTGCTGAGTCAGATAACACAGATCAATCTGATGTTCCAGTAAAGCCTCAACCGTGGCAGCCGTCACAGTGACGCGTCCATAGAGCACCACCTGCGACACCTTAATCATCGGCACATCCAGAATTTGATCTTTCTGCACTGTCACTTTCAACCGTTCATCTACCTTGCGTAATACCGCATCCTGTTGGCTGATATATAATGTTGACATATTTTTTGGACCCACGAAACCCACGAGGAATGTTTCTGCCCACAGAACACACGGAAAGACACAGAATTTTTAGGAACAACAACGGATATGGGAAATTAACGGATTGGAAACAATTCGTTCTATTTCTCAATTCGTTGTAGTGTTTTTCTTTTTTCCGTGTCTTTCCGTGTGTTCTGTGGGCAAACACATTCCTCGTGGGTTCTGTAGGCTAAAAAATTTTCTCCACATGTTTCATAGACACGTTCCTCAGTTTCTTGATCTCACGAGGCAGACAGACCGGATACAGGCTGCACCCGCTGCAACGGGGGGTGTAACTTGTCTCTGGCCGGGTTTGGGTTTCAATCAGGGTTCTGACTGCCTCAATCGTGCGCAGGGTGTAGGCGCGTAAATCGTCATCTAACCGCACTTCCTGGCGTTGGGCGGTGCTGGCGTAATATAGAAAGGCGCGCGGAATCGGCTGCGGCAGGCGTAACATCTCTTCCAGACACAAGGCCTGTGCACACAACTGCAACTGGTCGTTTTTCCACTCCCCTTTGCGCCCCTTTTTGTATTCTACCGGATAAATGTCGCCGCGCTGCTCTTCAATCACATCAGCGATGCCGGTCAGTCCGTAGCGCGTGGAATACAGATAGACCGTGCGAGTCTGGATCAAGCCGTTGCGTTCCGTGCGCTCCGATGAATCCGCGCGCTCGTGCAGCAGCGACCCTTCGACCGTATGCGCGTTTTCCACAAAATCAAAGGTCACAAACATATACCAGGCCCGCCTCGGGCAGTAGTCATAATGATTCAAACTGGCAATCGGAATGAACTCCATGGTTTTTGGGCCCACGAAACACACGGAAAGACACGGGAAAAAGAAAGAATACTACAACGGATTGAAGAATGGAACGGATTTTTTCGTTTCATCCGTTTAATTCTCTAATCCGTTGTAGTGTTTTTTTCCGTGTCTTTCCGTGTGTTCTGTGGGCAAAAACAATTAAAACATTCTTCTTGTCTGCCCCATGCCGACGGTAGTTTTGCGGCCGGCACCGCAGAAAAAGGCGTAGTCGGCCAGCAGGTGCATTTGAAAGAGCAGGTCGGCCGGTGCGTTGTGACTGATTTCAAAGCCGACTTCGCCCACGAATCCGGTCAGTCGGGTATTCTTGGCGGCGATGGTATCGGTGCGTACACCTTTTTGACTGGAAATGCCGGTATATTGATCCACTAATTCGGCAAAATCCGGCAGAAATTCGACCTGAGAGAATTCCGCAAAACGTTTCTGAAAACTCTGAAACACCAGACGCGGCAGCGGCAATGGCAAATCCACATCCCCCTTGCGAAACGTGGTAGGCGTGATAAAGTGCAGCTTGATGCGCCGTTCGCGCCGCTGCCTGGCGCGCTCAATCAATTGCGCGTAACTCAGGTACTGACTCCAGGGGTTCTCGTTTTCGGGCGTGGCGAGCACGTTAGTCACGGTAAACTCCGTCTCCCCCAGATAGAACGTGGGCTGCGCACGCGTCAGAAAATAGCGGCTGAATATGGGAAATAATCTATCTTCCAACAGTGTCAAACGCAGATAACAAGGTGTTCCCGCGTTCAACACCTGCTCGCGCGGCAATCGAAACCCCTGAAACTCCCTTCTCCCCTCCTGAGAGGGGCTGGAGGCGGGTTGTGAAAAATGAATCCCCAACGGCGACAGCGTATAAGGCCGATAGCGACTGTCATCGTGCAAGCGCTCGGCCGTATCCGCATCAACCTCGGTGAGTAAATGTAAAAACATCCCTTGCAGGGCGGGTCCCTGAATATGCAAGACCGGGACCGAGCTTTTCGGAAATCCGTTGATCACAATACTAAATGGCATTTTTTTTGGCCCACGAAATATCCGAAGAATGTTTGGCCCACAGAACACACGAAAAAACACAGAAAAAAGAAAGAATACCACTTTTTTTTAGAATTTTCCGTGTCTTTCTGTGTGTTTCGTGGGCCAAACATTCTTCGGGTGTGTCGTGGGCAACAATATTCTTCTTCATCTTACACTACTACAAATAGACATTATCGGAAACACGCCAGGAATACAAAAAGTGTGTTGTTGTATTCAGTATTTTCGCGCAAAAATGGACTTTTTGCACTCCTTTCTCCACTAATCCGTTGATTTCTTCAATCCGCTGTTGTTCTAAATATTCCCGTGTTTTTCTGTGTGTTCTCTGGGCAATCCAATTAACAGAATTGACGGAGAAATCCGATATATTCTTGAATCCGTCGTCGTGTTTGACTTCATCCTGACCATTCACGTCACAAAATATTTCATCCCCCTGGGAAGCGTGATTTTTGAACCATTGTGCCCTGTAATTTCATAATAGGCCCCCTCAAAACTCACATTGTGAATCAGGCTAACCGGGGGCATGGAAATAAGATCATAGCGTTGCGGCGTAAAGGCCACATCCAGCGGATTCAGAGGATGCGTTACCAGGCACTCACCTTCTTTTTCTCGAACAGTCTGCATTTCCTCAATGGTCACGGCAGCTTTGCCCATCCATTTTCCCAGACGAATCCAATGCGGGAGTTTCAATGCTTTCTGACTGAGCACATAACATGAAAACCGACTCTGTGGAGCAAGTTCTTTAACACGGCCATAGCCTGGAATATTTTTCTTCGGTTTCTCCATTTCGACATGATAGTTTACATTGGCAAATTTGAACGTATGCAGCAGAAAATCGCATTGGATCGGTTTCGCGGGAGTCACATAAATTCCTTCAAGGTTCAACAAGGTGAAATCTTGCCGATATTGCGGCACGGATTCGTCAATGTGATACGCTGGTTGAGCGAGTTGCAGGGCATAGGTCAGTGCAAAATTATGAAAATACTTTTCGGTCTCATACAGCCGTCCCATCTCGCGTGTGGCGTAAAACACGACATCATGCAGTTGTAACTCACAATGATAGATGTGCATAGTGTTTGTGAGCGACAGGAATTGAAAAACAATTCCTGTCGCTAGTGAGGTTACTTCTTTTTCTCTTTCCCAATATAGTGGTTGTAATATTGTTGGGTCTCCTGAGTTGCCTGTTTCAGCACTTCCTTGAGTTGAGCTTCATCTGCCAGAATGGCATTGACTTCAGCAAGAATCTTGTCCAAATCGTCGGCGGCATACATGGTTGAGACCACACCGTCATCTTTGAGTAATTCAGGCATAGCTGTTACGGCGGCCTGAATGACTTCATCAGGATTCAAGGGCGTCTTTAATTTGTCTTTGTCATGCTTGAGCAGATCATACATTTTCTGGGTGAATTTCAAATTTGAGAAAATTTCACCATCGGCAAACACCAACCCGACAATATGATTTTCTACCTTCCCGGTCCGCGTGGTTTGTGCTCCGTAACTTTTGGTGCGCCGGATATTATTCAACACGTACAGGAACTCGCTTTCCGTAGGGTCTTTCACCGTAATGACCGCAGGGAAAAAGACCTGGGGCAAGACATGATCCTGTTCTCCGAAACTCGATCGAGTTTCTCCCTGGCGAGTCATTTTGCCTTCTTCATACAGCGCGTTGAAGGAAAGCTGCTGATGCGATTCATCATATCCGGTGAGCGAATAGGCTGTATCAACAAACACTTTTGACTTTTCAGAACCGCTTTCTCCAATCGCAAAGCCATAGTAAATACAATCAGGACACTGCATGCAAAATTTGACGTTATAATCGCAGTCTTCTCCTTTTACCAAACCATAGCGGCGCAACAATTCCCGTCCGACCAGGCGTTCAGGTGAGGATTGTTTGCGTTTAAACAGCATAATACGGATGAGACTTTGCGCATCTTGCAGGCCGGCGTTCACGTGAACTGTATTTAAGCCTCCATCGGTTTGAAACAAGGGAAATGATTGGGTTTCCCGCACGAGGATGATATGTGCGTATTTTCCCATCGGTTTTGGTGGTATGGCTTCAACAAAATAGGCCTGATCAATTGAATGTAACATAATGATCTCCTTTGTCAATTTACGTTCGTAGTAAACGCTTTAGCGCTCCATCACGCCGCTGAAGCGGCTACCACGAACAGGATTTTCATGCGATGCGTCATGCATCAGTGTCGGTATTATTAACAACTTCCTTGTTTTTTTTACGTGGGGCGTGAGTTTCCAAATAATAGGCTTCACAGCCCGACTTGATCCGATTGGCTCGCTCGCGCAGTAACGCCCGTTCTCCGCGGCAATACCCTTGAAACGTTACGTGATAAAAATACTCGACAAACTCGCGAATAGCGGCTAATTCGTCATATCCCCCAATAGGGGCATAACCTTTCGCTTGTTTGTTATGGACGCGCTCCTGGCTTCCTTTAATCTCCCCGATCATCTCAAGGATCGCGTCCTCTTCCGAAAGATCCGTATCGCTTTTGATGGTTAGAGCGATCGCTGTTGACACCGGACGGAGAATATTGTGACTGTTAAAATCCGCCGGATGATAAAAGACATAATAGCGATCAACCAATCCCTTAAAAATACTCATGTCACCCTCCCGTTGTAAGAGTTGATAGAGATGAAGATAGCGCGTGACCACCGAACGGGGCAGACTCTCCCATTTCTGGTCGCGCTGCAGTTTCATCAGGTAATGAAAAACATACATACGATCAGTATCCAAATTCATGGCAATCTCATTGATGCGATTCCAATTCGGCTTGCCTTTAGAACTATACACATCCAGGTGCATTCTGAATACTGCTGTAAGCGTTTCTAGCTTGTTGAACACCTCATCAATTCGAAAGCGATCTTGTTCAAGAATGTGCATTAAAAAATGGTGCGGAGCGTCCAGGATCACGGTTTCACGAAATTCATTGCCGGTAGCATACAAGGGTAATGGACATTCAGAAGCGACCACTTTGGCAGTCAACACAAAGGGCAGCGCTAACGCGAGAAAGGCCGGAAGAACCCAGCTTTCCGTCTCGCTTGGTTCTTTTTCAAAAGAAGGGATGCCGAAGAAAAAGAAGGTTGCCAGATCGTTTTTGGGCAATTCCATTTTAAGAAACCGATCAGTCCCATTTTCTTCGGCCTCATCTTCCGTTTCTATCTGAAAATCTTCTAATTCCAGCACATCTTGAATATTGAACCCCTGACGACCGGTTAAGGCATTGGTCACTTTAAACAGGTTCAGATGTTTCAAACTGTCTTGATAGAAACGCGCTACATAGCGAGCGCTTTCAGTCGTGAAATAATAGCCCGGATAGAGATACAGATATTTGACTTTCAGATTTTCAAAATTCCCGCCGCTCGCCTGAAACCTTGATTTCATCAGGATTTGACGCAACATCAACTCCAAGGAACAGACATCACAAATACCCCGCCGATCAGCTTGTTTGTTTAACGGCTGCTTGTTGCTATAGACCTGAGGCTGAAACAAGACGGCTGTTTCTTGCTGGCGATCCGTGGCGTAAGGGGTCGAGCAGAGCGAACACATTAACGTTTTTCGGCCGCTTTTGTGCGCCGAAGAGTAAATCTCAAGTTCTTTGACAAAATCTTGCCATCCCTGAATAGCAGTCCCATCCAGATCTACAATCGCTTGAAGATACGAGCGCAAAAATGAAAAGGACTCGCGTTGATTCTCATATTGCTCTATTTGTGGGCGATAGGCGTCAATAATTGTTTGAACAATTGTTGCCATCGCCGCATCGAGTTCTTCCCGGTCCAGGCCGCGATGCTGCTGTAGATATTTTCCGGCCGCCAGATACCAGCGATATTTTGCCCCGCCTTTATCGGGAATCACGCTAATATGCTCATACTCATCAGCAAGCCCGAGACTATTCATGATCTTTTGATCCACGTCTGCGATTTTGGGAATCGCGCTCAACACCTGTTCAACCACCATGAGATACTCAGCCAATCGGTCAACATCGAGCGAGGCTTCATAGTTAAGCTCGATTTCATCAGGAATAGCCCACTTTCCGCCATCTTTTTGCATCTGACGCATGGTAGCCAATCGTTCAGCCGAAACCGGTTTTTTCTTATCGTGAATGATTTTGTTCACAGCCAACCCGGCCACGCTCAACAGTTCTGGCACAGAGAAGATGTTATGATAATAATGAGAAAACTTCATGCCCTTACCATCTCGGGTGAAACCTGTTAAATTCTGTTGTAAGCGTTGTTTACAGGCAGTGCTGATTTTCTTCGTGACCGCCTCAAAAAGTTGATCCGCGATATCCTTAACGGATTTTTGGTTATCTGCGAGATACACAACGCCATTGGGAAAAAAGAGCAGTGGAATGTACCCACGCTCACGGAACAGGTGCAGGATGGTATTATTGATTAAATTTGTTAGCAAACCCGTCACCGTAGAAAGTTGATGATAGGCAAACCGCAGTTGCCCCTGGCTCAGGCGCGCTAATAGTTTTTGCAGCTTACCCTGGCACACATTGGCTGGCGATGTCAGCAAATTGCCGTCGCTCTGCTTATCGTCCAGATAATTGAGCACATCGGATAAATTGGACAAATCGCGCAGGAAATCGCGTTTTCTCGGAGCAAGCTTTCCAATGCCGTAATTGTATGGCAGCGCATCTGTGCCATATTTATCCTGTGTATTCAGGATCAGGTAGATCAGATCGTCGAGAAATTGGACATATTCCGGGAAAAAGCGATCAATTGCCAGCCGCTCAATCCATGCGGTCAGGGTTTGAATCAGATGTTCGCGTGTTTCCGAGGTTCCAAGTTGGTACAGGTCTTTCTCTCCGGCAATTTTATCCAGATCATGTAACGTATAAGCCGTTAGATACAGCTTACGTTCCACATCATTCAGCGCGAGCAGATCGCGGCGTTCGAGTTCGCGTACAATACGCATCACCGGGAAAATGCCGTTCAACACGTGCGCGACCATACTCTGGTCTGGCTTATCGTGATAGTTGTACCCTTCCTGCCGGCATTTCTCAAGAAACGCTTTACCGCCTTTGGCTGAATAGGTTGCAAGCTGCGTCAGGAGGTTTGGCGCAACGAATCTGACGTATTCTTGCAGTACCGTATCCTCCGGATCCACGGAATCCAAAAGTAGCCGGATTTGAACAGGTATTGCAGAGGTTTCATATCGATCCATAGGTTATTCCTTTCATCAAAAAATTGAACTACATGGATTTCACATAAAAAATTAAGGATTGCACAAAACACATTCCGTTCTTATCAGTCATTTGGGCAACTCACATTATCGAGAGACTTTGTACCGCGTAGCGGTGGCAGAATCCACGATGTTTAACCCCTATGAGGTAAGAGTTCGACAACCTGAATTTTTCCTACAATACTTCAACCGCTACGCGGTAAAGAGCTACACAATCCAAAACTCACTTTCAGTCTTAACATGCTGCAAAATGGTTTCAAGTAACAGGGCTTCTTTGCCAAAGGCCGCAGAATATTCGCTTCCCTCTTCATCAAGCACTTTATATACGTTAAACAGCGGCGGCAGACGATATTTTCGTTTGATCTCCTCTCGATTCAGACGGCTCAAGATGCACACCACCGGCTGTTTGCGCAGTATGCGATTAATGTCATTCATCCAGGCGTTACGAACATCCACAAAAAACCCTTTGATGACAATGACCTTATGAAAGTAATCCTTCGAGCAATCGCTTAAATCTTTGCGCAATTTCAGCGTAAAATTCTCTCGTTCGTCATGATACGCATTGACCTGAACATAGAGGCTGACATACTCATATCTGGAGGGGGGAATATCCCTTTGAGCAAGCTTTTCAAGAAACTCCTCTTTGCTCAATGGCTGACAATGCGTATTGGCCAGAATTTGGAAAATGTTATAGGTTTTGACCGTTTGATCTGTCGCATCATAGACGCCGCAATCAAAAGGCGAAGTTCCCCGAAAACTCATCAACTCTTTAAATTGTGCCTTCCCATCGTCAGCGTTGATCACCGCGTAATAACGCTTTATGACTGCATCCATCTCGACATCAAAGACCGCGTTATAGGCTTTTTCCAATTCCTGGGCGAACTGCTGCTGACTTTTGACTTCGTGTTTTACTTTGTGCAGCACGTGAGCCGTTTGTAAAACTCCCCAGCGCTTTGTGTAGGCCGCAAAATCCGTCGCCTGAATGAACACAGCTTTCTGATTACCAGGCCCCTCGCCTTTGATCAGGTCGAGCAGTTCTTCTCTGGTGAGTTCTGAACGTCCATTCAGATTCGTCTCAAAGCGTTCATACCCATAACGTGGAAGCATGGCATACGCGATAAATTCGGTAAACGGAATAAATGTTCCATGCTTATAATACCCATTATGACGGCCAAGTCGTCCTAAACGCTGGATAAAGGTGCCTTGATCCAGGGATTCAAAAATCAGTAAGTTAATCTCAAAATCCACGCCGATATCAACCGTCGAAGTCCCGATCAGTAGATCCTTGACAAAACTGTCTTGATCTTTGGTTAACCCGGTATTTTCAGCGACGCTTAATGGGGATGTTCCTGTTTCTGCTAATTCCTGAAAATAGCGTTTCAGCCGTTTTGCGGTCATCGGAGAATTGACGATGATCGCTCCTTTCGCCCCTGGATTGCGCTGATAAAAATCGAGAATTTGCTGAAGGTTCTTGCGTACCCAATCTTCTATGCTCGCCCCGTCGCCTGACTTCACAAGATTAATCGTTGTGCTATTGAGAATTTTGCGCCATCCCGGAATAGCTTCATCAGCATGACGATATTCACCAGTGATAATTTCATACCGCATTCCACTGCGGCGCAGTTTCTCGCACAGCATAGGGTGCGGCGTTGCCGAGAGAAAAAGAAACTTTCGCCGGATTTGATTTCGCGTCTGATGATAAATAAACAGCATGGCATTCAACACCGCCACAACTTGTGGAACCTGAAATACATGAAATTCATCGAAAACATACGTCTTGTAATATTGGATGATCTTTGCCACAAGATGTTCGGCTGTTTTGCCAAAATCTTGATATTTGAAGCTCATGATATAGTGGAAAATATCAGGGTTGGTCAGTAAAATTTCCGCATTGATGGCCTCTCGAATCGCATCGCTGCGCCGGTCAATCCATTCTAAATTCATGAGATCATCGAGGCGGTCGGCATCCATATAGTCCACAGATTTTCGAGCATGAAAATCCTGCTGATATTTTTTGACTTGCGCCATCTGATCAAAAATCAGGGCTTTAGTCGGATACATCGCCAGAACAGAATCTTCCGGATTCTCTGCTTTTAAAACAGGCAAATAGGCGGCTAAACTTTTGCCATCACCTGTCATCGCCGTGTTAAAAATCACATCAATTTCCGGGTCGCGCAGATATTTCAAGGTCAGGGCTTGATGCTGCGATAGCGTGGTATAAGCTTCAGGCAATTCAATGCCTGCTTCCCGCATCAATTCTGGCCCTGCCGGCTTCGAATACACAGCTTTAGTTTGGATTGTGAGCATGTGATTCTCCTCATAATACGTATGTTTTCTTCTTCTTCACTTTCTCTTTGTGAGTAGAATGAATCACAGAGAAACTTTTGACAAGTTTTCTTTTTGGCTCAGTCCACAACTTGTGGACAAAATGGCATTTTTTGTGTTCTTGGTCATAGAACAATTGACGTAGACGTTCAATAGCTCTATCCTCGATTTGTTTTACCCGCTGTTTTGAAAGATTGAATACTTTGCCAATCTCTTGAAAAGTCCATTCTTCTCCATTACAAAAGCCAAAATGAAGTTGAAGGACTATTTTTTCTTGTTCTGGAAGTTTTTCCAGACATTCATATAAGAGTTCTTTCTGTTCTTGAGCGATGATCTGCAGTTCAAGATTTTGGCTATCTGAAAGGTCAAGCGGGATTTCTTCATGGGCACCTTCTCTCTTTTGTTTTCGGATATCCCGCAGCATTGCCTTTTTTACAGGTAAATAACAGCAAGTTGAAAGACTGGCTCTACTTGAAAGGTCAATATTCGGAAGCATTTCAAGTATTTTTATCCAGCCAATATTTTTTAAATCGCCCTGATATCCATTATTATTAAACTTTCGCGCTAATCTATTATTCATTTCAAGAAGTTTCTTGACTTCTTCCGAAACAAATCCGAATCGTTCAGTGATTTCTTCACAGATTGTATATTAGAGTTGTTGCGAAATAAATGTCTTGCCTAAAAAGGAGCATCCCCAATCATGGACAATTTGTCAACCAGATTTCAATGATGTGACTGAACAGGGAG
>DF820481.1:72494-89263 GCA_000739535.1 Candidatus Vecturithrix granuli | reverse complement strand
TCGCTTACGCGGTATGTAATTCTATTACAACATTCTTCTTCCCTTACCTGTAAAGCATTCTAACGCCGCGCATAACGCGCCAGGAAAGGCGGGCGCTACCACCCTTAAATTTCGGCAACCAACTTTTTCGCCCGCCTTTCCTGGTCGCCGTTCATGCGCATCGTTAGGCCAACTCATTATTTTATAAGCAGTTACCTTTCATTATGTCCCTGTGCTTTTCATGGTACACTCGATATGTTCAACGCTCAATGTTACTCATTCACTATTTTGCTGGTTTCCATGACGCTTATAAAGAAGAGTATCATCCATGCCAAATATTTTACACTATCCCTCCCTTATTTATCAAGGATTATCCTGCATGGCAATTGATTTCTTCGGTACGACGGCATATGCGGGATACATTCTCGCATATTGTGGCAAATAATCTAACAAACTGCGGTGTTGATCTATTGTTATTGCCCACATTCTGGCATTCAGTCCTGCAAGTTCTCGATCTAATCCAGAGGATGTATACCATTCAGCAAAGGTCTTGCCTTCATCGGAAGCAATGACCTCTCCAAGTTCCGTCCAGTATGTTTTGACGATAGCGATGGTGTCTTGAAAAATATTCGCTTCTTCTTGCGCTCCGATTTCTTGTAATGCACGTAAGGTTTCATCAGCAAATGCCAAACTATAGTGATTTCCAAAATGCCATCCTAAATCATCCAGGGTAATACTCACATCAAGCTCATAAATGGCTCCCATTGCCCAAAACAGCCTGGGTAAAGCACGTATGGTATTGATATACTGATCAATATCGTCAGGTGGCGTATCTGGCACGAGTAGAGACATTTCCGATGAGATGAGTTTTAATAATTCCTCATCCTGTGGACACATATTGATCTGTTCAATTGTCATCGTCTCTCCGTAACTGGCCTAACGCCCGGCGTAACCGGCGCAAAAAGGCGGCGGCCACCGAACCCCAAAGAACAGTAACCCATTTTCCCCGCCGCCTTTTTGAGTCCGGTTCACGCCAGTGTTAGCCATTCTTCCTAAAATATATTGCATGCCGGATAGGGGAAGACTATCTTGTAATTTATAACACATAAACTTTAGGTTTGTTGTTTATTCATAACAGTTTGCCAAAAGAAACCGTTTTGAAAAGCAAAAATTAGTAAAAGTATTATGGGCATATTTTCATCCATACTACCATAAATTACTCCAAACACTAATGGAGAAACTAATATTGGTTTAAATAGCTGCCATTTCTGAAACTCTATTTTTCTATTTCCCTCATTCTTCGCATATTTCAACACCAATTCCTCATATCCGACAAGTTGATTCTCTTCTGACTGTTCTTTTATAAGATTTACTGCTTGCAAAAATTCGTTTTCTTTCTTAAATGTCAAATTTTCTAAACGTTTCAATTTTTCAATACTTTTCTGAGGCATACCTTTCTTCTCTATATTCTCCAAAGACTGTTGAGTTAGCGTAAAGTAAGAACCACTACCAATCCAGTCATAAACATATTTAGCAAACATACCCGCTATCATGCTGAAATATAGGCCGATCTCTCGCCATGATATTTTGGCCCAAAAAGATGAACCTCCTTTTTCTATAATACCTGTTTCTTCAAGGAGATAATATACTCCCAAAAATAAGATACCTCCCAAAAGAAGGCTACAAAGAATAGCAGCAATTTGTTTTTTTTGTCCCCATGTATCTCTAATGACTAAAGTTGCGAGAATCCCTATAAGCGATAGAACAATGTAAATCATACTATCTCCCTCCTTCTGAATAAAAGATAAATTGGCCTTCGGTATCACTTAGATTATATAATTGTGGATTTTGTTTACCCTTTGTATCCTTAGAAACATTTGTACTCACATAAAGGTCTAGTTCTTTTACCGTGATGACATCATCCTTATTATAATCTGCCTTTCCATCCAATCCCTTGAGTAAATAGTAGGTAAAAACGCTATGATCATCCCATCTTTTATCCATTTGGGCTTGTTCGCCAGATGAACCGGCGGTCATAATCTGACGTCCAACAGTTTCTATAAACAACCTGATTTGAGCCTCATTCTCTTCTGTTAGCTCATCACGTTTCTTACCCTTGCTAAGAATCCCTGCAATCCCGCTATAACAGGAATCAATAATAAAAAGGATCTGTTTCGCAGGGATAAGATCTAAAAATTCCTTAATCTGGCCCATAGAGATAGAAGAAGAAGAAACCTCTTTGGCCCCATCTACTGGAACTAAATACCCATATTTTTCTCCATTGGATGCAGTCCTTGTTTCACCATGCCCAGAAAAATAAATAAGTAACCTATCTTTCCGATTTATTCGACTTGGGAGGTCATCGCTGAGTAATCTTTCAATTTGTGCTTTCGTTGCATTATCATCGTATAAGGAAAAAATACGATTTTCCGAAAACCCTAATTTTTCAATGAGATAGTTCTTTACTGCTTGCGCATCTCTTGTAGCATAAGGTAAATAATCATAGCCATTTTTCGCTTGGGTATACTTGTCAATCCCAATAATAACCGCCCAGCTTTTTGAATCTCCATAATATCTTTGTATCAATTGACGGAGAGATGGGGGAGAACCCATTAAATGAGGCGTTGGCGTTATTGTCGGGATCGGTTGGGGTGTAGGTGTCGCTGTAGGAGTTGGAGTTGGTCGCGGTGTAGGCGTCGCTGTAGGAGTTGGAGTTGGTCGCGGTGTAGGCGTCACTGTAGGAATTGGAGAGGCTGGGGGAGGAATAGGAGTTTTATAGGCCAGAGAAGTAAGATGAATCGTAGGATAGCCTTTCTCATTAGTATCAAAAAATATCTCCTCAAAATACGTTCCCTCCATAGAAAAATATTCGCTATTTAGCGGAAAATCAAGATGTTCACTATTAGTTGTCATATTGACAATGAATTTCAATTCACCGGGTCTATCTACAGATTGTATAAAGACCACTAAAGGAATTCTCGTATTTTCAAACTGAGAAGACACCACGATATAAGGGGTTCTCTCGGATATATCCAACCCTTTCTTTGAAAATCTTAGCATAGAAGAAATCCCATCGTAGACGTTAAAAGTCAGCAAGCGAGCCTCCCAAAGGTTTTTTGAACGTTCTTGCCACTCATAACTCTTAATCCCCCCTGTGATAATAAATTGTCCTGGGTTTGGAAAGTAAAGACGTGGTGGATTAAGAGGAAATGGAGTTACTGTAGGTCGTGGCGTCGGAGTTGCTGTAGGTCGTGGCGTCGGTGGCATCTTTTCTCGCAGGAAAGTTAATGCATGCAATTGGAACGTGGGATCTTGAGAATTAAGTGCAGCCAATGTCTGTAAAAGGGTGGGAAATTGACTTTCATACCTTTTTGATAAGACAAAAACATCACAGTTATACACGCCTGAATTATCCTGATACCAACTAGTGTCATAGCGGCCAGAAGATTCAAAATCTGCAACAGCAAACATCAATTCTCCTGACTCATCTGCCGTAAAATAGTTTTGATTATTCTTACCAACTGCGTATTGTATTGATCCATCTCCTATCTTCATTCGAAGTCCATCAAACGGAGGGCGATTCGTAGATTCGTCATGCCCAGGCCAAGTTGATGCAGAGCCTGATGCAAAAATAACCACTTTATCTCCTTCCTTTATAGAGATGTTTGTTTTTTTCCAGGGGTAATGATTCGCATAAACAGCGACTCGTTCATATTGTTCAAGAACATTTCTCGTTTCATCTTGGGGTAATTTCAAAGGAGGGAAAGAACTACAACTAATGCATATTAAGAGGATCGTTAAAAGAATAGTGAGAGGTTTGACATTCCTTTGATTACAAATCAAAATGAACATAATAATGAGTCCTTTTGCTTATACGCAATATTGTTCCTTATAGTTTCCTTTGGCTTTGGTGCATGATTCATCGCCTTATTTTCAAGGAAAGGCAGGTATTGAAAGTCATAAAAATTGTCAATTTTGACTGTTGAGTACCTGAAAAAGTCCGAAAATACGGGAAATATTCATGCACCAAAGCCGTTTCCTTTCATAACTACGGATAATTCCTCATTTGTCAATATTTTTTATATTCTTTGAGGGCATTACTCAATAAAAAGATGGCTAACTTTGAATTAGACGAACATGTTCGCCTATCCCGGCTCCTGCCGGAAATAGACGTACCGGTTCGTGTGTCTCGAATAAAACGAACCTGTTCGCCTTATCCCCTTATGTGCATGGGGTAGACGAACGTTGACGCCTATTTTTTTTATGCAGTCAATAAATATTTAACGAAATACTTGACAAAAATACTACACAATATTCTCCTAATATTTACCAATAATATCATTATATTGACTCTTTCACACATTTATCATGTCCTGTTGACGCATATTTGTCAAGACAAATATGCGTGGAAGTGTGATTATGCCCGGAGGTGAGCATTATGCAAACGTCTCCAATCCCGGCGTCTCCTTCAAAAAAACTGCTTGAACAAGTGCGGGATGTCATGCAATTCCACCATTATTCAATCCGTACAGAACAGACCTATATTGAATGGATTCGACGCTATATCTTATTTCATAAGAAACGGCATCCAAAAGAGATGGGGGTGCCCGAAATCGAAGCTTTTCTGACATACCTTGCCGTAGAAAAGCACGTGACCGCCTCAACGCAAAATCAAGCCCTGAGTGCGTTAATTCTTCTGTATCGGCATGTGTTGCACTGCGATTTGCAAGGTCGTATATGCGCGTTACGCGCAAAAAAATCAACCAACCTCCCAACCGTTATGACGAAAGAAGAAGTTTTTCGTGTTATTGAGAACTTGTCGGGAATACACCAATTGATCGCAAAACTGCTGTATGGCTCGGGATTGAGAATCATGGAATGTCTCCGGCTGCGAGTCAAGGACGTGGATTTTGAAATGCGCCACATTATGATTCGTGGTGGAAAAGGGCAAAAAGATCGTATCACCGTGTTTCCTGAAACTCTGAGGGAATCGCTTCACCAGCAGTTACGCTATGCAAAAGCCTTACATGAAAATGATCTGGAAAATGGCTATGGAACAGTGTATTTTCCGTTTGTACTCGCTGAAAAATCCCCGCAAGTCAACAAGGAATGGGGCTGGCAGTATGTCTTTCCGGCTGAGAAACTTTCCAGAGATCCTCGTTCGGGAATCCTCCAGCGTCATCATTTCGGCGAAAGAAGCGTCCAGAAGGCGATAAAAAAGGCAGCAAGAGCCGCAGGGATTGTCAAACCGATTTCGTGTCATACATTCCGCCATAGTTTTGCAACCCACTTGCTCGAAAACGGCTATGATATTCGGACGGTCCAGGAATTGCTGGGGCATGATGATGTCAGAACAACCATGCGCTATACCCACGTGCTCAACCGTAGCAGATTGGCGGTGATGAGTCCCCTGGATGGGATGAAGCTATAAAAAAACGGGGCGCAGTCATACGCCCCGTTGAGGTGTGTTTTGCTTGCTTATTCCGCGAAATCGGAAAAATCCAGATCTGCCAGTTTTCTGTAGTATTTATAGCGTCCCCACATATCTCGTTCCGCTTTGGCAAAAGCTTTTTCCGCGATTTCCGGGAACATCTTCTTCAAAGAACTGTAGCGCACTTCACTGGCCAGGAATTGCTGGAATTCGCCGTTCGGATCTTTGGATTCAAACACAAACGGATTCTTGCCTTCCTTTTTCAATTCCGGGTTGTAACGATATACCGGCCAGTAGCCGCAAGCCACCGCGCGTTTCATTTCATTAATCGAGTGGGTCATATTGATGCCATGGTTGATACAGGGCGCGTAGCAGATAATCAAGGATGGGCCGTGATAGGCTTCGGCTTCTTGCATCGCTTTGACTAACTGATTCATATTCGCTCCCATCGCCACTGAGGCTACATACACATAACCATAGCTCATGGCCATCAACCCGAGGTCTTTCTTGGACTGCTCTTTGCCGGTGGCGGCAAATTTGGCGACCTGACCGGTCTGCGAGGCTTTCGACGCCTGTCCGCCGGTATTGGAATACACTTCCGTATCGAGTACGAGCACGTTCACATCTTCACCGCTTGCGAGTACATGATCCAGACCGCCGTACCCAATGTCATAAGCCCAACCGTCACCGCCAAAAATCCAGACCGATTTTTTGGCAAAGTAATCAATTTTCTCCAGCATTTCCGCCAGCACGTCTTTGGCTTTGCCTGAAGCCTTTGCAGTCGCTTTTGGCAGATGGGCGCGGATCACTTTGCTCCATTTCACCGAAGCTTCAGCATTATTGCGTTCCGGCAGCCAGGCGGCCAGGGCGTCTTTAAGTTCAGCCGGCAGATCAAAGCCTTTGGCTTCTTCTGCCAGTTGCGCTAAACGCGCGCGGGTCTGGTTGATGCCGAGGCTCATTCCCATCCCATATTCGGCGTTATCTTCAAACAGCGAATTGGCCCAGCTTGGTCCATGCCCTTCTTTGTTCACCGTGTAAGGCGATGTGGGGCAGGTGCCGCCGTAGATCGAAGAACAGCCGGTCGCATTCGCCACCACCATGCGGTCGCCGAATAATTGCGTTACAAGTTTGACATAGGGGGTCTCGCCGCAGCCGGCGCATGCTCCGGAGAACTCGAACAACGGTTGTTTAAACTGGCTGCCCATCAGAGAGAACTGATTCATGACATTTTCCTTGAGCGGCAGGGCATGAATATAATTGTATTGTTGTTCTTCTTGCGGGCCAATCTCTTCAGCCGGTTTCATCACCAGGGCTTTTTCTTTGGCCGGGCAGACATCCGCGCAGCTTCCGCAGCCGGTACAATCAAGCGGCGAAATCTGCATCTTGTATTTGTACTGATTGATCTCTTTGCGCTTTGCCTGCACAAGCGGCGTGCTCTCCGGCGCATTGGCCGCTTCTTCTTCGGTCAGCAGATACGGACGAATCACAGCGTGCGGACACACAAAAGAGCATTGGTTACACTGAATGCAATTGTCAGCAATCCAGCAAGGCAGGTTCACCGCAATCCCGCGTTTCTCATACTGGGCAGTTGCTGTTGGGAAGGTGCCGTCACTGCTGAATTTTGAAACCGGAATTGTATCGCCTTTCTGGGCTGCAACCGGGGCCACAACGTCTTTGACAAAATCGTTCGGATACTTCACCGCCGTTCCGTTATCTTTGGCGTTGAACCATGCGGCCGGAACATCAATTTTCACGAAAGCATCAGCCCCGCGATCAACCGCTGCGCTATTCATTTTGACAACGACGTCGCCTTTCGCACCGTAGGTCTTTTTAATCGCGTCCTTCATATATCCCATCGCCTTTTCAAAGTCAGGCAGCACTTTGGAGATTTTGAAAAACGCAGATTGGAGAATCATATTGATACGATGCCCGAGGCCCAGGTCTTCGGCAATTTTATAGGCATTGATGATATAAAAATCGAGTTTTTTCTGGGCAATTGTCCGTTTCAACGTCCCGGGCAGTTTCTCATCCAATTCTTCCGGCGACCAGACGCAGTTCAGTAAGAAGGCGCCGCCTTCTTTGATGCCTTCCAGCACGTCAAAGCGGGTAATGTACGATTGGTTGTGACAGGCGATGAAATCGGATTCGGTTAATAAGTAGTGCGAACGGATTTCCTTTGGCCCAAAGCGCAGGTGCGACACGGTAATGCCGCCGGATTTCTTGGAATCATAGGCAAAATAGCCCTGGGCATACATATCCGTATGATCGCCGATAATCTTGATTGAGTTTTTGTTGGCCCCGACCGTTCCATCAGACCCTAAACCCCAGAACTTGCAGCGAATCGTGCCTGTAGGTTCTGTGCTGATTTGCTCTTTCACGTCCAGCGAGGTGTGCGAAATATCATCGTTGATGCCGACCGTGAAATGGTTTTTGGGAGCGTCAGACGCCAGGTTGTCATATACGGCTTTGACCATCGCCGGCGTAAACTCTTTGGAACTCAAGCCATAACGCCCGCCGATCACGCTGATGTCTTTGCGGTCATGTTCGTACAGCATGGAAAGCACATCTTCATACAGAGGGTCGCCCAGAGCGCCTGCTTCTTTGGTGCGATCGAGCACAGCCAGTTTCTTGACCGACGCTGGCAGCACCTTAAAGAAATGTTCCGATGACCAGGGGCGATAGACCCGCACTTTCAGCACGCCGACTTTTTGTCCCTGGCCGATCAGGTAATCCACGGTTTCCTGTGCCACATCGCCGCCGCTCGTCATGCAGACAATCACGTTTTCAGCGTTCGGATCGCCGAAATAATCAAATAAGTTGTAGTAACGGCCGGTCAAATCGCCGACTTTTTTCATGTTGGCTTCAATAATCTGAGGCAGTCTGGCATAATAGGGGTTACAGGCTTCACGCGCCTGAAAGAATACGTCCGGGTTCTGGGCAGTGCCGCGCATTTCCGGTTTTTCCGGTCGGAATCCGCGCGCCTTAAATTCTTTAATCGCTTGCCAATCCACCAGTTTTGCCAGGTCTTCATACGCAATCATTTCAACTTTTGAAATTTCGTGCGAGTTTCTAAAGCCGTCGAAGAAGTGCAGGAACGGCACCCGTGCTTGAATCGCGCTCAAATGCGCAACAGTTGAGAGATCAATAATTTCCTGGTTATTGCCGGAATTAATCAAGCCCCAACCGATTTGACGGGTCGCCATGACATCCGAATGATCGCCGAAAATTGAAAGGGCATGGCCGGCCACGCTGCGAGCTGACACTTGAAACACGCCTGGCAGCAATTCACCCGCGATTTTGTACATATTGGGGATCATCAGCAATAATCCCTGGGATGCCGTAAAGGTTGAGGTCAACGCCCCACCAACCAATGAGCCGTGCACAGCCCCGGCCGCGCCGGCTTCTGATTGCATTTCAATAATTCTGACCGTCTGTCCGAAAATATTTTTGACGCCCTGCGCTCGCATGTCGTCGGCGACTTCTCCCATCACCGAAGACGGCGTAATCGGATATAAGGCTGCAACATCGCTAAAAGCATACGAAATATACGCCGCAGCCGTATTTCCATCAATTGTTCTCAGGTCTTTACTCATAATATTACTCCTTCATTCAAAAAATCATACATGTAGCGTTATTGAAAATCTCTGTGCTTTTCCAGGCATTTTTGATTTTTACGCCAGCAGTCCCAATCATCTGACATCTTTTTTCTGCATGGGATCTTGAGTCAAGAAAAAAGTTTCGGCAAGATACAGAGAAAACCGAAGGTCATATAATACTACTTTGTTAAGTTACCTCACCCCTGCCCCTCTCCAAAGGAGAGGGGCACATCCCCTCCCTTTTCGGGGAGGGGCCTGGGGTGGGGTTCTTCAGGAAATCTAACAAAGTAGAAATAATTTGTTGTCATAAGTGTTAATAAATCTGTGTATTTCTTATGACTCCACCCCCGGCCCCCAATGCGGTTGGCTTAAGCCCGATGATCGATCACCAGAAGACTTATTCATGTTTACTTAATGATACCCCATTCCGGGATACAACAGGTTAATCGCAAATAAATGAATCGGACGAAACACTGGCCCGAAAACCTGCCAGGCCAGAAACAAACCGATAAACATGAAGGATGGGTTATGGATGAAATTCAGGTATTCCCTGGCCATACTGTCTTCTAAGAGAATCGGCACCACGCCGCTGCCATCAAGGGGCGGCAAGGGGAGCAAGTTAAAGACGCATAAAATCAGGTTTAACGAAAAGAAAATACTCAAGAGTCTGGCAATCGGAATCCAGACGCCAGTATTCACGGCAGCAGTCACCTGAGAAAAACTGATCGAATCCGGCGCGTAAAAGACATCTGCGGCGATTCCTATACGAATCGCCAGAAACGCCAGGAGCACCAGCGTCAAATTCGTGAGCGGCCCGGAAAATGCCATCAGTGCCGAGCGTTTTGGATGCCGTAAGGCCCAGTAAGGATCATAAGGCGCGCTGGCCCACCCGATCATCCAGCCGCCCATCAGAAACGACAAGATCGGAACAATGACCGTTCCAACCGGTTCACGTTGGATATGAGGCCGCGGATCAAGCGTCACCTGCCCGCCTTCGTAGGCGGTTCTGTCGCCCAATTTCAACGCCGCAAGGGCATGGGCGGCTTCATGACAGGTCGTCGAAAAAATAAAGACAACATACCACAACATTCCCTCCGCAAGTCGGTCCATTTCCCTCCCATATACATCTTATGTTTGTAGTAACGCTTAAGCGTTTTATCACGCCACTCAAGCGGCTCTACGAACCTGATTGTCATCCCCGGTAGAACAAATTAGATTTCGTAATCAACGACAGCGCGATCCTGGCGAATTTTCCCGATAAAATCGGCCACTTTGCGATGTTCAGGATGATTCTGATAGGCTTCAAGAGCTTCACGGCTTTCGAATTCGGTCACAAGCACTATGTCATAAGCTGCGGCGGAACGATTAAAATCAATACCCACCTCAAGGGAGTTGAGTTCAGGAATTTTTGTGGTCAACGCTTCAAGCTGCGCTTGCGCTGTTTTGAGATTTTCGGCTTTACTCGCTCCTTCTGCGGTCTCTTTCAATTTCCACATCACGATATGTTTTACCATAAATTTTCTCCTTTAATGTAGCGCGAAATTTCAGTTTTGCGGTACATCAATCTTTTATACACGCAATAGCTTCAATTTCGACTTGAAAACCATGGTGTAACTCTTTGGTGGGGACAACGGCTCGCGCCGGACGATGGTCGCCAAAAAATCGAGCATACACGGCGTTCACCCTGCCCCACAAGGCAATATCAGACACATACACGGTGGTTTTCAGCACGTGGGTGATGTCGCTGCCGGCCGCCTCAAGAATGGCGGCGATATTCTTGAGCACCTGTTCCGTTTGTTCCTCAATGGAGCCGAGTTTTTTCGCTCCGGTCTGCGGATCAATAGCTAACTGACCGGAAATATAGACCGTGTTAGCCTGGACAATGGCCTGAGAATAATGGCCGGCCGGTTGGGGCGCATTGGGAGTTGAAATCTTTTTCATCATCACCTCACATCATGTTTTTAGACTATGATGGTTGCCTCGTCATCGGAACGATAAGGGAAGCGATGTTCAGGAAGATACCAACACTCAAGTCCGCATGAACAGAGCAGTATTCTCCCTTCTAACTCACCCGGTGAAGATATTGGATATGCGTCGCGTTCCCAATCAATCGATCGTCCACAATTCGGACACAACGGCGGGAAAAAATCTGTGTAACACGTCATAGATTCAAAAGCCCCACCCTCGGCCCCTCCCCAAAGGAGAGGGGTGTCCGATCCCCCCTCTCCTTTGGAGAGGGGCCGGGGGTGAGGTCAAAGAACTTCACAGCCTTGCTCCCCTTTGGGGGCAGGGCTGTGAAGTTCTCCGGATTATTGTCATCTCGACTTCGCTCGATGACCGGAACCCCGCACGTCGAGCGAAGTCGAGACGCTCTATTTTGCGAGAACTTCACAGCCCTGTCCTTTGGGGGTGGGGTAAAACATCTCAGGCTGCTTTTTCAGGCGGCATCGGGACTTTGGAGATCGTTAACCGCAGTTGACAGCGCAAGCAGCGTTTCGCTTCTTCCAGAGCCATCTGTTCATCGAAGACCTGTTCAACTTCGTCAAACCCTTGCAAACGTTCTGCGACCGGCATCTCCTGTTCATGAAGCCGCTGCCAGTAGGCAAAGCGTTCGTCGCGGCCTAACCAGGGGTTTTCCGGTTCTTCAGGGATGAAACGCTGCAAAATCTCGCCGGTGCCGCCCAAGTATTTGTCAATCGCTGAAGCAGCCACTCTGCCGGCCTGAATTGCTTCAATAACCGTCGCCGGACCTTTCATCACATCGCCGCCGGTAAAGACCCCTGCGCGTGGACATGCGCCGCTCTCGTCGGCCTGGATATAGCCGCGTTTATCAAGCGTGATGTCAATGCCTTCGGGAATCACGGCTTTTTGTCCGATTGCCATGACTAAACGATCGACTTCCACCAAAAATTCGCTGCCTTCAACCGGAATCGGACGACGGCGGCCGCTGGCATCCGGTTCTCCCAATTCCATGCGGATACATTCTACTTTTAAACAGTTGTTCTCGGCAATCACGCGAATCGGATTGACCAGATAGTCAATTTTGACGCCTTCATTCAAAGCGGCTTCAATTTCTTCCGGCGAGGCAGGCATTTCCTGGCGAGTACGGCGATAAAGCATCGAGACTTGTTCCGCGCCGACGCGCAAGGCACAGCGCGCAACATCAATCGCTACATTGCCGCCGCCGACCACCGCGATCCGGCCTTTTAGATCTGACTTCCCTTCAAGGTTCAAATCCCACAAAACCGACAGACCGTCCAGGACGCGCGCATCTTCTTCGCCCGGAATCCGCATCGTGGTGCCGCGGGTTGCGCCTAATCCCAGAAAGATCGCATCAAACCCCTGCTGAAACAGGTTGTCAAGGGATTCAACCTTCGTGTTGTAGCGGAATTCCACGCCAATATCGGCAATATCTTTGATTTCCTGATCCAGGACTTCACGCGGCAGACGATATTCAGGGATGCCGGCGCGCATGGTGCCGCCGCCTTTGGATAACGCTTCAAATACCGTGACCGCATGACCTTGTTTGCGAATGAACCAGGCCGCGGTTAAACCGGCCGGCCCTGCGCCGACGATTGCGACTTTTTTGCCGGTATCGGGCAGAATTCTGAGTTTTTCACGCCAACGCCCGGTATCGCGCTGCGCCACAAATTTCTTTAAGGCGCGAATACTGATCGCCTCGTTGACCTCGCCCCGGCGGCATTCTTCTTCGCACGGGTGCGGGCAGACGCATCCCAGGGAATAGGGAAATGGCACAGTTTCGCGGATCACTTCAATCGCATCCTGATAGCGGCCTTCGGCGATTAAACGCACATAACGTGCCACGTCAATGCCGGCCGGACAGGTATTGGTGCACGGCAGAATAAAGGCTTCGCGTTCTTCTTCTGTGAAAGATTCTTTATCCCGTAAGGCCCCAGAGGGACACACTTCGACGCAGGCCTCGCAGAATTTACAGCCGGAATCCTTCACCGGAACGTCTGTCGGAGTGCCCACATACGTTTTGATTCCGCGATTCATCAAACCAATCGCGCCGATACCGCGCACTTCCTGACACATTCTGACGCAGCGTTCGCAGAGAATACAGCGTTCCAGGTCGCGCACATAGACCGGTTCATCCTGCGAGATCTCCGGCAGCTTGCGAGGCTGCGACACATGGCCTGGCAGCGCGTCTTTGATCCCCACCCATTCAGCCACTTTTTGAAATTGCGATGACTCAGCAAGCTCTTTGGGATGGTCGCTCAACAAAAACCAGACAATGTTTTTTCGAAACTCCTGAAGCTGCGGGGTATTGGTGCGAATCACCATGCCTTCAATAACATAGGTCGTGCAGGCAGGCAGCAGGCCTCGCATGCCTTCAATTTCGACCAGACACAAGCGACATGCCCCCAGAGGGGGTAAGTCGGGATGATAACATAAATTCGGAATATAGATTCCGGCGTCAATGGCTGCTTCAAGCACGGTTTTTCCGGGTTCTACCAGGAATTCTTGATCATCAATTGTGATGTGTTTCATTGGATCGCCCCAAAGTTACAGGCATCAATGCAGGCTTTACATTTGATGCACTTGTTCTTATCAAGGATTGGATACTGCTTCTTTTCCCACGTAATCGCTCCCACCGGACAGGCTTTGAAACACAGCCCGCATTGGACGCAATTGGCTGTGATGATCTCAAATTGGATTAATGCCGTACACACTCGCGACGGACAAACGTGGTCATGAATGTGCGCTTGATACTCTTCCGGAAAATAGCGCAGCGTGGTTAACACCGGATTTGGCGCAGTATTGCCAAGTCCGCACAAAGCTGTACTTTTGATGGTCGTGCCCATCTCCTGGAGAAAGGCGAGATGTTCTTCTTTGCCGCGTCCCGCAGTAATCTCTTCAAATACTTCCAATGTGCGTTTCAAACCGACACGGCAGGGCACGCACTTTCCGCAGGATTCGGCCACCGTAAAATCCAAGAAAAATTTGGCGACATCCACCATGCAGGTGCGTGTATCCATGACAACCATTCCACCTGAGCCCATAATTGCGCCAGTCTTATTGATTGATTCATAATCAATCGGCGTATCTAACAAGCTTTCCGGCAGACATCCGCCCGAAGGTCCTCCAATCTGGACGCCTTTGAATTTATCTTTTTTCTTGAGCATACCGCCGCCCGGGCCAAAGATCAGTTCCCGGATCGTCGTGCCCATCGGGACTTCCACCAGACCGGTATTTTTGACTTTGCCTGCCAGGGCAAACACTTTTGTGCCGCTATTTTTTTCAGTGCCAATGGAAGCAAACCATTCCGCGCCCTTTTCAAAAATATGGCGGATATTGGCCAGGGTCTCGACGTTATTGATGGTGGTTGGTTTCCCCCATAATCCTTTTTGCGCCGGAAATGGCGGACGAGGCCTGGGCATCCCCCGCCGGCCTTCAATTGAAGCGAGCAGCGCGGTTTCTTCCCCGCAGACAAAGGCCCCGGCCCCTTGCTTAATCGTCAGATGAAACGCATGATCGCTGCCCAGAATGTTTTTCCCTAAATAGCCGCGGGCTTCGGCCTGGGCAATCGCTTTAGCTAAGCGTTTAAGCGCAATCGGATATTCAGCGCGGCAATAGACATAGCCTTCGGTCGCGCCGATGGCATAACCCCCAATAATCATGCCTTCAATCACGGCATGAGGATCGCCTTCTAACACGCTGCGATCCATAAACGCGCCCGGATCGCCTTCATCAGCGTTACACACCAGATATTTCTGGTCGCCGGCCGCCTGTTTGCAGAAATTCCATTTCATCCAGGTTGGGAATCCTGCGCCGCCGCGCCCGCGCAAACCGGCGATTTTCATTGTCTCGATGACGGCGTCAGGAGACATATTGAGCGCGGCTTGCAAGGCTTTGTAGCCGTTATGCGCCAGGTAATCGTCGAGGCTTTCCGGATCGATTTCGCCGCAATTGGCAAGCACAATACGGGTCTGATTGGCAAAAAACTGCCGATAATCTTCTCCGGCCAACAGCTTCTTGACCGGTTCGCCGTGAACCAGGTGCTGTTCCACAATCGTCGGTACGTCTTCGGGGGTCACATATTCGTACGTCATGCGCTCATTATCCGGGCTGACAATATCTACCAGCACGTCTCTGAATAAGCCCCGATCCCCGGTCATGACAATATCATAATGGCGATGTAACCCATGGCGTTCCAGCCCCTCAGTAAAAAGCTGGCCGACTTTTTCGGCGCCGGCAGAAATCCCGCTGGTTCCCGTACATATCAATATTCTCTTTTTCATGATTCCGTGTTCTCCGATCGATACTTTTCCAGGGTTGCTTCAATATTTTGAATTGTACAGTGTCCGTAGAAATCTTCGTCAATCATAATCACGGGCGCCATGCCGCAGCACCCAAGACAGGCCA
The DNA here is from genome assembly GCA_000739535.1 of Candidatus Vecturithrix granuli. Taxonomy (GTDB): domain Bacteria; phylum Moduliflexota; class Moduliflexia; order Moduliflexales; family Moduliflexaceae; genus Vecturithrix; species Vecturithrix granuli. The sequence continues at coordinate 73,870 of DF820481.1, read as the reverse complement.
CGCGTTCCACAGTGAACACGCTATCTTCGGTGGTGCCGCCTTCTTCCACTCCCAGCTTATCCAGAAGATAATCAAACAAGCCTTTCGCGCCCATAACATGGCAGGCCGTTCCCTGACACACCCTGATGGTGTGTTTCCCGCGCGGCGTCAGATAGAACTGAGTATAAAAGGTCAGGACTCCATAAATTTCTACAGGGAAGATCGATAGATCCTGAGCCACTAATTGTACGGCTTCCTCTGGAACGTAACCGTACACGGCTTGAATCTCCTGCAACAGCGGGATTAGCGCGCCTTTTCTCTGACTGTATTTTTCAATAAGTGTTCTGGTATGAGACAGATCTACATTCATAAAAAAATCTCATCTCCGGCATATTGCAGGAAAAACCGGAGTGCTTGAAACACTCGGTTTTTAGATTGCAACGCCCTTGCTAAAATACAACGGGTATTCAATTGGTCAAATTTATCGGGTTCACGTAACAGCAACAACATGTTAATAAGACATCGTTTCGCGTTAACAATAGCTTCAGACGGCATCACATCCCATACTCGCCGAGCACATAATTTTCAAGCTGCTGAATGGTGAAATCTTGATCTGAAATCAGTTTCTTCACGACATCGCCGATACTTAACACGCCGACGACCTGCCCCTCTTCCATGACCGGTAAATGTCTGATCCGTTTTTGGGTAATGAGCGCCATGCACTCCTCGATCGTAGTATCAGGCGAGATGTAAAACAGTTCCCTGGTCATGAAGTCTTTGACCAACATATCTTTTGAAGGTTTCTCTTTCAGAATAGCTTTCCGAGCGTAATCCCGCTCTGAAAAGATGCCGGCCAGCTTGCCTTCTTTCATCACGAGCAAAGCCCCCACATCTTTGTCAGCCATAAGCTGCAAGGCTTCAAGCACCGTAGATTCCGGCGTGATGGACCAGATCGCATTGCCTTTCCCTTGCAAGACTTGTTTAACCGTTGTTATTTTCGTCACGTTCTTTCTCCTTTCGTCAAAATGTCCCTGGTGCGGCTTCCAGCGTCGGTTCGACTCTATGCAGTCGTCTATGTCAATGTATTCAGAGATTTTCAATCGAATTATTAAAAATCTCTATTCTTGTCAAGTTGAAACTTGATATTTTTCACATTGTCGTTTCAGGAAACAGTCTTCGAAATTCCCGAAACAACTTGCGCCATAGTTTTATGGAAGTGATTTCATCCATGCTTCTCAGGAAATTTGCTTGACATGAACTTCCTTTTCTTCCATAGCGTTCCTCAGAACGTTTTACGTCAAGGGAAAAGCTATAAGTTTGTAGTTCTCACTTTAGAAGCTGTTTTAAAAGTCCATGCAACGGGCATTTCGAGAGAGGTGAACAGGAGTGTCAAAGCT
>DF820481.1:52095-72383 GCA_000739535.1 Candidatus Vecturithrix granuli | reverse complement strand
AATTTGTGATTTTTTTGACCACTCCCCCTCAGTCCCCCCTCTCCTAAATTAGGAGAGGGGGAAGGGGATGAGGTTGTCACAAATTTATGCGGTCTCAAGTATAGTTGTTACTGAGTCAGAAATACAGCGTATAGCATATATGGAGCAATTTCATTCATATTCAATGAACAAAACAGCGAGCACAACCGCTTCAGCGTTGTTCAGAACCATGCGTCCGAAGCAATGGAGCAAGAATCTGGTACTCTTTGCCGGGTTGATTTTTGCGCAGCACTTATTTGAATTAGACGCCTTATCACGAACCTGTGCGGCGTTTTTGCTGTTTTGCCTCTTATCCAGCACGATTTATATTATTAATGACATAAAAGATGTTCAGCAAGATCGAGCGCACCCGTTAAAATCGAAACGCCCGATTGCGGCAGGTGAATTATCTCTTCACACGGCGACAGCGGCGGCGGCGATCATTTCAGGGGTGTCATTATTGTGCGCCTTCTGGCTTGATTTCGGATTCGGCGGGATTGCACTCCTCTATTTTCTGCTCCTGTTTGCTTATTCTTTTATCTTGAAACACATCGTTATTCTCGATGTATTGACGGTTGCTATCGGATTCGTGCTGCGCGCGATCGCCGGAGCGGTCGTTATTCACGTGGGATTTTCTTCCTGGCTGCTGCTGTGTACGATTTTGCTCGCCCTGTTTTTAGGGCTGAGCAAACGGCGGCATGAATTGGTGTTGCTTGGCAATAATGCGCAATCGCATCGCAAAATTCTCGAAGAATATTCACCGCACCTCCTTGATCAGATGATCGGGGTCGTCACGGCCTCAACTCTGATGGCCTACGCGCTCTATACCATGGCCCCGGAAACCAGGGTCAAATTCGGAACATCATATATGATTTTTACAATCCCTTTTGTGATTTACGGGATTTTTCGTTATTTGTATCTTATCCATCAAAAAGAATTAGGCGGGGACCCGACGACTATTCTCGTGACAGATATGCCGATTTTAATCAATGTCGTCCTGTGGGTGCTCGTCTCAATCGGGTTAATCTATGTTCACTAGCACTCTGAGAGGTTTATAGTTTTCGCTTGAGCGAATTCTTCTGCCTGAAAGCGGAACTACGAACCCGAATAACACGCATGGAAACGTTTACTATACACGCAGACAATGTGAATGTCGAAGAAATTATGAAAGAGATTCAACGCCGGGTGCTTGAAAAAAAGCAGGCGGGAATCTACAGCGATGAAGAACTTCAGCGCATTACCGAACTAAAACAAGATTTGTCGCCTAAAAAGAATGAGCGTTACAGCGAGATGAATCTGCACCTGAGAAGACTGCACCATAACTGGGACGTCGCGGCGAGCTCGACGATTATCACATCGCACCGCAAAATTTTGGGACCATTCATGGTAGCGATCAAAAAAATCGGATTCCGGGCACTGCTCTTTTTCGGCTCTGCTTTTTTTACCAGACAAACAGAGTATAACGCCGCCGGCGTCCGTTTTAGCTCAAGCGTACTCGAAGAATTGACGCGCTTGAACGAAGAGAATCGCCAACTGCGCAAGATGCAAGAAGAATTGCTGCGCCAGATTCAGGAACTTCAACAGCAAACCAGACCATGCGAATAGCGTTTGTTGTCCAGCGATATGGCGAAGAAGTCAACGGCGGAGCGGAACTCCTCTGCCGTCAGGTGGCGGAGCGCATGCACAAATATTTTTCGGTCGAGGTCTTGACGACCTGCGCGCTTGATTATCTGACCTGGGAGAACTACTTTCCGGCCGGCGCGACAACAATCAATGGGATTCCGGTGCATCGTTTTCCCACAGATTGTTCCAGAGATATGCACGCCTTTAATCGCTTTGCGAAAAAATTATTTGCCAATCCACAGCGTTCGTTGGTAGATGAACTTGCCTGGATTCGTTTGCAAGGGCCGACTTCCTCAGCCCTGCTTGCCTATATCAAAGAGCACGAAGAAACATATCATCTGTTTATTTTCGTCACATACAGCTATTTGACGACCTTTTTGGGCTTACAACTGGTATCGCGTAAAAGCGTCCTGATTCCGACTGCGCACGACGAGCCACATTTCTATTTAGACGCCTACCGACCGATCTTTCACCTGCCGCAGGGCATCTGCTATAATACCGAAGAAGAACGGCGACTCGTGCAGCGACAATGGCAGAATACGCACATTCCCTGGTGCGTGGCCGGGGCCGGAGTCATAACAACCACGGCCGATAGCTCGTCCGAATCAGAAGAAGCAACCGCTGTCCCCCTCACATTTCCGCAACCCTACATCCTGTATGTGGGGCGCATTGATCTGATGAAAGGCTGCCAGGAGTTGAGCGCGTTTTTTCTACGCTATTTGGAGGAACGCCAGGTCGAATTGAACCTGGTCCTGCTTGGAAAACAGGCGATGGATATGCCGAAACACCCCGGAATTTTGGCGCCCGGATTTGTCTCTTCAGCGCAAAAACAGGCAGCCTTGCAAGGAGCGATGCTCGTGGTCAATCCTTCTCAGTACGAAAGCCTGTCTTTTATGGTGTTGGAAGCCTGGCAGGCTGGAATTCCTGTGTTAGTCAACGGACGTTCGGAGGTGCTGGCGGAACATTGTCTCAACAGCAATGGCGGGTTATACTATAGCAGCTATGACGAGTTTGCATACTGTCTAGATTTGTTGTATCCAAATCAGGAAGTACGATCAGCAATGGGCAAGCAGGGGCAACATTACGTCGCCGAACATTATTCCTGGGATACCATTGAAAAAACGTATGTTGATTTTCTTTTGAGTGTTTGAGTGTTTAAGTGTTTAAACATTCAAATCCATAAATACTCAAATACTCAAACACTTAAACACTCAAACACTACAATCCATGAAAATACATCAACTGCTGCCGTGCCTCAGGCATGGCGATGCGATTGGAAACCATACGTTAGAGATCCAACGGATTCTGCAACGGTGGGGACATGAATCCACGATTTACGCTGATGATATTCATGCTGATATGCGTGCGTTTGCAAAATCCTACAAAAAGCTTAAAGGACGGAATTTAAAAGACGCGATCTTGATCTATCATTTTTCAGTCGGATCCCCGATCTCAGAATTTGTCAAATCTCTCTCGAACAAGAAAATTTTGATCTATCATAACATCACGCCAGGATCGTTTTTACGCGGATATGATGACTATATCCGCGAAGTGCTAGACCGGGGCCGGGAGGAATTACGGCATTTTGCGAATCTGTGTGATTTAACGTTAGGCGATTCGGAATTTAACCGTCAAGAACTTGAGGGCTTTGGATTTGCCAAAACCGGCGTTTTGCCGATTATCCTGGATTTTGAGAAATACGATCGTTTCCCGGATAAAGGTGTCATAAGTCGCTATAAAGATGGGTTCAAAAATATTCTCTTTGTCGGTCGCTTGGTACCGAATAAGTGTCAGGAAGACGTGATTCAGGCATTTTATTTGTATCAGCGCTACATTCAACCCCGGTCCCGTTTATTTCTCATTGGTCTGGGTGGCATTGAACGCTATGATTTCATGCTGGATGCCTTCATCAGAAAATTACAGCTTGACAATGTGTGTTTAACTGGTAAAGTGACAGATGAAGAGCTTGCGGCCTATTATCAGATTGCCGATCTGATGCTCTGCATGAGCGAGCATGAAGGTTTTAGCGTGCCGATGATTGAAGCCATGCACGCAGAGATTCCGATTCTGGCGTACAATGCGACAAGCATCCCTTATACGCTTGACGGCGCCGGAGTGCTTATCAACGAAAAACGCTATGACGAAATTGCCGAAATGATGGATTTGTTGATTGAAAATCGGCCGTTCCGAGAAAAGATTCTCCGCAGCCAGCAACAACGTCTGGCCTATTTTGCCCGGCCGCGATTGGAACAGGTGTTGAAAACCTATATTGAAGAAGTTTGTAAGTGACTCAAAGGACCCAAGGGACTCAAGTGTGAATAGGTATCTTCATTGCAACTTCGGTCCTTTGAGTCCTTTGAGTCCATTATTTTATGCGCATCACCCAACTACTCCCATCAGTTCATTCAGGCGACGCTGTAGGCGACAGCGCGTATGAAATTCATCAGGCTTTGCAAGCTCGTGGGATAGATAGTGTTATTTTGGGGGTACACATTGACGATCATCTCAAAGATCGCGCCATAGACTTTCGGCATTTCGCCCAATACGATTCCCCTGAGACTGTTCACCTCTATCATTTTGCCGTGCCGTCGCCGATCACATACACCTTTAAAGAGGCCAAAGGGCGCAAAATCGTCATTTACCATAACATCACGCCGCCGCATTTTTTTGAGGGATTCAGCGAAGAATTGGTCACGATCACCACCACCGGCCGCCATGAAATTAAACTCCTGGCGGAATACACTGATTTGGGGTTAGCGGATTCCGAATTCAATCGCCTGGAACTTGTGCAATATGGTTATCGCAAAACCGGGGTTTTACCGATTCTGCTGGATTTTCATAAATACGACACGCCTGAGGCTTCTCAGGTGCGCGAACAGTTTGACGATGGAAAGGTCAACATCCTCTTTGTTGGCCGCGTAACCCCCAACAAAAAGCAAGAAGATGTGATCAAGGCTTTCCACGTGTATAAAAAATATGTCAATTCCCAATCGCGCTTGCTGCTCGTCGGCAAATACCATCCCAATGAAGCCTACTTCACTTTTTTGCGCGAACTGATTGCGGAACTGGGGGTTGAAGATGTCCACTTTGCAGGGCATGTGACTCAACAGGAATTGAACACGTATTATCAACTGGCTGATGTTTTGCTGAGCTTGAGCGAGCATGAAGGTTTTTTCGTGCCGGCGGTGGAAAGTTTTTATTTTAAGCTTCCAGTGTTAGCCTATAATTGCACGGCTGTTCCTTACACGTTAGGGAATGCGGGCATTCTGATTCATCACAAACGCTATGCCGAAATCGCCGAACTCATTCAATTGATCGTCGAAAATTCCGTCTTGCAACAGAGCATCATCGCAACCCAGACATCGCGCTTAACCTGTTTTCAGAAAGCATGTATTCTGAAAACGTTATTTGATTATCTTGGCATCGAGTTTCAATGAGAAATTCTTTTGAAATTGGAGGTAGGTAGGTATGAATGTTCCATCAACGCATCATCAGGCATGGAAAGACTTGCTAACAGGCAAACAGCACTATGATTTTGAATCTTTTGCAGTGCAGATGATTGTCAAACGCTTGAGCTTGAAAGTTTCCCAGCACCCTTCACCGGAAATACTCTCACAAAGTATGCGCGAACTCAGGGAAATGTTCGTGCAGAATGTCAACGCTCCCAAAATCCAGCGCGATTTACACAAACTTTTTAGAAAGGAAGAATTGCAATGAAACAGGTGATGTTTACCGTAGATGCTGTACGCACGCTCATCAAACAGGGTCGCAATTTGCTGCTGGCGGCTGATGAACGCGTACTTTCTCAACTGCCGACCGGGAACTGGATCGGCGGAACCATTCCGTATTTTATGACCGAACGCGGCGGGCAATTTACCCAGGAACACATTTATGTCACCGAATTACCGGAATATATCGTCCGTTGCGCGATCCGCTCTTATTCTGTCCAAAATATCGCCAACGTATATGCAGATATTCCTGAAAACGGCGTAGGATTCATTCTCATCCCGGCCGCCAGCCCGACGCTGCTTACGTTTGCCCTGAATGTGCATAATTTTGAGCATTTTGCATTGCGCCCGTTAATCGGCTGGATCACAGGTGTCAATCTATCTGAATTAGGAAAAACCGCGCCGAAAATTTTTGATGGCGCCACTGGAGAACCTTATGAAGACGGCGCGCTGGTCATGCACATCACTTTGCCAGAGTCGAAGATTGCAGAAATTAATATTCTTAATATTTTCGAACAAGGTGCGGGCGACGTGATCACCTTTCCGCATGATGGTTTCTGCGCGACTGAGGCTTTAATCAACGGCGAGCCGCACAATCTGGCGGACTATATTCAGGAGCACAACCTCGATACCCGGCTGCCGCTTGTGGCCGATTATAACGGCGCCATGATTAACACCAGTTTCCAACAAATTGACTCTTCGGCCAAACGAGTTGATTTCTATGCGCCGGTTTTCCGAGGCATTGAATACAAACATGCCAAACCGGTCGGAAATTATGTAAGCAACTTTCTCTCACACCTCCATCAACATGAAGCGCAGTCAATCTTTTTTTCCTGCAACTGCATCCTGAACTATCTCTATTCTGAACTGGAAGGCAAACAAACCGGCAACATCACCGGGCCCATGACATTCGGAGAAATTGCGTATCAACTGTTAAATCAAAACCTGGTGTATCTCACCATTTCCGACCTTACGCATCAGTGAGCAGTAATTGTATTGACATGCAAGGTTATGGACATTTTTCGGAGTGCCAAAGCTCTGCTTTGGCCGCGCAAGCAGNGGCCGCGCAAGCAGAGCTTGCGCACTCCGGAGAGCGTGTCCATAACCTTCTGTGTCATTACAATTACTGACTACTGACCACTGACTACTGACTACTGATCACTGATTACTGCTCACCGTTTACTGTATTGCCCCAGGTTTCGTAAAAGACCATGTCCTGAAGGGCGTTTCGAGGTCTGGCAGACGGGTGTTCATCCGCATACCCCACCGGAATCACGGCAAGCACGTATTGATCTGAGGGGATATTCAGGATCGGCCGAAGGTCCTCCTGTTCAAAATACGCAACCCAACAGGTCGCTAACCCCAATGCCTCGGCCTGTAACACCAGATGTTCCACCGCAATGGCCGTATCGCGGATAATTTTTTTCAACGCCGGTTCAGGACTCTGGTCGTCAACTTCAATCGCCGCTTGCCCTTTGATGCGCGTCCTGATATCGGCCACACAGACAATAAAGACCGGAGCCTTGAGCATCCAGGTTTGACGGTGAGAGGCATCAACAATGCGCTGCTTACGTTCCTCAGCCCGTACCACAATAAAACGCCAGGGCTGCGTGTTGTTGCCTGAAGGCGCAAGTCTGGCGCTTTCCAGCAACAGCGTAATTTTTTCCTCTTCAACCGGCGTCGTTCTGTATTTGCGGATACTTCTCCTTGAAAGAATCGGTTCAAGTATGTTCACGCTATGTTCTCCTCTGTTTGATATAGTGATCCTAAATCATTTGTGTCATGTCACTTCGACTCCGCTCAGTGACCGAGCGGTTGTCGAGCGAAGTCGAGACACGAATGACTTAGGATGTCTATAGATGTTCATTCAATTCACTTTGAATATGACATCACTCATCGTAGAAGGAGATTTGTCAACAGATTAATGGTATGGTTCAATAACTCGATCTTTCGATTGATGCCTACGAGGAGAAAAATAGACAACTTTCCTAAAATAAGAGTTGACATAATCGGTTTTGAGAAAAAAGCATTTATATGAAAGAGTTCTAAAAATTTTCTGTCGGAAATTGGAGCATAGATTATGAAACACATTGTTTTCATTTGGATTGTGAGCGTCATGGCGGGCGGGATCGTTTCTTCTCACCTTTTGGCTCAAGAACAGGTTTTTAACAAGCCTTTTATCGGAACAGTCAAAACGCTTGTGGACGAGTCGGGACAGGAGACCTCTTTTTTTGTGCCGATCGGCGCACCTGACATGCAAGAGTACATCGTGCAACAACAACTGTGGAAACGAGAGAATATAGAGACCTATCTTTCGTTATTCCAGACCGAACCCGACCCGGATGTCCGGCGGCATCTGCTGTTTGAATTAGGGTTTGCCACAGCAGAGCAGGCGGAAAAAGTCATGAATGCATTATTGCTGCTGATGGAGCAAGAATCTGATGAGACCGTTCGTCAGGAATATCTTTCATGCTTATCATCTCTGGCGCTCCATGCCGGGATGAGCGACGGCAGCATTCTGAAAATTGTCAATGCCCTGACACAGCGAATGCAGGGGGATCAATCATGGAATGTCAAGCTTCACGCTGCCAATATTCTGGTCTGGTACGGACAAGAGCAAGGACTGGAACTTATTGAGCAGGCCATAAAAAACAAGATCAACCTTCAGCCGGAAATACTGTATATACTTCCGCTCACCCTCCAAAGACTCGGTAATCAAAAAGCCAAGGCGCTTTTACTGGACATCAACATGCAAACCCACGATGATACCTTAAAGTTACATGCACTATGGAGTTTATATCAGCTTGGATTATCCGATGAAAATGAAGTATTCCAGGATGCGGAATCAATTGCTCGCAGCAGTTCTGACGTGAAGTCCCGATTGTATGCCATTTCGGCATTACAGCAAGTAGTGCGAGAACATGCGGAGTTGAATGAAAAGATCACAGAAACTCTTCAGCATATTTTGAAAGAAGAACAGGATGAACATGTGAAAAAGCACCTACAAATGCTTAATCAGGAAAAAGAGGAGGGATGTGATGAGCCATTATAAACGCAGAGTAGGATATACCCTGTTGATCGTGCTGCTGTTATGCGGGTGTTCTCGCACAACAGAAGTATATGAGCGTCAGACAGCCCGTAATTATGCGCACTTATGGTATAACTCCTGTAATCACGTCTGCGGCGATTATAGGGCTTGCACCCCCTGGTCGTTTTGGGGCTGGGAAAATTGCTGCGGATACCAAAGTCATGGAGGCGATTGCGCCAATTTTGTCTCCCAAAGTCTCATCGCCGGAGGACATTCTGATTTAAGCGGAGGAACGCCCTGTAGGGGCTATCCTTGCGGAAAAGAAGAGATTGGCGCGAAGAATCTGGGGGATTGCCTTGTCAAGAAGGGCTGGATGCGCACATGTGGTTATCGCCAGGCTCCGCCGTCCAATATTCAGATTGGTGATGTATTAATCTACCATACAAATTCTTGTTCTGATTCTGACGCCCATGCAGCCATTGTCACCTATGTGAACGGATCGGATGTGAGAATTAGCTGCCATTCTTCAAATCAGAAGGATAAAGCCTATACGTATATGGCGAATATCAAACCCTATTATGAATGGCTGCATTTTACAGGTAACGATAACTGGCAGGTTTGTCGTCTTCGCTTTAGCGAGTTTTCTGACTAAAGTTACGATAGGGAAGGAGTTTGAAGCTCCTTCCCATTTGATGTTGTTACTTCTTTTGTTTCAATTCGTCAAGTAATTCTTCGAGGTCTTGCACTTCTTCGCGCTTCTGTTCCAGCAGTTTTTCGATCATCCGGATTTGTTTCTTCTTGCTCCAGAAGAACTGCCCGAATTGAGGGGGAAATCCCCCACCGCACATACACCCGCCAAAACCGTGCATTGCTCCTCGGCCATGATGTTCTGAATGTCCGCAACACATAGGAATCACCTCCTTTCAACTTATGATTGTTCCTTAAGCCCTGTGTAGGCCACTTGCAATGGAGACACCCCGGAGATCAGACTGGTAATCAGCATGGTCTGGATAATCTCTTCTTCACTGATCCCGGCATTTCGCGCATGATTGGCCCAAACAGGGATGCAATTGGCAGATTTCAGGGCGACCGCCGACGTCAGAGCAACCAACGCCCGCTCTCTCTGGCTGAGTGGCCCGGCCTCAATAATCTGATTCCTGTATGCCATAAATGTCTCAACAATACCAGGTCGTTTAGCCATGATTTTGAGCGGTTTGGGAATCCAGCCTTGTTTTTGTAACATGTCAGCCAGAATCTGCTCAGTACGATCATTGCTTGTGTTTACTTGTTCACTCGTCAAATTTGTCATCGTCGGTTGTGTATTCTGCATAATAGTTCTCCTTATACTAAATAAGTATGTTGATATATAAGCAATAACTTATATAATAGGATAAAAAAAATTACGCAATTTCTTCCTGACACGCTTCTTTTCCTGAACATGGACATTTTTCCGCGGTCAACGCAGTTAATGCTTGCCAGTCTTTTTGAAAGGCGTCCAGGGTCTCGGAATTAATCGCATAATGCACCCGAAACCCCTCGCGATTTGGCTCTGCGAGGCCAACGTTTTTTAAGACCTTCAGATGCTGCGACACCGCGGGCTGCGAAATCCCCAGGCGTTCGGCAATACAGCCCACACACACCTTTTGCTCAGGGTTTGACGCCAGCATCCGCAAAATACGCAGGCGCGTGGGATCACCCAATGCCTTGAATACTTCCGCCATTTTGACTACAAGATCACGCATAGCTGTTTTGTAATAAAATTAAGTATATAACAAATTACTTATAATCTATAGAGCGCCCATTATTTTGTCAAGATCTTTTTTGGTTTTTATCGAATAGAGCAAAAACCCACCTCAGCAGCGTTTTATTTAATGATAACCCCTCGGCCGCCTTTGTCGGCGTTCAAGTAAACGGCAAAAATGATCAACGCGCCAAAAACAATCTGCTGCCAAAACGCATCTACGGCGACCACGTTGAGTCCATTTTGGATCACTAAGACCAGTACGACGCCAAGCAAGGTCTTCAAAACGCTGCCTTTGCCTCCGGTCAGCGCCGTCCCTCCCAGAACAACGGCTGCCATGGCGACCAGAACCAATTGATCGCCGATGGTCGGCAGACTGCTTTTCAGGATCAGCGCGAAAAAAACTCCACTTAACGCGCTTCCCAGCCCGGAAAGCACAAAGGCAAACATTTTTGTATTCAGCACGTCAAGCCCAATAATTCTGGCAGCCCTTTCGTTGGCTCCTACCGCAAACACGGATTTGCCAAAAATGGTTTGACGTTGAATGACATAATGCAACCCTAAGACTACCAGGCCAATTGCAAAGACGATCGGGATGCTCCAAAAAGAATGTTTGATCCATCTGAGTGATGGCCATAATTCGAGCGGAATGCCTTGAGGCGCGCCTTCTGAAATGAGGAGCGCAACGCATTTCCAGATACTCATCGTACTCAGAGTGACAATAAAAGAGGGGATTTTCAGTTTTGTGAAGATCACTCCGTTTAAGGCTCCTGCTAACAACCCATACAGCAACACTAACGGGATGACCCAGTTGCCCATTTGGGAAAACCAGGTGCCTGTCATTACACAAGCGCAGGAACAGATCGCACCGACCGACAAGTCAACCGAACCAATTAATAACACAAAGGTCACTCCAATTGACATGACTAAAATCGGCGCGACATCAGACAAAATGTTCTTAATATTAGCGGCGCTGATAAAATTCGGATTGATGGCGGAGAACACGCCTACTAACACGATAATTGAAACTGCGCTCAGATAATTGACGCTCTTTTTTAAATCAATTTTGGGCATGGTACAAACCTCACATTACATCATAAATTGAACAATATCAACCTGGGAAGGTTTGTGATCAGCAGGGCAATCAAATTCTTTGAGCACCACGCCATCCTTCATGACCAGCAGTTTACTGCTCAGACCGATGCACTCGTCCAGCGTGTCGCCGAGTAAAATCACAGCGATCCCTTGTGCCGATAAATCGCGAATCACATGATAAATGTCTTCTTTTGCGCCGACATCTACGCCTCTGGTCGGATGATTCAAAATGAGAATGTCCGTCGCGCTGAAAATAGCTCTGGCAAAGACCACCTTTTGAGCATTGCCGCCGCTCAGATATTCGACATGTTCCTTGATGCCGGAGCATTTTATATCCAATTTGGCTACCCATTCCTGAGCCGTCGCCTGCTGTTTTTTCTGAGAAATGAAACCATTTTGGCTAAGACGTTTCAAGTTCGAAAGACTGATATTCTCAACAATGCTGAGAATTCCGACAATGCCCTCTTCTCTTCGTTCTTTGGGCACAGATAATATTCCAGCGCGTAACGCATCGGCTGGCGACGAAAAACGCGTCGGCCGCCCTTTTAAAAGTACCTCCCCTGTATCATAGTCTTCATCGCCGCAGATCACGGCGCAGAGATTTTCCTTACCGGAGCCAACCACGCCGGCAATCCCGAGCACTTCACCTTTATGAAGCGTAAAGTTGACATCTTTAAACGCCCCGCGCTGCCCTAATTGTTTGACTTCTAACACAACCTCATGTCTCGGAATGGTTTGCCGGTGGATTTTAAAATATTCTCCGGTCGTGGCACGGCCGACCATTTTTTCATACAGGATCTGCTCCGTCGCGTCCTGTTTATTCATGACACCTGCATTTTCGCCGTCTTTGAAAATATAAATCCGGTCACAGATGTGCAACACCTCATCAAGGCGATGCGAAACAAAAATCACGGTGTTTCCATCGCTTTTCATCCTTTCGACTTCTGCAAAGAGTTGCTGAATCTCAGTATCGTTTAAGACCGACGTAGGCTCATCGAGCAGGATCACGGCACCCCCGCCCAATTTTCCCCCAACCATGTTAAAGACCTTCGCTATTTCCACCATTTGCCGTTCGGAATAGGTGAGGCTCATCACTTTTTTTTCAGGAGCAATCTGTTCAATGCCAATGGCCGCCAACGCCGCCTGAGCATCCCGGTTCATGGCCTGCCAATCCATGAAACCCAACTTTTTATAGCCGGATTCTCGCCCTAAAAAAATATTTTGACTCACCGTCAAATTTTTGATCAGCGACTGTTCCTGAAAGACCATCCCAATGCCCATCTTATTCGCCTGAATCGGGTTCTGACAGACATACGGTTTTTGGTGCATCTGCATCGTCCCCGCCGTCGGTTGTTCAACCCCGGCAATAATTCGAAGCAGGGTTGACTTCCCGGCGCCATTTTCTCCAATAAGTCCGACAATCTCGCCCTTATAAATTTCCATATCAATATTTTCAAGGGCAGTCGTCCCATTATACTTTTTCCCAAGCCCATTTACCTGAAATAAGATTTCTTTATCCATGGCTGCTCTCGCACATTATTTGATAATGAATTTTTTGCCTCTGGCAACGGTCAGCGCGACCGCCAGAATGATGATGGACCCCTGAATCGCTGATTGAACGTATGGATTGACGCCTAGGAGAATCAGGCTGCTTTGAATGACAGTGACAATGAAAACGCCCACCAGTGATTGCAGGACGCCGCCTTTCCCCCCAGACAAAGATGTTCCGCCGACGACAACCGCCGTAATGGTATAAAAAAGAAAACCATAGCCAATGATAACTTCGCCTCTTTTCAGGCGAATAGCTCCAAAAATGCCGGCAATACTGGCGCAAAAAGCGCACCACGTAAACACAATAATTTTAATGCGATCAACATTGATACCCGTTGAGCGTAAAATGCTTTCATTCTCGCCAATCGCGAAGACATGTTTTCCAATAGCGGTATATTCCTGAATAATATAGCCAATCAGACACACAAGGAAGGCAAACCAGGTTAAATAGGGAATTCCAAACACTGTCCCTTGTGAGATGTCAACAAACATCGGCTCAAGCACCGACGCCGGACGTCCTCGATAACTCAAGATGCCAATTCCGGTGATGATACTCGCCACGCCAAAGGTTACCATAAAGGACGGAATTCGCAATTTCACATGGAGCAATCCGGTGATCACGCCCACCAGCGTCCCGGCGAGCACCGAAAGGAGGATGCCCCACACGCCCAGGTCATAAGGGGTTTTGTTATTTAACACAAGCAAGGTGATGATCGAGCCTGTAAAGCCCATCACGCCTTCTACCGAAAGATCGATGCTGCCCAGCACGATCACAAATGTCAGGCCCACAGCAAGCACAAGCGGCGAGGCAATCTGATTGAGAATACTAATAAAATTGCTGACGGTAAAAAAGCCCTCAATAAAAATGGACATGAGGATAGTCATCAGTAAAAATATGCCTAAAGGCGCTAAATCAATAATTCTTGCTTTTCTGCGCTCCTCATTAATTTTCGCAGAGAACTCTTCGGCGACAGTAACATGTTGTCCCATAGTATTGATCCATCCTGAGATTTTCCTAAATTTCCTTTATCAATATCTAAACATGCGAATGGGAACTATCTTTCAATAGTTCCCATTCAGATAAACATTGCACCCCTATTTTTTCAGAGTAAACGGTCCTGCAATCGGATAGTCCAGATTGTTAAAATCATAGGTCGGCGTGCCAGACATAAACGCTTTCTTATACTCTTCCAGATTATTCTTATCAACATATTCGGCTTTCGTCAGGAACAACCTCTTTTCAAAGGGCAGTTTAGCCGGATCAATCTTGCCGGTGTAAGCGGCGTAAGCATAGGCCACCATATAGCCGCCCTGGAGAAAACCATTATTCGCGACGGTGCAGACCATATCGCCATCCTCAATCGCTTTAATCGCCTCAGATACACCATCCACACCGCAGGTCTTGACAATGCCATTGAGTTTTTTGGCTTTTAAGGCCTGAATAGCGCCAAGCGCCATGCCGTCATTCGCGCACCAGATCCCATCAATATCCGGATATTTGGCAAGCCAGGTCTCGGTAATCGTCAACGCCTTCTGCGGACTCCAGTCAGCAACCTGAGTATCAACTAACTCAATCCCCGGATTTTCTTCGAGCGCTTTTTGCAGCCCGGCGTAGCGTTCCACTGCAGAATCGTTGCCAAGCATGCCCTGGAGTGCCAGGATTTTGCCCTGACCAGGTGTTTTGAAGGTCTTAAACATCGCATTCGCAATTTGATAGCCTTGCGTAAAGCCATCAACGGACGAGTGGGCGACATAGTATTTATACTTCGTTGGATCAAGTCCTTTTGCCAGATGCCAAACACTGACCCAATACACCTGAGCCTCTTCGCATACTTCCGCAATTGCGGCGGTATTCGGAGCGTTGCTTGGGTCAACATATAAAATAACATCCTTCCCTTTGGCAGCGATCAACGCCTTAATCCCATTCAACTGTTTCGCGTCATCACCATCACACGTCAACACTTGAACTTCGGCTGTCCCGGCAGGCAGAGAAGCTGCAAAAAGCTTCCCACCTTCAGCTTCCTGGTTCCAGTACTCATTGTCAGTGCCATGAATAGCCATGCCAATCGTCACTTTCTTTGGAGCCTCCTGGCTGTATGCAGACACGCCGAAAACAGCAATTACGAGGCACAGCAGCAATGCGATCTTCTTCATTGAACCCTCCTTGAAAATATAGTAGTGCTATACCTGTTTTGCAGGATATGTCACTACCGAAAAATGTTGAGTTATAGTGTTCATCCTGTTATCTTGACCATTATCTCACAGGACTAGTACAAGCGACATGGGCAAGGTCATAATATTTGTCAATAAAAAAATAACATAACGCAACAATGTTAAATCCTATTTTTACAGGGTAGTCTGCAAAAGCTCTTTTGCACTTCTGAATGTGAATATACCTGCCAATTGAGGAGCGCAAAGCGATCTCTGCGTAAATTTAACATTTTCGAACTAATTACTTACCAAAGATCTGATGCGCCTCGCCGTGAAAATCGGTAGGTTCAGGCTGCCCTTTCTTGCGAGCTTTTTCTTTGGCGCGTTCATGGTTCATATCAGCCGGAATAAATTGCACCTTTTTGCCTGCCCGACCTGCGGCGATCATCTCATCCCGGCTGACCGCTCCGCCGCCAATGCCGATCATCGTTTCGCTGACAGCCACCATCGCCTCCGAAGTTGGCGACAATTGTTCCGTGCCTTCAAGAAATCCGCCCCAGGTTTCATCTTCAACAAAAAAGACATAATCTACATCCGGCGACACGGCGACTTCATACTCCAACGCCTGTGACGAGACAATCCCGGTCGTCATGAATCCCTGTTGTTTTGCGAGAGGGTAAATAGCGCCGATGCCATCCGGCGTAGCGCCGATATTGATAATGGTTGCCGCCGGCTCAAGAGTACCCAGAACCGTTTTCGCCTGTTGTAACATCGCCTGCGGATCTTCATATCCCGCCCCGGAATAGCCGACAAAGGTCACAACGGTTTTTCCCTGTTCTGTAAAAAATGCCGTAATTTCCTCAAGCGTTGCTTTTTCCTTCAACACGGTTTCAGCGTTTGTAATTGAATAACAGGCAAAAACGCTCATCAGACTGCTTACAATCACTAAGACAACGATTCTTCCGATCAATCCTTTATATATCTTCATAGCTTCCTCTCCTGAAAATGTAGCGCGAAACTCCAGTTTCGCGCATCGTTGATAGCCGCGAAACTGGAGTTTCGCGCTACATCCATCTTCCCCTGACCAGAAAATTTTTATTCGCCGTGGTGCGCTCGCCAAAACGCATGAATAACTCCTATGAAAATTGTGGAGCGAAATTGTTTTTTCGCGCATATCCAACGAAAAGTGACAAGATTTTACATCAGTTCTTTGTACAACAATACCGTTTCGGAAAATTGTCTTGATCTTGCTTGCGCAATTTCGAGGAAAAAACAGACATAAGTGAAAGACACTTGACATATATTGCGTTCTGGAAAAAGGCTATGAGGAGAAGCCATACTTCATGTGATTGTTTCTGGACTGTTTTTCATCTTGACAAGACTGACATTGTGCGAGATTCTTTTTAAGAATTTGGATTGCAGAAGCATTTTTTGACCTGTAGATGAAGAATTGTCTTCTCTTTATCAGAATTTCATTTTCTTAAATTATATGCGAACATTCCGAAACGTATAATAAAGTTCATAGCGTTATGCTGAGACGTCCTTCACCGGCCATGCTCTCTATTGTGTATTTCTGACAATATGAAAACACTGTATGATATTTTTCAGAAATTTTTCTGGCTATGGCGTAATTATTGCAGAAATTGACAGGAGAGAACATAAGTTGAAAATAATCTGTGAATATGTAAACTTCCCCTGATAAGGAGGACTTTTATGCAGAAAAAATATTTCTTGATTTTGCTCTATATGGTAGGAACTGCGATTTTCCTGCCAGGGTGTAAAAATACCAAAAATCAGGCCGGAGCGGAGCCAACCCCGACGCCGACAGTGATTCCGACAGCAACCGCGACGCCCGCCGTCCACACAGAAAAAACGATCATTACGCCGTCCTTGTCGGAAAACATCAACCCTGATCAAAATCTGCTGTGGTGCGCCACGTTACAATTGGCCTGGAATGAACTGTTTGATCTTGCTGAGGGACCAATCGCGATGGAAAATGAACCACCCGTTGTAACGCTGCTCAATCAGCAAAAAACCTTGAATCTGGCGCTGGATGAAGCAAGTTACCTTGCCAAAGCCGGTTTTGTAACTCCGGAAATAGTGAAGGATCTCGAAGAGACTCATCAGCAAAAATTTCCGGATCAGCCCTTTCCGCAAGAGTTACAAGGGTTGCCGCAAAACTCTCTCATGGCGTATGCCTATTTGTTAAAAACACTGCCTTTTGAATGGGCGTTCACGCGCTTTACCAAACCGTTTAATTATCAAGAAACGCCGGTAGCCTCCTTTGGATTGGCGCAGTATATGAGCGGTCATCCGACCGATGACAATCTGGCGCGGCAGGTCTCGGTGCTTGATTATCAGAATGGCGATGATTTCATACTTGAACTCCATACAACATCCCAGGCGGATCGCCTTATTCTGGCAAAGATTTCCCCGGCAGCCACTTTGCAGGCCACGCTTGATCAGGTGTTGAAGCGAGTTGAATCCGCTCAACCCACAGCCATGCAAAATCTGGAAACCGTGATCGTTCCGGTGATCGATCTTGATCGGACGCGCCAGTTTCCAGAATTGTGCGGACGCAAGATAACTGCGCCGAACGCAGCGATCAATGGCAAAGCCCTTAGCCTGGTCGAACAGCGCATTCAGTTCCGGCTTGATGAAACCGGCGCAGTATTGGAATCAAAAGCGGTGTTTGTCTCGGCCATGCCGCCGCGTAAATTCGTGTTTGACAAACCGTTTTTATTGATGCTCATTCGGCAAGATGCCAGTACGCCCTATTTTGTATTGTGGGTGAACAACGCTGACATCCTGGCTCCGTTTACTTCATGACCGGGGAAAGGAGGAAAAACATGAAAATGCACAAAAAACTCATCAATTCCATCATTGTCAGTCTCTTTGTGGTCGCGCTTATGCTGGCGCAGCCCGCAGTCACAAGAGCCGCCGCGCTTATTGCGATTCTGGTTGCAGATACGGCCTCCGACGATATTGGGGAAGGCGTTTCGGTTGATCTGAGCCGCATGAGCGCCCTGGTCGAAGATATTTCCGCAAATACCGGACTTGAACTGCAAAAGATTATCTTAGCCGGCACGAATTTAACGCGCAGCGGCGTTGCCAACGCGGTAGATCAGTTAATTGCCGGCATGGATGACGTTATCGTGTTTTATTATTCTGGCCATGGCGCGCGACCGCTTGGTAAAACTTCGAACTGGCCCGACCTGGCTTTTGACGATGGCTTTGTTGATTTCGGCCAGATTCTTGATGTGCTACAGCGCAAACAGCCGCGTTTTCTGCTGGCGTTGGCGGATAGCTGCAACAATTATCTGACGCCGGAACTGAAACAGCGCGAGCGCAAATTGCTCCCTTCGGCAATCAACCAGGAAAGTTATCGCCAACTCTTTCTCAGGCAGAGTGGATCTGTCCTTGCGTGCGGGTCGCAGCCCGGGGAAGTATCCTATAGCCACCGTACCACAGGAGGGTTTTTTACCAGTGATTTTTTAAACAAATTAACTGCCACGTTGTTATCAGGGCAACCGTCATGGCAAGAGGTACAAACCAGCGAAATTACCGCTTTTGGCTCGTACACGCAGCATCCCTATTATGAAATTCGGGTGCAACCCTTTGAAACCCAACCTGTCGCTCAGCCGACGCCGACGCCTGTGCCGACTCAGGTCTGGGTTCCGCCTGTGATTCCGACAGTTCCGCAGCCGGCTCAGTATCCAACGCCAACGCCGCGACCGCGACCAGTAGCCACGCCGACCCCAGAGTGGAGACCGCCTTCAGTTCCAGCGCCTTCCCAGCAAGTGCCAGTGCCCTCTCGTCCAACCCGTCCAACTCGTCCAATTCGTCCGCCCCATCCTCAACGGCAGCGTTTGCTTGGCTCCTGGAAAGTCGAGTGGGATAAGCAGGGCGTCCCCTTTGAAGGAATCTTGACCATGGAAGGCCGGACAGGCTTACTGCGCCTGGTCTATTTCGATGAGAGGTATCAACATGATGTGGTGGTTGATCAGGATATTGAACTCATCATGCATCCATCCGGAAGTGTGATATTACAAGGATCTGATCCACGCTTACCTCCTGACAATATTCCTCATCCGCAGGGCTATGCGCCGGACAGCTTGTATGGGCGATTCTTTGCCGATACGTTCGAAATCGAGCGCATTTGCGATGAAAGCGGCTATTGCACCTCTGACGTGCAAATAGAAGCCTTGCCGGTGGAAGAATAGGAACTACAGCAAAAAAGATAAGCAAGAATGTGCGCCTGACCCCCTGAAATGTTTAGAAGAACAGCGAAAGGCAACCATTCTTGTTTATCACATTTCAGAAAGATTGGGTTTGTCGAAATCGGTGTGCACGGTGATCAAGTACGCTTTGAAAAACGAATGCGAGAAAATGCTTGACAAGGTCGAGGTGTTGCTTTCGTTTTTAGCCACGAAACACACAAAATACACGCTTTGAGAGAAGTCTATGCCGACTTAGGAGCCAAGAGGTTTCAAACCCCTCCAGGGATTATTCCGCGTTTCTACTCAGTTTGGTCATCAAAACTAGACTGGACAGGTTTCAAGTTTCAAACCCTTCCAGGGATTATTCCGCGTTTCTACGAAGAATCAAAGCTCCATCCGGTGATACCCTCTCCATGTTTCAAACCCTTCCAGGGATTATTCCGCGTTTCTACACGATACCGTTCTTGATAAAAATTATTCATTCGAAATGTTTCAAACCCTTCCAGGGATTATTCCGCGTTTCTACTTTGTCTGCGTTTATACATGCACTTCCAACAACAAGTTTCAAACCCTTCCAGGGATTATTCCGCGTTTCTACCTGCACAGAACGATTCAGACGTTGAATGGTACTTCTAACGTTTCAAACCCTTCCAGGGATTATTCCGCGTTTCTACGCGAAAGGAGTTCACCAGGTCAATTGCCCATTGACGAGTGTTTCAAACCCTTCCAGGGATTATTCCGCGTTTCTACTTTATTGGAAGCATGTCCAAAAGAGCCAGAAACATGCAGTTTCAAACCCTTCCAGGGATTATTCCGCGTTTCTACACATGAAGAGGAAGCCCGGCAAATGATCTTTGTCGGGGTTTCAAACCCTTCCAGGGATTATTCCGCGTTTCTACAAAAATATGCCCTCGCCTACTCGGAAGATGGTCTAAGTTTCAAACCCTTCCAGGGATTATTCCGCGTTTCTACTTTGAACACAGTCCTTGAAAACTCCCCCCCCCTTCAAGGTTTCAAACCCTTCCAGGGATTATTCCGCGTTTCTACTTTCATGGTGTTTTCTCCTTAACTCACATTACGCACTCATATAAAAAAGTCAGATATTATACATTGTTTTTAACTGTGTTAGCTCT
>DF820481.1:26506-51483 GCA_000739535.1 Candidatus Vecturithrix granuli | reverse complement strand
AGAGGATCTGAACATGATCACAAGATATTTGTCAAAGAACTTTTTTATCTACTGCGTAAAGTGAGTCCTTAATTAAGTTTATGTGAGTTTCAAACCCTTCCAGGGATTATTCCGCGTTTCTACGGCGGTTATCCCCTACGGGGACTTTGTGAAAGAAAAATGTTTCAAACCCTTCCAGGGATTATTCCGCGTTTCTACGGCTTAGGTAAGGAAGGGCGAGCAGCCTGGGATCGGCAGTTTCAAACCCTTCCAGGGATTATTCCGCGTTTCTACGAAAAACGCGCATAACCTGAACGTTGTGATTCCGCTTTGTTTCAAACCCTTCCAGGGATTATTCCGCGTTTCTACACGAGATTATCTGGGCCATCTACATGGCCTTCTAATCTGTTTCAAACCCTTCCAGGGATTATTCCGCGTTTCTACTATCCACTGCCGCTACCGCCCAAGCTCCATTGTACCTCGTTTCAAACCCTTCCAGGGATTATTCCGCGTTTCTACGGATGGAACGTCAGGCTGCTGATACCAGGAATATTGTATGTTTCAAACCCTTCCAGGGATTATTCCGCGTTTCTACGATAGCCCCACCAGTGTTTCCGCTGAATCTTCTGGCCGTTTCAAACCCTTCCAGGGATTATTCCGCGTTTCTACGTCGAAAAGGGTAGAACCGAAGTTCCGTATACCCTGATGTTTCAAACCCTTCCAGGGATTATTCCGCGTTTCTACCTGGAGACCGTCAACAACAAGTTGTTTCTTGTCATACCGTTTCAAACCCTTCCAGGGATTATTCCGCGTTTCTACACTGGGGTACTGACGACAATGCGGACGGGCGAACCGGGTTTCAAACCCTTCCAGGGATTATTCCGCGTTTCTACTACGCCCCTGAACCGGATTATCGACTGTTATCGTTGTGTTTCAAACCCTTCCAGGGATTATTCCGCGTTTCTACACCTCGTTTTACACAGACGATGTGTGGTTAATCGGAGCGTTTCAAACCCTTCCAGGGATTATTCCGCGTTTCTACGCGGCCTTAAGTGGCCTGTGTCTTGATCCGCAAGATCAGTTTCAAACCCTTCCAGGGATTATTCCGCGTTTCTACCCGGATTATTGGACCAACCTGGAATAATGGAAACATTGGTTTCAAACCCTTCCAGGGATTATTCCGCGTTTCTACTTCAACCTGCGTATCTTGGAGCAATTCAGCAGAACTGGTTTCAAACCCTTCCAGGGATTATTCCGCGTTTCTACCAAACATGGTGCCTTCAGGTCCAGGGTGGGCGTCTGGTGTTTCAAACCCTTCCAGGGATTATTCCGCGTTTCTACGGTGTTGGGCCTGGCGATTTCGGCGTTTGCTGGTGATGTTTCAAACCCTTCCAGGGATTATTCCGCGTTTCTACCCTCTGAGCTTTGGCTTTCGTAAGAGGACGCGTCTTTGTTTCAAACCCTTCCAGGGATTATTCCGCGTTTCTACGAAATCGCTCGATTCCGGAAAATCACCATGATCGGGGACAAGTTTCAAACCCTTCCAGGGATTATTCCGCGTTTCTACTAACTTCCTGCTTCACTGGACTTATCGAGACGGCACAACGTTTCAAACCCTTCCAGGGATTATTCCGCGTTTCTACTAGGGAAGGTGAAGCGTAATAGCCCGCCGCACGGCGAAGTTTCAAACCCTTCCAGGGATTATTCCGCGTTTCTACGCAAATGATGGGCGCGTGCTTATTTACCGTGCTAACGCGTTTCAAACCCTTCCAGGGATTATTCCGCGTTTCTACTCGAGCTGCATGGACGCCCAACCAAAGTCAAGAGGAGAAGTTTCAAACCCTTCCAGGGATTATTCCGCGTTTCTACCAAATGGCATTGAAAGGAGAAAGATGATTAATTATACAGTTTCAAACCCTTCCAGGGATTATTCCGCGTTTCTACTTGAAGTATTAGAATGACTCCATCGAGAACGGAGTCTCGTTTCAAACCCTTCCAGGGATTATTCCGCGTTTCTACATGCGACGCAGACTATTTTTTGCACGAGTGATTGACTTCCGTTTCAAACCCTTCCAGGGATTATTCCGCGTTTCTACCGCCAATGACATCCTGTCTTCATAATCAATAGGAGGCGTTTCAAACCCTTCCAGGGATTATTCCGCGTTTCTACACGTACATGCGTTTGCCGGATCTTTATGCAGAACTCTGCGTTTCAAACCCTTCCAGGGATTATTCCGCGTTTCTACAACGCCTCAGATTGACAAATGGGCAAGAGAGGTGGCACGTTTCAAACCCTTCCAGGGATTATTCCGCGTTTCTACTCTTTCACCATCCCGTTAATACGAGACCCAATCAAAAAGTTTCAAACCCTTCCAGGGATTATTCCGCGTTTCTACGTGCTGCGACGAAGTGATTTTTCACGCTGATGAAAAAGTTTCAAACCCTTCCAGGGATTATTCCGCGTTTCTACTTTTCCCCGCACAATACGGAGAAGGGTCTGAGGAGCACCGTTTCAAACCCTTCCAGGGATTATTCCGCGTTTCTACGGCCGAGGGTCTAAGGACCTCGACCCGGCTAGGATTGGTTTCAAACCCTTCCAGGGATTATTCCGCGTTTCTACAATTTTTTCAAATGGCTGTTTTGGGATCATCTCTGGAGTTTCAAACCCTTCCAGGGATTATTCCGCGTTTCTACAAAAACAACATTCGGTTGGCAAATTGACAACTTAAATGTTTCAAACCCTTCCAGGGATTATTCCGCGTTTCTACCAATTGCTGTAAATCCAGTGCCCATGCAGCCGATCCCGCGTTTCAAACCCTTCCAGGGATTATTCCGCGTTTCTACGAGAGGAATGAATATTTCAAAGATGAAGAAGGGGAATCGTTTCAAACCCTTCCAGGGATTATTCCGCGTTTCTACTGTCACTCACGCCATCATAGCGCGTAAAATTTTCTAACGTTTCAAACCCTTCCAGGGATTATTCCGCGTTTCTACTGATCGCGCAAAAAAACGGCTAAACGGACGACTTGTTTGTTTCAAACCCTTCCAGGGATTATTCCGCGTTTCTACCGCAGGCGATGTTGGACGTGTGCCAGTATGTGTTTGTCGTTTCAAACCCTTCCAGGGATTATTCCGCGTTTCTACTCTCTCACTTTTACACCTCAACAACTGAGTGAAGCTGTTTCAAACCCTTCCAGGGATTATTCCGCGTTTCTACCAGCGACAGGTTGGCCAGAATGGTGGTCGGCGATTTCGGTTTCAAACCCTTCCAGGGATTATTCCGCGTTTCTACGGCTGCGCTGCACATCAAATCGCGCACCCCGGAAAAGTTTCAAACCCTTCCAGGGATTATTCCGCGTTTCTACATGAATTTTATATGTTGACAAAATGTAGTCATTTGGGGTTTCAAACCCTTCCAGGGATTATTCCGCGTTTCTACGGAAAACGAATGAGGCAAGTTTCTCGGCATACGTTCAAGTTTCAAACCCTTCCAGGGATTATTCCGCGTTTCTACGCGATGATGTGCTGAACCTGATTGTCCAGCAAGGTGTTGTTTCAAACCCTTCCAGGGATTATTCCGCGTTTCTACTTAAAGGGAGATGATTGGAATGGCTATATATTTTGGGAGTTTCAAACCCTTCCAGGGATTATTCCGCGTTTCTACGGAGTACTGCCGAAGTTGCGTCGATGACGCCGAAGAAGTTTCAAACCCTTCCAGGGATTATTCCGCGTTTCTACATTGCGCAGAAGCATCGTCGGTCTGATCCTCTCTGGTTTCAAACCCTTCCAGGGATTATTCCGCGTTTCTACTAAGCCTAGCCGTGGCGTACGGAGACAACGCCATGGACGTTTCAAACCCTTCCAGGGATTATTCCGCGTTTCTACCCTCAACTTTTTACGGTAAGCAACAATCAACGCCAAGAGTTTCAAACCCTTCCAGGGATTATTCCGCGTTTCTACTTTTTGCGTTCCCCCTTGTCCGCCTTGCGGGGAAGGGTTTCAAACCCTTCCAGGGATTATTCCGCGTTTCTACGAACATTATGTCCCACCACCACTGGTGGGACATAATTTGTTTCAAACCCTTCCAGGGATTATTCCGCGTTTCTACCTGCTATTGCTAAAATAGGAATAGCTACAGATTTAAGTGTTGTTTCAAACCCTTCCAGGGATTATTCCGCGTTTCTACCTATTCATCTTGACGAAGACGGCGCACGTGTCACGTTTCAAACCCTTCCAGGGATTATTCCGCGTTTCTACTTTATGGCAGGCAGATGAGTCAGAGATCCGCCTCGCCAGTTTCAAACCCTTCCAGGGATTATTCCGCGTTTCTACTAAATAAATTTTTATTCATTTGTTCACCCTCTATGTAAGGTTTCAAACCCTTCCAGGGATTATTCCGCGTTTCTACCTTGATTATAGAGGTCTGTGTAATATCTCATATTGCCTTGTTTCAAACCCTTCCAGGGATTATTCCGCGTTTCTACCATAAAACTCAACCCCCTTAAAAAATGAGATGAATGAGTTTCAAACCCTTCCAGGGATTATTCCGCGTTTCTACCGCCACTGTTGACCAGGCAACCGCTGCATTTGCATAATGTTTCAAACCCTTCCAGGGATTATTCCGCGTTTCTACATAATGAAATCTATAAGGCAAGTAAGCAGAGAGAGGTTTCAAACCCTTCCAGGGATTATTCCGCGTTTCTACGAATGGAAAACTGATAATACTGGAGCAGGATGGGAAGAGGTTTCAAACCCTTCCAGGGATTATTCCGCGTTTCTACGATGGCGTAAAGATCGATGCACTGGTGCGCGTCCCTTCGTTTCAAACCCTTCCAGGGATTATTCCGCGTTTCTACGCGGCGGGGGAGTAGATATTCCCAAGGGCATAGAAGCGTTTCAAACCCTTCCAGGGATTATTCCGCGTTTCTACTCGTGGTCACCAGACTTTTCGGGATAAACGTATGCCAGGTTTCAAACCCTTCCAGGGATTATTCCGCGTTTCTACTTTCATTAAATTTTTTCATAATGCTCTCCCATAAGAAGTTTCAAACCCTTCCAGGGATTATTCCGCGTTTCTACACATCCAGTCAAGCTTAAAATCCTCAGAGGCAGCCGTGTTTCAAACCCTTCCAGGGATTATTCCGCGTTTCTACTTACTCGTCTCTGGAACAGTAAATTTAGAGGCAGTGTTTCAAACCCTTCCAGGGATTATTCCGCGTTTCTACAGTGAATGGAGTTCATCTAATGTGGGGGTTTTTGATAAGTTTCAAACCCTTCCAGGGATTATTCCGCGTTTCTACGCCACAATCCAAGCATCTGTAAACACTCCGGCCGCCCTGTTTCAAACCCTTCCAGGGATTATTCCGCGTTTCTACAATATCATTGAGCGGTAAAGGTGAAAGTCCACTCATGTTTCAAACCCTTCCAGGGATTATTCCGCGTTTCTACGCAGTTTGACGGTGGATTTCAACCGATATTGAAAAGCTGTTTCAAACCCTTCCAGGGATTATTCCGCGTTTCTACTCATGCGCATGTTAGGACGCGATTTATATTTTTATGTTTCAAACCCTTCCAGGGATTATTCCGCGTTTCTACATATAATGCTCAGATTGAACAACTTCAAAATGGGCAGTTTCAAACCCTTCCAGGGATTATTCCGCGTTTCTACTTATCCAGGATTTTCGCCGAGAGGAATCAAATATTTGTTTCAAACCCTTCCAGGGATTATTCCGCGTTTCTACTTTGTTCTTCGTAAAAAACAAAGCATGTGCCGTAGAAAGTTTCAAACCCTTCCAGGGATTATTCCGCGTTTCTACGGTATGATTTAGAGGCATGGACGGCAATTCTTGAGATAGTTTCAAACCCTTCCAGGGATTATTCCGCGTTTCTACCACCCCAGACGAAACAGGCGAACTTTTGTATGATACGTTTCAAACCCTTCCAGGGATTATTCCGCGTTTCTACTTGGCGACATTTCGATTCCTCATGTTCGTCATAAAGATGTTTCAAACCCTTCCAGGGATTATTCCGCGTTTCTACTCCTGGCTTTACCTTTTCTGATTATATTCCTTTATGTTTCAAACCCTTCCAGGGATTATTCCGCGTTTCTACCTTGACAGACTTGCCTATCAATATGATGAGCAGTTTGTTTCAAACCCTTCCAGGGATTATTCCGCGTTTCTACCTCTATTGCGGTGCTTGATGGGAATGGCGACCCGGTGCGTTTCAAACCCTTCCAGGGATTATTCCGCGTTTCTACAATGGTCAATTTGATTATCCGCAATATATATGGATAGAGTTTCAAACCCTTCCAGGGATTATTCCGCGTTTCTACGCAGAATATGGAACAATTGAGATTTATACAGAGGAGCAGTTTCAAACCCTTCCAGGGATTATTCCGCGTTTCTACGAGCAAGCAATCCAGAGGCAGCAAAAGTCGTGTTCGTGTTTCAAACCCTTCCAGGGATTATTCCGCGTTTCTACGAGATTCGCCTCGCCAATCTCCATCAAGAGGCTAAAGTTTCAAACCCTTCCAGGGATTATTCCGCGTTTCTACGAAACAGCAGGACAGCGCGGTCTTATTGCAGGTGAAGTTTCAAACCCTTCCAGGGATTATTCCGCGTTTCTACGGGGCGTGGCGGCGCATCCGAGTGATTGATTTTGGTGTTTCAAACCCTTCCAGGGATTATTCCGCGTTTCTACAAAAAGGAATTCGTTCCATGTCGGGATGATTTCCGGGTTTCAAACCCTTCCAGGGATTATTCCGCGTTTCTACTCCTCGGGAAGATGCACAGGGCTTTCAAGGAGCTCCCCGTTTCAAACCCTTCCAGGGATTATTCCGCGTTTCTACTTTTCGTGTTTTTTCTCGCTCATGGTAGCGATCTCCAGTTTCAAACCCTTCCAGGGATTATTCCGCGTTTCTACAATAGGGGAAGATGAAAATACCACGAAGAAACATACGGTTTCAAACCCTTCCAGGGATTATTCCGCGTTTCTACGGGCGTTGCCTCGGCCCAGGTCGAGCGTAATTTCTCCGTCGTTTCAAACCCTTCCAGGGATTATTCCGCGTTTCTACGGCCGCCCTGCCGCGCCCGTTGCGCCGGAAAACGGCGTTTCAAACCCTTCCAGGGATTATTCCGCGTTTCTACCATCGGCAACCCGAAAGCCTACGCTGATGTTGCGTTGGTTTCAAACCCTTCCAGGGATTATTCCGCGTTTCTACAATAGCTTGCGCTCTTGTTCGGGAAAATGTATCATAGTTTCAAACCCTTCCAGGGATTATTCCGCGTTTCTACTTTCGCCAAAAGGCGTTAAAGAATTTGAAGTTGAAGTTTCAAACCCTTCCAGGGATTATTCCGCGTTTCTACGGGAATTCTTTACCAAAGCATCGCCAAGCATAATTTGTTTCAAACCCTTCCAGGGATTATTCCGCGTTTCTACCATCTGCATTTGAAATTGTACTGTTGAAAGCTCATTAGTTTCAAACCCTTCCAGGGATTATTCCGCGTTTCTACCTGGTTTTTTGCCTTCGGCCAATTCGATAATAATAGGTTTCAAACCCTTCCAGGGATTATTCCGCGTTTCTACGTCTAAAATTGGCTGGTATCCAGCCATATATGATATTGTTTCAAACCCTTCCAGGGATTATTCCGCGTTTCTACTATGTCCTTGTTGATTTAGCGCAACTTGGCGGATACGTTTCAAACCCTTCCAGGGATTATTCCGCGTTTCTACAATAGCGGGAAACTGTGATACCTCTAACTTAGACATTTTAGTTTCAAACCCTTCCAGGGATTATTCCGCGTTTCTACACTGGAAATAGATATGTACGCCTTTCCCGGTCGTCACGTTTCAAACCCTTCCAGGGATTATTCCGCGTTTCTACGATGGCAGTATCCTCACTCCCTGGGCCACCCCTACTGTTTCAAACCCTTCCAGGGATTATTCCGCGTTTCTACATGGCCAGCAATCCCATGTTTGGGCTTTTTATATTTAGGTTTCAAACCCTTCCAGGGATTATTCCGCGTTTCTACGCCTGTTTCGCCAGCACCGGCGGCTGCTTCTCAAGAGTTTCAAACCCTTCCAGGGATTATTCCGCGTTTCTACGCGATAGTCCCGTCGTTGCTGTCCGGGGGGCTAATCGCGCGTTTCAAACCCTTCCAGGGATTATTCCGCGTTTCTACAAAAGGCAGGGGAGAAGATGTGCGTAGAGCTTCGGATTGTTTCAAACCCTTCCAGGGATTATTCCGCGTTTCTACCTGACACTGGCATTTACTCCCCATTTATCTGGAGTCGTGTTTCAAACCCTTCCAGGGATTATTCCGCGTTTCTACGTCTGACAGGGTTTTCCCCCCATATCAAATCGATAGGGTTTCAAACCCTTCCAGGGATTATTCCGCGTTTCTACAAGACTTCAACGAAGAACCTGGAATCTTACGATTGGGTTTCAAACCCTTCCAGGGATTATTCCGCGTTTCTACGGAGAGAGACGCCTCCGGCAGTGAAAGGACAAGATGACGTTTCAAACCCTTCCAGGGATTATTCCGCGTTTCTACAAAGTTAAAGGTTGCCTGGTCAATCTCGTTTTGGGTGGTTTCAAACCCTTCCAGGGATTATTCCGCGTTTCTACAGGGGCGCGAATCGCCACAATATACTTAAATCCGCGGCGTTTCAAACCCTTCCAGGGATTATTCCGCGTTTCTACACGCCGGTTGACTTGGCAAGTCAGATTCTGGCTTGATAAGTTTCAAACCCTTCCAGGGATTATTCCGCGTTTCTACAAAAGAATTAAAAGGTACAAGAGATGAAGTAGGGAAGTTTCAAACCCTTCCAGGGATTATTCCGCGTTTCTACTGGGAGTGCAGGCCGGGCGCGTTTGGCGGCTGCTGGAGTTTCAAACCCTTCCAGGGATTATTCCGCGTTTCTACGATGAAATTTTGTTTACCTGTGACGACGGTTCTCAGGTTTCAAACCCTTCCAGGGATTATTCCGCGTTTCTACGTGAATTTTGAGAAAGCCAGCGTCATAGAGTTCTTTGTTTCAAACCCTTCCAGGGATTATTCCGCGTTTCTACGCGGATGCGTACTTTGTCCGCATTTACATCAAGGTGGAGTTTCAAACCCTTCCAGGGATTATTCCGCGTTTCTACTGCGGCGGAGACGCTGGTCTTATCCGCCAATGACCCGGTTTCAAACCCTTCCAGGGATTATTCCGCGTTTCTACCCGGTTGGAAATGGGGTGATTCCGGGAAATGCTATATTGTTTCAAACCCTTCCAGGGATTATTCCGCGTTTCTACCCAGATACGGGCGAGCAAATACCCTGGATAACACAGTTTCAAACCCTTCCAGGGATTATTCCGCGTTTCTACATCATGACAAACAAGACAGAGCAGAGCTTGAAAACCCGTTTCAAACCCTTCCAGGGATTATTCCGCGTTTCTACCTAATACTCTGATCACAGAAACAGCAGCAGCAGCGTTTCAAACCCTTCCAGGGATTATTCCGCGTTTCTACTTTTCCCATGAAGATCAATGGCAAGAATGCATTGAGTTTCAAACCCTTCCAGGGATTATTCCGCGTTTCTACATTATGCAAGAAATTATAATTGATAAAGAATTTCAAGGTTTCAAACCCTTCCAGGGATTATTCCGCGTTTCTACGGACGAACACGATATGCAGCATGTGGCGGAATTGTTGCGTTTCAAACCCTTCCAGGGATTATTCCGCGTTTCTACAAAAACTCCAAATATCGTTCCATGTCCAGTCAAGCGTTTCAAACCCTTCCAGGGATTATTCCGCGTTTCTACAAAGCCACTGCAAATGGAGGTGTTGCTTATACACCATTGTTTCAAACCCTTCCAGGGATTATTCCGCGTTTCTACTTGATGAGGTGATTAACAAGTATCTGGCCTTGGCCGCGTTTCAAACCCTTCCAGGGATTATTCCGCGTTTCTACTCGTTTTTTCCGAATCTTTCAAGGTGGAAAATGGGGTTCGTTTCAAACCCTTCCAGGGATTATTCCGCGTTTCTACGGGCAGAAGGGTTGAAGAACCCGTTGGAATTTCACTTGTTTCAAACCCTTCCAGGGATTATTCCGCGTTTCTACGTGAAGCAGTTTTTGGTAACAGGTGGCAGCCTGTTACCGTTTCAAACCCTTCCAGGGATTATTCCGCGTTTCTACTTTTCATATCCTTTTCCTCCTCCCCAGCCCTTTAAAAGGTTTCAAACCCTTCCAGGGATTATTCCGCGTTTCTACAGGATGCGTCTGAAAAATTCGAATATTACGAGGAAAAAGCGTTTCAAACCCTTCCAGGGATTATTCCGCGTTTCTACAAATGCCGAGTCTAGCGTGATAGCGTGAATCATGTAATGTTTCAAACCCTTCCAGGGATTATTCCGCGTTTCTACACTCTGGGTTCGGGTATGCTAACGCTAGTACGAGTGCAGTTTCAAACCCTTCCAGGGATTATTCCGCGTTTCTACTTGTGCAAGGACGTCGAGAATCCGTACGGAAACCCCTGTTTCAAACCCTTCCAGGGATTATTCCGCGTTTCTACGCTATCCAGTTAGTTTGCGTTCAGCTCAAACTCGAAACGTTTCAAACCCTTCCAGGGATTATTCCGCGTTTCTACAGAGACTTATACCATTCGGTCAATGAGTCTCTTTTATGTTTCAAACCCTTCCAGGGATTATTCCGCGTTTCTACCATGGAGGAGCAACAGGTATCAATCCCTGGAGCAGATGGTTTCAAACCCTTCCAGGGATTATTCCGCGTTTCTACACAGGACGTGTGGATCAAGGCGTAGATGTGTATGAAATGTTTCAAACCCTTCCAGGGATTATTCCGCGTTTCTACTCCAGTGTTAAAGCTGGGGGAAGCCGAAGGAGGATACTGTTTCAAACCCTTCCAGGGATTATTCCGCGTTTCTACAATGGATTGTATAATCATATAGCGGTTGGTCATTTCAAGTTTCAAACCCTTCCAGGGATTATTCCGCGTTTCTACTTTCCGGAATTATTACGGAAATATGGAACTCTGTAATCGTTTCAAACCCTTCCAGGGATTATTCCGCGTTTCTACGGCTCATCATCCTGCGTTTCAGAAGTATTTCACTGCTCGTTTCAAACCCTTCCAGGGATTATTCCGCGTTTCTACGAGAAAAAAATGAAACCCGCCGCGACGATATCTGTGCGTTTCAAACCCTTCCAGGGATTATTCCGCGTTTCTACGCGGACGGAAATCGCGGAGGAGTTTTCGATTATGTTCCGTTTCAAACCCTTCCAGGGATTATTCCGCGTTTCTACGTCTCGGAGGCACTCGGACTGTGTATTTCCATTAAACAGTTTCAAACCCTTCCAGGGATTATTCCGCGTTTCTACTCAATTGAAACCGCTGATGGCAAATTAGTTTACTGGATGTTTCAAACCCTTCCAGGGATTATTCCGCGTTTCTACTCACGCATTCTTGCCGATGGCCGGCACTGTCTTTTATGTTTCAAACCCTTCCAGGGATTATTCCGCGTTTCTACACGATTGGATTGATGTTTCTGCTGGTAAGCACAGTGTTGTTTCAAACCCTTCCAGGGATTATTCCGCGTTTCTACATACGAAGACCTGTGCGCTAACCCCGAGGCCAAAGTTGTTTCAAACCCTTCCAGGGATTATTCCGCGTTTCTACGGCCGTCAGTGGAACTTGGATCTTGTGTCCACGGTCCAGTTTCAAACCCTTCCAGGGATTATTCCGCGTTTCTACTCATACTTTGGAGGAGATACCTTGTCGATGCTAATGCAGTTTCAAACCCTTCCAGGGATTATTCCGCGTTTCTACAATTGTTCGTGACATTGAAGTGAGGTTGAAATATGAAGTTTCAAACCCTTCCAGGGATTATTCCGCGTTTCTACGAAGGCTACGAGGTTCTTCTCACGAATCCGAAGAAAATGTTTCAAACCCTTCCAGGGATTATTCCGCGTTTCTACGCAGGATGGCTACCAGATAAATATCGTGAAGTTTTATGTTTCAAACCCTTCCAGGGATTATTCCGCGTTTCTACGAGGAGGGTAAAGTTATGAAACGGTTTACTATTCTTTTCAGTTTCAAACCCTTCCAGGGATTATTCCGCGTTTCTACTCTTGCCGGACAGAAGGTAAGGGTATATTCCTCCGGGTTTCAAACCCTTCCAGGGATTATTCCGCGTTTCTACCGACGAGACGAAAAGAACTCTTACCTTCAAAGTTGAAGTTTCAAACCCTTCCAGGGATTATTCCGCGTTTCTACTCAAATTATCCGCAACCAACACCAATCTTACTCAAGAGTTTCAAACCCTTCCAGGGATTATTCCGCGTTTCTACATCCGCGAAGCCGCACCGGCCGCACCGCAAGTTGACGCGTTTCAAACCCTTCCAGGGATTATTCCGCGTTTCTACATCAGACCATCTAATCCACTATTCGGGAACAATGGTAGTTTCAAACCCTTCCAGGGATTATTCCGCGTTTCTACAGGCCAACGTGCGGGAAATTGCTCAACGTGCCTACGGTTTCAAACCCTTCCAGGGATTATTCCGCGTTTCTACCTCTCTCTACATCTTCATGTAGGGAAAGAAGGTGACTGTTTCAAACCCTTCCAGGGATTATTCCGCGTTTCTACTGATCTTATCCCAGATGAATGTTGTTTTGTAGGTAAGTTTCAAACCCTTCCAGGGATTATTCCGCGTTTCTACTCGATTCAACCCAGAAGTCTATGAACGCTTAACATTTGTTTCAAACCCTTCCAGGGATTATTCCGCGTTTCTACCTTGCGAGAATCAAAAATGTATGATTTTTATGGTGATGTTTCAAACCCTTCCAGGGATTATTCCGCGTTTCTACGTTCAGTGACTTTTTTAGCCATTTCAATCGCCATTTCGTTTCAAACCCTTCCAGGGATTATTCCGCGTTTCTACGAAATTTCCATCAGATACCACAAACCAATCAATAATGGTTTCAAACCCTTCCAGGGATTATTCCGCGTTTCTACGGCGTTGACCCTCCGCCTGTTCCCCCTGACCTCGCATAGTTTCAAACCCTTCCAGGGATTATTCCGCGTTTCTACTTATGCCATTCCGTTCGCTCCTGCCATTCCTCGCTCGTTTCAAACCCTTCCAGGGATTATTCCGCGTTTCTACTGTCACAGAGATCATTGCCCAGGAGATTATTCTGCTGTTTCAAACCCTTCCAGGGATTATTCCGCGTTTCTACACAGCCGGACTCGAAACCGTTATCTAAAACGGTAATAGTTTCAAACCCTTCCAGGGATTATTCCGCGTTTCTACGATTATCCGGCGGCTCCGACGCATACGGGTACGCCACAGTTTCAAACCCTTCCAGGGATTATTCCGCGTTTCTACTGGGATGAATTCCCCTGGTATGGTATCATAATAAGTACGTTTCAAACCCTTCCAGGGATTATTCCGCGTTTCTACTTCCTCTGAGATTTACCAAAGAGGGGAACAACTTACTTGTTTCAAACCCTTCCAGGGATTATTCCGCGTTTCTACCGTAGATGTGGTCGTCCGTTCGAACCTCTCTAAAGGTGGTTTCAAACCCTTCCAGGGATTATTCCGCGTTTCTACACGCGACCTCCGCGAATATCGTCTATGCTTTACCGTATTGTTTCAAACCCTTCCAGGGATTATTCCGCGTTTCTACCCTTCTAGATGTCAGAAGGCCTTTTACTGAAAAATCTTGTTTCAAACCCTTCCAGGGATTATTCCGCGTTTCTACATTGACAACCTGTCATTCATCCTCGATAACCCAGCCAGTTTCAAACCCTTCCAGGGATTATTCCGCGTTTCTACGCATTCGTTGCGGTCGGGGGCAGAACAAAGATGTTTCGTTTCAAACCCTTCCAGGGATTATTCCGCGTTTCTACGCTTTTTCTGCTGGCCAGCTGTGCCAGCCAAGAACTGCGTTTCAAACCCTTCCAGGGATTATTCCGCGTTTCTACGAGTGGAACACATGGTGGCACAAGCAGGATACCGCCGGTTTCAAACCCTTCCAGGGATTATTCCGCGTTTCTACCACAACCGGCGGATATCGGCCGGTTTTAGCCGAAGTGCGTTTCAAACCCTTCCAGGGATTATTCCGCGTTTCTACTATTGACCGCCACACGACTTAAATATGGCACATCAGTTTCAAACCCTTCCAGGGATTATTCCGCGTTTCTACGCGAACTCTTTCCATCCCCGTATGGGGAAATTCCGGCAGTTTCAAACCCTTCCAGGGATTATTCCGCGTTTCTACACGTCTAAGCCCTCGGGCGTTAGACGTACGGAACTCAAGTTTCAAACCCTTCCAGGGATTATTCCGCGTTTCTACCAAATCAGATGAAAGTGATCCTCTTTCCGCGATAGACCGTTTCAAACCCTTCCAGGGATTATTCCGCGTTTCTACGTCAATCCTAACTCGGACGGAGATAATACCTTTCTCTCGTTTCAAACCCTTCCAGGGATTATTCCGCGTTTCTACTTGTTTTGTAGGGGTGCGTATGTTTCTTCATAGCATTTTGTTTCAAACCCTTCCAGGGATTATTCCGCGTTTCTACCTTGTCCGGTTGTCCGTGGAATCGGTCGAATCCGAGTTTCAAACCCTTCCAGGGATTATTCCGCGTTTCTACACAGGCACCTGCCGACCAGTTAATCCTCGTTTCCGCCGGTTTCAAACCCTTCCAGGGATTATTCCGCGTTTCTACGTTTTTTGGGTGGATTTTTTGCCTAATTTTATCATTTGTTTCAAACCCTTCCAGGGATTATTCCGCGTTTCTACTGTCGGTTATCAGTTATACCCAGGTGACAAACCTAATCGTTTCAAACCCTTCCAGGGATTATTCCGCGTTTCTACGTGTTTGTGGCGATGATGATTTTGGCAGTGAGTGCAAGTTTCAAACCCTTCCAGGGATTATTCCGCGTTTCTACGCCCGTGTACGACCGATTTGGCGAAGGTGCAGATTCTCGGTTTCAAACCCTTCCAGGGATTATTCCGCGTTTCTACGATCAGATGAATATCTGACTCCTTTCGTCCCAGGAGTAGTTTCAAACCCTTCCAGGGATTATTCCGCGTTTCTACTGCAGACGATTACAACCTGGCCCTATCCCTGCTGAGGGGTTTCAAACCCTTCCAGGGATTATTCCGCGTTTCTACATGGGGTTCCGTGGAATTTCGCATTGACATTCCTGCGTTTCAAACCCTTCCAGGGATTATTCCGCGTTTCTACAACCCATCAGAATCCCTCAACGGGATCGCGATGGAGGTGTTTCAAACCCTTCCAGGGATTATTCCGCGTTTCTACCACCTATGCAAGCGAACCGGCCCAGCCGCGTGCAGCTGTTTCAAACCCTTCCAGGGATTATTCCGCGTTTCTACGAGTTCTGGATTGTTCCACAAGTTTTGTGGTGTCAGCCGTTTCAAACCCTTCCAGGGATTATTCCGCGTTTCTACGGTTTGGGCGTTATCACGTCGCCCCGATTACTGTTTCGTTTCAAACCCTTCCAGGGATTATTCCGCGTTTCTACCGCAAGGTATAACCGGGCGACCATCGGTGGAGCTGATCGTTTCAAACCCTTCCAGGGATTATTCCGCGTTTCTACACACTCGGTTATTGCCACCATAGTACGGTGGCTCAAAGTTTCAAACCCTTCCAGGGATTATTCCGCGTTTCTACCAATCGCTTTTCTGCTGGCCAGCTGTGCCAGCCAGCAAGTTTCAAACCCTTCCAGGGATTATTCCGCGTTTCTACTCGCCCTGGGGCGAGTTGATGGTGTAAATGAAGACCAGGTTTCAAACCCTTCCAGGGATTATTCCGCGTTTCTACAAAATGCTGACATGTTCACGATGTCCAACGACCCGTTTCAAACCCTTCCAGGGATTATTCCGCGTTTCTACGTAGAACTGGGTGCATTGGTGCGTATAGAGCACCACGTTTCAAACCCTTCCAGGGATTATTCCGCGTTTCTACTCAAGAGATGGAAGATGTTATTAATTCGATGGGTTTTGGTTTCAAACCCTTCCAGGGATTATTCCGCGTTTCTACCCACGGTCGGACGACTGTTTTCGACGTGGACTTTTCGTTTCAAACCCTTCCAGGGATTATTCCGCGTTTCTACCACATTAGAACAGTGGGCAACGGTGGAAAAATTAGAAGTTTCAAACCCTTCCAGGGATTATTCCGCGTTTCTACCCAGCAGGCTCAGCATCGCCTGCGGGCAGTCTTTCGTGTTTCAAACCCTTCCAGGGATTATTCCGCGTTTCTACCCGGATATAAAGCGAAAGATGGCTATTTTCATCTCATGTTTCAAACCCTTCCAGGGATTATTCCGCGTTTCTACTAGGTGAAATCTGTCCACAGCAGCGACCCCTGCGCGATGTTTCAAACCCTTCCAGGGATTATTCCGCGTTTCTACGATGAAATAATGAAACTTTTAAAATTTTTTGAAGAGCAGTTTCAAACCCTTCCAGGGATTATTCCGCGTTTCTACATCGGCAATCAATTTTTACGGACAGGAGGATGAAATAGTTTCAAACCCTTCCAGGGATTATTCCGCGTTTCTACAAACACCAGTTCGGGCAGAAAGCCTTTCTGAATTCGTGTTTCAAACCCTTCCAGGGATTATTCCGCGTTTCTACGAACAAATGGAAAGTTTTTTGAAATTTCAAGTCGATCGTTTCAAACCCTTCCAGGGATTATTCCGCGTTTCTACACGATAGATCCGCATCTTGGACATCAGGAAGGTCTCTCGTTTCAAACCCTTCCAGGGATTATTCCGCGTTTCTACGGGAAGGCCAAAAAGGCAAGGGTCGAGGCGAGGGACGTTTCAAACCCTTCCAGGGATTATTCCGCGTTTCTACCGGATGCTCGAAAGAGTTATCGCGGAAGCCACCAAGAGTTTCAAACCCTTCCAGGGATTATTCCGCGTTTCTACCGGGAAAGGAGGAAAAATGGAAGATCTTTGAAATCTTGTTTCAAACCCTTCCAGGGATTATTCCGCGTTTCTACCAAAAAATCGAAACAATTAGGCTGAGAAACAGCCTGTAGTTTCAAACCCTTCCAGGGATTATTCCGCGTTTCTACGCAGAGCCTCCCAGGTTGTCGAACCTGAGCCAAAAAATGTTTCAAACCCTTCCAGGGATTATTCCGCGTTTCTACCAGGCAGGCTGGGCGATACTCGAAAGGGTATTGAAGAAGTTTCAAACCCTTCCAGGGATTATTCCGCGTTTCTACCCCTGAAAAATGGGCAAATGCGAAAGCAAACAATACAGGTTTCAAACCCTTCCAGGGATTATTCCGCGTTTCTACCTCAAGAATTGGTTGGTGACAAGTGGGGAAGTGAATAGTTTCAAACCCTTCCAGGGATTATTCCGCGTTTCTACCGAAAATGCTTATTCTGTTAGTCGGCCCGCCGGGAACGTTTCAAACCCTTCCAGGGATTATTCCGCGTTTCTACCTCGAAACGGCAGAAATGATGCCAAGCCCCTTCAAAAGTTTCAAACCCTTCCAGGGATTATTCCGCGTTTCTACTAAGGAAGATTCAGACGCCGACCCGAGCGAAAGCAAGTTTCAAACCCTTCCAGGGATTATTCCGCGTTTCTACGGTAGTGTAGTAGGAGGAAATGATTTTTCTTTTTTTTCGTTTCAAACCCTTCCAGGGATTATTCCGCGTTTCTACCACCGATAAACGCATCTTTCTCCCCTAAAGTTTTCGGTTTCAAACCCTTCCAGGGATTATTCCGCGTTTCTACCCCGAAATAAATCTTGTGCAATGTATCGATAATCGTGTTTCAAACCCTTCCAGGGATTATTCCGCGTTTCTACGAGTTCCAGCGCCAGCAAGACGCGGAGCGCAGGAAACGTTTCAAACCCTTCCAGGGATTATTCCGCGTTTCTACACGGGGGAGGCTCAACAACATCGTCATCATACGGAGGGTTTCAAACCCTTCCAGGGATTATTCCGCGTTTCTACCCTTTCGGGCATGGATGAGGGGGGAGGTCCCGGCAGAGTTTCAAACCCTTCCAGGGATTATTCCGCGTTTCTACTGTTACATAAAGACCATCAACATATAGCTGCCCTCCAGTTTCAAACCCTTCCAGGGATTATTCCGCGTTTCTACATTTTGCTGGACAAGACCTCCCCCCTCTCCGCCCTTTGTTTCAAACCCTTCCAGGGATTATTCCGCGTTTCTACCATCTTGGCCATAACGGTCTCGTCAAAGAAGGAGAAGTTTCAAACCCTTCCAGGGATTATTCCGCGTTTCTACGGAAGCTGAACGAGCTCGTTGATCAGCACATGTTGATGTTTCAAACCCTTCCAGGGATTATTCCGCGTTTCTACGAGGCGGGTCTTCGAAGGACCCTCGCCGGGCTAAAAAGTTTCAAACCCTTCCAGGGATTATTCCGCGTTTCTACCCCGGCGGCTATATTGTCATCAAAGGAATCCACGATCGTTTCAAACCCTTCCAGGGATTATTCCGCGTTTCTACGCTGGACCGGATGGAGCCCAGGATAATCGTACTAACAAGTTTCAAACCCTTCCAGGGATTATTCCGCGTTTCTACCGAAAAAAAAAGAACTTCCGTATTTTACAGAACTGTTGTTTCAAACCCTTCCAGGGATTATTCCGCGTTTCTACGTTAATGTAAAATCATCTTTCGATAAATCCTTTATGCGTTTCAAACCCTTCCAGGGATTATTCCGCGTTTCTACAAGGGACGCTTTGCTGTTAATAACAAAATCGTTTTAAGTTTCAAACCCTTCCAGGGATTATTCCGCGTTTCTACGGCGAAACGCGAAAAATTCGAGAAGTTCAGCGCCAAGGTTTCAAACCCTTCCAGGGATTATTCCGCGTTTCTACTTACCACGGCCGTCGTGGCCGTGGAGCCGATCCCCCCGGTTTCAAACCCTTCCAGGGATTATTCCGCGTTTCTACGGAGGTGATGCTTCATGCGTTGGGCTGCACATATCACGTTTCAAACCCTTCCAGGGATTATTCCGCGTTTCTACAATATCTGAAAAGCACAATCGCATTTTTTCAGAAAGTTTCAAACCCTTCCAGGGATTATTCCGCGTTTCTACCGTTTCTGAAAGAATGCTTTTCTCACCAAGGAGGGTGGTTTCAAACCCTTCCAGGGATTATTCCGCGTTTCTACTTCACGATAACCTCTTGGCTTATGAAGCCAAAGGGGTGTTTCAAACCCTTCCAGGGATTATTCCGCGTTTCTACTTCTGGGAAGAGTCGTCATCACCTCCATGGTGATAGGGTTTCAAACCCTTCCAGGGATTATTCCGCGTTTCTACACAGACTGGAACGACGTTGCCAGAAAATCCCCGCAATGTTTCAAACCCTTCCAGGGATTATTCCGCGTTTCTACAAACCACTTTGGGAACTTAATTACCCTGCATCACAACTGTTTCAAACCCTTCCAGGGATTATTCCG
The DNA here is from genome assembly GCA_000739535.1 of Candidatus Vecturithrix granuli. Taxonomy (GTDB): domain Bacteria; phylum Moduliflexota; class Moduliflexia; order Moduliflexales; family Moduliflexaceae; genus Vecturithrix; species Vecturithrix granuli. The sequence goes on along the minus strand of DF820481.1, from coordinate 32,041 downwards.
CGTTTCTACAAGGGATTCTCATACTCGAGTATCATCAAAGAGGGACTGTTTCAAACCCTTCCAGGGATTATTCCGCGTTTCTACTCATCGCCTTCAACAATAAATTGCCGGGTTTGGTTTCAAGTTTCAAACCCTTCCAGGGATTATTCCGCGTTTCTACCTAAGGATTCCACACCGAGGTATTCGCCATTCGGTGGTTTCAAACCCTTCCAGGGATTATTCCGCGTTTCTACCCAGCTGACCACGTTGGGGGCGAAAAGCCCGCAGCAATGTTTCAAACCCTTCCAGGGATTATTCCGCGTTTCTACCATCAACTCACTTCAACTCCAGGAGGATCAGTTATGCAAGTTTCAAACCCTTCCAGGGATTATTCCGCGTTTCTACGAAGTATCTTGTTGAACTGATCGATAGTTCAACAAAAAGTTTCAAACCCTTCCAGGGATTATTCCGCGTTTCTACCGGGTTGCTTCTTTTAATGGGAAATTCCCATCTATTGTGGTTTCAAACCCTTCCAGGGATTATTCCGCGTTTCTACTTAATGGGAAGGCGACTTTCAATCGTGGATCAGGTGGTTTCAAACCCTTCCAGGGATTATTCCGCGTTTCTACGGACCATGGGAATCCGAAAACGGTGTGACAATTACAGAGTTTCAAACCCTTCCAGGGATTATTCCGCGTTTCTACTGCCCGGGATAGCGCCGGGCCGCTTTCTCAAAAAGCGGGTTTCAAACCCTTCCAGGGATTATTCCGCGTTTCTACTTTAACATTAATTTCTCAAGGGGATTTGCAATATTTTGTTTCAAACCCTTCCAGGGATTATTCCGCGTTTCTACTCGGAAATTCGTATTTGGAAAGGCAAGCAGCCTGTTGGTTTCAAACCCTTCCAGGGATTATTCCGCGTTTCTACTGCACGAACCGGGGATTTTTTAGCTATAGCTAAAAAAGTTTCAAACCCTTCCAGGGATTATTCCGCGTTTCTACGCTGACTGTGGCAAAATTACAAATGTTGGCCCCCAGTGGTTTCAAACCCTTCCAGGGATTATTCCGCGTTTCTACTAATAAAAAAGTCCGCCCTCTTCGGGGGGCGGCAAAGAAGTTTCAAACCCTTCCAGGGATTATTCCGCGTTTCTACAGTTTATGCCATTTCTTATCGTGGGGTAGTTATGGAGTTTCAAACCCTTCCAGGGATTATTCCGCGTTTCTACTCCTCGAAGGCCATTCTGATCGGGTCTGGCTTGAAGGCCGTTTCAAACCCTTCCAGGGATTATTCCGCGTTTCTACGAGGAAGGTCGGCGCCCGACAATCCTCTGGAATCAATGTTTCAAACCCTTCCAGGGATTATTCCGCGTTTCTACGACCAAGTAACCTTGACGATCACTGGTCACCATTTCTTGGTTTCAAACCCTTCCAGGGATTATTCCGCGTTTCTACAAAGGCGGCTCTTCACCTGGGGCAAGCAGAAAATAGTTTCAAACCCTTCCAGGGATTATTCCGCGTTTCTACTTACCTCGGGAACACCAAATGCGGCTGATGTAGTAACGGGTTTCAAACCCTTCCAGGGATTATTCCGCGTTTCTACGCAGCCCGACTTGTTACGTGTACCGTGACAAGTATAACTGTTTCAAACCCTTCCAGGGATTATTCCGCGTTTCTACGGGGAGTTCAACAGGTTAACGGAGTCGTCCCTTGTTCGTTTCAAACCCTTCCAGGGATTATTCCGCGTTTCTACATTACCTCGGGAACACCAAATGCGGCTGATGTAGTAAGTTTCAAACCCTTCCAGGGATTATTCCGCGTTTCTACGGATCGGAAAGCTTCTTGTTGAGCATCCCGAATGGGTGGGTTTCAAACCCTTCCAGGGATTATTCCGCGTTTCTACTCACGCACTGCCCAGCTACAGCGGCAGTTGCAGCGGGTTTCAAACCCTTCCAGGGATTATTCCGCGTTTCTACACCCGATGTTAACTCGGTAATCGAGACAACGTCTTCATGTTTCAAACCCTTCCAGGGATTATTCCGCGTTTCTACCGGTTATTGAGGTGTATGAGGGGATTATTTCCAGATGGTTTCAAACCCTTCCAGGGATTATTCCGCGTTTCTACTCTCCACGACGATACTGAAAAAACTCATCCCCCGGGTTTGTTTCAAACCCTTCCAGGGATTATTCCGCGTTTCTACCCAATTATTGTTTGTTGGATCGATTAACCCCTCACAGGGTTTCAAACCCTTCCAGGGATTATTCCGCGTTTCTACGCACGCCGTTTTTCACATAGTCTGCACGGTACTACAGTTTCAAACCCTTCCAGGGATTATTCCGCGTTTCTACCTTCAATCGAGCGGCTTTATACGGAGGCCGCTAAGATGTTTCAAACCCTTCCAGGGATTATTCCGCGTTTCTACGCAGACTATGACCCCAATTGCTGGGGTCGCAACGGCGTTTCAAACCCTTCCAGGGATTATTCCGCGTTTCTACGGGGTACCGAGTGGTTCGAAGCATTATGGAAGCCTGCGTTTCAAACCCTTCCAGGGATTATTCCGCGTTTCTACAAAAATCAAATTTTTCAATGGAGGTTTTTTTTATGAAGTTTCAAACCCTTCCAGGGATTATTCCGCGTTTCTACGCACATAGTGCAACTTTCCGAAGAGATCCAGGATAAAAGTTTCAAACCCTTCCAGGGATTATTCCGCGTTTCTACGCGTGGGACCAAACACAGGGAGGGAGGGGGAGGGACCGTTTCAAACCCTTCCAGGGATTATTCCGCGTTTCTACGGGACCTGGATCTCTTCGGAAAGTTGCACATATAGTGTTTCAAACCCTTCCAGGGATTATTCCGCGTTTCTACGCACATCTGTCATCACATATAACATAGATATTAATGTCGTTTCAAACCCTTCCAGGGATTATTCCGCGTTTCTACGCGTCCTGCACGGCCTCATCCTTGCTGCTGAAGTCAGTTTCAAACCCTTCCAGGGATTATTCCGCGTTTCTACTCACCCCTCTGCAACCCACGTAAATTCAATAACTTAGACCCCCATTTCCGACAGGTGCCGATTTTGGAGCAAAAATTTCGCTGATTTTTCATTTTTCGCCTCCTCTAACATCGTCTAAGTTGTTATGATTGCAAAGGTTATAGGTTTCCGACAGCCTCTTTTTATGAAATTCATCGTAAGTGCTTATAAAATAAACGCTTATAGGCACATTGTGAAAAACTGAATTAGTAGACCCCCCACCTGTCGGAAAAAATCTGTAAGCCCTGTGTTTGTGCGAACTTAAAGAATTGCCCCCTATTCCTCAATCCTCACTTCGCCCTATCTACAGCTTCGTGTAACTTTTTCACATACTCGTCATTTTTCACCCGTACAATACTTTGTATCCTCCAACGGAAATATTTTGTCAAGAAAATTTTTGTTCAAACGGTATTTCTTGTCAAAATCTGCTCACCCTTCGTACCTCCAAAACTGCCTGCTGCTTACTGCTTACCTCGTGGCCTCAGTCGCTCTGGCGCTTGTGCAGATACGCGGCCCAGGCCGGGTCATAAGCATTACATTCAGGATTAATCTGGATGTGCGGGGCGAACGGCGTCTGACGCGCGCAGACAAGCTGTTCATCGTGTTCGCCGCGCAGCACTGGCGATTCTTTATCTATTTTGGCAAAACAGGCCTCGCGTTGTTTGCGCTGCCAGAGATGGGGCGCGCGCTGCTTGACCCGGGCGTACAGCAACTCGTAAACAGCGCGATCCAGCGCAATAAAGGCCTCGCGAGCATCGGTGAACGCATAAAAGCGCGTCCAGCCGCTGATGATCGGGTTGATTGCCTGAATCAGTTGCACGTTGCTGGCTTCCGGCCGGCTGCCGATCGCCTGCTCGATGCTGCGCAGCACACGGCGCATGCTTTTCTGGCTCGGCGTAATTTTCACAGTTCCGCGCCCGAACAGCGCTGAGTCCAATTTGAGATGATAGCCCAAAAAATCAAAGCCCTCGGAAACCGGCGTAATTGTGGTTTTCTTCATCGAGAAGCGCATCCCGCGTTCTTTCAGGAAATTGCTGAGCAGGGATTTCACCTCGTCTTGCAGCATTTTTTTGCTGGCCCCGGCCACAATGAAATCGTCGGCGTAGCGCACAAAGGCGATTTTACTGCGTGCGCTGATTTTGGCGTTATGCTGAAAATAGGTGGTCAGCATGGCTTCCATGCCATCCAGGGTCATATTGGCCAGAATTGGCGAAATAATGCCGCCCTGGGGCAGACCGCGCCGCACATGATGGAATGTGCCTTTTTCCATGTACCCGGCTTGCAGCCAGCCGCGCAGCAAGGCCTGATCCATCGGAATATGGCGCAGCAGCCAGGCATGGGAGATCGAGTCGAAACATTCCTCAATATCCGCTTCCAACACCCATTGAGGCGGATCTTTTTCCGCAAAAATGTCGGCGCAGGCCAGAATCGCGTCAGCCGTGCCGCGATATTTGCGAAAGCCGTAGGAATGCGGGTCTGCGCGCGTTTCCGCGACCGGGTCAAGGGCCAGGGCGTACAGGGCTTGCATGGCGCGGTCGGTCATGGTCAGAATCCCGAGCGGACGGGTGCGGTTGTCATCTTTCGGAATATACACGCGTCGGGCGGCTTCAGGTCTATAACCTTTTTGAGCGAGTTTTTCGACCGCCTGCATTTTTTGCTGCGGTGCTTTCCAGATGTCGCCGTCAACGCCAGGTGTATATTTGCCGTCGTTGCTCGTCACCTGCCGCACGGCTGCCAATCTGGCGGCCTGCGATTGCACCAGTTGATCTTGCAAAGCAAACACGCGGCGCTGCTGTCCGGTGCGTTCGGCTTTCACAATCTCAGCCTGCATCCGGCGCAGCTCCTGCATCACCTCTTGCCAGCGGATTTGCCGCCAATCTTTATATAAAAACGCCATAGGATGAAAATACATTGGCCCACGAAACACACAAAAAGACACGAAAAAAAGAGAAGGGCTGGGGATGAGGTATCTTTAACAATAGACAGTATCACGAATAATAGAACCCTGATTGGACTGATGAGACTGACTTTCCCTGATTTTAAAGGCAGTTCGACGATTCAGGAGGATCGACTTGCGACAGCATCGAAACTCTTCCCAAATCACGACAGATCAGCCTTATCAATCCAACCAGTGTGTTACAGCATTATTCAGTTGAATTGACGTGCCTTTGAGCAGACCTGTACCCCGGACAACCCTGTCCGGGGTACAAAGAAAGAAGATCAATACTCGTGAATAATGCTATATTTCCGATAATGTCTAACAGGACTTACGCAATACCCCCCTCACTCCCCCCGTAAACGGGGGGAAGCTCACAGAAGAGCGTCACGCCTCTTTCTCCCGCTTGCGGCAGGGATGTGAAGTTCTCAAGAATTTTTCACCATGCAAAGCATCCAGGAGTGCGACGTGGTCGTCGAATCAGAAATACCGTTGCGACGACCACGTCGCACTCCTGAGAAGAGGTGAACAGGAGTGTCAAAGCTCTGCTTTGACAGCGAAAGCAGAGCTTTCGCACTCCTCACCTGCAAAC
>DF820481.1:0-26390 GCA_000739535.1 Candidatus Vecturithrix granuli | reverse complement strand
TCAAAGCTCTGCTTTGACAGCGAAAGCAGAGCTTTCGCACTCCTCACCTGCAAACGTTTACAACAGCGCAACGGGCATTTCGAGAGAAGGAGTGTCAAAGCTCTGCTTTGACAGCGAAAGCAGAGCTTTCGCACTCCTCACCTGCAAACGTTTACAACAGCGCAACGGGCATTTCGAGAGAAGGAGTGTCAAAGCTCTGCTTTGACAGCGAAAGCAGAGCTTTCGCACTCCTCACCTGCAAACGTTTACAACAGCGCAACGGGCATTTCGAGAGAAGGAGTGTCAAAGCTCTGCTTTGACAGCGAAAGCAGAGCTTTCGCACTCCTCACCTGCAAACGTTTACAACAGCTTCTAATACTCTTTCGCGTTTTTCGTATGTTTCGTGGGTCAACCCTCAGTGTTATGCGCAAATAGAGTTCTATCGTTGTTTTTTGACGATGACGGTGCTCAAATCTTTGGGCATCGTGCCGCCATCGCGCTCGATTTTCCGGCAGCATTCCGCGCACAAATGATAATAGCGGATGCTGTCGCCTTCTTCTTTGTTCAGCAGTGTATCCAGGCGATGTCGCAATTTCAGCAATTCCTGCTCCTTCAGGTCGCACTCAAACACACTGTACTGCACCCAATCGCCGTAATCCTTCAGAGCTTTGTAGATTTTCGTGCGACGTGTGTCGCTTTTAATGTCATAGGAAATGACTGTGAGCATGGCCTTGTCTCCTGGGAAACTACAAGGATTTCGTGTAAGAAGGATTCTTGACGACGAATTGGGCGGCGTGACGCCGAGAACCATTCCTCTAAGCCTCCTTCTTACACCAAATCCTTGTAGGGCAGCGTTTCGCGGAAATACGGACGCATCGTTTAGTCCCTGCCACGAGGATAACAGCGGATGAGAGGAATCTTGGGATGAGCGGAGGCGCGCCGCCCACCATCCGTTGATGCCCTTTATCCGCTGTTGTCTTGCTCTCAAGGATGGTAATTACGCCCGCACCTCTACCCTTCCATGCCCTGGGAATTTGGCGCAATGCCAGGGTTCTGAATTTCTTCATCCAGGATCTTGCGAAAGTTTTTGACCAGCTTATCCACTGTTTCGTAGTAATCGCCAATAATGCTTTCAATCAGTTGTTCCTGGCGTTTGCGCAGGGCTTCGACTTTGATATTGTCCAGTTTCAGATAGGCGTCATTAATCCGTTCGCCGAAACTCTGACTTTTAGTGGAAATATTCGTGACCAGGGTTTCAAACTGCATTTGAAAAAACTCGGCCTGTTCTTTGCGAATTTTGGTTTTGCCCTTGACCAGAAAATCGTTATAGATTTCCTTGATCTCCTGTAAACGGGCTTCATGCGCAATCTGGAGCACCTGATGCTGGTGTTCATAGTGCGAGCGCACCGCTTTGCGTTTGGCCAGTTCGATGTAACGCCGCTGCTTATCAGGGAACACTTTCTGCCAGAGCGTGCGTTCCCGATCCAGATGTTCCTCCACGTAACTATCGGTTTCTTCTAAGGGACGTTTGACAATCGGACTGCTTTCAGGACGTGTGATATCTTGTTTACTCAATTCTTGTGACATAATAGTTTTCCTCCCATGTAAATGAGATTTTCGATAGTGGTGAAAGCGTAAGTGATGACTCATGCGTCACGATGCAATCAGGAGTGCGACGCGGTCGTCGCAACGGCATCAGTGATGCCGCGCCTGTCAGGGCGTTGTCCTGATGCGATGACCGCATCGCACTCCTGTGTGTTGAGCAGTGTTCCGGGTACCCATCACTTACAACTTCACCACTACCAAATTTTCATCTGCTTTGACGGCGAAAGCAGAGCTTTCGCACTCCAGCCATCACTGACAACTTCACCACTACCAAATTTTCATCTGTGCGTGTAAAACTCCTGTGAAACTGTAGCGCGAAAATCCTCTTCGCGCATACACCTGCTATGGCCGCGAAAAGGAATTTCGCGGTACATTGTGCCGGATGAATTCGCCATGTTCGTCCTCTCAACTCAACCGCGTGTAACGCGCTGCCAGGCTTCTTCGGTGCAGCGGTCGAATTCCGCCTGCGCGGCGCGTCGGGCGGCATCTACTTCATATTTGCGCGCTTCACTGCTTACATGTTCAGCGTGAAGTTTTTTTTTGCGTCCATCCGCTGCATTTTCACTTCAAAAATATGTTCGATTTCACTGGCCTGGGTCGCAATCACGTGCCCAAAGACAACATAAACCACCCCTTGAAACAACGCGCTGACCAGCAGGGCGAACACGCTGATGAACGTACTCTGCTTGATTTTCACGTTCAACCCGTCTTCGAGCATGTTCAGCGTGGAAGCAATGGCCGGCTGCAAGCTGGCGGTCTTGTGCGATTTGCTGCTGCGTGCGCTGTATTCGTACAAGGTCGTCCCTTCCAGATACGCGCTGACCACCACCACCGAACAGAAGAGCGTCACCACAATCAACACAAGCTGCAGCATCGCTGTTACTGTTTGAATCAGGGGCGACACTTTGATGCGGCAGACCTTGTTTGCAATCAATAAGGCTTGTTTAATGATACTCGTCCCAACTTTCGTGATTTCAAAGATCGCCGCGATACCGTAGCCCAATATGACGTGCTGTGTCACCTGCGTGAAAAATTGGGCTTCAATCAGAAACAGCACGGCTAAGGCCCCCAGGCCAATGGCAAAATAGAGCAGCAGAAACAGCCGCCAGAGCAGCCCAAACAGCCAGCGCTGCACTTTGACCAGAAACCAGAAAATATGAAATGAATAGTTCATCGCAATAAATACCTTCCCCCCCGGCCATCATGTCGCCGAAGGTGGCCGATGCCCATCCTGGGAGGGGCAGGGGTGGGTTCTTGCCCGAGAGCATGTCGCCAGGTTCGGCAACCCACCCCTGCCCCTCCCAGGAGGGGATTTTGGCGGCTGCGCCGCAAGAAACCCATACCTGTCAGCCCTTTGGGAGAGGCCAGGGGTAAGGGGGATGCTTATTTCACCTGCAACGGAGGATATTCTTTCAATTCGCCTTGCAGGGTTTTGGCCAGAAAACGAGCCTGTTGTTCAAAACTCTGTTGATACGTGATTTTCTGATTCAACACCGGATGCGTGAACTCCGCGCGTTTGCGGTCTTCATATTGCTGTAAAAAGAGTTCCCGACCCGTATCGGTCAGCAGTGTCACCTGCCCCATCTCCTCTTGAAAATCTTTCGGAGTCAGAATGCCGTTATTCAGACAATTCAGCACTAAAGAATCCACAAACACCGGCCGGAATTCCTCAATCAAATCGAGCGGCAGCGAGGGACGGCCGTAGTGTTCAGCGTGTAAATAGCCGATATAGGGGTCGAACCCCACAATATTGACCGCGCTGAACAATTCATTGGTTAATAAGGTATAACCGAAGCTCAGCAGTGCGTTCACCGGATCGGTCGGCGGCCGACGTTCACGCGTTTCAAAGGTAAATTCCGGCGGTTTGATCAGCTTGCCGAACACTGAGAAATAGGCGGCCGACCCCTCGCCTTCGCAACCCCGCACCTGGTCCGGAGTTTTGGCTTTTTTTACACGATCGGCGGCGGCCTTGATGCGCTCAATCGCTTTATCAAATTCTGCGCTATCCTGGTCGCGCCGGGCTGCCCGCATCAGCATCGTGCGCATATTGGTTAATTTCCCGGTGACAAAGGCGCTGGCGAGCGTCAGCGTCTGTTTCGTATCGAAGGCCGCCTGATACTGGGCGCGGCGCAGCAGACAGTTTTTGGACACCGCCGGCACCACGCGGCCGATAAAGCGGCCGCGCTGCGTCAGATAACAGATTTCAATCTCCTGTTCCAGCAGACTGGCGATTGTGGCCGCTGTGATGCTGGCCTTGCCAAAAATCACCACCTGCGAAACTTTGATCAGCGGAATATCCAGCAGTACCTCGCTTTTGAGGGTCACGCGCAAGCGCTCTCCGGTTTTGCGCAGCACCGCGCCTTGTTCAGTGACATAGACGGTTGCCATAGATTTTCTCCCGTAGAAATTTTACCCACAAAACTCCCGGAAAGACACGGAAACAAGAAAACGTCAAAAGCGAACAATGTGGCGTTTTATGCGCTTTTTCGTGTGTTCCGTGTGTTTCGTGGGCATTCAAAACATCTACCACCAGCGTTGACGTTTGTTTAATATTTCGACTTCTTTCGATAAGCACGCTCGATACCAGCTGCAGCGCGGACATTTGGCGCTGTAGCTGACTTTGGGCGAATGCGTCGTGTCCATGAGCTTGCGCAGTCCCTCAATCGTGTGAACCGTTGCGCTGCGCAAGCTTCTGGACAGGTGCACTTTCTGGCGCGCGCCGCTGGCCATGTAATACAGATAGCCCACGCGAATCTGACGGCGCAGGCGCAGCATTTCTTCCAGACACAGGGCTTGTGCGCACAATTGCACCTGATGATTTTTCCAATCCCCCTGCTCCCCTTTTTTGTATTCCACCGGATAGAGTTGGCCTTGCTTTTCTTCGACGACATCCGCAATGCCGCTCAAACCATACGTATCAGAATACAGATAGACCGTTCGCGTTTGGATCAGGTCGCCGGCCACGGTGCGCACCGATGAATCCGCACGTTCGTGCCGCAGCATGCCGGCCACCGTATCGGCCGTTTCCGGCAGACCCTTGTGCGTTAACAGATACCACGCGCTTTTCGGGCAATACGCGAATTCATTTAACATCGAAATCTGAAGCGGTTCTTTTTCCATCCCTTGCTTTCTCCAATCCGTTGTTGTCATGCTGATACACATTCACGCTGCCAATCAGCAAGGCGAGCATATCGCGCACTCTGCTGCGCAGTTCTTCGGCCGAATACTCTTCCTCCAGGCACTCTTCAAGCACCCTGATGATAAGCGTGATGGTATGATCATCGTGATGCAGTTTCATGGTCTGAGGCCCCCTTTTGCTTTTGTCTTGTGATAAAAGACTTGACAGAACCCCGGTCTTTTTCCATTCTTTGTTAGAAACACAATCTGTGTTATCCTTGCTTATGAGCAATCCTTGTCGTTCTGTTTGTGCGTTTGTATGTAAGATGCAGAAGCGGAGAATTTTCCAACGCTGCATGAAATTTTTTTTGTTGTAAATAATTCCGTGCAGGAGTGCGAAAGTTCTACTTTCGCGCGTATTTACTGTGTGGAGTGCGAAAGTTCTACTTTCGCGCGTATTTACTGTGCAGGAGTGCGAAAGTTCTACTTTCGCGCGTATTTACTGTGCAGGAGTGCGAAAGTTCTGCTTTCGCACATGACACGCGCGAAAGTAGAACTTTCGCACTCCGGAAAGTAGAACTTTCGCACTCCAGCAGCACAGGAATATTTACAGGTATAAGTTTTTTTGGTTTTGATTGGAAAATAATGATGAATTTCGTCTTTCTTCATAGAGGGCTGTATGGAAACTGATTGGCAGGAGGTGTTGAACCGCGCGTTCGATGGGGATCAGCAGGCCCTTGGCGCGTTGTGTCAGGAGTATTTGAAACCCAAAATCCATCCGCTGATTTTGCAGCGGGTCAGGCATTGGCAGGATGCTGAAGATTTGACCCAGCAGGTGATCGAAAAAGTGGTTCAACATATTTCCCGGATACGACAGCGATCGTTGCGGAGTTTCGAAGCGTTCGTCATCGTGGTAGCCCGGAATGCATGTATTGAGTTTTGGCGCAAGCGCGCGAAGAATCCTGTGGCGCAGCAATCCGCCTCGGACGCGCCAGATGATCGCAGCAGACCGGATCGAGCATTCGAACGAGACGAACTCACTGAACTGCTGAACACTGTGATTGAGGAACAATTATCAGAGGACGAGAGGGAATTACTGGTGATGCGAATTTTGCTCGATTGGTCATTTCGAAAAATAGAGGAACAGACCGGAATCAGTGTCTCCACCCTGCATGCCCGCTATCAACGTGCATTGCAGAAACTTGGCAAAGCCCCTGATGTTGCGGCCTATTCAACCAGGCGAAGGAGGAACCGGCGATGAATGCACGAGAGCACGATCCGGCGCATGAAGCGTTTCAATGCGTGGATCCGGAACAGGGATCCGCATGGTTATACGGGTATGCGGCCGATACATTGGCGGCGGAAGAGCGGCAGGCGTTTGAAGATCATCTCTGTTTTTGTTTGAAATGTCAGGAGGATTTGGAGTGGCTGCGCGAACTGCTGCACAGTCTCCAAGCCTCTCCGCCTGTCAGTTTGCGCGTCACGTTGACCAGGTTGATCCAGCAGGGCATTGCACCCGCTGAGGGATTGGAATTTTTTTTTCAATTGTATGAGCGTTGTCCTTTACCGGTGACAGCAATTGAAGATGGCAATCAGATGCCTTTGCTGACTGAGTATCAGGAGATGCCGCTGTTCGAACGTCTGGCAGCTTCGACAGAATCGAGCGATCTGGCCTTTCCGCTGACGGTCACCTATCTGAACGGCGCCATTATCGGCCAGTTTCGCCGGCGGGCCGGGCAGCTATTTTTTCGTTTGCAAAGTGAAAGCCTTACTGACCAGGCGCTTGCCTGCGTGTTACAGTATCCCTCGCCGCTTGAACCGGAGACGGTCGCCAGCCTGACTGTGCGACCCGGCGAAGAAAAACGCCTGGGCCCGTTTCGCGCCTTTGCGCCATCGAACACCATGCAGGAAATGCTCACGACGCTGAAACGCTTTGAACTGCGACTTGCGGCGTCTGAGTAACGGAGTGCCGAAGCTCTGCTTTGGCCGCGAGCTCCGGAGTGCCACAGCTCTGCTTTGGCCGCAAGCTCCGAAGTGCCACAGCTCTGCTTTGGCCGCGAGCTCCGGAGTGCCACAGCTCTGCTTTGGCCGCAAGCTCCGGAGTGCCGAAGCTCTGCTTTGGCCGCGAAAGCAGAGCTTTCGCACTCCGGACCTTCGAGGAGGGGAGGCAACGATATGCAGCGTTCACTGCTTTGGACATTGATGCAGCGTGTACAGCACGCCCTGAAATCCGGAAATTCGGAGGCGCAGGATCTTGCCATTTCGAACTTGCAGGAATTTCTGGATAACGCGTGTCCTGAATATTTTCCGGCCTTTGTCTATCCGCCGCTCGGGCGCGTGCTGCGCTATTATTGCGCCAATACCTTGCTGCAATTAGCCCTGTCGTCCGAAGACCGGCAATATGTGCGCGACGTCTTTACGGCGACCCTTGACCGCCTTGAGGCTCAGAAACAAAAGGCGGCCGAGATTGAGCGGCAGATGCAGACCTTTATGGCGCGGTTAAAAATCCGCGAATTTGCGGATATTGACGATGTCCTCGCCTCCTTTTGCCGGATCGCCGGAATTGAAATTCCGGAAATGCCGCAGGAATTGGTACACGCGTATCGCCTTTTGGGGAAGTCTCCGTTTACGACGGCCTCGCTGACGCCGTTTTTGGAGACGCTGCTGAAAACGGTTGTGTCTGAAGCGGGTGCTGCACAGTTTACGCCGCTGCGTTATATTTTCTGGGATCAGGCGGCCGAACAGACCCAGATGAAGGCCGTGTTAGTGAATCCATTCAGCCAGGAAGTGCGGATTACCCGCCTGGATGTGTGGACGACTCTCGATCCCCATGGCCGTGATCATCTGGCGTTTGATAATAGGGTGGATGATTGTCTGTTGGCGTCGTGCCGGCAGGCTTTGGAGATCGCACGGCGTTTCTTAGAACAGCGTTTTCCCGACCTGCTCGAACGCAAGGGTATCCAGGTCACCTGCCGCTTTCCGGACCCGATCGCCTCCTATTCCGACGCCTCGGTCAGCGCGTTAGTCGGGCTGAAAGTGGTTGGCGATCTGCTGCACCTGCCGGTTGATCCGGGCGCGATTATTTCAGCGGAAGTGGATCGCAGCGGGAAGATCCGGCCGGTCAACCACATCACTGCCAAAGTCGTAGCCGCTGACGTCCATCCGGACGTGGCCGCTTTTTATCTGCCCATTGAAAGCGCACCAGCGCGCGTGGCCCGCATAGCGCTGCGCCGCATTGCCACTTTCCGCGAAGCCGTGGAACAGTATTACGGCGCCGCCTATCAGCAGAAACAGCAGCAGATCAGCCGCCGAAAACTCCTGAAAGGCGTTGTGGGCCTGGCCGTTGCACCGCTCGGATTTCTGACCTTCAAAAATATCTTGCAACATCCGGTCTCAGAACAGGATGGGTGGCTTTTGGAATATGCGCAAGAACTCTATGATAAACAGAGTAATTATCAAAAAGCTCAAGAAATCCTCCTGACGCTGCTTAACAAATTCGGCGATCTCCGCTCATCTTCTGAGATCAACCAGCTCAAAGCTCAGGCCTTCACTCATCTTGGCGTAATCTACCGCCAAACGTATCGTCATAAAGCATGTTTAGCGGCTTTCAACAAAGCATTCGATTATTGGAAGACTCTTCATAATCAGGGGCAGCAAGCTGAACAATTGCTGCATATTGGCATCGCCTATCTTGATACGGTCACTGTTAGCGGCATACACCAAAACAGCGAGCTTGCGCTACGGTATATCCATCAAGCGCATGACATGGCAGGGACCGGGTCGCATTCTTTCGAGGGCCGGTGCTTTAAATGGGAAGGCATGGCCTATTATTGGCTGCATGAATACGATCTGGCCCAAAAATATACAACTGCCAGTCTGGAATATTTTGATGAAAGTGACCTGGAATATCAGGTTTCACAGCAATATTGGGGTATGGAATTGAGTAAACTTGGCTCTTATGATCACGCCGGTCACATTCTTGAGCAGTGTCTGCGCCATCCTGCGCTGCAAAGTGCCTGGAACCAGGCAAGAAATCTGCGCAGCCTGGGCGAGCTCTATTTTTCCATCGGAGATCGGCAGCAGGCCCTTGTGTTCGCTCGCCAGGCCGCAAGCGTGACCCAGGCAAGCAATTCACCTGTGTTAACCACTCTGTTTCAGAAATTTTTGACGCAACACGGTTTAACGCTCACGACCTTGTTTGCAGAATAAACGCCCTGAATTCGCCATAGGCGGTATAGTAGTGCCGCAACAATATCTTGTTCGCCGTAGGCGATCCAGTATTATAGAAACGATGATGTTCCCTCTTATTTTTCATTTGCCGTAGGCGATTCACAGCAGCACAATATGCAGCGTTATCCTTTGATGTGGATCGCCTACGGCGAAAAGATGAGCTCCATAGCCGCTCCTTGTATAATATCTTATTATTCCGAACGCATGACAACAGAATCCCACGTTTCGTTTACAAGAAGCTCTTGTTGTATCTCTTCAAAAATTTCATCAAAGGCTTTTTGGAACTTATCAGCGCGCTGGTAATTTTCAATATACCCTGCATGGTTAATATCATTCCGCATGTTTCGCAAACGGTCAAAATTCGAGATAAACTTTTCGGAAGGGAGCAGAGAGAACAAAGGGGCAACATAAGCTGCACAATTTTTCCCCGGTTTGGTCCTTGCTTCAGGTCTTTTACTCTGGGCAATAAATGAAATTGCTGCTGAAACAGCCTGTCTTTTCCGATAATCATCAGGATTTAATCCGAGTTTATGGCAAAAATCGGTAATTAACCCTTCTTCTAAAATCGTAATGCTTTGTTGAATCAGATGATGCTCGCGGCACCAACTGACCACGTGAAAAATATTCCGGATTTCGTCGTCAGGATTAAACATGGTAAAATGCGCCTGGATTTTTTCCAGAAGAGGCGTTAACGGCTTGATCAATTCATCTGAGGCCCGCAGAGAGGTTTCGATATAGTGTTTCACTTGTAATGCAGACGGCGAAAGTTCTTTTCCGCGACAGGTAGCGCAGTTTTTCGCAAAATTGGAAAGAGCTCTGGCCATGGCTTTTAAATTTTCGGCTTCTTGTTTGTTGTGATCACGCGTTTTTTTCAGGATGCGATAGACCTGCTTTTCTGTCAGCGTTGTTACGACTGAGGCATCGCCGGTATTTAAAAACCGATCAATGCCGACAGTCCAATCCAGAACGTTTACCAGAGGCGTTAAATCAATAACGGGGGTTTCATATTCTGCATCCGTTGCGTCTGGTTTTCCTTGCGGAGCCTGACGAGCTTCATAGGCCCCATAGTACATCCCGGCAAGCGCACAATTTTTGACAAATTTGGCGTAATTTAGAATGATCAGGGCCAGCATCGGCAGCGAGCGAAATCCATACGTCACATCAAAAATAATGTCATCTCCCGGTTCCATGGTTTGTAAAACCGTATCAAAAATTTCCCAGAGCGACTCTTCATTGCCTCCTTCGGGAATATCAATCTGCGTGTGCGGGCAGGGCAGACATAATCGCTGGAATTCTTCGCTAAGAGCTCCCCAATTTTTCTCTCTGGCTTTTGGGGTTGTGAACACAAGAATACGATCATTTGCCGTCCAATCTTGACACAATATCCTGGTTAAGGCCGCTTGCACATAGGGGGTTCGAAGTGGTTGTTCTCGAAAAATATACGTTGAAAGTTTATAGGCGTTTGCGCCTAAAAATGCCAGGTATTTCTTACTCATGGTTCTTGCTCCATTATGGAAGACGACGTTATCGTCTCGCTGCTTAGCGATTGACTTCTCGCGGTTTCTCTTGAAAGACGGTTTCAGTAACGACCTCGGTCCGGTAATTTTCAAACACATCCCGCAGGGTAAAGGTCATGACCACTTCTGTGCCGCTGATCACGCGCCCGGTTTTCGGATCCCGTTCTGAACCGCCGATATACACCATAGTGCGGCATTTGTTCAAATACGCGGCCAGGGCTGCGCCGACTGACATGGCTTTGGTGCCGCTGGTAAAATCCAGATAAATATCCTCACGCGCCGCGCCTCCTTGCTGCGCCGTTCCAATCGCCTCATACACCACCTGAAAGACTTTTTCCACATTTTGCGGATCGTCCACAAGCTTAATCCTGTACTCCGGCAGATCACGTTTGAAATGAGTGCGCATGACCTGGCTGATTTTTTGGGGCATGTCTTGTTCCACGCTTTCTTTTGTGGCAATAAAAATAATGTTGTCAGGCCGGTTGACCACAATGGATTTGGTCAGGCCATGTTCCACGCCCTGCCCTGTGCCCAGGGTGATAATCATATATTTTTTCATTGTTATTGGTTTTCCTTTAAAACTACAGGAATAAGGAATAAGCAAGAATTCGATTTCAGGCATGATAGACATGTATTCTTGCTTATTCCTTATTCCTGTAGTTTCAGTATGCCGGGTTCATGCTTCAAGCGGCAGAATCTCGATCCGGAGTTGATGTTCCCGGAAAATCTGTTGCACGTCAGGATTATTTTCTTCCTGGATTCCCTCTACAATCTTTGCAGGAGAGGCCAGTTTGGAGTTGGCAATATTCCGCTCCGGCGCATCACGCGGGACATATTGTTCCACCCAGTTTCGAATCTGCTCCCAAATTGTTTCAATTCGGGCCGCGCTCTGTGCGTCTTCATTTTTGGTATAAGTAATAGTCACCTGGCCGATTCCGGTCGAGGGGTCTTGACGATATGTGACGCGCGGCATTTTCAGCAAAAGATCCGAATAGTAATACGAGGGTTGTAAGGCCTGAAAAAAGAACCGCACCCTGGCGTCCAGATATTCCCAGACCATGGGCAGGTACTGAGCGCATCCGATATGACTCAGGGCGTCTTGAAGCTCGAAATACGCAAAGTGTTCCGGCGCGTCTTTCGGCTTGCTGCTGACGGTTTCCGTGAGTTTGTAATCGGCAAGAATGTTGCACAACAAGGCATCCGCAGCCTGTTGAGCCTCGGGCAATAATGCGGAAAGCATATCCTTCAGGCGCGCGACCCGCTGCCACAGATGCGGCAGATCCGCCAGAATCGCTTCGGCTTTCATGCTGATTTCCACAGCGTCGCCTGCGCGTTCAAGCTGTTTATCCATGCCGTCAATAATGCGAAATAAGGCGACCAGTAAAGTTAAGCGGTCGCCCGCAATGGTTTGTCCGTCTTGAACCACAGATTGTTCAATTAAGGCGGGAAACGGCGTGTTGTCCGGACTGTGATAGGTTTTCTGCAATAGCGGCATTTTTTTGCGATGATACACGGCAAGGGCTGCAATGTTTTCTAAGGTCGCTTTATCCAGTAATTTGAGTTCCTGACGCTGTAAGGCTTGCAGAAAGGCGGCATCCTTCAGACGCAAATACCCGAGCAGATTATGATAATTTCGAATTTCAGTCGGTAGCAAGGGGATAACTTCGCCATCTGTAGGAAATGACGACATGGAATGCCCGCAATCGTGCAAATACATCATTCCTAATAACAAAAATAACTCTGCGGCTGAAAGAAATTCCGGGTGCGCTGTGAGAATCGGCAGTAAGACCAGTTCCGCGTACGCAAACAGATCCAGGTGATGATGCCGGGCGTGATCAGCCATTTCCGGCGCTTTATCCCCCAGCCAGACCGTATCGCCAAGGCGCGTCATTTCCAAAAAGCGATTTTGATACGGCCCTAAATGACGGATAAGCGTATTCTCCGAGCTTCGAATCACCAGCGGCGAGCGCGAAGCCCAATTGAACATCTGTTTTAGACGTTCGCCAAAGGCCGTGTAATGAAATATGCCCTGTTCATCGGTATATAACAGGGTCTGAAAACTTTTCGGAAGCGCCTGGTAATAGGTTTCAGCGTGATGCCGTTTAACGCCGATGATGTTTTCCAGGAGCACCACCGCCGACCGGAATTCCGATGTGTTGACGCTTAACGGTGGGGCTGGCAGTTCGATGGCTTGCCGCGATTCTTCATACAGATAAAAGGCCGGCCGTTTATATAAAATCGAGGCAATCGTCAAATAGGGCGTCAGAATTTTATAGCCGCCGGTGGGAATGATAATCGCCTGCTCCTCGCGTTCTTCCGCCTGATTCAAAATAGCGGCGATACAGGAGAGCAGACTCGGCAAGCCCCGGCTGGCAAACTGCTTATTATCGGCCGCGCCCAGGCCTTGCGGAATATAATAGCGCACCTGTTCAGCGGGAAATACCTCATGCCCCAAAAAGTAGGCGCAAAAAATTCCATCGGCCGTATCGGTCGCTATCAGGTGATACCGGCAGTCCGCCTTGTTCGGCAGCAATCCGGAAGCTTCGAGCTTTGCAAACGTGCTCTGCTCGGCGCCATGGCGTGCAGGTTCTTTAAGAAGCGGAACCAGGTTCTTATATGACAACGGGTCGAGAATGTTCGGGACAGGAAAGGTCTCGTCGTTATAGACCGGTTGATACGACCAGCCCGGAGGATAATCTACTTCCAGTTTTTGATCTTTTGGGGCAGAATTATTATATCTGCCTATAATCGAAGTGCCAATTGAAATAATGAGATGAGCAGGCATTTTACGCTCCTTTTCGGATTGGTTTAAGTTTGTCATGGTTCGTAGTTCCGCCTTCAGGCGGAAAACGTGCTAAAGCGCGAACTACAAACTCCTTACATTCGCATGGTCTGGCCCAGGCCGATGGTGGTTTTGCGGCCTGTGCCGCAGAAAAGGGCAAAATCAGCGAGCAGATTCATTTGCCACACCAGGTCGGGTGGGGCTTTGGGATCGATATGAAACCAGACATCGCCGGTAAAACCGACCAGTAAGACATTTTTGGTTTTAATCGTTTCCGTGCGAATCCAATCCAGACGACCAATGCCGGTATAGCATTCGACCTGTTCTGCAAAATCGGGCAGGAAGTCAACCGGATAGAATTCGCAAAAACGCTTGAGATAGCTCTGAAACACCAGGCGCGGCCACGGCAGGGGCAGATCGACGTCTCCATTGCGAAAGCTGGTGGGCGAGAGAAAGCGTAATCCGATCCGGCACTGCCGCTGCTGCCTGGCGGCGTGAGCAATTAATTCGGGGTACGAAATATAGCGGCTCCAGGGATTGCCGTTGTCGCCGGCCACCAGCACATTCGTCACCTGAAATTCTACATTTCCCAGACGAAAGGTCGGCTCAGCCTGCGCCAGAAAATAGCGGCTGAAAGTGGGGAATAAATCGTCTTCCAGCAAAGTAATGCGCACAGAGCAGGGCTGTCCGGGCTGAAGCATTTCCTGACGCGACAGGCGAAAACCCTGAAAATTCCTCTCTCGTGAGGGGCCGGAAACAGGCAGATCCTCAACTCCCAACGGCGACAACGTATAGGGACGATAGCGGTTATCAGCGTGTAAACGCTGCATCACTGCCGGGTCCACGCTTTCCAGTAAGTGCAGAAACATCCCTTGCAGGGCCGGGCCTTGCACATATCCGGCCGGAATTTCCTGCGTGGGATAACCAGTCATCAACATACTAAAGGGCATCGTGTTCTACAGCCCGGAGTCGTTGCCGCAAATTCGCAGCAATCTCCGGCTTTCCTTTCAGATCGCATAAAAGGATTAAGTGGTCAAAAATATAGGTCATCTCAAACAGACCGTGTACCCGGACATCCCTGTCCGGGGTATTTGCAGACCGGACAAGGATGTCCGGGGTACATTTTTGATTTTCATACAGTACGTGTGCCAGCTTTAGTGACATCAACGCTTTCCCCGTCTGCTGCCAGGTCTGCACCCAGCGCCGGGTTAACTCTTTTTCGGTTGTGTTCAGATTGATCATTGACTCTTGACCATTCACAATTCACGATTCACCATTCACCCGCTAAAATATCCATACCCCACCGCCGTCTTGGCGCCGAGTCCGTGTTGGGTCAGTCATGTAAAAATGGGTTCATAATGGTGACATCGCCAATTTTTTGCGAATGCGAAAGATTTTTTGTCAGGATATACTGACAGTCTCCTTCCATAGCTGTTGCCACAATCACACTGTCCCAAAACGAAAGCCGGTTTGCATGTTGAATGGCGATCGCGTGTTCTGTAATCTCTTTTGTCAGGGGCACAAGCCGTTCATCAGGAATCAGGCGAATGAATGCCTGTAATTTTTCCTGCGGCATCGGCGGGTCAAGCTTCTTCTGCGCGACATTGCAAAACTCATTCAGAACTTGCACACTGAGCACATACTCTTCATCTGTAAAGAGACGCTGTAAATACTGTTTTGCCGCGTCGCGCTTCTCTGGCTCATTTTGATCGAAGGCATACACCAGCACATTGGTATCGAGAAAATATTTAACGCGCATACAGTTCCTCCCGCGTCCAGGGCGTCACTGTTCCGGCACACTGCTCGATAATCTCGAAAAATCGTGCTTGTCTGGCCTCCATATCCTCTTCAGCAGGTTCCTGCTTCCCATCGGAAAGCGGGAAAATAATAATTTCGACCCGTTGTCCGATATATGAGGCTAATTCATACACATCTGTTGATTCAACGGTTTTAATGACTCGTACTGCATTCATCTTACATTACCTCTGTTCCGGAAAAATATCCATACCCCACCGCCGTCTTCGCGCCGATGCCATGCAGTGAAAATGCTAACGGCAATTGTTCTTGCACAACGCCAAGCAGCGTTTTTTTATAAAATGGTGAGGTGGAATCTGTGATCTCTTGATTATTCTCAGATGAGGTACCAACGAAAAATTCAAAGGTGGCTCCCTGCACGGTCAGAAAATTGACCGGCACAGGGTCTTGCCAATCGGCCGGCGGCTTGCCATCGGAATAATATTTGCTGTAATGCGGATTCATGATGTCCGGTTGAATATGTTCCGGTTTGAGGTCAATTGGAAAGGCATCAAAAAAGATCACCTTTCCCTGTCGCGCTTCTTTGTAGGCGTTCATTTCATTGGGCTGCTTGGGTTTCGGGCAGCCAAAAATATCGCAAAACCAATTTTGCCGTAATCCCTTTTCTTCCTCAGCATCGAAATATTCCAGGAGACACCAACTTCTGAAAACGCCTTTGACTGCCTGCCCTGGAATATACGGAATGCCGTAAATATGATGCAGCGTCATAGACGTCTCGTAAACAGACTCGTTGCCAAGACCCACAATTAAACGCCAATCAACCTGTAACGGCTGAATATCAGCCATTTTAAGACCAAGTTCCATAATCGCCGCGCGATGCCGTTCAGCGGCTGCCTGCATGATTTGTCGAGGGAAAGCCGGCTGCAACTCATACTCATCTTTGCGATACAGCACAAATTTTCCTTCACCTTTTGGATCATCAATATAGTAGGCGCATTTGTTCAGCAATAAACTAAAGTTGTCAATCTGCTGTTCGGGTTTCCCTCGATTCTGATGCATCAACGGCGTCGCAACGGTCTGCCTGGTGTCTTTGGGCAAATAATAATGCTCTCCTCTCGGCAGCGATGTTCGTTGAGAGGATTGACGCTTTTGAGAAGGAGGCGTTTGCGGCATGTCCAGAATTTCGATATTGATGGCGGCCGGTTTTCCCCCTTTCCCTTGACCGACATCAAAGCTGACTCTCATGCCTTCTTTTATCTGACCGGCTTTCACAAGCGTCACAAAACTGCTAAAGTGAAAAAACAGATCATTGCCTCCGCCTTCGATTTCGATAAAGCCGAACCCGGTGAGGACTTTTTTAATTTTGCCAATTTGACGGGATGATGGCGGCGGAGATTCTTCCTCCATTTTGAGCATTTTCTTTAACTCCTTGAATCCATTACTCATTCTTCGACCTCCCCTTCGATTAATCCTTCGGCAAAACGGCGCAGCCAGGTGAAAAACGCAAGAACCTCAATCGTAATTGCACGATATTCGGCTGAATTTCTTTGCACCAATTCTTGAGCTAACTCGGTTTTCTCTGAAAATTGCATCAATCCTTTCGGGTCATGCTTGAGCCACTCTTTGGTCTGCTGATAAATCAGGGTGTAAGGACTTTTTTCATCAGCTTTTGAGAACACAAAAGCAAAGGTTGCTCCTAATCCGTTTGTCTTAATCAGCATAGGAATTTTTTTGACATAGGATTTATACTCTTTGCCATATTTCTCACTTATACTGATAATTCGATTCTCGACAGGATTTCTGTCTTCAGGTTTCTTCTTACGAAAAGACTGGGCATCCGCAAGAAAATCTTGAAATTCTTGTGTTTTGGCATCTTTATCGCCCAATCTTCTCGTAAAAGCGTTTTTGATGACACCCTCTGTTGTCACATCATCTGTATTCTTCAATGTTAAAACTTGATTCGCGCACTCATACGCAAATTTGGCGCGTCCCTGTTCAATTCCTTTGATGGTTGTCGTATCTGGCATAATTTAACTCTCCTTTTTCATGATATGGGTTCGTATAATTCCCTTCCCGATTGTGGCATCTCCGCCTAATTGAATGACCTCCGGCAGACCTTGTTCGAAGAATTGCATGACTAAAGTTTCTTCATGTGTTCCATTTTGGACGAAAATGCTGTCTTTTTTATCTTCGTCTTTGCGAAAAATCGGGGATGCCAGCACAAGGCTGTACATGACACTTTCTGATGGAAGAAATTCTTCGGTAAATAAAGCCCCCTTTGCAACGGTTCCGGTGGCAGGCTCAATTCTGATGCGTGTCACGACTTCTGTTGACAGGGTGACGAAATCACGGAAATCATCGTCTTTCAAGACAACAAGATCGATTTTGAGCTTCTCTCGCCAGTAGGTGTAGGGATCGTTGTCCGCCTTTGCCGCTGGAAACAGATGATTCGACAGCCATTCAGCCAGTTTCGAGCAGTTGCCTTGATCCATCTCATCTTTCGTGATACTGAACGTATATTCTTCCAGCACGATTTTATCGTCTTTCACGAAGAGACTGCAATTGTAGGGAACTGTCTCAGCTTCGGGCAGAGGCGGCACTGTGAGAGCAGAGTCTTCACACAAAGTTAAATCAGTCGCAAAACGTTGCAGCACCTTGGGGCAGGTAATCCAGGCAAACACGCCCTTCATGGATTTGACCGAAAACAGCAGCAAGCGGGCATCCGTAAACCCAAGCGCACCGGCATAGTTGTCGTTTCCACTCTCTTCCGGGCCAAAAGTCAACAGGACGCTGTCTTCATACTTTTTGTGCGATGGATCCTGTTTAAATGGTGTAATTTGCTCTTTTCCCACTTGAAGGATTTTCGAAGCACTTGTATCTCTTGGCTTCTCAAACGCCTCTCTGATTCCCCCTTTTAACGACGAACTTTCGATTTTGGGAAAATCCGTATGACGCTCCCGTTGAATCGGTAAATCCACGACGCCTAATTCGCTGCCGCTGCCAGCATGGAGCGGCGTTTCACAAATCAAAAATACTGGTTTCGCAAGTTTGAACATAATAGAAGTCTCCTTTCGATGATAAATGATGTTATTGGTTAGCAATAGGCGCAGGCGCAAAGATCATGTCTCGAATGCTATGGACAATACGCAGGGCTTCGTCTGCGTCGTCGCGTTCAAGCGTCTCTCCAGACACATCACCGAGATAACGCCCGGCTGTGATATATTCATTCAAGACCGCGCCATCTGGCAGCAGCGCTGCAAATCGGGAATCATGCGCCTGGCACAATTCTAATAAACGGATAATGTCATGCGTTTTTTCAAGCGTCCAGCCACGCGCAATCAGATAGCCTTTCAAATATTTTTCCGCCGCGCTTTGGCATAAAAAGCAAATCGTTCGCGCTGGCGGCTCGTCCTGCGTCAATTCCCGTTCCGCCACGCGCCAATTTTCATCGGCAAACCGAAACCATTCGGCGGGCGTTTCAACTGGGCGTTTGTTGTTGTCGGTCATAGAGAATCACCCCCCGTTTCAAAAGATGCTCCGTATAGAACGGATTATTATCAGCGACATTCGCCGCCACTTGTTGCGGATTGCGCGCTATCACATCCAGACTGAACCACCGATGCAGAAAGAGCCGGTCAATTTGACGGCGTACCATCCGGCTCGGTTCCGGCAAATCGTGAATCACGAACAAGTCCAGATCGCTGTCGGCGGTGGCCGTGCCGTCCGCCTGCGAGCCGAACATGATAATCTTGACCGGATGAATCGCCGCGACGATTTTGGCGCAAATGTCGGCGATCAGGTTAGGGGTGATAGCTGCTTGTGTGTTCGTCAACGTTTGCATAAAATTACGCTTATCGTTTAGGGTTTGTCATCAATCCTTATTGAATCTTCCATTTTCGGATGACTGCTTTCTTCATGATCGCCTCTTTATTGAAAGGTTCTTGAATGAAATTCAAAGCAGCCTGATGATCTTCAAACGTTCTATAAATATAGAGCTCTTGTTTCTCTTCAAAATAATAGATACGATAAGGATTATCGCCATCATCATATACAACATGCATGTTCTTTCGTTCGGTTTTATTGAACCGAATTTGGGGATTATGAAATTTTTGGGTTAGGATTTCTTGTATATGCGGCTGCATTGTGATTTCATCCCAGACGCGATCTTCACAATAAAAGATGAAATAATGTGCGCAATATCGTTGCCATAAAATCCTCCCCAATGGGTTAAGGCTAACAAGCGAATCAGTTGTTTCCAAACAACTCGAACATTCTTGTTTGAATTGATAACTTAAATTTTTCGATTCTATCACATCCTCAACCGCTAATTTTGCGAACTCTCCCCAAAAGGTATCAAAAATTGCCCATTTAATATCAAGGGGCATTTGAGGGATCGTAATCAGTCCATCAGTTTCTTCAAAAATGTAATACAATGGTATTTTATGAACCTGACCAAGAATTGTCAGATATGGAAGAGTCGCCTTATACCCTCCCGTAATATTGAGCATTACATTGTCAGGATATTCATTGATAATTTGATAGACTCGCTTGACTAATTCGGTCACTCCAATTTGCACAAAATCCGTTTGGCGTTCTACTTGTAACCCGGCGATGACATCTTTATCGGGATTAAACAATATCTTTATTGTTTTTCCTCCTTCATGATGGTTATGAAGCGTATCTCTCACAATTTCAGCGGCTAACCGTGAAATAATCGTGTCGGTTGCCAGAAGATAAACTTCTATGTGATCATTTGTTTCTTTCGCTATCTTGACAAGGCTTTTGATTTCCGCTGATGCATCGAATATTTGATTCCCAAGTTTCTTTTTCGCCCATTTAGAAACAAATATTTGGATATTATCAATAGGCGTTTGATAACGCTTATTGTTCCATTCTTTGGCTGGTTCGTTTTTGATGAGGTCAAAATCGTCTTTGGCATCATCATTATGACAATCAATGTAATTCTTCAACAGGGATGTCCCCACAGGCGTAATGACTTTTTTACTCATGCGGCACCTCCAATCAATGTTAAGCCGAAGCCTTGTTTTCGATTTTTCTCGCCGTCTGCAATACTTTGGTTGTGAAAAACAGTAATCGCCTCATCTATTGTGCCTTGAACGATTTCAAAATAGTACACGCTGCCCGCCGGCACAACCCTTCGCATTTTTTTCGGTCGTTTTCTTGCCATATCAAACCCGCCAACGCCAAATGATTTCCCAAGCATTGCTGTTTCAAGCCTGAGTCTGAGGTTGTGATATGTCCCTTCGAACGTCTTGGCATCGAGCCAACATGGCAACCAGCCTTGTCCGAATATCGCAGGCGTCATTAGATACAATTTGAAACGCTTGCCGGTGATGGTCGGCGAATCAATCGTCATTGTCTCTGAAAGGGTATATTTCCCAGCTTTACCTTCTCCGCCTAAACGCATGATTCCAGCATCCGGTAACGTCAGGTCATCGAACCCGACAACCAATGAAAGATGTCTGGTTGATTCTACATTGAATTTCATTTTTGGCTCCAGCCGCCGCATATCAATTCGATACAAGCGTCCCTCTTGCGTGGCATGCGTTTCATTAACTCGTCCGATGCCGAGTTTCGGCTCAGGAACGATAAATTCACTTATCTTTTTGCATCGAATTTCTGTCGTGCTACCCTCCAAATAAGTAGTCAGTTCATCGTGCGTCACGATCCTTGCCTGTTCTTTGTCAGCAATTACCCTATCCGGCGATCTGAGAATATTATTGACCGGACAATTTGAAATTGCCGACGTCGCCACTTTTTTCAAAACGATGGCTTTTTCGGAATCGTTTTTATCCTTTTCCTTTTTCTCACGTTGCTCTTTAGACTTTTTGGGAACGATACAATCCAATGGGAGCGGGAAATAGCGGTGTCTTCCGGTTTGCAACATAATTAGACGGATTCGTAATTGTTCCGTCGGATCCTTCCCGCGTTGATTCGCATGTTCGAGTTCTGCAATATGATTGGAAAAGTAAGTTCCTCGCAACGCGCCATAGATCACTGACGGCGACGGCGGAAACGTCGTCGTGGCCCAGGTGTCCTCACCGCTGGTAAACGGCTTGCCATCTCGAAAACATAAGGTATCCAAAGCGTCTATTTCGATGATTTGCATATTGCCCCCTTTCGCGTCAGAAAATCAATTATTCCGAATGCGAATAACAGATTTTCAACCGAACGTTTACTTCCGACACGTAGTTGATTCAGCATATGTTCCATTGTCACAACAGTTTCTTTTTTTGCATCTGCTGGGCCTTGATACGATCTGGTAATGAGGCGACGGGCTTCCGTATCGAAGTGATTGACATTGATATGATCCGGTTTCCAATTATCACGATGGTCTAAGAGTCGCCGGAACTCCTTATCCAAATTTTGCAGAAACGTACCAGAAAATTTTTCATTACGAATCTGTTTGATAATCTCATCAAATACGTCTGGAATCCATGTTTCCCCTTCTCGCCATTTGAACACGGTTTGCTGAATTTCGCCGGAGCGTTTCAAAACAGCTAATGCAAACGCGTCTTTATTGTCATCGATCTTTTTGGCGGCTTTTTCCATGTCTCGCGCCCATTTCACCACTTCAGACAGCGGCGTTGTGATATGAGCGATGACGGCCCCGGCCGAAAACGTCAATTTTTTATCCGGTTCGGCAAAATCGCTGACATCGAGTTTATCGAATTCCGCGCGTAAATGCCTCATGACCGTCAATAAAGAATTAAGGCTGACAAAGCCTAAAAAGTCATCACCGCCAGTATAAATAACATGTCCATAGTGTGGATGATCTTTGAAGTACTTGCGCACCTGTTTGGCAAATCCCATCAACTTCGCACTCAATGCCTGATGAAAGTCTTTCAAATTTTTGCGTTGACTGTCTTTCAGATACACGCCAGACAACCATTTGCCCATGCTGTCGCCATCAAAACAAAGCAAGGCATAATATGGCGAAGGCTGTACCTTTTCTGTGTCAAGTTCATTGGCAATTGCAATCGAATTTTCAAGCACATTGTCTGAAAGCTCATCCGCATATTTTTTCCGAACAGCATCTTCATTCTGTTCTTGCAGATCAAAGATTACATGCCCTTCATATTTTTTCCCCTGCCAAACGCTACGATCAACATGGGCATCGTACAAGGCATCCAGGAGCGCAATATCAGGAGTCGAAGGGAAATCAGGATTATATTCAACGCGATTCTCTTCAGGAAGTGCTGCAAAGTAAGTTTCTGCGCCGCGCTTCATAAAGCAAACCGCACACAAACCTTCGCCAGGCTGCAATATTTTAGGAGAAAATTCCCGGTTATGCTTGTAACCCACAACATGAACGTCATTCGTGAAAAGTTTGCGTTGTTTCAGAATATTGCTTTGGGTTCCCTTTTCGATTCGGTCGTCATTTTCATTTTTGCGATAAAATTTGACGTTCCGTTCGCCGCAAATCGCGCATTTTCTCCCGGTTTCCGGCAATTGGGCAAAGGCGCGGACGTGTTTGATTGCGCCCAGCAATTGTTCGAGTTCCTCGTAAGTTTTGGCATATTGCCCCTCTTCAAAGGGCAAAAATGCCCAGTGAATCGTCAAATAATTGGCAACCTGTTCACGATAATTGACGCTGCTATCAAGCATTGCGCTTTCGGCAATTGCCTTGAACGTCTTTTTGACGGCGGATTGAATAGAGTGACCGTAAGCCTTGAGAATGTCTGCTTCATCTTGCCCTTCTGGAATATCCCGTTCTACACACGCCAGAAAACGATTCGAGAGCGATTGGGGCGGCTCGTTCTGGTCGAATTTCGGAAAAATCAATTGTTCTTCGGAAATTTTCGACTCCTTGATCGCTATCTGGCACAGGTGCGACAAAATAAAGCTCCCGGCATATAAATCCTGCGTTTTGCGGGCTTGTTCGATATATGCTTGCACAGGCGAAATCGAAAAGAGCATGAGATAGGTTTTTTTCATAGGATCACCTCCATTTGACGTTCAAGCAACAGATTGAATTTGTCACAGGCGATCTGAAATTCTCGATCAACCTTGTGATGATCTATCGTTTTGTTGAAATGATCTTTGTCTAATTCGTCGCAGTAGGTTGACGGGAGATAGATGATATAGCCCTCATAGTCATCACGTTTCTTTTGAATGACTCTTATAAAATACGGTTTCGCGTGACGATCCAAATGCGATTGCTGTGATTTTGCCACGATAATCGGCGCACCGATATACTGCCGCTGTTCATACTGATGTTTCGGTTCCAGCTTACCGCGCGCTTCCCGGTAAATCTTGCCGAGTTCCGCTAAACAATCATCCCAGGTTTTCCAACGTGGATACTGATCTTGTGAGGTTTTCGGCGGTTTGAGCTTGAACACGCGCATCCCTTTCGAAAACGCTGTAAATGGTGGGAGATGGTGATTATTGCTCAGGTTCATTGTGAAGAATTGTTTGTCAGGAAAGGATTCCGGCAAGCCATAGCGTTTGAACATGTCCGAGTTTTTGATGGCGATGCTGCCAAAGCCGTTCCGCGATTTCGAGCCTAAACCGCCAAACATCACCAGGAAGTAGAAACTCTTGACAATGTCATTCTCATTCACCTCCTGGCGAGGCAGCAGAGTCACGGTCATTTCATGGCCGGGAGGCAGGTATTGTCGGCTAAATACATTCCCCTGTCCTCGCTGGTATTCATACGTGCCGTAGGCAAGATATTCAAGAATATTGATCGGGAAAGAACGCCCGCGGCTGACCACTTGAATGTCATGCTTGGGGAATTTGCTCATAGTCGGATTCAACTGCGGATGACTGATTTTCAGCGCAAAACCGCTTTTGCAGCCTCCATTTTCGGTTGTGCCGAAAATCTTTCCTTCTTCGGTGCGAATTTCGTCAATCGTGACAGTCCTGGCGTTCTTTCCCCAATAATACGCCCGCCACCAGAAGCGCAAATCCCCTTTCAACGATGGCGGACGGAGCTCGAAATGCTGCCCGTCAGCCCCCGCCATAAACATCGGCGTCACAGTTTGTACGACAAATTCGATTGGTTTCATAGGTTTCTCCCTTGTCAGTCGTGAAGTTCGCGTTCTCTCGTGACAACGCCTTCACAATCATGTCATCTATATCATCGCAATTACGTCTTTCAGCTTTTCCACAATATGTTCATAGCCTTCATATTCACAAACTGTTATATAAAATTTTTGCCAATCATTTTGAGTTTCAGGATGTTTTTGAACAGTTTCATGATGAAATTCTGCGAGAATGTCTGGAATTCCTTGAGAAGCAAAGATATCAGGATTTTTCATAATAGTCGGATTTTTTTCATTTGGTTCTAATGGATTAAAGAGAATTTTATAAACTTGCTCAGATGAAAAATGCTGCGCTAAAGGCAGAATAATATTTTTTCCAATATCTTCTACGCTTGTTTCTGGCGCGTCGATAAACAATTGTACCGCTTTTTCAAGGAAAACAGTGGACGGGTGAAATGCAGTCAAATCTCCTTGAAATAATTGAATGACATCTACAATAATTTGTTCTTGTAGGGATGTATCTAATCGTATAAAAATCTTGGTAATATACGATTCGAAATCTTCGGCATTGATTGAAGCAAAAACATCATATTTATAAAAAAGTCTGATAAGGTCATCAATATTTATATTTTTATCCAAAGAAGCATATTGCAAAAGGAGTTCTTCATACCGAATAGCATCATCAACACCTATACATTGTTCTACTGCCTCCAAAAATGCCTTTTTGGGTTTAACACCATGACGTGTTAATGGTCTTAACTTGTTCAACATATCTTCTGGAATTTTCTCTTCTTTCGATAAATCTTCTAAAGATTGTTTAGTGAGCTTGAAATTGATCACTAATCGAACCTTTTCTTGAAGCATGGCTTGAATACGTTCTTGCTCTGCTTTATCCAGGTTACGCCAAGCATCTGCATCAACTCTGAATACTCGAAATATCGAGAGCAATTGTTCACCTTGTATGGGTCGAATAATTTTGACCAATTGATCGGTAACAATTTTACGATAAATGGTATCATAATTCTGCGCAATCGCTTTCAAGGCATGAGCAACATTGTGTTCTTTTCCCCATAAATCCGGCTTATCTTCCTCCAATAATGCCTTCAATAACAATTTTGTCAATTGTCGAATAAATTCTTCGTCTTTTGTGTGGACAAAATAGCGGTTATTCAAATAAACAAGAGTTTGCGCATAATTCTGAAAGGATTCCTGTTTTAAGGCTGTCAAAATTTGCTTTAACGCGATGTCTCCCCGTATGGATTCATGGCATAAAAGATAATTGAGAGCATGGGTAATGTGCATTCGCGCTCTCTCCGGGGTTGGTTGAAATAAGAACTCTTCACTGGCAAACTTGGGATGCGCACATTTGTGGCGATCCTCATAAAGGTGAATTAAATCTTCGAATTCGTATCGGAGCAACAACTCATTTCGATACGCCTGCTCTAAACTCTCTTTTTCGATACTGGTAATGTTATCATTTTCGGCTTGCGCTAAGACTGTTTGAAGAAACGGCGAAATAGGTGAGCCTGCTTGGATAAGGATTGATTTATAAGGAGGATTCTTTGGTTGTGATTTTAGCACGTTTTCTATTTCATTCCAAAATTCCTCTTTCGTATCGAAATCCTGATTGAACAGTATTTCTAATTTTTTTAGGTTCTTTTTACCAATTACCGGTTTCTTCTGATTTTTTATCTTTAGCTCTATCCATTTTGAGCGGTTTGGGGTAAATCTGAATTTCTGATCATACTTTTCCAATTCTCGCAATTTCAAAATAATATCATAAACAACCGCAATCCACGTCGAAACAATCGCTGCTCGGTATGCGCCCGCACGATATGATTTGATCGCCTCAGTAATATAGGTTCGTGATTTTTCTTCTCGAACTTGTTGCACAAGCTCATCGAGATCGCTCAGATAAATTCCGTCCATAAATCTCTCTCCTTGTCATTAATGTTAGGATTCATTCCGCTCTCAAATGATTGTACGCTCTTATTTTCATTTTTCTTTTTTTACTCCGCCTTCTAAATGGATGAATTTTTTCCTGTTGTTGCGTATTCTCTACTTTTATAAAAGACGTTTGCGGCGAAAATTTTTCCAGGTCTGAATCAATTTTTTTCCATTTTTTTCTGCTGTCGGTCGAGATTCGGCGGGCGGGCGGTGGTTCGGCGTCGGTGTTGCGCTGTGGTGGAACGGGTTCGGGTGCGTTGCGACGGTTCGGTTGAGCGGGTGTAGTGTGCTGTATTTTTTAATTTTGGTCAAGTATTTATTTTACCATTTGGAAAGACTGATGAGGGCAAGGAGATGTTCTTTTAGTGGAGACCGGCCAGGTAAGTGGTTAAATAGTAAGTGATGCCCGCTCGTTGAGCGAAGTCGAAACGAGCCGCTCACTGTTCCCTT
>DF820482.1:49826-67099 GCA_000739535.1 Candidatus Vecturithrix granuli | reverse complement strand
TCTGATAAACCAGCTTGTTTTGACGAACCGCTTCATATTTCAGGACAATATCGTCGGTATCCAGAAACACCAGATCAACATTACAAAAGCCAGACCGGGCCAGGTCAGTGAGAATATCCAGTCTTTTTGTCCGGATCGAAGAATTACGGGGAACGATCGCCAGATCCAGATCGCTTTCTCTATGGACATGTCCAGTCGCATAGGAACCAAACAGATAGACAGCAAGAATGTCAGGGTATTCCTGAAAAACTTTTGAAAGAATCCCAAGATCAGGTAAGGTCGTACTATTTTTCATGTTGAACATTCCCTATGTTGCACTCAAATCTATTCCCCGCTGTTTCCTACAAATACAATGTACTTCTATACACAGAGAAAATAGAGATATTGTCAAATAAAATCTCCATTCTCGAAACAGATTTCTCTCTCAAATCCGCTCCATTCCGAAATTCGTTGTAGTATTGGTCAGAGACAACCGATGTCAAAATTTTTTCATATTTTTAGGAAGAAAATTCCAAGAAAGCTCGCTTTATAGATCAAAATATAAAAAATAGACTTTATCGGAAATAGAACACTGATGTGACTGATTGGACTGATCTCCACTGATGTTTCGGGAAAAGCGATGCGCGCTCCCCATCGTGATCACGACCACGGGTCCGGTCCTGAATTCGTCGTGAAATCAGGACACATCAGTCTCATCAGTCACATCAGTGTTCTATTTCCGATAATGTCTAATATATGAGAAATTATTCCGGCTGTCTTGCAGCCTGAGCGTAATCGAAGGGAACAAGGAGGGAAGGACTCATGGAACAGACGAGCGACAATGTAGCGGTTGTAAATGTACCATCTAAGAGAAACAAGATGGACCTCGTCGCCCAATTCTGGGAGGCAGCGGATCGGCCTCTGGTGAAAGAACAGCGGTCAGAAACGTCATCTTCTCAGGACGACTCAACAGCCCTGACCCCCTATGCGCTGCCGGGTTTCATGCTCGCCGAAATGATGAATTCAGAGCGAATTCCCAGCCTGGAAGTCGTTTCCAATCTCTTAACGCTGCTCGGAACAGAAAGGAAGGTGAATGATGTGTTACAAGCGGTCGTGGAACAGTTGGTTCATGCCATCCCCGGAGCTACAAGGGGCGCGCTGGTTTTGTACGATGGGCTGAATGGCACGCTTCTCCTGCAAGCTTATATCTCGGCTAATGGGCCAAGTGTTGATAAAACCCTGGTACAGCAGGTGATCACAGAGCAAAAAGGATTGATCTGGCAAAGTCCTGAAGAAAAAGAAGAAGATGATCAGAATAGTCGCTCAATTGAGGCTGCGATGTATGCCCCATTATTATGGCAAGATCATGTATTAGGCGTGATCTGCGTTGATACTCCGCACCCCGGAACCCGGTTTATCGCAGAAGATTTACAGTTTTTAAGCGCAGTGGCGCAATGTCTGGCGATGGCGATGATGAATCAACAGCTTCAAGAGACCCTGCGAGAGAAGGCCAAGCTGTTGGAACGGGTACTGGCCAGTTTTTCGCCGAAAGTGGGGCAAAAACTGATAGAACGATCGCGGCACGGCAAGCTGCGTCCGGGCGGAAAAAAATCTGAAGTGACGATTTTGTACGTTGATATTCGCGGATTCACGCGGATGAGCACCGGTCGGGACGCCGAAGATGTCGTTGACATTTTAAATGCGTATTTTTCGCCCTTGATGAAAGCGATCTTTCACTATGACGGCATTATTGATAAATTTGTCGGCGACGCGATCCTGGCCGTATTCGGGAGTCCTGAATCTGACGCGAATCAATATCGGAAAGCAATCCAGGCCGCCTGGGAAATGCAAGCCGCCGTCCAGGCGCTGAACACCGACCGCAACGCGCGCGGTCAGGTCACGTGCGACATCGGGATCGGCATCCATTGCGGCGAAGTGCTGCATGGCTTTATCGGCGCGGCAGAACAGGTCGAATTTACTGTTATTGGCGATGCGGTGAACCGGGCCTCCCGCTATTGTGACGGCGCAAACGCCGGCGAAGTCCTGATCAGTCCCGAAGTGTATCAGCGTGTGTGGGAAATCGTCAAAGAAGAACGCACGGCCATTCAAACCAAACATGAAGGCGCGTTTCTCGCCTACCGGATTAAGGAAGTATATCTGAAGTCATAAAAATTTCTCTACATTTGTAGATCATAGAGTATTGAGCCGTTTCCGACTGAAATAATCTTATTGTTTTGAGAAGAAAATCAGAAAAACACCTGCTATAGAGATAACAGCCAATAAACGTTTTTTATAAGGAGAGGCATATCATGAGAAAAATTACGTTGCAGGGGAACACGCTTACTATTTGGACGGGACTTTGGAAACAGCTCACATTTTCACTCGATACACTGCGCTATATCTGTTTGTTGTGTCCGGGAGACATTTTGGGCAACAGTCATGCTCGCAATACCCGGGAGCTTCAGGCCGTTCAATTGGATTTTCTGCCTGAAACCATTGTATCGCGTGTCTTTCAGCGATTGACAGAACTTTTGAAAACGGAAAAACGGGCGGTCCTCAAACAGATCAGATTTTGTTTTGCCGATTATGAAAATCGCATCGTTATACTGTCGGGGAACGATCTCAAGCAGATTGGGCGTGATCTGTTCGAAATGCTGCTGATCTATCGGGAAGAACGGCTCGACAGGCTCATCGCCTGGATCGCAGACCATCCAACCATGACGATTCCCGGCCCCTGGGGACATAAAGCCATTCTGACGCAGACAGGATTCCGCAATGGCTCGAACGAACTGATCGTCTGGCAGAAGGTCAAGAAAATGTCAATCGAACAGCAGTCTTTCGGCCGGAGTACGCTCTATTTATTTCCCAAAGGCGTCAACAAAGACACCCTGAGTTTCAAACGCTATTTATACGCCCTGCGCATTTCGACCTCACAGCACAACCAGGTGTATGCAGAATGCCATTTCTGGCGCAATCTCTCGCTAAATAACTCTCAAAACTAACTCCTCAAACACTACAACGAATTTGGGAATAGAACGAATTATTAATGGATGAAGCCTCCTTCCTCATTTGGTAGTGTTCAAATTTTGTTCCTGGACATAAAACATGGGTTTAAGTCTCTATTAAAAATAGGGTTTATCAAACTGTCTTTTTGAACAAGGGACAAAATTCGAACACTACCCCAAAATCGATCCCACAACAGAGATCAGATGGGAGAGGAGTTTCTCCACATTCTCTGTCCTCTCTGCATCCCTGACCCACACATGAACCAGTGAAATGCCACCAACTAGAAAGATCTCCCGTACTCTCAGCAGTCTCCTCGTCACTATCCCCACCTGAACTTATTGCAAGAGCGGCGACTCCTCCGGCAACAGCGGCGGCAGCACCGACGCCAAGCGCAACTTTTGTGCCTGTGTTCATTCCGGTTTTTTCACTCTTTACCGTTCTCGCTTCTTTGGTGCCAAGCATCTCTGCGACTACTACATGATTTCAGAAATAACTATACATGAGAAACCAGGTTTTTAGGAAAAAACCTGGTTTCTTCGCCGCGCCTCATGTCTACTTATTTCTGAAACTTTGTATTACCTTCGTGGCCTCGCTGGTAATGATCACCGTCGCCCCCACGGGCACCAGCACTTCTTCATTGGTCGCCAGATTCTTCGCCATGAGCTTAAACGTATGCGCAATCCCACACGCACCGGCAGCAGTCTGCAACAGTTCGGTCAACATGATTTCTGTGTTCTCACCGAGATGAAAATCTCCCCTTTTCAAATGGAAGAACCTCGCAAAAACATCTTTTTTCTGTATCTTTTTTGCCTTCGGTTTACTTTTACAGATAAGATCTTATCCATCCTTACGGTCCCAATCATAAGGAATATCATTTTGATGCGGATGCACCCGAAATTCATCAGGATGTTTGTAGTTATAGGGTTCTGTCGGAATATTAATCACAATGGCTTCGCATTCGCTGATAGCTTTAAAGCCATGAAAGACAAACGGCGGAATTTGAATAACCAGTGGATTGTGTTCTCCGAAAAAGAATTCATTCACCATGTTGTAGGTCGGTGAACCTTCTCGGCTGTCATACAGAACGAGTTTCATCATTCCGTGCACGACCGCCATCGTATCCGTCTGGGTCTTATGATAATGCCAGCCTTTGACCACGCCTGGATAGGCGGTGGTCATATACACCTGTCCAAACTGTTTGAACAGTTCATCATCACAGCGTAAAATTTCCATTAATCGCCCGCGTTCATCAGGGAGCATGCGCAACCGTTTCACTTTGACGCCTTCAATATAGTTCTTTTCCATAGCTGTCTTTCAGGTTCACACATTATTGTTCATCGTCTTCGACAATTGTTCTAGCATTCATGAAATACCCATCTATTTTGTCAATAAAGAAACGTCAGAGATCTTTATTTCATACGTCCGCAATACTCTCAATCGTCTCAATTTCATCAGGAGTAAGCTGATACAGATGGCAGATCTTGTGATCAAGGCAGGTGTCAGTCTCCTGGAAAACCAGGTCTGATGTGTTTAGATGTAACAACTTCTCGACTAAGCCAATAATCTCCTGTTGCTCTTCTTTTGAGGCGATTTTGATGGGTAACTGACGCAAATTGATCAATTTGACCTGCGAAAACACCTGCCCGACCTCAGCAATGAGTTTCTGATAATAAAAGGACATCAATTTTGAGTTCAAGAGGGCAAGGATATATTGAAGGTGAACATCCTGAATCCCTTGTTGCAAAATCGTCGTGTGGATCGAATTGGTCGTATAATATTCGCCGGAATCATAAGCGCCGATAAGACGGTCGGCAGTTTGTCGCGTGAGAATTTTGGGAGAGTCCAGAGACCGCAAATGCCCCCAGCGCACATTATCATTTTTTGTCAGGAGGGCTTTATTGTAACGAACATACAACCCACCCCAATGCAGCCGATAACGACCGATATCTTTGCCATTCAAGATTTTTTTGCAGGTTTTATCCACTGGCTCAGGCATGATAAATTTAGCTTTGGCATTCCCTGGATTGAAGCCATCGTGGCTTTCACACAGTTCACCTAATTTCGGGTTGTCCCGGGCGATTTTTTCCATCAGTACGCGGGACTGTTCATCAATATGAATGTTGAACATACTGAACGGTGCGTGTTCAAAATGACGTTGCGGAATGGTCGCAGGTGCATTCACCAAATCAGGTTCTTGCATCACCTTCGGTGAATCCCTTTGAGCGCTGCGCGGCTTTTTCATCCAACATTCCATCATATTTTGATGACGTCGCAGTTGATCCTCCTCACGCTGCAGCATAATGATGCAGTTTTCCACAAAAGCGCGTTCAAACACGCGTTTGATGTCCAGAATGGACCGAATACGACTGGTTGCCAGGATATATTGGCGTAATGGTTCAAAATAAACCTGGGTTAGGAGCGTATTCGGGACGATCATCCCCAGAAGACCGTCTGGCTTGAGGAATTCAAGTCCACGTTCGACAAACAGAGCAAAGGTATTGATTTTAAACGCTGCGGATTGATAGGATTGGTAACACGCGATCGTGTCTTTGGGAGTTCGTCGCCGGTTGATAACGATGTAAGGAGGGTTGCCGATGACAACATCATGTTTTTTGGCGAAAAAATGCTTTATCAAAACACCATCTTGTGTTGAGGGAGCAAAGGATTCATCTTCCCAACGCCGCAGCGCATCGGCGCACACAATATTCATACGACGAATCTGGCAATCTGGGGCGAGTTGTTTGGCTTTTATATAAAGATTCAAAGCGGCAAGCTGACAGGCGCGCGGATCATTATCAACTAAAAAAAGATGGTTGGCAAGGATGTGCGTCGCCGGGTTTTCTGAAAATTCCTGACACTCTTTTTGAGCGTGCCACTGATATAATTCCTCAAACGCTTTTAAGGCAAACCCTCCTGCGCCGCAAGCCAGATCCAAAATCGTGAGAGCAGACGAAGAACGATGGAAAATCAGAGGAAAGACCTGAGCCACAATCGCCTCAATAATCGGTTTTGCCGTATAAAATTGCCCTTGTTGCTTCTGTTCTGGCGCGCCCTGAAGAGCAGCCTGATACATCCAGCCGAGAATGTGCTCAGTACGCCATTCGTCACAAGAAATGGATTCTTTCAAAACAGACCATACAATTTTACAGGTATTTTCAGTCGGCAATTCCTGGCAAAAGGAAAAAAATGGCGTCAAATATGGGCACTCTGCCTGCAAATTTCGCCGCATAAGACGAAAACCGTGGCGGATCTGGCTATAGTATGGGCCCTCAAAGGAGTTCCATGCGTGCGCTTCAAGGCAGCATAACGCCGCAATTTCCAGGAAACAATCCAAAACAACGTTTCTGACCGCTTCTTCAGAAGGATTGGGGTCACATTGGGAAAAATCCTTTGCAAGTAATTGGCAACATCTTTTGACAATTGTGTTCAGAGACTTCAACATAGCCAATTCTATCACTTTCCCGGACGCAGTCGAGACTCTCGGCGCAAGATATTTCTGCTCAAAAGCAAGGTCGTGCCAAGCAGAGCGACCTGTTTGAAATGTTTATTCCTGGTAAGATGATATTCCAGGTTAAATTTGATGACGTCTTTCAAACGCTGACTCATTTTGGCTTCTGGCGTGGGTAATGGAATGATGCGTACCTCAACGCCATCTTTTTTCACAAAAACGTGCAGATAGTGGTACACATTCGCCGGCTGCCATAATGCTCCGCCGCCGCCGCCTGTTACCACGTAACGCACGTTGCTTTTCTGGAATTCCGTAAACACATGAATGTGAGATCCAAACACCATTTCGACCTGATGCCGTTCCATTAAAGTCATAAATCGCCGGGCATTCGGAGTTGAAGAAAAGGCTAAATAATTATATTTCGGACAGATTGGGGGACGATGGAGAAATACAAGAATCCGTTGATGTTTCGCAAGCTGCAGCTCTCGCTCCAACCACTTATATTGAAACCTTTGCAATCCGCGCTTTCTTGAACTGTCAAGCACAATACAGGTGGTATTGTTCACCGAAAAAGAATAGTACATCGGGGCCAGCAGGTTCCGATACGCTGCACGCCCTCCCAATACACGCCGATCGTGATTGCCAATCGACGTAAAAAATGGAACCTCCGACTGTCCAATAATATCAAGCAGGTTGTGATAATCCTCTAATCGCCCGCTATGTGTCATGTCTCCATTGGCCATCACAAACAGGGGATCTAAGGTATTGGTTGTCTGGATGATCTGTTCCAAATTGTTAAACACGCCATGTACATCGCCGAAAAACACAAAATCGAATTCTTCACGCTGATACGGATACACAACGTGAATTTTTTGAATATCTGCCCCATAGACATCGAACATCATGGAAGTTTGCGAACGGATCACATTGCACAGGGTTCCACCCTGGTGGGAAATCTGCACTTCATCGCCGCGAACATTTTCAAGAAGAATGGTCAACGGCATCAGGAATGATTTTCCAGAAGAAACAGAGTGAAAAATTTTGATCTGCGTCTGAAATCCTAATGCACGAATCACCGCAACGTGGTGTTCAAAGGATTTCAAAAAACCGCCGCGTACACTAATCATCGGCTGTGTTTCCTGAAGAGACTCCATAAATACATCCTCTGAATTGACAATTGACAATTGACAATTGTCTTCTTACATACTTTATTCTTGTAGTTTTTCCTCATCACGCCCCAGGCAGAGTTCTGGCGCGTTCGATTGCAAGTTTATACAAATTTACATATTTTTTTGCGGTATAGACCCAGGAGTAATCAACACGCATGGCATTTGCCTGCAATAAATCCCACAAGGATCTATTATGATAGACCATCAGCGCATCCTGGAGTTTGGCTAAAAGCGCCGCTGGCGCATATTCGGAAAATTTAAATCCCGTTCCCTTCCCCGACTCTGGTTGAAATTCCAGAATTGTATCATCCAGTCCGCCAGTCGCCCGCACAAGCGGAATTGTTCCATATTTGAGCGCGTAGAGCTGCAAAACACCACTTGGTTCAGTTTTGGATGGGATCAGCAGAAGATCAGAGCCAGCCAGAATTTTATGCTTTATGGTGTCATCATCCTTCAGATAACACTGGAAATGGTGCGGATATTTTCTCGTAAACATCCGCAGGGTATTCATATACGTTTCATTCTGGCTATTACCTGCTTGTAAGAACACGAATCGGATATACATCTTCATCATGTTGTCAAGCGCATTGATTAAGAGATCAATGCCCTTTTCCTGATCTAACGGTGCAATCATTCCCACAAGCGGCAGATCCGGACATTGATCAAACCCGCATGTTTCAAGGAGGTCCTGTTTGCAATGCTGCTTTTTTTCAACCTCATCTTTGGTATAATTGACGATGATGTGCGGATCCATTCTTGGGTCATAGGACTTATAATCGACGCCATTGATCACGCCGTATAAATCTTTACTTCTTTTCTGAAAGATGCCCTCAAAACCTCGCCCATATTCGCTGGTCTGAATTTCATGGCTATAGCGTTTACTCTCTGTCGTTAAAATATCTGCATAGATCAAACCGGCTTTTAAAAAACTGATTCCGCCGTAAAATTCGATGCCTTCAGGATTATAGATCGCCTCAGGAAGGCCGGTCACGCTCAGAGTTTCACGCGAAAATCGCCCCTGGTGAATCAGATCGTGGATTGTAAAGACCGTGGTAATGGGCGTATACAAGGAATCTTTCCGAAACAAAGTTTCCAGATACGCGGG
This sequence comes from Candidatus Vecturithrix granuli, assembly GCA_000739535.1. Lineage (GTDB taxonomy): Bacteria > Moduliflexota > Moduliflexia > Moduliflexales > Moduliflexaceae > Vecturithrix > Vecturithrix granuli. The sequence goes on along the minus strand of DF820482.1, from coordinate 58,392 downwards.
AATGAGGCCGGTGTGCCAATCATGACAATGGATCACATTAGGGTAAAAGCCGATTTGCACAAACATTTCAAGCGCGGCCAGGCAAAAAAAACTGAAACGTTCCGCATTATCTTGATAGGCTTGTCCGGGATCGCCATAAATATAGTCGCGATCAAAATATTTCTCTTTTTCAAGCAGATACACCGGCACTTCCCCTGGAATTTCATCGCGCAGGATCGACATTTCCCCAAAGCGGTTGAGGGTTCGAATCCGAACCCTCTGGACTAACTTCGTTGCCTTAGAAAGATTGATATTGGCACGCCGATATTTCGGCATTACTACCCGTGCATCAACTCCGAGGCTTTTTAACGCTTTCGCTAATCCTCCAACTGATCTTCCAAGTTCGCCTGTACCGGCAATCGGGTCAACTTCGGTAGAAACAATCAAAATACGTAATGGTCGTGACATGAATGACAACACATAGGGCGAAAGGCATAGGGCGAAAGGCAAATACCCTTTGCCTTATGCCCTTTGCCTCATACCCCATGCTCGTATTATCCAGCAAGTAAGATTCGCAAATCCATCACATTGGTATTTGTAGGACCGGTTTTGATCAGATCACCCAGGGCCTCAAAAAAATGATAGGAATCGTTATTTTTGAGAAAGGCCAGCGGATCAAGCGATTTTTCTTGGGCACGCTGCACCGTATCTCCATCAGCAATGGCGCCCGCGGCATCCGTGGGGCCATCCGTGCCGTCCGTCCCGGCGCTCAGAATCACGACATTGCTCAATCCCTCAATTTCACGGGCAGCGGCCAGCACAAATTCCTGATTCCGTCCTCCCAGTCCATCCCCTTGAATACTGACAGTTGTTTCACCCCCGGAAATGATACATGCTGGCGCCGTTAACGGATGCCCTGAGTGCAAAATCTCTTTCAGGATTGCGGCGTGAACTTTGGCGACCTCTCGCGTTTCCCCTTCAACAAAAGTTGACAAAAGCATGGGGTTATAATGCAATGCTCTGGCCTTTTCTTCCGCAGCCCGGGCTGCCAGCACATTGCTGGCGATGATCAGATTCTGCACGTTCCTGAAGATTGGATCCCCCGCTTTTGGAGTATCAGCAATCTCTCCTTGCGCTCCTTGTTGAAGCCGCTGCAAAACAGGCATGGGGATTTGAGCTTCAATCTCGTATTTGTTGAGAATATTCAGGCAATCCGTAAACGTCTGGCTGTCAGGCACGGTCGGCCCCGAGGCAATCGTATCCAGCGGATCGCCAATCACGTCTGATAAAATTAAGGTCACCAGGGTAGCAGGCGCCGCCACTCTGGCAAGCTGCCCACCCTTGATGGCGGAAATATGTTTCCGAATCGTATTGATTTCATTGATTGTTGCGCCACAGTGCAATAACAATTTGGTCACAGCTTGTTTCTGCTGCAAGGTAATGCCTGCTACAGGCGCGGGGAGCAATGCCGAACCGCCTCCAGAGATTAAGCAGATCACCAAATCCTGCTCTGTCGCAGTTTCCAGAAGGTGCACGATTTCCTGGGTACCGCGCACCCCAGCTTCATCCGGTACAGGATGCCCGGCTTCATGAATGTGAATCGTTCGCGTCGGCGCCAGGTGCTCATATTTTACATTCACCCATCCTTGCGTAACACGCTCTCCTAACAGATTTTCAACCGCACTCGCCATGGAAGCTCCGGCTTTTCCCCCTCCAACCACGTAAATATGGCGAAATGCATCTAAATCATATTGTTGGGACCCCACATGCAGGATCGTGCCTTCACAAGAAACATGGCGTTGGATCGCATCGTTTGGATCAACGGCCCGCAGACCCGCGTAAAAAATCTCTATGGCATGCTGACGTAATACCTCATAACGTCCCATAATCATCTCCTTTTCCACAACATTGTTTCGGAAATACGATACAAACTCCTGAAAACCTCACAGCTTTCAGAAAGACTACTTAAAAAGAAACTATAGAATGATATACGATTCTTGTCAACCGATTCACATCAGAATAAGAAAAAAACTGTTGACAATTCCGTGTTTATTCCGTCAATTACGATATAGAAGAAGATAATGGTGAGTGCAAAAAATGAATAAAAATTTTCCCAGGGAGTAGAATATGCCAGCAGAACGCCCATCGCCTCGAATCGCTTTAGTATTAGGGTCAGGAGGCATTAAATGTCTTGCCAGCATCGGTTTGCTGAAAGTCCTGCACCGTGAACATATCATCCCCGATGTCATTGTTGGCAGCAGCGGAGGAAGTCTGTTTGGAGCAGTATATGCTGCGGGCGAGCATCCGGATAACATTGAACAACAGGTGCTCAAAATGTGGCAAAAAAAGGAATTTCGCGATATTAAATATTTTGACATTCTCAAAATGTTTTTGCCTAAAGTGCTGCGTTACGATGAAATGTTCGGATTGATTCGAGGGAATCGCATCGAAAAAATTTTTCGCAACTATTTTGACGACGTCACCTTTGAAACTACAAAAATCCCCTTGCAAATTGTGGCAACCGATTTTTTTACAGGTGAAGAGGTCGTGTTGGGAAAAGGCTCAATTGCTGAAGCGGTTCGAGCCAGTATCGGCATACCGGTATTTTTTCAACCGAAAAAAATTGAAGGGAAAACCCTCATAGACGGCGGAGTGAGCAATCCGCTCCCCATTAACGTCGCGATTCGTTACGGCGCAGATCTTATTATTGCCATGGGCTTTCAAAGTCCGACGTATCAAAAAATTGATTCTCCTATTAAAAGTCTGTTACACTTAACCGGGCTGTATATGAATAATCTGCTGATCTCCAATTACGCCGTACACAACATGGCGCACCATTATGAAATCATCATGGTGTATCCTCCCCTGAGCAATGAATTTCATTTTTTTGATATTCATCGCATTCCAGAGATCATTGCAATCGGTGAACAGGAAACTCTGGCAGAGCTTCCCAATATTCGAAGCGCGATTGATCATTTCGGGGTAGAAGAACCGTGAACTCAGATCGTATCAAAGCCCATGCTCTGTCGCTCGGATTTCATCTGGCGGGGATTGCGCCGGCAATCCGCTTTACGGAAGCAGACACGTATCGCGCATGGCTCGCAATGGGGTATGCCGGCGAGATGAGCTATCTGGTTCACAATGTCGAAAAACGACTTGATTGCCGCGTCCTCTTCCCCCCCGCCCGTTCCGTGATTGTGTGCGGACTGTCTTATCATTCGTCCATTTCAGCGGCAGCGCCGGTCACTTCTCCTGAGCGCGGATGGATTTCGCGCTATGCCTGGGGCGATGATTATCATGCGGTTGTCAAACATAAACTCCTGGCGCTGTTGGAATTCCTCCGCCACGAAACAAGCGCGACCATTGAGGCCAAAGTGTGCGTTGATACCGTTCCACTGTTAGAACGTCTGCATGGTTACTATGCCGGGCTCGGGTGGATTGGCAAAAATGGGGCCCTAATCAACCAGCGTTACGGATCCTGGTTTTTCCTGGGAGAAATTCTGCTCAACCTGGATCTGGAATACGATTCTCCTGCGGTTGAACATTGCGGAAATTGTACGCTCTGCCTGGACGCCTGTCCGACAGTCGCGCTTGTTGCGCCTCGCACCCTTGACGCCCGCCGCTGCCTTTCCTACCTCAGTATTGAATTCAAAGGCGCGATCCCTAAAGAACTCCATTCAGCCTTTGGCAAGACGGTATTCGGCTGTGATCGCTGTCAGGAGGTTTGCCCGTGGAATCAACGCGCCGAAGCCCCTGGACAACCTGAATTTTTGCCGCGTGAAGGCTTGTATCAGCCTGACTTGCGCTGGCTATCCTCATTGTCGGCCGACGATTTTCGAAAAATCTTCAACAACAGTCCGATTATGCGCACAAACTTACAAGGTATCCTGCGCAATACCGCCATCGCTATTAGCAATACTCAAATCTGCCAACCACCTCTTCCGTTGATAAAGGCGAGTGTGTCATGTGCGGCGAATGCCGCGGCAATTATCCGCAAGGCATAAAAATTAAATTACTGGGAGAGCTTCAAGGTTAAACCTGTTGCTGCAACCTGTCTGGTGTTCTTTAATGCGATCTTTTTTCCCCTGTCGAAATTTTTTACACTTTCAAACACTCTACCAAGCCCCTTGAATTCACTGATTTGAGCAGTTGGCCGAAAATGCTGTAAAATTTTCCGACACTTTGTTTTGTGCCGTAAGATGCTCTAAAATCAGGGTTATTCAGGAATTGTCACGCCCCCCCTGTCGAAAATATTTACACTCTTGCCCTGAGAATCGCATTGTGAGATCGTTCTCAGGCATCCTCCTCTGGTCTTTTATCTCATTGAAAATACGAGAGTTAACTTACCCCCCCCCCCCGAAAAACGTTCGTTTGGCATGGAACTTGCTATAACATCAATGAAAGTAAACCAAACCCATCGTGAGGTGGGAACGGCAAGCCGCAGATATTCCCAAAAACACGCGGAGGGAGGGATGTCACGTCATTTTGAATAATTTTCAGCAAATATTTTTGGAAAATTTTTGAATCTTCCATCTTAGGACATAGAGACCTTTTTAAAGTACGACATTCCAAAGGGGGTGATAACCGGCATAATATATCAAAACGCGGAAGTATTTGTTCACTCAACTCTCATAGCTTAGAATAGTAATACATTTCACAAAGGAGAAATTGATCATGAAAAATGTCATAAAAATAGCTGTATTTGTCGTTGTTGTCATGTGTGTGCTACCATATACTGTTGATGCAACTTCTCTGGTCGGAAATACATGGCATCCAGATGGAGATTATTTTACAAGACAAATCAATGACGGAGCCATTACGAGGACCCGAATCGGTGAATTCACAACCCAGGTACGAGACGATGATGGAAATTTGATGAATGACGGTGAGTGGTTTAGCGCGCTTTGTGTGGAACCTGGTCAGATCGCTCAAAGCGGAGGAGAACTGGTTGTCCAGGCCATTAAACCAAGTGAAAAGAATGGCGGGTTACAGGCTGCATGGCTTTTTGACACCTATTATGCTAAGGACATGAGCTTTGATCAACTTGCTGGACTTCAGATCGCTATATGGGAAGTCATTGTGGATGATAGTGGTTCTTATAATCTCTCTCAGGGAAATATGAAGATATTGGGAGGCGACGCCGACGCGATTGCTTTTGCTGGTGGGTATCTGGAAAGTGTTCCGGGAGGCTTTGATGCTGATTATCTGGATAGCCAGTATCTCATTGCTGAGCATCCTGATAAACAGGATTTAATCATCAGAACGCCCGTTCCGGAACCTTCCACGGTTCTTTTGTTGGCTGCCGGATTATTGGGAATGGGATCAATGGTACGGAGAAAACGTCAAAAATGATAACACCCTAACCTGAATAGGGAGGAGAAGACCTCCCTGAATCACACCGGGCGTCATCTGTAGAGGCGACGCCCGGTTCTGTTTCTCAGGAATTCTTGTGCAGAGGTTTTCAGTTCACTTTTTGTTTGACAGTCTTCTCATCCGGAATTAGATTGGATATGCTTGTCAAAAATGCTTGTATAGAATACGTTGCTCTGAAAAGGAACATATCTGCATGTCTGAACCGATACATACTCAGTCATTACGCAATCAGGCCGCGCTGCAAGAACTAAAATCGCTCCTGGTCAAGAAATACCCGGAACAGATCGAACAACTTATTCTGTTCGGCTCTCAGACTGACGGCACGGCGCGTGAATACTCCGATTATGATCTCTTATTAATTTTGAGCACTCCTTACGATTGGCGTTTTGAAAACGGTATTTACGATACCTGTTCCGAGATTAACGTGAAATATGACATCATCACAGATGTCAAAATTATTTCCCGGCAAGAGCTGCACACTCTGCGGGGGAAACAGCCCTATATTCAACACGCCCTCCATAACGGGATACAATTATGACATTGATGCCCGAAGACCGACAACAATTAATTGAGCATTCCAGAGCAAAAGCGTACAATATTGAACAAGAGATTTCCTGCCATATTCAAAATCAGCAATTGTTTACAGCCGTCAACCGCATCTATTACGCCATCTATTATATGTTGCCGGCGCTTGCCCTGAAACACGAATTCAGCACATCGAAACACACGCAATTAATCGGATGGTTTAACAAACACTTTGTCAAAACGGGGAAAATAGATGCTGTCTATACCCGTTATATCCAGGAAGCTTTCGAAAAAAGAATGAAGGGTGATTACGACGTACTGACCACGTTTTCTGAAAGTGAAGTGCGTGATCTTTTCGAGAAGATGAAACACACTCTGCGGGCCATCGAACAATTATTGTGATGAGCGTAAAAGGCTAAATAAGAGCAGTCTGATGAACATTACGGCTTGCCGGACATGCCTTTGGCCTTTGCTAACACTGCGATCACGATAAACGCGCCGGTGATGACCTTCTGCACAAAGGGGTAAATGCCGTACAGGTTGAACAGGTTTTGAATCATGACGATGAAGATCGCGCCGCCGATTGCGCCGGTAATGCTGCCTTCGCCGCCCATCAGATTGGCCCCGCCGATCACCGTGGCAGCAATCACATCTAACTCGAAGCCCTCACCGATGCCAGGGTAGGAGGAACGAATCCGGGCGCAGAGAATGATGGCGGCGATGCTGGCCAGCGCGCCGTTTAACGTATAAATCCCGAGCTTATAACGTTTGATGTCAATCCCGGCGAGCCGGGCAGAAGTCTCGCTGCCGCCGATCGCCAGCAGCCTCAGTCCGTATTTCGTTTTTTGGAGCAGATAATACGCAATTGCGGTAAACGCGATCAGAAAGAACACCGGAACGGGAATGGATACAATTCTGCCGTTGCCCAGGAACTCAAAGGCCTCGGGGAATCCGCCGATGCTGCCTGGCGTGACGCCGAATGCCAGACCCGCGCCGACCCCCATCATGCCAAAGGTCGCAATGAACGGCGGCAGCCCCGCATAGCCTACCAATATTCCGCTGATAACGCCGCTGAGAAGGCCGACCAGCAGGCCGCATGCGATAGAGAGAAACACATTGCCGGTCGCCTGCCAGACAAACCCAAAAACCGCGCTTGTAAAGGAGACAATGCTTCCTACGGATAAATCAATGCCCCCGCTGATAATCACAAAGGTCATGCCAATCGCCATAATCCCGAAAATCGAGGCTTGCCGGGCGATATTAAAGAAATTCCGTGCGCTGAAAAAATAGGGCAGAATCAACGAAAAGATCACGCCAAATACAATCAGCCAAAACCATATTCCCCATTTTCGTAACAGAGGTCCAGCGTGTAATTTGTCTTGTATGCTCACAGCTACGTGTACAGTATGTTTCCCCATCTGGTTTATTCTCCGCTTCGTTTGCTCTTCTGCCATTGATCGAGGATGACCGCAAGGATGATCATTACTCCGAGGGTGGGTTTCATGAACGCTACCGGAATGTCCAAAATATTGATCCCGTTCTGCACTTCGGCCATAAAGATTGCGCCCAAGAGCGAGCCGATCAATCCGCCTTTGCCGCCCATGAGGGAAGTTCCGCCGATCACGACCGCCCCGATGGCATACAATTCATAGCCCAGGCCCGCATCCGGATGAGCCTGGTTCCCACGCCCCGCAAGCACGATGGCTGCGACGCCTGCCAGCAGGCCGTTTAAGACGTACACCAGGATTAAAAGCCGCGTGACGTTCATCCCCGATAACCGCGCCGTTTCTCGATTGCCTCCGACGGCGTACAGGCTCACGCCAAAGGTCGTGCGACTCAGCACAAAATAGCCCAGGATCGCTAAAAAAGCCACAATTAGAATAGGCAGAGGGATACCGCATATTTTCCCCTGTCCGAGAAAAATGATTGCTGTTGGCAGCCCGTATGTCGGAATACCGGCGCTGATCGAGGCTGCAATGCCACGCGCAATTGACATCATTGCCAGCGTGGCAATAAAAGGCGGCAGACCGACAAGCGCGATCAGCAATCCATTGACTAAACCGCAGAGAGTGCCTGCCAGCATCGCCCCACCAATCGCCTTGATGATTGTGAGCGGCTCGTTCGGGATCTTGAGCATGGCCGCGGTTTCCCGGTAAAACTCTTCGGGAATGATCAGCATCGCCATGGTCACAGACGAGATTCCCAGGATGCTCCCTACGGATAAATCTATGCCGCCCCCGCCGGAAATAATGACCACCGTCATGCCAACCGCCAGAATACCGATGACCGAAGATTGGGTGATAATGTTGACAAGGTTGGTCAGCGTTAAAAAGCGGGGGGAGGCGAGCGAAAAAATGACCCCGACGATCAGAATCCAGAACATAATCCCGGCTTCCGCAGGTTTCGACAATTGAAATCCGGTGTTTCCTTCCTTTAACAGCATGTTATCAGGCTTTCTTTAGGGTTTTCATTCAATAGAGATTATCGCGAAAGTTTTCGGGTATTCAAAAACCAGGTTTCTTTGAAGAAACCTGGTTTTTCATTGTATTGTCTCAAAAGTTTTCGGGTATTCAAAAACCAGGTTTTTTTGAAAAACCTGGTTTTTCATTTATTGTCACTTACTTAACTCACTTTACGCAGTAGATAAAAAAGTTCTTTGACAAATATCTTGTGATCATGTTCAGATCCT
>DF820482.1:0-48977 GCA_000739535.1 Candidatus Vecturithrix granuli | reverse complement strand
CAAAGAGCTAACACAGTTAAAAACAATGTATAATATCTGACTTTTTTATATGAGTGCGTAATGTGAGTTACTTAAAAAGCATCTTTTAAGGCTTCGTCGGCGTTTTCCGCTGTGATCAGTTTTGTGCCGGAATCAATAAACTTTGGCAGCGTGGCCGGATCGATGGTTTTATTCCACACCCCGATTCCGGTTTCCGCGGCTTGTTCCCCAATCTTAATCGGGAACTGCGAAACATCAGCAATTAACTTGCCTTCCTTAATCAGGTTAATCCCGAATTTTGACCCGTCGAAGCTGATTACCTTAATCTGTCCCTCTTTTTCCGCTAACTTGATGGCTTCCAGGATTCCGCCGACCATCACGTCCGAGCAGGAGAAGATCAGGTCCACATCAGGATGCGCCTGAAGCATATTTTCCGTGACTTCCATGGCCTTGTCATTCTGCCAGAACCCGGACTGGGACCCCACGATTTCAATCTGCGAGTCTTTGACCACCGTTTCTTTGAACCCATCGCGCCGCTGATCGCCGACGCTGCTTCCCGGCGCGCCCTCAACCACCAGGATTTTCCCGGCGCCATTGAGCACTTTTTTGGCGTATTCCGCGCCAATCGCCGCCGCTTTATAGTTATCGGTCGAGATAAACGTGACCCAATCATCGCCTTCCGCCACCTGATCCATACAGACGATAATAATGCCTTCTTCTTTAGCCTGTTTGAACACTGGCACCACAGCTTTAGAATCCAGCGGGCTGATCAAGATAATATCCACTTGCTTAGTAATCAGGTCTTCCACAATGCTGACCATTTTCTGCACCGCTGTCTGTCCACCGGCCTGATAGATTTCGGCGTCGGCCCCTAACGCAATCGCCTTATCTCTCGCGGCTTCTGCCATTTTAAGCTGGAAAACATCGCCGGTAAGAGTTTTGACCACCACCGCCACTCGTGGTTTATCGGCTGCGGCAGCTTGCTGCTGTCCGACCCATAGCGCAAACAAGACCACCAGACCCAGAGCTACGACGTGAAGCATACTGCTGTTTTTTCTGAACATGTTGCTACCTCATCATGTTAATGTTATTGTGTGTTACAGGGTCATGACCCGATGTCATGACCACCCATTGCATAGCGAAGAATTTCCTCGCCATGAATTGCTCCGCGCTTCATTTCAGCCACGATCTTGCCTTCACGCATGACATAAATTCGGTCGCTCATCCCGATAATCTCCGGCAGTTCCGAGGAGATCATCAAGATTGCGGCCCCTCTCCTGGTCAATTCATCCATCAAAGCATAGATCGCAGCCTTCACTCCCACGTCAATGCCCCGCGTGGGTTCGTCAAAAATGAACATCTTCGAGCGTGCGCTCAACCATTTTGCCAACACCACTTTTTGCTGGTTGCCGCCGCTTAAATAGCGCACGTCTTGTTGTAAGGAAGATACGACAATACTCAAATCCTGCACATACTTCGCCGCCACGTCTCTTCTTCGCCGCTTCCCAATCCATCCTTTCCAGGCCAATTGCAGCATGACAACGTGATTAATATTCTCCATCACGGAACACAGCGGCACGATCCCCTGACGCGCTCGATCTTCTGGGAGAAAGCCAATGCCATGCGTAATTGATTGGATCGGCGAAGAAGCCTTCATGGCTTTGCCAAACACCCGGATTTCACCTGCATCATAAGGGTCTGCCCCAAAGATCGCCCTGGCCAGTTCTGTTCTCCCTGCGCCCACAATTCCGGCCAGACCGACGATTTCACCGCAATGGACATGAAGATTGATATCCTCTAATACCCCCTTGCGCTGCAAGCTCTTGACTTCAATCGCCATTTCTCCGGGAGGGATCGAACTGCGCTGAAAAAGGTTCTCGAGTTTTTGTCCCACCATCATTTGAACAATATTGTCCATGTCGCTGATCTGCGCCACCTCTTCTGTTCCTACGGTTTGACCGTCGCGCAGGACGGTTACGCGATCCCCTATTTCCAGGACTTCATTTAGTTTGTGGGTAATATAGATGATACTCACGCCTTTTTGGGTCAGGGTGCGAATGACGTCGAACAATTGTTCGACTTGATCATCAGCCAGAGCTGAGGTTGGTTCATCGAGGATCAGGACTTTGGGGTTCAAGGAGAGGGCTTTGGCGATTTCAACCATTTGCTGTTGAGCCACAGTGAGATCTCTGACGTAAGAAGTGATGTCAATCTCTATTTTCAGGCGGGCAAGCTGTTCAGCGGCATCCTTTGCAAGTTTAACCTGATCGATCGTACCCCAGCGGCCTTTGACAGGTTCTCTGCCCAGAAAAATATTCTGCGCGACCGTCAGATTCGGGAAAAGGCTGAATTCCTGGGCTACAAGACCAACGCCGAGTTCATGCGCAATGTGAGGATTATTAATGCTGACTTCTGCTCCGTTATAGTAAATTGAGCCAGAATCCGCAGGCACAGCCCCGCAGAGGATTTTCATCAACGTTGATTTGCCCGCCCCGTTCTCTCCCAGGAACACATGCACTTCTCCCGGCCGTATATCGAAATTCACCGATTTCAGCACAATAACGTTTTTATTGATGGTTTTTCCGCTAATATCATACAGACCTTTGGTGATATTCTTTAACGCTAAGATTGACCGTCGCTCTTCCATCAACATACCCTATTCACTGAAAAATTCCGCCATCACATCATTAGAATGCGCAAACACCCGGGATATTCTCAATCTCATGATCGTTGCTATAACGATAGCGTTATCGTTCATGTCAACGTCAAGCAAAATTTTCAAGAATTTAGATGCAACGTCCTGAAATATCCATTCTTGCGGACGGTAGTGGTTAAATTGTAAGTGATGGGTGCCCGGAACACTACTCAGCTCCCAGGAGGGCGATGAGGTCATCGCATCAGGGCAACGCCCTGACAGGCGCGGCATCGGAGATGCCGTTGCGACGACCGCGCCGCACTCCTGACCGAAGCGCTGAGCATCAGCCATCACTTACTATTTCACCACTACCAAATCATCTATCAAGTATCAGGCGTCGCCAGCACAGGCGACGCCCGTTTCTATTTCTCAGAAATTTTTGTGCCGAAGTTTTCAGTTCACTTTTTTGTTTGACAGTCTTTTCATCCAGAATTAGATTAGATTGATTTATAAAAACTTGCTTTTGTAGAATGTTTTGGCTCTGAAAAGGCGCATATTACATGAACTGCCGGATAAAAATTGTTGCTGTAAATATTCCAACGTCTCCAGGACTGTTGAAATCTCAGATTTGAGGAAAAAGACGCATGAATTCAGCATGTCATCAGATAGATCCTCCCGAAAATACTCAATTAGACATTAAGCAGATTACACAATATTGGGAGGTTGAAGCGCAAGAAGCTTTACAGGTTGCAGATCATCTTTTTGAAAAACAGGATTTTTCTTATGCCTTATTTTTCGGTCATTTAGCGATTGAGAAACTGTTAAAAGCTCTGTATGTTCATCAGCATCGCACCCATGCGCCGTTACTCCACAATCTCCACCGATTGGCGACGCTTGCCCAGATTGAGTTAACCACCCCTCGCAGTGATGCGTTGATTTTGATTACGAGCTTTAATATTCAAGCGCGGTATCCTGATGAACAAAGAACCTTCCGCGCAAAATGCACCCGGGAATATACCGAGCAACAACTGAAGACGATTAAGGAGATCTTTATATGGCTGAAATCGCAGCTTCCATCCGCAACAGTGTAGATCTATTTCTGGCGGCTGTAAAAACATCCTATCCTCTCACAGCGGCCTATCTCTATGGTTCCTATGCCAAAGGTACGGCCACGCCATGGAGCGACATTGATCTTGCGTTGATTTTGCGAACATTTTTACATGATCCTTATGAAGACCAGGTGTCCCTGATGCGTTTGGCCGCTCGCATTGATGACCGCATTGAACCACTTCCCTTTACGGAAGATACCTTTACGCCCAATAATCCGTTAGTCTATGAAATTCAACGCTACGGGATACCATGGCATGATGAATCACTGGCATCAGATAAACCGAGAAAAATATCGCATGTCTGAACTGGCACGCACTCATTCGTTGGACAATCAGGCCGCGCTGCAAGAATTAAAATCGCTCATAGTCAAGAAATACTCGGAACAGATCGATCAACTCCTTGTGTTTGGTTCTCAGATTGACGGCACAGCGCGTGAATACAATGAAGGGCGATTAACGACGTGCTGACAACGTTTTCTAAAAGTGAAATGCTTGATCTTTTCGAGAAGATGAAACATACTCTGCGGGCCATCGAACAATTATTGTGATGAGCGTGAAATACTAAATATGAGCAATCTGATGAACATTACGACTTGCCTGACATGCCTTTGGCTTTTGCTAACACCGCGATCATGATAAACGCGCTTGTAATGCTTTCTGCACAAAGTTCGTAAAGCCCTCAAAGATACAAAGCCTTGGAATATCCATTCTTTGCGGACTTTGCGGACTTTGCGAGAGAATTCAACCGAATCTGTCATTTTTATTGACAAATTTTCAGTCAATGCGCTTTCATTGAATCGGGCGAACAGGTTATTTTACGGCGTCATCTTCTCAGGAGTAAATCTTATGGAGACAAATTTTGCGGATCACGAATTTTTAGACAGAGCAAAGCTCCCTGTGAGCATTAATGATTTTGAGACCATGCGCACGCAGGGTTATGTGTATGTGGATAAAACCCCTTACATTTACCGCATGGTCACGCAGGGCAAGTTCTATTTTTTGTCCCGCCCGCGGCGTTTCGGCAAGTCGGTGCTGATCACGACGCTGAAATGCCTGTACGAAGGGCGCAAAAAGTTATTCGAAGGGTTATGGATTGCAGAACAAGGGAAATGGGACTGGCAGAAACATCCGGTTGTGCTGTTGGATTTTACCGGGATCAGTAATGATACGCCGGAACATCTGCAACAGGGATTGGAAACCTGTTTGCTCCGCATTGCGGGGGAATATGATATTCAGCTTAAAAGTCCGCTGCTGATGTCGAAATTTACCGAGTTGATCCTGGGCTTATCGCAGCAAACCGGCATGTCGGTTGCGGTGTTGATTGATGAATATGACAAACCGATTATCGATCATCTTGGCAAAGGGCCGCAGGAATTCACGATTGCCAAAGCCAATCGAGATGTCTTAAAGCGTTTTTTTGGAGTACTAAAGGACGTCACCATCGCGCCCAAACTGCAATTCATTTTTCTTACCGGCGTCACGCGCTTCAGCAAGGTTTCGATTTTTTCGGAGCTCAACAATCTGGATGATATTTCCATGCACGATGCCTACGCCGCGCTGCTCGGGTATACGCAAGAGGAATTGGAAAGGTATTTCACGCCCTATATCCGGCAGTTGAGCGAACACCTGAACTGGTCTGAGGAGCAGGTGCTTGCAAAACTTGCAGAACAGTACAACGGGTATCGTTTTGCTGAATCGGAGATCAAAGTGTATAATCCCTGTTCGATTCTGAAATGCTTGAACCTGAAAAAATTTGACGACTTCTGGTTCGAAACGGCGACCCCGACGTTTTTAATCAATGTGCTGAAACAGATGGATTTCTATCTGCCGGACATCGAAGGCGTACAGGTCAGTAAAACGATTTTCAGCACCTTTGACATCGAACAACTCGAGCCTACCGCTTTATTATTTCAAACCGGCTATGTGACTATCACCGATGTACAGGGTCGCCTCTACACGCTGGCTTATCCCAATCAAGAAGTCAGACGCGCCTTTACCGAATCCCTGCTGCTCTCGCTGACCCGTGAGGCGCAACAGGATGTGAATTCTCATGTCCTGCGATTGACAGAATATTTACGCCATGAAGACTTCGATGCCTTTTTCGAGACCATGACTGCTATCTTTGCCGCAATTCCTTACGACATCGAATCCAAACGCGATGAAGCCTATTTTCATGCCCTGTTTTATCTGATGCTGACGGCCTCGGGCGCAGACGCTCGCAGCAGCGTCTTAACGTGCAAGGGCCGCATTGACATGGCCGTGTTCTTCCCGAACCTGACTTACATTATCGAATTCAAGTGCAATCAGCATCCTGAAGCCGCGCTGCAGCAAATTCACGACAAGGGCTATGCCGAGCCGTATCGCGCTGACGGCAAACCTATTATTTTGATCGGCATCGAATTCAGTCCCGAACAGCGCAACATCGTCGCCTGGAAAGTGGAACACTTCAAGGCATGACCTGGTAGAGTTCGAAATGCGGTAGTTTCAAAGACCATCAGCGTGGGCGCGAAGGCAGCTAGCGCCATCACGACAGTAGCGAATTTTTCCACACCAACTGGACCGGGCGCGGCGGCGAAACTTCAGCTTCAACCTGTATCGCCAACTGAGATGTCTGGAAAACATGTCCTTTATCTTCGGCGGACTTGGTCTGTAAGAGCAACAACCTTTTCGATTTTCCAGGTTGAAACCGATCAACCATAACATATTCAAAGACGATCTGTAAGTGTTTCATCAGGTGAGGTTGTTCGCGTTGCAGCTTATCATAATGGTTTCCATGGATAATCACAAACACGGTCCCTTTTTCAGAGCCGATCTGCTCAAAGATCTTTACGTCCTCAAAATTCGGGAAAACACGTTGCATATAAAAATGTGCGTCGGCTCCGGTATATTTGTATGCAACGATTTTCTGATCGCCGACAATACGGGCAGTCTCCTGAAAAAAAGGCTTGTGGGAAGCATAGGCATTCAACGGTGGGATAATGATCTTCACAGTGAACAGATAGAGTATCAGGACTGCGGTCACATACAATCCAAACACCATCCATGGCATACCGCGTCGAAACGTTAGAAACAGCGAGACCCCCAGACAGCACAGCACAATTCCAACGCCGGTACTTACGATTGCCTGCTGAGGTAGATAGATGAAGCTTGCCACAGGAAGCAGAGTGCCAACCAGACAGAGGGCGCTCAGAGAGAAAAATATCGCTCCGGTCATCAGTCGCCTTCTCCAACAGCTTAATTCAGAGAAAGGACGTGTCAGATAGTCATCCCAAACCGTGGCAGACAGCATCGCTAAAACCGGCGCCATCGGTAAAAGATAATATGATTTTTTGCTCCCTACCGAGGAAAACAACAGAAAGATGCCCATCGCCGCTATAAGCAAGAACAACGAAACTTTTTGAGCATGGTCACGGACGACACGCATGACAGCCCCGGGCAGAAATAAGATCCAGGGGGCAAATGTGAACAATACCGGAAGGTAATAATAAAATGGCTCCAGGCGGGGGGTATTTTCAGGATCAACATAGCGTCCGACCGTTTCAGTCCACACTACCTCAAGAACTTCCGGATAGCGTTGATAAACGGCTATGTACCAGGGTAACACGATCAATAGAACGATAATGCCTCCCCAGCATGGTTTCATTTCCCGGATTAGCCGGAATTGTCGTGTGACCAGGATGAATCCCAGAACGGCTAAAAAGGGGATAACAACTCCAATCGGATTTTTGGTGAGCGCCCCGAGACCGGCACAGACATACCCCAGATAATACCATCCTGTCTTCCTTTTGTGCATGCCGACAGAAAAACAAGCTAATGACGCCGTGGTGAACATCGTGAGCAGCATATCGATTTGCGCCATGCGCGCCATCAGCACATACAGAAATGTTGTTGTCAGCATGATTCCCGCCAGCAAGCCGATACGAGCAGACAATAGCGCATTTGCCCAACAATAGGTAATCAACACACCTCCAATCGCACTGAGTAGGGAAGGTACGCGCGCACTCATTTCATCAAACTTCCCGCTCAAACAGAACGAGGCCGCCACGCTCCAATAATATAAGGGCGGTTTTGTGGTAAAAATCATTCCGTTCAGACGCGGAATGAGCCAATCGCCGGAAGCGACCATCTCACGGCTTATTTCTGGGCGACGATCTTCCTGCCACTTCCAAAAATCATTCTGATCGATGTTGAAACCAAAGGCAAGTATACACAGGAAAAGCAACCCGCTAATATGCCAATGAAAAGGTTTTATCATCTTCTTCACTTTCAGCAACCCTCCTGTTATGTCATTTGCAGAGCTTTTGTGCTCCAACGAGATCTCTGCCCTCTTGCCGGTTCGGCATGTCTCAATGATTGGCAAACCAGATCAGAGCATTCGGAAGCAGCTTTTTTATCATCGCCTTTACCGGGTTCGATCATTGGTCGCGCTTTCAAAAATGTCAAGACTGGGGCCGAGTTTGGTTTTAAGCGGTTGGGTCACGCTGTTCAGCCGCGCAATGATTTCCTGCGGCAGCGGTTCTTCAGCAGCTTTGATATTGGCTTCTAAGCGTGAAAGATTCTGAGTGCCCATTAACGCGCAGGTCACGGCGTCGTTCGCCAGCACCCATTTCAATGCCACGTCAGCGGTGCTGAGTCCGCATTCTTTGGCAATCGCGCGGATGTCGGTCAGCGCCTGCCAGGTTTCTGCCTCCGCACCCTCCTCGCCATGACGACATAAGGGACTGCGCCGACAATGAAAATGCCGCGTGCGGGTATGCCAATCCGGCATCTCGTCGAAGCTTTGATATTTATCCGTCAATAACGCCTGCATCAAGACCATATAGGCAATTACGCCCACACCGCGCTCTTTGCAATACGGAAAAATTTCGATTTCCGGCGCGCGCGTCAACAGGCTGTATCCTAACTGATTCACCACATATCTTCCGCCAAGCCGGGCAATTTCTTCAAAGCGGGGAACGCCGAAATTACTCAGTCCCAGGTAACGAATTTTCCCCTGTTCCTGGAATTTGAGCAGTGCCGGCACGGCTTGTTCCAGAGTTGGCGGATGCTTCACCACCGTCTCATCTTTGGTAAAAAATTTGATGGATTGCGGGTGTAAAGGCCAGTGAATCATGTAAAGATCAATGTAATCCATTCCCAGTCGCCTGAGAGAAGCCTCGCAATGTTCAACTAATATTTTGGGGTATAAATTGGAAGGCAAAATTTTGCTGCCCACAATTACTCGATCGCGAGGAACACCTTTGATAGCATTACCGAGAAATTCCTCACTGCGGCCTTCGTTATATGCTTCAGCCGTATCGAAGTATGTAACGCCCAGATCAACGGCGCGCCGAACGATGCGCGTGACGTTCTGCTGGTCGGATTCGCCCCAATAGTCGCCTCCGCCAAACTCCCAACAGCCCAAACCCAGGGCTGATAATGTCAAATCTGATGTTCCACATTGGCGTAATTCCATGGATCTCTTCTCCTTGAAACTCCAGGAATGTTGTGTAGGAAGGATTCTTAACGGCGAATTGGTCGGCGTGACACCAAGCTATGCCTCTGAAATCCTTTCTACACGAAATCCTTGTAGTTTGATAGCTTCGGGTGAGTATGAACTCATGCCACCTCCTCACAAAAGCAAGCAAAAATTACCAATTCTCAATTAGTTACGGTCCCAGAAAATGGTTCGGAATCCAGGCGGCTAAGCCCGGGATAAAGGCCACCAACAGCATGACAATGATCAGGGTGGCAATAAAGGGCAGGCAATATTTAATCGTCTGGTCATAGGTGGTATCTGCGATGCTGGTCGCCACAAAGAGTAACACTGCGACCGGTGGGGTCGTGGCACCGATTTGGGTTGCCATGACCATTAACAAGCCAAAATGATACTGGTCGAAGCCGAAATTTTTGCTGACAAACACGGCCACCGGAATCAAAATCACCAGAATTGCCAGGGATTCGACGAACATGGTCAGCACCAGCATAGTCGCCAGAAGCACCAATAACACCACCATGGGCGTATTGGAGATACTTTTCAGTAAGTCCAGCACCACCTCATTAAAATCCAAATACGCCAGCAGCCAGCCAAACGCGCCAGCGACAGAAATGATACCCACGACCATCGTGGTCGTGACGGCCGCATCAACCAGAATTTTGGGTAATGCTTTCCAACTCACGGAACGATAGATGAAAAACGTGACGATGAAGGAATAAAAGCACGCGACCACTCCGGCTTCGGTCGCGGTAAAGATCCCGCCGAGAATGCCGCCTAAAATAATCAGCGGCGCAATTAGTGCCAACCAGACCCGGGAAGAGGCTTTGAGCACTTTTTTCAGGTTGAATTTCCCGCTCGTTTGGCGAAGCTCCGGAAATTGAGGAAAGAAGGAATGTAAATAAATGGTCAACATTAACCCCACTCCGATCAGAATTCCGGGAATGATGCCCCCTAAAAACAACCCGCCGATTGAAACGCCGGCCATGGAACCATAGACGATCATCGTCATGCTGGGCGGGATGATCGGCCCAATTGTTCCGGCGGTTGCCAGGAGCGAGGCCGCAAATCCAGGTTTGTAGCCACGTTCTTTCATGGACGGGATCAGAATCGAACCGATAGCCGAGGTGTCGGCGGTTGCCGATCCGGAAACCCCGGCAAAGATCATGCTGGCGACCACGGCCGCCATACCCAATCCGCCGCGTAAATGTCCGACAACAGTTTCCGCAAATTCGACCAGTTTTTTGCTGATACCTCCTTTTGCCATCAATTCTCCGGCCAAAATAAAATAAGGCATGGCCAGCAGACTGAAGGAATCGAGCATGGTAAACATTTTCTGGGGAAACATGGCCGGCACCAGTTCCGGTACAATCAGAATTCCTGACAGCGCGACAGTGCCGATCGCCAGAAGCACCGGAATTCCAAAGAGAATCAGGAGTAAAAGGGCAACAAACAGGCCAATGAGCATAATTTTTCTCCCATGTAAATGAAATTTTTCGTGCGTACGGTTCAGAAACCGAGTTTTTTCGAAAAACCCGGTTTCTATACCTGACTCCTATTTATACCTGAGCACTTCGTTGATTTCTCCAATGCGTTGTTGTGATTAAATTTATTTCAAGCTAGGCTAGCTTCTGTTGCTGAATAGAACGTCGTTCAAGAACATGTCCGCCAATTTTACGGAGAGCAACAATCGCCAGGTAGATACCTCCAAGCATTACCCCCAGATACACCAGATCCATGCGAAGGCCCAAACCCGGACTGGTTTGACGCCTGGCAACACGCATAATCACATGAGTATAAGTGACGATGGCTACGGCCAGTCCCAGCCACATGATGTCTGTGATCAGAATAATGAATTTTTGGACATTCTCAGGAAATTTCCCGACAAGCATATTCATACCGATATGTGATCCGCGGTGATAACCAACCGGAATGGTCAAGAAAATAAGCCAGATATGCGAAAATTTTTGAAATTCTTCACTCCAACTGAGCGATTGGTTGAGCACAAAACGGTTGAATACTTGCATTCCGCCGACGATGACCATCGCCACAAAGATGGCAAAAATACAGAGTTCGACTGTGTGATCCAGATAGGACAGGGCTTTTTTAAGCATAAATTTTTCAAAAACCCCCTTCTGGCTCCTTCAATAAGGGTCCAGAAGGGGGTTGAAACTTCCTTACTCTACGGCACGAATAAGTGCCAACAGATCTGTCGCATTACGTTCTTTGGCGATTTCATCCTGAATCGCCAGGGCGTTTTGGCGGAACGTGCTGGTATCAATTTCGTGAATCACCATGCCTTTCTCTTTCAAGAAATTAAACGCTTCAGCTTCGCGAATCGGGGCCAGGCCACGCTGAACGTCTCGCGCCATGATCGCAGCATCCATGATGACTTGCTTTTCTGCATCCGTCAATTTTTCCCATTCGGATTTAGAGTAGGCAAAGACGAGCGGGCCGAACAGGTGGCGTGTCAAGGCGATATATTTGGAGATTTCGTAGAATTTCTGAGCTTTCACCACCGCCGCCCCATGCTCAAAACCATCGAGTACGCCGGTTTGCATCGCAGTATAAACTTCACCAAAGGCCATCGGCGTGGCATTGGCGCCCATCGCATTCAACGCTGCAACATAAATCGGGGTTTGAATGGTACGAATCTTTAAGCCTTTCAAATCTTCAGGCGTTTGCACCTCTTTTTTCGAGGTGACGACATTGCGATAACCCCAGCTATCCATCCAGGCCAGCACTATGAATCCGGACTCATCCAATTCTTTGGCGAGCATCTCCCCGGCTTCGCCATCTAACACTTTATGCACATGATCATAGCCTTTCCAGAGAAATGGCAGATCAAGTACTCCGATTTTTTCAGTGAAATTATTGAGGATCGCGGTGCCGCTAATCACGCAGGACGCACCGGAGCCAAGCTGCATCCCTTCATAGACATCACGTTCTTCACCCAATGCGTTTGCCGCATAGATTTTCACTTCCAGGGTGTCAGAATTATCATGCACCCATTTTTGAAAAATCCAGGCGGCCGTATGAATTTCTGAGGCAAAATCGGCTTGATGACTGTGGGAGAGTTTAATCACTTTTTTTTCAGCAAACGCTGAGGCAGAAAAAATGATTAGCATACACAAAACACAGGCGATAAGAGAAAACATTTTACGCGACATAGGTTTTTCCTCCTGGTAAATAGAGAGCGAACGTATATTCTCGCTCATAATGAATCGAAGAGTGATCACAATGCGATGACCTGAATTACCTGTCCCCGCCTCACCTCCTTTACGCTTTTGCCCTCTTCTGGCCTTGCCATGAGAGGAAGTTTATTCCTTCGAGTTGCTGCGCCCTTGAAGTAGTTTTTGACCGAATTCGCGCGTATGCTCCATGTGAGCCGCCATGGCATTTCGCGCCTGTTCCGCATCACGGCTCTGAATCGCTTCAACAATCCGGGCATGTTCGTTGATTGTTTGCGACGGATGACGATGCTGCATTTGATCGAACTGACCCGTCTGTTTCAAAATGTCGGGCGTCAACAGCGCAATCAACGACGCCAGAATCGAACTATGCGCATATTCAGAGATTTTCAGATGAAAATAAATATCTTCATCTAAGGCGCGGTCGCCTTGTTCGCGCCGTGCGCAGAAGGCTCTGTGCGCTTGTGCAATCTCCTCGATTTCCTCCTCTGTCGCCCGTTGGGCCGCGAGTTCTGCCGAATGAATTTCTAATACTGTTCTGGTGTCAATTAAGGATTCGACATCCTCTTTTTGTAAGTGCAGGATATTCGCAATCACGCCTGCAATGGATTTAACTCCCATACTGGCGACGAACGTGCCGGTTTGAGGAATGGTGGTAAGAACGCCGTAAAATTCCAGGCGTTTTAAGGCTTCACGCACCTGACTGCGTCCCACCTCAAAAGCTTCTGCCAGCATATTTTCAGACGGAAGACGGTCGCCTGGTTTTAATACCCCACTCATAATGAGTTCTTTGATCTGTTCAATGATAAGATCCGCAGGTTTTTGAATCTCGATTTTTTTGATCTGTTCAACGAGTTTTCTATTTTTCTTCATGATCTTGACTAGATAAAAATAGACTAGTTAACTAATAGACTAGTAGATATTTAAACGATTGAAAATTTTGTCAAGTTTCTTGTTCACTATAACAGAATTTTTTTGACTTTTTCTTGCTCTTTCATCCTGTAGTCTCGATTATATCATGTCACTCGATGTTCAAATTTTGGTTGCTGTAAATAATTCTGTGCTCGCTGGCTGAACGAATGTTCTGCTTTCGCCTGTCAGCTTTCTATCGCCTGTACACGCGCGAAAGTAGAACTTTCGCACTCCGATACAGAATCATTTGCAGAAACAACTTTTGTGAAATGCTCAGGATGAATTGCTATGTACGCAGGTACATGGTCATTCACATAGCTCTATAGTGATCCTATGTGAGTTGTGTCATGACACTTCGACTCCGCTCAGTGTCCGGGCGGTTATCGAGCGAAGTCGAGACACGAATCATTTAGGATGTCTATATGATACGAAGATCGGATGTTCAATCAGAGCGTTTTTATGATACGATTGCTTTATTGGCAGTTGTATCAGGCAAATTTCTGTTGCATGTGGGTGTGAATTTTTCGGGCGGATACGGGTATTTCCGCGATGAGTTCTATTATCTGGCCTGTGCAGACCATTTAGCCTGGGGATATGTTGACCATCCTCCGCTATCAATTGGGCTGCTGTGGCTATCGCGGACATTTCTGGGAGACTCGTTACCGGCGTTACGGCTGCTGCCGGCCATTGCCGGAGCATTGGTGGTTTGGTGGACGGGGCTGATTGCCTGCGAGTTTGGCGGACGACGATTTGCGCAAGTTCTGGCAGCTCTGGCCGTGAGCATTGCGCCGCTGTTCCTGGCGATCCATGGATTTTATTCCATGAACAGTTTCGATCATCTCTTCTGGGTGCTCAGCGTTTACATTCTGGCGCGGCTGATTAAGACGCACAACCCTCGTTGGTGGCTGCTCCTGGGATTTGTGCTCGGTTTAGGCTTGTTGAACAAAATCAGCATGTTATGGTTTGGGTTCGGCCTGACCATCGGTTTGCTGCTGACGCCGCTGCGCCGGTATTTTCTCACAAAATGGCCCTGGATCGCCGCGGCAATTGCCTTTATGCTTTTTCTGCCGCATGTTCTCTGGCAAATCGCTTATGACTGGCCGACCCTGGAGTTTATGCAGCGAGCCGCCTCTCTAAAAATGGTGTTGAAATCTCCACTGGAGTTTTTTGGCGGGCAAATATTGGGGATGCACCCTTTCACGCTGCCGATCTGGCTGAGTGGTTTGTACGCCTATTTTGGCTTCAAGCCGCTCAGAAGATTCCAAATTTTCGGCTGGATCTATATCGCTGTATTTCTCTTCCTGTTCTTCAATGGTGCCAGCCGCGATTATTATCTGGCCCCCGCGTATCCGATGCTCTTTGCGGCCGGAGCAATTGTCATCGAACAACTCACACGTTATCGCCGCCGCCCCTGGTTAAAACCGCTCAGTCTCATTCTGCTGCTTATCGGAGGTCTGATTACCCTGCCTTTGGTTCTGCCTGTTTTGCCGGTAGAGACATATATCCGCTATCAGGCGAAACTTGGGATTGCTCCGTCGTCAGAGGAGAAGACTGCGCTCGGCCAACTCCCGCAACACTATGCCGACCGGTATGGCTGGCCGGAGATGGCGGCAGCCGTCGCGCGCGTGTACCAGTCTCTTTCTCCGCAGGAACAAGCGATCTGTGGTATTTTTATCGAAAATTACGGCGAAGCCGGAGCGATTGATTTTTTCGGCACTCAATATGGCCTGCCCCGCGCAATCAGTGGTCACAACAATTACTGGCTCTGGGGACCGGGCGAGGCCAGCGGTGAAGTGATGATCCATGTTGGCGGAAATCTCACACAACTCCAACAAATCTATACGGACGTCCGACAGGCAGCGGTGTTCACCTGTGAATACTGTATGCCCTACGAAAATAACCTGCCGATTTATATCGGTCGAGGGTTACGTCAGCCGCTCGATGAGATTTGGCCCCTGGCAAAGAACTATATTTAATGGGCAGAAGTATTGTCAAACGCGTACCAGGCAGAGCATACGCATTTACATCTTCTCCTCCATTGCCTTACGTAAACTCAGGGGGCGCATGTCCGTCCAAACCTCTTTGATATACGCTAAACATTCGGCTTTCGAACCGGTTTTTCCGACCGCCTTCCATCCCAAAGGCATATCTTTCTCGACCGGCCAGATGGAATATTGTTCTTCGTGATTTACCACCACATTATACGTGATGTGATCTTCATACATGTCTTGTGACATCTGTTTCTCCCTGATAAATAAAAATTTCGTGTATGCGTGTAAAAACCGAGTTTTTTCAAAAAACCCGGTTTTTCTCGGCATCTTCTTATGCAAAAAGTTTTTTGCATCCACAAAGTACAATTTACGCCACATCAGGAAAAGTTGTCAAGGATATTTGACTATTCTCGTAACTACAAGTATTCTCAGATGAACTAATTTTCTTGACTACTTTTGCTACTCCTGTTTTAGTATATTTTATTAAGTGATATTGAACTGAATACTCATATTATACAAAAAGAAACGGAGGAAGAATATGCCGGACAATTCGAATAATCAGTTTCATCTCAAAGAGTGGATTTGTAAGCAATTGGATATTAAACCGGATAGCCGCAAGAAGAAAGTCAAAATCCCCAAACGTACTCATTTTACCATCTGGTATGTCATTATTGTGTTTTTTGTACTGTCGTTGATTCAGCAAATATTTTTATCAGGTACGGTGCAGAATATTACGTATGGAGCCTTCAAAAAGTCGTTATCTGAAGGAAAGATCAAATATGTCAATATTACTCCGCAATTAATTCAGGGCGCATTCGCTAACGGTCAATCGTTTGTGACCATTCGCGTCGATGATCCGAAGTTAGTCGAACAATTGGATGCCCAGAGGGTCGATTATTCAGGAAAATACGAAAACAAAGTGATCGGCGCAATTTTATCGTGGATCGTTCCATTGGCGATTTTCTTTCTGATCTGGCAATGGGCCTTTAAACGCATGGGGCCAGGCGGCGCGATGATGTCTTTTGGCAAGAGTAAAGCCAAACTCTTTGCTGAAGATGAAACCAAAACCACCTTTGCGGATGTCGCCGGTATTGATGAGGCGAAAGCAGAATTGCAAGAGGTGGTCGAGTTTTTAAAAACGCCTGAAAAATTTCAGCAGCTTGGGGGCAAGATTCCCAAAGGCGTATTACTGATAGGCGCTCCTGGCACCGGAAAAACGTTACTTGCGCGGGCAGTTGCCGGAGAAGCTCAGGTGCCATTTTTCAGTATGAGTGGGTCTGATTTTGTGGAAATGTTTGTTGGTGTCGGGGCCTCGCGCGTACGCGACCTGTTTAAGCAAGCCCTGGAGCACGCCCCATGTATCGTGTTTATTGATGAACTTGACGCTCTGGGAAAAGCCCGTGGGATCAACCCGATGGGAGGGCATGATGAACGCGAGCAAACCTTGAACCAACTCCTGGTCGAAATGGATGGGTTTGCGCCGAATACCGGGGTGATTATTATGGGCGCCACAAACCGCCCTGAAATCCTGGACCCGGCTTTGTTACGCGCCGGACGCTTTGATCGTCAGGTGGCGGTGGATCGCCCCGATGTCAAAGGACGTAAAGCGATTTTACTTGTGCACACGCGTGGAGTCAAACTCGCTGACAATGTGGATTTGGATGTGATCGCCGCCCGAACCCCTGGCTTTGTCGGGGCTGATTTAGCCAACCTGGTGAACGAAGCGGCCTTGTTATCAGCCCGGCGAAATAAAGATCATGTGGGAATGCATGAGTTTGACGAGGCTGTTGACCGGATTGTCGGTGGCCTGGAAAAGAAAAATCGCATGATCAGCAAAAAAGAGAAAACCATTGTAGCCTATCATGAAGCCGGTCATGCCATTGTCGCTGAATCCGTGCCCACCGGCGACCCGGTGCACAAAGTCTCCATTATTCCGCGTGGTATTGCCGCATTGGGCTATACCCAGCAGCTTCCAACTGATGATCGCTATCTGATGACGCGCTCAGAACTTGAAGATAAACTCTGCGTCCTCTTAGGCGGGCGTGTGGCCGAAGAAATTCTGTTTGCGGATGTCTCGACCGGGGCGCAAAACGATTTGCAACGTGCGACAGACATTGCCAGAAGTATGGTGACGGAATATGGCATGAGCGCAAAGCTCGGGTTGCGCACTTTTGAGAAGGAACGCCGTTCCGTTTTTCTGGAAACGCAAATGGCCGCATCTCCCCGGGATTATAGCGAGGAAAAGGCTAAACAAATTGACGAGGAAGTTGAACATATTTTCAACAAGGCACATCAACGTGTCCAACAGATTCTGAATGAGAAACGCCAGGTGTTAGAAGATCTCTATCAACTCTTGATGGAGCAGGAAGTGGTTGAAGGGGCAGCTTTACGGAAAATTATGGGCAAAGCCGAAATTCAAGCTCTTCCGGAGGGGCAAGAGGCGTAGAAACCAGGTTTTTTGAAAAAACCTGGTTTCTCGCAGTGGTGGAAAAATGGATAATGTGAGGCCTGAACTGATTTTACCGGCCGGAACTTTAGAAAAATTACAATTTGCCTGCGCCTACGGAGCCGACGCCGTTTACGCCGGTATGCCCAGGTTTTCATTACGCGCCAGAACCAATAGTTTCACTCAGGAACAACTGGCGGAAGGCATTGAATATGCTCATGAACGCGGCGTAAAAGTGTATGTCACCCTCAATATTTTTGCCAGGAATACGCGGATTGCTTCGTCCCTCGATGCTCTCCGCGCCTTAATTCCTCTGAAACCGGACGCGATTGTCATGTCTGATCCGGGTCTGATCATGCTGGCGCGTCAAGAATTTCCAGATATTGTCCTCCACCTTTCGACGCAAGCGAATACCATGAACTGGGCGGCAGTTCAATTTTGGAAAACCCAGGGGATTCAACGGATCATTTTACCGCGGGAACTTTCTATCGCAGAAATCAAAGAAATTCATGCGCAGATTCCGGATATGGAGCTTGAAGTCTTTGTACATGGAGCGATGTGCATTTCTTATTCCGGCCGCTGCTTGTTGTCAAGTTACCTGGCTCACCGTGAAGCGAATCTGGGCGTCTGTACAAATAGCTGCCGCTGGAAGTTCAAGGTGTGGGAAGGCCGTCGGGCGTATGCACTGGAAGAGGCGGAACGGTCGGGAGAATTGTTTCCCATTGAGGAAGATGAACATGGCACCTATATCCTCAATTCAAAGGATTTATGCGCAATCGGATACCTTCAGGACCTTTGGGAGGCCGGGGTTTCCAGAATGAAAGTCGAAGGCCGCACAAAATCGGTGTACTATCTTGCGCATATTGGGCGAGCGTATCGCAGAGCGATTGATAGAATGTTGCAAGGGCAGAGCGTTGATGCTGCTGTGTTTGACGATATTCATGCCACGGCAAATCGGGGATTGATGGCCGGATTTCTGATTCAATTGCCTGAAGAAGTTCGTCAAAATTACGAATTGGGACATTCGTTCTATTCCCGTTATCAATTTGGCGGAATTGTCCGAACATATCATCCGGCAGAACGTTTGGCCGAAATTGAAGTCAAAAATCAGCTTCGCCCTGAAGATAAGGTCGAATTTGTGTCGCCGCAAAGCGTTGTATCGCAAACACTGACAGCAATGTATGATCTGAATCGTCAGCCTATTTCAGCAGCACACGGCGGCGCAGAAAATATTCTGATCGCGGCAGAGCATGAGCTTGCCCCCTTTACGCTGCTTCGCATTCCGATTGCGCCTTAAAGAAGATGAAGGCTTTTTCTTGACAGATTCAGACACAAAATACTGATTGGAATAACTCGAACATTGCAAAGATCAATTTATATTACGTAAAGGAAGTTTGGATCATGAAGATTTTAATGATTGCTCCCGAACCGTTTTTCCAACCCCGTGGAACCCCGTTCAGCGAATACCATCGCCTGAAAGCCTTATCGAAGCTGGGGCACGAGGTGGATTTCATCACCTATCCGATTGGCGAAAATGTTGACATTGCCCGTGTCACTATTTACCGCTCGTTGAAATTACCTTTTGTGGATAATGTCAAAATCGGCCCATCTTTTGTCAAAATTCTTTTAGATATTCCCTTGTTTATTCAGGCGCTTTGGATGGTGTTGACCCGCCATTACGATTGTATTCATACCCATGAAGAAGCGGTCATCGTTGGATCTCTGTTGCGCAAATTTTTTGGATATGCCCATGTGTATGATATGCACTCCAGTCTGCCCGAACAAATGAGCAATTTCGGCATTAGTCGTTCACCAATGCTGTTTAAATTAGGGGAATCGATAGAAAGATGGGTGCTCAAACATTCCAGTAAAACCATTGTGATCTGCCCGTATTTAGGGGAACGTGTCGAAAAGCTCAACTCCAATCCACGCTATCTGGTGATTGAAAATGTGCCAGTCACAGATGGCAATCGTGTCGTGGAACCACATGAAATTACGACGTTACAGCAGAAACTCGACATCAGCAACGAAGTGGTAATTCTCTACACCGGAACGATGGAACCGTATCAGGGAATTGATTTGCTGCTGGAAAGTGCAAAACATGTGTCCAAATGTTATGAGAAGGTACGCTATGTAATTGTCGGCGGACAACCGGAACAAGTGGAGCAGAAACGAGAATTTGCGAAATTGCTTGGCGTGGATAAAATCACCCACTTTCTTGGACAACAGCCTGTTGAAGACATGCCTTTATACATGCAACTGGCTGATATTTTAGTTTCTCCGCGCAATGACGGCAAAAATACGCCGTTAAAAATTTATTCCTACTTGAAATCAGGCAAACCCATTGTAGCAACCAATATTTTAACGCACACACAAGTGCTGCACGATGAAGTCGCGGTATTAACTGAAAATAACGCTGAGGCCTTTGCGGAAGGCACTCTGAAACTGATCAATGATCGGGAATTCGGAAAACGTCTGGCTGAGAATGCCCTGCGCCTGAGCGAGGAAAAATATAGTTACGAAGCCTACCTGGAAAAGACTGCGCAAGTTTATCACTACGTTGAAAATTCTCTTTCTCAAGGAGCGCGTCCATGAAAATCTTGATCACCGGAGGAGCCGGATTTATCGGGTCACATCTTGCGGAATTATACTTACAGCAAGGATATCAGGTATTTGTGATTGACGATTTATCAACGGGAAGCATTGAAAATATTGAACATCTGAAACCGAACCCGCATTTTCACTATTATCTGGATACAATCACCAATCGCCAGCTATTGCGGGAATTGATTGATAAATGTCACGTTGTGGTGCATCTAGCAGCGGCGGTTGGCGTCCAACTGATTGTTGAAAGTCCGGTCAACACGATTGAAACCAACATTTACGGTACGGAATTAGTGTTGCAATATGCCAGCCTGAAACGTAAAAAAGTGATGATCGCCTCAACATCAGAAGTGTACGGGAAAAGCATGAAAAAACAATTTTCAGAAGAGGATGATCTTGTGCTTGGCGCGACTACCAAGGGGCGATGGAGTTATGCATGCTCTAAGGCTATTGATGAGTTTCTGGCTCTGGCCTATTGGAGAGAACGCAAACTGCCGATGGTGGTTGTGCGGTTATTCAACACGATTGGCCCGCGGCAAACCGGGCGCTATGGTATGGTTGTGCCGCGCTTTGTACGAGCGGCCCTTAAAAATGAGCCGATTACAGTGTATGGCACAGGCAAACAGACTCGCTGTTTTACGAATGTAACAGATGTGGTACACGTGCTGAAATTGTTGCTTGAAAAGGACCAGGCGATTGGAGAGATTTTTAATGTTGGCAGTACTGAGCAGATTAGCATCGAAGATCTGGCAGAGAAAATCAAAACCATGACGAATAGCCAATCGGAAGTGGTATATGTTCCTTATGAACAGGCCTACGCCGAAGGGTTTGAAGATATGCTGCGCCGCATGCCGGATGTCTCGAAATTACAACGCTATATCGGTTTTACGCCTCAAAAATCGCTTGATATCACATTGCAGGAAGTGATTGATTGGATTCGATCTGAAAATGGGGAGAGTAGGGAGTAGCTGACAAGGGTAGGCATTTGGTGCTGATGTCTCCTCCGCCCAGCCATAAATGGCCGGTCTCAAAGCTGAAGCAGGCTGAAGCCCGCTGTTGAATTCCGGAAAGCGCTTCAGCGTCCTTCAGCTTTGAGACTGGCGATTGATCGCCAGACGGGCGTATCTCAATTTATACCTACCCTGTCAGCTACTCGCTTCTCCTTTCAAAAATCCCATCTATGGGCGTCCGACATGCTGGACACTTTCCTGAGTCGAGATGGTTTTCTCTGACGTCAAAGCCTGCCCGCTGAATAAGTTGTTTCCCGCAAGCATAACACCAGGTATCGGCCGTATCATCGCTCTGAATGTTTCCACTATAGACATAACGTATGCCTTCCTCTTTGCCGATCTTAACAGCCCTGTGGATGATAGCTGGCGAAGTGGGGGGGAGATGCCTCATCTTATATTGGGGATAAAACGCGCTCACATGCCAGGGCATGCTGGGATCAACCTGAACGAGAAACGCCGCAATTTGTCGTAATTCAGTCTCAGAATCGTTATGAGTCGGAATGATCAGCGTCGTGACTTCTACCCAGATATCCAATTCGCGCATGTGTTGAATGGATTCTTTGACCGGTTCCAATTTGCCGCCGCAGACCTTGCGGTATCTTAGATCGTCAAATCCTTTAAGATCCACATTTGCGCCATCAAGATAGGGGCTGATCATTTCCAATGCTTCTCGGGTCATGTAGCCATTGGTGACAAACAGATTCTTCAACCCCCGCTCATGCGCTGTTTTTGCGGTATGATAGGCGAGTTCAAAAAAAATCGTTGGTTCGGTATAGGTATAGGCAATAGATTGACAGCCATGACGCACTGCGGCGTTGACAATCTCCTCGGGAGCCATAGACGACCCTGGCAGCGTTGCGCCAGGGTGTTCTTTGGGAAATTGAGCAATATCGTGGTTCTGGCAATGAAAACAATGAAAATTGCAGCCCACTGTTGCAATCGAAAATGAAGCTGAGCCAGGTAAAACATGGTAAAAGGGTTTTTTTTCTATTGGATCAATATGGGCGGAAATAATTTTATCATACACCTGTGTGTATAAGACGCCATTGCGATTTTGTCGCACGCCGCAGATTCCGAACTTCCCTTCGGCTATGACGCAGCGATGGGCGCAAAGATGGCAGGCAACCTGTCGGTCTGCCTGTTTGGTATAAAGCATGGCTTCTTTCATAGAATTTCCCTGGACGTTGAACAGTGTGATGGTGCTTATGGAAACCAGGCTTGCATAAGCTCTTTTCACAGATCAATCCATTTCATCGTCAGCATCATCGTCAATATCAGTGTTCATGTCCTCGTCCTCATCCTCGTCCTCGTCCTCATCCTCATCCTCTTGAGCCTTTTTCTTGCGAAGAGAAGCAAAGGATTTACTAAAGCCCGGAATCGCTTCTAACAGTCCAAAAGTCACATAGGCCAGGCCTATAAGAAAAAAAGTGATCTCAGGTTTTAACGCGACGACAATCAAAATAATTGCAGCGACGACCATTACTTTAAACGGACTTTTTCCTCTGGTCGTAATATTTTTTGAACTTCGATATTTAATATTACTCACCATTAAAATTGCAAGAACGTAGACAAGCAATGTGATCAGGAAAGAGTGAGGTTCCTGAGGCGGTTCCGGAGTGATATAGTGGTAATAAAAAATTACGGTTGAAGCCAACATCCCCGCCCCGCAAGGGATAGGAAGGCCGACAAACCGCGCGCTGCTGACCGTATCCACTTGCACATTAAAGCGAGCCAATCGCAATGCGCCACAGACTAAAAAGAGGAACGCCCCCAGCCACCCGATTCTTCCCAGTGGTTTTAAGGCCCATAAATACACCAACACCCCCGGCGCAACGCCAAACGATACGAGATCCGCCAAAGAATCGAACTCCACTCCAAATTTACTGGTTGAATTGGTAGCGCGGGCAATTTTGCCGTCAAAAACATCGAAAAATCCTGCGATAATAATCATATACGCCGCGCGTACAAAAAGTCCGCTAATAGAAGAAACAATTGAATAAAAACCAAAAAAGATGTTCCCTAAGGTAAATAGATTAGGAAGCAGATAAATTTTTTTCATACAATACTCGTGAGAAAAATGGCAAAGATAGAAACAATCTTGTCGGTTGCTTCCATCTGAACCGTCCTCTTATTCTTCAATCCATACATGTTTGAATGAGGTAAAATCTCCGTCAGGATAGAGCGTAAAGCCCTTGATACGTTTATCCATCACCACGATATTATAGGGATACCAGAGAAAAATATAAGGGAGATCTTCTGCCAGAATTTTTTGAATCTCGCTATAGATCTTCTTGCGTTCTTCAAGATTGATCGTCTGATACCCCAATTCGGTCAACTCGTCAATGCGCGGATTATGATAGTGGCCCCGATTTCTTCCATCGGGCGGAGCCATGCTGGAATGAAAGATGGAATGAAAAATATTTGGTTCGGTAATTCCAACCCATCGTAATGAGAAAATTTGCACATTTCCAGATTTCACGTCCTCATAGAACTTTTCCCACTCATACGCCTCAATGCCCGAAATTTTGATCCCGACTTTTTTCAGTTGTTCTTGCAGCAGTTCTCCAATGCGGATTCTCAGGGGAGCAGTAGAGGTTTTATATATCAGGGAAAAACGCGGTTCCGGGCCATCGTCGTCAGGGTCAGGATATCCGGCCTCATCGAGAAGTTGTTTGGCCTTTTCGAGATCATAATCGTAGGTGTTAACCTCTGGCTCATAGGCCCAGTTATTGGGTGCAAGAAGTCCCGTAGCCAGAGACGCCTGGCCTTTCATGAGGTGATCGACAAGGGCTTGCCGGTCAATCGCATAGGCTATGGCTTGCCGCACCTTCACATTTTTCAGAATAGGATCTTCAAGATTAAATCCCAAATAATAAATGATGACGCTTTCATCTGTCAGCACTTGCATCCCTTGTGATTCCTGAGCAATGGCAACCATATCCGGCGAAACGGCGTTTTGGATAAAATCAACATCACCCTCCTTTAGCTGAAGAAACCGGCTCGCATCATCCGGAATAATTTTGATAATGATCTTATCCAACTTTGGCGCACCCTCAAAATATTCAGGATTCGCTTCAAACACAAGTTGTTCATCATGCGTCCATTCGACTAATCTAAAGGCTCCGGTACCGATCAGGTGTTCAGTAAATCTTTTCCCTGCTTGTTGTTCCACAGCGGTTTTAGGCACAATTGCCTGTACCATTTCGATCAAGAAGGGCGAGTACACATCTTTCAGGGTAAATCGAATCGTATAGGGATCAAGGATATCAATGTTCTTAATGTGTTGTAATCCCGCGGACCGGGGCGATTTCAGTTCCGGATCAAGGATTGTTTCAAAGGTATATTTGACATCCTCGGCAGTGAATTCGGTTCCGTCATGAAAGGTGATCCCTTTTTTCAAATAAAAGATATAGGTTTTGTTATCCGGATTTTCCCAACGTTCCGCAAGATCCGGAATCAGGTTAGATAAAGGATCTTTCTGGAGTAAGCCATTAGAGGTCAATTGCCACACCCGGTATGAATTGGCGTCAATACCAAAACGAGGATCAATATTGGCCGGATCGCTCCCAATCGCAATCGTTAAGACGTTTTCCGCTGCTCCTGGAGAGGAGAACCCGCAAAGACACATTAACAGTAATGCCAAACCACGCGTCAGATATGTTCGCATAATAATCTCCTGAGGAAAAATCAGATTTTTTCAAGAGCCCCTGGTTTTTAATTCTGAACAAGTACTTATTTTTCAGTGCGAAAGCGTTCATCAAGCTGCGCTGTTGTCATAATAATATCGCGCGGACGGGTACCCTGAAAAGTTCCGACAATCCCGTCTCTCTCCATCATATCAATCATTCGTGCTGCTCGACTATGGCCGATTTTGAGTGCGCGGCGCAACATCGAAATGGACGCCTCTCCACTCTTAACCACCAGATAGGCAGCTTTTTGATAAAGAACGCTATCATCTTCATTTTCGTCCTCGCCATCGGGATTATAATTCATCACTGCCTGATCATAGTGGGGCGGTCCCATTTTCTTTAATGCGGTTGTCAGGCGTTTGATCTCTTTTTCTGTAAGAAAAGACCCGTGTAAGCGGCGAATACGGGAGGTGCCCGGAAGTAGGAACAGCATGTCGCCATCACCTAACAAAAGTTCAGCCCCATTCGCATCAAGAATAGTGCGAGAATCAACTTTCGATGATACCCGAAAAGAGATTCTGGCAGTAAAGTTGGCCTTGATCACTCCGGTAATGACATCAACCGAGGGGCGCTGGGTTGCCAGAATTAAGTGAATGCCAACCGCGCGAGCCATCTGAGCTAAGCGGGTAATTGGTTTTTCAACCCCTGAGGACACCATCATTAAATCCGCTAATTCATCAACAATAATCACAATATAAGGCAAAGTCTCTTCTTGTTTTTGCGATGCTTCAGAACGTTGCTGCTTCTGAGAATCGAGAATAGCTTCATTATATTGCGCAATATTTCGCACACCCTTTTGGGCCAGAATTCCGTAACGCCTGGTCATTTCCTCGGTTGCCCAGTTTAAAGCATTCGAAGCTTTTTGTGGATCTTTCACGACCGGAATCAATAAATGCGGGATATTATCATAGACTCCAAGCTCCAACATTTTCGGATCGACCATGATAAAGCGTACCTCATCCGGGGTCGCATGGAATAAAATACTGCAAATTAAGGAGTTCAGACATACACTTTTGCCTGAACCAGTCGCACCGGCAATCAGCAGGTGAGGCATTTTCGCCAGGTCCGCGTAATACGGATGCCCGCCGATATCTTTTCCAAAAGCCAAGAGCAATCTAGACGGGTGGTTCAAAAAATTATTCGAATCAATCAGATCGCGTAAATATACGATCTCGCGCGAGGCGTTCGGAATTTCGATGCCAACGACATCTTTGCCAGGCACCGGAGCCACAATCCGAATAGAGATCGCTTTCATGCCCAACGCTAAGTCATCAGCCAGATTGACAATCCGGCTCACTTTGACGCCTGGTGCAGGTTGAAATTCATAACGCGTGATCACTGGCCCGGGTAATACTCCAACAACCTGGCCTTCAATACCAAAATCTAACAGTTTTTCTTCCAAAATGTGCGAATTTTTTAACAGGTTTTGTTTCATACCCGCGTGCATTTTCTCAGTGGCTGGCTTATTTAACAAGGAAGGGGAGGGGAGTTGATATCCCGTTTGTTCGGCATTCTCGCTTTTCGGAGGTTCTGGCGGGAGTTTCTGGGTGTGCTTCTTTCTTCCAGCAATCGAACGTACCAATTTTTGTCCCAAAGTTTCAGTGTCGGCTTTTTCCTTTTTGGCTGACGCAGATTTCTCTGTGGATGTAATAATTTGAGGAAAAGATTCTCCAGTTTTTTCTTCAAACACCGTTTCACCGGACCGGAAAATCGGCTCAACGAAATACTTTTGTAAGAGCAGACCGGCGGTCAGGAGTCCGGTGCCAATAACGATAATCGTGCCGAAAATATTCAAATAACTGATAAGTAACGCCGCCAGCGTGACTCCAACGAACCCCCCTGGCGAAAATTGCGTTTCCATACCCATTGTGAGTAACCCGAATAAAGCGCAAAGGCTGAACATCACCAGCAACCCCGCAAGCACATTGCCATAATTTACAATTCGAGACGTGGTGCTGAACTTGTCAATACTGATCAGCAAGGTCATGATCGGGAAGATGTAGGCAATATATCCAAAGAATCGAAACAAAAAATCCGCTAACATTGCGCCGACAACCCCAGCGATATTTTGCACGTCTGTTTGTCCCGAAACTGCATGGATCGTTTGAATATGTTGGGAAATAAGGCTGACTACCAACAGCAGCGTCAGCGCTCCAAACAGAATCCCCTGAATTTCATGGCGCGAGTTCCGGGAATCGGGAAACTGATCTAAAGCCTCAGAGGCCCCACTCTGCCGCATGTCGCCAGGTGTTCGTCCTTCAGCAAAATTGGTGATCCTGGGAGTTCGTAGTGTTTTTGCACGGGGCGTTTTTTCTTTTTTTCCCTGTTTTGCCATATTCTTATTTATCAATGTAGAACAAAATTTCTTTTTTGTTCATAAAAGACTTGCATGTCCATTCGGTGCGTATCAAAATTTCAATTTCAACAGACAGGTCGCTTTATTCTTCAGTTGTCCGAAACTCTTTATAAGGAGCTAATTGCTCGATCTCCTCAAGAGTTCGGTCGTCAATATTGTGGATTTTTGCATCCGATGGCGGCGCAAAAACAAAGAGATCCTGGTCTATCTGCTGATTGATGTCAAAAAATTTATAGTCAACCTGTACCCTGGTGTTATCAAAGGGTCTATCAATCTGAATGACTGCCGGAACAGGATATGTCCCAGCCTCAGCCCTGTAATCGCTGAATTGAACCTTTAGCAGGATTTCGCCATTGGTAAGCATGGCTTCTTCAAAATATGTGATGACATAGCGTTCCGCATCAAACCAGATGCGCTGAACAATTTCCTGGAGCAGCGAAATCCGTTCGAAATAATACTGCTGCTGATCAGGAAGCGGCATTCCCCATTCGATGTTGGGCGACACGATGCGCGTCGGATTGCCGGAGAGCACCAGAATCGCATCTTCAACCGCTAAATTGATTCCGCTCAATCTGAACAGATTTTCCTGCGAGGCGACCCCTTTGTAACAGATATTCTGCTTCTTGGAGTATAAGGTTAACAGGCTTTCATTTGATGTCAGAAAAACTGCCGGTTGATCCAAAAACCCGAGGGTTTCTAAACGAAATTTCCCTGGTTTTTGCAAGACAAAAGTTTCAGAAAATTTATATTTTTCTTGCCAGGTATTGATCGAGACTTTTCCGGCCCCGACCAGATTCTCAAAAGAGCTTATGCGGTCGTTGATTAATTGGGAAACAAGCTCTGTTGTCAAGGGAAATTCCGGCTGCGGCGGGTAAATTGGCGCGAGCTGAGGTTTTCCCGGGCAACCTGATAATAAAAACATGGAGCCAATAATGATGAAAAGCAACAGCCATGATTGTCCTAAAATTTGTAATGTATTACGTGATTGTTCTCCCTGATTCAGATGTAGATGTCTATTCACGGCATTTCCTCACTTTCCTTTGGTGTTTCCGGTGTAACATGGTTTTTAGCAGATTTCATTTTCGCTTGGAGTTCAAGCAGCTTTTTTTGCACGCCTTCAGAAAATTCACGTTCTAAAGATTTTTGATAGTGCTCAATTGCTTTCTCGATCATCCCCTTTTTGCTATAGGCATCTCCCAGATGCTCATGGATAATCGGATCACTGTCAAGTAGTTTTGCAGCGCGCTCTAATTCTCGGATCGCGTCATCAATCATTCCTTTCTGATAATACACCCATCCCAGGCTGTCAATATAGGCCCCGTTCTCCGGCTCAAGCTCCAACGCCTTTTGAACGGCCTGATACGCTTCATCCAGGCGAAGTCCACGTTCAGCCAGCATGTACCCAATATAATTATAGGCGCTGGCATGATCGGCTTGCAGTTGAACCACATACTCAAAAGCTGCCAGGGCCTTTTCGAATTCTCCCAGACGTTCAAGCGCGACCCCTTTGTAAAAATTTAAGGCCACATGATCTGGCTTGTGCTGCAAACCTTCTTCGAATACCTGCAACGCTGACTGATATTCCTGTTTACGGTTATAGGCAATCCCTAAAAAGAGATAGGTTTGCGTTTCTTCGGGAAATAAGTCCCGATTTTCTTGAAAAACTTGTAAGGCGCGATCGTGCTGTTCAAGTTGATCATAAATCAACCCGATTCGGGAATGCGCCTCAAAGGAGTTCGGATCGAGGGCAATCACTTTTTGCCAATAAGTAAGGGCCTCTTCGTATCGCTCCGTTTTTTCCAGACTTAAAGCCAGGTAGCTCAGCGCATCAAGGTTTTCCGGATACTGCTCCAGATAACGTTGAAATGTCGTCTCTGCTGCCTCATAGTCTTCCAGGTTATATTGAAGAATCCCGATTTGTAAAAGAATTTTGTCGTTCTGAGGATCGATATCCTGGAGCTGCTGCGCATATTCCAACGCCTGTTCGGATTGATCCAGGTACACATGTAACCGCATTAATTGTTCCACGATATTGGGATTTCCGGGGTCCAGGACCGACAGTTTTTTATAGAGGGCCACAGCTTGTTCATATTTTTGCTGAAATTCGTACACAATCGCCAGGGCCGAGGAAATATGCACATCTTCCGGATTCAACTGTAACGCGCGTTCAAACATCTCTGCGGCCCGGTCATATTCCTTCATTTCCAGATAGATTCGTCCCAGATGATATAAGCCGCTAATCGAATCCGGGTGAATTGTGAGGAGTTGTTGCAGCGTCTCAATGACTTTGGGCGCATTCTTCTGGCGATTATACAGAGTGGCGAGCAGCAAATATGTATCGGCATTCTCAGGGTCAATTTCTAAAATTTTGGCATAGAGTGCAATCGCCTCTTCATATTTTTGTCGGTTGGTATAGATATGAGCGAGAAGCATGAGAGCTTCAACATTCTCCGGCTCTTGCTGCAATACCTTGTGGATGTATGATTCTGCTTCCTCATCCAACTCTTCGCTGAGCAGAAGTTTTGTCAGTTCAAACTTAAGAAAGAGGGAATTTTCATCAATTTGTAAGGCTCTCTGGTAGTAGCTGATGGCCTGTTCCAGATTCCCGGAGGCCGCAGAGAGCGTTCCTAACTGATAATAATAATACGCTGTCGGAGTTCCTATGCGGTGTTGTTCGGCAACTTCGTCACGCTGCGGGCGAATGGGGGATTCCTGGTGGGTCGCGTTTTCCGGTGGATGCGAAACTCCACTGCTTGTACACGAAACAAGTATAAGTACAAGAAAATTCAACATGAGCCCCAGCATATATTTTCGAATCTGTTTTTTTCTCATCATATTTTTATATGTTCAGAAAAAACACGCTTTTTTCTGTAAGATCCCGTGAAATAAGAGCGTGTGCTTTCTCTTTTTGAAGTGCATGATAGTCTTGCCAATAAGCTTCTCGCAATAACCTAATGATCGTCTTTGAGAATGTCAAGAATATAAAATATTCTGTCCGAAATTCTCGAATGGGTCACTATTTCTTCTACTGAAGAGGCTGTCAAGAGGAATACAACGATAAACAGTTAGAAGTTCCCAAATATCAAGGCTGTCGACATTCTTTACAGTATGTTATTGTGAGAGATCTCATTATTTTATAATAAATTAGCGATAAAAATATCGAATGAATCAAAAATGGTGTCGAAAAATTTTACAATAATGAGTTTTGGACATAAACCTTGATTTTATAGAGAGTTAGCTGCCATAAGAATTGATTTTTGGCAATGAGGTGTCGAAAAAGTTTTCACTTTCAGGTCTTTTTGAGGTGAAATTTATTCGGGCAATTCCAACAGAGGTTTTTTTATAACTCCTCTTTTTGGCTGTTATTAAGGGGAATTGAAAAAAATTTTTCAGAAAATTTGTAAAATAACTGCTTTTGGCATCTCACTTGCATTCTATAAGAGCGCGAAGCATTGAAATAAAAAATGTCCTGATAAAGCCAAACTCGTCGTGAGGCGGGGACGGAAAGCCACGGGTCTTAGAATAAGATAGCCGGGTTACCTGGATCAAGGTAATCCGGTTTTTTTCTTTCCTGACAGTTATGGGAAAGGATTAAAGTTGAAAAGTGAGTCGATTTGGCACGGTCAGAAAAATTTAACTCCGATGAAATGATTCGTAAGTGAAACTTGTGAGCCATTTCGGTAGAAATAGGAAGTCGTGAAAAGGCCAAACCCGTTGTGAGGCGGGGACGGAAAGCCACGGGTCTTCAATAAGAAGATAGCCGGGTTGCC
Organism: Candidatus Vecturithrix granuli; assembly: GCA_000739535.1. GTDB lineage: Bacteria > Moduliflexota > Moduliflexia > Moduliflexales > Moduliflexaceae > Vecturithrix > Vecturithrix granuli. Next base: position 17,812 of record DF820482.1, on the reverse strand, counting down.
ACCATGAAAATGGAGGCAATAGTATGAAAAAGTTCTTAACAATTACAGTACTCTTAAGTTGTGTTCTCATTGCAGGTAACGTATTTGCTTATGGGGTAGTAAATGCTCCATATTGGACGCTTACAGATTTTACAACGGGAGAGACAGGTTCCACTTACAACATCCTTTTTGGTGAAAGTCCAAGCTTTGAATCTGATTTTGGGATATTCTCACAAAAGGATCCGACGAATATGCTTCGGATTTTTGCTGCAAACGAAGAGCCATCCCTTGAGCCATTGTCTGCTAAGAGTGTATATTTCAAAAACAACAGTGGGACATGGCAAGTCAGTTTGGATAACAAAACATGGCAGGGTTTTGACGTGAACTTCGGATTTTACTTCAAGGTATATGATGGCAACGACTATAAATATACCTTCTTTACAGACTCAAGTCTCAATACTACAGATGTAGGCATTCAGCACATTCGCTCGGAATGGGATGGGATTGAGAATGCTAGATTCTATCTCGAAAGTATGCTTTCAGCTAACTCGAACTGGGATTGGAACGATATGAAAGTTGAAGTACATGATATCGCCCCGATTCCTGAACCTGGTACGGTATTACTTCTGGGCGTTGGATTGTTAGGACTGCTTGGCCTGAGCCGCAAACGTATCCAAAAGTAAATAATCTCTAAAGTAAGCTTCACGCACCCCTGTTTACAGCAATGTAAACAGGGGTTTTTTATTGGAATGAAGTTCGAATTCAGAAGAGGACATTGTTTTTAGCAGCGAGAGAGATCAGTTTCGTCGATTTCCAGAATTTGATAGCCGCATGTATTGATCACTGTGGTGCGCTGATATTCGGTTTTCCATTCCTCGTTAAGGTGATAGCGATGAATATGGCCGTGAATAAAATACCGGGGAGCATATTTTTCGATAACGGAGCGAAAACTTTTAAATCCGCGATGACAGCGATCGGGTTTATCATGAATGCCATAAGGGGGAGCGTGAGTAATAATAATATCCACATAACGCTGGTGCAACAGTTTATTTTTCCAAAAAGCTGGTTTCATTTTCTGGACTTTCTGCCACATTTCAAAATCTGAATATTGTTTCGGCCCATAGTTGTACTTCATGCAGCCTTCAAAACCGCCAATCAACAAGCCCTTATATGCAACAATCCGGTTATCAATGTTCACGCACCCTCCCGGACTTTTCATCTCAGCCCCATTGGCGGTAATCATCGGCTGAATGTGATGATTCCCAAACACATAATACAATGGCACATTGAGCATGGATACCAGGAATTCAAGATAATAGAACGGTAAGTCCCCACAGGAAAGAATTAAATCAACATCATGATATTCTTCCTTGAATTTCAGGTTATACAGTTGACGTTTCACGTCATCGCTAATTGTCAGAATTTTCAGCATTTCTTCATTCTTGCAGACGATTCTGAGCCTTTTGCGCCGCAAGCGTTCCTGAAAAATGATCGAGAACATAGCGAAACTGCGTCTTCGCTTCTTCAGGGCGTCCGAGTCTCATCAGCACAATCCCAATTCCGTAATAGGCGTCAGGAATTTTATCATTGGACGGATATGTTTTGATTAACCGATCATATTCCTGAAGTGCGCGATCATATTCTTCTTGCCGCACAAAAGCTTCCGCAATCCAATACTGAGCGGCTCCGGCAAGCGGACTACTGGGAAAATCGGTCAGGAATTTTTGGAAGCCTGCAATGGCGGTTTCGTAATCGCCATCCATGAAGATACGATAGACGCCGCGAAAGAATTGTCCGGGCGCAAATTCTGGGATCGTCCCTTCTTGCGGCGGCGTTGGCGCAGCCGTTACCGGGCGAGGGCGGCGTATGCCTTGTTTTTTGATCTGAGAAAATCGCTGTTCAATCTGATCCAGGGTGTTTTGCATCGTCATTTCCATCGCATCAGTAATATGCTCAAGACTATCCATCTGAACAGCATAGGCGTCTAATAATGTCTGAAGCTGTTGAATTTTTTGGGCAACTTCAGGCTGCGACGAATAGATTGATTCCTGAGTTGACAATAGGTTGGTGATCTTATCCTGCAACTTCTCAGCAATCGCATGCTGCGCATCTTCGCTTCTCTCCATTTGCAGTTTGAATTCCTTGCGCAGGGTAAGAATTTGCTGCTGAATATCTTCCATCAGTTGCGTACGAGCTGAGGCCAATGCGATTTCCCCCCATAAGACTGAAACGAATACTACACATACGCTATACAGTAAAACGGATTGTTGACGATTCCGCATAAAGTCCTCCTTTCCGATTGTTAAACATGGTTGAATTACTTTGGAACAAAACGATACACCCCTCCTCCAGAGACGCCAACATACAGTTGCTCCGGATAGAACGAATTGACCGCAAAGGCCCAAACATGATTATGGGACATATTCTGATCGATTCGCTGCCAGGTTGCCCCTGCATCCGGGGAAAAATAAATACCGTGATGCATAAGTCCGCCAGCATACACATAGTTCCGATCATAGGGTGCCATTGCCAGGGCGCTGACAGAAAATGCTCCTCGTTTTAGTTCGATTTTTTGCCAGGAGAATCCTGCGTCGCTGCTCCGATACAATCCCTGCGGCGTTCCAAGCAAGAGATGACGGGGATTTTCAGGATCAATCACAAGGCTGCTGATAGTCAAATTTCGAAAAAATGTACTGACCTCTTGCCATGTTGTTCCACCATCAGAACTGGTATAGAGGCCCTGATCGGTGCCGGCATATAATACATGTTCCTGGAAAGGATGAACAGCCAGCGTAAAAATTTTCAGGCCAGACACTCCCTGAATTTCCTCCCAGGTGAGGCCCTGGTCATGGCTGCGATACATCCCCTGCCAGGAGCCAACATAGAGCATTTCAGGGCGAGAAACCGGAATCAGCAGCGAAGAAATACGTATCCCTTCAAAGGTCTGTTTTCCGATTCGTGTCCATTGTTTGCCAGCGTCTCGTGTGTAAAAGAGTCCGCGATGGGTACCGGCATAGACCACATTCGAATCTCCTGGAAGAATGGCTAAGGCTTCAATCGAGGTATCAGCCAGTCCCTGCGAACGTTTCTCCCAACTTTTCCCACCATCAGCGCTCCGAAAAACACCGCCAAATCCACGTCCATAAAGCGTTCCAGCATAGAGAATCTCAGGGTTCTCGACATCGAGTGCCAGGGTTCTGACATGGGTATTGATTATACCGCTTGTTTTTGGCTGCCAGGTTTTGCCGCGGTCGTTGCTCTTATATACGGCTCCACCTTCAATACCTGCATACAAAACTTCTGGGTTGAACGTATCTTCCTGAAGTGATAACACTACAATTGACGCTGGCGTCAAACGAGTCCAGGATGCCCCCTTATTTAAACTGACATAGATCCCACCAATGGTGCCTGCATAAATCATTCCGGAAACATGTTGTGAAACACACAGAGTGTGAACCCGCGACGTTTGAAGCCCCTGTTTCTCTGCTAATTTTCTCCACTGATTACCGCCGTTTGTACTGATAAAAATGCCGTTGCAGGTGGCGGCATAAAGAGTTTCCGGAGCGCGCGGATCAATTTCCAGGGCAAAAACATCGGTATCCGTATCCATGCCTGTGGGCATGCGTTTCCACGTACTGCCTCCATCAAGACTTTTATAGACCTGACGCCAGGTTCCGGCATAAACGATCTTGCTGTTTTGGGGATGAACCACTAAAGATTTGACATACTGGTGCTGGAAACCCGCACTGATATGTTTCCAGCTTGAACCGCCATCAAGACTTTTATATACGCCATCCTCTGTGCCGGCATACACGAGAGAAGGATTTTCGGGGGCAAACTGAAGCGCATGAACATTGCGTTTTCCTATCTCGCCGGGAATCTGGTTCCAGGTTTCGCCCCGGTCAAGACTGCGGTATAACCCTCCACGATTCCAGACGCCGGCTGTTCCGGCATACATAATATCAGGATTCGCCGGGTAAAACTCCAAACAGGAAATGCGGCTGCCAGGCATGTTCAGCCCGGGCGTCACCGGAGTCCAGCTTTCACCAGAGTTCTCACTACGATAAAGATTCCCGTCGTCAGTGCCGGCAAACAAGATATGTGATTCAGCAGGGTGAATACGAAGCACCGCGATAGTCCCCCCCTCGGGTCCATCAGCAACCCAGTTTCCATTATTGAAAAACGTCAGTGCCGCAACCTGAGCGTACCCGATTGCGATCAGGCCGTATATTTGCCATACAACCAGAAAACAAATCAGATATTTTTGAAATCCGCTATGTAAAAGAGCATTTCTCATGAGGCCATCAAACAAATGCCGTACCATTGATAGGGCTGAAACTTCCCAAGTCTCGCAAGCTTCAAAAATCTACCCTCAGCACACTCACACTAATGCTTTATCAAAGTTTAACTGGCAGGTTCGTAGTTCCGCCTTCAAGCGGAAAACTCGCTAAAGCGCAAACTACAAATCTATCAAATCTAACCTGACAGACCACTAATCAAGTCGGTAAATTTCTACCCGACGATTTTGATTTCGACCTTCTTGCGTTTCATTACTGGCAACCGGACGACTGGAACCATAAGAATTCGTTGTTATACGCTTCGGATCAATCTCATGGCGTTGTACCAGATATTCTTTCACGCTTTCTGCCCGTTGTAAGCCAATTCGCTGATTTGATGTTTCATCGCCAGTGGCATCTGTGTGTCCGTCAAGCATAATCGTTTGATCCGGAAATTGTTTGAGAAGCGGGGCCAGATTATCTAATTGTGCTTTGGCAATATTGTTTAAACGCGTACTGCCAGAAGGAAAGAGAATCACGGCCGCTGGCTGCCCGGGGCGTCCTTCAGGCCCGCATGTCACCGCAATCGTCATTACGCGATTCACAGTGCAGGTCCGGTCGCTGACTTCTACGATCACATCATAGGAGGTCGTTGCGGATTCTTGCGTCAGGCATTCCGGGGCTGTCCAGACGATTTGCGATTCCCATCCGGTCAGCGTTCCACCGCTGGTATTCCATACATAATACAATTGATCTCCATCAGGATCCGTCGCCATCACCGCGATTCGTACCTGTTCCCCCCCGCGCACGCTGGAATCGCTTAAAGATACTTCCGTAATCTCAGGACAACGATTGGCCGGGCGCTCAATAGAAACTGGCTGCGTCTGTTCTTCACTTGGCTCAACTTTAGAGGCTTTTTTTCTGCCAAATATATAGGACAATTGTAAAAAGCCTCGCCATACAGGAGCATCCGGCACAGGCTCTTCGCCCATTATACGAAATGCGGCTCCACCGCGTATTGCGAATCCATCAAACGCGTTGAGCATAACGCCAAGGCTCATCTGTCCGGCGTTATCAACAACATCCTCAATTTCCTCGTCAAGAAAGGTCACGATACGATCTTCATCTTCGTCGCCAAACTCGTGCAGAAAGGTGAATTCCGAAAAAAGGCGAAATGTGGAATTATCGGCAGGAAATTCAGCGCCAATGCCATAAAGCAGAGAATGCTGATAATCATCAAACAGCGGGTTCGGATCCCCCCGTTCCCATCCTGAGAGGAGAAAGCCCACATTTCCATACAATTTGAGTACGCTAAGGCGTTTGGTCAACATTCCCCCCAGTGTGGCGTCAATGCTTCCGCTTCCCATCCCTTTTTCTTCGTCGCCAGTTGGGAAGGAAAGCTGCGCATATAGGCCCAGCGCCGGAAGAATCTCTTGTTCATCAAGAAGTCGGAATTTCGCCGTGGCGAGAATATCCCCGATCCCGCTCTCATCAAATCCCTTGAGATCTCCCTCATCCGACACGCTGAGCCGCCGATATGGCGTCAGCACCGCAAATTCAATCTGCTGGTTGAGGCTGAAACCTGCATGAAATCCGAGTTCAAACAATTGAGGCGTTCGCGGGTCTTCAGGCAGACTAAATTCTGAAAAATCGCCGATCAGCCCGAAAGACAACGCCTTGTCTCCCAACGTATCCGTTCCGATTAATGAATACAATCCACTGACGCCGAATCTGTTCGGAAACGATCCGGATGCAAGCTCTTCCCCGGTCACCGTCCATGACCAGGTCAGACTCCAGGAAATAAGAAAAGACACGCTAATCAACACAAGCCGCTTATTCATAATCTCCCCCCTTGTTATTGTGAAAAACCGGGTTTTGGCAAAAACTCGGTTTTTCTGGCAGCCTAAGCTATTTTTTGTTCTTTCTGCCTCGTCGTTTTTTGGCGTCGAGACTTTTTTCCGGTCAGTGCAATTTTGATCACTTCGTCCATCTGTTCCACAAAATGAAACGTAAGTTCTTGTTTGACATTGTCTGGAATTTCTTCCAAATCCTTCCGATTTTTGGCCGGAAGAATGACATGTTTCACCCCGGCGCTGCGAGCAGCCAATACTTTCTCTTTCACACCCCCAATCGGTAGCACCAGACCCCGCAAGGTAATTTCTCCGGTCATGGCCAGATCGCTGCGCACAGGCTGATCTGTTAAAAGCGACACAAGCGCGGTATAGAGCGTCACTCCGGCAGAAGGGCCGTCTTTGGGAATGGCTCCGGACGGAATATGAATGTGAATGTCAGAATTTTCGTGGAAATCCTCAGCAATTTTCAAGTCAGCCGCTTTCGACCGAACGTAGTTCAGCGCAATTTGAGCTGATTCCTTCATCACATCCCCTAATTGTCCTGTCAGAATGAGTTTCTCTTTGCCTCGCATTCTAGTCGCCTCAATAAATAAAATATCTCCTCCCACCGGAGTCCAGGCCAGTCCGGTGGCAACTCCGGCCTGAGCGGTGCGTTCGGCAATTTCCGGAAAAAATTTGATTGGGCCGAGATATTTGGGTACAACGGCTGCATCAACCGCCACGGGGTCTTGCAACCCATCAACCACCTCTTTGGCAACGCCGCGACAAATCGTGGCAATCTCCCGCTCTAAATTTCGCAGGCCCGATTCTCTGGTGTAGGAATGGATCAGCGTTTTGAGCGCGCTGTCGTCAAAACGCAATTGCTCCGGTTGCAGACCATTCGCTTTTAACTGTCGCGGAATGAGATAGTTCTTTGCAATCATGATTTTTTCTTCTTCCGTATAGCCCGAAATCTCAATCACTTCCATGCGATCCAATAAAGGCGACGGAATAGTCACCAGTACATTGGCGGTAGTAATAAACATCACTTTGGATAGATCAAAATCAAGTTCCAAATAATGATCTGAAAACGTATTATTCTGCTCCGGATCAAGCACCTCTAACAGAGCTGACGCCGGATCACCTCGAAAATCCGTACCAACTTTGTCAATTTCATCGAGCATAAACACCGGATTATTGGATTCAGCCTTTTTAATCCCCTGAATAATCCGTCCCGGCAAAGCCCCTACATAGGTACGACGATGTCCACGAATTTCCGCTTCATCACGAATGCCACCCAAAGAAATTCTGACGAATTTCCGATTCAAAGCCCGGGCGATTGACCTTCCCAATGAGGTTTTCCCGACTCCTGGAGGCCCCACAAAACACAGAATCGGACCTTTAGATTCGTGCGTCAGTTGTCGCACTGCCAGGTATTCAAGAATTCGTTTTTTCACCTTTTCCAGACCGTAATGATCTTCATTTAGCACGTGTTCAGCTTGTTTCACGTCTAAATTGTCTTCCGTGCTTATTCCCCAGGGTACATCAAGAATCCAATCCAAATAGGTTCGGGACACCGTATATTCCCCGGCGGCGGGGTGCATTTTGGTGAGGCGTTCCAATTCCTTTTCCGCAACCTTGCGCGCCTCTTCAGGCATTTGGGTCTTTTGAATCTGTTCGCGCAATTCTTCAATTTCAACCGTCTGCTGATCCCCTTCACCTAATTCTTTCTGGATCGCTTTCAACTGTTCTCGCAAGTAATATTCCCGCTGAGATTTATCCATTTCGTTCTGAACTTGCGATTGAATCTGGCGGCTGAGTTCCAGAATCTCTTTTTCCCGCGTAAGTAACACAGTGACGCATTGCAGCCGGTTTTTGACATCCAGAGTTTCCAGGAGTTCCTGGCGTTCCTGGATCGAAAAACTCGGGTTTTCGGCGATCATATCTGCCAGGGTTCCCGGATCTTCGACATTCAGAATCATCGTGAGGACTTCGTTCGAAATATTATAGGCGAGTTGCGCGACAGAATTAAACAGATCCTTGAGGTTTTTGACAGTCGCAATCAATTCTTTATCCCCTTCTTCAGGCAGCAAATCGTTCAACTCTTCTATACGGCAGATGTAATATGGTTTTTGACGAACATACTCCAGAATTTTCATGCGCGAAACCCCTTGCGCAAGCACGTACATCTCACCGTCGGGAGTTCGGATCATTTTCAGAAGTTTCACCAGGGTGCCTACCGTATAGAGATCTTCAGGCAACGGATCATTGGTGTCAACCAATTTTTGTGCAACAACGCCAAAGAGTTTTTGACCGGCTAAGGTCTCTTCGATCAACTTCATTGATTCTGGTCTGGAAACCGCAATCGGCATCGACAGATATGGATAAATGACCGCATTCCGCAACGGCAAAATCGGAATTTCTTCAGGAATATGGCGAGTCTGTTCTTCTCTCGTGGCTTCTTCTAATTTTTCCATGATATGCTTTCTACTCCTTCATCTCGCAACGCTATTTAAACGTAATCGGTATTTTCACCTGTTCAACGTCAGGATGTGTCAATTTGGGTAAATAAATGTTCAATATTCCGCGGTCATAAGAGGCGGTAATGGTCTGAGCCTCAACGGGCGCAGGAATCCAGAATGTGCGCTGGAACAGTCCGTACATGCGTTCAATCCGGTGAATCTTGGCAGATTGCATGTGCGCATTAAACGGACGTTTCCCTCGGATCATGAGCGCGCCTTCCTGAAATAAAATTTCCAGGGTTTCTTTGTCAATTCCAGCAAGCTCGATATGAAGAATAAACGCATTATCGGTTTCATACATATCCGCAATTGGCGCCCAGGCCGAACTCGTTTCTGGGGTTTTACGCTGTTGAAAAATATTCGAAACCTGATCTAACATCTGACTGAACGTTTCATTCAAGACAAAGAGGTCATCTGTTGGATTCCATTTAATAATAACAGGCATGTTGTTTTACTCCCTCCTGTTTTTTGACTTGTATTCTTTTTTCTCCCAACCTTCATCTGCTGTGTAAGGAGTCAAGTGTTTTTGGAATCAATTTTTTGGGAACAAAAATTTTTTTATAGACGATTCTTCTAATGACGTATATGATTTTTCTCTGTTTGTGTCAAGATATTCTTTGCAAATACCCTCTCCTGAAAACGTATAAGTCACTCCAAGAATAAAGAATAGACAAGAATTTTCGGACTTTTGCTGAATATCCGCCACCCTTCAAAATAACGGAATTCATTCTTGCTTATTCTTCATTCTTGTAGTTTCACAAAATATACTGGCAGAACCTAAGAAGTTCTGCCTGAAATAAGGTATTTTTCTTCTCGAGTCTGAGATGACATATCTTTTTTTAAATCAATAGGTTAGGCGATAGAAAACTTTTTTCACACTGCCACGTACCTCATATAAGGTATTGCCTCATTTTTATACACAGAGAGATTCACCCTGCTAAATCTCTCCTGTTATAATGGTTGAGACTGATATGAAAATGTAATTCACAAGTTGGCATGATCTTTGTATATTCTATAAAGCATAAGAAGTATCGCTGAAAAAGTGTATAAAGAGTGCCCGGCAATGATAAATTTGCCAGGTCCGGTTATTTCGGGGAAATGAGTTCCTGAAGTGACAAAAATTTATCATTGTCCGGGTGACTATCCGTAACAATGGAGGATATTATGGTTATGAAAACTTTAGGATCAAAAAGAACATTTTGGGTAACAATTACCGTATTTTTCAGTTTAGTGATTTTGTTGTCCTTGACGGCTTTCAAAACAGAAACGACGGTGGCGCAAGAAAGCACCAAACAGCAACTTCAGGGGTTAAGCCAGGCCTTTCGCGACATCGCCAAACAAGTCAGCCCCGCAGTTGTGTATATTAGTACGGAACAGACGGTGAAAGGTCAACAAGCCCCGGATCAATTTCGTGAGTTTTTCGGAGATGAATTTTTCCGCCGTTTTTTTGGCGACACGCCGCAAGATCGTGAATACAAACGGCGTGGACTTGGTTCAGGATTTATTACAAATTCCGACGGATATATTCTGACGAATAATCATGTGGTCGCCGAGGCGGATAAGATCAAAGTCACGTTAGCTGATAAACGAGAATTTGAAGCCACCCTTGTCGGGACAGATCCGAAAAGTGATGTTGCAGTAATAAAAATTGAAGGAAATTCTCTGCCTGTGGTCCGACTTGGAGATTCCAACGCAATCGAAGTCGGAGATTGGGCTGTGGCGATTGGAACGCCCTTCGGGTTGTCGCAAACCGTGACGGCCGGGATCATCAGCGCCGAAGGACGCTCAAATATCGGCATCAATGATTATGAAGATTTTATTCAGACCGACGCCGCCATCAACCCCGGCAATAGCGGCGGTCCCCTGGTGAATATTGACGGGGAAGTAATCGGAATTAACACGGCGATTTACAGTCGCAGCGGCGGATACCAGGGCATTGGCTTTGCGATTCCGATCAACATGGCGAAAACCATTATGGATAGCCTGATTACAAAAGGCAAAGTCGTACGTGGATGGTTAGGCGTCATGATTCAGCCAGTCACTCCGGAAATTGCCAAAGGATTTGATCTCAAGGAAGCCACCGGCACCCTGGTGGGGGATGTTTTGAAAGGCGGCCCCGCCGAGCAAGCTGGCTTGAAACATGGCGATGTGATTATGAAGTTTGACGGGCAGCCGATTGATGGACCAAATACGCTCAAAAACGTTGTCGCTGCCACAGAAGTCGGCAAAACGGTTGATATGCTTATCATCCGCGATGGCAAAGAACTCACCGTGCAAGTCAAGATTGGTGAACAACCTGGTGATCTGGAAGCGAGCACCGGCAGCCCCTCTCGGGCGAAAGAGCAGTTTGGGTTAAGCGTACAGGAACTCACCCCGGAAATTGCCAGCCAGCTTGGTTATACCGGTGATCAAGGGGTAATTATCTCCAGTGTTGAACCGGGAAGTCCTGCGGAAGAAGCTGGCTTGCGTCGCGGTGATTTGATCAAAGAGATTAACAGGCAACCGATCACGTCTGTTGAGGAGTATAACGCAGCCTTAGCAGGGATTGGCAAAGATGAAAGCTTCCTGGCTCTGGTCCGTCGCGGGGAAAATACCCTGTATGTTGTAGTAAATGCCCAATAGACTTATGAAACAACTCATCTCCGCCCTCTCTCTCTACAAAGAGAGGGGGCCTCAAAATCGAGTTTTTTCAAAAACTCGATTTTTTCCCTGCAAATCCGTTTCTGAAGTGTAATCCAACAGTGAGGAGATGAGTTGTCTGGGTAATTATGCGAATCTCCCTGAAAATCAAACTGATCGGATTAATGGTAGTCATTTTAGGCGCAACGATCTTCGTCTCATACATCATTTTTGAGCGCAGTGAAAAAGAACTGTTGCAACAAGTGATTCAACACATCAAATCTGTTGAGAATGTCGGGAATGTGTTCGAAATCCAACAATTGCTGACCACCAACATCGATCAAAGTATGCAGCACAAAATCCTGGTGCGCATGAGTCAACGGGGACGAGTCTCGCAAGTCTCGCTTCTGAATTCCGATTATACCGTGATTGCCAGTTCAAATCCTGAAGATGTGGGATTGACATTGCAGGAACTTGAGAATCGGCGAATATTGGGAATAAATGCCTCTTTTTGGGAAACGCTGCTGAAAAAGCACATTAAAAAATATGATGTCACCATTCCGGTCTATGAAAACGGACGTGAAAAAGGTTATCTCAATATTGTGCTGGTCATGAATGATCTGGAATTTCTGATTAAAAAAGCGAAATACTCGAATATGTTCTGGATTATCAGTATTTTTGTTGCCGGAACGATTGTGGCGATTGTGATGGTTAAGCGGTTTACCATGCCGATTGATGAACTGGTCACGGCCTCAAAAATCGTGGCTGAAGGAAACTTTGATGTGACCATTCACTCAAACGGCAGCGGCGAGTTTGATACACTGGTGGCCGGATTTAACGAGATGACCCAAAAACTTCGTGAGCATAAAACCCTGGAAGAGCGCGTACACCGATCGGAACACATGGCCGCTTTAGGAGAATTGGGCGCGCGCCTGGCGCATGAAATCCGCAATCCGTTGAATTCAATCTCCCTGATTATCGATCACCTGCGCGACCGCTTTTCCCCGGTAGAAGAACGAGAACGACAAAGATTCGAAAGTTATGCCGCGAATGTAAAAACCGAATTAAAACGCCTGAACAAACTCGTGACTGATTTTCTGCAAGTATCGCGCCCCTTACATCCTGAAATACGACCGATTCGAGTGCAAGCGTTGCTTGAACAAATTGTGCAATTATTATACACGGAAGCCGAGAAGCATCAGATTCAACTCAATCTGGATATTCTGCCGGAGGATTTGGAAATTCAGGGCGATGAAGAACTTCTGAAAACTGCATGTCTGAATATCGCCCTGAATGCTCTTCAGGCCATGCAGGATGGAGGCCGCTTAAACATTCAGGCTAAACCTGATGAGCAGCGCCCGGGAAAATGCTTATTGATATTTTCCGATACTGGTCCTGGCATTCCGCCGGAACTACATGAAAATATTTTTCAACCCTATTTTACAACCAAAAAAGACGGCACCGGACTTGGCCTGTCCATCGTGAACCGGATTATCGCCGATCATCATGGGAGTGTCCTGATAAACAGTGAGCAAGGTCAGGGAACCACCATGACCCTTGTGCTTCCAATAACGGAAGATGAGAAACACAAGGTACGAGATGAAAGGTAAAAAGTCAAAAATTGAGACTGGGCATGTCCAATTGTTTTCCTTTTTGCCTTTTACCTTTTACCCTATTGTCATAAGCCCATGAACGGAAAAATTCTTGTTGTTGATGATGAAGCTATCCAGCGCGATATTGTGCGCGATATTCTCGAAGATCAGGGCTGTGAAGTCGCTGCCGTTGGCAGCGGCCCGGAAGCCCTGGAGTATATCAACTCCTCTCCGGTGGATGTGATCCTCACAGATCTGCGTATGCCGGGCATGGATGGCGTTGAATTGCTTGAAAAAATTAAGCAGCATGAGCCTGAAACTGTGGTTGTCGTGATTACCGCGTATGGTTCTGTTGAATCTGCCGTTGACGCCATGAAAAAAGGGGCGTATCATTACCTCTCAAAACCATTAGGCAAAGATGAGTTAACGTTAGTGGTGCAACGCGCGCTGCAAAGCAAACAGCAATCCGATGAGATCCGCTCTCTGCGCCGGGAATTGCAAGAACGCTATGAGTTTCACAATATTATCGGTCGTTCGCAAAACATGCAGCAGGTCTTTAAAATGATCGAAAAAATTGCACCCAGTGAATCTACTGTTATTATTTACGGCGAAAGCGGCACTGGTAAAGAACTGGTTGCCAGAGCGTTACACAGCCACAGCAAACGCAAAGATCAGAAGTTTCTGGCGGTCAACTGCGCTGCAATTCCTGACACTTTATTAGAAACTGAAATGTTCGGCTATGAAAAAGGCGCGTTTACTGGCGCGTATGCTCAAAAAAAAGGACTGTTCGAGGAAGCGGATAAAGGCACATTGTTTCTTGATGAAATCGGCGACCTGGACGTCACCCTCCAGGCCAAGTTGCTGCGCGTCCTTCAGGAAGGCGAATTTCAACGCGTGGGCGGCTCGAAAACCATTAAAGTCAATGTTCGCCTGTTAGCCGCAACAAATAAAAACCTGGAAGAAGAGGTCAAAGAAGGCCAATTCCGCCAGGATTTGTATTATCGTCTGAATGTCGTGCCGATTTTTTTGCCTCCTTTACGCACACGCAAAGAGGATATTCCCGATTTGATTGAGCACTTTCTTCAAAAATACCAGCAAAAACATGGCAAAGCGGTCAAGCGTGTGGCCCCCGCAGTCATGAAACGATTTCTGGATTATCGTTGGGAAGGAAACGTGCGCGAATTAGAATCAGTGATCGAACGCAGCGTGATTCTGGCCGATCATGACATCATTGACCTGGATACTTTGCCTCAGAAACTCCAGGAGCCGCTTGCGCCGTCAACTCCGACCAGTCCTCTAGATTTTACCATTCCTGACGAAGGTATTTCCCTTGAACATCTGGAGCGCAGTTTAATTGAATCCGCCCTCAATAAAGCAAATTGGAGCATCAAAAAAGCCTCCGAACTGCTGGGTATCAGCTACAAAACCCTGCAATACCGCATTCAGAAATATCACCTCAAAGATTAAGGCGCGCCAGGGTCCCGCTGGCTTCTCATCATATTTTAAGGATAAATCACGTCGCCGTTTTCAAACACTTTGAGTTCATTTAACTGAAAAGCGATCCATTTTCCGTCTGTGACCGGACTGAGCGGGTTGGTTGCAATCATGGCCGCACTTTCATCGGAAACTTTGTCGAGTAACTGCACGGTCATACCATCGGATTGGTCGAGTACCGCTAATTTCTGATGGGGCGGACGTCTGGTGAGATACCACATTCCGGATCCTCGCATCGCCGTATGCCCACCGTAAAAAGCATACATGCGGCCGCCGTCGGACAGAATAAAATTCAAACTATCAGGATGGGCGCGACTCATGGCAATGGCAGCTTCTTCAATAATCCGGATTTTTTCCTCAAGTGACAGGGTAAATCCATTTTCAACATATTGTTGGCGCAATTGTTCAATCAAATAGCAGAAAATATGCTCAGAATCCGTATTGCCATGGGGTTTTAACACCGATTGGAAGCGCGGATCGTTTTTAATCTCCCTCATGGTACCGCTATGAGCAAAAATCCAGGATTTCTCCTGAACCGCATCAGGACGAGGATCGAGCATCAGTTGAAAGGGATGGGTATTTAAGGGCACTTGCGCTCCTATACTCGCAAGGCGAAAATGAGAAATGAACAGATTGCTGCTGATATATCCATATTTTAAAAAATAATTAAAAATACTTTCACGGGCCGAGACGGGTTCTTTGATAATTGTGGCAAAAGGGGGTTGATCCTCATTGCCAGTACGATAGAAACCGACTCCCCATCCGCTTTCATGAAAAATATTACGATCAGATAATTTGGTAAAGGAAAACGAAATATTCACGGTTTTATCACAACATAATCCGAATAATTCACACATGCTGTCCTCTCATAATAGGGTAAATTAGTGTAAAACGACATTGTAATTTCATTTTAACTCTCTAAAAAAAACAGCACATTGTCAACAGAAAAATCATGTTATCTTTTGACGAAAACTTTCAGGAGTGTCAAAGCTCGTCTTTGACAGCGAAAGCAGAGCTTTCACACTCCGATTAACTTTGAGCCACACTTTCGATGCGTTTCAATACCTCCTTAGGATCTATAGCGGTTTTGAAAAAGAACCAGAAACCAGGTAAATCCTGTAGATCAGATTCACTCACGTTTAATGTACTGGAAACCGCTATCACCAGATTTGTTAAGTTGGCGCGGCGAATTTTTTCAATTTTACGTTTGAGATAATCGGAACGCCAGAACCCAACAATTTCCAATAATGCCATGCGGCCATCGTGTTGATGCCGAAAGGTGAAATCTGGAATAAACACCGTCTCTTTCAAATTGACAATTTCCGTTTCCCGTTCAATGCGCCACTCGCTTTGCAATTGCTCAAAGCGCTGCGCGAATTTTTCTTCCAGTAGTGAATCATATTGCGCGGCGTCTTTATAGTGCGATTCTAAAGTCTGCTGATCGCTGGATAAGACAAAATAACGTTTTTGATCTTCACCAGTCACAATTTCCGCTTCCATCTTCCATTTTGTACAGAGCAATAGAGCCGGGAGAAATAAGGCCATTTGCAGCCCGTATTTTTGAGAAAGGCGAAACAGGCTGACCGGGCCATCGAGCAAAATTTCATAGCCGCTCTCAAGATCGCCGGTAATCGAATGCAGAAGGCGATAGAATTTGATAAATTTGAACAGTTGCTTATATCGCGCCGGAATGTTGCGATAGGCAATCAGGCGCATCCGCACGCACTTATAGAGAATGCCCTGGGCCAGCGCGACATTATAACGATTCAGCAGCCACTCCGGAGTCGGAGCATCAAAAATTGAGAGTAAATGGTTCTGAGGCAAATCCGCGTACATTTCCGCTGCCACGGTTTCAGGCGTTGTATTCAATTCTAACGCCACTGTGTGCAACAGATCATATTTTGTGACCGGGTGAATGATATCCGGAGCGAGCACGACTGGCGCGTTTTCTACAGCCAGGTGAAACAATTTTGCGCGTAGCAATTTGGGATCAAGCCCGCTTTTCTGGCTGATCTGAAACTCACAGCGATCCATCAGCAGCTTACTCAGGCCGCGATGAATAAGATAATCGGGGCTATCGGCCAGCAGATCCCGTAAGGCTTCCTGAAGTTCGCCGCGAGGATGACCTTTATACTCGACAAACAGGTCAATCAGCCTGCGAGCTAACTCAAGGTAGCCAGAATCCTCGGCATTCAGATATTTCGGCCCGATATAGGGACCTTGTTTCCAGGTCCTGATCAAATCCGCCGTGAGCATCTACGTTAAAAAACTCTCACCTTTAGCCCAAACCCTCATCTCCGACCCCTCTCCCAAAGGGCGAGGGGAGATTTGATCGCTTTCTTCTCCCCTCGCCCTTTGGGAGAGGGATTGGGGGTGAGAGTTTGGCTCAGGGTGAGGGTTTATTTTTCATAAAACCATCTGTTCGTAATAGACGATATTCTCAGCAAGCATTTCCCGTATAGGGAGATGATACGGGCAGCGGTCTTCACATTGTCCGCAGTGAATACAGGTTTTGGCAGTTTCGATCACTTTTGAAAAATCATTCTCTTGAAACCAGTTAGCAGCAAAACGTTTTATGAAACTGCGCACCGTCATCATGAGCGTAATATTAATGCCTTGCGGACAGGGCAGGCAGTATTGACAGCGCCGGCAGAAACGGGTGCCGACTTCGGCGCGAATCCGTTCGATCTCTTGTCGTTCCGCTGCCGATAACTCCCAGGGGCCTTCCACAATGCGGACAATCTCTTCAATTTCGGCTGCCTGTTCAATTCCAGGATCTGGGAGAACATCTTCAAATTGCAGCAGCCATTTCAGCGCTAGGGCTGCGTTATCGAGCAAACCGCCAGCTAATGGCTTCATGGCAATAAAGCCGACGTCATGCTGCCGCGCCAGAGGCAGCAATTCGCTTAAGGCTTCATCAGTGACAAAATTCAAAGGAAATTGTACAGTTTCAAAATATCCGGAAGGGACCATTTTGAGCGCAAGGTCAAGAGAATGGCTTGAGACCCCAAGGTGTCTGATTTTGCCGGATTGTAAAGCTTCCTGCGCCGCTTCCATGGCCCCGTCAGGCCCAAGAATCTGTTCATAAGCCGCCTCAGTGCTGACATTGTGAAATTGCCAGAGATCAATATAGTCGGTTTGCAACTGTTTGAGACTGAGTTCCAGGTGCTCCAACGCAGTTTTTTTATCTTTGACGCCTGTTTTGGTGGCAAGAATGACCTGCTCGCGTCGGCCGGCAATTGCTTTCCCAATGCGTGCTTCACTCGTGGTGTAGGCATTGGCCGTATCCAGAAAATTGACGCCGAGATCAAGACAGCGCCGGACGACTTTCACCGCGTCTCCCTCAGCTAAACGCTGAATCGGTATGCCTCCAAAGCCAATTCTGGACACCTGTAATTCCGTTTTTCCTAAGCGTACTGTTTGCATGAATTTTTCTCCTTTGAAACTACAAGGATTTTCTGTAGGAAGGATTTCTAACGGCGAATTGATCGGCGTGA
>DF820483.1 GCA_000739535.1 Candidatus Vecturithrix granuli | reverse complement strand
TCATACCGTATCCGGCTACCACAGGGGTCTTACTGTTAATGCCAATGCCAGCAACTTCGGGGTTGAAGTTATTGATTAACTTCTTCGTATCTTCCATACCAGCAGCCAGTGTCTTATTAAAACCCGTCATTACAGCACGACCATGCGGCTGAAGTAACTTAAGGTCATAACTCAACGGACCCTTGTGGTCTGAAATCCACTTACCGATATCGCCAATCCATGAAGTAATATTGTTCCAGATATTCTTCAAACCATCGAGGAAACCTTGAAGAACAGCCTGACCCTGCTTGTACAGTAGCGTTGCAAGATTACCTAGAGCAGAAACAATGAGCGCCGGAAGACCCTTAACCCACGTCACAAGCTCTGTAAACTTAGCAACAGCTGCTGTATACACACTCCCGATCCACCTTGCTACCGATACTGCTAAATTCGCAAGAGCACCAAGAGCACCAAGTACCCTATTCGGAATACTAGCAATGAATGCTACGAAACCATTCCAAGTGTTAGTAGCAAAATTGACAACATTAATCCACACACTTGTGAAGAAATTGCCAATCTGTGTCATAATAGATGTGACAAATTCTAAGATCGGAGCAAATCCTGTAGTCAAGAATCCAAGAATCTTAGTTGCAGCGCTCATAAAGTAACCCGGAATCTTGTCAAGCTGACCAGTGAACAATGCGATGAGTGATGCAAGAATAGTTGCAACAACGGTCTGAACCGATTCCCAGAGACCATTAAATGACGGAGCTAAGTATGTACTCCACAGGTTCTTAAAGAAATCAATGACACCGTTCCATGCATTAATTACTGTCGTGACAATGTTAGACCACAGTGTGGTCATGTAATTCCAGATCGTAGAACCAAACGAGGAAATAGCTCCCCATACCGTGTTCCACGCTCCAACAATTGCGCCGATTACAGAGTTCCACGCGTTGACTGTCCATGTAACAATGTTGTTCCATAGATCAACGAAGAACTTAGAAATTTGATCCCAGTTTGTAATGACCCATACAGCCGCAGCTGCTAGCAATGCAATAACTGCAATCACAGCCAAGACAACAGCAATGATAGGTAGTGCTGCAGCGTCAAGTGCGATAAATGCGGCAGCAAGCAGCATCACACCACCAACTAGCGTAACAATCGCACCACCAACAATTAAGATTACAGCAGAGATTGCTGCAAACTGAGCGATACCCTGCTGTTGCTGAGGACTTAACTTATTCCACCAGTCAGCGATCTGTCCGAAGAATTCGTACACAGCTGTCTTAACCGGAAGAATAGCATCGCCAATCTTCTGCCAAGCAATTGCCATCTTGTTCTGCGCAATGAGAATACGGGATGCATCAGTACCAGCCATCTGCTCATACGCAATCTGCGCTGCTCCAACTTGCTTACCATTCTCATCCGTAGCTTTGGAAGCTCGCATCATATCTTTGTACAGCTGCTTGTATGTACCGTCAGTATCAGACAACGCTGTATTGAAGAACTTCATTGCCTGAATTGTTCCGCCAGACCCAGCAAACATGCCCTTCAAAGCTTTGTTACGCTGTTCGTCATTGAGACCCTTGAGTTTGTTACGCATGAGTTCGATGATTGTAGTCATAGGCTTCAACTTGCCAGCTGCATCGTAAATCTTGATGCCGAATTCCTTCATGTTATCAGCAGTTCGCACATTGCTAATAGCATCAAAAGCTCGAGCCGCATATGTTCCGGCCTTAGCGCTCTTAATACCATTTCGAGTCATAAGAGCCAGCATTGCTGCTGTCTGCTGATATGTCTGATTAGCTCTGTGGGCTGACGGGTTCGCAGTTGCCATGGACTGTGTGAAGTCATTATAACTACCAACGCCCTTACGAACCAACTGGAACATAAGGTCATTAACCTTATTTACGTCCTTAGCTTTCAATTCGTAAGAGTTCAGGATACTGATAAGAGAGTTCGTCGATGTTTTAATATCGGTCGAACCGCCAACAGCAGCCTTTGCAGCTTCAACCATGAAGTTAGACGCTACAGTCTTATTCTTCACGTCCATCGAAGAATACAGGTCGTACATAGCACCCTGCATTTCATCAATAGGAACAGCGAACCTATCTGCTGTGCTTCGACCAATGTTAACAATGTCATCAAGAGTAGTCTTGAATTTATCGTCAACCTGTGTCAGTGTTGTTGTAGCAGCTTTCTTGTAGTCAATAGCAGCTTGCGCCGCATCGCTAAGTGAACTAACAGTTACCGATCCTGCAATTGTAGCAGAAGCGCCCATGGTCGTTAACGCAATACCAGTATTCTGCAACCCTTGAACTTGTCGATGCGTATTTGCAGCTTTCTGTTTTGCGGCGGCAACTTCTTGCCTATTAGCTGCACGTGCTTGTGCTTCTAGTTCTTTATAGCTTTGAATTTGCGAATCAATATTCTTCTTTGTAGTTTGTCCATTACGAACTACAGAAGATTTCAACTGATCGTGCATACGAAGCTGTTCTCGCATTGTGTTTACAACTTGACGACGCTTCGCAATTTCATTGTCAAAGACTAACTTTTGTGCCTCGTGATCCTTCTTCATCTGCGCAATCATCTTACGCATCATAGCAATATCACTTGAGTACATCTCTTCGACAGCAGCTTTACGCTCTTTGAAGTCGATGATTTCTTTAGTCTTAGCTAATTGTACAGCCGCAATTTCGCTTTGCTGAATCTTAATGCCGTGACGCTGAACGGTCATTGTCTTGTTCAGGGCAGCAATCTTTTCTTTCGATACCTGCCTAGCAGCTACGGCTGTAGCCTGCAACTTAGATCGCTCATTAACGTATGACGCAATTAAGCTGTTATTTGTTGCAATAGTTTTTGTATTAACTCCCTGCACGTTTCTTGCGAAACGGCCAAGGATGCGTGATGCCTCATCACGCGCACGGAGGAAAATCAGCATTTCGTGTGCTGAAAAGCCCATCACGCACCCCTATCTCTTGGCTCTACGCCTAGCTTCTTCTGCGTCTTGTGCTGTCTTTTCATTGACAGCTGCAATGACGAAATCGAGCAGCAACATATAGTAGGCATCCTGCTCAAAGAGACCGCCCGGTTGCGGAAGCACATGGAAAGTCTTACAGTAGTTGTAGAGTTCACATGCGAAGTTTACTTCATCAAAGAACTCGTGTCTACTGGTATCTCCCATTATGATCCGCGTTTTGATGCGGCCTTCAATTATTTTACAGCATCAGACTCGAAATTGTTCATTTCGCTAATCAGAGAATCAATCTCTTCACCGATCTTCGGATCTAATGCGTCGACGTCAGCAGCATTCTTGAAATTGAACAACGTGCCATCATCATCTTTCTCAAGATTATGCTCGACAATGCAGTTCGCAAATTCAAGATACGTAGCTTTCTTATTTGCAAGAGCAAGTTCGCCCTTGGCGTCTTTACCAGATGTAAGCTCAATTGCCATCTTAACCATCGACTGACGTTCCAGCTTGTCGCCATACGTCATTCGCTTAAGAACAACAAACCCATCCGGGACAGACTTAAGTTCAATTCGCTCAGTAGACTTCTGAGCATACGCTTTAGGCATAGTTTTCTCCTTGTATAATGCCATTAAGTCGGCGCGAGAGTATTTCACGCGCCGACTTAATTTCTTGTTATTAGACGATGTTCTCACTGGTAGTAACAATAATCTGATAGTGCTTACCAGTCGCATCAATCACACAACCATACTCAATCGAAGCTCGCAGCAGATCACCCTGACCACCAATATTTACTTCATAAGCCGTCTTAATCGCAGCAGGAGCAGAGATATTGACGATGTTATTAGCATTAGCTGTCGCAATCATTGTAATAGACTGCGATGTTCCTGCCTTGAACGTGTCATAATCAGCACGTGTATCGAAATCACGAGCCAACTTGATAGTCGCATTTGATTCACCGAAGTTAACAAATGCTGCACCAGGTGTGTTCTTTAAACGGCCATTAGCCTGGCCATTATCCTCAGAAGCGAATTCAAATGTATCAGCATCGTAAATCTGCGTAGCAGTCGGAATCTGAAGATTATACATTCCAGCCTGGAAAACAGGAGCCGTCGGCCACACAGCTGTAAGTGCGGCAGCAGAAGCCTCATTACGACCGAGGATTGACATTGTAGCTGTCATCTTGCCATCGTCGCCAACAGCAATCGTGAAGCCAACAACAACACATCCGACGTAGCCAAATACTTCTGTGCCACGCCTCACCGAAATCGACAGTGTTTTAACAGGAATAGCATTAGAAGTAGGCGTACATGTATACACATACGGTCCGGCACCTGTCTTAGAAATCGAACAACGTGTAGCATATAAGAAGTAAATTAATGTATCAGCTGTTACGTCAAATTCAATATCACCCTCAACTGTTAAGTTGCCTGGAATAATACCAATAAGTCCAGCAGAGTCACGAACAGGCCTACGCTCGACAGGATTAATATTAACTTTGAGAGACTCAGAGTTAAACGGGACAAACTTAACAGGTGCGGTATATGTACCAGGCGTAGTTTCAATAGCAACACCAATAATACCACTTGCGCCAATAGACTGAGCCATTACTCAACACCACTTTCGTCAGACTTTTCGTCTTCATCAACAACGTCCGGATCTTCGGGCTTGTCTTTTTCGTGCTTAACAGTGATGGCATTATGCTTACGGAAAGCAGAAATCAGTGAAGGACCACTCTTTACCACAGGGATGCCATCATCATCGTAGTCAATAACGGCATTCGCAGCCCTGAATGTGTCGTTGACAGAATCAGGAAAGTCCATAGTTTCGCCGTTAATTAATTCTCCGAGTCCAGCAACAGTGACCTTCTCACCTTTGCCATGTGTCGGAGATTTATATGTAATCTTATACATATCACTCCATAGAAGCAGGAAGATACTCTTCCTTGATTAACGTGATAGTCACGCGACTTGCGACATATGTGGTACCGTTTGATTTGGTAACATATCCCGGCTCAATACTTGTGACTAAAACACTTACGCTTTTACCATCACATGTTGGATGTTTATGAACTAAGTCCTCAACTTTTTCAGCAAGCTCATCACAAGCTGTGCGATTCTCCGTATCAGACAAGAAGTTGGCATAAACTAACACGTAAATTGAGTAAGTGCGCTTCACAGCCATAGCTGATGCAGCTTTTGTACGCTCGTTAGTCTTTTGACCCGGTTCTACGCACAGTGTAAGTGGACCAGCAATCTTTGTTTGGTCACCATAGAAACAATCAGCACCTAAATTATCACCACTTGTTTTGTTAGCAGCGAATAAGTCAACGTAATACTGATTAAGTTCTGTTAATGTTGTCATTTCATCACTCTCAGCATTCGTTCATCGAACCAATTATCAAATTCTCGAGCGATAATCTTCTGCTCACGTTGACCTAGCCGTGCAAAAGGTCGTGCAGGCACATTAGGATTAGTACCTTTTTCGGTATTAGCCATATAGTGTGTAAAGCCAGTCTGATGAAAATAGCCATAGCCAACACTTGAAGGTAAACTAAATCCTGCAGACTCTTTGGAAATATCCCACCGAGCATACTGAACAGCGCGACGTTTCAGTTTCCCTGTGCGCACTAGTGCTGATCCACTACCGCCTTTACGTTTTAGTGTGCTATCACTTAGTGTAGCCCATTTAGGATCACCTTCAACATCGAACTGATGCTCAATTTCCTTTGCTAAAGCACGCGAAGAACGACGCAACGGCTCGTGAAACGATCGTAATACGAACTGTAGCTGACCAACTTTAGAAGCGAGAATCATAGGCGATCCTAGCTCACTAAAACGTAGCCGCATTTGGATCGAACCAGTCATTAAAACACCTGCGACATACTAAAAACAGGATCAGTATCAACTAATTCGGGTGCAATCGTCGGGGTTGCCATCGATGTTACCACAGGAATAGACACATCACTAGGAATATCGATAGTTCCATCAACAATACCGTTAAGTAAAGTTTGTGCATCAGCAAGTAACCTATCACCATATGCCCCCGGTTCGGAGTCATTGGAGAATGTTCTATGGTAGTAATAACCAGCATAGAACATACTAATGATGCGACGGATGAGTAGCGGAGTTGTAAATTCATCCAACCACGTGTCGGTGCTATACCTAGCAGATACAGCACCGACAACTGTGGTTGAAAGTTGTTCAGCCAACTCATCTTCGATTGTTGTGATAGGAGCTTTTGTTTGACTTAGCCAAACTTTTGCATCATCAATACTGATGAGGGCTGCCATTATCGATTACTTCTTCGGCTCAGTCTGGTTAGCCTCAGCAAGGAGAGCCTTTAACTTCTCGACTTCGGCTCGCGCAGCTTCTAACTCGCTCTTAACCGACTCGGGAATACTGGGCTCGCCAATAGCCTTAACCTCACGAAGCTTCTCAGCCTGCTCACCGGAAAGACCCTTGATCTTTTCGACCGGGGTATCAGCCGGGTAAAGAACACCATCGTGTTCGACCTGTGTAAGTGTAACCTCAGACATTACGCCACCGCATTCTTGAACAGGTAACCAGTAATCGACTTGGTGTAATCACCAGACGCCGGGTTAGTATCGACACCAACAAGCTTGAGATCGTAACGACGGGAAACGCGAATAAGATCACTCTTACGCGGCTGCTCACGCCAACGATCAACAACCTGCGCGCCGGGGTAACCCCAAACGAACTCATAGCCAAAGGCCGGAATCTTCATACCAGCACGCGGAGGAACGTACGCGATAACGACGTCCTTACCCCACAGGTAGGAAGTGGTGATGTTGAAGCCAACACCAGAACCGACCGCAACGCCAGGGACAATGATTCGCGGAAGCTGGAACACAGCCTGAATGATCTCACGAGTCAGAATTGCGCGATCAGTGTACTGAATACGAGCAATGATCTTCGGGTGATCCTCCAGCACAGACATAACCTGATACGGGAAGATACCGATATTCGGCTCACGATAAATCTTCGCGTGAATCGCACGAACGGCTGTACGCACGGCAGTAACCGGGTCAGAGTTAGTGTAATCGCTCCACTGAGAAGTACCAGACAGAGTAGTGGAAAGAC
Source organism: Candidatus Vecturithrix granuli (assembly GCA_000739535.1). Taxonomy (GTDB): domain Bacteria; phylum Moduliflexota; class Moduliflexia; order Moduliflexales; family Moduliflexaceae; genus Vecturithrix; species Vecturithrix granuli. Next base: position 40,385 of record DF820483.1, on the reverse strand, counting down.
CAGTCGCGTAGTTCGCAGCAGTTGTAACGAGGTTCTTCATCGCAAGTTCACGACCAAGAAGAATCTTGGAAGTAACGAGGTCAGTGGCATCACGATCAGGGGACAGCGGGGAATCAACATTCTGCCGTTCCTCATCGTAGACCGGAGTCTGAAGCGAATGCTCCTGAGCGTAGTAGCTATCCAGAGCAACGCCGACGCCGGGAATCTCGTTAGCAACAGTACCGGGAGCGCGGTAATCGGAAGTCTCAGGCACCCAATTATCACGACCGAACCAGTAGTACTTGTCCGACTGCTTTTTAACCTGGACAGTCGGGAACAGATTCTCTCCAACGAACTCATTGTTCGGGAACGCAAGAGAAATCTGCGTAAGAACCTGATCAATGTGGACGTTGCCAGAGCCAGTAGGATTATACATCAATTACTCCTATTAGATTGTGGCAAAGCCATTAAGAAGGGAAACTTCGGTAAGCCCGCCAACAGTAGACTGATCTTCCAGCGCAACAGCGTAGAACTTACCACCGGCAGTAACCTGCTTGATAAGACGACCAGTTGCATCAGGAGTTAAGGGATCACCCTTTACGACGGCAGCACCGACAAGCGCACGCGCAATGCCAGCCATACGAACGTTGATAAAAGCCTTGCCAGTAGCAACTCGTGTCGCATCAATGTTTTCCTGGCAAATGCCCAGAACGTAGGTGTTAGCAACAGAAATAGCAGCACAGGACTGCGGAACTGTACCAAACCCTACAGCCTGACCGTAAACGTAAGCCGAAGAGCCCTGAGCAAGAAAGGCCTTATCGAGAACGAAGTTAGGACCCGCACCCATTATTACTCACCATCCCGAATGTAGGAATCGTCGCGGTAATTATCGAAGGTATCGGGATCTTCAGCAGCAGCGCGAACCGCAGCTTCAGCATACGAAAGCTTCGTATCATTCTTCATGATTTCCGCGATCTTATCATTGAACTTCTTAGTCGAATCAACGCCAGCGTCATTCAGACGACGGTGCTGACCACCAAGCTCACCAGCCAGCGGGCCGGGAGTTTCGAGAACCTCAGAAAGAGCAGCAACAAGATTGTCAGCGTACGCATCGTTCGGAGCTTCACTAAGCAGCTTAGTAATCTTCTGCGACTGCGGCTCAGTCAGGAGACGACCGCCCTTTGTAGCAGACTCATTCAGCTTCTGAACACGAACACTAAGAGCCATTTCAGCAAACTTCTTTGCCTGAGCCTCTAACTGCTCCGTCAGCTTCTTAACAAGAGGAAGCTCAGAAAGAGCCTTCTCGGAGAACTGCTGTGTCACAGCGGTCGCACCTTCCTCGTTCTTTTTATCACCAGCAGAATCGGGATTATCCGAATTGCCATCACCATTAGCCGGAGGCGGATCAGCCGGAGCTTCCACATTCAGCTTCATCATTAAAGCACCGAAAAGCATTTCGGGAGTCGCATTCTCACCAAGACCGAGCTTGGCAGCGAGTTCCTTAATCTGTTCAGGGTCCATACTTCCATTCTCCTTAAGAGCAACCTTCTGATCAGAATAGAATTCAGAAAGATTTAAAGGTTGGATACCTTTAAGGAACGGTCGGTTGGTGATTCCACCCCCGAATAAAACGTCCTTAAACTTCTCGCCAGTTCTAGGGTCAATCCACAAATCGTCAAACTCTGGCGAGAAGTAACGATATGCTTTAGACTTGATCGCCTCGTATGCTTTCTTTGTCCATTCGACAAGCAACCACAATCCATCAGGACGTGCCTCAGCCTGCTTGACCCAACCAGCAGCTTCGCCACCATACTCTTTATGATCGTAGTCAATATCGAGTTCTTGACCTCGGATACCATTGTTCACATTGTCAGCAAACCGAGTGATACGATCAGGAGTAAGATTAATTTTGCCGTACTCAGGATGCTGGTAATTTCCAATAGGCATGGCCATCATCCACGATGATGCACCATCGACAGTTTCGTCAAACTGCTGTTTAGCCAGTTCAATTAAGAAGCTGAATTTATTTTGCTTCATGATTGTCCACCTTTATCGTTCCCAGCATTACCTCCCGGTAATTTTGGCGTAGCAACTGGAGTCTGTCTCGGTAACCCAGCACTATCCGCAGTTCCAGTAGTTTTACTGGCAGTTGAATTTTGCGGCTGCTGTTGAGGACCACCCTGTGGTGCAGCGACAACACGCATTGTCGCAACATCAGCTTCCGGAAGATCCATTTCTTCTCGAAGTCGCTCTTCAAGCCGATCGTCGGGACGGATAATTCCAGCACCAACAAGGCTACGAATAGCAAACGACATAACGCGCCAATCAGCCTGCTCACCAATACGGCGAACAGAAAGACGCGGAACCTTTGCGTCTTTACCAAAGTTGTAACGAACTAACTCAGGAATAACATACAGATTAAATGCATCACAAATAGAATCAGCGACGAATCGTGAAGCCTTGAGGAACAATCCCACGTCCTCTTCCTTTGTAATGGTTTCACTAGAAAGGAACGATGCAAGAATGCTCTCTCGAATTGCCTTATCGTGCATTTCGATAGACTTGATTGCATCAACCGGCTGACCTTCAAGCTTCGCAAACATGACCTCCCATCCGGGGGGAAGAACCACATGGGCACGTTCATTTGTGCGAAGATTTCGGCCTAACTCGTTAGCGGCGGTTTTAGCTGCTTCATCAAAGTTCGGAGGAAGCTTGATGATAGGGACGCCGATACCATGCCGTTCTTTTTGAATCGCATCAATCTTATAAAGTTGTTCCTTGAAGTACCAATGCTTATACATCGGACGCATCATTGAGCGGCCAGTAATATCATTGGCTTCACGGTTAAGAGTCAGAACAATTAACTTCTCAATTGGAATAGTAACTTCACTGATTTCGAGATCCATGGCTCGATACATTTTTACGGAGTTAGGACCACCGTTAGCATCGAAGTTCCATTCTTTCACGTCCATCGGGTGACGCGGAGCGAGTTTCTTAAGAACTATGCGATTAACGCCATCGATCTTACGCTGCTCCCACACCTTCTCGAACATGTAATATCCGAAGTCACACATTAACATCGACTCAAGCTTAACCTGTGTCCATGTAATGCTCATATATTCAGTTAAGCATTTCCAAACGAAATCCGAGACTTCAACATCAAACGGGTCACGCGAAGCAGGCTTCATAAACCAATTAGCTGCATACACGGGAGTCTTGAACAGCAGAAGTGAACCAGCAATTACGCCGTCACTTCTCATCTTATTGAAAATCTCGAGCCCGTTAAGACCTTCAAGGTCTTTGTTATATTCCCGCTTGTAGAACCCAGATGTGTAAGGACTAGGACTAGAACTACCAATCTCGCCCATCTGCGGCTTCTCTTTAAGTGCGACCGCTCCGCGGCCGCTTACCACAGGGGTAATAGTAGAGCGCACGATTTCAGAGTAAGCCTGATTATAAGCTTCATTCATTCCGAACGGAGTAGGATCAGGATCTACAAAATCAAGCTCTCCGGAGTTTCCTTGTCCGATTCCATCACGTTCTGTAACGATAACATAAGGTCCGAACTCATTTGAACGAGGTACAACTTCTACAATCTTAAACTGACGGAGTACGTCAGGTAAAGTTAATTCAGGTTCCGTCTGTGCGCTGTCGGACGTTTTGAACCCGAACCATGCTTTGATTTTGTTCAGAGTGTTCAAAACTCTCCTAGCGTTGTAAAGAAGCCAGCTTCCGAACCGAAGATATCGGATACATCTGTGACGAGTCCCGGTAACATCTGGTTAAGATTCGGCTGCAACTTAGTTGGTGCTCCATTTGTAGGACCATCAAGAACACGAACCATGGTTCCTTTATTTGCGAGAGGCCGCATGTTAGTACCAAGATCCATTGTGTCAGTAATTGATGCTGTAGCACCTAACCTGAAGATATGGACTAAACCATATCTAAGAGCATCAAGCGCGTGATCGTCTTGCTTGATTCCCATTTCAGTGACATTTTTACCTGTAGCTGACTCCGGCGATCGATAGTTGTTAAACTCACGGATGATATCAGTACAAGACGGGTCAACAAAGAGTGCCGGTCCGAAAATTGGACCACCAAATTCATCTTCATCAACCTGACGCTCGAGAAATCCTCTAACTAGATCAATCCCATCACGCCAGTTAGTCTTGGCATTGGGATCAGCAACGCATGGTCCGAACTTTTCATTAACAGTAGCGACAGCTTCTGGATCAGCAGCATCACCAAACATCATGTTGATGTGATATCCATCAGGTTGTTCGCGCTGTTTCATGAGTTCTAAGTGCTTTTCGAGTGTTGTGTGACTCTTGTAATGCACTCGCCATACATGAACTGTGTCCCAAGGACTGATTTGAAACTCGACTGCGGCCAACGGGTTCGTATAACCCCAGTCAAAAGCAATGTAATTCGGCCAGTTTGGGTTGAAAACCTGATTAACGACGTGGACATTGATATCCCATTCGGGATAAATCTTACCAACGAAGCTAGAGAAGTCAGCTGCAATCTCCTGATTGAACGCTTCTTTTGTCATTGTGCGCTTCAACAGGGAAATTTCAGGATCATTTTCCCCCATTGGATAGACGAATGTGTTCATCCAACTCGGGAAACGCCAGCTTTCGTATTCTGGTAAGGTTTTGTCACGGCCAAGCAGCCATAAATCATATAGCCAGTTGAATCCCTCGGGTGTCGTCGGGAAATCTGCCGTACCACGCCTATCAGAAAGTGCAGGTCGAATATATTTGTCCCAAGTATCAGGCTTATGCTTCGCAGCCTCTGACATAATCACGCCATCTAATGCGTCACCGACCAGAGTGTCAACATTATCAGCTGATTTAACCTCGAGAATTGTATGGCGATCTGTAAATTCAATGTACATATCGCCCTGCTTCGGACTGTAGGACTTTTTTACTCGCGGATCGCGCCCGAGTTTCTGTCCGATAATTAAATCGTTCCAGACAACACGGAATTCTTTCTCACCAAGCGAATAAGTCGGTCCTACAATCCAGAAGCGCTTATTAGGAAGGAATAATTTAGCTTCAAGATCGCGGGCAGCCATGAGGCTTTTCCCGAATCGCCTACCACAGGTTGGAATCCTGAACCGCGCAAGTGAGTTGTGGTACAACTGTTGTTCAGGATGCGGAGTGTAGTTGATCTGTTTGAAGAAACCCGACCTAAGAAGCCTTAACTTTTTCTGTTCTAACGTTAGAGACGTCATAGGTCGATTCTCCTTGGACCAATCGGTCTAATTATTCAGAATCCTCAGCAACGGCGGCGTTAACAAGCTCCATAAGCTGCTTGTTGAGTTCGTCGAGCGGGGAATCATCGTTGACCACAGAAGTGCCAACCTTACCAAGAACACGATCCATAACGTATGTTTGCGCCTGGAAACGAAGTCGAGCATCAGATGCATACTTTGCAGTATGCGTAATGCCGACCGCAACCAGCGGAAGATTTTCTTTGAGGATCTTCTGTGCTAACGCTGTGTCAGAGATTTCCGGTTCAAGTGCCTTTTCCATATTGATAGCTTCAAGAGCTCTCGACGGAACCCACACTTCTGCGGGAATATCCTTTGACGCGTTCGGATCGTTCGGGTCAATCGGCTTGGAGATACCGTTGTCGCCTTCATCGTCAGTATTTTCGGTGAAGTCCCAACCGTTTTCGTTTCCAGCCATGCCGAGTTTCCTCCGTTCAATCTCTCGATTTGCGTTAGCGACAGCTAAACGCTTCTTCATCTTCTCCCGCATGATCGAGTAAGCTTTGACCGTATCCTTTCGGATAATCGGTAAATCTACAGGAGACGGGTAAAAGTCAAATAAGAGCGAATCAAAATCATCAGGTGTTCTAACTTCAGACTCATCGGGATCAGTATGCATATGAGTCCAGTGATTCTTTTCACGAATCAGACTCAGAGATAATGTCTCGAACGGATCGAAAATCGGTCCTGGGGAATTTTTTACAGGCGTAATGACGAATTTTTCAGCAGGCGTAATGGAGAGTGCTAATTCACTCTGCCCTAAGTTATCTACCAATTCAGTGTGTATGGTAGCCGTTGCCTGTACGCTCATACCCTGAGGGTAGCACGCTAAGACTTGACATGCAAGTTTTTCGGGTGTATACGCGCACGCGGGTGTGTGCGCGTACGCGCGTGCAGTAGACACTGACAAAACTGTATAACATTGTATAACTTCCNCGCGGGTGTGTGCGCGTACGCGCGTGCAGTAGACACTGACAAAACTGTATAACATTGTATAACTTCCAAATGACAAAAAATTTGTACGGGGATATACCGCCCGTCGAATCGATCAAAAATCGAACATATTATAGCTAAAAAATCGAACATTCTCAGTAAACTCTCAGATATATACGGTTTCCTGAGAAAACATGTACCTTATATTTAGGTTCTGAACCCCTTTTTGCTGTTACACTTATCTCACAACAGAAAAAAGGGACGGAGGGATCAACGGGATACCTCTATGCCCAAACCTAATAGGAAGGATGGTTTAATCATGGCCGTTTCACAGGACAAGTCTGTCCAGACTCAGGATGCCCCTGAGACCAAGGGCAAGCGCGGACGCAAGCCGGGGTCTGTCATTTGGACGCATGACAAGATCATGACGCGTTCCCAGAATGCCGGAATCATGGATAAGGCAAAGGCCGAATTCCTGTCCAAGGTCTACGGCGTGACGTTCGACGATAACGCCATGCGCGTTATGATCCTCGCGCACATGTCGCCGGTCAACAAGTTCTGGACGGAATCGGACGAATACAGGAACGCGACCGCGCGTATCGCCGAACTTGAGGCCGAGGCTGAGGCAAACAAGGTCCGCGCGGCCGTGCAGAACGTGACCGCGTCGCTCACTGCGGAAACGCTTGTTTCCGCTCTCACTCCTGAGCAGTTGGCCGCGATCGTCGCGCTTGCGGCTAAGATCAACGCCTAAGCGATGTTCGTCCGTGTGAATGGCGAGAGGATCAACCTAGACTCTCTCGCCATTCTCACCGCTCAATTGGTCGCGGAAACGGACGCCGCTTTGGAAATTCCGACCAAAGCGGAGAATCGCAAGCGGTCCGGGCGGGTGAGCAGACGGCAGGCCGAAATTTGGCGCACGAAACCAAAGCGCGCTGAATCCACCACGTATAAGTTCTGACAAATTGAGCGCTAGAAATAGCGCTCAATTTAAAAGGGCGGGGACGGGACACTGTATGAAGTTTCCATCATGAAAAAATCGAGAGCCCAGCGCCGGATTTAATTTCCGGGGCCGCTCGCTACGCTCGCTAGTACCACAGGGGGGGGGGCAAGCCAGCCGGGGGCAGTGATTGTATATCTTTGGGTAGAGGGTCAATACCAGGCAGGATAACATGGTATTGGATAGATATACAAAAGTAGTAACTATATCTTACGGTAGGCGCTTAGGATACCTTTGGTTTTGGGTTCAATACCAATTGGTATTCAACTATCTTAAAGATATGGCCATTATCGAAATGCGTCTCTCTAGGTGTACATAGAACACAACAAGGTACCTACTACAACATACCTCTCTATACACTCTAACACACAAATACACTATATATACAATAGAGAGAGAGATAGAGTAATGTGGGGAACTTTCTAGAACCTTTATAACAATTGTAGTGATATACCCATCTAGTCAGATTAACCAGTTAATCTAGTCAGATTAGCTAGTTATGTTAATCTGATTAGTGGTAGAGTTGAATGGATAATCATAGGAGTAAAGCTAACAACTAGCTCCCAATGAACTAGAAAGATGTGAGTCTTTCTGGCCTAGAAACTAGGTCGGGTTCGATTCCCAGCAACTCACGGCAGTACGTAATAAACGCAACAAACGCAACAAACTGTAGATGCACAAGATCACAACACCGTGACTTGTTTACTGGAAAGGATCTACAATCATGGCAAACGCAAACTCCGCAAAGGGCAACCCCGCGTCCCACCGGATGAGCAATCCGAACAACAAGCTTCGTCGCGTGCGCAATTCCGCGAAGAACTCGAACAAGAACAAGCACGATGGAAACGTCGGCCGTTCCAACCAGAACAACCTGAACAAGAACAACAAGCTGCACGATCTGAAGGTCGAGAACTTCGGTCTCGGCCAGCGCGAGGTCCGTCGCATTCTGACCGGCAAGAACACTTCCCACAATCTGACCGACGATCAGGTTCGCAACATGACCTTGATCGGCCACTCGTTCACGACGATCATGAACAACCAGAACAACAAGAACTAACAAAGGAAACTGAAATGTCGTTCACGGTTGTCTACAAAGGACACAAGCAAGTCGATGGCAAGTTGATCCCGGGATCGTATGTTCGTACCAATATCGAGCGCGTCGAATTCGACAAGAGCCGCGGCGAAAAGATCGTCATGATTTGGCGTGATGCTAGCAAACAATACGCGCCTGCAAGTTTCATCTTCATGAAGAAGAACCTCCTTCGTGTCGTCGTCACCGAAACGAACGGAGGTTTGACTGAAGGATTCATCCCGGACGATATTCATCTCGAATTCATTCCGCTGAAAAGATCCAGATGAAAAACTGGTGGCTTAAGTTGATCGGGCGTGCCCCCTGTGGTCACGCTCGGTCAAACTATTGGTTCTATGCTTTCAAGTTCAAGGGGCAACTCATTACTGGTTATTGGGAATGCCATCACACTGATAAGCAAGGTAACAGGGATTGTTATCGCCGCGTTGAGCAAGTCGAACCTTTCTAGGAGAGAAAGAAACAAACAATGAGTGAACGCAAACGAGGGATCAAGCTCCACAAGCTGAATGACACGGGCCGCGAGGTACTGCAGAAATACGCGCCTTTTGACCACTATGCCTGTGGTATCAACGAAAACACGGGAGAGATTTTCCTCGTTCATTCTGAAGGAGTCTCTTATCGCGTCCATCACAATCGGCCGTTCCGATTCAACGACAACAATGCGTCTGCTCAGTTCTACAACATGTGGCAGATTCTGGATATGGTCGATTTCGATGCAGAGTCTGAAGTCGATCTTGCTGATTGGATTCGTGAGTTTGGCGCGCGTCTTGAAAGCAATTTCTATCTCGCCTCATGTGTTCTGACCGAAGAAACGTCCTCGGAAAAGAACGAATTCAACCCATCAAATGCGTACATCAACAAGCAGATCCTCGAAATGTGGCACACTGTTAATCAAGCAAAGTAAGGAAATTGAAATGCATCCTGCTAATCACGGAGTCAAGCACAAGTTCATCATGGGAAATGTAGGCGTTGCGTGTGACGGATCTGACAAGCCAATTGTCGGATATCTCACATTCGACACGCCGAACATCGTTCACTTTAATGCCTACGGAAACAATAGCAGTAATCCGAGGCCGAGTATCTACTCGCCACTTACAGTCAGGTACAGAGCAAAGCATTACTTCGATCCGACCAAAACGAAGATGATGAACGCTATCCTCTACAAGGCAGATAGATTCGTTCTGGTCTACTAATCTAGCCAACCAAAAGAAAGAGAATGAAAAATGAAGATGGTAACTGTCACGATGTTGGACGGCACCACGTACCGCATTTACGTAGCATCTGACAGCTACGGAATGATGTACGAATTCGAGTCCGCAACATTCGCAACACTGAATGAGGCCATTCGTTACATCGTGCGCGAAGTTCACCCGAAACGGTCCAACTGATCGGTGTCTCGGCCATTGATTACCACAGGGTGTGTAAACAACCAACTACAAACGACGAATACATTAATCGGGCGAGCAATGGGCTCAATAGTTCTGGTTTGGTTTGTGCGTTTGATTGTTACATACCCCTGTGGTAGTCATTGGGGAAACCCCGATTTTTAGGAGCAATAAATGTTGAGTTATCGCCGTGTTCCTGATTGGGAACTCACTCTCATGGTAACTGAGCTTCTCAGTATGCCACAGACAAAGAAGGTGCGTCGTCAACTGCGACGTATCAATAAGGAGCAGAATCGTCGGCGCAATGCGCTGCTGTCAGAATGGGCTGTTTAGCTATGTCAAAGAAAATCGCCAAGAAACTCCGCAAAGCACTCCGGGACGATGTAGTTGTTACAGTTCCTCTTGCAAAGCTAATCAAGACTATCGATACGTCCGTTGATGTTGTGCCATGGAACGGCGAGCATTGGTTCACTGTGGCAATTCAAGAAAAGATCATGGACGACCAGATGGGGTACTTGATTGACTCGCTGCTTCGCTACGGATTTGTGTGTCCTATCAATGTAAACTACCATAACGGCAGTTTCCAGATGGGTAATGGGCACCACAGGCTTATTGCAGCAGCATTCTGTGGAATTGAAGAAATTCCAGTGAAGATGTATGTTCCTTACTCCACTCCCGGCGATTGCTGCGATTGGAACAACACCGAACGTGATTCGCCAGCAGGTAATTACACAAACTACTCGGTTTTGTCTGAACTCTATGATGCCTATGAGTTCGGAATCCACGAAATTCTTGAATCGCTCTGATTGGAAGGAATCGGATCAATGCCTGTTTACCGCTTTGAGCATATTACGGACAACAAAGGTCCGTACCGTTACCGTGACATTCATACTCGTGAGTGTGAGAAGATGCTGCGCAGTCATTGTGCATACATTGGTCCGGGTAGTGAGCATCCTTCGATCGAGGCAGAAAACTCTAGCTATTCAATCAATCATGACGTCGATCTGTTTGGCTTTGTTTCGATTGAGCAGATGAATCGCTGGTTCAAGCCGTGTGAGCAACTTATTCTGTTTAACAGCGGCTATCGTCTGCGCCGTTACGATACCTGTGCAGTAGAAATCAGGGTGGTAACTAAATCTCAGTGTGTTTTCAGATTCAAGAAGTCTGAGGCGCAGATCAAGCAGGAAAAGCTTGCTAAACAACTGGCTAGGCTGATTAATGGCAGGGTGGCACGCATTCGTTACGCGGAGAAATTGTGGCGTGAGGATAAGGTTCGTCAGTGGACTGCAAAACAGTTCGCTGATACACTTGAAAACCAGTGGATTACGGAACAGTACGATTCAGTTTGTTATGAAAACTGGATCAGAAAGTATGAAAAGGTGTACTTCTAATGGAAAATGAACTGCCGCATTGCATTGCGGAAGCAAGAGCAGATGTTTTGCAACGGCAAATCTCGCGGATGATTAGTCTTTACTGTGAATCTGCCCTGACCAATGACGAAGAGCGTAGGGAAAAGATTCCTGATATTCTGACTACAATGATGCTCGATGAGTTGACTTGTGCTCAGTTTAATCTTATCGGTGATGCTCTGCTGTCATTGGTTAGTGTTATGAAAAGCGCTAGTCTGGCGCGTGCAACGCTGGAACGCACCGGACAGCATTCCCACGAAAATTGTATTGCCGAAGTTGAAACATACAAGGCAATCGCAGAACTTAATGGAGAGGAATTCTAATGGCTAATCAACACACGACTGTGCAGCGCATTCGTGACTTGATTGCGAAGGAAAATTTCATTGCTCGTATCAGTTGGGACAATGAAACCCACATGTTCCGTCTGGTTTACAGATGGCGTGACGGAATTGATCGACTGACGTACGTGTATTTTGATGAACGTGAATATGGAGGTTGGTATTCACGTACTGAATATAAGCGTGCGCTATGCTGGGAAACCTATAAGGGCAAGGTTGATTACAACACTGGAAACATCGATGTGTTCCCTGCCAAAGATGGAATTCTCAGTGATTACAGCTTTAAGCGTAGCGCTTATGACCTTCTGCGTACGTCTCTGCTCACTTATGCGGCTCGTTATACACGTCCTGCTTATGCAGGCTGTAAGTACACTCAGGATGAACTCGATTCAATGCCCGGACTTTGGAAGGACGTAAAATGAAGGATCTAGCTAAGGCTCAGGAACTACTCGATAATCTCGCACGCACAATGCAGGAACTGGTTAGAGTGATGCCCGGAATGTCATGCGAACTTGTTCGCAAGGAAATCAAGAACATCAACAACTCAATCTCAATTCTTAACACGGAGGCAGAGAATCATGGCGAATTCTAACGAGAACAAGAAGCTGTTCTTTGACCCGCATTTCACTCCGAGTCCGTACCGGAATCGTGTTAATGATCCTCAGGTAAAGCTCGATGATTCTGTCGGATCAGATCCTGAGAATATCCGGCAATGGATGAACGTGGATCTTGTGACAATTGACAATGATGGAAATCAGGAGCCAATTACGTTCACGTTCAGTTACTACGAATTTCTCGAGTTTCAGAAGCAGGTTCAGAAGATCGCAGAGGAACGTGATTGGAATGAGTAAGTCGCAAAGCCGCAATAAGATCAGCGTGCGTGATGTTGAAGCAATTGCAGCAAAGCTTTCTGCGAGAGATAATTTCTACACTAACGGAGCTATGCGTGGCGTAGCTTTCTATCCCGGGCTGACTCATGGGTTGCCTACTATCGGTGAAGATTTTGCTATGCGTATTGACAGCAGATTGCCGCAGTTTGTTATCGATGCATGTAAAAGTCACCGTGTTGCATTTATGGTGTATGATTACGATACGCCTATTGCGTGGCTTGCTGCTCCTGCTACTGAAACTCATCCGTATATTTGGGTAGTCCCAAATGTGAAGTATAGCACAGTTACGAGTAGGCATCAGAATACGCTTAGGAAAGCTCTGGCATCGATTAACAAACGAAGTCTTGCATCTACAAATTACACGACGTACTGGACGGAGCAGTAATATGCTGGAACTTGACAGGATTCTGGCTAATCCAGAAGCTTACCACAGGGCATGGGTTGAAGTCACAATGGAAAGTGGCTCAGTCTATCAAGGGTACATCTTTCCCAAGGGTGGACCAGAGTATTATCGCAAGGTGACGTTTGTTTTCTTGGATATGGATGGTGACCTATCCGTAGTCCCGCTGCTTCTTACTGACAAAATCCGTCTCATCAATCTAGGAGTCTGACAAATGACTGCTGTACTTGCCATTCCAGTTGACACAGACTGTCTTGACTTTGCCGAGAAAGTATCGAGCCTTTGTGATAAGGATCTGCTCGCAGAGTATGGAGCACTAGCAAAAGCTAGACTTAAGACTGTGCTTGGTAATTCATACTCCGACGACAAGGAAGCAGAGAACAATCTGTACACAGCGTTTGAAGAGATTCAAAAGCGTATTGAACGTGGATGCTGGCATCCTGTAAAGGAACGAGTGAAGAGGACGTTTCGATAAATGGCTAGAAAAAAGCAAAGTCAGTGGTGTCCTATAGGCGCATTGAATCTCCACATGATGAATGCCGAGCGAGATGAATGTATCTGGTGTGGCCCTAACGGGTTAGCATGGAAACCCGGTCAGTGGGTCACAATAACTGATGGTTCAGCAACATATAGAGCATGGACAACTAACATGGAGTTTAAGGCGATGGAAAATGATTGACGAAAAGATGCTACCAAAACCGAGGCCAGTTGAGCCGCGCTCAAAACTGAGGAACGTGTCTACACAGTCACAGAAGAAGCGTATTCTTCGTGGACTCTCTGACGATACGCTTTTGAAGTTCCTCATTGATGCAGCGCAGGATGCAAATGATCCTAGGATTACGCGCTACCCGAATGAGGATAAGGACATTCAGGAGATTCTGTTCGAGATTCTCACGCGTATGGACGCAGCAAGAGTCCTAGCATTGCGGGAGCAGGAAGAGGAATAAAATTGCTATGAACGGACTAGTTTACGCGTTCTTGTCAGGCGCATCAATTACATTCCTAGCTCTAGTAGCTAAGGATTCTGATCCATCAATTCGGTGGCTCTATGCTCTGGTTATGATTCTCACAATTGTAGTTCTTACTGTGATTTATCATATCTCGAATAGTAAGAACCATTATTGAGCGGCCCTGTGTGCCGATCTGAGCCACGCGACAGACTGACCCTAGGCCAGTGTCCCGGCACGGGCTGGCAGGCTGTCACCGCCAAGCCTCGCACCAGCCACCTACCCTGTGGTCGGTGCCTCTCGGCACCAGAGTGGACCATGTAGTTCAACGTTCAACCATCGCGCATCTGATCCGCGTTCAAACCAAAAACTTGACACGGACCAAACCTATGCTATGATCGTAGTGAGGGATGGAGGTCTGGCCGGGAGGCCCCCGAAATCCGCAAAACTTAATTAGCTGGTTCAAACCAGTACAACAACAGTTAATGGCGAAACAAAATCAATCGCCCAAAACACAAGGAGAAGTAAAATGGCTCGTGGTCGTAAGGCTATGACTCTCGAACAGAAGATCGAGAATGCAAAGACTGCTGAGGTTACTAAGGCTCAGTCCGATTTTATCGGCTGGCTGAAGGAATCCACTGGTCTGTGGGTTGATGAGCGAAGTGTCATTCTCGCTCAGAAGCTTTATAATGAGTTCCTGACAACTCCTGCTGCTGCTGCGGCTATTGCTGAGCGTAAGGCTGAGGCTGCTAATAAGGCTGCGGAGCGTGCTGAGAAGTCCCGCGAGGCTTTCCTGAAGCGTGCTGAGAAGCTTGGTTACGCTGTTGAGAAGATTTCCGATGAGGCTGCCGAGTAATATCGGCTAATCAGTTTGGTAGTATCTGGAAAAAACTACCGTAACTCATCGTGATTCCTCCTCTCTCGCTGTATGAGCAGGTAGTCCAGATACAACTGAATGGTTGGGTGAATGGCATACTCTCAGGTTCGAGTCCTGAGCACCCACTGAACTAATCTATTTTGAATCTGGTAAGCGGTCAATAGATTAGTTCTCAGTTTGTTTGCTCCATTGCTGACTGTCCTTCCCGGCGATGTAGTAGCAAACTGGTTGAATTGACAGGAGTAGTTAAATTACGCGGCAACGTAATACTACTCACCACAGGCTGTTGGCACTTTTGTTCGGATGCTTGGGCGATTGGTCTCCGATGTGCTAGTGAGTTCGACCCTCACCAATTCACTAGAGCTTTATTGTAAGTTCGTTAGACGCTCTGTGCTTGCACTAAACTAACTGAACTTTCGGACCGGCAACCTACGCTGGTTACAACATTGCTCCTAGGACTTCCTAGGCTTTTATTAGGCCCGGACTCGTTAGCGCCAACTAATGAGGATAACCGTAGCTGGATAGCATTAGCGCTTGGCGGCGTAGCTATTGGCAGCAGATGCATTTTAGCGGTGGCATCGGCTCCACCATATATAATCCAAAAGAGTCCCTTACTAGTTTCAGCAGGAACTAGTAAGGGATTTCTTTGCCCCAAAAACATGATATCTATAAGTATACAATTGGAAGGATCATTTCAATGAGTAGCAAGATGTTTTCAAACCCAGGGAGTTATTGGGTTGCTTGGACGGTGATTATCGCAATTACATTCAGTGTGTTGTCATGGATTACCATTTCGATTCTGCGCGGGCATGACGCATATCAGAAGCTTCAAGATAACTGTTACGCTCGTGGACTGTCAGTTGTGACAGTTAATTCTCAGACTACATGTGGTAGAATTTCTATCGACATTCCGTAGTTAGAATGGCGCCTACGCCTCCGTAGCTCAGAGGAAGAGCATCCGCCTTTTAAGCGGAGGGTCGGGATATCGTAATTCCCCGGGGGCACGTTATAAAGCGTTAATGGTTACTCGCTTAATCCGCGGGTCCAGAGTTCGAGTCTCTGTGGGCGCACGCAAGTTTAATGAAAGGGGGATTTAGTGAGACGTCTGGTTAGCATTTTATTTGCTACCACAGGGTTGATGCTGTTCACAGTACCGGCATTTGCAACAGGCGGTGGTGGAGGTCATACTCCGATAGTGATTTGTCATAACAATCATACGATTGCTATTGATGAAAGTGCTTGGCCAGCACATAAAGCTCATGGAGATAAGCTAGGTGCTTGTCCATGTGCCCCACAACCTACAGCTACCGCTACAATTACAGCAACTGCCACATCAGTAGTTACTGAAACAGCTACGCTTCCTGCTGAAACTGTTACAGCTACTGCCCCTGTGGTAACTGCGACAGCTACAGAGACCGCGACTGAAAAGGCTACAGTTAAGGTAACTGCAACTAAGCAGGTCTATATCGGCGGAGATTCACTAGCTAAGACTGGCTTTGATTATCCGCTTTGGGTTTGGTATACGCTTGGCGCTGTTCTTATTGCTGGCTCAATTCTACTTTGGGTCTCGCATCGTTATAAGGGCAAGCACGAAGCTTGATATGAATGCTGGTCAATGTTACGGGTAAGTGTGGATACGAGGCTCTAGGTAACAAAGTTCTCCCACCGCCAGCGATTGCCTCTTTAGCTCAGTTGGCAGAGCATTCGCCTTGTAAGCGAAAGGTCGTGGGTTCAATTCCCACAGGAGGCTCGAAAATCGTCCAATTATACATAAGGAGTTACGATGGCGTATGGCTAATAAAACTACACCGTACGTACGTGTATGCCCGGGTTGTGGGTTGACTGTATTTGTCCGCGTACCATCCCAGCATTTCACTAAGATTTTAGCTGCAATAGGCAAGGTCAGAGACTATTGGCCAGAAGCTACCGAGGAAGATTTACGAGTCATTGACACTGGTTTGTGTGGTGACTGTTACGAAGAAGCAAGTCAAGCAATGGAAGATTTAATTCAAGGAGATTTAAGTGACTGAGACAACTGCCGAGACGACTGAGGAAGTTGCAGAGCGTGATCTTAAGGCTATCGTGGAAATGTACATTTCCTACATGGTCCCTGCTGGAACATTCGTCACTGATACTGATGGAAGGTTGTTGCAATGATGCTGTTCTTCGTGTGATTGATGTTGACCGCCTTATTGCTAAGGAATGGTCGATGATCGAAGAGGATGCTGATAAGCGTGCTGAGATTGAGGAATGGGTTAACGCGAATAACTTCCTCAGTTTCTTCGCTATCAGCGAGAATGTGAAGACTTACATTACACGTACTATCAACACTACGCTTGCTGATCTTTCTGACTTCACTAATAAGCCCATCATTAATGAGGGCGAAGTTGTGTATAATGCTGGTGATAATGCAAAGCGTTATGCCGAGGAACAGCAGGCAATGGGCAGTAGTCTGCAAGATATTATTGCTCAGCTTATTGAGTCCGGTGACGTTCAGGTTATGGACGTTAGCGATGCCGATGATATGGATGCTCATACCAAGGAAGAGTTCGAGGATTGATAAAGCCGGAATAGTAGGCGTCAGCTACAGTCACCTGACTTAATGTGCGACTGCCATAAAAACCCACCTACTATTCCCTTAATCTTGGCCGGTCTAGTCGAGCCAAGCGATTGCTAGTTAAAGTAGATACTAGCTAGTTGCGCTATGTTTGGGCGAGCACACATAGCCCGAAACCAACTAGGTAATTGTTGGAGTTAGTCACGGATACCTACTAGAATCTCCGTGCGCTTGGCGTAGTAGGATAATGGTTAGTCTCTCTGACTTTCAATCAGAGTTGTGCGGGTTCGAGTCCCGTCTACGCTACGGAGTGATTACTTCACTCTAACAGGTTTCACAGATAAGCTATCGATTCCGGGCTGTGATGGAAACGTGTAGTCCCGAGGGCAAGCACTACACACCTATATGGCGCTGTATCCCAAACGGCAGAGGAAGTCGGCTTAAACCCGATTCAGTGTGGGTTCGAATCCCACTAGCGCCACGAAAGGGGGTGTAAAAATGATTACGCTCGAATTTAAATGCACAAACACTAGTTGCGAAAATGGACAGATCAATACTAACCGCTATTGGAAAGACAAAGAGCCTAATCTTATTCCGTGTCACGTTTGTTCTGGCACAGGAAAGCAGTTAGTTAACATCGCCACACTTATGATGCGCGATGTTAATCTTGGCGATCATGGTGAAACCAGAATCACAGCACTTGATGTTCCTGAAGATTTGACTCTTAAAGAGTTCCTGATGGGCTTGTTCAATCCTGCATCGTACAGATTTAATGATCTAATTCAGGTCTCATTCTCGAAAGCGGATTTGTTTATGGCATATAATTCTGTTCAAGAAACGAGTCCATTCTAATATCAAAGAGAACTACAATTCTGTGCAATCAATGTGGAAATGAAATTAACGATTTACACGACCATGTTGATGCTAGTGTGTACGGAAGCGATTTTCATTACTCGTGTTTGGAGAAAATTTCAGCGTTGCGTGTGTTGAAAATTCTTGAACTTGATGATATTACAGTTGGGCGAGAAAATGAAAAGTTGATATATTCTATTAGAGCTAAGCGCTTCATTGCTTTAGAAGGTACACATATAAATGAGAATTAGGGAAATGTATCATCTGCCGGGAATTACTGATCTGGCAGCACAGCAAGAAGCAGCAGAAAAATGGGTTCGGGTTCATCCAAATAGCACAGTAAAGGTTCACGATCATCAACGGTACGAGGTTTGTAATGACAGATGTAAGCAATACGGAAATTAAGCCTTCCAAGACAGTTCTAATGGAAGCTGAGAATATCATCAACGGTGAGCGCCGACAGCAGTATGGCGCAGTTCTTGAAAGCTTCCAGCAGGTTGCTGATTTTTGGAGCACATATATTGAACGTCATGTTCGTAAATTCATTGCGAACTACAACGAGAGGCGTGATTATACTGCGGCGATTGTTCCTCCTGTCCCTCTTGTGTCTCTCTCTGGCGAGGACGTTGCTAACATGATGATTCTGATGAAAACGTCTCGGGCACAGAACGGTTTCCACCGCGACAGTTATGTCGATATTGCTGGTTACTCTGGTTGCGTTGAAAAGATGCAGGATGAGCGTAGCCACTAAGATATGGTGGTATAGTTTTAGCGTCGTTGGGCTGATCTTAACTCTCACAATGGTATTTGCAATCATCGGAATCCCGATGGTATTGTACGGAGCACAAAGGTTGGCAAGCGGCTATACTGATTAAGGAATATTAATGGCAGATCAGCCTAGAATGTTAGATCACATTCTTGCAGTCTATGATTATATGGACGAACATTCAATTGACAAGAATGGTGATCCTATTTATGAAGGTAAGACGACAGAGATTATTCGAGTCTTAGGACTAAGTAATAATTACTACACTCCTATCTTTAGGTATTTAACTGGCGGGAATTATGTGACTCAGATTCGTCGCGGTGGTGGTGGCGCAACTTCAATTTACCAGTTGAATGGACGTCCTGATCCTGATGATTTTGATGAGCTTCTCACCAAAACAGGCGCACAGAATACAAAAGCATCTAAAGCTCTGCAATCAGTTGCAGCTATGCGTCAGGAAGTCTCTAGGCTGGCTGGCATTGTAGAGCAGCACACTAAGATTCTGGTGACATTACAGGCTGGACTTATCTCACTGAACAATCAGAGCAACGGTGTTGGTAATGATTTGCTCAAACAGTTCACCCCTGTGGTACCTCAGCAAGAGGCCGACGATTTTGATTTTAAGGATCTGACTGATGGCGACGATTGATGAAGCAAGTAGATGTTATATGTGTAAGGAGCCGGGTGATCTGCGTATCACTCGTCCTATGCCTGATAAGTCAAAGCTTCTGACGTATTACTGTACGAATAATCGATGTGAATGGTATGATACACCGTGGAATGTGAGTGTTCGTTCTGATGGCACAGTTCCTGATCCTAACTTACATCCGACTGAAAAGACGTATGTGGGATTTGACGCTGATGATGCAGAAGCTAAGCGGTTGATTAAGCAGTTGGAAGAATTAAATGAGGAATCTCTAAAGGGGCGTGTTGATCCGCGTACAGGATTGCACCTTCCATGAGCTTTCCAGCTAAATACGCAAGCAAGTGCGCGAATGGGCATCCTATCGTAGTCGGCGAATACATCGCTTTTACGGATCAGGGACTCATTTTATGCGTTGCTTGCCCTGATTTCACAACATATCATAAGCACAAAGAGACAATCTACAGTAATAAGTTCTGTAAGAAATGCTACATGGAACTTTCAATTGCTGAGAAAGAAACTGGAAAGGAAGTGTGTGCAGACTGTGAGTGACATTACAATTTTGGATGAACCAGAGGTTGATTTGATCGACTACATGGGAACAGACGCTGATATTTGTGATGCTGCGCGGGTATCCACTAATGCGAATGTCACAATCTCGGATATAGCTAAGGATCGCGGACTCATCAATTATTTGATGGAGCATAAGCATGGTTCTCCGTTTGAGCATAATTCGATGAAGTTCTATGTCAAGGCTCCTATCTTTGTGTTCCGTGAGTTTCACAGGCACCGCATCGGTTTCAGCTATAACGAAATGAGTGGTCGCTACACAGAGCTTCCTGCTGATTTTTATGTTCCTTCATTGAAGCGCCCGTTGGTTAATTTCGGCACATCGGCTCGTCCCGAGTACCGGCTACCACAGGGAGAAGAGGAGATTAATGAGCACGCGCGATTGCACATGATTGTGAATACAGACTTCATTGACGTTTATACATTCGCTTGGGAGAAATATAAGCATATGTTGAGCGAGGGCATCGCCAAGGAGGTTGCCCGCGATGTTCTTCCTGTGGGAATTTATAGCCAGATGTACGTGACCTGCAATGCTCGATCCTTAATGCATTTCTTATCGCTCAGGATTGAGGATTTATCCGCACGTTATCCATCTCATCCGCTCTATGAAATTCAGCAAGTCGCGTTGAAGATGGAGGAATTATTCAAAAACCAGTTCCCGATCACATATGCGATGTTTATCAAAAATGGAAGGGTTGCTCCGTAATGGATTGGCCGACAGCAGCAGTAGTGATTGTTATCGCAGTCTGCATCAGCCTATTGATTATTGCAGCATTAGCTGTTGTAGTCGGAGGCAAAGCAGCAAAAGGATTGAAAGAATTCGACAAGCCTACAACAAGGCATACCTTCTGAGAGGATAATTCATGGCTTTCAAAGAACTCTATGAGTATCAGCAGGAAGATGTTCAAAAAGCTCTAAAAGTGAAAGCCTTTCTCAACGGTAGTGATATGGGCACAGGTAAGACCCATACAGCAATTGCTACAGCTATTGAGTGGCGAGAGCAAGTCAGAAAAGAAACTGGCTTGCTCTTGCCAATTCTAGTTGTGGCTCCAATTAATACGTTTGAGTCATGGGCACAAAAGCTTAGCGAGCAGGCACCGCAACTTAAGTACACAGTCATTGATCGTCTACATCGTAAGTGGTTTATGACTGATCTCTATAACCTAAAGTATGATGTTTACATCATGCATTGGGCCGCAGTTCGTCTTGTTATCGACGAGATTATTCATGATGATATCATGTTTTCAGTCGTTATCGGTGACGAGATTCATAATATCGCCAATAGAAACTCAGGTGTCTCCACAGCTTTTAAGAGGTTACGGTGTTTCAGGAAGTATGCAGCCTCTGGCACGGCATCGGGTTCTGTACCTTGGAACCTGTGGTCTGTCTTAAACTGGCTTTATCCTACACAATTCTCGGATTACTGGAAGTTCTGCGGGAAGTACGCAGTAAGTGAGCAAGAGCAGCATTATTCTGGGTCGTATCGTAAGTTTGTAGGTGTGAAAAACGTGGCTGTTCTTCATCATATTATGGAGGACTACTATTCAAAGCATCTTAAAAAGCGTCAGTGTTGTGAGCATCATCCCGAGGGCGTTATGCCTTATCTTCCTGATAAGACATATGAAAAGCTTTATGTTGATCTTAACAAGGAACAGAAGCGAATCTATGATGAAATGTTCGAGAAGATGGTGGCTTGGGTCGGAGAGCACCAAGATCAACCATTGGTGGCAAAGATTGCTGCTTCCAAGTTATCGCGCCTCATGCAGATCACGACAGCTACTCCCATCATTAACGTTGAATATGTAACAAAGATTGATAAAGAGACAGATGAGCGGTATGATGAGCCGAAAGAAGTGGTTAATCTAGCGCTTCCATCAAGTAAGATGGATGCTGCTTATGAGGTTATTCAAGACCTTGATGAGCCAGTTATCGTCTTTACTTCATTCAAAAAGGCAGCGTATCTGTTTCATAAGTACCTCAACGACCGCGGAGTTGATAGTAGAGTTTTGTCTGGCGATACTCCAAAGGTTGAGCGTGAGCATCTTCAACGGCAGTTTCGTGATCGTCAATTTAGAGTATTCATTGCTGTTATTGCAGCAGCGGCAGAGGGTATGGACGGACTACAGGATGTGTGTTCGACAGCGATTTTCCTAAATCGTTCTCTGTCCGCGTATAAGAATATGCAGGCTGAAGATCGACTGCATCGTGGAGGACAACATAGTAACGTCACAATTGTTGACATTATTGCCCGCGACACAATTGATGGAGAACGTTTAGAAAAGCTAGATGGAAGTTGGGCATCAATCAAGAAAATTCTAGGAATCGAGTAACATGGCAGAAATTCCCTACAATGATTTACTTACCAGTCTAGTTGCGAAGAGGTTTCGTACGTTACAGTATGTAAACTACTGTTTAGATGGGAAGAAGATTCTGATTTACGATGATGGATCACGCGAACTATTAGAGTCGGGAACGGTAAATAGTGATCTGATTCGGTATGAGAATCAATTCAATCGCACTCCGGTAGGTATCGCACGTTACAAAGGTCAGTACGGTAAGACATTTATGATTCCTACTACTGATCCAACATCACCCAAGGCTGGTGACGTTATTATGAAGAGCGAGTCAACTTATGGAGTCGCGCTTGATAATGCAGACACTAACGGAGTTGTTAACGTACTGTTGACTAACAACGGAATCACCACCACGAATTCGGCAAATCAAGTAAATGTCGGATACGATCTTTCAAGAAATTCATACTACGACGACAACAATAATCAAATTTGTACGGAGGAAGAAATCATGAATGGAACAATCAGCAGGGCACAGGCTGAGGCTCTTGCGGCTCAGGCCGCTAAGGCTCTGGAAATTGTTAACGAGCGTGACAAGAAGTTTGGCGAGGATATTTACAACGATGGCGATATTCTCTACGCCGATGTGAAGTGGTGCAAGCGTGAAGATTCAGTTTCTGAGTCTGCATTTAAGCGCCAGCGTATCTACAAGTATGCTTTCATCAAGTCTGGTGGTTCTTGGTATTCCAGCGGGCCGCGTTCTAGTGGTGTGATGTTTACTTGGGACCAGTTGGTTAATTTCCTGAGCCAGCGCTATCTTGTTCGTTTCGGCGGTGTCACTCGTCAGAAGGCACGAGTCCGTAAGGATAAGGTAGTTGTCTAACCAGCCTGCGGCAATGTATCGTGATTCGGTCCTAGAGGCTCTTAAGCTTCTAGGGCTGAACACGGATCTACTGGAGAATCAAAATATCGTCAATGTCGATATTTCCAATGATAGGGTTCTAGTAACAAGGGAGTACTTAGTTGTTCCGGGTGGGCCAAAAGAGATATCCAAAACTGCCTGAACACGAAGAACGCCACGTATTAACATACGGTGATCAAGGTGTTTCTAAGTGGGAGAAACGTGAGTATGTTTATGACGTTCTTGATAAAAATGGTAAGATTCTACTGACCTATTTCAGTCATGATAGAGCTACTGCTGTGGTAGTCTTTCTCAATAAAATGGCCGAATCTGCAGTTAAAGAAATGTCATGATTATCTCCTACGTAGTGTTTGAGGATGAGGACGATGCTATTAGATTCCATCAAGAACTAGTTGATCCAGTTACAAAAGAGTTGACAGGGTATGGTATACTAGCTGGGTCGTATAAGCTTCCTACTCGATTTTGTGATGAAGAACATCCTTTCTATCACAAAAGGGATGGATGGACTCAACTTCAAAAGCGCGGTTGGTGGGTATGTCCTATCTGCAAAAGGCCGGGCAAACCTAATCCAGAAGTCGCCAGCTTTAAACTGAGCAACTACGGCTTCGATATTAAGGACAAGATTATGAAAGCTAACATCGGAGACGTACTATGAAACAACTAGTCCATGAGATTCACGTCTCTGAGATTCGGCTATTTAAAAAGTGCCGCTTTGCGCATCAGATGAAGTTCGTTGGAATGTTGTATCCTAAGATTACGGCAAAGCCGCTCGAATTTGGTACGGCATTCCACGCGGCAAAGCAGGTTTTCTATGATCCGCAGACAAATGGTTATCCTGCTGACGCGCGTAAAGAACTCGCAATCCTGAAATTTGTGGAGGTTTGCAAAGCTCAGGAAGAGGAACTTGGTTCTGGAATCACAATCGAACAGCGCATGGATTATCAGGAACGAATTGAACTCGGCATGGGAATGCTAGAGTATTACTTCGGTACTGTTGCTCCTGTGGAGGATATTAACTACGAATCTCTCGCTGTTGAACAGACATTCTCTGTGCCGATTGTGAACCCTGACACTAAAGAGCCTTTGATGTGTAAGTGCGATCGTTGTTGGGCAAAAATTGATCAAACAGATTTTGACGAGGACGAGCTTCGTACAGAAGCAGCACGCCGAAATTATTGGGATGGTCTACCTGTTCATCTTGAAGGTCAAATCGACTTGATCTTGCGTGATAAGCGCACAAATAAGATTTGGATTCTTGACTGGAAAACTACGGCACGTCTGATGGATAAGTGGGAATGGCTTGAACTTGATGAGCAGGTCACAAACTACGCTGTTGCCCTGTGGTTGCTCGGTAAAGACGTAGCCGGATTTATCTACCACGAGGCTCTTAAGACTTTCCCGAAACCGCCGAGTCGAAATAAATCCAAGCGTATGGGTCGTTGGTATTCTGTAGACAAGAATCAGGATACTGATTACGATATGTACGTTGATGAGATTTCTCTCGGTGACGCGGAAGGTCTTGAATCTGGTGCGTATGATGAGTTCTTAGACTGGCTCCGCGATAACGGCAAGCCGTTCTACCACAGGGAGACAATCAGACGCAATAATGAGCAGCTTGCAATTGCGTATAAAGACTTGTACGATACTGCGCGAGAAATGGTAAATCCTCTAAAGGTGATCTATCCGTCGCCGGGCAAGTTCAACTGTACGTACTGTGAGTTTCTTCAAGTTTGCATCGGTCGCGCTACTGGCGCAGATTATCAATACACTATCGACACAATGTTTGAGCAGAAAGCACCGTACTATGAGCGCCGGTAAAATCTTAGAGTTCAATCCGATTCGTGATAAGAACGGCAGACGTCGTTTTGATCGTGAACTCGAAATGCTGTTACGTACCAAGTCTCGGCATTATCGAGAACTTCAAATTATTTGGCAGAATGATCCTGACGTGCTACAGTGGTGTGCCACGCATCAAGAGCATTGGACACGTTTAGTCAAGCAATTTGGTTATAACAATGAAGCACGGAGGTCAAGCAGATTAGTACATTCTCACTCGAAAAATTAGGCTTTGACGTAGCTAAGGTTGCGCAAAGAAGCCAATACTTTAACTTCATGTTATATGGAGAGCCAGGTATTGGCAAAACGGTGCTAGCTGGTTCCGCGGATGCGGTAGCCGAAATGCGACCGGTCCTCTTCATCGATATGGAAGGTGGGACAGAATCACTCCGTCATACTTATCCAGATGTTGAGGTTGTACGAGTCAAGAACTGGCGAGAAATGCAGGCACTTTACAATGCGCTCGCTGACTCGGATCATGGGTATCAGACAATCGTTATTGATTCGTTGTCTGAAGCTCAGAAGTTCAACATGCTACACATTATGGCAGATGTTGCAGCGAATAATGCGAAGATGATTGAGGAAGTTCCGTCCATGCGTGAGTGGGGAATTAACCTCGAACAGATGCGTAAGTTCGTTCGTGGCTTCCGTGATTTGGAAGTCAACACCATCTTCACATGTTTAGCAGCCAAAGACAAGGACATTAGAACTGGAAAGTTCACATATGGACCTGCGCTCTCTGGCAAACTTGCCGGTGAAATCGCTGGCTTCCTCGATGAAGTTTTCTTCATGTATATGAAGGAAGGCGTTAACGAGGAAACAGGTGATGAGGAACAGCTTCGGATGCTTCTCACTGGCAAGACAGAAACAACCATCGCTAAGGATCGATCTGGTAAGTTAGATCAGATCATTATGAATCCTACGATGGAAAAGCTGTACAGTTTAATGTCAGCATAAGCAAGTAAGTAAGTAAACAACGAAAGGCAAGAAAATGGCTGGATTCAAGATCGATTTCTCTGAAGAGGATCTTAAGGCTGAGGGTAGTTCTGCTAAGTATGACCCGGTTCCTGCTGGGGACTACATCTGTGTTGTGTCTGACGCGGAAATCGCTGAGGTCAAGAACGGCGATAATAAGGGCAAGCTGATGCTTAAGGTGCAGCTTACTGTTGAGGACGAGGCTAACCCGTTCAACAACCGTAAGTTCTTCCCGAACATCATGCTCTTCACAGTCTACGACAAGCAGACTGGTAAGCCGAATAACTTCTACATGGCTCAGTGGCTTAAGGCTACTGGCTTTGCTGGTGCTCTGGAAACTGGCATTGTTCCTGAGCCGGAAGAGTTCAAGGGCAAGAAGCTCATCGCCAACGTTCTTCGTAAGAAGAAGAGTTACGGCGTTGACCCCGGGGCGCCCGCGGAGTACGAGAACAGCGTTAAGGGTTTCCAGCCTCTTAACGACGAGACTGTTGCGGCTGGGAAGGCGAAGCGGACCAATAAGCTGCTTCCGTAATCAATAAAGTGCTGAGGGTATCCGCACCCATAACGTTGCTGCGTGATATTAAACGACAAAGAAATTGTGCCCTCAACACTCCTAAATCGCTAACTATCAAGAAAGCTGTGAAGTGGTAGAAGAGGTTAACTCAAAGTTCAAGCGCGAGATGTTTTTCAAGCTTCTGTTCGGAAGGAACAGGGGCTACCTATGTCTTGCTTTTCTCGATACATCTGATAAGCGCAAAATGACAGAGCTTTGGTTCACTTATCCTGATGAATTGGATCAAGCTCTAGATGCCGTAGAGCAGTATGGTATGATGAATCATGCGTATTTCTGCCCGCAGCTTTTCAGCCAGAAAAAGCGTTCTCGTGATTATGTGTCAATCACCACAAATGCGTGGTCTGACCTTGACCGATGTAATCCTGACAAAATGCTACAGCCTCCGTCGATCACGATTGAATCATCGCCTGATAGGTATCAAGCATACTGGATTTTTGATCCGAGTACAGAAGTCGATCCGAAGGACGCTGAGGATTTAAGTCGCAGAATCGCGTACTATCACAAGAGCGATGGCGCAGATATTAGCGGCTGGGATATCACTCAACTTTTGCGGATTCCTGATACATTTAACTTCAAGTACCCAGATGTTGATAACATGGGTTACCCTGTGGTAAAGATCAGGGAGATCAAAAAGCGCTACTATCGAATGTCTGACTTTGACGACTATCCGTTAATGCCAGATTATACGTACGTTAACGCGGAATTTCCGGAAGAGCTACCACAGGAATCAGGAGAGCAGATTCTTGAAAAGGTTCGACGTGAAGTTAGCCCTCTTATTCTCAAACTCTTTACTGAAACTCCGATGGAGCACAAGTGGAGTGAGAAACTCTGGCAGCTTGAACTTATGTTGTTTGAAGCAGGTTTCTCACGTGAGAAAGTGTTTGTTATTGCGCGCGATGCAGCCTGTAATAAGTACGACCGTGACCGCCGAAGTTTAACGCAACTTTGGAAAGAGGTTTGTCGTGCGCAGGAAACAGCAGAAATTAAGAAAAAGCTACCGATCGAGGACTTCTCTAATATCGAGTCTTTGATGAGCAGAGAAGAGAAAGCGTTAATTGCAAATGATCCTCCTGGTTTTGTTGAGCGTTATATTGAGTGGGCTAGCGGTCTTGGCGACGCTGCATATCAATACCACCAAGCGGGAGCGTTTGTGCTTCTTTCTGCTATTCTTTGCGGTTCTGTTGGCCTGCCTACATCTTTCGGAACTATTATTCCTAATCTTTGGTTCATGATTCTTGCAGACACAACGCTTACCCGTAAGACTACTTCAATGGATATTGCGATGGATATTTTAGAGGAAGTTGATCCTTCTACGATTCTAGCGACGGATGGTTCCATTGAAGGTATGTTTACTAGTTTGTCGTTGCGGCCGAAGAAACCGTCTATTTTCCTTCGTGATGAGTTCTCTGGACTCATTGAGTCTATGGCAAAGAAAGACTATATGGCTGGTATGCCAGAAATGCTTACTAAGCTGTACGATGGAAAATTACAGAAGCGCCTGTTGAGAAAAGAGGTCATTGAAGTCCGTGATCCGCGTCTCATCATTTTCGGTGGAGGAATTAAGAACCGTGTAACTAGTGCCGTAACGTTTGAGCATGTTGCGTCTGGATTCTTGCCTAGGTTCATCTTTATCACAGCTGAATCTGATGTAACCAGAATCAAACCGCTCGGTCCCCCAACATCTAAGATTTCCAATGAGCGTCTGAACATTATTCAGGAGCTTAAGGAAATGTATAACCATTACAACGGTGTGCGTCTCTTGCACTTTGCAGGAGCGGATACGGAAGTAGAGGCGATTAAAGAATTTGATGCAGAACTTACTGATGATGCATGGGCACGATATAACAAGCTCGAATTTCGTCTAGTGGAGTTGGGAACACAATCGTCGCTTCCTGATATTTACACACCTGTGGGGGATAGGCTAGCAAAGTCGATTCTTAAAGCTGCAGTTTTGATTGCAGCAGCGAGACAAAGAGAGACGGATAAGGTTGTCGTAGATTTACACGACATTCTTAGAGCTATCTCTTACGGCGAACATTGGCGTGCATATTCTCAAGAAATCATTGACAATGTTGGAAAGACTACAAGTGAGCGTAAGCTTGATTTGATTATGGACTCAATTCGTCGGCGTCATTCTGATGGTGCTTCCCGTAGTCGGATTATGCGCACATTTAAGCTTTCGTCGCGCGAGGCTAGTTCACTTTTTGATACACTACTGGACCGCGGCCTCATTGAAAAGAAAGCACATGGAGACGGATTCGTTTATTATGCGAGGGATTAATGATGAAAATTGCATTGAGTGAAGAAACGCAGCAATCGTCGATCGTATTGATGATGAATATGATGGAGACGTTAAATGACGAACTTCCAGCATTGGCAGGTGAAGGCGATCTTAAGACAGCATTAGAATTATTGAAGTGGCAGTTAGCTCAGGCTAACCTTCATATTCAACGAACATTTGTTCTTGTTGACGCGATTGAATCGTACCTTGCTGCGCAAGGTAGTACCACAGGCTTTAGGAAGTCAGGAGAGAATTTCAGTGGAACCGCTACACCCGTTAACTGATTGTGAGAACTGCCCGCTTTACAACAATGCGGAATTTATGGGGTACGATTCTCCTGACCACAGGGCAGATTTAGTAATCGTGGGAGGTATGCCGAGCGCAACAGAAAAGTACAACGGTGGTTTTTGTAACACTACCTCTGGAAAACTGCTTTCTAAAGTGTTCAAGCATCACGGGAAGAATCCTACATACTACTACACTACAGCCGTTCTCTGCCG
This sequence comes from Candidatus Vecturithrix granuli, assembly GCA_000739535.1. Taxonomy (GTDB): domain Bacteria; phylum Moduliflexota; class Moduliflexia; order Moduliflexales; family Moduliflexaceae; genus Vecturithrix; species Vecturithrix granuli. The sequence goes on along the minus strand of DF820483.1, from coordinate 11,098 downwards.
TCCCGAAGATAAGAAAGTTCCGGCTAAAGCAGTAGTTGCCTGTCGTCCACGTGTGCTGGCCGAGATTGCTGCCGCTACTGATGGCCCTGTGGTCACGTTCGGCAACGAGGCGGCCACTAGCGTCCTCGGGCGGACGGGTGTGACTGCGTTGAGGGTCGGTCCCTTCAAGCGCTCAGATTGGATTCCGAATAAAGTCATTCCGACTGTAAACCCATATGTATGCATGATGCAGGAAGCTCGTTTCCCTGATCTTGTGACAGATATCGGAAAGATTTTCAGCAACGGTAAAGAGTTTGTTGAGCCTGATTTTGAAGTACTGGATACACCCGAAGATGCATTAGCTTGGCTGTATGCAGAAGGTTCAACTACGCGTCTGCATGTTCCTGATCTTACGATGGACATTGAATGTACCATTGACAAAGATGAGAGTTTCGGACACCCAGAGCGTCACGTTATGCTTTGTGTTGGTATGAAATTTGATGATGGTATGCCGCGCGTTATTACTGACAATGCGCTTAATGCAGAAGTCTGGCTCATCATTAAACAGATGATGTTGCGATGTAACGTTGTAGCTCAGAATGGAAAGTTTGACCTCAATGGAATGCGTCCATATGTTGGTAAGCAGAAACTTGGGTTTGACACAATGCTCGCCTCGTATTGTCTCGACGAACGGACTGGAACTCATGGACTTAAATATATGGCTCAGGAGTTCCTCGGAGCACCTGCATACGACGACGAGGTTAAGAAATTCATTGGGCCTCAGCGAGATTTCTCAAAGATTCCTCGGGAGATTCTGTACAGATACAATGCCTACGACGTAGAATGTACTTATCTCTTAAAGAAGTACTTTGAAGTTCTTCTTGAAGAGCATGGATTAACTGAACTTCATAGATTCTTGTGTGAAGCGTCTGATATGTTGATGGACGTTGAATACGAAGGTATTACTATCGACAAAGAGTATCTTGATAATTTAGCTGCTGAGTTTGATCTTTCAATTATGCGCAAAGAGCATTTTATGTCTCTGATGGCTTATGAGGTCAATCCTAAAGGCTATACTCGTGGTGATGGAATTAATCCTGCATCACCATTGCAGATCAAGAAGCTCTTTATGGATCTTGGAATTCGGTTAGATTCTACTGACGAAGATACGATGCTTAACGTACTTGCGTACGAGAAGCCTTTCCCAAATAATGACGAACTTGTTCGCAAGTTTGCTACGATGCTCTTAGAGTATCGTAAGGAAACAAAGCTCAATGGCACATATATTACAGGTGTCAAAGATCGTCTTTACAAGGGCCGGATCAATAGTTCGTATCTTCTGCATGGGACAACTACAGGACGACTCTCTAGTCGAAATCCAAACTTGCAGAATATTCCGCGAGATTCTCCGATCAAAACGATGTACATTCCTAGTCGATCGGATAACTCATTCATCAACATCGACTATTCACAGGCGGAACTTCGTACATTAGCATACTTTGCTGGCGATCACTACTTCACTGAAATCTTCAATGACAGTGATCGTGATGTGTTCGATGAACTTGTTCCTGTTCTATATCCCGGAGCAGTAAAGCCGCAGAATCATGTTGATAAATGCAAGTGTGATGAGTGCCGTCTCTGGAAAGAAGAACGTACTATGGTTAAGACGTATGTCTATGGTCTTAACTATGGGCGCACGGAGTTCGGTATCGCGCACGGATTCGGAATTCCTGTAGAAGTAGCTCGTGGGCATATGCAGAAGTTCTTCTCTGTTATTCCTGAGATTGTCAATTGGCAGAAGTCAATCCGTAAGATGGTCAAGGATGGCGAAGATTTAGTTACGCCATTCGGTCGTCACCGTCGGTACACTCTATTGACTGATGAGAATATCAAGAACATTATGAATGAGGCTCTTGCATTTATGCCTCAGTCTACTGCTTCTGATATCTGTCTCCGTGCAGCAACACGATTTAATCAGTGGATTGAGCAGAATTGTGATTACGAAAATCATCCTCGCATCTTTAATCTTGTGCATGATGCTATTATGGTGGAATGTCACGATGATGAGGTCGAACACATTACGGATGTGGTTAGCAATTTTATGCTACAGTCTGCTGATGAAGCTGTTGAAGGTTATGTGAAATTTGCTGTTGACGCGTCTGTTGGAAAGTCATGGGGTAAGCTATCATGAGTTTATATAAAAAGAAGCCTGTTGTTATCGAAGCTCGTCAATTTGTTGGAGACAATGCAAATCTATATTCCATCTATCAATGGATTGAGCAGAATACTGCCGGATCATTTGAGCCGTTAGCGGTAATTGAAGGCAAAGTTCCGTGTCCTAAAAGTGGGGTAAGTATTGATCCGCGCGACGGACGGATGATGATTGCTACACTAGAAGGATTCCATCACGTTAATGTCGGTGATTACATCATCAGAGGTATTAAAGGTGAATTCTATCCGTGTAAGCCTGATATTTTCGAAGCTACGTATGAGTTATTCCAGTGAAAACTAGAATCATCGCATTTGACCCAGGTGGTACCACAGGGGTAGCTATGGCGACGGTTAATGATACAACTGTAGTGCCTGAATTTAAGGTCAAACAGCTTGGGCCACAAGAACACCACATAGAACTCGAGGATTTTCTTGACAAGCACTCCAGAGACGTCGATCGATTGTTTGTTGTGTACGAAACTTTCGATTACCGGAATACCTCTCGGGCAGGACTCAGGCTCGATTCTCGTGAGTATATTGGAACGATCAAAGGTTGGTGTAGAAGAAGGGGAATCGCTCTTTTCCAGCAAACTCCTGCACAAGCGAAAGGTTTCGTATCGGACAATATTCTCAAAGAACTCAATTTATACACCAAAGCATACAGGCACGCAAACGACGGAATGCGACACCTGATTTACTTCGTTGTAAACAATGACGAGTTTAAACTTCGAGGATTGCCATACGAAATTGAATTTAGAAAACAACTACTTGATCTAGGATACCGAAAATGACAAAGTGGCAAATTACACGGCCTAATGTAATATCTCCTGTTGAAGTTGATGCAGAATATATTACGGAAATTGATGGAACATTGTTCTTCTGCGAAAGAGACAGTGAGTACGTAGCAATCTTCGCTCGATCTGAGTGGTCGTACGTAACACAAGTTAAAAACGACAAGTAAACAAACGAAAGCCCCGGTTAGTCACCAAGGAGAAAATGACTAACCGGGGCTTTCTTATTTATCTCACCACAGGGGGTAGGTTTTATGGTGAGAAACTGTCGATTCGGAATACAAGTTAAATGACTAGCTTAAACGTAGCTCCTTTTTCAGTAGCTGTCATTATTCTGTGGTATCCTGATCCTTATTCATAACCTTAGCAATAGCAGCAGCAAATGCCACAATTGCACCCTGTAACCACAGAACGTTCCAGTTGAATGTGCCAGAGTTTGCATATGATAACAGCACAGCAACTAATGTGACTGTAAACGAAGCCCAGAACGTCTGCCAAAATGTGCGCAGAGCACGCCATGTGGAATCTGTAATCCATTCAGGCTTAACAGTGAAGATTTTCATAGTGAATTCCTTACTTAGCAGCGTTGAACTGCGCGGAAATACCGAGAAGATAAGCGACTTCCTTACCAATCTCAAACAAAGCATCAGATGCCACAGGTTTTTCTGTAGAATCCGAGTCTTTAAATGCGACAGTATTGACTAACTGAAGAGTAAATCGTCGATTACTATCTGTTTCGATGCGAAGTTTAGCCGCATCAAATAGCATAGCAGCACGTCGAAGGTGACTTGCATCGGAAATAAGCGTGTAACTCTCGAAACCCTTCTTTAACATGAGGGGAACAGAGTATTTAGCGTTTCCGACTGTGCTATTCGATGCCTCTTCAAGGATAATACGCTTCCCATCGATGCCAGCATTAACAAGATACGTCATACCAACTTCAGCTTCTGTCTTACCGTTCCTCGCGGCACCTCCAGATACGATTACCACAGAGTTCGGATTGCTATTGAGTGCTGTGACAGCCAAATCAAGACGACGCTTATACTTAGATCGAAGAGAACCATCAGTATTAAGCGCGGACCCGAGCACTACGAAAGCGTGAGATTCCTGTGGTACCGCAACGGCAGTTGCGTCATAAATATGCTGCATCCCTTTATTACGAACAGTCCACACATTGTAAAACTCGTTGTAAAGCGGGCCATCAAACGGTGCTGTATACGTCAGCATTCGCATAGCTTCACTAAACTTGCTACTCTTTGTGGAGAAGTATTTCAGTGAACGGCCTTTGTAGGTGACAGCCGGTACGGGTCGCACAATGTAGCGCCAGCCGCCCGGACGCACGTAGGCGAGCCGGTAGCGCGTCTCACGGGCGTTCTGGTTGCCTGCCTTGCCACCTGCCGATCGTCCACGCTCATCAACCTCTGCTGAGAAGAACTTCTTAGCTGTGCGAGCAAATACAACGTGACGGCCAGGAGTTAACAAGAAATCGCCAGCCTTAACCTGTGACAGACTCTTGAACGGGATTACAATGAATCCGGCCGCAGCCAGACGCTTTGCAAAATTACCAGTATAGAACGTTCCAGATAGATCGACAGGATAACCACCAAGCCATGCAATAGCTCCACTTGACGTAGAGCAATCACATTCGCCATTCTTAACGATCCTTTTATTTTTCTTGTCTAAGAAAGTCCAGCGCTGACTCTGATCGTAGCCGATATTAGAATATACAAGTAAATCAGCGACTTTCTGCATAGCCTTAATTGTCATTGAGACCCTCCGTTCCCTCATATTCGTATGCAGGAACAGGCTCTGTCCCAAATACCTCTACATCAGACACGGTTTCTGTATCTTCAAACGTGTCATATGCAACGTCGTCTACTTCATGATCCTCAAGATCAATTTCATCAGACATTTTTCTCCTCGTATTTCAACCTAGTATGCAATATCTTTCGGCCAATCTGGAATATTCTTAATGCCATTCTCGATTAACATACGTCTTAACTCGGATGAGTATTCTCGCTGCTTACGATTGTCCTCTAGGAGTCTGTCAATACGCGCATCCTTTTGGTCGTTTTCGCGTAGGAGGTTTTTATATCGTTCTTTTTCCTCCTGAGCATATCCAGATCGCTTAGCAGCCCACCCTCGCAGAATCTCCCTAAGCCCTAGAGTTCCTGCGAGGGTTGATACTGCTGTAATTAATACCGGCCAATCTACCATTTTGCAGTGGTCCTTTACTTGGTCGGGTCTAAAGTCAAACCCCGAATCTTGTAGAAACGCATAGCAAGCAAGGAAATAACTACAAACGATAGTGATGTTCTAACATACACTTCAGTAGTCGAATTACCATTTAGACTCCAAAATGTAAAAACATATCCGAGCATGGCTCCGACTTCAAACATCAGCCCTGCTCTTTCAATCCACCATTCGCCGCCATGCAAACTTAGCGCTCCAAGCAGACCCCCAATGATAAAGAAGCTACCGACTAGATACCCAACTAGTACCCATGTACGTGAAACAACTTCGTCTGGCGGAGCGAAGATGATAATTAATCCGGTAAGTGCGAATAATGAATAAGCTAACGCCATCATAGCACTCACGAATTTTGGTTCTTTAAGCAAGGACCACGGAGTTAATCGTCGTTCTTTCATAATTTCTCAATCCAGCATACGCTCAATTGTAATACTGACTGTTGTATGACTAATACCATGTTGCGCATTGGTTGTAGATGAAGTTCTGGCAACTAACATGATAGTGTCAGTTGCTTGAACCTCACCCTCCCAAATTGCTAAACATGCAGTATAGTCAGAAGAGGGTGCGGATTTTGCCCACACAAGTCGGCCAGCTGGCTCACTAGAACTTGTATTTGTTCCGGATGCAGGATTCTTATAAATAGCAGCAAGCCTGTTACCAGCCGTACTTGTATTGTCAAAATGCACTTTCCAAACAATACGAACCCAACAATGATAACCAATTGTGAAACGGTCTTCCCCGGAAGCCCATGTGGGTTCCCACTCTCCCGTATAATTAATACGAGAACTTGGTTTTAATGATCGATACACATTTGTTGAACAAGACACACTAGAAGCTAAATATCCTGTCCATTTAATTGGGAATCCACGCAATTTTGTCGGAGGAACTTTAACTGTCCCATCGCCAGAAATAATGAGTGACGAATCACTGTTTCTGATTACAGCAGGAGCAGATTCAGGGAAACTTGAACTAGTAGGGGGTGTACCACCAGACGTAGCAAGCGAAGTCAGTACGATCTGACCACTTGCGTTATTACCCTGAGCATATACAGTTCCAGCAACTGCGCCACCGTAATAACGAAGCTGTGTAACGTTTGCATCGGGAACACCGGGAGACCAACCAGAAGCAGACAAGTTGATCTTAGCGAGTCGTTTGATTGTCGCAGTCGTCCGCGGAGACATTTTCGACTCATACGGAGCCGTGTTATAGTAAGTAATTCCAAAATCTCGAGTTGCTGTAGGCGTGCTCAGAGAAACTCCATTGTAGAAGTAAACTGCACCGCCAGATTTCGCACACCAATAAACACTCGAATAATATCCAAGACCAATATTAGTTCCAGAAGCAGCCTGTGGAATAGCGCCATTCGTATTCTCAACCATAGTTGAATACAAACACATACGCATATTAGAACTGCCGCTACTCATCAAGAAGCTATCAGTACCGGTATCTAATGTACCGCGCATAATAGCATCAGGATTAGACATAATATTCGACTTTGTGGCTGTATAAGTAACAGTATATGTTTCACCAGTACGAGAAACACTGTACATACGAATTGTGGTACCGAACGACAAAATCAGATTAGACCCATCGGTTCCTAATCTCGGAGATGCGCTCATCGGGAATTTCCATTTAGTACCACCAGGACCGTAGAATACAACAGTTGCCCCGGTTGTTAAATTAGTAGCTAGGATATCAAAGTAATAGTTTGTAGTACCATCATCACCACTAACGCCAATTGAATACGCATAATCAGCAATAACAACTAGTAAATGCAGGCCAGGGCCAAATCCATAATCACGATTAGGACCAAAATTAGACGGAGTAATCGTACGATTCCAAGTACCATTTGCATTGTAAACAGTGTATCGGACTGTCTGAAAAATGCCAGACATTCCAACAAATTTACCATCAGACATTCGACTAACAAATGTCGGAGACGCATTCGACCCGTCGGAGTTCTTTAATTGTACACTATCCCATTTATTTGTGACAATCGGGCCGGACGACGGAGGCTGAATGCCTGAGTACAAAATCAATGCTGTGTTAGGATTCATAATATTCGTCGGAGAGTTGAGGGTTACAACACCATTAGCAATCAAGTTGTTCGACACAACATTGCCGAAGAATGATGCCAATCCTGTAACAGCATCGAAATTGATAACAATGTCATCATTTCCTGTCACAGTATTATGTACGTACATCTTGAAACCGGAGTAATCAAGAGTACAACGTGTGCCGACAGCTGCTGTCTGTAAAGCAGCGGAAATAGTAATCGCAGCATTAATAATGCCACCATTAATAATGTCAGCATGTAATTCACCAGTAGTAGCTAACCTAGCTGCTAACTCACCAGCCAGGATCTTATTAGCTGTAATTGCATTCGCAGCGATGTTATTTGAAACAATACTTTGAGCCGCAATAACATCAGCTGCATTAATAGTATCAGTTACCCATGCGCCAGATACACGCTTGTAGATCATATCGATCTGCGATGTTACTGTTGCGTTAGTTTTAAACCACCAATCGCCATTTTTAACAGTTCCAACAGGGAGAGTTGTAGTAGGATCAGCGGTCTGTGTGTAAATAACAGCCTTATTTGCAAGAGCATCTGCCAAACCAGTATCGTCAAGAACAGACTGCGAAACAATACTGACTACCGTACTACCAACACTCTGATTATACGACATATCTTGCGAGACTAATTGCACATAAATCGTAGAACCTGCTGTGGCATGAAATGCACAAACGCCACGGCCAGTTAAAATACCAACAGGAGTAGTCGGCGGGTTTGATGCGTCGGCATATACCACAGTGTTATTGTAGTCGCTCGGTTGTGCATTGCCAAGATAATCTAACCCATCCCAAATTACTGAGATAATAGACGCACTAGACGTTAGCGTAGGTGTAGACGGCCGATTAGGTGCTGTCGTATCCTTACTGACTGTTGCCTCAACAGAATACGCAGGTCCTTTAATGCCACTCTTGAGCACAGCATAAACTGTACCTGTAACATTTGATCCGAGAGGATGTTCCTGCGTAATTACAGATGTAGATCCTTTCGTAGACGCGAATGTTGTGGGAGTAGCACCGTTTAGCGCGGTCCCGAACATGTAATCTACCACAGGGTCAAAGGTTACATCGTCAAGAATATCAGGATCTGTCGGACTAATAACGTTGCCATCTTCATCATGCATAACAGGAGCCACCCAGGTCCACTGAATACGCGCATACGGAGTCTTAGTTACCGGAGAAGCGTAGTATGTGACGGTAGGTGTCATTGATGTAATTGTAGGAACTTCAACATTGGCGTTTTCTTCATCGCCAAAGTCAACATCTGTAGCATCAAGGGCCTCACTAGTTTCACGAAGATCCTTAATGATGTCAGTTAATGTAGGAGTTCTCATGAGCTAGTGTCCTCAATCTCTCTAGTGTCGTTGATGTACAGCACGAAAGTTTCATTTCCGTGCTTTCCGAGTGTTAATTGATACCCAGAACAACGCATTATACCGTTAAACTGCACCCACCCATCATCAATGATGGTATTGATAAGCCATCCATAGCCAACATCGCCTTCAAATGGGTTCATTTTTTCGACGTCGAGTGTCAACTGCGGAATTAAACGAGGGTTTTTCCGTAGATTAAGCACGCTTCGAGCATATGCATCAAGCTTTGTTTTCGATTTGATAGACGAATCAGATGCTACATACTGCCTTAAACCAAACAATTGCTGTGATGCAGCATCAGAGTAAACGTTTGAAATCTCTTTATTAGCACCTTTAGCAAAGACACTGTTAGCTACATACTTGCCCATGCCCTGCACAGAGTACCGTTTAATTACAGTTGGATACTCTAGTGTAATTAATGACGGGATTTGGATTCGCGGGTAGTATAACATCAACTGCCGACTCGGATTAATCTCCCAATCGAACCCTGTGGTACCAGCTGAAAGCTTATCGAGCGCTTTCAGAATTGAAGTTCCAGACTTTTTAGTGAAGCTAAAACTACCTGTAGGACTAGTAGGTGCATCCTGACCAAGTGTAATTCCAAGATCGCCGTAGGTTAATGCCTGTGTATCTTGAATAAGCTTCCATGCCGCATATGCAAAACGCTTTTTTGTGAACTTCGTATCAGCCATAATGTAGCGCTGACCAAGATAACTGGAAACATCTTGTGCCATAATGGTCATTACATGAGCTTCACTTGATACAGTGATATCCCAGATAGGTCCAAGAAAGATGCTGTTCCCATTACGCAGCAGATTAACCTCAGTTAACCCTTCTTTAAGCTGCGTAACGGGATCAACGTAGGTCTTTAAGTTCGCAGAACTCGTTTTAAACCTAATCTCATCCGGCTCATTCATACGAAATTCGCCTTGCAGCTCATAAAAAGGGATCTCACCGATGTAACTGCCATCACGATTCTGTAATCGCATGACATAATCGGCCATTATAACCATCCATCCTTAGTATGAGCAGTACATGTGACACCACTATTCACGGAACGAATACTAAAATCATCCATCAACAGCACCTTATTCTTAGCAAGTTTACTTGCTGCCTCGCCCGTATCACTAATTACGAATGTAATAGCGCCACCAGTGGCGGCTAAGGTATAGGTAAGCTGAAATTTTTGCCAAGTTGTCGAACTAACAGGAACTAATACAAGAGAAGCAACCTGTGCAGCGCCGTTATACACTTCAATGTTAGCGTGAGGCATGGTGCCTTTGAGCCACACTGAGGCTGTGTAGGTGCCTGCTGCCTGCCCTGTGATGCCTGTGGGGACAGTGACTGTACCGCCACCGGCAGTCTTGTTCTTGCGCGTCATTTTCAGTGACTTAGAACCACTATGCTTATCGCCCGTAAACTGTTGTAATCCAGTCCAGTTAGCACCAACAGCATATCCAGCGCCGAAGTTAGCTTCGCAGTTACCATTTACCATGGTGTCTACGCCAACAGATAGGATTTTGAAATCAGTTGAGCTTGCTGGATTAAAGGACCACCAACCAAGTGATGTTAGATATGTGGAATTTCTGACACCGTTGATATAGCAGGCTCGATTTTTAAAATCAACAGTGATAGCGTCGTCTGCATCAGTTGTATAAGTAACAGTTACTGTTTCACCAGTCGAGACTTTTACGATTGACACTTTGGAAGCTGCGCCTGATAGGTCGAACACACCGAAAGTTTCGGCATTTCCGTCGTTTGTCACTGTTCCTGTAGTACCAGACGTTACCACTACGTCCGCGTTGTCTGCGTACTTTAACGGATCGCCAGCTTTTAATTGAATCTGAATCTGACACGCGCCATAGTTCCTTAGATTGTCAATATTGAAATTGAACCCAATTGGTTTGCACATGATATAGCGCTGTGCAATTCCTGCTCCGCGATAGTAGAATGGCGCATCATTTTCGCGGGGCACAAAATTAGCAATAAGTGCTTCAATTGCTACGTCAGCTGTAGCAGCCGACGCATATAAGATGCCATCGATAACGATAGTACGACTCTTGACATAGCGAGCATAAATGTAACCGCCGTGCCTACCATCAAAGTCAGCTTCGTAATCATCAATTGTAGGTAAATCTAACCCTTTGATACTAGTCACATCTACGAATGGCGGAGTGCCACTCCTATTGAGCAGCACTCCGCTATCCATAAACTGGTATTCGTAGGTGTTGAGTGTTGGCGCAGCCATTACAACCCTAACCTCTGAGAAACTTCATAACCAAGATCGGCAGCGTGCTTTACAGGATCAATTTCCTGCGTGTAGATCGGCATACTGATTGTAGCACCAGACGCGCTCATACCGTATCCGGCTACCACAGGGGTCTTACTGTTAATGCCAATGCCAGCAACTTCGGGGTTGAA